>NZ_MODW01000001.1 GCF_001866135.1 Microbacterium sp. LCT-H2
GGGCGGTGGGCGCGGCCAGCCCGTCGTGGGCACGGAGCACGGCACGCAACGCCTCGCGGCCGAGCCAGGATCCGCTGCCGAAGTCGCCCAGCTCGGGGCCCCAGCCGTCGACCAGACGCGCACCGGAGGGGTCGACGCCCAGCGCCACGGCTCCGGTGCCGGCGATGAGCAGCACGCCGGCCGCGCCGTCGAGGGCGCCCGCATGGGCGGTGACCACGTCCGACGCCACGGCCACGCGCGCTCCGGTCCGTGCGGCGAGCGCGGCGGCGAGTTCCGCGGCCGCCTCCGGGGCGAACCAGGCGCCGGCCGCCCCCACGCCGAGCGTGTCGATGCGCTCGACATCGTCGAGCAGCGGGAGAATCGCGGTGAGCGCCGCCTCCACTCCGCCCGCCGCGGCGAGGCCCGGCGCTCCGATCCCGGAGCGCTCCCCGGCCGTCGCGCCGTGCACGACGAGGCGGCAGCGGGACTTGCCGAGGTCGACGGTGGCGGTCGTCTCGCTCATCGGCACTCCTCGGATCCGGCGGAAAGAAAGAAAAGCGACTACACAACACGTAGACTCGCTGAAAAGAATTTACCATCCTGTTCCGCCGTTCCGGAGGATACCGTGAGCATCCAGTCGACGATCGAAGCCGCCGCTGCGACCCTGCCCCCGTCCCTGGCCCGCGTCGCGGTCGCCGTGCGGGAGAACCCGAGCCTCGTGATCGACAAGACGATCAGCGAGCTCGCGACGGAGTGCCGCACCTCGGTCGCGTCCGTCGTCCGGTTCTGCCGGGCGATCGGCTTCACCGGCTACGCCCCGCTGCGCATGGCCCTGGCCACCGAGCTCGGCAAGGAGGCCGCCCAGTTCTCCGCCCGCGGCGCCTACGGCTCCGAGATCTCCGACGAGGATTCCCTGGAGGAGGCCGTCTCCAAGCTCGCCGCCCTGGAACTCCTCGCGATCGAGGAGACCGTCGGGCAGCTCGATTTCGCCGTGTTGACGGCGGCGGTCGCGGCCATCGACGGCGCCGACCGGATCCTCCTCTACGGCATCGGCGCCAGCCAGTTCGTCGCGGAGGACCTCGCGCACAAGCTGCTCCGCGTCGGCCGCAACGCCCACGTCCTCTCCGACCCCCACGAGGCGATCGCCGCCGCCGTCCTCCCCGTGGGCACGACCGTCGCGATCGGGTTCTCGCATGCGGGGTCGACCATCGAGACGGTGCGGTTCCTCGAGGCGGCCGCCGCGAACGGCGCGACGACGGTGGCCGTCACCTCCGTGAAGGACTCCCCCCTCGCCCAGGTCGCCGACCATGCGCTGTTCACCGAGGTGCGCGAGTCGACCTTCCGCGCCGGGGCGATGGTGAGCCGGATCGCCCAGCTCGCGCTCGTGGACTGCCTGTTCATCGGCGTCGCCAAGCGCCGGTACGCCGAGACCGTCGACGCCCTGCAGCGCACGCGTCAGGCGACGCGCCTCCTCCGCGACTGACGCCCCGCGGGCCGACGGTACTCAAACCGTCTCGACGTCCGCGGCGGCGAGTCCGTCCGCGTGCGTCGCCGGGGTCCCCATCGCCCCGGCGGTGCGCAGGAACACGATGATCCAGCTGAAGATCAGCACGGCCGCGATGAGCTCGACCGCCGTGAGGTTGTAGTAGCCGACCGCGAAGAACGCCCCCAGCAGCGCGATGACCAGCACGTACGCCCAGCCGAGCCCCACGAACACCCGCGGGATGCTGCGCACGAACCAGGGCAGGCCGACGACGATCACCGCGAACACCACCGCCATGCCCGTCGCGACCGTGTTGTGCAGGCCGAAGAACTCGTCCACCGGGAAGATGCCCACGCACGCGAGGAAGATCCCCATGAGGATGAGGCCCCCGCGCACGATCGTCCGGCCACGGCGGTCGACCGGGTCGTCGACGGGCAGCCCCGCGGTCGCATAGCGGGAGATGGTCGTCACCATGACCCCCGCGATGATGAGGGTCACGTTGAAGGCCACCGAGGCGCTGTTGCTGCTCATGCCCAGGCGGGCAGGTTGTCGCGCCACCAGTGCACGTCGCTCGACGCCAGCATCGCCGCGAACGCGCCCACGACGAGGAACACCGCGAGCACCAGCGACAGCACGGTCGGCGTCAGCGCGACCGCGCTGAGGAAGGCGACGTAGCCGGTGAGCGCGAAGGCCACCGCGACGAGGATCGCCCCGGGGAACGCGAAGACCGGGGCGTCGACGAAGCTCTGCTCCAGCAGCTGCGCGATGCCGAGCCAGCCGAGGTAGGCGATGGCGGCGTGCGCGAAGGCGATGGCGGCGAGGTCGTACCAGCGGAGCCGGTCGCCGGGGACCGCGAATCCGTCCCTCGCGACCGACGGGTCGACCTCCGGAGCCCGCACGGCGAGGCGCCCCAGGGCGAAGGCGAGCGCGGCCGCGATCGCACCGCCGTACGCCGCGAACATGCCGATCGAGCCGGTGCCGCTGATCGAGAGCTGGTGCCCCCAGAACACCGGGAGGGCCACGAGGAACCCCACCAGCAGGAACGCCGCGCCGACGATCAGCGCCGTCGCCTCGAACACCGCGTCGGAGGTGGCGGGACCGCGCACCTGACGGAGCACGTGCCGGATCCGCTGCCCCACCGTCGACATCATCCCGTCCTTCACGGACCACATCCTAGACGGCACCCCCCGCGCGGTGGTCGCCGGTGGTAGCATCGCGGAACGGATCGTATACAACGTCGTCGTTCCCACCAGCCCGAGGTGATCAGTCATGAACGGTGCCCTCACCACCCCCGCCGAATCGGTGTCGACCCTCGTCGCGCGCAACATCAGCGAGTTCCGCGCCGCCGTCTCCGAGTCGTTCGTCCCGCTGCAGGTGTCCTCCGCGGGCGCCGACCAGTTCCGCGGCGTGATCCGCGGCGCCGCCGTCGACGAGGTCCACGTCAACGACATCCGCGCCACCTCGCACGTCGTCGAGCGCACCACCGAGCTCATCGCCCGCGGCGACCGCTCGTACTTCAAGGTGAGCCTGATGCTCGCCGGGACCGGACTGCTCATCCAGGACGACCGCGAGGCCGTCCTGCAGCCAGGCGACCTCGCCGTCTACGACACCGATCGGCCGTACTCCCTCGTCTTCGATCAGGACTTCCGCACCATGGTGGTCATGTTCCCGAAGCACCTCCTCAGCCTGCCCGCGGACATGATCGGGCAGCTCACGGCCGTCCGCATCTCCGGGCAGGAGGGGCTGGGCGGCATGGTCGTGCCGTACCTGACGCAGCTCGCCGGCAACCTCGACGAGCTGGCCGGCACGACGGGGGCCCGGCTCGCGCACAGCGCCCTCGACCTCGTGACCACCGTGTTCACGCGGGAGCTCGGTCTCGACCAGGCCTCCGCCGACCCGCACCGCGCCCTCATGCAGCGGATCCGTTCGCACATCGACCGCAACCTCGCCTCCACAGACCTCGGTCCGGCCTCGATCGCCGCGGCGCACTTCATCTCCACCCGCCATCTGCACGGGCTGTTCCAGGAGCAGGGGGTGACCGTGTCGACCTGGATCCGCACGCGCCGCCTGGAGCAGTGCCGCCGCGACCTCCTCGACCCGATGCTCGCCGACCGCCCCGTCGCCGCGATCGCCGCCCGCTGGGGCTTCGTCGACGCTGCGCATTTCAGCCGTGCATTCAAGGCCGCCTTCGGCGTCTCCCCCAGCGAGTACCGCGCCATCCACTGATTCCCGTCCTCCCCGTCCCGCCCGCACCCTCTCCCGCCCCGCACGCGGGATCAAAACCGCGCCCCATCCCCGTCCGGCAAGGCCACCTTCGATCCCGCACCACGGCGACGCCACACGCAACGCGTCGGGCATGAGATCCCCGGGCGGGATCACGAACGTGCCTCACCCGCGACCGACAGGGACGATCCTGATCCCGCACCGATGCGCCGCGCGCGACGGCACGCGCCGTCCGCGTGCAGGGTCAAGAACGCACCGCACCCGCGACCGACAGGAACCCTTTCGATCCCGCACCGTACGGGGCGGGACGCGTGACTCGATACGGGATCAAGAACGCAACCCGACGTGCGTCTGGCGAGGGCACTTTCGATCCCGCACCGACGAGAGGCACCCGTCTCGCACCGGGGCGGCGGCGGGTGGAACGGCGGTGCGGGATCAGGAACGGGCCCCCTGCGCGTCCGGCAGGGGCGTTTCCCGTCCCGCACGGGGGGCTGCGGGGGCTGCGGGGACGGACCGGGGGCGGAACCGGCGGGGGCGGGGGCTTGCCCGGGAGGGCACGCCGGTTGACTCTCGGCGCGGGATGGACGCCGCGCGCTTGAGGGCTCCCCCGGCCCGGCCGGAGCATGAGGCAAGCGCATCGCGACGACGCGGTGCCCGGGGCGACGAGGCCCCGCCGTGTGCGACGTCAGGACCCTCATGACCGACATCTCCACCGACCCCGCTCTGGACGAATGGCGCACGTACGACGAGTTCGCCGCGGGCATCGACACGTTCCGCCTGCCGAACACGACGCTCGCCGGAACCACGCTCACGCTCACCCTGGACGACGACGCCACCTTCACGCTCCGCTTCGACGAGGACTCCGTGACGTGGGAGGGAGGGGGCGCCTCCGGCCGCGACCCGTATGACGCGGTCCGCGTGCGCGACGACGTCGTCTTCGTGAACATCCCCTTCGAGACCCGCGAGCGCGAAGCCCTCACCGTCGTGTTCTCCACCACGACCCACCGCGCCACCGTCATCCGCTCCCGCATCGCGGCGGAGGCCGTCGAGGGCACCCCGCAGGTCGGACAGGACTTCTGGGCCGCGACCACCGACGCCGGCCCCGCGACCGGAGAGGTCCCCGGTCCGAGCCGCGACCTCATCGGCAAGCGGAACATCTACCGCTACAGCCCCCACCACCTGTACGAGCACGTCTACGTCTCCAGCCAGCGCTACGCGTGGCAGTGCCTCGAGGGCGTCCAGCGCGGTCACGGCGACATGGACCTCTCCACGGTGTGGAAGTTCGCGGACGGCCTCTACCTGTTCTGCTTCCGCGAGTTCCGGATCGCAGTGGCGAGCGTCTGGCTCCACGACCTCGGCTACCAGCTCATGACGACGGGGATCTTCCTCGGACTCAACGGCGACGGCGAGTCCGAGCACTCCCGCGCCGGCGGACACATCTACCCCCTGGGCGCCGTCGCCTACCCCGACGCACAGCCCGTCTGACCCCTCGACCCTTCGACGGGCTCGGGGCCCCGGAACGAAAGAGAGCACATGAGCAACGCAGACCTGATCCGCGACCACTACGCCGCGAACGACCGGGGCGACCTGGACGGCATGCTCGCGCCCTTCGCGGCCGACATCGAGTGGACGGAGTCTGCCGGGTTCCCCTACGCCGGAACGTACATCGGCCCGGACGCGGTCGCCGAGAACGTCTTCGGCCGCATCCAGGAGGAGTGGGACGACTACACCGTCGCGATCGACGAGGTCGTCGACGGCGGCGACGTCGTGGTCGGCATCGGCACCTACTCCGGCACCTACAAGCGCACCGGGCGGTTCTTCGCCGCCCGGGTGGCCCACGTCTGGCGCGTGGCGGGCGGCGAGATCGTCGCCTTCGAGCAGTTCACCGACACGGAGCTCGTGAACCGCGCTCTGCGCGCGCCGTCGACGAGCACCGAGACCCAGCCTTCGAGCTGACAGCAGGACCCGAACAGGAGAGGCAGAAGCACATGAACAGACGAGCATCCGGCACCGCGGCGGTCATCGCCGTGGCCGCCCTCGCTCTCGCCGGCTGCGCCGGTGGCGACGGAGCCGGGGGCGACGGCGCCCCCATCGTCGTCGGCTCCGTGAACACGATCAGCGGCCCGGCGACGTTCCCGGAAGCGTCGCAGGCGGCCGCCGCCGTCTTCGACGCGTTCAACGAGGAAGGCGGCCTGGACGGCCGCACCATCGAGTACAAGATGCTCGACGACAAGGGCGACCCCGCCACGGCCACCGCCTCGGCGCGGGAGATCGTGGGCAGCGACGAAGCCGTCGCGCTCGTGGGCTCCGCGAGCCTCATCGAGTGCGAGATCAACGCGAAGTACTACGAGCAGGAGGGCATCCTCTCGGTGCCCGGCATCGGCGTCGACACGGGCTGCTTCGACAGCGAGAACATCTCGCCGGCGAACGTCGGCCCGTTCAACGACATGACCCTCACGCTGCAGTACGGCTCCGAGGTGCTCGGACTCGACGACATCTGCATCCTGCTGGAGATCGCCGGCTCCACCCGCCCGACCTACCAGGCCGCGATCGACAGGTGGACCGAGATCACGGGCAAGGAGCCGAAGTACGTCGACGACACCGTGCCGTACGGCGCCTCCGACTACACGCCCTACATCGTCAAGGCGCGGGACCAGGGCTGCAAGGCCCTCGCGATCAACCCCGTCGAGCCCGACGCGATCGGACAGGTCAAGGCCGCGAACGCGCAGGGCTGGGACGACGTGACCTGGCTCTACCTCACGAGCGTCTACAGCGAGAACTTCGCCGACGCGATCGACGACGCGGGCGCCGGCATCTACGTCCCCGCGGAGTTCTATCCCTTCACGGACGACAGCGACATCAACGCGGACTGGCGGGCGCTGATGGAGGAGAACGACATCCCCCTCACCTCGTTCAGCCAGGGCGGCTACCTCGCGGCGACGTACTTCATCGAGGTGCTGAAGAGCATCGACGGCGACATCACCCGGGAGAGCGTCTCCGAGGCGCTGAAGGGCATGGACCCGATCGAGAACCCGATGGTGGGGACGCCCTACGCCTTCGGCACGCAGAACACCGCGGGCTGGCCGATCGTCCTGAAGTCGGGCACGAACGCCTGGGAGAAGGTCGCCGACGACTGGCTCCGGATCGGCGAATAGTCCCCGCGCTTCGACAGGCTCAGCGACCCACCCTGGGTCCCTGAGCCTGTCGAAGGGCCCCTCACCAGAAAGGACGCCTGATGCTCCAAGGCGCCATCGCCGGTCTCGCCGCCGGCGGCCTCTACGCCGTCCTCGGCGTCTGCCTCACCCTCATGTCGCGCCTCGTGCGCGTGGTGAACTTCGCCCAGGCCGCGACCGGCATGTTCGGCGCATTCACCGCCGTGTGGTTCGTCCGCGAGATCGGGCTGCCCATCTGGCTGGGCTCGATCCTCGGCGTCCTCGTCGCAGGCGTTCTCGCCGCGGCGATCGGGTTCATCGCCGCGACCTGGCTGTCGGAGGCCTCGACGACGAACCGCTCTGCCATGACGGTCGGCCCGCTCCTGCTGCTCATCTCGCTGTCGTTCATCCTGTTCGGCAACAAGCCGCAGCCGTTCACCCCGATCATCGCCGGCCCCGCGTTCTCCTTCGGCGGCGTGGTGATCAGCCAGGTCACCGTCGCGACGGTGGCGATGGCCGTCGTCACCGCCGTCGCCGTCCGCATCGTGCTGCGCCGCACCCGGGTCGGCACCCAGCTGCGCGCGCTGTCGGAGCGGCCGACCACGGCGGAGCTGCTCGGCATCCGCTCCCGGCCGCTGTCGATAGCCGTCTGGTTCGTTACCGGGATCATCAGCGCCATCGCGATCATCATCGTCGCGCCCTCGCAGTCGAACGACGCCACGAGCCTGTCCATGCTCATCGTCCCCGCCGCCGCGGCCGCGCTCCTTGGCGGCTTCCGCCGGCTCGACCTCGCCGTCGTCGGCGGGCTGCTCCTCGGCGTCCTCGGCGGACTCGTCGCGCAGATCGACGAAGTGGCGCTCGTGCGCAACTTCCTGCCGTTCCTGTTCATCGTCGTCCTGCTGCTGTGGACGCAACGCAAGGAGGTGTGGGATGCCGCTCGCTGACCGCCCCTGGTTCCGGATCACCTGGCCGTTCGCCGTCGCCCTCGTCGGCATCGGCGTGGGCGCGCTGCTCAGTGCCGCCCTTCCCGGCTACTTCGTCTTCCTCGCGATCAGCGCCGTCACGGCCGCGATCGCGATCCTCGGCCTCGGCATCGTCACCGGCTCGGCCGGGATGATCGCCCTGTGCCAGCTCACGTTCGCCGCGGTCGGGGCCTGGATCGTCTCGCTGCTGAACGTGATGCAGGCACCGGGCGGGTTCCTGGTCTGGCTCGTGCTCGGCGGTGTCGCAGCCGGTCTCGTCGGCATCCTCGTCGGGCTCCCCGCCCTGCGGCTGCGCGGGGTGAACCTGGCGGTGGTGACGCTCGGCTTCGCCGCGGCGGCCGACGTCACGCTCGTGCAGATCCAGTTCCCCGGCTCCGCGGACGGCATCGCGATCGAGCGACCGGCGCTGTTCGGGAGCGACCGGGAGTTCTTCTTCCTCTCCATCGTCGTGCTCGCCGTCTGCGGCCTGGCGGTGTTCTTCCTGCAGCGCGGCCGGTGGGGCGCGAGCTGGAAGGCCGTTGCGTTCTCCGAGCGGGGCACGGCCGCGGCCGGGCAGAGCGTGCGCACCGCGAAGCTCACGGCGTTCGCGGTGTCGGCGGCCCTCGGCGGCATCTCCGGCGGGCTGCTCGCCGGACAGGTGCAGCTCCCCTTCGCCTCGAGCTTCACGCCGCTGCAGTCCCTCGCGCTGTACGTGCTGGCGATCATGTCCGGCGCGCACCTCATCGACATGGCCATCTTCGGCGGACTCCTCTGGGTGCTCGTGCCGGAGCTGCTCAAGCGCTGGGGCGTGCCGCAGGACTGGGGCTTCGTCGTGTTCGGCGTGCTGGGAGTGCAGGCCCTCACGAGCGGCACGAACCTCGGCCAGGGCATCCGCAACCTCCTGTACCGGCGGGCCGACCGGCGCACGGCCACCGCGGACCTCACGGCACTCCCGCCGGACGCGGGGACCGAGGCGACGGCGATCACCACGACCACGACCGCCACCGTCGACGAGGCCGCCCTCGACGGCGCTCCGGTGCTCACGGTCGACGGCCTGACCGTGCGGTTCGGGGCGCTCAAGGCCCTCGACGACGTCTCGTTCGCGGTGCCCGCCGCCTCGATCATGGGGCTCATCGGTCCGAACGGCGCAGGGAAGTCGACCTTCGTCGACGCCATCAGCGGCTTCCTCCCCCAGCACGAGGGCCGCGTGCTCCTCGGCGACCGCGACCTCGCCGGGCTCTCCCCCACGCGGCGTGCGCGGCTCGGACTGCGACGGACCTTCCAGCAGGACCGCGTCCCTCCGGCGCTGACGGTGGGCGGCTACGTGCGCTTCGTGGCCAGACGGCGGCTCGCCGCGGCGGACATCGACGAGGTCCTCGCGTTCTTCGGGTGCCCGCCTGCCCGGGCGCGCCTCTCGAGCGTCGACGTCGGCACCCGGCGGCTCGTGGAGGTCGCGGCGAACGTCGCCGCCCGCCCGCGCCTGCTCATCCTCGACGAGCCCGCCGCGGGCCTCTCGCACGAGGAGCATCTGGCGCTCGCGGCTCGCCTCCGCGAACTCCCGGGGCGCTACGGCGTGGCCCTCATCATCATCGAGCACGACCTGGACCTCGTCCGCTCGGTGTGCCCGACCCTCACGGTCCTCGACTTCGGCCGCGTCCTCGCGAGCGGCCCGCAGGCGGAGGTCCTCGCGAACCCCGACGTCGTCACGGCGTACATGGGAGAGACGGAGCTGCTGAAATGAGCGCACTGGTGCTCGACGGCGTCACGGTGAGCCGCGGTGCCGGACCGGTCATCTCGGACGTCTCGCTGCGGGTCGCCGGCGGCGAGGTCCTGGCCCTGGTCGGCCCGAACGGGGCAGGCAAGACGAGCCTGATCGAGGCGGTGTCCGGCGTGACGCCGCACTCGTCCGGGTCGATCCTGCTGGACGGGGATCCGATCGACCGGCTCTCCCGCGTGGCGCGGGCCCGGCGCGGCATCGTGCACATCGAGCAGGGGCGGGCCGTGTTCCCGTCGCTGACCGTGCGCGAGAACCTCTCCCTCACGGCACGCACGGCCGGCGAGATCGAAGCCGTGCTCGCGCAGTTCCCGGAGCTGGAGAAGCGCATCGACTCCCCCACGGCGCTGCTGTCGGGTGGGGAGCAGCAGATGGTGGTGCTGGCACGGGCGTTTGCGGCGAAGCCCCGGGTGCTGCTCATCGACGAGATGTCCCTGGGCCTCGCGCCGGTGGTGTTCCTGCGCCTGATGCCGATCGTGTCGTCGATCGCGGAGTCCGGGGTGGCGGTGCTGCTGGTGGAGCAGTTCACGCAGCTCGCCCTCGGTCTCGCGCAGGAGGCGGTGGTCGTCGCCGGCGGCCGCGTGTCGTTCCAGGGCGCGCCGCAGGCCCTCCAAGACGACCCCGCCCTCCTCCACCGCGCCTACCTCGGGGGCTGACTCCCCGTCGACTCACTCCGTTGCGTTCCTCCCGGCCCCTTGCGTACGTGCGCAAGGGGCCGGGGCGCGCGAAAGGGGGTGGGTCGGCGGCGTGGGGGTTAGCCTGAGGGAGTGACCGAGATCCTCCACGCCCGCGCCGCCCTGCTCGACATGGACGGGACCCTCGTCGACTCGACCGCCGTCGTGGAGCGCCTCTGGCTCGCCTGGGCGGAGCCGCACGGGATCGATCCGGAGACCGTGCTCCGCACCGTCCACGGGCGCCAGGGACACCAGAGCATGGCGATCCTGCTCCCCGAGCGCGACCACGCGATCAACCTCCGCGAGAACGAGGTCATGCTCGCGACCGAGGCCTCCGACGTGGACGGTGTGATCGGCATCCCGGGCGCCGAGGACCTGCTCGCCGCGCTTCAGCCGTTCCCGCACGCGGTGGTCACCTCGGCCAACATCGCCCTCATGACCGCGCGGATGGGCCAGGCCGGGCTCATGGTCCCCGAGCTCGCCGTGACGGCGGAGAACGTCTCGGCCTCGAAGCCCGATCCGGAGGGCTTCCTCCTCGCCGCCCGCACCCTCGGCATCGACCCTGCGGACTGCGTCGTGTTCGAGGACTCCGGCGCCGGCATCCAGGCCGCCCACGCGGCGGGCATGCGCGTGATCGGCATCGGTCCGCACGCGGGAGCCCACGCCCCGACCGTGCACGTCGACGACCTCACGCACGTCGCCGTGGTCCCGACCGACGAGGGCTTTGAGCTCCGGATCAACTGATCTCGGGGCGACGGCCAGCGCCCGCCCCTGACCCGGCGCTACATCCCGGCGTGGTCGAAGGCGATGGTCGGCACGTCGACCACGTGCGACCCGCCGTCCGCCACGATCACGGCACCGGTGATGTACGACGACTCCCCCGACCCCAGGAACCGCACGACGGAGGCGATCTCGGCGGGCCGCGCCGGGCGGCGCAACGGCACGTCGGCGGTGACCGTCGCGTACCCCTCCTCGCGGGAGCCGAGACCGGCGTGCGCCGCGAACTCGTCCATCTCCTCGTCGGCCATCGGCGTCTGCACCCACCCGGGGCAGATCGCGTTGACGCGCACGCCGTGGCGCCCGTAGTCGCGCGCGAGCGTCCGGGTGAGGCCGATGAGGGCGTGCTTGCCGACCGTGTATCCGGCCACCGACGGCCCCGCGAAGAGCCCGGCCAGCGAGGAGACGACCACGATCTGCCCCTTGGCCTCGATCAGCGCCGGCAGCGCCTCTCGTGCCATCACGAACGCGGTGGTGAGGTTGGCGCGGATCGCGGCGTCCCAGCTCGCGTCGTCGGTCTCGGCGACCGGGGAGAACCCGTGTCCCCCGGCGTTCGCGACGAGGACGTCGATCCGGCCGAACCGCGCGAGGATCTCGGCGATCGCGGCCTGTGCCGACGCCGTGTCCGCCGCGTCCGCGACGACGGGGAAGGCCCCGACGGCCCGCTCGACCTCGTGCAGCGGCTCGGGGCGGCGGCCCACCACGACGACGTGCGCCCCTTCGGCCGCGAACCGCTCCGCGACCGCCGCGCCGATGCCCGTGCCGCCTCCGGTGATGACGACGACGCGTCCGGAGACGCTCGATCCGACCACGGTTGCCATGTGTGCTCCTGTGTGTTCTGCGCGCGTGCGCGGTGGGGCCGGACGCGGGCGCGTCAGGCGGGGAATCCCGACCGGGCGGTGTACCCGAAGTCGCTGAGGAGGGTGGTGCCGTTGACCGCCCGGCTCCGCGGGGAGAGGAGGTAGACGACGTGCGCGGCGACCTCGTCGGCGCTCTGCACCGGGAAGGCGGGCTCGTCGAACGCCGCGGCGCCGAGGTCGCCCCGGCTCATCGGGGTGTCGACGATGGACGGTGACACCGCGTTCACCCGCACCCCGGTGCCGGCGAGGTCGACCGAGAGCGCTCTCCCGAACTGGACGAGCGCGCCCTTCGACGCGGCGTAGGGGGCCATGCCCGGTGAGGCCACGACGGCCGAGTCGCTCGCGAGCAGCACGACGGATCCGGCGGCGGACTCCCGGAGCGCCGGGATCGCGTGCTTGAGCACGAGGAACGCGCCGGTGACGTTGACGGCGAGGACACGGTTCCACGCCTCCAGGGCGGTCTCCTCGATGGGCGTCCCCACCGGGCCGGAGATCCCGGCGGCGCACACCACGGCATCGAGACCGCCCAGCGCCCGGGCACCCGCGTCGACCGCGGCAGCCACCTGCTGCTCGTCCGTGACGTCGGCGGCGAGCAGCACCGGATCGATGCCGGCCTCCCCCATCGCGTCCCGGAGCGCGGCGGCGTCCCGGTCGAGCAGCGCGACCCGCACCCCCTCGGCCGCGAGCGCCCGGGCGACGGCGCGACCGATGCCGGAGGCAGCCCCCGTGACGAGGGCCGTCGTGCCATCGAGCTGCAGGTCCATCGCATCCTCCGACCGCGGCCCGGCGCCGCGCGGCGCCGACGAGACAGCGGTGTCGTCTCGGTCATCCTGCTCCGCAGGGCGGAGGGGGCGCACGCCCGCCGCCGGGGTGTGCGCGGTGGCACCATCGTCCTTCGCTCACGGTCAAGCGTCGGGACGGGGCGACGAGCAGACTCGCTCTATCGACGATTCTCCTCGTCGTCGATGCCGTGTCCGCACGGCCGTCACCCGAGCAAAGGAGCCGACGTGGCAGAGCAGACCTCCGCACCCACGACGCCGCACCACACCTCCCTCCGCCCCGGCGCCCTCGGCGTCGCGGGCATCGTCTTCCTCGTCCTCGCCGCCGTCGCGCCGCTGACCGGGATCGTCGTCGTCGCCTCCCTCGCCATCGCGCTGGGCAACGGCGGCGGCACCCCGATGTCGTTCTTCCTCGTCGCGGCCATCCTGCTGCTGTTCGCGATCGGCTACGCCCAGATGTCGAAGCAGCTCGTGAACGCCGGGGGCTTCTACGCCTTCGTCGTGAAGGGCCTCGGCCGCACCGGCGGACTCGTCGCGGGCCTCATCGCGACGCTCGGCTACAACTTCTTCGTGGTCGGCACGATCGGCACCAGCGGCTTCTTCATGCAGACGATCATCCGCGACCTCACCGGGCTCGACGTGCACTGGCTCGTCTGGGGCCTGCTGTCGATCGTCGTCTGCTTCGTGCTCGCCCGGATCGGCGTCGACTTCAGCTCGAAGGTGCTCGGGGTGTGCCTCGTGCTCGAGGTGCTCATGCTCGTCGTGTTCGACATCTCGGTGCTCGTGCAGACCGGCTACGACGTCGCCGCGTTCAGCCCGGAGGCCGTGTTCTCCGGCTCGCTGCCCATCGGCCTGCTGCTCGCGGCGACCGGCTTCCTCGGCTTCGAGGCCACCGCGCTCTTCAGCGAGGAGGCCAAGCAGCCGCTGCGCACCATCCCACGGGCGACCTACACCTCGATCATCGCGATCGGCGTGATCCTCGGCGTCACGACCTGGGCCGTGGTGAGCGCGACCGGCGTCGCGCAGGCGCAGGCCACGGCGCTCGAGCACCTGCCCACGGGCGACCTCATCTTCTCGCTCTCGCAGCAGTACCTCGGCGGCCCGCTCACGACCGTGATGATGGTGCTGCTCCTGGTGAGCCTGTTCGCGGCGATGCTCGCCTTCCACAACTCGGCCACCCGCTACCTGTACTCGCTGGGTCGCGCGAAGATCCTCCCCCAGGCTCTCGCCCGCACCCGCCCGAACGGCGCCCCGCAGCTCGCGGGCATCGTGCAGGCCGGCTTCGCGGCGATCGTGGCGATCCTGTTCGCCCTCGCCGGGGCCGATCCCATCGTCACGCTCGTGCCCGCGATGCTCGGCTTCGGCACCCTCAGCGTGCTGATCCTGCAGGGGCTCGCGGCGATCTCGATCGTCGTGTACTTCCGGCGCCGGAACGACCCGCGGTGGTGGAGCACGTTCATCGCGCCGGGCATCGGCTTCCTCGGCATCGCGGCCATCTCGATCCTGGCGATCGTGAACTTCAACATCGTCGCCGGCTCCGAGGAGCTCGCGATCCGCCTGATGCCGCTCCTGCTCGTGCTCGCACTGATCGGGGGCATCGTCTACGCCGCATACCTCCGCCGTGCCAAGCCCGCCGTCTACGACGGCCTCGCCACCGACCTGGAGCGGTTCAGCGACCGCTGACGCCCGCGCCGACCCCGTTCTCCGAAGGAAGGAATCCCCATGACGACCCTCAACCCCGCCGACACCTCCACCTGGCTGCCGCTGGAAGGCCTCGCCCCCGGCTTCGACGCCAACAAGGCCCCGCACAGCACCGCCCTCAGCGGTCGCGAGCTCGCCGTCGTCGACGCCCGCGGCACCCGCATCGTCCACCGCTTCGACGACTCGACCGTCGCCTGGGAGTACCAGCCCGGCGCCGAGGACCCCACGGAGGCCGCGGCCGACACCGACGACTACGAGGCCTTCGAGGTGGACGACGAGCTCTACTTCGTGCAGTTCCACCACCGCTACCTCCCGAACGAGGCCGTCTCGCTCGTGCTCGACCTGCGGCACGGACGCTCCCTCGCGGTGATCTCCGAGATCCTTCCCGCGCCCGAGCAGGGCCGCACCCGGGTGCAGCACCACTTCGCCCCCGGCACCATCGAGGGCGCCGACGTCACCGGCACCGAGGCCGCCCCCACGACCACGCTCATCGGGCGCCGCGTGGAATGGGTCTACAGCGAGGAGCACGCCTACGAGCACGTGTACCTCTCCCCGCGCTGGTACTCGTGGCAGTGTCTGGCCGGTCCGGAGCGCGGACTCGCCGACACCGACGAGAACAGCGTGTGGGAGGTGCGCCCCGGGATCTACGTCTTCGCGTGGCGCGAGAAGGTGATCCCGTGCGCCTCGGTCACGATCGCCGACCACCGCGACGTGAACGCGATCCGCTCCCACGGCGTGCTGTTCGGTCTGGACGAGACCGGTGAGGTGCCGACGCACTTCACGTTCGGCGCGCACGGCCGCCTGCTGTCGACCACCCACCACACGCCCGCGCTCGAGCCCGCAACCTTCGGAGACGCCTGACATGACCGACGTCGCCGACCTCCTCGTCACCGGCTCCGTGATTCGCACGTCCGACCGCGCCCGTCCGCGCGCCGAGGCCTTCGCCGTGCGCGACGGACGGATCCTCGCCGTCGGCGACCGCGCCGACGTGGAGGCGTTCCGGGGCCGCCGCACGCGGGTCGTCGAGGTCGGCAACGCCGCCGTCTACCCCGGCTTCGTGGACGTGCACAACCACCACGCGCTCGCCGGGCGGACCGAGCTCTTCGAACTGTCGCTCGCCCCGTCCCTCACGCTCGACGAGATCCTCGACCGGGTGCGGGAGAAGGCGCAGACTCTGCCCGAGGACGCCTGGATCGTCGGCGGCGCCGTGGCCACGACCCTGCTGCCGACCCTCGCGGACACCGCCACCCGGCGGCGGCTGGACGAGGCGGCGGGCGGACGGCCGGTGGCGCTCATGGAGGACTCCCGCCACAACCGCTGGGCCAGCACCCGGGCCCTGGAGCTCGCCGGCATCACGGCGGCCAGCATCCCGACCTCCGGGGTCACGGTGCTCGACCCCGACGACGGCACCCCCACCGGCGTGCTCCTGGAAGCCGCCGGCATCCCGGTGCAGGAGGCGTACGACCGCAGCGGCGGACTCACCGCGGACCAGCATGCCGCCGCATCCCGGCACGGCATCGAGCTGCTCAACTCCTTCGGGATCACGGCGTTCCAGGACGCGGGGGTCTCTGTCGACATCCTCGCCGCACTCGCCGGGCTCGACCGCGCCGACGAGCTGCACGCCTGGGTCGTCTCCTCGCTCCTCATCAACGACGAGATCTTCGGGTTCGACCCCATCGGCGCTCCCCTGCTCGACCGGGGCGAGGAGTTCCGCACCCCGCACCATCGCCCGGACTTCGTGAAGATCTTCCTCGACGGCGTGCCGCCCGCCCGCACCGCCTCCTTCCTCGACCCGTATCCCGCGGATCCGGTGCACGGTGCGCACTTCCACGGCGAGACGACCATGACCCTCGACGAGCTCACCGGCTGGCTGCGGGCCGTCGCGGCCCGCGGTCTCGGGGCCAAGGTGCACTGCACTGGCGACGGGTCGGCACGCCTCGTGCTCGACGCGACCGCGCGCGTGCGCGCGGAGGGCTTCACGACGCCGGTGCAGATCGCGCACGGGCAGTTCCTCGCGGAGAGCGACATCCCCCGCCTGGCGGCCCTCGACGTCTCCGCCGACATCTCCCCGTTCATCTGGTACCCGGGCGTCATCCCTCAGGCGCTGGCGGACGTGCTGGGAGAGCGGGCCGAGCACTCGCAGCCCAACCGCGCCCTCCTCGACGCCGGAGCCCTCGTGGCCGGCGGCTCGGACTGGCCGGTGAGCGAGTCGCCGAACACGCTCGAAGGCCTGCAGGGGCTGGTGACACGCGCCGATCCGCTCGGTCGGGCCGCGGGCACGCTGTGGCCGGAGCAGGCGATCTCCGCCGAGGAGGCGCTGGAGGTCTTCACGATCAACGCCGCGACGGCGATGGGGCTCGGCGCGGAGACCGGTTCCCTGACCCCCGGCAAGTCCGCCGACTTCGTGATCCTGGAACGGGACGCGATCGGCGGACCGGCGGAGGAGATCGTGCACACCGAGGTCGTCTCGACGTGGTTCGCCGGGCGCACGGTGCACGAGCGCTGAGCGCGCTGCGCCGTACGATGGGCGCATGCGCCGCTTCCCCGCCTCCGTCTACCGGGTCGGGGACGAGCCCGATCCCCGGTTCTCCCTCGCCAACGAGCGCACGTTCCTGGCGTGGACCCGGACCGGCCTGGCCCTGATCGCGGGGGGCGTCGCGCTCGAGGTCCTCGGCCTCGACCTGCACCCCGGCTTCCGGCTGGCCGCCTCGCTGCTGCTGATGGTCGCCGGCACGGCCGTGGCGCCGCTCGCCTGGTTCGAGTGGATGCGGGCCGAACGCGCCCTCCGGCAGGGACGACCGCTGCCCGGCGCGCTGTCGGCGGTGGTGCTCGCCGTGGTCGTGGTGACGACGGGGCTGCTCGTCCTCGCCGGGGTGCTGTGGCGCTGAACGAGGCCTGCCGATGACCGCCCCCGATACCCCGGTGCCCGACGCCCCGGCGTCCGATCTGTACGATCCCGGGCTGCAGCCGGAGCGGACGGAGCTGGCCTGGCGGCGCACGGCCCTCGCGATCGCGGTCGGCTCGCTGCTGTCGCTGCGGGTGTTCCCCCTCGTGCTGCCGAGCGGCGCCGAGGGGTGGGGGCTCGTGCCGGGCGTGCTGGGCGTCGGCACCGCGGCACTGCTCTGGATCGCCGCGCGCCGTCGGCAGCGCCGGACGACCGCGGTGCTCACCGCCCGGGCGCGCGGACCGCTGCCGGGCGGCGGACTCCCGCTCGTGCTGACGGTGTTCGCGACCGGCTTCGGTCTCGTCGCCCTCGCGCTCGTGGCGGTGACGCTGCTCACCCGCTGACGGACAGGAGCGTGGGGCGAACGCGACAGATGTCGTGATCGCCCCGCGTCCCCTCGCCGCCCTCCCTCAGTCCGCGAGGACGAACCGCGCGCCGCGTTCGCCGATCATGGCCGCGGGCGCGTTGGTGTTGCCGGTGGGCACGGTCGGCATGACCGAGGCGTCGATCACCCGGAGCCCCTCGATCCCGCGCACCCGGAGCTGCGGGTCGACCACCGACTCCGGGTCGGAGCCCATGCGGCAGGTGCCGACCTGGTGGTGATAGGTGATGGCGGTGCGGCGCACCCACTCATCCACGTCGTCGTCCGCCACGTCCGGCCCGGGGTAGACCTCGACCGCTCCCCACTCCTCGGCGAGCGCGGGCTGCGTGCCGATACGGCGGCACTGGCGCACCGAGGCCGCGAGGGCGTCAGCGTCGCGTTGATCCTCCAGCGCCGCCAGGTCGATGTGCGGCAGGTCATCGAGGCCGGGACCGGTGAGGCGCAGCTCGCCGCGGCTGTACGGCGTCACCAGACCCGCCATGAGCGTGAACCCGTCGGTGCCCTTCGGCTCCAGGTCGCCCCACATCGGCACGGAGAAGTGGATGGGCTGCGTGTCCGGCTGCGCGAGGCCGTCGCGGCTCCGCCAGAACAGGTGGCTCTGCGTGACGGACACTCCGGGCTGCGGCGGGCCGACGGGCTTCTTCTCGGTCGTGAAGATCACCGGCGACAGGAGGTGGTCGTGCAGGTTCTTGCCCACAGCGGGGGCGTCGAGCACGACGGGGATGCCGAGGGCACTCAGCTCGTCGGCGGGACCGATGCCCGAGCGGAGCAGGATGACAGGCGTGCCGAGTGCGCCCGCCGAGAGGATGACCTCGTCCGCGAACACCTCCTCGGCCTCGTCGCCCTCCCCCAGCCGGAGGCCGACCGCGCGCCCGTCGCGCACGATCACGGAGTGGACGGCGCGACCGGTGAGGATCGTCATCCTGTCGGCGACGGGCTGCGCGTAGGCGGTCCAGGTGTTGACGCGACGACCGTCCGTGATCGTGACCTGCTCCTGCGAGACGCCGTCGAGCGTGCCCCCGTTGTAGTTCGGGTTGCGCGGCAGCCCTTCCTCCACGGCGGCGTCGATGATCGAGGCCTGGATGGGCGCGAGCGCGTAGTCGTCGGTCACCGGCAGCAGGTCGTTCTCGATCGCGTCGTAGATCGGCTCGACCTCGGCCCAGCCCCATCCGGTCGCGCCCGCCGCCTCCCACGCGTCGTAGTCGGAGGCCGCGCCGCGCACCCAGATCATGGCGTTCAGCGCGTGCGACCCACCGGTGACCTTGCCGCGAGGGAGATGCAGCCGACGACCGGCCGCGTGCGGCTGCGGCACGGTGAAGAAGTCCCAGTCCTCGGCGGAGTGCCACAGCTCGCCCGCCCGGGAGGGATCATGGATGGCCGGGTTCGTGTCGTAGCCGCCCGCCTCGACGAGCGTCACCGCGACACCGGCGTCGGTGAGACGCCGCGCGACGATGGCGCCCGACGTACCCGCCCCGACGACGATCGCGGAGCGCACCGCGCCGCTGTTCGCCGCGGCCACGCTCACGCCTTCCGGCCCGGTCCGGAGACGACCTGGGTGACGGCGACGGACTTGAGCCCCTCGACGCCGAACTCCAGCCCGTAGCCCGAGCTCTTCACGCCGCCGAACGGCACCATCGGGTGCAGCCCGCCGTGCGAGTTGACCCACACCGTGCCGGACTGCATGCGCGCGGCGACGGCGCGGGCCTCCTCCGGGTCGCTCGCCCACACCGAGGCGCCGAGACCCACGTCGAGGGCGTTCGCGAGCGCGAAGGCCTCGTCGATGTCGCTGTACCGGATGACGGGGAGCGCGGGACCGAACTGCTCCTCCTGCACGAGCGCCGCGTCGTTGTCGATGTCGGCGACGATGGTGGGCCGGTAGAACAGCTCGCCGAGCTCGGAGGCCGGCTCTCCACCGGTGACGATCCGGGCGCCGCGGCTCCGCGCATCGTCGACCAAGCGACTGACGATGTCGAACTGCGGCCGGTTCTGCAGCGGCCCGAGCACGTTGCCCTCATCGAGCCCGTTGCCCATCGGCACCTGCGCGGCGATGGCGGCAAGCGCGTCCACGACCTCGTCGTACACGGAGTCGTGCACGTAGAGGCGCTTCATGGCGGCGCAGGTCTGTCCGGTGTTGATGAACGCACCCCAGAAGAGGTCTTCCGCGATGGCCGAGGGATCGGTGCCGGGGAGCACGATGCCCGCGTCGTTGCCGCCCAGTTCGAGCGTGAGGCGGGCGAGGTTGCCCGCGGAGCTCTCGATGATGCGGCGACCGGTCGCGGTCGAGCCGGTGAACATGATCTTGGCGATGTCGGGGTGCGAGGCGAGGCGGGCGCCCACCTCACGGTCTCCGGAGACCCCGATGAGCACATCGGCGGGCAGCACGTCATTCATCACGGCGAGCAGCGCGAGCACGCTCAGCGGGGTGTACTCGCTGGGCTTCGCGACGACCGTGTTGCCCATGCGCAGCGACGGGCCGATCTGCCAGATCGTGATCATGAGCGGCCAGTTCCACGGCCCGATGGCCCCGACCACGCCGGCCGCCTTGTAGACGAGCTCGGCGTGCAGCGTCTCGTCGTCGACGAGCACCTGCGGCTCCAGGACGGTGGTGGCGTTGGTGCGCAGCCAGGCCGAGCAGGCGCCGAGCTCGAACCGCGCGTTGGGACCGTTCAGCGGCTTCCCCTGCTCCCGCGACAGGAGGTAGGCGAGCCCTTCGGCGTTCGCGTCGATCGCGTCGGCCGCGGCCAGGAGGAGTGCGCTCCGCTTCTCGTGTCCGAGCGCTTCCCACGCGGGCTGCGCGGCCTTCGCGCGGGCGATCGCGTCGTCGAGGTCGGCGACCGTGGCCACGGGCGCGCGTCCGATGACCTCCCGCGTCGCGGCATCGGGGATCTCGCGCCCCTCGCCCTGCGGGGCCTGGATGCGGTCGAGCAGCGCCGCAGCGGCGGACGCCGCGGAATCGGCGGATCCGGAGTCGACGGCTACGGGAACGGCGGAATCGGACATCGGTGTCTCTCCTTCGAGCGGGTCACGGCGCGGACGCCGGTCTTCTTCTCATTCTCGGTCGGCCCGTGCCGCCGTACTTGTCGCGGAGCGCGCCGGAGATGTCCCCGCGCGAAGGATGCGCCCCCGAGCCGGTCCCGCGTGAGCGAATCGGGACCCCGTCCGGTGCGTGGGGTCGGGAAGCGCCGGGCGCGGCGTGCGCCATCGTCGCCTCGGATCCCACCAGGCCGGCCCTCGCACCTGCGGTACTCCCCCGCGCATGCGGATCTGCCACCCCGAGGTGTCCAGGGTGCGGTGGTGATGCCAGCACAGCGCGACCCCGTTGTCGGTGTGCGTCGGACCCCCGTGCGCGTGCTCCGTGACGTGGTGGATCTCGCACCAGGCGGCGGGGACGTGACATCCGGGGATCAGGCACTCGCCGTCCCGTACGCCGATCGCCCGGCGCTGCGCGGGGGTGAAGATCCGGTCGCTCGACCCGAGCCCGACGATCCTTCCGCCGGCCCCGAGCACGACCCGTTGGACCGTCCCTCCGCACGCCGTGTGCGCGGCCACTCGGGTCGACACCGGCGTCTCGACGCCCTCGACCCGCGCCCAGCCGCGCCCCGTGGCATAGTCCTCGGCGCCGACCGTGACCACGAGTGTCGGGGCGGCACCACCCAGCCGCGGCATGTCGTCGTGCCGGGCCGCGATCCCCAGGGCCGCTGCGAGCGCGTCGTGCTGCTTCTGTGCCCGCGTGCGCCCATCGACCATCCCGCCGGGATCGCCGCACGGCAGCACATCGTCGACCGGGGACACCGCGGTGTCCCGCCGCTCGGCATCGGAGTCCTCGAGTTCCGCGGACGGCACGAAGTGCACGCCGGGAAGCGGCGGCCCGTCGACCTTCGGGTTCAGATACGCGTCCCAGATCCGCTGCAGCTGCCCCGCGACCTCGGGCAGCAGTGCGCCCCGGACCGGGATCACGCCGTCCTTGGCGCGCCCCAGCACCACACCCCGAGCCCGCAGCGCGATGTCTTCCGCAGGCTCCGCGCCGTCGGGGTCGAGGTACTGCACGATCAGCTGCGCCCGCACCCGCAGATCCTCGGCTGTCGGTGCCGGACCGGTCTCGTTCTCGGCGTCACTGTTCTCGGCGCCGTCGCCGCTCTCCTCGCCACGAGCGACCTCGGCCAGATACGCGTCCGCCTCCCAGCGGTCGGCGAGGCGCACGCGAGGGCCGGCCTGCTCGATCGGCCCGGTCGCGGCCAACAACCCGGTCACGCCGATCGCCCCGTCGAGGAGGGCCTCGCGCAGCGCCGGCCATCGCGCCGGCAGCCACTCCCCGGAGGAGAGGTCGACCTCGCGCCGCACCAACCGCGCGCCCTTCACCAGGCGTGCGGCGGATGCGGCGTCGGCACGAAGGACACGCTGCAGCAGCTCGTTCATCGAGCGACAGCCGAACCGTCCGCAGAACGCCGGTTCCCCGGACCCCGCCGGACGCGGATCGACGCTCGCGACCGCCTCCACGATCACGGCCTCCACGCGTCGCTGGATCTCGCCCGCGACCCGCAGCAGGTCCATCATCGCCCCGGCATCGAGAGCGCCCACGGTGCCCGACTGCAGCACGGCGTCGAGAGCGACGACCGTGTCGTCGAGAACCGCTGCCGGGGTGCTTTCCATACGACGATTCAACCGAGGGCCACCGACATTGCGAGACCTGATTACCCCTGTTCAGAGCGATATTCCAGTACGCGCGGAGGAGTCCTCCTGCAGACGAACCGACCCGTGATCAAACCTCCACATCACCCAGCATCCGCCCCCGACGGCCCCCATCGCCGGAGAGGACATCACGCCCGGTCGAAGTCCTCGAAGATCAGGATCGTCCGCGTCGAGCGGATCGACGGGATCGCCTGGATGTCCTCCAGCACGATGCGGCGCAGGTCGCGCGCGTCGTTGGCACGCACGAGCAGCAGCACGTCGAAGTCGCCGCCGACGAGCGCCATGTGCTCGATCTCCGGGATCGCCCGGAGCCGCGCGCTCACCTCCTGCCACGTGGCCTGTTCGATGGCGAGGGTCACGTACGCGCTCGCGTGATGCCCCAGCAGCACGGGGTCGGTGCGCACGGTGTACCCCGTGATCACCCCGGCGTCGGTGAGGCGCTTGATGCGGGCATGCGCCCCCGCGCGGGAGATGTGCACCGCTTCGGCGATCGCGGTCATGGACGCCCGCGCATCCCGCCGCAGCTCCGCGAGGATCGCGCGATCCGTCTCGTCCAGCGCCGCCATGGCACCCCTCTCCCGCCCGGGAAATCCTGACATTTCGGAAGCCATTGTGGCACGTCGCGAGCAATCGTCCACGATCCCGCGACGGATCTTGGATGACTGTCGTACGCGCGGCATGCTGTCCTCATCGAGTTCGGCAAGGAAGGCGGACGGATGCACCCCCACGACATGCTCCCGCGAGACATCGCGGTACGACTGATCGCCGAGGACGGGACCGCCCTCCCCGACGAGGCCTACGCGCTCCCCGCCGCCGACGTCCTGCTGGCGGCCTACCGGGGTCTCGTCGAAGGCCGTCGCATCAACGATCAGGCCGGCGCGCTCGTGCGCCAGGGACGCCTCGCGGTCTACCCCTCCTCGCACGGCCAGGAGGCCTGCCAGGTGGCCGCGGCGATGGTGCTCGGCGACACCGACTGGCTCTTCCCCACCTACCGCGACTCGGTCGCCGTGATCGCCCGCGGCGTCGCGCCTGCGGAGGCGATGGTGCTCCTCAAGGGCGACTGGCACTCCGGCTACGACGTACGGGCGCACCGCGTCGCCCCGCAGGCCACCCCGCTCGCGACCCAGCTGCTGCACGCGGTCGGCTTCGCGCAGGCGGCGAAGCACCGCGGCGAGGACACCGTGGTGCTCGCGCTCTGCGGCGACGGCGCGACGAGCGAGGGCGACTTCCACGAGGCGATGAACTTCGCCGCCGTCTTCCACGTCCCGGTCGTGTTCTTCGTGCAGAACAACGAGTTCGCGATCTCGGTCCCCCTCTCCCGGCAGACCGCCGCGCCCTCCCTCGCCCACAAGGCGGTCGGCTACGGCATGCCGGGGCAGCGCGTCGACGGCAACGACGTGGCCGCGGTCCTCGCGGTGCTCACGGAGGCCGTCGACCGCGCCCGCGCCGGGGGCGGCCCCTCCCTCGTCGAGGCGCACACCTACCGCATGCAGGCGCACACCAACGCCGACGACGACACCCGCTACCGCGAACGCGAGGAGGTGCAGGCCTGGCTCGCCCGCGATCCGCTGCTCCGCCTGCGCGCGCACCTCACGGCGACGGGGACGCTGGACGACGAGGCAGAGTCGCGCTTCGCCGCAGGCGCGGAGGAGATCGCCGCCGCCATGCGCACCGCCCTGAACACCGACGCGGACCTCGACCCGGAAGACCTCTTCCGCTTCGTGACCGCGACCCGCTCGCCGCAGCGTGAGGAGCAGTGGCAGCTCCTCCGGGACGAGATCGCCCGCTCCCACCCCGCCGAGACGATGACGACCGGAGGCCCCCGATGACCATCGCCGAGCACGAGACGCCGGTCGCGGCGCACACCGGCACCACTACGACCATGACCATGGCCGCCGCCCTCAACCGCGCCCTCGCCGACGCCCTCGCCGCCGACCCCGACGTGGTCGTCTTCGGCGAAGATGTGGGAGCCCTCGGCGGCGTGTTCCGCATCACCGACGGGCTCACCGCCCGCTTCGGCGAGGACCGCTGCTTCGACACCCCGCTCGCGGAGTCCGGCATCATCGGCACCGCCGTCGGCATGGCGATGAACGGGATGCGCCCCGTGGTCGAGATGCAGTTCGATGCCTTCGCCCTCCCCGCCTTCGAGCAGATCGTCAGCCACGTGGCGAAGCTCGGCAACCGCACCCGCGGCGGGATGCGCATGCCGCTCGTGATCCGCATCCCGTTCGGGGGCGGCATCGGGGGCGTGGAGCATCACTGCGACTCGTCCGAGGCGTACTACGCGCACACCCCCGGCCTCACCGTCCTGAGTCCGTCCACCCCGCAGGACGCCTACTCGCTGCTCCGGGCGGCCATCGCCTCGCCGGACCCGGTGGTCTTCCTCGAGCCCAAGAAGCTCTACTGGTCGAAGGGCGAGGTCGACACCGCGGTGACGGCGGAGATCGGCTCGGCGCGCATCGCCAGGGAGGGCACCGACGTGACCCTCCTCGCGTACGGGGCCTCCGTGCCGCTCGCGCTGGAGGCGGCGGAGGTCGCCGCGGGCGAAGGGCGCAGCGTGCAGGTGGTCGACGTGCGCTCCCTGTCCCCCTTCGACGACGAGACGGTCACCGCGGCGGTGCGCTCCACGGGACGCGCGGTCGTGATCGCCGAGGCGCCGGGATTCGTCAGCGTGGCCTCCGAGATCCAGGCGCGGGTGTTCGAGCGCTGCTTCGAGTACCTGGAGGCCCCCGTGCGACGGGTGACCGGGTTCGACACCCCGTACGCACCGCCCAAGTTCGAGCACTGGTACCTGCCGGACGTCGATCGCGTGCTCGACGCGATCGACACGCTGCACTGGGAGGACGACGCATGAGCACGCCTGTGAAGACCGCGACCCGCGTGTTCCGCCTCCCCGACCTCGGCGAGGGACTCACCGAGGCCGGCCTCGTGCAGTGGCTGGTGTCCGTCGGCGACAGCATCGCGACCGATCAGGCCATCGCCGAGGTCGAGACCGCGAAGAGCGTCGTCGAACTGCCCTCGCCGTTCGCCGGCGTCGTGACGGCGCTGCACGGCACGCCCGGCGACACGATCGATGTCGGCGCCCCGGTGCTGGAGGTCGCCGACCCCGGCAGCGAGGAGACCGCATCCGCGCCGAAGGCCCCTGCCGCGCCGCCCGAGCACGAGGCGTACCGGCAGGAGGAGCGGGCGGGGTCGGGCAACGTCCTCATCGGGTACGGCACCTCGGCCTCCTCCGCGACGGGGCGGCGCCGTCGCCCCGCGGCGCCACGCCCCGCTCCGGCGCCCGCCTCGACAGCGCCCGCACCGGCAGCACCCGCCTCGACCGCTCCGGAGTCCCCCGCATCCGCCTCCCGCGAGCCCGCGCGTCCCGCGCCGGTCGCCGTGCGGTCGCCGCTCGTTCGGCGCCTCGCCCGCGACCTGGGCCTCGACGTGTACGCGATCGCCGCCACCGGAGCGGACGGGGCGATCACCCGCGCCGACGTGCTGCGCGCCGCCGTGGACCACGCCGTGGACGGCGTCGCGACCCCGACGCCGACCTCCGCGACCGCTCCCACCGGCGAGATCGACGGCCTCCCGGTCCGCAGCCGCGAGCGCCTGTCCCCGCTGCGCCGTACCGTGAGCGCCCGGCTCGCCCGCAGCCGCTCCGAGATCCCCGAGGCCACCGTGTGGGTCGACGTCGACGCCACCGAGCTCTGGGACCTCCGCGGGCGGATGGCTCCCGAGGGCGCGAAGGCCCCGTCGATCACGGCGCTCCTCGCGCGGTTCGTGCTGCTCGCACTGGAGGACTACCCGGTCCTCGCCTCGCGGCTCAGCGACGACGGCTCCGAGTTGATCTCGTTCGACGGCGTGAACCTCGGCGTCGCGGCCGACACCGAACGCGGCCTCCTCGTCCCGGTCGTCCCGCACGCGCACCGGCTCACGGTCGCCGACCTCGACGCCGCCCTGCGCGAGCTCGCGGCCACCGCGCGCGCCGGCACGCTGCCGCCCGAGCGGCTCCGCGGATCGACCTTCACGCTCAACAACTACGGCGGGCTCGGCGTCGACGGCTCCGCGGCGATCATCAATCACCCCGACGTCGCGATCCTCGGCATCGGCCGGATCATCGAGCGGCCCTGGGTCGTGGACGGGGCGATCGTGCCGCGTCGCATCGTCCAGCTCTCGCTCGTGTTCGACCACCGCGTCTGCGACGGCGGGTATGCGGCCGGATTCCTCCGCCGCGTGGTGGAGCTCATCGAGCATCCGCTCCGCGCCTTCGGGCGGGTCTGAGCTCGACCCGGCCGGCGAACCCTCGTGGGCGGAGCGCCGATACGCTACGCTCGGCGATTACTGACCGATCATTCGGTAAGTCATCGCCGACGTACCCGCGTCGGCGCTCCCCCTCGCAGAACAACGGAGTTCGCATGACCTCAGCCACCGCAGCCGCCTCGTCGACCGGAAGGATGCCCGCCGAGGAGCGGCGCGTCCTCGCCGGCACCCTCGTGGGGACGTCGATCGAGTGGTACGACTTCTTCATCTACGCCCAGGCGGCGGGCCTCGTGCTCGCCCCGCTCTTCCTCGCTCCCATCGCGGAGTCGAGCCCCGGGCTCGCCCAGGTGCTCTCGTTCGCGACCATCGGCATCTCGTTCCTGTTCCGCCCGCTCGGCGCGATCGTCGCCGGACACCTCGGCGACAAGCTCGGCCGGAAGAAGATGCTCGTCTTCACCCTCGTGATGATGGGACTGTCCACCTCCCTCATCGGCCTGCTGCCCACGTACGCCGCCATCGGCGTCGCCGCCCCGATCCTCCTGATCCTCCTGCGCATCCTGCAGGGCTTCTCCGCCGGCGGCGAATGGGGCGGCGCGGCGCTCATGGCCGTCGAGCACGCCCCGACGGCGCGACGCGGCCTGTTCGGCGCGTTCCCGCAGATCGGCGTGCCGGTCGGCATGATCCTCGCCACCTTCACCCTCTGGGCCCTCACGAGCTCGATGTCCCCCGAGGCCTTCCTCGAGTGGGGCTGGCGCATCCCGTTCCTGCTCTCGATCGTGCTCATCGCGGTCGGCTACGTGATCCGTCGCGCGGTCGACGAGAGCCCCGTGTTCGAAGACCTGCGTCGCCGCCGCAAGGAGGCCTCGGCGCCGCTCGGGCAGCTCTTCCGGGCGCACACGAAGCAGGTCGTGCTCACAGCCGTCATCTTCATCGCCAACAACGCCGCGGGATACCTGCTGATCGCGTTCTTCGCGACGTACGCCGTCACGGCTCTCGGCATGGAGCGCCCGCCGGTGCTGCTGGCGACCACGCTCGCCTCGTTCGGCTGGCTGATCTTCACACTGTGGGGCGGCGCGCTGTCCGACCGCCTCGGCCGCATCCGCACGTTCCAGATCGGGTACGTCGCCCTCGCGGTGTGGGCCATCCCGATGTGGTTCCTCATCGACACCGCGAACATCGTCTGGTACTTCGTCGCCCTGTTCGTCATGACGTTCGCGCTCGGGCTCTCGTACGGCCCGCAGGCGGCGCTGTACGCCGAGATGTTCCCCGCGAACGTGCGCTACTCGGGCGTCTCGATCGGCTATGCCCTCGGCGCCATCCTCGGCGGCGCGTTCGCACCGATGATCGCGGAGGCGCTGCTGAACCAGTTCCACGCCGCGTGGACGATCGGCGTCTACATCGCGGTCGCGTCGATCATCTCGCTCATCGGCGTCTCGCTGGTGAAGGAGACGAAGGGCGTGGATCTCAGCGTCTGACTCCTGGTCCGGGATCGCGGCCGGCCGTGCGCCTGTGCCATAATTACCTTACGATCGGTCAGTAATTCGCGACCGGCCGCTCCCGGACCACACCAGGACGACGAAGTCAGGAGATCCGCATGCCAGAGGCCTACCTCGTCGGAGGGGTCCGCACCCCGGTCGGCCGCTACGGCGGCACCCTCTCCGCCGTCCGTCCCGACGACCTCGCGGCGCTCGTCGTCGGCGAGGCCGTGCGCCGCGCCGGGCTCGACCCGGCGCGTACGGAGCTGGACGAGGTCATCCTCGGCGCCGCCAACCAGGCCGGAGAGGACAACCGGAACGTCGCCCGGATGGCGGTGCTCCTCGCCGGTCTCCCCGACACCGTGCCGGGCATCACGGTCAACCGGCTGTGCGCCTCCGGGATGTCCGCGGTCACCATGGCCGCACAGGCGATCCGCGCGGGCGACGCCGATCTCCTCGTCGCCGGCGGCGTCGAGTCCATGACCCGCGCCCCCTGGGTGCAGGCCAAGCCGGAGAAGGCGTGGGCGAAGCCCGGAGCCGCCTTCGACACCTCGATCGGCTGGCGCTTCCCGAACCCGCGGCTCGCCGCGCGGGACAAGGCCACCTTCACGATGCCGGAGACGGCGGAGGAGGTCGCCCGCGTCGACGGCATCACCCGCGCCGAGGCCGACGCCTTCGCCGTCCGCTCGCAGCAGCGCGCCGCCGCCGCGATCGCCGCCGGCCGCTTCGCCCCGGAGATCGTCGGCGTTCCCGTCCGCGACGGCGAGGTGCTCGTCGACGAGGGGCCGCGCCCGGATACCACCCTCGAGGTGCTCGCGCGCCTCCGTCCCGTCGTGGCCGGCGGAGAGGTCGTCACTGCCGGCAACTCCAGCGCCCTCAACGACGGCGCCTCGGCCGTGCTCGTGGCGAGCGCCGAAGCCGTCGAGCGCCACGGACTGACGCCCCGCGCCCGGATCGTCATCGGCACCTCCGCCGCGCTGGCTCCGGAGATCATGGGACTCGGACCGGTCCCCGCGACGGAGAAGGCGCTGCGCCGTTCGGGGCTCTCCCTCGACGACATCGGCGCCGTGGAGCTCAACGAGGCGTTCGCCTCGCAGTCGCTCGCCTGCATCCGGCGGCTCGGCCTCGACGAGGACCGCGTGAACGCCGACGGCGGCGCCATCGCTCTCGGCCACCCGCTCGGCTCGTCCGGCTCGCGCCTGCTCGTGACGCTGATGGGACGCATGGAGCGCGAGGACTCCCGCTACGGCCTCGCCACGATGTGCGTCGGCGTCGGCCAGGGCGCGGCCGTGATCCTGGAGAAGGTGTGAGCGGCGCGGACGAGCCGCTGCTCGTCACCCGCACCGCGGACCGCGTCGTCGCGACCCTGAACCGTCCGCACAAGCGCAACGCGATCGACCAGGCCACGATCGACGCCCTGCACGCGCTGTGCGCCGAGCTGGAGGAGACGCCGCGCACGCTCATCCTCACCGGCGCCGACGGGGTGTTCGCGGCGGGCGCCGACATCGCCGAGCTCCGGGACCGTCGCGCCGACGACGCCCGCCGCGGCATCAACGCCCACGCGTTCGTCCGCGTCGCGGAGCTGCCGATGCCCGTGATCGCCGCGATTGACGGCTACGCGCTCGGCGGTGGCGCGGAACTCGCGTATGCCGCCGATATCCGCCTCGCGACGCCGACGCTGAAGATCGGCAACCCGGAGACCGGCCTGGGCATCCTCGCCGCGGCGGGAGCGAGCTGGCGCCTCAAGGAGATCGTGGGCGACGCCCGCGCCATCGAGCTGCTGTTGACCGGCCGCACGGTGCACGCCGAGGAGGCCCTCCGCATCGGTCTCGTCTCCTCGCTGCACGAGGTCGCCGACCTCCTCGACGCCGCCCATGCGGTCGCCGACCGCATCGCCCGCAACGACCCCGCGGCGACCGTCGCGACCAAGCGGGTGTTCCGGGCGCCGCGCGACCAGCACCCCGCGGTCGACCTCGAGGAGCAGGCCACGCTGTTCGAGAGCCCGGAGAAGCACCGCCGCATGACCGCCTTCCTGGAACGGAGAGACCGATGAGCACGCCCTCCTCCCCCGAAGCCGCAGCGCCGGCCCGCGTCGGCGTGCTCGGCGGCGGACGCATGGGCGCGGGCATCGCCCACGCCTTCCTCCTCGCCGGATCCCCCGTGACCGTCGTCGAGCGGGACGACGACGCCGCCGCGGCCGCCGCCGCCCGCGTGCTCGGGTCGATCGACGCCTCGCTCTCCCGCGGCACGGCGATCGAGACCACCGACGCGTATCGCGCCCGGTTCGCGACCGGGACCGACGCCGCCCTGTTCGCGGACTGCACCCTCGTCATCGAGGCCGTCCCGGAGGAGCTGTCGCTCAAGATCGACGCCCTCACCCGCGTCGAGCGCCACCTCGCCGACGATGCGGCCCTCGCGTCCAACACCTCGTCCATCTCGATCGACGAGCTCGCGGCGGTGCTCGACCGCCCCGAGCGCTTCCTCGGGATGCACTTCTTCAACCCGGTGCCCGCCTCGACCCTCGTGGAAGTGGTGCGTGGCGGCGCGACCGCGGAGACTCTCGTCGCGGACGCGGCCTCCTGGGTCCGCGCGCTGGGGAAGACGCCCATCGTCGTCGCCGACGCCCCGGGTTTCGCGTCGTCCCGCCTCGGCGTCGCCCTCGGCCTCGAGGCGATCCGGATGCTCGAGGACGGCGTCGCCTCCGCCGCCGACATCGACGCGGCCATGACCTTGGGCTACAAGCACCCGGTGGGACCGCTCCGGCTCACCGACATCGTCGGGCTGGACGTCCGGCTCGGCATCGCCGAGTACCTCGCGGCGCAGCTCGGCTCGCGCTTCGAACCCCCGGCCCTGCTGCGCCGCCTCGTCGCGGAGGGGCACCTCGGCCGCAAGAGCGGACGCGGCTTCTACGAATGGGACGACTGATGAAGGGAACCCCGATGACCGAGATCCTCCCCAGCTACGTGCAGGGCTCCTGGTGGACGCCCGCCTCCGACGCGGACGCCACCGCGGTGCGCGACGCCTCGACCGGGGAGACGGTGGCCCGCGTCTCCACCGCCGGCCTCGACCTCGGCGCGGCGCTCGACTACGCCCGCACCACCGGCCAGGCCGCGCTCGGGGAGCTCACATTCCACCAGCGCGCCGTGCTGCTCAAGCAGCTCGCGCTCGCGCTGACCGCCCGCAAGGAGGAGCTGTACGCGCTCTCCAGCCGCACCGGCGCCACCGCGCAGGACTCCTGGGTCGACATCGACGGCGGCATCGGCGTGCTCTTCGCGTACTCCAGCAAGGGCCGCCGCGAGCTGCCGAACGCGAAGGTCTACGTCGACGGCGCCGTGGAGAACCTGTCGCGGGACGGCTCCTTCCTCGGTCGGCACATCTACACCCGGCTGCCCGGGGTGGCGGTGCAGATCAACGCCTTCAACTTCCCCGTGTGGGGCTCGCTGGAGAAGTTCGCGCCGGCCTTCCTCGCCGGTGTCCCCACGGTCGTGAAGCCCGCCACCCCCACCGGCTACCTCACCGAGGCCATGGTGCGCGTGATGGTCGAGTCCGGACTGCTGCCCGAGGGGTCGCTGCAGCTCGTCTCCGGCAGCGTGCCCGACCTCTTCGAGCACCTCCGCCTGGGCGACCTCGTCGCGTTCACCGGCTCAGCGTCGACGGCGGAGCGGCTGCGGGCGCACGACGCGGTGCAGACCGGCGGGGTCCGCTTCACCAGCGAGACCGACTCGATCAACGCCTCGGTGCTCGGCACGGATGCGGCATCCGGCACGCCGGAGTTCGACGCCTACGTGAAGCAGCTCGTCGCGGAGATGACGTCGAAGGCCGGGCAGAAGTGCACCGCGATTCGGCGGGCGATCGTGCCCGAGGACGCGGTGGACGACGTGATCGCCGCGGTGCGCGACCGGCTCGCGGCGCGGATCGTCGTGGGCGACCCGCGCGCCGAGGGCGTGACGATGGGACCGCTCGCCTCCACGGCCCAGCGCGACGAGGTGCTCCGGCAGGTGGCGCGACTCCGCGAGGGCGGGGGCGAGCTCGTGATCGGGTCCCCGGAGACGCCGACGGTCCGCCGTGCGGACGGCAGCGAGGGCCCTGCGGAGGACGGCGCGTTCGTGGCGCCGATGCTCCTGCGCTTCGCCGATGCGACCAGCCCCGCCGTGAACGAGATCGAGGCGTTCGGCCCCGTCTCCAGCATCCTCGGCTACCGCACGCTGGACGAGGCGGCGGCACTCGTGGCCCGGGGCGGCGGCTCGCTCGTGACGAGTGTCGCGACGCACGACCCGGAGGTCGCGACCACGCTCGCCGCGGGGATCGCCGCGTACAACGGCCGCGTGCTCTTCCTCGACCGCGACGACGCCCGCAGCTCGACCGGCCACGGCTCCCCGCTCCCGAACCTCGTGCACGGCGGTCCCGGCCGCGCCGGCGGCGGAGAGGAGCTCGGCGGCATCCGGGCGGTGCTGCACCACATGCAGCGCACCGCGGTGCAGGGCTCCCCGGAGATGATGACCGCGCTCACCGGGGTGTGGCACCAGGGGGCCTCGGCCCGTCCGTTCGACTCGGGCGACGGCGTGCACCCCTTCCGCAAGTCGCTGGCGGAGCTGCGCATCGGCGACCAGGTCGTCAGTCCCTCGCGCACCGTCACCCTCGACGACATCGAGACGTTCGCGGCGTTCACGGGCGACACGTTCTACGCGCACATGGACGAGGCGTCCGCGGCGGCAAACCCCTTCTTCCCCGGACGCGTAGCGCACGGCTACCTGCTCGTGTCGTGGGCGGCGGGGCTCTTCGTCGATCCGGCTCCCGGTCCCGTGCTCGCGAACTCCGGGCTGGAGAACCTGCGCTTCGTGACCCCGGTCTCCCCCGGCGACGAGATCCGCGTCGAGCTCACCGCCAAGCAGATCACGCCGCGGGAGACCGACGAGTACGGCGAGGTGCGCTGGGACGCGGTGCTGAAGAACCAGGACGACGAGCTCGTCGCGACCTACGACGTCCTGACTCTCGTCGCGAAGGAGCTCACTCCCGCCGCATAGTCCCGAGACCCCGGGTTCTCGTCGAGGCCCCGCCCTTCCCACGCGGAGACGGCGGGGCCTCGGCGCGAAGACGGGGGCTCGCGAGTCAGGGGTGGCGGAGGCCGTCGAGGGCGATCGCGACGACGTCGTCGGCGAGGCGATCGGCGCCCTCGCGACCACCGGGGCGGTACCACTCGACGATCGAGTTGATCATGCCGAACGTCAGGCGGGCGACGACGGCCGCGTCGATGTCGGAGCGCAGGGCACCCTCGGCCTGCGCCTCCGCGACGAGGGCCGTGATGCGGCGGTCGAACGCCCGCCGCCGGGTGAGGGCGCGGCGCTCGACGTCGGTGTTCCCGCGCACGCGCAGCAGCAGCGTCACGGCGGGGAGCTGATCCACGAGCACATGGACGGCCCCGCGGAGCACGTGCTCCAGCCGGGCAACGGCGTCGGCTGCTCCCGCGTCGACCGGGAGGGGTGCGTCGACCACCGCTTCGAGCCCGCCGAGAGCGCTGTCGAGGGCACGGTCGAGGATCTCGTCCTTCGACCCGAAGTGATGGTAGATCGCCGACTTCGACAGCCCGAGGCGCTCGGCGAGCATCCCGATCGAGGTCGCGTCGTAGCCGTGCTCGTTGAAGGCGGCCACCGCGACCGCGAGGATCCCCTGCTGGTCGTACCCGGGGCGGCCGCGCCGCGTGGTCTGCATCTCGGACATCCCCCTCAGTCTCGCACCGCCCGCCGCGCGCATCGCGGAGGTCGACGCCGAGACCCCCGCGTGTCAGCGCAGGTCGTAGACGCGCTTGTACTTGCCCTCGCTGCGCGGCAGCGCCCCCGGCTCCTCCAGCCGCACGGCGACGGACGAGCCGATGAACACCTTGATGCGCTGCACCAGCACCTGCGCCGCCGCCTCGCACGTCTCCACGGACAGGTCGGGGTGACGCTCGATGCGCACCGTGAGGGCGTCCATCCGGCCCTCCTTCGTCAGCTCCAGGATGAAGTGCGGCGTGAGCTGCTCGATCCCGAGCACCAGCTCCTCGATCTGCGTCGGGAAGAGGTTGACGCCGCGCAGGATGATCATGTCGTCGTTGCGCCCGGTGACCTTCTCCATCCGCCGCATACCCGGACGCGCCGTGCCGGGGAGCAGGCGGGTGATGTCGCGCGTGCGGTACCGGATGACGGGGAACGCCTCCTTGGTGAGCGAGGTGAAGACGAGCTCGCCCCGTTCGCCGTCCGGCAGTGCCTCCAGGGTGTCGCCGTCGATCACCTCCGGCAGGAAGTGGTCCTCCCACAGGTGCGGGCCGTCCTTGGTCTCGAGGCACTCGTTGCCGACACCCGGCCCCATGACCTCGCTGAGTCCGAAGATGTCGAGGGCGTCGATGCCGAGCCGCTGCTCCAGCTCGTGCCGCATCTCGTTGGTCCACGGCTCCGCGCCGAGCACCGCGACCTGGAGCGAGGTGGACCGCGGGTCGATGCCCTGCGCGGCCATCGCGTCCGCGATCGTGAGGAGGTAGCTCGGGGTGCACAGGATCGCGTCCGGCTCGAAGTCGCGGATGAGCTGCACCTGTCGGGCGGTCTGTCCGCCCGACATCGGGATCACGGTGGCGCCCAGTGCCTCGATGCCGGCATGCGCCCCGAGCCCGCCCGTGAACAGGCCGTACCCGTAGGCGTTGTGCACCTTCATGCCGCGCCGGATGCCGCTGGCGCGGAGCGACCGGGCCACCAGCGTCCCCCAGCGGTCGAGGTCGCCGCGCGTGTAGCCGACGACGGTCGGGCGGCCCGTGGTGCCGCTGGACGCGTGGATGCGGGCGACGTCGGCCATCGGTACCGCGAACATCCCGAACGGGTACGTCTCGCGCAGGTCGTCCTTGGTGGTGAAGGGCAGCCGGTGCACGTCGTCGAGCGTGCGGATGTCGTCGGGATGCACGCCCGCCTCGTCGAACTTCCGCGTGTACAGCGGCACGTTGCGATAGGCGTGCTGCACGGTCCACTGGAGGCGCTCGAGCTGCAGGCGCTCGATCTCGGCGCGGCTCATCCGCTCCTCGGGGTCGAGCTCGTCTGTCGTCGGCGGGCGGAGGGCGGAGGCGGGGGCGGTCATCGTCGACACGGGGACTCCTCGGAACGGGTGGGATCAGAAGGTGCGGGAGGTGGTGCGGGAGCGCCCGCGGAACTCGGCGACCGCGTCGCCCTGCTCGTCCACGACCGTCACGTCGTAGAGGCCGGAGCGACCGCTGCGGGTGCGGCGGACGGCCGTCGCGGTGAGCGTCTGCCCCGCGACGGTGGGCTTGAGGAACGAGATGTCGGCGCCGGCGGCGACCGTCACCCGGTCGTCCTCGTTGCAGGCGATCGCGAAGGCGGTGTCGGCGAGCGCGAACACGAGCCCGCCGTGGGTGATCTGGAAGCCGTTGGTCATGTCGTCACGGACGCGCATGGACACGACCGCGTGCCCCGGGTCGTCGCGTTCGACGACGAGCCCGAGCATCGCCGAGGCCCGGTCGCGTTCCATCATGGCCCGGTTCGGCCGCACGGCCTCCGCCGTATCCGTCGCCTCCGTCATCGCCGACCTCCTCGTCGCGCTGGGACGGGACGACCGCGTCCCGTCCGCCCATACTAACTGAACGATCGGTCAGTAACGCAAGGAGGTCGGCGGATCATGCCATGCGTCACTCGAAGTCGAGCGGCGGCCAGAGCGCCGCGTCCTCCACCGTCACGCCCGTGATCACTGCAGCAGGGTCCTCGTAGTCCCTGTCCGCCCGGAAGCGGATCGTGCCGCCTTCCCTCGTCGACCACTCGTAGAAGAACTCCGCGGACGAGACGACGCGGAGGAACGTGCCCTCCGGGAAAGCGGCGACGGCGTCCGACAGCGGGGCACCGATGCGGAGCCCGCCCGTGGCGGGAAGGACCGCACCGTCGGGCTCCAGGTCACCCTGCACGTTCGCGATCCCGGCGGTGACCGCTGCGAGGGTCGTGCCGTCGTCAGTGAAATGCAGCAGGAGCGTGCTCGTACCGTCGGCGCTCACGAGGCGCACGAGCGTGTGCGTGCCACCGGTGGGCTGAGCGGTCGCCCCCGGGATCGCCGCCAGCGCATCCTCGCGGGGCATCCCGAGCTCGAGCGGTCCGACGCCCGTCGCCGTCATCTCCCATTCGCTCCAGGGGGCGCCGGGATCCGCGGCTTCCGGAGTCTCGGTCGTAGGCGGGTTCTCCGTCAGCTTCTCGACGAGTGCGGACTTCGCTTCGCGGGCGCGGTCGCGCACGAGCAGTGCCGCGCGCTCCGCGTCGAACTCCGAGCCGTCGAGGGCGGGCTGCCACACGTGCACGATGACGTTTCCCACGGCGGCGAACGCATGATGCGCCCGCCAGGCGCCGTCCCCTGACCCCAGGTCCAGGGTGCCGCCGAACGCGCGCACCCCGTCGGTCTCCGGCGCAGCGACCGCCGCGAAGGTGCCCGCACCCTGTGCGTCGAACTGCGCACACCGCTCGACGGTGGAGAGGAGGTCGTCCATTCGTGCCGCGGCGACCTCTTCCGACGCGAACTGGAGGATCTCCTGCTTGCCGCTGTTCCCGGTGTCGTCCTCGTCCACCCAGGGCACCGTGCGCGCCCCGATGCTGCGCATCGACGTCTCGACGGTCAGCAGCAGGCAGACCGCGGGGCTGAACTCGGGCCCGCCGCCGTCCGAGTACTGCAGCAGCGTGTCGTCGACCACGGCTGCGGGCGGAGCGGACGGGAACAGCTGCGCGACCTCCTCCGGCGTGAGCGCGAACGCGTCGAGCTCGTCGCCGACGAAGAGGAGGGGCCCGGCATAGGGATCGGGAGTGGGGGTCGGGGTCTCCGGCGCCCGTGATGCGGTCGCCGTGGGTGTCGCCTCCGGCGTCGCCGCGCACCCCGGGAGCGCCACCAGCACTCCCGCCACCACCGCTGCGAGGAGCGCCGCTCCTCGCAGCTTCCCTCCGTCGTGTGCCGTCGCCGACATGAACCCTCCGCATGATCATGTGCGCCGTGGACACGGCGCCCCCTGAGGGAAGAGTAGCGGTCGGACAGCGGTTCGGCTCAGCCCGTCTGGCCTCCGCCGAGCACGAGAGCTGCTGCGCTCCGCGCCTCCGCGGCGGTCGCCGCGCCGCTCGCATCTTCGGCCGCCCGACGGCACTCGTCCGGGTCCGCCGCGTCGAGTGCGGCCGCCACCCGCCCGAGGGCGCGCGGCGTCATCGACAGCGAGGTCGCGCCGAGCCCGACGAGCACGGGGGCGAGTGCCGGGTCCCCGGCCGCCTCCCCGCAGATCCCGACCGGCTTTCCCGCCGCCCGTCCCGCGGCCCCGACCGTCCCGATCAGCCGCAGCACCGCCGGCTGCCAGGGATCGTTGAGATCGGCGAGCGCACTGGACAGCCGGTCCGCGGCCAGGGTGTACTGCGCGAGATCGTTGGTCCCGAGGCTCACGAAGTCCACGACCTCGAACAGCTCGGCGGCCAGCAGCGCCGCCGCCGGGGTCTCGATCATGATCCCCGCTCTGTCCAGCCCCGCGGCACGGCACCGCGCCGCGAAGTCCGCCGCCTCGTCGACCGTGGCGACCATCGGGGCCATGACCTCCACCTCGGCGGATTCCGCATCGGCAGCCCTGGCCAGCGCGCGCAGCTGGTCGTCGAGCAGAGCGGGCCGGCGACGCGAGAGGCGCAGACCCCGCACGCCCAGCGCGGGGTTCTCCTCGTCGTCGTCGTTCGCGAACGGCAGCGGCTTGTCACTCCCCGCATCCAGGGTGCGCACGACGACCTTCCGCCCGGGGAATGCGCGCAGCACCCCGCGGTAGGCCTCGACCTGCTCCTGGATGCTCGGCGCCGCCGTCCGGTCGAGGAAGCAGAACTCGGTGCGAAAGAGCCCGACCCCCTCGGCGTGCGCCGCGGCCGCGCTCCCGGCATCCGACGCTCCTCCGACGTTGGCCAGGAGGGGCACGCGGGTCCCGTCCGCGAGACGGCCCCGTCCGTCGAAGGTCACCACGACCGCCGCGGCCCGCGCCTCGGCGATCTCCGCCTCGTCCGGATCGACGTGGATCGTGCCGCGATCGCCGTCGACGAGAAGCATGGCGCCCTCGCGGATGCCGGTCGCCCCTGGCACCCCGACCACGGCAGGCAGTCCCAGTGCCCGCGCGATGATCGCCGTGTGCGACGTGGGCCCGCCGTCCGCGGTCACGAGAGCGACGCAGCTCCCGCCGTCCAGCGCTGCCGTGTCGGCGGGGGCCAGGTCGCTCGCGACGAGGACGAAGGGCTCGTCTCGCTCGGGGACTCCCGGCATGTCCACCCGGAGGATCTCGGCGATCATGCGGTCGCGGACGTCACGGATGTCGGCGGCTCGTTCCGCCATCCTCCCGCCGAGAGCCGTGAGCGCCGCCTCGTGCGCCGCGGACGTCTCCCAGACCGCTCGCGCCGCCGTGCGCCCCTGTGCGCGCACGAGGGCGGTGGCTTCGGCGACGAGCTCCGGGTCGGAGGCGAGGAGCCGGGACGCGTCCAGGATCGCCCGTGCCTCCCCGCGGGCCCGTTCGGCGCGCGAACGCAGCTGATCGGCGACGGCCACCGCGGCCCACTCGATCGTGGAGACCTCGGCCTCCCGGCCCTCCGGCGGGACGACGGTCTCGACATCCGGTTCCGGGAGTGCCGGCGCGAGGGACACCGCCCTCGCGGCCACCCGTCCCGGGCTGACGCCGCGGCCCTGCAGCACGGTCCCGGAGACGATCTCCGGCGGCGGCGCCGACTCGTCGTCGGCCCGGGCTCCTTCCTGGTCGTCCCGGGCGGTGTCGCGCGCGGGCGCGGGTGCGGTTCCGGGGCTTCCGGCGGCGCCCTCGTCCGACTCGACGCCCTCGCCGAACCCTCCCTCGAAGAGCGAGACCAGGCGGTCGATCGCCGCCTCCGCGTCCGCGCCTCGACCGGTGAGCTCGATCTCGGTGCCCTGCCGCGCGCCGAGTGCGAGCAACCGGGTCAGGCTCCCGGCGGCGGCTTCCGGGCCGTCCGGCAGCCGCCGCAGACGGACGTCCGCGCCCGCCGCCGACTCCGCGATCAGCGCGGCGGGTCGGGCATGGATGCCGAGAGGGTTGCGCACCCGCACACGACGGGAGACGGTCTCCCCGGCCGGCTTCGGCCCGTCAGAAGCGGGCTCCGCGGGCGACCGCTCGGTGTCTTCTGCCGTCGCATCGTCCGTCGGGGCGAGCTGACCGGTCTTCGCGGCCAGCGCCGAGGCGGCTTCAGCGGCGACCGCATCGAGGTCGCCCCCGGCCGCCGCGCCCACCACCGCGGCGAGGAGCCCCTCCACGAATGGCGCGGGCGCGAGCCGCACCGGCACCTCGCTGCTGCGCAGCTCCAGCGCGAGCTCGGCGCTCAGCACGGCCGACCCGAGGTCCATCAGCACGAGCACGCCGTCGACCTCGGCGGCGAGCTCGTCGATCGCCGCGGACACCGCGACGGCATCCGTCCCGAGGATGGGCGCGCCGTCGGCGTCCACGCCCGCCCCGGCCGCGATACGCACCGGCACGCCGCCGCCCGGGACCATCTGCAGGGCGAGTTCGAGCGCCGCCTCCCCGAGCCGGGCGCTGTGCGAGACGGCGACGATCCCGATCATCCGGCGTCCGCGAGGGCCGCCGCGAGCGCCTCGAACAGGAGCGCCGTCGAGGCGGCACCGGGGTCGAGGTGGCCCGCGCTGCGTTCACCGAGGTAGCTCGCCCTGCCCTTCCGGGCGACGAGCGGTACCGTGGCGTCGCGCCCGGCATCCGCGGCAGCCGCCGCCGCCCTGGCGGCGGCCGCGGTATCGGCTCCTCCGGCGAGGGCGGCGTCGAAGGCGTCCACCGCGGGAGCCATGGCGTCGAACATGGTCTTGTCACCCGCCTCGGGCTTGCCCCGCGCGACGATGCCCTCCAGCCCCGCTCGGAGCGCGGCGGCGAGCGCCGGTCCGTCGAGCGTCGTCACCGCACCGGCGGACATCCCCATGCGCAGGAAGAACGTGCCGTAGAGGGGGCCGCTCGCGCCGCCCACCGAGCTCACCAGGGTCATGCCGACGGACTTGAGCAGCTCGTCGATCGTCGCGGGCGTCGTCGCCGCGAGCTTCTCCCCGGCCGCCGTGAAGCCGCGCGCCATGTTCGCGCCGTGATCGGCGTCCCCGATCGCGGAGTCCAGTTCCGTGAGCCAGTCCCGCTGCGCGGTGACGGCTTCCCGGTAGCGGGAGATCCAGTCGACGAGGACGTCGGTGTCGACGGCCGCCATCACGCGCCCCACCGCAGGCCGGGGGTGTTCACCGGTGCGTCCCACAGGCGCAGCAGCTCGTCGTCCGCCTTCAGCACCGTGACGGAGCACCCGGCCATGTCGAGGGAGGTGATGTAGTTGCCGACCAGGTTGCGCGCGATCTGCACGCCGGACTTCTCCAGGATCGACGCGACCTCGCCGTACATGAGGTAGAGCTCGATCAGGGGCGTGGCTCCCATGCCGTTGAGCATCACGATCGCGGGCCCGGTGGCGTCGAGGTCGCCCAAGATCGGCTCGACGAGTTGCCGTGCGATCTCGGACGCGGGGGCGAGCGGCTCACGGTGACGTCCCGGCTCGCCGTGGATGCCGATGCCGATCTCCATCTGGTCGTCGGGGAGGTCGAAGGTGGGCTTGCCCGCCGCGGGGACCGTGCAGCTGGTGAGGGCCATGCCCATGGAGCGTCCCTGACCGTTGATGCGCTTCGCGAGGTCGACCACGGCCGCGAGGTCGCGGCCCTCCTCCGCGGCCGCCCCCACGAGCTTCTCCAGCAGGACCGTGAGGCCGACGCCGCGCCGCCCCGCGGTGTAGAGCGAGTCCTGCACGGCCACGTCGTCGTCCACGACGACCGTGCCGACCTCGATCCCCTCCATGGCGGCGAGCTCGGCGGCCATCTCGAAGTTCAGCACGTCGCCGGTGTAGTTCTTGACGATGTGCAGCACACCCGCCCCGCGGTCGACCGCCTGGGTGGCGACCTGCACGCGGTCGGGGGTGGGCGAGGTGAAGACCTCGCCGGCGACGGCCGCGTCGAGCATGCCGGTGCCGACGTAGCCGCCGTGCAGCGGCTCGTGGCCCGATCCACCGCCGGAGACGACGGCGACCTTGCCCTGTTCCTTCGGTGTCGCTCGGGTGATGACGTGGTTCTCCAGGTCGACCGAGAGTTCGGGGTGCGCGGCGGCGACGCCCTTCAGGGACTCGACGAGGACGTCCTCCGGGGCGTTGATGAGCTTCTTCATCCTGCGATCTCCTTTGATGCGGCGTGAGTCTCGAGCGAAAATCCGAAAGGAATTCGTCAATGTCGAATATGCTCGGAGCCTGCCGGGTTGTCAAGATCGATCCGGCGACCGGAGACCCGGCTCGACGACGACCGGAAGGAGGACGCGCATGATCCAGGCGATCGACCGCGCGGCGAAGATCCTCGACCTGCTCCAGGGCGCCCGCCACCTCGGCATCACGGACCTCTCCGCGGCCCTGAGCCTGCCGCCGTCGACCGTGCACGGCCTGGTGAAGTCGCTGCGCGCGCACGGCCTCGTCGCGAAGGAGCGCGGCGGACAGCGGTACATGCTCGGCCCCACACTGCTGCGACTGAGCAACGTCTACCTCGACACCCTGGACGTGCGGGCGCGGGCGATGCGCTGGACGCAGGACCTGGCGCGGCGGACGGAGCTGTCCGTGCGTCTCGGCGCCCCGCACCTCACGGACGTCCTCGTCATCCACCACAACCTCCGCCCCGACGACAGCCCGCAGATGCTGGAGACGGGGATGGCGGTCCCCGCGCACGCCTCCGCGATGGGGAAGGTGCTCCTCGCGTACGACCAGGGCTTCCAGCAGAGCGTGTTCGCCGAGCCCCTGCGCAGCCTCACCGGCGACACCATCACCGACGTGGCCCGACTGACCCTCGAGCTGCCGGGGATCGCGGAGCGCGGGACGGCGGCGGAGAGCGATGAGGCCGTCCTCGGCGAGTCGTCCCTCGCGGCGCCGATCGCCGACGCCTCGAACACGATCGTCGCCGCGGTGGCCGTCGTGCTGCCGACCGCGGAGGCGCCGGCATCCGACACCGTCATGCACGCGCTCCGCGAGACGGCACGGAACATCTCCCGCGAACTCGGCGCGACGACCTGGCCACCGCCCGTGGCCCCCGCCGAGGACTGACGACGGTGGTCAGCCGCGCAGGCCGAGCGCGAACGGCAGCACGGCCGTGGCCCCGGCTTGCCGCACCGCGCGCGCTGCGACCGTCAGGGTCCAGCGACTGTCGATGAGGTCGTCGACGAGCAAGACCGGACCGGCGGGGACCTCGAGATGCGCCGCGTCGAACCGGTCCCACACCCCCGCGAGCCGGAACACGCTGTTCCCGCCCGCCTGCCCCGACGGCCCTCCGCCCCGCCACTCCAGCGCGCCGAGGTACGGCAGCCGCCCGATCTCGGACAGCCCGCGGGCGAGGGAGTCGACGAGCTGCGGATGCGACCGCGACGGCATCGCGATCACGGCCACCGGCCGCTCCGCCCAGCCCCACCCGGCGAGCACGCGCACGCACGCCTGCAGCAGCGCCGGGCTGATCGGGGCGTCCGGGGCGCCTGCCGCGAAGACCTCGCGCAGCGTGCCGCCCCAGCCGAGGTCGGTGAGCCGGGCGAGGGCACGTCCCTCATCGGCCTGCTCCCCCGCGGGGATGCGGCCACGCACCGGCACATCGAGGCGGTCGGCCCCTGTCGGCCACGCGCGACGCGGTTCGACCGGCACGCCGACCCGGTCGAGGGAGGCCGCCGCCTGCACGCTCGCCGTCTGCGCGACCTCCGCCGGGAACCACACGCCCGCGCAGTTGTCGCACCGGCCGCAGGGAGCCGCGGTGTCGTCGTCGAGAGCCCGCTGCAGGAAGGCCATGCGGCAGCCGTCCGTGCGCTCGTACTCGAGCATGTGCTCCTGTTCCGCCACCCGCTCGGCGGCGATGCGCTCGTAGCGCTCGGCGTCGTACGTCCACGGCTGTCCCGTCGCGACCCACCCACCCTGCACCCGACGCACGGCACCATCCACGTCGAGCACCTTCAGCAGCAGCTCGAGCGGCGTGCGGCGGATGTCGACGAGGGCCTCCAGCGCCGGCGTCGAGATCGGGCTGTCGCCGAGCGCCGCGATCACCCGTTCCGCACGCTCCCGATCGGGCATCGACGCGGTCGCGAAGTAGTGCCAGATCTCGCGGTCTTCGACACCGGGGAGCAGGAGCACGTCGGCGCTCTCGCTGGCACGCCCCGCTCGTCCCACCTGCTGGTAGTACGCCACGGGTGAGGACGGGGCTCCGAGGTGGACGACGAACCCGAGGTCCGGCTTGTCGAACCCCATGCCGAGGGCGCTGGTGGCCACGAGTGCCTTCACCTCGTTGCGCTTGAGCATGCCCTCCGACTCCGCACGCTCCTCGGGGTCGGTCTGCCCCGTATAGGCGCGCACGTCGTGGCCGTGGTCGCGCAGGAACCGCGCGGTGTCGACCGCCGCCGCCACCGTCAGCGTGTAGATGATCCCGCTGCCGGGGAGGTCGTCGAGGTGGCTGAGCAGCCAGGCCAGGCGGCTCGCCGAGTCCTTGAGGCGGAGCACGCCGAGCCGCAGCGAGGTGCGGGCGAGCGGCCCGCGGATCGTGAGCACGGGCACCGCCTCCGCTCCGCCCGCGCCACCAGGCAGCGCCCCGAGCTGCTCGGCCACGTCGGCCACCACGCGGGAGTTCGCCGTCGCGGTCGTCGCCAGCACCGGCACGTCGGCGGGCATCTGCGCGATGAGGTCGCGCAGTCGGCGGTAGTCCGGGCGGAAGTCGTGCCCCCAGTCGCTGATGCAGTGCGCCTCGTCGACGACGAGCATGCCGAGCCGCGCCACCAGCGCGGGCAGCTGCTCCTCACGGAAGGCCGGGTTGTTCAACCGCTCCGGCGAGACGAGCAGCACGTCCACGTCGTCTCCGGCGAGCCGCTCCTGCACCTCCGCCCACTCGTGGGCGTTGGTCGAGTTGATCGCCACGGCGCGCACGCCCGCCCGCTCGGCCGCGGCGATCTGGTCGCGCATGAGCGCCAGGAGCGGAGAGACGAGCACGGTGGGGCCGGCCCCCTGCCGGCGGCGGAGCAGCGTCGCGACGAAGTACACCGCCGACTTCCCCCACCCCGTGCGCTGCACCACGAGCGCGCGGCGACGCCCCTCCACCAGCGCCTCGATCGCCTCGAACTGGCCGGCATGGAAGTCGACGTCGGGACGGCCGACGAGTTCGCCGAGAGCGGCGCGGGCGGCCTCACGGAGGGGCACGGCAGTCGGGGAGGTCATACCGTCCACTCTGCCGCAGACCTCCGACAGGACTCCGACCGCCGCCCGGTCTCGGTGGATGACCGCCGTGGAGGCCGTAGCGTGGAGGAATGATCACCCGCGAACTCGCCGTCGCGCTTCGCGATGCCGGTCTGAACTGGAAGCCCACGGAGGGTGACCGCTTCCAGCTCGATCTGCCGGACGAGGTGGAGCTGGAGGCGGAGGCCGACGTCTTCACGGTCAGCGCGATGACCATCGAGGCGCGGCAGACGCCGGCCGGGACGGATCTCGCCTTCAACGGCACGACGGAGTGGGCGCTCGACGCCGTGACGCTCGCCGATGCGGTGTGGCTGCCGCGCGAGGACCAGCTGCGCGACCTGCTCCGCGGGACGTTCCGCGCCCTCACCCGCCTCCCCGACACGTTCCGCGTCGAGATCGAGCTCGGCGGCGCTCCCCTGTGGTTCGAGCACCCGGACCCGGCGGAGGCCTACGGCCGCGCGCTGCTGGCGCTGATCTCGCGCTCCCGCTGACACGCCCTGTTGAATCGGGCCGTCGCGTGTGTCAGAATTACCTAACGATCGGTCAGTAAAGAAGGACCGGAGCCCGAGGAGTCGACGATGACCAGTCCCGCAGACCTGTCCCTCGTGGACGGCGAGACCTCCGACGAGGAACGCCTGTTCGACGAGCTGATCGCGAACGAGCAGCGCATCGAGCCGCGCGACTGGATGCCCGAGGCCTATCGCAAGACGCTCATCCGGCAGATCTCCCAGCACGCCCACTCCGAGATCATCGGCATGCAGCCCGAGGGCAACTGGATCACCCGCGCCCCGAGCCTCAAGCGCAAGGCGATCCTCATGGCGAAGGTGCAGGACGAGGCCGGGCACGGGCTCTACCTCTACTCCGCCGCGCAGACCCTCGGCATCACCCGCGACGAGATGATGGACCAGCTCATCTCCGGCACGGCGAAGTACTCGTCGATCTTCAACTACCCCACCCCCACCTGGGCCGACATGGGCGCGATCGGCTGGCTCGTCGACGGCGCCGCGATCTGCAACCAGGTGCCGCTGTGCCGCGCCTCCTACGGTCCCTACGGGCGCGCGATGGTGCGCATCTGCAAGGAGGAGTCGTTCCACCAGCGCCAGGGGTTCGAGATCCTGCTCTCGCTCATGCGCGGCACCGACGAGCAGCGGCAGATGGCGCAGGACGCGGTGGACCGCTGGTACTGGCCGAGCCTGGCGATGTTCGGGCCGCCCGACGACCAGTCCCCCAACTCCGCCCAGTCGATGGCGTGGAAGATCAAGCGCTTCTCCAACGACGAGCTGCGTCAGCGGTTCGTCGGCATGCTCGTGCCGCAGGCCGAGATCCTCGGCGTCACCCTCCCCGACCCGGACCTGCGGTTCGACGAGGAGACCGGTCGCTACGAGATGGGCGAGATCGACTGGGACGAGTTCTTCCAGGTGCTGCGCGGCAACGGCCCGTGCAACGCCGAGCGTCTGGAGCGCCGCCGCACGGCGCACGACGAGGGCGCGTGGGTGCGGGAGGCCGCCGCGGAGTACGCCCGCAAGCAGCGTTCCCGCCTGACCCCTGAAGGGGCGGTGGCGTGATGGCGACCCCCGGACACGTCGAACACGAACCGTGGCCCCTGTGGGAGATCTTCGTGCGGGCGAACCGCGGGCTGAGCCACGTGCACGTCGGCTCGCTGCACGCCCCCGACGCCGACATGGCCATCCGCAACGCGCGCGACCTCTACACCCGCCGGGGCGAGGGCGTGTCGATCTGGGCGGTCCCCGCCGAGGCGATCACCACGAGCGACCCCGATGCCAAGGGGGCGTACTTCGAGAGTCCCGCCGGCAAGAACTACCGGCACGCGGTGTACTACACCGCCTCCGAGGGGGTGCCGCACCTGTGACCCTTCGACAAGCTCAGGGACCCAGCCAGGCTCCGGGAACCGGCTCCGCTCAGGTGGTCGGCGACGTCCACGGGGAGGCACACGGCGACGTCTCCGTCGACGAGCTGAGGCTCAGCGAGGAACTGGCCGGCGCGGGCACGACCGCGGCGAGCGCCGACATCGCCGAGTACGCCCTGTGGCTCGGCGACGACGCCCTCATCCTGTCGCAGCAGCTCGGCGCCTGGATCTCCCGGGCCCCTGAGCTGGAGGAGGACGTGGCGCTCGGCAACATCGCCCTCGACCTGCTCGGCCACGCGCGCTCCTTCCTGCACTTCGCGGGCACGTGGGACGGCCGTTCCGAAGACGACCTCGCGTACTTCCGAGACGAGCCGGAGTTCCGCAGCGCCTGGATCATGGAGCAGCCGAACGGCGACTTCGCGCAGACCATCGCCCGACAGCTCGTCGCCTCGGTCTACCTGGTGGAGCTGTACACCGCCCTCCGTGCGAGCACCGAGCCAACGTTCGCCGCGATCGCGGAGAAGGCGCTCAAGGAGGTCGACTACCACCGCGACCACGCCGTGCAGTGGGTGCTGCGCCTCGCGGGCGGCACGGAGGAGTCGCGGCGGCGGATGATCCGTGCCCTCACGGACGTGTGGCCCTACGTCGACGAGCTCTTCCGCGACGAATCCCTGATCGATCGACTGGGCGACGTCGCCGTGCGCCCGTCGACCCTCCGTGCACCGTTCGACGCGGTCATCGCCACCGTCTTCGCGGAGGCCGAGCTCACCGTCCCGCAGGTGTCGGCGTCGGCGGCGGGCGGCCGGAACGGCGCGCACGCGACCCCGCTCGGGCACATCCTCGCCGAGATGCAGGTGCTGGCGCGACGGCACCCGGGGGCGTCATGGTGACCCGGACCACCGCCGACGCGAAGGCCGAGGCGTGGCGGATCGCCGCCGCCGTGCCGGACCCGGAGGTGCCGGTGCTCACGATCGAGGACCTCGGGGTGCTGCGGGCGGTCGAGCTCCGCGGCGAGCGCGTGGTCGTCGACATCACGCCGACCTACAGCGGGTGCCCGGCCATGGACACGATCCGCGACGACGTGGTGCTCGCGCTCACGGCCGCCGGGTTCGCCGACGTCGAGGTGCGGCTCGTGCTCTCCCCCGCGTGGACCACCGACTGGATGAGCGACGCCGGGAAGCAGAAGCTCCGCGCCTACGGGATCGCGCCGCCCAGCGGCCGTGCGGCCGTCCCCGCCGGTCCGATCCGGCTCGCCCTCAGCGTGCGCTGCCCTCGCTGCGGCTCGCTCGACACCCGTGAGGTCTCCCGCTTCGGCTCGACCTCGTGCAAGGCGCTGTACGAGTGCCGGGCCTGCCTGGAACCCTTCGATCACTTCAAGGTGCACTGATGTCGCTGTTCTCCCCCGGCCCGGCGACGACGCCGGCGCCCTCCCCCGCCTCCCCCGCCCGGGCGCGCGGCCGTGCCCGGTTCCACACGCTCGAGGTCGAGGACGTCCGGCCGCTCACCGAGGACTCCGTCGAGGTGACCTTCACGGTGCCCGCGGAGCTCGCCGACGACTACGACCACCTCCCCGGGCAGTACGTGGCGCTGCGCACGACGCTGGACGGCGTGGAGGTGCGGCGTTCCTATTCGCTCTGCCGGGCGCCCGAGCATCGCACCGACGGGGCGCCCACCCGCCTGAGCGTCGCCGTGAAGCGCGACGAGGGCGGGACGTTCTCCACGTGGGCCCAGACCGGCCTGCACCCGGGCTTCCGCATCGACGTCATGAGCCCCCAGGGCACGTTCACCTCCGGCCTCGACGACCTGGACGAGAAGCACGTCGTCGGCATCGCGGCCGGCTCCGGGATCACGCCGCTGATGGCTCTCGCGCACACCGTGCTCTCCCGGTCGCAGACCTCGCGGTTCACGCTCCTCTACACGAACCGGTCGACGCTGGACGTGATGTTCCTGGAAGACCTCGCCGACCTCAAGGACCGCTACCCGACGAGGCTCACGCTGCACCACGTGCTGTCCCGCGAGCAGCGGACCGCGCCGGTGCTCTCCGGCCGCATCGACGAGCCCAAACTGCGGACGATCCTCGACGCGCTGATCGACCCGGCCGACGTGGACGAGTGGTTCCTGTGCGGACCGCTCGCGCTCGTCGACCTCTGCCGGGAGGTGCTGGCCGACGTGGGCGTACCCCGCGAGCACGTGCGCTTCGAGCTGTTCACGACCGGCGACGAGCCGGTGCGGGCCGCCCGGCCGGTCACGGTGCGCTCGGGCGAGAAGACGGTGCGGATCGAGGTGAACCTCGACGGCGTGTCCTCGACGGTGGAGAGCCCGGTCGCGGCGCGCGAGTCGGTGCTGAACGCCGCACTGCGGGTGCGGCCGGACGCGCCGTTCGCATGCGCGGGTGGCGTCTGCGGCACCTGCCGCGCGCGCGTGATCGAGGGCAGCGTCACGATGACCGAGAACTACGCCCTGGAGCCAGACGAGCTGGAGCGCGGCTACGTGCTCACCTGCCAGTCCCATCCGACCAGCGACCGCGTGGTCGTGGACTACGACGTCTGAGGAGTCCTGATGATCGATCTCGCCATCGCCGACGACGTCGCCACCGTGGTGCTCGACGCCCCCGCGAAGCTCAACGCCCTGGACGAGGCCGCCCTCGCGGAGCTCGACGCCGCGTACCGGGATGCCGAGGCCGCCGGGGTGCGCGCGCTGCTGCTCCGCGGTGAAGGGCGGGCGTTCTGCGCCGGTCGGGACATCTCCGCCGTCGATCCGCGCGACGACGACGTGCTCGGCTACCTCGGCGGGCGGGTGACACCGCTGCTGCAGCGGATGTCCCGCTTCCCGGCGCCGACGTTCGCCGTCGCGCACGGCGCCTGCCTGGGCGTGGGACTCGGCCTGCTCATCGCGACCGACGTCGTGTACGTCGCCGAGTCCGCGAAGATCGGCTCCCCGTTCGCCGCACTCGGCGCGACCCTCGACTCCGGCGGGCACGCGCTGTTCCTCGACCGGCTCGGCGCGCACAAGACGCTCGACCTCATCTACACCGGCCGGCTCATGAGCGGCACCGAAGCCGTGCGCTCGGGGCTCTTCTCCCAGGTGCTCCCGGACGACGAGGTGCAGGCCGCCGCGACGGCCGCTGCGGGGAAGGCCGCCCACGGCGCCACAGCCGCCTTCCGAGCGAGCAAGGAGCTCGTCGCCCGCATCCGCGACGAACGCCTCACCCTGTGGGAGTCCATCGACGTCGAGAACGCGGCGCAGGCCGCCCTGTGCGACACGGAAGACTACCGCGAGGGCTTCGCCGCGTTCCAGGAGAAGCGGAAGCCGGAGTTCCGCGGGCGCTGACCGACGATGGCCGGGGCTGCGCTCACCGCACCAACTGACCCAGGATCGTCGGGTCCTTGATCTTGTCGTCGGCCGCGAGCATGACGACCTTGGAGACGATCTCCGCGGTCCGCGGATCGTCGTCGACGAAGGGCAGGAAGACACGCCCGCGGTGCTGCGCACCGACCGGGATGACGAACAAGGTGTTGCCGGGGATCAGGTGCACGATGCCCGAGCCGAGATGTACCGAGTACGTGCCGAGCGCTCCGGTCACGCGCGCGTGGTGGCCGGACACCTCGACGTTGACGATTCCGAGCATGAGGCACGTCTCATCCACGATGCGCGCGCGCACCTCGACCGCCGACTCCGACCCCTGGGGATCGACACCGCTCGCGTGCCCGACCGAGACCACAAGATCGAGGTCGCGCATCGCCTCGGAGTAGACCCTCGGTGGCACCTTGTCGAGCGCGATCGCCCGCCACGATCCCACCGGCCCGAACCGCACGTCGTTGATCGTCGCGCCTTCGACCTCGGCCGCTGTCCCCCAGCCGTCCTCGACGTTGCAGAAGACGTGGATCTTCTCGTTGTGGAAGGTGCGCTCGAAGCCGTTCCCGTGGTACCGAACCCAGTTCCGAGCGGCGAAGAGTCCGGAGGCGCGACGTGCGTCGATCTGATGCCCGACGTAACGGCGCGACGATACTCCGCCCTCGCCACGCTCGTTCTCGGTGGGCGTGTAGAGCTCGCGGAACACCTGCTTGAACGGCTGCGGGCGTCCGCGCATCATGATCGCGTGCTGCAGGTCGGGCCAGTCGCCGCTCGCGAGGAGATCAACGGGATGCGCGATGCGCAGTCGTCCGAGCGGCTCGATCGTCGTCCCATCGACGCTCACGAGATGATCACCATCGGCGGAGAGGAAACGTACCCTCCCCTCCGCGTCGACGAGCACGAGATCGGCCAGCATCCTGCCGAGCTGGGGGTGATCGCGCAGGAGCACGAACTCCTCGGGGTCGAAAACGTCGCCGAGCACGCACGCCGCCTCGAGAGACGACCGCATGCGCCGCGCCTGGTTCTTGAGTTCTTTGGCCCGATTCGTCACTGCCGCGATCGCCTCGACCTTGCGGCTCTTCGACGGCACGGCGGCGAGCGCCTTGCCTGCACGGTCGACCCCGATCACCGGCATCCCCTGCTCGTCGATCGACAGACTGACGGTGACGTCGCCGTCGACGGCGACGACCGCCCCCTGCGCCAGATCGGCGGCGGTCCGCGCCTCCATGGCCCAGATCAGCCGCTGCGGATCGCGATAGCCGGCGCCGCGCGCCAGATTCTCCAGTGCGGTGTGCACCGCGGCCGTCTCGGCGGCGCGACGCTGAGGACCATTGGACCTCCCTGTACTCACGAAGCCGCGCAGCACTTCGTAGCGACGCAGAAGGACGTCCGACTCCCGCTCCGGCAGGGGCAGGAGCCCATAGGCACGGACGGCATCCTGGTGCCGCTTCTCGTGCATGCGGGTCAGCAGCTCGTCCGCGCCGATCTGGCCGCGCAGCACGTCCGCGAAGAGCTCGGCCTGCTTGTGCTCCCCCGACACGGAGGCGTATCTCGCGGCCTTGAGTACGCGGTCGAGCCGCTCGTCACCGAGTTCGGCGCGCATCCGACGGAACCACGCGGCGTCCGCGCAGCCGCGGTACCGATCCTCCGTCGTCACCGGCGTGCGCTGCGCGATCTCCCGCGCCCGGTATGCGCGAATGCTGCCGTCGAGCCAATACGTGTCCACAGGCGTGTGAGCGTGCACCCACCAGACCGCCGAGGCGAATCCCGGCCAGCCAAGATACTGCTCGAACACCTCCGCCCACTGTGGGGCATACATCGCCGTCTCGACGATGCGGGTCTCCGTGATCTGGGAGCCGGCGAGAGCACGACGCGCCGTTTCCGCGGACTCGTCCGGCGCGGGGTGATGCACTCTGACGAGGTGCGACAGAACCGATTCACGGTCGGCAGGTGATATCGACTTGCGCTCGAACGGACGACGACCGAGCGCTCGGAGCGTCGCGACCAGAGTCTCGGTCCCGGTCGCCCGCTCCAGCGAGGTCGCCATCCGTGAATACGGCGTCATGAGATCACCACGGGGCAACTCGAGCTCGACGACCGTCCGCTGAATAGCCTCGACGACCGTCTGCGTCGCCGGCGCCGCGCCCGTGATCGAGCTGAGCGAAGCGAGCGGATTCCGCACCGTTCCGTGCGGCTCATCGCGCAGCGGCGGACGCACGAACGCCCAGTCGGCCAGATCGGCGCGGGTGGCGATCCCGCGCTCGAATGCCGCGCGCACGATGGCGAGCGGCGGGCGGAATCGGAAGGGTTGATCGACCGCGACCTCGGCCACGCCCCGAGAGAAAGGAGGGGACCATTCGACCTTCGGCCCGCCCCACTGGTCGACCGCGCCGCCGGGCTCGTCGATGAATCGCAGGATACTCCACAGCCGGCGCAACTCGTCGTCGTCGAGAGCCGCCGGATCCACATATTCGAGCGGTTTCCCGAACTCGCTGCGCTCACGGGGATCCTGGACGGAGCGGGCGCCGTTCTCGCTGAACTCGATGGTGCGCGGGCTGATGAGCCTGTCTGTCGGCAGCTCGGCCGCGGCGAGCGCGAGCAGCTCCATCATCGGCCCCGCCCAGGATGTGCGCCTCTCTCGCCGACCGAGGTTCGCGAGGAGCGACAACCGCAACGATGCCTGCTGGTCGCTCGCACTCCGGCCGATGTCTCCGAGTACTCGCAGGCCGAGCGCGTCCTGTCTCGCATGGAGCACATCGAGCAGAGCGAGCTCCACTCCGCCGTCGACGAGCCCTCCGCGCACGCGCTCCCACCAGGGATCCACGAGCTCGGACAAAGGCATGCTCCCGTCCTCGTTCGCTCGCAGCTCGTGCCAGGAGAGGTTCGCGAGAAGTCGGACGCCGGTCGTCGACTGCACCTCCACGCCTGAGTGCTCATCCATCCACGCCGTGAATGACAGCCAGATCCGACGCACTCCCGGGTGGTATCGCTGCCAGCGCGACTCGGCTGGAGCGGGGGGACGCACGGAGGGGGTGCGCTCCTCGACGCTGAATCGGAGGACCTCCGGGCGGTCCGCATATGGCCCCTCAGCGCTGGCGTCTTCGGGGACCGTCTCCTGGACGGGAGGCGCCGAAGACACTCCGGCGACTGCGGCGAGATCGTCGGCAGCCCGACGTTGCAGGGCCGCGCCCACCGCAAGGCGATTGACGGATGCCGCGATCTCCTCGTCATCCTGCAACTGCAGCAGCCGGAGAGCGGTCTTGCGGATGTCCTCCGCCTTGCGCGTGAGAGACCCCTCCAGCTCCACCGCTTCTGCGGTCGTGATGCGGTCGACGTCAAACTGTCGCCGAGCCGCCCCTCGTACTTGCGAGGACGCGTCGAAGAGAAGTGCGAACAGCGGCGCGCGATAGCGGTCGACGTCCCTGCCGTATCGGATGGCAGCCGCGCGACGCACATCCGGCGAGGCGTCAGCGAGATCGACCTCCTCGTCGCTCGCATAGACGCTGATGACGTCGATGATCGCCGCGCTCTTGATCGACACCTTCTGGCGGGTCAGGATGCCGATGTCCGCCTCGCGCGCGGCGGTCGACTCGGCGCGGCGCCGACGCAGAGCGGCTACGGCCTCCGATGTCAGAGGCAGGTCGCGCTGAGCCGTTCCGTCGCTGACAGGCCATGCCTGCAGCGCCGCGGCGAAGACCGCGAACTCCTGGTCCGCGAGCGCGAGAGCGAGCGGTTGAGCGGTCGCCGGGTGCCACAGTCTGACCAACATCCTCGCCGCGGCGATCCGGTGCCCGACCTCCCCGTCGCGCAGCAAGGCAGTCGCCACGTCGACCGCGACCGCGATGTCACGTATTGCGAGGGCCCACACCCCGAAGTACGCCTCGACGCGATCGACGCCCCGGAGACTCTCGGCGTCCGGTGGCGTGCGGAGAAAGCGCAGGGTCGTCGCGAGTGCGGAGCGCACGGCCTCGGTGTCGCGCACGGTCAGTTCCTCGCCCACCCATGCCGCGACGGCTCGGGTCGAGCTCGAGAAACGCTCGAGCTGCGCATCGACCACGACGTCGAGGACGCGTTCGATCGCATCGGGATGGGCGCTGTCGAGGGCGGTGAGGATCGTCGTGCGCAGTCCTTCCGCGCGTCCGGCGTCGCGCAGCTGCTCCACGACCACATCCCAGGCGCCTTCGTCGGCCGATGCGAGCAGCGCGACATACGCGTGCGCGGACGGTCCGCCGATCGCCGGCGATCCGGTGAGGCTCTCCACCAGGATGCGACGAACCTCGCTGTCGCCCGCATCCACCGCCGACGCGAGGAGGTCACCGAGATGGGTGTATTCCGAGAGGTGAAGGAGCCAGGTGGCGTGCCACGTCATCGGCTGCGGGTAGTGGGTGAAGTGCCGGATGAGCGACGTCAGCCGCTCCCAGCGGGAGGACAGCGTCGACGCCAGATCGAAGGAGCGGAAGGGTTGCGAGCCCCACCAATCCTGCAGATACGGGCGTGACCGGGACCAGTCCCACCAGAACGCGAGTTCCGCCCCGACCGTCGGGCAGAGGGCCGACAGCACCTTCGCCGCCGCCCGCTCGTGCAGGGTGTCGAATTCGTCAGCGAGGGCGCGAGACGTGGCGCGCACCACCTCGGCCGCCGCTTCGTCGTGCGCACCGCTCTTGTCGTTCAGGTTGTCGGCGATGCGGCGCGCGAGGCGCGGGGCCGTGAGCCCGCGCGCGCGGACGTCCTGCATCGCTCCGGCCTTGCAGGAGCAGAATGCGCGCAGCTGGTCGGCTGCCTGGTCGGCACTCAGCACGGGAGTCCTATCCGGTCAGAGCGACGAGGCGCACCAGCCGAAGGCGGGAGTACGGTCCGATCGCATGGGTGGCGTCAAGGTCCGTGATCCGGACATCGTCGAGGAAGGCGAAGAAGAGCTGGTCGTCAAAGGCCTCGATCGCCCTCGCATGGGCGTCGTCGAGGGCCGGCGCTGGTGGCAGCTCGCGCCCCTCGTTCCCGTAACGCCCCCTCTCGGCTCCCCGCACGAGGTCGGCAGGCGTGAGGATCTGCAGCGCCGCCGATCTCTCGCGATGCGACGCGTACTCCGCGAGTTCGTGATCGACGAGAATGCGCAGCAGCGCGCGAAGAGTGAGGTCACCCTCGGCGCCGCGGATCGCGAGCGGTTCGCCGAGCGTGCGTCTTCCCATGTCAGCGGTCTCGACGAGCATTCGCCCAGTGTGGCATGCGGCGGGGACATCGTGGCGCAAGGGCCTGGGCTGATGTCCGTCCGCGGTGCCAGACTGCGGGGATGAAGCTCGCTGACGTCGCCGCCACCGCCGAGATGGTCGCGTCCACCTCCTCACGCCTCGCGAAGATCGACGCCCTCGCGACCCTGCTCTCGCGGGCGGAAGCCGCGGAGCTGCCCGTTCTCGTCGGTCTCCTCCTCGCGGCACCGCGACAGGGCAAATTGGGTATCGGATGGCGCGGGCTGTCGGCGCTGGACGCGCCGCACAGCGACGATCCGGTACTGACCCTCACCGACGTGGACGCTGCTCTCGAGGAGTTGGCAGCGGCATCGGGTTCCGGGTCGGCCGCCGCGCGCATCCGCGTCCTCACCGATCTCGCCTCGCGCTCGACAGCTCCCGAGTGGGACTTCCTCTCCCGATCCCTGCTCGGCGAGCTGCGCACCGGCGCCCTTGCCGGAGTGCTGCTCGAGGCTGTTGCCAGAGCGTCCGCTCGCCCGGCCGACATCGTGCGACGCGCTGCGATGCTGTCGGGGGACCTCGGCGAGACGGCTGTGGTGGCGCTCACGGGCGCAGCAGAGGAGCTCGACGCGGTCGGCCTCGCGGTCGGACGCCCCGTCCTTCCCATGCTCGCCGGCACAGCGGCGACTCCGACCGCTGCCCTCGCGCTCACCGGCGAGGCATCGGTCGAGTACAAGCTCGACGGTGCTCGAATCCAGGTGCACCGCCACGGCGACGCCGTCAGCGTCTTCACCCGCAGCCTTGCCGACGTGACACATCGGGTCCCTGAACTCGTGGAGATCGTCCGCCGCCTTCCCGTCGACGATGTGATCCTCGACGGCGAGACGCTGTCGCTCGATGAAGACGGCGGCCCCCGCCCGTTCCAGGACACCATGTCGCGCTTCGGCGCCGACGCCGCCAGGGAGCTCGCGCTCCGCCCCTGGTTCTTCGACGTGCTCCACGTCGACGGTCGCGACCTCATCGACCAGCCCCTGGCGGTGCGTCTCGCCGAACTCGAGCGGGTGGCCGGCGAGTGGCGCATGCCCGGCATCGTCACTGCTGACCCCGAGGCCGCCGAGCAGCTCTCTCGCGAGGCTCTCGCAGCCGGTCACGAAGGTGTGCTCGTCAAGGGCATCGACTCGACCTACACCGCCGGCCGTCGCGGCAAATCGTGGGTCAAGGTGAAACCTGTCCTCACGTTCGACCTCGTCGTGCTCGGCGCCGAGTGGGGGTCGGGGCGCCGCCGCGGATGGCTGTCGAACCTGCACCTCGGCGCGCGGGACCCGGGCGGCGACTTCGGCGAACCCGGCGGGTTCGTGATGGTGGGCAAGACGTTCAAGGGCCTCACTGACGCGCTGCTGCAGTGGCAGACCGACGAGTTCCCGGCGCACGAGACCCATCGCTCCGCGTCGACGGTGTTCCTCCGGCCGGAGCTCGTGGTCGAGATCGCGATCGACGGCGTGCAGCGGTCCCCGCGTTACCCCGGCGGCCTCGCCCTCCGCTTCGCCAGGGTCAAGGGCTACCGTCCGGACAAGACCGCTGCGGAGGCCGACACGATCCAGACGCTCCTGGCCCTGCGGCGGGGTGCGACGGACGACGCCTGATCAGGCCGTGGGCGGGAGTCCTTCGTCCTCCTGACGCACCGTGCCGCGGAACGACCAGGGGAAGTCGATCCAGAGGTCGGTGTCCTTCCACGCGAAGTCCGGCTGGATGATCGTCGAGGGCTTCGTGTAGATCGTGACCGAGCGCACGTCGGCGCCCTTCTCCTGCAGCAGCCGGACCGCGAGCGCCAGCGTGCGACCGGAGTCGGCGACATCGTCCACGAGCAGCACGCGGCGGCCGTCGAGATAGGCCATGTCGAGCTCGGGCGGCAGCACCTCCGGGGCGTCCAGCACGGTCCCGATGCCGGTGTAGAACTCGACGTTGATGGCGCCGCAGTTCTTCACGCCGAGTCCGTACGCGATGGCGCCGGCCGGGAGCAGGCCGCCGCGCGCGATCGCCACCACGACCTCCGGCTCGAAGCCCGTCGCGATGATGTTCCGCGCCAGATCGCGCGTCGCCGCGCCGAAGCCGTCCCACGTGAGCGTCTCGCGCTCGATCGATGCATCCGTCATCGGTCCATTCTCGCGCATCCGCTCCGTCCGAGCCGCCGCTAGACTGAGCAGGTCCGGCCCCGCCGGTGCCTGAAAAAGAGGCACGAAGCACCTCGCATCGCCGCGAGGGCGAGACACATACGGATTCCCCTTCTCCGTCCCTGTCTCGAAAGGCTTCCCCATGCCCTCCGTCTCCGCGCACGTCGCCCTCACCCTCGCCCAGCACGTCGATGCCGTCTTCGGCGTCATGGGCAACGGCAACGCCTACTTCCTCGACGCCCTCGAGACGCAGACCGACGCCACCTTCACCGCCGTCCGCCACGAGCAGGGCGCGGTCGTCGCGGCCGACGCGCACTTCCGCGCCTCCGGCCGCATCGCCGCGGGCACCTCCACCTACGGCGCCGGCTTCACGAACACGATCACGGCGCTGGCCGAGGCCGTGCAGGCGCACGTGCCGCTCGTCCTCGTGGTGGGCGACGAGCCGACCTCGGGTCCGCGGCCGTGGGACGTGGACCAGATCGCTCTGGCCTCGGCCGTCGGCGCCCGCACCTACACCGTCGGGCGGACCGATGCCGCCGCGACCACCGTCATCGCCGTCGAGCACGCCCTCACCTATCGCGTGCCCGTGGTGCTCGCCATCCCCTACGACGTCGCCGCCCTCGAAGCCGGTGCGGTGCCTGCGGCCCCGGCGCCCCGGCTCCCCGCGCCGCTCGCCCCGCGGGGGGACTTCGCCGAGGGCATGCTGGATGAGATCGCCGCCGCCCTGCGCGACGCCGAGCGTCCGTTCCTCCTCGCCGGGCGCGGGGCCTGGCTGGCCGGCGCCGGCGAGGCTCTCGGGGCGCTTGCCGCACAGACCGGGGCCCTCACCGCCTCCTCCGCCCTCGGCCGCGGCATCTTCCCGGACGCCCGGTACGACCTCGGTGTCACCGGCGGCTTCGGCGCCGAGGGGGCGATGGAGCTCGTGCGGACGGCCGACGTCGCGGTGGTCTTCGGCGCCAGCCTTAACCAGTTCACGATGCGCTTCGGCGACCTCTTCGCCCCGGGCACCCGGGTGTTCCAGATCGACACCGCTCCGGCCGCCACGCACGCCCACGTCGGCGGCTTCGTGCGCGCCGATGCCCGTCTCGCCGCCGAGGCCCTCGTCGCCCGCCTCTCCTCCCCCTCCTCCCCCGGGCACACCTTCGGAGATGCCACAGGACTCGCCGGGGCCACCCCCGCCTCTGGCGGCGTGTCGGGCGCAGGCTCCGCAGCTGTGCCCACCCGCCCGTGGCGGGAGACGGTCGATGTCGCCGCGGCCCGTGCGTACGAGCCCGGGGACGAGCTCGCGCCGGACGGCCGCCTCGACCCGCGTTCCGCCGCGCGCCGGATCGCCGAGCTCCTCCCCGACGACCGCGTCGTGGTCTCGGACGGCGGGCACTTCATCGGCTGGGCGAACATGTACTGGCCGGTCGCCGCGCCCGACCGGATGATGATGATCGGCACCGCGTTCCAGTCGATCGGACAGGGCTGGCCCAGCGTGGTGGGCGCGGCCCTCGCCCGTCGGGACGCGACCATCGTGCTCACCTCCGGCGACGGCGGCGGTCTCATGGCCATCGCCGACCTCGAATCGGCCGTGCGGGCGGCGGGCGGCCGCGGCATGGCCGTGGTCTGGAACGACGCCGCGTACGGGGCCGAGGTCAACCTCTACGGACTGAAGGGCCTGGCCGAGGGTCCGATGCGCATCCCCGAGGTCGACTTCGCCGCGTTCGGGGCCGCGGTCGGCGCCGAGGGCGTCGTCGTGCGGACGCTCGGCGACCTGGATCGCCTCGCCGCGTGGGCCGAGGAGGACCCGGCGACCCGGCGCTTCCTCGTCCTCGACCTCCGGATCTCCGGCGACGTGATCGCGCCGTACCAGCAGGAGATCATCCGCGTGAACTCCTGACCCGTGCGGGCCGATAGGCTCCCGGAATGACGGATGCTCCCGAGGTCCTGCGCTACAGCGCCTTCGCCGCGACGCCGGACGGCGGCAACCCGGCGGGCGTCGTGCTCGCCGCGGACGGGCTCGCTGAGGCGGACATGCAGCGGATCGCGGCCGAGGTCGGCTACTCGGAGACCGCGTTCGTGCAGGACGCCGCGGCGGACGGCTCCCGCTTCCGGGTGCGCTACTGGTCGCCCGCCGCGGAGGTGCCGTTCTGCGGGCATGCGACGGTCGCGACCGCGGTGGCCCTCGCTGAGCGGCAGGGTCCGGGGACGGTCGTGTTCGAGACCGCGGCAGGGGCCGTGTCCCTGGAATCGTTCGCGGACGCGGACGGCCGGGTGACGGTGTCGTTCACGAGCGTCGAGCCGGAGGTCCGCGACCTCGACCCCGTCGTGCGGGACCGCCTCCTCGCGCTCCTCGGGATGGAGCCGGCCGATGTCGACCCGCGCTTCCCGGTCCGCGAGGCGTTCGCGGGCAATTGGCATCCGATCGTCTTCGTCGCCGACCGGGAGCTCTTCCAGCAGTTCCGCTTCTCCCCCGCCGACGTGGCGGCCCTCATGCGCGCACAGGGCTGGCAGGGCACGGTGACGGTGCTGCACGCCGAGGATCCGGCCGAGATCGAGGCCCGCAACCTCTTCCCCGTGGGCCGCATCACCGAGGATCCGGCGACGGGGTCCGCAGCCGCTTCGGTCGGCGCCTACCTCCGCGCGCAGGGTTATCCGGGCGACACCGTCCGCATCCGTCAGGGTGCCCACGTCGGCCGCCCGAGCGAACTCCGCGTCGCGATCCCGGGCTCCGGCGGCCTCGTCGTGTCGGGCGGAGCCACGCGCCTCCCCTGATCCCCGGCGTCCCTGATCCCGGACCGCGCGCACGACTCGGTTCCGCTCGCACGACCACACCCCCTCCCCCCGTCGTGCATCCGTCGCCCGGTCGTGCACCCGTCTCCCGACTCCGGCACTTCCTGACTGGCACACCCGCACGACCTGGTTCCGCGCGGACGTCCCCGGTTCCACTCTGCACGTCCCTGGTTCCACCTGCACGACCCGGGGCCGTCTGCACGACCGGTACCCGCCCGAGGTCGTGCATCCGTCGCCCGGTCGTGCATCCGTCGCGGCCGACGAGACATCGACCGCCCGGGCGCGACATACGGCACACGTGGGCATGACGCACAGGAGGACGACACGGTGACGGGTGCCCGACCACGACTCACCACTGGTCGTGCACTCACCACTGGTCGTGCACTCGTCCCCAGTCGTGCATCTCCGCCCCGACACGGGACCAGCGTGCCGAGCCCACCTACACCTGCACGACTCCGTTCCATCTGCACGACCACACACTGTTTCCGGTCGTGCATCCGTCCCGAGGTCGTGCATCTGTGACGGCACACGACCCCGCCCCGGCCCGGGGATCGTCGTCACCCCTGGGCGCTGTAGTCCGGGAGCTCCTGCAGGGTCCAGGTGTTGCCGTCGGGGTCATCGAAACGCACGAAGCGGCCCCAGTCCTGCTCGTCCACACCCTCGGCCTCCACACCGAGACCCCGCAGGTGCGCGAGAGCCTCGTCGGCGTCGGGGACGACCACCTGAATGGTGTTCTGCTGCCCCGGTGCCAGGCCGGTGTCCAGCCCCGTGCCGAAGGCGATCGAGCAGGCCGATCCCGGCGGGGTCATCTGCACGAACCGCAGGCCCTCGTACGGCACCTGATCATGGTCGGCGTGGAAGCCGATCTTCACGTAGAAGTCCTTCGCCCGGTCGACATCGCTGACCGGCACGAAGATGAGTTCGATCTTCCAGTCCATCACGCACTCCTCCTGTCGGGCTCCGTCACCCGTCGGCCCTCACAGTACGCGCGGCCTCCGACACCCGCCAGAGGCGTCGGACGCCCGGAGACCTCAGCACCCGGAGACCTCAGCGCGCGGGCAGCAGCGCCCCGTCCAGGAAGCCCGCCAGCTCGTCCACCCCGTCCAGCGGGAGGATCGCGGCGACGTACTGGTCCGGACGCACGACGATCACGACGCCGTCACGGGACAGCTCCCGCGCCTCGAAGATGTCCGTGCCGCACCACTTGCTCGGGCCGGCCGCGTAGACCTTCTCCCAGTCGGTGAGTCCGAGCGGGCCGGTCTTCGGCTGGAAGAGCTCGGGCGTCGTCGTGACCTCGACCTCCTCGAAGGGCTGCTGGTACACGGCCTTCACGTCGAACACGGCGTCGGCGTCGGCGTCCGCCGGGGTGAACCGTGCGAACACGGGCGCCGCCTCCTCCGCCCACGCGGCGAGTGCCTCGCCGGTGCGGTCGCCGAACGCGTAGACCCGCCAGCGGCCGTCGGCCTTCGCGTGGTGTCCGAGGTGGACGACGTTGCCGTCCCCGACCCGCACGACTTCCGCCGACTTGAAGCGCTTGCCCAACGGATACCCGACCGCGAGCGCCTGGTGCGCGTCCGTGCCGGTGATCATGGAGGACGTGTACTGGGTCATGAACCCGGACGGGAACTCGGCCGTCGCGAGGTAGTACGTGGCCAGCTCGTTCGGGTCGGAGATCTCCTCGGGCTTGCGCGCCATGAGGCTGGACCACTCGCGGTCGAAGTCGATGAGCTGCTGCGCGACGGGACGACGCTCGGCGCCGTACGTGGCGAGCAGCGCCTCGGGCGCACGGCCGCTCAGCACGGAACCGAGCTTCCAGCCGAGGTTGAACCCGTCCTGCATCGACACGTTCATGCCCTGGCCGGCCTTCGCGCTGTGGGTGTGGCAGGCGTCGCCGGTGAGGAAGACGCGCGGACTGCGGTCGGCGCCGGGGTCCACGTCGTCGAAGCCGTCGGTCACGCGGTGGCCGACCTCGTAGACGCTGTGCCAGGCGACCTGCTTCACGTCGAGCGTGTAGGGGTGGAGGATCGCGTTGGCGCGGCGGATGATCTCCTCGATGGGCGTCTGCCGCACGCGGTGATCGTCGTCCGCCGCGACCTCGCCGAGGTCGATGTACATGCGGCTGAGGTAGCCGCCCTCCCGCGGGATGTGCAGGATGTTGCCGGCCTTCGAGTTGATCGCGCACTTGGTGCGCCAGTCCGGGAAGTCGGTGTTGACGAGCACGTCCATGACGCCCCAGGCGTGCGCGGCGCTCGCGCCCACGTGCGTGCGGCCGATCGCCTGCCGCACCCCGCTGCGGGCGCCGTCGCAGCCCACCACGTACTTCGCCCGGACCACGCGCTCGTCCGCTTCCCCGACATGGCGGACGCGCACCTCGACCGGGTACTCGCCCTCCTCGCGCACGGTGAGCCCGAGGAACTCGACGCCGTAGTCCGGCACGATCCGTCCGGGGCCGTCTGCCGCCGCCTCGGCAAAGTAGTCGAGCACGCGGGCCTGGTTGACGATGAGGTGCGGGAACTCGCAGATGTCGTAGGCGTAGTCGGCGGTGCGGGTGGTCCGCACGATCCGATCGGGGTGCTCGGGGTCGGGGCCCCAGAAGTTCATCCAGCCGATGTTGTAGGCCTCGGCGATGATGCGCTCGGCGAAGCCGAAGGCCTGGAAGGTCTCCACGCTGCGCGGCTGGATGCCGTCGGCCTGCCCGAGGACGAGGCGACCCTCGCGCTTCTCGATGATGCGGGTCGTGATGTCGGGGTACTGCGACATCTGCGCCGCGAGCAGCATGCCCGCGGGGCCGGAGCCGACGATGAGGACGTCGACCTCGTCGGGCAGGGAAGCGGGGCGGTCGATCCCGGTGCCGGCGGCGTCCTGCACGCGCGGGTCTCCGGACACATAGCCGTGGTGGTGGAACTGCATCGTCGTCGATTTCCTTCCGGACGTCTTCGTCGGGTGTTGCGTCCAGGAACGCAGTGTTCTATATTCGAACACAGTGTTCTACTATTGAACACAGCCTAGACCGGTGCCTCGCGCATCGCAAGGAGAGCCATGTCCGAGCGCCCCGCCGCCCCCGCCTCGCAGACGCTGAGCCGCGGCATCCGCATCCTCGAGGTGCTCGCCGACGCCCGCGGCGCGCTGACCATCGACGACATCGCCGGACGCCTCGAGGTGCATCGCTCCATCGCCTACCGCCTCCTCCGCACCCTCGAGGATCACGGTCTCGTGATCCGCGACGCGAGCGGCGCCGTGAGCCTCGGCGCCCGCATGGCCGCTCTCGCCGCCGGCGTCGCCCACGACCTCCAGGCCGAGGCCCTGCCGGAGCTCACCGCCATCGCGAACGAGCTCGGCATGACCTGCTTCCTCGCCGTCCTCGACGGGGCCGAGTGCATCACGCTCGCCAGCGTCGAGCCGCGACACGCCGTCGCCAGCGTCGCCCAGCGCCCCGGTGCACGGCACTCCGTCACGGTCGGCGCCCCCGGGAAGGCGATCCTCGCGCAACTCGACGCTACGGAGGTGCCCGTCGACATCGCCCCCGCCCTGCGCGCCGACGTCGACACCGCCGCCGCACGCGGTTATGCCACGAGCCACGACGAGGTCATCCCCACGGTGCAGTCCGTCGCCGTCCCGCTGCGTCTGCGCGGCCAGCGTCCCGCCGCGATCGCGGTCGTGCACGTCGCAGCCGACCTGGACGACGAGGAGATCGCCGCGCGGCTCCGGCGTTCCGCCGACCTCATCCGCGAGGCCCTCGACGGCTGAGCGGGGACGCACGAGAGCGCACGCCCCTCAGGGGACGTGCGCTCTCGTGGCAGGGAGGTCAGACCTTCGCGAGCCCGCGGATCGGACTGACCGACTGCTCCTCCTCGTGATCCGGGCCGAGCGGGATGCCGGAGCGATCGCGCAGCAGGAGCGTCGCGATGAGCCCCAGCGCGGTCATGCCGGCGAGGTACCAGGTGACCGCGTCGGTCGACCCGGTGGCCTTCACGATCGCCGTGGCGATGAGCGGCGCGAACGCCCCACCGGCGATCGCGCCGATCGCGTAGGAGATCGAGACGCCGGAGAAGCGGATGCTGGCCGGGAACAGCTCGGTGTACAGCGCGGCCTGCGGGCCGTACGTGAAGCCGAGACCGATGGTGAGGATCGCGAGCCCCGCGAACAGCAGGCCGATCTCGCCGGTGTTGACGAGCGGGAACAGCGTGAACACGCCGACCAGCTGCAGCACCCAGCCGATCAGGTAGGTCGTGCGGCGGCCGAGGCGGTCCGACACCCATCCGGCGAGCAGGGTCGTGAGCAGCCACGTGACCGCCGAGCCGGTGACGGCCCACAGCACGGGTCCACGCTCGAGGCCGATCGGCCCCTCGGGGTCGGTCGCGTAACCCTGGATGTAGCCGCCGGTGGTCATGTAGCCGACGGCGTTGTTCCCGGCGAAGACCAGCGCCGCGATGATCACGAGCAGCGCGTGCTTGCGGAACAGCTGCACGATCGGCATCTTCGCCTTCTCCTTGCGCTCGGCGAGCTCGGCGAAGACCGGGCTCTCCTCCACGCGACGCCGCACGTAGTAGCCGACGAGGATCAGCACGACACTCAGCAGGAACGGCACGCGCCAGCCCCACGCGAGGAACTGGTCTCCCGGAGCGATCGCGGTCATCAGCGCCATGACGCCCGAAGCGAGCAGCAGCCCGAGCGGCACGCCGATCTGCGGGGAGGCGCCGAAGATGCCGCGCTTCTTCCGCGGGGCGTGCTCGACGGCCATCAGCACCGCGCCGCCCCACTCGCCGCCGGCCGAGATGCCCTGCACGATGCGCAGGAGCACGAGCAGCACCGGGGCCATCACGCCGATGGTCTCGTAGGTCGGCAGCACACCGATCAGCGCGGTGGCGGCGCCCATCAGGATCAGCGTCCACATCAGCACGACCTTGCGGCCGAGCTTGTCGCCGTAGTGGCCCGCGAGGAACGCGCCGAGGGGACGGAAGAGGAAGCTCACACCGACCGTGGCGAAGCCGACGAGAGCGCTGTTGGCGCCGAGCGGCGCGAAGAAGAGCTGTCCGAAGACCAGCCCGACCGCCGTGGCGTAGATGAAGAAGTCGTACCACTCGACGGTGGTCCCGACGACGGTGGCGAAGACGACACGACGCCGGTCGGCCGCCGTCGCGATGGTTCCGGTGGGCGTGAACCCACCCTGTGACTGCCCGCTCATGGGGTGTCTCCTTTGTGCTTGTGACCGCGTTGTCACGGCGCGCCCGGACGTGAATCCGATCTGCTTGCCGAGGGGTGAGACGATGATATATGATTTCGGATACGACGCACAACGCGTCCTGACGAGCGCGAGGAGGCGCATCCGTGACGGACACCATCGCCCGCCCGGGGAAGATCATCGCGATCCACCTGAGCTACGCCTCGCGGGCCGACCAGCGCGGTCGACGCCCCGCCCACCCCTCCTATTTCTTCAAGCCGGCCAGTTCGGTCGGGGTTTCCGGCGGCACCGTCGAGCGTCCCGCCGGCACCGAGCTGCTCGCGTTCGAAGGGGAGATCGCGCTGATCATCGGCGCCCCGGCCCGCCGGGTCGCCCTCGCCGACGCCTGGGACCACGTGCAGTGGGTGACCGCCTCGAACGACCTCGGCCTCTACGATCTGCGCGCCAACGACAAGGGCTCCAACGTCCGCTCCAAGGGCGGCGACGGGTACACCCCGCTCGGCCCGGAGCTGATCGACGCCCGCACGGTCGATCCGGCGGCCCTCCGCGTGCGCGCCTGGGTGAACGGCGAGCTCCGCCAGGACGACACCACCGCCGGGCTCATCTTCCCGCTGGCCCAGCTCGTCGCCGACCTCTCCCAGCACTTCACGCTGGAGACCGGCGACGTGATCCTGACCGGCACCCCCGCGGGCTCGTCGGTCATCGTCCCCGGGGACGTGGTCGAGATCGAGGTCGACGCCCCGGACGCCCCCGGGGCCCCCACCTCCGGCCGCCTGATCACGACGGTCACGCAGGGGGATGTCCCCTTCGATGGCGACCTCGGCTCGCTTCCCGCGGTGGACGACCTCCAGCGCACCGAGGCCTGGGGCTCCCGCGAGCTCGCCGGCCTGCCTGCCGAGGACACCGCGCCCACACTCACCCCTGAGCTCCGCGCCCAGCTTCTCGAAGCCCCCACCGCCGGCCTTTCGGCACAGCTGCGCAAGCGCGGACACCACTCCTGCTTCATCGACGGCGTCTCCGCCAACCTCCCGGGCACGAAGATCGTCGGCACCGCCAAGACCCTGCGCTTCGTGCCGTTCCGCGAAGACCTCTTCCGCAGCCACGGCGGCGGGTACAACGCCCAGAAGCGCGCGTTCGACGCGGTCGCGGAAGGCGAGGTCATCGTCATCGAGGCCCGCGGCGACGCGACCACCGGCACGCTCGGCGACATCCTCGCCCTGCGCGCGCAGACCCGCGGCGCGGCGGGCGTGGTCACCGACGGCGGCGTCCGCGACTTCCAGGCCGTCGCCGAGATCGGGCTTCCGGTCTTCTCGCAGGGCGCGCACCCCTCGGTGCTCGGCCGCAAGCACGTGCCGTGGGACGTCGATGTGACGATCTCGTGCGGCGGCGCCACCGTGCAGCCCGGCGACATCATCGTCGGCGACAGCGACGGCGTGATCGTGATCCCGCCGGCTCTCGCCGCCGAGGTCGCCGCCGACGCCGTGGCCCAGGAGATCGAGGACGCCTGGATCGCCGAGCAGGTCGCCGCCGGGCACCCGGTCGACGGCCTCTTCCCGATGAACGCCGAGTGGCGCGCCCGCTACGAGCAGGCGACCGGCACCGGAGCGGAGCGGAAGTGAGCACGGTCGAGAGCACCAGCAAGTCGGAGCAGGCGTACGCCTGGATCCGCGCGCGCATCTCGGCGCACACCTACGGCCCCGGCTACCGCCTGGTCCTCGGTCCGATCGCCGAGGAGCTGGGGATGAGCGTGGTCCCGGTGCGCGAGGCGATCCGGCGCCTGGAGGCCGAGGGTCTCGTGACCTTCGAGCGCAACGTCGGCGCCCGCGTGACCCTCGTGGACGAGGGCGAGTACGCCCACACCATGCAAACGCTCGGACTGGTCGAAGGGGCGGCCACCGCGCTGTCCGCTCCCCTGCTCGACGCGGACGCGCTCGCGCAGGCCGCGGAGGTCAACGAGCGCATGCGCCGCCTGCTCGACCACTTCGACCCGCACACGTTCACCGAGCTCAACCGGCAGTTCCACTCCGTGCTGTTCGAGCCGTGCCCGAACCCGCACCTGCTCGACCTCGTGCACCGCGGCTGGGCCCGGCTGTCCGGCATCCGCGACTCGACCTTCGCCTACGTGCCCGGCCGCGCCCACCACTCGGTCGACGAGCACACCCAGATCCTCGAGCTGATCCGCGACGGCGCCGAGCCGCTGGAGATCGAGCTCGCCGCCCGCAACCACCGGTGGCGCACGAGGGACGCGTTCCTCGACGCCCTGCACACCCGTTCCGTCCCCGCCGAAGGAGAAGCATCATGACCGACTCCCGCATCCCCGCCGACCTGCCCGACCACATCCAGCACTACATCGACGGCGCCTTCGTCGACTCGATCGACGGCGACACGTTCGACGTGCTCGACCCGGTGACGAACCAGACCTACACGACGGCCGCCGCCGGCAAGAAGGCCGACATCGAGCGGGCCGTCGCCGCCGCCAAGCGCGCCTTCGACGAGGGCCCCTGGCCGCGCATGCTCCCCCGCGAGCGCTCGCGCGTGCTGCACCGGATCGCCGACATCGTGGAGTCGCGCGACGCCCGGCTCGCGGAGCTGGAGTCGTACGACTCCGGGCTGCCGATCACGCAGGCCCTCGGTCAGGCCCGCCGCGCCGCCGAGAACTTCCGCTTCTTCGCCGACCTGATCGTGGCCCAGGCCGACGACGCCTTCAAGGTGCCGGGCAAGCAGATGAACTACGTCAACCGCAAGCCGATCGGCGTCGCCGGGCTCATCACCCCGTGGAACACGCCGTTCATGCTCGAGTCCTGGAAGCTCGGCCCCGCGCTCGCCACCGGCAACACGGTCGTCCTCAAGCCGGCCGAGTTCACGCCCCTGTCCGCCTCGCTGTGGGCGGGCATCTTCGAGGAGGCAGGCCTGCCGCAGGGCGTCTTCAACCTCGTCAACGGCCTCGGCGAAGACGCCGGCGACGCGCTGGTGAAGCACCCCGACGTGCCGCTCATCTCCTTCACCGGCGAGAGCCGCACGGGGCAGATCATCTTCGGCAACGCCGCGCCGTTCCTCAAGGGCCTGTCGATGGAGCTCGGCGGCAAGTCCCCCGCCGTGGTCTTCGCGGACGCCGACCTGGAGGCCGCCGTCGACGCCACCATCTTCGGCGTCTTCTCCCTCAACGGCGAGCGCTGCACCGCCGGGTCCCGCATCCTCGTGGAGCGCTCGATCTACGAGGAGTTCGTGGAGCGCTATGCCGCGCAGGCGAAGCGCGTCAAGGTCGGCTACCCGCACGACCCCGAGACCGAGGTCGGCGCTCTCGTGCACCCCGAGCACTACGACAAGGTGATGTCCTACGTCGAGATCGGCAAGACCGAGGGCCGCCTGGTCGCCGGTGGCGGTCGTCCCGAGGGCTTCGAGGAGGGGAACTTCGTCGCCCCGACGGTGTTCGCCGACGTCGCCCCCGACGCCCGCATCTTCCAGGAGGAGATCTTCGGCCCGGTCGTCGCGATCACCCCGTTCGACTCCGACGAGGAGGCGCTGGCGCTCGCGAACAACACGAAGTACGGCCTCGCGGCCTACATCTGGACGAACGACCTCAAGCGCGCCCACACGTTCGCGCAGTCCGTCGAGGCCGGCATGGTGTGGCTGAACAGCAACAACGTCCGCGACCTCCGCACGCCGTTCGGCGGCGTGAAGGCGTCGGGCCTTGGCCACGAGGGCGGCTACCGCTCCATCGACTTCTACACCGACCAGCAGAGCGTGCACATCACTCTCGCCTCGACCCCGCACAACCCGACGTTCGGCAAGAACTGACGCCCCCGGACACAAGCAAGGACGCTGACATGACCGACAAGACCGCCAAGACCCTCACCTCCTCCGGCTACTACGTGAGCCAGGAGGCCCCGATCCAGAGCGACAACCCCGTCGCGACGCCGAAGAGCACGCCGCCGGACATCCTGCGGTGCGCGTACATGGAGCTCGTCGTGACCGACCTGGCCGCCTCGCGGCAGTTCTACGTCGACATCCTGGGCCTGTACGTGACCGAGGAGGACGACGAGGCGATCTACCTGCGCTCGACCGAGGAGTTCATCCACCACAACCTCGTCCTGCGTCAAGGGCCGATCGCCGCCGTCGCCGCGTTCTCGTACCGGGTGCGCGCCGCGGAGGACCTCGACCGCGCCGTGGAGTTCTACACGGAGCTCGGCTGCGACGTCCGTCGTCAGGAGCACGGCTTCGTGAAGGGCATCGGCGACTCCGTGCGCGTCGTCGACCCGCTCGGCTTCCCGTACGAGTTCTTCTACGCCACCGAGCACGTGGAGCGCCTGTCCTGGCGGTACGACCTGCACACCCCCGGCGAGCTCGTGCGCCTCGATCACTTCAACCAGGTCACCCCCGACGTGCCGCGCGCGGTGCGCCACTACCAGGACCTCGGCTTCCGCGTGACCGAGGACATCCAGGACGACGAGGGCACCGTGTACGCCGCGTGGATGCGCCGCAAGCCCACCGTGCACGACACCGCGGCGACGGGCGGCGACGGTCCGCGCATGCACCACGTCGCCTTCGCGACGCACGAGAAGCACAACATCCTCGCGATCTGCGACAAGCTCGGGGCGCTGCGCCGCTCCGACGCCATCGAGCGCGGCCCCGGCCGGCACGGCGTCTCCAACGCGTTCTACCTCTACCTGCGCGACCCCGACGGCCACCGCGTCGAGATCTACACGCAGGACTACTACACCGGCGACCCGGACAACCCGGTCGTCACCTGGGACGTGCACGACAACCAGCGCCGCGACTGGTGGGGCACCCCGGTGGTGCCCTCCTGGTACACCGACGCCTCGCTCGTGCTCGACCTCGACGGCAACCCGCAGCCCGTCGTCGCCCGCACGGACTCCAGCGAGATGGCCGTGACGATCGGCGCCGACGGCTTCTCCTACACCCGCGCGGACGAGGGCGAGACCTCGATGCCCGAGTACAAGCAGGGCGAGTACAAGCTCGGCCACCAGCTCTAGGAGACGCTCATGCTGTCTGAGGAGACGATCGCGCAGATCGCCGCGGAGCTCGCGGAGGCCGACCGCACGCACGGGGTCATCCCGCGCATCACCGCCCGGTACCCCGAGGCGACCGTGGAGGACTCCTACGCCATCCAGGGCGTGTGGCGGGATTCGCAGGTCGCGGCTGGCCGTCGGCTGGTCGGCCGCAAGATCGGCCTGACCTCGAAGGCCATGCAGCAGGCGACGGGGATCACCGAGCCCGACTACGGCGTCATGTTCGACGACACCGTGTACGAATCCGGCGCGGAGATCCCCACGGACCACTTCTCCAACGTCCGCATCGAGGTCGAGCTCGCGTTCGTGCTCAAGGAGCCGCTGGAGGGCCCCGACTGCACGCTGGAGGATGCCCTCGCCGCGATCGACTACGCCGTGCCGGCCCTCGAGGTGCTGAACTCGCACATCGAGCTCGAGGGCCGCACGATCGTCGACACCATCAGCGACAACGCCGCGTACGGGGCGATGGTGCTGGGGACGGTGCGCAAGCGCCCGGACGAGATCGACCTGCGGTGGGTGCCCGGCGTGCTGTCGCGCAACGGGGAGATCGAGGAGACCGGCGTCGCGGCCGGGGTGCTCGGCCACCCCGCCACCGGGGTCGCGTGGCTCGCGAACAAGTTCCATCAGCACGGCGCGCGTCTGGAGGCGGGCGAGATCATCCTGGCAGGATCGTTCACACGCCCGATGTGGGTGTCGCGCGGCGACGAGGTGCTGTGCGACTTCGGACCGATGGGGACCATCACATGCCGCTTCGTCTAGATCCGTCCTTCCGCGCGCAGTTGGCGGACTCCGACCACCCGTTCGTGGGAATGTGGGTGTGCTCCGGCAGCCCGCTGCTGGCCGAGGTCGCGGCGGGTTCCGGTCTGGACTGGCTGCTCATCGACATGGAGCACTCGGCGAACACGCTCGAGTCCGTGCTGACCCAGCTCCAGGCGGTCGCGGCCTATCCGATCACGCCTCTCGTCCGGGTGCCCTTCAACGATGCGGTCGCGATCAAGCAGGTGCTCGACCTCGGTGCGCAGAACCTCATCGTGCCGATGGTGTCGTCCGCCGACGAGGCCAGGGCCGCCGTGGCCGCGACCCGCTATCCCCCCGAGGGCGTCCGCGGGGTCGGCAGCGCCCTCGCCCGCAGCGCCCGCTGGAACCGCGTCGACCGCTACCTGCAGGAGTCCGCGCAGCACGTGTCGCTGACGGTGCAGATCGAGACGGCCGCGGGGGTCGAGGCCGCCGCCGACATCGCCGCGGTCGACGGGGTGGACGCGGTCTTCGTCGGCCCCTCCGACCTGTCCGCGTCGATGGGCCTGCTCGGACAGCAGACACATCCGGACGTCGTCGCCGCCGTGGAGTCGGTGTTCGCCGCGGTCCACGCCGCCGGGAAGCCGGTGGGTGTGAACGCCTTCGACCCGTCCGCCGCCGACGCGTACCTCGCGGCGGGTGCGGACTTCGTGGCCGTCGGCGCCGACGTCGCGCTCCTCGCCCGGGCCTCCGAGGCCCTCGCCGCCCGCTTCCTCCCCCGCTCCGACGCCTCCGGCCGCCCCAGCTACTGACTTCGAGTCGCGCACCTGGCTCCATCCGCGGCCGGAATGGGGCCATTTGCGTGATTCGAAGCGGGCGGGAAGGATGAGCCGGTGCACAGACTGGCGGCGACGCAGGACCGCAACTTCCGGTGGTTCTTCCTCGCGCGTGCCCTGACGCTCGTCACCGGCTCGATGTCGGCCATCGCCCTGGCGTTCGCGGTGCTCGAGATCGACAACGACGCCCGGTCGCTCTCGATCGTGCTCGCGGCCTTCACGATCAGCAACATCGTGTTCGTCCTGTTCGGAGGGGTCGTCGCCGACCGCCTCCCCCGCGCCCTCATCATCCAGTCCTGCTACGTCGTGGACATCGTGTCGGTCGGGGCGATGGCCGCTCTGCTGTTCACCGGCACGGCCACGGTCCCGCTCCTCGCCGTGCTCTCCGCGATCAACGGCGCCTCGTCCGCGTTCGTGCTCCCCGCGATGCAGGGCATCATCCCGCAGCTGACCACCCCCGCGCACCTCCAGCAGGCGAACGCGATGCTGTCGTTCGTCCGCTCGGCCGTCACGATCGGCGGCCCGGTCATCGCCGGGGTCCTGGTGGCCACCGCGGGACCCGCGTGGGCCATGGTCGTGCAGGCGGCGGGGTGGCTGCTCGCGATCCCGGTCCTCGCGCTCGTGAAGCTCCCGCCGCCCGCGGCCTCCGGCGGCACCACGATGTTCCACGACCTCCGGGTCGGGTGGCACGAGTTCTGGAGCCGCTCCTGGCTGTGGACCATCGTGCTGGCCTTCATGATCATGAACGCGATCCACGTGGGTGCCTGGGGCGTCGTCGGTCCGTACATCGCGAAGAACGACGATCGCCTCGGCATCTCCGGCTGGGGGTGGGTCGTGAGCGCGGAGGGCGCGGGGGTCCTGGTGATGACCCTGCTGCTGATGTGGTTCCCGCTCCGCCGGCCCCTGCGCTACGGGATGATCGGGATGGCGGCGTTCGCGCTGCCGCTCACCCTCCTCGGCGTGCATCCGGCCGTGGTCCTGCTGGCAATGGCGGCGTTCATCGCCGGAGCCGGGGCCGAGGTCTTCGCGACCGGCTGGAACCTCGCGATGATGGAGAACATCCCCGGGGAGAAGCTCTCGCGGGTCGCGAGCTACGACATGCTCGGCAGCTTCGTCGTGATGCCCATCGGCACGCTCGTGTACGGCTGGCTCGTGACGCACGCGGAGCCGGCCGCCGTGCTCACCACCTCCGCGGTCCTCTACGCGGCGATCGCCCTGGTGACGCTGCTCGTCCCCGCGGTGTGGCGGATGGGGCGGCCCGCGGCGGCCGTCCCGGAGCGCGCGGGAGTGGCGGATTCATAGCAATCCCGGCGAGACTGTGGGCATGACCTTCCCCCCGCTGCAGCCCCTCGCCGACCGTGCCGCCCTCTTCACCGCGCTCCGCCAGGACGCCCTCTCCGCGGCCGCCGACGCCCTCGGCGAGCACCGGTGGGACGCCGACCTCGCGGCGGGGACGCTGACCTTCACCGCGAACGACGACCCGACCCGGCAGCTCGTGACCCGCGCGCACCTCATCGCCACGATCGCCCCCGGCCCGCGCTCGCTGCTGTGGGCCTGGGCGCACCCCCAGGGCGACCCTCAGGGTGTCGCAGCGCAGCTCCGCGCGTACGGCGAGCAGCACGGGATCGCCGAGCTCACCGCCCCCGAGGTCCCGTTCCCGGCCGATGCCGCGGGCGACGCGGACTGGATCGCCCGCGCGGCGCACACGATCGGCGGCGTGGCGGTGGAGCTCACCGGACTACTCGGCTCCCGTCGACGGCGGCACCCGCGCGGTGTTCCTGCTCGACGCCCCGCTCGCCCCGCTCACGGTCGCCGACACGGTGGTGGCCCTGCCCCGCACCCTCGCGCAGACGCCCCTCCCCGACGCCCGCACGGCGGTCTGGGACCTCGCGCGTCTCGCCGGCTGGACCCTCACCTGGACGGACGAGTCCTTCTCCGGCGCCACGGTGACGGACGCCTCGGGCACCGCGACGATCCGCTTCGACGAGCAGGCCCGGATCAGCGGCGTGGAGAGCTCACTGCACGGCCAGGGCTGAGTCCGCGGAAACGCACGAACGCCGCAGGGATCACGAGGATCCCTGCGGCGTTCGTGTGAATCTGCGACGCGGCGCGGAGGTCAGACCGTCCGCTCGGCCGCCTCGACGACGTTGGTCATGAGCAGGGCGACGGTCATCGGCCCCACCCCTCCCGGATTCGGCGACAGGTACCCGGCGACCTCGGCGACCTCGGGAGCGACGTCGCCGAAGACGAGGTTCTTCCCGGTCTCCGGATCGGTCTCGCGGGTGACCCCCACGTCCAGCACCGCGGCTCCGGGCTTGACGTCCTCGGCGCGGATGAGGTGCTTCACGCCGGCCGCCGCCACGATCACGTCGGCCTCGCGGAGGTAACGCGGCATGTCGACCGTGCCGGTGTGCGTCAGCGTGACCGTGGCGTTGAGGTCGCGACGGGTCAGCAGCAGCCCGATCGAACGCCCGATCGTGACACCGCGACCGACGACCACGACGTGCTTGCCTTTGAGGTCGTAGCCGCCTCGCAGCAGCAGCTCGATGACCCCGCGCGGGGTGCACGGCAGCGGCGTGTGGATCGGCGCGTTGACGTTGAGGACGAGGCGCCCGAGGTTGGTCGGGTGCAGCCCGTCCGCGTCCTTCGCCGGATCGATCCGCTCCAGGATCGCGTCGGTGTCGAGGTGCTTCGGCAGCGGCAGCTGCACGATGTACCCGTGGCAGGCGGGATCGGCGTTGAGCTCGTCGATCAGCGCCTCGACGTCGGCCTGGGTGGCGTCAGCCGGCAGCTCGCGCTGGATCGAGTTCATCCCGATCGCCTCGGACTGCCGGTGCTTCATGCCCACGTAGAGCTGCGAGGCGGGGTCGGCTCCCACCAGCACCGTGGCGATGCCGGGGGTGACGCCCTTCTCCTTCAGCGCAGCGACCCGCTCCGTCAGCTCGGCGCGGATCTCGGCCGCCGCCGCCTTGCCGTCGAGGACGACCGCGGTCACTGCTGCAGGTCCGGGTAGAGCGGGAAGGCCGCGGCGAGCGCGTCCACGCGGGCGCGGAGCGCCTCGATGTCGGCACCGGGGAGCAGCGCGAGGGCGATGATGTCGGCCACCTCCGTGAACTCGGCGTCGCCGAAGCCGCGGGTCGCGAGCGCGGGCGTGCCGATGCGCAGGCCCGAGGTCACCATCGGCGGACGCGGGTCGTTCGGCACGGCGTTGCGGTTCACGGTGATGTGGATGTCGTGGAGGAGGTCCTCCGCCTGCTTGCCGTCGATCTCGGCGTCGCGGAGGTCGACGAGCACGAGGTGCACGTCCGTGCCGCCCGAGCGCACGGCGATGCCCGCGTCCTTCACGTCCTGCTGCGACAGGCGCTCGGCGATGAGCTTCGCCCCGCGCAGCACGCGCTCCTGGCGCTCCTTGAACTCCGGCGTGCCGGCGAGCTTGAAGGCGGTCGCCTTCGCCGCGATCACGTGCATGAGCGGACCGCCCTGCTGACCGGGGAAGACCGCGGTGTTGATCTTCTTGGCGAGGTCGGCGTCGTTGGTGAGGATGAAGCCCGAGCGCGGGCCGCCGATGGTCTTGTGCACGGTCGAGGACACGACGTGCGCGTGCGGCACCGGGTTGGGGTGCAGGCCGGCGGCGACGAGGCCGGCGAAGTGCGCCATGTCGACCCAGAGGATCGCGCCCACCTCGTCGGCGATGGCACGGAACGCGGCGAAGTCCATCGTCCGGGGGTAGGCGGACCACCCGGCGATGATGACGGTGGGCTTGTGCTCGATGGCGAGGCGGCGGACCTCGTCCATGTCGATCGTCGAGGTCTCGGCGTCGACCCCGTAGGCCACGATGTCGTACAGGCGGCCGGAGAAGTTAATCTTCATGCCGTGCGTGAGGTGGCCGCCCTGGTCGAGCGAGAGGCCGAGCAGGGTGTCGCCGGGGCGGGCGATCGCGTGCAGGACCGCGGCGTTCGCGGACGCACCGGAGTGCGGCTGGACGTTCGCGAACTCGGCGCCGAACAGGCTCTTGGCGCGGGAGATGGCGAGCTCCTCCGCGACGTCGACCTCCTCGCAGCCGCCGTAGTAGCGGCGGCCGGGGTAGCCCTCGGCGTACTTGTTGGTGAGCACCGAGCCCTGCGACTGCAGGACCGAGATGGGGACGAAGTTCTCCGAGGCGATCATCTCGAGGAAGGTCTGCTGACGCTTCAGCTCGCGATCGAGGACCTCGGCGATCTCCGGGTCGACCTCGGACAGCGGGGCGTTGAAGTAACGGTCGGTCATGACGTGCTCCTTTTGACGACGGATTCGAAAAGGGTGTTCCTATCGGCCCAGGCGCGCGGTCGAATTCCGTGGTCAGTCGCTCCCCGGTGGTTGTCCACCCAGACGCCAGTCGCGACGTCTACGAGCATAGCCGATGCGCGACGCCGCGCACGCGGTCGTTTCGAGCGTCATACCCGCCGTCTGCAGAATCGTTTCGATCCCCCTGTTCCCTTGCGGCGTTTCGACGGCTAGGTTTTGTTCATGGTCCTACCTCTTGATCTGCCCCTCGTCCCCGCTCCGGTGTCCGCGAAGGCCAGGGAGGGACGTCTGCCGCTCGCCGCGACGACGCGCGTGCTCGGCTCCTCCCCCGCCGCCGGACAGCTGATCGACGCCGTCGAACGCCGCACCGGTCTCCGCCTCACCGCGGTGGACTCCGGCCCCGCCGAGATCGAGCTGTTCGTCGACGCGGCCTCGTCCGCGCCGGAGGGCTACACGCTCGAGGTCGGCGACCGCGCCATCCTCATCGGCGCCGACGAGGCGGGGCTCTTCTACGGGGTCCAGACGCTGCTGCAGCTGCTCCGGGAGGACGACGCCGGCTGGGCGCTGCTCCGCGCCGACATCGCGGACGCCCCGCGCTTCGCCCGCCGGGGCGTGATGCTCGACGTGGCGCGGCACTTCTTCGGCGTCGACGACGTGAAGCGGTTCATCGACAGCACCAGCGCACTGAAGTTCAACCACCTGCACCTGCACCTCACCGACGACCAGGGCTGGCGCGTGCACATCGACTCCTGGCCGCTGCTCACCGAGCGGGCCGCCGCCACCGCGGCCGACGGCGCCCCCGGCGGCTTCTACACCAAGGACGACTATCGCGAGATCGTGGCGTACGCGGCCGCGCGCCACATGATCGTGATCCCCGAGATCGACCTTCCCGGCCACACCCACGCGATCGGCGTGGCCTACCCGGAGCTGGTCGAGGCCCCGGTCCTGAACGACGCGCTGATCGCCCAGTCCGAGCAGCTCGGCCAGCCGCTCCCCGTGGCCGGTGAGCCCTACCTGGGCTGGGGCGTCGGGCACTCCAGTGTGCGCATCCACGAGGAGGAGACGTATCGGTTCGTCCGCGACGTGGTCCGCGAGCTCGCCGAGATGACCCCGGGGCCCTACATCCACATCGGCGGCGACGAGTCCCTCGGCACACCGCAGGCCGACTTCGACCTCTTCGCGGAGCGCGCGACGGCGATCGTCGTCGAGGAGGGCAAGACCCCGGTCGCGTGGCACGAGATGGGGTCGGCGGCCGGCATCGCCCGCGGCACGATCGGCCAGTACTGGGGCATGACGACGCCGACGGGCACGCACGCCGAGGAGGCCGTGCACTTCGTCGAGCGCGGCGGAGCCCTGATCATGTCGGCGGCGGACGCGACCTATCTCGACATGAAGTACACCGCCGAGTTCCCGCTCGGCCTCACCTGGGCCGCGATCATCGACGTCCGTCGCGCGTACGAGTGGGAGCCGACCGCCGTGCTCGCCGTGCCGGACGAGGCGATCCTCGGCATCGAGGCGCCCTTGTGGTCCGAGACCACCCGCACGCTCGACGAGGTGGAGCAGCTCGTGTTCCCCCGAGCCGCCGCGCAGGCCGAGATCGCGTGGTCGCCGCGCGAAGGCGTGGGCCGCACGTGGGAGTCCTTCCGCGCCCGGGTCGGCACCCTCGCGCCGCTGTGGAAGGCTGAGGGGGTCGATTTCCACCCCGTCCCCGAGATCCCCTGGAGCGCCCGTTGAAGACCCTCTCCTCCGCGACCGGTTCCCTGGTCATCCACTCCGTCCGCCTCGTCGACCGCGGGGAGATCGTCGAGGACGGCTGGGTGCGCATCGAGGACGGTGTCGTCGTCGCGCGCGGCACGGGGACGGATTGGGAGCCGGCGACGGAGGTCGTGGACGGCGCGGCCGTGGCGGGCCCGGGCGCGCTGCTCACGCCGGGCTTCGTCGACATCCACGGTCACGGCGGAGCGGGCGCGGCGTACGACGACGGCGTGGACGCCATTCGTACCGGACGGGATCTGCACCGCGAGCACGGCACCACCAGGGCCGTGATCTCGCTCGTCACCGGCACGATGGACGACCTCACCCGCAGCGTCGCCCTGATCGCCGCCCTGACCAGAACCGATGCGGACGTGCTCGGCTCGCACCTGGAGGGGCCGTTCCTCGACCCGGGGCACCACGGCGCGCATGAGCCCTCGCTGCTGCGGCACCCCCTCCCGGCCGATGTCGCCCGTCTCCTGGAGGCCGGAGAAGGCACCGTCCGTCAGGTCACCATCGCCCCGGAACTCCCGGGCGGGATCGACGCTGTCCGTCAGATCGTCGCGTCGGGCGCTGCGGCAGCGGTGGGGCACACCGACGCCGACGCCGCCATGGCCGTCGCCGCCTTCGAGGCCGGCGCCTCGCTGCTGACCCACGCGTTCAACGCGATGCCGGGGATCCACCACCGCGCACCCGGACCGGTGCTGGCTGCAGCCGCCGACCATCGGGTGATCCTGGAGGCCATCGCCGACGACGTGCACCTCGACCCGCACGTCGTCAAGCTCGTGTTCGACGCGGCGCCGCACCGCGTGGCGCTCATCACCGACGCCATGGCCGCGGCCGGGAGCGCCGACGGCACGTACGACCTCGGTGCGGTGAAGGTCACCGTCGAGAACGGCGTGGCCCGCGCGGACGACACCGGCTCGATCGCCGGTTCCACCCTGACCCAGGACGTCGCGCTGCAGCGAGCGGTGGCGGCGGGCGTCCCCCTTGCGGAGGCCGTGCGGGCGCTCACGGAGACCCCGGCCCGCGCGATCGGACGCGAGGCGCACCTCGGCGCGCTGCGGTCCGGCCTGCTCGGCGATGCCGTGCTCCTGGACGCGGAGCTGCGCGTCGCGCGGGTCTGGACAGGACCGGCGCTGCCCGCCTAGGACGACAGCGCTCCGCGCGACGCGCAGCGCTGCGGTCTCCGGTCGATCGGACGAGACGGCGTCACCGGACTCCCCAGATCGGTGACGTGCGTCTCGCAGGTGTGGGAGTGGTGGGCCGCCGTTCTCCCCAGATCGGCGGCCCATTCCCTCCCGCTCGAGCGGGCGGGGCCGGGAGCTCCTCCCCCGAGGATCCCGACCCGCCCACTGGTGCAGTACCCCCCGCACCAGTGCCGGAACTCCGCCCCCCGGTGGAGTCCATTTCGGCTGTCTCTACGGGATGAGACGAAGGGGCGCCCGGTTCATTACGCGGTTCTCGGAAAAAAGTTCAGAAAACTTTTCGGGCGGTCCGCGCCGGGCGCCGCGGAGCCCTCCCGAGCATCTCCTCCGAGTCCGTGCCGGGGCTGGCCACCATGCCGATTTCGCGAGACAATGGAGAGACCGCGTAATGAAAGACGCCTTCTCGCGTCTCTCTTCCTGGGGACGGCTGTGTGCCCCGGGACCAGATGGATGACCGTGCACCGAGAGAACACCACACCAGACGAGACCATCGGCGATGCCGATCTGATCCTCCGCGTCCGCTCCGGCGACAAGGGGGCGTTCGGGGAACTCTGGAGGCGGCACTACCCCTCCGGCATGACCGTCGCGCGATCGGTGACATCCTCGATCGATCCGGACGACCTGGTGCAGGAGTCCTATACCCGCATCTACCAGGCGATCCTCAAGGGCGGCGGCCCCAACGGCTCGTTCCGCGCCTACCTCTTCACCAGCATCCGCAACACCGCCGCCGCGTGGGGACGCGCACGCCGCGAGACCGCCATCGACGAGCTCGACACGGTCGCCGACCCGGACAGCACCGAGCACGCCACGAACGAGGCCCTCGACCGCAGCCTCACCGCGCAGGCCTTCCGCAGCCTCCCGTCGCGTTGGCAGGAGGTGCTCTGGTACACCGAGATCGAGCAGATGAAGCCCCAGGAGGTGGCTCCGCTCCTCGGCATGAAGGCCGGCGCGGTGTCGCAGCTCGCCTTCCGCGCCCGCGAAGGGCTCCGAGAGGCGTGGATCCAGGCGCACCTGCGCAGCGCGAGCCCCGGCTCGGAGTGCCAGTGGACGATCGAGCATCTCGGTGCCTACTCGCGCGGCAACCTCGCCACCCGCGACCACCGTCGCCTCGAGTTGCACCTCGACGAGTGCGCCCGCTGCATGATCGTCGCGGCCGAGGCCAAGGACGTCTCCACGCGCCTCGCCCTCGTCCTGCTCCCGCTCGTCCTCGGCGCCACCGGCGCCTCGGGGTACCTCGCGGCTCTCCAGGGCGGTGCGCCGGTCCTGGCAGTGGCGGGGATGTCGTCCACCATTCCGGGTGCGGTCTTCGTCGGAGACGGCGGCATCGGCCAGGCCGCGGCAGCCACCTCCGGCTCCGGCGCAGCCGGATCCGGAGCCGGGTCCGCCGGCGGCGCGGGCACGGGCGCAAGCACGGGTGGCGTCTTCACCGGCATGGGCGCCGTCGTCGGTGCCGGGTCCGCCGCCCTCGTGGTCGCCGGAGTGGTCGCCGCTGCGGCGATCGTCCCCGGACTCACGGGTGCGAACCCGGCGACATCGCTGCCCAGCGCCTCCGACACCGATCCGTCGTCGATCACGACCGACATCGCGCCGGACTCGTCGCTCGACCTCGACGAGCCCGTGGTGATCGAGACGCCGGACGTCGAGCAGCCGCCGGCTCCGCCCGCCGAGGAGGAGGCGGCTCCGCCGGTCTCTTCGGAGACCGGACCCGACGCGGCTCCCGCTGCCCCGGTGACGACTCCTGTGCTTCCCGAGGCCACGCTGCCGCCCGTCGCTCCCGTGGACCCGATCGATCCGGTGGACCCCGTCGACCCGGTGGACCCCGTCGATCCGGTGGACCCGGTCGATCCAGTGGACCCCGTCGACCCGGTGGACCCCGCGATCCCCACGGACCCGCCCACCTGGAGCACCGCCGACGTCTGGTTCGGCGACGATCTGCACTGGTACTACTTCGTGCCGGTCGTCGGAGCACCGGGCACCGTCGTTCAGGCACTGCTCGACGGTCAGGAGAGCGACAGCACTGTCCTCGGCGAGGATGGCACCGGCTTCGTTCAGCTGCGCGCATCCCTCGACCAGTTCCTGTTGGCCAGCCTCGTGCCGGTGACCTTCCGCTACGTGCTGCCCTCCGGCGAGGCCGGCCCATCGGCAACCACCTCGCTCTACTCGCTCGAACCCCAGGGAGCAGGCGCGGACGAGCGTACCGCGGCCATCGATCCCGTGGAGCAGCCGGCGGTCGTCGTCGAGGATGCCGACCCGGCACCCGAAGCGCCTGTCGCCGCTGCCGAGACACCGGTCGATGAGGTCGCGGCACCCGTCGAGGCCGCTCCAGTACCCGCAGAGGCCACGCCGACGGAGCCCGCACCGGCCCCCGAAGCTGCACCGGTCGCGCCCGCACCGGCCGCGAACCCTGCCGCGACAGAAGCCCCGGCGGAGGACGCTCCGGTCGCGGAATAGACTGGACGTATGACCCCGGATTCCTCCCCTGTCGCCGGCGTCGACCGTCCGGCCCTCACGGCCCTCGACATCGTGCGCGTGATCGTCCTCATCGCGGCGATCGCCTCGCTCGCCCTGTGGGGGTTCGCGAGCTGGGATCTGCCGTGGAACATCGTGATCGGCGTCGGCGCCCCCGTTGTCGCCCTGCTGCTGTGGGCGCTGTTCCTCTCTCCGCGCCCCGTGCTCCGCGTGCACCCTTTCCTCCGCGCGGTCGTCGAGCTCTTCATCTACGTCGGCGTGACCATCGCGTGGTGGTCCATGGGCCAGGCCCTCATCGGCACGGCCTTCGCGCTGGTGGCCGTCGTCGCCGGGGTCCTCAGCGGGCGCCGCGCCCTGGCATGAGCGCACGGTCGTGAGCGTCGTCTCGCTGCTCCGCGACGCCCTCGGGGCGCGCGTGGACGTCAGCGAGCAGACGCGGCGCGTGACCAGAGCCGACCGCTCCGGTCACGCCGCGGTGGGCCTTCCCCTGGCCGTCGTCCACGCGGAGAGCGTGGACGACGTGCAGCAGACCATGCGGATCGCGACCGCGACGCGCACGCCCGTCGTCGTGCGCGGTGCCGGAACCGGACTCGCCGGAGCCGCCAATGCCGGAGACGGGGAGATCGTCCTCTCCCTCCGCCGCATGGACGCCATCCTCGAGGTCCGACAGGACGATCTCCTCGCCGTGGTCGAACCGGGCATCCTCAACGCCGACCTCAACGCGCATCTGGCGACCCAGGGACTCTGGTGGCCGCCCGATCCCGCCAGTCGCGACATCTCCACCGTCGGCGGCAACATCGCGACCGGAGCCGGCGGACTGCTCTGCGCGAAGTACGGCGTCGTCCGCGATGCGGTGCTCGGTGTCGATCTCGTGCTGGCCGACGGCCGCCTGCTCCACCTCGGGCACCGCAGCGTGAAGGGCGTCACCGGGCTCGACCTCACCGCCCTCGTCGTGGGGTCGGAGGGAACGCTCGGCGTCGTCGTCGGGGCCACGCTCAAGCTGCGCCGCCTGGTGCCGGGCGAGACCTGCACGGTTACGGCGACCTTCCCGGGCGTGCGCGCGGCGGCCGCAGGATCCGCGGCGGTGACCGCCGCGGGGATCCAGCCCGCGATCATGGAGCTCATGGATGCCGCGAGCCTCGCCGCCGTCCACGCCCTGCTCGCCCTCCCTGCGCCGACGCCGGGCGCCGCCCAGCTCACGATCCAGACCGACGGTCCCGCCGCGCGTGCGGAGGCGGAGGCCATCGCCGGCATCCTCAGCGACCACGAGGGCGTTCCCGTGGTCTCGCACGACCCCGTCGAGGGCGATCGTCTGCTCGCGATCCGCCGTTCCATGCACGCAGCGATGGCGTCACTCGGGACCACGCTCATCGAGGACGTCTCGGTACCGCGGAGCGCGATGCCGGCCATGTTCGACGAGATCGCCCGGATCGAGCGCGAGTACGACATGGTCATCCCGACCGTGGCCCATGCCGGCGACGGCAACCTGCATCCGAACTTCATCTTCGAGGGGCCGGAGACCCCGCCGCTGGTGTGGGCGGCGGCCGACGAGCTCTTCCGCGCCGCGATCCGGCTGGGCGGCACCCTCACCGGCGAGCACGGCATCGGCGTCCTCAAACGGCGCTGGCTGGCCGACGAGCTCGGTGACGATCAGTGGCGCCTCCAGCGCGACATCGCCGCGGTCTTCGACCCGCTCGGCATCCTCAACCCCGGAAAGGTCTTCTCTCCCGATGCCTGACATCCACGTGAGCGCGGCCGTGATCGTCGATGCGGAAGGGCGGGTCCTCGTCGTCCGCAAGCACGGCACGACCCGCTTCATGCAGCCCGGAGGCAAGCCGGAGCCCGGCGAGTCCCCCGTCGAGACCCTCATCCGCGAGCTGCAGGAGGAGCTCGGCCTCGAACTCACGGAGTCCGACCTGCGCCCTCTGGGTCGCTTCGAGTCGGCAGCCGCCAATGAACCGGGTCACCGCGTCGTGGCCGACGCGTTCTCGGCCTCGATCGATCCCGACGGGGTCCGCGTGCAGGCCGAGCTCGCCGAACTGCGCTGGATCACCCCGGAGGACGCCGCGGCGCTCCCGCTGGCCCCGCTCAGCGTCGAGCACCTGCTGCCGCTCGCGTGGCCGACCGGAGCGCGCTAGCGCCTCGGATCAGATGCCCTGCCAGGACGGCTTGTTCGCGAACGTGTAGCGATAGTAGTCGGCAAGCTGCAGCTTCGAGGCGGCGGCCTCATCGACGACGACGGTCGCGTGCGGGTGCAGCTGGATGGCCGACCCGGGCAGCAGCGCGGTGAGCGGCCCCTCGACCGCACCGGCCACGGCCTCGGCCTTGCCTTCGCCGAACGCCAGCAGCACGAGGTGGCGCGCCTCCAGGATGGTCCCCAGGCCCTGCGTGATGCAGTGCATCGGCACATCGTCGATCGAGTCGAAGAAGCGGGCGTTGTCCTCGCGGGTCTGCTCCGTCAGCGTCTTCACCCGCGTGCGGGAGGCGAAGGAGGATCCGGGCTCGTTGAACCCGATGTGCCCGTCGGTGCCGATGCCGAGGATCTGCAGGTCGACCCCGCCGGCCGCGGCGATGGCCGCGTCGTAGTCCTCACCGGCGTGCTGGATGGTGGCCTCCGCGCCGTTCGGCACGTGGATGCGCTTCGGGTCGAGGCCGAGCGGCTCGACCACCTCGCGCGTGATCACCGAGCGGTAGCTCTCCGGGTGGGAGGGGTCGATCCCGACGTACTCGTCGAGCGCGAAGCCCCGCACCTGCGAGACGTCGCGCCCCGCCAGGCGGCTGCGGAGTGCCTGGTAGACGGGCAACGGCGTCGATCCGGTCGCGAGCCCCAGGACGGCGTCCTGACGACGGTCGATGAGCTCGACGATCTCGGTGGCGACCAGGGCACCGGCGGCCTCGGCATTCTCGACGATGACGACCTCAGCCATGCGGAACGATCTCCTTCTCAGAAATGGATGCGCCCACCAGAGCGGCGCCGAAGGCGGCGGCGGGGGAACCCGCGGGGAGCAGTTCGATTCTCTCATCCAGCCGCAGGGACTTCAGGAACGGTGACGCCTGGGCGCCCGCGTGCAGGGCGGCACGGATGCCGTCCGCGAGTCGACCGCCGAGCGCGGTGAGACCGCCGCCGATGACCACGGTCTCGACGTCGGCCGACAGCACGAGCACGCGCACGGCCGCCGCAGCCCCGAAGAAGAGGTCCGCCTGCAGGGCAAGGGCGTGCGGATCGCCGGCGTCGGCCGCCTCCACGATGTCCTTGACCGGCAGCGCGCCAGGGCGCCCCCAGGCCTTGGCCAGCGCCCCGCCGCCGCAGAACGTCTCCACGCAGCCGCGCTGTCCGCAGCCGCACAATCTCCCGCGGGGGTCGACGGAGAGGTGCCCGACCTCGCCCGCGGTCCCCCGCGCCCCACGCCAGATGCGGCCGTCGACGACGATGCCGGCCGCGACGCCGGTGCCGAGGTTCAGGTAGGCCATCGAGCCGGCGACGTCGCTCAGGACGGCGGCGCCGAGCGCGGCCGCCTTCACGTCGTTCTCCACTCGGAAGGGGACGCCCAGCGCCTGCTCGGCGCGCGCCGCGAGGTCGAGCGACTCCACGCCGAGGTTCACGGCGTGCAGCACACGTCCGCTCTCCACGTCCACGAGGCCGGGGATGCCGATGCCGGCGGATCCGACGGCGGACAGCGGCAGCCCGCTCTCCTCAGCGAGGGCGGCGACGGTCGAGACGATGCTGTCGACGACGGCGTCCTCCCCCCACCCGGTCGGGCGACGCAGGCGGGCGAGGATCGTTCCGGCCGGGTCCACGGCGACGGCGTCGATCTTGGTGCCGCCGACGTCCAGGCCCACGCGAAGGGGCCGACCGGCGCGGTCGGCCGAGGCGGGGACGATCATCGGATGCCGTTCCCGGTCATGGTCGCGGAGGTCACGACACCCCCAGCTGCCCGGAGAGCACCATCACTGCGGCGCCCCGGAGCACGATGTCGTCCTGACGGGTGAGCCGCACCATGACGTCCTCGAACACACCCTCGAGCGTCCGCGCGTGGAGCGTCTCGACGGCCGCGTCGATGAGCGTGCCGTCCAGCAGTTCGGCGGGCCCGGAGAGCACGACCTCGGACAGGTCGAGGGCGGCGACGATCGGGGCGATCGCGATCGCCATGCGGGTCCCGGAGTCGCGGAGGATCTCCTCGCGCGCGGCCGGGTCGGCGTCGAGCGCCTCCTGCATGCGACTCACGCTCAGCCAGGCCTCCAGGCAGCCGATCTTGCCGCACGCGCAGCGCGGGCCGCCGTCCGTGCCGACGACGACGTGACCGATCTCGCCCGCGGCGAAACGGCTGCCGAGGAGCGGCTGGCTGCCGGTGATCAGCCCGGCCCCCACGCCGCGGCCGATCTTGATCAGCATGAAGTCGGCTTCCGCCTCGCCGAACGTGTACTCGGCGAGGACCGCGGCATTCGCGTCGTTCCGCGCCAGCACGGGCAGGTCGAGGTCGGCGCTGAGCTTCGCCTCCAGCGGGAAGTCGGTCCAGCCGAGGTTGGGCGAGCTGAGGACGAGGCCGTCCGGACGCACGACACCCGGGGTGCCGATGCCGACGCCGAGCACCGGCTGCGTGGCGATCTCGACGAGGGTCTGCGCGAGGCCGCGGAGGGCATCGTACGCCGCGTCGCCGTCCGGCGTCTCCGGACGCGGCACCTGCCGCCGCTCCAGGACGTCGCCGTCGAGACTGAGCACGGCCCCCTCGAACGCGGTCGGTCCTGACAGGTCGAGCCCGATGATCTGATGCCCCACCCGGTCGATGTCGATGAGGATCGGCGGCTTTCCGGGGCCGACCGCCTCGCGGACGCCGATCTCGACGACGATGCCGTCGGCGATGAACTCCGCGACGAGGTCGGAGATCGTGACCCGCGTGAGGCCCGTCTCGCGGGAGAGGTCAGCGCGGCTCATCGCCCCCGAGTGGTAGAGCGTCTGCAGCACGAGTGCGCGGTTGTGGCCGCGGGCGTGCTCGGGGAGCACCTTGGTGCGCGAACGGAGATGCCGCGCAGGGCCGAAGGCGTGCGCGTTCGCGGCGACGAAGTCTGTCGTCGCCGCGGGGCGCTGATCATCCGAAACGGACATGTTTGTTAGTAGACCTTACGAACAGGAATTGTGCAACTGTCCCGCGCGATTCCGCGGGCAGGGTTACCGAAACGTGACATCATGCTGACCGCGGATCCTCGTCTGCGGCCCGGCGGAGCAGGCGCTCGACGAGGCCGGCGACGATCCCCTCCCTGGTCTCCACCGTCATCGGCTTGCCGGGAATCCCCGGTCGCCGCTGCTCGGGCGACGGACCGTCCAGCGGACGATACCGCACCCCCGCGGCGGCGAGGCGCCGCAGGTGCGTGGGCAGCCGCCGCGCGAAGTCGGCGAACGGGGCGGGCTCTCCCCCCTCCCAGAGCCGCTCCGCGATCGCGGCGAGACGGGGGAACATCGCGAAGTCGACCCGGTCCCTGCTCGGCAGGTGCTCCGTCCACACGTTCGCCTGCCCGCCGACCGCCCCGTCGACGACGCGGAAGGTGTACGCGCGCTCGATGGTCAGCGGCGGACCGACGCGGATGGGCTCCTCGGTCGATTCGGACTGCGGGTAGTCGAGGTAGACCTCGAGATCCGGACACCCCACGACCGGGATCCCCCGGCGCAGCGCCTCGCGCATCGCGACCGGTCCGCGCCAGGCGAGGATGCGGACGCCCTCGGGAACGTCACCCTCCAGCACCTCGTCCCAGGCCAGCGCCGTGCGCCCGCGGCGGCGGACATGGTCGACGAAGTGCGCCGTGAACCAGGGCTGCACGTCGTGCGCCGTGGCCAGCCCCAGCTCCCGCATGCGCGCGGCGGCGGCCGGGCTCTCCGCCCACTCGGTCACCGGCACCTCGTCACCGCCGATCCCGATCCATGCGGACGGGAACACGTCGCACAGCGCGTCGACGGCGGCACGACCGAAGGCCAGCGCCTCTTCGGTCGGCGCGAGGGTGCGGGCGTTCACGCCGAAACACTCCCACGGCCCGGTGGGAGGCGTCCCCACGTCGAGGTTGCCCAGCTCCGGGTAGGCGGCGAGCGCGGCCTGGATGTGTCCCGGCAGCTCGACCTCGGGCACGAGCGTCACGAAGCGCTCCTCCGCATACCTCACGAGGTCGCGCAGTTCGGCGGACGTGTAGAAGCCCTCGTGCACGCCGGGCTCGACCGTGGCCTCCGGTCCGTGACCGCGTTGCGTGGCCTCGCGCCGCGCGCCGACCTCGGTCAGACGCGGGTAGCCGGGCACCTCGAAGCGCCATCCCTGATCGTCCGTCAGGTGCAGGTGCAGGATGCTGAGGTGGTGATCGGCGAGCAGGTCGATGAGGCGACGCACGTCCTCCACGGGGCGGAAGTGGCGCGCCACGTCGAGCATCACACCGCGCCAGGCGTAAGCGGGAGAGCCCTCCCAGCGCCCTGCCGGGATCGTCGCGGGGAGGGCGGGGTCGTGGTCCGGGTCGCGGAGCTGGCGGAGCGTGGTCGCGCCGCGGAAGACCCCCTCCGGCGTCGCCCCCGCGATCTCGACCCCGGAGGCCGTCACCGACACCCGGAAGGCCTCGGCCCCGTGGCGCCCTGCCGCGGGCGCCGCGGTACCCAGCTTCTCATCGATCAGGAGGCGGATGGCGGGCAGGGTGTCGTCCGCTCCCCCGCCGCCGAGCCGTGCGACCGCGGCCGCCAGCTCCGGTGCGCCGAGGATCGGGGTCGAGGGCGTCCACCGGAAACCCGGCGCCAGCGAGTCGATCTCTGCGGCGACGTGCGGCACCGTCGCGCGCGGCGCCGGTGGCGGCATCCGCAGCGCGCGACCGGCGACCGCACCGGTGGGGTCGCCGTCGATGACGACCGGCACCCCGCCGACGAGTACCTCGCGCACGCCCTCCGGCGCACCGTGCGGGTCGTCGAAGGTAGCTCCGGCGGCGATCGCCTCCGGGTCGAACAGCACCAGGTCGGCGGTGGCGCCCTCGCGGAGCACACCTCGTGGCGCATCGCCGCGGTCGAGTCCGAGGCGGGCGGCCGGGTTGCCGGAGAGATGACGGACCGCCTCCTCGAGGCTCAGCACCCCGAGCTCCCTGACGTAGTGCCCGAGGTAGCGCGGGAACGTGCCGCGGCCGCGCGGATGCGGCCGCGCGCCGATGAGGATGCCGTCGCTGCCCCCGGAGTGCCGCGGGTGCCGCATGATGGCGCGGACGTTGTCCTCGTCGCCGATGTGCATGAGCACGCCCGTGGCGCCGGCATCGGCGAGGATCGTGTCGATCACGACGTCGACGGCGCGCTGCCCCGTCTCCGCCGCGATGTCGGCGATCGTCCGGCCGACGAGTCCGGCCAGATCGGGGTGGGCGGTCCCGGAGATCTGGATCGCCGACCAGTCCGCCGCCTCGCCGTGGAACCCGTCGCAGCCGATCTCCTCCAGCTCGACGCGGACCGCCTCGCGCCCCTCGGCGTCGAGGGCTGCCAGGACGCCGAGCAGGTCGCCGGTCGCCGCCAGCCGGCTCGGCAGGAGGGCGGCGAGGGTCGTCGCCCCCGGAAGGTAGGGGTAGGTGTCCAGCGTCACGTCGATGCCGTCGGCCGTCGCCTCGTCGACGAGGGCCAGCAGCTCGGCAGCGCGCCCGCGGTTCGGGGCGAAGTTCATGGTCGCGTGCGTGAGATGGACGGGGCACCCGGTGCGGCGGCCGATCTCGATGGCCTCGCGATACGCGTCCAGCGCCGCCCGGCCGTAGCTGCGGGTGTGCGGCGCCCAGTAGCCGCCGCGTTCCGCCACCACCCGGCAGAGGGCTTCGAGCTCCGCGGTGTCGGCGTACATCCCCGGGGTGTAGGTCAGACCGCTCGACATGCCGAAGGCCCCGGCGTCCAGGGCCTGCCCGAGGATCTCGGCCATGGCAGCGATCTCGGCGGGGGTCGCCCGGCGGTCGTCGTGCCCGACCACCATCATCCGGAGGTTGCCCTGCGGAACCAGCACCGCGGCGTTGGCCACCGCGGCAGCGTCGATCGCCCGCAGGAAGTCGTCCATCGCCCGCCACGGGACCACGGCCGGCCGCCCGTTCCAGCCCGCGATCTGGGCGGGGATGACGGCGGCGGTCGCCTCGTCCAGCGGCGCGTAGCCCAGGCCGTCCTGCCCGAGCACTTCGGTCGTGACCCCCTGCCGGATCTTGGCGTCGTGCGCGGCGCCCTGCAGCACCGCGAGGTCGCTGTGCGCATGCATGTCGATGAAGCCGGGTGCCAGGACGAGGCCGGACGCCTCGACCTCGACCGCGCCGTCCGGCAGCTCGAGCGTCGTCCCGTCGCCGTCGCGGACGACGGCGACGACCCTGGCCCCCTCCACCGCGACGTCCGCGACGAAGCGCGGCGCGCCGGTGCCGTCGACGACGGTCGCCCGACGATAGATGCGCACCAAGCCGGCGGCGGCCTTCTCGGCGCTCAGAAGCATGTCGCCACCGCGTCGATCACCCGGGGGTCCCCGGCGTCAGGGTCGTCGATCACGGCGACGACGCGCCACTTGTCGAACGCGGTGCACGGATGCGAGAGACCCAGCCGCACGACCTCGCCGACCGCGACGGTCGCCCCCTCGGCGGGGCGGAGGAAGGCGTGCTGGTCGTTCAGTGCCGTTACGGCACCGGCGACCGACTGCGGCACCGGGAGGTCGATGTCGAACGGCACGTCGCGCCGCCCGGCGTCGAGCAGGGCGAGGCCGGGCTCGGGCTGCGAGACCACCCGTGACCATGCGTGCATCGCCGAGCGCAGCGGGGCGGTGTCCGTCAGCGGACCGAACGGCGACATGCGGGAGTAGAAGCCGTCGTCGTGGATCTGGAACGCACCGGAGCGCAGCACGACCTCGGCGTCCCCTCCCGCGGCGCCGAGGACCGCGGCGGCGCGATCGGGGAAGGAGCTGCCCCCCGCGCTGAGCACGGGGCGGGGACCGTCGGGGTAGTCGAGACGGCGGTGCAGCTCGACGAGAGTGGCCAGGAAGCCGTCCACCGCGGCGACGGAGGCCGCGGAGCGATCGGGACCGAAGGGCCCCTCGTAGCCCGTCACACCGGCCAGGCGGAGTCCAGGAGCGGCCGCGATCGCCGCGGCGATCCGCTCGCCCTCGGCCACGGTCCGCGCCCCCGTCCGTCCCTGCGCGCCGCCGAGCTCCACGAGCACGTCCAGCGGCCGCGCGGCGTCGGCGAGCGCATCGGCGAGGATCGCGACACCGGCGAGGGAGTCCGCGCCGCAGAGGATCCGCAGGCCCTCGTCGGCAGCGAGCATCGCCCCGAGCTCGCGGGCCGCGGCGCCGTCCGTCACCCCATTGGCGATGAGCACCGTCGGCACGCCGGCGTCGACGGCGACGCGGGCCTGCCACGGCGTGGCGACCGAGATCCCCCAGGCTCCGGCATCGAGCAGCCGCTGCCAGAGCGCCGGCGCCATGGTGGTCTTGCCGTGCGGGGCGAGACGGACGCCCTCGCGCGCGGCCCAGCCGAACACCGTGTCCTCGTTGTGCGCGATCGCGTCGGCATGCACTGTGAGCACGGGCGTGCCGAGGTCCGACAGGTGCAGACCGGCCGCGCCGACCTCCGACAGACGCAGCCCCGCGGCGTGCGCCGGGAACCCCTTCGCCCAGGCGCCGAGGACGGGATCCGGAATTTGTAGAGGCATCTAACAAGGCTACTAGGCTGGCGGCATGACCGCGAAGACACGAGTTTCCACCGACGCCGCCCCCGCTCCCGCGCACACCTTCTCGCAGGGCGTCCGCAAGGGCCCGATCGTCCAGGTCTCCGGCCAGGGCCCCGTCGACCCGCAGACGAACGAGTATCTGTACCCGGGCGACGTCGCGGCACAGACCACCCGTACGCTCGAGAACGTCAAGGCCATCGTTGAGGCCTCCGGCGCCACGTTCGACGATGTCGTGATGCTGCGCGTCTACCTCACCAAGCGCGAGGACTTCCCGATCATGAACGAGGCCTACGGCGCCTTCGTCGAGGCCCACACGACCAGTGGCGTCCTGCCCTCGCGCACGACGGTGTTCACCGGCCTTCCCCGCGAGGAGATGCTCGTCGAGATCGACGGGCTCGCCGTCGTCGACTGATCCCGCCTGCCCCGGCGAACGGGGAGACACCTTATCAGGACCGTTGCCTCCCCGTTACCAGCCATCCCGTACCATGGACGACAGGACACGTCGAGACTGCGGGGGGTGTAGTTCGTGACCGATCTGATTTCCACGCCGGGCGCTGCAACGGGGGCACAGCCCGACGATGCGACCCCGACGAGCGTCCTGACGCCGGAGGCGGCGACCGATACGGCCCCGCCGCAGTCCGGCGAGCAGTCCCTGGCCTGGGCTCCCGTCGAGCCCGCCCCGAAGAAGCGCCACCTCGGCCTGTGGATCGGTCTCGGCCTCGGCGTGGTCGCGCTCGGCGCCGGCGCCGCCTCGATGATCCTCATCGCCCCCGGCACCACCGTCGCGGGCATCCCCGTGGGCTGGATGACTCCGGGCGCGGCAGCCGAGGCGATCAGCTCTCACCTCGCCCAGACCGAGGTCACCCTCACGGGCGAGGGTGACGACGCTGTACTCACGGGCGCCGACCTGGGCGCGAGCGCCGACGCCACGGCCCTCGCCGACGCCGCGTTCGCCGCCCACCCGATGTGGAACCTCGGGTCGTGGATGGGTGACCCCGTGTCGGCCGACATCGTGCTCGACCAGGAGACCGCCACCGCAGCTCTCCGCGGCGCGATCCCCGACAGCTTCGTCGACCCGGTCGACGCCGGAGTCGTCTTCGACGCCGCGAAGGGCACGTACACCGTGACACCTTCCGTTCCCGGCACCGGTATCGACGTGGCCGATCTCAACGCCGCGTTCGTCGAGGCCGTCGGCGACGGCCGCACGACGTTCGAGTACCCCGGTGGCCCGGCCGAGGCCCTGCCCGCGGTGTCCGACGAGGACGCGACGGCGACCGCCACCACGCTCAACACCATGCTCTCCTCCATCGGCTTCTACGTCGGGAAGGAACGGACCGTCCCGGTCTCCCCCGCGGTCGCCGCGTCCTGGCTGACGGTGGTCGACGACGCGGGTCAGCTGCGGATCGAGGCGGACCCGGCGGCGATCCAGACCACCGTCGACACGCTCGCCGCCGCCGTGGACCGCGCCCCTGTCAACGCGACCAACATCGTCGACTCCGCGGGGAACGTGCTGCGCGCCGAGAAGGAGGGCGCCACCGGACGCGCCCTCGGCGACACCGCCGGCATCGCCGACGACTTCGCGACGCAGCTCGCCGCGGGAGACGGCGTCTTCGCCCTCTCCGTGACGGAAACCCCCTTCGAGACCACGAACCTGTTCCGCCGCGCCGAGATCAACCTCAGCACACAGCGCGCCTACCTGTTCGAGAACGACAAGGTGGTGCAGTCCTGGGCCGTGTCGACCGGCCTTCCCGGAACGCCCACGCCGACCGGCAACTTCAAGGTGTTCGCGCACACGGCGATGCAGGACATGGGCTGCTACGAGGGGGCGCCGTACTGCACCGAGGACGTGCCCTGGATCACGTGGTTCGCCCCGAACATCGGCTTCCACGGCACCTATTGGCACAACAACTTCGGCAACCGGATGAGCCACGGCTGTGTGAACCTGCCGATCGACCTCGCCAAGTACGTCTACGACTGGTCCCCCGTGGGCCTCGAGGTCTCCGTCTACAACTGATCGCGAGTCCCAGGCCGCCGGGCGAACGCGGCGGAGGGCAGACAGCAGAAGGGGGCGGATGCCGCAGCATCCGCCCCCTTCCGTCGTCTCAGCGCAGGGCGTCGACGATCTCGTTCAGCGTCGCGGACGGGCGCATGACCGCGGCCACGAGCTTCTCGTCCGGACGGTAGTAGCCGCCGATCTCCACCGGGGAGCCCTGCACCGCGTTCAGCTCGGAGACGATCGTCTCCTCGTTGGCGGCGAGCTTCTCGGCGACGGGCGCGAAGGCGGCGGCGAGCTCCGGGTCCTTCGTCTGCTTCGCCAGCTCCTGCGCCCAGTACAGGCCGAGGTAGAAGTGGCTGCCGCGGTTGTCGATCGTGCCGAGCGCACGGCCGGGCGAGCGGTCCTCCTCGAGGAACGTGCCGGTCGCGGCGTCGAGCGTCTCCGCGAGCACGCGGGCCTTCTCGTTGCCCGTGCGGTCGGCGAAGTGCTCGAGAGAGGCGGCCAGCGCGAAGAACTCGCCCAGCGAGTCCCAGCGCAGGTAGTTCTCCTCGACCAGCTGCTGCACGTGCTTCGGCGCGGAGCCGCCGGCACCCGTCTCGAACAGTCCACCGCCGGCGAGCAGCGGCACGATGGAGAGCATCTTGGCGCTCGTGCCGACCTCGAGGATCGGGAACAGGTCGGTGAGGTAGTCGCGCAGCACGTTGCCGGTCACCGAGATGGTGTCCAGGCCGTGCCGCATGCGGGCGAGCGTGTACCGCGTCGCCTCCTCCGGCGCGAGGATCGTGATCGTCAGGCCCTTGATGTCGAGCGTGGCGAGGCCCTGGTGCACCTTCGCGATGATCTGCGCATCGTGCGAGCGGTTCGCGTCGAGCCAGAACACCGCGGGGGCACCCGTCGCGCGGGCACGGCCGACCGCGAGCTTGACCCAGTCCATGACCGGGATGTGCTTGGTCTGCGTCGCGCGCCAGATGTCGCCCTTGCCGACCTCGTGCTCGATGAGGACGGTGCCCTCGCTGTCGAGAACCTGAACGATGCCGTCGGCCGCGATCTCGAACGTCTTGTCGTGGCTGCCGTACTCCTCAGCGGCCTGCGCCATGAGGCCCACGTTCGGCACGGTGCCGATCGTGGCGGGGTCGAGCGGGCCGTTCGCGATCACATCGTCGATGACGGCCTGGTAGACGCTCGCGTAGGACGAGTCGGGGATGACCGCGATCGTGTCGGCCTCCTCGCCGTCCTTGCCCCAGAGCTTGCCGCCGTTGCGGACGAGCGCGGGCATGGACGCGTCGACGATGACATCGCTCGGCACGTGCAGGTTGGTGATCCCCTTGTCGGAGTTCACGTACGACAGGCGCGGCCCTTCGGCGATGGCCTTGTCGAACGCCGCGGCGATCTCGTCGCCACCGGCGACGTTCGCCAGCCCCGCGAGGATCGAGCCGAGGCCGTCGTTCGCGCTGAGTCCGGCCTCGGCGAGCTGCGTGCCGTACTGGTCGAAGACGTCCGTGAAGAACGCCTTCACGACGTGACCGAAGATGATCGGGTCGCTGACCTTCATCATCGTGGCCTTGAGGTGCACCGAGTAGAGCACGTCGTCGGCCTTGGCCTCCGCGAGCGTGTCGGCGAGGAACGCGTCCAGCTCCTTCGCGGAGAGGAACGTGGCGTCGATGATCTCGCGCGGGAGGACCTTGAGCCCCTCCTTGAGGACCGTGACGGTGCCGTCCTTCGCGGTGTGGCGGAAGGAGAGGACGTCGTCGTGCGCGGCGACCCAGGAGCGCTCGTTGTGCTTGAAGTCGTCGTGGCCCAGGGTCGCGACACGGGTCTTCGAACCCTCGGCGAACGGCTTGTTGCGGTGCGGGTGCTTCTTGGCGTAGTTCTTCACCGCCAGCGGGGCCCGACGGTCGCTGTTGCCCTCGCGCAGGACGGGGTTCACCGCGGAGCCCTTGATGCGGTCGTAGCGGGCGCGGATGTCCTTCTCCTCCAGCGACGAGGGCTCGTCCGGGAAGTCGGGGACGTCGTAGCCCTGCTGCTGCAGTTCCGCGATGGCGGCCTTGAGCTGCGGGATCGACGCGGAGATGTTCGGCAGCTTGATGATGTTCGCCTCGGGGAGCGTGGCGAGGCCGCCCAGCTCCGCCAGCGCGTCGCCGACCTGCTGCTCAGGGGTGAGCTTCTGCGGGAACGCGGCGAGGATGCGGCCGGCCAGAGAGATGTCCCGCGTCTCGAATTCGATACCCGCCTGGCCGGTGTAGGCCTGGATGATCGGCAGGAAGGAGGCGGTGGCCAGTGCCGGTGCCTCGTCGGTGTAGGTGTAGATGATGGCGTCGTCGGTCACCGGGACGTTCTCCGTTCACGAGGGCTATTTGTCTCGATACCAAGATACCTGAGCGTCCCGGGCCCCGAAGCGGCGGTCCCGCCGAAGAGACTCCCTCGGACGAACGGTCCGTGAAAAGTCCGCCCGAGTGATGAATGCGGTGAGCGGAGGGGCTAGCCTGGGGGCATGTCCGAACTGCGCATGGTCGAACTCTCCGCCGCGACGATCGTCGCCGTGAACAACCTGTCGCTCAAGCCCGGACAGGAGCAGTTCCTCGCCCCCGTCTCGTACGGCATCGCGGCCACCGTCATCAACCCGCAGACCTCCTGGCAGCGGGTGATCCTGGACCGCAACGAGGTCGTGGGCTTCGTCAGCGCCAACTTCGACGACGAGGCGCCGGAGGAGCACTTCCGCTCCGTGCTGTGGCGCATCAACGTCGACGCGGACGACCAGGGTCGCGGCATCGGCCGCTTCGCCGTCGAGAACCTCATCGACGAGGCGCGCAACCGCGGCGTCGACCACGTCAACGTCATCTACGAAGCCGGCGAGGACGGCCCGGAGGCCTTCTTCCGCCGCGTCGGGTTCACACCCGTCGGGGAGACGGCCTACGGCGAGGTCATCGCCCAGATCCGCGTCCCCTCCTGAGACCGGCGGCGGGCTCTCGAATCCCCTCCCCCATCGAGACTCCGTCGCCCTCGGACCCTGCCGGGCGGCGTCCTCTCGATCCTCCTCAGCGCTGACCGCTGCCGTCCGGAGGCGTGCCCTTGCCCCGACGGCTGTTCCACGCGGCGAGCGCGGACGCGGCGGCACCCGCCGCCCGGTCGATCGCCTCGGCGGAGCGGTGCAGCATGTCCTGCGCGGCGTCCTGCCAGGCCGGTGTGGCCGGCGCCTCCCCCGTCTGGACCTTCGCGGCGTGCTCGGCGGCCTCGAACGCCCGCTCCAGCTCCGCGACGGCGTCGCGGTAGGCCGCGTACTCGGCGGCCGTCACGCGGCCCGTCGTCTGCCGACGCGCCTCGACCGCGGCGCCGGCGGCCCGGAGGTAGGCGGCGGTCTCCGGGCGCTTCACGTCGGTCATCTCGGGGTAGGTGATCTGCAGCGCGGGGTCGGTCTCGTACCGCATCCATCGCGCCGTCACCGCGTCGTGCTCCGCGTACAGCCGCTCCAGCGGCCGCGGTGCGGAGCCGGCGGGGATCGCGGCGCGGGCGGCGTTCACCCTGACGCGCCGGGCGCGGACGTCGGCCGCAGCCGCCCTGGCGTCGCGTTCGCGCTCCTTGAGCATGCGCCGGGCGCCGGACACCTGCTCGGCACTCGCACGCTGCGCGGACCGCTCGGCGGAGACCCGCGCGAGGTCGGCTCGTGCCACCTTCAGCGCCGTCCGTCGGACCACCGCGCGCTGCTGCGCCTCGCGGAGGTCGTGCCGGGCGGCGTCGTACTCCAGACGGCGGCCGCTGCGGGTGTTGCGACGACGCACCCCGATCGCGCCCGCGGTCACCCCGGCGGCGGCGGTCGGCGCGAGCCACCACCACTCCGCGACGAGGAGGAAGGGGTCCATCCTTCGATGCTACCGACCGCAGGGCGCCCGCGCCCGGATGCAGCGGCCCCGGCATCCGCACGGATGCCGGGGCCGCTGTCGCGTCACGACGTCAGACGAGCGTCTCCTGCCAGGCTGCGTGCAGCTGGGCGAACTTCCCGGTTCCGCCGATCAGGGCGGCCGGGGTGTCGTCCTCGATGATCCGGCCGTGCTCCATCACGAGCACGCGATCCGCGATCGCCACCGTCGACAGCCGGTGCGCGATGATGATCGCCGTCCGGTCGGCCAGCAGCGTCTGCAGTGCGTCCTGGATCAGCCGCTCGGACGGGATGTCCAGCGAGGCCGTCGCCTCGTCGAGGATCAGCACCGCCGGGTCGGCGAGGAAGGCACGGGCGAACGAGATGAGCTGTCGCTGCCCAGCCGAGACCCGACCACCGCGCTTGTTCACGTCGGTGTCGTAGCCGTCCGGCAGGGCCGAGATGAACGCGTCGGCGCCCACCGCCCGCGCCGCCTCGCGGATCTCGTCCAGCGTCGCATCCGGGCGCCCGAGCGCGATGTTGTCGGCGACGGTTCCGCTGAACAGGTACGCCTCCTGCGTGACCATGACGATCGCACGGCGGAGATCCTTCGGGTGCAGCGACCGCAGATCGACGCCGTCGAGGGTCACCGTCCCCGCGGACGGGTCGTAGAACCGCGAGATGAGCTTGGCCAGCGTGGACTTGCCCGCTCCCGTCGTCCCGACCAGCGCGATCGTCTGCCCGGCGGGGATGTCGAGCGAGAAGTTCGGCAGGATCGTCGTGTCCTCGTTGTACGCGAAGGTGACCTCGTCGAAGCGGATGTGCCCCCGGGACTCCCAGAGGTCCACCGGCTTCTCGGGGTCCGGCACCGTCGGCACCTCCTCCAGGACGCCCGACACCTTCTCCAGCGCCGCGGTGGCGGACTGGTAGGAGTTCAGGAACATCGCGATCTCCTGCATCGGAGCGAAGAAGTTGCGGACGTACAGCACGGCGGACAGCAGCACGCCGACCGTCAGCGCTCCTTCCGAGACCCGGATGCCGCCCCACAGCACGACGACGCCGAGCACGAGCGCCGCGACGCCCATGAGGCCCGGCTCGAACGTGCCGAACAACAGCATCGAGCGGCGGTTCACGTCGCGGTACTCGCCGGCCACGCCCTGGAAGGCCTCGTCGTTGCGCGGCTCCTTCCGGAAGGCCTTGACCGCGCGGATGCCCGTCATGGTCTCCACGAACTGGACGATCACCTTCGCGCTGATCACCCGGGACTCGCGGTACACGAGCTGCGAGCGCGAGTAGAACCAGCGCATGAGGAAGAACAGCGGCACGCCGCCGATCGCGAGGATCAGACCGGACTGCCAGTCCCACACGCACAGCGCGATGAAGGTGAAGACACCGAAGAGCACGCCGGAGACGAGCTCGTTCAGGCCGCCGTCGAGGAGCTCCTTGATGGAGTCCAGGTCGCTCGTCTGGCGCGAGATGATCCGCCCCGAGGTGTACGACTCGTGGAACTCCAGGCTCAGACGCTGGGTGTGCAGGAAGATGCGCTTGCGCAGGTCCAGCAGGACGGCCTGGGTCAGCTTCGCCGCGATGATGACGTACCAGGCGATGAGCACGGCGGCGAGAGCACCCGCGAGCAGGTAGATCCCGCCGACGACGAACGTCGGCATCCAGTCGGCGTCGTCGAGCACCGCGGGGAGCGCCCGATCGAGGCCGATGCTGATGAGGATCGGTCCGGCCACCTGCAGCGCCGTCGAGATCACGAGCACCGTCGCGGCGAGCACGATCTGCGGCTTGAGCGGACGCACGAGCGAGCCGAGCAGCCGCAGCGAGCGGCGGCGGATCGCCCTGCTCTCCTCCGTGGTGAGGCGGGAGCGGTCCTCGTCCTGGGTTCCGGTGAGGGAGCTCATCGCTGCACCTCCTCTCCTGCGAATCGGGGGGCGCCTCCCGGCGCCTCGTCATCGGCCTCCTCGCGGATGCCGTCCTGCACGGTCTCGTGGATCTCGGCCTGCTCGTCGCGGATGATCGGGATGGCTCCGGTGCGGGCGGCCTCCTCCGCCTCCAGGCTGGAGATGACGTGACGGTAGTGCCGACTCGTCTTCAGCAGCTCGGCGTGCGTGCCGACGGCGGTGATCCGGCCGTCCTCCAGCAGCGCCACACGGTCGGCGAGGGCCACGGTGGACGGACGGTGCGCGACGATCATCGCGGTGGTGTCGGCGAGCACGTGCCGCAGCGCCTCCTCCACGAGCGCCTCGGTGTCGACGTCCAGCGCCGACAGCGGGTCGTCGAGGACGAGCACCCGGGGGTTGGCTGCCACGGCGCGGGCCAGGGCGAGCCGCTGGCGCTGTCCGCCGGACAGGCTCAGTCCCTCCTCGCCGATCACCGTCTCGACGCCCTCGGGGAGCGTGTCCACGAAGGCGGCCTGCGCCACGTCGAGCGCCTCGCGCAGGACGCGCTCGGCCTCGGGGCTGTGCACGTCGAGGTCGGCGCGGCCGAGCAGGACGTTTTCGCGGACCGAGGCCGAGAAGAGCGTCGCGTCCTCGAACGCCATCGCGATGTGCTCCCGGAGCTCGGCGAGCGTCAGGTCCCGCACATCGACGCCGTCGAGCGTGACCCGCCCTCCCGTCACGTCGTACAGCCGCGTCGGCAGGGTCGTCAGCGTCGTCTTGCCGCTGCCGGTGAGACCCACGAGCGCCATGGTCTCGCCCGGACGCAGCACGAGGTCGATCCCGTCGAGCAGGTCCCGCTCGTCGGGCGCCGCATCCTGGTAGCGGAAGTGCGCGTTCTCGAACGCGAGCTCGCCACGCGGGTTCTCGATGTGCACCGGGTTCTCCGGATCGGTGATGGTGTTCGTCTCCGAGAAGATGTCGAAGACGCGGTCCGTCGCCGTGCGCGCGTCGAGCATGAACGAGAAGAGGAAGCCGATCGACTCGATGGGCCAGCGCAGCACGACCGCCATCGCGAAGAAGGCGAACAGCTCCGCGGACGTGATCGCGTCCTGCGAGATGAGCCAGATGCCCGACATCAGGCTGAGGCCGAACGCGATCTGCGGCATGAGGTCTAGCCAGAACCAGATCGAGGCGATGGCCCCGGCCTTGCTCATCTCGGTCTCGCGCAGCGTCTCGGCCTGCCGGCTGAAGCGGCGGAGGGCGTGCGTGCCGCGGCCGAACGCCTTGAGCACGCGGATGCCGTGCACGCTCTCCTCGACGCTCGTGGCGAGGTCGCCCGCCTGGTCCTGGCTGCGCCGGGTGAGCGCGCCGTAGCGCTTCTCGAAGAGGTACCCGCGGATCCACAGCGGGACCGCCGTCACGAGGAAGATCGTGCCCAGCAGCCAGTGCCAGCGGAACAGCAGCACCGAGCCGATGAGGATCGTCAGCACGTTCACGACGAGGAGCACGAGCCCGAAGGCGAGCCACCGGCGGATCAGGCCGATGTCCTGCATCATGCGGCTGAGCAGCTGCCCGGACTGCCACCGGTCGTGGAACGCGACCGGCAGGGTCTGCAGGCGCGAGTAGAGCTCGGTGCGCATGCGGTACTCCACCTGCGTGGCGGGGAAGAGCACGAACTGCCGACGGAGCCACACCATGAGGGCCTCGCCGAGGCCGAGGGCGAACACGGCGAGCGCTCCCCAGATGATCGCGTCGAGCGCTCCGGACTGCACCGGCCCGCCGATGATCTGCTCGAGCACGATGGGGATCATCAGCGCGATGAGGGCCGCCGCGAGCGCACTGGCGGCACCGCCGACGAGACGCCAGATGACCGGCTTCACGAACGGCTTGAGCCGCCACAGCGCGGCGGGCGTGGAGAGGGTGGACGAGGGGGAGGGATTCTGCGCGGAAGACGAGGAAGACATGTCTCTCAGAGGAGTCGAAGGGGAGAAGAGCGGGGGAACGGATGCGAGAGCGAGCTCACGGAGCCCGGCATCCGGTGCAGAAGAGGGGCGGAGGCTCTAGGAGAGCGGGCGCGCCGGGGTCGAGCCGAGGGTGGCGATCCGCGCGGTGGCGATCGTGGTCATGGTGTCCTCCTCAAGGGCTCGGCGAGGTCGTCCGGTTGGCGCGACAGCCCATCAGCCTATTCCTGTGAACGAGCTGAGCGCAAGGGGAATTCCCGGGACGGCGAAGAGCCCGCCCCGTTCGGGGCGGGCTCTTCGGGTCGAGCGGTCAGCGGGCGGCGCGTTCGCGCGCCAGAAGACTCTCCTTCACGGGCAGCCCCCAGGCGAAGCCGCCGAGGGAGCCGTCCGTGCGGAGCACCCGATGGCAGGGCACGAACAGGGCCGGGGCGTTTCGCGCGCAGATCGACGCCGCCGCCCGCACCGCCTGGGGATTGCCGAGTCGGGCCGCGAAGCCCGTGTAGGTCAGGGACTCCCCCGGCGCGATGGTGCGCAGCGCCGCCCAGCCGGCGAGCTGGAGGGCGGTGCCCGTCTGCGCGACCGCGACCGCGTCGATCGCCGCGACGTCGCCCGCGTAGTACGCGCGGACAGCGCCCGCCGCGTCCGTCTCGGCCTCGCGCACGGCGTCGGGGCGGACCCGGGCGGGCAGCCGGCCGAGGATGGCCTCCACGTCGTCCGTCCAGCCGGACACGAGCACCCGCTGGCGCTCGTCGGCGAGGATCGTGAAGGGACCGTCGGCGGTCTCGAGGGTCTGGATGAGAGCGGTCATGGGGTCTCCTCGGTGTCGGATGGGATGCCGTGGGTTGGCCGGACGGCGGATCTGCGCCGCGGTCCGGCAGGACGGATCGGTGCGGCACGCCACAGGTGCGCGCTGAGATAGCTCCGCCACGGTGCGGTGCGCTCCGCCCAGGCGGTGAGGGACTTCGGTTCGGCGGGCAGCCCAGACGCGGCAGCACCGGCGCGGAGGGCCACGTCGCCGGGGAGCAGCACGTCCGGATCGCCGAGCACCCGCATCCACACGTAGTCGGCGGTCCAAGGTCCGATGCCGGGCATCGCGAGGAGGGCGGCGCGCTGCGTGGGGCCGTCATCGCCCACGGTGAGAGTCAGACTCCCGTCCGCCAGAGCGGCGGCGGCTCCCGTGACGGCGCGGATCCGGGCGGCGGGCCCCCGCAGCACCTCGGCGCCGTGGGCCGCGATGGCTGACATCGTCGGGAACAGAAGGCCGTCGGGGGTCCGCTCCCCCAGCGCGTCGGTGAGGGCGGTCAGCGCCGTACGGGCGGCGACGACCGTGATCTGCTGCCCGATCATCGCGCGGATGAGCATCTCGTGCGGATCGGCTGCCCCGGGCACGCGGATGCCGGGGGTCCGCGCCACGAGGGGGGCGAGGGGCGGGTGCGCGGCCAGGGCCTCGTCGATCGCGAGGGGGTCGGCGTCGAGGTCGAAGATGCGGCGCGCCGTGGCCACCAGCGGCGCGAGGTCGCCGAGCTGCGCGACCCGGGCCCGCAGGTGCAGCCGCTCCGTCTCCTCCTGACGCACCTCGAACCACGCGGGGCCGCCCGGCATCCGGAGGCGGCGGGAGAACGAGGTCGCCGTGGCCTCCTCGACCCCCGTCACGGCTCGCGCGGCCATCCACGCGAAGACTCCGGCCGCATCCAGGGGGCCCCGGTACGGCAGGACGAGGTCGATCGTTCCGGGTACGGCCGCGGAGGGCGTGCGGCGGCGGGCACGCAGCTCCCCCGGCGTGAGACCGAAGACCTCGCGGATCGTGTCGTTGCCCTGGCGGATGCTGTGGAACCCGGCGGCGAAGGCGACATCGGCGATGGGCATGTCGGTTCCCACGAGCAGCATGCGGGCGGTGTGGGCGCGGTGCGCTCTCGCGAGTGCGAGCGGTCCGGCGCCGAGCTCGGTCGTCAGCAGTCGCGTGAGATGACGGCTCGAGTAACCGAGCCGCGACGCGAGTCCTGGCACGCCCTCGCGCTCGACCACGCCGGACGCGATCAGCCGCATGGCCCGGGCCGCGGTGTCTCCGCGGACGTCCCACGCGGGCGACCCGGGGGCGGCCTCCGGCAGGCAGCGCTTGCATGCGCGATACCCCGCCTCATGCGCCGCGGCACTCGTCGGATAGAACGTGACGTTCTGCGGCTTGGGGGTGCGCGCGGGGCAGCTCGGACGGCAGTAGATCCCGGTCGAGCGCACGGCGGTGACGAACTGCCCGTCGAAGCGGGTGTCCCGAGCGCTGATCGCCCGGTAGCGCTCGTCGAAGGAGTAGCTCACGTCCTCCACTCTCTCACCCCCGCACGGCTACGGCTGGCGGAAATCGGACATCGCGGTTCCCTCCTCGAGACCCCGCCTGCGCGCCGAGGCCCCGGCGTGCAGACGTGCGCACGCCGGGGCCTCGGCAGAAGACCGGGGTCTCGGTCAGTGGAAGAAGTGGCGCTCCCCCGTGAAGAACATGGTGACGCCGGCCTTGCGCGCGGCATCGACGACCTCCTCGTCCCTCACGGAGCCACCGGGCTGCACGATCGCCGTGACACCCGCGTCGATGAGCACCTGCGCGCCGTCCGCGAACGGGAAGAACGCGTCGGACGAGGCGACGGATCCGGCGGCACGATCTCCCGCACGCTCCACCGCGAGGCGGCACGAGTCGACGCGGTTGACCTGGCCCATGCCGACGCCGACCGTCGCGTTGTCCTTCGCCAGCACGATCGCGTTCGACTTCACGGCCCGGCAGGCCTTCCACGCGAAGATCAGGTTCTCCATCTCCTCGTCGCTCGGACGCTCCCCCGACACGAGCTCCCAGTTCTTGGCGACGGAGACGATGTCGTCGGGGAAGCGGTCCGCGTCCTGGAGCAGGAGACCGCCGGACACGAGGCGCACGTCCATGCGCTCCTGCTGCCAGTCCTCGGGGAGCTGCAGCAGACGAAGGTTCTTCTTCGCCTTGAAGACCTCGAGGGCCGCGGGCTCGAACGACGGCGCGACGATGACCTCGGTGAAGATGTCCTTCAGGTTCTCGGCCATCTTGAGCGTCACGGTGCCGTTCGCGGCGATCACGCCGCCGTACGCCGACACGGGGTCGCACTCGTGGGCGCGGAGGTGCGCGCTGGCGATCGGGTCGAGGGCGTTCGGGGCCGTCGTGGCGATCCCGCAGGGGTTCGCGTGCTTGATGATGGCGACGGCGGGCTTGACCATGTCGTAGGCGGCGCGCAGGGCAGCGTCTGCGTCGACGTAGTTGTTGTACGACATCTCCTTGCCCTGCAGCTGCGTGGCCTGGGCGATGCCGTGTCCACCCGCGCGGGTGTAGATGGCGCCGCGCTGGTGGGAGTTCTCGCCGTAGCGGAGCGTGGCGAGCCGCTCGGCCTGGATCGTCAGGTGCGCCGGGAGGTCGCCCGGGTCGTTGAGCGTGCCCTCGGCGAACCACTGCGCGACGGCCGTGTCGTAGGCCGCGGTGTGCGCGAAGGCCCGCGCCGCGAGCTCCCGCCGCTGGGCGAGCGAAGTGCCGCCCTGCGCCACAGCCGCGACGATCGCCGGGTAGGACTGCGGCGACACGACGATCGCGACGTTGGCGTGGTTCTTCGCCGCCGCGCGCACCATGGCGGGGCCGCCGATGTCGATCTGCTCGACGACGTCGTCACCCTCGGCGCCGGAGGCCACGGTCTCCACGAACGGGTAGAGGTTGACGACGACGAGCTCGAACGGCGCGATGTCGAGGTCGGCGAGCTGCCGCTCGTGGTCCTCCAGGCGCAGGTCGGCGAGCAGCCCGCCGTGCACCTTCGGATGCAGGGTCTTGACGCGGCCGTCGAGCATCTCGGCGACACCCGTGACCGCGGCCACATCCGTCACCTCGAACCCGGCGTCGCGGATGGTGGACGCCGTCGAACCGGTCGAGACGATCTCGACGCCCGCCTCCGCGAGCGCAGCGGCGAGCACGAGCAGGTCGGTCTTGTCGCTGACCGAGACGAGAGCGCGCCGGATCGGCACGGTGTCGCGATCGCGGTAGAGCGTGGGGTCGTGGCGGGGGCCGGCCATGATGGGCTCCTTCGTGCGGGGGCGTCGGGGGTCAGGGGGCGGAGGTCAGGGAGAGGTCGCCGGTCGCGATGCGCCGGACGACGTCGATGAGGAGCCGGCGCTCGACCGGCTTGATGCGCTCGTGCAGCGTGTGCTCGGTGTCGTCGGCCCGGATCGGCACGCGCTCCTGCGCGAGGACGGGGCCGGTGTCGACCCCGTCGTCCACGACGATCACACTGGCGCCGGTCTCCCGGACACCCGCGGCGAGGGCGTCGCGGACGCCGTGCGCTCCGGGGAACTCCGGGAGGTACGCGGGGTGGGTGTTGATGATCCGCGGTGCGTAGGCGGCGACGAGGGAGGACGGCAGCAGGCGCATGAGGCCGCTGAGCACCACGAGGTCCGGCGTCCAGACGGCGAGCTGACGACCGAGCTCCTCTCCCCACGCCTCGCGGCTCTCGTGCTCGTGCCATGGCACGGTGAAGCTGGGGATGCCGAACTCCTCGGCGTGGGCCAGACCGTCGGCTTCGCGATCCGCCCCCACGACGACGACCCGGGCCGGGAAATCGGGGTGACGAGCGGCCTCGAGGAGGGCGCGAAGGTTCGAGCCGGCGCCCGAGATGAGTACGGCGACCGTGAGCACGCGCCCAGTCTACCGGCGAGCCGATGACGCTCCGACCGGCGTCGCCGGGCGCCCGGAACGCCTAGCGGCGGTCGTCCTCAGCATGCTCCTCGGAGCCCCGTTCGGACATCTCCGCGATCCAGCGGTCGGTGCGCTCCTCCGCGAGCTCGTCGCGGTTGCGGGGCGACAGCAGGAGGATCGCCGCGCCGACGAGCACCTCCGCCCCCAGAGACACGGCGAACGGCAGGACCGCCGGACCGACGACCTCGAGTCGGCCCGGGCCCATCGAGCCGTTCGCGAAGGCGGCGGCGAGCGCGGCGACCCCGCCCGAGACCGCGGCGATCCCAACCGCGATCACCACACGCTGCAGGAGGCCGAGCGGCGTCCCCTCCCACACGAGCCGCGAGCGCACGGCCCACCCGGCGAATGCCCCGGCGGCCACCGGGATCAGGATGACGATGAGCATCCAGATCGAGGAGTTCTCCGGCAACAGGCCGAACGCCGGGATGCCGGGCACGACGCCGAGCTGGGTGCCGGCGGGCGACACAGCGGTCCCGGCACCGACCGCGAACCCGGGGCCGGCCAGCCACGCGGCCGCCCACACCACGAAGGTCGGCAGGTACGCGAGCTGCCCGAGGGTCAGCACGGTCGCCCCGAGGGCGTCGACCCGCGCCGCCTGGAACAGCGCGACGACCTCTCCGCCGCGCGTGAGGACCGACAGGGCGACGGCCAGGGCGGCGGCGCCGGTCACGCCCACGAGGGCGAACGCGGCGCCCCGCACGATCGCGGCGGGCACCGGCGCCCAGTCCTCCCGGGCGTCCAGGATGTCGTGGATGCGGTCGAGCAGCCCGCCGTCGCCGTCCTCCCACGCCACCCGCACCGCGCCGCACACCGCGCCCACGAGGTACACGACCGGGGGCAGCAGGATGGCGAGAGCCAGCGGGACCTGCGCGGCCCCGAGCGCCGATGTGAGAGCGACGACCGTCGAGATCACGGCGAAGACGACGGTCCCCGAGAGCGATCCCCCCACCCAGGCCCCGGACCGAGCGGCCCGGCCCCCGGAGCGAGCGGCGAGGAGCAGGGTGAGCAGCAGGAACGCCAACGGTGTGACCGAGACGACGAAGCGCGCTGCCTCCGCGGGGATCGCCAGAGTCACGAGCAGGGCGTCGGGGATCACGACCTCCAGCGGCACGCCGTGACCGAACTGCCACAGCGTTCCGGTGAGCGGCCACAGCGCGCCCCAGTCGGCGGTCACGCCGAAAGCGAGCGTCCACAGGAGCGTCAGCGGCGCCAGCAGCACGGCCAGACCGACGGCAGCGGTGATGGCGGCGTCGAGGGCGGCGAGGAGCGCGACGAGGAGGCGTTGCATAGCGCCTTCGAGACTACGACGAGTTCCTTCTCGGCCCCCGTGGGCGCGCGCGAGGCGGGCGACACGGTAGCGTTTCTCCGGAGGTTTCCCGATGACTACTGCCCCACCCGCCCCGGTGTCCACCGGACCCACCGGTACCCTGGACCGCTTCTTCGAGATCAGCAAGCGCGGATCGACGATCGGCACCGAGATCCGTGGAGGCCTCGTGACGTTCGTCACGATGGCGTACATCGTGATCCTGAACCCGATCATCCTGTCCGGAAAGCCGGACGTCGCCGGCGACATGCTCGACTTCAACGCCGTCGGCGCCGCGACGGCCCTGACCGCCGGCATCATGACGATCCTCTTCGGTGTCGTCACCCGCCTGCCGTTCGGCTTCGCCGCCGGTCTCGGCATCAACGCCTTCGTCGCGTTCTCCGTCGTCGGCCAGGTCACCTGGCCCGAGGCGATGGCGCTCGTGATGATCAACGGCGTCGTGATCGTGCTGCTCGCCGCCACGGGGCTGCGGAAGGCGATCTTCGATGCCGTGCCGTTCCAGCTCAAGATCGCGATCACGGTCGGTATCGGCCTCTTCATCGCCTTCATCGGCTTCGTGAACTCCGGCTTCGTCACCGCGACCGGTGCCTCGTCGCCGCCCGTCGGCCTCGGCGTCAACGGCTCCGTCGCGACGGTGCCGAGCCTGCTGTTCGTGATCACCCTGCTCCTCACCGGCATCCTCGTCGCGCTCCGCATCAAGGGCGGCATGCTCATCGGCCTCATCGGCGGCACCGTGCTCGCGGTCATCGTCGAGGCCATCTGGCACATCGGTGCCCGCGGCGTCGACGACGAGGGCAATGTCGTCAACCCCGGCGGCTGGGGCCTCACCGTCCCGGCACTGAACGGCTCCCCCGTCAGCGTTCCCGACCTGAGCCTCATCGGCGCCGTCGACTTCTCGTTCGACCTCGGCAAGGTCAGCCTCGTCGCGCTCGTGATGATCGTCTTCACGCTCCTCTTCACGAACTTCTTCGACGCCATGGGCACCATGACGGGCCTGGCGAAGGAGGCGAACCTCGCCGACGACAACGGCGACTTCCCGCGCATCAAGTCGGCACTGGTGGTCGAGGGCGTCGGAGCGATCGCCGGTGGTGCGACCTCCTCGTCCTCCAGCACGGTCTTCATCGAGTCCGGCGCCGGCATCGGAGAGGGTGCCAGGACGGGTCTCGCGAACGTCGTGACGGGCATCGTGTTCCTCATCGCGATGTTCCTCACCCCCCTGACCTCGATCGTGCCGACCGAGATCGCCGCCGCAGCGCTCATCATCGTGGGCGCCATGATGATGGCCCAGATCCGGCACATCGACTTCGGCGACTTCCGGGTGCTCCTGCCGGTGTTCCTCACGGTCTCGGTCATGCCGCTGACGTACTCGATCGCCAACGGCATCGGGGCGGGCTTCGTGAGCTGGGTGCTCATCCACGCCTTCTCCGGCAAGGCCAAGACCATCAGCCCGCTGCTGTGGGTGGTCGGCGCCGGCTTCCTCATCTTCTTCGCCCGAGGTCCCATCGAGGCCCTCTTCGGCGTCGGGATCTAGCCCCGCTTCGAATCGCGCACATGGCCCCATTCCGACACGGAATGGGGCCATTTGCGCGACTTGAGGGAGGTGGGAGCTCCACCGTCAGGAGGAGTGGGCCGGGGCAGACGGCTCGCCGGAATCGCGCAATTGGTCCCATTCGGCCGCGGAATGGGACCAATCGCGCGACTTGAGGGAGGTGGGCCGGCAGGAACCGGGGGTATGACGAAGGCCCCGGGGTGGAGCCCGGGGCCTTCAGGTCAAGCGTAGCTCAGATCAGAGCGACTCGATGATCTCGCGCATGAGAGCGGCGGTCTCGGACGGCGTCTTGCCGACCTTGACGCCGGCGGCCTCGAGGGCCTCCTTCTTCGCCTGCGCGGTACCGGCGGAACCGGAGACGATCGCACCCGCGTGACCCATGGTCTTGCCCTCGGGAGCCGTGAAGCCCGCGACGTAGCCGACGACGGGCTTGGTGACGTTCGCCTTGATGTACTCGGCCGCACGCTCCTCGGCGTCGCCGCCGATCTCGCCGATCATGACGATGGCCTTGGTCTCCGGGTCGGCCTCGAACGCGGCGAGCGCGTCGATGTGCGTGGTGCCGATGACCGGGTCGCCGCCGATGCCGATGGCGGTCGAGAAGCCGAGGTCGCGCAGCTCGAACATCATCTGGTACGTCAGGGTGCCCGACTTGGACACGAGGCCGATCGGGCCCTTGCCGGTGATGTTCGCGGGCGTGATGCCGACGAGCGCCTCACCCGGCGTGATGATGCCGGGGCAGTTCGGGCCGATGATGCGGGTCTTGTTGCCCTTGCTCTGCGCGTACGCCCAGGCCTCGGCCGAGTCACCGACGGGAACGCCCTCGGTGATGACGACGAGCAGCGGGATCTCGGCGTCGATGGCCTCGATCATCGCGTCCTTCGTGAAGGCGCCCGGGACGAAGGCGATCGACACGTCGGCGCCGGTCTCCTTCATGGCCTCGGCGACCGAGCCGAAGACGGGGAGCTCGACGGCGTTGCCGTCCTTGTCGGTGTGCGAGACCGTGGTGCCGGCCTTGCGGGCGTTGACGCCGCCGACGACCTGGGTGCCGGCCTTGAGCATCAGCGCGGTGTGCTTGGTGCCCTCGCCGCCGGTGATGCCCTGGACGATGACCTTGGAGTCCTTGTTGAGGTAGATAGACATAGCTCTGGTTCCTTGTGTCTCAGGCGATCAAGCGTTGGCGAGCTCGGCGGCCTTGTCGGCGCCCTCGTCCATGGTGGCGGCCAGGGTGACAAGCGGGTGCGCGTAGTCGGCGAGGATCGCGCGACCCTCGTCGACGCGGTTGCCGTCGAGGCGGACGACGAGCGGCTTCGAGGCCGTGTCGCCCAGCGTCTCCAGGGCGCCCTTGATGCCGTTGGCGACGGCGTCGCACGCCGTGATGCCGCCGAACACGTTGACGAACACGCTCTTGACCTGCGGGTCGCCGAGGATGACGTCGAGACCGGCGGCCATGACCTCGGCCGAGGCGCCACCGCCGATGTCGAGGAAGTTCGCGGGCTTGACGCCGTTGTGGTTCTCACCGGCGTAGGCGACGACGTCGAGCGTCGACATGACCAGGCCCGCGCCGTTGCCGATGATGCCGACCTCGCCGTCGAGCTTGACGTAGTTGAGGCCGGACGCCTTGGCCTTGGCCTCGAGCGGGTCGGCGGCGTCCTTGTCCTCGAGCGCCTCGTGCTCGGGGTGACGGATCTCGGAGGCGTTGTCGTCGAGGGTGACCTTGCCGTCGAGCGCGATGATGTCGCCGTCTTCGGTGCGGACGAGCGGGTTGACCTCGACGAGCGTCGCGTCCTCACCCTTGTAGACGTCGTACAGCTTCACGAACACGTCGGAGACCTTCTCGACGAGGTCCTCCGGGAAGTTCGCGGCGCGGGCGATCTCGACCGCCTTGTCCTTGTCGATGCCGGTCAGCGGGTTGACCTCGACGCGGGCGAGCGCCTCGGGCTTCTCGACGGCGAGCTGCTCGATCTCCATGCCGCCCTCGACGGAGCAGAGGGAGAGGTAGGAGCGGTTGGCGCGGTCGAGCAGCACGGAGAAGTAGAACTCCTCGGCGATGCGGGCACCCTGCGCGACCATGACGCGCTTGACGACGTGGCCCTTGATGTCGAGCCCGAGGATGGCCTTCGCGGCCTCGTACGCCTCGTCGGGGGTCTTGGCGACCTTGACACCGCCGGCCTTGCCGCGGCCTCCGGTCTTGACCTGGGCCTTGACGACCACGACACCGCCGATCTTCTCGGCAGCCGCCTTCACCTCCTCGGGGGTGTCCGCGACGATGCCGGCGAGGACCGGCACTCCGTACTTCTCGAAAACGTCTCGTGCCTGGTACTCGTACAGATCCACTGTGCTTCCTTCACTGGGCTGCGGTCTGGTCTGGTGATTCTCTCGATGTCGAGACATCGACCAGTCCCCCAGCCTACTACCGCAGGCTGAACGCTCCGACGCCCCGACGCCCTCCCCGACGCGCCGACGCCTCCGGTACGATTCTTGAGCGTCGAGGCAGGGGAGACGAGATGACGGACACCTTCGACTGGTCTGATCCGGTGGCGACACGCGCGCGCATCGAGCAGCAGGTGAAGGACGCGGAGCGCCGCGCAGCGCAGGCCGCGCAGGTGCGCGACGACATCGCGGGCGTGCGGGAGCAGGCGGCCTCTCCGGGCCGCGACGTCACCGTGACGGTGGACGCCTCCGGGCGCCTCGCCGACGTCGCGCTCACGGACGCCGCTCTGCAGCGCTCCCCCGCCGCCCTCGGCGCCCTCATCGTCACCCTCGCCGCCACCGCGCAGAAGGCGGCGGGCGCGCGGGCGGTCGAGATCGCGGCGGAGGCCTTCGGCGCGGAGGACGCGGCGGTCGCACATCTGCGTGAGGAGATCGCCGAGCTCCCCGACCCGAGTCAGGACGGCCGACCGCAGATCGAGTACCGCTGATGGCCGAGCTGATCGCCGTCGACACCGAGACCGTCCGCCAGCACGCCCAGCGCGTCGCGCAGATCGCCGCGGACGTCCGGCTCGCCGAGAACGCCGCCGGCTCGATGAACGTGGGCGGCGGCGCCTTCGGCGTGATGTGCGCCTTCCTCGTCCCCCCGGCGCAGCTCGTCTCGTCGATCGCCGCGGGCGCGATCACCGCCGCCGCGACGATGCTGGAGAAGTCCGAGGAGCAGCTCCGCGGCCTGGCGGACGACTTCGACGAGGGAGAGCAGCGTCAGCTCGATTCGATCCGCGGGCTGCTGTCGTCTGTGGAGGGCGCTCGCCGATGACCCCGCCGAACCCGCTGGTGGCGGGACCGATCGACCCGACGACGCCGTTCAGCGGAGCCGGTCTGCTCGAGGACGGCTACGACCTCGTGAACGCGATCGAGAGCGGGGACTGGGTCTCCGGAGGACTGGCGTCTTTCTCCGCCCTCGCGAACACCGTGGCCACGGCCATGGATCCGCTCGGCTCGCTGATCGCCGCCGGATTGGGGTGGCTGATGGACCACCTCGAGCCGCTCAAGGGCTGGCTCAACGACCTGACCGGCGATGCGGGCGAAGTCGCCGGTTTCGCGGCGACCTGGGGCAACATCGCGCAGCAGCTGCAGCAGGCGGGCGAGACCCTCGACGCCCGCCTCTCCGACGTCAGCTCGATGTCGGGCGAGGCGATCGCGGCCTACCTCCGGCTGCAGTCCGACGTCGCCGCCCACATCTCCGCGGCCGCTGCCTGGGCCGGCGGGATGAAGACCGGCATGGAGACCGCGTCCATGCTCGTGCAGATCGTGCACGAGCTGGTGCGCGACACCCTGTCGCAGCTGGTCGGCTCCCTCATCTCCTATGCGAGCACGCTCGTCGTGTCGCTGGGCACCGCCACCCCGTACGTCATCGCGCAGGCCACGAGCCGCGTCTCGGCCATGACCGCCCGGATCTCCGGCACCGTGCTCAAGCTCGTGGACGCCGTGACGGCCCTCACGAAGCACCTCGACGAGCTCAAGTCGCTGTTCCAGCGCCTCGGCGACCTCTTCTCGCGCGGCCCGGGCGGTGGGCATGGCCCGTCCGGCCCCGGAGCCCCGCACGGCCCTGACGGCAGCTCCCCCGGGGGCTCGTCCCCCGACGGCTCTTCGCCCGGCAGCTCCGGCCCCGCGAGCCCCAGCGTGCGCGACCAGAGCACACTCACGGACGAGCAGATCCAGACCTACCTCGACCGCAACTACCCGGAGTACGCCGACGACTTCGCGGACAACGGCACGCTCCCGCCCGACGTCCAGATCCCCAAGGGACCGGACGTGCTCCAGCCCGACGGGAGCATCGACTGGAGCCAGGTTCCCGGCGACGGGTACGTGCTCGATGCGAGCGGCGAGCCGATCCGGCAGCCGCACACTCCACAGGTGGGAGACGTCCTCGACCGCTACGGCCCTCCGGAGGGCCGCTACACGTCCCCGGTGCCTGAGAACGGCCCGTATACCTACGATCAGCGGTCCCTCCCGTATGTGGAGAACCCGGCCCACTACCACCGCTATGAAGTGGTCGGCGACATGTCCGATCTTCGAAGCGTCTACGACCGCGCTCCGCAACACGTCAAGGACGAACTCCTGGCGGGCGGATTCAAGCCCGAGTATCTGGGTTCGCAGGGCTACCGAGGAGACATCGCGCCCGGGTTCGGCTCGACGGGCGGCGGGGTGCAGGTCCAGCTTCCCCTCACGGCCGCACAGTTGATCACACTCGGCGTACTGAAGGAGATTCCATGACCGAGCTCACCTCCGACGACGTGCAGCGCATCATCGCCGATGAGAAGCTCACCGCCACCGCGAACTGGTTCGGCCCCACCGGTCGACCACAGTCATCGGCGTGGATCGACCGCGACGGCGACGCGTGGATCGTGTGGGAGACGGACGAGCGCGGCGGCAGATTCCACGATCCCGTCCGCTTCGACTCGGAGTCGGAGGCGTTCGACTTCTTCCTGCGGATCGCGCGCCGCTACCGGGCGTCGGACGCGCACGCCGTCCGACGGATCGAGGGCCGGGAATGACGGAGCTCTGGATCGGACCCGACGGCGTCGCCATCGATCGCGAGCCGCTCCCCCGCGGCGCGGAGGTGTGGGACATGTACGGGCCGCTCAACACGCGCTACGTCTACCTCGTGGAGAACGGACGGCCGGCCGCCTACCCGGAGCGCTCCCTGCCCTGGGTCGAGAACCCCGCGGCGTACCACCAGTTCCTCGTGGTCGGCGACTGCGTCCACCTCCGCGCGGCGTACGAGCGCTCGGAGGACGCCGTCCTCCGACGGGACCTGGACGACCTGGTGGACATCGGCTACTACCGCTGGGACGCCCCGATCTTCCGCGGCACGGTGGCCCCGGCCTTCGGCGACCCCGGCGGCGCGACCCAGCTCGTGCTGCCCCTCCCCCTCACGTTCTACCTGCGTCTCGGTCTGGTCCGGGAGCTGGCCGTCCCCGGAGCATCCGCATGAACCGCGACACCGTCCTCGCCGACCTCCGCGCGCGTGGCTCCGTCGGCTTCTGCTTCTTCGACGACCCCCGGGGCAAGACGAACGCCGTCGTGGTGTCGTACGGCAGGGAGGGCTACCAGACCTGGATCCAGGACGAGCGCGCGCAGCCGATCGAGGGGTCGCTGCGGGTGTTCGCCGCAGAGCAGGAGGCGCTGGCCGACTTCGCCCATCGTGTGCAGCTCTGGAACCGCGTCAGCGGGGTGCTCTCGCCGGGGCCGTCGGGCGCCGGTGCCGCAGCGGTCTAGGCTTTCGCCATGCACGAATCCGCAGAGCTGCGCACCGGGGGCGTCGTCGCCGCCGCGCTCGAACTCTTCAGCGCCCAGGGGTTCGACCAGACGTCCGTGGAGCAGATCGCCAAGGCCGCCGGCGTCTCCCGGTCGACCTTCTTCCGGCAGTTCGGCGGCAAGGAGGACGTGGTCTTCGCCGATCACGAAGTCCTCCTGGAGCAGCTCCGGGAGTTCCTCGACGAGGGGCACGACGATCCGTGGGGCGCGGTCTGCGCCGCATCGGAGTCGGTGTTCACGCACTTCGCGAACGACCCGGAGCTCGCGCGACGGCGCTATCAGATCGTGCGGGAGGTGCCGGTGCTCCGCGAACGCGAGATCATCACCGTGTTCCGCTACGAGCGGCTGTTCGACGAATACCTGCGCAGCGCCCTCCCGGGAGTGGATCCGCTGGACGCGGTGGGCTTCGCTGCGCTCGTGACGGCGGTGCACAACCACGTGCTGCGGCAGCTCCTGCGCGGACGGAAGAAGGTGCCGCTGGCCACCCTCCAGACCGCGCTCGCGGATGCGCGTCGGCGGTACGGCGTGGGCGAGGCCGCCGACGCGGGCGCTCCGGACGACGTGGTCGTGGCGGTCTTCCCCCGGTCGATGCCGATCGCCGAGGTGACGAGGAGGCTCCGCTCCGAGCTCGACTGAGTCGACCGAGGCGGTCCTGGTACCGAGTATCGAGGAGTACGATACCTGGTGTCACGAAGGAGCACCCATGAGCACCGAAGCCTCTCCCTTCCCCGGCGAGCGCGTCTCGTCCTACGACGTCACCGGGCGACAGGACAGCGACTACTACGCGGTCTTCACCGACATCCCCGCCGCCGACCGGAAGGCCTGGGACCGCGCGAAGGCGTATGTCGACGAGGTCGCTCCGCAGATGGCCGAGGCGTGGGACCGTGCCGAGTACCCGCTCGACGCCGCCCGCCGCATGGGCGAGATGGACCTCGTCGTCGACGGCGTCGACCACCCCGCATTGACCCGGCTCTCCCCGCTCGCCGCAGGCCTGGTCAACATGGAGATCTCGCGCGGCGACGGCTCCCTCGGCACGATCCTCGCGGTGCAGGGCGGGCTCGCGCTGCGGACGCTCGCGCTGTTCGGCTCGCCCGCCCAGCAGGACCGCTGGCTCACGGCACTCGCCGACGGCTCGGTGCTCGGGTCCTTCGCCCTGACCGAGCCCGACCACGGCTCCGACTCCGTCTCGCTGGAGACCGTGGCCCGCCGCGACGGGGACTCCTGGGTGCTCCGCGGTGCCAAGAAGTGGATCGGCAACGGCGCCTCGGGCGGCATCACGTTCGTCTGGGCACGGGTCGAGGACGAGTCCGCCGCCGAGCACGGGGCGGTGCGGTGCTTCCTCGTCGAGCAGGACACCCCCGGATACACCGGCACCGTGATCCGCGGGAAGGCCTCCCTCCGCGCGATCCATCAGGCCCACATCCGCCTGGACGACGTGCGGGTGCCGCTGGACGCGGTGCTGCCGGGGACGAAGAGCTTCAAGGACGCCTCGACCGTGCTGTACGCCACCCGGTCCGGGGTCGCCTGGTCGGCGCTGGGTCACGCGACGGCCTGCTACGAGGCGGCGCTCGCCTACGCGAAGCAGCGCGTGCAGTTCGGCAAGCCGCTCGCGAAGTTCCAGATGGTGCAGGAGCGGCTCACGCACATGCTGGAGGATCTGACGGCGATGCAGCTCTACTGCCGCCGGATGGCCGATCTGGAGCAGGCGGGGGCGCTGCGGCCGACGCAGGCCTCGCTCGCGAAGTTCCACAACACCCGGGCGGCCCGGCGGATCGCCGCGACGGCGCGGGATCTCCTCGGCGGCAACGGCATCCTCCTGGAGAACGGCGTCATGCAGCACCTGGCCGACATCGAGGCCATCCACACCTACGAGGGCACCGAATCCGTGCAGGCCCTGCTGCTCGGACGCGACATCACCGGGATGAGCGCCTTCGCCTAGCCCTTCGAATCGCTCACTGTGCTGGATTCGGCGGCCGGATGCAGCACAGTGCGCGACTCGAAGCAGAGGAGGCGGCAGTTCAGTCGCAGCCGCAGCCGCCGGCGGGGGTCTTCACCATGAAGCACACGTCGCACACGCCGTAGTCGCGCTCGACGGGCTTCGGGGCCGCGGGCGTGCGCGGGGCGGCGGGGGTGCGCGGCGTCGTGGAGCGCTTGGCCTTGACCGGGGCCTGCGGGGCGAACTCGCTCGGGTGCGTCACGTAGAAGTAGGGCGCGCGTCCCTCGCTGGGCTGCAGGCGGAGGCGGGTGGACCCGACGGTCACGACCTCGTCCTCCGTGAAGCCGTTGGTGTACGTGCGGCCGATGTGCAGCGCCGCCCCCTCGCGGCGGATCGCCTCGATGTACCGACCACGGTCGATCAGCGAGGTCACCCCCGCGGCCTCGACGATCTCGGTGATGAACGCATGGTTCACCGGATCGATGCGGTGGGCGCGGAGCGCCTCGGGAAGCGAGCGGTACGGACGGGAGGTGCCGGCGGGGGTCGGGCCCTGGACTTCATTCATCCCTTCCAGGATCGCACGGCGCAACCCCCTCCGCCGACCGCGGGCGTGCGTGCGAGACTGGCCGCATGGCACTCGCGACGATCATCGGATCCGGACCGAACGGCCTCGCCGCCGCCGTCTCCCTGGCCCGCGCCGGCTATCGGGTGCGCGTGGTCGAAGCCGCGGACACGGTCGGAGGCGGTCTGCGCACCCAGGAGGCCACCCTCCCGGGCTTCCGCCATGACGTCTGCTCGGCCGTCCACCCTGCGGCCGTGGCGTCGCCGTTCTTCCAGGCGTTCGGGCTCGACGAGCGGATCGAGTGGATCCGCCCCGAGATCTCGTTCGCCCATCCGCTGGACGGGGGCCGTGCCGCCATCGCCTGGCGCGACATCGAGCGCACCGCGGCCGAGCTCGGCATCGACGGCGACGCGTGGCTGCGCCGGCTCCGTCCCCTCAGCACCCACATCGACGGCGTCACGGACTTCACCGGGAACCAGCTCCTCCGCCTCCCGCAGGACCCGGTCACCGCGGTGCGCTACGCCATCCGCATGCTCGATCAGGGCACTCCCCTCGCACGGGCCGCCTTCCGCACGGAGGAAGCCGCCGCGCTCATGGCCGGAGTCGTCGCGCACGCGAACTCCCCGCAACCCACGCTCGCCGGCGCCGCCGCCGGACTGCTGCTCGCCGGACTCGCCCATGCCGGCGGCTGGCCCTACCCCCGCGGCGGCTCGCAGGCCATCGCCGACGCCCTCGTCGCCGATCTCGAAGACCACGGCGGCACGATCGAGACCGGGGTCCGCATCACCGACCTCGCCGCCCTGGACTGGGGCGACCCCGCCCGCGGCGACGTGCTCCTGCTCAACACCTCCCCCCGGCTCGCCCTCACCCACCCGGACGTCCCGGCGTCGTACGCCCGTGCGCTCCGCGGCTACCGCTACGGCGCCGCGGCGGCCAAGGTCGACTTCGCGCTCGACGGCCCGGTCCCGTGGACCAACGAGCTCGTACGGAGCGCACCGACCGTGCACGTGGCCGGGACGAGGGACGAGGTGTGGAACAGCGAGAACGCGGTCGCCGTCGGCCACGTGTCCGAGCGCCCCTACGTCCTGGCCGTCCAGCCGTCGGTCTTCGACCCCACCAGGGCACCCGACGGCAAGGCCGTGCTCTGGGCGTACATCCACGTGCCTAACGGCTCCGACCTCGACCCGACCGAGCTCATCACCGCGCAGGTCGAGCGGTTCGCGCCGGGGTTCCGCGACCGGATCCTCGCCCATCACGCGGTGCCGGCGTCCTCCCGTGAGGCGATCAACCCGGCCGAGATCGGCGGCGACATCTCCGGCGGCGTCTTCGACATACGTCAGGCTGTGCGCCGTCCCGTCCTCTCCCCCGCCCCGTGGCGGACGCCGATGCGCGGCGTGTACCTCGCGTCGTCCTCCACTCCGCCCGGGCCCGCGGTCAACGGCATGGCCGGATGGCACGCGGCACACACCGTGCTCCGCGACGCCGGCACGCCCGCCGAGCTGGACGACCTGTTCGGCTGACCCGGCCCTTTCCCCCGCTCGCCGCCCGGTCCAGGATGGGTGCATGCGCTACGAGATCCCGGCCCCCATGCTCGCGAAGGCCGTCGCGGCCGTCCCTGACCCCGACAAGACCCCGGGCGGGCTCCTCTACGAGCCGAAGTGGGACGGGTTCCGGGGGCTCATCGCCTGGGACGGCGAGACGGTCGAGATCGGGTCCCGCGGGGCGAAGCCCCTCACGCGCTACTTCCCGGAGCTCGTCGATGCGATCCCTGAGCTGCTGCCCGTGCCCTGCCTCCTCGACGGCGAGATCGTCGTGGCCACGGGTCCGCACGGCGCGCAGCGTCTGGACTGGGAGGCCCTCAGCCAGCGCATCCACCCTGCCGCCTCCCGGGTCGCCAAGCTCGCCGTCGAGACCCCGGCCCTGTTCATCGCCTTCGACCTGCTCGCCTCCGGGGAGGACGACCTGCGGGACCAGTCGTTCGAGACGCGGCGGGCCCGGCTGGAGACGCTCATGGAGTCCGTCGAGCACCCGCTGCACCTGACCAGGACCACCCGCGACCGGGACGCCGCCGTCCGCTGGCTCCAGGAGTTCGAGGGCGCGGGGCTCGACGGCGTCGTGGCCAAGCCGCTGGCGCAGCCGTACGCACCGGGGAAGCGCACCCTGTTCAAGATCAAGCACGCGCGGACCGCCGACGTCGTCGCCCTCGGCTACCGCATCCACAAGTCCGGCACCGGGGTCGGGTCGCTGCTCGTCGGGCTCTACGACGCCGAGGGGACCCTGCGTCAGGTCGGCGGGGTCGCGGCATGGAGCGACGCGAAGCGGAAGCAGCTCGTGGAGGAGCTCGCACCGTTGGTCGAGCGTGACGAGGACGGCGCGGCGGTGACCGGCGAGGGCGAGCGCTCGCGGTTCAGCGGGTCGAAGGATGTCTCGTTCGTGCGGCTTCGTCCTGAGCGGGTGCTGGAGGTGCGGTACGACCAGCTCGAGGGCGCCCGCTTCCGTCACACCGTGCAGTTCGAGCGGTGGCGGCCGGACCGCGACGCCCGCTCCTGCACGTACGACCAGCTCGACACCGTCGAGGGCTACGACCTCGCCGACGTCCTGAGCTGAGCCCGCTCAGTCGTCGACGGGGTTGCCGTCGGCGTCCCAGTTCGCGGCGTTCTTCTTGCTCGGCTGCACGCGCGGCGGCTCGCCCGGCATCTTCGGGAACTCCGGCGGGAAGGGCAGCTCCCCGAGGCCGTTCGCCGTGTCGCGCTCCCACCACTCCAGGAGCGTGTCGATGCGTCCGGGCTTCGCCTGCATGTCGGCCCACGGATCGCCGACGTCCGCCAGCCGCTGCGGGATGCTGCGCACGGTGAAGGCGCGCGGGTCGAGGTCGTCGAGCTCCTCCCAGTGCACGGGCGTCGCGACGGTCGCACCGGGGAGGGCGCGCGGACTGTAGGCACCGGCCATCGTGCGGTCGCGGTTGGCCTGATTGAAGTCGACGAAGAGGCGCTCGCCGCGCTCCTCCTTCCACCAGTTCGTCGTGACCCGTTCCGGCATCCGGCGCTCGAGCTCCCGGCCGGCGGCGATCACGGCATGCCGCACGTCGAGGAACTCGTGGGTCGGCTCGATCGGGGCGAAGACGTGCAGGCCCCGGTTGCCGCTCGTCTTCGCGAACGCCTCGAGGCCGGCCTCCCGCAGCACCTCCCGCAGGGCGTGGGCCGCGGGGACGGCCTCGGCGAAGCCGGTGCCCGGCTGCGGGTCGAGGTCGATCCGCAGCTCGACAGGGTTGTCGGAATCGGTCGCCAGCGACGCCCAGGGATGGAAGACGATGGTGTTCATCTGCACCGCCCACACGATCGCGCTGGTGCGGTTCAGGACGATCTGAGGATGGCGGCGGCCGCTGTTGTACGTCACGGTGACGGCATCGACGAAGTCCGGCGTGCCCTTGGGCGGGTTCTTCGAGAAGAATCCCTCCGGACGCGGTCCTCCGGCAGCCCCCACGCCGTCCCGGAAGCGCTCCAGGGACACCGGCCGGTTGCCGTTCGCCGAGAGGAATGGCACCGACACGAGCTGCACATACTCGGCGAGCTCGGCCTTGGTGATGCCGAGGTCGGGCCAGACGACGCGGTTCGGGCTGGAGAGCGCGACCTCACGCTCTCCGTCGGTGTCGGCGACGGTCAGGGTCACGCGTTCAGAGGCCATGCTCCGACCCTAGGGGGCGGTCACGACCCGCGGAACCCCTGGCGACTCCGGGTGTGCGCGCCGTCAGTCCTCGATCCGCACCGCGCGCACGAGCACCGGCGCGAGGGCGTCGCGCTCCACCACCATGGAGGGCCCCGCGGAATCGATGATGACGCCGGCCATCTCGGAGTGGCTCGACAGCACCTTCGCGAGCTGGTCCGGCTCGAACGGCAGTGGGCGGTCGCCCCGGCCGAGCGCGATGACCTCCAGCGGGTGCGAGAAGAGCTGGAGGAAGCGGCGGCCGTCGGCGGTCTGCGCCTCGGCGATGCCGACCTGCCCGGTGCCGGATCCGTCGTTCACGGCCACCCACATGCGCGTCGTGGCGAGAGCCTCGCCCACCTTGGCGGGCGAGTCCTGCTCCCGCGGTGCCGCGAGCAGGGACTTCACGGTCATGTCGACGTCGGCCTGCTCGAGCGTCTTCTGCAGGAGCTCGGTGGGGAACACCACACGATGCGGCGCGGACGCGTTGTCGATGATGAGGCCCGCGAAGTCACCGGACACGACCTGCTGCATGACCGAGGTCGTCGGCTGGGCGACAGCGGAGGTCGCGGACGGATCAGCTTCGAGCTGCACGGAATCCCGGACGGCGGCCGCCGAGCTGAACGCCAGCATGAACTGGCGCTCCCCGTCGCGGACCACGGCGACGGCCAGCGGCTTGCCCTCGCTGATCTGCGCGCGGGCATCGCCGTTCACGCGGATGTAGAGGTGCCCTTGGAGAGCCTGGCGGAGCACCCCGAGGAGCTGCTCGTTGGAGGCGCCCGCCTCGACCTGCGCCAGGGACTCGCGCAGGAGGACGTTGTCCTTCATGCCCGCCACGGTCTCGGTCTGCTCCGGCGGGAGCGCGGGAGCGAGCGGGAGCTTCCGCTCGGCCGCCGGTGCCGCAGGCTCCGCGGTGGGGCTGGGCGGCGTCGGCGCGGCAGCGGGCGCTGCGGCTGCCGCCGCGGCCTCCGGATCCGGAAGCGCGACCTCGGGCCCGGCTTCGGCGCCGACACCGCGGAACGCCTGAACCGAGATGCCGACGGTGGGCGATGCCTCGGCCGTCGACGCCTCCGACTCCTCGGTCGCCGTGCTCGCGTCCTCCTCGCTCTCGGTGGCCGGAGCGGCGGAGGGGGCGGGAGCGACGGCGTCGTCGCCGGACTTCTTGCGGCGGGAGAAGAGGGCCATGGGAGCCAGCCTAACCGTGTCTCCCCGCCCTCTCCGCCGCGACGTCAGAGCTTCTGGATCGGGGCGACCTTGATGAGCAGCTTCTTCTGCCCTGCCGTGTCGAACCGGACATGGGCGATGCGCTTGGCGCCTTCGCCAGTGACGGCGTCGACCCTTCCCTCGCCGAAGTCGTCGTGCCGGATGCGGTCACCGGCGGCGAGCTCGAGGTCGCCGTTGTCGCGCATCTTGGCGGTGACGCGGTTGGGGATCTTGTCCATCGCCGTCGAGAGCGGCTTGAGGGAGTCGCGGGGCAGGGCCTTCACGCCGAAGCGGTCGCCCGACCCACCGGAGCGACGGGCGTTCAGCGCACGCGACTGCATACCTCCGCGGGAGTTCACGTCGCCCGGGGACTGCCGCCAGTCGATGAGGGAGGCCGGGATCTCCTGCAGGAATCGGCTGGGCATGGCGACGGTCACCTCGCCGAACTGCGCGCGGGTCATCGCCAGGGACAGGTGCAGGCGCTTGCGGGCGCGGGTGATGCCCACGTAGAACAGGCGCCGCTCCTCCTGCGGGCCGCCGGGCTCTCCCGCCGAGATGCGGTGCGGGATGAGGTCTTCCTCGACGCCGGTGACGAAGACCGCGTCGTACTCCAGTCCCTTGGCGGTGTGCATAGTCATGAGCGAGACCGATCCGGACTCGTCGTCGAGGTCGTCCGCGTCGGAGACCAGCGCGACCTCGGTGAGGAAGTCGGTGATGGTGCCCTCGGGGTTGTTGCGCGCGAAGTCGCGGGTCACGGCCACGAACTCGTCGAGGTTCTCCACGCGGGCCTCGTCCTGCGGATCGCGGCTGGCGCGCAGCGCGTCGAGGTAGCCGCTCTTGGAGAGCAGCAGGCTGAGCCCGTCCGCCACGGAGGTGGGCGGCGGCACCTCCCCCGTCGGCGGCAGCATGATCGCCGTCGCCTCGGCGAGCACGGCGTCGAGCTGGGCGATGGCTGCCTGGATCTTCGGGCCGACGCCGAGCTGGCCGGGCAGCGACAGGGCATCGCGGAAGGAGATGCCGTGCTCCTCGGCGAAGCGGGCGATGGCGGTCTCGGTGACGTCGCCGATGCCGCGCCGGGGCTTGTTGAGGATGCGGCGGACCGCCATCTCGTCGGCGGGGTTCGCAACCGCGACGAGGTAGGCCAGCGCGTCCTTGATCTCGGCGCGCTCGTAGAACTTGGTGCCGCCCATGATCTTGTACGGCACGGCCGAGCGGATGAAGATCTCCTCCAGCGCACGGGACTGCGAGTTCGTGCGGTAGAAGACGGCCATCTCCGAGTACGGCATGCCCTTGCGGTGCAGCGCTTCGATCTCGTCGGCGACGAACTGGGCCTCGTCGTGCTGCGAGTAGCCGGTGAAGCCGATGATCCTGTCGCCCTCGCCGCGGTCGCTCCAGAGCTTCTTGTCCTTGCGGTCGAAGTTGTTGCCGATGACCGCGTTCGCCGCGGAGAGGATGTTCTGCGTCGAGCGGTAGTTCTGTTCGAGGAGCACGACCTTCGCTCCCGGGAAGTCGCGCTCGAACTCGCTGATGTTGCGGATGTCCGCACCGCGGAACGCGTAGATCGACTGATCCGAGTCGCCGACCACCGTCAGCGACGCCCCGGCCTCGCCGGCTCCCGGCGCCGGCTCGGGGTCAGGCTCGAAGATCATCATGCCGTTGGCGGCATACGGCTCCGGTGTCGAGCCGACGCCGGACACCGGCCGGGTGAGCTCGTGGATGAGCGCGTACTGGGCGTGGTTGGTGTCCTGGTACTCGTCGACGAGGATGTGGCGGAAGCGGCGGCGGTAGGTGTCGGCGACCTGGGGGAAGGCCCGGAACAGGTAGACCGTCTGTCCGATGAGGTCGTCGAAGTCGAAGGCGTTGGCCTTCTGGAGCTGCCGCTGGTAGTCGGCGAAGACCTCGACGAAGACGCGCTCAGCCGGGTCGCTCATGTTGGCCTGGCGCGCATAGGCCTCGGCATCGGAGAGCTCGTTCTTGAGCTTGGAGATGCGCCCCTGGACAGCCGCCGGGGTGAGCCCGTAGGCATCGGCCTCGTGCTCCTTGACCAGCCGCTTGAGGAGGGCGCGGGAGTCTCCGGAGTCGTAGATGGTGAAGTTCTTCGTGAACCCGAACTGCTGCGCCTCGCGGCGGAGGATGCGCACGCACGCGGAGTGGAACGTGGAGATCCACATGCCGCGCGCGGCGTCGCCGATCAGCCCCTCGACGCGCTCGCGCATCTCGCCGGCGGCCTTGTTGGTGAAGGTGATGGCGAGGATCTGGCTCGGCCACGCCTCGCGGCTGCGCAGGAGCGAGGCGATGCGGCGCGTGAGCACGCTCGTCTTGCCCGAGCCGGCACCGGCGACGATGAGCAGGGCGGGGCCGCGATACGTGACGGCCTCGAGCTGCTGGGGGTTGAGGCCGGCGAGGAGGTCGTCCTGCGCGGGGGCGCCGGAGGACTGCAGGCCGACGGATCCGGGGACGATGAGAGGGGCTTCGGTCATGACCTCTCGAGTCTAGGCGGCGGCACCGACATCGAGGTCCCGGCCTAACGGGTCTCGAGCGCCAGACGCCCCGCCAGCAGCACATACGTCGCCGCGAAGGAGCGCCGCAGCCACGCCATCACCTTCGGGCGGGTGAGGACGCGGGTGCGCATGGTCGCCGCGAAGACCCCGTACGCGGCGAACACGACGAAGGTGACCGCCATGAAGACCAGGCTCAGCACGATCATCTGCGCCGTGGCTCCGGTGCCTCCGGCGGCGACGAACTGCGGCAGGAAGGCGAAGAAGAAGATGGTCAGCTTCGGATTCAGGAGGTTGAGGAGGACGGCAGTGCGGATGATCCGCCACGACGACACGGGCACGGCGTCCTCCTCCGCCGACATCAGCGCAGTGTCCCGCAGCGTCCGCCACGCGAGGTACAGCAGGTAGGCGACACCGAACCACTTGATGACCTCGAAGGCGACGGCGGAGGCGTGCAGGATCGCGGCCAGACCGGTGATCGCGGCGATCATGTGCGGGACGACCCCCAGCGTGCAGCCGAGGGCGGCGACGACGCCGGCCCTCGCCCCCTGGGAGATCCCGATCGCCACCGAGTACACCGCCCCGGTTCCCGGGGTGGCGACGACCACCAGGGTCGTGAGGAGGAATGCGATGCTCATGCGGCCCTTCCGTCGCGGCGGTCGGTCCGCGTGTCCTGTCTACCGGCTCGACGCGCGACGCGCATCCCCCCTTCTTCCGCTCAGGCGATGCGGGTGCCCGGCGGCAGCCGTCGCGCGGGCGTCCGAGTGCGGGCCCACGCTCCCGCGAACAGTGCCCCGGCGAGCACCACCTGCACGCCGAGCCCGACGAACCAGCTCGGCACGGTCTCGTCGATCACCTGCTCGGCCGTCTGCGAACCGCTCTCCGGATCGCAGTCGTCCCAGCGCTGCTCCAGCGGCGAGAGCTGCGCGCTGCGGACGCCCCACTTGATCTGCCCGTACAGATCGACCGGATAGCCGTCCGTGCTGAACTCGGTGGGGGTGGCATCAGCCAGCACGACGAACGGGTTGGCGGCGAGCGCCCACCACACGAGGTCGAACCGCGGCGCCTCGTACGTGTACTCCTCCCAGCTCTCGCAGTCCACGTTGCCGTTGCTGTCGTAGGGGCGGCTGTAGCTCGTCGCCTCGCTGCGCACCGCCAGGCCGCCGAGCGCGAAGACGATGATCGTGCCGATGACGAGCGCGGAGACCACGAGGTAGGTGGACGCGACGGAGAACAGCGGCCGGGCGATGAGGCCGCTCAGGCCGACGCCGATCGCGGCGACGATGATGATCTCGACGGCGAGGATGAGCAGCGCCACGAACAGCACGATCGGATCGGTCCCGCCCGCCAGCAGCGACGCCGCGAGGAAGGGAACCGCCACCAGGAGGAACGCGCCGCCCGTCGCGATCGCCGCGAGCAGCTTGCCCAGCATGATGTCGCCGGTCGACGCCGCGGTGACCTGGATCGGCGCGAGCGTGGCCGCCTCCCGGTCGCCGTTGATGGCGTTGCCGCTGAGCGTGGGAGAGACGAGCACGACGAGCAGCAGGACCACGTTGACGACGATGGACGACACGCCCGCCCCCACGTCCTCCCCCCAGGAGTACACGGCGAACGACAGGCCGGTGACGCCGAGGAGCACCAGTGCGAAGATGCCGAGGAGCACGTACCAGCCGACGCTCCGCAGCCGCTGGGTCAGTTCCAGGCGCGCGATGACGCCGATGTTCGCGAGACTCATGCTCCCGCCTCCGTTCCGTGGGGTGCCGCAGGCGGCGGGGGCGGCGGGGTCGTCCCCGCGGGCGGGTGCGGGTGCCGGAGCGCGAGGAACGTATGCTCCAGATCGCTCTGCGCGGGCGCGAACTCCGCGACCGGCAGCCCCGCCTCCACGAGGAGGCGCAGTGACTGGGCGGCGTCATCCTCCCCGGGGAAGCCGACGAGGACGGCGCCGCGGTCCACGGCGAGGGACTCGGGAGCCCGTCCGAGGGCCGAGGCGACCTGCCAGGTGTCCGCGTTCAGACGCTCCGCGGTCGCGCCGGCAAGCCGCACCCGCCACGCGCGGACCGTGCTCTGCGCCGGAGCGGCGTCCACGACGGCCCCGCCGACGAGGAAGACGGCGTCGTCGACGACCTCTTCCAGCTCGGACAGCACGTGGCTGGAGATGAGGACCGTGCGCCCTTCGGCCGCGAAGCGGCGCAGCAGCACCCGCAGCTGCACGCGGGCCTCGGGATCGAGGCCGGACGCCGGCTCGTCGAGAAGCAGCACCTGCGGGTCGTGGACGAGAGCGCGGGCGAGGCCGAGCTTCTGCTTCTGCCCACGGGAGAGCACCTTCGCGGCGGAATCAGCGAGCTCCCCCAGACCGACGAGACCGAGAAGGTGCTGCGCCCGCCGCTCCGCGTCCGCGCGGTCGATCCCGTAGAGCCGGGCCGTGGTCACGATCGTCTCGCGGGCGGTGAGGGAGGGCCAGGCGCCGAGGGCATCCGGCATCCACCCCAGCACGCGACGGGCGGCGAGCGGGTCGGCTTCGGGGTCGATGCCGCCGATGCGGATCGACCCGCTGTCGGGGGCGAGCAACGAGGCGAGCATCAGGAGCAGCGTCGTCTTGCCCGCGCCGTTCGGGCCCACCAGACCCGTCACCCTTCCCGCCTCTGCGCGCAACGTGGCCCCTCGCACGGCCTGCACGTCCCCGAACGCCCTGCTGACGTCATCCACCACTATTCCGGTCATGCGGTCAGTCTGGCATCGCGGGGCGCGAGCGCCGGGGACCTCCGGGCTGATGCCCAGCCGTGCCGCGCCGCGGGTGACACAATCGCTGTATGCGCACGATCCTCAACATCATCTGGGTCATCCTCGCGGGCTGGGCGCTCTTCCTCGGCTACGTGCTGGCCGGCCTGCTGCTGTGCATCCCGATCATCACGGTCCCCTGGGCCATCGCCTCGTTCCGCATCGCCGCCTACGCCATCTGGCCGTTCGGCCGCGAGGTCGTCAGCAAGCCGACGGCCGGCGTCGGGTCGTTCCTCGGGAACGTGCTCTGGGTCATCCTCGCGGGGTGGTGGCTCGCGCTCGGCCACATCGTGTCGGGACTCGCGCTGTGCATCACCATCATCGGCATCCCCATGGGCATCGCCGACTTCAAAATGGTCCCGGTGTCGCTCATGCCGCTCGGCAAGGAGATCGTCTCCACTCGTCAGGGCGCGTTCGACCGCACGCTCTGACGCCGGCGGGTCAGCCGCGGAAGAACGCGACGCCGAGGTCGGGGTGGTCGACGAAGACGCCATCCACGCCCTGCCGGGCGATCACGCCCCACTCGGCCTCGTAGTGCCCGAACGCGCTCTTGCCTCCCGGTCCGCGGTAGGGCGCCGCGAGGAAGGCGTTCTCCGGGCGGCAGGTCCACGCGAAGACGGTCAGGCCGCGGGCGTGCGCATCGGCGACCAGCGTCGTGCCCGGCACCAGGAGCATCTTCTTGTCGACGCTGATCCCGTCGATCCGACCGACCAGGCGGTCCAGATTCCCGGGGGTCACGGTCTCCGGGTAGCTCAGGACCTTCGCCCCCTCGGCGACGAGGAGGTCGTACGGCTGTCCCGCCGCCTCGATGAGGTAGACGAAGCTCGCGTCGACGCCCGCGGCGCGGAGCTGCCCGAGCACGGTCGACTCGAAGCTCTCCACGATCAGCGGCAGCTCCCCCGCCGCCCACCCGGCGTCGCGCAGCTCCCGCGCGATGAGGGGCGCGAGGTCGAGTCCGATGCGTGCGAAATGCGTGGCGTGCTTCACCTCGAGCACGACGCCGATCGGCCGGCCCTGCTCCTGTGCTGCCGCCCGCACGAGGTCGAGGACGTCGCGCAGGCGCAGGATCGGCTCCGTGCCGTCGCAGGAGGCGCTGGATGCCCGGAGCTTCGGGAGCCGTTCCCGGCAGCGCAGCGTGGACAGCTCCGCCCAGGTGAAGTCCTCCGTGAACCAGCCGGTCAGTGCGGCACCGTCCACGCGCCTCGTCGTGCGGCGATCCGCGAACTCCGGGTGATCGGCGACGTCCGTGGTGCCGGAGATCTCGTTCTCGTGCCGCACGACCAGGACGCCGTCCTGGGTGGCGACCACGTCCGGCTCGACCGCGTCGACCCCCGTCGCGAGAGCGAGCTCGTAGGACGAACGGGTGTGCTCCGGTCGGTGGCCCGGGGCACCGCGGTGCCCGATGACGAGCGGGGATTTGCTGGGCACGCTCACAGCGTAAGGCACCCCGGGAGTGTCGCCTCACGGGTATCGTGGAGGAAAGCGACCTACGACCCCCCTTTTGGAGTGAGGCCCACCTGATGAGCAACTTCGCTTTCAACAATCCTGCTTTCCAGCAGCAGGACCCGCGCAACGTCGCGACCTACCCGGGTGCGCCCCAGGGCGCTCAGGGCGCGCAGGCCGCGTCGCTCCAGCACGGCGCGATGGATGCCGCCGCCAACGCACAGCTCGAGGGCATGTACGCCGCTCCCGCCGCAGGCGCGCTCGAGACCGACCGGATGTCCGTCGAAGACACCGTGTGGAAGACCGCCGGCCTCTTCGGCATCCTCCTCGTCACCGCCGTCGTCGGCTGGGTGCTGACGCTCGGCGGCCTCGACGTGCCGCGCTACGACCCGTACAACCCCGCCGCCGTCAACGTGCTGCCCTGGGCCCTCGGGGCGCTCGGCGGCTTCGTGCTGGCGATGGTCATCACCTTCACCTCGCGCAAGAAGGTCCGCCCCGCGCTGATCTTCGCCTACGCGGCCTTCGAGGGTCTCTTCATCGGCGGCATCTCGGCGTTCTTCGAGGTCCGCTGGCCCGGCATCGTCTTCCAGGCGACGCTCGCGACCGTCTCGGTCGTCGGCGTGACTCTCGCCCTCTTCGCGAGCGGCAAGATCCGCGCCTCGAAGAAGGCCACGAAGATCTTCATGATCGCGATGATCGGCTACCTGGTCTTCTCGCTCCTGAACCTCGTTCTCATGTGGACCGGCGTCAACACCAACGCGTTCGGCATGCTCAGCCAGCCGATCATGGGCATTCCGCTCGGCCTCATCATCGGTGTCCTCGTCGTGATCATGGCGGCCTACTCGCTGGTGCTCGACTTCGACCAGATCCAGCAGGGCGTCCGCAACGGCGCTCCCCGCAAGTACGGCTGGCTCGGCGGCTTCGGCATCATGGTCACCGTCGTCTGGCTGTACGTCGAGATCCTTCGGATCATCGCCATCGCCCGCGGCAACAACTGACGCGCGACCCGTCGCGACGAGAGGCCCGTCTCCCTGGGAGGCGGGCCTCTTGCCATATCCGGGAGGGAGCGCGCAAGGGGTTGGCACGCGATTCCGCGGCCGGGCACAGTAGGTGTCACGAAGCCCCGGCACCCCGGGGCTCCTGACCCAAGGAGCTGACCATGAGTTTTCTCGGCTTTCTTCTTCTCGGCCTCATCGCCGGAGCCATCGCCAAGCTGATCCTGCCCGGTAAGCAGGGCGGCGGATGGTTCATCACCCTGCTGCTCGGCGTCGTCGGCGCCCTGCTCGGCGGCTGGCTCGGCAGCCTGATCCTCAACCGTCCGCTCACCGAGTTCTGGGACCTCGGCACCTGGCTCCTCGCCATCGGCGGTTCGATCATCGTGCTGCTGATCTACGGCCTCATCGCCGGCCGCGGCCAGCGGGTCAACGACTGACGCAGACCCCCCTCGACGCGCCCCGCGTCACCCACGCCCGTCCCTCACGGCTGCGAGAGCATCCGTGAGGGGCGGGTCTTTTCGTGCCGCGGACGGTCAGCTCGCCGTTCCCCGCGCCTTGCGCTCCAGGAGTCCGCGCTCACGGTCGTTGCCGGCCAGCCCCGCGGCCACGGCGAACTCGCTGCGTGCCTCGCTCTCCCGGCCGAGTCGGCGCAGCAGCTCGCCCCGCGTGGCCGGGAGCAGGTGGTAGCCGCGCAGCGCCCCGGACGCAGCCAGCTCATCGAGCATCTTCAGCGCGGAAGCGGGCCCGGTCGCCATGGCCACGGCGGCCGCGCGATTGAGCTCCACCACCGGGGACGGGGTGAGCCGGCCGAGCGCCTCGTAGAGGACGACGATGCGATCCCAGTCGGTCTCCTCCACGGACGGCGCGACGGCATGGCATTCGGCGATGGCGGCCTGCAGACTGTACGGCCCGCGTCCACGGCCGAGCCCGTCCGCCCGCGCCAGTGCCGCTCTCCCCCGCGCGATGCGGCTGCGGTCCCACCGCCGACGGTCCTGATCGGCGAGCAGCACCGGGTCCCCGTTCCGGTCGGTCCGTGCGGGGAAGCGTGCGGCCGTGAGCTCCAGGAGCGCGAGCAGACCGTGCACCTCCGGTTCGCGAGGCTGCAGCGCGGCGAGCACCCTGGCGAGCCGGATGGCCTCGTCGCTCAGTTCCGGCCGCATCCACTCCGGACCGCTGCTGGCCGCGTGCGCTTCGTTGAAGATGAGGTAGAGCACCCCGAGGACCGCGCCGAGCCGCGCCGCATGCTCCTCCCGCGGCGGCACCTCGAACGGCGCGTGTGCCGCCGCCAGCGTCTTCTTCGCGCGCACGATCCGCTGTTGCACGGTCGCCGTGGGGACCAGGAAGGCGCGGGCGATCTCCTCGCTCGACAGCCCGCCGACGACCCGCAGCGTCAACACGACCTGCGCCTCCCGAGAGAGGACCGGGTGGCACGCGATGAAGAGGAGGCGCAGCACATCGTCGTCCACGGCATCCGGGTCCCACGGCAGCTCGTGGCCCTCCGCCTGCTCCTGTTCGAGGTCGTGCGCGATCAGCGCGAGACGGTCGTCCAGCCGCTCGCGGCGTCGCCATCCGTCCACCGCCTTCCGCTTCGCCACGGCTGTGAGCCACGCGGCGGGGTTCCGCGGGACGCCCTCGGCGGGCCATTGCCGCAGCGCGGCGACCAAGGCCTCCTGCGCGAGGTCCTCCGCCAGGCCGAAGTCGCCGACCATCCGCGTCAGCGTGCCGACGATGCGCGCGGCTTCGATTCGCCACACGGCCGCGACGGCCCGCTCGGCCGCCTCCTGCGCGGAGGCGGCCGAGTTCGCCACGGGGTCGAACGAGCCGTCCATCAGCGGAGCGTCGTCACGCCTGCTCGGCGCGGCGGGCCTGCTCCTCCCGCCAGCCCGCCTCCTTCTCGATCCACTCGTTGTCGGCGGGGAAGTCCTCCGGGCCGGTCACCCGGCGCACCTCGAGGAACGATCCCGCTCCGAGCGGCGCCCGGCTCGCCCACTCCGCGGCCTCCTCGCGCGAGGAGACCTCGATGATCCAGAAGCCGTTGAAGAGCTCCTTCGTCTCCCCGTAGGGGCCGTCCGTGATCAGCGGCTTCTCGGCGCTGAAGTCGACGACGAAGCCCTCCGCCGCGTCGGTCAGGCCCTCCCCAGCGACGAGGACGCCCGCCTTCATCATCGACTCGTTGTAACGACCCATCGCCTCGATGACCTGCTCGAAGGGCATCTCCTGGTAGGCCGCCACCACGTCGTCGGTCGCGCGCATGATGAGCATGAACTTCATGATGTTCTCCTTGTTCCGAAGGGCCGTTCCTCGACCCTCTCATCACAGACGTCGAACGGGAACGGCGGAGATCGACATCGGGCGAAAAATTCCTCCCGGTCTTCTGCCGAGAGCCGCATCGGCATAGAGTTTCAGTTCAACCCCTTTCAGTGGAAATTCTTTTCCAGATCGAACGAGGACTCGATGAAGAGACGCATCGCCGCCACCGCCGCGGCCGCCCTGCTCCTGCTGGCGCTCCCCACGACCGCCGGAGCGGCCCCCGACGAGGAGCCGCTCACCCGGTACGTCAAGGACACCTCCGGCGCCTATGGCTACGGCACGGAGCCCGTGTACACCTATCCGGGATCCGGCGAGCAGGTCGCCATTCCCACGACGCTGACCCCGGAGAACCGCCGCTTCTCCAGTGCCTGGGTCGGCACGATCGGCAACCTGAACTTCGGCAAGCCCGCGGATGCGGCGGACTTCGACGCCCGCTACGCGACGGTGCTCGACGACTTCGCCTCCTGGAACATGAACGCCGTGATCTTCCAGGTGCGTCCGCTGCTGGACGCGTACTACCCCTCGGCGCTCAACCCGTGGTCCGAGTTCCTCACCGGCACCCAGGGCGCCGATCCCGGGTACGACCCGCTGCAGCGCATGGTGGAGGCCACGCACGCGCGCGGCATGGAGTTCCACGCCTGGTTGAACCCCTATCGCGTGACCAACGCGAAGATGACCTCGCCGGGGATCCTCACGGCCCTCGGGCTCACCGCGGACGAGGTGAAAGCGCTCTCGATCCCGCAGTACATCGCGGCATTGAACGACGCCGGCATCCTCGCCGACGACAACTTCGCCGTGCAGCACCCCGACTGGGTGCTGTCCTTCGAGGAGAAGCTGTTCCTGGACCCGGGCCAGCCCGAGGTTCCCGCGTACGTCGCGGCCACCGTCGCCGAGATCACGGAGAACTACGACGTCGACGCCATCCACTTCGACGACTACTTCTACCCGTACCGGATCACCGTCGACGGCCAGAACGTGTTCTTCGGCGCGCAGGGCGAGGACCGCGCGACGTTCGAGGAGTTCGGCCTCACGGCGGGCTATCCCGACACCGTCGCCGGCATCGAGGCGTGGCGGCGCGACAACATCACGGGTCTGATCACCCTCGTCGGCGACGCGATCGACGCCGGCAACGCGGCGCGCGGCACTGCCGTGCAGCTCGGCATCAGCCCGTTCGGGATCTGGGAGCACAAGGCGCTCGACCCGGCCGGGTCCCACACGCCGACGAGTTCGTCGCAGACGTACAGCCAGGCGATCTTCGCCGACACCCGCGGGTGGGTGCAGGACGAGCTGATCGACTACATCGTGCCGCAGATCTACTGGAGCTTCGATCAGGCCGCCGCCCCCTACGGGGAGCTCGCGCAGTGGTGGAGCGACGTGGCAGCAGGCAGCCGCACCCAGGTCTATGTCGGCCACGCGCTCTACAAGCACGTCAACAACGGGGGCTGGGAGCAGGCCTGGATGAACCCGGAGGAGGTGCCGAACCAGATCCGGTACAACCAGAAGCTCGACGGCATCGAGGGCAGCGTCCTGTTCAGCTACAACGACATGAAGCCGAGCGACCTGGCCGCTCTGCCCGCGGATCAGCAGCCCAAGCACGAGGCCAAGAACGCCGCGATCGAGCTCCTCGAGGGCGAGGCCTTCGCCCACCCCACGCTCGTTCCGGCCAAGCCCTGGCTCTCGGACGGACAGGTGGCCGCCCCAGCGGCACCCGAGATCGTCGACGGCGAGCTCCGCTGGCAGGCCGGGGACGCGCAAGAGGCCCGCCAGTATGCGATCTATCGCGGAACCGGTGATCCGGCGCAGATCGTCGCCACGCCGGGCGCACTGGTGGACACGGTCTGGGCAGGCGGCGCGGCGTCGCTCCGCTTCCCCCTCCCCGCCGACGATGCCCCCGCCGCCGCGCGCGCCGCGACGGAGACCTGGGTGGTGACCGCGTTGGATGCCGCCGCCGTCGAGAGTGGACCGGTGGCTGTCGCCGTGGACGAGCCGGTGGACCCGACCGATCCGGGCACTCCGACGGATCCGACCGGACCGACGGACCCCGGCAGCCCGTCGAACCCGGGCGCTGCGGGTGAGGACGGCGTCACGGCACCCGGGAGCGGGGCCACGCGTGGCGAGCGCGGTGATCTCGCGACGACGGGTGGCGATGCCCCCATCGTCGCTCTGCTGCTGGGCGGCCTGCTGCTGGCTGCCGGCGCCGTCACCACGGTCGTGGCCGCGCGCAGACGCCGCACGCGATGACGCCAGCGACCGCCGGGAGTCGCTCGCGACCTCCCGGCGGTCGCGACGGTCGGGTTCAGCGGCGCCGCGACGGCGCCTGCACGGCGGCCGCGATGGTCGCGACCAGTGCATCCGCGGAGCGCTCGGGACTCCACGCCGCAGCGACGGCCGGCGCTTCGACACGCAGCGCCGCCAGACGGTCCGGATCGGTCAGCAGTCCCCGCAATGCAGCGCCCAGCGCACCGATGTCTCCCGCCGGGACGAGAACGCCGCCGCCCGCGCCGAGAACATCCCGGATGCCGTACCGCACGTCGTAAGACACCACCGGCGTGCCGTGCAGGAGCGCCTCCACGATGCCGAGCGGCTGCCCTTCGAACGCAGTGGAGGTGACCAGCACGGACGCCCGGTCGAGCACGGTGGCGGAATCGTCGGTGTAGCCGCAGAGATGCACGCGGTCCGCGGCGTCGAGCTCGGCGATCAGTGCCGCCAGCCGCTCCTGCTCTGCTCCCGTGCCCCAGATCTCCATCCGGGAGCCCGGCACGTCCGCCTCGACGAAGGCGCGGATGGAATGGTCGATGCGCTTGCCGGCCGCGAGCCGACCCAGCACGACCACGAGGCCCTCCTCGCGCAGGTCGTCACGGCGCTCGACCGGCGCGATGGGGTTCGGCACCACGACATGGTTGGCGGCCTCACCGAACCGCGCCACGACGTCGTCCCGCTGCGTGGCGGTCGGCCAGATGACCGCATCGAAGCGGTCGGCCAGGCGGAACCAGCGCGTCCAGAGCGTGTTCAGGCCGGCGTCGGGAGTGTAGGGCGCCTCCACGTGCATGGTGTGGATGGGGTGCAGGATGCGCACGCGCGGGTCGCGCCAGTCGGCGATCAGCTCTCCGAGCTGGCGTGACTCGCAGATCACGACGATCGGACGCTCCCCCAGCGCCGCCGTGATGTGCGCCAGCCAGGCACCGTAGAGTCCGCGGAAGCCATGCAGCGCGCCGACGACCGCTCCGCTCTCGTCGTAGACGAGGACAGGCTCGTCCGTGAGGTGCCAATCCGGGTTGCCGGGGATGACGGGAAGGGCTGCGAAAGGCCGTCCCGCGGGATCCGCGAGCACGCGGTACTCCCGGTCAGGGTCAGCCGTCACTGCGGCATCCGCGGCGTCACGCAGCCAGGCGGCGGCTCCGCCCTGCGGTGCGACGGCCTCGTCGAAGAGGTTGCGCAGTCGATCGGGGTCGGTGAGCGCACCGCGCTCCGCGAAGACGCGGCGGTGCTCGGCGTGGTCGGCGATCGTCCCCGGATCGAAGGTCAGCAGCTGCGGACCGGCGCCGTCCGCCGCGCCCGCGGCAGCGAGCATCCGGGCGCGCGCGAGCGTGGCGATCGTGTAGCCGCCGTCCAGACCCGGGATCAGGCGGCTGGACAGCACCAGGTACTCGGCGTCCGGGAGGACCGGTGCCGAGACCGGGGGCATCGCGCCCCCTACTCCCACTCGATCGTCCCCGGCGGCTTCGACGTCACGTCGAGAACGACGCGGTTGACGTCGCGGACGCCGTTGGTGATCCGGTTCGAGATCTTCGACAGCACGTCGTACGGCAGGCGGGTCCAGTCGGCGGTCATCGCGTCCTCGCTGGAGACCGGACGCAGCACGATCGGGTGGCCGTAGGTGCGGCCGTCGCCCTGCACGCCCACAGAGCGCACGTCGGCGAGGAGCACGACCGGGCACTGCCAGATCTCCTGGTCGAGGCCGGCCTTGGTCAGCTCCTCGCGGGCGATGGCGTCGGCCTCACGCAGGATCTCGAGACGGTCAGCGGTGACCTCACCGATGATCCGGATGCCGAGACCGGGCCCCGGAAACGGCTGACGCCCGACGATCGCCTCGGGGATGCCGAGCTCACGGCCGATCGCGCGGACCTCGTCCTTGAAGAGGGCCCGCAGCGGCTCGATGAGCTCGAAGTCGAGGTCGTCCGGAAGACCGCCCACGTTGTGGTGCGACTTGATGTTGGCCGTGCCCGCACCGCCGCCCGACTCGACGACGTCCGGATAGAGCGTGCCTTGCACGAGGAACTTCACCGGGGCGCCGCCGTCGGCCTTCGCCTCCTCGACGAGGTCGAGCTGCACCTTCTCGAACGCGCGGATGAACTCGCGGCCGATGATCTTGCGCTTCTCCTCGGGGTCGGTCACGCCCTGGAGGTGACCGAGGAAGGTCTCCGCGGCGTCGACCGTGATGAGCCGCACCCCGGTGGATTCGACGTAGTCCTTCTCGACCTGCTCGCGCTCGCCCTTGCGGAGGAGCCCGTGGTCGACGAAGACGGCCGTGAGCTGGTCGCCGATGGCCTTGTGCACGAGAGCGGTCGAGACGGCGGAGTCCACGCCGCCGGACAGCGCGGAGATGACCCGGGCGTCGCCGACCTGCTCGCGGATGCGCTCGATCTGCTCGGCGATCACGTTGTCGGGGTTCCAGTCGGACGCGAGGCCCGCACCCTTGTGGAGGAAGTTCTCCAGCACGCGCTGACCGTGATCCGAGTGCTTGACCTCCGGGTGCCACTGCACGCCGTAGAAGCCGCGCTCCTCGTTCGCGAAGGCGGCGACCTTCGTGGCCTCCGTCGTCGCGAGCACCTCGAAGCCCTCGGGCGCCTTCGCGACCTGGTCGCCATGGCTCATCCACACGTTCTGCTCGGTCGGCTGCCCGCTGAGCAGCGTGCCGCCGTCACCCGAGATGACCGCATCCGTGGCGCCGTACTCGCGGAGGCCGGTGTGCGCGACCTCGCCGCCGAGGGTCTGGGCCATGTACTGGAAGCCGTAGCAGATGCCGAGCGTGGGGACGCCGAGGTCGAAGACCGACGGGTCGAGCTTGGGCGCGCCCTCCTCGTACACCGACGAGGGGCCGCCGGAGAGGATGATCGCGACGGGGTTCTTCGCGGCGATCTCCTCCGCCGTGGCGGTGTGCGGCACGATCTCGCTGTAGACCCCGGCCTCGCGCACGCGGCGGGCGATGAGCTGCGCGTACTGCGCGCCGAAGTCGACGACGAGCGCGGGGCGCTGCTGGGTCTCGGACTGTTCGGTCAACGGACACCTTCCGGGGCGATCGCGGAGGCCTCGGCGGCCTCTCGGGTGGCGAGATAGGTCTTGACTTCACGGGCGACGACCGCCTCCATGAAGAACGACAGCAGCGGCACGACGCCGCCGAGCGCGAGCAGGATGAACCGCGGGAAGCGCCAGCGCATCAGGCTCCACATGCGGAAGCACGCGAAGAGGTAGACGACGTAGAACCAGCCGTGGGCGACGAGGATGAACAGCGAGATGTTGAAGCCGTCCCCGAGGGAGGTCATCTCGCACGAGTTCGTCCACGGCGCGAACAGCGACCACCACTGGCAGTCCGGTCCCGCGATGACGCCGGCGAACCAGAGCGGGCCGCCCGATCCTCCGGCGAAGAGCTCGAGGTGGATCGGCGTGTACTTCAGCACCATCTCGGCGAGCAGCAGGAGCAGCATGACTCCCGTGATGATCGACGCGATCTGGTAGAACTTCAGCGCACCGCGGATCGCCGGAAAGCTGGCGACTTTCGGTTCGGGCATGCCCCCAGTCTAGTCGGCGGCGGGCGACGCCCCGACCCCGCGGGAACGACGGAGGCCGCCGGGTCGCCCCGACGGCCTCCGCCTCGTCATCCGCCGCTCGGCATCAGAACCATCCGGTCAGGAGGTCCCACAGCCAGTCGACGATGTCCTTGATGATTCCGCCGATGCCGCCGGCGCGGTTGACGGTGACGGTGGCCGTGGCCTCGTCTCCGTCGGCCTGCGCCACCGCGACGGTGTACTTGCCGGGCTGGGCGTTCTTCGGCACCGTCACCGAGGTGCTGAACGTGCCGTCCTGACGGACCTGCACCGTTCCCACCTGGACTCCCTGGCCCTTCTTCGGCCGGAGCTCGACCGTGACGGTCTCGCCGGGCTGGTAGCCCGTGCCCGTGACGTCGAGCTTCTTGCCCGCGGCCACCTTCGAGGAGCCGAGCGCGATGGTCCCCGCGAACTCCTCCTCGCCGGCGATCGTGAACGGCACCTGCACCGTCGTGCCCGTGGCCGGGACCTCGACCGTGAGCTGCTGCTCACCGAACACCCCGGACGGCACCGTGAAGGTGAGGGTGGCGCGGCCGCCCTCGTCGGTGGTGTCCACGATGGTCGGGTCGACCGTGCCGGCCGCGAGCTGGGTGTCGCCGAGCGACAGCGTGACCGCTCCCGGGGCCGCCTCGCCACCGCTGAACGCCAGCGAGGAGAGCGAGACCGTCACCTGGTCGCCGGCGCGGTAGCCGTCGGCGTCCGCCGGGCTGACGGTCACACCGACCGCACGCTGGGCGAGGTCCGGCGAGGCCGTCTTGTTCGCGTCGAACCAGTCGACCATCGACTGGAGGTCGATCTTGCCGGTGTCCCGCTTGCCCGCGCCCTGCTTGAAGGTGGCGAAGTTGTCGCCGCCCGCCGCGAGGAAGGAGTTCGCCGCCACCGTGTACTCCCCGTTCGGGTCGATCGCGGTGCCGTTCAGCGTGATCGAGGTGATCCGCGAACCCGCGGGCGCCGTCGGATCGTAGGTGTAGACCAGGCCCTCGGAGACGCCGAGCTTGAGGAACGGTCGCGCCGAGCCTGCCGGCTGCCACTGCTCCTCCAGCACGCCCTTCAGCTGCGTCCCGGTGAGGGTCAGCGTGACCAGCGTGTTGGCGAACGGCTGGACGGTCGCCGCCTCCCGATAGGTGACGTTCCCGTCGGGATCCTCGGCGTTGCTCGACGCGTAGGTCAGGTTGGCACGGATGCCACCCGGGTTCATGAGCGCGATGTCCGCACCCGTGGACCACTTCTGCACGTCGGCGACGAAGTTGCCGATGGTGGACTCGCCACCGCGGTTCTCCGAGCCGTTGGACTGCCGCGCGCGGTTGAAGTCGGCGGTGATGTCGCCCACCTTCACCGCTCCCAGCACGTCGGCCTCCGCCTTCGCCTTGGCGACGAGGGCCTGCACCTCCGGCACCGCCGGGTACAGCGGCTTGCCGGCGGACGTGAGGGGCTTGATCTCGTTGGTGATCGAAAGCAGCTCCTTCGTCTTCGGGTCGACCTGGATGTTCATGAGGCCGAGGTTCTCGCCGTACTGCCCCGCCGAGACGACCGGTCGGCCGTCGATGACGTGGTTGTAGGCGAGGTGCGTGTGCGCCGAGACGATCGCATCCACGTCGTCGTCGACGCCGTAGACGATCTCGCCCAGCGGCGAGTCCTCGGTGATCGCAGACAGCGCGGTGCTCTCCGCGCCCTCGTGCACGAGCAGGATGACGACGTCCGCCTCGCCGTTCGCGGGGTCCCCGTCGCGCAGGTCGTCGGCCACCGCGTTCACGGAGTCGACGATGCTGCGCACCTCGAGATCCGCGATGCCCTCGGGCGAGACGAGCGAGTCGAGATCCTCCGTGACGGCGCCCACGAAGCCGACGCGCACCCCGTCGAGCTCCTTGACCCAGGCCGGGGCGAGCGCGGGCTCACCGGTCTCCGTGAGGAACACGTTCGAGGAGATGTACTCCCAGTCCGCGCGCTCCTGCACCCGGTCGCGCAGGTCTTCCCAGCCCTGATCAAACTCGTGGTTGCCCGCAGCGCTCACGTCCAGACCGGCGGCGTTGAGCGCGTCGATCGTGGGGTTGTCGTCGTTGATGAACGAGGTGAACGTCGAGGCCCCGATCAGATCGCCGGCTCCGGCGAAGATCGTGTTCGGGTTCGCCGCACGGAACTGCTGCACCGCGCCGGCGAGCACGGCGGCCCCCGCCGCAGCCCCGTCGGCCTCGATGCGGCCGTGGAAGTCGTTAACCGTCACGACGTCGATGTTCACCGGCGGGATCTCCGACGAGACGCCGACGATGATCGGGTCGTGGTCGCTGGACCGGTACGGGGTGCCCTCCTCGGTGGCGCCGAACGCGTAGCCGCGATCGCTCCACTCCGGCGAGTTGATGCCCCAGACGCCGGCGCCCGTGATGGAGGGGGCGAGCGACGGCGACGCGATCACGTGGTCGAGCGAGCCGAGTTCTCCGTCGAACGTGTAGGTGTACTGCCCTGCGGCCTTGTCGGCGGCCACGTCGCTCCACCCCTGCGAGGTGAACACGTCGATCGGGTCTTCCTGCCCGTAGGCGTTGAAGTCGCCGATCAGCAGCATGTCGCTGCTGCCGCTGGTCTCGGCCAGCTCGTCCGTGAAGGCGAGGACGGCCTGCGCTTGCTTCACCCGATCGGCGTTGAAGAAGCCCTGGCCGTCGGCCGGCTCCGCCCCGGCGCCCCGCGGCGGGGACTTCGACTTCAGGTGGTTGGCGACCACGGTGACCACGCGGCCGTCGATGTCGAACGCCTGCGCGATCGGCTCGCGGGCGTTGCCCCACACGGACTCGTCGGTGACGGTGGCGCTGTCGCCCACCGTGCTCACGGCGTCCTTCTTGAAAATGATCGCGTTCGTGATGTAGTCCGTCGTCGCCGGGTCCTGCAGGGCCTTCGGCGTGCGGACGTAGTCCCACACGTCGGAGCCCGCGTCGGCGTTGAGGCCGGCGACGAGGTCCTTCAGAGCGGTGTCGACGGGCTTGCCCAGCTTGACCGAGTTCTCGATCTCCATGAGCGCGACGATCTCGGCGTCGAGGCCGTTGATGGCCGAGACGATCTTGGACTTCTGGATCGCGAACTGGGCGGCGTTCGCCGCGCCGCGGGCGTCGGCGTTCTCGCTCTTCAGCGTCGTGAAGTAGTTGTAGACGTTGAACGACGCCACCTGCGCGTCACCGCCCACCTCCGGGGCCTTCTCGGGGCGCGGGTTGGTCGCCTCGAAGGTGACCTTGCGCTCCGCCGGGGACGCGTCGTCGATCGGGACGACCGGCTGCAGCCGCCAGTCGTCGAAGCCCCACTGGAGCACGTAGCCGTTGGACCCGAAGTCGACGGTGTCGCCGTTGCGGACCACCGTGTCCTCCGTGAAGTACGGCTGCTGGCCCGGGTGGCCGTTGTTGGTCACCTGGATGGACCAGGCGTCGTCGAGCAGGATGCGGTTGGCGCGGTTCTCGGCCGCGATGGCGGCGGCGTCGGCCCCGGGACGCGTGGTCTCGGTGCTCTTGACGTTGAGGTCGTCGCCGGCGTTCAGCCACAGCGTCCCGTAGTTGTAGAGCTGGTGGCTCGACGCGAGCCGGTACGTGCCGGTCGGAGCGACGTACATGTTCTCGTACTGCTCACGGTCGGCACCGCGCACGGTGTCCGGGAGCGGAGTGAGGGCGGGCACGCCCACACCGGCCGTGACGACCGAGACGTCGGCCACCGCGGCGGGAGCGATCTGGGTCTGACCGAAGTACTCGCTCACGGTGCCGGTCACCGAGACGAGGTCGCCGATCTCGAGCGTGGGCGCAAGCGCGTTCAGGAAGACGAACACCCCGTCCGAGGCGCCGGGGGTCGCGTCGTTGTCGCCGCCCGAGCCCTGCGTCTGGATCACGATGCCCTTGTAGCCGCCGGTGCGATGGTCGGCGGTGACGACACCCTCGACGCGGACGCGCTGTCCGGCGAGCGGCGAGACGTCGCCGGTGCCCTGGACCTCGGCGATCGTGGCGGTCGTGGGCTGCTCGCCCGGCTCCTCCCCCGGGTCGGTGCCGGGGTCGGTACCGCCGGAGTTCTGCGGGGTGATCGTCGCCGACAGCGTGAAGTCGGCCTTGTTGTCGTCCGCGTCGGCACCCGCGGTGCGGTTCAGCGACCGGACGTCGGTGTTGCTCGAGGGGGCGGCGGCGGCCGCCGTCTCGAAGGTGTTCGAGGTGCCGTAGCCGAGGAGGTCGATCACGCCGTCCGCGCCGACCGTCGAGCCGGGGGTGAGCGTCACCGCGGCGGTGCCCTCGACGAGGGCCAGGGTGCCGTTGGTGCCGCTCGGGCTCAGCGTGGTGGTGGCGTCGGGCGTGGGCAGCGCAGCACCGTTGGTGCCGTTGCTGTTCCCCTGCACGAGGAAGTAGCCCCCCGCGGGGATCGTGCCCTTCAGCGGGGCGACGCCGTTGAAGGCGCCGGTCCCCGCCGCGGAGCGGTACTGCAGGGACATCCCGTCGAGGGTGACGGGCGCCGTCGTCGGGTTGTACAGCTCCACGAACTTGTTCGTGAACGCCGCCCCCGCGCTTCCGCCGGACAGGTAGGCCTCGTTGATCACCACCCCGGTGCCCTCGGTGTTCGCCGACGCAGGCGCGGCCACCAGCGAGCCGAAGCTCAGGGCGGCGACGCACGTCGCGGCGAGAGCGCCCACGCGCCCTCGGATTCTGCGGTGCGAGACGGGGGTCAGGGTCTCCCCGTGCTCAGGAGCGGACATCATCGGTGCTGTCTCCTCGATCGTGTTCCGGCGCTGCTCAGGACGCTGTCATCGCACACATCGGGAACTCCCAGCGTGCGCACATGGAGCGAGCTTACGGAGCGGTTCGGACATCCTCAACGGAGTTTTCCCATTGGTCATCCAGCGCTCACCGAATGGCCGCGACGCCCCCTGACGAAGGTTCACACGGAGCCGTCGCGGCGCGCAGAAGCGCAGCGTCAGCCGCGCGGATGCGCAACGGCCGTCAGACGGTCGCGGCCCCCTGCGCTTCGTCGAACTCCTCCACCTCGCGCTCCCAGGCGTCCTTCGCCAGGCGGTACCAGAGGTAGAACGCGAAGCCGGCGAAGATGACCCACTCGGCGGCGTAGAACACGTTGAGCCAGTTGACCGGCGACTGCTCGTCGGGCGCCGGGGAGGCGATGTCGACGAGTCCCGCGGTCGCGGTCGTGGAAGCGAGGTACGGACGGTAGACGTCGAGCTGCTCGATGTCGTGCCAACGGCTCAGCAGAGCGGCCGGCGACATCCGGTCCAGCTGCTCCGGATCCGAGCGCGGCGGGACCGACGGACCCTCATCCGAGATGACGCGACCGGCGACCTCGACCACGCCTCCGTCCGCCTCGGCTTCCAGGCGCTCCACCGCGGCGTCGGCGGCCGCCCGATCCGGGGCCCAGCCGATGGCCACCGCCAACGACACACGTTCGTCGACGCGGAGCTGGCCGGTGACCCAGTACCCCTCCACGCCGTCGTTGAAGCGACTGCCCACGACGAGGAAGTCCCCGGGGACCCAGACGCCTTCGGTCTCCACGCGCTGTCCGACGAGGGGCTCGGGGAGGTACTCCCCCGGCGCGACGACGTCATCGAGCGGTCGGACCTGCTCGGTCGCCCCCGGCGCCGGCGGATCGGTCTCGATCGCCCGCTCCAGCTGCCACTGGCCGAGCCAGGCGAACACCCCGGCGACGACGAGGCACAGCAGCAGCATCGCGATCCAGCGTCCCCGCAGCATGACCTCACGGAGGGTCGGCGGGAAGGGAGCAGGCGCGGTCACGGTGATGCGGAGACCTCAGGCCTCGTACGGGGCCAGCACGACCTCCACCCGCTGGAACTCCTTGAGGTCGGAGTACCCGGTGGTGGCCATCGACTTGCGCAGCGCGCCGATGAGGTTCGCGGTGCCGTCGGCGACGGGCGCAGGGCCGTAGAGGATCTCCTCCAGCGTTCCGATGCCGCCCACCTCGACGCGTCGCCCGCGCGGGAGCTTGGGGTGGTGCGCCTCGGGACCCCAGTGGAATCCCTGACCGGGGGCGTCCGTGGCGCGGGCCAGGGCGACGCCGAGCATGACCGCGTCGGCGCCCATGGCGAGCGCCTTCACGATGTCCCCGGAGGTGCCGACACCGCCGTCGGCGATCACGTGCACATAGCGCCCGCCGGACTCGTCGAGGTAGTCGCGACGCGCGGCCGCCACGTCGGACACCGCGGTCGCCATGGGGGCGTGGATGCCGAGGGTGGCGCGGGTGGTGGACGCCGCGCCGCCACCGAAGCCCACGAGAACGCCGGCCGCGCCGGTGCGCATGAGGTGCAGGGCCGCCGTGTAGGTCGCCGCTCCACCCACGATCACCGGCACGTCGAGGTCGTAGATGAACTTCTTGAGGTTCAGGGGCTCCGCCACGCTCGACACGTGCTCGGCGGAGACGGTCGTCCCCCGGATGACGAACAGGTCGACCCCGGCCGCGGCGACGGTGTCGTAGAACTCCTGCGTGCGCTGCGGGGTGAGGGAGCCGGCGACGGTGACGCCCGCCTCCCGGATCTCGGCGAGGCGGCGGGTGATGAGCTCGGGCTTGATGGGCTCCGAGTAGAGCTCCTGCATGCGCACGGTCGCGTGGTCCTCCGCGAGGCCCGCGATCTCGGCGAGCAGCGGCTCCGGGTCCTCGTAGCGGGTCCAGAGACCCTCGAGGTCGAGCACCCCCAGGCCGCCGAGCTGCCCGAGCATGATCGCGGTGCGCGGGCTGACGACCGAGTCCATCGGCGCACCGAGCACCGGGATCTCGAAGCCGAAGGCGTCGATCGTCCACGCGGTGGACACGTCCTCCGGGTTCCGCGTGCGCCGCGAGGGCACCACCGCGATGTCGTCGAACGTGTACGCGCGACGCGCGCGCTTTCCTCGGCCGAGCTCGATCTCCATGGTCACCCGTCCAGCCTACCCGGCGCCCGGCGGCCTCCGCGGCGGTCAGCGCGCACGCGCCACCCGCCGCTCGTCCCACACCGGCTCGTCGGACTCGTAGACCTCGCCGTCTGTGCCGAACACGAGGAACCGGTCGAAGGAACGCGCGAACCACCGGTCGTGCGTGACCGCCACCACGGTGCCCTCGAAGCGTCCGAGCGCCTCCTCCAGCGCCTCGGCCGACTCCAGGTCGAGGTTGTCGGTGGGCTCGTCGAGGAGCAGCAGGGTTGCGCCGGAGAGCTCGAGCAGGAGCACCTGGAACCGCGCCTGCTGTCCCCCGGAGAGCGATTCGAACGGCTGCTGCGCCTGACGGACGAGGCCGTACCTGTCCAGGGCCGAACTCGCCGCGTCGCGGGGCATGCCGTCACGGAGGTCGTCCCCGCGGTGCAGGATCTCCAGCAGGGTGCGGCCGACGAACTCCGGATGCGCGTGGGTCTGTGCGAAGAGCCCCGGCACCACGCGGGCGCCCAGCACCGCACGACCGGTGTGCGCGACGGGGGTGAGCTCCTCCGCGACCGCGGTCACGTGGCCGAGGGACGGATCCGGGTCGGTGCCGCCGCGGGCCAGCAGCCGCAGGAAGTGCGACTTGCCCGAGCCATTGGAGCCGAGCACGCCGACACGGTCGCCGTACCAGATCTCGGCGTCGAACGGACGCATGAGGCCGGTCAGCTCCAGCCGGTCCGCGACGACGGCGCGCTTGCCGGTCCTGGCGCCGCGGAGGCGCATGTCGAACTCCTGCGCCGGGGGTCGCTCTTCCGGCGGGCCCGCCTCCTCGAACTTCCGCAATCGCGTCTGCGCCGCCTGGTAGCGGGAGGCGAAGCCGTCGTTCGCAGACGCCTTGACCTTGAGGTTCGCCACCAGGACGCGGAGCTTCTCGTGCTGCTCGTCCCACCGTCGGCGCAGCTCGTCGAGCCGATCCATCCGATCGCTGCGCGCCTGGTGATAGGTGGCGAAGCTCCCGCCGTGCACCCAGGCGGTCGACCCCGCCGCGCCGGGCTCCAGCGTGATCAGCCGATCGGCGGCCCTGGCGAGGAGCTCGCGGTCGTGCGAGACCAGCAGCACCGTCTTGTCGGTGGCGCGCAGGCGCTCCTCGAGCCATCGCTTGGTCGGCACGTCGAGGTAGTTGTCCGGCTCGTCGAGCAGGAGCACCTCGTCCGGGCCGCGGAGCAGCGCCTCGAGGGCGAGCCGCTTCTGCTCGCCGCCGGAGAGGGAGGTGAGCTCGCGGTAGCGCGCCCGCTCGAACGGCACGCCGAGCGCCGCCACGGTGCACTGGTCCCACACGGTCTCGTGCTCGTAGCCGCCGGCGTCCGCGTACTCGGCGATCGCGGAGGCGTAGGCCATCTGGGTGTCGTGCTCGTCGCGGTCGATGAGGGCGTTCTCCGCGGCCTCCAGCGCTTCCGCGGCGGCACGGAGGCGCGTCGGAGCCACGCGCACGAGCAGCTCGTGCACGGTCTGGCCCGGCTCGCCGTGTCCGACGAACTGGTCCATGACGCCGAGGCCGCCGTCGATGGTCACCACCCCGTCGTCGGCCGGCTGCTCACCGCGGATGATCCGCAGCAGCGTCGTCTTCCCCGCACCGTTCGGTCCGATGAGAGCACTCGTCGAGCCCGCCCCGACCCGGAACGACACCTCGTCGAGAAGCGGTCTGCCATCGGGAAGCGTCAGCGAGATCCCGGATGCGTCGATGTACCCCACAGGCGTGGCCGTCCTTCCGCCCGCGGACAGCGAGCCGACCAGGCTATCAGTCCGCGCGGCTGCACAACGACCGGGACGAGCTACGGTCGTAACTGCTCGATGCGCCCGCCGTCGCCCCATGCCCGGTCCGCGGTCAGCACCGCCGCGTCCATCCGTTCGGCGAGCGCCAGGCACAACCGGGCTCCGAGAGAGAGCGCGGTGCCCCGAGCCCAGAGCGCTGCCGCCCTTTCCGCGTCGCGATGCGAGACGGGCTCGATCGTCAGACGATAGCTGAGGAGGAGTCCGGAGGCGATGCCCCAGTCGGCCCCGGCGGCGCGCACCTTCTGGGCCACCTCCGACCAGTTCGCCGCACCGATGACGCCGCCATCGAGAGCCTTCTCCACGCGGGCGGCACCGGGCTCGTCCTGGAGAAATGTCAGCACAGCCGAAGCGTCGAGGACCCTCACGCCGCGTCGTCCTGCGCAGCGGCCGCGCGGCGCTCGGCGAGCAGAGCCTCCAGGAGACTCTGCCCCTCGAGCTGACGGCGGATCAGCGCCTTCGCCTGTTCGCGAGTGAGGAGGACGACGCCACCCTCCGCTTCGATCATCAGGAGGGGAACGCCCTGATCCCAGTGCTGCCGCGCGCGCAGCTCAGCCGGAATCACCAGACGGCCGCGGTCTCCCATCGGAGCGACGAAGGTGGTATCCATCGACCCACGATACCACTGCCCTTCCTCGCGTGGTCAGTCCGCGCGGCTGAGCGTCTGCAGCACCTCGGTCTTGGGAGCCGCCGGGAGCACGAACCGGAACTCGGTGCCCACCCCCTCCTCGCTGGTCACGTCCATGGAGCCGCCGTGGGCCAGCACGATCGCGCGCGTGATCGTGAGCCCCAGCCCCACCCCCGGCACGGCGTTGCGCGTGGCCGTCGAGGCGCGGAAGAACCGGGTGAAGAGCATGCGCTGCTCGTCCTGCGGGATCCCGACCCCGGTGTCGGCGATGGCGACCTGCACCCCGCCGTCGAGGCGACGCACGGCGGCCGTCACCCGACCCCCGCGGGGGGTGAACTTGATGGCGTTCGAGAGGAGGTTGTCCACCGCCTGCCCGAGGCGTCCGGGATCGACGAGCAGCGGGATCGGCTCGTCGCCGACCTGCAGGTCCAGCTCGATCCCCTCGCGCTGCGCGTGCGGTCCCGCCGAGACCACCGCCGAGCGCACGAGCTCCGCGACGTCGGCCTGGTCCCGTTCCAGGGGGAACCGCCCCGACTCCACCTGCGCCGTGAAGAGCAGGTCGCCGACGAGGTTCAGCAGCCGCTTCGCGTTGCGTTCGATGATGCCGACGAACTCCTGCTGATCCTCCGTGAGCGGCTGACCGGGATCGTTCTGCAGCAGGTCGAGGAAGCCGATGATCGCGCTCAGCGGCGTCCGCAGCTCATGGGAGATCATCCCCACGAACTCGTCCTTCATGCGCGCGACCTCGACGGCTCTCGTCTCATCGGTGAGCACGAACAGGTACCCCTGCTGCGCGCCGGACGGATCCTTGTGCGGCGTCACGGTCACCCGGGCGGGTACCGTCGTGCCGCCCGCGGTCCTGACCTCGATGTCGCCGTCGACCGTGTTCCCTGCGTCCGCCTGGGCGAAGAGCTCGCAGAGGCCCTCCGGCACGTCCGCGCGCTCGTCGGGCACACCGGGCACGCGCGGTGCCCCCGCATCCCCTTCGCGCGCGGCGGTGTCCTCGGCCAGCATCGCCAATGCCGACGACGAGAAGAAGCGATCGACCCGCACGTCGTCGAGAGCCTCGTCGTGAGAGAGCCCGAGCAGGCGGACGGCCCCGGGGTTCCACGCCGTGACGCGCCCCTCGCGATCGGTGCCGATCACGGCCTGCGCGGTGATCGACGCCCACAGGCCCTCGAACGAGTCGAGCAGCACGCGGTACTCGTGCTCCTTCTGTCGCAGCTGCACGATCATCGAGACGTTCTCGGACAGCGCCTTGGTCCGCTCCGTGACCAGCTCCTCCGCCTGCTGCACCCGCAGGCGCTGCTGCCGCGAGAGCTCGTTCACCACGGCCGCGACGGCCGCGAAGACGAGAGGGCCGACGACGCCGCGGAGCCACACCACCGCGTTCGTCGGCGGTTCGATGACGTAGGGGATCAGCAGCGCGAGCGACGTGAACGCGCCGACGACGAAGACCCAGCGGATGCCGGGCGCCGCCGCGATCCAGATCACGGGGAGCAGCACGAGCGAGCTGAAGAGCGAGGCCGCGCCTCCCGTCCCCGCGCGGAAGAGCCCCAGTCCCAGGATGTCGACCATCGGGACCAGGAGCACGATCCAGCCCTCCCGGATGTGCAACGCGCTGAGCACTCCGGCGTGGAGCGTCGCGACGAGGACGATCGCCAGGCCGGCCAGCGCGAGGGCGATATCAGTGAACGGCAGGCTGGGGATGGCCCAGGTCATCACGCCTGCGGTCGCGGCGGCGACGAGCGTCGGGAGCTGCTTGATGATCGGGTTCGGGTTGTCGATGACCCGGTACCAGCGGTTCTCGGCGCGCTCCAGCGGTGTCGCCCTCATCGCGGGACCCGTTCCACGGCGCGATGCAGGTCGGCTCCGGTGATCGGCTTCGGCAAGGCCGCGTCCGCGGGCGGGTACTCGGTGACGTCCAGCACCGAGCTGACGATGAGGAAGCACTCCGGATAGCGTTCGTGGATCAGGCGGCAGCAGGCCTGCCCGGAGATGCCGGGCAGCAGCAGGTCCAGGACGGCGACCTGGGGGTCGATGTCCGGGAAGGCGGCGATGGCAGACTCCGCATCGGGCGCGACGAACACGTCGAAGCCCTCCCGGTCGAGGTACCGCCCCAGGAGGGTCGCCTGGTCCGGAGCGTCCTCGACGACCAGGGCGAGCGGCCGTCCGGTCATCGCAGGAGCAGCTCTCGGACGACGACGATCACGACCACGACGGCGAGGGAGAGGAGCGCCTGCGGGATGAGGCGGCGCTCCTTCCGGGCGTCGGCCGCGATCTCCTCCACCTTGGCGTCGTGCGAAGGTGCGTCGGTCATGAGTCGACCCGTCCGATCTTCTCGGTCTTGATCCAGGAGGCGTCCGCGCGGCGCCACTCCTTGAGGTACGAGTCGGCGGTGATCGCGCACAGCAGCGACCCGTATCCGCAGACGTAGAGCAGCAGGCCCGCGAAGAAGCGTCCGGCCGGAAGCGGCTCGACCGCCCGCGCGAGCCAGATGCCGAGCATCGACACCGGCCCCCAGAGGGCGAACGCCATCAGCCACAGCACCCGCGTCTGCTCCGTCGACTCCTGCCCCGCCGCGCCGATCAGGCCGTCCAGGGCCCAGGGGAACAGCGCCAGGGCCATGAGGATCAGCGCCCCGAGCCCCGGGAACATGATCGCCTCGCGCCAGGACTGCCGCCCGATGCGCGGATCGAGCTGGACGGAGTAGAGCATCGAGAAGATGTAGATGGCCGCCGCGGCGATCCACATGAACCGGAACACGAACTCCGCGACGTCGCTGTGCAGGAGCAGGAGGACGATCATCGCGGTGGCGGCGAGGAGCAGGAGCGCCGGCATCAGCAGGATCGTGAACCAGGCCAGCCCGAAGGGGATGCTGCCCAGGTTGTGGTCGCGACTCGGCCGGAACCAGAGCCTCTTGTAGATCGAGGTGAGCTGCACGTTGCCGCGCGCCCAGCGCAGCCGCTGCTTCCAGAGACTGTCGATCGTCCGCGGCTCCTCGGCGAGCACCACGGCGTGCGGCTCGAAGACCATCCGGCGGCCGTGGAGCTGACTCTCGAAGGTCGTCATGGTGTCCTCGGCGAGCGTGCCCGTCGGGATGCGTCCGCCGATCGCCTCGAGGTTCGCGCGGGAATGCAGCTGGGCGCCCCCGGCGAGGCAGGCGATCGCTCCCCCGACGTTCTGCGTACGCCGTGCCGAGAGCTGGCCGATGACGTACTCGATCGCGATGAACCGGGTGAGGTAGTTGCGGTCCCTGCTGCCCTCCGCGATGTAGGCCGTGACGGCCCCGACCTCCTCGTCCGCGAGGTGCCGGGTGAGCTTGCGCAGGGAGTTGCGCGCGAAGATCACGTCGGCGTCCATGATGAGCACCGCCTCGGTCCACGGGTCGGCGAGCACGACGTCGAGGCCGTGGTTCAGCGTGTGCGCCTTGCCTTCGCCACCCTTCTCGCGTCGCAGATGGACGACCCGCCCCGGATAGGTCGCCGCCTTCTGCTGCACGATGGCCGGGGTGTCGTCCGTGGAGGCGTCGTCGACGACGAAGACACGGAGGCGCTCGGCGGGGTACTCGAGCTGGAGCAGCCGCTCGATCGCGGGGCCGATGACCAGGCCCTCGTTCCATGCCGGGATGACCACGGCCACGTTCGGGTGGTACGGGGCGGCCTTGCCGTAGTGATTGCGGAAGGCGTGCAGCGGCAGCATGAGGAACTGCAGACCGGTGTTGACGACCGGCAGCGTGCCGATCAGCACGCAGAGGAGGAGGATGACGACGACGACCGTCTCGATCCAGGTCAGTTCGGGCATCAGCGTCCTTCCGTCCCGGTGAGCAGCGGGACGATGCGGGCGTACCGGCCGACGTCTGCGGCCACGTGGCTGTCGGTGGAGGCCACGATGCCGGCGCCCGCGCGCTCCAGGGCGTTCAGCGCCTCCGCGCCGGGGCACACCCACTTCTCGTTGACCTCGACGAGCGTGTCCGTCTCGGCGGCGGCTCGCGCCCACGCGTCGAGGCGCTCGCCCCCGAGTTCCTCCTCCGCGAGACCGATCTTCGGCAGGATCGAGAAGCAATGCGCGAGCTGGTTGCCGGGGTGCCGGCGCATGGTGGCGATCACGGCGTCCACGAACTGGTCGAGGACATCGGCCGGCGCCCAGCCGGACGCGATGCGCTCGCGCACGGCGGTGGGTCCGAGCGGGCCGTCCGCACCGGGGAACTGATGATCGGCGATGAGGATCCGGTCGATGCCCGCCGGAAGCGCCGGGATGTCGAGCGCGCCCGAGGCGTCGAGGATCTTCGCCTCCACTCCGGTGAGCACCGTCAGCCCGTCCGGGACGGACAGGCCGCGGACGGCGGCGAGGTACTCCGGCACCCAGGTCGTGGTCTGCCGCACGTGATCGACGAGACGGACGGTGTCGAGACCGACGGCCGCAGCCGCGGCGACGTTCTCCTCCAGGGTGGAGACCGCGTCGTCGGAGAACGTGGAGTGGACGTGGTGGTCTCCGCGCAGGGCGGGATGACTCACAGCTCCTCCTGGTGACCGGCGTGCGCCGACACGAGCACGTCGTCGACCTCGACGATCACGTCCTCCAGGAAGCGCACGGAGGCGACCTCACGGAAGGGCACCTGCACCGGGATCTCCCGGCCGAGGAAGAGGTCGGCGACGAGCGACGGGATGTCGACCCCGGCGGCGATCGTCAGCGGGAGCGCCCCGGGGAAGCGCGGGTTGACCTCGAGCAGCACGGCCCGCCCGTCCCGGTCCCGACGGAGCTGCACGTTGGCGACCCCCACGAGGCCGATCGCCCGCGCGATGGCGGCGGCGGTCTCCTCGAGCTCGGGGTCGCGGAGGGTGCGGCCGGCGATCGCGACGCCGGAGTCCACACGGGCGCGGGTGCGCGGGACCGCCGCGACCACGCCCCCGGAGGCGTCGGCGATCACATCGACCGAGTACTCCTCGCCCGGCAGGAAGTCCTGCACGATCAGCCCCTCATCCGTGGGGAGGGTGGCGAGCGCCTCCGCGTCGGGGACGAGGCGCACGCCACGGCTGCCCGCCCCCTGCCGGGGCTTGGCGAACACGGGGAACTCCCACGCGACCTCCGCGGCATCCGGACCGGCGAGCACGGTGCGCGGCACACGACCGGTCGGCGCGCAGCGCTCCGCGAGGGCGAGCTTGTCGAGGGCGGTGTGCAGCGTGTCGGCGGGCGGCGCGGCGAGGACCGCGGGGGCCAGCTCGTCCCGGCGGTCTGCGAGCGCGATCAGCTCCACGTCGACGGTGGAGATCACGAGGTCGAGACCGTCCTCGGCGACCATCCGCGCGATCGCCGGCACGAAGTCCGCGTCCCGCCCCGGGGGAACCAGACGACGCTGCGCCGGCGGGACGAGGTAGATGCCGCTCGCCCAGCCGTCCATGTCGGCCGCGAAGACCGTCAGATCGGACCGGCGCAGCAGGGAGCGGATCACCGCGACTCCGGCGGGGCCCCCGGCTCCGGTGACCAGTACGCGCTTCGTCATCAGCTCTCCCGTCGGGTCAGTTCATGGGCGCCGATGAACTCGGCGGTCTCGCGCACGACCTCCAGCGGCTCGACGGCCACGCCGCCGCCGAACCGCGACCAGTAGCGGGCGGTGGCCGTGACGAACTCCGGCGCGAGGTACTCGCGGTTCGCGGCGGCCTGGGACTGGAAGCACTCCAGGAGCCGCAGCTTGTCACCCAGGAAGCGGTCGATGCGGACGAAGCGCGTGGGCCGGTAGTCGATGGTCGCGGAGGGGCTCTGGTAGCACGCGACCGTGCCGACGCGGCGCGTCGCGACGATCGTCGCCTCGTTCACCGCACGGTGGTCCTGGTGGCGGTCATGGTGCGAGTGCGTGTAGACGATGGTCGGCTGGATCTCCTGCACGACCTCCTCGATGAGGCGGACGGTCGACCCGCCGCCGGAGATCTCGGTGTCGACGAGGTCTTTCACGAACAGCCGGGCACCCACCTGCTCGGCGGCGGCGAGCGACTCGTGCTGGCGGCTGTCCGCATCACCGCCGCGCGCTCCGCGGGAGAGCGTGAGGATGGTGATGCGATCGCCGGCCGCCGCATGGGCTGCGAGGATGCCGCCGACGCCGATCTCGACGTCGTCGGGGTGCGCTCCGATCGCGAGGACGACCTCACCGGTCTTCGCCTCCGCCGTCCGACGCCGTGACTCCTCGACGAGCCGGGTGACCGACTCCACGAGCCGGGCGTTGTCGAGCGGCTTCGTGAGGAACTCGTCGGCCTGCGCCCGGAGCGCGGACACCGCGTACTCGACCGAGACGTGCGCCGTCATGACGACGACCGGCACGGTCGGCATGAGGCGGCGCAGCTCCGCGAGCAGCTCCAGACCACTGAGTCCCGGCATCTCGATATCGGTGACGACGACATCGGGCTTCACCGCCGCGGCCTTCTCGAGCGCCGAGCGCCCGTCGTCCGCGAGATCGACGACGCAGCCCGCACGCCGCTCCAGGACGGTCTTCACGAGAAGGGCGACGTCGTGGTCATCGTCGACGACGAGGATGCGAGGGGGGACCTCAGCCATGTTCAGCTCTCCTTGGGGAGATTCCCTGCCGAGGGGATTCGGCGGTACGACCGCGGTGCCTTCATCACCGGGCCGCAGGGAAAGTCGAGCGGGGTACGTCGATTCTGGCACAGGGCTCCACCCCCGGCCCGCAGCGCTTCAGCCCGCGCGCGCCGCCCGCTTCTCCTCCTGGTAGAGCCGGATCGCCTCGTACCGCTCCGCCGATCGCGCCCGCCTCTTCGCCGCCTGCTCCTCGCGGTTCTTAGGCGGCGCCGAGGTCACGAGATCATCGAGCAGCCGCCGCGTGGCGACTTCGATCTCGGCCACCGCCCGATCGAAGACCGCACGGTTCGCCCGCGACGGCGCCGTCGTCCCGGAGATCTTGCGGACGAACTGGAGCGCAGCCTCGCGGCACTCCTCGTCGGTGGCCGCGGGCTCGAGGTTGTTCAGAGGCACGATGTTTCGGCACATACCGGCACCGTACGCGCGGCGCGTGGGCTGCGAAAGGGGGATGGCATGCCCGTCCCTCCGTCGCTACGCTCTGGGCTACGACCGGAACCGAGGAGAGATCATGACCGACGCCCCGCCGCCCGACGCCCCGTCGCCCTACAACCCGCCGCCGCCCACCGGCACACCCTCGCCGTACCCCGCCGCCGCCGCTCCCCCGCCCGGCGCCCCGTACGCGCAGGACGTGCCGACATCACCCCCGGGACGGGTGCTGTCGATCATCGGCCTCGTGCTGGCGTTCCTGCTGCCGCCGGTCGGCCTCATCCTCAGCATCATCGCCGCCGTGCAGCTCGGCAAGGCGAAGGCCCCCAAGGGCATCGCGATCGCCGGCATCATCGTCGGCGCCGTCCTGACGATCTTTGCGATCATCGGCATCATCCTGCTGGCGACCGTGCTGGCAGGCGTCATCGGGACGTGCGCCGAACTCGGCCCCGGCGTCTGGGACGTCGGCGGTGTCACCTATCGCTGCGGCTGACCGCTCCGCGAACGACGAGGGGCCGGATGCAGCGCATCCGGCCCCTCGTGCATCCCTCTGCGGGAGTCGCGGTCACTTCTTGTAGTTGGGCGCCTCGACGACGATCTGCACGTCGTGCGGGTGCGACTCCTTGAGCCCGGCCGAGGTGATGCGCACGAACTTGCCGCGCTGCTTGAGCTCCTCGATGGTGCGGGCGCCGACGTAGAACATCGACTGCCGCAGGCCGCCGACGAGCTGGTAGGCGACGGCCGAGAGCGGGCCGCGGTAGGGGACCTGGCCCTCGATGCCCTCCGGGATCAGCTTGTCGTCGCTGGGCACGTCGGCCTGGAAGTAGCGGTCCTTCGAATAGGAGGTCTGCTTGCCGCGCGTCTGCATGGCGCCGAGCGAGCCCATGCCGCGGTACTGCTTGAACTGCTTGCCCGACTGGAAGACGATCTCGCCCGGCGACTCGTCGGTGCCGGCGAGCAGCGAGCCGAGCATCACGGCATCGGCACCGGCGACGAGCGCCTTCGCGATGTCGCCCGAGTACTGCAGGCCGCCGTCGGCGATCACCGGGACGCCCGCCGGACGAGCCGCGAGCGATGCCTCGTAGACGGCCGTGACCTGCGGCACGCCCACACCGGCGACCACGCGGGTGGTGCAGATCGAGCCGGGACCCACGCCCACCTTGACCGCGTCCACGCCCGCGTCCACGAGCGCCTGCGCGCCTTCGCGGGTGGCGACGTTGCCGCCGATGACGTCGATGTGCGCGAACGACTCGTCGGCCTTGAGGCGCTTGACGAGGTCGATCACGCCCTGCGACTGCCCGTTGGCGGTGTCCACGACCAGCACGTCCACCCCGGCGTCGCGGAGGGCCTCGGCGCGCTCCCACGCGTCGCCGAAGAAGCCGATCGCCGCGCCCACCCGCAGGCGACCCTGGTCATCCTTGGTGGCGAGCGGATACTTCTCGCTCTTGTCGAAGTCCTTGATGGTGATGAGGCCGGCGAGCTTGCCATCCTCGTCGATGAGGGGCAGCTTCTCGACGCGGTGCTTCGCGAACAGCGCGATGACCTCGCCGGCCGCGACGCCGACGGGGGCGGTGACGAGGTTCTCCCTCGTCATGACGTCCTTGACGAACGTGCTCTGGCGCTCGAAGCCGGAGACGAAGCGCATGTCGCGGTTCGTGATGATGCCCACCAGACGACCCTCGTCGTCCACGACCGGGAGGCCGGAGATCCGGTACTTGGCGCACAGCGCGTCGACTTCCTCGACCGTCGCGTCCTGCGTCGTGGTGATGGGGTCGGTGATCATGCCGGACTCGCTGCGCTTCACGCGGTCGACGTGTGCGGCCTGGTCGGCGATCGAGAGGTTGCGGTGCAGGATGCCGATGCCGCCCTCCCGGGCCATGGCGATCGCCATCCGGGACTCGGTCACCGTGTCCATCGCGCTGGAGAGCAGCGGCGTCGCGACGGAGATCCGTCGGGTGATCCGGGACGACGTGTCGGCCTCACTGGGGATGACGTCGGTGTGCCCGGGGAGCAGCAGCACGTCATCGTAGGTCAGTCCGACGAAGCCGAAGGGATCGTGCTGGTCCATGGAATCTCCTCCTGCGCGAGTGGCGCGGATCCGGGTGCGAATGGGGGGTCGACGTCGGCCGGTGCGCGGGCGTGACCCGTATGGAGATTCTAAGCGAGACACGCCCGAGAACATTCCCAGGACCCTGTCGTTACCGGACCGTTGGCCCGGACGATAGGTGATTCGCCGATCGCCCATTACGCTCAAGTGCGTCGTCCATCCCCGCGGTTCGACCCGAGCCCGCGGAGACAGCACTCACAGTGGAGGTTGCGTGGGACCCACAGCACTCGCCGGACCGCGAAAGCGCCCTCGGGCCTTCGCCTTCTTCGGAATCCTGATGGCGCTCGCGGCATCACTCCTCCTCCCTCCCGCAGCGGCCTCCGCCGAGACCACGGACGACGGTCAGGAGGTCACCGACTTCTACTTCGCCGGCGTCGTCACCAACGGGGACGAGCCCGTCGAGGGCGTCGTGATGACGATCGAGGGCAACGGCTTCGACGCCGAGACCGAGACAGACGCCGAGGGCAAGTGGCGCCTGTACGTGCCGGAGAAGGAGACGTACACCCTGACGGTCGACGAGTCGACGCTGCCGGACGGTGTGATCGTCGACGCGACGCAGCTCCCCGAGGGGATCCAGCCCGTCTCGGGCACAACCGCCTCGTTCGAGCTGGAGTTCGGGCTCACCGGCACGAAGATCGTCAACCTCTTCCTGGGCGAGGGCGAGCGGGTGACCGTCTCCTTCCTCGATCAGCTCCTGTCGCGCATGGTGGGCGGCCTGAACTTCGGGCTGCTGCTCGGGCTCGCCTCGATGGGCGCCGCTCTGATCTACGGCACCACCCGCCTGTCGAACTTCGCCCACGGCGAGATGGTGAGCTGGGGCGCCGTGGTCACGCTCGTCGTCACCTCCTTCTGGCAGCTCCCGCTGTGGGCGGGCATCATCGCCGCGGTCATCGGCGGCGCGGCACTCGGTTGGGCGCTCGATGCCGGCATCTGGAAGCCGCTGCGGCGCCGGGGCCTGGGCGTCGTCCAGCTCATGATCGTCAGCATCGGCCTCTCGCTGGCCCTGCGCTACGGCCTGCAATACATCATCGGCGGCAACACCTACCAGTTGCCCGGCTCCAGCCCGGAGCCGATCCGCCTCGGGCCGATCTCCCTGTCGTACATCGACATGATCGGCATGGCGACGAGCATCATCGTGATCCTCGGCGTCGCGTTCTTCCTCACCCGCACCCGCACCGGCAAGGCGACGAGGGCGATCTCGGACAACCCGCAGCTCGCCGCCGCCTCCGGCATCGACGTGGACAAGGTCATCCGCATCGTCTGGATCCTGGCCGGCACGCTGGCGGCGATCTCCGGCATCCTCTGGGCGTACTTCCGCCCCGGCGTGAAGTGGGACATGGGCATGCAGATGCTGCTGCTGATGTTCTGCGCCATCACGCTCGGCGGGCTCGGCTCCGCGATCGGCGCCCTGATCGGCTCGATCATCGTCGGCCTCGCGGTCGAGGTCTCGACGCTTCTCGGGGTGCCGACCGACCTCAAGTACGCCAGCGCCCTCGTCGCGCTGATCATCATCCTGCTCGTGCGACCGCAGGGCATCCTCGGACGCAAGGAAAGGTTGGGCTGACGCATGGACTTCGGAAGCATCTTCGGCAACACCGCCTCCTACCTGTTCAGCCCGACGACGATCGCCTACGCCCTCGCGGCCACCGGCCTCGCAGTGCACTTCGGCTACACGGGTCTGCTCAACTTCGGCATGGCGGCGTTCATGGCGATCGGCGGCTACGGCTACGCGATCTCGATCCTCACCTTCGGCTTCCCGTGGTGGCTTGGCGTGCTCGTCGGCATCACCGGCGGCGCGCTCTTCGCCCTGCTGCTGGGCATCCCGACGCTGCGGCTGCGCGCCGACTACCTCGCGATCGCGACCATCGCGGCCGCGGAGGTCGTGCGACTGATGTTCGTCACCGAGCTGTTCAAGGACTGGACGAACTCCGCCGGCGGTCTCTCCGGCTACCACCAGAGCTTCCGCGACGCCAACCCGTTCCCGCCGGGCACCTACGGCTTCGGGCCGTGGACCTACAACGCCAACGACCTCTGGGTGCGGGTGTTCGGTCTGCTCACCCTCGCTCTGACGATCCTCGTGGTCTGGGCGCTCATGCGCAGCCCGTGGGGCCGCGTGCTCAAGGGCATCCGCGAGGACGAAGACGCCGTGCGCTCGCTCGGCAAGAACGTCTTCGCCTACAAGATGCAGGCACTCGTGGTGGGCGGTGTGATCGGTGCGCTGGGCGGAATCGTCTTCGTCCTGCCCTCGGCGGTCATCCCCGGCAGCTACTCGACGTCGCTGACGTTCTTCCTGTGGACGATCCTGCTCCTCGGCGGCGCAGCCACGGTGTTCGGTCCGACGCTCGGCGCCGTGCTCTTCTGGGTGGTGTTCGCCTTCCTCGGCGCGCTCCTGCCCGCGATGGCCACGGCCGGCTACCTGCCCATGACGAGCGCTCAGGCCGACGTGGTGCGCTACATCCTCATCGGCATCGTGCTGATGCTCATCGTCGTGTTCCGCCCGCAGGGCATCCTGGGGAACAAGAGGGAGATGACCTTTGTCAAGTGAGAACGACGCGGCCGTCACGCCCGCGAAGAGCGCTCCTCGCGCCAAGACCACCGGCCTCGCCGCGGGTCCCGCCGCCCCCGGGGTCAAGAAGGTCGACCCGATCCTCGTCGTGGACGCCGTGCAGCGGCGCTTCGGCGGCCTGACCGCGGTCGACGTCGATCACCTCGAGATCCCCCGTGGCGCCATCACGGCGCTCATCGGCCCCAACGGCGCCGGCAAGACCACGCTGTTCAACCTCCTGTGCGGCTTCGACAAGCCCAACAGCGGCACGTGGTCCTACGACGGCAAGAACCTGTCCGGTATCCCGTCGTTCAAGGTCGCCCGAATGGGACAGGTGCGCACCTTCCAGCTCACCAAGTCGCTGTCGCTGCTGACCGTGCTGGAGAACATGAAGCTCGGCGCGAAGGACCAGCGCGGCGAGGGCTTCTGGGCAGGGCTGTTCCCCTTCCTCTGGCGCACGCAGGAGCAGGAGATCGAGCAGCGCGCCCACGAGCTCCTTGTGCGCTTCAAGCTCGACGCCAAGGAGCAGGACTTCGCGGCGTCGCTCTCCGGCGGGCAGCGCAAGCTGCTGGAGATGGCCAGGGCCCTCATGAGCGACCCGAGCCTGGTGATGCTGGACGAGCCGATGGCGGGGGTGAACCCCGCCCTCACGCAGTCGCTCCTCGATCACATCCTCGACCTCAAGGACCTCGGGATGACCGTGCTCTTCGTGGAGCACGACATGCACATGGTGCGCCACATCGCCGACTGGGTCGTCGTGATGGCCGAGGGTCGCGTGGTGGCCGAGGGACCACCGGAGACCGTCATGGAGGACCCCGCGGTCGTGGACGCCTACCTGGGCGCCCATCAGGACGTGGACCTCGGCGCCGTCACCGGCCGTCTCCCGGTGATCTCGGATGCCGACGCGGAGCGCATCCGCGAGCAGATCGAGACGGAGGTCGAGGCCGAGGTCGAGGCCGAGGTCGAGGACGCCGCCGAGGAGGACAAGGCATGAGCACCGCGATCCCCGCCGAGGGCACCCCCGCGACCGGCGACATCATCGTCGAGCTGAAGGACGTGCACGCCGGCTACCTGCCAGGAGTGAACATCCTCAACGGCGCGAACCTCGTCGCCCGCCAGGGCGAGCTCATCGGCATCATCGGCCCGAACGGCGCCGGCAAGTCGACGCTCCTCAAGGCGATCTTCGGCATGGTGAACGTCCGCGAGGGCGACATCACCGTGAAGGGCGAGAGCATCGTGGGCCTCAAGGCCGATAAGCTCGTGCGCCGCGGTGTCGCCTTCGTACCGCAGACGAACAACGTCTTCCCGTCGCTCACCATCCAGGAGAACCTGGAGATGGGGCTCTACCAGAACCCGAAGATCTTCGCGGAGCGGCTCGAGTTCGTCAACAGCATCTTCGCGGAGATCGGCAAGCGTCTGAAGCAGCGTGCCGGCTCGCTCTCCGGCGGTGAGCGCCAGATGGTCGCGATGTCGCGCGCGCTCATGATGGACCCGTCCGTGCTGCTGCTCGACGAGCCGTCCGCCGGCCTCTCCCCCGTGCGGCAGGACGACGCCTTCATCCGCGTCTCCGACATCAACAAGGCGGGCGTGACGACGATCATGGTCGAGCAGAACGCTCGGCGGTGCCTGCAGATCTGCGACCGCGGCTACGTGCTCGACCAGGGCAAGGACGCCTACGAGGGCACCGGGCGGGAGCTGCTGAACGACCCGAAGGTCATCGGCCTCTACCTCGGCACCCTGGGGACAGACGCCGCCTGAGATCGGCGTGGGCACGGAAAAGACCCCGGATGCCGAAGCATCCGGGGCCTTCTCCGTTGGTTACTTGATGCGCGAGGTGACGTTCTCGGCGTCGAACTCGTAGACGCCGATAGCCGCACCCTTCGGGTCGTTGTTCTCGTCGAAGGTGATCTCGCCGGAGAGACCGTCGTAGTCCGGCGTGCCGCCGTCGTTGATGATCGCGGCGCAGTCGGCGAAGTTGTCGCACTTCTCGCCGTCGCCGTCACCGCCGGAGACGGTGATCATCTCGGCCGCGATGTCCGGGCCCTCGACCGAGCCGGCCTTCAGCGCCGCCAGGGCGATCAGCACCACGGCGTCGTACGCCTCGGCCGAGTAGGTCACGGCGTCGATCGGGTCGTTGCCCTCGGCCGTCCAGACCTCGTTCAGCTGGTCGAGGAAGTCCTGCGGCAGCTCAGCGCCGGCGCGGGTGCCCTTCGAGCCCTCGAGGCTGACCGGGATGTCGGCACCCCAGTCCTTCAGGTTGCCGTCGACGAGGTACAGCGACCCGGTGTCGACCCCGGCGTTGCCGAGCAGCGGCGCGATGGTGGCGAACTGGTCGTAGGAGACGACCGCGACCGCGTCCGGGTTCGCCGCGGCGATCTCCGAGACCTGCGCGTTGAACTGACCGTCACCCTGGTTGTACGACGCGTCGGCGACGACCTCGCCGCCGGTGCTCTCGAACGTGGCCTTGATCGCCTCGAACAGTCCCGTGCCGTACGGGTCGTTCTGGTAGATGATGCCCAGCGTCTTGTGGCCGTCCTCGGCGATCTCGTTGCCGAGGACCTCACCCTGGAGGTTGTCGCTCGGCGCGGTCCGGAAGTACAGCGGGTTGATGCCCGTGAAGTCCGGCGAGGTGTTCGACGGGGACACCGTGAGGATGTCCGCACCCGCGTTGCCGTCGAGGATGAGCTTGGTGACGCTGGAGGACGCCGCGCCGATCATGGCGGTGATGTCGTCGTTGCGCAGGTTGTTGATGGAGGTCTCGTAGGCCTTGTTGTCGAGGTCGCCCTCGTCGGCCGTGCTGAGGTCGATCGTGATGCCGGCGTCGGCCTCGTTGATCTGGTTGACGGCGAGCTGGACACCGGCTTCCATCGGCGCGCCCAGGAACGCGAGCGTACCGGTGGCCGGCAGCAGCGAACCGAGCTTGAGCGTCAGGTCGGCGGCCGGCTTGTCGCCACCCCCGTCCGACGGCTCCGCGTTCGGCGTGCTGCTGCAGCCCGCGATGATGAGGGCGGAAGCGCTGACCAGCGCGATCCCGGCGAAGATCCTCGCGCTGCGCGAGCCCTTCAGTGCGTTCATGATGCTCCCTTGCGTAAACGAACGTGGATGGTGACCACAATCGGGTGCTCTAACACTAGGGCGTGCGCCCCGCGCGCAGGAGGGGCAAGTATCTCGGTGCGTTAACGATCCAGGACCGTCGATTCCGGGCGTGGACAGGCGGGATCAGAGCGCTGCGGCGGGGGTGTCCCGGCGGCCGCGCCGCGCGGCGAGGAGCAGGTCGACGATGAAGACCGCGATCGCGATCCACACCAGGACGAACCCGATCCAGCGCTCCGGCGGCATCGGCTCACGGAGCACGGCGACCCCGATCAGGAACTGCAGGACGGGGGTGAGGAACTGCAGCATGCCGATCACGGCGAGGTCGACCCGACGCGTGCCGGCTGCGAAGAGCAGCAGGGGGACGGCTGTGGCCACACCCGCGAATGCCAGCAGCACGGCGTGCGACCAGCCCGCCGTCCCCATCGTCAGCCCGACGGGCGTCGTCGCCACGATCACGAGCTGCACCACCGCGATGGGGATCAGCCAGAACGACTCGAGCGTCAGCCCGCTGACCGCGTCGACGGCGGGGCCGATCTTCTTCTTGATGAGCCCGTACAGGCCGAAGGAGGCCGTCAGCGTCAGGGCGATCCAGGGGACGTGGCCGTACGCCACGACGATGACGACCACCGCGGCGGCCGCGATGCCGACGGCCACCCACTGCAGCCGACGGAGGCGCTCCTTGAGCACCAGGACGCCGAGCAGCACGGTCGTAATCGGGTTGATGAAGTAGCCGAGCGCCGTCTCCACGACGTTCCCGCTCAGCGTGCCGAGGACGAACACCTGCCAGTTGACGTAGATGAGCAGGCCGGACAGGGCCGTCCACCCCAGCAGTCGCGGGCTCCGGACGATCGCGAGGAGGGCGGGCCATCCCCTCGTGACGGTGAGCAGCAGGAGACAGAAGACGAAGGAGAGCAGCACCCGCCAGGCGACGACCTCCCACGGACCGGTCGGCTGCAGCAGGAGGAAGTAGAGCGGCAGGAAACCCCACAGCAGGTAGGCGCTCCCGGCGTACGCGATGCCCGCCGTCTGGGTGGCGCGGGTCGTCTCGGGGGTCACCGCACAACCCTATGCCCGCAAGGACCAGGGCCGCGCCGCTCCGGAAGCCGACGAGGGCCCGGATGCCGAAGCATCCGGGCCCTCGTCGAACCGGGTGGTGCGATCAGCGGACGACGACCGCCAGGACGTCGCGAGCCGACAGGACGAGGAACTCGTCTGCACCGAACTTCACCTCGGTGCCGCCGTACTTGCTGTAGAGCACGCGGTCGCCGACGGCGACGTCGAGCGGGACGCGGTTGCCGTTGTCGTCGATACGGCCGGGGCCGACCGCCACGACCTCGCCCTCCTGGGGCTTCTCCTTGGCGGTGTCGGGGATGACCAGGCCACTCGCGGTGGTCTGCTCGGCCTCGACCTGCTTGATGACGATGCGGTCCTCGAGCGGCTTGATGGAAACCGACACGGTCTACCTCTTCTTTCTTGACGCTGACACAAAGACTCGTTCGCACTCTCAACCCGAGAGTGCTAATGCCAGTGTAGGCGGTCGGCTGGCACTCATGCAATGCGAGTGCCAACCGGGTCGGAGCGGCGAGCGCGCCGTAGGCTGGGAGGGTGGAGATGTCCGAGCTGCGCGCCCTGCTGACCCCCGCCGGCCTGGAGCTGCTCGATGCGCTCGGGCCGGTCACCTCCACCGCGGAGGCCGCAGCCGCCGTCTCCCGGCTGCGCGCCGCGGGCCACTCCCCCGACCTCGTCTCCGCCGTGGTCGGACAAGCGCACCTGCGCGCGAAGGCCGCGGCGAAGTTCGGCCCGTTCGCCGCCCGCATGCTCTTCACCCGCGCCGGCCTCGAGCAGGCCACCCGTTTGGGCGTCGCCGCTCGCCACGCCCAGCGGATCCGCCGGGCCGGCCTCACGAGTGTCGCGGATCTCGGCTGCGGCATCGGCGGCGACGCCCTCGCATTCGCCGGCGCGGGGCTGGCGGTGCACGCGGTGGACGCCGACGAGGTGACCGCGGCCCTCGCCGCCTACAACCTCGCCCCGTTCGGCGACGACGCCACGGTGCGCCACGCGACCGCGGAGGAGGCCCTCGGAGAACAGGTCCCCGGCCGGGCGATCTGGATGGATCCCGCGCGCCGCACCTCCGGGCACAGCGAGACCCGGCGCGTCTCCGCCGACGACTACTCGCCGTCCCTCGACTGGGCGTTCGCCGTCGCCGCGCAGCGCCCCACCGGGATCAAGCTCGGCCCGGCCCACGACCGCGGCGCCCTGCCCACGGACGCGGAGACGCAGTGGGTCAGCGCCGAGGGGAGCGTCGTCGAGCTCGTGGTGTGGTCGCGCGAGCTGGCGAGGGACGGGGTCCGGCGCTCCGCCCTCGTCATCCGCGGCGAGCGCTCGCACGAGCTCACCGGCGCCGCAGACGCCGAGGACGCTCCCGTCCGTGCGCTCGGGGCCTTCCTCCACGAGCCGGACGGCGCCGTCATCCGGGCCCGTCTCATCGGCGACGTCGCCCGCAGCCTCGACGCGGGGATGCTCGATCCGCGCATCGCGTACCTGACCTCCGACGCCGCCCTGACGAGCCCGTTCGTGCAGTCGTTCCGCGTCCGGGAGACGCTGCCGATCACGCCGAAGACGATCAACGCGGCCCTGAAGACCCACGGCATCGGCCGCATCGAGATCAAGAAGCGCGGGGTGGACGTCGATCCCGCGGCCTTCCGGCGCAAGCTGACCCTCCGAGGCGATGCCGAGGCGACCCTGATCCTCGCGCGATTCGGCGATCAGCGACGCGCGATCCTCGCCGACCGGGTGCCCGCCGCGGACTGAGGATGGTCAGTCCTCCGACTCCCGGCCCGGGATGTCGACACGGATCGGATCCCCGGGCGGCCCGGTGGTCACCAGGTACGACTCGCCCGTCGCCTCGTCGACCACGGCGGGGCCCGAGGTCACGGTGAGATAGGGCGTCTGCCATCGCGTGAAGTCGACCTCGATCACGGACGCCGACAGCAGCTCCCCGGTCTCCTGGTCGACGTCGAGCAGCTGCACGCGGAGCCCGGACTGCACGGCCTCGTCGACCGTGGCGCACTGGCGCGAGCCGTCGGCGTCGACGATCAGGCAGCGTTCGGCGGCCCCGCTCTCCGCACGGCGCTCGCCGAGCCAGACCGGCTGCTCGCGGAAGGATCCGAGGACGGAGAGGTTGAGGTCGTAGCCATCGCCGACGAGCTCCTCCGCCCTCGCCCGCTCCGCCTCACCGAACTGGGCGACGAGCGTCGAGCCGCCTCCCCAGCGCTGGATGCTCACCATCGGCTCGTCCGCGGTGGAGAAGAGCATGACCGCCGTCACGCCCTCGAAGGAGAAGGAGTCCTCCTCGTCGTCCGCTGCGGAGGTCGGCACGGGGAGCGAGGCGTACAGGCCCGGCCCCACCTCCTCCTCCGCCAGACAGGTCGACTGGGAGTCCTTGTCGACGTCGAGGATCAGACACCGGCTGGCCCCGTCGTCCTGCGTGGCGAACCAGGCGAGCGCGCCCTCCGCCTCCGCCACCGGACGCACGGAGCCGGGGTCGTAGCCCTCACCGGCGAGCGCGATCCGCCGCTCCTCTTGCGCCTCCGTCAGCGGAAACGCGTCCGGCCGCGGGGCGAACAGCGCCCACCCGGCTCCCACGCCGATCGCGAGGAGAGCCGCCGACGCCACGAGCACCGGCACGAGACCGCGGCGGTTCGCAGCCCGCGCCTCCGTCCGGGAGACGTCGTCCGGGGCGGCCGGAGGGGTGTCCTCCGCGGCCGGCACGTTCTCCGGCGCCCGGCGAGCGGTCACGTCCTCCGGCGGGTCGTCGCCCACGGATGACGACTCCGTCCGCTCGTCCTGCGTGAAAGGAGTCCGGCGACGATGCCCCTCCTGAAGCTCCTGAAGCCGACGGGCCGCTGCGGCGTCGAGCCCGCCGTCGCGGCCGTACGCCGCGCGCTCCAGCGCCCGGCGCTCCGCTGCCGCGGCGTCCTCTCCGTCAGTCTCCGACCGCACCGGCGTCGCTCCCCTCGCGGATGATCGTGAAGGACGGCACGCGCGCGCTGGTCGGCAGCTCGTACGTCGTCACCTGCCCGGTCGTCATGTCCGTCACCTGCAGCCGCAGCCGCCCGTCGTGCTCCGCCAGCGTCTCGGTCTCCTCGCAGGCCATCGGAGCGTCGGCCGTCGATCCGTCGTAGACGAGACAATGCCGCCCCGAATCCTGCGCGGAGGCCGTCCAGATGGGGACGTCGTCGTCGTACCCGACGACCCAGATGGAGTTCGGGTCGAACCCTTCCTCGACCAGACGCGCGGCCGCGCGGGTCTCCGCCTCGTTCGCGTACGTGATCCCGCCGCCGTCACCGATCCCGTACTCCGAGACGTCGACGCTCACCGCCGGTTCGCCGTCGGGTGTGAGGATCAGCTGAGCCATGATCTGGCGCGTGTAGTCGTCGTCGCGCTGCGTGGTCACCTCGCCCCACAGGCCTTCCTCCTGCACGGTCTCGCGCCGATTGCAGCTCGGCGTCGTGCTCTCCGCCGACCGGAGGACCAGGCAGATGCTCGCGCCACCGTTCTGCGTCGCCGTCCAGACGACCGCGTCGTCCTCCGTGGCGAGCGCGCGCACCGAGCCGGCGTCGTACCGTCCGGACGCGACGAGCTCGGACTGCCACTGCTGCTGCACCGCGCTCAGGGCGACAGCGGCTCCGCCGGTCCGGCCGAAGGCCAACCAGCCGATGCCGACGCCGAGCAGCAGCACCACGACCGCGGCGAGCACACGTGTCCCGAGGAGACGGCCCCGCCCTGCCCGGAGAGTCGGAGAGTCGGTCCGGGCGGTCGCGACCTCCTCGGATTCCTCTTCCGGCATCGCGGGATCGCCGCTCGGGGTCGGAGGTCCGTCGTCGTGCGGACCGGACGACAACCCGGAGGACGGCGGAGGGCCGGGTGGCCGGGACTCCTGGACGGGACCGGTCGCCAAGGGGGCCGCAGGGGGACCCACGGGCCGTGTCCGCCGGGAATCCTCGAGCGCGCGCAGACGGGCGGCCTCCGCGGCGCTCAGCTCCCCGCCGGGCCCGTACGCCTTGCGCTGCAGGGCCCTGCGCTCCTCGACGTCGTCGTCGTCCGCTCCGGCCATCGCGCCTAGCCCAGCCTCTCGAACTGCATGCCCGCCCAGACCAGCCATCCCAGGCTGTACACGGTCGCGCACAGACCCAGCACGAGCGCCCAGCGCGCGATCGCGCGGTTCTCGACGGGGCGGCGCAGCGACATGATCGCGGCGATCACGGCGACGACCGCGACCGGGATCCCCCACCCCACGAAGAACGATGCGCCGAGAGCGACGATCGCCGCCAGTAGCGCCCACGGCGCCAGCCGAGTGTCGTCCACGGGCACCGGCTCGGACGCCGGTTCCCAGGCGTCCTCCTCCCCGTGGTCGAGGTCGGGCCCGCTGACGACCACCGGCTCGATGCCCACCGGACCCGTCGGGAGCTTCGTGTACCCCTCCCGCGGGGCCCCGGGAAGGCGCGCCGTCCCTGCCGGACGTTCGACCTGCCCGCTCGCGCGCTCGACCCGCGCACGGGGCATGGCCCCGTCCGGCTCCGGTCCGCGCGCGAGCCCGCTCACGCCGGCACCGCCTCCGCGACCTGGATCTCGGTGACCGGCAGCGTCGAGTCAGCGCCGAAGCCGAGCGTCGAGGCGGGGCGCCCCGACGCGATGAGCTCAGCGGCGAGCGCGGCGATCATGGCACCGTTGTCCGTGCAGAGCGACAGCGGCGGGATGCGCACGGTGACGCCGGCCTCGGCGGCCCTGGCCAGCGCCACCTCGCGGAGCCGACGGTTCGCGATCACACCACCGCCCAGGAGCAGCCGCGGCACCCCGAGGTCCGCGCAGGCGTTGAGCGCCTTGGTGACGAGAACGTCGACGACGGCCTCCCGGAAGCTGGCGGCGACGTCGGCGATCGGCAGCTCGCGCGCGTCGGCGCCCGCGGCGGCGTTCTCCGCCTCGAAGCGCTCGACCCAGCGGGCGACAGCGGTCTTCAGCCCGGAGAAGGAGAAGTCGTAGCGATGCTTCGCGAGGTCGGAGGCACGGGAGAGCCCGCGCGGGAAGCGGATCGCGTCCGGGTCTCCGCCGACCGCCGCCCGGTCGATCTCGGGGCCGCCGGGATACGGCAGCGACAGCAGCCGGGCGACCTTGTCGAAGGCCTCGCCTGCAGCGTCGTCCACGGTCTCGCCGAGCAGCTCGACATCGGTCGTGAGGTCGCGCACGTGGAGCAGGGAGGTGTGGCCGCCGGAGACCAGCAGCGCGATCGTCGGGTACTCCAGCGGCGCCGCCTCCGGGGTGAGGATGTCGGCGGCGATGTGGCCGACGAGGTGGTTGACCGCGTACAGCGGCTTGTCGAGGGCGACCGCGAGTCCCTTCGCCGCCCCCACACCGACCATGAGCGCTCCCGCGAGGCCCGGGCCGCTCGTCACGGCCACCGCATCGAGGTCGGCGAGGCGGACGTCGGCCTCGGCGAGAGCGGCGTCGATGGCCGGCTGCAGCGCTTCGAGGTGCGCGCGGGCCGCGACCTCCGGCACGACGCCCCCGTACCGGGCGTGCTCGTCCATGCTGGAGGCGATCGTGTTGGACAGCAGCGTGCGGCCCCGCACGATGCCGATGCCGGTCTCGTCGCAGCTCGTCTCGATGCCGAGCACCAGGGGCTCACTCATGCGGTCGCCTCCTCCGGCGTATCGGCGGGCGCCGGATGGCGGCGCAGGTCCAGACGCATCACGATCGCGTCGACGTCGTCCGGCTGATAGTAACGGGGGCGCCTGCCGATCTCCTCGAAGCCCTCCGTGCGATACAGCCCCTCGGCCGCCGGATTGTCGGCGCGCACCTCGAGGAACACCTCGTGCGCGCCCCGTGCCGCGGCCGTCCGCAGCAGGGCACGCAGCAGAGCGCGCCCGCGTCCCTGTCCTCGGACCTCGGCGAGGAGGGCGATGGTCTGGATGTCGGCGTCCGCGCCGCCCTGCAGGGCCCTGACCCCGCCGTAGCCGACGATCGCCCCGCCCTGCTCGTCGACGAGGTAGCGGCCGTGCGGGCTCGCCAGCTCGCCCGCCATGGTCTCCCGACTCCACGCGTCGGTCGGGAACGAGCGCTGCTCGATGGCCATGATCGCGTCGAGGTCGTCCGGCCGCGCGTCCCGGAGCGTCATGCGCCCACCTTCTTCGGGGCACCGGGCAGGGTGACGTCCGGGTGCCGCAGGTAGAGCGGCTCCTCGCCGGCGAGGGTCCGGCCGGCGGCGAGCGCCCGCGCCCCCACCCGGGCGAGGTCGACCGCGGACAGCGTCGTCACGTCCACCCGGCGGAGGCCCGCGAGATGCTCGTCGGCGTCGGCGGCCCGCACGAGGACCGTGTCGGAGATCGTGCGCGGGATCCCGTCCTCGTCCAGCCCGTCGAAGACGGTGACGGCGACCTCGCGACGGCGGGCGTCGGTGACGACGGCGAACGGGCCGGTCACGGTGGCCTGGATCGTGAGCGCTGCCGCCATGTGGCTCGGGACCGGGACGACCGGGACAGCGCGGCCGAGGGCGAACGCCCGCGCGGTCGCGATGCCGATCCGCAGCCCGGTGAACGGGCCCGGGCCCATTCCGGCCACGACGTGCGTGATGCCATCGGACCCGCTCTCCCGGAGCACGTCGCGCACCAGGTCGCCGATCACCTCGGCGTGGCCCAGCGGATCGGCGGTAGCGGCCTCGGCACGACGCGTCCCGTCCGGGTCGATGAGGGCGACGGCGGTGCCAAGGGAGGTGTCGACGGCGAGGATCACCTCTCCAGGGTAGTCGTCACCCCGCCCGTCACGCCCGGTCCCCGGCACCCGCGCAGGTCAGCCCAGCGGCGCCCGCACGGGGTAGTCCTGACCTTCGAGGATGACCTGCGTCGCCGCTCCCGTCGCCCGGTTCACGACGACCGGCGCCAGCAGGTTGACGCTGACGCCCTCGGCGGCGGGGTGGGCGACCACGAGCACGAAGGCGTCGTCCGCCGAGGCGAGCGCGAGGTCGGTGACCTGCGCATCCGTGAGGATCGGCGCGTACTCCGTGAGGACGGTGTTCGGGTCGACCAGGTAGAGCCGCAGGGCCTCGTCCTCGACCGCCCGCATGGCGAAGAGCCCGTCCGCGCCGTCGACGGGCGCGAGGGCGAAGTCCACGTGCGGAGCCAGCCCGGGCGGCGGGGCCGTGAAGGTGAGCGCGGCGGTCATCGCAGGAAGTCCATCAGCGATGGCTGCAGCACGCGCGCGTTCACGGCGAGCGCCGAGCGGTAGACGAGCTCCTGCGCCTGCAGGCGGATGAGCACCTCGACCGAGTCGACGTCCTCGACCGCGGCACGGCGGGACTCGAGGGACACGGAATTCTGCACTGTCGCCTCCTTGGCGCGTTCGATCTGAGCCTGCCTGGTGCCGACCGCGCCCTGCACGCCCAGCATCGCCGTGCGGCGGTCGTCGATCTCCGCGACCCTTGTTCCCACGTTGTTGCCGGAGCGGAGGTCGGCGACGATGCGGTCGACGAGAGCGAACACCGAGTCGTCGCCGGTACCGAACACCGCCGCCCCGTCGGTGTCGACGCGGACGGCCGCCGCGTCGGACACACGGCGGGTGACCTCGGAGCCGGCGACGCCGCTGTACGAGTAGTCGGCGGCGAAGGCCGCGGTGTCCGAGGTCCCGGCGAACACGGACCGTCCGAGCAGCCGGGTGTTGGCCTGTGAGAGCAGCTCGTCGCGAATGCCCTCCAGCTCCACCGCGAGGGCCTCCTTCGCCGCGGCGTCCAGCGCCCCGTCGTTCGCACCCTGCGCGGTGAGGTCCCGCACCCGCGAGAGCAGCGAGGTGCTGGAGGTGATCGCCGTGTCGGCCGCGGTCACCCACGCCAGGCCGTCGTCGATGTTGCGCGCGTACTGCTCGGTGCGCCGCTGCTCGGCATGCAGGGCGAGGGCGGCAGCGGCCGCGGCCGGATCGTCCGAGGGCGCGGCGAACGCCTTTTGCGACGTGGCCTGCTCCTGCAGCCGGGCGAGCTCGGAGAGGTTGGACTGCAGCTGGCGCATCGCCGTCTGCGTCATGGTGGTCTGGGTCACGCGAGAGATCATGGAGCTTCTCCGATCAGCGTCCGACGACGCCCGTGCGGTTGATGAGGACGTCGAGGGCCTCGTCGACGGCGGTGAGCACGCGGGCCGCCGCCTGATAGGCGGTCTGGTAGGTGAGGAGGCTGATCGTCTCCTCGTCGCCGTCCACGGCCGCGACGGACTGCTGCGCGCCGACGGCACCGACCGCCGCCGCATCCGACACCTTCGCGCGCTGCACGTCGGCCGCGGTGGCCACGCCGAAGCGGGTCACCTGGTCGGTCCACAGCGCATCCGGAGAAGTCGCGCGCTGCCCGATCTGGGAGATGAGGTCGGCGTTCGTCGCGTCCTTGGAGCCCGCGCCGGGCGCGGCGAGGGCCAGGTCGGCCGCCGAGGTGACGGCCACCTGCAGCCCGAGCGCGGCAGAGCCGGTCGCCGGGAGGGTGAAGAAGTCACCACCCGGCTGTCCGGACGCCGTGACACCGGCGCGGTGCTGCGCGTTGAGCGACTCCGCCAGCGCCGTGGCCACCCGGTCGTAGGTGGCGGCGAGCTGCGCCAGCATCCCGCCGTCGGCGGCCGGGGCGAGCACCGCGAGCGAGCCGCCGAGCTCTCCGCCGTCCACCACGAGGGGCAGATCCGGGACCGACTCCCAGACGACCCCGACGCGCGGAGCGCCGTCGATCGTCGCCGAGCCGGTCAGGGCGAGGTGACGGGCGTCCCCGCCGGAGACCAGGGCGTTGCCGCCGAGGCGCACCGTGAGCGTGCCGTCCGTCTCCAGAGTCGCCGTCGCGCCGGCGAGCCGGGCCACGTCCTCCGCGAGCAGGTTGCGGCGGTCGGTGAGTTCGTTGGCCGAACGCCCCGAGGCCAGAGCCTCGCGGATCTCGGTGTTCAGCACCGCAATCTGGTCAGCCGCGGCGTTGACCTGGCTGACGGTGCGCTCCGCGGTCCCTCGAGCGGCCGTCCACTGCGCGGCGACCGTGCGGTAGCCGCCGGAGATGTGGGCGGCGAGCTCCTTCGCCGACTCCAGGATGCTCGCGGCCGCGGCCCCGGAGTCGGGGGTGTTGGCGAGGTCCTGCCAGCCGGCCCAGAAGTTGGTCAACCGGTTGGCGAGGCCCTTGTCCGTCGGCTCCGCGAGCGCCGACTCGGCGGTCGTCGCGGCGAGCGCGCGGGTGGCCCAGTAGCCGGAGGCGCCGAGGGTGTCGCGGACCCGGGCGTCGAGCAACGCGTCGCCGAGGCGGGTCACCCCGTCGATGGAGACGCCGTGTCCGGGCAGCGCACCCATGCTGAAGCGCCCGGTCTGCGCGACGGCGGCGATGGAGGAGGTCTCGACGCGCTGCCGCGTGTACCCCTCGGTCTTCTGGTTGGCGATGTTCTGCCCGACCACATCCATGCCCCGGCGCGCGGCGGCGAGGCCGCTGGCGGCGGTGGTCAGTCCACTGAAGGTCGACATGAATCCCTCTCGGTCACATCTCGGTGTCGATGATGCGGGCGGCGTCCTCGCGGGCGCGGTCGCCGCGGGTGGTGTACTCGCCGCTCTCCTGGCCGAGAGCGGCGATGGTCTCCTGGGTGGCGCGGAGCACCCCGCTGAGCTGTTCCGCGGCGGCGTCGCGCATCTGCTCGACCTCCGCCGTCAGCTTCACGAGCGCGCGCATGTGGTCGGTGAAGACGTCACCCCAGGCCCCGTCCGGGGCATGCTCGATGAGCTGCCCGATCGTCGCGTCCTGAGGAGCCCCCCACTCCTCGGCGACGCCGGCGACCTCGACGGCCCTGGCCAGGCTCGCGGCGCGCAGGCGGTCGAGCACCTGATCGATCTCCCTGGCCGCGAACTGGATCCAGTGCGACCGGCCGGCGGCGAGCAGCAGCTGTTGCTCGTCGAGCTTGAAAAGCAGCATCTCGAGCAGCTCGCGCTCGCGCCAGAGCTGCATCGATAGTTCGTTGGCTCCCATGATCCCCTTGTCCCCAGCGATCGCCCGCCCCACGCAGGTGCGACCGGCCCGCCTATTAACGGTTCATAAATCTCTATCGGCCATCGCGCCCCTAAGGTTACTATGTGGATTGGCGGCGGTTAGTTATCCCCATGGACATATCTCGGACCTTGTGATATGGACATCTACCCCTCGCCATGAGCTTCCGGAGTGCATCCAGAGAGGTGGATCATCCCCCATGTCGTCGCGCGCTGAGCGCAACCGCCTCGTCGAGGCCAACCTCCCCCTGGTCGGCTACCTCGCTGCAGACACCCATGCTCGGGCTACCCATATCCCCCGCGAAGAACTCGCCGCCGTCGGCGCGCTCGCGCTCGTGACCGCCGCCGACGCCTACGACCCCGCGCTCGGCGTCCCGTTCGGCGCATACGCCCGCCGACGCATCCTCGGCGCCTTCGCCGACGAGATGCGCGCCATGGACTGGGCATCCCGCGGCATCCGCAAGCGCATCAAGGAGACCGTCGCCGTGCGCGACACCCTCACCGCCGCGCTCGGTCGCACGGCGACCGCCACCGAGATCGCCACCGCCATGGGCTCCCCCAAGGAGGCGGTCGTGGAGGCCCTCGCCGACGCTGCGCGCACGGTCGCCCCGCTCGACGACCCCGCCACCCGGGACCTCGTCGCCGACATCCCCCTGCCGGAGGAGTCCGCGCTGGTCGGCGAGCGACGAGAGGTGCTCGAGCACGCCATCACCGCTCTCCCCGAGCGCATGCGCCGCATCGTCGTGGCCGTCTACGTCGAGGAGCGCCCCGTCAAGGAGATCGCCGAGGAACTCGGCGTCACCCACTCCGCCGTCTCGCAGCAGCGGGCGGAGGCGGTGCGCCTGCTCCGCGACGCCCTGGACCGCTACTTCGCCGAGGGCGGCACGGAGACCACGACCACCACCCGGGTGTCGCCCGCCGCGCGGGATGCGTACTTCGGCCGCATCGCCGAGGCCGCCGGCGTCCGGATCGGCGACGTCTTCCGCGCCGCCGCCCCCGCCTAACGCGATCGGATCCTCCGCCGATAGGTGAGGGCAGGAGACCACGGATGGTCTCCTGTTCAACACATCACGGAGGAAACCCTCATGGGTATGCAGATCAACACCAACGTGGGCGCGCTCAACGCCTACCGCAACCTGTCCAACACGCAGAACGACCTGTCGAAGTCGCTCGAGAAGCTCTCGAGCGGTCTGCGCATCAACCGCGCAGCGGACGACGCCGCCGGCCTCGCGATCTCCGAGGGCCTGCGTTCGCAGGTCAACGGCCTGAACGTCGCGGCCCGCAACGCCCAGGACGGCATCTCGGTCATCCAGACCGCGGAAGGCGCCCTGACCGAGGTGCACTCCATCCTGCAGCGCGTTCGCGACCTGACCGCTCAGGGCGCGAACGACTCGAACAACGCGAAGTCGCGCGAGGCGATCCAGAAGGAGATCAACACCCTCGGTGACGAGCTCACCCGGGTCGCCGACAGCACGAACTTCAACGGCATCAAGCTGCTCTCGGGCGGCACGACGCTGACGTTCCAGGTCGGTGCGGGCTCCGTCGCCGCCGATGACCAGATCTCGGTCGCCCTGACCGATTTCGACACCCTCGGCGCCGACATCAAGACCCTCGCGGCGACGATGACCGACGCGGCATCGTACGGTGCGGCTCTGGCGGGCATCGACACGCAGATCCAGGCGGTCTCGACCGCTCGTGCCGGCTACGGTGCGCTGCAGAACCGCTTCGAGTCGACCATCAACAGCCTCAACGTGTCGGCCGAGAACCTCGCCGCCGCCGAGAGCCGTATCCGCGACACCGACATGGCGTCCGAGATGGTCAAGTTCACGTCGGCGAACATCCTGTCGCAGGCGGGAACGGCCATGCTGGCCCAGGCCAACCAGGCCAACCAGGGCGTGCTCCAGCTGCTGCGCTGATCCGCGCCGCCGCACGGAATCACTCCGGGGGTCCGGGTGACGGCTTCGGCCGTCGCCCGGGCCCCGCCGCACACAGAAGGGAAGCCGCATGTCGCTCTCGCTCGACGGCCTCGTATCGGGGCTCAAGACCACCGAGGTCATCAAGGCCCTCATGGACGTGCACGCCATCCCCCGCACGCTGCTCAAGGCCAAGATCGACGACAAGAACGTCGTCATGACGCAGCTGCGCACCCTCAACACGGCCGTGCAGAACCTCGCCGCCGCCGCCGAGAAGGCCGCAGCGCCCGGCGGTCTCGACCGCTTCACCGGCAGCGCGTCGTCCGAGTCGGTGAAGGTCGCCCTGCGCACCGGCGCCGCTCCCGTGTCCACCGACATCGTCGTCGACCGTCTCGCCCAGGCGCATACGGTGGTCTCCGCGTCCGCGAGCCGTTGGCCCGCGGACCCGCCCGTCCTGACGCTCGAGGACGCCACGGGCAAGCGCGTCCAGGTGCAGGCCGACTCGACGTCGATGCAGGACATCGCCCAGGCCATCAACGACGCCGACACCGGTGTCCTCGCCACGGCCGTCCCCGCCGGCAAGGATGCCGACGGCACCCCTGTCTACCGCCTGCAGCTCCGAGCCGAGGAATCCGGAGAGACCGGACGGTTCCGCGTCTACGCGGGCGACCTCGCCGCCGTGACCGCCGGCACCGCCACGGACGTGTCCACGGAGCCCGGCGCCGCCGTCATCGCCACGGGCACGGACGCGCAGCTGCGGCTCTGGGCCGGCACCGCGGCCGAACAGGTCATCACCTCGTCCGGCAACACGTTCACCGATCTCTTCGAGGGCGTCGACGTCACGGTCTCCGCCGTCTCGACCACCCCTGTCACGGTCACCGTCGCCGTCGACGGCGAGGCCAGGACCAAGGCCTCCGGGGAGTTCATCGCCCTCCTCACCGACATCTTCACGCGCATCGACAACGGCTCGAAGGCGACGGTCGCCGCGGGACAGGGCGAGAAGACCACTCTCGGCGTCTTCACCGGCGACAGCACCATCCGCGGTCTGCGGACGGCCCTCGCCGACGCCGTGCAGCACCCCGTGGACGGCGTCTCGCCGTCCACGATCGGCATCTCGACCGACATGTACGGCAAGCTCACGTTCGACGAGGAGAAATTCTCCGAGGCGCTGGCGAAGGACCCCGCGGCCGTCGGCGCGCTCTTCTCCGCGGTCGCGGCACGCGTGGAGCAGACGGCGACCTCGTACTCCGACAAGTACGACGGGCTGCTCACCTCGCGGATCACGGGTCAGGAGAGCGAGGTCAAGAGCCTCGGCGAGCAGATGGAGCGCTGGGACGTGCGCCTCGCGCAGCGCAAGGCGTCGCTGGAGCGCACGTACGCGCGCCTCGAGGTGATGCTGTCGCAGATGCAGTCGCAGTCGTCGTACCTCGCCTCCCAGATCAACGCGCTGCCGAGCAGCCGCTCCGGGTCGGACTCGTGAGCATGAACGCCGCCTTGCGTGCCCAGCAGCGGTACCGCGAGGACGCCATCCTGTCCGCCCCGCCGGAGCGCCTGGTCACGATGCTCTACGACCGGCTCCTGCTCGACATCGAACGCGCCGAGACGGCGCAGCGGGCGGCCGACTGGACCGAGGCCAACACCCAGCTCCAGCACGCGCAGGCGATCGTGGCCGAGCTGTCGTCGTCCCTCACCGACGACTGGAGCGGCAGCGCCGGGCTGCGCTCGCTGTACGTCTTCCTGTCCCAGACGCTGATCGGCGCCAACATCGGCCGCGATCCCGAGCGCACGCACGCCTGCCGCGAGCTCGTCGTGCCGCTGCGCGACGCCTGGCACGCTGCCGCCCTGGCCGTCGCGGAGGGCCGCGCATGACGGACGAGGACTGGGCCGCGCTGCTCGACCGGCTCGAAGCGGACGCCGACCGGATCCTCGCCGCGCCGGCGGGCGCCGTCGAGGTGCACGACATCATCCCCTGGGCGCCGCCGTCCTCCCCGCTCCCCCCGCACCTGGCCGATCGCGCCCGCGCGGTGATCGACCGGCAGCACGCCGCCATGGAGCGCGCCCGCTCCGAGCTCGAGGGGCTGCGGCAGCACCTCGGTGCCGTCCGGCGGGTGCCGGCGCCCCGCTCGCCTGATGCCCCCGCCTACCTCGACGTGGACGGGTGAGCGGCCCTCCTAACGAAACCGCACGGACGGCCGACAGTCTCCCGAGAGCACGGATCGCTCGTAAGACTCGGCCAGGGAACGGCCACTTCGCCCACACACGGGGAGCCGGTTCGTGTTCGACTCTGTGACCATCACCGCACTGACGAGTGCGCTGAACGGCCTCTCGCTGCGCCAGCGAGCCATCGCCGACAACATCGCCAACATCAACACCCCCGACTACCACGCCAAGCGCGTGCAGTTCGAGGCCGCGCTCGCCGACTCGATCGCCGCCGGCGACGGGGATGTGTCCGCCACGGTCGGGACGTCGCTCGAGCCGACGAGGCTGAACGGCAACAACGTGAACCTCGACACCGAGACCCTGTCCAGCATCGACACGATGCTGCGCTACCAGTTCGCGACGCAGGCCGTGAACGGGTCGTTCTCCTCGATGCGCACCGCGATGAGGACGTCATGACCTTCGACGCCATCGGGATCGCCGGCACGGGACTGACCGTGCACCGGAAGTGGCTGGACGCCATCAGCGACAACATCGCCAACATCAACACGGCGACACCGACCGACGGCGCGGCGTTCCGAGCGCGGTACATCCTGGCGCAGACCAGCGACCAGTCCCCCGGGGTCTACGTCGCCGGGACCGTCCAGGGCGACGCGGAGGGCCGGCTCGTGCACCAACCCGACCATCCGCTCGCCGACGCCGACGGCTACGTGCGCTACCCCGACATCGACCTGGGAGACCAGATGAGCCAGCTGATCCTCGCGCAGCGCGGATACCAGGCGAGCGCGGCGATCGTGGATCGTGCCCGCAACTCCTACGAGGCGGCGCTGCAGATCGGGCGGAACGCGTGAGCGCCGTGGCCGGCATCGAGGCCGTCGCCTCGTCCCTCGGCATGACCACCTCGCCCGTGACGGGTGCGAAGACCGGCGACGACACGGCCTTCGCGAACAGCGTCACCGGCGCGATCGACGAGCTGCGCTCGCTGCAGTCCGAGTCCGACACCCTGAAGGTCGCCGCCGTGACCGGCGACCTCGACGACATCCACGCCGCGATGATCGCCTCCTCGCGCGCCGCCGTCACCCTCGAACTCGTCGCCGCCGTCCGCAACAAGGGCGTCGACGCGTTCAACGAGATCATGCGGATGCAGGCCTGATGCCCCCGGCAGTGACCGGAGCGTTCCAGCGGATGCGGCGGGTAGTCGCCGGATTCTCGCTCGCGCAGCGAACCATCGCCATCATCGGCATCGCCGTGCTCGCGCTCGGCATCATCGCCCTGTCCAGCTGGCTCAGCCGCCCCACCTACACGCCGCTGTTCTCCGGCCTGAACGCCTCCGACGCGAACGCCGTGGTGGAGCAGCTGCGCTCCGCCTCCGTCCCCTACGAGCTCGCCGACGGCGGCGCCACCGTGCTCGTCCCCGAGAAGGACGTCTACGACCAGCGGCTCGCGGCCGCCTCCGCCGGGCTGCCGAGCGCCGGATCCGCCGGATACTCGCTGCTCGACGACATGGGCGTCACCACGAGCGAGTTCCAGCAGTCGGTCACCTACAAGCGCGCGATCGAGGGCGAGCTCGCCGCCACGATCTCGGCCATCGACGGCGTCTCCGCAGCGTCCGTGCAGCTCGCGATCCCCGAGGAGAGCGTCTTCGTGTCGGAGACGGTCGACGCGACCGCCTCCGTGTTCGTGGAGACCGCCGGACGCACGACGCTCGACCAGAAGCAGGTCGAGGCCATCGTGCACCTCACCTCGGCCGCCGTCAGCGGCATGAAACCGGAGAACGTGGCCGTCGTCGACCAGACCGGACGCACGCTGTCGACCGTGGGCGGCGGAGCCACCGGCGGCCTCGACCAGCAGGCGAGCGACTACGAGGCCCGCGTGGCCGCGAGCGTGCAGCAGATGCTGGACACCGTGGTCGGTCCGGGGAACGCGACCGTGACCGTGGTCGCCGAGATCGACCGCTCCGTGAACGAACGCGTCGAGGAGACCTACACCCCGGCCGAGGGCACGCCCCCGCTCACCGAAGAGGTCCGCGAGCAGAACAGCAACGGCTCCACCTCGGAGGCGGGGGTGCTCGGTCCGGACAACATCGCGGTTCCGAACGGAAACGGCGACGGCACCTACACGAACACGGAGGAGACGCGCACCAACGCCGTCAACAAGGCCACCGAGAGCACCTCCACCCCCGCGGGCACCCTGCTGCGGCAGTCGGTGTCGGTCGCCGTGGACGCCGGAGCCGGAGGCGACCTCAGCTCCGCCCAGCTCAGCGATCTCGTCGCCACCGCGGCCGGTATCGACAGGACCCGCGGCGACGAGCTCGCCGTCGAACTCGTCGCCTTCAGCCAGACGGACGCCGAGGCCGCTCAGGCCGCGCTGCAGGCGGCGAAGGACGCCGAAGAAGGTGCCCGTCAGGCCGCTCTCCTGAACACCGTGATCGTCGCAGCCGCCATCGCCATCCCCCTCATCGCCGCGATCGCCGCGCTCATCGTCCGTTCGCGGCGGAAGGCACGCGGTGCGGAGGAGTTCGACCAGCTCTTCGGCGACCGCCCCGCCGAGCTGTCCGCGCTCTCGGCCGACGCCCCGACGGCCGTGCTGGAGGCGCCGACCACACCGCTCGCCTTCCTCGAGCCGGTCCCCGACCTCGACCCCGACCCGGAGCCCGAACCCGCGCAGATCAGCCTGGAGCGCCGCCGCGCCGAGATCGCCGCGCTCACCCGTCAGGATCCGCAGCGCACCGCGGAGCTGCTGCGCACCCTCATCGACGACAGGTCGCGGGTATGAGCGGACTGACCGATCGGCAGACGGCCGCGATCGTCCTGATGAACCTCGACCGCGCCCAGGCCGTCGAGGTCATGAAGCACCTCTCCGAAGCGGAGGCCGAGGCCGTCGCCGCCGAGATCATCGGACTGCAGGATCTCGACGCGGAGACCACGGTGCAGGCGCTCGGCCAGTTCCATCGCATCGCCGCCGGGCATCTCCCGCCGGCGCGCGGCGGACGCGACATCGCCGCGGGCCTGTTGGAGGCGTCGTTCGGCTCCGAGCGGGCGGCGGCGGTGCTCGGCCGGGTCGGCTCGACGACGATGAGCGCGTCCTTCGACTTCCTCGCCTCCGCCGATGCCGCGCATCTCGCCACGCTCCTCGACGGCGAGCTGCCGCAGACCGTCGCCCTCGTGCTCGCCCATCTCCCCGCCGATCAGGCCGCCGCGGTCCTCGCCGCGCTGCCCGATCCGGCCAGGACCGACGTGGCCCAGGCCATCGCCACCATGGGCACCGCCTCGCAGGAGGCCATCACGATCGTCGCCGATGCCCTCAAGGCCCGCACCGGCAGCCTCGCCTCGCGGGACAGCCCCGAGGTGCTCGGCGGAGTCGAGCCGCTCGTGGAGATCATCGGGCGCTCCGGCGCGACGATCGAGAAGGCGCTGCTCGCCAGCATCGAGGACCGCGACAGTGCCCTCGCGGAGGACATCCGGTCGCGCATGTTCACCTTCGCCGACATCGTCAAGCTCGACGACCGCGACACCCAGCGCGTGCTGCGAGGCATGGACATCCGCTCGCTGGCCCTCGCCCTCAAGGGCGCACAGCAGCCCATCGTCGACCTCATCCGCCGTAACGTGTCCGAGCGCAACCGCGAGAACCTCGACGAGGAGGCCCGGACGCTGGGCCCGGTGCGCGTCTCCCAGGTCGAGGAGGCGCGGGCCGAGATCGTCCGGACGATCCGTGCGCTGGAGGCCGCGGGAGACATCACGGTGCAGCGGGCCGACGAGGACGAATATGTCTACTGACGCGTTCGCGCCGGCCGCGTTCCCCCGACTCGGCGGCTCCGACCACCGGGCCGAGCAGGAGCGTGCGCGCCGCCGCGGGTACGCGGAGGGGCACGCCGCCGGCTTCCGGGCAGGGGTGGCCGATGCCGAAGCTGCTCGACGAGCGGCCGAGGCCGCACAGGCGGAAAGGGAGCGCATCCGGGCTGAGGACGTCTCGGCTGCCGTCGCCGCGCTGCACGCCGCGGCCCGGTCCCTGACCGCCCGAGAGGCCGCGCTGGAGTCCGCCGCGACCGGACAGGTGCTCTCGCACGCGATCGACCTCGCGGAGCTCATCCTCGCGGCCGAACTGGGCGACGCAGGATCGTCCGCGGCCGCCGCGGCTCGCCGCGCCCTGAACGCCACCGATGCAGCCGCCGTCCGGCGTCTCCGGGTGCACCCGGAAGACCTCCGCATCCTCGCCGCGGAGGCAGGACAGGGCGTCTCCGAGATCGCGCTGGTGGCCGACGACACCCTCGCCCGCGGCGACGCCGTGGCCGAGCTGGAGCACGGCCTGATCGACGCCAGGGTCGCGACGGCCCTCGCCCGCGCGCGCCGCGCTGTCCTGGAAGGCGCGCCGTGAGCTCGTGGACCGCCGTGCTCGCGGCGGCGCGTCCGGAACGGATCGGCGAGGTCTCGCAGGTGCGCGGTCTCAGCGTGCAGGTCCGCGGCCTCGACGGCGCCGTGGGGGACGTGCTGACACTCGACGGCATCGACGCCGAGGTCGTGGCCACGGGCGAGGACGGCCTCCGGTGCATGCCCCTCGCCCCGGTCGCCGGTCTCACCGTCGGCGCCCCGGTGCGAGGGCGCGGCGGCCCGGTTCGGGTTCCCACCGGATCCGCGTTGCTCGGCCGGGTCCTGGACGGGCTCGGACGCCCCATCGACGGCAAGGGCCCCCTCGCAGCGCCGCACGTGAGCCTGGATCACGACACGCCCTCGATCATGGAGCGCGACCGCATCGACACTCCGCTTCCCCTCGGCGTGCGCGCGCTCGACACCCTGGTCAGCGTCGGCCGCGGCCAGCGCGTCGGCCTGTTCGCGGGATCCGGGGTCGGGAAGTCGTCGCTGCTGTCGATGATCGCCCGCGGCACCGAAGCCGAGGTCACCGTCATCGCCCTCGTCGGCGAGCGCGGCCGCGAGGTCCGCGAGTTCATCGAGGACGACCTGGGTCCGGAGGGACTCGCGCGCTCCGTCGTCGTCGTCTCCACCTCGGATCAGCCGGCGATGGCCCGCATCCGCGCCGCCTTCACCGCCACCCGGATCGCGGAGGCCTTCCGCGACGAGGGCGCACACGCGATCCTCATGATGGACTCGCTGACCAGGGTCGCGATGGCCCAGCGCGAGATCGGCCTCTCCGCGGGCGAGCCGCCGGCCACCCGCGGCTACCCGCCCTCCACCTTCTCCCTCCTCGCGGGGCTGCTGGAGCGCGCCGGCACCGACCGCACCGGCTCCATCACCGGCATCTACACCGTGCTCGTCGACGGCGACGACCACAACGAGCCCATCGCCGACACCGTCCGCTCGATCCTCGACGGCCACGTCGTGCTGGATCGCGCCCTCGCGCTCGCCGGGCACCACCCTGCGATCGACGTCCTCGGATCCGTCTCCCGCGTGGCCGGCAAGGTCACGAGCCGGGAGCGCCGCGACCACGCCGCCACCCTCCGTGCGGTGCTCGCGGCGCGACGCCGGGCCAACGACCTCATCGACATCGGCGCCTACCATGCCGGTGCCGACGCCCGCATCGACGCGGCGATCACGCACGAGCGCGCCATCTCGGCGTTCCTCACGCAGCCGCTCGACGAGACCAGTCCGATCGAGGAGTCCTGGATGCGGCTGGAGGGCCTGGTCTCCGCCTTCGAGGGGGTGTCATGAGCAGAGGATTCTCGCTCGCGGGTCTCCTGCGCGTCCGGGAGATCCAAGAACGCGCGGCGGCGCAGCGCTTGTCGCGCGCGGTCATCGACGCGCAGCACACCGAAGCCAGGGACCGGGTCCTGCGCGCGCATCTGGCCGGCACCGATACGGAGGCCGTGGACGTGCGTGCTCTCGCCGCACTCGCCGCGGCCCGCGTCTCCGGCCGCGCCCTGCTCGCCGATCTCACGGCGCTCGCCGACCTCCAGCAGGAGACGGTCGCCGAGGCGCGGGCCGAGCACGCCGACGCCCGGCGCACTCTCCGCGGTCTCGAACGGCTCGCCGACAACCACACGGAAGCAGTGCGGACGGCAGACCTGCGCGCGGAGCAGGCGGAACTGGACGAGATCGCCTCCCGCTCGCGGACGGAGGACCCGGCATGACCGCCCTCGACCTCATCGCTGCTCTGGACGTGCGCCCCGCACGCCCCGCAGCCTCGGTGCCCCGCGGCGCCCCCGGAGCCGCCGCCTTCGCCGATGCCGTGCGCGATGCCGTCCGGGAGACGGAGCCGGCCGACTCCGAGTCGCCCGAGGGGCCTGCGGCCGACGTCGCCACCGGCGGCGACGGCACCACGGCAGCCGTTCCCGCCGACGGTGCCGTCGCCACGCCGCCTCCGCTCCCCGCCCCGTCGCCCTCCGGGTCCGTGATCGCTCCGCCATCGATGCTGCCTGTCGCTCCGTCGGACGCCGACTCGACCGCGGTCCCGACGCCGCCGCCGGGAGAGCACACTCCGGCTCCTCCGTCTCCCGCGGGTCCGGCCGGCCCCGGCATCGACGCGCCCGCGCTGTCCGCCATCGACGCGCTCGCCCTGCCCGCCATCGACTCGGTCTCCGCTGCGGCGACGTCTCCTCATGCGGAGGCGGGGCCCACGGCGGCCGGCAGGGCGCCGGTCGCCGGACCGATCGAGGCCGAAGCGGTCCGGTCGGCCGCCGCTCTCCCGTCGCCGGCTCCGACGACGCAGCCTCCGACGATCGCAGCGGTCGTGTCCTCCCCGCCCGCCTCGTCCGTCGACGCAGCGGCGGGTGCGCGCGCCGGCGCCGACGGCGGGACGAGCACGGGGTCGGACGGCCGGATGTCCCGCCTCGCCGGCCCGGCGCCGGACGGAGCGACGGCCACGCTCGATCCCCCGACCGCGGCCCCGAGCGTCCCCGAGACCTCTTCGCTGCCCCCGACGCCCTCGGCTCCGGCGCCGGTCACCACCACGCCGGCGGGCACGACGAGCATCGACCCGGTCGCGGCCGGGTCCGCCAGCGCGCCGAGCCCGGTCGCCGCCACGGCCACTGCTGCCGTCGCGCCGCCGAGCACCGTCCCCGCGCCGGTCCGCCCAGCCCTGCTCCCCCAGGTGGCGGCCCCGGTGCTGTCCTTGGCCCAGGCCCCCGATGGCGACCACCGGATCACGCTCACCGTCTCGCCGGAGAACCTCGGTCCCGTCACCGTGCGGGCCCACATCGCCGGCTCCACCCTCCGCATCGAGCTGCAGGCCCCGAGCGAGATCGGCAGGGACGCCCTGCGTGCTCTCCTCGTCGACCTCCGCCGGGACCTCGCGGTCGCCGCGCCGCACGCCACCCTCAGCCTCAGCACGGGGGACGGCTCGTCCTCCTCGCCCCAACACGGCGCGACGACGCACGGCCAGACCGGGAACGGTGACCAGGACCGCCCGCGCCCGCAGCCCGTCCCGCGTCCCCCGACCTCGACGTCGACCACTTCCCCGCCCCCGACCGCACCGCCCGTCGCTCCGCTCGGCGGCATCGACGTCTACGCCTGACCAGAGAGGACTCCATGACCACGGTCGACTCCATCACCGGGACCCTGCCCCCGGGTGCCACGCCGACGTCCGGCGTGCAGACCGGCAGCACGACGCCGGCGGCCGAGCGCAAGAAGACCCTCGACTCCGAGGTGTTCCTCAAGCTGCTCGTGACCCAGCTCACCAATCAGGATCCGAGCTCGCCGATGAACACCAACGAGATGATCTCGCAGACCACGCAGCTGGCCTCCATGGAGCAGCTGACGGCGCTCGCCTCGACCAGCACCGAGAGCTTCGCCCTCAGCATGCGTCAGACCGCCGCCGCCCTCCTCGGGCAGGAGGCGCAGTACGTCGATGCCGACGGCGTCACCCAGAAGGGCATCGTCACCGCGGTCTCCTATGCGGGAGCCATCCCGACCGTGACCATCGGCGAGAAGTCGATCCCCCTCGACGCCGTCTCCGGCGTCTCCCTCGTCCCCGGCACCGCTGCCTGACCCCGCTCCCCAGAAAGGCACCACCATGCTCCGTTCGCTGTTCTCCGGAATCTCCGGACTCCGCTCGCACCAGACCATGCTCGACGTCACGGGCAACAACATCGCCAACGTCAACACGACCGGCTTCAAGGCGTCCTCCGTGCAGTTCCAGGACTCCCTCTCCCAGCTCCTGCGCAACTCGATGCTGCCGCAGCAGGCGACGGGTGGACAGAACCCCGCCCAGGTCGGGCTGGGCGTGCAGGTCGCCGGCATCAGCACCAACTTCGCGGGAGGCGCCCCGCAGCCGACCGGCGTGCCCACCGACCTGATGATCTCGGGTGACGGCTTCTTCGTCGTCCGCTCCGGCGGCGAGACGCTGTACACCCGCAACGGCGGCTTCACGTTCGACGCGAGCGGCCGACTCGTCGGTGCCGGCGGAGCGCTCGTCCAGGGCTGGACCGCCCGCAACGGCGCGATCGTCCCCGGTCAGGGCATCGGCGACATCACCCTCCCGGTGGGCGCCCTCAGCCCGGCCGCCGCCACCACCACGGCACGGGCCACCGGCAACCTGCCCTCGGGGGCAGCGGTCGGCGAGACGCTCGTGCGCGACATCAAGACCTACGGCGCCGACGGCTCCGCGTCCACCCTGCGGCTGACGTTCACCCGCAGCGCAACCGGCTGGGACGTCACCGACGGCGCGGGCGCGAGCACCGCACTGACGTTCACCGACGGTGTGCAGAACGGCGCCGGGAGCATCGTCTCGGGCGGCGTCACCGTCGACCTCTCCGGTGTGACTGGCTTCGCCGATGTCAGCGACATCGCGATCAAGGAGCAGAACGGCAAGCCGGCCGGCACGCTGAGCTCCTACGCGCTGACGAACGACGGCAGCCTCGTCGGCACGTTCAGCAACGGCGACACCCAGGTGCTGGCCCGCATCGCGCTGGCCGGGTTCGTGAACCCCGGGGGCCTGGAGAAGGTCGGCTCCTCGCAGTTCCGCCCGAGCGGCAACTCCGGTCAGGCCGAGCTCGGACAGCCCGGCACCGGCGGTCTCGGCGGCATCATCAGCGGCGCGCTCGAGATGTCGAACGTCGACCTCTCGCAGGAGTTCACCAACCTCATCGTCGCGCAGCGCGGTTTCCAGGCGAACGCCCGCATCATCACCACGAGCGACGAGGTGTTGCAGGAGCTCACGAACCTCAAGCGCTGACCTCTTCCGCGAGACCCCGCTTTCGCGCCGAGGCCCCGCCGTATCCACGTGGATATGGCGGGGCCTCGGCGCGAAAGCGGGGTCTCGGCAGGGTCAGACGTAGATGCCGCGCTGCTCCATGAAACGCACGGGGTTCGTGTACCCGCCGTTGATGTAGACCTCGAAGTGCAGGTGGCAGCCGAACGAGCGGCCGGTGTCGCCGGCATACGCGATGACCTGACCGGAGCGCACCCACTGGCCGCTGCGCACGTTGATGCCGCCCGGCTTGATGTGCGCGTACCCGGTGCTGATGCCGCCGCCGTGCTGGATGCGGATGTAGTTGCCGTAGTTCCCGTTCGGTCCCGCGTAGTCGACCGTGCCGGAGTTGGCGGCGTAGATCGCGGCCCCACAGCCGTTGGCGAGATCCGCACCGTAGTGGAAGCTCGACGAGCATCCCTGAGGACCGCAGATGGGGGTGCGCGGCCCGTAGCTCGAACTGCGTGCGCCGCCGTGCGGACGTACCCAGCCGCCGCTGCCGGCCGAGCCGCCGCCACCACCGCCACCACCACCGCCGCTGGTCCCCCGGCCGGCGGCGGCAGCAGCCGCGGCCGCCGCCGCTGCCTCGCGCTTGCGCCGGGCTTCCTCTTCCCGCCGTCGCGCCTCGACACCCGCCTGGTACCCCGCGACCGTCTTGGTCGTGGTGTCCTTGAGCGCCGCGAGCTGGGCCTTGAGGGTCTCGAGGTTCGCCGCCTGCTCGTCGAGCGCCGCCTGCGCGGCGTCCGCCGCCTGCTGCGCCGCGACCATCTTCTGCTCGGCGACCTGCTGCAGGCGGTCGCGCTCGTCCCGGGCGACGTCGGCCTGAGCCGTCAGCGCCTGGGCGGTGTCGCGCGCCGAGACGGCGTTGTCGTAGGTCGTCTGGTTGTACTCGAGGAACTTGTTCATCGTGCCGAGGCGCGACAGCAGCTCATCGGCGTTGGCGCCCGATCCCGCGAAGAACAGCTCCAGGGCGGTGTCGTCGCCGCCACTGCGGTAGAGCTGGGCGGCGACCTGACCGGCCTTCTTCGCAGTCTCGTCGGCGAGCGCCGCCTGCTCATCGGCCTGAGCCTGCAGCGTCTCCGCCTCCGTGATCGCCGCGAAGTACGCCTGCTGCGCCTCGTAGAACTCATCCGACGCGACCTGTGCGGCCGCCTGCGTCTCGGCGACCTTGCGCTCGAGCGACTGGATCAGCCCCTGGATACGGGTGACCTCGCCGGCCTTGGCCGCTTCGTTGCTCTTCGCCCGCTGGACGTCGTCCCAGCTCGGGTAAGACGCGGCGTGCGCGGCGGTGACGCCCGAGCCGACGCCGAAGGCGGCGAGCGCGACCACTCCCAGCGCGCCGATCCCGAAGGCATGGCGCCGGCTGACCGGCTGGTTCCACAGCGCGCCGCGCTCGGCTGCCGTCGGCGCGCAGCCGCACTCCTCGGCCGCCGTCGCCGCGGCCTTCTCCACGTTCCGATCCCGCACAAGGCTCCCTTCGCCCGCTGCTCATCGTCCCCCGCCCCTGGTCCCTATCGGCGACGACGCGCCCGCCGTGAGAAAGTTCCCCTCCGGTCCCGACCCCGCGCTAACGCGGCGCAGCGCCCGGCCGACAGTCCTCTCCGACAGCCCAGGACGGGCCGTCGGTTCCCCGCTCTCGGGCGGGGCGAGCTTTTTCCAGGATGGAGCCCATGATCGTCCTCACGCGCCTGAACCGTTCCCGGTTCGCGGTGAACCCCGACCTGATCGAACGTGTCCAGGCCACGCCGGACACGACGATCATGATGGTCGACGGCGCGACCTTCGTCGTCACGGAGACGATGGACGACGTGATCGCCCGCATCACCCGCTTCCGCGCCGGCGTCCTCGCGACCGCGGCGGCGCTGGTCGCCGCTGGCACCGAGGACGTCCGACCCGGCGCTCCCGTCGCAGGAGGGGATTCCTGATGGATCCGTCCCTCATCCTCGGGCTCGTCCTCGCGTTCGGCGCCCTGATCGCCATGATCAACCTGGAGGGCGCGACGGTCGGGTCGCTCCTGCTGCCCGCGCCCATGGTGCTCGTCTTCGGCGCCACGATCGCGGTCGGCCTCGCCAGCGGCACGCTGCGCGACGCGCTGCACGCCGTGAAGTCGCTCCCGCGCGCTTTCCGCGGTGAGCGGCGCACCGCCCAGAGCACGATCGACACCGTGGTCGGCTATGCGGAGAAAGCACGCTCCGAGGGTCTGCTCGCGCTGGAGCAGGGCCTGGACGAGGAGAAGGATCCGTTCCTGCGGCAGGCCCTGCAGAGCATCGCCGACGGCACCGACGCGGAGGATCTGCGGGTGCTTCTCGAGGACGAGCTCACCTCGACCGCCGCCCGGAACCGCACCGCCTCACGCTTCTACATGACCCTCGGCGGATTCGCCCCCACCGTCGGCATCATCGGCACCGTGGTCAGCCTCACCCATGTGCTCGAGAAGCTCGACAAGCCGGACACCCTCGGACCCATGATCGCCGCGGCCTTCGTCGCGACGCTGTGGGGCCTGCTGTCGGCGAACTTCATCTGGCTCCCGATCGGCGGCCGCCTGCAGCGCCTCGGTGAGCTGGAGCTGGAGCGCATGACGGTACTGATGGAGGGCATGCTCGCCGTCCAGGCCGGCGCCGCCCCCGCCCACGTCCGCGAACGTCTGAGCGCGCTCGTCTCCGACCGCTCCCCCGGCCGCTCCCGCCGGCGCGAGCAGCCCGCGGAGACGGAGGCGCACGAGGACCTCTTCTCATGAGCGTGCGCACCCGACGCCGTGTCCAGGAGTCCGAGCACAGCGGACCGGACGAGCGCTGGATGGCGTCGTACCTCGACATGGTGACGGTGCTCATGTGCATGTTCATCGTGCTGTTCGCGATGTCGACCGTGGACCAGGAGAAGTTCGAGGCCCTCAGCGCCTCGCTCGCGACGGGTTTCGGGCAGGAGCCCTCGGACGACGTCGACGTGACCAGCGGCGTGGTCGTGCCTCCGGAGCTCATCGACGACGAGGGCGAGGACTTCGCGGACACGGGTCTGGAGGCGGCGCAGCGCGAGTTCGACGAGCTGTCCGCGCTGCGCGAGCGGCTGCGCCAGGTTCTCGCCGAGCGCGGATTGGAGACCGACGTCACGTTCACCATCGACGAGCGCGGGCTGACGATCGGGCTCGTGAGCGCGGAGACGTTCTTCACCACCAACAGCACCGATCTCAGCCCGGCCGCGACGCAGGTGCTCGACGCCCTGGGGTCCGTCCTCATCTCCGCCCCGAACGAGATCTCCGTGGAGGGGCACGCCGACGCCCGCGGGTCGGTCGCGCCGTTCCCCACCAACTGGGAGCTTTCCGCCGGACGCTCCACCCAGGTGCTGCGCTACCTCGTGGAGGCAGCCGGACTGCCGCCGGCCCACCTCAAGTCCGTCGGCTTCGGCGACACCCGTCCGGTGGCCGCCGGAAGCACCCCCGAGCAGCTCGCGGAGAACCGCCGCGTGGACATCGTCATCCTCTCCGACGCCAGCGAGGAGGTGCGAGCGCTGATCCCGGCCGCGGGTGCCGCGCAGACCTCCCCCTGACCCGCCCCTAACGCACGCCGATCACCGCCCGATAGTCGGGTTCGTGGTGATGGATGACGGCGTGCGCTCGCGAGTGCGCGCGGAGACGGCGACCGCCGACGTCGAGGTCTACGACTTCGGACGCGCGGCGACGCTGTCGCGCGAGCACGCCCGCACCCTGGAACTCGCGTTCGAGACGTTCGCGCGTCAGTGGTCGGCCCAGCTCAGCGGCAAGATCCACGTGCGCGCGACCATCGCCGTCGAGCACGTCGGCATGCTCACGTACGGCGAGTACGCACAGTCGCTGCCGACGACGACGACCATGATCGTGTGCGCGCTGCCGGACTCCGACGAGCGTCTGATCGTGCAGGTTCCGATCCCGACCGCGACGTCCTGGATCGTGCAGATGGTCGGCGGCAGGGTCACCACCACCGCCGAGGACCGCACGTTCACGCCGATCGAGCAGGCCCTGATCCGGTCGTTGATCGGAGACGCGATCGATCACCTCACCAGCAGCCTCGACGGCCTGCTGCCTGCCGGCGTCGCCGTCGCCGGCATTCAGTACAGCTCCCAGTTCGCGCAGGTCGCCGCCGCCGGGGAGCCGGTGATCGTGGCCCGGCTGTCGATGCGCCACGGCGGTCGGACGGTGCCGGCGAGCATCATGCTGCCCGCCTCGGTGCTCGCCGGGTTCGCGGTGCGGGCCTCCGACGCCGACCGGTCCGAGACCCCTGGCCTCGTGCGCCGCCAGGTGGAGTCGACTCCGGTCGAGATCGCCCTCCGGCTGGCGCCGCGGAGCGTGCTCCCCCGCGAGGTGCTCGATCTCGCCGTCGGGGATCTGCTGCCCCTGCCGCACGCCGCCGACCGCCCGATGCTCCTCACCGTCGGCGACCAGACCGTCGCGACTGCGGCCGTCGGGAGCGCCGGCGCCCGCCTCGCCTGCGTCGTGACCGCCACCGTCCCCGAAACCGCCCCCGCTCAGGAGTCCGCGTGATCAGCACCACCGCCTACGAGTCCGCCGTCGCCGCCGCGTTCGCGGCGCGACTGCCCACCGCCGCACCGGTCACCGCCCGCGCCTCCCAGGTGTCCGGCGACACCGGCGAGGCGGTCGTCGCGCAGTTCGTGGGCGAGGCGAGCGCCCAGCTCGCCGTGCAGCTCCTCGATGCCGACGTCCTCGTCGACGGTCTCAGGGACCGTCCGCTCACCGACCGGCTGCTGGATGCGCTCGAGGCCGCCGCGACCGCCCTCGGTCCCGGGCTGCTCGGCGAGGCCGCGGTCGGCGACGCCTCGGCCGTGTTCGCCGACCCGCAGACCCAGCTCTTCGACCTCGTCGACCACACCGAGCGCACCATCGGCCGGCTCGCGGTCCGGATCACGCATCGACCGGCGCGTCCGACCGGAGCCGACGGCCGCCTGCACCGCATCGCGGGTGTCGAGATGGAGCTCACGGTCGAGATCGGCCGCACCCGCATGGCGGTCCGCGACGTGCTCGACCTCGAGCCCGGTCGCATCGTGGAGCTCGATCGCTCCGCGGGCGCCCCCGCCGACGTCAAGCTCAACGGCCGCACGATCGCGCATGGCGAGGTCGTCGTCGTCGACCAGGACTACGCGGTGCGGATCACCCGCATCCTCGAGAACGTCGAGGCCTGACCCTGGACGACCTCCTGCTCGCGCTGCGGGTCGGGCTGTCGCTCGCCGCCGTCCTCGGGCTGCTCTGGTTCCTGCAGCGCCGGGTCTCGAAGACCCAGGCGCGGCGCCGCGACGCCGAGGCGATCACGGTGCTCGGGCGGCAGGGCATCGGCCCGAAAGCGCAGCTCGTGGTCGTGCAGACCGACGATGCCCGTTACGTGCTCGGGGTCACCGAGCACGGTGTGAGCGTCGTCGACCGGCTGCCCCTGCGGCCGGAGCCCTCCGCGTCCGAGGAGGCACGCCCGCCGGCCACCCGCACGGCCGACGACGCCGAGTTCGACCGCATCCTCGCCGCCGCCGCACTCACGAGCGCGCCCCCGGCGGTCGCCCCGGTCCCGGAGCTCCGTCGCCGCGTGCGGCACCGCAACGACCCGCTCCGCGGCTCCATCCTCTCCCCCGACACCTGGCGGCAGACCGCCGAGGCCCTGCGGCGCGCACGATGACCGCGACCCGTGCCGTCGATCGCGGTCGCGCCTCGCGGCTGCTCGTCCTCGTCGCGGTCGCGATCCTCCTCGCCGTCGTCCTGATCGCCCTCACCGGCACCGCCGCGCACGCGGAGGTCACCCCGGACGACGGCGAGGGTGTGACGATCGACATCAACGGCATCGACGGCGGCCCCTCCGGCTCGATCCTCACCCTGCTGGGGATCACGCTCCTGTCGGTGGCCCCTGCGCTGCTGCTGATGATGACGTCGTTCACGAAGATCTTCGTCGTGCTCGCCATGACGAGGAACGCGCTGTCGCTCCCGACGATCCCGCCGAACCAGGTGCTCGCGGGCCTGTCGCTGTTCCTGTCGCTGTTCATCATGTGGCCGGTCCTGACAGAGATCAACACACTGGCCGTGCAGCCGTACATCGACGGCGCGCTCACGTTCACGCAGGCCGTGGACGTCGGGCAGGCCCCCCTGCGGGAGTGGATGCTGCACTACACGCGCGAGGAAGACCTCGCGCTGATGACCCGGATGGCCGGGCAGGACAACCCGGAGGACGCCGCGAGCGTGCCGATGTACACGCTCATCCCGGCGTTCATGATCTCGGAGCTGCGGGCGGCCTTCATCATCGGCTTCGTGATCTTCGTGCCGTTCCTCGTGATCGACCTCGTCGTGGCGGCGGCGCTGATGTCGATGGGCATGATGATGCTCCCGCCGGTCATGATCTCGCTGCCGTTCAAGATCCTGCTGTTCATCCTCGTCGACGGGTGGGGGCTCATCATCAAAGCGCTCCTGGAGAGCTACGGAGGTGTGGGATGAGTCCCGAAGCCGTCCTCGACATCGGTGCCCAGGGCCTGCTGATCGCCGCCAAGCTCGCCGCCCCGATGCTGATCACGGCCCTCGTGGTGGGCTTCGCGATCTCGCTGCTGCAGTCCATCACCCAGGTGCAGGAGGTGACGCTGTCGTTCGTGCCGAAGATCGTCGCGGTGGGCATCGCCCTGCTCATCGCGGGGAACTGGATGATCGCCGAGATCATCGCCTTCACGAACGAGATGTTCGCCCGCATCCCGTCGCTGTTGAGCGGATGAGCCCGTGTTCATCCCGATCGACTTCGCGTGGCTGGAGGCCACCCTGCTTGCCGCTGTGCGGATCACGGCGTTCATCATGATCGCCCCGCCGTTCTCGTACGGCGCGATCCCGGTGCGCGTGAAGGCGATGCTCTCGATCGGACTGTCGCTCGCGGTGGGGGCTGCCGTCGCACCCGGGTACGAGAGCCTGGACACCGGGCCGTTCCTCGGCGCGCTCGTGATCCAGCTCCTCACGGGCGCCCTGCTCGGGTTCCTCGTGCTGCTGTGCTTCTCCGCGGTGCAGGCCGCGGGCAGCCTGATCGACGTGTTCGGCGGATTCCAGCTCGCCCAGGCCTTCGATCCGGCGGCGATGGTCAACGGCGCGCAGTTCACCCGGCTGTTCCACCTCACCGCGCTGACGCTGCTGTTCGCCTCCGGCGGCTATCAGCTCATCCTCGCCGGGCTCGCCCGCAGCTTCGACGCGGTGCCGGTCGACGGCATCTTCCGCGTGGCGGGACCGACGGAGCTGCTCGTGGACGGGGTGTCCCAGATGGTGCTGGCGGCCGTGCAGATCGCGGGCCCGCTCGTCCTCGTGCTCTTCCTCGCCGACGTCGGGCTCGGGCTCATCACGCGCGTGGCGCCGGCGCTCAACGCCTTCGCGATGGGCTTCCCCGTCAAGATCCTCCTCACCCTCCTGCTCGCGGGCGCCGTGTACGTCGCGTTCCCCGGCATCGTCGACGCCCTCGCCACCCAGGCGTTCCGCCTGATGCAGGGGGTGACGCCGTGAGCGGATCGGACAGCGGCGAGCGCAGCGAGAAGGCCACCGAGAAGCACCTCCGCGAGGCCAGGCAGAAGGGGCGGATCGCCCGCAGTCAGGACCTCACGGCATGGCTCGGCATCGGCGCCGCCGCCGTCATGATGCCGGCCGCCATCGCCGCGGGCACGGCCGCCGGCACCGAGCAGCTGGTGACCCTCGCCGGACTCATGCAGGCGCCCTCTCCGGAAGCCGCCCTCGCCGCCCTGGGGCGGGCCCTCGCCTCGGTGCTGCCCACGCTGGGAGCGCTGCTGGCGGCGGTCGCGATCGTGACGCTGTTCGGCGCGGTGGTGCAGGGCGGCGTGCACCTGCGGAAGCTGTCAGGGCGCTACGAGCAGTTCAACCTCGTCTCCGGAGTGCGGCGCGTGTTCGGCCTGCAGGCGCTGTGGGAGGGGGCGAAGGCGCTGCTGAAGACGGCCGCCATCGCCCTCGCCCTGTGGGTCGTCATCTCCGGGCTCATGCCCGTGCTCACGGCGAGCGGCGCCCATTCGGTCTCCCGGCTGCTCGGCACCGCGGCGGACGGCACCGCGGCACTGCTGCAGACCGCCATCGCCGTGGGTCTGGTGCTCGCCGCGATCGACCTGTTCGTCGTCATGCGCCGCAACCGCAAGCACACGCGCATGACCAAGCGCGAGGTGCGCGACGAGAACAAGAACTCCGAGGGCGACCCGCTCATCCGCCAGCAGCGCCGGTCGCGCCAGCTCGCCGTGAGCCGCAACCGCATGATCGCCGCGGTCGCCGGTTCCGACGTCGTTGTCGTCAACCCCACGCACATCGCCATCGCCCTGGAGTACGACCCCGGCACGTCCGCCCCGCGGGTCGTCGCGAAGGGCAGCGGCGTCATCGCCGAGCGGATCCGCGAGAAGGCGCTCGAGTCGGGCGTCCCGCTGGTCCGCGACATCACCCTCGCCCGCGCTCTGCACGCCGCCTGCGAGCTGGGTCAGGAGATCCCCGAAGACCTCTACAACGCCGTGGCACGGGTCCTCGTGTTCGTCGACGCGCTCCGGCGCCGAGGCGCCGCCCGCGGCATCCACTCGCTCCCCTACCGGAGGACCGTATGAAGAAGCTTCTCACCACGCTCGGGGTGCCGATCGGCGTCGTCGGCATCATCATGCTGCTCGTCGTCCCGGTGCCGCCGTTCCTGCTCGACGTGCTGATCATCCTCAACATCATGTTCGCGCTGGTGATCCTGCTCACGTCGATGTTCGTGAAGAAGCCGCTCGACTTCTCGGTGTTCCCCTCGCTGCTGCTCGTGGCGACGCTGTTCCGGCTGGGGCTCAACGTCGCCTCCACCCGCCTCGTCCTCGGCGAGGCGTACGCGGGACAGGTGATCGAGGCGTTCGGGGCGATCGCGGTGGGCGGCTCGCTCATCATCGGCGCCGTGGTCTTCCTCATCCTCGTCGTCATCCAGTTCGTGGTGGTCACCAAGGGTGCAGAACGCGTGGCCGAGGTCGGCGCCCGGTTCACGCTCGACGCGATGCCGGGCAAGCAGATGGCCATCGACGCCGATCTCAACGCCGGTCTCATCAGCGACACCGAGGCCAGGGAGCGTCGGGCGGAGGTGGCCGCCGAGTCCGACTTCTACGGCGCGATGGACGGCGCCTCCAAGTTCGTCAAGGGCGACGCGATCGCCGGACTCGTGATCATCATCATCAACCTCGTGGGCGGCATCGCGATCGGCCTCGTCCAGCACGGCATGTCGATCGACCAGGCCGTCAGCACGTACAGCCTGCTCACGATCGGCGACGGCCTGGTCACCCAGATCCCCGCCCTGCTCATGGCGGTCTCGACCGGCATGATCGTCACCCGCTCGACCGCCGAGGCCGAGATGGGCACGGCGGCGTCGACGCAGCTCGGCCAGTCGCGCAACGCCCTCATCATCGCCGGATCCGCAGCCATCGTGATGTCGCTCATCCCGCACATGCCGATGCTCCCGTTCCTGGCGATCGGCGCCCTGCTTCTCCTGATCGCCCAGCGCATCACCGCGACGCGCAAGCGGGAGGAGGCGGAGGCCGCGCTGGCCCCCGCTCCGGTGCCCGCAGACCAGCCGGAAGAGCTCATCGAGCGCATGCGGGTGCACCCCCTGGAGATCCTCCTCGCGCCGGACATCGTGGATCTGGTGACCGGCGGCCCCGACGACCTCCTCGCCAGGGTGAAGGCGCTGCGGCGCCGCATCGCGCTCGACCTCGGCCTGGTCACGCCGCCCGTGCGCACCAGGGACAGCATCGAACTCCCCCAGGCCACCTACGTCATCCGCATCGCCGGCGTCGAGACCGGGCGGGGCACCGCGCCGACCGGATCGGTGCTGGCACTCGGACAGGGTCTGGACAGCCTGCCGGGGACCGCCGCCCTGGACCCGGTGTTCGGCCTCGAGGGCAAGTGGATCCCGATGGAGATGCGACACAGCGCGGAGTTCGCCGGGGCCACGGTGATCGACAGGGCGAGCGTCATCATCACGCACCTGTCGAGCGTGATCCAGACGCACGCCGCCCGGCTGCTCACCCGGGAGGACGTGCGCCAGCTCACCGACGCGCTCAAGCAGGTCTCGCCGTCGGCGGTCGAGGAGCTCACGCCCGCGCTGCTGTCGCTCGCGGAGGTCCAGCGGGTGCTGCAGGGGCTGCTCGCCGAACGTGTGCCGATCAACGACCTCAGCCGCATCTACGAGGCGCTCGCGCTGCGTGCCAAGGTCTCGACCGACCCGGAGGGACTGATCGAGGCCGCCCGCGCCGCACTGGGGCCGGCCATCGCCTCCCGCTTCGCGGAGGACGGCACTCTCCGCGTCGTCATGATCGCGCCGCTGCTGGAGCAGGCCATGCTGGAGAGCCTCCGTCCCGGCGACGAGGGCTCGCAGATCGTCTTCGACCCGCCGCGGATGGAAGCGGTGATCGCGTCGGTGAAGCAGGCCGTGGCCACGCAGACGGATGGCGGTGAACCGGTGCTCGTATGCGCCCCGTCGCTGCGTCCGGCCGTGCGACGGCTCGTGTCGGCGCAGACCGACGGCCTCCCCGTCCTGTCCTACACCGAGGCGACGTCCGCATCGCTGACGATCGAGACGATCGGCGTGGTCCGCGACTCCTCCACCGCGTCGCTGGGGGCCGCCCCCTCCGCACCAGTAGGCTGAACGAATGCTGGTGTTGACGAGGCGGATCGGTGAGAGCGTGCGCATCGACGGCGAGATCGAGGTCACGCTGCTCGACATCAAGGGCGACAGCGTGCGCATCGGCGTCAAGGCCCCGCGGGAGACCCGCATCCAGCGCACCGAGATCATCGAGGCCGTCGTCGCCGAGAACGTCTCCGCGGCCGCCGACACCGACGCGAGCGCCGCCGACGCGATCACCGCGGCACTCGCGCGGGGGCGCGAGAAGCAGACCCCCTAGGCCCCGCGTCAGACGGCGGTCAGGTCGGACTCCTGCGCCCGCTTCCACTGATCCCCGCCGGCGTGCCGTGCCCGATCGGCCGCAGATGCGGCCGCCGCGACGAGCGTGTCGTAGTCGTATCCCGCGACGGACGCCGTCGCCCAGCCGATGCTGGCGGAGGAGCGGATCCCGCTCGCCGGCGCCTCGAGGTCGATGATCGACACGGATGCCAGGATCGCCCGCAGGTGGAACCGCACCGCCTCGTCGCTGCCGTGGATGATGACGATCGCGCGGTCGTCCGCGACCCGCTCCGCATCGGCCGTCGCCGGCAGCGCGTCGCAGATGTCCGCGTGGAAGCGATCGGCGATGCGGCGGAAGCCGGCGCTGCTCGACGCCTCGCGGAGGTCGGTGGGGTCGTCCAGACGGATGTCGAGGATCGACCACGCGGGGTCCTTCTGCGCCGCCGCCTTGCGCAGGCGCTCCCTGGCACGGTCCGCGGCACCGTCGGCCCCCGGTACCGGGCTCTCCACCCGCACGAGGAGCACGAGGGTGAACGCCGCACACGTGCTCACGACGATCGTCCCCAGCGCGTTCACGCCGCGGAGCGCGCTGAGCTGCTCCTCCGTGCTCACGCCTCCCGAGACAAGGGCGGACCCGGCGCTGACGACGGCGACCACGACGAAGCCGCACGCGGCGAGCGCGAGCGGCAGCACGACGTCCCGCGACGCCGGCTGTCCTCGGAGCAGCTCCCAGGCGAGCAGACCGGCGAAGACCGCCATCGCCAGGAAGACGACGTGGAAGACCGGCAGATACCAGCGTGTGCCCGCGGTGAGGATCAGCGCGGTGGGCACCCCGACGAGCGCAAGGACGACCGGCGTCCAGGGCGCCGACCGCCCGAAGTGCATCCGCACGCCGATCCAGACGAGCGGCACGAAGGAGACGACGATCGCGGAGGCGGCCGCGCGCAGCACGGGGCTGCCGGTGTGATGGCCGGCCAACCAGAGGTAGGCGCCGAGCATCCCGATACCGAAGGCGACACCCCACACGATGGTCGCCCTGCTCGGCCGGGCCAGGGTGGCGAGACCGACGACGATCGCGGTGAGCACCGTCACCACCGCGACCATGCTCGTGGTGACGTCGACGCTGACGGGCACAAGGGGTGTCATGCGGAGACCTCTTTCGTTCGTCGGGGGAAACGGACGGTGACGGTGGTGCCGACGTCCACCTCGCTCGCCACGAGGATGGCGCCGCCGTGCGCGACCACGATGTCCCGCGCGATGCCCATGCCGAGCCCGGTGCCGGCGATGCCGCCACGCACGGCGCTGTCGGCGCGGAAGTACGGCTCGAACAGCCGCGGCAGCTCCTCCTCGGCGATGCCGATCCCGGTGTCGGCCACCGTGACCTCGGCATGTCCGTCCGGCTCCGCCAGCCGCACCGTGATGCGGCCGCCGGCAGGCGTGTATTTGACGGCGTTGCCGAGCAGGTTATCGAGCACCTGACGGAGCCGGAAGGCGTCGCCGGTGATCACCATCCGGTCGGCCCCGTCGAGCACGAGCTCCTGCCGCGCGGCACCCATCAACGGTGCGAAGGACGCGGCGGACTCCTCCACGACGACGCGCAGGTCCACCGGTTCGAACGGATCGTGCGAGACTCGTCCTGTCTGGGCCTGCATGCTCGTGACGAGGTCCTGGAGCCGTTCCCCCGCGTCCGCGATGACCTCGATCTGCGCCGGCACCCGGCCGGGGAGGTCATCGCGCTCTCGCAGGAGCTCGACGTGGCCGATGATCGCGGTGAGCGGGTTGCGCAGCTCGTGGGAGATCACGGCGGTCAACGCCCGCCGCTCCTCGGCGGCCTCCAGGAGCGCGGTGACGTCGTCGATGACGACGAGGGTGATGCGCTCCCCCTCCCGCGCGCCGGCGATGGGCTGCGTGGACACGGCCAGGGCGTGCCACTGCCCCGCACCGTCGTACAGCCACACCCGCTCCTCCCGCATCTGCTCGCCCGCTGCGGCTCGCGCGAGTGTGGTGCGCTCCGGCGTCAGAGCCGTTCCGCGGCGCCCGTCGTACTCGACGGACGCGGACGGGAGGGCCGTGCCGAAGCGGTCACGGCCGTAGAGCGAGCGGTAGGCGTCGTTCATCTGCAGGATGCGACCGGCGGAGGTGACCACCACCAGCGCGATGCCCAGCGCGTCGATGACCTGGGTGACGCGCTCCTGATTCGTCTCGGCCCGCTCCGCCGCCCGGTTCACCTGCTCCGAGCGGCGCTGCAGGAGCCGGCGCGCCGCGCCGGACCGCTGGGCGCCGATGCGGACGGTCACGCCCAGGAAGCTCAGGGTGATGACGACCGTGAGCACCCGCAGCAGCACGTCCTCCGGCGGGCCAGAGCGGTCCGCGAAGAACACCAGACAGCCACCGCTGAGCACGATGCCCGCGAACACCCAGGGCATCGAGAAGTAGGTCGCCAACCAGACCACCGGGAAGACCCAGAGGAAGCCGAGCCGGAGATCCGGCACGTTCGTGGTCAGCCCCACCCCGAGCACGTCCAACAGCGGGAGGGCGGTCACGGCCGTCCGCGGCAGACGTCGCCACGGCACCATGAGCGCCACGAGGGTCGTGACGACGATGAGCCCGATTCCGCCGATGAACAGCGGGATCGCGAGGGTCTGCGGCTTGAAGCCCGCGACCATCACCACGATGGCCACGATGCTCGCGGTGAACACCAGCTGCCACCGCCAGATCGAGACCGTGCGGATCATCAAGGTCCGCCTCCCGGTCGATCCTCAGCATTCACGCAAGATTACTCAAAGATCGTCACTTCTCGCTCTTCAGGAGGCCTTCCCGTCCTACGATTCTGAGTGGGAGCCGACGCTGCGACTGGGGATTTCGCAGAAGCTGGGGCCGCGCGAGTGGGGATTCGCAGGCATCCGGGGCCGCGGTGGGGGAGCCGCGGCCTCGACCCCTTCTTTCAGGCGGGGCGGTCGTCGGACGTGAGGCGGTACCCGACACCGCGCACCGTCTCGATGTAGCGGGGGGCGGTGGGGCTGTCGCCGAGCTTGCGGCGCAGGTTCGCCATGTGCGTCTCGATGGCCCGCTTGTCCGGTTCGCTCACCCGGTCGAACGCGTCGCCGGAGGTTCCGCGCAGTCCGCGAGCGAGCTCGACCTTGCTGCAGACCCTGCGGCCGGCCTCGAGGAGTGCCGCGAGCAGGTCGAATTCGGTGGGGGTGAGCTCGACGGGGCGCTGGGCGACGAGCACGAGACGCGTGTCGAGGTCGAGGCTGAGGTCGCGATGCACGAGCCCTCGCCACGTGGCGACGGTGGCATCCCCGGCGGGCACCGCCGGGAGTGGGGTGATCGACGCGGCGGAGGTCGCCGTGGCGGCGTTCGACGGCGGGGTGCTGGCGACCTCCGGCGCCCCCTTGGCTACGGCCGACGAGCGGTTGCGGCGGAGGAGCGCCTCGATCCGCGCCCGCAGCTCGCGTGGCCGGAAGGGCTTCACCAGGTACTCGTCGGCGCCGGAGGTGAGGCCGAGCACCACATCCGATTCGTCGGCCAGGGCGGACAACATGATGATGAACGTGTCGCTGACCTGACGGATGCGCCGCGCGACCTCGAAGCCGTCGATGCCCGGGAGGTTGATGTCCAGCGTGGTGATGATCGGATGGTGCGCCGCCACGGCTGCGAGACCCTCCGGGCCTGACCCCGCCTGCACGGTTCGGAAGCCCGCGGCGAGGAACACCTCATCCAGGAGCGAACGCACACCGGGGTCGTCTTCGATGATGACCGCGACCAGCGGCTCCCCCGCCGTCATGCGCGCTCCTCGCGGGCGATCGTGACGAAGCGCGGCGCGTCCGCATCCAGCTCCGAGGGATCGAGGTCGGCATCGTCCTCGCCGGCCCCGACGGGCCGTTCGATCTCGATGTCCCACCAGGCGTCGGCGAGCTCCTCCGCCATACCGCGGCCCCACTCCACGACCACCACCGATCGCTCCAGGTCGAGGTCGAGGTCGTCGAGCTCGGCCGCGGACCCGAGACGGTACGCGTCCACGTGCACGAGGGGGGCGCGACCGACGAGCGACGGATGGGTGCGGGCGATCACGAACGTCGGGCTCTGCACGGGCCCTCGGACCCCGAGTCCCTCGGCCAGTCCGCGGGTGAAGGTGGTCTTGCCGGCCCCCAGCGGCCCGGTGAGGATGAGCAGGTCTCCCGGCTCGAGCTGCTCGCCGATGCGCAGCCCGAGCTGCTCCATCTCCTCGGACGTGGCGATCCGGCGTCGTCCGAGGAACGCCGGGTCCAGGCTCACGTCGTCCTCCGCGGTACCCGGTGACCGATGCGCGTGACGATCTCGTACCCGATGGTGCCGGCGGCCTCCGCCCAGTCCGCGGCCGATGGCACGCCGAGGGTCGGATCCCCGAAGAGCGTGACCTCGTCGCCGACCGCGACCGGGGCGTCTCCGACGTCCACGACGAACTGATCCATCGCGATCCGGCCCACGTTGGTATAGCGGCGCCCGCCGATCGACACGGGCAGTCTCCCGGAGGCGCTGCGGGGCACGCCGTCGGCATAGCCCAGCGGCACGAGCGCCAGGGTGGTGGCGCGGTCCGTGCGATGCACGTAGTCGTAGGAGACCCCGGTACCGGCGGGAACCCGCCGCACGGCCGCCACGGCCCCGCGCAGGGTCATGGCCGGGCGCAGGCCCAGCTCCGCGGACGAGCGGTCGTCGAAGGGCGAGAGGCCGTAGGTGCCGATGCCGATGCGCACGGCGTCGAGTCGTGTCTCGGGCAGATCGATGGCGGCGGCGGTGGCGGCGATGTGGCGGATCTCCGGACGCACGCCGAGCGCAGCGGCCTGCGCCACACCCTCCTCGAACCGGGCGAGCGCGGCGCGGTCGTCGGCCGGCGAGGCGTTGGAGAGGTGGCTGAAGAGCCCCACGACCCTGACCCTCCCGATCCGCTCCAGGCGGGCGGCCTCGGCGAGCACCGTCGCCCAGCCGTCCGGAGCGATGCCGTTGCGCGACAGCCCGGTCTCGAGCTTCAGGTGCACGGCGACCGGGCGGTTCGCGGATGCGGCGGCGGCTGCGGCCTGCAGCTGGTCGTACGACGAGATGCCGATCTCGACGCCCTCCGCCGCCGCCTCCAGGAACCGCTCCCCCGGCGCGTGCAGCCACGCCACGATCGGCGCGTGCACCCCTTGGCGCCGCAGCTCCAGCGCCTCCGGGATCTCGGCCACGCCGAGCCGTGTCGCACCAGCGGAGAGCGCGGCCACGGCGGCGGCGGCCGCGCCGTGACCGTACGCGTTCGCCTTCACCACGACGAGCACCTCCACGCCGGTGAGGCGACGGAAGTGCCGGACGTTGTCGGCGATCGCATCGAGATCGATCGTGGCCTCGCGGAACGGGACGGTCACAGCGGGACTCCTTCGGCGACGACGAACGCGGCGGCGAGGCCGGCATCGTGGGTGAGAGTGAGGTGCAGCGTCAGGATCCCCCGTTCCTCGACCACCTCGGCCGTGGATCCGGACAGCACGAAATGCGGTCGTCCTGAGGGCTCGGAGGCGATCTCGATCTCGGTCCAGTGCACCCCGTCGGAGCCGCCGAGCGCCTTGATCAGCGCTTCCTTCGCAGCATATCGCGCGGCCAGAGACGGCAGCCGGAGCTCACGTTCGGACGGGGCGAACAGCCGCTCCCGCAGTCGAGGGGTCCGGGTCATCGTGCGCTCGAACCTCGGGATGTCCACGAGGTCGATGCCGGTGCCGATGATCACGCGTTCAGCCTACTCGGGCTTCCCCACCCACCCCGTTACGAACGCCCCACCCCTCTGCGTGCACACGCAGAGGGGTGGGGCGAACAGAAGGGGGTGGGTCGGCGGTCACTCCACCGTGACGGACTTCGCGAGGTTCCGCGGCTGGTCCACGTCGAGGCCCTTCGCGGTGGCCAGCGCCATCGCGAAGATCTGCAGCGGGACGACGGCCAGCAGCGGCTCGAACATGGGGCCGGCGAGCGGGATGTGGATGACCTCGTCCGCGAAGGGCAGCACGGCGGCGTCGCCCTCCTCAGCCACCACGATCACGCGGGCACCGCGAGCGCGGATCTCCTGGATGTTGGAGACGACCTTGGAGTGCACGAGCGCGGAGTGCCGCGGCGACGGCACGAGCACGAACACCGGCTGCCCCGGCTCGATCAGCGCGATCGGACCGTGCTTGAGCTCGCCCGCGGCGAAGCCTTCGGCGTGGATGTAGGAGATCTCCTTGAGCTTGAGCGCACCTTCGAGCGCGATCGGGTAGCCCACGTGACGACCGAGGAACAGCACCGAACGGGTGTCGGCCATCCAGCCCGCGAGCTGGGTGACGTGCTCGTGCTCGCTCTCCAGCACCTTGGCGACCTTCTCCGGCAGCGCGGCGAGCTCCTCGACATCGGTCGAGGCGTCGGCCACCACACCGCGGACCCGTCCCATGTGCAGGCCGAGCAGCAGCAGGGCCGTGATCTGGGCCGAGAACGCCTTGGTCGAGGCGACGGCGACCTCCGGGCCGGCGTGCGTGTAGACGACGGCGTCCGACTCCCGTGGGATCGTCGCGCCCTGCGTGTTGCAGACCGACAGTGTGCGGGCGCCGCGCTCGCGGGCGTACTTCACGGCCATCAGGGTGTCCATGGTCTCGCCGGACTGGCTGATGGAGACCACGAGGGTGTCGGCGCCGATGACCGGGTCGCGGTAGCGGAACTCATGGGCGAGCTCGACGTCGACCGCCACGCGGGCCCACTGCTCGATCGCGTACTTGCCGACGAGCGCGGCGTACGAGGCCGTCCCGCACGCGGTGATGATGACGCGGTTGATGCCGACGAACAGGTCGTCGAGACCGTCGAGCTCCGGGATCACGACCTGGCCGTCGCGGATGCGGCCGCGGATGGTGTTGGCGACGGCCTCCGGCTGCTCGGCGACCTCCTTGGCCATGAAGCTCGACCAGCCGCCCTTTTCGGCGGCGGCGGCGTCCCACGACACGTCGAACGGCTCGGCGGTGACGGGGGTGCCGGCGAAGTCGGTCACGGTCACCGCGTCGGGGGTGATCGAGACGATCTGGTCCTGGCCGATCGCGAGGGCCTTGCGGGTGTGCTCGACGAAGGCGGCGACGTCGGAACCGAGGAAGTTCTCCCCCTCGCCCAGGCCGATCACGAGCGGCGAGTTGCGGCGAGCGCCGACGACGAGTCCGGGGTGGTCCTGGTGCATCGCGAGGAGGGTGAAGGCGCCCTCGAGGCGGTTGACGACAGCACGGAACGCGAGGGCGAGGTCGCCCCCGTTGCCGGCGTACTCGCGACCGAGCAGCGCCGCAGCCACCTCGGTGTCGGTCTCGCTGCGGAAGGCGACACCGTCGGCGAGGAGCTCGTCGCGCAGAGCCGCGAAGTTCTCGATGATGCCGTTGTGGATCACCGCGAGCTTGTCGTCGTCGGCGAGGTGGGGGTGCGCGTTGACGTCGGTCGGGCCGCCGTGCGTCGCCCACCGCGTGTGCCCGATGCCGGTGGTGCCGTCGGCGAGGGGCGCATCACTGAGCGAGTCGCGCAGCATGGCGAGCTTGCCCGCCTTCTTGCGCATGCCCAGCGTTCCCTCGCCGTCGATCACGGCGATGCCCGCGGAGTCATAGCCGCGGTACTCGAGCCGGGCGAGGCCGGCGAGAAGGATGTCCTGGCTGGGCCGCGGGCCCACGTATCCGACGATTCCACACATGGGGATAAGGGTAAGCGGGAATTTTTGCGAGTCGTCCGAACAATACAGCGCCGCCGGAGGGGCTCAGAGCTTGCGCAGGAGCACGCTCTCCACGTCGTGATCCGCGCCCTTCCGCAGGACCAGGCGCGCGCGGTGCCGGGTGGGCATCACGTTCTCGACGAGGTTCGGCATGTTGATCTCGTTCCAATATCCCAGTGCGGTCGTGATCGCCTCCTCGTCGGTGAGGTGCGCGAACACGTTGAAGTAGGACGACGGGTTGCTGAAGGCTCCCTGCCGCAGGGCGAGGAACCGGTCGACGTACCACTTCTCGATGTGGGCGGTGTCGGCGTCCACGAAGATCGAGAAGTCGAAGAGGTCGCTGACCGCGACGTCGTTCGGGGCGGGCGGGGGTTGCAGGACGTTGAGCCCTTCGACGATGACGACATCGGGGCGACGCACCACGACGTGCGCATCGGGGACGATGTCGTAGCGCATGTGGGAGTAGAACGGCGCCCGCACCTCAGGGGCTCCGCTCTTGACCTCCGTGAGGAACTCGATCAGCGCCCGGCGGTCGTACGACTCCGGGAAGCCCTTGCGATCCATGAGGCCGCGGCGCTCGAGCTCGGCGTTCGGGTAGAGGAAGCCGTCCGTCGTCACCAGCTCCACCCGCGGCGTCCCCGGCCAGCGGCTCATCAACTCGCGGAGGAGCCGGGCGATGGTCGACTTGCCCACGGCCACGGAGCCGGCGACTCCGACGACGAAGGGCGTGGTCGTGTCGTCCTCCTGGAGGAACGACGAGGTGGCCGCACCGAGCTGCTTCGTGGCGCTCGCGTACAGGCTCAGCAGCCGGCTCAGCGGGAGGTACACCTCGCGGACCTCGGTGAGGTCGAGACGATCGCCGATGCCTCGCAGCTCCACGACCTCGGTCTCCGTCAGGGGCTGATCGAGTCCGGCGGCGAGACGCGCCCATTCCGCGCGCCCGATCTCCCGGTACGGCGACAGCGGCAGCGTGGGGTCGGCGGTGGTCACGTCGTCCATCGTAACCGCGCGCGAGTATCCTCATCCCGTGCGCCTGGGAGTCCTCGACATCGGATCCAACACCGTCCACATGCTCGCCGCCGACGTGCGGCCGGGCGGACGACCGCTCGCCACCACGAGCGACCGGACCGTGCTGCGCCTCATGCGCTACCTCACACCGGACGGGGCGATCGCGGAGCAGGGTGTGCAAGCCCTGGAAGCAGCCGTCGCGCAGGCGCGCCGGGTGGCGGAGGAGGAACGCGTGGACGCGCTCCTCGCCACGGCCACGAGCGCCGTCCGCGATGCCCGCAACGGGGCCGAGGTGATCGCCCGCATCGAGGCCGTCCTCGGCCAGCCGCTCCAGGTGCTCGACGGGGAGACCGAGGCCGCGCTCACGTTTCTCGCCGTGCGGCGCTGGTTCGGGTGGTCTGCCGGCCAGCTGCTGCTCCTCGACATCGGCGGCGGCTCCCTGGAGATCGCCGCCGGTGCCGAGGAGGTTCCGGACGTCGCCGCGTCCGTCCCGCTCGGAGCCGGGCGCATGACCGTGCAGTTCCTTCCGCAGGACCCTCCGGGTGAGGGCGACGTGGAGCGCCTCCGGGCGCACGCCCTGACGACGCTCGACGCGGTCACCTCGCGGTTCCGCAGCCTCCCCCGACCGGACCACGTCGTGGGCTCCTCCAAGGCGATCCGCTCACTCGCCCGGCTCGTCGGCTACCCCGTCCCCGGCTGGTCGGGCATCGAGCGGATGCTGCTCCCCCGCGAGTCCCTCGGGTCGTGGATCCCGCGTCTCGCGCGCCTCCCCGCGTCGGCACGGCAGGAGCTCCCGGGGATCACGCCCGACCGGACCTTCCAGATCGTGGCGGCGGCGGTGTCGCTGCATGCCGCCATGGGCGCGCTGGACGTGGAGGAGCTGGAGGTCTCGCCTTGGGCGCTGCGTGAAGGCGTGCTGCTGCGGTACATCGAACAGCTCGGCGGCTGACCGCCTCGGCCCGGAGACGACGAACCGGCCGGCCGCCGAGGCGACCGACCGGTTCGGAGACGACAGTCCTAGAGCGCGAGGCGCTCCTGCACGACGGCCGCGAGACGCTCTGCGTAGGCCCGGGCCGACTCGGAGTCGGCGGCCTCGACCATCACGCGCACGAGCGGCTCGGTGCCGGACTTGCGCAGCAGCACGCGCCCGGTGTCGCCGAGCTCGGTCTCGACATCGCGCACCGCCTGCTGCACGACCTCGTCCTCGGCGACGCGATCCTTGTCGACGTCGCGGACGTTGATCAGCAGCTGCGGGTAGACCGTCATGACCGAAGCGAGCTCCGCGAGGGACTTGCCCTGTCGCGCCATCTCGGCCACCAGGTGGAGTCCGGTGAGCAGGCCGTCGCCCGTGGTCGCGTACTCGCTCATGATGACGTGGCCGGACTGCTCGCCGCCGAGCGCGTACCCGCCCTCGTTCATGTCCTCCAGCACGTAACGGTCGCCGACGGCCGTCTGGCGCACCGTGATGCCGTGCTCGCGCATCGCGACGTGCAGACCGAGGTTGCTCATGACCGTCGCGACGAGCGTGTCGTCGGTGAGGCGTCCGCGCTCCTTCATCGACAGAGCCAGGATCGCCATGATCTGATCGCCGTCCACGACGTTGCCCTGCGCGTCGACCGCGAGACAGCGATCAGCGTCGCCGTCGTGCGCGATGCCCACGTCGGCGCCGAGCCGGACGACGGCTTCGGCGAGGTTGTCGAGGTGCGTGGAGCCGACGCCGTCGTTGATGTTCCAGCCGTCGGGGTCGGCACCGATCACGGTGACCTCGGCGCCGGCGTCGCGGAACGTCTCGGGAGAGACTCCGGAAGCGGCACCATGGGCGCAGTCGAGCACGACGTGGACGCCCTCGAGACGGTGCGGCAGCGAGCCGAGCAGGTGGACGACGTAGCGGTCCTCCGCGTCGGAGAAACGGTCGATGCGACCGACGCCGGCGCCGGTCGGACGCAGCATCTCGCCGTGCATGGCCTCTTCGATGCGCTGCTCGACCACGTCGGGGAGCTTGCGGCCGCCGCGGGCGAAGATCTTGATCCCGTTGTCGGGCGCCGCGTTGTGCGATGCGGAGATCATCACGCCGAAGTCCGCATCCCGATCAGCGACGAGGAACGCCAGAGCGGGCGTCGGGATGACCCCTGCCTCGAGGACATCGACCCCCGAGGAGGCGAGGCCCGCGGCGACCGCAGCGGTCAGGAAGTGCCCGGAGACCCGCGGGTCACGGGCGACGACGGCGGTGAGTCGCTTGCCTTCGGCCTTGCGAGCCTCCGCCGTACGGCCCTGGCCCAGGACGACAGCAGTCGCCTGGGCCAGGGTGAGCGCCAGGTCGGCGGTGAGGATGCCATTGGCGAGTCCTCGCACGCCGTCCGTGCCAAAGATCGGCATCGGAGCAGTGGACCTTAACGCTTCGAGTACTGAGGCGCCTTACGGGCCTTCTTGAGTCCGGCCTTCTTGCGCTCCTTGACGCGGGCGTCGCGCGAGAGGAAGCCGGCCTTCTTCAGGGTCGGACGGTTGTTCTCCGCGTCGATGCCGTTGAGGGCACGCGCGATGCCGAGACGCAGGGCGCCGGCCTGGCCGGAGTCGCCACCACCCGAGATGCGGGCGATCACGTCGTAGGCACCGGCGAGGTTCAGCGCGGTGAACGGGTCGTTGATGAGCTGCTGGTGCAGCTTGTTCGGGAAGTAGTCCTCGAGCGTACGGCCGTTGACCGTGATGGTGCCCGAGCCGGGAACCAGACGCACGCGGGCGATGGCCTGCTTGCGACGGCCGACAGCGGCGCCGGGGACGCTCAGCACGGGGCGGGGAGCCGCCTCGACCGCGTCGGTCTCCGGGGTCGACGTCGAGAAGTTCTGGAGGTTTTCGGTGGAGTCCTGGATGTCAGCCACGAGTATGTCCTTAGTCTGTACGGCGCTTACTGGGCGACCTGGTCGAGGGTGTACGGCTGGGGCTGCTGTGCGGCGTGCGGGTGCTCGGCACCGACGTACACCTTCAGCTTCGACAGCTGCTGGCGGCCCAGGCTGTTCTTCGGAAGCATGCCGCGGATGGCCTTCTCCACAGCGCGGACCGGGTTCTTCTCGAGGAGCTCGGCGTAGCTGACGGCCTTGAGGCCGCCCGGGTAGCCGGAGTGGCGGTACGCCATCTTCTTCTGGAGCTTCTGACCCGTGAGCGCGACCTTCTCGGCGTTCACGATGATGACGAAGTCACCCGAGTCGATGTGGTTGGCGAAGGTCGGCTTGTGCTTGCCACGCAGGAGCGTCGCCGCGTGCGAAGCCAGACGGCCGAGAACGACGTCGGTGGCGTCGATGACGACCCAGTCGCGCTGGACTTCGCCAGCCTTGGGGGTGTAAGTGCGCGTCACGATAGTGCTGCTTTCTTGTCGAACGGAGGTGTTCGTGAATCCCACTCCGGGGTGGTTCTTCCCGATGGGGAGGAACACGCCAGTGGAGGGCTCACGTTCGGATGTGCATCTTCCCCGCAGGCAGGGAAGGGCACCAAAGAGTCAGCATACGCCACCGGAACGGCATTCCCAAACCGGCTCGGACCGGCGTCGTCAGTCCGGCCGGACGGTCACGAGGATCGGGCGGTGGTCGCTGGACCGCTGCGGCAGCGTGGTGATGCGCTCGATCTCGAAGCCGGACGAGGTCGCGAAGTCGTAGTGTCCGCGGAAGACGCGGTAGCGGGTGTAGGTGTGGTCGTCGCTGAGGGACAGGGCGTAGCCCTGGTCTCGGACCGCCTGCCCGAGGTTCTCCTTGAACACGGGGTAGTTGTAGTCCCCCACCATGAGCTGCGGCAGCCCCTCGCCCAGCGTCGCGAGCTCGGCGAGCGCGGCGCGGATCTGGTGCCGGCGCAAGGAGTTCAGCGCGGTGAGGGGTGCGGCATGGAAGGACGCCACGATGAACTCTCCGCCATCGTCGATGTCGCGCAGGCGGGCGCCGAGGACCCGCTCGTGCGCGGGCTTGGCGATGCGATCGTGCAGCGACTTCTTCAGGCCGAGGGTGCGGATGCCGAGCAGACGGTAGGTGCTCTCGCGATAGAAGAGAGCGAGGCCGAGCCTGTTGCCCTGCGTCGCATCCGCCAGGACGAGACCGCCGATCCGATCCGGAAGCTCCGGGACGTCGCACTCCTGGAGGCAGAGGATGTCGGGATCATGCTCATCGACGAGCGCCGCGAGCTCGCCCGCGGCGCGGTGCTTGCGCAGGTTGTAGGAGATGACCTTCATGATCGTCCCCACGCTACCCGCCCCATCTGTGCCCCGGCTCCCGAGCCCGGCGTTCAGTCGCTCTCGCGGTCGCGTCGGGCCCTGGTCTGCTCGGCCCTGGCCGCCAGCAGCTCGTCGGCCGGATACCCGACCTCGGTGAGCGTGAGACCGCGGGCGGCGAGGACCTTGAACGCGCTCGTCCGCGTCAACGCATCGCGGAGCACGACGAGGTCGTCCACATCGAGCCGCCCCTCCCCCACGGCGGCGCACGCGCCGACCAGCGCCCGCACCATGCTGTGACAGAACGCGTCCGCCTTCACCTCGGCCACGAGCACGCCCTCCGCGTCCCGCTGCCACCGGTAGTCGAGCAGCGTACGGATGGTGGTGGCCTCCTCGCGCGGCTTGCAGTAGGCCGCGAAGTCGTGCAGACCGATGAGGGTCCGGGCGGCGGCGTCCATGGCCTCCGCATCCAGCCGGCCCCGGATGGTGGTGGTGTCGAGCCGTCGCAGCGGGTCGTACCCGGCGAGGTCGTCGGCGAGCCGGTACCGATAGCGGCGCCAGACCGCGGAGAAGCGCGCGTCGAAGCCCTCGGGGGCGAGAGAGGAGCGGATGACCGTCACGTCGGGGTAGGCGCCGAGCACCCCACGCATCCGCGCCGCGATGCTGCCCGCCGGATCCTCGGCGGCGCGGCCGTGGCGCGCCTGGATCCGCGCCCACTGCGCCTCGTCGAGATCCACGTGCGCGACCTGTCCGCTCGCATGCACGCCGGCATCCGTGCGTCCGGCGACGACGAACCGCACCGCGGAGCCCACGATCCGGGCGAGAGCCGCCTCCAGCGCGCCCTGCACCGTGCGGAGCGTCGGCTGCGTCGCCCAGCCGCGGAAATGGGTGCCGTCGTAGGCGATGTCGAGCCGGATGCGCACGAGGCCAGCCTAGGACAGCCTCGCGCGCACCCTGCGCCTCAGATGCCGCCGTCGACCGAGCGGATCATCGCGCCCGGGTCCTCGGGCACCATCACCTCGGTCTCGCGGTTCAGGCTCTCGCCCCGGAAGAACCGCTTCGACCGCGGGAAGAGGTACCAGAGGAACATCAGGACCAGACCGATCGCGAGCGACCCGATGCCGATCACGAACGTGCCGCCGATGCCGAAGAGCACGGTGTAGCCGTAGTCCACGTCCCACATGTCGATCGCCGACTGCACGAACGCCCCGGTCAGCAGCAGCGCCCCGAGCAGCGGGAAGATGCCCTTGAAGAACAGGTCGCGGGCCGAGCGGCGCAGGTCGGCGCGGAAGTACCAGACACAGGCGAAGCCGGTGATGGCGTAGTAGAACGCGATCGCGAGGCCCAGCGAGAGGATCGAGTCCTGGAGGATGTTGTCGCTGATCAGGGTCATGCCGACGTAGTAGAGGGAAGCCACCACGCCCATGACGATCGTCGAGAACGACGGTGTCTTGTAGACCGGGTGCACGTCCTTGAACTTCGCGGGGAGCGCTCGGTACACGCCCATCGCGAGCGTGCCGCGGGCCGTCGGGAGGATGGTGGTCTGGGTCGACGAGATCGCCGAGATGATGACCGCGACCACCAGCACCCAGCCGAACGGTCCGAGCAGGCCGTCCTTGATGGCCAGGAAGAAGTCGTCGGCGTTGGCCTCGTTGCCGAGCCCCGTGCCGTCCTCGCCGAGCCCGGCGTACATCATCGCGGCGATCGTCACCGCGACGTACGTCACCAGAAGGATGATGCAGGTGAGCACCGCGGCCCGGCCGGGGATGCGCTTCGGGTCCTTCGTCTCCTCGTTGAGGGCGAGGCAGGTGTCCCACCCCCAGTAGATGAAGAGCGCGAGGAGGATCGCCTCCGTGAAGCCCGACCAGTCGGTGAAGCCGAACGGGTTAAGCCACTCCCACGCGAACGGCGTGGCGTCGGGGGCGTCGCCCGTGAAGAACTGCCAGAGGGCGGCGACGATGAAGATCGCCAGCGCGAGGTACTGGATCGCGAGGAGCACGTTCTGGATGCGCTCGCCGATCTCGACGCCGCGCCAGCTCACCCAGGTCATCGCGGCGATGAACAGCACCGCCACCACGACGACCCGCCAGTCGTTGTTCTCGAGGTCCTGGCCGATCAGCGACCAGAAGTAGACGGAGGCGATCTGCGCGAGGTTTGCGAGCACGACCATGCCGGCGACCGCGACGCCCCAGCCGCCCATCCAGCCCACCCAGGGGCCAAAGGCCTTCGTGCCCCAGGTAAAGGTGGTGCCGCAGTCGGGGACGGCGTTGTTGAGCTCGCGGTACGCGAAGGCGATCAGCAGCATCGGCACGAAGGCGATGATGAAGGCGATCGGCGCCTGGGCGCCGACGGCGAGCACGACGAAGCCGAGCGTCGCGACGAGAGAGTAGACGGGGGCCGTGGAGGCGAGCCCGATGACGGTGGATCCCCACAGGCCGAGGGTGCCTGCAGCCAGGCCCTTGCCGTCGGGGCGTTCGAGGTGGATGGGCGTCGTTGCCATGTTCTGAACAGTACGGCCGGCTGCGGTATCCCGTCAATCTTTTTGTTCCGGCAACGGATTCCACGTGCCGTGTGAGGATACGCGAAGGATTCCGTGGATCAGTCGCGCCCGAGCATTCCATCGGCGTGCGCCGCCACCCACTCCATCAGAGGCAGCATCCGCTCCATGAGGTCACGCCCCAGCGGGGTGAGGCTGTACTCGACGTGCGGCGGCACGGTCGGCAGCGATTCGCGGTGCACCAGGCCGTCGTCGGTGAGCGTGCGCAGGGTCGACGCGAGCATCTTCTCGCTGATGCCGTCGACCTCCCGACGCAGCTCGCCCCAGCGCCGCGTGCCGTCGGAGAGGCAGGAGAGCACCAGAACGCCCCACTTGCTCATGATGTGGTCCAGGACGACCCGCGTGCCGCACCCCTGATCGAAGAGAGCGGGCTGCGAGTCGCGGATCTGCGCAAAACTCACCGTCATGTGGGTACCTTACCGAAAAGTGGGTACCCACCGAAAGGAATGCGCGGCACGTCCGCAGGGGTCGTCCGGGGAGTCAGCAACGAAAGGACTCCCATGACCATCCTCGTCACCGGTTCGACCGGTCACCTCGGCCGCCTCATCGTCGCCGCGCTGCTCGAGCGCGGCATCGACCCACAGGCGATCCGCGCCGGCGCGCGCGACGTCGCCAAGGGTGCCGACCTCGGCGTGCCCGTCGTCCGTCTCGACTACACCGACCCGGCGTCGGTCGCGGCGGCGCTCGACGGCGTGGACACCGTCGTGCTCATCTCCGGCTCGGAGGTGGGCCAGCGCGTCGCGCAGCATCAGGCGGTGATCGAGGCCGCGAAGGACGCCGGCGTGTCGAAGTTCATCTACACGAGCGCTCCGAAGGCCAGCACGAGCTCGCTCGTCCTGGCCCCCGAGCACAAGGCGACCGAGGAGCTCATCGCAGCCGCGGGCCTGCCCGCGGTGATCCTCCGCAACAACTGGTACACCGAGAACTACGCCGCCGACCTCGCGCGCGCGGCCGAGACCGGCACCCTCAGCGCCGGCACCGGGGAGGGCCGCGTCGCCTCCGCCAACCGGAAGGACTACGCCGAGGCCGCGGCCGTCGTCGCCACCGAGGACGGCCACCTCGGTGCCGTCTACGAGATCGGCGGGGACGTCGCGTGGACCTACGCCGATCTGGCCGCCGCGATGACAGCGGTCACCGGCCGCGAGGTCGCCTTCGTCCCGCTGTCCGCGGACGAGCAGCTCGCGGCGCTCCGTGCCGCCGGCCTCGATGAGGGGACCGCCGGGTTCGTCGTCGCCCTCGACGCCGGCATCCGCGACGGCGCCCTCGCGGACACCGACGGCACCCTCCGCCGCCTCATCGGCCGCCCGACGACGCCGCTCGTCGAGGGCCTCCGCGGCCTGGTGTGACCCGCGGAGCGCCGCCGTCACCGACGGCGGCGCTCCCCCGGCGCCGGCTCCACGGCGCTCTGCACGTAGGCGACGGTGAGCGTGATGCTGCCGCGGCGCAGGCCCTCGGCTCGCAGCACCGCGTCCACGGCGTCACGGGCATGCCGCAGCGTCGCGACGCTGCGCACCCGCCCGTCGACGCCGATCGCCGCCTCCACCGCCACACCGTCCGCTCCGGCGGCGACGGCCACGATCGGTTCCGCTCCGCGCTCGTTCCCCCACACCGATGCGCCCGCACGCAGGAGGTGGGAGACGAGGGACCCCGATCGGTACACGCCGCGCACCCCGGAGCAGGCGCGCAGCGCCGCCTCGATCCGGAGCGCGAGACCCGCGCGCTCCTCCTTCGACAGCTCGGTGCCGGTCATCATGCCCCCTCCCTGACGTCGGTGATCGCGACATCGATCGCCGCGACCTGCAGGTCGGTATGACGGCGCAGCCGGTCCTCCACCTCTGCGCGCAGGCGGTCGGCGACGCGGCGGAGCGGGTCGCCGAGGCGCACGCTCACGTCGATCGCCACGCGTACGGGCGCTCCGGGCTCGGTGACGTCGCCGTCCAGCCGGCACCGGCCGACCAGCACGCCGGGCACAGCCTCCTCAGCGGCACGGATCAGTCCGCGGACAGCGCCCTCGGTGATGGCCAGGTCCACGTCCGGATCGTCGTCGGCGAAGGGGATGCGGCGTCCCGCCTGGGCGTCCATCGCGATGCCGCTGAGGATCCGGTCCACCCAGCTCTCGTCCGCGGGCGGTGCGGACGCCGCTTCCTCGTCCATCAGCGCGGTCCCGAGACCCCGCAGTCTCTCCAGGGCGTCGAGGGCGAGCTGGCACCCCGGAGACTCCTCGATCGCAGGGTTTCTCGGGGTGCGTCCGGCCTCCAGGTAGTCGCTGAGGTCGTCGATCGTGTACCCGTCCAGGTCGGCGGGCTCCAGGCCGAGGCGGCGCAGCCGGTCGTCCTCGTGGTGCTCGGTCATCGCCACCCCTCCATCCGTGTGATCAGGAATCGTCTCGCGCGGGACAGCAGTCCGCGCACCGTGCTGACGGGGATGCCGAGCTCCTCGGCGATCTCGTCGTAGCTGTAGCCGCCGAGTTCGCGCAGCACCCAGCACTCGCGCTGGGCCTCCGGGAGCTCACGCAGAGCGGCACCGAGGGCCGCCACGCCCGCTCGCGCCTCGACGACCGCATCAGGCGTGGTCTGCGGCGGTGCCGGACGATCGAGCTCGTCCACGTCGAGGGCGGGCCGCGTACGGCGCAGGAAATCCACCGCCTTGCGACTCACGATCCGCATGAGCCAGCTCTTGACCTTCGCCGGATCCTCCAGCTCGCCGAACCGCTGCCATGCGGTCACGAACGCGTCCTGCACGATGTCGTCGACCTCCGCCGACGCGTTGAGCATCCGCTGCGTGTACGCCCTCATCATCGGGGTGTACCTGCGTACGAGCACCGCGAACGCGGCGACGTCCCCATCCATCGCACGACCGGCGACGATGCGGTCCCCGGCCTGCTCCAGCGCCTCGCCCCAGCGATCGGCTGCCATTCCCCCACCCCTCGTTCACGGTTCACCAGCCGTTCGGAGCCCACGCCGGATCGGATCGAGACGACCCGACGCGCGCGGGCGGAGGAGACGCCCCTCCGGGCGTCTCCTCCCCTTCCGTCACTTGGTGAACGTGTCCTTGACATCCTCGGCCGCGTTCCTGACGTCGCCCTTGGCCTGCTCGGCCTTGCCCTCGGCGACGAGCTTGTCGTTGTTGGTGACCTCGCCGACGACCTCCTTGGCCTTGCCGGCCAGCTTCTCGGCTGCGGCCTTGATCTTGTCCTCCGCGCTCATGGCGCCTCCTTTCCTCACACGACCCCGACGGTCGGGGTCGACGTCCGTGCGGCCTTCCGCTCGTGCGGTGCCGTCGTCTGCGTGGCCGCGAGCGAGCGGCGCATCCGCTGCCGCGACCGGAAGAGCTCTCGCCACCCGCGGTCGGCGATGTGCACGACGAGCGGCATCCGCGTCCCCGTGACGGCGTCCCACTCCTGCACGACGGCGTCGGCGGCGGCGAGCACCTGCCCCAGGGCCGCGCCGGGGCGCGGCGTCACCACGAGACCGAGGGCGATGTCGCGACCGACCTTCCGGCTCGTCACCCGGGCGGCCAGCACGTCCGCTCGATCGGCGAGGGGGCTTGCGAGCAGCTGCTCTGCCACACTCCGGTCGACGGTGGTGGTGCCACCCTCACCGGCGAGCCGGAGAAGGGTGCGCTCCCGCCGCGGCCTGCGGGTGAGCAGGAACGCGAGGAGGAGGACGACGAGCAGCACCGCGGCGGCGAGCCCCGCGAGCGCCCACAGCGGCACGAAGCCGGCGCCCGGGATCTCGAGACCCCAGGCCCCCGACCACGCCACGACACCGTCGGCCTGGGCGAGCACATCCTCGGCGGGGGCCGGAAGCGCCCCCGCGCCCCGCAGTCCCGCAGCGAGGAGGACGACGCCCCCGGCCAGGAGCATCGCGGCTCCTCCGACGAGGACGATCCGGTTCGCGACGGTCCCTGCCGACGTCATGCGATCACCCCTTCCGGTGCCACCTGCACCCGCGGCGAGAGCCGGAACCCGGCCTCGTCCAGAACGCGCCCCGCCGCGTCCTCCGCGGCAGCCGGATCCACCGGCACACCGCTCGTCGGCGTGACCCGGATCAGCACCGTGCGACGCCCCACGGTCACGCTCGTCTGTCCGCGTGGCACGCCGATCCGGCGTGCGACGCCGTCCGCGACGGCGTCGGCGAGCACGCCGTCGTCGATCACGAGCGCCGCCCGCGCGTCGAGACGCGTGCGGCGGGCACGACGACCGGGCAGCACCGCTGCTCCGAGCAGGAGCAGGGCGAGCGCGACGAGCACGGCGCCCGCCGTGAGCAGCGCCGGCGCCGTGTGCGCGATCGCGGCGACGGATGCGAACCACGCCCGCACCTGCGTGCGGAACCCCTCGTCGAGGGACCAGCCGACTGTGCCGCCCAGGAGAACGAGGAGGAGCACCGTCAGCACCACGGCGAGCGCGATAGCCGGGCCCCGGCGGGTCGCCCTCGCCTCTCGACGCAGCAGCCGCCGCGCCGTCGCTGTGTTCGCCGTCATCTCACTCTCCTCTGCATCTCCCGTCGGAGGCCGCGGAAGCGCACATCCACCGCTCCCACGCGTCGCCCTGCCAGGTCGCGCATTCCCTGCACCACGGCGTCGCGGACGGCGTCCGCCCGTGCGCTCACGGGGTCGGTGCCCTGACGAGTCAGCACGACCGGAACCTCCACGGACACCCTCAGGTCGCCGCGGCGGTCCGCGAGCTGCACGCTCACGTCTCCGGCGCCGACCCGCGTGGCATCCCGGACGATTCCGGCCGCGAGCCGGTGCAGCGCCCGGGCCTCGACGACCGTGGCCCCCGCCACGGTCGTCGGCCCGTCCGTCTGCATGACGCTCATGAGGACGATCGCCGCCCGCGCACCACGTCGGCGAGCGCCCGCACGTCCAGGCGACCGTCGACGATGCGGCCGACGACGGCGCCGACGAGCATCGCGAGGGTGACGAGCAGGAACGCCCAGAACCCCCAGACGATCCAGGTCAGCGCGAGCACCGTGGCCGCAGCTCCGCCGATCACCGAGGCGTTCACTGGACTCGCGCCTCCGGTGCCTCGTCGTCGTCGGACGGGATGTGCACGTCATTGACGGTCACGTTCACCTCGGCGACCTCCATGCCCACCAGCTCCACCATGGCCCGGTGGATCGCGGCCCGCACCTGGTCGGCCACCTTCTGCAGGGACACCGGGTACTCCGCCACGATCGTCACGTCGACGGCCACCTGCGTCTCGCCGACCTCGACGCTGATCCCCTGCGCGAGGTCGGTCGTGTTGAGGGCGTCGCGGATCGCGCCCATCATGCGTGCGGCGCCACCGCCGAGTGCGTAGACGCCGTCGACCTCCCGCGCCGCGATGCCGGCGATCTTCGCGACCACCGCATCCTCGATCGTGGTCTTCCCCGCCGCCCCCTGCGACGTCGGAACGACCTGAGCCTTGGGCTGGGTGCCCCCAGTCACGTTCGCCATCTCGAGCTCCTTCATCCGTGTGACCACGCGATTCCCGCGCGGGCCGTGTTCTCACGACACCACTAAGACGGTCGGGGAGCACAGAATGTCACAAACTTCTCCGAACGATTTTCGGTTCGCCTTTCGGCGGCGACTCTCAGTGCACTCTAAGGTTAAGAGTGCAAAGTTGCACTTTATGGATAACAGTGCAGAATCCACCCGCGAACAGCGCAAGCGGCGGACCACGCGCGCCCTCACCGAGGCCGCGCGCCGCCTGACCACCGAGCGGGGCTTCGCCGGCTTCACGGTCGAGGAGCTGTGCGCCGACGCCGGCGTCTCCCGGCGCACGTTCTTCAACTACTTCGAGAGCAAGGAGAACGCCGTCTTCGGGTTCGCCGTCATCGACTCCCGCCAGGAGGAGCTCGAAGCGGTCTTCCTCGAGCGCGACGGCGATCTCCTGGACGACTTCGTGCAGCTCACCGTCGAGCGCTTCGCCCTCTTCGACCCCATCGAGCACGCCGCGGAACTGTTCGCCGTCATCGAACAGGAGCCGCGACTGCTGCGCGCGGCGTTCGAGCAGCAGGAGAAGCACGAGCGGCGCGACATCGCCCTCGTCGCCCGCCGCATCGACACGGGGCCCGACGCGGAGCTGCGCGCGGAGGTGCTCGTCCACTCCGTCGGCGCGCTCGTGCGCCTGTGCATGGAGCAACTGCTGCACCACCACTCCACCGAACCGTTCGCCGACCTCATCACCCGCCGGCTGCGCCTCGCGCGCGACCTCTACGCCTCTTCAGAGAAAGACCACTGATGTCCGCCACCGCCACCGCGGATGCGCCCTTCCTCCTCACGAAGCGCCGCATCTGGATCATCTTCAGCGCCCTGATCGCGGGCATGCTGCTCGCGAGCCTCGACCAGACCATCGTGTCGACGGCGATGCCCACCATCGTCGGCCAGCTCGGCGGTGTCGACCATCAGGTCTGGATCACCACCGCGTACCTGCTCGCCACCACCATCGTCATGCCCATCTACGGCAAGTTCGGCGACGTGCTGGGCAGGCGGTCGCTCTTCCTCGTCGCGATCGCCCTGTTCACGCTCGCATCAGTCGGCTGCGCGTTCGCGACGGACTTCTGGATGTTCGTCGTCTTCCGCGCCCTCCAGGGTCTCGGCGGCGGCGGACTCATGATCCTCTCGCAGGCGATCATCGCCGACATCGTGCCGGCCAACGAGCGCGGCAAGTACATGGGCCCGCTCGGTGCGGTGTTCGGCCTCTCCGCGGTCGCCGGACCGCTCCTCGGCGGCTTCTTCGTCGACCACATGACCTGGCAGTGGGCGTTCTACATCAACATCCCGGTCGGCATCGCCGCGTTCCTCATCGCCCTCGTGGCCCTGAAGCTCCCCAGCAAGAAGGCGGAGAAGCCGATCGACGTCCTCGGCGTGCTCTTCCTGTCCGCCGCCACGACCTGCCTCATCTTCTTCACCGACTTCGGCGGCGACGCCGCGTTTGGCTGGGATTCCCTCGCGACCTGGGCCTGGGGCGCCGGCCTCGTGGCGTCGGCGACGGCGTTCGTCATCACCGAGTCGCGCGTGCAGGACCCGATCATCCCGCTCAGCCTCTTCCGCAACCCGATCTTCGTCAACGCCACCGCCATCGGCCTCGTCCTCGGCATCGGCATGTTCGCGGCGATCGGCTTCGTCCCGACGTTCCTGCAGATGTCGTCCGGCACATCCGCCGCCGCGTCCGGGCTGCTGATGATCCCAATGATGGTGGGCCTGATGGGGACCTCGATCTTCTCCGGCATCGCGATCTCGAAGACCGGGAAGTACAAGATCTACCCGGTCCTCGGCACCATCATCACCGGCATCGCGATGGTCGCCATGACCACCCTGTCGGCGGAAACGCCGATCTGGCTGATCTGCGCGTTCCTGTTCGTCTTCGGCGCCGGGCTCGGCCTCATCATGCAGGTCGTCGTACTCGTCGTGCAGAACGCCGTCCCGGCGGGCGAGATCGGCACCGCCACGAGCACGAACAACTACTTCCGCGAGGTCGGTGCCTCGCTGGGGACCGCGGTGTTCGGCACGATCTTCACGACGCGGCTGACCGAGAACCTCCTCGGTGTGTTCGCCGGCGCCGGGGCATCCCCGGAGGCCGCGTCCGAGGCCGCATCCACGATCGACCCCGCCACGTTGAACAGCCTCCCGGACGAGGTGCGCGACGGCATCGTCACCGCCTACGCGGATGCCCTCGCCCCGGTGTTCTGGTACCTCGTGCCCTTCATCGCCCTCGCGCTCATCCTGTCGCTGTTCCTCAAGCAGATCCCGCTGTCGGATCAGGCCGGACTCGTGGCCCGCGGTGAGGCGATCAGCGGCGAGGAGGCGGAGCGTCTGGAGGCGGAGCTCCGCACGGCCGGGCGCGTCGATGCCGGACGCACGGACGCCGAGCCGGGAGAGACCGGCTCGGCGCCCACAGGCAGGTAGCCCGCGCTAGGGGAGGTCGGCGACGTCGATGTCGTCGTCGTCCTCCCCGCCGCCCGTCGCCGGAAGCTCGTCGGGCTCGGGGTCGTGATCGGTGGTGACGAAGTCGGGGTCGACGCCGATGGCCTCGATCTCCTCCTGGTCGTCCTGGCTGTTCGACGTGTCGGACATGGCGCCTCCTGACGTTGGGGATCCGGACGGCCAGTCTGGGCGGGCCGGCTACCGGGACCGAGGGGGTTGACAAGGCGTGTCGAGGCCCGGCGCCCGACCGGCGGCTACGGAACCGGCCGACCGAGGTCTCGTGCGGATGATCGTCGTCCGCGGTCGGCGCTACAGCGCGCGTCACGCCGCACGCCAGACGGCGTGGGTGCCGACCGCCGCGATCGCGAACACCAGCACGGCCACCCGGTGGGCATCGCCGACGGCCAGGGCCGCGTCGGAGGCACCGATGAGATCGTCGGCCACGCCGGCCACCGTCGTCCGGGATACGGCGGCATCGTCCATCTCGGCCACACCGTCCGCGAGCCATCCCCTGACGAGTCGAAGGGCGGTCGGCCCGAGTTCGACCCCGAGAGGGACAGCAGGACAGCTCAGCACGTCGGCGACGGTCACGCCGTGCCGCAGCAGCCCGCCGAGCGCCCCGGCGAGGGCGCCGGTCAGCAACGCGCGCCCGTAGCCTTCGGCGACCAGCACGTCCCAGGACTCCTGCGGCGCGAGCGTCTCGAGCCCGAGGCAATGACCGCGCCCGTCCGCGACGGCTTCCTCCAGGGCTCGGCGGGCGTCCCGGAACACGATGCTCGTACGGCGATCGGGTGCAGACACGGCAGACCTCGTCCCTCGATGCCCGCCATCTCGGAGCCGACTGTGGGGCCGACGCGTCACACACTCTAGGACGCTCCGCGCAGGGTGAGGACGGTATCCCGGCACGGAGGTCGGAGACGACAAAACCCCCGGAAGGTTCCGGGGGTTTCATTCTGTAGCTGGAGCGGGGCTTGAACCCGCGACCTCACGATTATGAGTCCGATCCTGACCAACGAGTGTCCCTTAGTCCTCGATTGCCGCATAATTCCGCGGATCATGCACTCGTTGGTCAAAGCTGGTAGTGCACGACTTCAGCCGAGCGCCCGGCACGGTACCGGCACGCGGCGGCGTGGGCTCACTTCACTCCCAGTCCTCCTCGGCGAGTGGAGCGCCGTTCAGCTCGTCGCGTCGAGCGCGCCAGTCAGGGAGGAACTCGTCCATGAGCGCGATGAAGCGTTCGTTGTGGGTTCGCTCGTGGAGATGAATCAGCTCGTGGACGACGATGTACTCGAGGCACCGCGGGTTCTTCTTTGCCAGCTCCGGGTTTAGCCAGATCGTCCTCGAGCCCGCGACGCACGTGCCCCACTTGGTCTTCATACGGCGCACGACGATCTTCTCCACTTCGGCGCCGACGACCGGCTGCCATTTGTCGAGCAGTGTCGGGACGGCAGCCTTCACTTCGCGGCGGTACCAGCGGTCAAGCGTCGCTCGCTTCTCGTCGGCGTCCGATCCTTCGGGCGTGACTACCCAGAGCGTCTGCCCCTTGACCTCGACATGATGGTTGCCGGATGTCCGAGAAACGTCGAGGCGGTACCGCTGTCCCCACACGTAGTGGGTCTCGCCTGACTCCATCTCGCGGGTGGACTGGCGCTCGGCCCGTTGCAGGCCCTCACGCTGACGCTTGATCCAAGGGAGTCGCTGCACGATCGCGAGGCGGATCGTATCTTCGCCTGTGCTTTCAGGCGCAGCGACTCTCACTCGGCCCACCGGGGGGTAGACCGAGATGTGCATGTTCTTGATGTCCTTGTACACCACGTCAACGCCAAGCCCGGCAACTGTCAGGTACGCGCTACCGGAACTCATTGTGCTTCTCGAGAAGGTTGAGCAGGTCGTCGATCGTTGCGGGCGGGAACCCGGCGGGGAGCGCGTCGTGGAGCGCGCGAGCGAGTGCCTTTCGCTTCATAGGGTGCGATACCCAGTCGTGCTCCTTCTGCTGCTGCACGGTGTGGAACACGCTCTCGATCTCGATCACGGTGCCTGCCGGCCAGACGAAGTCAACGAGGGCGCGACGTCCGGGTGTGGATGCCCACCCGGGATACGCCCCGGTGGGCACTCCAGTCCCGACCTGCGCCGCGAGCGCGACAAGACCATTGAGGTAGTCGGCGTAGACGGCGGCGTCCTGCTTTTGCTGGTCGATGAGGTCATCAAGCAGCTTGGACATGCTGTCGTAGTACTTCGGGTTCATCGCCCGTTCGTCGACGATGGTGCGGCGGACGTTGTTGATGATCGTCTCGGCCGCAGCCTCGGGGTTTTTCTTTATGCCGTCGGGCAGGCTGTCGAGTGCGCCAGCCCCCTTCTCGACGATGAGGTGGACAAGGCCCTGGTCGAGGGTGGCGACGTTCTCGGCCGGGTCGGCCTGGATATAGGTATCGAGGAGAGCGCGCATCCCCGCCTCGAACTGCTTCACGTCAATGTTCTCCCCCGCGCCGACTTCGACCTCGTTGCGGACGGCAACGTAGTGGGCCACTTCGTCCTTGATCGACTTGGCCTCGGCAGGCGCGTAACCAGCGACGTCCATCTCATTAGCGAGCGCCCCGAACGCCCGGACGAGCCGTGCGACGTCCTTATACAGCTCGACGCGCTTGGGTTCGTTGGCCTTGATTTGTTCGGCGTCGCCTGGCTCGGACGAGACGAAGTAGTGCTGGTACTCCAGGGTTCCCTTCGGTGGCTTCACCGGCTCGCATAGCGCGCGGATCTTCTCCAACGCCTCGTCGAGGTCGGCCCGGGCCTGCTCAATGCGGTCCTTGAGGAGCCCTTCGACGTCCTCCTTGGCGTAGTCCTCGAACGCACCTGAGGTGTAGTCAGTAATCGCCTTGTCGAGCGACTGAAACAGATCCCGGTAGTCAATGACGTAGCCGTAGGTCTTGTCGTCGCCGTCGAGACGGTTGACGCGACAGATGGCCTGGAACAGGCCGTGGTCCTGCATCTTCTTGTCGATGTAGAGGTACGTGGCGCTCGGTGCGTCGAAGCCGGTCAGCAGCTTGTCGACAACGATGAGCAGCTGCATCTGGCCGGGTTCGTCAATGAAGCGCTTCTTGACGTCCTTCTCGAACTCCTCGATCCGTCCGACCGCCTCATCGGCGGGCACGCCGAAATAGTCGGCGAGCATCTTGCGGTAGATTTCGTACTTGCGCAGTTGTTCTGTGTCGCCCTCGCCGGCGTCCTCCTTGGAGATCGCGGTGGCGTTGGGGACGTAGCTGGAAACGATCGCGCACTTGCCCTTGAATCCGGCTTGCGAGAACAGCTCGTAGAACTTGCACGCCTGGTACACGCTGTCGCCAACGAGCATCGCGTTGCCGCGTCCCGAGACCAGGCGCGGCTGGGTGGCGAAGTCGAGCAGGACGTCCTGGACGATCATCTCAGCACGCGCCTTGGCGGAGAAGACCTTCTGCATGGTCCCCCACTTCCGCTTCAGGCGTGCCTTCGACAGATCGGTGAGGCCCTTGGTCTTGGTGTCGAACCAGGTGTCGACCTGCTTGGAGCCCTTCAGCTCCTGCTCGATGTTGCGCGCCTCGTAGCGCAGGTCAAGCACGACACCGTCGCGGACGGCCTCGTCGAACTTGTAGGTGTGGATGAACGAGCCGAACGTCTCGATGCTCGTCGCCGTGTCGGCCTTCAGCAGCGGCGTGCCGGTGAAGCCGATGAACATGGCGTCGGGCAGGAGCTGCTTCATGGCGCGGTGCATCTTGCCGCTCTGGGTGCGGTGGGCTTCGTCGACGAAGACAAAGAGGTTCCCCTTCGCGGCGAAGCCTGCGGGGATCTTCGCGTGGAGGTCGGCGAGGAACGTGTCGCTGTCCTTATCGACCACGGCTTCGTCGTCGGAACCCCGGAACTTGTGCACGAGTGAGCAGATAAGCCAGGGGTGGGCCTGGTTGAGCTGGCCGATGAGGTCCGCGCCTGAGGTGGTGCGGTAGATCTTCTCGTTGACGCCCCCGAAGACCTTCTCGATCTGTTCGTCGAGTTCGGTGCGGTCGGTGATGATGAGCACACGGGCGTCGTCCTGGTGCTCGCGAATCCACTTCGCCAGCCACACCATCGTGAGGCTCTTCCCTGAGCCCTGGGTATGCCAGATGATGCCGCCCTCGCGGTCGGCAACCCGCTCCTGAACGGCCTTGACGCCGAAGAATTGATTGTGACGGGCGGTCTTCTTCACCCCTGCGTCGAAGACGATGAAGTCGTGGATGATTTCGAGGAGCCGCCCCTTCGAGCACATCTGAAGCAGTGAGCGATCCAGCGGGCTCGGCTCATCGCCAGGCTCTTTCCATTCCAGCCAGTACTTCTCGGGCGTCTCGATCACGCCGTACCGAAGACCCTCGACATCGTTACCTGCGAACAGGAGCTGGACGGTGGTGAAGAACTGGCGGACGAAGTGCTGGTTCTGGTTGCCGATGTTCTGCCGGATGCCTTCGCTGACGCTGACGAAGGAGCGCTTCAGTTCGACGACGCCGAGGGCGATCCCGTTGACGTAGAGCACGATGTCGGGGCGCTTGATGTGCTCACCCTTGATCGTGACTTCCTCCGCGACGACAAAGTCGTTGGCCAGCGGGTTCGCCCAGTCGATCGGCCAGACAGTCTCCGTGACCTCACCAACGTCGCGCTTGGCCTTCACGCCGTAGCGGAGAAGTTTGTAGAAGCTGCGGTTCCCGTCGTACAGCTTCTGCCCCGCGCCGAGCGACGCCGCTGTTAGGAGCTGGGAGACAGCGCGGTTTCGGATCTCCTCGTCGTACCCCCGACTGGCGAGATTGGCGCGCAACCGTGCTTCGTCGATGTTCGAGTTGTCCTGATCCTTGCGGTTGCCGCCGTAGGCGTAGCCGAGCTGTTCACGGAATAGCTTGACGACGCGATTCTGCGTCTTCCGTTCGATCTGACCAACGGCGTTCACGCTGCGACCTCCGGCACCAGCCGCGTCCGCCCGCTCAGCAACTCCTGCATCATGCCCTGCTTGATGTTCCGTGCGGACACCAGACGACGATCCAGCGCCGCGAGCTCCGCATCCACGTCGAGAATGACAGCGGCGATCGCCGCCTGCTCCTCAATGCGAACTGGCACTCGAAACTCGAGCGTCACCAGATCCTTCTGGTATAGGTGGTTGATCGTCGAGCCTGCGCTTAGCCCCGCAACGAACTCATCGAATGCACGCGACCGGAGCATGCAGAAGAGCAACGCCGAGTCGTAGGCGCCCTGCTTCGGCCGGAGAACGAACACGCCACTGTTGAGCGTGGTCGGCCCAGGAAGGCGGTCGATGAGAGCGATCTTTCCGATCGTTCCGTCCTTCGTGATGAGCACGTCCCCAGCCCGCAACTGGATATTCGGATCCTGGTCATAGCGCCACTTATCGACGTACGGCGTCGTGTTCCAGTTGATGCGGCCATCAGCGAAGTCCGTGCCGCCGACAAGTCGGTGAGTGCCCGATGCGCGGTACTCCTCAGTCGTCAGCCCCTGCCAACCGATCCGAGCCTTCAGGTGCGAGACGCTCGCCACCTTCAGCGTCGTCCAGTCGCTCGTAAAACCGGGGAGGCGGGTGCGGCCGGTCAAGAGTTCCTGCATCAACCCCTGTTTGATGTCCCGCTTCTTCGCGATCAGCCGCTCCAGCGCAGACTCCTGCGCGAAAGCACCTTCAAGCGCTTTGACTGCAGCATCCTGCTCGTTTCGGTGCGGAAGGCTCAGCGGCAGCGCGCTCAGGATTGACGTGTTCAGGTTGAGCATGGTGCCGCCGACCGCGTTGTCGAAGAGCCATGTCTGCACTCTCGGTGTCCCGATGAGGAGAGACACGTACTTGGGGTTCACGTCGGCACGGTTCGGCCCAAACTTCACGGCGAGGCAACCAGTTCCACACAGCCATCCGGAGTTCTCTGCCCGGACGATCGAACGCCGACCGACATCACCTCGCCGGCTGAAAATTACGTCCCCCTCGCGGAGTTTGTGCCGGGCCAGCCGCCGTACGTCGTGATCACCGATCCGCGCGATTCCCGCTTCTCGAATCACGTTGTCCCCGAGGTTTGTCGGCATCACGACAGGGGTGCCCATGCTCTGGTAGTCGCTCGCGTGCAACTGGCTACCGAACGGCCCAGTCTGAATCACGCCTCCTGTGAGCCGCACGATCTCGCCAAGGGTTACTTCGCTATCGCTCGTCAATTCATGACCCCCATCGAGGCGAGGTGCTCACTCACGTTGGCGCTGAGCGCCTCGATCGCAGCGTCGAGATCACCAACGGTCGCCTCGTAGCGGCCGGCGAGGACGCGCAGGCGGGTTGTGAACCGCCGCACGGCAGCCGCCAGTTCACCCGCAATCCCGGCCGCGATAGTGGCGCCCCACTTGTCGTCGATGACCAGGGACTTGATGTCGTCGGTGGTGAGCTTGCCGTACTGGGCGAGGGCCTTCTCGTCGAGCTTGGCCACGGCGTCCTTGACGGCCTTCTTGGTGGTGGTCGCTGCGGCGTAGAGCTTCGTGATGTGGTTCAGTGCCGCGATCTCTTCGGCCTCGGCCTTCTCCACCTTCGCGACGCGAAGGCGCTTCTTCACCGTGGCGGCGCTGATTTTGTCGTCCTCGACGGCTTCCCACAGCAGGCCGTCTTCGACGGCGTGCTCCTCGGTATACTCCTCGATAGCCTGGGCGGCAGCTTCGAGGTCCGCGGTGAGCCTGTCCACCATCGCCTGCTCGGCGGCGAAGTAGCGGGCGACGATCAGGCTTGGCGGGATGAGGTCCATGACCCAGCGCTTGGCGTTGGCGCCGGTGCCCAAGGTCAGGTGGGCGTCCTCGTACTTGGTCTTGTTGTTCTTGTCCTTCCAAGTGCGCGCGGCGCGGGGCTTGGCCGCGGCATCCCAGCCTTCGCCGACGATGAGGGCGACGTCGTCGTGCATCGAGGTGTTCCAATAGCCCATAAGTTGCTCGTAGACGGCGTACTCATCGAGTAAGCGGTGCGAGCGGAACGCCTCGAGCAGCGACTCGCCCAGCTCGGTGGCGAGGTCGTTCGACCGCGTCGTGCCATCGATGCCTTCGAGCGCCGCACGGCTGGCCTGCCACCAGTCATCGACCTGGCCGGAGGTCCCTGCATTGATGGTTGGGTATTGCTTGGAGCCCAGCACGGTCGACTCGATGTCGGTCGTGCTGTCGATCAGTTCCGAGTAGCCCTCGCGCAGGGGCTTGAAGAGTTCCTCGCGCAGGCCCGGGAAGGCGTCCCAGTAGAGCTCAAGGTCATCGAGATCGCGGTCGGGGATCCCGCCCTGGAGGTGGGCACGCAAGTCCTGGATGTCCTCCGGCTCTGAGGAGTCGATGTAGCGCGGGATGTTGAGGTTGAAGTCGTTCTTCGGGTCTTCGATCTCGCTGTTCGGCACGAAGCGGGAGTATCGGGCGATGTCCGCCTGGCGCACGTAGGCGTCAACGATCTTGTGCATGTCGCGAGGGCGCAGGCGATTCTTCGCACCGTCCTTCTCGAACGCCTTGGACGCGTCGATCATGAAGATGCCGGTGCGGTTGGCGGCATCCTTCTTGTCGACCACGATGAGGCAGGCGGGGATGCCGGTGCCATAGAAGAGGTTCGCGGGTAGGCCGATGATCGCCTTGATATAGCCGCGCTTGATGAGGGTCCTGCGAATCGTCGCCTCGGCGTTGCCTCGGAAAAGCACGCCGTGGGGCATGACGGTGACGCCACGGGCAGTGGATTTGAGCGACTTCACCATGTGCAGCAGGAAGGCGTAGTCGCCGTTCTTGTCGGGCGGGCTGGCGAACCCGTCGAACCGGCCGTAGTCCTTCTCCCAACCATTCGTCCACGTCTTGACGGAGAACGGCGGATTGGCGACAAGATAGTCAAAGGTCTTCAATTGCTCGCCGAACGTGAACTCAGGCTTCGTCAGCGTGTTTCCTTGCCGGATGTCATGCGTCTCGTTGCCATGGAGGATCATGTTCATCCGCGCCAGAGCCCAGGTCGCGTTGTCGTTCTCCTGGCCATAGATGGTCATGCCGTTCGGGCTGGCGTCGGCGGCCTTGATCAGCAGCGACCCTGAGCCGCAGGTGGGGTCGTACAGGGTCGTCGACTTTGGCGTGTTCGCGGGGATTTCCAGGAGTTCCGCCATGACGCGCGACACCTCCGCCGGCGTATAGAACTGACCCTTGCTCTTGCCGGCCTGTGTAGCGAAGTGACGCATCAGGTACTCGTACGCATCCCCGAGGAGGTCGTCGCCCTCGGCACGGGTCCCGGTGAAGTCCATCTCCTGGAAGATCGCGATGAGGTTGGAGACCTTGTCGACGAGATCCTTGCCCGAGCCGAGCTTGGTCCGATCGTCGAAGTCGGCGTTGTTGACGACACCCTGAAGGTCATTTGCGTCGGCCAGCTTGCGGATGGCGACGTTGACCTTGTCACCGACGTCAGGCTTGCCCTTGAGCGAGATGAGGTAGTCGAACGATGCGTCCTCGGGAACCTCGATGAGGGCGAACGGATCGGCCTTCGCCTTGTCGGACACGTACTTCACGAAGAGCATCGTGAGGACGTAGTCCTTGTACTGGCTGGCATCCATCGACCCACGCAGCTCGTCGGCGCTGCTCCACAGCGAGCTGTAGAGGTCGGACTTCTTCATCGCCATCAGAGCACAGCCATCCCATCTATCTCCCGGCACCATGTCGCCAGGTCAGCCTTCGAAGCAGGCCGCGGTCCTCGCTCGGCCTGCCTTGAGCGTGTCGGCGAGCCGAATCGCCTCGCGGTTGGGAGCGTCGCCGAGGAGCGCCCGGACCGCAGCGAAGCGAGGACCGGACGCACCGCAGAGCGGCGCTCCCAACCGCGCAGCCGGCCGGAGGCCGGCCTTGAACGAGTAAAGAAAATTCTCACAGGGCGCCAGTCTCGTGCTGGATCGCACGGCTGGTCGCGCGGGCCTTCTCCGTCGACGCGAGCCACGGGCGGAACTTCGGATCGGCCTCCGCCGCAGTCATGGCGCGGTCGAGCGCCTCGGTGATCCCGCGAAGATCTTCGAAGCCGAGCGCGCGGATCCCGTACTTCAGCGCATCGAGGTCGGGCTCGGGAGACAGCAGCGACTCAAGCGCAGCGACCGTCTTCGGCGTGTACCGCTTCGCGAACGACTGGGTGATGGCGCCCTGCGCGGCCGCGAGCTCGCCGATCGGCGGCTTCGGCTGGTGGAACTTGTGCGTGTACGCGTTGAACAGGCTCCGGTAGTCACGCGTCGCCCGATCGGCGGCCTCGGAGGCGGCGGACATCTCGAGGAACGACGCGTCATGGTTGCGCGGTGCCGCTCCCCCGATCTTGGCCGTGTCCATCGATTCCACGGCCGCGGCAGCTCGCTCCTGGAGGCGCTGCAACACGCTGCGCACCGGCTCTGGCACGACTCCCCATGCAGAGGGGAAGGCCTGCTCTGCGCCTGATGCTCCGTCCATCCGTTCAGCTTACTCAGCACGCCGATCCGGTGGCCAGCGAGACATATGGACTATAGATGACAAAAAAGGTTGACGTACTGAGTAATACGCGCCATGCTGACTGAGTGAGCAAACCGCTTACCAACTGAGAGGAAACAGTCATGGCACTTCAGACAGGAAAAATCGTCACGCCGAGCTCGCTGACCGGATGTCCGCCATCGCCGCAGATGTGGAGCAGCAACTCAACCTCGTGCTCAATGCCGGCGCGGATGCGGGTGACGAGCATAGCGAGAACGGAAAGGACGGAGACGAACTTGACGAGTGATGAGCCGTTCAACTTCGACTCGGTGAACTTCGTGACGAGCGATCACCACTGCGGGCACGCTCGCATCAGCGAACTGGCCGGACGCCCCTTCGCCTCGGTCGACGAAATGAATGCCGTCATGATCGAACGCTTCCGCCCCCTCTACGAGGATGCCGGTTGGACTGTGCTCCCGGAAATCCTCGACGGGATCCACCACGGCACGCGCCTTCTCGCATGCCACTACCCCTACGCGGGCGACACCACTGGCGCAGAGCGACACAGTTCACACCGCCCCGGCAACACCGGGATTCCGCTCATCCACGGCCACACGCACGAGCATGAATTCGGCCCGCATGGCTCGCACGAGTTTCACATCGGCGTGGACGCATTCGGCTTCGCACCGGTCGAGTTCGAACTGATCGACGCATGGCTCGAGGACCTCCGCCGCGAGGAGGAAGCGATCGCGAAACTCATTCGACGGCGCTCTGCCGTAGGCGACAGCACACCGCTCGATGAGCTGGCTCACAGGCTTGGCGTCAACCTCGACCAGGGTTGAGCGTCCGGCCTTCCACCATGGCGTCGCGCCTTGTCGGCTGGCGCAGGATGGAAAGCACGTCCAGGTGCATCGCTGAGGACGAAGTAGCCAAGCCCCTGGCCCAACCCGGCACAAAACCGGCACAGCCCTCCCCTAGGTCGTCCCGACCACCGTCCCGGATACGACAAAACCCCCGGAGAACCGGGGGTTTCATTCTGTAGCAGGAGCGGGGCTTGAACCCGCGACCTCACGATTATGAGTCGTGCGCTCTCACCAACTGAGCTACCCTGCCGCACGGCATCCGCATCGCAGATGCGAACTCCGAGCCCCGAGTCAGGATTGAACTGACGACCCCTTCCTTACCATGGAAGTGCTCTGCCACTGAGCTATCGGGGCGTGCTGCCCCTCGCGGGGCAACCACACGAGAATACCATCCCTGTGGCGTCCTCATGAAATCGAGGTGGTCACTCCTCCGAGGTGAGCGACGTGCGTCCGGCGTTCTTGTTGAGCCACGGCATCGGGTCGATGGTCGTCCCGTTGACGATGAGCTCGAAGTGCAGGTGCGCACCGTAGGAGCGGCCGGTGTTGCCGGTCTTGCCCACGATGTCGCCGACCTTGACGGTGTCGCCAGCCTTGACCTGCAGCGAGCCGTACTGCATGTGCGAGTAGTGGCTCGTGATGACCGACCCGTCGATGACGTGGTCGATGTACACCGTGACGCCGTAGGCGCCACCCTGCTCGGTCGCGATGCGGACGGTGCCGTCGGCGATGGCCTGGATGGGCGCACCGTTGCCGGGGACGAAGTCGATGCCCTCGTGCAGGCGCCCGCTGCGCATGCCGTAGCCGTAGCTCATGCCGACGCCCACGAGGAACGGCCACTGGATGGCGGCATCCGGGTCGTTCGTGAAGATGTCACCGGAGTAGTTGATGCCCTGCTCGGCGGCGACCTCGACGAGCGAGACCGTGCTGAAGTTGTCGGCGCGGGAGAGCGGCTCGTTCTGTACGCCGGACGGCGCGACGAAAGCCTGGATCTCATCCTCCGCCGAGCTTGCCGCGTCGGCGGCGGCTGCACTGACGAGGGACGTCGAGGCGAGCGATCCGCCCTGGGCGGCCGCGACGGCCTCCGCGGGCAGGGTCATGGATACGGCCAGGAGCCCGGCGAGTCCCATCGCGCCGACAGTGGCGCCCGCGGCGAGGGTCTTGCGGATGCGGCGCGTGCGGCGAGGGCCGACGGCCGCGAGGCCTGCGGTGTCGATCTTCGGCGCGGCCTGCGATGCGGTGTTCGCGGCGAAGGCCGAACGCCGGGACGTCGACGCGGTCGGGATGGAGCCGGTGGTGCGGAAGGCGCGGGAAGCCCGCTCGAACGCGTCCCCCTCGGCATCGGCCTCGGCGACGAAGGGCTCGGACGCCGGCGCGATGTCCTCGACCGGGACCGCGTCGTCGGACTTCTCGACGATCTCGGCGACGACGGGCACCGCGGGGACATCGGCGATGGCGGGCGCAGCCGCGGCGATGAAGGGCTCCGCGGGTGCGACCGGGATCGGGGGCACCTCGGCCTGGCGCTGACGCGCAGCGCGACGGGATAGCGGGATGACAGCAGCGAGGGCGATCACGGTCTCCGCGTCAGCGAGGGGTGCCGTCGACCCGCTCGCCGAGGCCTCGGAGGCCGCAGTGCGAGGGCGGCTGGACCGGCGCGTGGGCGCAGCGGCAGCCTGGGGGTTCTCGAAGGGCAAAACTAGTCTCTCGGTCGTTCGTGATGCTCGGGGGCGCAATGACAACTCTCACCTTCGGGTGGTGAAAGTAACGATCGGGTAAACACTACCCCGATCCTCCTGTGAAAGCCATGGATCGGTCAGGGTTTTTCCTCATCGAGGATATCCCGGAGTCGGTCGTGCAGGGTCACGCCACCCGCGATCAGGAAGGGCCGCGGCGATTCCCGGTCGATCCGGCTCACGCGCCCACCCGCTTCCTGGACGAGCAGGGCACCCGCCGCGTGATCCCACGGCTTGAGCCCGCGTTCGAAGTATCCGTCCAGTCGGCCCGCCGCCACGTAAGCCAGGTCTAGAGCCGCCGATCCCATGCGGCGGAGGTCGCGCGCGATCGGCATCACCCGACGGACCGTCGCGAGGTCGCCGTCGTGGGTCGCCGGGTCGTAGCCGAATCCGGTCGCCAGGAGTGCACCGGCGTCGGTCGCCTCGGTCACCGCGAGCCGGACGCCGTCCGACCAGGCACCGTGGCCGCGCGCCGCCGTGAAGGTCTCCCCCACAGCGGGCGCGTGCACGGCGGCCGCCAGCGCCTCCCAGGCGTCGGGCTCCGCAGGACCGCTGACGGCCGCGATGCTCACGTTGTACGCCGGGATGCCGTAGGCGTAGTTCACCGTGCCGTCGATGGGGTCGACCACCCACGTGATGCCGCTGTCGCCGGCGGCCGCCCCTGACTCCTCACCGAGGAAGCCGTCCGCCGGCCGCGCCGCGCGCAGTCGCTCGCGGATGAGCGCCTCCACCTCGCGGTCGGCCTCGGTCACGATGTCGGCGAGGGTCGACTTGGTCGCGGCGAGCCGGACGCCCTCACGGCGTCGGGCTCGGGCGAGCGCACCGGCCTCTTCGGCGATCTCGGCCGCGAGCGCGCGGAGCTCGAGAACGTCGGTCACGGCGCCGGGTGCGAGGGTGCGGGCGGCGGCGGCGGGAAGGCCGGGGGCTCGCCCTGGGTGGGCGACGCCGGCTGGGGCGGGGCCGGGTGGGCCGGTGCCGACGAGGGCGGAGTCGGCTGCGGTGGAGCAGGCTGGTCGGGCACGGGCGGCACGGGCCCCGGAGCGGGAGGAGCCGCGAAGTCGGGCAGGACCGGAGCCGCCGATGCGAGGGGCGGTGCCGCCACAGGGAACGCCGCGGCGGGCGCCTGGCCGAGCGCCTGCGGAGCCGCCGAGGGATACCCCGTGTAGAACGCATTCCAGTCCGGGCTCCCGTCCGGGAGGACCGGGAGGGGTGTGATCCCGTCGGCGTAGGTGGGCCAGGACGGCGCGGAGGCGACGGGCCGGGCGGCAGGGGCCTTCTTCGGCGCGAACAGGGCGTTCAGCAGCGGGATGAGCGTCGTCCCGACGGCGACGAGGATCGTGAGGGCGACGACGATGCGCCAGTACAGCTCGGTGTAGTCGAAGGTGTTGGGGAACGCGAGGAAGAAGACCAGCAGGGCGACGAGGGCGCCGAGGAAGACGATCGTCACGATGTGGATCACCTTCGTGAAGGTCGTGACATGGCGCTGCGCGGCACGGGTGAACAGCCGCACGTGGAGCAGTGCGAGCTGCAGGATCCCGATCACGAGCAGCAGCTGGAAGAAGCGCTCGGCGCCGAAGTAGAGGCCGTCTTCCGGAAGCCAGATCTTCACGAGGCCGACGAGGAGCGCGATGACCCAGGTGACCATGCTCGCGAGCTGGAGCCAGTCCGGCCGGTTCGGCGCGAGGCCCGCCTCGAGGATGGCGATCCCGGCGAAGGCGGCGAGCAGGAGGATCGTGAGGAAGGCGCGACCGATGAGGCCGTTCTGATCACCGACCAGCACCCACACGACGCAGACCAGGGCGGCGGCGATGAGAGCGCCGATGGCGACCCACAGCGAGCCCCTGATGAGCAGCGACATGTTCTTCTTGTCACTCTGCGGCTGCAGCCGGGCGGTGTCCGGATGGGACATGGGGATCCTCTCGTCGAGCGGCGATGCCTTCATCCTGCCACGCGCGGGGTCGCTTGTTCCGGCTTCCCGCAGGTCGGCCGGAAGATCGTGAGCCGCCGCGGCTGGGGAGGAGGAGTCAGCCAGCCTTCTTCGCGGAGGCCGCCGCGAACGCCGCGACCCGCGCCTGTGCATCCGGGGTCTCCAGGGCGGCGCCGATGGACCGGGCCTCCTCGCTCAGCTGCTCGGCGAACGTGCGCTCCGGCTGCGATCGCACCAGACGCTTGGCCTGCCCGTACGCGTCAACGGCCCCGGCGAGCCAGAACCGCGCCACCTCCTCGGCCCGCGCGCGGACCCGGTCGGCTTCCGTTCTGCCGTCCTCGCCCTCCACGACCTCGGCCACGAGGCCCCAGTCGAGGGCCTCCGCGGCGGTGAGCAGTCGGTCCTGCAGCACGAGCTGGAGGGCACGGCGCTGGCCGACGGCCCGCGCGAGCTGGGCGGACACCGAGAGGTCGGGCGTGAGGCCGATGTTCGCGTACAGGCTCCCGAGCTGCGACCGGGAGCCCACCACCGCGTAGTCCGAGGCGAGCAGGATGCCGAGTCCGCCGCCGGCCGTCGTCCCGTGCGCCGCGGCGACCACCGGCACGCTCGACTCCGTGAGCGCGCGGATCCCGGTGTTGATGACCTCCGCCAGCGCGGTGATCTCCGCCCCGGACGACCCCATGGTCGTCGCCATGTCGATCACGTCACCACCCGCGCAGAACGCCGGTCCCGCCGCGTCGATGAGGATGGCCTGCACGTCGTCGCGCGACGTCGCCTCGACCGTCGCGTCCCGCCAGGCATAAGCCAGATCGGCGTTGAAGGCGTTGAGGCGGGTCGGACGGTTGAGCGTCAGCCGCGCCATCCCCTCGTCGACGGCGAACAGGATGGCATCACTCATGGCTTCTCCTTCGAGCACAGGCGGATGCCTCCAGGCTAGTCGCGCTCAGGAGCCGTCCCAGACGCGAGCGACGAACCGCTCCATCCGTCGCCGGGTGCCGTCGAGTCGGTAGTCGACCTGTCCCGCCGCGCGGATCTCGTTCGGGGCGAGCGGATGCGCCAGGCGAACGTTCTCGTGGCAGGACAGATCGGCGCAGATGTAGGTGCCGACCGAGTCGCCGCGCTCCCCCGCCTCTCCCGTGCGTCGCGCCGCGAACAGCGCCACCTGGTTGCCCGGCTGCATCGTGTGGCAGATGTTGCACATGCCCGAGCGCCCACGCCCTGATTCCGAAGCCCGCAGCACGACGCCGACCACGCGTCCCTCGTGCGGGATGAGGACGTAGCCGCGCTTGCCGGCGCTCGGGTCACGCCAGGCGAAGAAGTCGAGGTAGTCCCAGTCCACGAGGAGGAAGTCGTGCGGCATCTCCATGACGCGCAGCTCGTCGGCGTCCGCGTTCACGAACGAGGCCCGGACGTCGGCTTCGGTGAGGGGTCGCATCGCTCCAGTCTAGGAACTCGGCGCAGAGGTGAGGCCGGTCGCGCTCTCCGGCCGCCTGAGACCCGCGCGCGGGCTGAACTCGTCGATGCCTGCTGCGGACGGAACTAGTGGCATGCTCATGGATGGAGGTGCACGATGACGGCAGCCTGGGTGGTTCGGACCGGACGGTACGGAGAGCGCGATGCATGGGCGCTCAGCGAGAACGTCGCAGGCGGCGGCTGGGCCGAGGTCCCAGACCTCACCCCATGCAGTACCCGTGCGGACATTCAGGCACTCGTCACCGCAACGTTCCCTGAGGACTCCCTCGGACGGCGCGCGAACTACACCGGTCAGTTGTGGGCACTACGAGGCCGCATTCAACCCGGCGATGTCATGGCCCTGCCGATGAAGACCACCGGTGAGGTTGCCATCGGCTGTGTGACCGGTGGCTACGAGTACCTCGCTGACGAGGCAGACCCATCCAAGCGGCACATCATCCGGGTCGATTGGGCCGTGACCGACCTCCCGAGATCATCCATCAAGCAGGACCTCCTCTACACGTTGGGCAGCGCGCTGACGGTGTTCGCCCCGAGTCGTGGCCATGCTGTCGCTCGGCTCGAGACGCTGATGAGGACCCGCACAGATCCGGGCCAGTTGCCCTACAAACCCGCACCAAGCCTCAATGCCCCCTCTGCTCAGGGCGAAGACGACGTCGACGAGCCGGAGGCGCTACCGGACATCGCCGAACAAGCGCGCGACCAGATCCTCACCCGCATCTCAGAAACCTTCAAAGGCCACCAGCTCACCGTGCTCGTACAGGCAGTGCTTGAAGCGGAAGGATTCGTCTGCGAGGCATCGACGGGCGGAGCCGATGGAGGGGTAGACATCGTCGCGGGGCGCGGACTGCTCGGCATGGACTCCCCCAAGCTCATCGCTCAGGTGAAGTCAGGCGGCCAGGTCTCCGACCCTGTAGTGAGAGACCTGCTCGGCACCATGCAGCACGTGGGCGCCGAGCAGGGTCTGCTGGTCGCGTGGGACGGTGTGTCATCCTCGGCCCGGCATTCCTTGCAGCGGGAACGATTCCGCGTTCGGCTGTGGACGTCCTCAGACGTCGTCGATGCCGTACTCCGGGTCTACGAGAACCTCCCGGAGGCGATACGCGCCGATCTTCCGCTTAGACGAGTCTGGCTCCTCGCCGCTGAGTAGCCGCGGTACCGGCAGCAGCACGCGGGCGGGCCCGCGCCGTCCGTCGCGCCGTCCGCCGACCCTTCGAGCGGCGCGGACCGTCGCAGAGAGCGTTCGTGACGAAGAAGGCCCAGTCACCGAGTTTTCTCGGATTCCGGGCCTTCCCATACTGGTGGCGAGTGAGGGATTCGAACCCCCGAAGTCGAAGACGGCTGATTTACAGTCAGATCCCTTTGGCCACTTGGGTAACTCGCCAGAGCGCACCCGTCCGACTTGAACAGCCAACCGGGGGCACGAAGAACAATCATACCTGCCGGAAGCGGGCGCGAGAAATCGAGGCATCAGCTCCCGTACAGGCCGCGGTCGGCGGCGGCCAGCGACTCCGGCGTGCGCAGCAGCCCGCCCTCTGCACGGCAGGTCGCGGCAGCGACATCCATCGCGCGCTCGAGCAGGGCGGACCAGCCCTCGGCCGCCTTCGGGGAGCCTTCCACCAGGCCGGCAGCGACGGCGGCGAGCGTCGCATCCCCGGCCCCCACGGTGTCGACCACGCGACCCGGCAGCGCCGAGATCGGGGCCGAGACCGACCCGGCGTCCGACTCGAGCACGGCACCGTCCGCTCCGGCCGTCGCGAGCACCGCCGCGACGCCAAGGCCCCGGAGTCGCGCGCGCAGGGCGTCGAGGTCGCCGTCATACAGCACCGCGGCGTCGTCGGCGCCGACCTTCACCAGGTCCGCCCTGGCGGCCAACCGCTCGAAGCCGCGGACGAACTCCTCGCGGTCGGACAGCATGCCGGTGCGCGGGTTCGGGTCGATCGCCAGCCGCGCGCCCTCGACTGCGGCGGCGAGGGCGTCGACCTCCTCGGGGACGTCGAAGGGGAAGCAGCTCACGGCCACGATGTCCGCGTCGCCGATAGCGGCCCTCGCCTCGTCCGCGTACCGGATGGTCCGCTCCTGGGCCGCGCGGTTGAAGACGTAGCTCGGCTCGCCGTTCGCGGCCCGGGTCACGACCGCCCGCGACGACCCGTGCGGGGCCGCGCTCGCGATCAGCCGCACGCCGTGATCGGCCAGGTACTCGCGGATGTGCGCGCCGGCGACGTCCTCCCCCACCATCGCGATGAGGGTCGTCGGGATTCCGAGCCGGCGCAGCCCGACCGCCACGTTCAGCGCTGCCCCGCCGACGAACTCGCGGACGCCGCTGTCATCCCGGATCTCGTCGATCAAGGCGTCTCCGATGACGACGGCCGCGCCGCCGGGGGAAGTCTCAGTGCTCACTCGCCGACCCTACCGCGCTCGCCCCGGTCACAGCTTCGGAGATGACGCCCGACACCCCGATGGATGAGCCCCACCGGCGGCGCGCCGCGCCGGATCTCCGACGCTGTGCACACCCCGACCTCGCCGAGAGACGACGAAGGCCCCGGGGAGAACCCCGGGGCCTTCGTTCGCTCACTCACACCTCAGTTGTAGGTACCGGGGGTGATGTCGTCCGTCGAGAACGCGTCGAAGTCGACGTAGCCGAAGTCGCCGTCTGCGTACGCGCCGTCGGATGCGAAGATCCGGTTCGGGTAGCGCTCGCTCTTGGCTTCCTCGGTGGCCTCGACCGTGACGTCGCGGTACTTCGAGAGACCGGTTCCGGCGGGGATGAGCTTTCCGATGATGACGTTCTCCTTGAGACCGACCAGCGGGTCGCGCTTGCCCTCCATGGCGGCCTGCGTGAGCACGCGGGTCGTCTCCTGGAAGGACGCAGCGGACAGCCACGACTCGGTCGCGAGCGACGCCTTCGTGATACCCATCAGCTCCGGGCGACCGGACGCGGGACGCTTGCCCTCGGCCACGGCCTCGCGGTTGATCTGCTGGTAGCGCTTCAGGTCGACCATCTCACCCGGCAGCAGGGTCGTGTCGGCGTGGTCGACGACGGTGACCTTGCGGAGCATCTGGCGGACGATGACCTCGATGTGCTTGTCGTGGATCGGCACACCCTGCGAGCGGTAGACGCCCTGGACACCGCCGACGAGGTACTTCTGCACCTCGCGGGCACCCATGACGCGCATGACCTCCTTGGGGTCGAGCGTGCCGACCTGCAGGGGCTGACCGACCGAGACGTGCTGGCCGTCCTCGACGAGGAGGGTCGCACGCTTCAGCACCGGGTAGACGACGGGCTCGTCGCCGTTGTCGGGCGTGAGGATGACCTTCTTGGCCTTCTCGGTCTCGTCGATCGTGATGCGGCCATCGGCCTCCGCGATCGGCGACGCGCCCTTGGGGGTACGCGCCTCGAACAGCTCCTGCACGCGGGGCAGACCCTGCGTGATGTCATCCGCCGACGCCGAACCACCGGTGTGGAAGGTACGCATCGTCAGCTGGGTACCGGGCTCACCGATCGACTGGGCCGCGATGATGCCGACGGCCTCGCCGATGTCGACGGTCTTGCCGGTCGCGAGCGAACGGCCGTAGCACTGCGCGCACACGCCGACGGCGGAGTCGCAGGTCAGGACCGAGCGGACCTTGATGGTCTCGACGCCCGCGGCGACCAGCTTGTCGATGAGCACGTCGCCCACGTCGTCGCCGGCAGCGGCCAGTACCTCGCCCGCGGCGTTCACCACGTCGGAGGCCAGCGTGCGGGCGAACACCGAGTTCTCGACGTTCGCGTCGCGCACCAGCTCACCCTGCGAGTTCGGAGCGGCGATCGGGAGCTCGAGGCCCTTCGACGTGCCGCAGTCCTCTTCGCGGATGATGACGTCCTGCGAGACGTCCACCAGACGACGGGTCAGGTAACCCGAGTCGGCGGTACGCAGAGCGGTGTCGGCCAGACCCTTACGGGTACCGTGCGTCGCGATGAAGTACTCCGCCACCGACAGACCCTCGCGGTACGAGGAGATGATCGGGCGCGGGATGATCTCACCCTTGGGGTTGTTCACCAGACCACGCATACCGGCGATGTTCCGGATCTGCAGCCAGTTACCACGAGCGCCGGAGGACACCATGCGGTTGATGGTGTTGTCCTCCGGGAAGTGCGCCTTCATCGCGGCCTGCACCTCGTCGGTCGCCTCGGTCCAGATCTTGATGAGCTCCTGACGACGCTCGGCGTCGGTCGTGAGGCCCTTCTCGTACTGGGACTGGACCTTCGCGGCCTGCTTCTCGTAACCCGCGACGATCTCCGCCTTGTTCGGCGGGGTGAGGATGTCGCTCAGCGCGACGGTCACACCCGAACGGGTCGCCCAGTAGAAACCGGCATCCTTGATGCGGTCCAGCGTGGCGGCCGTCTCGACCTTGGGGTACTCCTCGGCCAGCTTGTTGACGATCTGCGACAGCTTGCCCTTGTCGGCCTGCTCGCGGACGAACGGGTAGCCCTTCGGCAGCGCGTCGTTGAAGATCGCCTGACCGAGCGAAGCGTCGACCAGGCCGTGCTTCTCGTAGCCCTCGGGAGCCTCGCCCTCGAGGAAGGCCAGACCCGGGATGCGGATGCGGACCTTCGCCTGCAGGTCGAGCGTGCCCTCGTCGTACGCGAGCTGTGCCTCGCCGACGGAGCCGAAGGCACGACCCTCGCCCTTGGCGCCGGCCTTGACCGTCGTCAGGTGGTGCAGACCGATGATCATGTCCTGCGAGGGCAGGGTCACCGGACGGCCGTCCGACGGCTTCAGGATGTTGTTCGACGCGAGCATGAGCACGCGGGCCTCGGCCTGAGCCTCGACCGACAGCGGCAGGTGGACAGCCATCTGGTCACCGTCGAAGTCGGCGTTGAACGCCGCGCAGACGAGCGGGTGCAGCTGGATGGCCTTGCCCTCGACGAGCTGCGGCTCGAACGCCTGGATGCCGAGACGGTGCAGGGTGGGTGCGCGGTTCAGCAGCACCGGACGCTCGCGGATGATCTCCTCGAGCACGTCCCAGACCTCGGGACGGGTGCGCTCGACGGCACGCTTGGCAGCCTTGATGTTCTGCGAGTGACCGAGGTCGATCAGGCGCTTGATGACGAACGGCTTGAAGAGCTCGAGCGCCATCTGCTTGGGCAGACCGCACTGGTGCAGCTTGAGCTGCGGGCCGACGACGATGACCGAACGGCCCGAGTAGTCGACACGCTTGCCGAGCAGGTTCTGGCGGAAGCGACCCTGCTTTCCCTTGAGCATGTCGCTCAGGGACTTCAGGGCACGGTTGCCGGTACCCGTGACCGGGCGACCGCGACGGCCGTTGTCGAACAGTGCGTCGACGGCCTCCTGCAGCATCCGCTTCTCGTTGTTGACGATGATCTCGGGGGCACCGAGGTCGATCAGGCGACGGAGACGGTTGTTGCGGTTGATCACGCGGCGGTACAGGTCGTTCAGGTCGGAGGTCGCGAAGCGGCCACCGTCGAGCTGCACCATCGGACGCAGCTCCGGCGGGATCACCGGGACGACGTCGAGCACCATCGCGGCCGGGCTCATGCCGGTCTCGAGGAACGAGTTGACGACCTTGAGGCGCTTGATCGCACGGATCTTGCGCTGGCCCTTGCCCTCCGAGATCTGCAGGTGCAGGCTCTCGGCCTCGGCGGCCAGGTCGAATGCGGCCAGGCGACGCTGGATCGCCTCGGCACCCATGTAGGCCTCGAAGTACTGGCCGAAGCGGTCCTGCAGCTCGTGGAAGACGTCGTCCTCCGGGCGCAGGGCACCGACCTCGAGCGTACGGAAGTCCTCCCACACGCGCTCCAGCTTCAGGATCGCCTCGTCGGCACCCTTGCGGATGAGCGACATCTCCTTCTCGGCGGCGTCCTTGACCTTCTTCTTGGCGTCGGCCTTGGCACCCTCGGCCTCGAGGGTCGCGAGCTCCTCCTCCAGCTTCGCCAGGCGCTCCGCGATCTTGGAGTCGCGGCGGTCGCCGAGCGTCTTCAGCTCGAGACGGATGTTGTTCTCCTGGGTGCCCAGGTCGCGGTGGCGAGCGTCCTCGTCGACCGAGATGACCATGTACGCGGCGAAGTAGATGACCTTCTCGAGGTCCTTCGGCGCCATGTCCAGCAGGTAGCCGAGGCGCGAGGGCACGCCCTTGAAGTACCAGATGTGGGTGACGGGAGCGGCGAGCTCGATGTGACCCATGCGCTCACGACGGACGGAGCTCTTGGTGACCTCCACGCCGCAGCGCTCGCAGACGATGCCCTTGAAGCGGACGCGCTTGTACTTGCCGCAGGCGCACTCCCAGTCACGGGACGGGCCGAAGATCTGCTCTCCGAAGAGACCGTCCTTCTCCGGCTTGAGGGTGCGGTAGTTGATGGTTTCGGGCTTCTTGACCTCGCCGTAGGACCACGCGCGGATGTGGTCTGCGGTCGCCAGGCCGATGCGAAGCTCATCGAAGGTTGTGGACTCGAGCACTAGTTCTCCTGTGTCGGAAATTCTTTTTGAGAAGTCTGGGCTTCGACAGGCTCAGCCATCGCGGGGACGGCTGAGCCCGTCGAAGGATTAGATCTCGTCGATCGAGGCGGCCTCGAAGCGGCTGGAGATGTTGATACCGAGTTCCTCTGCGGCGCGGAACGCCTCGTCGTCGGTGTCGCGGAGGTTGACCAGCGTGCCGTCGGCCGAGAGGACCTCGACGTTCAGGCAGAGCGACTGCATCTCCTTCATGAGCACCTTGAACGACTCCGGGATGCCGGGCTCCTGGATGTTCTCGCCCTTGACGATGGCCTCGTACACCTTGACGCGGCCGAGGATGTCGTCGGACTTGATCGTGAGGAGCTCCTGGAGGGCGTACGCCGCACCGTAGGCCTCGAGGGCCCACACCTCCATCTCACCGAAGCGCTGTCCACCGAACTGCGCCTTACCACCGAGCGGCTGCTGGGTGATCATCGAGTACGGACCGGTGGAACGGGCGTGGATCTTGTCGTCGACCAGGTGGTGGAGCTTCAGGATGTACATGTAGCCCACGGAGATCGGCGCCGGGAACGGCTCGCCGGAGCGGCCGTCGAACAGCTGCGTCTTCCCGCTCGAGTCGATCAGACGGACGCCGTCGCGCGTCGGGAGCGTCGAGTCGAGGAGACCGGAGATCTCCTCCTCGCTCGCACCGTCGAACACCGGGGTCGCGACCTTCGTGCCTGGTGCGGCCTCGAACGCCTCCTGCGGGAGCTTCCCAGCCCACTCCGGAGTGCCCTCGACCTTCCAGCCCTGCTTGGCAATCCACCCGAGGTGGGTCTCCAGCACCTGGCCGAAGTTCATTCGTCCAGGGATGCCGAGCGGGTTCAGCACGATGTCGACCGGCGTGCCGTCCGAGAGGAACGGCATGTCCTCGATGGGGAGGATCTTCGCGATGACACCCTTGTTGCCGTGGCGGCCGGCGAGCTTGTCGCCCTCGGTGATCTTGCGCTTCTGGGCGATGTAGACCACGACCCGGCGGTTCACGCCGGAGCCGAGCTCGTCGTCGCCGTCCTCGGCGTTGAACTCCTTGACCGCGATGATCGTGCCCTGCTCACCGTGGGGCACCTTCAGCGACGTGTCGCGGACCTCGCGGCTCTTCTCGTTGAAGATCGCGCGGAGCAGACGCTCCTCGGCCGACAGCTCGGTCTCGCCCTTCGGCGTGACCTTGCCGACGAGGATGTCGCCGGGGCGGACCTCGGCGCCGATGCGGATGATGCCGCGCTCGTCGAGGTCCTTCAGCAGCTCCGGGCTGACGTTGGGGAGGTCACGGGTGATCTCCTCCTTGCCGAGCTTGGTGTCGCGGGCGTCGACCTCGTACTCCTCGATGTGGATCGAGGAGAGGGTGTCGTCCTTCACCAGGTCCTGGCTCAGGATGATGGCGTCCTCGAAGTTGTAGCCCTCCCACGTCATGAACGCGACGAGGAGGTTCTTCCCGAGGGCGAGCTCGCCGTTCTCGGTGGCGGGGCCATCGGCGATGACCTCTCCGACCTCGACGCGCTCACCGGCGTTGACGACGACCTTCTGGTTGTAGGAGGTGCCCTGGTTCGAGCGGTCGAACTTGCGCAGGTGGTACTCCTGCGTCCCGCCCTCGTCGAGCATGACCACGACGCGGTCCGCGGAGACCTCGGAGACGACACCGGCCTTCTCGGCGGTGATCACGTCACCGGCGTCGATGGCGGTGTAGCCCTCCATACCGGTTCCGACGAGCGGCGAGTCGCTGCGCAGCAGCGGCACGGCCTGACGCTGCATGTTGGCGCCCATGAGCGCGCGCTGCGCGTCGTCGTGCTCGAGGAACGGCACGAGCGAGGTCGCGACCGACACCATCTGGCGCGGCGAGACGTCGATGTAGCCGATCTCCTCCGGGAGGAACAGGTCGACCTCACCGCTGCCGCCCTTGGGGCGCGCGAGCACGTGGCTCTCGCGGAAGCGACCCTTCGCATCGAGCGGCGCGTTTGCCTGCGCGATGTTGAAGTCGACCTCCTCGGAGGCGGTCAGGTAGTCGATCTGGTCGGTCACGACACCGTCGACGACCTTGCGGTACGGGGTCTCGATGAAGCCGAACGAGTTGATGCGCGCGAAGGTCGCGAGCGCACCGATCAGACCGATGTTCGGGCCTTCCGGCGTCTCGATCGGGCACATGCGGCCGTAGTGCGAGGGGTGGACGTCACGGACCTCGACGCCGGCGCGGTCGCGGCTCAGACCACCGGGGCCCAGGGCCGACAGGCGACGCTTGTTGGTCAGACCCGCGAGCGGGTTGTTCTGGTCCATGAACTGCGACAGCTGCGAGGTTCCGAAGAACTCCTTGATCGCGGCGACGACGGGGCGCACGTTGATCAGGGTCTGCGGCGTGATGGCCTCGATGTCCTGCGTGGTCATGCGCTCGCGGACGACGCGCTCCATGCGGGACAGACCCGTGCGGACCTGGTTCTGGATCAGCTCGCCGACCGCGCGGATGCGACGGTTGCCGAAGTTGTCGATGTCGTCGGTCGCGAGACGGATCTCGGTCTTCTTGCCGCCGCGGATGCCCTCGAAGGTCTCCTCGGTGCCCGCGTGCAGACGCACGAGGTACTTGATCGTGGCGACGATGTCCTGCACCGTCAGCACCGACTCCGTCAGCGGGGTGTCGAGACCCAGCTTGTGGTTGATCTTGTACCGGCCGACCTTGGCGAGGTCGTAGCGCTTCGGGTTGAAGTAGAAGTTGTCGAGCAGCGCGCGGGCGGCCTCGGCGGCCACCTGCTCGCCCGGACGCAGCTTGCGGTAGATGTCGCGCAGCGCGTCTTCCTTGGTGACGATCGTGTCCTTCGCGAGCGTCTCCTCGATGGAGGTGTAGCCGGCGAACTCCGCGAGGATCTCCTCGCTGGTCATGCCCAGCGCCTTGAGGAAGACCGTGACGGACTGCTTGCGCTTGCGGTCGACACGCACACCGACCTGGTCGCGCTTGTCGATCTCGAACTCGAGCCAGGCACCACGGCTCGGGATGACGCGCGCCGAGACGATGTCCTTGTCGGACGTCTTGTCGGGGGTCTTGTCGAAGTAGACACCCGGCGAGCGCACGAGCTGCGAGACGACGACGCGCTCGGAGCCGTTGATGATGAACGTGCCCTTGTCGGTCTGCAGCGGGAAGTCGCCCATGAAGACCGTCTGGGTCTTGATCTCACCCGTGAGGTGGTTCATGAACTCGGCCTCGACGTAGAGCGGGGCCGCGTACGTCTTGCCGCGCTCCTTGCACTCCTCGATGGAGTACTTCTCGGGCTCGAGGTACGGGTTCGTGAACGACAGCTGCATCGTCTCGCCGAGGTCCTCGATCGGGGAGATCTCCTCGAAGATCTCGCCCAGACCGCTGTTCTCGTTCACGTCGGTGCGACCGGCGGCCTTGGCCTCGGCCACGCGCGCCTTCCAGGCGTCGTTGCCGACCAGCCAACCGAAGGACTCGGTCTGCAGGGCGAGAAGGTCGGGGACCGTCAGCGTGTCGGAGATCTTGGCGAACGAGAGACGGGAAGCTCCGCGTCCGTTCTTGGTGGTGGTGGATGTGGATGCGTTGGGAGCAGCAGCCAAGGGAATAACCTCCGTGAGCCCCGCAGGGCTTCTCGATTCCTTTGTCGTCAGGTGGAGTGCGCTCAGAAGCTCACGAGATGCCGACCACCATATGAGGGCAGGGAGAAGCGAGCGCAACTACCAACTATAGACGCGATCTCGCGACATGGCAAGCGCAATCCTTGACCAATCTTCGATGCTGCGGTAATGGGACCGCTGAGACCCCGCTTCCGCGCCGAAACCCCGCCCTCGCCGCGGAGGCAGGGCGGGGTTTCGGCGCGAAACCGGGGTCTCGGGTCAGGGACGATCAGGACGCGATGTTGAGCTCGTTGCCGGGGATCGAGGCGAGGAGGCGGCGCGTGTAGGGGTCGCGGGGGTTCGTGAAGATCTCCTCCGACGACGCAGCCTCCACGAGCTTCCCGTCCTTCATCACGCACACGTAGTCGCTGATGAGCCGCACCACCGCGAGGTCGTGCGAGATGAACAGGTAGCTCAGCCCGTACTCGCGCTGCAGGTCGCCCAGCAGCCGCAGGATCTGGTCCTGCACGAGCACGTCGAGCGCCGACACGGGCTCGTCGCACACGATCAGATCCGGCGACAGGGCCAGCGCCCGCGCGATCGCGACACGCTGCCGCTGACCGCCGGAGAGCTCGGACGGGTAGCGCCGCAGCATCGACTGCGGCAGCGCGACGTCGTCCAGGAGCTGTCGCACGCGCGTGCGCCGGTCCGCCCCGCTCCCCCGCTTGTAGAACTCCAGCGGCTCCGCGATCAGACGCTCGATCGTGAACATGGGGTTCAGGCTGGAGTACGGATCCTGGAAGATCGGCTGCACCCGCTGCCGGAAGTCCTTCGTCTCCGCGCGGCTCAGTGTCGAGATGTCCTTGCCCTCGTAGCGGATGAGGCCGCTCGTGGGCTCGATGACCTTGAGCAGCATGCGCGCGGTCGTGGTCTTGCCCGATCCGGACTCCCCCACGATCGCGACGGTCTCCCCGCGCGGGATCGCGAGCGAGACGTCGTCGACGGCGACGAAGTCCTCGTGCTTGCCGCGCACCGGGTACACCTTCGTGAGGTTCTCGATCTCGACGATGTTGCCCTTCGACGAGCTCAGGGACCCCGGGGCCGACTGCGACGCTGAGCCTGTCGAAGCGCCGCGGACGAAGGCCTCGGGGCGCAGCCGTGCCACCGCCACCGAGGGCGCCGCCTTCACGAGCGACTGGGTGTACGGATGCTGCGGATCCTCGAGGATCTGCCGCGCGGGGCCCTGCTCCACGACCTTGCCTCGGTGCATCACGATCACCCGCTCGGCGCGTTCCGCCGCGAGCCCGAGGTCGTGCGTGATGAGGAGCACGGCCGTGCCCAGCTCCCTCGTCATCTCGCCGATCTGGTCGAGGATGGTCTGCTGCACCGTCACGTCCAGGGCGCTGGTGGGCTCGTCCGCGATGAGCAGCCGCGGCTTGCACGCCAGCCCGATGGCGATGAGCGCCCGCTGCCGCATGCCCCCGGAGAACTCGTGCGGATACTGCTTGGCCCGGCGCTCCGGATCCGGAAGACCGGCGGCGGTCAGCGCCTCGACGACCTTGGCCTGCACGTTCTGCCGGGTGGCGAGGCCGTGGGCGAGTAGCGTCTCGGCGACCTGGGTGCCGATCTTCGCGACCGGGTTGAGGTTCGACATGGGGTCCTGCGGCACGAGGCCGATGTCCCGTCCGCGGATCGTTCGCAACTCGCTCTCGGAGGCGCGGGAGATGTCCCGCCCGTCGAGCTTGATGCTGCCGGCGGCCACCTTCCCTCCGCCCGCGAGCAGCCCGATGATCGCCATCGCGGTGGTCGACTTGCCGGAACCGGACTCGCCGACGATCGCCACGGTCTCCCCGGGGCGGATCTCGAGGTCGACGCCCTCGACGGCGTGCACGACGCCGTCCATGGTGGCGAAGTCCACCGCCAGGCCCTCGACCGACAGCAGGGGCTCGTCCGCCATGCCGTTCTCCTTCGCGGCGCGCACGGCGCCCTCGTCGCGGATGTTCATCGTGCCCTCGTCCTCGGGTCCATGGCTTCGCGCAGGGCCTCACCGAGCAGGGTGAAGCCGAGCGCGGTGACGGCGATGCAGATGCCGGGGAGGAACGCCAGCCACGGGGCGATCGCCAGCTCCGCCTGCGCGTACGTGAGCATGCGGCCCCATTCGGCCGTCGCGGGGCCGCCGCCGCCGAGGCCGAGGAACGACAGCGCCGCCGCATCGATCACGGCGGTGGCCAGGGTCAGGGTGCCCTGCACGATCACGGGCCCGATCGCGTTCGGGAGGACGTGCGACATCGTGATCCGGCCGCGGCCGAGACCGAGGGTCTGCGCCGAGAGCACGTAGTCGCTGGAGCGCTGCTGGAGCATGGACGCCCGCAGCAGGCGCGCGAAGATCGGCACCTGGGAGGCCCCGATGGCGATCATCACGGCGTACGGCGTCTGTCCGAGGATCGCGGCGATCGACACCGCCAGCAGGAGGTTCGGCACCGAGAGGATGATGTCGACGACGCGCATGATGACCGTGTCGACCCAGCCGCCGAACGTGCCGGCGAGGAGTCCGAGGATCATGCCGCCGACGAGGCCCATCGCGGTGGAGACGACGCCGATCAGCAGCGACGCCTGCGCGCCCCAGATGAGCTTCGACAGCACGTCGCCGCCGAACCGGTCCAGACCGAGCGGGAACTGCGGCAGCTCCCCCGGGCCGGGGATGTGCGTGGGCGTGATCTCCTTCGCCCCCGGGAGCGCGGTCTCGGGGTACGGAGCGAGGACCGGCGCGAGCACCGCGACGAGCAGGAAGAGGAGCACGATGACCGCGCCGATCCACGCCGTCGGATTGTGCCGGAGCCGTCGGAAGACGTCGCGCCAGAAGCCGCCGCCGCCGTCCTTGAGGTCGGCCTGGGCGATCGCGACGGTGTCGATGCTCCCGCCGCTCTCGGCGGACGGGCCCTGTGCGGGTGGGAGGGCGATGCTCATGCGAGCGCCTCCTTTCGGATGAGGGAGGAGGACATCACTGCACCCTCACTCTCGGATCGATGAAGCTGTACGACACGTCCACGGCCAGGTTGATGAGGGCGTAGGCGATCGCGATGAAGATGATGAACCCCTGCAGCACCGGGAAGTCGCGCGTGAAGATGGCCCGCGCGAGGAACGACCCGATGCCGGGGAAGGCGAAGACCGTCTCGGTGAGCACCGCCCCGGAGATGAGCAGTCCGGTCTGCAGACCGATCGTCGTGATGACCGGCAGCATGGCGTTCCGGAGGATGAACCGGCTGCGCAGCGTCGCCGAGCCCACGCCCTTGGCCCGCCCCGTCCGCACGTAGTCGGCGTTCTGCACCTCCAGCACGCTCGCCCTGGTGATGCGGACGATGATCGCGAGCGGGATGGTGCCGAGGGCGAGCGCCGGGAGGATCAGATGGAGGATCGCATCCCACGCGGCGTCGAACTCCCCCGTGATGATGCCGTCCCAGACGTAGAAGCCGGTGGGATGGGTCGCATCGATCCGGGGATCCTGCCGGCCGTCCGAGGGCAGCCACCCCAGCTGGACGGCGAAGACGTACTTGAGGATGAAGGCCAGGAAGAAGACCGGGATCGTGATGCCGATGAGGCTCAGCACGACCGACGCGTGATCGGTGAACTTGCCGTGGCGACGGGCAGCCCAGTACCCGAGCGGGATGCCGACGCCGATCGCGAAGATGAGCGCCGCGACGCTCAGCTCGATCGTCGCGGGGAAACGGCGGAGGAACTCCTCCGTGACCGGCCGGTTGGTCTGGATGGACGTGCCGAAGTCGCCCTGCAGCAGCCGGGTGACCCAGATGAAGTACTGCTCGATGAGGGGCTTGTTGAAGCCGTAGAGCTCGTTGACCCTGGCGATGGCCTCCGGGGTGGCCTTCTCGCCGAGGAGGGCGACCGCGGGGCCGCCGGGGAGGGCCCTGACCCAGGCGAACAGCAGGATGCTGAGCCCGAACAGGGTGGGGATGAGGAACAGCAGTCGCCTGCCGATGGTGCGCAGCACAGAGTTCTCCGTCGATCAGAAGGTACGCCGTGCCCCGGTCCCGCGAGAGCGGAACCGGGGCTCGGCATATCAAATGGTCAGGCCTACTTCGTGAGGACGATGTCCGTGAAGACCTCGTCGTTCACCGGGCTGGCGGGGTAGCTCTCGACGCGCGGGTCGAAGGCGAGCGTCGGCGCGGGGTGAGCGAGCGGGACGCCGGGGATGAACTCCGCGACCATCTCGTTGATGTCCTCGTAGAGCGCCGTCTGGTCGTCGAGGTTGGAGACCCCGCGCGCCTCGGTCAGCGCCTGGAACAGCTCCGGGTTGTCGAAGCCCCACTCGGAGCTCTTCTGTCCGAAGAACACGCCGACGAAGTTGTCGGTGTCGTTGTAGTCGCCGGTCCAGCCGAGCAGGTGGATGCCGTGGTCGGAAGTGCCGGTGGTGCGGTCGAGGTACTCGACCCACTCCTCGGAGACCGGGGTGGTCTCCACGCCGACCTCGGAGAGCTGCGACGACAGGACGGTGTAGATCTGCTCGGGGTCCGGCATGTACGGACGCGAGACGTTGACCGGGTAGTTGAAGTCCAGCGCCAGCGGGTTCGCCTCGTCGTAGCCGGCCTCCGCGAGCAGCTCCTTGGCCTTCTCCGGGTCGTAGTCGTAGGTCGTGACCTCGTCGTTGTAGCCGTTGACCACCGGCGGGACGAACTGCGTCGCCTTCTCGGTGCCCTCCGGGAGGACCTGGCTGATCAGCGCGTCCTTGTCGATCGCGTAGGACAGCGCCTCACGCACCTTCGGGTCCTGCAGCTCCGGGATCGCCTGGTTGAAGGCGAGGTAGAGGATCGTGAACGGGGGACGCGACACCATGGTGAAGTCGTCCTCCTCCAGGGCCTTCGTGTCGGCGGGGCCCACGAGGTCGTAGCCGTCGATGGAGCCCGACTCGAGCGCCTGGCGACGCGCCGTCGGGTCGTCGATGGTGCGGAAGATGATCTCGTCGATCTGGCCGGCCTCGCCCCAGTAGTCGTCGTAGGCCTTGAGCGTGACCTGCTCGCCCGGCGCCCACTCCTCGAACTGGTAGGGGCCTGTGCCGACCGGGTGGCCCATGGCGTACTCGGACAGCTGCGGCGCCTCGGCGGTGCCGCCGACCTCGTCCGCGCCGAACTCCTGCATCGCCGAGGGGCTCTGCATGCCGAAGGCCGGGAGCGACAGCGAGGCGATGAAGCCGGCGAACGGCTTGTTCAACTCGATCGTGACGGAGTTCTCGCCGTCGGGCGTGCAGGACTTGTAGACCGCGTCCTCCGGGTTGGAGGCGTAGCCCTTGAAGAGCTTGTTGTAGTAGTACCCGAAGGCCTCGGAGGCGGCGAGACCGGTCCAGTTGTACCAGCGGTCGAAGTTGGCGCAGACCGCCTCGGCGTTGAACGGGGTGCCGTCCTGGAAGGTCACGCCCTCCTTCAGCGCGAAGGTGTGGGACATGCCGTCCTCGGACGACTCCCACGACTCCGCCAGCAGCGGGGCCGGGTCGGCCGTGCCGGGCTCCGTGCCCACCAGACCCTCGAAGATCTGGCGCGAGACGCGGAAGGTCTCGCCGTCCTGCGCGAACGCCGGGTCGAGGCTCGCGGGATCGGACGAGGCGGCGAAGACGAACGTGCCGTCGACATCACCGGAACCCTCCGACCCGTTGTCCCCGCGCTCGCTGGCGACACATCCGGCGAGAGCGAGAGCGGCGATGGTCGCTCCGGTGATGACGGCGATTCCTCGCCGAGGCATGGCTGACTGGTGCATGGGTGTATGACCTTCCCTGTCGGGCGCTTCCTTGCGCGTCTCCGGGCATCGTCGCCGCGGAGACGGTGATTCCTCGAAGGTACCCAGCGGCCAGGCGGATGCCAAGAGTCCGATGTTGCGATCCGGTATCGACGCGGGGCCGCCCGTGATCCGGTAATGTCCAGAACGTGCCGGACACCACTCCCCGCGTCGTGTGCCTGGGCGAGGGCCTGGTCGCCCTCGTCGCCGCCACCGCCGGACCGCTCGAATCCTGCCGCACGTTCCACCGCTCCCTCGCCGGGGCCGAGTGGAACACCGCGATCGCGCTGGCCTCCGCCGGCATCCGCACCGCGGTCGTGTCCCGCGTCGGCGACGACGGCTTCGGACGCTTCCTCACCGCCGAGCTCCGTGCGCACGGCGTGGACGATCGGGCCGTGGAGGTCGACCCGGTCGCACCGACGGGGATCTACGTCAAGGAGCTCTCACCGCGGGCGGACGGCGCCGTGGAGGGGACGATGCACTACTACCGTGCCGGGTCGGCCGCGGCGGCGCTGTCGCCGGCGTCGCTGGAGTCGCCCGTGGCGGTGGATCTGCTCGCCGCGGCGGCCCTCGTGCACACCTCCGGCATCACGCCTGCGCTTTCGCCCTCCGCACGCGCGGCCCAGGAGGCCCTGGTCGCGGCGCCGCGCCCCGGCCGTCTCGTCAGCTTCGATCTGAACTGGCGCCCCGCGCTGTGGCGGGGCCGGGAAGACGACGGACGCGCCGTCCTCACCGATCTCGCCCACCGCGCCGACGTCCTGTTCTGCACCCGCCCCGACGCCGAGGCCGTGTTCGGGACGAGCGCGCCGGACGACCTGCGCACGCTGTTCCCCGAGCCGCGCTACCTGGTCGTGACCGACCCCGCCGGCGCCGTGGCGTTCGACGGCGCCGAGCGCGCCGCGAGCGATGCCCTCGATGTGCCGGTGGTGGAGACGATCGGGGCGGGCGACGCGTTCGCCGCCGGCTTCCTCGCCGGCGTCCTCACCGGCCTGACGCTGCATGGAAGCCTGGCCCGCGCCCACCGCATCGCGACGCGCGCGATCGCCAGCACGCGCGACCACGTCGACTGATCCGGCGACGGCTCAGTCCGCGTGGCGGCCGTGCCGCGGCGGGACCGCGTCGTGCGTGCGCTGCAACGACACTGCGACGTGCTCGCCCCGGTACTGCACGATGCGCACGAACAGCACATCGATGAGCGCGAGCTGCGCGATCCGGCTCGACATGGCGGCCATCCGGTACGGCGATTCCTGCGCCTGGCTGAGGAGCACGACGTCGGCGAGGGCCGCGAGCGGGGAGTCGGCAGCGCTCGTCACGGCCACCGCAAGGGCGCCCGCGGCCCGCGCGACCTCCAGGGCACGGACCGTCTCGGCCGTCTCGCCGCCGTGCGAGAAGGCGATCGCCACATCCGCGGAGGACCGCAGCGCGGCCGCGGTGACCGCGAGGTGCGGATCGGCCGAGTGGGTCACCGAGCAGCCGATCCGGGAGAGCTTGAGCTGGAGGTCCTGGGCGGTCAGCGACGACGCCGCCTGCCCGAACAGGTCGATGTGCCGGGCGACGACCACCGCCCGCGCCACCCGGTCGAGCGCGTCCGCATCGAGGGCCCTGGCCGTCTTCTCGATCGCGTCGATCTCCTGCGCCGCGAGCTTCGCGGCGATCGCCGCCGGTCCGTCGTCCCGGTCGATCGCCGTGGAGTCGAGTCCGAACCGGGCCTGCTGCGCCTGGGCCAGGGTGACCGCCCGCGCGACGGCGACCCTCAGCTCCCGGTAGCCGCTGTAGCCGAGCGACTGCGCGAAGCGCGCGACGGTCGACAGCGAGGTCTGGCAGAGCTGCGCGAGGTCGTTGATCGCGAGATCCACCACGAGGGTGGGGTCTCCGAGGATCCTCTCGGCGACGCGTCCCTCCGCCGCGCTGAGCTTGGGGAGGGAGCGCCGCACCACGGCCAGAACGTCGTCGTCCATGCGCTGATCCCGTCTCAACCGGCGGCGGTCGTCCTCTGTCGCGGCCGGAAGCGGCCGAGGAGCGCGTCCCGCGCGGTCTGAGCGCCGAGCCGGCTGGCGGCGCCGACCTCGACGGTCGGCAGCGGCAGCGGCTCCTGCACGGGCAGACCGACGTTCACCACGACCGCATCCGGGTCCCGGAGCGCGGTCCGCTCGATCAGCGCCCGCTGCGCCGGCTCGGCATCCGGTCGATCCACGAGGACGACCGTCGTGCCGGTCGCCGCGGCGACCTCGTCGATCACGGCGTCCTGTTCGGCCACGGGGCGTGCGGCCACGTCGAGCCGCACGCGGATGCCGTCTCCCGCGAGCGCCTCCGCGACGTACGATGCGGCGCTGTCCACCGCGAGCGTCGAGCGACGTCGCGCATCGATCACCGCCAGGGCCTCCGCGGCCTCGGGGGCATCGCCGGCGAGCGACACGGACCGACGGACGATCTCGGCGGCGTCGAACGCGGCGGCTCCCTCGTCCGGGGTTGCGCTCATGCGCAGTCGGTTCGCGAGGGCCGACACCCGCGCGGCGGCCTCCTCGACGCGCTCCCGGGAGAGCGAGCCGTCCCGCAGCGCGGCGACGATCCCGTCGCGGGCGGCGAGGAAGTCGCGCCGGTCCTGGTCGGGAAGAGCGGCCTCGCCGGGGTTGGTCGGGTTGCCGATGCACAGCAGGTCGGCACCGGCGGCCAGAGCGAGGGCGGCGCCCCCGCCGAGTCCGACGGTCTCGCGGATCGCGGCCATGTCCAGCGCGTCGGTGATGATGACGCCCCGGAAGCCCCACTCTCGCAGCATGCCGAGCACGCGCGGGTTGAGGGTGGCCGGCTGCGCGCCCCACGCGGGGACGACGATGTGCGCGGTCATGATCGCGTCCACCCCCGCCTCGACGGCGGCGCGGAACGGCTCGAGGTGCACGCGCTCGTACTCGGCCACGTCGAGAGCGATCTCAGGCAGGGCGTGGTGGGAGTCGAGGTGGGTGTCGCCGTGACCGGGGAAGTGCTTGACGCACGCGGCCGCCCCGCCGTCCTGGATGCCGTCGACCGTGGCGACGACGTGACGCGTCACCAGCGCCTCCTCGGCCCCGAACGAGCGCACGCCGATGACGGGGTTGCGCGGGTCGGTGTTGACGTCGGCGACCGGACCGAGCACGACGTTCGCACCGACGGCGCGCACGCGGCGGGCGAGCTCCGCCCCGGTCCGCTCCGACGCGACGACGTCGTCGAGGGCGCCGAGCTGTGCGGCACCGGGGAGGGTGGAGCCGCTTCCGGACTCCAGGCGGGTGACGCTGCCGCCCTCCTCGTCGACGCCGATCAGGGCGTGCGGGTTGGCGTCGACGATCTGCGCACTCAGCGCGGACAGCCCCTCACCGACGTTCTGACCGAAGTACACGACGCCGGCCAGGCCGTCGCGCAGCTCCTCCACGAGCCAGGCGGGGGCCGTGGTGCCGAGGAACCCGGGCCAGAGCACGCCGTTCGCGAGACGTTCAAGCTCGTCGGTCATCCCTTCACCGCCCCGGCGACCATGCCGGCGGAGAGCCGGCGCTGCACGATGACGAAGAAGATCATGACGGGGACGGTGATGATCGTCGAGGCGGCCATGATGCTGCCCCAGTCGTTCGAGTACAAGCCGAAGAACGACTTGAGGCCGATCGAGACCGTGTACTGGTCGGTCTGCGCGCCGAGGATCGTCATGGCGAAGATGAACTCGTTCCACGCCGTGATGAAGCTGAAGATGCTCGTCGCGACGAGGCCGGGCATCACGAGCGGCAGCAGGATGGAGCGGAACATCCGCCACCAGCTCGCGCCGTCGATGTAGGCGGCCTCTTCGAGCTCGACCGGGACGGCCGCGACGAAGCCGCGCAGCATCCAGATGCCGAACGCGAGCGACAGCGCCACGTAGACCACCATGAGGCCGATGATGCTGTTGAGCAGACCGAGGCTCTTGACCTGGAGGAACAGCGGGATGACCAGCGCCTCGAGCGGCACCATCTGCACCACGAGGATCATCATCAGCACGGTGGTGCGGAACTTGAAGCGGAAGCGCGCGACGGCGACCGCCGCGAGCAGGCAGACGATGGCGCTGACGAGCACCGTGACGAGGGCCACGATCGCCGAGTTGCGCAGATACGTGCCGAAGCCGCCCTCCGTGAGCACGAAGGCGAAGTTGTCCCACGTGAACTCCTGCGGGAGGAGCGACTGACCGCCGCTGGACGCCTTGGCGTCGAACGCACTGGAGACCATCCAGTAGACGGGGAACAGGGTGAAGACGAGGACGGCGGCGACGCCGATGCCGAGTCCGATGCGCGACCGGAGCCTGGGGCGGGGGTTCACAGCTCGTCCTCCTTCATGAGGGAGCGGATGTAGACGATCGTGATGCCGATCAGCACGAGGGTCAGAAGCACGGCCAGCGCGGCGCCGAATCCGTAGCGGTTCTGACCGAACGACTCCACGTACGACCACACGCCGAGGTTGAGCACCTGACGGTTGCCGCCGCTGCCGCCGGGCATGAGGTAGACCTGCGCGAAGACCTTGAAGTCCCAGATCGTCGACAGGATGATGACGACGGAGAAGACGGGCTTGAGCGTCGGGAAGATGATCTTCCAGAAGCGGCGCCATGCGCCGGCTCCGTCGAGCGCCGCAGCCTCGAGCATCTCCTTCGAGACGCCCAGGAGCCCGGCGAGCACGGTGATGGCCACGAACGGGAAGCCGTGGTGGACGACGTTCAGCAGCACGATCGCGTAGAACGACCACTGGTTGGTGAACCAGTTGACCTGGCCGTCGATGAGGCCGAGGTCCTGCAGGACGCTGTTGAAGATGCCGCGGTCGGCATCGAAGATGAAGGTCCAGACGTACGTTCCGGTCACGGCGGGCATCGCCCACGCGACCATGATGCAGCTGGAGACGATGGTGCGCCACACGGTACCCAGGCGCGCCAGCAGCAGCGCCACGAGGGTTCCGAGTGCGACGGTGGTGAACACCGCGACGGCCGCGAAGCCGACCGTGTTGGGGAGCACCACCGTCCACAGGGTCGGATTGGTGAGCGCCTCGGCGTAGTTGGCCAGCCCGATCCAGTTGCTCTCACCGGTGTTGATCTCGCGCAGACCGTAGTCCTGCAGCGAGTAGAGGAACACCTGCACGAGCGGCCAGAGCATGAGTCCCGCGAGGATGATCAGCCCGGGGGCGAGGAGGAGCCAGGGGCGGGCCGTGACGATCGAGAGACCCCGACGCTTCCGGCCGCCGGCCACGGAGGCGGAGGAGGGCTCCGCCTTCGTGGCCGGCAGTGGCGCTTGCACCATCGACATGGAAGGAGTGGTTCCTTACTGGTTGAGCAGTTCGGTCATCTCGGCGGCGGCGTCCTTCGTCGCGGTCGCGACGTCCTTCTGCCCGCTGAGGATGGCCTGGATCATGGCGTTGGTGGTCTTCTTCGCCTGCACGGCGCCGAAGTTCGGCGTGACCGGGACGGACGCGCCGCCGTCGACCATCTGCTCGGCGAACGGAGCGACCAGCGGGTCGGTCGAGGCGAGGGCCTCCTCCATCGCGGACTGGACGCCCGGGAAGTAGCCGGTCTCGTCGGACCACTGCTCGGCGAACTCACCGGTGGTCATGAGCTTGACGAACTCCCACGCGAGGTCGGCGTTCTTCGTGGTGTTGAACACCGACAGGTGCGAGCCGCCGAGCACGGACGGAGCGATGCCGCCGTCCTGGCCGGGGATCACGGCCGCGCCGATCTTGCCCTCGAGCTCGGGGTTGGCCTCGATGAGCGCGTTCGGCGTCCACGAGCCGGAGAGCATCATCGCGACGTTGCCCTGCGTGAAGGCGTCCCGGAGGTCGGTCTCCTTCCAGGTGGTCGCACCGGCCGACGAGAAGCCGTGCTCGGTGGCCAGGCCCGTGTAGAACTCGATGCCGGCCTGCGACTTGGCGCTGTCGAGCTCGCTGGTCCAGGTGTCGCCGTCCTTCGTGGCGATCTCGCCGCCGGCGCCCCAGACCCAGGGGTAGACCTGGAACTCGGCGTCACCTGCGACGGGGAAGGGCAGCATGTCGGGCTTGGCGGCCTTGATGGCCTCGCCCGCGGCGACGATGTCGTCCCAGGTCTTCGGAGCCTCGAGACCGAGCTCCTCGAAGACGTCGGTGCGGTAGACGATGGAGCGGACACCCGCGTACCACGGCATGCCGTAGAGCTCGTCCTCGTAGGTGCCGGCGACGGCGAGGCCCTCGACGAGGTCGTCGCGCAGGCCGTCCTCGGCGTCGACGTACTCGTCGAGCGGGAGGAGCGCGCCGGCGTCGGCGAACTCGGCGGTCCAGGTGGTGCCGGTCTCGGCGATGTCCGGGGTGGTGCCGCCGGCGATCGAGGTGACGAAGCGGTCGTGGGCGTCGGCCCACTGGATCTCCTCGATGGTGACCTTCGCGCCGGTCTCCTCTTCGAAGGCGTCCGACACCTTGTCGTAGAAGGCGGTCGCGTCGGGGTTGGTCCCCTTCATGATCCAGACCGTCAGCTCCTGGCCCTCGCCGTTGGTCGAGCCGTTGTCGCCGCTGCCGCCGGCGCAGCCGGCCAGAGCGATCGTGGCAGCGGCGCCGAGCGCCACCGCCGGAAGAATGCGCTTGTGCATGGGGGGATCTCCTCTTTGAAAGTCCAGGTGTGCATCGGGTGCGTACCGGGGATAGGAAAAAGTATTCACGACTAACTAATTCCCTGCAAGTTCCTCCCAGAATCGTCATACCGCCGTAACATCAGGCCTCCGGGGTAGGCTCCCCGCATGCCCCGCCGTGGATCAGACGCCGACCGCCCTCCGCTCCCCCGGCACGCACCGCCGTCGACGCGCGGCCGGACCTCTCGGATTTTGCGGGGCCTCGGGATCGGGCTCGCCGTCGTCCCCGTCTCCACCGTGGCGGTCGCGGGATTCCTCGTCTGGGACGTCTTCAACCGCGTGGGCGACGGGGCCGTCACCCTGGAGGGCGCCCCGCAGGTCGACCCGCCCACCCTCGGCGCGTATCCCGACGACAAGGCCTTCAGCCTCCTCATCGTGGGGACGGACGAGTGCGGCCCGAAGGCCACCGCACTCTTCGACGAACGCTGCGCCGAGGCGGACGGACTCAGTCGGAACGACGTGAACCTCCTCGTGCACGTCTCCGCCGCACCCCGGAACGTGACCGTCGTCTCGCTCCCCCGCGACCTCGGCGTCCCCGTACCGGAGTGCACCCGTGAGGACGGCTCCGTCGCATCCGCGATGGAGAAGGCATCGATGAACTCGCTGTTCGAGCACGCCGGCCTCTCCTGCATCGCGAAGACCGTGAGCGAACTGGGCGACATCCCCATCGAGTTCGCCGCCAAGATCAGCTTCGACGGCGTCATGGCCGTCACGGATGCGATCGGCGGCGTCGAGGTCTGCATCGCCGGCGACGGCATCCGAGATCGTCACACCGGCATCGACTGGCCCGCGGGCATGCGGACGGTCTCGGGCGTGGAAGCCCTCCAGTTCATCCGCACCCGGCACGGCGTGGGGGACGAGAGCGATCTCGCGCGCATCTCCAACCAGCAGCAGTACATGTCACGGCTGGCCAAGAAGGTGCTCAGCGAGGACACTCTGACCGACATCCCCAAGGTGCTTCGACTGACGAACGCCATCGCCGACAACATCGATCCCAGCGATGAGCTCGCCGACCCGCTGCGCCTGGCCCAGCTCACACTCGCCCTCAAGGATGTGAACTTCAGCGACTTCGTGTTCGTGCAGTACCCGAACATCGCCGATCCGTTCGACGACGACAAGGTCGTGCCGGACGAGGCGGCCGCGGCCGCCCTGTGGGACGCGGTGCGAGCCGGGCAGCCGCTCCAGCTCACCGGCGACGTGACGACGCACCGCGGCGTCGAGCTCGTCACCCCCGCTCCCACGGCGCCCACGACGCCGGAGACGGAATCCACTCCCGAAACGACCGCGACGCCGGACCCGCGCGCGACGCTCCCGCCGGAGGTGTCGGGGCAGACCCTCGAGCAGGAGACCTGCGCGGTGGGCAACCAGCGCTGACCCTGGTCCGCGCGGCGTAGGCTCGACGGCATGGGACGGACGCGATCACGGGACGCCGAGCACCCGCAGACCCGCCTCGACCACGGCGGCCTCGCCCGGATCGTCCCGTCGGAGTTCACGAGCGGCTACGAGCTCGTCGTGGACGACACCCCGCAGTCGCACGTCGATCTCGACGACCCCACGCACCTGCACTTCGAGTACATCGTGCGGATGGGGGCGGTGATCGACCAGCTCCACCCCGGTCCGCTCACCGCGGTGCACCTCGGAGCCGGTGCCCTCACCATCCCCCGGTACATCGATGCGACCCGCCCCGGGTCACGCCAGCAGGTCATCGAGCTGGAGGCTCCGCTGGTGCAGCTCGTCCGCGAGCACCTCCCGCTGCCGAAGGGGGCGGCCATCCGGCTGCGGATCGGCGATGCGAGGGAGGGGGTCCGGAAGCTCCCGTCGGCGCTGGTCGGCACGGTCGACCTCGTCGTCTCGGATGTGTACTCGGGCGCGCAGACGCCCGCCCACCTCACGAGCGTGGAGTTCTACCGGGAGCTCGCCGCGCTGCTCGCCCCCGGCGGTGTCCTGCTCGTCAACGTGGCCGACGGCCCCGGTCTCGCGTTCGCCCGTCGCCAGGCCGCGACCATCGCCGAGGTGCTCCCGGAGATCGGGATCCTCGCTGACACCCAGGTGCTCAAGGGCCGCCGCTTCGGCAACCTCGTCGTGGCCGCCTCCGCCGCCCCTCTCCCGACGGAGTGGCTGCCCCGGATGATCGCCGCGGGTCCGCATCCCGCGAAGATCGCCCAGGGGGACGAGGCCCGCGCCTTCCTCCAGGGCGCCCGGATCGTCACGGACGCCGACGCCGTCGCGTCCCCGCGGCCCGATGCCTCGCTGTTCCTGCGCTGACGTGGCGCGCCGCCCCGAGGAGCACGGAAGCGGCAGGCAGACTGGACGGGGACAGGTGCGGGGACGCGCGGAAGGAGAGCAATGAGTTTGATCCGGGGATACGACCAGGAGAGCCTCCGCGAACGGGTCGATCTCGATGAGTGCGCCGCTCGCCTGGCCGAGATCGAGGAGCAGCGCAGCCTTCCCGCCCTGCTCGAGCGGGTCTGGCTGCTCAAGGTGCTGGGACGCCTCGACGACGCCCTCGCGCTCGCCGACGAAGCCGTGCGGCAGGCCCGGATGGCCGGCACCCGCAAGGACGTGCTCCGCGCTCGGGTGCTGCACGCGACGATCCTGCAGTACCGGGGCGCATACGCCGCCGCCGAGCAGGAGCTGGCGACCTGCGCCGCGGAGGCGGAGGGGCAGCGCTGGCTGTCGATCGCCGCTTTCGCCTATCAGCACCACGGCAAGAACGCCTACGACGCCGAGGACTACGAGACTGCGCGGGAGAGCTTCAAGCAGTCGCTCTTCCTGCGGCGCGAGTCCGGCGCGGAGGACCGGGAGCTGGAAACCGTGCTCCTCGCCATCGAGGCCGTGGAGCGCCGTCGTCCGGCGCAACTCGTCGCGGGCTGACGCCGATGCGCCCGAGTGTCCGCGGCATGCCTTAGCCTGAGCGCATGGCGGAACTTGACCGCGTGCGCGTCTGGGGCGAGGCACTGATCCGGTTGCATCTCGACGACAGCTGGTCGTTCGACTTCGACCACGCCAAGCGTCGCGCCGGCCAGTGCGACTACACACGCAAGCGCATCACCGTGTCGCGGTATCTCGCCGCCCGCTTCGAGGACGACGAGATCCATCAGGTGCTCCTGCACGAGGTGGCCCACGCCCTCGCCGGGCACCAGGCCGCCCACGGCCCCGCCTGGAAGCGCGTGGCGCGCGACCTGGGCTATGTCGGCGGCACGACGCACCGCGGGGAGACCGCCGTCGAGCTCGCCCCGTGGGTGGGCCGCTGCCCGGCCGGTCACGTCACGTATCGACACCGCCGACCGAGCCGAGCGACGTCCTGCGCCCGGTGCTCCCGCACGTTCGATGCCCAGCACCTCTTCGCCTGGACGCGCCGCGAGATCACGACCGACGCCCGCCTCGCCGCGCAGGCCCCCCGCTGAGGGCCGAGGGAGCGGGGTCGCCCAGTCAGACGGCTGAACCGCCGGAGCGCGGCTGCTCTTCGGACGCGAAGCCGTCCTCCTCGGCCGGCGCGGCGCCGCGGTGGCCGCGGCTTCGACGGACGAGCGCGGTGAGACCACGCCAGCCGAGCAGGAACACAGCGAGCACGAGCGTCGCCACGATGATGAAGGGCACCTCCGCGGTGTCTCCGCTGAGCAGCCGCAGCAGCATGCCGCCGACGACCGTCACCGCCCAGACGACCGCACCCCAGGACAGCGACCACGGCCGACGCGGCCGCCCAGGGAGCAGCAGCGCGGCGGCGTGTCCCAGCAGCAGGGCCACGAGGAAGGGCCAGGCCGTGAGGAGGAACCCTGCCGGGTCCTCCTGGTGGGAGGCGCGGCCGATGGCGGCGAAGACGAGGACGAGGACGGCGTCGACGAGGAGTGCGGGGAGGAACCTCATTCCTCGACCCTACGCGGATCGCGTGCTCACTCGAAGCGCGTGAACCGCCCGTCGCGCAGAACGGGGACGGCGTCCACCGCGTCCAGGACGGCGGCGTCCGCGGTGCTGGTCGGCACCAGTCCGGCGGCCCGCATCCGCTGGGTCGCCGAGACCCCGGCCTGCAGCTCGCGACCGGAGCCCGTCGCCCCGATCAGGTGCTTCAGTGCACGACGCAGCGCGCGGAAGCCCTCCGCGGCCACGGCGGCGTCCGGGGCGGTGTGGTCGATGCCGAGATCGGTGAGCGCCGCGGCGATCGCTCCGGCCCCGAGCTGGTCCTCCACGGCGACGCGCAGCTCCCCCGCGGCGTCGAGCTCGCCGGCCGGGATCAGCGCCACCGAGGTGCGACCCTGGCGGCGTTCCTGCTCCACCTGCACGGCCCTCGCCACGGCACCGGCGTTGCGGATCGCGCCCAGCAGGACCGTGGCCCCGCTCGGGGCGGCGGCTGCCACCGCCGCCCCGTTCCGCGACCAGTCGAGCGCTCCGGCCAGCTCGACCTCCGCTCCCCCGGCCACCGCATCGGCGACCGTCGAGGAGAACCGGAGGACGTCGATCACCACGACGACGTCGGCCGGCGCGAGGCGGGCGAGCCCGGACACCCCCCAGTCGAGTCGGACCTGGTACGGGGACTGATCGAACGGCGACGGCATCCGTCCAGCCTAGAGCCGTCAGTCCGCGGCGAGTGCCTCGACCGGGGCCACGCGGGTCGCCAGTCGGGTCGGCGTCGCGGCAGCCACGAGCGTGAGCAGCGCGGTCGCGGCGACGATGATCACCACCGGCAGCCACGGCACCTGCGGGGCGACGAGTCCCGCGGGCGTGAACTCCGGCAGGACCGGCACGGAGCCGAGCAGCGACTGGGCCGCGATCCACCCGTAGAGCACCCCGAGCACGAGACCGGTGAGGGTCGCCGCCACCGTGATGTGCGTCGCCTCCAGCAGCACCATGCGTCGCACCTGGCGGTTGGACAGACCGATCGAGCGCAGCAGTCCGAGCTCACGGCGCCGCTGCACGACGCCGATGGTGAGGAGATTGACGAGGCCGACAGCGGCGATCACGGCCGAGACGGCGACGAGCACCATCATGATCGCGGCGAACGCATCGTACGGGGCGAAGAACTCCGGTGGGATCTCCTCAGTCGTCTGGCTCGTCATGAGGCGCTTCGACGACTCCAGCGCCACCGCGAACATCGTCACCAGGGTCACACCCATGACGACGCCGATGGCCATCCGCGACGACCGCTCCGGGTACCGCAGGGCGTTCTCAGCCGCGAGACGCGCGGTCGCGCTCGACCCGAACAGGCGCCCCACGAGGCGGAGCACCGGAGGCATGAACAGCACGGACCCCAGAGCGAGCCCGGTGAAGGAGAGGATGCCGCCGAAGAACGCGACCACGACGCCGAGCGGTGTGACCAGTCCGAGGACGACGCCGCCGGCGAGCAGAGCCGCGCCGGAGATCAGCAGGACCCAGGCCCCGACATGGCGGCCCTTGCGCCCGGAGACCTCGTCACGGGTGCGCTCGACGGCACCGCCCAGAGCCTGCAGCGGCGTCACCGCGAGCACGCGACGCGACCCCACCCAGGCGGCCGCCCAGGTGGTGAGCGCGACACCGACCGCCGGGAGGGCGAGAGCGGGCTGGGCGAGCGAGAAGGACGACGGCGCGGTGGCGACGAGCTGTCCGCCGAGCTGGACGGCCGCCGCGGAGAGGAGGAGTCCGGCGAGCAGGCCGAGCCCCGCGCCGAGGAGCCCGACGACGAGCCCCTGCCGGCCGACCTCCGCCCGCTGCGCACGAGCCGTCGCCCCGATGAGTCGCATGAGCGCGATCTGCCGGGTGCGGCCCGCGATGATCGTCGAGAACGTGTTCGCCGTGACGATCGCGGCCACGTACATCGCGACGGCGGTGAGCAGCACCGACAGGATCGCGACGACGACCGCGAGCGTGCCGCTGTCGCCGATGAACGGATCGGCCTGGAGCACGGCGCCGATGTAGGCCGTGATCTCGACGAGGAAGACGCCGAACGCGGACGAGAGCCCGGCGACGAGGACACTCGCGCCCATGCCGCGGTCGCGGAGCCAGGCCAGCCGGGGACCGGTCGTCCGCGTCTCCGGGACGACCGTGGCGAGCGCGGTCATGCCGACACCTCCGCGGCGAGCATGTAGGCCGAGATCTGCTCCGCGGTCTGCCGCGGGTGATCCGCCACGATCCGGCCGTCGCCGAGGTAGAGCACCCGGTCGGCGTGGCTCGCCGCGATCGCGTCATGCGTGACCATCGCGATGGACTGGCCGTGTTCCCGGCTGGCGGCCGCGAGCAGGCGCAGCACCTCCCGTCCGGTCTGGGAGTCGAGGTTGCCCGTTGGCTCGTCCGCGAACACGAGGTCGGGAGCGGTGGCGAGCGCCCGGGCGATCGCGACGCGCTGCTGCTGCCCGCCCGAGAGCTGGTGCGGCCGGTGGCCGAGGCGCTTGCCGAGGCCGAGCGTCTCGATGAGCCCGTCGATCCGTGCCCGCTCGATGGCGCTGGGGCGGCGGCCGTCGAGCTCGAACGGCAGCAGGATGTTGCCGAGGGCGTCGAGCGTGGGGACGAGGTTGAACGCCTGGAAGATGAACCCGACCCGGCGGCGGCGCAGGATGGTCAGGTCCAGGTCGCCGAGACCCGTGATCTCGGTGTCGCCGATCCACGCCCGCCCCTCCGTCGGGCTGTCGAGGCCGGCCATGATGTGCATGAGGGTGGACTTGCCGGATCCGGACGGACCCATGATGGCGGTGAACTGTCCACGGCGGATGCCGACGCTCACGTCGTCGAGCGCGCGGACGGTGCCCTCGCCCGAGCCGTAGGTCTTCTTCAGGTGCTGGACGCGGGCGGCGAGCCCGAGGTCGGTGGTCGTGATCTCCATGATGACGACGCTATTTCCGCGCTCCCGTCCCCCGCGTCGCCCGCCGGGAGCATCCCGCTACATCGGGAGGATGATCCCGCGTCCTCCCGACCCACCCCTTTGCGTTCCTCCCACCCCTCTGCGGACCGCCGCAAGGGGCCGGGTCGAACGGAAGGGGGTGGGTCGGCGTCAGGCGAGGCCGTGTTCGAAAGCGAACACGACGAGCTGCACGCGGTCGCGGAGCGCGAGCTTCGTGAGGATGCGGCTGATGTGGGTCTTCACGGTGGCCTCGCTGAGGAACTCCCGCGCGGCGATCTCGGCATTCGAGAGACCCCGGGCGGCGAGGGCGAAGATCTCCCGCTCCCGCTCCGTCAGCTCGGCGTACTGCGGCGGCACGGGCTTCGGAGCCTCCGCGAAGTGCTCGAACAGCTCGCGGGTCGCGGAGGCCGCGATCACGCTCGATCCCGCGTGCACGGTCCGGATCGCGGCGAGCAGGAACTCCGGATCGGCGTCCTTGAGGAGGAAGCCGCTCGCCCCCTGCCGGATCGCCCGCGCCGCCGCCTCGTCGAGGTCGAACGTCGTGAGCATGACGATGCGCGGGGGTTCCGGGCGGGACAGGATCTCGGCGGTCGCGGTCAGCCCGTCCATCACCGGCATCCGGATGTCCATGAGCACCACGTCCGGCCGAGTCGCCGCGATCACGTCGAGAGCCTCCCGGCCGTTGCCCGCCTCCCCCACGACCTCGAGGTCCGGCTGGGAGGCCACGAGCATGCGGATCCCGGCCCGGAACAGCGCCTGGTCGTCCACCAGCGCGACTCTGATCACTGCGGGGCTCCGATCGGAAGGCTGCTCTGGACGACGAACTGCGCACCACGGCGCTCGGCTTGCAGACTACCGCCCACGAGCTGCGCCCGCTCACGCATGCCGATGAGGCCGTGTCCTCCGGGGGTCCCCGGCGTCGACTCCGGCGAGACGGTGTTGCGCACCTCGATGTCGACGCGATCCGGGAGCCACGCGAGATGCACGTCCACCGCGCCGTCGCCGTGGCGGATCGCGTTCGTCAGCGCCTCCTGGAGGATCCGGTAGACCGCGAGCTGGATGGCGCCCGGCGGCTCCCCGGGGGGCATGGGGTCGACCGTGACCCGCGGCTCGATGCCGGCCTGGCGCACCTGGGCGAACAGCGTCTCGAGATCGGCGAGCGTCGGCTGCGGACCGTCGCCCTGACGATGACGAAGCTGGGTGAGGAGCATCCGCACGTCGCTCAGGGCCCCGCGGGCGGTCTGCGCGATCGTGCCGAGGGTCTCTGTCGCGATCTCCGGCTTCACCGCTGCGGCATAGCGGGCACCGTCGGCCTGGGCGATGACGACCGCGAGCGAGTGCGCCACGACGTCATGCATGTCCCGCGCGATGCGCACCCGTTCCTGCTCCTCGGCGGCCAGGGCCTCAGCCTGCAGCTGCGCCGAACGCGTGCGCCGGTTGCGCAGCACGACCCGCCAGAGGAGTCCGCACACCCACGCGAACCCCAGCGCCATGATGGAGGCCGCGACGAGCAGAGTGCCGCCGGTCACGAGCTCCCATCCGCTGCCGGAGCCGAGCATGGCGCCCCCGATGACCACGACCATGTACAGCGCGGCGACGATGCCGCCCACGATCACCGACCCGAACCCCCACCACAGCACGCGGCGGGTGCCCCACGCGGAGGTCGCGTACAACACGAGGAGGATCGCGACGTCGGTCGGCAGCGGCCCGAAGCCGGCGAGCATCTGCACGATGGCTCCGGCCCAGGCCGCGGCGAGCGCGAGACCGGGGGCCAGACGACCGATCGCCACCCCGCCGAACAGGAAGACCGACGACGAGATCAGACCGATGACGTTGACCGCCGATGACCCGGCCACGTCTGGTTGGGGCGCATAGAACACCACCCCGAGCGGCGTCAGGAGCGCGAACAGCAGCACCGCCCCCACGATGTCGAGGACGAGGCCGGTGCGGGACAGCGGACGGATCACTCCCCCACGCTACGCGAGCAGCTTGGGGCCGGCATCCGTCGGGGGATGTATCCCTCAGGCGCGGGCGAGGATCTCCCCGTGCGGCACGAGGAACCAGCCGTCGCCGTCGTGGGCCCAGCGCTTCCAGGCGTCGCTGATCTCCTGCAGGTCGGCCGCGGATGCCATCTCCTGGTCCACGAGCTGCTTGGCGAGTGCCGATTTCAGGATGCGGTCGGCCCACATCCCGCCCCACCAGGCGCGCTCGGACGGCGTCGCGTAGCACCAGGTCGACGCCGTCGCCGTCACGTCCGCGAAGCCCGCGGCGCGTGCCCAGGCCAGAAGGCGGCGGCCGGCATCCGGCTCTCCGCCGTTCGCCCGGGCGGCGGCGCGGTACAGCGCGAGCCAGCGGTCGAGCTCCGGGAGCACCGGGAACCACAGGAAGCCCGCGTAGTCGGCGTCGCGCGCGGCGACGAGTCCGCCAGGCTTCGCGACCCGGCGCATCTCCCGCAACGCCTGCACCGGATCGGCGACGTGCTGCAGCACCTGGTGCGCGTGCACGATGTCGAACGAATCGTCGGCGAAGCTCAGCGCGTGCACGTCCTCGACGGAGAAGGCGATGTTCGTGACGCCCCGCGCGGCGGCGAGGTCGCGGGAGAGGGACAGTGCGGCGTCATCGATCTCGGTCGCCGTGACGTGCGCGACCACTCCCGCGAAGTCCACCGTGATCGACCCGGGTCCCGCCCCCACGTCGAGGAGCCGGGTCTCTGCCGTGAGGTGCGGTCGAAGGTAGGCCGCCGAGTTCGCGATGTCCCGCACGCTGTGCGAGCGGAGGACGGATTCGTGGTGTCCATGCGTGTACGAGGCCATGCCCTCAGTCTGGCACTCCCGCCGACCCACCCCTTTCCGTGAGTCCCGGCCCCTTCCGTACGGCCGCAAGGGGCCGGGGCGGCGCGAAAGGGGTGGGTCGACGGGCTAGAGCGAGGCGACCATGCGGCGGATCGCCTCGCGGTCGGGCTTGCCGGAGGAGAGGACGTCGAGTTCGTCAACGACGATCAGGCGGGACGGACGCGCGTGGGCGCCGATCTCCCCGGCCACCGCCTCCCTGGCCTGGGCGAGCTGTTCGGACTCGCTGCGCCGCAGGGCCTCGCCGCGCGCCGCGACGATGACCGAGGCCTCCCCCCAGCGCTCGTCGTCGACTGCCACGACCACAGCCTGATGCAGCCCTGGCACGGCGCGGACGATGCGCTCCACCCGGTCGAGCGAGATGTTGATGCCGCCCGACACGATTACGTTGTCCGCACGACCGTGCACGCGCACCACGCCGTCCTCGAGGAGACCGAGGTCGCCCGTCCGGTACCAGCGGATGCCGTGCTCGTCCCGCGCGAAGGTGCGCGCGGTCAGCGCTGGGTCGCCCAGATACCCCTCCGCGAGCATGGGGCCGGCGATCCGCAGCTCGCCGTCGACCGCCCGGACGTTCACGGTGTCGAGCGGGACGCCGTCGTACACACAGCCGCCACTGGTCTCCGTCGATCCGTAGGTCCGCACGAGACGCACCCCGAGGTCGGCCGCCCGCTCCCGCAACGGCTCCGGGAGCGCCTGGCCCCCGACGAGGATGGCCTCATACGCCTGCAGCGCCGCGAGCACCCCCGGTTCCCCTGTCGCGTCCAAGAGCGTCGCGATCTGCGCCGGGACGAGGGAGGTGTAGAGGGTGGGGAGGACGCCCGCGGTCGTGGCGTGCAGCATGCTCCGCGAGGCCTCGGCGAACGCCCGTGGCGTGAACCGCCCCTCGATCCGGGTCGGCTCGGTTCCCGCGAGGATCGACCGCACCATCACCTGCAGCCCCGCGACGTAGCCGGCCGGTAGGGCGAGAAGCCAGCGGCCGCTGCCGATGCGGGCGGCGGTGGACTCCGCGCTCGCCCGCAGGGCCTCGCCGCTCAGCGCCACCCGCTTCGGGACACCGCTGGATCCGGACGTCGCGATCACCGCGGCGATGCCGTCGTCCACCTCCGCCGGGGCGTCGGCGAGCATGCCGAAGCCGAGGGCCGGTCCCTCGTCGAGCGCCCGGAGCAGCGCCTCCCGCAGAAGCCCGGTGTCTTCGGCGTCGGTCGGGATCAGCGCGGTCACGGTCGGCTCCGTCTCTCGTGCGGACTCAGTAGTGCCAGGGGAAGGAGGACCAGTCGGGGGCGCGCTTCTCGAGGAACGAATCCCGCCCCTCCACGGCCTCGTCCGTGCCGTAGGCGAGACGGGTGGCCTCGCCCGCGAACACCTGCTGCCCCGCGAGCCCGTCGTCGACAGCGTTGAAGGCGAACTTGAGCATCCGGATCGCCGTCGGCGACTTCGTCAGCACGGTGCGCGCCATCTTCAGCGCCTCGCGCTCGAGCTCGGCGTGCGGCACCACGCGGTTCACGGCGCCCGCCTCGTAGGCCCGCTGCGCCGAGTACTCCTCGGCGAGGAAGAACACCTCCCGCGCGAACTTCTGTCCCGTCTGCCGGGCCATGTAGGCGGAGCCGTACCCCGCGTCGAAGCTGCCGACGTCGGCGTCCGTCTGCTTGAAGCGCGCGTGCTCGGCCGACGCGATGGTCAGGTCGCAGACCACGTGCAGCGAGTGCCCGCCACCGGCCGCCCACCCGGGGACCACGGCGATGACGACCTTCGGCATGAAGCGGATGAGCCGCTGCACCTCGAGGATGTGCAGCCGCCCGACAGCCGCCGCGGACGCTCCGCTGACGACAGCGGTCTCCGCGTCCGAGTATTTGTATCCGTCGCGGCCGCGGATGCGCTGATCGCCGCCGGAGCAGAACGCCCACCCGCCGTCCTTCGGGCTCGGTCCGTTGCCGGTCAGCAGCACCGCCCCGATACGCGCGTCCTGCCGCGCGATGTCGAGCGCACGGTAGAGCTCGTCGACCGTGTGCGGGCGGAAGGCGTTGCGCACCTCCGGCCGGTGGAAGGCGATGCGGGCGACCCCGCCGTCGCGGCTCACGTGCGCCGTGATGTCGGTGTAGTGCTCGGCGCCAGGCGCCAGCTCCCACTCGGCGGGATCGAACAGGTCGGAGACGAAGGCATCGGTCACGGTCTTCAGCCTATTCCCCGGGCACGCGCCGTCTTCATCCACCCGTCGACGATGTCCCAGGCCGGGAAGGCCACGAGGCAGACGCCGGTGATCACCGTGAGCACGCGCATCGTGTCGGCCTCCACCCCGTTGTCCGTGAACACGAACTCCAGGAAGGCCGGGTTCAGCAGCTCCCCCTGCAGGAGCAGGGTGAGTGCCCACACCGCGAAGGCGACGGCGAGCACGGTGTTCACGACGGCCGCGGCGACGGTCCACCGCCGACGCGCGTACACGGCGACGGCCAGGACGGCCTCCGCGATCATGAGCGCGAGGAGGATGCCGATGCCCACCGGCCAGAGCGCGGGCGCCAGGATCGGGATGGGGTCGCCGCCGGTCGGGAAGAATCCGAGCGTCGCGTCCCACACGATCGCGCCGATGCCGGCGAGGAGGAACACGAGCGAGGCGATCACGTCGGTACGGGCGGCCCCGTGCTCCGTGGGCTCGGGGAGTTGGTCCACGTTCCAGCGCACGCCGGTGTCGGCGCCGGTGCGCTCCAGCACGACGAAGACGAGCGTGACCCAGAAGCACAGGTGCACGATGACGGACAGGGTGACCGAGACGACCGCACCGATGACCTCTCCGGGTCCGCCGCCGTTGATGAGCTGCCCGATCGCGACGCCCACCGCGGCGAACGGCGGCACGATGAACAGGAGCAGCTTCAGCAGCCGCCACCAGGTGAGGTAGTAGCGCGGACCGATGAGGTGCAGCGGGCGGTCGGCGTATCCGGCGGCGAGGATGCCCGGGTCGCCGAGGTCGGTGAGGACGGCGCGCTCCGCCTCCTCCGGGCTCTCGCCCTGTTCCCGCCGCGCGTCGACGGCGTCGGCGATGGCGGCTTCGAGTTCGGCGCGGACCTCGTCCTGCGTATCCGGCGCGAGGCTGCGGATCGTGGCGCTGATGTAGCGCTCGGTGAGGGTGCTCGCGGTCATGTCAGTTCTCCTCGGGGGTGAGGGAGGCGATCGCGGTGGTGAGCGCGCGCCATTCGTCGGTGAGGGTGTCGGCCAGCCGGGTCCCGGCTTCCGAGGTGCGGTAGAACTTGCGGGGCCGGGCCTCGTCGGTGTTCCACTCGCTCGTCAGGTACTCCTGCTTCTCCAGACGACGCAGCAGCGGGTAGAGCGTGTTCGCATCGGTGGCGAAGCCCCGACTCTCGAGCTGCTCGAGCAGCGCGTACCCGTACTCCGGCGTACGCAGCAGCTGCAGGCAGGCGAGCACCACGGTGCCGCGGCGCAATTCCTGCAGATGCGTGTCGAGTGCCTCGTTCATGTCGATCACAGTAGTGTGCGTCACACACCATTGTCAACGGCACACCTTCGTGCGACATGCTGCCGAGGGTCGTGGCGCACAATGGGGTCATGATCCCCGCCGTCACGGAGCTCCTCGATTCCGCCCGCGTCGTCGCCCTGCCGATGCAGACCCGCTTCCGCGGCGTCGACACCCGCGAGGCCCTGCTGTTCGAAGGACCGGAGGGCTGGGCGGAGTTCTCGCCGTTCGTCGAGTACGACGACGCCGAGGCCGCAACCTGGCTGGCGGCGGCGATCGACTACGCGTACGCACCCCAGCCCGCACCGCTGCGTGACCGCGTCGCCGTCAACGCCACCGTGCCCGCCGTCGGCGCCGACCGCGTGCCCGAGGTCCTCGGGCGTTTCGCCGGCTGCCGGACCGCGAAGGTCAAGGTCGCCGAGCCCGGCCAGGCGCTGGCGGACGACGTCGCCCGGGTCCGGGCCGTCCGCGAGGCGCTCGGGCCGGAGGGCCGCATCCGGGTCGACGCGAACGGCCTGTGGAACGTCGACGAGGCCGAGCACGCAGTGCACGCCCTCGCCCCGTTCGACCTGGAGTACGTCGAGCAGCCGTGCGCGTCGGTGCCCGAGCTCGTCGAGCTGCGCCGGCGCATCGCCTACATGGGCATCCCGATCGCGGCGGACGAGAGCATCCGGAAGTCCGGCGACCCCCTCGCCGTCGCACGCGCGGGCGCGGCGGACATCGTCGTCATCAAGGCGCAGCCCCTAGGCGGCCTGACCCACGCCCTGCAGATCGTCACCGCCGCCGGCCTGCCCGCGGTCGTCTCCAGCGCGCTGGACACCGCGATCGGGCTCTCCCAGGGGGCCGCCCTGGCCGCCGCCCTCCCGACCCTCGACTATGACTGCGGTCTCGGCACGGCCTCCCTGTTTCAGGACGACGTCGCCGACCTCCGCCCCGCGGACGGAGCGATCCCGGTGGGACGCCTGACCCCCGACCCGGCAGCGCTCACCCGGCTCGCCGCCGCGGACGAACGCCGTGAGTGGTGGCTGGCCCGGCTGGCCCGCTGCCACCACGAGCTGGTCGCAGCCCGCAGCGCCTAGGACTCGACGAGGAGTTCCACGAGCCGCCCAAGCTCCTCGCCGCCGGAGTGCCGCAGGGCCGCGTCGTCACGACCGGCCATGGCACCGCGGACGGTCATGCCCTCCCAGAGGATCATGAGCATGCGCGCCGCATCGGTCGCGGGCAGCCGGAGACGCAGCGTGCCCGCCGCCTCCACGATGTCCTCCACGATGCGCGCGATGCTCGCGACCATCTCGCGCTCCTGGGCGAGGTAGGCCTCGCCGAACTGCGGGTCGCGCAGGGCGCGGATCCGGATCTCGCTCATCAGCATCACGCCCAGGCGGTCGTCGCTGCCGAGCTCCATGATCTGCTGGACGAGATCCTTCGGGTCGCAGTCGTCGGCGAGCTCGCCGTCTGCACGCATCTGCTCCACGCGGGTCCGCACGGCTGCCACCCTCGCGTCGGCGACACCGGCCGCGAGGGTCAGGAACAGCTCGTCCTTCGAGTCGAAGTTGGAGTAGAACGCCCCGCGCGTGAAGCCGGCGCGCTCGCAGACGGCCTCGACCGAGGCACCGTCCAGGCCGGCCTCGGCGAACACCTGCGCGGCGGCCTCCAGCAGGCGCGCCTTCGTGTTCTCCCGGCTGCGGGTGGCGGGTGACGACATCGGAACCTCCTGGCCTTCCCTCTCGACGATTCACACCCGGTGCACAGACTCCGGATGGCGGATGACCTTACGATACATCTATGTATCGGATACACCTGTGTATCCACCCGGCACCCCACGGAGAATCGCGTGTCCACACTCCTCTCGTCCCTCGGACGCTGGTCCTTCCGCCACCCGTGGCGCGTCCTCGTCTCCTGGCTCCTCGCGCTCGGCATCGCCGGAGCCGGAGCCGTGGTCCTCGGTGCCGGCACCGACAACACGTTCTCCATCCCCGGGACCGAGTCCCAAGCCGGCCTCGAGCAGCTCTCCCGCTCCTTCCCGCAGGTGAGCGGCACGAATGCGCAGTTCATCGTCGTGGCCGCCGACGGCGACGAGATCACCGGTGACGAGTACCGCGAGCCGATCGAGGATGCCGTGTCGGAGCTCGGCGACCTCGACGAGGTCCTCGCCGCCACCTCGCCGTACGACGAGATGGTCAACGGCATGATCAACGACGACGGCACGGCGGCCATCGTGCGCCTGCAGTTCGACGGTGAGTCCACCGACGTCTCCGAGGAGACGAAGGACGCGCTGCGCTCCGCCGTCGACGAGCTCGCGGCAGAGCTCCCCGACGGTGCGCAGGCCTCCCTCGGCGGCGACCTCTTCGCGATCTCGATCCCCGGCGTCACGCTCACGGAGGCGGTGGGCCTGCTCATCGCGCTGCTCGTGCTCATCGTCACGTTCCGCTCGTTCGTGGTCGCCGGGCTCCCCCTGCTCACCGCGATCCTCGGCGTCGGCATCTCCATGGCCGGGATCTTCATGGCGACTGCCTTCGCGACCGTCTCGTCCACCACGCCGCTGCTCGCCCTGATGCTCGGGCTCGCGGTCGGGATCGACTACGCGCTCTTCATCGTCGCGCGCCACCAGGACCAGGTCCGGGACGGCGTTGAACCTGAGGAGTCGGCCGCCCGCGCGGTCGGCACGGCCGGATCGGCGGTCGTCTTCGCCGGCGTCACCGTGCTCATCGCGCTGATCGGCCTGGGCTTCGCGGGGATCCCGTTCCTCACCACCATGGGCGTCGCGGCGTCCGTGGCCGTCGCGGTCGCCGTGGCGATCGCAGTGACCCTGACCCCCGCCCTGCTCGGATTCCTCAAGGGCCGCGTGGCCGGACGACCGAAGCGCGCGAAGACCCCGAAGAAGGCGGCCGCGGAGGACGCCGCCACGAAGCCCCGCGGCAGCCGTCGGTGGGTGGAGGGCGTGACGAAGCACCCCGTCCTCGTCTCGCTCGCGGTCGTCCTCGGCCTCGGCATCGTGGCCGTCCCCGCTCTCAGCCTCGACCTCGCCCTGCCCAATGCCGGCGTCCTGCCGAAGGACTCCGAGGCGCGACAGAACTACGACCTCGTCGGCGAGCAGTTCGGTCCCGGCTTCAACGGCCCGCTCATCCTCACCGGCACCATCGTCACCTCCACCGATCCGCTCGGTCTCATGGAAGACCTCGGAGACGCGGTGGCCGAGGTGCCCGGTGTGAAGGAGGTCGCCCTCGCGACGCCGAACGAGACAGCCGACACCGGCATCGTCCAGATCATCCCGGAGACGGCTCCCGACGACCCCGCGACGGCCGACCTCGTGCGCGAGCTCCGCAGCCACCACGACGAGTGGCTGGACGAGTTCGGCATCGACCTCAAGGTCACCGGCTTCACCGCCGTCGGCATCGACATCTCGGATCAGCTCGGGGCGGCTCTGCTGCCGTTCGGGATCTTCGTGATCGGCCTCTCGCTGATCCTCCTCACCATCGTGTTCCGTTCGCTCTGGGTGCCGATCACCGCCGCGGCGGGCTACCTGCTGTCGATCGTCGCCGCCTTCGGCGTCGTCGGGGCGGTCTTCGAGTGGGGCTGGTTCGCCGACCTCCTGCACGTCGCGAAGGTCGGACCGATCATCAGCTTCATGCCGATCATCCTCATGGGCGTGCTCTTCGGCCTCGCGATGGACTACCAGGTGTTCCTCGTGTCGCGGATGCGCGAGGACTTCGTGCACGATCCCGACCTCCGCCAGGGTGCGGGAGTTGTGAACCGCGCCACCCGACGGGCCGCGGCGCTGCGCGCGGTACGGAGCGGGTTCACCGGTTCGGCGAAGGTCGTCACGGCGGCCGGTCTCATCATGTTCGCGGTGTTCGTCGCCTTCGTGCCGGAGGGCGACTCCTCCCTCAAGCCCATCGCCCTCGGACTCGCCGCCGGCATCGCCTTCGACGCCTTCCTCGTGCGCATGACGCTGATCCCGGCGCTCATGGCGATCCTCGGCGAGCGCGCGTGGGAGATCCCGTCGTGGCTGGAGCGGATCCTCCCCCGCGTGGACATCGAGGGCGAGGCGGTGGAACGCGAGCGGCACCTCGAGGCGTGGCCGGGCGACGGGTCGCTCGTCGCGGCCGATGACCTGGAGCTCGGTGCCGGCCCCTCGGCGACGGAGGGACTGTCGCTGCGGCTCGCGCCCGGCGCAGCCCTGGTCGCGAGTGGCGGGGATGCCGGGACGCTGCGGGCCCTCGCGCTCACCGTCGGCGCCCGCATCGCCCCGGCCGACGGACGCCTCCGCGTCGCCGGGCACCTGCTCCCCGGTCGTGCGGCCTGGGTCCGTTCCCACGTGGGCTGCGTGCTCGCGGGAGACGACGCCCCGGTGCTCGCCGACCTCCGCGAAGCCCTCCGCGGTCGTTCCGAGCTCGTGGTGATCGACGGCGCGGACCGGCTCCGCGGCGGCGAGCGCGACCAGGTCGCCGCGATGCTGCGCGATGCGAGGTCGCGCCGAGAGCTCGCCGTCTTCGCCACCGCCGTCGATCCCGACGCGGCCCGTTCCCTCCTCACGGACGCCGGATGGCCGTCCGCCGACGTACTCGACACGCGCGCGCCCCGCCCGAGCGCCGCAGAAACGACCGAGGTGCCCGCATGACCCTCCCCCTCGAGCGCGCCCGCTCACGCAAGCCCATCACCTGGCTCACGATCCTCGGCGTCCTGCTGCTGCCCGCCGCGATCGGCGGCATCCTCATGGCGGCGCTCTACAACCCGACCGAGCGCCTCGACTCCATGACCGCGGCGATCGTGAACCTCGACGAGCCCGTCGAGATCGACGGCCAGACCGCGCCTCTCGGGCGGCAGCTCGCGTCCGGGCTCGTCGAGGGCTCGGACGATCTCGACTCGAACCTCACGTGGGTCATCTCCAACGAGGAGGACGCCGCCGACGGGCTCGCCGACGGCACCTACCAGGCCGTCATCACGATCCCCGAGGACTTCTCGGCCGCGGCGACCTCCGCAGGTCAGGCGGTCGCGGACGGCGGCGGGGACGCGGAGCAGGCGACGATCCAGGTGACGACGCCCGACGACGGCCTCGTGGCGGACGACCTCATCACCGGGCAGATCGCCGACGTGGCGGCCTCGACGCTCGGCACCACGCTGTCCGAGGCCACGACCGAGAACATCCTCGTCGGCTTCACCACCATCGGCGACCAGATCGGCGACGCGGCGGACGGGGCCCTGGAGCTGGCGAACGGGGCGCGTGACGCGGCGACCGGCGCCGCGGCCCTCCCGGAGGGTGCGACGCAACTCGCCGCGGGCGCCGGAGAGCTGGGCACCGGGGCCTCGACCCTCGCGTCCGGCCTCGACACGATCGCGGGGCAGACGCGGCAGGCGGCAACCGGCGCAGGGACGATCGGCGCGGGACTCACCTCCGCGGCGACTGAGCTGCAGGGCCGGGTCGCCGGCGTCCAGAAGCTCACCGGTAGCATCCAGTCGGCGGGCGCGTCGGCGAAGTCGGCCGCGACGGACTCGGCCACGGTCGCACAGGGTCTCGGGACGATGGCGGCCACGGCGTGCGCCGCCGACCCGGACTCGGCGGAGTGCGGGCAGCTCTCGGACCTCGCCGCGAAGGCGGCGGCAGCGGCGAAGTCGGCGGGGACCGCCTCCGGCATCCTCAACAGCCCCCAGGTCGCGGGCGGAATCGCCGCGCTTCCGCGGTCCTTCTCCACGCTCGCCACCCAGCTCGGCGAGGCGGGCGCCGGGGCGACCGAGCTCGCCGGCGGGCTCAACCGCCTCGCTACAGAGGGTGTGGATCAGTCGGCCGCGGGAGCGCGGGCGCTGTCGTCGGGCGCGACGCAGCTCGCCGACGGCGCGACCCAGCTCGCCGACGGCAGCACGGAGCTCGCCACCGGTCTCGACACCCTCGCGACCGGCACCGGCGATCTCGCGGGCGGACTGCGCACCGCGGCCGACTCCCTCCCGTCCTTCAGCGACGAGGAGTCGACGTCGCTGGCGTCGGTGATCGCCGACCCCGTGGCGACCGACTCCTCGATGGGCTCGCTCTTCGGCCCCACCGCGATCCCGCTGCTCACCACGGTGGTGCTGTGGTTCGGCGGCCTCGCGTCCTTCCTCGTGCTCCGTGCCCACACGGCGCGCACCCTCACCTCACGACGCTCCTCCGCCTCCCTCACCTTCCGCGCGTTCTGGCCGGCCGCAGCGATCGGCGCGGCACAGGGTCTGCTCGTCTCGCTCATCGTGCAGATCGTGGCCGACTACGACGTCGCGGAGTGGTGGGCGTTCGCGGGGACCGCCGTCCTCGCCGGGGTGGTGTTCGCCGCGGTGAACCAGGCCCTCGTGGCGGTGTTCGGCGGCGTCGGACGCTGGATCGCCGCACTGATCGGTGTCATCGCCGTGGCGACGGGACTCATCTCGACCGTGCCCGACTGGCTCGCGAGCATCGGGGCCGCCCTCCCGACCGCACCGGCCTTCGCGGGTCTCGTGGAGGCGAGCGGGGCCGCCGTCGCCGCCCTCGTCGTCTGGGGCGTGCTCTCGCTCGTCGCCACGACGGTGGTCGTCGCGGTCCGCCGCACGACCACGGCGCGTGCCGTCGTCACCGCCTGACCCCGGGCACAACTTCGGAGATCACGCACGACACGCCGCCGGGCACCCCGCTCCGGCGGCGTGTCGTGTGGCGATCTCCGAAACAGTGCACGGACGCGACGGCGACACCCCGTACCCTCGTGCCATGCGCCGACCGTTCATGGACACTCCGGACCAACTCGCGAGTCTCGACGGGCAGCAGTATCTCGTCCTCCGGCCGACCGGGGCCGTCGCCGTGGAATACCGGGCCATCCAGGAGGCCGCGCTCGGTCGTCTGGACACGCCGCTCCGGCATCCGCACACGGAGCACGTGACGCTTCGAGGCTTCTTCGAGCCGGAGCGTCGGGAGGAGCTGCGAGCCGTGATCCGCGCCTGGGCCACGGAACAGAGTCCTCTCGAGCTCACCGCCGACGCCGTGGACGTCTTCCCCGCGCCGTGGCAGATCGTGATCCTGCGCCTCGCCCGCACGCCCGCGCTCGTGCACGCGTACGCCTCGCTGACGGAGGTGCTCCGGCCGACGGACCTCCGCCGCCTCGACGAGCTCTCCGTCGAGGACTGGACCTTCCACCTCTCGGTGCTCTACGGCACGACGCTCGATCCCGAGACCTGGCAGCAGCTCGCCGCCACCGAGGTCCGTCCGCTCCTCCCCGCGCCGACGGAGGTCGTCACGGAGGCCGAGTTCGTCTGGTACGAGAGCGGCGTCGAGCACGCCGAGGTCATCCCCCTCGGCAGCTGAGCCCAGCTCCGGCGGGCACGACTTCGGAGATGGCGGACGACTCACCGACACCGAGCCCCGCCCGTCGGTGTGTCCCTCGCGACCTCCGAAGCTGTGCTCGGTGGGATCAGCTCAGGCCGGAGTAGGCGTGCAGGCCCTTGAAGAAGACGTTGACGATGGTGAAGTTGAAGATCACCGCGGTGAAGCCGACGATCGAGAGCCAGGCCGAGGGGTTGCCGCGCCAGCCACGCGTCGCCCTGGCGTGGATGTATCCGGCGTAGAGCACCCAGATCACGAAGGTCCAGGTCTCCTTCACGTCGAAGCCCCAGAAGCGGCTCCAGGCGTAGTACGCCCAGATGGACCCGGCGATGAGGGTGAAGGTCCAGAGGATGAAGCCGATGATCGTGAACAGGTATGCCAGGCTCTCCAGGCGCTCCGCCGGCGGGAAGGTGCGCAGGAACCCGGGGCCGGTCTTCGCCGCCCCCTCGCCGAGCAGCCGCTCGCGTCGGGCCTGCATGAGCTGGATCACCGAGAGCGCGAAGGCGAGGGCGAAGAACGCCGTGGCGAGCGAGGCCACGAACACGTGGATGATGAGCCAGACGCTCTTCAGCGGGTCCATCAGCGGGGAGACCTCGACGTAGAAGTTCGTCGCGCCGAGGCCCAGGAGCACGACCACGAGGCCCGTGATGAAGGTGCCGAGGAAGCGCAGGTCGAGGCGGGTCAGCACCACGAGGTAGACGGCGATGATGAGGAGCGTGCCCACCATCGCGAACTCGTACAGGTTCGCCCAGGGCACCCGTCCCGCGGCGATACCGCGGGTGAGGGTCGCCGCGAGGTGGAACACGAAGCCGAGCACCGTGAGCGAGGTGCCGATGCGGGCCATGACGAACCGCTGCGGCGCCGCCGTCGGGGCTCCGGTCGCATCGAGCGGCGCGGAGACGCCACCACCGGAACGACCGGCGGCCACGAGCTCGCCCTCACGGACGGTGTGGGCGTCGGCGGTCGCCTGCGAGCGACGCGCGAGATCGAAGGCATAGGCCACGAAGGCCGCCGCGTAGATCGCGATCGCCGTCCAGAGCAGGACGGGCGAGATCACGGTGAGCTCGAGCATGGTGTCAGTCTACTTTCCGGGTGCCGGGGCCGCAGGGTCCGCGGCGGCGTCCGCGGCATCCTCGTCGGCGTCTTCAGGGGTGCGGGCGATCGTGCCGCCCGCGGCGTCGAGCAGCCGGGCGTGACCGGCGCGGAGGTCGTCCACGGCGCGGGCGAGCGTGGGGTCTTCCCCTCGGGCCAGGGCCGCGTACTCGAGGTCGACCGCGCCGTCCGCCGCGGTGGCCTTCACCCACACGCGCCGACGCGGCACGAACAGGGCCAGCATGAGGCCGCCGAGGGCGAGCAGCGCGAACCCGAGCACGAACACCCCGGACTCGTCGCGGTGGATCTGCAGGGAGGCGAACCGCTTGACGGACTCGGAGGAGTCGGTGGCGCCCTCCGGCGACTCGTCGTCGAAGGTCACCGAGCCGAGGCCGTTCGGCAGCTGCGCGGTCTCACCGGGTGAGAGCTCGATCGACTCGACGTCGGTGCTGCGTCCGGTGAGCTTGGTCATGTCGGAGGTGTCGAGCACGTAGACCGAGCGCGGCACGCCGTCGTTGATCCCGAGGTCGCCCGTGTACACGTCGAGCGTGAGCGTGGGGTTGGTGAGGTCGGGGTAGGCGGAGAAGAAGGCGCCCGTGTCGAGCACGCCGGTGGTCGGGTAGAAGAAGCCGACGAGGCCCACCTGCTCGGCCAGGCCGTCCGGCACCTTGAGCACGCCGAGCGAGGTCATGTTGTTGTCCTGCGGGAGGAACGGCGTGCTGTTGTGGAACACCACGTTGCCCTCGGGGTCGCGCACGGTGACCGTCGGGGCGTACCCGTTGCCGAGCAGGAACACGTCGTCATCGGCCACGCCCAGCGGCTCGTTGACCTTGACGGCGCCCTCGCGCTCCTCGCCGTTCTCCTGGATGGTCATGTTCGCGGAGAAGTTCCCGGCCTGGCCGGAGCCGGGCTCACCGAACGGCTGATACGTGACGTCGAAGGAGTCCAGCCGCATCGAGTACGGCGCGAAGGAGTCGTCGGCCACGAAGCGCCCGCGGTTCATGGAGTCGTAGTCGAGCAGCGTGTTCGCGAAGGTCTCCCCCTCGACGAGCACGCGCTGGCCCGTGTACGCGAAGCCGCCGCCGACGCCGATCGTCACGAGCACGCCGACGAGGGCGAGGTGGAAGAGCAGGTTGCCCGTCTCCCGCCAGTAGCCGCGCTCGGCCGACACCGAGTACGTGCGGCCGCGGTCATAGCGCTCCACGCGGTAGCCGAGTGCCTTGAGCTGCTTCGTGGCGACGTCGATCGAGGCGGCGGCCTCCGCGTCGGCGTCCCCCGTCCGCGTGCCGGAGTCGGCGACCGTGTCGCGGGTGACGGCGCGGTAGTCCTCCAGGCGCCGCAGCCGCGCGGGCGTGCGCGGCGGGCGGGCCTGCAGCGCCTTGGCGTGGTGCTTGATGCGCGGGATGACGCAGCCGACGAGCGAGGTGAACAGCAGCAGGTAGATCGCCGAGAACCAGGGCGACAGGTACACGTCGAAGAGCTTGAGCGCGTCGAGCACCGGGAACAGGTCGGGGTTGTCGCGCTCCCACTGCGTCACGCCGTTCGGGTCGGCCATCCGCTGCGGGAAGATCGATCCGGGGATGGCCGCGATCGCCAGGACCAGCAGCAGGACGAGCGCCGTGCGCATCGAGGTGAGCTGACGCCACCCCCACCGCAGCCAGCCGACGAAGCCGAGGCGCGGCTGGGTGATGGTGTCGTCGCCGTCGACGTGGTCGGACGGGCGGAGCGGATCGCTGGAGTCGTTGGTCACGGCACCCTTGTTCTTCGTCATGGTCTTCTCGGAGCGGTCAGAGCGGGAGGACGACACTGCCGATCACCGCCGTCAGCCGCGACATGATGTCGGTCCACAGTCCGGTGACCATCAGCACGCCGAGCAGGATCAGCAGCACGCCGCCGAGGATGTTCACGACCCGGATGTGGCGGCGCAGGAACCCGATGGCCTTGGTCGCCCAGCCGAAGCCGAGGGCGACGAGCAGGAACGGGATGCCGAGGCCGAGGGAGTACGCGAGGCCGAGAAAGCCTGCGCGGACGGGATCGCCGGCGTTGAAGGAGAGGGCGAGGATGGCGGCAAGCGTGGGGCCCATGCAGGGCGCCCAGCCGATGCCGAGCGCGACGCCGAGGAGCGGGGCACCGACCATGCCGGCCTTCGAGTCGACGTGGAAGCGGAGCTCCTTCTGCGCGAACCCGAAGAGCCCGAGGAAGACCAGGCCCATCGCGATGATGACGACGCCGAGGATGCGGGTGATGAGGTCGCCCCACTGGAGCAGAAACACGCCGGCGGTGCCGCCGAGCACCGTGTAGAGGATGAAGACCACGGTGAAGCCGAGGATGAACAGCAGCACACCGAGGACGAGGCGGCTGCGCGTCGCCGTCTGCGTGGTGCCGCCGGTCGTCGAGGTGTTCCGCGGCGTGACGGCTCCCCCGAGGAAGCCGAGGTACCCCGGAACGAGCGGGAGCACGCACGGCGAGAGGAACGAGACGAGTCCGGCGAGCATCGCCACCGGGACCGCGATCCAGAGGGCTCCGGATCCGATGATCGCGTCGGGGTTCACGACGACCTCGCGGACATCAGGAGTCCTCCGCCAGCGCGTCCTTGACGAGCGTGGAGAGCACGGAGGTGCCGTCGATCGGACCGATGATCTTCGCGGCGACGCGGCCCTGCTTGTCGAGCACGAGCGTGGTGGGGGTGGCCGAGATCGGCACGACCTTCGCGAAGGCGAGCTTGGCCTGGGCGGTGTCCACGTCGATGAGGCTCGGGTAGGTGATCCCGAACTCGTCGGCGAACGCGACAGCCGTGTCCGCCTGGTCGCGCGTGTTGATACCGATGAACTGCACGTCCGCGTCCTGGTGCTCCTGCCAGACGGCCTCCAGGTCGGGGGCCTCGACGCGGCACGGGGCGCAGCCGGCGTACCAGAAGTTCACGACCGCGACCTTCCCGGCGATGTCGGCGCTGTCGAAGTCCTCGCCGTGCTCGGTGACCCCGGCGAACTCGACCGGCTCGCCGCGTTCGGCGACGGGGATCTCGACGATCGCGCCGTCGGCCGCGACATAGCCGGTGTTCTCGCCGTTCAGGAACGACTCGCTCACGGCGTCGGGAGCGCAGGCGCTCAGACCGACGGCGAGCACCGCAGCGAGCGCGGCTCCGCCCAGGCGGCCGAGGGGCCGAAGACGGGAGGGGCGGCCGTTGCGGATCGGGTGAATCCTGGAAGCGCGGGACACGTCTCCGAGTTTACGCAGAGCTTCCTATGCATCGGCCGGGTACCCCCGGGGGGAGTCAGAAGCGCGCGAGCACGTCGTCCACCCCGGCGCGGAACCGCGGACAGGTCGCGATGTCGTGCGCCCGGCACCCCATGGCGTGCTCGGTCATCTCCCGCGATCGCCGCATCTCCTCCATCCGGCGGTCGAGGTCGTCGAGATGTTGCTGCAGCACCTGATGCCGCCCGGCGCTGCCGTCGTCGAGGAGCACGGCGATCTGGTCGAGGCTCATCCCGGCGGCCTTGCTGCGCTGGATGACGGCGATGCGCACGACCTCGTCCTCGCCGTACCGACGCCGGCCCGCCGGGTCGCGGGGCGGCCGGAGCAGTCCGACGGTCTCCCAGTGCCGCAGCACGTTCGTCGGCAGGTCGAACCGCGCGGCGACCTCGCCGACGGACCACGGGTGCGGGTCGCTTGACTTCATGTTGACATGAAGTCACAGACTGGTGCCGAACGCAAGACGCGAGAAGGGAACCCCCATGTACGACGCGATCGTGATCGGTGCCGGCCCCGCCGGACTCCAGGCGGCGCTGACCCTCGGACGGATGCACCGGCCCGTGCTCCTGCTGGACTCCGGCGAGTACCGCAACGGCACCGTGCGGCACATGCACAACATGATCCTCGCCGATGGGAAGGCCCCGGCGGACCTCCGCGCCCAGGCCCGCACGGAGCTCGCGGCCTATGCGGACGTCGAGGTGCGCGACGTCGCGGCGCAGCGGATCTCGGGCGACGCGGGGACGGGCTTCACGGTGAGCTTCGCCGACGGGTCGGCGGCCGACGCCCGACGGGTGATCCTGGCGACCGGCGTCGCGGACGACCTCCCGCCGGTGCCTGGTCTCGCCGAGCTCTGGGGCGTCCGGGTCTTCAGCTGCCCGTTCTGCGACGGACACGAGCACGCCGGGAAGCCGATCGCGCTCCTCGGGGCGGCTCCCCGGGCGGCCCATCTGATCGGGTTGCTCGGCCGTATCGTCGGCGAGATCACGGTGGTCCCGGTGGGCGAGCCGTTCGCCGCGGAGGACCGTGTCGCGCTGGAGGAGCTCGGGGTGCGGGTGGCCTCCGCTCGGGTCGAGGCTGTCGCCGCGCACGGAGACGGGGTGCGGGTGCGCAGCGCGGAGGGCGACCTCGACGTCGCGGGTGTGTTCGTGGCCTCCGGCACGATGCGGCACCGGGCGTCGTTCGCCGCGGACCTCGGGCTGCAGCTCCTGGAGTCGGGGTCCATCGAGATCGACGAGTTCGGGAGGACGTCGCTTCCGGGGGTCTTCGCGGCGGGCGACCTCGCCCATCGCGCGACCCTCCCCGGCCCGATGGCCTCGGTCCTCCTCGCCGCCGCCGCGGGACAGCTCGCCGCGGTGGGGGTGCTCCAGTCCCTCTGACTTCGAATCGCCCGATTGGTCCCATCTCCCGGCCGGATGGGGCCATTCAGGCGACTCGAACGGGGGTCAGACGGCCCCGACGTCGACAGCACCGCCGGTCGCGGCGGGCTCGGCGTACGAGACCTCGCGCCAGACGTCGCCGACGCGCGCGAACGAGGTCACGCTCGACAGGGTGCAGCGGCGGGTCCGCGGGTCGTGCTGCAGCGGAAGGCCGGCGACGCGGAGGTGCGTGATCCAGATGGGCGCCTGATGCGACACCATCACGATGTCCCCCGCGGTCGGGATCTCGGCCGCGGCCGTCCACGCCTCGTCCATCACCCCGAGCATGCGCTCCGCGATCGACGCGTACGGCTCGCCCCAGCTCGGCAGCGACGGCTGACGCAGGTGCCACCAGTTCATCGGGTTCATCAGCGACCGCCGCATCCGGGTGCCCTCGAACACGTTCGTCGGCTCGATCAGACGGATGTCGGTCTCGGGTTCGAGGTCGAACACCTCCGCGAACGGGGCAGCCGACTCCTGCGCACGCTCCAGCGGCGACGCGAACAGGGCGGTCACCGGATCGCCGAGCCCCGCCACGTGCTCCGCCGCCGCCTGCGCCATCTCCTCCCCCGCAGTGCTGAGGTGATAGTCGGGCAGCCGTCCGTAGAGCACGCGGGACGGGTTGTGCACCTCACCGTGGCGAACGAGGTGCAGAAGTGATGCCGCCACGTCAGACCTCGCGGTAGCGGGAGTCGCCGAACCCGAGGATCAGATAGCCGATGTAGGGGAAAAGGAACAGCAGGAAGAAGGAGAACACCCCGCCCTTGCCGAAGCGCGCGCCGAGCTTGAACGCGACGATGACCCCGAGGATGAAGTTCGCGATCGGCACGAGGTAGAGCAGGGCGAACCAGCCCGACATCCCGGCGATCTTCACGAGGAACACGACATTCACGATCGGGATGATCGCGAGGATGCCGGGGTACCCCGCCTTCGTGAAGACCTTCCACAGTCCCACCACGACGAGGATGTAGAAGATGAGGGCGATGAGTCCCGTCGTGCCCGAGAAGATCGCGCCGAACAGGTCGGGAAGGCCGTTGCCGTCCGAGATGGAGAGGTGCATGGGGGTCCGCCTTTCGTCGTGGCGATCCTACTGAGGTGCCGCTGCTCCGCGCTGGTGACCCGGCCGGGAAGGGCCGGGACGCCCGCGTAGACTGGGCGGGTTCATCTTTTCCCCGGATCAGGAGGAATCCTCCGTGCTGCGCACCCACTCCGCAGGCTCCCTGCGCGCCGAGAACATCGGTCAGACCGTCACCCTCACCGGGTGGGTCGATCGTCGTCGTGACCACGGAGGCGTCGCTTTCATCGATCTGCGGGACGCGTCGGGCATCGCCCAGGTCGTCATCCGCGACGAGGAGATCGCCCACCCGCTGCGCAACGAGTTCGTCCTCAAGGTCACCGGCGAGGTGTCGCGACGCCCCGAGGGCAACGCCAACCCGAACCTCCCCTCCGGCGAGATCGAGGTCATCGCGGCCGACGTCGAGGTGCTGAACGAGTCGGCCCCGCTGCCGTTCCAGGTCTCGACCGCTCTGGCCGACACCGAGACCGTCGGCGAGGAGGCGCGCCTGAAGTACCGCTACCTCGACCTCCGCCGCCCGGCCGCCGCCTCCGCGCTGCGCCTGCGGTCCGACGTCTACAAGGCGATCCGCGACGTGCTGCACGCCGAGGACTTCACCGAGGTCGAGACCCCGACCCTCACCCGTTCCACACCGGAGGGCGCCCGTGACTTCGTCGTCCCCGCCCGCCTGCACCCGGGCAGCTGGTACGCCCTGCCCCAGTCGCCGCAGCTCTTCAAGCAGCTGCTCATGGTCGGCGGCGTGGAGAAGTACTTCCAGATCGCCCGCTGCTACCGCGACGAGGACTTCCGCGCCGACCGTCAGCCCGAGTTCACGCAGCTCGACATCGAGATGAGCTTCGTCGACCAGGAGGACGTGATCGCCCTCATGGAGTCGCTCATCGTGGCGATGTGGAAGACGATCGGCGTCGAGGTGCAGACCCCGCTGCCGCGGATGACGTACGCCGACGCCATGGCGAAGTACGGCTCCGACAAGCCCGACCTCCGCTTCGGGCTCCAGCTCGTCGAGGCGACCGAGTACTTCAAGGACACCCCGTTCCGCGTGTTCCAGGCCGAGTACGTCGGTGCGGTGCGCATGCCCGGCGGTGCGAGCCAGCCGCGCAAGCAGCTCGACGCCTGGCAGGACTGGGCCAAGCAGCGCGGCGCCCGTGGTCTCGCCTACGTGCTGTTCAACGAGGACGGCACCCTGGGTGGGCCTGCCGCGAAGAACCTGTCCGAGGCCGAGCAGGCGGGCCTGGCGGAGTTCGTCGGCGCCGAGCCGGGCGACTGCGTGTTCTTCGCCGCCGGTGCCGCCAAGGAGAGCCGGGCGCTGCTCGGCGCCGCACGGGTCGAGATCGGCCGTCGCCTCGGCTACCTGAACCCGGATGAGTTCGCCTTCACCTGGGTCGTCGACGCTCCCATGTTCGAGCCGGCCGCCGACGCGGTCGCCTCCGGAGACGTGGCGGTGGGCGCGGGTGCCTGGACGGCGGTGCACCACGCGTTCACGGGCCCGAAGCCCGAGTTCGAGGACACGTTCGACACCGACCCCGGATCGGCCCTCGCCTACGCGTACGACATCGTGTGCAACGGCTCGGAGCTCGGCGGCGGGTCCATCCGCATCCACCGCGAGGACATCCAGAAGCGGGTCTTCGAGGTCATGGGCATCAGCGACGAGGTGGCGCAGGAGCAGTTCGGCTTCCTCCTCGATGCGTTCAAGTTCGGCGCTCCCCCGCACGGCGGCATCGCGCTCGGCATGGACCGCGTGCTCCAGCACCTGACGAAGACCGAGTCGATCCGCGACGTCATCGCCTTCCCGAAGTCCGGGAACGGCTTCGATCCCCTCACCTCCGCTCCCGCGCCGATCACCCCCGAGCAGCGCGCCGAGGCCGGTGTGGACTTCACCCCCGAGGACGAGGCCTGACCCGCCGAGACCCCGTCTTACCGCCGAGACCCCGGGACGCTGCCGCTGGCAGCCCGGGGTCTCGTCGCGTACCCGGGGTCTCGGCGAAGAAAGAAAGGGGGAATCAGGCGAAGAGGGGGGCGAGGTTCTCGTTCCACACGTCGACGCCGAGCTTCGCGATGAGAGCCACCACGACGACGAGGAACACCACGCGGATGAACGTCGTACCGCGGGAGATGGCCATCCGCGAGCCCAGGTAGCTGCCGCCGACGTTCGCGACCGCGAGGATGCCCCCGAGCAGCCACAGCACCGAGCCGTGCGGGATGAAGAGGAGCAGCGCCCCCGCGTTCGTCGCGAGATTGACGATCTTCGCCTTCGCGCTCGCCTGCAGGAAGTCGTAGCCCAGCAGCGCGACGAGAGTGATCACGAGGAAGGTGCCCGTCCCCGGACCGATCATCCCGTCGTAGAACCCGATGCCGAGCCCGGCGAGCCCGGCCATGATGTGGTGCTTGTGCCCGTGGAAGCGCAGCTGCGTCGCCGCCCCGAGCTGCGGCCGGAGCGCCGTGAACAGGGCCACCGCCAGCAGGGCGATCACGATGATGGGCTTGAAGGCGGCCGGGGGCAGCACCGTGGCGACCGCCGCACCCCCGAACGAGCCGATCAACGCGATCACCGCCATCGGCAGAGCTGTGCGGAGGTCGGGCTTGGCCCGGCGGTAGTAGGTGATGCTGCTGGTCGCGGTCCCGAACACGGAGGCGAGCTTGTTCGTCGCGAGCGCCTGGACCGGGGCGATGCCGGGGATGAGGAGCAGCGCCGGGAGCTGCAGCAGCCCTCCGCCGCCGACGACCGCGTCGATCCACCCGGCGCTGAACGCCGCCACGATGATGAGGATCAGCATCCCCCAGGTGAGCTGCTCGAGACCGAGGAGGCTGCCGATATCCACTCCGCCATGATTCCAGACCCGCGGGCGCCGTCCCGCATCCACCGCTGGCAGACTGGGCTCATGCTCGCCGCTCTCCCGCTTCCGCATCCGTTCGCATCGAGGAGCGGGGACGCCGTGCTGCGGCGGGCGACCGAGGCCGACGCCGACGCCGTCATCGCGCTGCTCGCCGACGACCCGATCAGCGCCGCCCGCGGCGATGTGGCCTCCGACGAGGACCGCCCGGCGTACGAGCGCGGCCTCCGCGAGATCCTGGCCGACCCGTCGAACGACCTCCTCGTGATCGAGCTCGACGGCGCGGTGGTCGGCACCCTCCAGCTCACCTCGATCCCCGGGATGGCACGCCGCGGCGCCCGGCGGCTGCTCGTCGAGGCGGTCCGGGTCCGCAGCGACCTGCGGTCCTCGGGCATCGGCTCCGCGGTCATGCGCTGGGTCGGCGACACGGCGGCGCCCGCCCTCGGTGCGGCCATGGTGCAGCTCACCTCCGACGCCGCCCGCGCCGACGCCCACCGCTTCTACGAGCGCCTCGGCTACGTGGGCTCGCACCGCGGCTTCAAGTACACCGTCCCGCAGCGCTGAATCGCGGCGCATCCCCGCGCCACCCGCGCGACACCGACCGTTCACCGGAGCCGCTCCCTGCGGCTACCTCCCCCTCGTAGTGTCCTCTCGCAACCCGACACCGGCGCACAGCGCCGGACACCGAGAGGACACTCATGGCACGCTCCATCCGCCGCGCACGCATCGGCGCCGGCATCGCCCTGGCCACCACGGCCGTCATCGCTCTGACCTCCTGCGCCTCCGCGACCGACTCCCCGGCCGCCGGTGACGACGCCGTGGACGCGGCGAGCGCGACCTCCGTCGAGGACTTCGGCTCGTTCGCCGACCTGGAGGCGGCCGCGAAGGAGGAGGGTCAGCTCAACGTCATCGCCCTCCCCCGCGACTGGGCGAACTACGGCGAGATCCTCGACCTGTTCACGGAGAAGTACCCCGAGATCACCGTCAACGAGGCCTCGCCCGACGTCTCCAGCGCCGAGGAGATCCAGGCGGCCGAGACGAACAAGGGCCTCGACACCGCCCCCGACGTCTTCGACCTCGGCCTGACCGTCGCCCTGCAGAACACCGACGCCTTCGCCCCGTACAAGGTCCAGACCTGGGACGACATCCCCGACGAGCTGAAGGAGCCCACCGGCCTCTTCGTCGGCGACTACGGCGGCTACATGTCGATCGGCTACGACTCCTCCGCCTTCGAGGCGCCGGCGGAGCTGTCCGACCTCCTCTCCGCCGACTACAAGGGCGCCGTCGCCATCAACGGCGACCCGACGCAGGCCGGAGCGGCTTTCGCCGCCGTCGGCCTGGCGACCGTGCAGTCGGACGGCACGCTGGACGACTTCCAGCCGGGCATCGACTTCTTCGCCGACCTGCAGAAGGCCGGGAACCTCCTCAAGGTCGACGTCACGACCGCGACCGTCGCCAGCGGCGAGACCCCCGTCGTCTTCGACTGGGACTACCTGAACGCGGCGCACACGGCCGACAACCCGGACTGGAAGGTCGTGGTCTTCGACGGCACCGGCTACGCGGGCTACTACAACCAGGCCATCAACGTCGACGCTCCGAACCCGGCGGCCGCGCGTCTGTGGCAGGAGTTCCTCTACAGCGACGAGGTGCAGAACCTGTGGCTGAAGGGCGGCGCCCGTCCGGTGCGCATGGAGGCGATGACCGAGGCCGGCACGATCGACGAGAAGCTCGCGGCCGCTCTCCCCGACGCTCCGGAGGAGACCGTCGTGCCGACCGAGGAGCAGTCCGAGAACGCCGGCACGCTGCTCGGCGAGAAGTGGGCAGCGGCGGTCCAGTGACCTCCGTCGTCGCACCGGGGGTGGATGCCGCGGCGTCCGCCCCCGCCACCGCCGCCGGACCCGCGTCGCACACGCGGGCCCGGCGGTCGGCGCCGTCCGTGGCGTGGCTGGGACTCGTACCGTTCGCCGCCTACGTGCTGCTCTTCCTCGCCGTGCCGACCGTGCTCGCGATCGGCTCCGGGTTCTTCGACCGCGACGGCGCTTTCACCTGGACGAACGTCGCCGCCCTCGGCGACCCGGTGGTGCTCACGACCTTCGCGAACTCGGCGGGGCTGTCGCTGCTCACCGCGGCGGTCGGCGCCCTCGTCGGCGCCCTCGTCGCCTACGCTCTCCTCGGCATGAACCCGGACGGCGTCGTGCGGCGCTCCGTGGACGCGGCCGCCGGGGTCCTCGCGCAGTTCGGCGGGGTCATGCTCGCCTTCGCCTTCATCGCCACGATCGGAATCCAGGGTGTGGTCACGGTCTTCCTCCGTGACACGTTCGGCGTCGACATCTTCGCCGAGGGCACGTGGCTGTATGAGCTGCCCGGCCTCATCCTTCCGTACATCTACTTCCAGGTGCCGCTCATGGTCATCACCTTCCTACCCGCCCTCGCCGCCCTGAAGCCGCAGTGGGTCGAGGCGAACCTCACCCTCGGGGGCAGCAGGGCGAGCTTCTGGCTGCGGATCGGCCTCCCGGTGCTGGCGCCGTCGTTCCTCGCCAGCCTGCTGCTGCTCTTCGCGAACGCGTTCTCCTCGTACGCCACGGCCGCGGCGCTCGCGAGTCAGGGCTCCCAGATCGTCCCGTTGCAGATCCGTACCGCGCTCACGAGCGAGACCCTGCTCGGCCGGGAGAACCTCGCCGGCGCTCTCGCCCTCGGCATGATCATCGTGGTCGGGGTCGTGATGGCGCTGTACTCGCTCATCCAGCGACGTGCCGCGCGGTGGCAGGCATGAACGGCCTCGCCCCGTCGCGCGCGACCCGTGCGGTGATCGGCATCGTCGTCGGGGCGTTCTTCGCGGTGCCCCTCGTGTCGACGTTCCTCTTCACGCTCCGCGGCACGGACGGGCTCTCCTTCGCGCACTGGACCGCCCTCTTCGACCCCGCGGCGTCGGCAGCCCTGAAGCCCCTCTGGACGGGTCTCGGGAACTCGCTGGTCCTCGCGGTCGTCACCGTGGCGATCGTGCTGTTCCTCCTGGCCCCCACGATGATCCTCGTGAACCTCCGCTTCCCCCGGCTCACGGCAGCCTTCGAGTTCGTCGCGCTCCTGCCGATCTCGATCCCCGCGATCGTGCTCGTGGTGGGGCTCGCGCCGATCTACCTGCAGATCGGTCGGACCGTGGGCACCGGCACCTGGACCCTCGCCTTCGCCTACGGCGTCACCGTCCTCCCCTTCGCCTTCCGCTCGATCCAGGCCTCGATCGATGCCGCCGATCTGCGCACGCTGTCCGAAGCGGCGCGCTCGCTCGGGGCGGGCTGGCCGACGGTCGTGCTCCACGTTGTCGCGCCGAACCTCCGACAGGGCCTGCTCGCCGCCTCGCTGATCTCCATCGCGGTGGTGCTCGGAGAGTTCACAATCGCGTCCCTCCTCAACCGGCAGGTCTTCCAGACGGCGATGGTCGTGGTGCAGAAGCAGGACCCGTATGCGCCCGCGATCTTCACACTGCTCGCCCTGTCGTTCGTCTTCCTCCTGCTCCTGCTCATCGGCCGCGTCGCCCGCGGTCCGCGAAAGGCCCGCTCATGACCCTCGATCACGCACTCCCGCGCACCAAGGACAACCTGCTGCTCGCCCAGGCCGGCGACGGCACGCGGGTCGAGCTCCACGGCATCGTCAAGAGCTACGGCGGTACGAGGGTGCTGCACGGCGTGGACCTCGACATCGCCCCCGGGGAGTTCGTCTCGCTGCTCGGTCCCTCCGGCTGCGGCAAGACGACGCTGCTCCGTGTGCTCGCGGGACTGGAAGGCGCCGACGAGGGAACCGTCCTCCTCGGCGGCGGGGACGTCTCGCGAGTGCCGACGAACCGGCGCGACATCGGGATGGTGTTCCAGTCGTACTCGCTCTTCCCGCACCTCCGCGTCGTCGACAACACGGCCTTCGGGCTCCGTCGTCGAGGTGTCGGCAAGACCGAGGCGGCGCGGCGTGCCCTTGATGCGCTCGCCCTCGTGGGCCTCGCCGACCTTGCCGACCGGTTCCCGCATCAGCTCTCCGGCGGACAGCAGCAGCGGGTCGCCCTGGCTCGCGCCCTCGTCACGGAACCCCGGGTGCTTCTGCTCGACGAACCCCTGTCGGCTCTCGACGCCAAGGTGCGCGTGCAGCTCCGCGACGAGATCCGGCGCATCCAGCTGCGGCTCGGCATCACGACCGTCTTCGTCACGCACGACCAAGAGGAGGCCCTCGCGGTGTCGGACCGGATCGCGGTCATGAACGCCGGTCGCATCGAGCAGATCGGCTCCCCGGAAGAGCTGTACACGACTCCCGCGACCGCCGAGGTCGCCGCGTTCGTGGGCCTCTCCAGCGTCGTTTCCGGCGTCGCGGACGGCGAGCACGTCGTCGTGTGGGGGCAACGTCTCCCCTTGCAGACCCCCGCCGACGGCCCCGTCGACGTGTACCTCCGTCCGGAGAACGTGCGCTTCACCACCGCGGAGGACGCCGCCACCGATGCCCTCGTGGAGGAGAGCACGTTCCTCGGCAGCATGCGGCGGACCCTCGTGCGCACGGAGTCGGGCGAGCTCGTCCGCGTGCAACACGATCCCGCCCTGCACCCGTCGTTCGGTGACCGCGTCCGCATCGCGGTGACCCCTGTCCCGGTGGTCGCGCGCCCCCGCGGCTGACGAGACCCCGGGTTCACGTCGAGACCCCCGGCTGCAGACGTCTGCAGCCGGGGGTCTCGGCGAATGCCCGGGGTCTCTGCGACACCCGAGGCGAGAACTACAGGACGCGGGAGAGGAAGTCCTTCGTGCGCTGGTGCTGCGGATTCGCCAGCACCTCGCGGGGGTCGCCCTCCTCGACGATGTGTCCGCCGTCCATGAAGATCAGCCGCGAACCGACCTCGCGCGCGAAGCCCATCTCATGCGTGACGACGAGCATCGTCATGCCCTCGTCGGCCAGCGACCGCATGACCTGCAGCACCTCGCCGACGAGCTCGGGGTCGAGGGCCGATGTGGGCTCGTCGAACAGCATCATGTCGGGGTTCATGCACAGCGCCCGGGCGATGGCCACCCGCTGCTGCTGCCCACCCGAGAGGTGCCCGGGGTACGCGTCGGCCTTCTCCGCGAGGCCGACGCGCTCGAGCATGGCGCGGGCGACCTTCTCCGCCTCGGCCTTCGAGCGCTTCTTCACCCGCTGCTGCGCGATCGTGAGGTTGCCGAGCACGCTGAGGTGCGGGAAGAGGTTGAAGCTCTGGAACACCATCCCGATACGGGTGCGCACGCGGTCGATGTCGATGTCGGGATCGGTGATGTCGATGCCCTCGATGAGCACCTTGCCGCCCGTGGGCTCCTCCAACAGGTTCACCGAGCGGAGCAGCGTCGACTTCCCGGAACCGGACGGGCCGATCACGCAGACGACCTCGCCCGCCAGAACCGTCAGATCGATGCCCTTGAGCACCTCGTTGTCGCCGAAGCTCTTGTGCAGGTCCTGGATCGCGATCGCCGGGGCCTGTACGTCGATCAGGTCGGTGCTCATCGTGTCCTCGCCATCCGACGCTCCAGCCACGCGCTGAGACGCGTGAGCGGGATCGTCACGATCAGGTAGAGGATCGCCGCCATGATCAGCGGCGTTCCGTTGGCGTTCTGCGTCGCTGCGTCGCGGGCGAAGTTCGTGAGCTCCTTCGACCAGATGAAGGAGCCCGCGACGAACAGCAGCGACGTGTCCTTCAGCAGCAGCACGAACTCGTTCGTCAGCGGCGGGATGATGATCCGGAAGCCCTGCGGGACCACGATCCAGAAGGTCGTCTTCATGGGCGACATGCCGAGCGAACGCGCCGCTTCGGTCTGTCCCTTCGGCACTGCCTGGATTCCGGCCCGAATGGTCTCTGCCATATAGGCGGAGGCCACGAGGATCAGACCGATCAGGCCCAGGACGACCGGCCCGCCGAGGCGGGTCGCCGGCACACCGAGGCCGATCGGCAGGATGAACGCGATCGCGAAGATCGTGAGGATCGCGGGCAGACCGCGGAACAGCTCGATCCACGCCGTCGCGATCCACCGGAACGGCGCGATCACCGAGAGCTTCATCAGCGCCAGCAGGATGCCGAGCAGCAAGCCGCCTGCGAACGCCACCGCCGTGAACCACAGGGTGTTGACGAGCGCCGTGGTGATGATGCCCGGAAGCATCTTCGCCGCGACCTCGGGGTTGAAGTAAAGCTGCGCGATCCGCGCCCAGTCGGTGCTGACGATCGCCCAGACGACGATCGCGAGCAGCACCGCGTAGATCGAGTACCGGTACAGCTTCTGTTTCGTGGTGCGCCTCAACGCCATTGTCAAGGTCCTCCCGACCGACTCAGCTCTCGACTCAGTTGGCCGTGAAGTACTCGTTGTAGATGGTGTCGTACTCGCCGTTGTCCCGGAGCTCCTGCAGAGCCTCGTTCACGGCCTCGCGGAGTTCGTCCTTCTCCCCCTTGGCGAACGCGAAGCCGTAGGACTCGTCGGTCTCGTAGGTCTCGACGATCTTGTAGGCGGAGTCAGCCTTCTCGTGCTCGAGGTTTACGGGCTGATCCTGCAGGATGGCGTCGATCTGCCCGGCCTGCATCGCGGGCCACAGTTCGCCGTCCGACGGGTACTGCACGAGCTGCGCGCCCTTCGCGTTCTCCGTGGCGTAGGCCTCGCCGGTCGTGCCCTGCTGCACGCCGACGTTCTTGCCATTGAGGTCGTCGATGGACTCGATGCCCGAGTCGGTGCGCACGAGCAGCGACTGTAGCGAATCGTAGTACGGGTCCGAGAAGTCGATGTTGGCCTTGCGCTCGTCGGTGATCGTCATGGCCGAGGCACCGATGTCGCACTGGCCGGCGGCGAGAGTCGTGCCGGACTGCAGCGCATCGAAGCCCACATCCTGCACGGAGAGCTCGAGGTCGAGCTGCTCGGCGATCGCACCGAGGAGGTCGATGTCGAAGCCGGTGTACTCACCGTTGTCACCCTCGAACTCGAACGGCGGGTAGGGGATGTCGGAGCAGACAGTGAGCTTGCCCGCCTCGATGAGTCCGTAGTCGTCACCGGCAGCGGACTCGCCGCCACTGCCCGCGTCGGAAGAGCCGGTGGCGCATCCGGCGAGCGCGAGGGTGGCGGTGGCCGCGATCGCGAGGCCGGCGAAGAGGTTACGACGGGACATGTCGGCTCCTGGGAGTCGGGGGGCGGGTGAGCCCACGGACGGGTAGGAGTTCATCTAAACATGCGGCTCGTCGCGTGACCAATGACATCCCCTCGCGCCGCATTACGTTTGTGTTTCGGTGCCGGGGGCCACGGCTCGACGCTCAGAGCTCGGCGTCGACCGCCACACGGCCGGAGACGACCGAGCGGATGTATGCGGCGACCTCCTCGTGCGCGGGGTGCACCTGGTACTGCTCCAGGTCCGCGACGGAGTCGAAGTCCGCGACCAGGGTCACGTCCCAGTTCGCGTCGGGGTAGACGTCGTTCGCACCGGCCCAGATGCTGCGCAGCTGCGGCACGACCCCGTCGAGGGCGTTGAGGCGGCGGGCGACCTCGGCCGCCTGGGCCTGCCGCTCCTCCGCGTCCTCCGCGGCGAGCTTCCAGGTCACGACATGGCGGATGGTCATCGCAGCTCCTTCTGGTCGGCACGGGCCTCCGCGCCGACGGCTTCCTCCAGCGCTTCGCGCAGCCGGTCGGGGGACACGCGCCAGTGCGCATGCAGTCGTCCGTCGATGAGGACGACGGGGATCTTCTCCCACCACCGCTCGTACAGGGCGGGGTCGTCCTGGATGGACGCCTCGACGATCTGGATGCGCTCCGCGGCGGCGTCCGGCAGTTCGGCGACGACCGCGTCGACGACCTCGGAGGCCACGGCGCACAGATGGCAGTCGGGCTTGCCGATGAGGGTCAGCGTCGTCACGACGACGGGACCTCCACCTCGCGTCCCTGGGCGATCCACTCGCCGGTGCCGCCCTCGACGTTGGTGGCGTCGTAGCCGCGGGCCTCAAGCGCCTCGACCACACGGGCCGAGCGGCCGCCGGCCTGGCAGATCACGTCGAACGACTCGGCGGGAAGCTCGTCCAGGCGGTTGCCGATCTCGGACATCGGGATGTTCACGGCGCCGGGGACGTGGCCGGCCTGGAACTCGTGCACCTCCCGTACATCGATGAGGGGCGTGCCGGAGCGCTCGGCGAGTTCGGCGACGGTGATCGACTTCATGACATCCTCTCGGCGGTGCGGAACGGCGCGCAGAGACACAAAGCGCCCGTCCGAAGACAGGCGCTCGGTGTCTGGCCGCTTACTTCTTGTTGCGGCGCTGGTGGCGAGTCTTGCGAAGCAGCTTGCGGTGCTTCTTCTTCGCCATGCGCTTGCGGCGCTTCTTGATGACAGAACCCACGGAAACCTCACTAAGTCAGGGGCTGGGTGTCGCCGGAATCGGACACCCGGGTACGAGCACGAAAAATGCCTCGGATCATCCTAGCAAACTCAGGAGGGTGCCCCGCGCCCTCCGTCAGCCGGCGTCGGCGATGGGCCGCTGCAGAGCCTCCGCGACGGCGGATTCCGGCACGCGGTAGCTCCGTCCGAATCGGATGGCGGGGAGGTCACCGGCGTGCACGAGCCGGTACACGGTCATCTTGGACACGCGCATGAGCTCGGCGACTTCGGCCACCGTCAGGAATCGGACGTCTGGAACCTCGGGCATCCCACGTACCCCTTTCTCGATGAGCACACTCTATGGGGTCGCTGGGACGCGTGTAAACCCGCGTGGCTGTTGTGATCAGTGGGATGTAGGCACGGTCGCGAACGCCCGGACCGGGAACGTGCCGAACCCGCGGATCGCCGGAGGGGCCGCGGTGAACCGCGCCCCGCGCGCGGGGAGGCGATCCAGAGCGGTGAGGTGCTCGACGACGTGCACGCCCGCCGCGAGGAGGATGCTGTGCGCCGGCCGCTCCCCGCCGCTCTCCGTGTCGTCGATGTTGAGCGCGTCGATGCCGACCAGACTCACCCCCGCGTCCACGAGGAAGCGCGCGGCGTCCTCCGCGAGAAAGGGCGAGCCGGTGCCGTAGGCGGGCGTGCCGAACAGCCGGCTCCAGCCGGTATCCAGGAGCACCGCGCTGCCGCGGAGCTCGCGGTCGGCGAGCGTCGGCGCCTTGATACCGCGGCGTTCGGACGTCCGGGCGTCGCGGAGGTGGAAGACCTCGGCGGGCAGGTCCACGAGGGTGTCGAGGTCGAGCGCCGCGCGGGTGAGGTGCGGGGTGATGGTCGGCGCCGGCAGCCCGGGATAGGTGACCATGCCCTCCGCGATCGGGTGGCTCAGGTCCACGACCCGTTCGGTGCGGTCTCCACGAGCCGGAGCCGCGACGCCACGGCTGCCGCGGTGCGGCTCGGCGACGATCTGCAGGTCGCGGAGCTCGACCTCGCCCACGAGTGCCAGACCGAGGTGCGACACGAGCAGACCGGAGACCTCGGCAGCGGTCACGTCCTTCCGCGGCAGGTCGAGCCGGAACCCCTGCCCCTGCAGTCCGCCGCCGTTGGCGAAGGTGATCGCGAAGTCGAAATGCGCGCGGTACTCGTCCGTCATGCGCTCATCCTGCCGGAGACAGCCGACACCGCGATGTGCGCGCCCGCCCTGCTCGAACCGGCACACCGGCGTCCAGCCCGCGCATAGCCCGCATTGCCCGATCGCTCAGACAGCCCTGCCAGTGTCGGTGCAGGACCCGTGCCGGCACCTGCCGAGTCTGCGCGGATCTGGGGTCCGCACACCGCCCCCGACGGCATCCCCCCTGCTGTCGGGGGCGGTTCTCCGCCGGTGCGAGGCGCGGTATCAGGCGCCGAGGCGCTTCAGTGCGTTCGTGACGACGTGCTTGGCGGAGGCGGCCGCACGCCCGACGACCTCGGCCGCGTGTGCGGCTCCGTCGGGGATCGGGGCGCCGGGGTACGCGATGTCCGGCGCCGCATCGCCGAACGCGTCGACGAGGAACGGGACCAGCCAGTCGTCGACGGCTTCCAGCGGCGCGACGGAAAGGCTGTAGAAGCGGCGCTGGCCGTCTTCGCGGACGGTGACCAGCTCGGCGTCGCGGAGCACCTTGAGGTGCTTCGAGACGGTGGGCTGGCTGATGCCGAGGTCGGCCACGATCTGGCTCACGCTCGTGCCGGACTCGCCTTCGGACGTGCGTCGGAGCAGGAGCTGGAGGATGTCGCGCCTCGTACCGTCTGCGATCACGTCGAAGATGTCCGTCATGTGATCAGGGTAGTGCGCCCCGGCACGGAGTACCATGACGAAGGCTCGGCGAGAGGCGCCGTGGTGCGGCCGTGGAACGGACGGCGCAGGAGAAGGGGGCAGCGATGTCGGGCATCGTTTCGGCGTCGTCCCCCCGCACCGGTCTCCCCGGAGCCGCCGGCCGGGTGAAGCACCTCATCACCTCGTCGCCGTCCCGGTTCGCCATCGCCGTCTTCGCACTGCTGATCCTCGTGTTCACGGTGCTGTTCTCGCTGCCGATCGCGTCCGCCAGCGGCACGGTGACACCGCTCAGCGACGCCCTCTTCACCGCCGTCTCCACGATCTGCGTGACGGGCCTCGCGACCGTCGACATGGCCAACCACTGGTCACCCTTCGGACACGTCGTCGTGTTCATCGGCGTCAACATCGGCGCCCTCGGCGTGCTGACCCTCGCCTCCCTCATGGGGATGCTCATCTCGAAGCGCCTCGGGCTCCGGGCGAAGCTCATGGCGGCGGGCGACACGAACCCGCTCCGCGCGCACGGCGGTGTGGTGAACGAGAGCCAGACGGTGCGTCTGGGCGAGGTGGGCCAGCTGCTCACCACGGTCGCCGTCTCCGCCCTCTTCATCGAAGCCGCCCTCGCCGCCCTCCTCTACCCGGCGCTGGTGATGGCCGGGGTCGACCCGATCGCCGCGCTTTGGGAGGCCCCGTACTTCGCGGCGATGGCGTTCACCAACACCGGCTTCGCCCCGAACGACGGCGGGGTGGCCGTCTTCGCCGACGACTACCTCGTGCTGTCGCTGCTCATGGTCGGCGTGTTCCTCGGGAGCATCGGCTTCCCGGTGATCTACACGCTCGCGAAGCACGTCTGGCACGTCAAGCGGTGGTCGCTGCACTCGAAGCTGACCATCGTCACCACGGTGCTGCTCTTCATTCTCGGCGCCGCCGCCTTCCTCATCCTCGAGTACGACAACCCCAAGACCTTCGGGTCCATGGACGCGGCGGACACGACCTTCCAGGCGTTCTTCCTCTCCGCGATGACCCGCTCCGGCGGCTTCAACGTCATCGAGATGGACGACCTCAACGGCTCGTCGCTGCTCGCCGCCAGCATGCTCATGTTCGTCGGCGGCGGGTCCGCGTCGACGGCGGGCGGCATCAAGGTGACCACGCTCGCAGTCCTCGCGATCGCGGTCTGGTCCGAGGCGAAGGGCCGCCAGTCCGTCGAGGCGTTCGGCCGCCGCATCCCCAGCGACGTGCAGCGCGTCGCCCTCAGCGTCGTCGCCTGGGGCGCCACGATCGTGGCCCTGTCGACCATCGTGATCGCACAGATCACCAAGGCCGACATCAGCCACGTGCTCTTCGACGTCATCTCCGCGTTCGGCACGGTCGGGCTCTCGACGGGCCTCACCGGGGAGCTTCCGGATTCCGCCTCGTACGTCATGGCCGCGACGATCTTCATGGGCCGCGTTGGTACAGTGACTCTCGCTGCGGCAGTCGCCGCGACATCGCGCACGCAGTACTACTCACTGCCCGTGGAAAGGCCGATCGTTGGTTGAAGTCCTTCGGGGGGACGCTCCCGTCCTCGTCATCGGTCTCGGCCGGTTCGGCGCCGCCTGCGCCGGCGAGCTCGACCGCCTCGACCGCGAGGTGCTCGCGATCGACGACAACCTCGAGCTCGTGCAGAAGTGGTCGGACCGCGTCACGCACACGGTGCAGGCCGACGCCCGCAACATCGACGCCCTCCGCCAGATCGGCGCCCAGGACTTCCAGGTCGCGGTCGTCGCCGTCGGCTCCTCGATCGAGGCGTCCGTGCTCATCACGGCCAACCTCGTCGACCTCAAGGTGCCGCAGATCTGGGCGAAGGCGGTCTCGCAGTCGCACGGCAAGATCCTGGCCCGCGTGGGCGCCAACCACGTCATCTACCCCGAGCGCGAGGCCGGCGAACGCGTGGCCCACCTCGTGAGCGGGCGCATGCTCGACTTCATCCGCTTCGACGACGACTTCGTCCTGGCCAAGATGTACCCGCCGAAGTTCATCCGCGGCGTCGGTCTGAACGAGTCCGGTGTGCGCTCGAAGTACAAGGTCACCGTCGTCGGCGTGAAGAGCCCGGGCAAGCCGTTCCGCTACGCGGAGGCCAACACGATCGTGACCAACCACGACCTCATCATCGTCTCCGGGACGAACAGCGACATCGAGCGCTTCGCCGCCCTCGACCGCTGAGCCGGGTCCTCACCGCGGCGGGAGTCCTCCCCGCGGTGGATGCGGCCTCTGCGACGCCCGTGGTGGGATGGGGGCATGAGCGATCACGCCCCCGCACCGCCCGTCCTCGCCCTCCGCGGGCTCCGCAAGCAGTTCGGCCAGAAGGTCGCCGTCGACGCGCTGTCGCTGGACGTCCCCGCGGGCTCGATGCTGGGGCTGCTCGGCCCGAACGGTGCGGGCAAGACGACGACGCTCGCGATGACCACCGGGCTCCTGCGCCCAGACGCCGGGACGGCCTGGGTGCTCGGCGCCGACGTCTGGCAGGACCCTGCCGCCGCGAAGGCGCGGATGGGCGTGCTCCCCGACGGTATCCGGATGCTCGACCGGCTCAGCGGCGCGGAGCTGCTGCGCTACACCGGCCTGCTGCGCGGCATGCCGGAGGCGGAGGTCGTCTCCCGCTCCGGCGAGCTCCTCGATGCCCTCGGCCTGACGGAGGCGGGCGACACCCTCGTCGTCGACTACTCGGCCGGCATGAAGAAGAAGATCGGCCTGGCCTGCGCGCTCATCCACGCGCCCCGGCTGCTGATCCTCGACGAACCCCTCGAAGCCGTCGACCCGGTCTCCGGGCAGACGATCCGGCAGATCCTGCGCTCCTTCGTGGACGGCGGCGGCACGGTCGTCCTCTCCAGCCACGTCATGGAGCTCGTCGAGTCACTGTGCGACCGCGTCGCCATCGTGGCCGAGGGGCGTCTGCTCGCCCACGGCGCCCTCGACGAGGTTCGGGCCGGACTCACGCTGCAGGAGCGCTTCCTCAGCCTCGTCGGCGCGCACGACCTCGGAACGGAGACCCTCGCGTGGTTGCGCTCCTCGTAGGTCTGCGGCTGCGACAGCTCGGGCATCAGCTCTCCCGCAACCCCTGGATGATCGTGACCCTCGTGACCGTGGGTCTCGTCGCGCTGAGCATGCTGGGACTGCTGACCGTCGGTCTGATCGCGCTGCGGGTGGGCGCTCCGGACGTCGCCGTGACCGCGATGGTGCTCACCGGCGCCATCGTCGTGCTCGGGTGGTGGATCGGGTCGATCCTCGTCAGTGCGGACGACTCGCTGGCACCCGAGCGGTTCGCCCTGCTTCCGGTGACCGCCCGCACCCTCCTCCCCGGTCTCGTCGTGGCGGGGATGACGACGATCGGCGGCATCGGCACCGCCCTGGCCCTGCTGCTGATGCTCGTGGGATGGTCGGTCAGCGTTCCGGCCCTCCTGGTCGCGGTGCTCATGGTCCCCGTGGCTCTCGCGACCTGCGTGCTGGGCGCCCGCGTCGTCAGCGGACTGCTCGCGGGATGGCTCGCCCGCCGGCGGACGCGCGACCTCGTCCTCACCCTCGGCGTGGTCCTGCTCGCCTCGTCCGGCCTCCTCCTCAACATCGGGTTGCAGGCGCTGTCGACCGTGCGCGACGTCGGTGGCGCCTTCGCGGCGGTCGCCGAGATCGCCGCGTGGACGCCGGTCGCCGCCGTGTTCGGAGTCCCCGCCGCCGTGGCACAGGGCGACGTCGTCACCGCCCTCCTGCGGCTGCTCGTCGCCGCCGCCACCCTGGCGGTCTTCTGGGTCGCCGCGCGCCGCATGCTCGCCGCGCGCCTCGTCGCACCCCTGCAGTCGAGCGGGGGCGGACGCGTGCGCTCGGGAGGCGTGCTCGACCGCCTGCTGCCCGCGGGACCCGTCGGCGCCATCGCGGGACGGACGCTCCGCTACTTTCGCCGCGACCCGCGCCAGGTCGTCAACATCGTGATGCTCCTGCTGCTCCCCGCGATCTTCCTCGGACTCGCGCTCATGAACGGACTGCAGCAGGACAGTACCGGCTTCGCACCCGCGATCACCCTCATCCCGGCGATCAACGCCCTGCTCGCCGGGAGCATCGTGCAGATGGCGATCGCGTACGACAACGACGCGGTCGCGCTGCACATCCTCACCGGGGTGAGCGGGACGGCCGACCGCGTCGGACGGCTGCTCGGGTTCGCGCTGGTCGCCGTGCCGATCACGATCCTCCTGTGCGTGGTGACCTGTCTGCTGGCCGGACGTCCGGATCTGCTTCCGGGCAGCCTGGGCGCCGCGCTCGGGCTCATGGCGGTGTCGGCGGGCGCGGGATCCTGGGTGGGGGCGTTCCTGCCGGGGCGAGCTCCGGCACCCGAGGCCAACCCGTTCGGCCGCGGCTCCTCCGGCGGCGCGCAGTCCTTCCTCGCGATGCTCATCATGTCGCCGATCACGCTGCTGCTCGGCGGTCCCGCCCTCGGCTTCGCGATCGCGTCGATCTGGATCCCGCCCTTGGGCTGGGCGAGCCTCGCGGCCGCCGTCGTCCTCGGGGGTGCCGCGATCTGGGGTGGCACGGTGCTCGGCGGTCGCGTCCTGCAACGGCGCTGGCCCGAGGTGCTCGCCGAGGTCGGCAGCGACGCCTAGCCGCCCGGCCCCTCGCCGCAACAGGCACTCGCGCGGGTTCAGGCTCCAGGGCTGCTGGCTGCCTGAACTCGCGTGATCGCCTGCCCCCGCGTCGTCGCCTGCTCCCGCGACACCTCGCCGCAACAGGCACTCGCGGGAGTTCAGGCTCCAGGGGTCCTGGCTGCCGGAACTCGCGTGATCGCCTGTTCTCGCGGGGTGGGAGCGCGCGGGAACAGGCAGGTGGGATCAGGCGCCGGCGGCAAGCTCCTTCGCGCGAGCGAGGGCGGCGGCAGCGGCAGTGGCGAAGGTGTCGGACAGGTGGGCGTCCTGGAGCACGGCGACCGCGCGCTCCGTCGTCCCCTTCGGGCTCGTCACCCGGCGGCGCAGCTCGGCGGGGTCCTCCCCTGTCGAGTCCAGCAGAGCCGTCGCGCCGATGAACGTCTGCTCCGCCAGCAGACGGGCGTCCGCGTCGGAGAAGCCCATCTCCCGCGCGGCCGCGGTGAACTCCTCGATGAGGAGGAAGACGTAGGCGGGACCGGAGCCCGAGATCGTCGAGAGCGCATCGATCTGCGCCTCGGGAACCTCCACCACCGCTCCCACCGTCTCGAACAGACGACGCACGAGCGCGAGGTCGTCGGGGGTCGCCGCGGCGCCGGCCGCGAGACCGGTGACCCCCTTGCGGATCGTCGACGGGGTGTTCGGCATGGAGCGGATGACGCGGGCCTCCGGGCCGAGGACGTCCGCGAAGGTCTGCAGCGTGACCCCCGCGGCGAGGCTCACCACGACGGTCTCCGGACTGAGGTGCGGCGCGATCTCACGGAGGAGATCGGGGACCATCGCCGGCTTCACCCCGACCAGGACCACCCGTGCGCCGGCCACCGCGTCGGCATTGCCCTCCGGCCGCTCGGACAGCGCGATGCTGGTGACGCCGTCGAGGCCCGCGAATGCCTCCGCCTTCTCCGGCGTGCGGTTCGTCGCGGTGATCCCTCCGTCCACAGGGACCCCCGAGGCGAGCACACCGCGGAGGATCGCTCCCCCCATCGAACCGGCACCGAGGAACGCGAGGGACGGGAGCGCATCAGCCATGTCGTCATCCTACGGCGGGCGCTCCTGTGACGGCCGTGTTGCCGTCCTAGACTCGTCGCATGAGTGCATCCGGAGGCAGCAAGGCCATCGTCGCGGCGTTCCTGGCGAACCTGGGCATCGCTCTCGCGAAGTTCCTCGCGTGGGCTCTCTCCGGCTCGGCCTCGATGCTCGCCGAGGCGATCCACTCCGTCGCCGACTCGGGAAACCAGCTCCTGCTGATGCTCGGCGGGCGCAAGGCGAAGCGCCACGCGGACCGCTCGCACCCGTTCGGCTACGGACGCGAACGCTACGTCTACGCGTTCGTCGTGTCGATCATCCTCTTCTCCGTCGGCGGACTCTTCGCGATCTACGAAGGCGTGGAGAAGCTCACCCACCCGCATGAGATCGACCAGACCTGGTGGTGGCTCCCGCTCGTCGTGCTGTTCATCGCGATCGGCCTGGAGTCGTTCTCGCTCCGCACCGCCGTGCGCGAGAGCAATGTCGTCCGCGAGAAGGGCCAGTCCTGGTTCTCCTTCGTCCGGCGGTCCAAGGCACCGGAGCTCCCTGTGGTCCTCCTGGAAGACGTCGGGGCCCTCACCGGCCTCACCTTCGCCCTGCTCGGCGTCGGCCTCACGCTCCTCACCGGCAACCCCGTCTTCGACGCCCTCGGCACGGTGATGATCGGTGTCCTCCTCGTGCTCATCGCGATCGTGCTGGGGGTCGAGACGAAGAGCCTGCTCGTCGGCGAGGGCGCGACCCCCGCCGACTACGACCGCATCGTGGACGCGATCAACGACGGTCCGGAGATCGAGAAGATCATCCACATGAAGACCCTCTACCTGGGGCCCGACGAGCTGATGGTCGCCGCGAAGATCGCGCTCAGCGCCGACAAGCCGCTGCGCGAGGTCGCGGACGACATCGACGAGATCGAGGCCCGCATCCGCGCCGCCGTGCCGGTCGCCCGGGTCGTCTACATCGAGCCGGACGTCTACCGTCCCGCGATCGATCCGGAGCCCTCGACGGACGTCTTCGTCCTCAAGTCCTCGGACTGAGCGTTCAGCGACGGTCCTCGAAGAAGGCGCGCAACAGCGCGATGGACGCGTGCTCGTCCACGCCGCCGATCACCTCGGCACGGTAGGGCAGGCGGCGGTCGCGCAACACGTCGTACATCGAGCCGGCCGCTCCCGCCTTGTCGTCCCACGCCCCGAAGACCACGCGGCCGATGCGCGCCTGGAGGATCGCACCGGCGCACATCACGCAGGGCTCGAGGGTGACGACGAGCGTGCAGCCGTCGAGGTTCCACGACCCGCGGACCGATGCCGCGCCGCGGATCGCCTCGATCTCGGCGTGCCCGGTCGGGTCGTGCGTGGCCTCCCGAGTGTTCCGCCCTTCGGCCAGGACACGGCCCTCCGCGTCGAGCACGACGGCGCCGACGGGGATCTCCGCCGCGGTCGCGGCCTCGGCGGCGAGCTCGAGTGCGCGCTGCATCGCGAGGCGGTCGGCGGCGGTCATGCCCCGAGCCTACGGCAGCGCGAGGCGGCCGCCACGGCACCCGATGTCGTGCGCGGACCCGGCGCGCATTAGCCTGTATCCATGCGTGTTCACGTCGCCGACCACCCTCTCATCACCCACAAGCTCTCGGTGCTGCGCGACGCGCGCACCCCGTCGCCGGTCTTCCGCCAGCTGACCGAAGAGCTCGTGACGCTCCTCGCGTACGAGGCGACGCGGAATGTGAAGGTCACTCCCATCGAGATCACGACGCCGGTCACCACGACCACGGGTGTGAAGATCTCCGAGCCGCGACCCATCGTCGTCCCCATCCTGCGCGCCGGTCTCGGCATGCTTGAAGGCCTCGTCAAGCTCCTCCCCACCGCGGAGGTCGGTTTCCTCGGCATGGTCCGCGACGAGGAGACCTTTGAGCCCACCACCTACGCCGAGCGGCTTCCGGACGACCTCTCCGACCGTCAGTGCTTCGCGATCGACCCGATGCTCGCGACCGGCGGCTCTCTGGCCGCGGCCATCCAGTTCCTGTTCGACCGCGGCGCGAAGGACGTCACGGCGATCTGCCTGCTGGGCACCCCGGAGGGCGTGGCCGCGATCGAGGCGATGGCCGGCGACCGTGATGTGACCCTCGTCCTCGGAGCGCTCGACGAGCGTCTCGACGAGAAGGGCTACATCGTGCCCGGCCTCGGCGATGCGGGCGACCGCCTCTACGGCACCGTCTGACCTCGCTCGCGCTCTCGACTCGCGCTCTCGACTCGCGTCAGAGGGTCAGGCGATAGCCGCGCTCCTCGCCGTAACGCGTGAAGCCGGCCCTCGCGAGGATCGGCGCCGAGGTCGAGACGCGGCCCTTCACGAGCGCCGTTGCGGCCCCGCGCGCGGCGCTCTGTCGCAGGCGCTCCGCGAGGACCGCCCGATAGACACCGCGCCCGCGGTCGGCGTCGAGTGTCGCAGCTCCCCACAGGCGAGTGAACCCGTCGACGATCGTGCACCCGCCGGTGCTCACGGCACGGCCGTCGATGCGGCCGAGCACCCGGAAACCCTCCCCGGCGGACAGGGCTGCGGTGAGTTCGGCGAACTCGGCGTCCAGGCCGTCGTCGTCCAGCGGCTGCTGCTCCCAGACCGGGACGTTGATCGCATCGACCTCGCGGAGCTGGTCCTTCGTGCGCACGACCTCAGCGGTGACCCCGGGCGGCACGTCGACCTCGGCTCCGATGGTCGGGCGCGCGAACACCGTGACGGTGTCGAAGTGCACGGCCCTTCGGCGCTGGAGCTCGTCCTCGAGGTCCGGGCCGTCGGCGGGGTTGGTCCAGAACGTGAAGACGTTCTCGCCCCAGGCCCTGGTGCGTTCCAGTGCCGCGTCCAGCACCTCGGCGGCGGGACGCGTCGACGTCACCTGGGAGCCGCGGACGCCGCTCCCGAACCGCTCCGGGTAGCGCACGAGCAGCAGGTCGTCACGGACGTGCTCGCTGCCGCGCGGAAACCACGCCCATGCGGCGGCGGCGCGCAGGATCTCATCGACCGTCGGCGTCTCGACGGGAGCAGACCCGGCGACGGACGACATCATGATCCCTCCTCTTCGGCCGCACCAACCAGGCGGGCGAAGGCGCTGAGTCGCGCGACCCCCTCGGGTGTGTACGGCAGGTCGTCGAGCAGCGCCGGCGAGTGGATGAGGTAGGCCACGACCTGCGCGCGGGAGATCGCCACGTTGAGCCGGTTCTGCAGCAGCAGGAACTCCGGTCCGCGCGGGGCATCCCGACCGCTCGACGCGGCGAGCGTCGTGAGGGAGACGACCGCCTCCTTGCCCTGGAAGTTGTCGACGGTGCCCACGGGGACCCCGCCGAAACCGGCCGCCGCGAGCGCGTCGTGCACGAGCTGCCGCTGCGCGTTGTACGGCGCCACCACGATGATGTCCTCCGGCGTCAGCGGGCGGACGGTGCCCTCGGCGTCGTTGTCGTGGAAGGTGCGGCCGACGAGGTCGCGGACGATACGCACGACCTCGGCGGCTTCCTCCGGGGACTGGGTCGCGTTGCCGCGGTGCCGCAGCGGCACCACGTGCAGGCCCGGGTCGATGCCCTCGACCGCGCGCCGCTCGGTACCGGGAGCGGACGCGAGCTTCCCGGCGTAGGCGAGCTTCGACACCGGAGCCGCGACATACGGGTGCATGCGCCAGGAGCGGGCGAGGAAGTAGCCGTACTCCGGACGCACGACGGGATCGCCGTCCATCACCCAGCCGAGCGCAGAGGTGTCCACCGGCTCCGGGTGGGCGCCCTGGCTGACCTGGGGCAGCTGCTGAGGGTCGCCGAGGAGCAGGAGCCGCTGCGCACCGGCAGCCACCGCGATGGTGGAGGCGAGCGAGAACTGTCCGGCCTCGTCGATCACGAGCAGGTCGAGCTCTCCCCTGGCGACCCGCTGCGTGTTGCTGAAGTCCCACGCGGTGCCGCCCACGACGGCACCCTCGTTCTCGTGCTCGGCGAGGAAGGCGGCCATCCCGGTCTTCGGGATCACCGTGTAGCCCGGATCGGCGTCGGCATCCTTGGGGCACTTCGCCACCTGACCCGGGGCGACACCGTCGGCGACGACGCGCTCCAGCAGCGTCTCGATGATCGCGTGGGACTGCGCGACGACGCCGATGCGGAAGCCGTGCTCGTTGACGAGTCGGGCGATCACCTGGGAGCCGGTATAGGTCTTCCCCGTGCCCGGGGGGCCCTGCACCGCGAGGTAGCTGCGGTCGAGGTCGAGGACTCCGCGGACGATCGCGTCGATCGTGTCATCCCCGGCGGCCGGAAGCGCGTTCCCCGACACCGTGCGCGGAGGCAGGCGGCGGAGGATGTCGGTGGCCGCGTCCTCGGGAAAGCCCGGGGCGGCCGCGTGCACCGCGTCGGCCCATTCGTCGATCGCCTGCTGCAGCGACACCACCCGAGGCGGCGCGGCAGGGGTGAGGGCGACGGGGAGGTCGTCCCAGGTCTGTCCCTGCACGGCGGACTCGACCACGAGGTACCCGTCGTCCAGCACCTCGACGACCGTGACCCCGTGCGGCACGTGCACGGCCCGCGACGGGACGTCGGTGTCGAACGGGGCGGGGACGTCGTAGAGCGCGAACGGCTGCGCGCCGGGGCCGAGCGTCGTGCCCGGGGACACCTCACCGCGGATCTCGAGCTCCCGCGACAGCACTCGGCGCCCCTCGCCGATGCTCCAGTCGCGGCGCACCCGCGAGCGGGTGGCATCGACCTTCACCACATCGCGCGTGCCGTCCCACATGGTGACCGGCTCCCGCAGCCGTTGGAAGTGCGCGACCCAGAAGCTCTTCGCCTCGCGGGGGAAGTAGTCGATGGCGGCCGCCGCGATCCGGTGCACGAGCCCGTCGTCACCGGCCTCCACCGCACGCTCCGCGTCGCCGAGCAGAGCGAGCGAACGCGGCGATGGCTCGTAGATGACCTCGTCCGCATCGTCCGGCGGGGCCGGCGTGACGCCCTCTGCGCGGGCGATCTCGATGAGCCAGTTGCGCAGCCGGCGGGTCGAGACGCAGTCGTAGCGGTTGTAGTCGGCGAGGTCGGCGAGCACGGCGTCGGCCTCGGTCTGCGCGCCCGCTGCCGCGAGCTCCCGCGCCGCGACGTACTGCACGATGGAGTCGTCGCCCTTCTGGACGTCGCTCGTGCGCACGTCCTCCCCCATGTAGAGCGGCTCGAGCTTCTTGATGGAGTAGGACCGCGAACCGACCCGCACGGTGCGCAGCACCAGCGGGTACAGGTCGACGAACACGCCTTCGCGGAGGAGGCGGTCCACCTCGCCCTCGCGCACGCCGTGGCGGGCGGCCATCGCGACCAGATGCGAGGTCTCGTAGGGGGCGTAGTGGTAGATGTGCATGCCGGGGTGGGCGGCACGACGCACCTTCACGAAGTCGAGGAAGGTCTCCAGCGCCTGGCGTTCCTCTGCGAACGAGTGCGCCCAGAGAGCGGTGTACTGGTCGGCGTTGTCGACCCAGCCGAACAGGTAGTCGATGCCCCACTCCGCCTCGCCGTCGGGGGCGGGCTCGGTGTACAGCGGATCGCCCTCGAAGTCGAAGAAGATGTCGCCGTGGCTGGGCACCGGGAGGGTGTGGATCGCCGCGGCGTAGTGCACGTCGTACGTCGCCGCGCCCTCGGCATCCGCCCGCAGCTGCACCCGGGCCTGGGCGCGGAGGATCTCGAAGGTGTCGACGTTCATGCCCTCGGGGGCCTGCGTCGCCGCAGCTAGGTCGTCGATCGTGAGGATCCCGGCGGCGCGGAGACGGGCTCGCTGCACCGGTCGCATGCGGGCGACCATGAGGAGGTCCCGGTGAGCCAGCACCTGCTCCTCGCAGGTGGCGCAGCGCCCGCAGGCGACCACGCGCAGGTCGCCGCGGTCGTCACCCCACGCGAGGGGCGCCCCGGCGGCACCATCGGCCACGGCGCGGTCCGCGATGAGAGCCCGCAGCCGCGACCGGCGAACCCGGAACAGCGGAAGGAGGTCGTCGACCGCGTGCGTGCTGACGCTGTTGTCCCCGTGGATGAGGTCGACCTCATCCGCTCGGGGGATGCCGAGCCGGTCGAGCTGGTCGACATATGCCGCGAGCTGCATGAGCGCGGTCACTCGGGCCTTTCGCGCGAGCTTGGAGTCCTGCACACGCCAGCGCCCGTCCGCATCGCGGCGGAGGAAGTCGGCGAACCCGACGAACTCGTCGGTGGCGAAGGCTGCCTGGAAGACGACCAGCGCGTCGGACCGTAGAGCGCTCAGCGTCTCATCGACGGCGGCCGCGAGGGCCTCAGGATCGCTCGAGGAGACCTTGGCGATCCGATGCACCCGTTCGTCGCCGAGCTCCCGGATGTAGCGGTCGAGCACGTTCTGCTCGTGCACGTCTCCCAGCTGAGCGGCGCGGAGGAGCGTCGCGTCCTCCGGCTCCTCGACCGCGGGGACCCGACCCAGCTTCGCGTCGATCGCCCGCGACCATGCGAACTCGCACTCGGCGGCCGCCTTGAGGTCGCTCGCGCTCCAGATGACCCGCTGCGCCTCTGTGTCGATCCGCACGATTCTCCCGTTCTGTCGGCTGCTTCGACACTATCCGTGGCATCCGACACGGCGAAAAGCGGGCGGTCCCGCACGACGGGTCGCGGTCAGCGCCACCAGGTGTCGTCGGGGGTCACCGGGAGATGACGCTTGTGCTGGGTCGCGAGGTACCGCGCCTCGATACGGCCGGCAACCTCGGGGTCGACCTCCCGCCCCTCGAGGAAATCGTCGATCTGCTCGTACGTCAGCCCCAGCTCGTCCTCGTCCGTGCGCCCCGGCTGGTCGTCGAGGAGGTCGGCAGTGGGGACCTTGAAGGCCAAGCGCTCCGGAGCGTCGAGGAACTGGAGCAGGGCGCGCCCCTGTCGCTTCGTGAGTCCGGCCAGCGGGAGGACGTCAGCCGCTCCGTCGCCGAACTTCGTGTAGAACCCGGTGAGGGCTTCGGCGGCGTGGTCGGTGCCGATGACGATCAGCCCCTCATGCCCGGCGAGCGCGTACTGCGTGACCATGCGGAGGCGCGCCTTGATGTTGCCGCGGTTGAAATCGGAGATGTCGCTGGAGACGGCGGACTCGATGTCCTTCTCGACGCCCTCGACGCCGTTCTGGATGTTCACCTCGATCGAGGAGTCCGGCGCGATGAAGTCCAGCGCGGCCTGGGCGTCGTCGGCGTCGTGCTGGACGCGATAGGGCAGGCGGACGGCGAGGAAGGTCGCCTCCCCGCCCTCGGCACGCACGCGCTCCACTGCGAGCTGGGCGAGGCGCCCCGCGAGCGTCGAGTCCTGTCCGCCGGAGATGCCGAGGACGAAGCCCTTCGCGCCGGTCGTGCGCAGATAGTCCGCGAGGAAGCCGACGCGACGCTCCACCTCCGCTTCGGGATCGATGTCGGGCCGGGCGCCCAGGTCTTCCGCGATCTGCTTCTGCAACGACACGTTGTCCTCCGCTCATCGGTTCGGCTCCAGTATCCCCCTTCCGTGTTTCGTGCGGATCACGCCACCGCGCGGACGAGCTATCCAGCGGCGACCTGACAGACTGTGACGGTGAAGCTCCTCGTCGCCGCCCTCGAGTCCGAACTGTCCGCCTTCCCCGAGGAGCTCGACGGCTTCGACCGCCTTGTCACGGGCCCGGGGAAGCTGCCGGCGACGTACGCGCTGACTCGTGCCCTGGACGCGAAGAGCTACGACGAGGTCGTCGTCGTCGGCACCGCGGGTTCCATCGAGAAGGGGCGTGCGTACGCGGTACACGAGATCGCGACCGCTGTTCAGCACGACGTGATCGACCTGGACGGCGTCGTCGGACGGCATGTCTCGCTTCCGCCGCAGGTGACCACGGGCCGCGAGGGCGTCGTGATCGCCACGGGTGACCACTTCGTGAACGACGCCGAGGTCACCGCCGTGATCCGGCCGATGGGTGCGGCGCTGGTGGACATGGAGACCTACGCCTACATCTGGGTGGCGGGGCAGTTCGGCGTGCCCATCCGGGCGTTCCGCGCCGTCTCCGATCAGGCGGAGGACGGCGCCCTGGCCGACTTCCGCGAGGCCATCGCGCGGTGCAGCATCGAGCTGCGCGAGGTGATCCGCACCGAGTACGGGGTCTGACCTCAGCGCGTCTCGATGACGCTCGGTCCGTTCGGCAGCGCACGGACCGTGAGCTGCGCGGGGATCTGCTCCTGCATGGCCTCGACGTGGCTGATGACGCCGACCGTGCGGCCGCCCTGCCGCAGCTCGTCGAGCGTGCGCATCGCGACGTCGAGCGTGTCGCCGTCGAGGGAACCGAAACCCTCGTCGATGAAGAGCGTGTCCAGGCGGATGCCTCCGGCGCGGGCCGTCACGACCTCGGCCAGACCGAGGGCGAGAGCGAGGGAGGTGAGGAAGGTCTCGCCGCCCGAGAGGGACTGCGGCGGACGGGTCTGCCCGGTGAAGGCGTCGGCGACCACGATGCCCAGTCCGGAGGCGGCACCGCGCGCAGCCAGCGCATCGGAGTGCTGCAGACGGTAGCGTCCTTCGGACATGTCGTGGAGCCGGCGGTTCGCGGCGTCGACGATCTCCTCGAGCTCCGCCGCCAGCACGAAGGTCTCCAACGTCATCTTGCGGGTGTTCGCTCCGCGTCCGGCGATCGTGTCCGCGAGAGCCTGGAGCACCTCGAACTCCGCGGCATCCTCCGCCGTGCGGGCGTGCTCGTCCTTCGCGGCGTCGATGAGGCCGGCCAGCCGCACCGCGTCGCCCGCCGCCCTGGTGGCCTCGTCGACGGCCGTCGACCACGCCGCCCTGGCCTCGCGGGCGGCCTGCTCGACCGGCGCGAGGTCGATGGGCTCCTCGGGCAGCGTCCGCAGCTCGAGGTCGAAGAGGAGGGCGCGCTCCTTCTCGCGCTGCACCGCGTGCGTCGTCACCCGCTCGTCCAGCTCCGTCTGCACCGCCGGCGGACGCAGCGCCGCGGTGGCGGCCTCGACGTCAGAGAACTCGGAGGCGTCGAGGGCGGCATCCCTCTCGGCAGCCGCCTCCGCGGCCGCCTGCTGCCTCCGCGCCCGTTCGGCTTCGGCGTCGAGGAGGCGGCGTGCGACGGCGAGGTGGGTGGTGGCCTCCGTCAGGCGCTCAGCCACCGACGCGTAGCTCCCTCGCGCCTCGTCGATCGCCGTACGGGCGGCCTCGTCGCGCTGGACGACCAGGGCGAGCTGCTCGCGGGCTTCGGCGAGGGCCGCCTCGTCCTGGACGCGCCGCTCCTCGAGCGCGCTCTGCTGGGCGCCGAGTTCGACGAGCTCGCCGTCGCGCAGCCCCGCTGCCTCGGCCGCGGCGAGCGCCTCCTTCTCGGCGGCCACGGCGGCATCGAGCTCGGCCTTCGCCGTCTCGACGTCTCGTCCGTCCGCGCGCGCCAGAGCCGCAGCGAGCTCGACCTGCAGCGACGTGCAGGTCGAGCTCGCCTGCTGCTCGCGGCGCGCCGCCTCGTCCCTCCGGGTCTCCGCAGCCGCGATATCCTCCACGGAGACCGCGGCGCTGTGGTCTGCCGGCGTCGGATGCTCCCGCGCCCCGCACACCGGGCAGGGGTGATCCTCGATCAGAGCGGACGCCAGCTCGCCGGCCATGCCGTCGATCCGGCGCTGACGCAGATCGGCCAGAGCCGACTGCGCGGCGGCCTGCGCGGACGTCGCCTCGGCGAGGACCCGGTCGGCCGCGGCGCACTCCTGCTGCAGACGTGCCGCCTCTTCCGCCGCCTCCCGGCGGAGCTCGGCAGCGACGCGCGCGCTCTCCATGGCGGGGAGCCGGTCGCCGAGCCGACGGGCGTCGTCCCGCTCCGCGGTGACGGCGGCGATCCGTCCGGGCAGCGCCGCGCGCTCCGCCTCGCCGTCGGCGCACCGGCGCTCGGCGGCGGCGACGGCCTCTTCTGCGGTGACGCGCTCGGCGGCGCGGCGCGGCGTCTCGGCCTCCAGCGCGACGGCGCGCTCCCAGACCCCGGATGCCCGTGTCCGGTCGGCGATCCACGCATCGAGGTCGTCGGTCTCGACACCGAGCTGATCCCAGTCCGCCCGTGCGCGCTTCTCCGCAGCCACCGCGTCATCAGCCGCCGTCCCGGCACGGTCGGCCGCGGTGATCGAGGACCGCAGCACCTCGGCCGCCCGCGCCCTGGCGAGCTCCGCCTTCGCCTCGGCGATGGCTTCCTCCTCGGCGTCCAGGCGCGCCATCGTCGCACGGGCACGGTCCCGCTCGCTCTGGGCACGCTGATCCTCCCGTGCGGCGGCCAGAACAGCATCGGCGGCCTCGAACCGCTTCTCCGCCTCCTGGCGCTCGGCAGCGCGCCGTTCCGCCCGGTACGCAGCGCGAGCCTGCGCCCGTTCCAGCTCGGCCAGGCGATCGGCCGTCGTGACGCTCCCCCCCGGCACCTCCGGTCCGACCTCGCCGTCGGCGTCGCCGGCATCGCGCCCGAGGTCGGCATCCGCCACGAGGCGCTCGGCCTCGTCCAGCCGGGCGGACACCGTGGCGAGACGCGCCCCGAGACTCTGCTCGGCGTGGCGCCGCCGCTCGTCGAACCGGGCCTGCACGTCTTCGAAACGCTCGGTGCCGAAGAGCCGGCGCAGCAGCGCCTGCCGGTCCCTGCTGCCTGCGAGCAGGAACTCCGAAAACCGGTTCTGGGCCAGCAGGATCACCTGCAGGAACTGCTCGCGGCTGAGCTGGAGGATGTCGTCGAGCTCGTGCGCCACGTCGACCGCCCGCGCCGCGCGGCCGACCCAGCCGTCACCCGTGAGCTCCTCCAGGGAGACCGCCGCCGCCTGCTTCGTCAGGCCTCCGCCCCGTCGGGCCGGCCGGAGGTATTCAGGGGACCGCGTGACCCGGTAGCGGCCAGACGGCGTGCTGAACTCGACGACCACCTCGGAGGGGTCGTCCGGTTCGCTGTGGTCGCTGCGGAGCCTCTTCTCCCCGCCGTCGTACCGCGGCACCCCGCCGTACAGCCCGAAGCAGACCGCATCGAGGATGCTCGACTTCCCCGCTCCGGTGCGGCCGGCGATGAGGAAGATCCCGTCGTCGGCGAAGGCGTCGAAGTCCACGGTCTGCCGCGCACGGAAGGGCCCGAAGCCCTCGACCTCCAGACGATGCAGCCGCACTAGACGAGGGCTTCCGCGCGGACCCGGTCGTCGAGCACCTCACGGATCAGCTCGCGTTCGACCTCGGTGGCTCCCTGGCCGGCGCGCACGTGCTCGAGGAACGCCTCGATCCGCTCGGCATCGGTCACCGCGGAGCGCAGCCGCTCACCGTACGAGCGCTCCTGCATGCCCGCGACCACCGCGGGCTGATGGAGCACCATGGCGCAGTGCGGGTACGCCTCGCGGAGCCGACGCGTGGGCTCGGTCTGCGGTACGGCGTCGGTGTAGACGGCGCACACCCAGGCGTCGTCGTGCGCGGCGATGTTCTCTGCGGAGAGGATCTCCTCGAAGGTGCCGGTCAGAGTGACCAGGCGCCGCGGAACCGGCAGCTCCAGCCACTCGACGCCCGCGAGTCCGTCGGCGTCGAGGTCGACGAGCCAGGAGCCGCGCGGCTTCTGCTGCTCGCCGAAGCTGTAGTGCAGCGGAGCGCCGGCGTATCGCACCCGCTCGCTCACCTGCTGACGACCGTGGATATGACCCAGTGCGACGTAGTCGGGGCCGTCGAACGCCCGGAGCGGCACGACGTCGAGACCGCCCTGTCGCACCTCGCGCTCCAGACCCTCCGTCGGCTCCACTCCCGCGGCGAAGCAGTGGGCGATCGCGACCGCACGGCCTGCGTGCTTCTGCATGCCTGCGCGGACGAGGGTCATGGCGTGCGTCATGGTCTGCGCCTGCGTGCGCAGCTGCCGTCCCTCGGCGTCGCCCTCCGGCCAATGCTGACGGACGATCGCGGGCTCCAGATACGGAATCCCGAAGAAGTGCACCGGACCGTGGGCGTCGTCGATCGTGACGGGGGTACCGACCGCGAGGGGGTCGGTGAGCACGTGGATGCCGTCGCGCAGCAGCCGGGCCTGGAACCCCAGCCGCGCGGCCGAATCGTGGTTCCCGCTGGTGACGACCACCCGCGCACCCGTCTCGTGGAGACCGACGAGGGCGTCGCCCAGCAGCGTGTACGCGGCGGCCGAGGGCGTGGCGGAGTCGAACACGTCGCCCGCGACGATCACGACGTCGACCTCGTGCTCCCTGACCTGCGAGGTCAGGGCGGCGAGCACCTCGGCCAGCGCATCCATGGTCGAGTTGCCATGGAACGTCCGGCCGATGTGCCAGTCCGAGGTGTGCAGGATCCGCATACCCCCACGGTACGAAGACCCTCGGACATTCCCTCCGAGGCGTGCCGGGAGCGCCGTCTCCCGAGGCACGAGGAGGAAGCGGAAGGTCCCCTGACCCACCCTCGTCGCGGCGACCGGCACGTGGTGATGCGAGATGCGCTGTGCACCTTCACCTGTGCGGCGTGCGGGGCTGCGCGATGCGAGATCAGGGCTGCCCTCCGCCCACAGGGGCCGGCTTGCCCCGCCGGCTGAGGGTTGTGCCCGCTCCGCCGCGACTACCGACTTCCGCTCTCCTCCTCGAGGTCGTGCGACCAGTTCGCCTGCTGGATCCGGTTGTCGAGCTCTCGGAGCTCCTGGGCGACCGCATCCGCCCGCGCACGCAGCGCGGCGACGGGCAGCGCCGACACCTGCCGCAGCTCCGAGCGCATCTGGCGCAGGTACTGCTCGCTCGCCCCCGAGGCCGCGGCCGCCGCGTCCGTGAGCACGGCATGGCGCAGGCGCAGCACGTCCCGCGCGGCGAGCGCATCGGTCATCGTCCCGTCCGCGCCGAGGTCGAGGCGGGCGTTCGTCGCGTTGATGCGTCGGATCAGGCTCTGCAGCCGGGTCAACGCGCCCTCCGCCTCTTCGATCAGCGCCGCCGCATCCTCGGCGGGCTCCTCACCCTCCTGATACCGGGCGTTCGCGACGATGCGCGCCCGCAGCTGCTCGATGCGGCGCTGCAGGTCGGCGCGGGCGGCGAGGGCTTCGGCGAGTCTCATGCCCTCATCCTCGCAGGCGGCGGCCGTAACAGTTCGTCATACAGGCCGAAGGTCAGCGCGTGCGGAGAAGGCCCGACTGCTCGGGGTGCGCGGCGAACCACTCCGCCACGTACCAGCAGACGGCGTCCACCTTGCGGTCGCCGCGCTCCGCGATGTCGGCCACGGCCCCCTCGACAACCTTCCCGGCATACCCGTTTCCGCGGAATGCCGGGACCGTATAGGCCCGGGTGAGCGCGACCGTTTGGCCGTCGTCCCGGTAGTCGAGCACGCTGACGAGCTTCCCGTCGCGCGTGAGGGTGTACCGCGATGCGTCCTTCTCGTCGGTCAGGATGAAGCCGCCGACGGTGTGCGAGATCGTCATCCGTGTCACGTTACGCCTCTTGCGACGCGCCCGGGCGTTTTGACATGTCCCGTCACGATCGGACATAATCCCCCCATGACCATCAACGCACGCCCTTTGTCCGCCCAGGAGGCGAACGGGACTGCCGGGATGATGATGCCCGGTCGCGTTGACATGTGTTGCCGAATGTGTCGCTGAACGAACAGCCACCTCGCCTGACCTGACTCCTCGCCATCTGCGAGAGCAGCGTCCCGAGCACACACCCGTGCTCGCTTCCCCGGCTCCGCCGGTCATTCGTGCAACGCATCCGAGCCCCCTCCCGTCGGGCTCACGTCCTGAGGACCCATCATCATGTCGAACTCCGCCCTTCTCGAGCGTCCCGCCGTCACCGCCCCGAACCGCACCGTCCGACCCGCCGAGTCGTCGACTCCGCTGGCCCCGGCCGGCGCCGACCTCCCCGCCGTCCGCTCGCCCCGCGGCTTCGCCCTGTACGTCGGCCTGGACGAGATCAAGGCCGCCGAAGCCGGTGTGAGCCTCCCGCTGCTCGTCGACGCCCTCCGCCGCACGCTGGCCGAGCTCGCGCCCGGCGCCGAGACCCACGCCACCGTCGCCCTCGCCCCGCACGGCTCCGGCGGCCGAGACCTGGACGTCGTGCGTCTCGCCCTGCAGGAGCCCGGCGCGATCGCCCGCACCAAGGCCGCCGCCGAGGAGGAGACCACGCCCGAGGAGTCCGGCGTCACCGTCGACATCTCCCGCAAGCGCGTGCTCATCGACGGCGAGTCCGCCGCCTTCACCTACAAGGAGTTCGAGCTGCTGCAGTACCTCGTCCTCCGCGAGGGGCGCACGATCGAGCGCAGCGAACTCGTCGCCGCCCTGTGGCAGGCCCAGGACGACGAGACCCCGGGCGAGCGCACGATCGACGTGCACGTGCGGCGACTGCGGGCGAAGCTCGGCCGCTACGAGGACATCGTCCGTACCGTGCGCGGCATCGGCTACCGCTTCGACCGTCATGCCGACGTCGTCATCCGCTACGGCCACGGAACCCCGTCGCCCGACCGCTTCTGACCCGCTCTGCTCAGCCCGGAGGCCTGTGTCAGGAGTCGCGCGTAGGGTGGGCGCATGACCCTCGCCGCCGCCCCCGCGACGGCGGGCGCCGTCCGCGCGGATGTCCCGCGGGAGACGACGTACCGCCCGCCGCACCCGCTCGATCTCCGGCGCACCGTCGGCATGCTGCGTCGCGGCGGCACCGATCCGACGACGGTCTTCGACGGCCCGGTCATCTGGCGCGCGGTCCGCACGCCACAGGGTCCGTCGACATTGGCGCTGCGGATGTCGGGGAACGAGGTCAAGGCGACCGCCTGGGGTCCGGGCGCCGAGCACGCCCTCGCCCTCGTGCCGGCGCTGTGCGGCGCCGGCGACGACCCGACCGGCTTCGATCCCTCCCTGCACCCCCTCATCGCCGAGGCAGCCCGGCGACACCCCGGCATCCGGCTCGCGCGCACGGACGAGGTCTTCGATGCCCTGGCCTGCGGCATCCTCGAGCAGAAGGTCACCTCCATGCAGGCCTTCGGCGCCTGGAGGTACCTCGTCTCGCGCTACGGCGACCCGGCACCGGGGCCGACGCCGCGACCGATGGCCGTCGCTCCCACGGCGGCGCAGTGGCGACGCATCCCTTCCTGGGCATGGCATCGCGCCGGCGTGGAGCCGCCGCAGTCGAAGACCATCGTGCGGGCCGCAGAGCGCGGCGATCGCATCGCCGCTGCCGTCCGAGCGGCCACGACCGGCGCTGACCGTGACCGCGTGCTCACGAGCCTGCCCGGAGTCGGGGTCTGGACCGCCGCGGAGACCCGGATCCGCGCGCTGGGCGACCCCGATGCCGTCAGCGTGGGCGATTACCATCTGGCGCACGAGGTCGGGCATGCCCTGACCGGGCACCGCACGGACGATGCCGGCATGGTCGAACTGCTCGCACCCTGGGCCGGCCACCGGCAGCGCGTCATCCGGCTCATCTTCGCGAGCGGCGTCGCCGAGGCGCGGCGCGGACCCCGGCTCGCCCCGGAAGAGCACCGCCGACGCTGACCAGCCCGTTCCCGCAGCGGCCGACGTATGCTGAGCGCATGTCCCGTACCGCCCTGCGCATCTTCGTCACGGTCGGCCTGCTGATCGCCGGTGTCGTCCTCGGCCTCATCTTCCAGAACGTCTGGCTGGGCGTGCTGCTCGCCGCGATCGTGTGGTTCGGCTGGTTCCTCGGCTACGAGTCCCGCCGCGGTCACAACGCGGGCGTGAACGACGAGGACCATGGCGTCGAGCTCTGACGCCGTGGAGCGGCAGTCCAGCGCCGACCGGCGAGCTGTCCTCTCCGAAGTGACCTCGGGCATTCCGTCGCCCGAGGGCCTCCGCCGCAACGTGTTCGTCGGCATCGACGGCGTGGACAGTTCGGGGAAGACGGTGTTCGAAGCCACGACTCGCCTAGCCGACGGGGGCAGACGGGCCGCCACCGCGGAGGCCAGAACGGGCGACACGCGAGCGCGATCTAGCTAGCAGATCACCCTTGATCCGACGTTCGCCCCCTATTCTGGGTCTCGCCGGAGGGGAGCATCAATGGCGACGATTAAGAAGACTGTGCGCTTCTACGACACCGTACTCATCGACGATAAAGATATACGCAAGAGCGTAGAACCGGATTTCTGGTTGTCGGTGATCGGCGCGTTCGCCAAATGGGATCTCACCGCACGCAGCGGAAAAGTCTTTGAAGTCGACTACTTCGGTCGCGCTGTATCACCCAAGAAGCCAGCGCTGCCGCACCTTCAGATTGAGCGCATCCGAGATCTAGCCGAGCAGCTCAATCGCTCGAATCTCTCCAACGGCGACGTGGAGCCGTTGGACTTCGACGACCCAGATGATCGTGTCTCGGAACCAACCTTCCTCGTTCCGTTCGGCACCCATGGCCGGGTCGCAGTCATGAGCCCTGCCGTCCAGGGAACTCGCTCGGAGACGATTTCCCGATGGCTCACGCTCGTGCTGGGACTGGCAGGTAAGGGCTACTCGCTGGAACTCGTGCCCGTGATCGATCCCGACGTGTTGAAGAAGATCATGAGCGCTGACGGCGCGGTTATGCTCGAGGTCCACGTGGACGCAGGGGTCAGCGTTCCGGCAACTGGAGGCGGACCAGTCGGCGATGCGTTCCGCAATGCGCAGCATCAGTCCCTCGAAGAGGCTCGGATGGTCTTCCGCTGGTCGCTCGATCGCTCAGGCGGCACAGGCCCAGTGCGAGATGCACTCCGGAAGGGAGCCCTCTGGGTTGTACGGAACACCTTCAGCTCGAACGCCAAGGTCAAACTCGCAGACATCGACGATGAGGGTCGCTTAGTACGCGACGATGAGCGCAGCATCTTTAAGGACCGAATCACCAAGAACGTGACGTTCCACACCGCCGCGGGTCAACGCGCGACAGACGAAGCGATCCTGACTGCGGTGGGACAGGCGATCACTGAATTCACCAAGGGCGGCTCCACTGTCGGCTTCCAAGCCGCTGGCACCAGCGGAACCGCAAAGATCGCGATCGGGGACGGCGACGAAAGCTAGTGTCGGAGCCTCGGCGTAGCCTCGGTCTCTTCGGAAGGAGAGGATCGTGAAGTTGCTTAGAGCGGTTGGCGGCTGGTTCGCCAACTACCCCTTGTTCGTCAGCGCCTTCATTGTTGGTCTGGTTGTGGCGCACTTTTACGCCTCACAATCGTGGACGGCCCTGAACGTTGCGGCTGCCCTCGCGAACACCTCCGCTGGGGATGTGCAGGGAACGCTGACTGCTCTCGCGCTTGGTGTCGCGGGCGTCAGCGCCATGGTTGGCGGCTTCGCAGGCGTCGTTGTCGTTTTCGGCTTGGGGAGCGAGAACGACAGGTTCCGGCTACTGCGACGCAAAGGCTCGCGACGCCTACGAGCCAACTGGATTTCGGTCGTGCTGAGCTCATTCACCGGAGCATTTGGAGCGCTGGTGTCCGCGATGATCGTGGTCGGTTTCGGCGCGGAACCGGGCATGTGGGTGCTTGAGGTTTGCCTCCTGGCCACGGCCCATGCTGCAATCCGACTCACCTGTCTACTGGCAGGGCTCGCAGGGATCGTAGATTCTGAAGACGAAGATCACGAGCGAGCGGAGAAGACCGTACGCACGACCGATGTCATCGGAGATACTCCTCCGCCGCGATAACCCACGAGGCATACGTCGGGCAATTACGCAGCGTCGCACGCTCGTCGGATATCACCGACCTCCTTTCGGCGACGCGACGCCGGCTGAACTGAGATCGTCTCCGATCGCTTGAAGGTCAGCCCGCCCGCGTGCCTGGCGACTACCTGCTTCGCGACCTCGGCAGCGACAACGTACACAGGTCCGGGAACGATACCGCGCTCCTTTTGGCTACGGCGGGAGCTTTGGTCCGTTCTCCGATGATCTTCGCCTCCAACTCGGCTACTAGCATGAGGATCCCGGCGACGAGTTACCCAATCACCCTTGTCATGTCGATGCCGAGGTCAAGGGCAATCAGACTCCAACCCTGCTTTTTCGCAGTTCGCAGGATGTAGCCGAAGTCCACGACGGACCGAGACAACCAATCGAGGTTCGCCATGATGAAAGTGCCGTACTGCTCCGAGGCTAGGAGAGTTAGAGCCTGTTGAACGGCGGGGTGAGCGGGCGCTTTTGCCCTGGCCAACGATGTGATGGACCGTCCAGCCGCGGCGCTCCGCTCGCGCTCAATCACTTCTCTTTGCACGTCGATATCGCAGTCCTGCCGGACAGTCGAGACAGGAGGTACCCGATCGCATCGGTAAGGCTACTTCCGCAATGATGATGTCGTGGATGATTTCCTTGTACCCATCGTGGCGGCGTTCGTTACAGCGGGAATTGGTTCGGCAGTTTCTGCTTTCGGTGCTCGACGGGCGCAGCGCGCCGCGCAGTTGGCGGAGAAAGACGCGATCGCGCGCTCCGAACTGATCGCGCGCCACGTATCTGAGACGATCGGCGAACCGGGCCCCAACGAAGGCCCAGCTTCAGATGTGATGATTGAGATTCCAGATGAAGTCGGCATCAAGGATTTCTTCACTGTCAAAGTCCAGCGGCCAATTTCACCGCAGGATGTCGCTGACGCTGTCAAGGACGCCCTGAGTGAGTATGCCGAGCGCGAGCAAGCCGACAGGTCGACGGAGCGACGGACTGATCGACGGCTAGCGATCTGGCTTGCCATTCTTGGGTTCTTCGGAGGGGCGCTTGTGACAGTCGCCGTTTCCTGGATCTTCGCAGCCATAGCCGGAGCGCTCTGAGCCCATAACCGCATTTGAGGGTCGTACCGCGAGCACCGGATACGAGGCGGTGCTACCTCTGGTTTCTGGCCCTCTCCGAGACCGCTCTCGGTGTCTCCGCCGTTCGAACTCAGGCCGATCTCTTGGGGTGGAGTGCCGCATATCAAGGCGCCGGAAGCGAGAGTCTCCGCCGCGCGCATGGCACGACACGACGGCTCGGATCCGGACCCGGAGGCGGCGAGCAACCGTCGCTACGTCGAGGGTCAGCGGAACTACCTGCGAGAGGACGCCCCGGAACGGCATGCCGCTGTGATCGTGGAGAACGACGACCTCGTGGCCCCTCGGATCGTCGGGTCGGGTCAGTAGTATACGGCGAGGGGGCCGGAAGGTCCCTCCACGACCTGCACCGGGGTGTCGAACACGCGGCTCAGCACGTCGTCCGTCATGATCTCGGCCGGGGTGCCGAACTCCACCACCCGGCCGTCCTTCATGGCGCAGATGTGGTCGGCGTAGTGTCCGGCGAAATTGATATCGTGCAGCACGATGACGATCGTCCGCCCCAGCTCTTCTGCCGCGCGCCGCAGGTGCTTCATCATCTGCACGGCGTGCCGCATGTCGAGGTTGTTGAGGGGCTCGTCCAGCAACACGAACTCCGTGTCCTGCGCGAGGACCATGGCCACGTAGGCCCGCTGCCGCTGCCCGCCGGAGAGCTCGTCGAGGTAGCGCCCCTCGAGCGCCCCCAGATCGAGGAAGTCGATCGCCTGGCTGATGACCTCCTCGTCGGCCCTCGTCAACCGGCCCTGGGAGTGCGGGAAGCGGCCGAAACCCACGAGCTGCCGCACCGTGAGCCTGGTCACGAAGTGGTTCTCCTGGCGGAGGATCGAGACCACCTTGGCCAGATCCTTCGACTTCGTCGAGGCGACGTCGAGCCCCGCGATCTCGATGGCTCCGGCGTCCATCCCGTTCAGCCGGCCGATCATGGTCAGGAGCGTCGATTTGCCGGCACCGTTCGGCCCGATGAGGGCCGTGATCCCGCCGGTCGGGATACGGAGGTCGACGGGGCCGATCGCCACCTCGCTGCTGTAGTCACGGCGGACGCCGTCGAGTGCGATCACAGTCTGCCCTTTCGGAGGATGACGATGAGGAACACGGTGCCGCCCACGATCTCGATGAGGATCGAGACCATGCCCTGCGCGTAAAAGACGTTCTTCATGACGAAGTACGCCCCCGCCAGGATCGAGAACGCGGTGAAGACGGCGACGGGGAAGATCAGCCGATGGTCGTGCGTGTCGGCGAACTGGTAGGCGAGCGTCGCCACGAGGAAGCCGAGGAAGGTCATCGGCCCGACCAGGGCGGTGGAGGTGGCCATCAGCACGGCGACGAGCGTCAGGACGAGGAACTGCTCCCGGCGGTGGTCGAGCCCCAGCGACCGCGCGGCGTCGGGGCCGAGCGCGAGGACGTTCAACCGGCGGGACCGCAGCCACAGGAGGGTCGAGGCCGCGATCACGAGCGGGATCGCGAGCGGGAGGTACGAGGGATCGGCGTTGGAGACGTTGCCGAACAGCCGGGCGGCGAGCACATCGAACTCGCTGGGGGTGAGCAGCCGCTGCATGAAGGTGGCGATCGCCCCGAGACCTCCTCCGATCACGATGCCCACGAGCAGCATGATCTGGAGGTTGCCGTACCGGCCCGAGAGCAGCCACCCGTAGAGGACGACGGCGAGCCCGACCATGATGAGCACCTGAAGCGCGAACTGGCCGACTCCCTGGATCGCCACCAACCCCGCGACCCCGAACAGGTACACGGTCGTGGTCTGGACGACGCGGTACAACGACTCGAAACCCATGATCGAGGGAGTGATGATCCGGTTGTTCGTGACCGTCTGGAAGCTCACCGTGGCGACGGCCTGGGCGACCGCGACGAGCGCCATCACGACCACGGCGGTCGCGCGGTGCTGCGCGATGCGCCAGAAGCCGGGGGTGCCGATGGGGAGAGGGTTGTCCCAGGCGAGGAGACCGAAGGCGGAACCGAGCGCGATCACGCCGAGCACCACCAGCACGACGATGTAGCGGCGGCGCGCCCGCGGAGTCGTGAACGCCCCGGCCGACCGCGCCGTCCGCTGGGCCCTGGTCGCCGTCATCGTCTGCTCAGCCACGACGACGCTGCCGAAGGAGGAGGAGCACGAACACGACCGCGCCGACGACACCGAGGATCAGCGACACCGGCACCTCGAACGGCATGATGATCGTCCGGCCGATGATGTCGCAGACGGTGACGATCGCGATGCCGAGCAGACACACCCAGGGCAGGTTGCTGCGCAGGTCGTCACCGCGGACCATCGAGACGATGTTCGGGACGATGAGCCCCAGGAAGGGGAGGTTGCCGACGACGACGGTGACCACGCCGGTCGTCACCGCGATCAGCGCGGTGCCGAGCAGGATCATCCGGTTGTAGTTCACCCCGACGTTGGTGGCGATCTCCTCCCCCAGCCCGGCGATCGTCAGCCGGTCGGCCACGAGGAAGACGACGACGCCGATGATCGCGACGATCCACAGCATCTCGTACTGGCCGCGCATGACCGAGGTGAAGCTGCCCGCGAACCAGACGCCGATGATCTGCAGCGAGTTCGTGACGAGGGCGAAGTAGGTCGTGATCGCGCCGACCACCGCGCCCAGCATGATGCCGACGATGGGCACGATGAGCGACGACTTCAACGCCACCCGCCGGAGGAACGCGAAGAACACCATCGTGCCGACGAACGCGGCGAGCACGGCCCCGGCCATGCGCAGCGGAAGAGAGGGCTGCGGCACGAGCACCATCACGGTGAGGAGCCCGAGTCCGGCCCACTCCGTGGTCCCGGTGGTGGTCGGCTCCACGAAGCGGTTCTGCGTGAGCAGCTGCATCACGAGGCCGGCCATCGCCATCGCCGCGCCCGCGAGCACGAGCGCGATCGTCCGGGGAACGCGGGTGATCTGGAACATCTGCGCGCCGTCGTCCGCGCCGGCGATGTCGTACACGCCGGTGAAGAGCGAGATCACCAGGAGTGCCGCCACGACGAGGACGCCGATGAGCAGCTTCGGATCGAACAGCCGTGCCGACGATCGCGGTGTCGCTGTGAGGAGAGGAGAGGTCATGGGGGGGATGCCGGCGGCGGCGTCCCGGTCGGGACGCCGCCGCACAGCCCTTACTTGTCGGCGCTCTTCTCGAGCGCGTCGGCGAGGTCGTTGAGGAACGTCGTGTACGTCTGGATGCTCTCGTTGAGGTAGGTATCCGTGGGCATGTAGACGATCTGGTCGTCCTTCACCGCGGTGACGCCGGTGAGCGCCTCGGAGTTCTCGATGATCTCCGCCGCCTGCACGTAGTCCGGCGTCTCCGCCGCGAACACGGCGTCGCGGTCGAGCACGAGGATCCAGTCGGGGTTCGAGGCGGCGATGGCCTCGACCGAGATCTCGTCGCCCTGGTGGTCGTCGCTCGCGTCGTCGACCTGCAGTGCGGGCGTGAGGCCCAGCATGTCGTAGATCGGGCCCAGGGACCGGCCGACGGTCGGAGCGAGGTAGCCGATCTGCCCACCCGAGGTGTTCACCGCCATGACGGTGTCGGCGTCGTCGTAGGCGGCCTTCGCACGGTCCACCGCGGCGTCGAACTCCTCGACGAGCTTCTGGGCCTCGTCCTGCGTGCCGAAGATCTCGCCGAGGACGGTGGTCTGCCGCTTGAGCTCCTCGTCGAACGGCTCGCCGTCCCGGGGCTCCAGGTCGATGATCGTGGCGTCAGGGACGAGCTCCGCGATGGCCTCGTTGTGCTGCGTGAACCGCTGCCCGCTGATGATGAGGTCGGGGTCGGCTGCCACGATCGCCTCGAGGTCGGGTTCCGTGTGCAGGCCGATGTCGACGACGTCCTCGTCCTTCGCGTAGGAGACGGTCTCCGGCATCAGGGAGACGGCACCGGCGGAGAGCTCGATGCCCCAGTCGGAGAGGGTCTGGAACGTCCGGTTGTCCAGAGCGACGACCGAGGTCGGCGGCGTGGTGATCTCGTGCGTGCCGGTGTTGTCCTCGATGGTCACGGTCCGCGATCCCGCCGTCGTCTCGTCGGGTTCGGCTTCGCCGCCGGACGCGCAGCCGGAGAGGGCGAGCAGGCCGACGAGAGCGACGCTCGTGGCGGTGAGGGTTCTGGGCACGGACATGGAGAGACTCCTGTTCTGCGGGGATGTGTGCGCTCTCGTGGAGCGCCGGTCCGACGGGCGGGCGAGCCGACCGCGTCGGTTTTTAGGTTAGCCTTACTTTATGAGCGATACGAAATCCGGTTTCTCGATCGAGCGTCGCGGCCTCGAGCTGCGCTTCCGCAACGTCACGCTGAGCGCCCGCGAGTGGCTCGCTCCGGATTTCGTGCGCGTCCGCCTGTCCGGGCCCGACCTCGCCGGCTTCGACTCCCCCGGCTCCGACGACCACATGCGGCTCTTCTTTCCGAGCGGCCCCGTGGACTCGGTGGAGGAGCTGCGTGCCGCCCCGAGCCGCGAGTACACGCCCCTCGCCTGGGGTGACGACTGGCTCGACGTCGAGTTCGCGGTGCATGGCGATCAGGGCGTGGCCGCCCCGTGGGCCGCGAACGCCCCACTCGGGTCGACCATCGGCGTCGGCGGGCCGCGCGGCGCCGCCGTCCTCACCGGAGAGCCGGGATCCTGGCTCCTCGTCGGCGACGAGACCGCCATCCCCGCGATCCGCCGCTTCGCCGCCCTCATCCCCGAGGGCACCCCCGCACGCATCGTCATCGAGACGGTGTCGGCGGGTCGCGAGGTCGAGATCGACGCTCCGGTGCCGGTCGAGTGGCTGCATCGCGGCGACGCGCCGGCCGGCTCCGCACTGATCGCCTTCCTCGACGCGCTGACCGCGGATGACGTCGTGGGAGACGACCCGTTCGTCTTCATCGCCGCCGAGCAGTCCATCGTGAAGCCCGGCCGGGCCCTGCTCGGGCGCTGGGACGTGGACAGCGCGAACGCCGTCGTGAAGGGCTACTGGAAGCGTGGCGAAGCCGAGTACCACGCTCCGCACTGACACGGAGGTGCTGCGCTGACAGACTGGGCGCATGGCTCTCCTCGATCACCTGGGCATCACCGTCGCCGACCTGGAACGCGGACGCGCGCAGTTCCATCCCGTGCTCACCGCGCTCGGCTACGAGCCCGGCGGCGAGGACGATCACTCGATCTCCTGGCACACCGGCGAGGAGACCGAGATCATCCTCTACACGTGGGACGACGATTCCGCGCCCCACCGGCACGGGCGCGTCGGCTGGCAGCACATGGCTTTCGCGGTGCCATCGCGCGCCGAGGTCGACCGACTCCACGACCTCGCCCTCGACGCCGGCTGGACCGCGGTGCGCGAGCCGAAGGAGTACCCGCGGTACAGCGAGCGCTACTACGCCTCCTTCGTCGAGGACGCCGACGGCATCCGGCTCGAGTTCATGTACAACCCGCCGAAGGACGCTTGACGCCCGGGGCGTGTCGCCGCCTGGGCCTCACTTCATGATCATCCTGTCCGAGCCCGTCCACGGGCCTGAGATTCAGCTCGGAGCCGGCGTGACCCGGGTGTTGGAGACGGCCGCGAATCGCCATTCCCGTCCGGCGCATTCCGCGACCCCGGTGAGGATGCCCGATCCGTCCGGCACGCTCAGGGCGGCGTCGGCTCCGTCGGGCTGCTTCAGCGTCCAGAACCCGTACATCACGACGACCTCCGAGTCGACGTCGACGACTTTTACCTTGTCCAGATTCAGGTCGGCGACGGCGATCCGGCTGTCGAAGGCGTCGGCGTGACCGGACTCGATGCCGTCTCGGCCGGGCATAAACTGCCCGAAGATGTTGACGAAGTTGGCGTCTTCCGTGAACAGGTCTGCGAGCTGCGCCGCGTCGTGCGCGTTGAAGGCTTCCGTGAACTCCGAGAACAGCGTCACGGGCGACGCGCTGCATGCGGGGGTGGGAGTCGTCTTCGGGGAGGGCGGAGGCGCCGCCGTGCAGCCTGCGACCAACATGCCGGCAATAGCGGCGATTGCGCCGACCGCCATCATGCGCGGTCCCGGTGATATCGACATCATTCCTCCTCTTCTGCGGGGGCACACGCCCCTCGTGTGATCGACGACGACTCTTCTTGCGAGGTCAAGGAGGGGAAACGCTGCCCTGGCCGGCGCTGAGCTTTCTGCTTCGTGGTCAGCGCCATGGCATCGGCCGCATGGGCGGCGAGCCGTTCGAGCGGCCCCTTGCCCGCCGTGCGGGTCCAGATCAGTGCTGCGATCATCATGAGGATCGACAGCACGACCCAGGAGAGAACGGGGTTCGGCAGCCATGCCGAGGCGCCGGCACGGATGAGGATCGCCTGGACGACGTAACCGGTGAGAGGTACGGCACCGTAGGCGGCCAGCGGGAGCACGGCCCAGCGAGCGTAGCGGGTGACGAGGAGGCAGAGCCCGAGTACCGCGACAGCGAAACCGCCTGATCCCACGATCTCGAGGACACCGCCGGAGTGCGGCGAGACACCCGTGACCGCATTGAGTATCGCCGCCGGCGGATCCTGGGAGACGACCCAGTCGAAGTAGGAATCCTCCGAGTCGGCTCCGCCGAACAGAGAGACCCTCTCGGGTGCGACACAGGCGACGATGCCGTCGCTCTTGTTGCACGTCAGGCCAGAGATATCGATCTCATCCCCCGGGACCATGCCGCTGGATGGGGAGGGAGCAGTCGACGAGGAAGCATCTCCCTGCGGTGGAGCGAGGATGGCGCCGAGGGTGTACGCACCGAGGCAGAGCAGCGTGCCGCCGACCACCATCATGAGCCCCGTCCGCACCCGCGTCAGATCGAGGCGTCCGATGATGAGCCCCGCGCAGAGAAGCGCGGCCCACACGGTAATCGGATAGGTCCCGAACACCACCAGAGCCAGTCCGGGACCGGAGAGATCCGGAGAGAGCGTTCCGAGGAGGGCGAGCAGCGGTGGACCGAGCACGATGAGTCCCCCTCCGGCGATGAGGAGCGTCTTCGTGCGCAGATGCACCGTGAACGCGGCGAGGACGTACAGGACGCCGTAGAGGGTGAGGATCACGGCGATGCCCGACCCCAACAGCTCGACACCGAGCCCGACGACGAAGATCGCCGCTCCTCGCCCGACCAGCCGAAGACGCACCCTCCTGAGCTCGTCCGCCGTGGCATCGCGAATGCCCACCGTCATGAGGGCAAGCGAGACGCCCGCTAGCAACGCGAACAGAATCGATGAGCGCCCGTTGACCACATCGAGCCAGCTCGAAGGATCGAAGAGCGTGAGCCCGGGCCCGCTCGCCACCGCCAGATGGGCACCGAACATCCCGACAAGAGCGAGGCCGCGGGCGACGTCGACCCCCACGATGCGCGGTCTCCGCACGGCGGCGACTGCGCGGTCGTGCGGGTGGGTGCCGGAGCCCGCGACGAAACCGTCCGCCGTCGGGCCGTTGGCGGAGGGAACGGCAGGGGATGTGTTCACGTGACGACCTCTCATCGGCTTCTGCTCTTCGGGGAAGACCCGGGGCACGTCACGCCACGACCCCTGCAACGCGCGAAGTAACATGTTAGACGCTATCCAGAATTCTCCGCTCGCCTGGCCGGTCACGCAAGAGCATCTGAGCGCGGCTGAAGGATCCGGTGTCACGATGAGGGGATGGAGACCATCGACGGTGTGCAGATCTGGACCATGATCGGCGATGCTGTTCATCCGCGTCTTGCGCAGCGAGATCGGCGGCCTACGCAACGAGATGACCGCGCATCGACGGGTCCGACCGTGATGTGCTGGCGCTCGTGAAGCGCACGTTCGGGCTGGATCGGGAGTGAGGACCAACGCATGAGGATCGTCGTCGCAGGAGGGACCGGCGTCGTCGGCACGCCCACGGTGGAGGCCGTCCGGAGCGCCGGTCATGAGGCCGTCGTGCTCAGTCGTTCGCACGGCGTCGACCTGGTCAGCGGGCGCGGGCTGGAGGCGGCGCTGGCCGGAGCCGACGCCGTGATCGATGTCGTGAGCGTCGAGACCCTGAAGGCGAGCACGGCGATCGAGTTCTTCACGGCCGCCACCGGGAACCTCCTCGCCGCTGCCGCGGACACCGGCGTGGGACACGTCGTCCTGCTCTCCATCGTCGGCATCGACCGCATCCCCTACGACTACTACGCGGGCAAGGTGGCCCAGGAGAAGCTGGTCTCCGCGTCCGCCGTCCCCTCGACGATCCTCCGAGCCACGCAGTTCCACGAGTTCGCCGCGCAGATGTTCGCTCGGGCGAAGGCGGGGCCGCTGCATCTCGCCCCGCGTGCGCGCACGCAGCCGGTGGCGGCCCGCGAGGTCGCCGAACGGCTCGTCACGCTCGCGACCGGGGACGCGCGGGGTCGCGTGCCTGATCTCGCCGGCCCCCGCGAGGAGCAGCTCGCCGACATGGTGCGGGCGTACGCGCGACGCATCGGGTACCGCGGCTGGATCCCGGCACTGAACGTGCCCGGTCCGCAGATGGCGGGGATGCGCGCGGGAAAGGCGCTGCCGGGACCCGAAGCGGTACGCGGGACCCAGACGTTCGCAGATTGGCTTGCCGAGGCGGTGCCGGCGCGCGCAGACTGAGGTGGGGCGGGGGTCTTTCCGCAGTCGAGCGACCAGGAGCAGCACGCATGGCGAACCTCAATCCCTACCTGTCCTTCCGCACCGAGGCCCGCGAGGCCATGGAGTTCTACCGGGGAGTCCTCGGCGGCGACCTCGACATCACGGTCTTCGGCGACTTCCCCGACATGGTGCAGGATCCGAGCCAGAAGGATCTCGTGATGCATGCGCAGCTCACGACCCCCGACGGGCTGGTGCTCATGGCCTCGGACACCCCGGAGGGCATGACCTACGAGAAGCCGCAGGGCGTCTCCGTGTCGCTGAGTGGCAATACCCAGGAGGTCACCCGGCAGGTGTGGGACCGTCTCTCCGAAGGCGCCACGATCACGATGCCGCTCGATGTCCCGCCGTGGGGCGGCACGTTCGGGATGCTCATCGACCGCTTCGGGATCGCCTGGATGCTGCACGGCGACCCGGAGTGACCCCGGACGGTGTGCTCCGGACTCAGCCCGGCAGCACCGCCCGGCAGGCGAGATGCAGCGCCAGCCGCGCCTCGGGGTCGTTCATGTCGATCCCGAGGAGCTCCTGTACTCGTCGGATCCGCACGGCGACCGTGTTGCGGTGCAGCCCGAGCGCGGCCGCGGTGGCCGCGATTCCGGACTCGTGGTCGAGGTACGCCGACAGAGTCCTGAGCAGCTCGCCGCTCCCCTCGGCCAGAGGGGCGAGCAGCGACTGCGCGGCCGGGACGAAGGTGTCGTTGCCGGTCCAGGCGAGCAGGAGCTGTTCGAGCCCGAGGCTGTCGACGCGGACGAACCATCCGGTGGCCGACCGGGCCGCAGCGATCCGTGCGGCGTCGCCGGCCTCGTCGAGGGTCGCCGCCAGTCCTTCCGGCCCGGTCTGTGCCGAGCCCACCCCGGTGGCCACCGCGAAGTCGCGCAGTGCCGCGAGGTGGAGCTCGCGCAGTGCCGCCACAGCCCGCTCGATGCGGTCGGGCTCCGGGGCCTCAGCGAAGGAGAGCCAGCCGCTGAGGCCTCGACCCGCCGTGGTCGCGTGCGCCTCGGCGTCGATCGCGCTGAGCCCGGGCCTGATCGCACGGAGGAGCGCGAGCGGCTCCACCCGGCTGCGCGCCACCATGCGGAACCCGAGGTGATGCCCGCCGGTGCGCCATCCCCGCTCCGCCATGCGCCGCTCGACGTCGGCATCGGCGGCTCCGCGGAGCTCGACGAAGTCCCGCAGCAGCCCCGACGACGCGGCGACGTCGTTGACCGCCGCGATCTCGTCGATGAGGATGCGGGCGGCCACCGCGGGCATGGCGACCTCCGCGGCCACCAGGAGCGATTGCAGCTGCGCCTCTCCGAAGCCGTGGCCGAACAGGACGAGACGCAGACCGGACCGGCCGGGGCTGTCCACCCGTACCGAGGCGGCCGCGCCCTCCCCCGCCCTGGCACTGTCGCTCCAGGCATCGAAGCGGATCGCCGCGTGCAGCACGGCATCCAGGTGTCCGCCGGCTTCACGGAGCACTCCCGCGGCGTCGACGAGGGCGACGCCCAGACCGAGGTTCGCCGCGAGGTGTCCGAGCAGGTCGCCGAGGTCGTCGGCGGCGTACTCGAAGGACTGCGCGACCTTGCGCACCCTCGTGAGCGTGAGGGCGTCCCTGGCCTCGATGAGCATCCAGCAGGCGCGGGCGAGCTGGACCGGCCTCTCGACGTCGAGCAGAGCGAGACCGATCCGGTCGGCGAGGCGGAGCGCCCCGGGGTCGACATCGGCAGCGCCGGGGAGCGCGAGTCCGGTGATCCCGCGGTCACGGACCCGGCGCAGCATCGCGTCCTGCTGCCAGGTGGCGACCGGCGCCCCGGCCGTGAGGATCGCGAGCCGGCCGGTGCCCTCGTCGGGCAGGTCGGACTCGCCGGCTTCCACCACCACCGCGTCCCACGCGACATCCCGGGGGCCCGCGACGTGGCGGAGGACGCCGTTCTCCTCCTGCGCCAGCAGCGCCGGCAGCGCGAGCGCCCCGCTCACGCGGCGTCCAGATCGACGAGCCCATAGGCGGAGGGCACCACCCGGGCCCGGCGCTCCGGGCGGGCGTTCCACCATGGGGGAGCAGGGAGGGCGAGGGCCGCCACGGTGCGCCCGGGGGCCAGCTCGGTGACTTCGAGGACGTCTCGGGACACGGCGTCCAGGAGGACGATGATCTCGGGCGCCGCGGCGACGAGCAGGCCATCGGTGAGCACCGCGAGGGTCTCGGACCGGGTGACGATGCGGTGCACCGCTCCGCCGAGTCCGGCGATCTCGACCGCGCTCACGTGCGGGTCGGCCGTGGAGGACGCGGTGGTCACGATGCGGCCCTCGGCGAGCAGCGTCCCCCCGAGGACCTCGGCGAGGACCGGCAGCGGTGCTGCCCGGTGCGCCAGGAAGCTGCGGCCGAGGGCGAGCGCGCGGGCGAGGTGGTCGCCGATGGCGTGCTCTCGCAGGTCGCCGACGGTGAACCCGGCGAGCACGGCGCACCCCACTCCCCCGGCCTGGACGATGGCCGAACGCACGACGCGCTCGGCATCGATCGCCCGCGTCGCCTCCACGAGCGCCACCCCGTCGGCACCGGTCTCGCACGCGAACACGAGCCCAGGGACACGGTCGACGAACAGCGACATCTGATCGAGTCCCGGCACCGCGCGCCCGGTGCAGTCGGCGTCCACCACGGTGTGCGATCCGGCCAGAGTGAGCGGCGCGAGGCCGTTCATCCCTCCGCCCTCGAGCGAGCACACCGCCGGGACGGGATGCCCGAGCCACCTCTCCACTGCGCGCAGCAGCGGGGCGAAGGGGGCGGCACCGGGCATCCGCTCCCCGAGCAGCATCGTCGACCCGACGAAGGCCACGCCGAGGCAGGGCGTCGCGGGATCCAGCGCGTCCACCGGCGCGATCTCGAGCGGCCAGTGCGCGGTCGTACCGAGGATGAGTTCGAGCATCGTCGTGGAGCCGCCGCCGCCGGAACCGAGCAGCGCGTACCCGCGGGCGAGCGCCTCCAGGTCGTCCCGCTCCAGCCTCATGGGATCCAGCCTAGGACGCGACCATCCCCTCGACGGGAGCGAACTCCTCGGTCAGGCCGAAGGCGGAGGGGCCGAAGGCCGCCAGAGCCTCGGGAGTGCGCATCATCGCCGGCGTCGAGATGCCGAGCACCCGGACGCGCTGACCGTAGCGGAGGCCCTCCGTGGTGATGGGCTCGGCCGTCTCGTGGTCGACGACGCAGATGAGATCGGGAACGATCGCGACGAGCCGCCCACCCCGCCGCGCGGTGAGGTTCTCGTTCTGGAAGGCGATCTCGAACGTGTCGTCCTCCGCGGCGCCGAGCGGAGCGATGACCGCCCGCCCCTTCGCGAAGCCCTCGGTGGTCCGTCGTTCGACGTCCACCACCTTCCCGACGCAGAGCTCGCGCACATGCGGGTAGAGCGTGGTCGCGAGCGTCGCGGCGATCGCCTCGAACGGCGAGCGGTGCTCCTCCCGGGCGAGCCGGATCGCCCGCCCCAGGGCGAGGGCCATCGAGATGGTGCGCGGCACCGCCGTGCGTCGCACGTCGGCCCCGCTCATCGCGTACTCGGCGATGTGACCGACGCCACCCAGCCGGATCGTGATGCCGCGGGCGAGCCACTCCATCTGACGATCGTCGTCCCCGGTGTCGATGACGACGCGCTCTCCGCGCTCTCCGGCGAGGGCGAGCGGCGAGCCGTGCACGCCGTAGACCGCGAAGGTCTCCATCGACAGCTCGGGGAACGCCCGGCCCATGCCGTCCGCGTCCACGACCGGAAGACCGGTCTCCGCGGCGACGATGAGCGGGATCATCGAGTTGATCCCGCCGCACTCGATCGGCATGGTGGCATCGGCCCGGCGTCCCAGGTGATCCTCCAGGGTGCGCAGGGCGAGCGTGGGCTCGGTGCCGGCGGGGATCTTCTCGACCATCACGGTCGGTGCCCCCATCTGCGCGGTCGGGATGACGAAGAGGTCGTCAGCGAGGTCGTCCGGGTCGAGGATCGTGATCGCCCCGTCGCCGAGCACCCGCTCCACCAGCATCTTGCCGATGTAGGGGTCGCCCCCGCCGCCGGTGCCGAGCAGCGTCGCGCCGCGGGCGAGGTCGGGCAGATCCGCCGCCGTCAGCTCCCAGCTCATGCGGCGGCCCCCGCCGCGGCGTCTCCGGCGGAGACTGTGCCGTCGAACCGGTGCGCCGGGATGTCGTAGCCGAAGTACCCCGGGCCGACCATCGCGAGAGCCGCGTCCGAGTGCCAGCGCTCGTCAGCGGGAGCGGCGATCACGCGGACACGCTGACCGTAGCGCAGCCCTTCGGTCGTGACGGGCTCCCCCGACTCGCCGTCGAGCACCATGATGAGGTCGGGGGTGGTCGCCAGCACCCTCCCGTCCGCTTCCGCGACGAGGTGCTCGTTCTGGAACTGCAACGTGAGCGAGGTGCCTCCGTCTCCGTCGATCCGTGCCCGACCACGGGCGAAGCCGGTCGTCGTGGCCCGGTTCACGTCGGCGACCTTGCCGCCGAACAGCTCGCGGCCGCCGAGGAGCTCCACGACAGCGGCGACCGGGTCGGTCTTCGCCTCGCGGGCCTCCGCGATCCGCTGGCCGATGTCGATGCACCGGGACAGCGATCCCGCCACCAGCGACTGGCGTGCGGCGGCACCCGACATCGAGAAGCCGGAGATCATGACGGAGCAGCCCATCTCGACGCAGGCGACGCGGGCGATGCGCTCGGTCCAGGAGTTGTCGGCGGTCTGCAGCACGCCCGTGTTCCCCTTCTCGTCGCTGAAGGCGAGCGGCGAGGCCGTCACGCCGTACAGCGTCGGGAGCACCATCTGCAGTTCGGGGAACGCGCGTCCCATGCCGTCCGCGTCGACGAGGGGCAGCCCGAGCGCTGCGGCGGCGGCGATCGGGATCGTCGAGTTCACCCCGCCCACCTCTGCACAGGCGATGTGGGTGACCGGGCGGCCGAGATGGATGCCGAGCGCCTTGACCGGCTCGATGACCTCCGCGAGGCTCGGCAGCTTCTCCACCATGACGGTGGGCGCGCCCATCATCGCGACGAACAGCACGAGGGCATCGTCCGGCACCTCGTCGAGCGCCACGACCGTGACGTCTCCCGCGGCGAGGGCCTGGCGGGCGAGGAGGGCGCCGATGTACGGGTCGCCGCCCCCGCCGGTGCCGAGCACGGCCGCGCCGCGGGCGAGACCGTCGATGTCGGCGGCGGTGATCGTCGTGCTCATGTCAGGCCCCCATGTCGAGGTCGCCGACGGCCTTCACGCGGATGCGCGTGGCGTTGCCGGGAAGATACGGGATGGGGACCTCGTCGAAGTCGATGATCGACACGGTCGCGGGCTTGGCGCCGGCCGCGATGGCCTTGTCGACGGCCTCTGCGCGCACCTCGGCGATCGTCTCGTCGCGGCGGCCCGGCTCGATCGCGTAGACCTTGTCGATCTCGCCGCCGACCTGCGCGATCGAGGCGCCGATGGCGTTGGCGACCGCGTAGTTCTCCGGACGATGCACGGTGCCGAACAGGGGCAGCTCGTCGGGCAGCAGGATGGACCCGCCGCCGACGGCCACGACCGCGATGGGCTCGGGCGACGTGCGCATGCGGTCCACCGCCTCCGCCACCCGCTCCGCGATCCGGGCGAGCACGCGCTCCACGAAGGCGGGATCGAGGTGCGCGACCTTGGCGGGGTCCCCCACCTGCGCACGACCGGCGGCGACCGCGATGTCGGTGGCCGTGAGGGTCGAGCCGCCGAAGACCAGAGCCTCCGTCGTCAGCCGGTATCCGACCGAGGCCGGGCCCACCTCGGCCGTCTCCTCGTCGACGATGCTGCCGCCGCCGATGCCGAGGGAGAGCACGTCCGGCATGCGGAAGTTCGTGCGGATGCCGGCGACCTTCACCTCGTTCGCCGTCTCCCGCGGGAAGCCGTTGATGAGCAGCCCGATGTCGGCGGTGGTGCCGCCCACGTCGATGACGGCGCAGTCGACGAGGCCGCTGGTGGCCGCCGCCCCACGCATCGAGTTGGTCGGGCCGGAGGCGAAGGTCGCGACCGGGTACCGGCGCACGTAGTCCTCGTCCATGAGCGTGCCGTCGTTCTGGCTGAGGAAGATCGGCGCCTCGATGCCCTGCGCGCGGACCGCCGAGGTGAGCCCGTCGACGATCTCCGACGCGAGCTCACGGAGGGCGGCGTTGATGATCGTCGCGTTCTCGCGCTCCAGCAGTCCGATGCGACCGATCTCGTGCGACAGCGAGATGGCGGCGTCTTCTCCGAGCACCGAGGCGACGATCTCGGCCGCCTGCACTTCGAGGTCGTGGTTGACCGGGCTGAACACCGACGAGATGGCGACCGAGCGGATGCCGTGCGCCTTCATGTCCTCGGCGTGCGCGCGGATCTCGTCGGGGTCGAGCGGCGAGATCGGGCGGCCGTCGAACTCGTAGCCGCCGTGCGCGAGGTAGCTGCGCGCCTGGGTGGCCGCGACGAGAACCTCCGGCCAGTCGATCAGCGGCGGCAGGGCCCGCGTCGCGGGCAGGCCGAGTCGAAGGGCCGCCACCGGAGCGAGCCGGCTCGCCTGCACCAGCGCGTTGATGAAGTGCGTCGTGCCGATCATCACCGCGTCGATGTCGCCACCCTCGAAGGAATGCCCCGCACGGAGGTCTTCGATGGCCTGGACGATCCCGCTCGTCACGTCCGGGGTCGTGGAGTGCTTGACCCCGGCCAGGGTGCGGGTGCCGTCCATGAGGACGGCGTCGGTGTTGGTGCCGCCGACGTCGATGCCGATGTGCATGGTGCTCGCTTTCGTGGAGGTGGTTCGTATCCGGCGGGTCTGCTCAGACCGCGGCGGGGGCGCTGTCGACGGGGCTCGCCTGCCGGGTGGTCGCGACGCCGACGCCGCGCACCCAGCCGAGCTTGCCGGCGACGATGTAGAGCACCATCGACAGGAAGAGGCTGAGCAGGGAGGGGATGCCCCAGGTCACGAAGTAGCCGACCAGCGAGGAGACCAGCCAGACGACGATCGTGGCGGGGACGATCCGCGGCGCGGTGGCGGGCAGGGTTCCGGCCTCGCGCGTCGCGTCCAGCTCGGGGCGCCAGCGGCGCACCACGTAGTACTCGGCGACCATGATCCCGGCGATCGGCGGGAACGCGACGCTGAGCACGATCAGGAACTCGGTGAACTGTCCGAGGATGCCGACGGCCGCCAGCACCGATCCGACGACGCCGAGGACGATCGTGGTGGTGACGCGGTGCAGATTCTTGCCGAAGGCCGTCGAGATGAAGTTCACCAGGCCGAGGGTGGAGGAGTACAGGTTCCAGTCGTTGATCTTCAGCGTGCCGGTGAGCACGATGAACAGGCCGACGAACCCGACGGACGAGGTGACGATCGCGACGATGTCGCCGGTCGCCGCCGCGTGGGCGAGGAGGACACCGGCGAGACCGATCACGAACTCGCCGAGGGAGACGCCCAGCACCGTCTGCTTGACGACGTCGGCGCGGGAGCGGTTGAAGCGGGTCATGTCCCCCGTGATGATCGCGCCGACGATGAGACCGCCGGCCACGATGCCGGTGCCGGCCCAGACGCTCATGGTCGGTCCGGGCGCGGGGCCGGTGAGCAGCTCGCCGATGTCGTGGCGGGTGAGCTCGGAGATGACGGACCAGCCCACGAGGATCAGGAACAGCGGCACGGTGATGTTCGCGAGCCACTGCATCCCGACGAACCCGAAGGCCACGATCGCGGTGACGGCGAGGCCGAAGATGAGGCTCCAGGCCCACACCGGCAGGGCTCCGGGCATCAGGGCGTCGAGGGACTGGGCGGAGATCGCGGACTGGATGCCGAACCAGCCGATGAGGCTGATGCCGATGGCGAGGCCGACGAGCGAGGCGCCGATCTCGCCGAAGCCCGTCCAGCGGGCGAGCAGCGCGGTGTTCAGGCCTTCGCGCTGGCCGATGAAGCCGACCACGCACATGATCACTTCGAGGATGAGCGAGCCGAACAGGAAGGCGAGGACGGCCTCGCCGAAGGTCATGCTGTAACCGAGGGTCGCGCCGAGGAGGAACTGCGAGAGGGCCGAGACCTGTCCGAATCGCTGAACGGCGATTCCGAACCAGGGCTTGCGGGCCTCGGGAGTCACTCGGGAGAGCGCGAAGTCGTCTGCGTGCGCCGTGCGTGCCATGGGAAGTCCTTCGGGAGGAGGATACGGGTTGCCCGCCACGGTACTCATCCCCCGCCTTCCCCGACATGTGCACTCCGCCTCAATCCCCCCTCCCCCTGTGCACCCTGCCCACCCTTCCCGTCCCCCTCCCGTCCCTCTCTCTTCCCGCCGAGACCCCGGGTTCACGTCGAAACCCCCTGTCTCCGGCGTCCGGGACAGGGGGTTTCGGCGCGAAAGCGGGGTTTCGCGAGTCAGTGGAGAGCGTTCTCCTCGATGAAGGCGCGGAGAGCGTGCTCGTCGTCGGGCATCTCGGTCACGTGCTGGGGGGCGTCGAGCATGGCGCGGAGCTCGGGGGCGTACGCCAGCTCGACCCCGATGGCCTCGTGGATCGTCTCGGCGAACTTCTCGGGCTTGGCCGTCTCCAGCACCAGCATCGGCACTCCGGGCTCGACATACTCCCGCGCGACCTTCACGCCATCGGCGGTGTGCGGGTCGATCACCTCGCCGGAGGCCTCGTACACGTCGCGGATGGTCGAGAGCCGGTCCTCGTGCGTCGAGGTGCCGCTCACGATGCCGAACTCCTCGGCGAAGCGCGGCTGCTCGGCCGAGAAGTCGAAGAAGCCCTGCGCCTCCAGGTCGTCCCACGCACCGACCACTCGCGCCGGATCGCGGTCGACGAGCTCGAAGATGAAGCGCTCGAGGTTCGAGGCCTTCGAGATGTCCATCGAGGGGCTCGAGGTGGCGAGCGTCTGGGCGGCGCTGCGGGGGCGGTACACCCCCGTGCGGAAGAACTCGTCGAGCACGTTGTTCTCGTTCGCGGCCAGGACGAGGCGCCGGATCGGCAGTCCCATCTGCTTCGCGAAGAATCCGGAGAGGATGTTGCCGAAGTTCCCGGACGGGACGGTGAACGACACCTCGGTCCACCCGCCGGCATCGGTCGCCCGCAGCCACGCCCAGAAGTAGTAGACCGTCTGCGCGGTGATGCGAGCGAGGTTGATCGAGTTCACGGCGCCCAGGTGCTGAGCGCGCTTGAAGTCGAGGTCGCCGGCGAGCTTCTTCACGAGGTTCTGGCAGTCGTCGAAGACGCCCTCCACCGCGATGTTGTGCACGTTCGCGTCGTCGAGCGAGAACATCTGCGCCCGCTGGAACGCGCTCATCCGGCCCTGCGGCGACAGCATGAACACCGCGACGCGCTCCTTGCCCCGCAGGGCGTGCTCCGCGGCGGAGCCGGTGTCACCCGAGGTGGCACCGAGGATGTTGAGGACCGAGCCCTGGCGCTCGAGCGTGTACTCCAGCACCTGCCCGAGGAACTGCATGGCCATGTCCTTGAACGCCAGGGTCGGGCCCTCGGAGAGGCCGACCAGCGTGAGGTCGTCGTCCACGCGACGCAGCGGGACGACGCCGTCCGGGAAGTCCGCGTACGCCGCCGCCGTCATCCGGGCGAGATCCTCCCGCGGGATGTCGGTCGCGAAGAGGCCGAGCACCTCGGTCGCCAGCTGCGGATAGGTCAGGGCACGCCAGCGCTCGAGCGTCTCGCCGTCGACCTCGGGCATGACGTCGGGGACGGCCAGGCCGCCGTCGGGCGCCAGGCCCTCCAGCAGCGTCTCGCTGAACGACTGCGGCTGCATGCCGCCGCGGGTGGAGATGAACGGCACGTGTGCTCCTCGGCTCGGGACTCGGCGCCTCCATTCTCGCAGGCCGCGACCCTCGGAACGGACGCGTGACGATGCTCAGATCCAGCCGCGCTCCTCGGCGACGAGCACGGCCTGCTGACGGGTGCTCACCGAGAGCTTCCCGAGGATCACGGAGATGTGGTTGCGCACCGTCCCCGGCGCCAACGCGAGCGCCCGCGCGATCTGTCCCGTGGTCTCCCCTCGACGCCCGGCGCGGAGCACATCCAGTTCCCGATCGGTGAGCGGCGACCGCTCGTCGCTCAGCGCATCCGCGGCGATCTCCGGATCGACGTACCGGGCGCCGGCCGCGACGCGGCGGATGATCGCGGCGAGCTCGTCCGCACCTCGCGACTTGGGCACGAACCCGGAGACGCCGGAGGCGAGCGCCCGCCGGAGCACCCCGGGGCGGGCGTGCCGGGTGACGACGATGCAGCGGGTCGCGATCGTGCGGTTGAGCCTCTCGGCGACCTGCACACCGTCGAGTCCCGGCATCTCCAGGTCGAGCAGACACACGTCGGGTTCGAGCCGGACGGCGGCGGCGACGGCCTCCTCGCCGTCCGCGCACTCCGCGACCACGTCGATATCGGCCTCGAGACGCAGCAGGGCGGCGAGCGCGGAGCGGATCATGCCCTCGTCGTCGGCGAGCAGCACCCGGATCATCGGACGATCTCCGCGCGCGCGGGCACGGTGACCGTCACGACGAACTCGTCGGCGTCCCGCCGCTGCTCGTACGTGCCGCCCGCCTCGCCGATGCGCCGGCGGACGCCGTCGAGCCCGGAGCCGCCCGCCCCGTCCTCGGACGCGGGGTCGGCGTCGTTGGCGACCTCGTACCGCCAGGCGTCCGCCGTCCGGTCGAGGATCAGGCGCGCGTGACCACCGCGTCCGTGCCGCAGGACGTTCGTGGTCGTCTCCCGGATCACCGGGCCGAGGTCGGCCACGGGTGCCGCGTCCGCATCCGGGTGGATCCGGGCCTCCACCGTCAGCCCTGCGGCCGCGAGCAGGTCTCGGGCGTTCGCCAGCTCGTCGCCGAGGGGCACGGAGCGGAACCGCGTGGCGAGGTCCCTGGTGCCCTGCCGCGCGTCGTCCACACTCGCCCTGGCGGCGCGGAGCTGCTCCATCCCCGCCTGCGGATCCGTGGGCAGCAGGCGCTCCGCCAGTTCGAGCTGCAGCGCGATCACCTGGAGATGATGCCCCTGGAGGTCGTGCACGTCGGTCGCCACCCGCAGGCGCTCCTGCGTCGCCGCCAGGCGCGCCTCCGAGGCGCGTGCCCGGTCGAGGGCCACGAGCACGTCCCACCACCACAGCGAGCTCACGGTCATCCCGGGGAGCATGACTCCGTAGAGCACCGGCACCCACGCCGGGATCCCGGAACCGAGGGTCGTGGTCGAGTCGAGCAGCGCGAGCGCGACGAGCACGACCGTCGCCGCCACGGCCACGCGCACCCGGATCCCGCGGGGCCAGCTCACCAGCACGAGGACCTGCACCACGGGCATCGCGGCGAGCTGCCAGCTGCCGACCAGAGCCCCCGCCGCGCCGCCGTACATCAGGGCGACGACGGTCGGCACGGCCAGCCGCACCCAGCCCACCCCGGGGCCGGCGTCGACGCGATGACGGTAGTCGACCAGCAGCAGGACGGTCGACGCCGCCCAGAGCACCCCACCGACCCCCACGACGAGCAGAGCGACGCCCGAGCGATCCAGTGCCACGGCGATGCCCAGCCAGGCGGCCACCAGCATGAGCTCGATGAAGATCACCCCGCCGACCGTGTACCACCAGGTGGCGGTGATGCCCCGCGCGAGCTGGCGGGCACCGGGACCGGGATCGGAGAGGGCGGGGGAAGGACTGCTCACGCTCCCCACGATAGAGGCGTGACACATGTCACGGGATCCGGGTGCGAACCGCACGGAGAGCGGTGACGCGGCGGCACTGCCGCCCCGGGGCGGCATCGACTGGACTGGGGTCATCGCGACGGAGAGACCGTCTGCACCGACACCCGGAGCTTCCCCCATGAACCTCATCGAGACCTTCCAGAACCTCGTCGCCCAGGTCCCCGACCTGGTCCAGCCCCTCATCGTCGCCCTCGCCGGGGCAGTGCCGTTCGTCGAAGGCGAGGGTGCCGCGAGCATCGGCATCCTCGGCGGAATCCCGCCCGTGGTCGCGGCCATCGCCGCGATGGTCGGCAACTTCCTCTGCGTCGCGATCCTGGTGCTCGCCAGCGCGGGCGCCCGCCGGGCCATCGTGGACCGCTCGCGGGCGAAGCAGCCGGTGACGGTGGGCGGCGGGACGAGCCTGGAGGCCGACGGCGTCCCGGCGGAGACCGGACGCGGGTCCGCCCGCCGCGAGAAGTTCCAGCGCGCGTTCGAGCGCTACGGCGTCCCCGGGGTGAGCCTGCTGGGACCGCTGCTGCTGCCCACGCACTTCACCGCCACCATGCTCGCCGCGTCCGGCATCGGCAAGGGGCGCATCCTCGTATGGCAGGCCGTCGCGATCGTCGCCTGGACGACCGTCATCGCGGTGATCGTCGGCAGCGCCGTCTACGCCATCCGCTGAGCGTCGCGATGTCGGACGCCCGATGCAGGATGAGCGCATGATCACACTGCTGTCGGCCCCCAGCAATCTCGGCCTGCGCCCTCCGGAGCCCGGCAGCGTGCCCGGCTCCGCGAAGGCACCGGAGGCGTTTCGCGAAGCGGGGCTGTTCCGGCGCTTCACCGACCGGGGAGTGAGCGACGGCGGCATCGTCCTCGCCGGGCGCTACGTGGACGACGACGCCACGCGGCCCGCTGGCCGAGTACGCAACGAGGCCGCATTCGTCGACCACTCCCTCCGTCTGGCTTCGCGTATCGGCGAGATCCTCGACGAGGGCCGCGCCCCGCTCGTGATCGGCGGCGACTGCGGCATCCTCGTCGGCGCCGGGATCGCCGTGAAGCGCCGTGGAGGCGCGGGCCTCGTGCACATCGACGGACACACCGACTTCCGCCACCCGGGCAACAGCGACGAGTGCGCGAGCGTGGCCGGCGAAGCGCTGGCGGCCGCGGTCGGCAAGCATTGGCCGGCGATCGCCGACATCGACGGACTCGCCCCGTACTTCCCCGCCACCCGCACGGCCCACATCGGGCACCGCGACGACGACGAGGAGCAGGCGGAGGCCCGCGGCCTCCTCGCGCGCGTCACGCCGGCGGCCGACGTCCTGGCACGAGGGGCCGGCGCGGTCGCGGCTGAGACCGCCGCGTCCGCGGGTGGGCGCTACTGGTTGCAGCTCGACGTCGACGTGCTCGATCCGTCGGTGATGCCCGCCGTCGACAGCCCGGACCCGGGCGGACTCGGGGCGGCAGACCTCACCGCCCTCCTGCGCGCCCTCGCCCCGCAGGCGATCGGGGCGAGCATCACCGTGTTCGATCCGGACCTCGACCCGGACGGTCGCTACGCCCGGCTCCTGACCGAGGTCCTCGGCGAGGGCCTGCGCGAGCTGGGCAGCGGAGCAGGCGACTGACGCGCCCCGCCGCCCGGCCGGCCGTCAGTCCTCGACGCCCCGCTCGGCACCCGGATCGGTGTGCATCGAGACGCGCACGCGGGCGATGCGGCGGCGATCGATCTCGACCACCTGGATCGTCGCGCCCGGCACCTCGACGGTGTCGCCGACCACGGCGAGCCGTCCGAGCTGCTCCGTGACGAATCCGGCGATCGTGTCCGAGGAACCGCGCGGCATCGCGAGCCCCGTCGCCTCCTCGAAGTCCTGCAGGTTGAGGCGCCCGTCCAGTCCGTCGTCGGCGGAGAGGAAGACCTCGGCGTCGTACTCGTCGAAGATCTCGCCGACGACCTCCTCCACGAGGTCCTCCAGGGTCACGAGACCGTCGGTGCCGCCGTACTCGTCCACGACGACGGCGATGTGGTGTCCCTCGGCCCGCATCCGGGTGAGGGTGGGCAGCACCCCCGCCGTGGACGGGATGTAAGGGATGTCGCGGACGAGCCCCTGCAGCGGACGCTCCGGGTCGTCCGCGGCAGCCTCGAAGAGGTCGCGCACATGCACGAAGCCGGTGATGTCGTCGATCGACGTCTGCGACACCGGGTACCGGGAGTAGGGCAGCTCGCGCACCTGCTCCACCGCCGCCCCGACCGTGCCAGCCTCGTCGAGCGCCACGACCTCCGGTCGCGGGCGCATGACCTCGCTCACCTGGCGCCCACGCAGCGAGAGCACGTCGTCGAGGATGCGGCGCTCGTCGTCGGGGAGGCCCTGGTGGGTCGCCACGATGTCGCGCACCTCCTCATCGGTGAGCTCGTCGCTCGTCTTGTGCGGGTCGCCGCCGAGCACGCGGACGAGGGCGTTCGTCGAGACCGACAGCAGCCAGATCACCGGGCGCATGACGGTCGCGAAGCCGTTCAGGGCCGGTGCCACCGCGTACGCGAACTGCGCGTTGCGCTGGATCGCGAGCCGCTTCGGCACGAGTTCGCCGAGCACGAGCGACAGGTACGCGATGATGAGCGTCAGCACGATCGTGGCGAGGGTCATCGCGAGCGGAGGCGCGACACCCCAGCCCTCCAGCAGCGGCGCGACGGACGGCGCGATCGAGGTCGCCCCGTAGGCGGCGGACGCGAAGCCCGCCACGGTCACGCCGATCTGCACCGCAGAGAGGAAGGTGTTGGGGTTACGGGCGAGGGCGGCGACCTTCGCTCCGCGACGGCCGCGGACGGCGATCGCGTTGAGCTGGCTCTCGCGCAGCGTGACCAGCGCCATCTCCGTCGCAGCGAAGACACCGCCGATCAGCACGAAGAGCAGGACGAGGGCGATGTTCCAGAGCAGATCGCCCATCAGCGGGCGACCTCCTCGGTGGCGGGGTGAGCACCCGGGATGAACCGGGTGCTCGTACTGTCAGAGTCCGAAGAGTCAGAACAGCGCTGCGCGCTCAAGAGTGCTCCTTGTCGATGGTGGGGGTGGAATCGGTCGGGGAAGAGACGGAGTTGCGGTGCCGGCGCGTCTTCATCAAGCTCGCGACGGTGGCGACCGCGATGGTCGCGGCGATGAAGAGCAGCGAGAACCAGATCGGAATCTCGGGCGCCCACAGCATCGGCTCGCCGCCGTTGATGAACGGCACCTCGTTGACGTGCAGGGCGTGCAGGACGAGCTTCACACCGATGAACGCGAGGATGACGGCGAGGCCCTGAGCCAGGTAGACCAGGCGCTCGAGCAGTCCGCCGATGAGGAAGTACAGCTGACGCAGCCCCATCAGGGCAAACGCGTTCGCGGTGAACACGATGTACGCCTGGTCGGTGAGGCCGTAGATGGCGGGGATCGAGTCGACCGCGAAGACGAGGTCGATGAAGCCGATCGCGATGATCGTCAGCAGCATCGGCGTGACGTAGCGCTTGCCCTTCTGGACGACCGTGAGCTTGTCGCCGTTGTACTCCTCGCTGACGGGGAGGTGCCGACGGACGAAGGTCATGAAGCGGCCGTTCGCGGGGTTGCTCTCATGATTGCTGAAGGCCTGCCGGTACGCGAGGAAGAGCAGCAGCGCGCCGAAGACGTAGAAGATCCAGGAGAAGTTCTCGATGAGGGTCGCACCGACGGCGATGAAGATGCCGCGGAGGATCAGCGCGATCACGATGCCGATCATCAGCACCTTCTGCTGATAGATCTTCGGCACCGCGAAGCCCGTCATCACGATGAGGAACACGAAGAGGTTGTCGATCGACAGCGCCTTCTCGGTGAGGTAGCCGGCGAAGTACTCGCCGCCGTAGGTCCAGCCGGACACCATGCCGATGCCCACGCCGAAGAGCAGCGCGAGGCTGATGTAGAAGATCGACCAGCGCGCGGACTCGCCGATGCTCGGCTCGTGCGGCTTGCGGACGTGCGCGAAGAACTCGTACACGAAGAACGCGATGGTGACCGCGATCGTGATGACCCAGATCAAGGGGGTGATTTCCAACGGGTACTCCAGACTCGGGCGTGACGGAACAGCGCCAAAGTCTTCCCCATCCCGAGCGGGACCGGTAGGCCGGGATGCAGACGCATCCGTAATGACGACCCGACCGTGTCGGAGTACTCCCCTTGGATAATCCAGGGTACGAGACGGCACCCAAGCGATTCTGTGGATCTGCCGAGAACGCCCCTAGACTGGACGCGGCGACCGCCGGGGCGTGACGACCCCCGGCCTCCGGGCAGGCGGTCCCCGCGCGTCCGGCGTACCGACGAGAGGCCGGCTTCTCACCGGCGAAGGTGTGGTGGCACCGCGATCTGGCCCCCGCCCACACCTCCAGGGCTCCCACAACCTGGAGGAGAAATGAGATCACCCGACCCCGCCCGCACTCTCGCCGCGGAGCTCGTGCACATCGTCTCCGGCCGCCGCGTCACGCTGCTCGGCCACGTCCATCGGCGGAGGGAGCTCGCCACCGTCGCGTTCCTGATCGTCCGCGACCGCTCCGGACTCGCGCAGGTCGTGGTCCGTCCCGCCGAGCATCCAGCGGACGGCCTCCCTCCGGAGGAGACCGTGGTCCGCGTGACGGGGACCATCACCGCGAACCCGCAGGCCCCCGGCGGCGTCGAGATCGTCGACCCGCAGATCGAGAGCCTGTCGGAGCCGGCCGCACCGCCGGTCGTGGAGCTGTGGCGCCCGACGCTCGAGACGAGCCTGCCGACACTGCTCGACCACGCGGCGGTGACCTGGCGCCACCCCGCACGCCGCGCGACCTGGCAGATCGCCGCGGCGAGCGTGCGCGCGTTCCGCCGGGTCCTCGACACCGCGGACTTCACCGAGGTGCAGACCCCGAAGATCGTCGACACCGTGACCGAGTCGGGCGCGAACGTGTTCCCCGTCGACTACTTCGGCAGGACCGGGTACCTCGCGCAGAGCCCGCAGTTCTACAAGCAGCAGCTGGTCGGCGTGTTCGAACGCGTCTACGAGGTGGGGCCCGTCTTCCGCGCCGAGCCGCACGACACCGTGCGGCATCTGTCGGAGTACGTGTCGCTGGACGTCGAGCTCGGGTTCATCCGCGACCACCGCGACGTCCTGAGCCTTCTCGGCGACGTGCTGCGCGGCATGCTCGGCGGCATACGCACCGACGCGGCGGACGAGCTCGCACTGCTCGACGTGACGCTCCCCGACATCCCCGAGGACATCCCCGTCGTGCACTTCCGCGACGCGCTGCGCCGGGTCGGTGCTCCGGCCGACGAGCCGGACCTCTCCCCGGCGCACGAGCGCGCGCTCGGGGCGTGGGCGAAGGAGGAGTTCGGCAGCGACGTGCTGGCCGTCGAGGGCTACCCGCTGCGCAAACGCCCGTTCTACACGCATCCGCAGCCCGACGACGCGGAGGGGAGCAACAGCTTCGACCTCCTGTTCCGCGGTCTGGAGCTCGTGACCGGCGGACAGCGGCTGCATCGGCACAGCGAGGTCGTCGCCGCGATCGAGGCGCGAGGAGAATCGCCCTCGGCGTACGCGGGCTACCTGGAGGCGTTCGCGCACGGGATGCCTCCGCACGGCGGCTTCGCCATCGGACTGGAGCGCTGGGTGGGCCGCCTGGTCGAGGCGGCCAATGTCCGCGAGGTGACGCTGTTCCCCCGCGACGTCCATCGCCTCACGCCGTAGCCCGGACGCGACGAGGGCGACCGCGGTGTGCGGTCGCCCTCGTTCGTCAGCCGTCGATCACTCCGAGATCTCGGCCAGTCCCGACTGCTCGGCCCGATCGATGATCGCCGGGAGCGTCTCATCGAAGAAGCTCACCAGCACGGCACGGGTCTTGACCGCGTCGCGCTCCGACGTCGCCTCGCGGATCGCACCGACGAACTCCTCGACGGCGGACCAGTCCACGGCGTCCTTCGCGTGCTGGGTGAACCGACGGATCTGCGGGCCGAGGCGCTCGATGGAGTTGGCGCGCGTGGCGTTGCCCTCGATCCGGGCGAAACCCGTCGCCGCGCTGCGGAGCGCCGCGCCGAACGCGATGATGTCCCGCGCCTGCACCGACGCCGCCATGTCGTCGGCCAGCTCGACGAGGTAGGCCACATCGTCGTCCTGGATCACCGGCATGACGTGACGGACCGAGCCGATCCAGATGTCGCCGAACAGGTCGACGGCGTTGCGCACCCGCTCCAGATCGATCGGGGCCACGCGGGTGTAGCGGTTGCGCTGCATCTCGACGAGGCCGTTGTCGGCCAGGCGGTCGAGGGCATGACGGATCGGCGTCTTCGAGGTGCCGAGGCGTTCGGCGAGCTCGTAGTCGCGCAGGCGCTCGCCGGGCTGGAGTTCGCCGCTGATGATCGCATCCTGCAGGCGCACGAAAGCCTCGTCGCTCATCGACCGGCGTTCGAGGGGGCCGCCAGAGAGTGTCACACTGCCTCCAGTGGGGGTCATGGAGAGTGAAGTTCTACGTCTCAAGCAATATATCCCAAAAGCGCTGGCGGCCCGCTCCGTACGTCAGGCGGAGGGCGTGACGCGCACGAGCATCTTCCCCGTGTTGGCTCCGCGCATCATGTCGAGGAACGCGTCGACCGTGTTCTCGATACCGTCGACGATGGTCTCGTCGTAGGCGATCCGCCCTTCCGCGAACCAGCGGGTCATCTTCTCGCTGAACTCCGGCGACAGGTGCAGGTACGAGGCCAGCGTGAAGCCCTGGAGCCGGAGCCCGCGCGTGATGATGTTCGCCATGTTGTCGGGCCCGGGCACGCGCTCGGTGGTGTTGTAGCTCGTGATGGCGCCGCACAGCGCGATCCGGCCACCGTCGTTCATAACGTCGAGCGCGGCTTCGAGGTGGTCGCCGCCGACGTTGTCGAAGAACACGTCCACGCCCTCGGGCGCGAGGGCGGCGAGCTGCTCGCGCACCGGGCCGTCCTTGTAGTTGAACGCCGCGTCGTAGCCGTACTTCTCGGTCAGCAGGGCGACCTTCTCAGGCGAGCCCGCCGAGCCGATGACGCGGCCCGCGCCGAGGAGCTTGGCGATCTGACCGACAGCCGTGCCGACGGCACCGGCGGCGCCGGAGACGAAGACGGTGTCGCCCGGGGCGAGTCCGGCGATCGCGGTGAGACCGACGTAGGCGGTGAGGCCGGTCATGCCGAGGATGTGCAGGCGCAGCGACAGCGGCATACCCGGCACCTCCGGCACGGCCCGGAAGGTCGACGCGTCCGCCTGCACGACATCGCTCCAGCCGTGCTGGTGCAGCACGACGGTGCCGACGGGGAGGTCGTCCGCCGCAGAAGCGACGACCCGGCCGATGGCGCCACCCGCGATGACCTCGTCGAGGGCGTAGGGGGCGACGTAGCTGCGGACGTCGTTCATCCGCCCGCGCATGTAGGGGTCGACGGAGACGAACTCGTTCGCCACGCGCACCTCCCCCGGCGCCGGATCGCTCAACTCGACCTCGACGGTGCGGAAGTCGTCGTGGGTCGGCCACCCCTCGGGGCGGCGGGCGAGCTGGATCTGGGTGCTGATGGCGTGGGACATTTCTCTCCTTCGTGAGGATCTGGGGGGTGCTGCCTGACTCAGACGAGGAGGCCGATGGCGAGCGCGATGACGCCGAGCGCCGGGATGACTCCCTGCTTCAGGGCGGCGGACGCCTTGTCGGGGCTCGACAGCAGCAGCACGAGGCTCGCGGCGACCATCGATCCGGCGCCGGTGAAGACGAGGGTCGCGCCGACGGCCGTCGCTCCCGTGGCGAAGACGACGATGCCGAGGAGCACGGCGATCGCGAGGAACAGGTTGTAGAAGCCCTGGTTGAAGGCGAGCTCCCTCTGTCGTGCGGCCTCCTCCGCCGTGCCGGTGCCGAACGTGCGGCGAGCGCGCGCGCTGGTCCAGGCGAACGACTCCAGCCAGAAGATGTAGACGTGCACGAGCGCCGCGACGCCGGTGAGCACAAGTCCTGCGATGACCATGGCGGTCCCCCTTCGACGCGGCGCGGCCGCGCATTCTGTATCGGTCGTTACAATATATACTGGATCAAGCGATTCACAAAAGAGCAGGAGCAGGGCGGATGGGGCGCACACAGACCTTCGACACCGCAGAGGTGGTCCGCGCGGCACGTGGCGTGTTCTGGGCGCGCGGCTTCGAGAGCGCGCCCTTGCCGGAGCTCGAGCGCGCGACGGGCCTCAGCCGCTCCAGCATCTATCACGCTTTCGGTTCCAAGCGAGGACTCTTCGACGCCGCCGTCGAGAGCTATCTGGACGAGGTCATCCGCCCGCGCCTCGCCCCGCTGACGGGCGAGGTCGTGGCACCGGAGGCCCTGAGGACCTATCTCGGCGGACTGCGTGCGGCCCTGCTGACGACAGGCAGCCTTCCGGCAACGAGCGGCTGCCTGCTGGTCAACACCGCTGCCGCTCCCATCGGCACCGACGACGCGGTCGCCCGGGTCGTGGCTTCCTATCGCGCGGAGCTCCGTGAGGCGTTCGCCCGCGGCATCGTAGCCGCTCTCCCCGAGCTCGCGGGAACGGAGGTCGACACCCTGGCGGACGCCTGTACGGGGCTCGTGGTCTCCGCCTTCGCCCTCGTGCGCGTGGCCCCCGACGCGGCGGCGAGCGCGATCGATGCGGCGCTCGCCCTCCTCGCCGACCGGCGACGCCGCGACTGAGCGCCGCCCGAAAACGGAGAACGCCCGGGAGGAGATCCTCCCGGGCGTTCGAGGCCGACGTCAGGGGACGATGACGGCGCGTCCGCGGATGCTGTTCGACGCGAGGTCTTCATACGCCTTCGGGCCGTCGTCGAGCGTGTAGCTCTCGGTCTGGACGTGGATCTTGCCGGCGCGGGCGAGGTCCAGCACCTCGATCAGCTCGGCGCGCGAACCCCAGTAGGGGATGCGCACGGCCGCGTCGTAGGCGATCGAGCCGAAGCCGAGCGTCATGCTGCCCCCGCCGATGCCCACGATCGTGATGTCGGCCTCGAGCGCGGCCACGCTCTGCGCCAGGGCGATCGTCGGGTTCGCGCCGACGAAGTCGAACACCGCATTCGCGCCGAGACCGCCGGTGAGCTCGCGGATCTTCTCGGCCGCCGACGCGTCGCTGATCAGCACGTGATCCGCGCCGACCTCGGTGGCGAGCTTCAGCTTCTCGTCGTTCACGTCCAGCGCGATGACCGTGGCACCCGAGATGGCCTTGAGGATCTGGATGCCGACGTGGCCGAGCCCTCCGGTGCCGATCACGACCGCGACCGTGCCGGCGCCGAGCTTCGGAAGCGAGTTCTTGATCGCGTGGTACGGGGTGAGGCCCGCGTCGGTCAGCGAGACGTTCTGCACGGGGTCGAGATCCCCGAGCGGCACGAGGTGGCGCGCGTCGTCGACGATCATGTACTCGGCCATCGACCCCTGGCTGCCCAGGCCCGGAGGACGGATGCCCTCGGCGGCGGCGTTCGTGCAGTAGTTCTCCTTGCCCATCGAGCAGTTGTGGCAGCGGCCGCAGCCCCACGGCCCGTAGACGGCCACGGCATCCCCGACCTTCAGTGTCGAGTCGACGCCCTCGCCGATCTCATGCACGATGCCGGCACCTTCGTGCCCGAGCGTCAACGGCAGTGGATAGCCCTGCTCGTGGTAGTCCTTCTCGGGGAGCCCCATGACGTAGTCGTCGGAGTGGCAGACACCACCCGCGGTGATCTTAAGCAGGACCTGTCCAGGGCCGGGCTTCGGAATCGGGATGTCGACCACCACGGGGGGCTTGCCGATCTCGACGTAGCGGAGAGCTTTCATGAGCATCTTCTTCCTGGCGTCGAGAGGTCTGCCGCGCGGTGCGGAGGCGGGGGCTCTCGAAACCGTCCCCTCCAGTATCCGCCCGATTCATCGTGATGAAACCGTTGCATTCGTTACCTCGCCGTTATACAGTGATCGCACGGTGAATGTTTGCTGTGGCATCCACCGCATGTGATTGCAGGACACTCTTGGTGCAAGGGACAAGGGCCGGTCGGGAGCCTCTCCGACCGGCCCTTTACTGCGCCCGGTACTCTGTGAGGATGACCGATCGGAAGCTCGCGCTGGAGGCCTGGGAAAGCCTCTTCCGCGCGCAGCACGAACTGTTCACCGAGATGGCGGCGGACTTCGACACCGGCGACATCACGCAGGCCGAGTACGACGTGTTGCTCACGGTGACGCGCTCGCCGGAGATGACCGCCCGCCTGCGCGACATCACCGCCAACATGCTCATCAGCCAGCCGAGCGTCTCCCGTCTCGTCGACCGGATGGTGACTCGAGGGCTGGTCGCGAAGTGCGCCGACCCCGACGACGGCCGCGGCGCCCTGATCCGCGCGACGGACGAGGGCGCCCGGGCGTTCCGTGCGCTCGCCACAGTGCACGGCCGGTCGATCGCCGACCGGATGTCACGCCTCGACGACGAGGAGCTGCGTCTGCTGCGCGACCTCGCGGAGAAGCTCCGCACCCGCTGACGGCTCCCTCCCTCCACAGTCGCCGCGGTCGGTGGCGTCTCCACCGACGACGGGATCATGACGGCCGCGACGGTGGCGGGCGTCGCTTTTCTGGCAGGGTGGGTTGCGCACGCCCACATCGACCGTGGGCATATCGGACCGCCCCCTCGGGGGGAACCAGGGAGGTCATCCATGGAGATCGCCGGAATCATCGGCATCCTCACCATCGTCGGGGTCGCGGTCGTCGCCGTGATCGTCGTCCTGCTGATCCTGCTGCTGTTCGCACGCAGCTGGATCAAGGTCGCTCGCGCCGACGAAGCGCTCGTCATCTCCGGACGCAAGCAGAAGGTGCAGCGTGCCGTCATCGGCGCCGACGGCACGAGCAGCTCGGAGATGTCGGAATCGCCCGTCACGGTCATCGTGAACGGCAAGTCGCTCGTCAACCCGATCACCCAGCGCCACGAGATCATCTCCCTCCGGTCGCGGCAGGTGTCGCTCAACGCCGAAGCGCAGTCGCTCGACAACGTGACGCTCAACGTCGACGGCGTCGCGATCGTGAAGATCGGCTCCGACCCGCTGCTGGTGCGTCGGGCCGCCGAGCGCTTCGCCTCCCAGGACAAGGCCATCGAGCAGTTCACCACCGAGCAGCTCGAGGGCGCCCTGCGCGGCATCGTCGCGACGCTCTCCGTCGTGGAGCTCATGCGGGAGCGCAAGAAGTTCTCCGACCAGATCGCCGCCGACGTCTCCCAGGAGCTCGCCGAGCAGGGCCTCATCCTCGACTCCTTCCAGATCAAGGGCATCACCGACAAGGTCGGCTACATCCAGTCCCTCGGTGCCCCGGAGATCCAGGCGAAGCGCCAGGCCGCGGAGATCTCGCAGACCAACGCCGACCGCGCGATCAACCAGAAGAACATCGCGAACCAGGAGGCGAACCTCGTCGAGCAGACCGCGCTCGACACGAACACGGCCAACGCCAACGCCGGAATCGGCCGCGCCCGCGCCGAGGCGGAGCAGGCCGAGCAGCTCGCCCGCGCCCAGGCCGAGCAGGCCGTGCTCCAGCAACAGGCCGAGAACAAGCAGGCGCAGCTCGACGCCGACGTCAAGCGCGTCGCGGACGCGCAGCGGTACGAGGCGGAGACCCGCGCCCAGGCCGAGCTCTACACGCGCGAGCGCGCAGCCGAGGCGGCGGCGATCGAGCAGGTCAAGCAGGCCGAGGCGCGCACGCGCATCGCCGAGCAGCAGGCGCAGGCCGACAAGGCGCGCGCCGACGGTGAGGCGGCGGCCGCGATCGCGAAGGCCACCGGTGACGCCGACGCGCTGCGCGCCCAGGCGGAGGCGGAAGCCGAAGCCCGTCGCCTGCGCGCCAACGCCGAGGCCGAGGCGATCCGCGCCGAGGGTGAGGCCCGAGCAGCCGCGGTCGAGGCTGAGGCCAAGGCCATCGCCTCCAACCAGGACGCCTTCCTCTCGCAGCGCGTTCTGGAGGTGCTGCCCTCGATCATGTCCGAGTTCGCGAAGGGCTACGCCGCGATCGGCAGCGTCTCGATCGTCGGCGGATCCGGCGAGGACGGCGCGTCCAACGTCGTCGGTGCCGACAGCGCGAAGGCCCTGCGTTCGGTCTTCGACAGCGTGCACTCCGCGACCGGCCTCGACCTCGCCGGCATCATCCAGGGACAGGCCGTCGGCCGCGGTTTCGGAGCGGGAGTCGCCGAAGCCTCGACTCCCCCGCCCACGCCCCGCGTCTCGACGCCGACCACCCCTCCACCGCCCGCTCCCGCGGCTCCCGCCGCGGAGTAGTCGACACCTCACTGCGGATGCCGCGACCGACACGGTCGCGGCATCCGTCGTCTCCCGACCGGGCAGACTGGACGGATGACGCGCGCCGCCTTCGACCTCGCCGCCATCGGCGCCGGTCTGTCCTTCGCGGGTGCCCTCGACGAGCTCTCCGCAGCCCTCGACGCGAGCGGATCCGTGGTCGTGACCGCGCCGCCGGGCACGGGCAAGACGACTCTCGTGCCACCGCTTCTCGCCTCACGAAGCACCGGTCGCGTGATCGTCACCCAGCCGCGCCGCGTCGCCGCACGCGCCGCCGCGCGCCGCCTGGCGTACCTCGACGGCACACCGCTCGGCTCCCGGGTGGGCTTCACCGTCCGCGGCGAGCGCGCCGCCGGGCCCGACACCAGGGTCGAGTTCGTCACAGCCGGAGTCCTGCTGAGACGGATGCTCGACGACCCGGGACTCGATGGCGTCAGTGCGGTCATCATCGACGAGGTGCACGAACGGGCTCTCGAGACCGATCTCCTCATCGGCCTGCTCTCGGAGGTGCGTGAGCTGCGTGATGACCTCGTCGTCATCGCGATGTCTGCCACCCTCGACGCCGAGCGGATCGCCGCGGTCATCGACACCGAGGAGACTCCCGCGCCGATCGTCGACCACGATGTCCCGGCGTTCCCGCTCACCGAGCGTTGGGCACCGAGTCCCCTGCCCCGCCTCGACGAGCGGGGCGTCACCCGGGGATTTCTCGACCACGTCGCCGGCGTCACCGCATCCGCAGCCGCCGAGCTGGTCCATGCGGACCCCGAAGCCGACGTGCTGGTCTTCGCCCCCGGCGCCCGCGAGGTGTCGGAGATCGCCCGACGCGTCCGCTCGCTGAGCGGCGTCTTCGACGTCCGGGAACTGCACGGCCAGATCCCGCCGGCGGAGCAGGACGCCGTGATCCGCGGTCGGGCGTCGGAAGAGCCACCCCGCATCATCGTCACCACCTCCCTCGCCGAGTCGTCTCTCACGGTGCCAGGCGTGCGGCTGGTCGTGGACAGCTGTCTGGCACGGCAGCCGCAGCGCGATGCGTCCCGCGGGATGACCGGTCTGGTCACCACCGCCGCTTCCCGTTCCTCCTGTGTGCAGCGTGCCGGACGCGCGACCCGCCAGGGCCCCGGCACCGTCGTCCGCTGCGTCGACGAGCGCACGTACGCCGCGGCTCCCGCGCGTCCCTCCCCGGAGATCGCCACGGCCGACCTCACCGATGCCGCCCTCCTCCTCGCGTGCTGGGGCGCGCCGGGCGGTGCGGGCCTGCGCATGATCGAACCGCTGCGACCCGACAGTCTCGCCGAGGCTGTCGCCGTGCTCCGTGGTCTCGGGGCGATCGACGACGACGGTCGAGCGACGGCGGAAGGCCGTGCGCTGGCACGGATCCCCACGGATCCGCGGCTGGCCAGAGCGCTGCGGGACGGCGGTCCCGTGGCGGGGAGCCGGCTCGCGGCCGAGGTCGTGGCTCTTCTCGGCGGGGACCATCGCGTCCCGGATGCCGACATCGCCCACGCTCTCGTCGCGTTGCGCGGAGGGGGCACGGCCGAAGCCCGCCGCTGGCGCGAGGAGGCGCGCCGTCTGGAACGCCTGGTCGCTCCGGCGCCGGACACCCGCGCCGGTCTCGACGGCGTCGGTCTCCTCATCGCGCTGGCCTTCCCCGAGCGTGTCGCTCGCCGTGTCGAACGCACCGGATCGGGCGCGGCCTACCTGCTGGCGTCCGGCACCCGGGCCGGAGTGAGCGGTCCCCTCGCCGCGTCGGAATGGCTCGCCGTGGCCGACGTCGCCCGAGCCTCGTCCCGGGCGGCAGCCGGCTCCGGTGCGGTCATCCGCTCCGCAGCCGTACTCACCGAGGAGCAGATGGAGCGTGCATCGGGCCCTCTAATGACCGATCGTGTCGAGGCCGAGTTCGTCGGAGGTCGGGTACAGGCCCGCCGCGAACGGCGGATCGGTGCGATCCTGCGATCGTCGGTGCCGGTGCGCGCCGCGGCCGCGGAAGGCCGGGATGCCGTGGGCCGAGCACTCCGACGCGACGGCCTCGGCATGTTCACGTGGTCCGATGGGGCGGACGCCCTGCGGCGTCGACTCGCACTGCTGCGACGCGAGCTCGGCGAGCCCTGGCCCGAGGTGTCGGACGCGGGTCTGCTCGAATCCCTCGACGCGTGGCTGGCACCGGAGCTCGACGCTCTGGCGACCGGCACCCCCGTCGGCCGGCTGGACCTCACGTCCGCCCTTCGCCGTCTGCTGCCCTGGCCCGAGGCGGTGCACCTCGATGCGCTCGCCCCGGAACGGCTCAAGGTGCCCAGCGGCTCCCGCGTGCGCATCTCCTACCCGGAACCCGACGGGGATCCGACCGCACGCCCCGTCGTGGCGGTGAAGCTGCAGGAGTGCTTCGGGTGGGCGGAGACTCCCCGGTTGGTGGACGGCCGCGTCCCCGTGCTCTTCCACCTGCTGTCCCCGGCGGGGCGGCCGCTCGCCGTCACAGACGACCTCGCCTCGTTCTGGTCGGGTCCCTATGCCCAGGTACGCGCCGAGATGCGCGGCCGCTACCCCCGGCACCCCTGGCCCGAAGACCCGTGGGCCGCCGTGCCGACGAAGCACACCAAGAACCGCGCCGCCCGCTGACCCGCGCGCCCGGATCGCTGCTCAGCGTGTGCGCCGCCGCAGCGTGAGCGCGGCGAGCACCAGGGCGCCGACGGCGAAGGCCACGACGACGAGCAGCGGGCCGAACACGTCCCAGCCGTCGTCGCCCGCCGCGACCGCGTTGATCGTGTCGATCGCGTAGCTCAGCGGCAGCCAGTCGGAGATGGCATACAGCACGTCGGGCATCTGGTCCCGCGGCATGAACAGACCGCCGAGGATGATCTGCGGGAACACCAGCAACGGCATGAACTGCACCGCCTGGAACTCGGTCTGGGCGAACGCGCTCGCCAGGAGCCCCAGCGCCGTGCCGAGCAGGGCATCGACCACCGCGACGAGACCCAGCTGCCACAGCGGCCCGTCCACGTCGAGCCCGCACACCCCGACTGCGAACGAGACCGTGATCACCGCCTGCAGCAGAGCCATCAGCCCGAACGCGAGCGCGTACCCGAGGATGAAGTCGGCCTTCTCGAGCGGCGTGGTCATCAGCCGTTCGAGCGTGCCGGAACGGCGTTCGCGCAAGGTGGTGATCGACGTGATGAGGAACATCACGATGAACGGGAACAACGCCAGGATGGCACCACCGAATTGGTCGAACACGCCGTCCTGCTCGCTGAACAGCCAGGCGAAGAGACCGACGAGCAGGCTCGGGGCGATGAGCATCAGGGCGATGGACCGCGGGTCGTGTCGGAGCTGCGTGAGCACTCGGCCGGCGGTCGCGAACAACCGTCGGCCGTTCATGTCCCGTCCTCCTCCTGGCGTTCCTGGGCTTCTCGGCGTGCGCGCCTGGTGGTCGCGGTGTCGGCGGCTCTGTCGCGTTCGATCAGCGCCAGGAACGCGGCTTCGGCGTCGGTCGTGCCGGTGTCGGCGAGCAGGGACGACGGCGTGGTGTCGGCGATGATCCTCCCCTCCCGCATCAGCAGCAGTCGGTCGCAGCGCACCGCCTCGTCCATCACATGGCTCGAGACGATGAGCGTGACGCCCCGGTCGGCCAGCCGGCGGAACAGGGTCCAGAGCTCCGCGCGCAGCACGGGGTCAAGGCCGACGGTCGGCTCATCCAGCACGATGAGCTCGGGGGCGCCGATCAACGCGACCGCGAGCGATACCCGCGTCGCCTGGCCGCCGCTCAGCGCGTCGACGAGCTGCCCCGCCTGCGCGCCGAGACCGACCTCCTGGATGACCCGGTCGACGTCGCCCTTCGGCGCCTTCAGGAGCGAGGCGAAGTAAGCGAGATTCTGCCGCACGCTGAGATCGCCGTAGACCGAGGCGCCCTGCGTGCCGTACGCGACACGGTGCCGGAGCCGGCGAGACCCGCCCGGCTCGCCGAGAACGGTCACGTCACCGGACGCGATCCGCTGCACACCGACGATCGACCGCAGGAGCGTGGTCTTGCCGCACCCGGAGGGGCCGAGGAGACCCGTGATCTGGCCGCGGGGCACGGCGAGATCGATGCCGTCGAACACGGACACGGCCCCACGCCGCACGCGGAGCTGCGTGATCTCGACGGCCGCATTATTCATCATGCGATGAATTATGCGCCTCCCCTCGTCGGGCGTCAAACGATTCTCGGGCGGGCACGGCTTCGGAGCGCCGGATCGACACGCCGCCGGCGGCCCGTGCGGCTCGGCGCGGCGGCCGAGATCTCCGAAGCTGTGCCCGCCGCGGCGAGGGTCAGTCGAAGAGGTAGCGCTGGACGGTGGGGCCGACGCGGCCGACGAGCTCGTCGACGGAGGCGCCGGCGAGCGCGGGAAGCTGCAGGACGTAGCGGCCGATGAGCATGCCGGCGATCTGCGAGGCGACGAGTGCGGCGCGGAGGTCGGCGTCCTGCACATCGAGGCGGCGCGCCACGCGGGAGAGCAGTTCGCGGGAGAGGAAGCCGGCGAGCAGGGGGGTCGTCAGCCTGCTCCCGATCGCCGTGCGCAGGAGCAGCACCCCGCGGCGGCGCACGTCGGGCTTCTCGAAGGCGTCGAGCACATAGCGCACGAGCCGCGCCCCCGCCTGGGCCTTCGGCCCCGCGAGGATCTCCGGGACGTCGAGGTCGGGGCGCAGCGGTATTCCGGCGGCCTCGGCGAACAGGTCGGCCTTGGTGCCGAAGTAGTGGTGGACGAGCGCGGAGTCGACCCCAGCCCGGGCGGCGATCGACCGCACCGTCGCGCCGTCGTACCCCTGCGCCCCGAACTCGTCGACGGCCGCGGACACGATGCGCTCGCGGGAGTCGGTGCCGCCGCGCGGGCGCCCGCGTCGTCTCGGCGCCTTCTGCTCGGTCATGCCCGTCAGCCTACGGCCCCGCGGATCCTCGCTCACCGAGCAGATGCGTCGTCGCCGCTCCCGGTCCCCGTTTCAGTCCCTCGCACAGCACCTGCGCGAACGCACCTCTCCCTCCTCCGTCGAGCCACCCCTCTGCGTGCCTGCCACCCCTCTCCGTGCGCACGCAACGGGCCGGGGCGCGCGAAAGGGGGTGGGTCGGCGAGATCAGCACTCGATGACGTTCACCGCCAGACCGCCCTCGCTGGTCTCCTTGTACTTCGTCGACATGTCGAGACCCGTCTGGCGCATCGTCTCGACGACGGCATCCAGCGAGACGTAATGGCTGCCGTCGCCCCGGAGCGCCAGGCGGGCGGCGGTGACGGCGGTCGACGCGGCGATCGCGTTGCGCTCGATGCACGGGATCTGCACGAGTCCGCCGATCGGGTCGCACGTGAGGCCGAGGTGGTGCTCCATCGCGATCTCCGCGGCGTTCTCGATCTGCCGGTTCGTGCCGCCCATCACCGCGGTGAGTCCGCCAGCGGCCATCGCGCACGCGGAGCCGACCTCGGCCTGGCACCCGCCTTCGGCACCGGAGATCGAGGCGTTGGCCTTGAACAGCGACCCGAGGGCGGTGGCCGTCAGCAGGAACCTGCGTATGCCCCGGCGGCGGTTGGCCTCCGCGATCTCCGCGTCCTCGCCGTCGAGTGCGGGAGGCGACGGCGGAGCTCCGTCGAAGCCGAGCAGCGCGCTGCCGACGAGCTCGCCGTACGGCGTCACCGCGTTCCCGGCGCCGAGTCCCGAGTCGGCGAGGAAGCGCCACCAGTACATCGCCACCGCCGGGAGGATGCCCGCCGCGCCGTTGGTGGGTGCCGTCACGACGCGGCCACCCGCCGCGTTCTCCTCGTTCACCGCAAGCGCGAAAGCCCCGAGCCACTCGCCGGGGAGCTCCCGGTGCCCGTCGGCTTCGACCGCCTCGAGCTGCGCGCGGATCGTGCCCGCACGGCGCTTCACCTGCAGCATGCCCGGAAGGATGCCGTCGGCGTGCAGACCGGCGTCCACGCAGCCCGCCATGGCATCCCAGATCGCATCGAGGCCGGCGGCGACCTCCTCCTCGCTCCGCAGCGCGGTCTCGTTGCGGCGGGCGACCTCGGCGATGGACAGTCCGAGGTCGTCGCACACCGCGAGGAGCGAGGCGGCATCGGCGTAGGGATGCGGGAAGGTGCCGGTCGCGAGGTGCGCCTCCTCCCCCTCGCGCCGGATGAAACCTCCGCCGATCGAGTAGTACGTCTGCTCGAACAGGGTGGTCCCGTCGGCATCACGGGCGATGAGCGTCATGGCGTTGGGATGTCCGGGGAGTCGGGTCCGAGGAGCGAACACGATGTCGTCCTTCCGGAACGGCACCGCTCGGGCGCCGTCGATCTGCAGCGGCTCCCCCTCCGGGTACGCCGACCACGCCGCGCGGACCGCCGCCGGGTCGCACGTCTCCGGTGCGAGACCACGAAGCCCCGCGACCACCGCGTCCGGGGTGCCGTGGCCGATGCCGGTGGCGCCAAGCGAGCCGTACAGCGTGCACTCGACGCGGCTGACACGGTCGAGCTCGCCGGAGGCGGTGAGCTGCCGCGCGAAGTCGAGGGCCGCGCGCATGGGTCCGACGGTGTGCGAGCTGGACGGGCCGACGCCGATGGAGAAGAGGTCGAAGGCCGAGACGTACGCAGTCACCCCTCCAGGCTACGCCGAGTTCGGGATTCCGGTTCACCGCGATTAACCGCGCGGCCGGCAGGTCCGCGTCAAGGCCCTTCATCTCCCGGAGAGTCCGAGGCAGGCTGTGGGGACGACATCGCAGAAAGGGACGATCATGACCGACAGCACTCCCGAACCGACCGCGGACGACGACCTCTCGCCCGAGGCGCAGACCCCCACCCCGACCCCGGCCTCCGACACCGCGGAGGGCGAGGCGACGACGCCGGAGCAGGCGGACTCCCCCGAGGACGCGGACCCGGCCGAGGTGCCGAGCACCGAGGAGCTGGAGGAGCCCAGCACCGAGAAGTCCCCCGGCGAGGAGCCGAAGGCCCCGAAGCGCGACGACCCGGAGCCTGACCACGAGGCCGTCGGCCTCGGCGTCGACTGATCCCTCCCCGAGACCCCGCACTATCGCCGAGGCCCCGCCCTACAGACGTCTGCAGGGCGGGGTCTCGACGCGAAGGCGGGGTCTCGGCGGACTACTCGACGAGCTTGCCGGTCGTGTCGACGTCGCGCATGAGCTCGGCGATATCGTCGGGGATCGCGGGGATCTCCTCGCGCGTCACGCCAGCGGTCGGCGACCACACGAGGTTCACCTGCAACGTGGGATCGGTGTCCGGGAAGTCGCTGCGATTGTGGCATCCCCGTGTCTCCCGACGCTCCCGCGCCGCCTCCAGCGTGGCTCGGGCCGCGAGCGCGGAGGCCTTGAGGTCGAAAGCGTGGGCGAGGTCCTGGAATCCGGCGATGTCCGGGTGGATGCCGATGTCCTCCATCCGCCCCTCGATCATGTCGAGGTCCGCGAGTCCAGCCTTCAGGCCTTCTTCCGACCGCACCACGCCCGCGTACTCCGTCATGAGGTTGCGGATCGCGCGCTGCAGAGCCCGCACGTTCTCGCGCCCCTCCGCGGCGAGGAGGTCGTCGATCTCGGCGCGGGCGGCGGCGACCGCATCAGCGGACCGGCGCTGGGCGTCGAGCCCCGCGGCGTGGGCCATCGCGGCCTGACCGACGATCCGACCGTAGACGAGCAGCTCGATGAGGGAGTTCCCGCCGAGACGGTTCGCGCCGTGGAGTCCGCTCGATGCCTCCCCGATCGCGTACAGCCCCCCGACGTCGGTCTGGTGGTCGTCCGGCCGCACCCACACACCGCCCATCGAGTAGTGCGCGGTCGGCGCGATCTCGATCGGATCCGCCGTGATGTCGAGCATCTGCAGCTCCATCATCGTCTGATAGACGCGCGGAAGCCGGGTCATGATGGTCTCGCGGGGCAGGTGCGACACGTCGAGCCAGACGCCGCCGTTCACGGTGCCGCGCCCCTCCTGGATCTCGGTGTAGGCGGCGAGCGCGACCCGATCCCGCGTCGACAGCTCCATCCGCTCGGGGTCGTACTTCGCCATGAACCGTTCGCCGAGTGCATTGCGGAGGATGCCGCCTTCGCCGCGCGCCGCCTCCGAGATGAGGGTGCCTGCGGCGTTCTCGGGCTCGATGATGCCGGACGGATGGAACTGCACGAGCTCCGGATCGCGGAGTCGCGCCCCCGCCTCGACCGCGAGTCGGAAGGAGTCGCCGGTGTTCTCGTCGCGCCGCGACGACGTGCGACGCCAGATGCGGTTGTGCCCACCGGCGGCGAGGATCACGGCGTCCGCATGGATGAGGTAGCGCGTGCCGTCCGCCTGGTCGAACCCGTAGGCGCCGAAGACGACGTTGTCGCGCACGAGGAGGCGGGTGATGTAGACGTTGTCGAGGATGGGCACGTCGAGCTGCTCGGCACGGGCGACCAGCGTCCGCTGGATCTCGAGGCCCGTGTAATCGCCGGCGAAGGCCGTGCGCCGGTACGTGTGCGCGCCGAAGAAGCGCTGAGAGATGCGGCCGTCGCCTTCGCGGGCGAAGTCCATGCCCCAGCGCTCGAGGTCGCGGATGCCGCGTTCGGCGCCCTGGGTGACGATCTGGACGGTGTGGGGGTTGGCGAGGAGGTAGCTCTCCTTGATCGTGTCCGCCGCGTGCTGCTGCCAGCTGTCCTCGGCGTCCATCGTGCCGAGCGCCGCGTTGATACCGCCCGCCGCGAGCGACGTGTGGGCGTCCTGCCGCGGACGTTTGCCGACGGCGAGCACGTCGACGCCGTGTTCGGCCACCTCGATCGCGGCGCGGAGCCCGGAGCCTCCGGTGCCGATCACGAGGACCGTGGTGGAGATCTGTCGTTCGGGTGCATTCATGCTTTCGACGCTAGTTAGGCGATCCTAATAACTCCAATGCATAGTTCGTCTGGAAACCATGCGGGTACGCTATGGATATGAACCTCGAGCAGCTCCGCGGGTTCGTCGAAGTCGCCCGCCTCGGCCACTTCACCCGCGCCTCCGAGCACCTCCATCTCGCGCAGCCCTCGCTGAGCCGTCAGATCTCGACCCTCGAGCGGGAGCTCGGCGCCGAGCTGTTCCATCGCGCCCGCGGCCACATCGCCTTGACGGCCGCCGGCGAGACGGTCCTTCCCCGCGCGCAACGCATGCTCGCCGAAGCCGACGCCATCCGCGACGAGGTGGCCGAGCTCGCGGGACTCCGTCGCGGCCGCGTGCGCCTCGGCGCTCCACCCACCCTCTGCATCAGCCTCGTCGCGGAAGCCCTCAGCGCGTTCCATGCCGCACACCCCGGCATCGACCTGCACCTCACCGAAGGAGGCTCCCGGCTGCTCGTCGAGCAGCTCGCCGTCGGTGCCGTCGACATCGCCCTCGTCACCCAGTCCGAGGGGCCGGTGCCCGCGGGAGTCAGCCTCACGCACATCCCGCTGCTCGCGGAGGAGCTCGTGGTCATCTCGTCGGCGGCCGCACCGCCGGTCACCCACGGCCCGTCCGTGAGCCTGGCGCACCTCGCGACCCTCCCGCTCATCCAGTTCGATGAGAGCTACGAGCTGCGCGCCGCGATGGACGCCGCCTTCCGTGCCGCGGACCTCACTCCGACGCTCGCGCTGGAGGGTGCGGAGATGGATGCGGTGCTGCGCTTCGTCGAACGAGGCGTCGGGGTCGCGGTGGTCCCGGCGATGGTGCTGTACGAACGCCCCGCGCTGCGGTCGGCGCGCCTCGACCACCCGGCGATGTCCCGGACGATCAGTCTCGCCCATCGCTCCGACGTCACCCCCGCGGTCGCGGTGGCCGCGATGCGCACGGCCATCATGGCCACGGCGGCCGACCTCGCCGAGCGCGACCCGGCGATCACCAGCCTGCTCTGACCGGAGCGCATGTGCCCAGGACAGCGAAAACCCCCGCCGCTTCCGCGACGGGGGTTTCGTACTGTCTCAACACAGTGTGCGCCTCGAGGGACTCGAACCCCCAACCTTCTGATCCGTAGTCAGATGCTCTATCCATTGAGCTAGAGGCGCAGGACCCGCGGTGCTTTACCGCTCAGCGGGCCGACGACCAGCCTACAACAGACCAGACCGGAAAGCGAAACGAGGGCTCAGTCGCCCTTCGCGGCCGCCTTCTCCTGCTTCTTCCGCCGTTTCTCCCTGGCCCGCTGCTGCGACGAGAGCGCCTGGAGATCGACCAGTCGCAGCGCCTGCATCCGCGCTTCGCGCATACGTGCGTAGTCGGGATCCTGGTCAGGTCGCATGCCCTCGACGCGCAGTCGACGGTCGAGGTTGTGCCGCACATCGGCCCAGGCCGCCGCGCGCGCCTCCTCGACGATGCTCTCCAGCTGGGCACGGTCGTCCATCATCTCTCGCAGACGCTGTGCGACGCCGAGCGACTGCTTGGCCCGCCGCCGGAGATTGCGCACGTCGCGGTCACGGTAGTCGTGGGTGCCCACCGGATCGGAATGCCGACCGCGGGCGCGCTTGCGCAGAGCCGTGACCGTGGCGGCGGCCTCCTCCGACTCCGCAGCCATCGCCCCGAGCGCAGCCCTCGCGTCCTCGACGTACTTGTCGAGGTCGAAGACGCCGTCCTCGGCGATGGTGCCGATGAGGATGTGGTTCTTCACGGCGAGGCGCGCAGCGGCCGTCGCGATCGCGACGCCTTCGGCGATGGCATCCGCAGTCCGTCCCACCGGCACCTCCTCCTCTCGAGCGTACCGGTATGGATGCCGCGCAGTCTCGGCCGGAATCGCTCCGGATCAGCATGCCGCAGACGTCCGACATCGGCAGGCGGCATCGGGCCGAGGCTCAGCCGACGACGCCGACCCAGATACCCGAGGCCCAGGCCTGCTGCTCACCGGAGCACCCGACCGCCCCCGGGAAGCCGCGGACGACAGCCATGCAGTTGGCGAGGAACTCCGGATCGCCGCCGAACATCGCCCCGTACGCGTCCGAGGAGGTGAGGGTGCCCCAGACCCGGAACTGATAGATGTGAGCCAGCTCATGCGCCATCGCCCAGTTCAGGCGCCCCTCGCTCCAGCCGGTGATGTCGGCGCGGTACTTGATGTAGCCGTTGCTGTTGGCGCAGGCGGGCGCGGTGCCACCCGCACAGGCCGACGACTCGTACAGTCCGACGCCCCCGCCGCCGACCCTGTCGAGGGCGGCGCGCACCCGCGCGTAGCCGTCCGGCCCGCTCGACGCCCAGGCGGGTCCGCCGAGACCGGCGCTCTGCGACGCCTGCCACCCGGCCACCTCGGTGCCGACCTTCTGCGTGAGCGCCTCCACCGTCGCGGTCGCCGCGACCACGGTGTCCGGGTCATGGCGCTCGGCGCGCACAGTCTCCTGGGCGGACCGGGCGGACGCGAGCTGCGCCGCTGTGTCGACCTTGCCGTCCGCGCCCTGGAGGACGGCGGCCAGCGTCGAGAGCTCCTCCAGGAATGCCGGCCGCACCGCCAGCACGGCAGCCCGATCCTCGGCGTCCTGCTCGGCCCGCGCCACGGCGCCGGACAGGTGGTCGGTGCGCTGCGCGGCGTCGTAGGACCGGTTGGCCAGCACGGAGAGCTCGGCCACCGCCTCCGCGCGCTCCTGGTCCAGCGCGTCGGATCGCGCGACGGCGGCCGCCGCGACGAGCACGGCCGCCGACACCGTCACTGCGAGCACCCGCCGCCTCACGGCAGGAAGCCCGTCGTGTCGTTCAGCTCGGCGTCCTGCTCCGCGATGCGCGACCGCAGAGCGGTGAGACGTTCCGCCAGTTCGAGGTTCTCGGCCTGCGACTCCGCGAGCACCTGCTCGATCCGCGCGATCTCCGCCTTCACGGCGGCGACACCGGCGGCGCGCTCCTGATCGGCCACCACCAGGAGCGCAGCACCTCCGAGCAGGAGGATCCCCCCGACGACGACAGCAAGACTTCGCATCTCGCTCCCCAGGACAGCGCGAACAGACCGGACCGACTCCGACCGGACAAGGATACAACCGGGTCTCCGCGCGGTGGGGTGCGTCTTCCTGGAGGGTGGCGCGTCAGCCGGAAACCGTACGCGTCAGCCGGCGTTCGGCCGCGGAATGCCCGCTCGCCAGGTGCGCGGGGACGATCCGTCGCAGCGCCTCGACATCGCGTGCACGGACGGCTTCGAGGATGACGCGGTGCTCCTCCGCCATCGCCTCCAGGTCGTCGTGCTGTCCGAACAGCCAGCGCAAGCGCGTCAGGAACACGGCGATGAGCTCGCCGAGCATCTCGTTGCCCGCCAGGTCGACGGCGACCTCATGGAACGCCGCGGCCGCCGTCCGGGCGGTCTCCGCGTCGCCGGCCCGGGCCGCGGCGACCTCGCGCTCGTACGCCTCGCTCAGTCGGGCGAGCCCTTTCGCATCGTGGCGTTCGGCCGCGAACACGAAGATGAGGGTCTCGATCGCCTCGCGCACCTCCGCGAAGTTGCGGATGTCGTCATGGGTGAATTCCCGTACCACGGCCCACGTCCGGGGCCGTGCGACGACGACGCCCTCCGCGACCAGCGTGCGGATGGCTTCCCGCACCGGGAGTCGGGACACATTCAGCTCGGCGGCGATATCCCGCTCCACCAGCCGGGAACCGGGCGCGCGCCGACCCAGCACGATGTCGTCTCGGAGGATCCTCGTGACCCTGACCGACTCGAGTTCCCCGCCTACCCCCACAGCCCCCGCCATCCGGGCATTGTCGCACCCCGGCCCGGGATTGGCCAAGTTTGGTATCCCAGACCGGGGCGCGCGCCGCGTCAGGGAAGACGGTTCGCCCGCGCGACGTTCTCCGCCAGCTCTTCCGCGTTCTGCCGGATGACATACGCCGGACGGTCACGCTCGACGCGCCACGACTCGCTGAGCGGGCCGACGTTGACCGTGTCGAAACCGGCCTCGTCGTAGAAGCGGGTGACGAAGGCCACGGCCTCCGCGTCGTCCCCGGCCGTGGCCAGCGCGCGACGGTTCGGCGTACCGGCCGGGCTCCCGTCTGTGGTGATCTCGGCGGCGTAGATGTGGTTGAACGCCTTGGCGATCTTCGAGTCCGGGAGCTGCGCCTGCACGAGCTCGGACGTGGTGGTCTCGCCCTTGTCGAGGGCCTCGATGTGCCCGTCGCGCTCGAAGTAGTAGTTGTTAGTGTCGAGCACGATCTTGCCGGCGAGCTGCGCGGCGGGAAGCTGATCGATCGCGTGCAGCGGCACCGTCACCACGGCCACGTCCGCCGCGGTGGCCGCCTCCTCCGCCGTCGCCGCCTTCGCGCGCGGCCCGAGCTCTGCGACGAGATCGGCCAGGGTCTCCGGCCCTCTCGAGTTCGCGATTACGACGTCATAGCCGTTGGCCACCGCCACACGGGCGACCTGGCTGCCGATGTTGCCTGCTCCGATGATTCCGAGAGTTGTCATGCTCTGGCCAACGCCTGCCGGCCGATGCTATTCCCGTCGAGAACGGCAGGCGAATGCGGTCAGAGGCGCGTGAGCGCGTCCTCCGCCGCGACCCAGGCGAGCATCGCGCACTTCACGCGCGCCACGTACCGCGAGACTCCCCCGAGCGCCGCGGCATCGCCGAGCAGTTCCTCGTCCGGCTCGATCGTGCCGCGGGAGCGCATCGCCTCGCGGAAGGCAGCGATGCGCACCTCGAGCTCGTCCACAGTGAGGCCCTCGGCGAGCTCGGCGAGCAGCGACGCGGACGCCTGGGAGATGGCGCACCCGTGTCCCTCCCACGCGATCGCCTCCACCCCGCCGTCGGCGCTGCGATGCACCTGCAGGGTGATCTCGTCGCCGCAGGTCGGGTTGAGCTGATGCGACTGCGCGGGGATCTCCTCGCGGAGGCCGAACCCGTGCGGCGTGCGCGAGTGGTCGAGGATCAGCTCCTGATACAGGCTCTGCAGGTCGCTCATGCGCCCCTCCCGAAGAACGCGATCGCCCCGGCGACCGCCTCGATGACGGCGTCCACCTCGGACGCGGTGGTGTACAGGTAGGTGCTCGCCCTCGTCGATGAGGTCACACCCAGCCGACGGTGCAACGGCTGGGCGCAGTGGTGACCGACGCGCACCGCGATGCCCTGGTCGTCGAGGAACTGCCCGACGTCGTGCGAGTGGATCCCCGCCACGTCGAAGCTCGCGAGCCCCACGCGCGGCAGCTCGATGCCCGCGCCCAGGACCCGCACGCCGTCGATCGCCTCGAGCCCTTCGACGAGACGCTGCCCGAACGCGGCCTCGTGCGCGGCGATGCGCTCCATCCCGACCGCGGAGAGGTAGTCGACCGCGGCGGCGAGCGCGATCGCCTGGGACACCCGCTGCGTGCCCGCTTCGAAGCGCTGCGGCGGCGACAGGTACTCGGCCGCGGTCGTGGTCACCGTCGTGATCATGGAACCGCCCGTGAGGAACGGGGGCATCGCGGTGAGGACCTCGCGACGGCCGTAGAGCGCGCCGATGCCGGTGGGGCCGAGCATCTTGTGGCCGGAGAGCACGGCGAGATCGACCCCGAGCGCGTGGAGGTCCAGCGGCAGGTGCGGAGCCGACTGGCAGGCGTCGAGCAGGGTGAGGGCGCCAACCTCTTTGGCCAGCGCGACGAGAGTCTCGACCGGGTTGATCACGCCCAGCACGTTCGACACGTGGGTGAAGGCCACGAGCTTCGTGCGCTCCGAGATGATTTCCGCGGCCGCATCCAGCCGCAGGGCCCCGTCGTCGTCGAGCGGGATGACCCGGAGCGTAGCCCCGGTGCGCGCAGCGAGCTCCTGCCAGGGGATGAGGTTCGCGTGGTGCTCCATCTCGGTGGTGACGATCTCGTCCCCTTCGCGGAGCCGGAGAGGCTCGGCCGCGGCACCACCCCGGCCGAGGGAGGCGTTGGAGAGCGAGTAGGCGACGAGGTTGACCGCTTCGGTGGCGTTCGAGGTCCAGACGATCTCGTCGTCATCGGCGCCCACGAACCGGGCGAGGGTGCTGCGGGCGTCCTCGAAGAGCTCGGTCGCCTCGGCGGCCAGCGTGTGGGCGCCGCGGTGGACGGCCGCGTTCATGGTGGTGGCGAAGCGGCGCTCGGCGTCGAGCACGGACTCCGGACGCTGCGACGTCGCCCCCGAGTCGAGGTACGCCAGCGGATGGCCGTGGACGCGGGTGTGCAGGATCGGGAAGTCCTCGCGGATCCGCTGCACCTCGGTCTCGGTCAGCGGGGTGATCACGTCGACTCCGGGAGAAGCGCTCATCGTTCCAGTCTCCCATCTTCCGGGCGACCGGGGCCCGGCTCCGGACGGGCACAGCTTCGGAGACGGAAGGAGACACGCGGGGCTGCACGGCTGCCGAGCCGCGTGTCGGCAACGATCTCCGAAGTCGTGCCCGGCGGCAGCGCGGGCGAACTAGGACATGCGGGCGAGGCGGGCACGCACAATGCAGAAGGCGCCGTACAGGGCGAAGCCGACGCCGACGGCGCCGAGGATGAGCCGGCCGAACGGCAGACTGAGGAGGCTGTGCAGAGCGGCGTCGAGACCCGCAGCGCGTTCCGGGTCCTGCGTCACGGCCGCCACCACGAACAGCACCCCGGTGACCCCCACCGCGATGCCCTTGCCGATGTAGCCCACGATGCCGAGCGCCATCACGCCGGCGCGGGCGGCTCCGGTCGGCACGTCGATGAGCTTGCGGAAGGAGCGCATGATCCCGCCGATGATGAAGCCGATGCCGACACCGATGACGCTGAGACCGATCACCACGAGCAGCGCCACCCCGCCGGGTGCGGCGAGGACCACCTGGCTCAGGGTCTTCGAGGCGTCGGAGGACTCCGCGCGGCCGCCCAGCGCGTAGACGAGCGCGAGGCCGGCGATCACCAGGTAGGTGCCGGAGATGCCGAAGAGCTTGAGGCGCTTGCCCCACTTCTTCGTCTCGGCGGGGTCGGCGGCGAGGAACCCGCTCGCCACCTGCCACACGGCGAGCGCGAAGAGACCGACGGCGATCGCGAGCAGCAGCAGTCCGCCGATGGGGTTGTTGCGCACCTGCTCCATCGCGCCGTCCTGGTCGGCGTCCCCCGACCCGCCGGCCGCGATCGTGATGGCGATCGCGCCGATGATGATGTGGATGATGCCGAGGACCACGAATCCCGCGCGGGCGGTCCGCCGGAACGCGGTGGAGTCCTTCGCCACGCGTGCCGCATGCTTGACGGTGCTCATCCTCGAAGAGTATCCGCCGCAGACCGCCGGAATCAGGGGGTTGCTTTCCGAGCGCCCGGTGCGGAACGCGCTCAGGTGATCCGTTCCACCGGCTGCCGCAGGATGGTGCGCAGCTTCTCCGGGGCGGTGCGACGACGGTCACTGAGATAGATCTCATGGTGCCGCCCGCGCAGCCGCAACCCGTTCTCCGGGACGAGTCGCTCGTGCAGCTCCTCCAGCACGGGGCCCTCGTCGTCGAACGGCCCGATGTGCAAAGTCTGCACGCAGAGGCCCTCGTCGAGGACCTCCCGCCGGACGGCGGCCAGTGCCGGGAGCTCGTCCCCCTTCTTCGCGCTCTTCGCCGCGACCGTCTCGACCGCGTGGTCGAACAGGGCGGGAGTGACGTGGTCGCCCACCATGATCATGAGCGTCCAGAGCCACGTGGACTTGTCGCGTCGGGTGGTGAACGATGCCATGTCGGGCGCGTGCCACAGGCCTTCCAGGGGCATCACGACCTGATCGATGCCGAGCTCGGCCCGGCTGGCGAACTTGAGGGTGTACGCCAGGGGGTAGAGCGCCGCGACTGCATCGAAGAAGGCCGGAGCGGTGTTCGGATCGCCGGCGCCGTCGACCATCAGATAGGTCAGCGGCGGCACCTCGAGCACACGGAAGGCACCCCGCTTCGCCTGATACGCGTCGAGCGTCTTCTTGGGATCGATCGCCGTCATGGCCTGCCTCCGGGTCGTCGTGCGGTCAGTGTGCCACCGGCCACGGACATCGGGTCGAGCCCTCGGGCCCGACCCGATGCGCGGTCAGCTCTGCTCGACGGGGAGCCAGAGCTCGCAGGAGGCCGTGTCGCCGGTGAACTCGCGATAGCGGACGACCGACGGCCCGGGCCGCAGCCGCCACGGGTTGGACGGGAACCACTCGGTCGCCGTCGCTGCCCACAGATTCTGCAAAGTCTCCGGGAACGGTCCGCTCGCGCCGAACACGGCCCAGGTGCCCTCCGCCACGCGCAGGGCGTCGAGGTCGTCGGGAACCGCGGTGTCGTCGCGCACGGCCACCCCGTGCAGGTACGTCAGCGGCGTTCCCTCCAGGGCATCCGGATCGATGTCGGCGGTCACGGCGAGGATGCCCGCGGGCTCCTCGTCGCCGAGGGCTTTGAGGCGGGCGTGCTCCTCCGGCGGGATGGCGGCGATGTGCGCCTGGATGTGCGGATTGACGCCGACGTGGACGAGCGGGACCTCCGCGGCATGGCCGACGAGGACGAACGCAGGGCGGTGGTTGATGGTGACATCCATCGGGGTGCTCCCTTCGACGCTCAGGCGGAACCGGAGCGTGGGTTGTGTGCGGAGAGGGCCCCCGTGCCGACGCGCGTCTGCCGGCCCGATGCCGTGCACGGCGCGGAACGCCCGGGCGAACGCCTCGGTCGACCCGTAGCCGTGCCGAACGGCGACGGCGAGCAGACTCGGCGCGCCGGCGGCGAGCTCCGCGCCGGCGCGCGTCATCCGACGACGCCGCACGTACTCGGTCAACGGCATCCCGGCGAGCGCCGAGAACATCCGGCGCAGGTGGTACTCGGTGGTGCCGTGTGCGCGGGCGAAGGCGGCGACGTCGATCTCCTCACCGCGGTCTGCGTCGACGAGGTCGACCAGGGCGTTGAGCGTGCCGATCACGGGGGTCCTCCTTTCCCCCTCATCGTCTCGCCGCCGCCCATCCGCGCACCCGACCGTTCCGACCCGATGCGATCGGGTCGGTGATCAGAGCTCGACCGGGACCGCCGGCTCCGTGTCCTCCACCTCCGGGTGACGGGCGAGGTTCACCACGGCCGCAAGGAGGCCGCCCCACACCGTGACCATGGCGATGATCATCATGACGATCGCGGTGGTGGTCATGCGCCCGCTCCCTTCGTCTGCGCCGCCGGGACGGCGATGCTCGTCGTCTCCGGGTCGGCGGCGTACTCCTCCTGGTCCAGGAAGTCGTCGTACCCGACGTCGTCCTTGGCGCGCGAGCGCCTGCTCCACGGCACCAGGGACAACAGCACTCCCCCGATCACCAGGGTGATGACCATGCCCCAGCCGAACACGCCGAGGAACCAGCCGGGGTAGCCGCTGTACGGCTCGGCGATCTTCGTCAGGAGTTCCGTGATCAGCAGGTAGCCGAGCACGAGCGGGGCCAGGACCCCCACGAGCAGGCGCCAGAGCAGCCCGACCCGGAAGCTGGATCGCCGGTTGAGGTGCTCCTGCAGCTGCGGCAGCCTGTGCAGCACCCACGCCACCACGATCACCGCGACGAGGGCGACTGCCATGATGCCGAAGGCGTTGACGAAGGCGTCGGTGGTGTCGAGCACCGACAGCGCGGTGGTGGTGGAGAAGAGGGCCATCGAGATGACGGCGAGCGGGATGGAGACGATGAGGGTGGTGCGCACCCGTCCCCACCCGAGCTTGTCCTGCAGGGCGGCCACGATCACTTCGAGGATCGAGATGAGCGAGGTCACCCCCGCGAAGACGAGGGCACCGAAGAACAGCACGCCGATGATCGAGCCGCCGGTCGCCTGCGACACGATCGTGGGGAAGGCGACGAACGCGAGACCGATGCCCGAGGTCGCGACGCCGGAGACATCCGTGCCCTGTGCCTGGGCCATGAACCCGAGGGCGGCGAACACGCCGATGCCGGCGAGGATCTCGAAACCGGAGTTGGCGAACGCGACCACGAGTCCGGAGCCGGTGAGATCGGTCTTGCGCTTGAGGTAGGACGCGTACGTCACCATGATCCCGAACGCGACGGACAGCGAGAAGAAGATGTGGCCGTAGGCGGAGGCCCACACGGCCGGGTCGGCGAGCGCCTCCCAGTTCGGCGTGAAGAACGCATTCAGACCGTCCAAGGCGCCAGGGAGGAAGAGGGCCTGCACGACGAGCACCGCGAACATGAGAGTGAGCAGCGGCATCAGGATCATGTTGGCGCGCCCGATGCCGCGCTTGACGCCGAGCGCCATGATGATGATGACGATCAGCCACACCGCGATCAGCGGCAGCCCCACCTGCGGCACGAACTCCGCGGACAGGCCGACCTTCGCGACGTCGGCGGACTTCAGGAACTCGACGAAGAAGAAGTCGTTCTCGTTGCCCGCACCCCAGGTGAGCTGCGCGGAGAACCAGGTGTACATGCCCGCCCACGCCACGATCACGGCGTAGTACACCGCGATGACGACGCAGATCAGCACCTGCCACCAGCCCAGCGGTTCGGCGGCCCGGTGCAGGCGTCGGAACGCGAGAGGCGCGGAGCCTCGGAACCGGTGGCCGATCGCGTAGTCGAGGAACAGCAGCGGGATGCCGGCGGTCAGCAGCGCGCACAGGTACGGAATGAGGAACGCACCGCCGCCGCCTTCGTAGGCGACGTAGGGGAAGCGCCAGATGTTCCCGAGACCCACGGCCGAGCCGATCGCCGAGAGGATGAACACGTTCCGCGAGCCGAAGGTCTCGCGCTGCGGGGTCTGGGTCGGTTCAGGCATGCCCGCGAGGATACCCGAACCGGGGCACCCGGGCGACTCGCCCGGCCGCGCTCACAGCATCGCGGTCAGCACCCCGCCGTCCGCCCGCAGCGCGGCGCCGTTCGTCGCCGATGCGCGGACGCTGGAGAGGTAGACGACGAGGTCGGCGACCTCGGCCGGATCGAGGAAGCGCCCCAGCAGTGTGGTCGTGTTCTGTCCGATGATCGCCTCCTTCATCACCTCCTCGGAGACGGACCGGGCCTCGGCGACCGCGGCGACGCTCGCCGCGACCCCCTCCGAGTAGGTCGGGCCGCCCAGGACGGTGTTCACCGTCACGCCGGTGCCGCGGGTGAGTTTGGCCAGCCCGTTCCCGAGCGCGATCATCGCGGCCTTCGTCACGCCGTAGTGCACCATGTCGGCCGGGACGTTGACGCCGGACTCGCTGCTGACGAAGACGATGCGCCCCCAGCCCCGTTCCCCCATCCCCGGCAGGAGAGAGCGGGAGAGGCGCACGCCGCTCATCACGTTCACCTCGAAGTAGCGCGCCCAGTCCTCGTCGGCGACGTCCGCGAAGTCGGCGAGACCGAAGAGACCGACGTTGTTGACGAGGATGTCGACGTCACCGAGCCGCTCCGTCAGCCGCGCCACCTGCGACGGGTCGGTGAAGTCCGCGGCGATCCCGGACACGGTCACCTCCGGGTGCGCGAGTGCCAGCACGCCGACCGCCGCGTCGACCCGTCCCTCGTCACGACCGTTGATCACGACATCGACCCCCTCGGCGGCGAGAGCGGACGCGACCGCGTATCCGATCCCCTGGCTCGATCCGCTGATGAACGCCCTCTTGCCGCGCAGCCCCAGTTCCATCCGTCTCCCTCTCACTTCCGCGGGCGTCCCGCATAACTTGCCTGAGCAAGTCATACTAATCACGTCTCACTTTCCTGAGCAAGCGAAGAGCACGGCTCGACCGCTACGGTGGAGGAATGTCGTCATCCTCCCCCGCCCCCTTGAGCACTGAAGAGATGGACGTCTGGTCGGCACTCGCGACGCTCCTCGAACGGCTCCCCACGGCCCTCGACGCGCAGCTGCAGCGCGACAGCGGACTGACCCACTTCGAGCACGGCATCCTCTACGCCCTCGATGCGGCGCCGGAGCGCACGCTCCGCCTCAGCGTCCTCGCCGGCTACGCGAACAGCACGCTGTCCCGACTCTCCCGTGCGGTTACCCGCCTGGAGGCGAAAGGCTGGGTCCGTCGCGAGGTCGATGCGGAGGACGGGCGCTTCACCCTCGGCCTCCTCACCGACGCCGGCCACCGGAAGGTCGAGGAGTCGACCCCCGCACACCAGGCTCTCATCCGCCGCGTCGTCTTCGACACCCTGACCCGGGCGCAGGCCCGGCAGCTCGGCGCGGCGAGCCGGAAGATCTCCGCCGCGCTCTCCCCCGACCCGACCTGGGCGCCGGGGGCGCAGGGGTGAGGAGGACCCACCCGCAGGCGAGAACACGAAAGCCCCGGCGAGCGGACTCGTCGGGGCTTCTCCGTGCGGAGACGAGGGGATTTGAACCCCTGGTCCCCGTGAGGGGACTCCACCTTAGCAGTGCCTTGGGACGCGCCTGCCGGGCGGGAGTCTTGGGTCGGTGCACGAGACGCCGCGCTAGTGCAACACACTCGACGACCTCACTCCCCTGACACCCCTTGGCGGACGGAGGCAACCGATGGAGGGTCTGGCGCAACTGGGAGCAGACATCGACGGGCGAAGGCGTGAGACCATGTGGCGCCGTGTTTCGGCAGGCGAATCTGAGCGCAGAAACGCACTCGTGTGGTACCTATCGCGTTTCTGGTGCGCTCGAAGCAACTACACGCGGCTCGCCGGAGGATCTGAGCAACGCTCTACGCGATCGGGGAATAGCATCTATGCCCTAGTCGACGAAACGACATCACCATGCCGCTGTCTAGCGACTAATCTGCGCGTCCCAACGGGCGGCCCACTCGGCAGCCAAGGCCGGTAGCTCTCGAACCGTCTCCCTGCCGAAGATCGCGTGACCAACTTTGCCCATGTTTACGAGGTCCACCAGGCGACAGCTGTAGCTCTTTCCCTTGGTCCACCAGGAATCGTATGCATCAACGATGATGATGTGGTCGATCGGAACGCCGGTAACGCTTTCAACTTCGGCGCGCTCGTAGCCATCGAGAGCGGTGATGTACACGGCGTCCGAGATCTTCGACCCAAAGCTTGTCGTGTAGTAGTACTCCTTAATCTCCCACATCGCCAGGGGATTCACTGTCGACGGCATCGACCCATCCATGCGACGGGACATCGCAGCGTAGAGCGTCCCCTCAAAGTCAATCACTGGTAACGCGCGCGGATCGTAATCGCACGGGCGCCCGTCGAGAGCGTGCGCGACGATGAGGTTAACGATGCCGGTCAAGTAGGCAGGCTGCCTCATAGCGCCTGACTGCTTGTTCATGGGCACCCGAACCGTGCTCTCCCGAACGAGGTAGTCAATCGCGAATACCTTGTCATCCTTGACCAACGAGCCCAGGTACTCCGCCCCAGTATCTCTAACAACCTGGTTAAAGAGATCCGCGGCTTCGCTCGTGACCATCAAGTCATCTCGCACTTGGTGGTTGAGGATATCGGCCCGGTACTGGAAGTACTCCTCAAGCAGGACAGCCAAGTTGCTCGGCGCCAGAGCTGGCCCCAGCGCGTCAGTAGGACGGCCCAGCTTGGCCATTGCACGATGCATGTCGGCCAGCGTGAAAGCGGTAATCACACCACTACGCGGCCGCGACGAACCCAAGGCCTCTGTGACCGCCCGGACGTACGCCCAAAACACTGATCCTTGGGATCCGAATCGTGGGTCAGCCTGCATTTACTGCCTCCCTATATCGGGCAATCACGTCTTCTAGACGCGCACCAAGCGCGCCTGTGATCTCTTCTAGGTCCGAGAGCTCTACTCTGCGTTCGGCCGACTCATACTTCGAGACGAAGGACTGCGGCTTACCCAGGCGCGACGCTACCTCAGCCTGATTCAGACCCGCTTCCGCACGCATCGCAGCGAGTGTTTCTCCCAGTTTCGCCCGCCGCTGCTGCTTGTCCACGGGTTCACCGTGGCACCGCGGCGTCACGTATCCGAAATTGGGATACGTGCTAAGTTCGATGTAATGACACTCCCCGGCCTCGAACTTCCGCGCGTCGTCGCTCCCTTCAGGTCTCAACTCCTGAAGTGGATCGGAAACAAGCAACGGATGGCGCACTCGATCGCGAACCTGTTCCCCACGGACATGGCGGCGTACCACGAGGTGTTCCTCGGATCGGGCGCGATCCTTGGAACCCTGGCACCTGAGCGTGGATATGGCTCTGATGTCCTACCTCCACTGATGGAAATCTGGCAGACACTCGCAGCAGACCCCGAGACTGTCAAGCGGTGGTACGCAGAGCGCAGGGAGGGCTGGGCGCCCGAAACGAAGTTGGAGCTCTACGAACGAGCCCGCGCTTCCTACAACGCGAGGCCTAATGGTGCAGATCTTCTCTACCTGAGCCGATCCTGCTACGGCGGCGTCATCAGATTCCGGAAGGCCGACGGTTACATGAGCACACCCTGCGGTGCTCACACTCCAGTCTCCGCGGACAAGTTCGCGGCCCGAGTTGATGAGTGGGCGCATCGCACGCAGAACGTGAAGTTCGATCTACTGGACTTCAGGGACGCGATCGCCCGCGCCGAAGCCGGCGACGTCGTTTACTGCGATCCGCCCTATTCAGACAGTCAGACAATCCTGTACGGCGCACAAGCATTTAACCTCCACGACTTGATCGAGCAGATCGACCTGGCAAAGTCGCGTGGCGTGCGGGTTGCACTCAGCATCGACGGAACGAAGAAGTCCGGTCTGCACACGGTCCTGCACGACTTTCCAGAGCACTTATTCGAGACAGAAGTTGCTGTGACAGTCGGCCGAAGCATGCTCCGTCGCTTTCAGATGACTGGAGAGACTCTCGAAGCTGAGGTAGTCCGGGACCGCCTGCTGCTGACGTACCCGGCTTGAACCGAACCAGTCGGATTAGAGAACTCAGGGCTCTCTCGCTCGAGGTCGGAGGTAGCGCGCAATACGTCTGCGGAGCCCAGCGTCTCCGGAGCGAGAGTTTCAATCGAATGTACCCGGGGCGCCATATCTCAAAATCAAGCTGCAGCTCTCTAGCAAGCGACCAGATCTTAGCGCCGTCGGCGTTGCCGACATCAGACAACTCCCTCCCGTTCTGGCAAGCTCAAATCGGGAGTTCCTTCGATGTCTCGTGCATGCGCGAGCCAGACGCGGTCACTCAGCGCGCCGCGGAGGAAGCCTCAAACCCACAGCCGTCGACCCAACGACTCACCTGATTGCTGCACCTGTATGCTCGCCAGTCGGGCCATCTCGTTGGTGGGCGCATCGCGATTGACCGCGACTTGTGACTCGATCGCCCCCACTGCGCCGATTCCCCTGCCGTCCTTTCATGCTTCGGTCGACACTGAGCAGGAACTCGTGAGGTCCGTGCCGGCGTCAAAAACGCGTGTACGACCGAGTTCCGACATCAGCGAGGGCGGGACTCACACGAAAGCCCCGGCGAGCGGACTCGTCGGGGCTTCTCAGTGCGGAGACGAGGGGATTTGAACCCCTGGTCCCCGTAAGGGGACTCCACCTTAGCAGGGTGGTGCACTAGGCCGGACTATGCGACGTCTCCAGGCATCCGGCTCGAGAGCACGGATGCACCCCACCATCATAACGGGTCCGGCGCGTGGTCACGAACCGCCGGGCTCGGATGATCCCCGGAGCCGGCCGCATGCCCTGCGATACTGGCCGCACGTTGCGAGGGTCCGGCCCCCGCGGACGCGAGAGGAGACGCCATGTCCGAGCCATCGGGAGCGCACGTCCGCGCGGGGTTCGCCGCCCCGGCCGACCCGAGGCGCGGCGCCCTGGGCTATGCCGCGGTGCTCGCCCTCCTCATCGTGTCGTACGGACTGTGCGCGGCCCAGCCCGGCACGGTCCCCAGCCCCTGGGCGTTCCTCGCGATGCTGGTCACGGTCGCGATCGTGTTCCGCGTGACCAGGGCGCATGCCCTCGTGCAGCGGGTGTCGTGGGTCGTGCTCTCGGCCGCCGGCCTGGCCGCCCTCCTCGCGGCGTTCTTCGCCACGGACAGCCCCGCCCTCGCCGTGGCGCTCTCCGCCGCCTCCATGATCGCGCTGCTCGTGGCGCCATGGGCCATCATCGCGCACCAGGTCACCCGCCGAGGCCTCGACGTCGAGGCGCTCCTGGCCGCGGTGACCGCGTACATCCTCGTCGGCATGTTCTTCGCCTTCGTCTACAACCTGCTGTCGCTGCTGCTGCCGACACCGCTGTTCGGCGATGCCGCCAACGACTCGCTCGGCGATCAGCTCTTCTTCTCGTTCACGGCACTGACCACGACGGGCTATGGGAATCTCGTCCCCGTCGGACCGGGCGTGCAGGCGGTGGCCGTCGCCGAGGGGATCACCGGGCAGCTCTTCCTCATCACCGCCGTCGCCCGCATCATGCGGGGTGCGAGCGCCCAACGCTCCACACCGACGTCGGCCTGATCGCGGTCACTCCCCGGTCGTCGAACGGCGGGCGACGAGCTCCGGCCGGAACAGCACGTGCTCCGGCGCCGGCGCCACCTCGTCCTGGCCTCGCAGCAGCAGGTCGACGGCGGTCGAGCCGATGAGCGCGGCCGGCTGCCGCACCGAGCTGAGCGGGATCACGGCGGCCGCGGCGAAGTCGATGTCGTCGTAGCCCACGAGCGCTATGTCCTCGGGGACACGGGCATCGCCGGTCATCACCAGGCTCTGCAGGAGGCCCAGGGCCAGGAGGTCGTTCGCCGCGAAGACCGCGTCCGGGCGATTCCCGGGGGCGCGGTCGAGGATCTGCGCACCGGCCCGGCGCCCCTCCTCGACGGTGAGCGCGGACGTCGGAATGAACTCCAGCCCGATCCCCGCCGCGGCCACCGCCGCCTGCGCTCCGCTCAGACGGTCGGCGACCTGGCGCAGCGCGACCGGGCCGCCGACGAAGGCGATCCGGCGACGACCGACCGCCAACAGATGCTCGGTCGCGATGCGCCCGCCCTCGACGTCGTCGACGGCGACAGAGGCGAACCGCTCATCCTGCGATTCCCGGTCGACGAGCACGGCGTGCGTCCCGCGCTCGTGCATCCGCACCAGCCGCGGCAGGGATTCGGCCACGGGTGTGACGAGCACGCCGGTCACCCGCTGCTCCTCGAAGAGATCGAGATGCATCGCCTCCCGCTCCTGCTTCTCGTCGCTGTTGGCGACGAGGACAGAGAGTCCGTGCTGGTCGGCGCGCTCCTCTGCTCCGCGGATCACCTCGGCGAAGAACGGGTTGCGGATGTCGAGCACGACCAGCCCGATGGTCCGACTGCGCCCCGCACGGAGCTGCCGCGCCGCGTCGTTGCGCACGAACCCGAGGCGGTCGATGGACGCCTGCACACGAGTCACGGTCTCCGCGGCCACCTTCTCCGGCCGGTTGAGCACGTTCGACACGGTCCCGACGGAGACGCCCGCGTCCTCGGCGACCTCCCGCACACTGACGGCCATGGCGCCCTCCCTCCGGCTCCCGCTGCTGAAACGACTCATCCGCGGGGATCGCCTCAGACTCTCATGCCGTATTGACACGCGTCAACACAGCCCCTAGTCTCAAGTCCATCAGGGTTTGAAACGATTCATTCCCTCAATGGAGAGAGAAATGATGTCCTCACCCACGACGGCGCCCGTGCTCGAGCTCGCCGACGTCCAGAAGGCCTTCGGGTCGGTGATCGCCCTGCGCTCCGGCACCATCGCCGTCCACCCCGGCTCCATCCACGCGCTCGTCGGCGAGAACGGTGCCGGCAAGTCCACCCTCGTGAAGATCGTCGCCGGTCTCTACCAGCGCGACGGCGGAGTCTTCCGTCTCCGCGGCGAGCAGGTCGACTTCACCTCGACCGCACAGTCCAAGGCCGCCGGCGTCGCCGTCATCTACCAGGAGCCGACGCTCTTCCCCGATCTCTCCGTCACCGAGAACATCTTCATGGGCCGCCAGCCGACCGGGCGGTTCGGGCGGATCGACCGCAAGGCCATGCGCCACGAGGTCGAGCGGCTCTTCACCCGCCTCGGCGTCACCATCGACCCCGACCGCCCCGCCGAGGGCCTGTCGATCGCCGACCAGCAGGTGATCGAGATCGCCAAGGCCGTCTCCCTCGACGCCACACTGCTCATCATGGACGAGCCCACCGCGGCGCTCTCCGGCGTGGAGGTGGAGCGGCTGTTCGCGATCGCCCGGAGCCTGCGCGACGAGGGCCGCGGCCTCATCTTCATCTCGCACCGGTTCGACGAGGTGTTCGCGCTCTGCGACACCGTCACGGTCATGCGGGACGGCGCGTACATCGCGACCTCCGCGATCGCGGACACCACGGTCGACGAACTCGTGCACCAGATGGTCGGCCGCGAGGTGTCCGAGCTGTTCCCGAAGCAGGAGGCGACGATCGGCGAGCCGCTGCTCGAGGTCGAGGGGCTGACGAGTCCCGGCCTCTTCCACAACATCTCGTTCTCCGTGCGTGCGGGCGAGATCGTCGGGCTCGCTGGCCTCGTCGGCGCCGGGCGCAGCGAGGTCGCCCGCGCGGTCTTCGGCGTGGACGGGTACCGCGAGGGCAGCGTGCGCATGAAGGGCCGCCGGATCCGCGGCCGCCGCCCGGTGGACGCGATGCGCGCCGGTCTCGCCCTCGTCCCCGAGGACCGCCGGAAGCAGGGCCTCGTCATCGAAGCCGGCGTCGGCGGCAACATCACCCTCGCGATCCGTCGGCGTCTCGCCCGCCTCGGCCTGCTCACCACCGCGATGGAGAACCGCGCCGCTCGGGAGTGGGCCTCGCGGCTCGAGGTGAAGACCCACGCCCTGGACACCGTGGCCGCGACGCTCTCCGGCGGCAACCAGCAGAAGGTCGTCCTCGCGAAGTGGCTCGCCACGCAGCCGCAGGTGCTGCTCATCGACGAACCCACCCGCGGCATCGACGTCGGCACCAAGTCCGAGGTGCACCGCCTGCTGTCCCAGCTCGCCGGTCAGGGCATGGGCATCCTCATGATCTCGTCCGAGCTGCCCGAGGTGCTCGGCATGGCCGACCGGGTGCTCGTGATGCGCGAGGGTCGCATCACGGCCGAGATCCCCCGCTCGGAGGCCACCTCCGAGAACGTCATGTTCGCCGCGACGCACGCATCGGAGCTCAGCTCGTGACCACCGCCATCCCCGTCTCCGCGCTTACCAAGCGCATTTCCGGTCTCGGCAGAGCCCGCGAGTTCGGCATCCTCCTGGCCCTCGTGCTCGTGGTGACCGCCGCGACCCTCAACAACCCCAAGTTCCTGTTCAGCGCCGACGGCTGGCGCGACCTGCTGCTGACGCCCTCGATCCTCGTGCTCGTCGCCGTGGGACAGGCCATCGTCCTCATCACCCGGAACGTCGACCTGTCCGTGGGTTCCGTGATGGGCCTGACCGCGTACCTGACCGGTCGGCTCTTCATCGACATCCCCGGCATCCCGATCGTCCTGGTCGTGGTCGCCGCGGTGGTGCTCGGCGCCCTCCTCGGTCTCATCAACGGCGCCCTCGTCGCGTACGCCAAGGTGCCGGCGATGGTGATCACGCTCGGCACCCTCTACGCCTATCGCGGCATCAACGTGCTGTGGACGGGCAGCGACCGGGTGAACGCCTCCGACATGCCGCGCGACTTCCTCGCCCTCGGCACGGGGCAGCTCCTCGGCATCCCGGTCCTCGCGATCGTCGCGGTCCTCGTGCTCGCCGTCGCCGCCTGGTACATGAGGAACACCCGCGGGGGCCGCGAGTTCTACGCGATCGGCTCCGACCCGGCGGCGGCCGAACTCTACGGCCTGCAGGTCACCCGTCGCGTGCTCACCGCGTTCGTCCTCTCCGGGGCTCTCGCCGGACTCGCCGGCCTCTTCTACGCGGCCCGCTACGGCACCATCAACTCCCAGGCCGGAGCGGGATGGGAGCTGGACGCGGTGGGCGCGGCCGTCATCGGCGGCGTCGCGATCACCGGCGGCATCGGCTCGGTCTGGGGTGCGGCGATCGGCGCCGTCCTGCTGCTGACCATCAACCGGGCGCTGCCGATCCTCGGGATCCCCGACTTCTGGCAGCGTGCCGTCGTCGGCCTGCTCATCATCGGCGCCATCGTGCTCGACCGCGTGCTCGCGGTGCGGCAGAGACGGCGGCTCATCGAGGCGAGGGACGAATCATGACGACCGCGACCGCCACCGCGACCACTCGCGTCATCCGCGACTACGACAAGCCCCTGTGGCGCCGACTGCTGCTCACGCGCGAGGCCGCGATCGTCGGCCTGCTCCTGCTCGTCGCGATCGTCTCGGCCTCCAGCATCCGCGGGTTCGGGCAGCCCATCACGCTGACCTACCTGCTGCTCGACATCGCGCCGATCCTGCTGATCGCCCTGCCGATGACCCTCATCATGATCACCGGCGAGATCGACCTCTCGGTGGGCAGCATGGTCGGACTGTCCAGCGTCGTCACCGGCGCTCTGGTGCAGGCGGGGCTCCCGTTCGAGCTCGCCGCGCTCGCCGCCCTCGTCGTGGGCGTGATCGGTGGCGCGTTCAACGGCTTCCTCGTGACGGTCGTCGGGCTGCCCTCGCTCGCCGTCACGATCGGCACGCTCGCCCTCTTCCGCGGCCTCGCCGTCGGGCTGCTGGGCACGGCCGCCGTCACCGACTTCCCGGAGTTCTGGACGGCTCTCGCCAAGGCGAAGATCGCGGGCACACCGATCCCCGTCATCACGCTCCCGTTCCTCCTGCTCGTCGCGGTCTTCGCGGTCCTACTGCACTTCACGCCGTTCGGCCGCGGGGTGTACGCGATCGGTCTGTCGAAGGACGCGGCGCACTTCTCCGGTGTGCACGTCGAGCGCACGAAGCTCATCCTGTTCGTGCTGTCCGGGGCCGTCGCGGCGTTCGCCGGCATCTTCTACACGCTCCGTTACGGCAGCGCCCGCGGCGACAATGCCACCGGCCTCGAGCTCCAGGTCATCGCGGCCGTCGTGCTCGGCGGCGTGTCGGTTTTCGGCGGCCGCGGCAAGATCTACGGCGTCATCGCTGCCGCCTTCCTCATCGGGGCGCTCGCGAGTGCGCTCCGCCTGGTGAACGTCACCTCCGACGTCATCAACATCATCACCGGCACGCTCCTCGTGATCTCGGTGGTGGCCGCAAGCTTCCTGGCCTGGCTGCAGAAGGCACGCCGCCGACCGGGCAGACCCCCCGCCGGTGCCGCCACAGCGACGAAGGCACCGATGGACGCCGCATCCGCGGCATCTCCCGACGAAAGGAACGAACAATGACGTTTGCACGCAAGCGTGTCACCGCCTTCGCCGCCCTCGCGGTGGCGGCGGCGGTCGCACTGACCGGCTGCGCCGGCTCCACCGACGGCGGGGGAGACGGCGGCGGCGACGGGGCGGACGCCTCGATCACCTTCCTGCCCAAGAACCTCGGCAACCCGTACTTCGACACATCCAGCGAGGGCGGCAAGAAGGCCGTCGAGGAGTTCGGCGGCACGTTCTCCGAGGTGGGCCCTGCCGAGGCCACGCCCGACGCCCAGGTCAGCTACATCAATACGGCCACGCAGCAGGGGGTCGGCGCCCTCGTCGTCTCAGCCAACGACCCGCAGGCCATCTGCGACGCGCTGAACGAGGCCAGGGACGCCGGCGTCAAGGTCGTCACCTTCGACTCCGACACCAACACCGACTGCCGCGACCTGTTCATCAACCAGGCCGACTCCGAGGGCATCGCGAAGGTGCAGATCGACCTCATCGCCGACCAGATCGGCGGTGCCGGGGAGATCGCCATCCTCTCCGCCTCGGCCAACGCCACCAACCAGAACGCCTGGATCGAGCTGATGGAGGAGTACGTCGCCAGCGAGTACCCCGACATCACGATCGTCGAGACGGTCTACGGCGACGACGACGACCAGACGTCGTTCGACAAGACGGCCGCGCTGCTGCAGACGCACCCGGACCTCAAGGGCATCGTCTCGCCCACCACGGTCGGCATCGCCGCCGCGGCGCGTTACCTGTCGACGTCCGACTTCAAGGGCCAGGTCGCGCTGACCGGACTCGGCACGCCCAACCAGATGCGCGAGTACGTGGAGGACGGCACCGTCACCGCCTTCGCGCTGTGGAACCCGGCCGACCTCGGCTACCTGGCCGCCTACGCCGCCCAGGCCCTGATCGCCGGCGACATCTCCGGCGAAGAGGGCGACACCTTCGAGGCCGGCGACCTCGGCGAGTACACCGTCGGCGCCGACGGCGTCGTCCTGCTGGGCGACCCGTTCGTGTTCGACGCCGACAACATCGGCGACTTCGACTTCTGAGTCGCCCGTCCGGCCGGCGCTCCCCGCGAGCGCCGGCCGGACCCCGAGAGGAATCGCATGACCCGCGTCGCCTTCCAGCTCCAGGTGAAGCCCGAGCTGCTGTCCGAGTACCTCGCCCGTCACACCCCGGTGCGGCCGGAGATGCTCCGCGAGATCGCGGCCGCCGGACGGCGCGACTACAGCCTCTTCCTCGGAAGCGGCGGCGTGCTCTTCGGCTACTACGAGACCGATGACGATGCGGCCGCGCAGGCGTACCTCGCCGCCTCACCCGTCGCCACGCGCTGGGAGGCCGAGATGGCCCCCTTCTTCCTCGACCTCGACGGCCGTCCCGATCAGGCCGCCACCTCTCTCACCGAGGTGTTCCACCTCGAAGACCAGCTCGCCGCCGCCGGCGAGAGCGTCACACCCGCCACCGACAACGAAGGCCGTGCATCGTGAGCATCCTCACCCCTGACATCCTCGCCGCGCTCGAGAAGCAGAGCATCGAGCTGCCCAGCTGGGCGTTCGGCAACTCCGGGACCCGGTTCAAGGTGTTCAGCACTCCCGGCACGCCCCGCGACCCGTACGAGAAGATCTCGGACGCCGCGCAGGTCCACGCCCACACCGGGCTCGCGCCCACCGTGGCGCTGCACATCCCGTGGGATATCGTCGACTCCTTCGACGACCTGCGCCGTCATGCCGAGGACCACGGCGTCTCCCTCGGCACGGTGAACTCCAACACCTTCCAGGACGACGACTACAAGTTCGGCGCCCTCACCCACGAGGATGCAGCCGTGCGCCGCAAGGCCATCGACCACCACCTGGCCTGCATCGACGTCATGGACGCCACCGGCAGCCGCGACCTGAAGATCTGGCTGGCGGAGGGGTCGAACTACCCCGGTCAGGCCGACCTGCGCGGACGGCAGGATCGCCTGCACGACTCGTTGCAGCAGATCTACGCGCGCCTCGACGACCACCAGCGCCTCGTGCTCGAGTACAAGTTCTTCGAGCCGGCGTTCTACCACACCGACGTCCCGGACTGGGGGACGTCCTACGTGCAGGTGACCGCCCTCGGCGACAAGGCGATGGTCTGCCTCGACACCGGCCACCACGCGCCGGGCACCAACATCGAGTTCATCGTGATGCAGCTGCTGCGCCTCGGCAAGCTCGGCTCGTTCGACTTCAACTCCCGCTTCTATGCGGACGACGACCTCATCGTGGGTGCGGCCGACCCGTTCCAGCTGTTCCGGATCCTGTTCGAGGTGATCCGGGGCGGCGGGCTGAACAACCCCGACGTCGCCTTCATGCTGGACCAGTGCCACAACATCGAGGACAAGATCCCCGGACAGATCCGCTCCGTCCTGAACGTGCAGGAGATGACCGCGCGGGCGCTGCTCGTCGACCGCGAAGCGCTGGCGACCGCGCAGCGCAGCGGCGACGTGCTGACGGCGAACGCCGTCTTCATGGACGCCTTCTCCACCGACGTCCGCCCGGCCCTGTCCGCATGGCGAGAGGAGCGCGGGCTGCCCGCCGACCCGATGGCGGCGTACGCGGCCTCCGGGTACGGGCAGCGGATCGCGGAGGAGCGCGTGGGCGGCGTGCAGGCAGGCTGGGGAGCCTGATCCGATGACCGCCCACGACATCCGCGACCACGACCTCGACGGACCGCACGGTCCGCTGCGCGTACGCGTCTACTCCCCGAAGTCGCCGAGCCGCCACGGCCTGGTCTGGGCGCACGGCGGCGGATTCGCGGGCGGGGACATCGACATGCCGGAGGCCGACGCCGTCGCACGGGCGTTCGTCGACCACGGGATCGCCGTGGTGAGCGTGGACTACGCCCTCGCCCCGGTGACGACGGCGTGGGCCGCACGCCTCGGTGCGGACGAGCGGGTCGGGGTGCACTACCCCGTCCCCCACGACGAGCTGGTGGCGGCCTTCCTCTGGGCCGCGTCGTCAGAGATCGCCTCCGGACCGTGGGCGATCGGCGGAGCCAGCGCAGGCGGCAACCTCGCCACCGGCGCGGCGCTCCGCCTCGCACACGAGGGCGGCGTCGTGCCCGCACTCGCCGTCCTCGCCTACCCGACGCTGCAGGCGGTGCAGGCCGCTCCCGACCCCGAGCTGCGTGCCCTGCTCGACGGAGACCCCTCCGCTGACGTGTTCACCCCCGATTTCGTGCGCCGCATGTACGAGAACTACCTCGGGAGCGACCCCGACACGGCGGACGTCTATGCCGTCCCCGGCACCGCAGAGCCGACGGCACTCGCCTCTTTCCCGCCCACCATCATGGTCAACGACGAGACCGACGAACTCCGTGTGTCCGGCGAGGCGTTCGCCCGCTCCCTCGCCGCCGCCGGCGTCGAGGTCGCAGCCGTCGTCGAGCCGGGTACCACCCACGGGCACCTCAACCGCCCCGAGGAAGCCGCCTTCGCCGCGACGATCGACCGATTCGCGGCGCGGATCCTGCAGCTCCCCTGACTCCCCGGCGTCGACCGGGCTTTTTCACTCACGAACCGAGGACTCGCATGACGAACCCCACCGCCGCCGCACTGATCGCGCGGAGCAACCGCCTGGGCGCCGACCCGAAGAACACGAACTACGCAGGCGGCAACACCTCCGCCAAGGGCACCGAGATCGACCCGGTGACCGGGCAGCCGGTCGAGCTGCTCTGGGTGAAGGGATCCGGGGGCGACCTCGGCACCCTGACCGAGGCCGGCCTGGCCGTCCTCCGTCTCGACCGCATGCGCGCGCTCGTCGACGTCTATCCGGGCGTCGAGCGCGAGGACGAGATGGTCGCCGCGTTCGACTACTGCCTGCACGGCAAGGGCGGCGCCGCCCCCTCCATCGACACCGCCATGCACGGCCTGGTCGACGCCCCGCACGTGGACCACCTCCACCCCGACTCGGGCATCGCGATCGCCACCGCCGCCGAAGGCGAGGAACTCACGACAACGATCTTCGGCGACCGCGTGGTCTGGGTGCCGTGGCGCCGCCCCGGCTTCCAGCTCGGACTGGACATCGCGCAGATCAAGGCCGCGAACCCGCAGGCCATCGGCACGATCCTCGGCGGCCACGGCATCACGGCGTGGGGCGACACCTCGGAGGAGGCGGAGGCGAACTCCCTGTGGATCATCGACACCGCCGCCGCGTACATCACGGAGCACGGGTCTCCCGCACCGTTCGGCAGCACCCGATCGGGCTTCGAGGCCCTGCCGGAGCCTGAGCGCCGCGCCAGGGCGGCCGCCCTCGCCGGGACCATCCGCGGTCTCGCGTCGACGGACAAGCCGATGGTCGGCCACTTCACCGACAGCGACGTGGTCCTCGACTTCCTGGCCTCCGAGAAGGCCCCGGCCCTCGCCGCCCTCGGCACGAGCTGCCCCGACCACTTCCTGCGCACCAAGGTCAAGCCGCTCCTCCTCGACCTGCCCGCCACGGCGACCGTGGAGGAGCAGACGGAACGCCTGCGGGAGCTCCACGCCGCCTACCGCGCCGACTACCAGGCCTACTACGACGCGCACGCGACCGCCGAATCGCCCGCGATCCGAGGGGCGGATCCGCTCATCGTCCTCGTGCCCGGCGTCGGGATGTTCTCGTACGGGGCGAACACCCAGACCGCGCGGGTCGCCGGCGAGTTCTACGTGAACGCCATCAATGTCATGCGCGGCGCCGAGGCACTGTCGACCTACTCCCCCATCTCCGACGCCGAGAAGTTCCGCATCGAGTACTGGGCGCTGGAGGAGGCGAAGCTGCAGCGGATGCCGAAGCCGAAGTCCCACCAGGGCCGCATCGCCCTCGTCACAGGCGCCGCGAGCGGCATCGGCAAGGCCGTCGCCACCCGCCTCGCCGCGGAGGGCGCCTGCGTCGTCGTCGCCGACCTCGACCTGGACAAGGCCAGGGCCGCGGCTGCCGAACTCGGGAACGAGGACGTCGCGATCGGCGTAGCCGCCAACGTCGCCGACGCCGACGCCGTGCAGGCCGCGATCGACGAGGCGGTGCTCGCGTTCGGCGGCCTCGACCTCGTCGTGAACAACGCCGGCCTCTCGCTGTCGAAGCCGCTGCTGGAGACGACCGAGAAGGACTGGGATCTCCAGCACGACGTGATGGCGAAGGGCTCGTTCCTCGTCTCGAAGGCGGCAGCCCGGGTGCTCATCGATCAGGGACTCGGCGGCGACATCATCTACATCTCCTCCAAGAACTCCGTCTTCGCCGGTCCGAACAACATCGCGTACTCGGCGACGAAGGCCGACCAGGCGCACCAGGTGCGGCTGCTCGCGGTGGAACTCGGCGAGCACGGCATCCGGGTCAACGGCATCAACCCCGACGGCGTGGTCCGCGGTTCCGGGATCTTCGCCTCCGGGTGGGGAGCGAACCGGGCGGCCACGTACGGCGTCAAGGAAGAGGACCTCGGCCAGTTCTACGCCAACCGCACCATCCTCAAGCGCGAGGTCGTGCCGGAGAACGTCGCGGACGCCGTCTTCGTGCTGACCGGTCCGGAGCTGAGCCGGACCACCGGGCTGCACATCCCCGTCGATTCCGGCGTCGCCGCGGCGTTCCTGCGATGACCGACGACCGCTCGCCTGCGACCGCACGGCGCGTCCGTGCGGTCGCAGCGGTGGATCTCGGCGCCACGAGCGGCCGCGTGATGATCGGCCGCGTGGGGCCGGGCGTGCTGGAGCTCGAGCCGGTCTCCCGCTTCCCGAACGGCCCGGTCGCCCGCGCCGATGGTCTGCACTGGGACTTCGACGCGCTCGTCGCCCATGTCCTCGACGGCCTGGCCGAAGCGGTCCGCCGGGAACCGGGCATCGAGTCGATCGGGATCGACTCGTGGGCGGTCGACTACGGCCTCCTCCGGGCCGGCGAGCTCCTCGCGGAGCCGTTCCACTACCGCGACGACCGCACCGCCCGCGGGGTGGACGAGGTGCACGCCCTCGTCCCGTTCGACGACCTCCACGCGCGCAATGGCCTGCAGTTCCTCCCGTTCAACACGCTCTACCAGCTCCGGGTGGACGAGCTCCGGCACGACGCCGACACCGCGCTCCTCGTCCCAGACCTCCTCGCCTTCCTCCTCACCGGCGCCCGCGTCGCCGAACGCACCAACGCTTCGACGACGGGACTGCTGGACGTGGAGTCCGGCACCTGGGACCTGGCGCTCGCGCCCCGCCTCGGCATCGACGCCTCGCTCCTGCCGGACCTCGTCGACCCCGGCACGGTCATCGGTCGGCTACGCCCGGAGATCGCGGAGCGCATCGGCGTGGATCTGCCGGTGATCGCGGTGGGTTCGCACGACACCGCGTCGGCGGTAGTCGCGGTCCCGATGACCTCGCCCCGCGCCGCGTACATCTCCTGCGGTACCTGGGGACTGGTCGGGGTCGAGCGGGTTGAGCCGATCCTCACGGCGGCGGCGAGGGACGCCAACTTCACCAATGAACGCGGCGTGGACGACCGCTTCCGCGTCCTCCACAACGTGACCGGACTCTGGCTCCTCAGCGAGACCGTGCGGGCCTGGGAAGCCGAGGACGGAGCGCCCATCGACCTGTCGTGGCTGCTCGCCGAGGCTGCTGCCGCGGCGCCGCCGTCGGCGGTGTTCGATGCGAACGACCCCAGGCTCTCGCCCCCCGGCGACATGCCTGTGCGTATCAGCGATCTCCTGCGTTCCCGCGGCACCGCCGTCCCCGCCTCGCGTCCGGCGTTCGTCCGGCTCGTCGTGGAGAGCATCGCCACCGCGTTCGCCGACGCCGTCCGGACGGCGGGCGGTCTCGCCGGGCACCCCCTCGACGTCGTCCACCTCGTCGGGGGCGGGTCCCTCAACCGGCTCCTGTGCCAGGCGACGGCGGACCGCACCGGGCTTCCCGTCCTGGCCGGCCCCGTCGAGGCGACCGCTCTCGGTAACGTCCTCGTGCAGGCGCGAGCGCTCGGGGCGGCGCCCGCCGAGCTCTCGGAGCTTCGTGCTCTCGTGGCGTCGACGCACCCGCCGACGGTCTACCGCCCGCGGAGCGCCTGAGCGCCGATCAGCGCACGTTGCCGTTCGAGCAGGTCTGCTGCGCGGCGGAGTTGCCCTTGATCGAATCGGGCAGCGCCACGACGTCCGGAGCGGTCGTCGGGGTCGGAGTCGCCTCCTGCGTCGGGGTGGTGGGCTCGGCGGGCGCGGTGGGTGTCGTCGGCTCCTGCACGACAACGCCGTCGTTGCTGGTGTTCTCGTGCGTGATCTGCAGCTGGGCGTTGGCCTCGATCGCGTCCCAGAGCGCCGCGGCGGCCGCGTCGTTCGGCACGACCTTGTTCGGGTCGTCCCAGTCCTCCAGGGTCGGGTACTGCACGAACACGATGTCCTCGAACGGCACCGACTTCACGGCGAGAGCGATCTGCACGATCATCATCGGGTCGGCGAGCGACGTGCTCGTCTCGAGGTTCTGGATGCCCGTGTTGGCGAGCTTCAGCATCACCGGCACGTTGCCCAGCACCTCGCCGCTGATGAGCTTGCGGGCGAGGCTCGACATGTACTGCTGCTGGTTGCCGATGCGGCCCAGGTCGCTGCCGTCGCCGACGCCGTGACGGGTGCGGAGGAACTGTAGAGCCTCGAGCCCCTGGACGGTGTGCGTGCCGGCAGACATGTCGAGACCCGTGTAGCGGTCGCGGATCGGGTTGGCGAGGCAGACGTCGACACCGCCGATCGCGTTGGTGATCTCGATGACCCCGCCGAACGTCACGGAGGCGGCGAACTGCACCTCCTGGTCCGTGAGGGCCGAGATCGTGCGGACGACGCAGTTCAGTCCGCCGTCGGTGTAGGCGACGTTCAGGGGCTGCTTGCTCATCGCGGCGGTGGCGTTGCCGTCCTCGTCCTCACAGGACGGGATGGGGATCATCAGGTCGCGCGGGAAGCTGACGACCGTGATCCGCCGCGGCTCCTCCGAGACGTGCACGAGCAGATTCACGTCGTTGAGGGTGCCCTCCGCATCCCCGCCGGTGCACCGATCGCCGAAGTACTGCTTGTAATCGTCCTCGCAGGTGTCGACGCCGGTGAGGACGAGGTTGAAGCCGCCCTTGTACTCCCCGATGTCCGGCGGCAGGTCTTCCTGGCCGTCGAGGTCGACGGCGTTCGCCGAGACGGTGTTGGAGAAATCGAGGTAGAAGTAGGCCGCGACGCCGATACCGCTGACGAGCACCACCGCCATGCTGATCGCGAGAAGCCGGAGGAGCTGGCTGACGGCGCCGGGCGAGCGCAGCTGACCATGTCGCGCGACGGTGCGGCGGCGGCGGGTGTTCTCGCTCACTCGGGCCCTTTCGAATTCAGCGACGGCGGGGGTACCGCGCTCAGGAAGCGGAGGGTGTGGGATTCGAACCCACGAGACATCTCTGCCCACTGGTTTTCAAGACCAGCTCCATCGGCCGCTCGGACAACCCTCCCGACAGAAACATCTGCCGACCAGGCGCGAGTCTAGCCGAGTTCTATTCTCCTGCGTCGACCTGGGCGGGTGCTGGAAGCGTGTCCAGGGCGCTGGCGAGCCCTCCCTGCTCGACGTCCGCGGTGATCTCCCCCGCGGCGTCCTTCACCTCGACCGGCGCCTGTCCCATGGCCACCGCACGCCCACCGCCGCTGCGTGCCCAGCCGAACATGCCGATGTCGTTGCGCCCGTCTCCGGCGACGAGCACGCGCGCGGCGTCCAGACCGAGCTCGTCGCGCACGCGTTCCAGGGCCGTGCCCTTGTCCACTCCCTGCGGTGCGATGTCCAGCCAGGCCGTCCAGCCGATCGCGTACGAGACCTCGTTGAGTCCGGCGTCGGCGACGAGTCGGTGGAAGTCGTCCTCGTCGTGTCCGGGCGAGACGACGACGATGCGGGAGACGGGGAGGGCCCCGAGCTCCTCGAAGTCGACCTGGCGGCCGCCGTCGAGCGTCCAGTCGTCGAGCTGCTCGGTGAACAGCCGCTGCCCCGACCCGAGCTCGACCATGTAGCGCGCGTCCGGAAGGCGCTCCTGGAGCAGGGCGAGCACCGGCGTCGGGTCGAAGGTCTCGACGTGCCAGCGCTCCCACTCGTCGCCGTCACGGCGCATCGTGACGGCGCCGTTGGAGCACACCACGTACTCGGCGGTGAGGCCGAGCTCCTCCACGTAGCGACGGGTCGCCATCCAGCTGCGACCGGTCGCGATGGTCACCACGTGCCCCGCTTCGCGGACGCGGGCGATGGCCTCGGGGACACCGGGGCTCATCGTCTCGTCCTGCAGGAGGATGGTCCCGTCGACGTCGAGGCCGACCAGCCAGGGGGCCGTCACCGCGTGCTCGGCTCGTCGGCGAGCGGGCGGATCACCTCGAGTCCGCCGAGGTAGGGGCGCAGGACCTCGGGAACCCGCACCGAGCCGTCCGCCTGCTGGTGCGTCTCGAGCAGGGCGACGATCCAGCGCGTGGTCGCGAGCGTGCCGTTGAGGGTCGCGACGTGCTGGGTCTTCGGCGCCGTACCGCCCTCCTCCGCCGCGGGGCGGTATCGCACGTCGAGACGCCGCGCCTGGAAGGTCGTACAGTTCGAGGTGGAGGTCAGCTCGCGGAACGCGCCCTGCGTGGGCACCCAGGCCTCGATGTCGTACTTCCGCGCCGCGCTCGACCCGAGGTCTCCCGCGGCGACGTCGATCACCCGGTAGGCGAGGCCGAGCGAGGTCAGCATCTCCTCCTGCAGAGCGACGAGGCGCAGGTGCTCCGCCTCGGCATCCTCGGCGGTCGTGTAGACGAACATCTCCAGCTTGTTGAACTGATGCACGCGGATGATGCCCCGGGTGTCCTTGCCGTGCGAGCCGGCTTCCCGGCGGTAGCAGGTCGACCATCCGGCGTAGCGGAGGGCGCCGGGCGCGAGGTCGACGATCTCGTCCTTGTGGTACCCGGCGAGAGCGACCTCGCTGGTGCCGACGAGGTAGAGGTCGTCGTCCTTGTCGAGGTGGTACACCTCGTCGGCATGCTCGCCCAGGAACCCCGTGCCCTGCATGATCTCGGGGCGCACGAGCGTGGGTGTGATCAGCGGCACGAAGCCGTTCTGCAGCGCCTTGTCGAGGGCGAGGTTCATGAGTGCGATCTCGAGGCGGGCACCGATCCCGCGCAGGAAGTAGAAGCGCGCGCCGGAGACCTTGGCGCCGCGCTCCATGTCGATCGCGCCGAGCATCTCCCCGAGTTCGAGGTGATCCCGCGGCTCGAAGTCGAAGGCCGGCACCTCGCCCACGCGACGCAGCTCGACGAAGTCCTCTTCGCCGCCGGCCGGGACGCCGTCGATCACGACGTTCTCGATCCGCGCGAGTGCCGTCGCAGCGGCCTCGGCCGCTTCGTTCGCCGCGTGCTGGGCCTGCTTGACCCGATCGGCGAGGTCCTTGGCCTGCGCGACCAGGGCGGCCTTCTCCTCCTTGGGCGCCTTCGCGACCAGCTTGCCGAAGGCATTCTGCTCGGCGCGCAGCTCCTCGAACGCGGCGAGCGCGGCGCGGCGCGATCGGTCGGCCTCGAGTGCGACGTCGACGGTGCTCTGGTCATTGCCACGGGCAGCCTGCGAACGGCGGACGATCTCCGGGTTGTCGCGGAGGAGTGCGAGGTCGATCATGCCGCAAGTCTACGAGGTGTGGGCCCGGGGACCGGGCGGCTGGGTGTCCCTCCATCGGCGCCGCTCTCCTCGGACGATGCCGGTCTAGAGTAGCGCCATGACCACGAGTCCTCCCGTTCGGAAGCAGGCGGCGCTCGTGTACAACCCGGTGAAGGTCGACGGGAAGCGTCTGCGCGCGCAGGTCCGCGACCTGTCCCGCGAAGCCGGATGGGACCATCCCGCCTTCTACCCCACGACCGTGGAGGACGCGGGGCAGGGGGCGACGGCGGAAGCGCTCGCGCGCGGAGTGGACGTCGTGCTCGTGGCGGGCGGCGACGGCACGGTGCGGGCGGTCGCCGAAGCCATCGCCAATACGGGCGTGCCGCTCGCGATCCTCCCGAGCGGCACCGGGAACCTTCTCGCGCGCAACCTTGGTCTCCCGCTGGCCGACCCTACGGAGATGATCCGCGCCGCCCTCGGCGACTTCCACCACCCCATCGACATCGGCTGGGCCCGGATGACCAGGGAGGACGGCGGCGAGGAGGAGCATGCGTTCGTCGTGCTCGCCGGCATCGGCCTGGACGCCGACATGATCGCGAACACCCGTGCCGATCTGAAGAAGTCGGTCGGCTGGATCGCCTACGTCGACGGCGCCGCCCGGTCACTTCCCCGCGCGAAGCCCTTCCGTGCGGTCTATCAGATCGGCACGGGGCGCCTGCACTCCACGAAGGTGCACAGCATCCTGTTCGCGAACTGCGGCACCCTCCCGGCCGGCATCTCCCTCATCCCGGACGCGTCCATCACCGACGCGACCCTCGACGTCGCGGTCATCCAGCCGACCGGCGTGCTCGGCTGGCTCGGCGTCTGGCGCAAGATCTGGTGGGACAACTCCGTGCTGCGCCGGTTCCGTGCCGGACGGTTCGTGCTCGAACGCCGGGGCACGGATGCCTCGGTCCACTACTTCCGCGGCGCCCGCGCCGAAGCTGCGGCGCCCGCCCCCACGCCCATCGAGCTCGACGGCGACGAGTTCGGCGAGGCTGTGCGCGTCACCTGCCGCGCCGATCCCGGCGCACTTCTGCTGGCTCTGCCCACCGGGCACCCGGTGCACGTCCTCTGAGAGCCGCCTCCTCAGCGCACGTCGACCGTGCCCTCCAGACCGCCGCCGACCAGGGTCAGCTGGAACGGACCATCATCGTCGACCTCGTCTTCGGGGAACTCGATCACCGTGCCCCGCGGCGCCATGTCCATGGTGCACACCTGGTTCTCGTCGGTGACGAACGTGACGGTCCCCGTGGACCCGTCGCCCTCGACGGTCTCGACGACCGGAGCGCAACTGGAGGAGCCCCAGGTCAGGAGGACGAGCCCACCGTCGTCGAACCAGCCGGCCGAAGGCTGATACTCGGTCGACGATCCCGGTGTCGCCGTGGCATCGGGATCGGCATCGACGTCGATCTCATCGAGCAGGTCGCCGGAGGTCACGACGAGAGTGATGTCCTTCGTCGGGTCGACGCCCTCGGGCAGCGCGCCCAGGCTCGCGCGCGGTGCGAGGTCCGCCGTGCAGGCCTGCTCCGTCGCCCCATCGGCGTCCGGATCGACGAGGGTGACCGAGACCCGCTGTCCCTCGGCGGTGATGTCGTCGACCTGGGGCAGGCACGTCGAGGATCCCCAGCTCACGATGGCGAACATCCGTCCGTCGTCGAGGAGCGTCGCATCCATGTCGTCCTGGTCGTCGCTGCTCCCCGCACTCCCGGGACCGCTGGAGGGGTCGGACGTCGAGTGCGGTGCCGCTCCGCCGGGACCGACCGTACAGCCGGCGAGGAGGAGAGCCGCGGCGAGCGCGGAGGACACGGCGATCACAAGCCTGCGGGGAGTCATGCCCTCAGGCTAGCGGCGCGTCCGTCCGCCCGAAACGGGGCTTGACGGAATGCACGGTCACTGCAGCGCGGAGGTGAGCCGTGCCAGGTTGTCGAGCACGGTGGAGCGCAGGGGCTGCTGCATCCATTCCTCGAGGGTCAGCTCCCTGCTCAACGACCGGTACTTGTCCTCGACCTCGCGCATCTCGGCGACGAACTCCTCGCCGCGGACGAGCATCGAGACCTCGAGGTTCAGGCCGAACGAGCGCATGTCCATGTTGCTCGACCCGATGACGGCCACCTCATCGTCGATGGTGAGGCTCTTCGTGTGGAGGATGTAGGGCTTCCGGTACATCCAGATCCGCACCCCCGCGCGCAGCAGCGCTTCGTAGTAGCTCCGCTGGGCGTGGTAGACCATCGCCTGGTCGCCCTCCTCGGAGACGAACAGCTGCACCTCGACACCGCGGTCGACGGCCGCGGTGACCGCGAGCAGCAGGGCCTCGTCCGGGACGAAGTAGGGACTGACGATCATGATCTGCTTCTTCGCCGCGTAGAGGAGCGCGAGGAACAGACGCAGGTTGTTCTCGACCTCGAAGCCGGGACCGGACGGCACCACCTGGCAGTCCAGGTCCCCCGATCCGATGTTGGCGTGAGAGATGTCGATCTCCTCCAGCACGACATCGGTCTCGCTGTACCAGTCGCTGAGGAAGATCGCGTTGACGCTCAACACCACCGGTCCGTCGAGCCTCACCATCAGATCGACCCAGTGCAGACCGCGCCGGATGTTCTTCGGCAGGTTGTAGGTGGAGTCGGTGATGTTCTGCGATCCCAGGAAGGCGATGTTGCCGTCCACGACGAGCAGCTTGCGGTGGTTGCGCAGATCAGGGCGCTGCATCTTGCCCTTGAGTGGCTGCACCGGAAGCATCAGATGCCACTCGGCGCCCATCTCGTTGAGACGGGCGATGGTCTGGCGGTAGCGGGGCTTGCCGCGGTTCGCCCAGTGGTCCAGGAGCACGCGGACGGCGACGCCCCGCGCCGCGACCTCTTCGAGGGCGCGGAAGAAGTTGTCCGTCGAGTCATCGGACTGCAGGATGTAGAACTCGACGTGCACGTAGTCCTGCGCCGTGCGGATGGCCTCCGCCATCTCGTCCAGCGATTCCTGGTAGTCGGAGATGAGGTGCGCGCCGTTGTCGCCGGAGAGCGGCAGAGCGCCGAGGCGCTGATTCATCTGCACGATGGGCCCGAACCAGGCGGGGGCGTTGGGCCGCAGCGTCCCGAAGTGCAGGTGCTCGCTGGTCTCGGCGATGTACTCGTTGATCTGCTCCTGCTTGCGGCGCCGTGCGCGCGGCAGACGGGGGTTCCCGATCAGCAGGAACAGGAAGACGCCGACCACCGGGATGAAGAAAACGGCAAGGAGCCAGGCCATCGCCGCGGTGGGACGGCGGTTGCGCGGGATGACGATGATCGCGGTGACGCGGATGATGATGTCGAGCACCAGCACGAAGGCGGCAATCCACCAGCCCCAGGACTCCGCGGTCATCACGCCCCCTCACCCACGCCGGGGATCGTCACCCCGAGGCGCACCGGAGCCGGCACGCTCGCTTCACAGTAGCGGATGGGGCGGACTCAGGCCCGCGGAGGCAGTCCGCGCGCGGCGCGTTCCTCGGCCTCGATCTGCGCGTGGACCTTCCGCTCCGTGCGGTCGAACCGGAGGATCCCGCGGAGCACGACGAAGAAGACGATGCTGACGCCGACCGTCGGCAGGAGCGACCATGCCGCGGCGAGCCAGAAGTTGTCCATACCTCCATCGTACGCGAGCGACTACTCATGCGCAGACGGCGCTTCTCAGGATTCTCATCCACATCGCTCCGCCCCCGCTCCGACGGAGACGGGGGCACGCGAACCTCTCCTCATGACAACCGTGCTCCGCGCCTCCGACTCCGCCCAGTTCCTCGGCATCGTGCCCGCCCTCGCAGGGTTCACGCCGCACGAGAGCATCGCCCTGCTCCCGTTCCACGGCAGCCGCAGCGACGGGGCGATGCGCCTCGATCTACCCGATGCTGCCGTTCCTCTCCTGCACTACGCCGCAGCGGCCGTCGAGTTGCTCGGCCGCGTCCCCGGTACCGATGCGCTGGCTGTGGTCGTATACACCGATGAACCACCCCAGACGACGCCCGATGGCCTCGTCCTCCCCCAAGCTGTGACGGTGGACACCCTTCTCGGATGCGCCGAGGAAGCGGGGTTGCGTACCGTCGAGGCCCTGTGTGTGACGCCCGAGGGATGGGCCCGCTACGACGACGAGGATCCGACGCTGTATCCCCTGTCGGACATCGTTACGCCGCCGGGTGGTTCCTCCCTCGGCGACGTCTCCGGCGATCAGTTCTCCGGCGCGGGGCTCCCGGCTGTCCAGGCCCCGGAGGAGGACCAGGTGGCACGCATCCTGCGCGGCCTCGACGCCGCCCTCGCGCCAGGGCAGGCCGACACCTCCGGTTCCGCAGAGCCGGAGGTGATCGCGGCGTGCGCGCTCCTCGACGACATCCCCGCCTTCCTCGAGTCCGTCGTCCATCACCACGACACTCTGCGGCCGTTCGACGCCGCAGCGCTCGTGTGGTGCCTCGGACGTCCGCCGGTGCGCGACGCGGCGATCGCCCAGTGGGCCACCGATCACCGTCAGGGCATTCGCACCATGGAGGCGCAGCTGGCTTTCGCCGCCTCCGGCACCAGGGTGCCCGACGACATCGGACGGGTGTTCCTCGGCCGCGGCCCCGCGCCGGACGGGGAGCGCCTCCGTGCAGCGCTGCACGCCGTCCGACATGCGACCGCCCTGGCCCCCCGGGCAGCACGCCCCGGCCCGCTCACGGTCGCGGCCTGGCTCTCCTGGGCGCTCGGCCGTGCCACGCACGCGAGTCGCTACCTCGACATGGCGAGAGAGATCGATCCGGGGTACAGCCTCGCGCTACTGCTGGACACCATGATGTGCGGCGCCGTTCTGCCGGAGTGGGCGTTCCGCGGGCGGGGCGGAGCGTGAGCGCCTCGCTTCTACTTGACCAGCGGGAAGAGGATGGTCTCGCGAATCCCGAGGCCGGTGATCGCCATCAGGAGTCGATCGATGCCCATCCCCATGCCCCCGGACGGCGGCATGCCGTGCTCGAGAGCCCGCAGGAACTCCTCGTCGATCGGCATGGCCTCGACATCGCCTCGCGCGGCGAGCTTCGCCTGCTCCACGAAGCGTTCGCGCTGGATGACGGGATCCACGAGCTCCGAGTAGCCGGTCGCCAGCTCGAAGCCCCGGATGTAGAGGTCCCACTTCTCCACGACGCCCTCGACGGACCGGTGTTCGCGCACGAGAGGCGACGTGTCGACGGGGAAGTCCATGACGAACGTCGGCCGCACGAGGTCACCCTTCACGAAGTGCTCCCAGAGCTCCTCGACGAGCTTCCCGTGCGTGGCCTGAGGCGGCACATCGACCCCGTTCGCCTCAGCGAAGGCGATCAGGTCGTCGACGGAGTCCGCGGGCGTGACCGTCCGACCGGAGGCGGCCGAGAGGGACTCGTACATCGAGATGCGGTCCCACTCACCGCCCAGGTCGTACTCGGTGCCGTCCGCCCAGGTGACCGTGGTCGACCCGGCGACGGCAACCGCAGCCTGCTGGACCAGTTCCTGCGTCAGGCCCGCCATCTGGTTGTAGTCGCCGTAGGCCTGGTAGGCCTCGAGCATCGCGAACTCCGGGCTGTGCGTCGAGTCGGCACCCTCGTTGCGGAAGTTCCGGTTGATCTCGAACACCCGCTCGATACCGCCGACGACCGCGCGCTTCAGGTACAGCTCCGGCGCGATGCGGAGGTAGAGCTCGGTGTCGAACGCATTGGAGTGGGTGACGAAGGGACGGGCGGACGCACCGCCGTGCTGCACCTGCAGCATCGGCGTCTCCACTTCGAGGTACCCGTGGGCAGCGAAGGTCGACCGCAGACTCGCGTTCACCGCCGCGCGCGCACGCACGGTCGTCCGCGCCTGCTCCCGCACGATCAGGTCGAGGTAGCGGCTGCGCACACGCCCCTCTTCGCTGAGCTCGGCGTAGGCGTTGGGCAGCGGGAGGATCGCCTTAGACGCGATGGCCCAGTCGTCCGCCATGATCGACAGCTCACCGCGGCGGCTGGAGATCACCTCACCATGCACGAAGACGTGGTCGCCGAGGTCGACGTACTCCTTCCAGTCCGCGAGCGACTCCTCGCCGACATTGGCGAGAGAGATCATCGCCTGGATGCGGGTGCCGTCGCCGGCCTGGAGCGTGGCGAAGCAGAGCTTGCCGGTGTTGCGGCTGAACACCACGCGCCCCGCGACGCCGACGACCACGCCGGTCTCGGCGCCGGGCTCGAGGTCGCCGTACTCCGCACGCAGCGCGGGGATGCTGTGTGTCACCGGTACCGCGACAGGGAAGGCTCCGCCGCCGGCGTCCGAGCGCTTCTCGATCAGACGCTCGCGCTTGGCGAGGCGGACGGCCTTCTGCTCGTGGATGTCCTCTTCGGTGGAAGGGGCGGCCGAGGCCGATTCGGGCGCGGCGGGCGCGTCAGTCATGTGCGGGGCTCCTTGGAAGTCCTCCCCAGTTTACCGAGATGGCGCGGGACGTCCTCGCCGCGCGGTGCGCTGGGTAGCCTCGAAGCATGGCCCCCACTCGGATCCTCCGTGCGAGCGCCGTCGTCGCTCTCGCCACCGTCCCTGTCCTCGCGCCGGAAGTCGCCGTCGCGGTGGCCCCGGCGACGCCGACGACCCTCGTCGCCGCCGCCGATGTGGATGAGTTCTCCTACGCCTCGTGGGACGCGGTGTACGACGTCGGGCTCGACGAGGACGGCCGGGCGCACATGCGGGTCACGGAGACGCTCGTCGCGCGATTCCCCGACGCCGACCAGAACCGCGGCATCGTGCGCGGCCTGGCGACGGCATACAAGAACGCTGACATCGACACCCGGGTGCTCGCGGTCACCGATGGAGACGGAGCCGCCGTCCCGTATGAGACCGACGAGGATGACGGGACCCTCTTCATCCTCACCGGCGACGACGACTTCGTCCACGGTCTCACCACCTACGTCATCGAGTACGAGATGCGCGACATCATCGTCGGGAGCGCACCCGACCCGTCCGGTTCTCGCGCCGCAGACGAGTTCTACTGGGATCTCCTCCCGCTCGACAGCACGCAACCGATCGAGACGTTCCGGGCCGACATCCGGTTCGATGCCGTGCTGACCGCCCATCTCACCGGCGCGACGAAGTGCTACATCGGCCCCTCCGGATCCACCGAGCCCTGCGACCTGGAGGGACCGATCACGGACGGAGAAGCCGCTTCCTTCCACGTCGAAGCCGGGCCTCTACCCGCCGCGGACGGGGTGACGGTGGCCGTCGGCTTCGATCCCGGCACAGTGACTCAGCCGGCCGCCCGCCTGCCCGATCCCGTCGCCGACCTCGGGCCGGTGCTCGCTGCTGCCGGTGCCGTGGGCCTGTCCGCGATCGGATGGGCAGTCGCCGTGGGCGCCGCCCGACGTCGGCGTCGCGCCACCGGGATCATCGTGGCGCAGTACGACGTCCCCGACGACCAGCCTCCCCTTCTCGCGGCCGCGCTCCTCCCTGGCGCCAAGAACGTGGTGCCCGCCCAGATCGTGCACCTCGCCGTCCGCGGCGCCCTGCGCATCGAGGAAGGCGCGTCAGCCGATGCGCCCCGGCTGCGACGACAGCCCCACGCCAGCGCGCCGAGCCCCCTCGATCAGGCTGCGCTCGACGCGCTCTTCCTCCACGCGGGTGCGGACGGCGTCGTGGACCTGCCGACCGAGAGCGAGGCCTTCGCGACACGGATGACCGCGCTGACGACGAAGGGTCACGAAGAGGCCGCCCGCCGGGGTCTGACGACCAGGGTGCGCAGCCGCGCGGCCGTCATCCTGCAGTCCGTGGCGATCGCCCTCGCCGTGGCGGGTCTCGTCGTCGCCATCATCGCCGTGGCATCCGGACGACTGTCCGCCGGCCCCGCGCTTCTGGCGATCTCCGTCGGGACACTGCTCGTCGCGGCCTCGAGCTTCTTCACCTTCTCGCGGCACACGGTCCTGACGCCGGAAGGTGCGCAGGCGTACGAGCATCTGCAGGGGGTGCGCGAGTTCATCCGGGTCGCGGAGGAGGATCGGTTGCGGATGCTGCAGTCCTACACCGGCGCGGAACGGCGCACCGAGGAGGGGGCGGACGTCATCCATGTGTACGAGCGCCTCCTCCCCTTCGCGATGCTGTTCGGCATGGAGGACGAGTGGGGCCGGGTGCTGGAGAGTGCCTACAGCCGGGAGGCGCACGGCCCGACCTGGATCGGCGACCCCACGTCCTTCGCTCTCCGCACGTCGCTCGTGGCGTTCATGAGCTCCTCCACGGCGGCCGCGACCTACTCGGCCCCGTCCACCGGCACCTCGTCCGCTACCGGCGGCTCGTTCGGCGGCGGGTTCTCCGGGGGCGGGGGCGGAGGCGGCTTCTCCGGCGGTCGCTGAGTCCGAGACGCCGCGCCGGGAAGGCGATCAGACGAGCGGCGGCGGTTCCGAGGCGTCGCGCAGCGCCCGCTCGACCGTCGACTGCACCAGAGCCGACAGGAAGCCACCCGGGTTCTCGACCCCGATCTCACGGAGCCGCGAGGTCGACTGGCCGATGATCGAGCGGGAGAACTCCGTGGCCGTGGCGATCGCATCGGCATAGGCGGGGCGGTCGGCCTCGGCGATGACGACCGGTTCGCACCCCATCTCCACGGCCAGCGCCTGGGCGATCGGGAGCACGGCGGCAGGAGCGGTGACCGCCGCGAATCCCGCCTGCAACTGTCGGAGATCGATCGAGGTCCCGGTGAAGGTGATCGCGGGATGCACCGCCAGCGGGATGGCACCGCGCTCCGCCGCCGGACGCAGGACCTCGATGCCCTGTGCCGGATCGGTGTGCAGGACGAGCTGGCCGATCTGCCACCCGCCCAGCTCCGCGATGCCCGAGACGAGGGCCGGCAGCTCGGCGGAGGGGACCGCGAGGATCACCAGTTCGGCACGCCGCACGACCTCCTGGGTGTCCAGCACCGGCACGCCGGGGAGCACAACGGATGCGCGCTCGTCGTCCGATCCGCTCGTGATCCCGACGATCGCGTGCCCGGCTCCGGCCAATGCCGCGCCGATCACCGGACCGACGCGCCCGGCCCCGACGATGCCGACGCCGAGGCGCCCGTCGCGCACCACTCTCACTCCTCGCGCGACGTGTCCGGTCGCGCCGGCGGGGTGGGTGGAGGGGTCGGACCGGTCGGCGCCGGAGAGGTCGAGGGGGCAGCCGTCTGCGGCGGTGGCGGCGCGACGGGCGGAGCGGGCGGCGGAGCGACCGGAGGCGCCGTGACCGGTGGGACCGGCGGCGGCGTCACCGGAGGAGTCCGGACGGGCGGGACCGGCGGAGTCGCCGAACCCGGAACACCGGTCGGCGGAGCAGGCGGCGCGAACGGAGCCGGCGGAGCGGGCGGAGCGGGCGGAGCGGATGCCGCCCCTCCGAACGCGGGAGACGCCGGCGTCGCAGGACCACCGAACACCGGCGGAGCGGGCGGCGCCACCGGGTCTCCGGTCGCGGCGTGCTCGCTCCAGCGATGGGTGTGATCCCGGGATGCCGCCTCGGCTGCGGCGACGCTGACCTCGTTGAGCAGCGCGAGCGCATCGGCCCGCTCGAGCCCGGAGAGGAGGCCGGTGATCGGCCCCGGCACGGTGTGCACCTGCGCGCCGGAGACTCCCTGCGCCCGGTCGATGGGCCCCTGGCTCAGCGACACGCCCTGGAGACGCGCGAGCGGGAAGACCGCGAGCTTCCGCCACACGATGCCGCGGCGCAGCAGCAGGCCGTCCGTCGTCACGGTGTATCCGTGACGCTTCCAGGAGAACGGTCGCCGCCACCAGGCCCGGCGCGGCATCGTCCGGTAGGGGTCGGCGTCGGTCGGACCGACGACGCCCTGGTCCCACAGCGCGGGGATGCTCTCGGCCGGCACGTCGGGGAGCACGAGCGACAGCACCCGCTCCACATCCGCGCGCTTGCCGACCGGGAGCACGACGTTGAACTGCTGGCCGCTGCTCGACGACTGCTGCGCGGCGCTCTTGCCGCTCATCCGGTTGATCTTGATGGTCCACCAGCCGAACGGCCGCCAGAGCAGGGACTGCGACACCTCGACCGCGAAGATGCGGCCCGGCGGAAGGGTCTCGGTGACGGTGGTGAGCAGCCCGTAGGTGATGCGCACGCCGTCGGGGGTGGGCGCGATGGAGTAGCGCAGCGACTTGGAGATCTGCGCCCACGTGATACCGACCACGGCGATGACCATGGGAACGCCCATGCCGAGACCGATGCCGAGGAGGACGATCCCGCCGTCGGGATCGCCGTCGACGAGGATGCCGATGAGGGTGCTGCCGATCGCGATCGCGAAGATCACGCCGAAGAACACCAGCCACAGCAGCCCGGAGATCAGCTGCGAGCCGATCAGCCGGCCGGCCGGGATCTTGACGACGCTCTCGGGGACGACATCCTGCAGGTCCACACCGGCGAGCAGGCCGTTGACGCCCTCGTTCATCGAGCCGACGAGCTGTGCCCGGGCCGAAGCCGGAGCGGTCCCGCCCGGCGTCGCTGCGCCCTCCGGGTTCGACGCCGCCTGCCGAGCGGCCCGCGCCCCGGAGGCAAGGCGCAGGATCTCGGCGCGCACCCCTTCGGCGCGCGGCGTCGCCAGGTACTCGAGCGCGACGTTCGCATCCGTGCCCGCGCCGACGACCTCGAGCTTCGCGAGGCCGATGATGCGTGCCGGGAACGGCCGCGTGAGGTTCACACCCTGCACGCGGTCGAGGGGCGCACGGCGATGGGAACGGAAGATGATGCCCTTGCGCACCTCGACATGGTCGCCGGTGATGCGGAACTGCTGGAAGCGCCAGACGAACCAGAAGATCGCCACGAGCACCACGACGAGCGCCAGGACACCCAGCAGCGCGATCAGGGCGAAGTTGTTCGCGAGCACCCAGTCCACCGGGTCGCCGCCGGTGTAGTCGTCGTAGTGCGCCTCCTCGGGCGCGAACTGCCCGACGAGCCAGGCGATGACGCGGTCACGCATGTTCGCGATCACGATGCCGCCGACGATGATGAGCGCCAGGCCGCCCTTGAAGAGCGGCGTGAGCGGATGCATCCGGTGCCATTCACCGTCCGCGAGGTGCGTCGACGGCGTGCCCGCGGAGGTCTGCCCGGGCGCGGCCGTGGGGAGCTGCGGCTCGCTCACAGGCCGGTCCGGCGGGTCTCGGCGACCTGGATGAGCGTGTCGCGCAGCGCCTCGGCCGCCGCCTGGGTGAGGCCCGGGATCTGCACGCCGGTGGTCGCCGCCGCGGTGACCATCTTGAGCTGGGAGATGCCGAACGCCCGGTCGAGAGGCCCCTGGGTGATGTCGACGAGCTGCATGCGACCGTACGGAACCGCGATCATGCGCTGCCAAAGGATGCCCTTGCGGAACACGATGTCGTCCGCCCGCAGCATGTAGCCGATCGCCCGCGCCTGACGGGGGAGGATGACCAGCGTCACGAGGGTGATGAGGATGATGACCCCCGCCGGGATCCACACCCAGTCCTGTTCGAGCACGATGTTCAGCACGACGGCCGCCGCCACGACGAGCGCCAGCACGATGACGTTCTGCACGATCTGCGACACCACGTAGCGCGGCGAGATCTGGTGCCAGGTGCCGTCGAGCTCGAGGCGGGCCTCGTTGCGCGCCGTGCGCAGGCCCGTGTAGGTGCCCTGGTCGAGGGCGCCGAGGTCAGTGCCCTCCGCCGGGTTCAGGGGCGCGGTCTCTGGGTTCTGAGTCATCAGGATCCTTCGGCAGGGTGCAGAACTGTTCGGCGACGAGAGCGGCGATGGCGAGCACGACCGCACTCGCGATCAGCGCCACCATGGCCACAGTCGACCCTATCGGGGGATCGATGGGGCGCGTGAGGAGGAAGGCCAGCAGTCCGGCGCCGAAGCCCGCCAGGATCGCCCCCAGCAGACTGGACGCCCGCGCGAGGGTCGCGGCCCGGAGGGCACGGAACGGGTCGATGCGCACCCCGGAGCGGACGCTGCGCCGCACCGGCCAGGCCACCCCGAGCGACGCGCCGGCGATGAGGACGAGCAGCACCGGGAGGAAGAGGGACGGCGTGAACGTGGCCCGCCCCGTCGCCGTGAGCATCTGGTCGAGGAGGAAGCCGGCTCCGGCGCCGACGAGCGCGAGGACGGCGAGAAGTCCGGCGGAGGTGCGCTTCATCCCTCGCCTCGCGCGCGAAGGTCCGCCGCCAGATCGGCGACCCGGCCGCGCCCCACGAGCTCGGCGTCGGAGTCGACGTCGAGCCACGGCTCCAGGACGAACAGCCGCTCCGCCGCCCGCGGATGGGGCAGCTGGATACGGGGGTCGTCCGAGACGACGTCGCCGTAGGCGATGAGGTCGAGGTCGAGGGTGCGATCGCCCCACCGCTCGCCGCGCACACGGCCGTTCTCGTCCTCGATGGCGTGCAGCATGCCGAGGAGGATCTCGGGAGCGAGCCGGGTGGTCACCAGCGCCACGGCGTTCACATACCCGGGGGCGTCCGGATCGGGGCCGTCCACGCGGAGCGCCACCGTCTCGAACAGGCGCGACAGGCGCACGTCCGAGACGAGCGGCAGCCGGCCGATGCGCGCGACCGCGGCGCGGATCGTCTCCTCGCGGTCTCCGAGATTGGCGCCGAGCGCGACGACCGCCACCGTCTCGGGGCGCGGAGCTCGGGGGCCCGGCACCTCCGGCGGGCGTGTGAGGTTGCGGCTCATGTGGTGATGTCCTCCAGCGACTCCGGAGCCCGCGTCCGATGCACCGTCACGGCCACGTCGTCGAACGTCAGGGCGATCGGCGCCTGCGGCTTGTGCACCGTGACGGTCACCTGCTGCACGCGGCGGTCGCCGAGGGCGACGTCCGCGATCCGCTCGGCCAGGGTCTCGATGAGGTTCACCGGCTCCCCCGCGACGACGGCGGCTACCCGCTCTGCGAGCTCGCCGTAGTGCACGGTGTCGGCCACGTCGTCGGACGCGGCGGCCTGTTCGAGGGAGAGCCGCAACCGGAGGTCGACCGTGAACTCCTGTCCGTTCTCCCGCTCGTGCGGGTAGACGCCGTGGTGGCCGAACACGGTCAGCCCTGTCAGCACGATCTCGTCGAGGAAGTCCATGCCTCTAGGGTACGGCGACGCTCCGACCTCGCACTCAGCCTTCCCAGGCGCGGGTGATCGCGAGGGCGTCGCGGGTGGCCGCGACGTCGTGCACGCGCACCGCCCAGGCGCCGGCGCGCATCGCGAGCGCACTCGTCACCGCGGTGGCCAGATCCCGGCGCTCCTCGGAGACGCCGTCACCGCCCGGCGCCGCCTCCTGCAGCACGTCGGCGAGGAAGCGCTTGCGCGACGTCCCGACCAGCACGCGGAAGCCGAGACCCACGATCTCGTCGAGGCCCCGCAGCACGTCCCAGTTCTGGGCACCGGCCTTGGCGAACCCGATACCGGGGTCGACGATCAGGCGGGAGGGTGCGATCCCGGCGGCCGCCGCCTCGCCGATGCGCTCGCGCAGTTCGCCGGCCACCTCTCGGGCGACGCGGCGGTAATCGGCGTTCGCGTACATGTCGGCGGAGAAGCCCCGCCAGTGCCCGATCGCGAAATCGGCGCCCGACTCCGCCACGGCGGCGCGCATGTCGGGGTCGGCCAGTCCGCCGGAGACGTCGTTGACGATGCGCGCTCCCGCGCGCACGGCTGCTGCGGCGGTCGACGCGTTGAGCGTGTCGATGCTGACGACGGCGCCGGCCGCCGCGAGCTGTTCGACGACCGGGAGAACGCGGCGCTGTTCCTCGTCCGCCCCGACGCGTTCTGCGCCCGGCCGGGTCGACTCGCCCCCGACGTCGAGGACGGACGCCCCTTCCGCGCGCAGGCGAAGGCCGTGGGCGACCGCGCGGTCCGCGTCGAGATACCGCCCGCCGTCGCTGAACGAGTCGGGGGTGACGTTGACGATGCCCCAGATACCGGTCATGCGCGCGACGTCCCGACCCCCGGCACGGTCATGCCGATCAGGGTCACCAGCTCCGCGCGTGCCACGGGATCCGTGTAGACCCCGCGCGCCGCGATGGTCAGCGTCGACGCCTCGGTCTGCCGTCCGCCCCGCATCGTCACGCAGCCGTGGCTGGCATCGAGCACGACGAGCACGCCGCGCGCGTCGAGGTTCTCGGCGATCGTGTCGGCGATCTGCTCCCCCAGCCGCTCCTGCACCTGCGGCCGCGCGGCGAGGATCTCCACGACGCGCACGAGCGCACCGAGACCGACGACCTGCTCGCCCGGAAGGTAGGCGATGTGCGCGTGCCCTGCGAAGGGCAGGAGGTGGTGCTCGCACACCGAGCGGAAGCGGATGTCGCGCAGCAGCACCGCGCCGGACGGCAGGGTGTCCGGCGCCGGCCCGCGGGTCACGCTGATGGTGTGGGCGAGCGGCTCGGCGGGATCCTCGCCCACCCCGGCGAAGAACTCCGCGTAGAGCTCGGCCATCCGGGAGGGCGTCTGCTTGATCCCCGGACGATCGGGGTCCTCGCCGATCGCCTCCAGGAGTTCCCTGGTGAGCCGCTCGACGCGTCCCTTGTCGACGGTCACGTCACGCCGTCGCGGGACGAGGGTTGCCCGCTCCGGCGGAGCCCTGCTGCGGACGCGGCGGGGCCGTCGGCGCCTCGACGGAGGCGGCGAGCGAGACGTCCTTCTTCGGGACCTCGATCGGCGGCCGCTCCGAGACCGGGCGGTCCTCGCTGGACAGCCACAGCGGACGCTCGGGGAGCTTCTTCACCTCGGTGAAGATCTCCGCGATGCGGTTGTGGTCGAGGGTCTCCTCTTCAAGGAGCGCGAGGGCGAGACGGTCGAGGATGTCCCGGTTCTCGCTGAGCACCGCGTACGCCTCGTTGTGCGCCTGCTCGATGAGCGCGCGCACCTCGGCGTCGACGCGCTCCGCGACCTTCTCGGAGTATTCGCGGCCACGGCCCATGTCGCGCGCGACGAACATGTCGCCGCCCTCCGTGCCGAGCTTGACCGGACCGACCTGCGTCGTCATGCCGTACTCGATGACCATCTTGCGGGCGATCGAGGTCGCCTTCTCGATGTCGTTCGACGCACCGGTGGTGGGGTCGTGGAAGACGAGCTCCTCGGCGACGCGACCGCCCATGGCGTAGGTGAGCTGGTCCTGCAGTTCGTTGCGGGTCACGGAGTACTTGTCGTCCAGCGGCAGCACCATCGTGTAGCCGAGCGCCTTGCCGCGCGGCAGGATCGTGATCTTCGTCACGGGGTCGGTGTAGTTCATCGCCGCCGCCGCGAGCGCGTGTCCGCCCTCGTGGTAGGCCGTGATGAGCTTCTCCTTGTCCTTCATCACGCGAGTGCGACGCTGCGGGCCGGCGATCACGCGGTCGATGGCCTCGTCGAGGGCGCGGTTGTCGATGAGCTGCGCGTTCGAGCGGGCCGTGAGCAGCGCGGCCTCGTTGAGCACGTTCGCCAGGTCGGCACCGGTGAAGCCGGGGGTCTTGCGGGCGACGACCTCGAGGTCGACGTTCTTCGACAGCGGCTTGCCCTTGCTGTGCACCTCGAGGATCTTCTGGCGGCCCTTGAGGTCGGGGGCGTCGACACCGATCTGGCGGTCGAAACGGCCGGGGCGCAACAGCGCGGGGTCGAGGATGTCGGGACGGTTGGTGGCCGCGATCACGATGACGTTCGCGTTCGGGTCGAAGCCGTCCATCTCGACGAGCATCTGGTTCAGCGTCTGCTCGCGCTCGTCGTTGCCGCCGCCCATGCCGGCGCCGCGGTGACGGCCGACGGCGTCGATCTCGTCGATGAAGATGATGGCCGGAGCGTTCTCCTTGGCCTGACTGAACAGGTCGCGCACGCGGGAGGCGCCGACGCCGACGAACATCTCGACGAAGTCGGAACCGGAGATCGAGTAGAACGGAGCTCCGGCCTCACCGGCGACGGCGCGGGCGAGGAGGGTCTTTCCGGTTCCGGGAGGGCCGTACAGCAGCACGCCCTTCGGGATGCGGGCGCCGATGGCCTGGAACTTCGCCGGGTCCTGCAGGAACTCCTTGATCTCGTGGAGCTCCTCGATGGCCTCGTCGGCACCGGCGACGTCGGCGAAGGTGACCGTCGGGGTCTCCTTGTTGACGAGCTTGGCCTTGGACTTGCCGAACTGCATGACCTTGCCGCCTCCGCCCTGCATGGAGGACAGGAGCCACCAGAACAGCAGACCGAGCAGCACGAGGGGAAGCAGCAGGGAGAGGAAGCCGTCGAACCAGGTCGCACGCGGCACGGCGTCGTTGAAGCCGTCCTTCGGAGCGGCCGCATCGATCGCGGCGACCACCTCGTCGGCGCGGGCCTCGACGTAGTAGAACTGGACGTTCTCGGAGCCCTCGAACGGCTTCGACAGCGTCATGTCCACGCGCTGATCGCCGTCGGTGGTGGTGACCTCGGTCACGGTCTTGCCGGAGAGGAGCTCGAGCCCCTCCTGCGTCGTGATCTGCTTCGGCGCGCCGAGGTTCGAGATCAGCAGGAATCCGCCGAAGAGCAGCACGCCGATCAGAGCGACGTAGATCAGCGGATTGCGGGTGAGCTTCTTCACATCCATGGTCGGATCAGCGTATCGCCTCCGTGCTAGGGGGCCGCTGTGCGTTCACCCACGGCGCAACGCCCCGACGTTGGGTCGCTGGACCTGTCGAAGCGTCAGCTGTAGACGTGGGGCGCCAGCACGGCGACGTCGCGGAGGTTGCGGTAGCGCTCGGCGTAGTCGAGCCCGTAGCCGACGACGAATTCCACGGGGATGTCGAAGCCGACGTACTTGCAGTCGATCTCGACCTTCGCGGCCTCCGGCTTGCGCAGCAGAGCCAGGACCTCGATCGACTCCGCGCCACGGGACCCGAAGTTCTCCAGGAGCCAGCTCAGCGTGAGGCCGGAGTCGATGATGTCCTCGACGATGAGCACGTGCTTGCCGTGCAGGTCGGTGTCGAGGTCCTTCCGGATCTGCACGACACCGCTCGACTTCGTGCTGGCGCCGTAGCTCGACACTGCCATCCAGTCCATCGGCGCGTGGAACGGCAGCGCGCGCGCGAAGTCCGCCATGACCATGACCGCGCCTTTCAGCACGCCGACGAGGATGAGGTCCTTGCCCTCGTAATCCTTCGCGACCTGCGCCGCGAGCTCGTCGAGCTTGGCGTGGATCTCCTCCTCGGTGACGAGGATCTGTGCAAGGTCGTCCTGGATCTCCGCGGCGCGCATGGATCGATTTTAGGCGATGCGGCCGTGTGCTCCGTTCGCGCGCGTGCCTCCCCTGCGCGGGCGGCACCGCACTACTCTGACGGTGACGCGGGCGGACGCCCCGACGGAAGGAGATCCCCATGGCGACTCACGACATCCTCAGCCAGGTCCCCCTCGACGACATCGCGCAGAAGCTCGGAGTGTCGCGCGACGAGGCCAAGGTCGCGGTCGAGCAGGGCGGCGCCGTGCTGCTCGGCGGGCTGGCCAGGAACGCGGAGAGCTCCGAGGGGTCGGCGGCCATCGAGAAGGCTCTCGGCAAGCACCGCGGTGCGTCGAGCCCGGCGACGGTCGACGACATCGATCAGGAGGACGGCGAGAAGATCGTCTCCCACATCCTCGGAGGGAAGGAGAAGGAGGTCACGAAGGAGCTGACGGAGTCGAAGGCGACCCCGGGCATCGACTTCGGAAAGCTCCTCCCCATCCTCGCGCCGATCGTGATGGGCCTCATCGCCAACGCGACGAAGGACAAGACGGCGAAGGCGGACGCGGGCACGGAGGGCTCCGGCGGGATCGGCGACGTCATCGGCGGCATCCTCGGCGGCGGCGACTCCGGCTCCGGCGGCGGGCTGAGTGATGTGCTGGGTGGCCTCCTCGGCGGCGGCAAGAGCGGCTCCGGCGGCGGCATCGACCTCGGCGGAATCCTCGGCGGCCTCTTCGGCGGCAAGAAGTAGGACGTGACGCCGCCGCGGTCCGCGATTCAGCGGGTCGCGGCGGTGAACACGATCCGGCCGCCCTGGCGCACGGCGGCGCACCCCGGCAGGTCGATCGGCCCTTGACCCGACCAGTCGGTCACGAGGCGGGCGACCTCGATCGTCTGCGTGCGGCTCAGGCTCGCCCCGAACTCGCTGTCGACCACGAGCCGGATGATGCGGTTGCGCAGCGCCGCGGGGTTGGCGGCGAGCGCGGCGACGCTCACCGAGATGCCGGCCTCGGCGTGCTCGACGATGTCCTCGATCGTCTCGTGGATCATCTCGTCGAACGCCTCCGCATCCTCCCGGAGCTGCTCGGCGGTGCGGGCCAGTGCCTCGGCGATGCCTGGGCCGAGCTGCGCCTCCAGCACCGGGAGCACGTGGCGACGCACCCGCACCCGCGTGTAGCGGTCGTCGGTGTTGTGCGGGTCGTCCCAGGGCTGCAGCTCCGCCGCGGCGCAGAACGCACGGGTGACTTCGCGGCGCACGCCGAGCAGCGGGCGCAGCCACCGGAGGCCGTCCTCGTCCTCCCGCTCCGGCGCCATGCCCTGCAGGCTCGTCGCCCCGGAGCCGCGCGCGAGCCCGAGCAGGACGGTCTCCGCCTGGTCGTCGAGGGTGTGTCCGAGCAGGACTGCCCGCGCGCCGATGTCGCCCGCCGCGTCCTGGAGCGCGCGGTACCGCGCATCCCGCGCGGCCGCCTCCGGCCCGCCGTCGCCGTCGACCTCGACGCGGACGACGAGCGCCTCGAGCCCGAGCCGTCCGGCGACGCGAGCCGTCTCGGCGGCGACCTCGGCCGACCCGTCCTGCAGGCCGTGATCGACCGTCACCGCGGTCGCACGCACCCCGCGTTTCGCGGCCTCGAACGCGGTGGCCGCCGCCAGTGCGAGCGAGTCGGCACCGCCGGACACCGCGACGACGACGGTCGAGCCCTCCGGCAGATCGGCGAGCGCGGTGCGCACGGCGAGGCGGATCTCGGCGACGGCGGGGTCGAGGGAAGGCATCCCTCCACGCTAGGGCACCGTCTCGTCCGTCACGGTCGGATCCGCGACCCCCGAGTAGGCTGGTCGGCGGCATCCAACCGATCTTCCTGAGGAGCACACGCATGGGCGCACACGACGCCGTCATCGAGATCCCGCGCGGCAGCCGCGTGAAGTACGAGGTCGACCACGAGACCGGGCGAGTGCACCTCGACCGCGTGCTCTACACGACCTTCGGCTACCCGGCCGACTACGGCTACTTCGACAACACGCTCGGCGAGGATGGCGACCCGCTCGACGTGCTGGTGCTCCTCGACCACCAGATCTACCCCGGCGTCGTCGTCGAGGTCCGCCCGGTCGCCGTGCTGAAGATGAGCGACGAGGCCGGTGGGGACGACAAGCTCGTCGCCGTGCTCTCCAAGGACCCGCGCTGGGCCCACATCCAGGACATCGACGACATCGCCGAGTACACGAAGAAGGAGATCGCGCACTTCTTCGAGCACTACAAGGACCTCGAGCCCAACAAGTGGGTCAAGGTCGACGAGTGGGGCAACGCCGCCGAGGCGCAGCGTATCCTCGACGAGGCCATCGTCCGCTTCGGCGAGCAGGGCCACTGACCCCACCGGAGTCGCTGACCTCTGGGGCGCTGAGCCTTTCGAAGCGAAGACCCCCGGACGCCAGGCGTCCGGGGGTCTTCTGCTGTCCAGCCGTCCGTCAGACGGAGATGCCCTTGCTCGCCATGAAGTCGATGGGGTTCGTGTACCGGCCGTTGATGTAGACCTCGAAGTGCAGGTGGCAGCCGAAGGAGCCGCCGGTGTTGCCCGCATACGCGATGACCTGGCCGGCGCGCACCCACTGGCCGTTCCGGACCGCGAAGCCGCCGGGCTTGATGTGCGCGTAGCCGGTGGCGATACCGCCGCCGTGCTGGATCCGGACGTAGTTGCCGTACCCGCCGTTGTAGAACGCGGCGTCGACAGTGCCCGAGTGGGCGGCGTAGATCGCCGCGCCGCAGCCGTTCGCGAGGTCGACGCCGTAGTGCCAGCTCGACGAGCAGCCGTTGGCGTTGCACTGCTGCGAGCGGGGGCCGTAACCGGAGCTGCGGTAGCCGCCGTGCGGACGCACCCAGCCGCCGCTTCCCGGGGTCCCGCCGCCGCCGCTGTTCCCCCCGGCGTTCGCGGCGGCCTCGGCGGCTTCGCGGCGCTTACGCTCCTTTTCGCGCTCCTCGACGCCCTTCTGGTAGCCGGCGACGGTGGTCGCGGTGGTGTCCTTCAGCGCGGCGAGCTGCGCCTGCATCGTGGCGAGGTTGGAGGACTGCTCGTCGAGCGCGGCCTGCGCGGCGTCTGCGGCCTGCTGCGCCGCGACCATCTTCTCCTCGGCGATCTTCTGGAGCCGGTCGCGCTCGTCCCGGGCGACGACCGCCTGGTCGCTGAGCGACTGGGCGGAGTTCCGCGCGGCGACCGCGTCGTTGTAGACGGTCTGGTTGTACTCGAGGAGCTTGTCCATCGACCCGAGGCGGGCGAGGAGCTCGTCGGCGTTGGCTGCGGAGCCCGCGAAGAACAGCTCCAGCGAGGTGTCGTCGCCGCCGTTGCGGTAGAGCTGCGCGGCGACCTGACCGGCCTTGCGGGCGGATTCGTCGGCGACGGCGGCTTGCGCGTCCGCCTTCTCCTGCAGCGAATCGGCCTCGGCGATCGCGGCGAAGTAGGCCTGCTGCGCGTTGTAGAACTCGGTCGAGGCGACCTCGGCGGCGGCCTGCGTCTCGGAGACCTTCTGCGTGAGGGACTGGATCAGTCCCTCGATGCGCTTCACCTCTGCGGCCTTGGAGGCCTCGTTCTGCTTGGCCTTCTGCACGTCGTCCCAGCTCGGGTACGACGCGGCGTGGGCGGCCGTGACTCCGGACGAGATGCCGAACGCGCTGAGGGCGACGACGCTGAGCGCGCCGAGTCCGAGAGCGCCGCGGCGGCTGATGCCGTCGCCGAAGAGGGTGCGTCGCTCCGTCGGGGTGGGCGCACACCCGCAGTCCGCGGATGCCGCGAGTGCCGCATCCTGCGTGGTCTTGTCGTTCACACGGCCCCTTCCGCCGGTTTCACAGATGCCACAGTAACAACAACCTTCACACCAGCACCAGACTCCCGGAGCGCCGGAAACGGCGCCTCCGCACCCTCCATGGTCTCGCTCGAACACGCCCGGGGGAAGCGCGTTCCGGGCTCGATTCGCGATTTGCCCGGATGATCCTTTATGCTTGAGCGTCGGCAAGGAAGTCCCCCGGGACTGACTCGGCCCCATCGTTTAGCGGCCTAGGACGCCGCCCTTTCACGGCGGTAGCACGGGTTCGAATCCCGTTGGGGTCACTCCATCCGATACAATTGAAAACACCAGTATGGCCCTGTAGCGCAGTTGGTTAGCGTGCCGCCCTGTCACGGCGGAGGTCGCGGGTTCAAGTCCCGTCAGGGTCGCTCCGTGCGACGAGCTCTTTCTTCGGAGAGGGCTCTTCGTCTAGGACGCGGCAGCATGATCGCCGCGCGGCTCTGTAGCTCAGTTGGTAGAGCGTTCGACTGAAAATCGAAAGGTCACCGGATCGATGCCGGTCGGAGCCACTGGAACCCTCGCGTAGCTTCTACATCGCGGGGGTTCTTTTATGCGCTTATCAGGGTTTTTCCGCGTCAGCGACTGCCTCCCTCCGGGCAGGCTCTGGGGTTTTCAGTCGTGGACTCCGCACAAACTCCGCACTATCAGGCTCAGGCAGCAGCGTCGCCCGAACGCAACTAGCGCCCAATCCTGACCCCAAAGTCTCGATGCATCCCCAGAGATAGAAGCCCCGTGTAGTTGCTAGCGAAGGGCACGGCACGAAGGTGGTCAATCAACGCTCGCTGACGAATCGTCACTGAGCCCTGTTCACCAGTCAAGCGCGCCTTCGCCACCGCGTGGATCGCGTCGATCTCGTCGGCGAAAGCGGATGCAACTGCGAGGTTGATGGAAGGGAACGCGAACTGGATCGTCTCTCGCCACTGTTGCACCCCCTCTTCGGCGCTAGGACCCTTGCTGAGGAACCGGATGGACGGTCCGTGGTGGTCGATGATCACGCCATTCGGGTCCTCCTCGCTACCGAGGCGCAGCCCGGATTTCCGAGGTTGCACTGCAAGCCCGTGCTTCGTCGAGTTGTACACGTTAGCCTCGCGGGCGAGCAGCGCGGCTGCCCGAGTCAAGAGAAATCGAAGGACGTCAGCGTCCTCTGTCCATGCCTCCGCGGATACCTCAGCAGGCGCATCGAGCCTGCCGCGGAATACCTCGCGCAATAGCTCATTGCGCGGAGGGCTGGTCAACAAGTCGCCCGCCATCTGCTTGAACTTCGCGAAGCTCGTCAACGACGAGAGCTTCAGCGGCGGACAAGGCTCCGGTTCCACGTGCGCGAAGTACAACCGCAGGAGTGCCTCCGCCGCGAGGTACATGATCGAGATCGACTCGACCACAGCGAATCCGTCGATCTCTTCGTCGTCTAGTGGCACCTCTAGCTCGACGCCCATACCCCACGCACGGACACCTCCAACGAGCGCGGGATGCAAGGCGGCATCGGCGTCGCCGAGGGCGACGAGCAACGCGATTCGAGTTCGCAGGTACTGCGATGGTGAATGCGAATAGAAGTCACGGTTCAGCTCGTCCGCAAGATTCAGCCCGCTCGCAGGATCAGGCGCCGGCGGCTGCTCATCAGTCATCGATGGATCGTATCCGCAGCCACGGACACTACGATCGGGTAGAGCGGAAGCCCTCTCCTCACTCCGCCCCGGGCTGCTTCTCGCACCGGATTAGATCAGCCCGTCCAGCTTCTGGCCCATGATGCCTGCAGCTTTGGTGGAGCCCTTGATGGTGTTCATGTACACGTCCTGGGTCATGCTCGGGTTCTCGTGTCCGAGGTAGTCGGCGATCTCTGTCGCGGACAGTCCAGCCTTGTCAAGAATCGTGGCTACCGACTTTCGGAACGCGTGCGTTGACAATCCCGGGTACCCCAGGCCGTCGCGACGGTCTCGAAGCTCCCGCTGCGTGTTCGAGGGATCGCGAGGGCGCATCAGCGGAGTCGGGAAGATGAGGTTGGTATCGGCGCGCAGCCTCTCGTGCCGCTTGTGAAGGAGGAGCATGGTCGCTTCCGGCAAGTGGGTGGTACGCGCGGACTTGTCGGTCTTCGCGAACTCCTGCCGCACAATTCCCCGCCCCTTCACACGCACATTCTGCGCGACAACGGAAGCTGTGCCGGCGGCGAAGTCGATAGCGCTCGCTTCGAGCGCGCACACCTCGGCCACTCGCCACCCTGACGCGAGCATGAACGTGATCAGATCCACCGTGTCCCACTCGTTGAGCTTCTCGTCCTCACGGACGCGCTGGAGAAACATCGGCAGTTCGTCCAACGGGATTGCGGTGCTGCCCTTCTTCTTCCTTTGGGTGACGCGCTCGAGCTCACGCACGGGGTTGTGCGACAAAGCCCCGTTCCGCACCGCTAGGCCGAGCATGCCACTCAGCGCCGATCGGCAGTTCTTTGCTGCCCCCGGGCCGGCTTCCTTCTCAACGGCGTTAAGGAACTTCTGCAGCCGTTCAGGTGTGGCCTCGGCGACTGAGAGGTCGCCGATCCGGGGCGCGATATGAGCGGTGACTGCATAGCCGTAGGTCTCCAGCGTGCCTTCTGAGCGCCCCAACTCACGCCGGGACTCCAAGAACCTCTGGCCGAGGGCGCGGAGGTGCGTTGCCGGTTTCAGCTCGCCACCGCGGTCGGCCTCGATCGTGGTCAGCGCATGCCTCAGCGCGGCCGTCGCCTTGGCCTTGCTCGGCGCGTGCTTCTCGATCTGGCGGGATTTGCCGTCCGCGAAACGATACCGCGTGCGGGCACGCCACTTCCCCGGCTGAACCTCGGCCACGTGGATGGTGCCGTAGGTTCCGATCGCCATTCGAGGTCTGGCCATCAGACTTCACCGTCGGTGGATGCGCGGAGTTCGTCAATGAGCACACGCGTGACGCGCCCACGCGCCTGCGGCGTGCTGTCCTCGCCGGCACGGAGCAGGGCCTCGACTTCAAGGGAATGGCCCCAGAGTCGCGCCGCGTACTGCTGAAGCAGAGGTGGGCGTATCCCAAGCTTCTTTGCCGCCCGAGACTCTGCAAGGCTCACACTAGGCCGACGAGCGCTCTGACGCGTGTCACGGTCGGGCACCTCCGTCATGGCCCCCCACTGTGCATCCACCTGGTCATACGACTCGGACTTCCTGCCGTGCACCCTCATATGCTCAAGGGCCGCCATCTCGAGTTCCTCGTCCCACTCGTGATCCCCACCTATCGGCGCGGCGCCCACGTGCGCATAGTCGCCATCCTCGAGCGCGATCGGTGCGCCCGACAGTACGCGGTTGACCCACTCCCGCCGCACGGGCTGATCCTCACGGAGCTCGTACGGCCGTTCCAGCAACTCCGCAGCCCCAAGAAGGTCGGCGAGTCGAAGCGGCTCACCAGAGAGCTTTCCAAGTGCGAGTGCGAGCGTGAGAAGCGTCGGAACCGTCGGCGCAGCCTTGCCCCGCTCAATCGCCTGGACGCTAGACAGGCTCCACGTTGCTCCGTAATCGCGTCCAACGGTCGCGATCGCCTCAAGGGTAATCCCGTGCCGCCGCCGGTAGGCGGCAAGAAATCCGCCCACCGCTTCCGCGTATGCCATTGATTCCATGCTTACAAGTTACCAGAATCATGTAGCTTGTGTTACGGTACCTCACAAGTTACAAATTTCTGGTACTCGCTATCAAAGGACTCCGCATGACACAGACGACGAACACCCTCCTCGACGTTCACGATCTCTCCGCCCAGACCGGCATGTCTGTGTCGACTATCTACCGCAAGCGGTCGCTCGGTGAGCCGCTCCCCCGGGCCGTGAAGATCGGCGCCGCTGTTCGCTGGCGTCAGGCCGATGTCGACCGTTGGATCGAGGAGCAGCTCGAGCCGGCGATGTGATGCGTCCTCGCCGGACCCATTGCGCGCGGAAACCGTGCGGAACTTCGAGGCAACTGTCGGGACCGACACGTTCCGCGTGGTGTTCCGCACGTGGCGCGCCCCGCCGTCGCCTAGATAACCCGCGCACGGGAGCGGAGATGCGGACGGAACCCCATCACTTCTCTATTGGCACCTCGGAGGCGAAATAGGTGCAGTCCGCGCAGGAGAAGTGCGGGGGTGACTTCCGCACTACCGATCTTCCTCGGCTCCCGGGAGCGTGCCTGCTCTTGCCTCGCCCCCGAAGCGGCCTGCTGGTGCTCAACACGCGCACGGCAGGGTGCAGGCGCGGATACGAAGGGACCGCAACCACAAGATCGACATCACGCTCGAACCCTGAGCGAGCACTACCCATACGGAAGAAACAAAAAGGGCCACCGAGCTGCAACTCGGCGACCCCATGGCGGATCTGAAAGGAGATCCTGCATTTGACTACCACCAGCGTACCTGAAGACCGCGATATCCCCGAGGCGCTCGGGAAGCGGTCCACCGCGCAGCAGCTCGTTGAGTTGGCCCTCGATCACTACGACCTTCACGTCGATACCGATGGCAAGCCTTTCGGTGTTCGCAAGGGCGGTCACGTAGCGATTCCTCTCCTCGGCAGCAGACGCTCCGTCCGCAAGGAACTCGGCGGCATGTACCGGCGTCGGACCGCTCGCACAGCCTCGCAGAACGCGTTGACTGAGGCGATGAGCGCGCTTGAGTACGAGGCGGAGGAGAGTTTCGAGCCCATCAAGCTGCACCTGCGCACGGCGCGCCCCAGCGACGACGAGATCTTCATCGACATCGGCGATCGCAGTGAGCAGGTCATCCGCGTGACGGCAGCCGGCTGGGAGATCCTCGACGGCGACGATGACCTTCCCGTGCTGTTTCGCCGCACCGCCGTGACCGCCCCTTTGCCCGTCCCTGCGCGCGGCGGAAACCTCGACGCATTGTGGGAGTTCGTCAATCTGCCGGCCTCGGACCGCGGCTTGATCATCGGCTGGCTCGTCGCTGCGACGATCCTTGTCGGTCTTCCGTGCCCGGCCTTGGCTCTGCTCGGTGAACAGGGAACCGCCAAGACCAGTAGTGCACGACGGCTCTTCTCCCTGTTCGATCCGACCACCGCGCCGGTGAGGCGCCCACCGAACGATGCGGACCGGCTGCTTCACGCCGGGGCTCACTCGCGCGGCGTGGTCTTCGACAATATGTCGTCGATGCCGCGTTGGTTGTCGGACGGCTTGTGCCGATTCGTGACCGGTGAAGCTGATGTCGACCGCGCGCTGTACACCGACGACGACGTGCGCATCATGCAGGTGCAGGGCGTCCTGGGATTCACCAGTATCGATATCGGCGTTCTCAACGGCGACCTCGCCGAGCGATGCGTCTGGGGAGATCTTGAGGTGATCCCCGCAGACAGGCGTCGCTCAGAACGCGAGTTGAACTCCGCTTGGAACGCGAGCTACGCCTCGATGGTGGGTGCATTGTTGGACCTTGTTGTTCTGACCTTGCAGCAGCTGCCCGTCGTGAAACTCGGCAACAAGCCTCGGATGGCGGACTTCGCCGAGATCTTGGCCGCTCTTGATCATGCAACGGGGTCAGACACTCTGAGCCGTTACCGGCGGGCGCAAGATTCTGTCGCCGAGGACATCGTGAGCACCGACCAGTTCCTGGTGGCGATCACCGAGACGATCAAACGTCGCTGGACGGGTACCGGCAAGGCCCTTCACGAGCTCTTGCGCAGACCCTCGGACGATCGCTATTGGCCCGAGCCTCGTGGCATGAGTGGCAAGCTCCGGCGAGTGGCTCCGGATCTTCGAAAGGCAGGGTGGCAGATCGACGAGATCAAGCCGGACCCGACCACCAAGCGTTCCAAGACTTGGGTTCTGGTGCCTCCGGATTCCGCCATCTCCGATGCGGATCTTGCGAGCGTGAAACTGACCCGCGAGTTCGTCGCTGAAGACGTTCGAGCGTGGATCGCTAGGTTCATGGCGAACGGGGCCACCGCCTCATGCGCCACCGACCACGGATCCGCTGCGAGCTCGGGCTTCCCTATCACTTGCCGGACGCCCGGCTGCACTGCCGGCTGGCGCTCCGAGTGGGACACGCCGTTGCAGCGGTCCCGAGCGCTGACCTCACGACTCGCGGACGAACTCACGGCTCTCGGTATCAGCGTTGCTGACCTGGACCAGTACGTCGGCAGCGATCCCTTTGCACCTCCGGGTAGGGGCGAGGAGACCGTAGCCCCACCTAAGACCGAGCCCCGTTGATCGGGGCTGACCACTACACCGCACCGTTAGGAGAACACCATGCGAAGGACCCGTAGTCAGCTCCGAGCTGCGCAGATCGCCGCGCTGCAGGCCGAGCAGGACGCCTACGACAAGAACGTGAACGACGCGATCAAGGTCGCGGCGTTCGCACGCTGTGACGCCGTCGAGCAGCTGTACGAGCTTCTCGACGTCCAGCCTGAACCACCCATCATTCGTGATGGCAAGCACGGCCGCTACGAGGTCACGTCCGATAAGGACGAGGCCAAGCGCGCTGCTCGCCTCATCGAGGCTGTCACCGTCCTGCTATCAATTGAGGAGCAGCCTACGACGCAACCAGTCGGCAGTGATCGTCAGGTTCCTGCTCAGGCAGCTGAGAGACCGCCGCAGGCGGCTTCTCCGGCCCTGGTCGCGACGACTTCAAGCACGCCGACGGCGGTCAAGCAGCCAGCCGCCTGAGCGTTGCGTCGCCCGCGGCCCCGTGCGGTCGCGGCGAGTAGAGAAACCCCATCTGCCCTCGAAGAGGCGCTGATGGGGTTTCTCCGTTTCGGAAGGTGGCGCCACGACCTGTGCGTGGAGGCGGGAGCCTTCATCCGGGTGTCGGGCCGGAGGCCTGACCAAGGAGTATCCAAGGACAGGAGCGCAGCGATATGTCTGACGGATAAACTGCTTGCCGTTATTTGTGTAGTCTGGGACCACCCTCGCGGAGCGGGGAAGCAAAGGCCCAGACTGCACAAAGAACCGAGCGAAGGGGACGACCTGATGACGAGGACCGGCAAGGCGAGCGAAGCGACGCCGCGTCGTCCGAGGAAGAGGGTCGTCAACTTTGCGAAGCGCCGCACACTGAGGTTCAGCGACGACGAGGAACGAGCCGTCGACGACGTGCGGCGAGCTTTGGCCAAGTCCTCCGGACGCGACCTCGAAGAGGTCTCCTTCTCCGAAGCTCTGCGCCTGCTCATTACTGACCGTGAGGGTGCCGCCGAGGTGGAAGCGAGGGCGCTGGCTATCGAGCGCCAGGGCCCGAACGTGACCGACTGGGGCCTGGCCGACATCTCCGATCGGCTCGGGTACGAGCTCGGTCCGATTCGCAATCACATCGCGCATATCGGCGGCAACCTCAATCAGATCGCGAAGCGGCTGAATATCGGCGACCCGGTGACCGCTGGGGAGGTCTCGGAGGCTCTCCTTACGGTGGCTGAGCTACGCGATGTTCCCGACGATATCGAGAAGCGCATCGCACGCCTCGTGGACCATGGCCTGCCGCCGCGCGGGACGGTGTAGTTATGCCTGTTGTGGTGGCGAGCTCGACGCGGTCGGCCGATGCGCTGATCAACTATGCGCTCGATGACAAGCCCGAGCAAGATGGCGAGCGGTACGTCATGGCGTCCGGCGTGGGCGGCATGCTGGTATCGGTCGCGAAGCAGCAGATGCGCGACGTCCGCAAGAAGTGGGGTAAGGACAAGCCTGGCGCGTTCGTCCAGGCGTATCACGTCATCCAGTCTTTCGCGAAGGACGAGTTGGACCCCGAAGAGCCAGACGACTGGCTGACGGCTCAGAAGCTCGGGACAGCACTCGCAGAAGAGAGGTTCCCCGGCCGACAGGTGCTCGTTGTAACACAACGAGACGGGCGAACAGGCTGTGTGCACAACCACCTCGTCGCGAACTCCATCGAGACCAAAACCGGCCGCAGTCTCAACAGTTCAGTCGTCACGCACGCACGCCTTGTCGAGGCACATGAGCGTGTTCTTGAACAGCGCGGCTTCGAGCAGCGAGCGGACCTCAAGCAGGCCTTCAGCGACGCGAACGAGCGCTTCGAGCGGGGCGAGCCGAGCGGTCTTCGCCGCGCCGGGTCGACCGCGGACAGTGAGCTTCGCGAATGGCAGCGGCACATCATCTGGGAAACAGAATGCGACCTCGCGGATGAGTTCGGTGCGCCCCGCAACAAGCAACCTTTTAGTCTCACCGTGCTGAGGGCGAGCATCGAGAACACGCTCGCCGATCCAGCCGTTGTCGACTGGGACAGCTTCGTCGAAGTCGGTAGAACCCGAGGCGTTCAGATCGAACAGCGCGGCAAGAAGGGCCGTGGCATTTCGTACGGCATGCTTCGCGAGAATCCGGACCGAACCCCAGCCGATCCAACGCCGAGTGATCGACGCCGCTGCACCACACTCGGCACGGCCTTCGAGAGGGACGCTGTTGAGACCGCTTTCGCTCGCAACAGCGCGGTGACATTGTCCGTGCCACAACACACGACTGTTGAACGCCGACTGTCGCCCAAGAAACGCATGATGATCGCTCTGGACGAGGCGACACAGGAGGCAAATCGCGCCGCGCAACGCCTGGTGGCTACAGCCCTGTCAAACGCCGACGCGATGACAAGCGAACACGAGAATTCCGGTGCGCACGCTCCCACCGAGCTACCCGCAGTCCCGGGCACAATGGGACTGTCGGAACTCCGAGAAACTCAGCCACGGATCGCGGACCCAGAGGAACCAGAAACGGAGGTCACGGTTCCCGACTACCGTCCGCACGACGTCGAGCAACCGCGATCGGCGCGGCCGCAGGCTAACACCGGTGAGAATCAGGAGACCTCCCCCAAGCCTCGCCCGCTGCGACTGCGGTTCCCCGCACTCTTCGAAGAGGCGGAGCTTTCCGCGCCCGATCACCAAGAACGGAGCATCGGCGACTAGCACTGTGCAGTGGGTGGCCGGTGACCGCCTCGTGTCCATATAGTGGTCCGACGGTGCCCACACTACATAGTCGCTAGTGGCAGTCCGAAAAACGGGCTTCAGCTGGTCCTTTACAGGCCGGTTCGTGGTCACTAACGGGACACCGGCATTTCGCTGGGCAGCAGGGGTGGCCAGAACATGACCACAATATGGTCGCTCGGCGCCCACTGATCTCGGCCGTTTCGCATTCTCCACGTTGAGTTGTCGACGCCATGTCCGAGTCGGCACTCACGGGCATGATGGATGGATGCAGATCCATGAGACAGCCGACAGCTTCGACCTGCCGGATGAGCGCGTGTGGGTCGTGGGCGACCTCCACGGCAATGCTGGATGGATTCAAACGCTGCTGCCCGCGATGCGTCGGCATGACCCATCGCTGCGCACCATCCTTCAACTCGGAGATTACGGTTTCGAGCATGCTCAGCCCGGGACTGGCCCGGTCGATTATTGGGCGAAGCGCACAGGCATCGAGCGCGTGCTGGTCACGCCTGGCAACCACGAAGAGTGGAACCACATCACCCCGGCGCAGGAAAGCGCCTCCGGTATGGCGATCAGGGTCAGTGACGTCGTGTGGCTCATCCCCCGGCCGTTCCGTTTTCAGATCGCGGGACGCGAGGTGCTATCGCTCGGCGGCGCGTCCAGCGTCGACAAGGCGTTTCGAACTGCGGGCAAGGACTGGTTCGAGGATGAACTCATCACGGAACCGATGGAAGCCGCCGCGATTGCCGGCGGCCCGGCCGACCTTATGCTCACGCACGAGTCTCCAGCGATCGCGGTACCGGAGGTGCAGCGGCTGCTCACGAACAATCCGCATGATTTTCCTCCCGAGGCGTTGGCCGTATCTGCTGCACAGAGAGAGCGTGTGCAACGTGTATCTGATGCTGCGCTCCCCCGCTTGCACATGCACGGCCATATGCACGTTTACGGTAAGTTTGAGCGCGAGGACGGCAGGACCGTGGTCAGTCTCGATCGGGACACGTTTGCCTGCAACGCAGGAGTGCTCGACCTCGCGGGCCTCGCGTTCAGCCCACTTCCACTCAACGAGATCCGCGGCGGAAGACGACGGTACAAGCACCGCGCTGATCAAGGCGATGGCGCCGTCGTTCGCAGCTGATGGACCGGCGGATCGTCACCCTCCGCGGGATGATGCGAGCAGCCCGGAAGCGACTGGCCTCATGCGCTCTCCACTTCGAGGCGCAGATCGCGCTGCCCCGAACCGGTTGCTGGGGGCTTAGCGAGCGCCCCAGCTCCGTAGGAGCATTCCGCTGAGCCCTGTGCTCATCCGCCCAGAACTCGTCTCCGGGCGTGGCACAAATCTGACCTCTCTGCCCTTCTAATCACGGGAATGAGACCTCAGCGGACGCCGATGGAGCTAAGTGTGTCATTGGACCGCCAGCGGCCTGGATGATGATGAACCCGGCTCGATGCTGAACTCGATGAGCCGAATCGTATTTACTTTGTTTATTTCGCGGGGCAGCTCACGTTGCGCGCACGCCGGCCCACGCAGCTACGTGGTCACGTCGCTCTGAACACATCGACGCGGGACGTCGATAGCTAGGTCACGGGCGCCTGCCCCGGCCGCGCCGACTACGACGATGTCGACCTGATCGCTGAGGTTCTGCATCAACAGTGACCCCCCGCCGCTTACGCAAGCTATACTCGCTAATGACCGTTAGGATCCGATGATGTCGAACGCAACCGCACACCCCCTCCGCAGCGATCGACGCGCATACCTCACGGCGACTCGGTCGGACGAAGGTCGCGAGATCACCATCAAGATCGTCGGTCCTGTGGAATTCACGGACCACGAGGCCGAGGAGCTCGCGCACGAGCTGAACGTGCTGGGCTCCAGCGGTCGGCGCGCTCACCTCATCAGCATCCTGCAGGGCGTGAACAAGGCGCTCCGGCTCGAGGAAGAGCCTGGGCACTCGTCGCTGACGGAGGCTGAGCTGGACGCACTGCGCGCAGCCGGCTCGCTCGTTGAGCCGGAGAACGCGCTGCCTGTCGAAGAGCGCCCCAGCGTGCTCACGGCCCTCCGCCAGCAGGACATCCTCGCTGAGGCGCTGCCGACTAAGCGCGTCGCAGAACTGCTCGACGTGACCGAAGGCCGAGTGCGCCAGCGCCACGGCGAGGGGACTCTCTTCGCGATCCCGGGCCCCGGCCGCGGCCTGCGGTTCCCGACGTTCCAGTTCACCGACCACGGTGAGCTCCCGGGCTGGGGAACGGTGAGCCGAGCGCTGCCCGAAGGGGCGAACCCCGTGGCCGTGGAGTACTTCCTCACTCACGCTCACCCCGACCTGGGAGACGGCGAGCTGACTCCTGCCCAGTGGCTCGCAGCCGGCAAGCCCGCAGAACCTGTCGCGGCGCTGGCCGAGCAGGCGTTCTCGATCCGATGAGCGCGCTTCCTGCCCCCGACGCATCGAAGTTCCCGCATCCTCTCCCCCCGAGCGCTGTCCGTACGCTGCCGGCCGGCACGATCCTCGGACGCATCTACGACGCCGGCGGCGCTCACCCTGCCCGGTGGCACGAGCTCCGCCACTTCGGGCCCACGGGGAGCCGATTCGATCACCACCCCGATCCCGTGGGTCACCATCCGAACCACGCCGTGACCTACGTCACGCCCCAGATCACGGTTCCACCGGAGACGGCAGTTCAGAGCCTCCTGCTCGTTTGCCTATCAGAGTGCTTCAGCGACCGAGGCGTCATCGAACGCGGTGGCGTCGGAGCGGGAGGGACCGGGGGCACGCAGCCTCGGTTCGTGCTGTTCGCGACCACCCGCGAGATCACACTCCTCGACCTTATCGACAGCACCTGGGTCACGGACGTCGGCGGGAACGATCAGATCAACACTGGCGATCGGTCGCTGTCCCGGCCGTGGGCCCGCGCCATCCACCAGGCATATCCCGACGTCGACGGCGTCTTCTACCGCCCCCGCACCATCGCGCAGCGTCCGCAGCTCCCCGAGGCTCGCGCCGCGGCGCTGTGGGAGCGCGCCGAAGACGCCCTGCCGGTGAGCCCGACCGCGGACATCGAACTCAGCTCGCCTGGACTCACCGTGACGCTCGAGTCGTTCGCGAAGACCCTAGGCCTCGGCTTGGCGTAGAGACCCGAAAGGAGGGTGTCATGACCGCCCGTACCTGGTCTCAAGACCTCGAATACCTTCGCACTACGCTCACGCGTGCTCAGCAGACGCGCTATCGGCGCCAGGAATTTGTCCAGCTCGAGGACGGCAACACGGAGCTCGGATGGGTTCTCTATGAACGCGAGCAGATGCTCGCAGCAGTGAACGCTCTCCACGCCGCTGCAGGCAAAGCGCCCGTCTCGAGCGACCAGCTCCAGGCTGCAGAAAGCAGTGCCTGTGGCCATGTCGACTATACGTCGAAGTTCGCCATCGGGTGCGCGGACCTGGTGGCCGCGGAATGAGTCCGTCATCCGCCACCCCGCACGCCTCCGACTCGGCCGAGCAGCGCATGGCGGAGCAGCGCATGGCGGAGCGCGCGATCGTCGCGGCCGTCGCCGAGCAGCTGGGCGTCGCGCTCACTCCCGCTCGGATCGCGATCGATGACGCCCACATGGAGATCGACGGGCGACCCCAGACCGCATGGTCCTCGTGGAGGCCTACGCCCGTATCGGCGCACTCAAGGGTGCGCAGCCCCGCAAGCTCGCCACCGACGCGTTCAAACTCGCCTGGGCCGGTCAGAAGCTCGGTGCGACCCGGCTCATCCTCGCCGTGGCTGACGAGGCGGCGGCCAGCTACCTGCATCGCCCGGGCGCGTGGCTGACGGCTTCCATCCGCGACGCCGGCATCGAGATCATCGTCGCCGAACTCGGCGACGTGATGCGCGAAGCGATTCTCGCGGCGCAGGCTCGTCAGTACCGCTGAGATTCAGCTACTGTAGCTCGCGGCGGCCGCGACGGAACTTCTTCTTCTTGAGCGGCGCCGTCGGCCGTGGATCAGCTGCCTGCGAGAGCGGATCGACGTACCCTCGCCGGTTCGCCGGCACCCACCCCTTTGGTGTGTGATCGCGCTCAGCATGGCGTGCGTCGAGCCCGGCCTCACGCCGTTGCCCACGTGCGCGCCCCGCGCGCGCCTGGCGCTCTTTCGCGATGCGTTCACGCTCCTGCTCACGCAGGACGTCCGCTCGCCGCTGCTCCTCAGACGTAAGCCGCGGGGCGCCATCAGAGGAACGAACCGGGTGCTTCTTTCCGTCGCCGACGCGCAGACGGATACTCGCGGCGTTCTTCGCCTTCCAGTTCGTCCCCTGCTCGAACCCGCGCGCCTCTCCCACGGCGGCCTCAGTGCGCGGCGTCGTACGCCTGCTGCACCGCGTCGGGGACGCGGCCGCGGTCGGAGACCTGGTGACCGTTCTCCTTCGCCCACGCGCGGATTGCCGAGAGGTCGCGCTTGGCGGCGCCCTGCGAGTTCCGGCGCCCACGGCCTCCGCGAGTACCGCCGGCGGACACCCGGCGGGCTGCCGCGATCCACGGCTCAAAGGCCTCTCGCAACGCTGCTGCGTTCTTCTCGGACAGATCGATCTCGTACGCGGTGCCGTTCAGGGAGAAGGTCACCGCCTCGCCGGATCCGACTTCCAGGACTTCTCCGTCGATGTCGTCGACGAGCTGATGCACGATTTTGCGGGCCATGCCGCCGAACATATCAGCCAGCATCTAAGCCGAATCGCAATGGTGGCCGATATCCCGCGAACTGCGTGCGGGATTCGAGACCACTCTTGTCGATGTCGACCTCTCGACGTACCATTACTAATGCATTACTAACACGCTTGGAGGCCTCGAATGGCTGCACGACCGATCAGTTTCGCCGTCGAAGAGACGGACGTCCCTTTGCTCCAGGAGCTCGCCGATGCGTTCGGCGGCGGCAACCGCAGCGAATTCCTGCGCGTCGCCATGAAGGAGTTCAAGAAGAAGCTCCGCGTCCAGCAGATGAACGATCTGCACGCCGAGATGCTCGAAGAGCGCGGCGGCAAGGTCTACACGACCGAGGAAACGCTCAAGCTCATCGAGGACTTGGGAACCTCATGAACAGCCAGCGGGAGCGCCCTCGGATCGCGGTCGTCTACGACATCAACGTCTACCTCGACCACATCCGTAGCGGCACCGGAATGCTGCTCCCCGACAAGCTCCCCTCCCCTTCGGCGGCATCCGACGCTCTCTCGCTCGCGTTCGATCAGCAGGTGCGTTTGTTCACCTCGCCGCACATCCTGCGGAACGTCCACCGCCTGATGATCGCCTCCGGGCAGTCTGAACGAACCACGGCCAAGTACATCGAGTTCGTCGCCGAGGCCTGCGACGACTCCGGAGGCGCGATCGTGGACCCGGTCGTCCGCGACTATGCCATCGGGAATCACGAGGACAATAACATCCTCGCCCTCGCGAAGGACCCCGCCGTCGACGCGGACGTGATCGTCTCCTCCGACCATCACCTCATCGATCTCGGTCCCGCATGGAACGGCCGGCTGATGATGCGGCCGCGACAGTTCACCTCGCACATGGTTCGGTCCAGCTTGCAGAGTGCGGCTCAGCACACCCCCGCCCCGAAGGTGCCGCGGACTCCCGCGCCACCGAAGCGCGTCTCCGATGCCTTCCCCGAGCTTCGCGGTGTGCACCTCGATCGGTATGGTCTTGCTGGCTCCTCCGCACCTCAGCGAGAAGATGGCCTGCAGCACTGAGAACAACCCGGGACACTGCCGACCTTCGAGGACAATCCGTGGGAATGCGGTCAACGAGGGCATCGTGCATGATGACCTCATGAGCGCATCGCACGACGTCATCACCCCCGCCGAGCTCGGCCGCGAACTCGGTCACAACGACGGTGATCGGCCCGGCATCACTGTGCGCCGCTATCTGCGCGAGCGCTACCCCGACCACTTGAAGAACCAGCGCTGGGAGCTGACCCCCGAGCAGGCCGACGAGGTTCGTGCGCACTTCGGCAGGACCTCGGCGTGAGCGCTGACTCCCTGCACGACCTCACCAATCCTGCCGTCGCCGCGCTCACCGGAGAGCGCTGGGCGATCATGGAGGCCGCGCAACTCGTCCCCGCCCGTCCCGGACTGTACGCCATCTACGGCGACGAGCAGGCCTGGCGGGATCTCCAGCTTGAGCCGGCTCCGGATCATCCCCTGTACGTCGGCAAGGCCGAGGAGAGCCTGGTCTCGCGCGACCTGAACGGTCACTTCGCCACGAACCCGAAGTCCAAGCCCCGCACCGGCGGGTCCACGGTCCGGCGGTCGTTCGCCGCCCTCCTGCGCGACTTCCTCGATCTGCATGCGGTCCCGCGCAACCTCGCGAAGCCGGAGCGCTTCGCGAACTACGCCCTTGCCGACGGCGGCGACGCACGCCTCAACGAGTGGATGCACGCGCGCCTCCAGCTCTCTGTCTGGCCGGCGCCAGCGGACATGCGGGTCCCGCTCGGCGACGTCGAGACCAGCGTCATCGTGCGCCTCACACCACCGATCAACTTGGACAAGAACCCCGGCAGGCTCCCCCGGCTCTCGGCTGCTCGAGCCGCGATGGCCGCCGAGGCCGCCGCGTGGCGCCCCGAGGGCTGAACGCCATCGTGGAACTCGAGATCACCGCTACTCCGCGCGAGACACTCGTCTGGGCGCCGTCGACCGAGCACGCTGCACAGCTGCGACGAGAGCTGACTGACTCCGGCTACCTAGTGCTCGATGCTGATCCGTGGGAGCTGAACCAGCAGAGCATCATCCCCGAGGGCGAGCATCTCGAGTTCGACCCTGCGCGGATCTTCAACGTCGACATCGGCGCCGACGCGAACGCGTCCCTGCAGATGCTCGTCGACTCCGGTCACGTGCTCTTCTGGCACCGGTGGCATCCGCGACCAGCCCGGAAGATCTGGGGGGTCGCCGTCTCGTCGCAGCGTGGTCGCCGAGCAGGCACCAGTCCGGTCGAAAGCGCCGTGCACTTCGGACTCAAGGTCCGCGGCAGCCGCGAGCTCGGCCTCCGCATGTCGCGCGAGACCTACGCCCGGATCAACAAGCGCTCCTCCCTGCAACGCTGGTACCGCGAGGAGGACCCGTATCTCTGGGACGCGATCGACGACAGATACGAGGACCCCGACCACCGCATCTACACAGACGCATGGTGCTCGTTCCTCCAGGAGCTGGCACTGGCGAACTACGACCTCAACATGGCGCACTTCGCCTCCCTCGACACTGCCGAGTTCGATGCCGCGCTGCAGGCGGCAATCACCAGCCAACCGGGCATGACCGAGGTCACCGATCTCACGAAGTGGGATGGGGTGCCCGGCCTCTACGTCATGGTGCTCGACGAGTACCGCCAGGCGTATGTCGGCGCGACGAACGCCTCGGTCGGAGTGATGAAGCGCATCAAGCAGCACTGGACCGGTGCGAAGCCTCTGGACCGGTTGATCTGGCCCGATCCCCGAACGTCCATCCTCTCGATCGACAGCTTCAGAGCTCTCGACACCACGCGCATCTTCGCCGCCAGGACCTCGCGGTCGTTCGACGGTGAGAACCCGCTGCTGGACCTCTTCCCGCCGCAGTTCATGTTGAACCGCATCATGGGCGGCCGCGATGTAGTGAAGCTCGCCGGCCTCGTCGGCGTCGACCAGGTCATCAGAACGCGCGTCTTCGACGCCGCCGCGCCTGACCAGCAGACTGAAGCCGCGAGCAATCTCAGTCAGGCCTGAGACACCTTCAACAGGCGAGCCGCTTGCGCTTCACCCGTGCTGTCAGCTCAGCGCGTAGGTCAACAGGTAGCGGTGTTCCCGTCGATGATCTCGAGGTCGAGCGTTCCGGTGATTCCTGCCAGGTCCGCGGTTCCCGAGCCGGGCACGATCTCGTAGCGCAGCTGTTGGTCGGGTGCCGTCATCGTTCCGAACTGCTGGAACGCGAAGCCTCCGCGCAACCCGTCGAGCTCGCCGTCAACGGTTTCCACGGCGACATAGCCCGCCTTTCCGGTTGCCGGATCGCCAGCTGCGAGCATCGTCCCGGCCCCCTGCCCGGCAAGGTCACCCCGCCATGTCTTGGTGATGACCATTCGGCGGATGCCCGCCTGATCGTGCTCCGCGGGCTCGAGCGACACCTCGAACGTTCCTCTTGCCGTCCTCATGTCGCCACTGACCTCCGCGGTCCTGATCTCTTCGCCCATCAACGCGCTCAACGGTGTCCTCTTCCTGTCATGGCTTCGACGTTACGGGGCGCGAGAACCAGCGTGCTTGAAGATTCGCGACACCATGTGTCCGTCGGGACTCGCCTGGAACGAGCCACCAACTGCAACAGAACAGCCCCCATTCGCTCCGAGAGCGTGGGGGCTGTGCCGACTAGTGAGCGAAGTGCTTACTCGCGGCTGAGGCGCACGGTCATCGTGGTGCCCATCGCGGTGACCTCGTAGCTGAGCTCGTCGTTCTCGTACGTGAACGTCTTGGTCGCGTCGCTCGATGCCATGATCGAGGACTCGGTCTTGGACGTGTCGTTCGCCGAATCGAAGGTGAACGAGTCGCCCTCTGCCGGGACCTCGACGGTGCCGGCCCAGTACAGCGACTTCGTGTCACCGCCGTCGGCGACCCAGTGGACCTCGATCGTGTCACCGGTGATCGTGGCCTCCTGCCACGCGTCCTCGGAGTTGGAGTTGTTCTGCTTCCAGGAGCCCTCCAGACTCACCGGCTCCGGAGCTTCCTCCTCCTGGACCTGCTCGGTCTCGGACGAGGAGGACTCGCCGCCAGACGACGAGCTGGACGGTTCGGGAGATGCGCACCCCACGGCGCTGATGCCGAGGAGTGCCAGAAGTGCGATGGTCGCGCCGAGCTTGGGTGCTGTGATGTTCAAGGGATGCCTCTCCGAGCAGGTTGATGTCGACGCTGACCGTATCAGCGCCTACTGACACCTTCGGTTCTCAGTGCGAGACGCGAAAGGCGCTGATGACCATCGTTACCGGACGGTCATCAGCGCTCGCGTGGCGAGCTCCCCGTGCCCGTCATGGCGTCGATCGCACGGGCTCGAGCAGACCTGCCACCTCGACGAACGCGTCGGCTCGTCGCTTTACGCGTGCAGCTCTCTCCTCGAGATCCCGCACGAAGAGAGCCTGCGGCGAAGGGTGAAACGTCCGAACGACGGTGAGACCCCGCTCACGCTCGATCTCAGGGGACTGCCTAAGCAACCGGCGCCAGGCGTGATCCGCATCACCACCCTGGAGTAGCACGACCTTCAGCCTCGGCGCGAGTTCCAGCAGGTGCAGGATCGTCTGGACGCCGGCATCCAGCTCAGCCGCCTTCGGGGCGCGGTTGATGTACCAGGGGTACGCATTCCACGGCAGCAGCTCGTACGGAGATAGCGCTGCTTGCTCGAGCAGGACCGCCTGAAGCTCGGCGCTGCCGTCGTTGTTCTCGACGCAGATGAAGCCCGAACCCTTGCCGTCCTGCGTCGCGGGCCCTGGATCGCGAAGAATGCTCAGCACCCGCGCTTCGACTCCACCATGAAGGGGCGCGACGTACGGCGCCCACCCGCGGCCGACCTCACGCAGTTCGTCGACGTACTCGTTGACCGGCGCGATGTGCAGCGCATAGCGATCGTCCCACTGCTGCTGTCGAAACTCAGGGTCCGCCATACGTCGGGGCATGCGCCGACGGTATCAGCCAGCGTCCGTCCGGGTGTGCGGGATGCCGCACGTGCGACCGAGGGAGTCGCCACCCATGAGGCATCCCGCGTGAGGCCTCCCCAGCCTCGTCCCCAGAACCGGACACCCGCGGGGGCCCGCGGTGATCCGATACCTCAGGATGCCGCGTGACAGCGGCCGGCACAAGGTTCAGACGAAAGGTGGTTGTCACCGTCTTTCGTGACCGCAAGACTCGTCGTGAACTGTTCTTCGGAGACGGGAGCACCATCATGGGTCAGCGCGACGCATCAGAGACCATCCGGCAACAGCAGGCAGAGCTGCAGGCACGGCTCCCGTTCGACGATGAGCGGGATCTCGCGGCGGCCGAGCGAGGATTCATCGGCACGCTAGACGAGCCTGCGATCCGCAACGCCGCCGGCGATATCATCTGGGACGCGTCCACCTATGACTTCTTGCAGGGTGATGCTCCGGAGACGGTGAACCCGAGCCTGTGGCGCCAGAGCACGCTGGTCGCCAAGCACGGCCTGTTCGAGGTCGTGCCCGGCCTGTACCAGATCCGCGGGCTCGACCTGTCGGTGATGTCATTCGTCGAGGGCGACACCGGCGTGATCGTGATCGACCCGCTGATCTCGAAGGAGACCGCAGCCGCGGCGATGGCGCTCTACCGGCGTCACCGCGGTGACCGCAAGATCACCGCTGTCATCCACACCCACTCTCACATCGACCACTTCGGCGGCGTGCAGGGCATCGTCTCACAGGCCGACGTCGACGCGGGGGTCGAGATCATCGTCCCCGCGGGCATGGTCGAGCACGCGGTGGCAGAGAACGTCTACGCGGGCACCGCGATGGGCCGGCGCGCCGGGTACATGTACGGCGCGGCACTCGCACGCGGCCCGCAGGGGGCAGTCGGCGCCGGTCTCGGACAGACGACGTCGACCGGGGAGGCGACCCTGCTCGCGCCGACGCTGGAGATCACCGAGACGGGGCAGACCCACACCGTCGACGGGCTGGAGATCGAATTCCAGATGGCGCCGGGCACCGAGGCGCCCAGCGAGATGCACTTCTACTTCCCGAAGTACCGGGCGCTGTGCATGGCGGAGAACGCCACGCACACGCTGCACAACCTGCTCACCCTGCGGGGCGCGGTCGTGCGGGATCCGCACGTGTGGTCGCAGTACCTCACCGAGGCCATCGAGCGTTACGGCGACGACGCCGAAGTCGTGTTCACCTCGCACCACTGGCCGACCTGGGGCAACGCGGAGATCCGTGAGTTCCTCGGTCTGCAGCGGGACCTGTACGGGTACCTGCACGACCAGACGCTGCGGATGCTGAACCAGGGCATGCAGGGCGCCGAGATCGCCGAGGCGATCCAGCTGCCGCCCGCGCTCGAGAACGCCTGGCACGCCCGCGGCTACTACGGCTCGGTCAGCCACAACGTAAAGGCCATCTACCAGCGGTACATGGGCTGGTTCGACGGGAACCCGGCTCGGCTCTGGCCGCACGCGCCGAAGGAGCAGGCGAAGCGCTACGTCGACGCGATCGGAGGCATCGACCGGGTCCTCGAGCTCGCCCGCGCCGCCTTCGACTCGGGAGACTTCCGCTGGGCGGCCACACTGCTCGACCACGCGGTCTTCACCGAGGAGAACAATGCGGAAGCGAAGGCGCTCTACGCCGACACCCTCGAGCAGCTCGGCTACGGCGCTGAGAACGGCACCTGGCGCAACTTCTTCCTCTCCGGGGCGACCGAACTGCGCGAGGGAAACTTCGGTACCCCGACCGTGACCAACGCCCCAGCCATCCGAGCGCAGCTCACCCCGGAACAGCTGTTCGATGCCGTCGCGATCACCGTCGACGGCCCGCGCGCCTGGGACCTCGACCTCGGATTCGACATCACACTCAGTGATCTCGACCGCTCGTTCCACGTCACGCTCCGCAACGGCGTGCTCGTCTACGTCGAGCGCGAACCCGCCACAGATGCCGCACTGCATCTCACCCTCACCAAGGAGCGGCTCATCCGCCTCGCCGGCGGAGACCTCGACGCCGAGGGCCTGGACGTGCGCGGCGACCTCGGCGTCCTGAAGCAGTTGCTCGGCGTACTGACCCCCGGAGACCCGGCATTCGAGATCGTGCTGCCCTAAAAGACGGCGCGCATGGACGCCACCGAGAAAGTCACTCATCCCGGCCGGTGGTTGGAGGTGGCCACGGTGGTGCTGCTGTCCATAACCGCGGTCATCACCGCATGGTGCGGATTCGAGGCGTCGAAATGGGGCGGTGAGATGTCTATCGCCTTCAGCCAAGCGTCCAGCGCACGTGTCCAGGCCGCCTCCGCCGAAAGCAGGGCCCAAGCGGCGCGCCAATACGATCTGACCATCTACACCGAATGGGTGCTCGCCACCGCAGACGACGACCAGGAACTCGTCACCTTCATCGAGGAACGCTTCACGGACGAGTTCCGGATCGCGTTCGACGCCTGGACGGCGGAGGGGCGCGTATCCCAGGGGCCCCTCGCCAGGGAGGAGTACATTCCGCCGGGGACCGAGGAAGCGGAAGACCTGCACGCGCGCGCGGACGCCAAGTTCGACGAAGCACTCGTGAACAACCAGCGCGGAGACAACTACGCTCTGCTCACCGTGCTCTTCGCGCTCGTGCTGTTCTTCGCGGCGCTGTCCCAGAACCAGCGCGCCGAATGGCGCCGGCGCACCTTCTTCATTCTGGGCCTGACTCTCGCTGTCATCGGTGTGGTCATCTTGGCGACGTTCCCCGTGAAAGTGTGACTGGCGTCGAAGCCCTGACCTCTCGGCCATAGCCCAGCGAATAGTCTGGTGAAGCCGGTAACCGAAAACCGGCCCGGCACGAGCTATCGCACGAAGAGGGAACTGCACAGTGACGTCACCGACCACGAACCGACGCTCGGGAGTGCGCTGGTCCTTCCTCGCCGGGCTGGCCATCGCAGCGGTCGTCGTCGCCGTCGACCAATGGACCAAGATCTGGGCCGCCTCTGCGCTCTCGGGCGGAGAATCGAAGGACGTCCTGCCACCGGTTCTCGAGTTCCAACTCACCGTCAACCGTGGCGCCGCGTTCTCCCTCGGCACCGACTTCACCTGGCTGCTCGGACTCCTCGCCGCTGCCGCCGCGGTCGCCATCACGGTCTACCTGTGGCGGGTGGGATCGCTCTGGTGGGCAATCGGGCTGGGCCTGGTCCTCGGCGGTGCGATCAGTCATGCCGCTGACCGCCTGGCACGCGGTGGCGTCATCGACTTCATCGGCTACTTCGATCTGTTCATCGGCAACGTCGCCGACATCGCGATCGTCGTCGGCGGCATCTACCTTGTCGCGCTCGTCCTCCTGCGTGTGCCGACCCGCCGCATCAAACCGACCCCGGCGCCCTCGCCGGCGTCGTAGCTATCGCCAGGGCATGTGCTGCAGGCACCAGGTGTTGCCGTCGGGGTCGGCGAAGAAGGCGTAGAACACTCCGCCGAGGTCCTCGACCTCGCTGATCTCGACGCCGCGCTCGACCAGTTCGGCACGAGATGCCTCGATGTCGGCGACCACCAGGTGCAGCCCTCGCAGGGTCCCCGGAGGCATGTCGAGCGTGGGCAGGCCCTCGGCCAGGGTGATCGAGCATGCCGAACCCGGTGGCGTGAGCTGGACGATGCGGACGCCGGGCTCTGGGTTGATGTCGACGTCGAGCCGAAAGCCGAGCTGGTCTCGGTAGAAGGTCTTTGCTCGTTCGATGTCGGTGACCGGAACCGGCACGAGCTCCAGCAACAAGGCTCCCGGCGGCACGGGTGGGTTGGTCAGATCGTTGACGGTGTCGCTTGGGGGAGTGGATGCGTCGGTCATGGATACCGCCCTTCTTGAGCTGGATGCCCCGCAATCGAGGGGCCGATGATCTGCGGTCCGAGTCTGCCCTCGGCCTCGATCTCCGCCAGTCTCGCTGACGGCTACCGAATCGTCGACCCTCGGGCAAGGGCTTCGAACAAGCCCATCTCTTGCCACCTGAACGTGCGCTCTCGATCGGCGATCTCGATTGCCCGCCGGAGCTCGCTGAGTACGCCGGGGATGATTCGATATTCGTGCCGATAACGCAGAACGCCGATGACTACGGCGTGGAGCTCGACACGGTGACCTGACACCACGCGTGGCGATGAGCCAACTGCTACACGATCAGTGGCTCCGTTCCGGCGTGCGCTAGCGGCGACCGTCCAGGCTCAACGCCAGACCCTCGCCGCAACACGAGACCGAGATCCCTCCCCTGAAGCAGTTCCCGGCGAAGCTCGCTCGGAACCGCGTCATGGGTGGACGCGACGTTGCCCGCTTCGCCGGCCTCGTCGAGATCGACAAGGTCATGAGACGTTGGGATGTCCCTGTCTCTTGACGCCGCGATTCGGCCAGTCATTCACGCCGTTCATCGGAGGCCGGCGGCGATCGCCAGACCAGTGCTACCCCGATGATCGTGGTGATGATGGCGACGTCGTAGCTCGCCACCGTGTACGTCCACCAAGTGCCATTGTGGCTTCCGTATTGTGTATCGGTGCTCAGATGGATCAGGACGAGCGCGGGTCCGGCTGCCAGGAGCACAATCCCTAACCGCACAAGTCGGCGGTGCAGTCGGTACGCACGCGACGGGCGAGGTGGCGGCCTGCTCGGTGCGGAACGATGGCTGAGCGCGGACAGGCGGAGCGGATCGAATCGTGCGTCCGGCGACATCAGAGGATCGCTCCAATCGCGAGGTAGGTGGCGAAGGCGAGGAGGACGACGGCGATCGTTGCCGCGGTGATGAAGAAGACGAAGTTCCGGAACGGATTCTTGTGTTCGTTCATGGTGGATTCGTGAGTGGGCTGCGGTTACCGGGCCGGGCTGAGGACGGTGAAGCCGTCGACAGTGACACCAACGATGCCTCGGTCATCGACGAGGATGATGCGGTCATCGATGGTGCTGAGGGCTTGAACGGCTCCGTCGAGTGGCCCCAGCTGCTGCCACGTCCCGTTCTGATCTTGGGCCCAGAGGACCCCGTCGGTGCCGGCGCCGACGAGTGTGCCGTCTGTGCGTGCTACGAGGGCGTAGAGCAGGGGTGATTCGGGGACGGGGGTGAAGGTGTCGCCACCGTCGGTGCTGACGAGCAGTCCTTCTTCGGTGGCGGCATAGAGCCCGGACTCTGTGGCGGCGAGGTCGGCTGCCGCTAGAGGGGCATGGGTGGTCCAGTTCGTTCCGTTGTCGGTGCTGGAGAGCAGGTCGATTTGGCTGGAAGCGATGCCGTACAGGGTTCCGTCGGGGCTGGCGGTGAGGACGTGGAAGTCGGTTGTTCCGTTCAGGGCGATGGGCGACCAGTTGAGGCCATAGTCATCGCTACGGATGATGCCGAGGTTCGGGGATCCCAGCTCGGCCGGGGTTTGCTCTCCGGGGTGTCCGGAGGCGAACAGGGTGTCGCCGGTGACAGTGAATCCCATGGCATCGAAGTCATGGCCGCCGACGGGTCCGGAGACGTTCCCGTCCGGTGTGACGGTGAAGATGCCGTTGTGCGTGGCGACGAGCAGATCGTCACCGCGGGGGTCTTCGGCGATGCCGTGGATGTGGTCGATGCGGGGTGTCGCATCGGGCTCGTCGGACTGCGCGGCAGTACAGCCCGTAATGACGAGCGTCAGCACGGGGATGGTTGCGGCGGCGAGAAGAAATGATCGTTTCATGATGGTTTCCGGGTAGCGGCCAGGAGGGTGGCCAGGCTTGTGACGCGGGCAGCAGGGAGCGCGCCGCGGGGTCGGTCTTCGCGCGGGGCGATCGCGCGGGAAACGCAGGGCGGGTCGTTCGGGAATCGGCCCGCCCCGCGTGGTTCTACAGTTCTCCGAGGAGGTCCTTCATCGTGGCGATCTCCGCCGTCTGGTCATCGATCACCTGTTGCGCGAGCTCGAGGACGTCCGGGTTCTGCGCGTCGTCAAGCGCCGTCTGTGCCATGTCGACGGCGCCTTCGTGGTGCACGATCATCTGCTCGAGGAACAAACGGCTGGCCTCGGTCGCGTCGGCGTCTTCCAACATGGTCATGTCCTCTTCGGACATCATGCTGTCGTCGCCGCCCATGGAGCCGTGGTCCATGCCGCCCATCGAATCGGGGTCGTACTCCACACCCCAGTCCTCGAGCCACCCGAGCATCTTGTCGATCTCCGGGCCCTGCGCCGCCTTGATCTGTTCGGCGAGCTCGACCACCCGCGGGTCCGCGCCGTCCTTGGCCAGCAGAATGTCCGACATCTCGATGGCCTGCTCATGATGAGGGATCATCATCGTGACGAACATCTCGTCAGCCTCGGTTGAGGCCGACGAGGACGTCGACGCGGACGGTGAGCTGCTGGTACCGGACGGCGCGGTGCCGGTGTCGGCGCAGCCGGTCAGTACCAGGGCGAGGGTGAGAGCGCCGGTGCTGAGTGCGAGGGGGATCTTCTTGTTCATGGTCGTTCCTTCGTAAGTCGTATGAGAGTTCGCTGAAGCGGCGGCGCCAACGGGCGCCGCAGGGCCGCCCACAGTTGGGTCGGCGTGCGAATACTCAAGTTCGACTGATCGAAAGAACCGTCAACGAGGGGCCACGAGGGAGGGCATCGGTCGCTTCCCACCGCAACCAGCTGGTCACCTCGCGAAGGGAGATGCCGGAGCGTCGGGCAAACGTCGGTGGGACGAGGAGCAGAAGGCCGGCCAGCAACGCGAGTACGCAGGCGGTGACCATGTCGTCGTGACCCTGCCCTTGTCCGGTGGTCACGTGGCACGGCCCGTCGCAGGCAGCGGCACCACCGTCGTCGAGGCTCGCCGTGGCGTCCGGAACGTGAGCGACTGTCGATGCGGAATGGGCGACGCCCGAGGAGCCGTGCCCGGCAGGTTCCGCGGTGAAGGTGTGCATGCCCAGGAGGCCGACGATGATCAGGACGGCCGCGGTGCCGAGCATCAGCAGGGTGCGCAGCGACAACTGCGGGCTTGTGGCGCGAACCGTCACCTGCATCCTCGATCCTTCCTGTTCCTCACGACGCTAGCACCGCCGCCTGTGTGCCCGACATCGATCCTGTGCACACTCAGAAGCCGCCTGCCAGCTCGTGCTTGACCGCCAGGATTTCCCTTGCCGCTGACCACCCGACAGCACCCGCCCTCTTGCCGTCGGCGGTCCTGAAGGTCGAGACGAGGCCGCCGCCGGCCGATGACGTCGTTTCCGCGGTCGCCTGCGGCAAGACGACGCCCGCTCCACTCAGCGTGACGCCGTGCACATTCACCGTGAACCCGGAAACGTGCCGGTACGGGCCAGGATCGTCCCCGCCGTGCAGATCATGAAGCAGCGCTCGGGCGGCGTGAGCCCCTTGTGCCACCGCATCATCCCAATGATCCATACGATAGAGCGAACCGTCGGGACCGACATGAGCGGCGACCCCACCGGCCGCATACACTGCCGGGATCGTCCTGGCACGGAGCCGGTCATCGACCTCGATCGCGGCACCGTCTGAGCGGATCCATGAGACAGCCGGAACTGTTCCGTGGGCGAGGACGATCACGTCTGACGATACAGATGTCCCATCATCGAGGAGTACGTCACCCCCGCTTCCGGAAGCCGAGATGGAGCGCACTGTCCGGCCTGGATGGAACTCCGTGTGCGCAGCGTGCAGATCGCGGAGCCGGGTGGCGATCGGCAACCCGAGGCTGTGCGCCAAGGGGATTTCGGAGCGCGCGACGAGATGCACTCTGGCACCAGCGCTCACAAGGTAGCTTGCTGCTTCTGCTCCGACCAGCCCGGCACCGAGGACAGTGACAACCCGCCTTTCGAACGTCGGACCCGCATGCCCTCGGATGCGTAGCGCGTCGGACGCGCTGTGCAGCGTGAAGACCCCCTCGCTGACGCCTGTCGCCTGCAGGGGACGCGGGGCGGCGCCGGTCGCCACGACAGCCGTTGCGAATATCAGCCGTCTGCCATCGTGCAGCAAGATGCCCCGCTCTTCCATCCCGACAGCGCTGCCGGGGATCGTCTCGACATCGATCGAGTCCAAGGCAGGCAGCGCGGATTGCTCCGGGGTGAGCAGGCCACGAAGGATGCCCTTGGTCACCAGCGTGCGGTTGTACGGGGCGAACGGCTCCGCATGCACGATCCGGATCGACCCGTCGAAACCGCTGCGCCGCAACGTGACCGCCGCAGAATGACCCGCGGCGCCCGCGCCGACGATGAGCACATCCGAGCTGGTCTTATCCATGAGAAGCTCCCTTCACCCCCTTGACCGGAATACCCTGGGTGGGTATATGGTTAGGCATACCAGTACCCTACCGGGGTATTCCGAATCGAGGGAAGGAAGCCATCATGAGCACGAGCGAGTACCAGGTGAGCGGGATGAGCTGCGGCCACTGCGAGGTCGCTGTTCGCGGCGAGGTCAGCCAGGTCCCCGGCGTCGAGAACATCGAAGTGAGTGCGCAGACCGGCCGGCTTCTCGTCACGACGAGTTCCGCAGTGGATGACGCGGCCGTGCTCGCGGCCGTCGATGAGGCCGGGTACGAGGCGGTCCGACTCTCATGAACGCCCCGGGCCGCCTCGGCCTCTACGGCGCGGGCCTTGTCGTTGTCTTCGGCGCCGCCTTCGCCGCCGCGGGCGCACTCGTGCCCGACAGCACGGTGACCGCATGGGCGGACGCCGGGCATTCCTCGCATGACGCGCAAGCGCCCGAGGATGCTGCTGGCACGAAAGACGATCAGGAGATGGGGGTGAGTGGAGTGATGAGCGCGGCATCGGGATTCACAATGAGCCCCGTACAGGCGCCGGCGAACGTCGAGACGGACGGTGAACTCTCCTTCGACATCCGCGATCCCTCAGGTGTCCCGATCACCGATTTCGACGAGGCCCACGATAAGCAGTTGCACCTGATCGTGGTCCGCAACGACGGGCGTGAATACCGTCACGTGCACCCCGAACTCGACCCGAGGACCGGGGTCTGGTCGCTGCCATGGTCCTGGGATACCGCGGGAACGTACCGGCTGTATGCGGACTTCACCTCTGAGGGGGTGAGCGCCACGCTCTCCCGCACCGTCGATGTGGCGGGGCAGCTGACACCGGAGCCCGAGGTCGCCGTCAAGACAAGCGACACGGTCGACGGCTTCGACGTGACCGTCAGCGGCGACCTGGTCGCCGGAACTGGAAGCGAACTGACTGTCAAGGTCTCTCGGGACGGGGAACCCGTCACGGTGCTGGAGCCGTACCTCGGTGCGTTCGGCCACCTCGTTGCCCTGCGCGATGGCGACCTGGCGTATCTGCATGTGCACGCGCGCGGCGAGGAACCACAGCCGGGCGATCTGGCCGGCCCCGAGGTGGAATTCACCGCCGAGACACCCACCACCGGCCGCTACCTGCTGTACCTGGACTTCCAGGTCGACGGACAGGTCCACACCGCACAGTTCGTACTCGAGGCGACCCCCGCCACCGGCGACCAGGCGGACACCGAAGACGACGCCGAGCACGACGGGCACTGACCCGCTCAGTGCGCATCGAGTTGCAAGAAGGATCGAGGAGACATCATGACGGATACGCAGTCAGCAGCCGCGTCCAGCGTGGAGCTGGAGATCGGCGGGATGACCTGCGCGTCGTGCGCGATGCGCATCGAGAAGAAGCTCAACAAGCTGGACGGTGTCACCGCCACCGTGAACTATGCGACGGAGAAGGCGAAGGTCACCGCACCGAACGGGTTCGACCCGGCGCTGCTGATCGCCGAGGTGGAGAAGACCGGCTACACGGCCGCCCTTCCCTCACCGGAGCCGTCCGCGGTAGTCGACGGTGAGGACGCTCCGGATAGGGAGCTGGTGAGCCTGCGGAACCGTTTGATCGCTTCCATCGTGCTGACCCTTCCTGTGATTGCGATGTCGATGATCCCCGCATTGCAGTTCACTTACTGGCAGTGGCTCTCACTCGCCCTGGCCGGCCCCGTCATCGTTTGGGCGGCCTGGCCTTTCCACAAGGCAGCGTGGACGAATCTCCGGCACGGTGCGGCGACCATGGACACGCTCATCTCGATGGGGACGATAGCCGCCTTACTGTGGTCGCTCTACGCGCTGTTCTTCGGCACGGCCGGCGTCCCCGGGATGACCCACCCGTTCGAGCTCACCGTGGCACCGTCGGACGGGGCGGCGAACATCTACCTCGAAGTGGGTGCCGCGGTGACGATGTTCATCCTCGCCGGACGCTACTTCGAGAAGAAGGCGAAACGGCAGGCGGGCGCCGCCCTGCGCGCGCTGTTGGAGCTGGGAGCGAAGGATGTTGCTGTGCTTCGCGCCGGCGCCGAGACCCGCATTCCCATCGCGGACCTGCGAGAGGGCGACGAGTTCGTCGTACGGCCCGGCGAGAAGATCGCCACCGATGGTGTGATCGTCTCCGGCACCTCCGCGGTCGACGCGTCCATGCTCACCGGTGAATCCGTGCCGGTCGAGGTCGGCGAAGGAGACTCCGTCACGGGGGCGACGGTCAATGCCGGTGGCCGGCTCGTCATCCGGGCGACGAGGGTCGGGTCGGACACCCAGTTGGCGCAGATGGCGAAGCTCGTCGAGGACGCCCAATCGGGCAAGGCCGAGGTGCAGCGCCTCGCCGACCGGGTGTCGGGTATCTTCGTGCCCATTGTCATCGCGATCGCCATCGCCACGCTGGGCGCTTGGCTCGGCGCGGGATTCCCTGCCGCGGCGGCGTTCACCGCCGCGGTCGCGGTGCTGATCATCGCCTGCCCGTGCGCCCTGGGCCTTGCCACGCCCACCGCACTGCTGGTGGGCACGGGCCGCGGCGCGCAGATGGGCATCCTCATCAAGGGTCCGGAAGTTCTCGAGTCGACGCGACGGGTGGACACCGTCGTTCTGGATAAGACCGGGACGGTGACCACAGGGCGGATGACGCTCACCGGCGTGTTCACCGCTGACGGCGTCGACCGCGGCGAGCTGCTGCGCCTGGCGGGTGCGGTGGAGGACGCCTCCGAGCATCCCATCGCGCAGGCCATCGCCAAAGCCGCAGTCCAAGAGGTCGGCACGCTTCCGACACCCGAGGGTTTCGCGAACATCGAGGGCAAGGGAGTGCAGGGCATCGTCGACGGGCACGCCGTCCTTGTCGGCCGCGAGTCGCTTCTCGAGGACTGGTCCCAGCGCCTTCCCGAGAATCTCGCCGCCGCGAAGAGCGAAGCAGAGCGTCAGGGCAAGACCGCGGTCGCCGTGGGGTGGGACGGGGAAGCACGCGGTGTGCTCATCGTCGCGGACACCATCAAGCCGACCAGCACCGAAGCCATCAGGCAGCTGAAGGCGCTGGGACTGACACCGGTGCTCCTCACCGGAGATAACCGTGCCGTGGCCGAGCAGATCGCGTCTGAGGTCGGCATCGATGAGGTCATCGCCGAAGTGCTCCCGAAAGACAAGGTCGACGTGGTCACCAGGCTGCAGCGCGAGGGCAAGGTCGTGGCGATGGTCGGAGACGGCGTCAACGATGCGGCCGCGCTCGCCCAGGCAGACCTGGGGTTGGCCATGGGCACGGGCACCGATGTGGCGATCGAGGCCAGCGACATCACGCTCGTCCGCGGCGATCTGCGCAGCGCGGCCGACGCGATCCGTCTGTCTCGGAAGACGCTCGGCACGATCAAGGGCAACCTGTTCTGGGCCTTCGCCTACAACGTCGCCGCCATCCCGCTGGCAGCCCTCGGTCTGCTCAATCCCATGCTCGCCGGCGCCGCGATGGCGTTCTCCAGCGTCTTCGTCGTCGGCAACAGCCTCCGCCTGCGCACGTTCCGCAGCCAGGCGGCGGACCCATCCCCGACCGCCGCGCCCGCACCGCGTGATCATGCGACGCGGAACGCAACCGTCGGAACCCACTGAAATCACGAAAGAGGAACACACATGTCTGATTCCGGATCCTGCTGCAGCCACAACAGCCACGGCTCTGTCCCAGCCGACGGACGCAAGGACCTCCTCGCGCCGTCCGCCGAACAGCTCGCCGAATGCCCCGTGATGGTCGGCAGCACCGTCGTGAAAGCGGACGCTGAAGCCGCTGGCCTCTACCGCGACTACGAGGGCACCCGCTATTACTTCTGCTGCGCCGCCTGCGGCCCCCTGTTCGACGCTGACCCCGCCAAGTACGTGACCGCAGCCTGACATCGCTTCACCTGTGCGGGGCGGCACACGGATCGCCCCGCACAGCTTCATCGTTTCCGAGGAGGATAGCCTCATGAGCCAGCCACACAGCGACGACGCTGATCACACCCACGAACACGCAGCGCACGGGCACACCCCATCGGTCCCCGCCGCGGCCACAGAAGACCCCCCCGTCCACACCCCTCACCACGACACCGCCGTGCACCACGACGGTCCCGATACTGCACCGCACGGAAGCGGCGCGCCGATGGGCCACCAGGGTCACGGCGAGCATGCCGGCCATGACGCACATGGTGGACACGACGCTCACGGTGGACACGGGGGTCATGCGGGGCATGGCGACCACGTCGGACAGTTCCGTCGCCTGTTCTGGATCATGCTGATCCTCGCCGTCCCCACCGTCGCGCTGTCGGGCATGTTCGCGATGATCCTCGGCTACACCCTCCCCGACATTCCCGGCCTGGCCTGGGTGTCCCCGGTACTGGGAACAGTGATGTACATCTGGGGTGGAAAGCCGTTCCTCGTCGGTGCTGTCAGCGAAATCCGCGACCGCAAGCCCGGGATGATGCTCCTCATCGGACTCGCCATCACCGTTGCGTTCATCGCCTCTTGGGGTGCGAGCCTCGGCCTGCTGCACCACGAGCTCGACTTCTGGTGGGAGCTCGCGCTCCTCATCGTGATCATGCTGCTCGGGCACTGGATCGAGATGCGGTCCCTCGCGCAGACCACGTCCGCTCTCGACTCCCTGGCCGCGCTCCTGCCCGACGAAGCAGAACGCGTCGAAGGTGACCAGGTCGTGACGGTCTCGCCTGCCGAACTCGTCGTCGGTGATGTCGTCATCGTTCGCCCCGGGGGCAGCGTCCCCGCCGACGGTCGCATCGTCGACGGTCGCGCGTCGATGGACGAGTCAATGGTCACCGGCGAGTCCCGCACCGTGACGCGCGGTATCGATGACCAGGTCACGGCCGGAACTGTGGCGACCGACTCCGGGCTGCGCGTGGAGATTACCGCCACCGGTGACGACACCACTCTCGCCGGCATCCAACGCCTGGTCACCGAAGCACAGAGCTCGTCCTCGCGCGCGCAGCGCCTTGCCGACACGGCGGCAGGCTGGCTGTTCTGGTTCGCTCTCGGCGCTGGCGTGATCACGGCGATCGTGTGGACGCTCGTTGGGCTTCCCGATGATGCCGTCATCCGCACCATCACGGTGCTCGTCATCGCTTGCCCCCACGCACTCGGTCTCGCAATCCCCTTGGTCGTCTCCATCGCCACCGAACGCGCCGCACGCGGTGGCGTACTCGTGAAGGACAGGCTCGCGCTGGAGAGCATGCGCACCGTCGACACCGTGCTGTTCGACAAGACAGGCACCCTCACCAAGGGCGAACCGACCGTCTCCGAGGTCTCAGTCGTCGAAGGCAACGACACCGACCGGGTGCTCGCCCTGGCCGCCGCCGCGGAGGCCGACAGTGAACACCCGCTCGCCAAGGCCATCGTCCGCGCCGCCGCCGACCGTCACCTCGACGTGCCCCGCAGCTCGGACTTCACCTCCTCTCCCGCAGTCGGCGTCACCGCGACCGTCGACGGGACCGTTGTACGGGTGGGGGGACCGCACCTGCTCACCGAGGAAGATGCGCAGGAGCTGCCCGTTGCCGAGCGGTGGCGCAATGACGGTGCGATCATCCTCCACGTGGTTCAGGACGGCCATGTGATCGGCGCTCTCAAGCTCGCCGATGAGGTGCGGTCGGAATCGCGCGAAGCCGTCGATGCACTGCACGCGCTGGGTGTGCAGGTCGTGATGATCACCGGCGATGCCGAAGCCGTCGCGCACACCGTGGCCGAGGACCTCGGCATCGACCGTGTCTTCGCCGGCGTCCGACCGGAGGACAAGGCCGCGAAGGTGCAGGAGCTCCAGAACGAGGGACGCAAGGTCGCGATGGTCGGTGACGGCGTCAATGACGCCCCCGCCCTCGCCCAGGCCGATGTCGGGCTCGCGATCGGCGCCGGCACGGACGTTGCCATCGCCTCTGCCGGAGTCATCCTCGCCAGCGACGACCCCCGCTCGGTGCTCTCCGTCATCGAACTGTCCCGCGCCGCATACCGGAAGATGAAGCAGAACCTCTGGTGGGCCGCCGGCTACAACCTGATCTCCGTACCCCTCGCCGCCGGCGTCCTCGCCCCCATCGGGTTCGTGCTGCCGATGTCGGTCGGGGCGATCCTGATGTCCCTGTCCACCATCGTGGTTGCCCTCAACGCGCAGCTCCTGCGGCGACTCGACCTTCGCCCGGAAACCACGGCCCGCGCGATCCTCAACCGATAACCAATCCAGAACCGGAGACCACGATGACCGACACCATCGAGACCGACCAGGTCGAGTCCGACACCGCCTGCGAACACGGCGAACACGGCGAACACGGCTACATCACCGACAAAGCCCGCTATCTCGCCCGTCTCAAACGGATCGAAGGACAAGCCCGCGGCATCCACCGCATGGTCGACGAGGAGAAGTACTGCATCGACATCCTCACCCAGATCTCAGCGCTGACGAGCTCACTCCAGGGCGTTGCTGTCGGTCTTCTCGAAGACCATCTCCGCCACTGCGTCACCGACGCCGCACGTGCAGGCGGAGACATTGCCGAGGCCAAGATCACTGAAGCATCCCAGGCCATCGCACGCCTCGTCCGCTAAGCCAGCGAGGCGGCCCCGCGGATGCCTTCGATGCTCCTCGGATAGCTCTGGGCGAGTGGACGCTCAGGACTTTGCGCGCCTGTAGTCAAAGGCGCCGTCCTGACGCTGAGAATCGAGCAACTGATCGAGGATGCCATCGTGATCGATGACGGGCTTGGGCTGGCCATCCGGCTGCAGCCGCCCATCTAACCGAACGTGGCGTCGATGACGTGGTCGTCGAGCGTGGCTCCTCCGCTGGTGCTGCCGTGTCCGAGTGGGGTCATGCACGCCTCTTCTCAGGCTGGCCGGAGCTCACCGACACTGCAGCGCGTCGCCTGCTCGAGCCGACCGGGACGGCGCCGGCAAACGGCTACCCGACGGGGGCGGAGTGGGTGAGTGAGTACCTCACCCCACTCGTCGATGTGCTGGGTGACCGCGTCCTCTACGGCACAACGGTGACGGGAATCGCGCGGCAGGGGCGCGACAAAGACGTAGACAGCGGCCGCAAGGGCCAGCCATTCGTTGTGCACACGGTCGACCAGGACGGCTGCGATGGCCGTATCCTCGCCAGTGCTCGACGCCGTGGCCAGCATCGCCTCGGAGATCGACCCGAACATCCACTCCTGCGGCTCCGTCGGAGCCACCGGCGCACGCCAGCTCGCGCAGCCCGAGAAGGACCTGTTCATCGTCGGTGCGAAGTCTTATGGCCGCGCCCCCACCTTCCTGGCGCTCACGGGCTAGGAGCAGGTCCGCAGCGTCGCAGCTCACCTTGCCGGAGATCACGAGGCTGCGGAGCGCAACGAGCTCGTCCTTCCCGACACCGGGGTCTGCGGCGGTGCCGGCGGCTTCGACGCCGAGGGTGCCAGCTGCTGCGGCACGCCATCCGTACTGCGCAGATCGGCGCAAGGCCCGTCGGCGCAGTCTGACCGACCCACGAGAGGGCGACTTCCCGATTGGGAGGTCGCTTCTTGGCATCCAGGTGCAGTGTCCGTGAACTGTCTCGCCGCCGATTGCGCCTTACTTTGAAGAATGTCAATATAGATTCATGTCGAATCAACAGATTGAGCTGGTCATCATCGGATCGGGCCCCGCAGGCTTCACCGCCGCGATCTACGCGGCCCGGGCAAACCTCGCCCCGGTCGTTATCGCCGGTTCGGTGACCACCGGTGGTGCGCTGATGACGACGACCGAGGTGGAGAACTTCCCTGGGTTCGTCGACGCCGTCAACGGACCGGAGTTGATGGAGTCGATGCGTCAGCAGGCCGAGCGGTTCGGCGCCCGCATCCTCCTCGACGACGCAGTCAGCGTCGACCTCGACGGACCGATCAAGGCCATCGTGACTGGCGCGGGTGAGACGTTCCGTGCGCGTGCGGTGATCCTCACCATGGGCTCCGCCTATCGCAAGCTCGGGTTGCCGGATGAGGAGCGACTCACCGGCCGAGGCGTGTCCTGGTGCGCCACCTGCGATGGGTTCTTCTTCCGCGAGCAGGAGATCGTCGTCGTCGGCGGCGGGGACTCCGCGATGGAGGAGGCCCTGTTTCTCACCCGTTTCGCATGCAAGGTGACCGTCGTGCACCGTCGCGGCGAGGTCCGCGCTTCGAAGATCATGGCGCAGCGCGTGCTTGACCACCCGAAGATCGAGGTGGCATGGAACAGCGAGATCGCCCGGCTGAACGGCGACGAGAAGCTCGAATCCGTCACCCTCCGTGACACCGTCACCGGCACCGAGCGCGAGCTGGCGGCGACCGGTGTCTTCGTCGCGATCGGCCACGACCCCCGCTCGGAGTTGGTCACAGGACAGGTCGTCACCGACGCAGGCGGGTTCGTCCGAGTGGATCATCCTTCCACCCGCACGAACATCCCCGGGGTGTTCGCGGCCGGCGATCTGGTCGATCACACCTACCGGCAGGCGATCACCGCCGCCGGCACCGGCTGCGCCGCCGCTCAGGACGCCCAGCACTACCTCTCGAACCTCGAGAACGACCCGGCCGCTCCGATCGAGGCCGAGGAGGTCTTCGCATGAGCACGCTCACCGCCGTCACCGACGCCACGTTCGAGGACGAAGTTCTCGACTCCGACATCCCTGTCGTCGTCGACATCTGGGCCACCTGGTGCGGTCCGTGCCGCCAGGTCGCTCCGCTTCTTGAGCAGCTCGCCGCCGAGTACGACGGACGAGTGAAGATCGTCAAGGTCGATGCGGATCGGAATCCCGAGACCGTGACCGCCGCTGGCGTCACGTCGATCCCCACCCTCGGCTTCTTCCGCGACGGCACCGGCACGGACATCCTCATCGGCGCGCACCCGAAGCCCGTCATCGCCGAGAAGATCGAGGCGCTGCTCGCATGACCACCGCAACCGCAGCTTCCGCTCCCGCCGCCGTCCGGCGTCTGTCCACCCTCGACAAGTGGCTGCCACTGTGGATCGGGCTCGCCATGGTCGCAGGACTTCTCCTCGGCCGATTCGTCCCCGCTCTGTCGGACCTGCTCGGCCACCTCGAGGTCGGCGGCATCTCGGTGCCCATCGGGCTCGGGCTGCTGGTGATGATGTACCCGGTGCTCGCGAAGGTCCGCTACGACAAGATCGCGGCCGTCACCGGCGACAAGAAGCTCCTCGTGTCTTCGCTGGTGCTGAACTGGCTCGTCGGCCCTGCGGTCATGTTCGCCCTCGCCTGGATCTTCCTGCCAGATCTGCCCGAGTACCGCACGGGGCTGATCATCGTCGGTCTCGCCCGCTGCATCGCGATGGTCGTCATCTGGAACGACCTCGCCTGCGGCGATCGGGAAGCGACCGCCGTACTCGTCGCGATCAACTCTGTCTTCCAGGTGGTCGCCTTCTCACTGCTGGGCTGGTTCTACCTCACCGTCCTGCCCGGCTGGCTGGGTCTGGACACTCAGGGGTTGGAGATCTCGGTCTGGCAGATCGCCCTGAACGTGCTGGTCTTCCTCGGCGTGCCACTCGTCGCCGGCTTCGCTTCCCGCTGGATCGGCGAGAAGCGTCGCGGCCGCGCCTGGTACGAGGAGAAGTTCCTCCCCGTGATCGGCCCCTGGGCGCTGTACGGGCTGCTGTTCACCATCGTGCTGCTGTTCGCGCTGCAGGGCGATGCGGTCCTGGCCAACCCGCTGGACGTCGCGCGGATCGCGCTGCCACTGCTGGTCTACTTCGGGCTGATGTGGTTCGCAGGGCTCCTGCTCGGCAAGAGCCTGGGCCTGAACTACGCCCGCTCCACCACGCTGGCCTTCACCGCGGCCGGGAACAACTTCGAACTCGCCATCGCCGTCGCCATCGGCACCTTCGGCGCCGCCTCCGGGCAGGCTCTGGCGGGCGTCGTCGGCCCTCTCATCGAGGTGCCCGTCCTCGTTGGACTCGTCTACGTCTCCCTCTGGGCGGCGCGCGCTTGGTTCCACACCGATCCCTACACCGGCGAAAGGATCACCTCATGAACGTCACGCTCACCGACGCCGTCGACAGCTGCAGCCCGGTCGCTACCCACGCCATCGGCCACGAGGCGGCGTCCACCGTCGCCGCGACCTTAAAGGCTCTGTCGGATCCGCTGCGCCTGCGCATGCTCTCCGCGATCGCTTCCGATCCGCGAGGCGAGTCCTGCGTGTGCGATCTCGCCGAGCTCGCACACGTCTCACAGCCCACCGTGTCGCACCATCTGAAGGTCCTCAAGGGCGTCGACGTGCTCACCTCCGAACGGCGCGGCACCTGGGTCTGGTACCGCATCAACCCCAGCCGCCGGGGCGCCGTCACCGCTCTGCTGGACTCCTTCGCGCCTGCGACCATGACGGCGCCCGGCGAAGACGGCGACGCCGAAGGCCGCGCCGGCCACCCCGAGTTCGATGCGCGGATCACCCACCTCGCCGATGAGCTCGCCGCCGAGGTCCCCGAGCTCGCCCCGGAGACCGTGCTGGGCATCGTTCGTGAGTCGTACACGTCACTCGCCCGCACGGCAATAGTCACGGGAGCGCTTGTCCCGCTCACCGAACGCTTCGCACGTCAGCGACTCGCCGACCTCACGCGCGACCGCGACTCCGCTGTACCCCAGGTGTTGTTCGTCTGCGTGGCCAATGCGGGGCGTTCGCAGCTCGCTGCCGCGCTTGTCAACAAGCTCGCCGCCGGCAGGGTTGTCGCCCGCTCGGCAGGATCTGCTCCCGCGGACGTCATCCATCCGCACGTCCGCTCGATCCTCGCCGAGATCGAAGGCGACCTGGCCGCCGAACGCTTCCCCAAGCCCCTCACCGACGATGCCGTCCGTGCCGCCGACGTGGTGATCACGATGGGCTGCGGCGACGTCTGCCCGATCATCCCCGGCGTCCGCTACGACGACTGGGCCGTCGGCGACCCTGCCCTCGCATCCCGCGAGGGCGTCGAAGCCATCCGCGACGACATCGAGGACCGCGTCCGCGCCCTCGTCGATGAGCTCACGCACTGACCACCACCCACAGGAGCCCTCATGACCGACACCACCAAGCCCTCCGTCCTCTTCGTCTGCGTGCACAACGCCGGCCGCTCCCAGATGGCTGCCGGGTTCCTCCGCGACATCGCCGGCGACCGCATCGAGGTCCGCTCCGCCGGCTCCATGCCGGCCGACCAGATCAACCCCATCGCCGTGGAAGCGATGAAGGAACTGGGCATCGACATCACCGCCGAGCAGCCCAAGATCCTCACCACCGAAGCCGTGCAGGCCTCCGACGTCGTGATCACCATGGGATGCGGCGACGCCTGCCCGTTCTTCCCTGGCAAGCGCTACGAGGATTGGAAGCTCGACGATCCTGCCGGTCAGGGCATCGAGGCTGTTCGCCCGATCCGAGACGAGATCCGGGCACGCATCGAGAGGTTGGTCGACGAAATCCTCTGATTCAAAGTCTGTCCGCTGAGGCGGGCCTCGCGCACGCTCGATAGTGTCAGCGAGCGACGGCCTCGTCGAGGGCATCCGTGAGGTCCCTGAGCTGGGTGAGCTCGAGCTTCTCGCCGTCGAGGAAGAAGGTCGGCGTGCCACTGACGTTGAGATACTGGCCGTCGTTGCGGTCTGCTTCGACTCTTTCCTTGGTGGCGGGGTCGGCGATTGCTTCGTCGTACGAGTCCATGTCGAGGCCTAGGTCTTCGGCGAACGTCCGGAACAACTGGGTGTGAGAGGTCTGCTGCTCGCCCCTCTGAGCCTGGGTCTCGAACAGGCGAGCGTACATCTCCTCGAACTTGCCCTGTTGAGCTGCCGCTTCGGCGGCGAGGGCGGCGTTCATGGAGTTGAAGTGTCCGGGCAATGGGAAGTACCGCACGACGTAGTTGATCTCGCCCTCATAGTCGGCGCGGATCTGTTCGACCACCGGGTAGAACGCTCCGCAGGCTTCGCACTCGAAGTCGAGAAACTCCACCAGCGTCGGCGCATCCGGGCCGGCGTCGTCCAGGACGTGCGAGTCAGTCCGGGCGCCGGGCAGTGCGCCCGCCGAGCCGGAAGGGTCGGGAGCAGCGGGCCGGGTCAGCATGACCACGACCAGAGCTGCGATCACGAGGACGATAACGACGGCACCGGTGATGAGGCTGACTTTGACGGGGGTCTTCACGAAGGATGGCTCCAGCTCGGACGGCGATATCACCGCAGGGTTGGTCAGGCGCGTGCGGGCTCGGGTGCCGGCGCTAGCTCTCGGAGAGCAGCGGGGCGTCGGGCTGCACGGACGCCGTTGAGGATGACGACGACCTCGGCGATCTCGTGTACCAGGACGACACCGGCCAGACCGAGAACGCCGAACAGCGCCAGCGGGAAGAGCACGATGATGATGGCGAGGGCCAGGGCGATGTTCGCGGTCATGATGCGTCGCCCGCGGCGCGCGTGCGCGAGCGCGCCGGGGATGAGGCGGAGGTCGTGGCCGGTGAACGCGACATCGGCGGACTCAATGGCGGCCGCCGAACCTTTCAGTCCCATGGCGATGCCGACCGTGGCGGTCGCTAGTGCTGGGGCGTCGTTGATGCCGTCCCCGACCATGGCCGTCGGGCGGACGGTGGTCAGGGATTCGATCGCGTGGGCCTTGTCGGCGGGCAGCTGCTCGGCCCGCACATCGTCGATGCCTGCCTGGGCGGCGATGGCGCGGGCGGTGCGTTCGTTGTCGCCGGTGAGCATGACGGTCTCGATGCCCTGACTGTGGAGCATCCGCACGGTCTCGGCCGACTCCGGGCGCAGTTCGTCACGGATGCCGATGAGCCCGGCGACAGCGCCGTCGGCTTCGACGACGACCACGGTCATGCCCTCCGCAGCCATCCCTTCGGCGGCGGTGCTGAGCACGGCCGGGTCAAGCCAGCGCGCGTTCCCGACGCGGATGAGTGTGCCGTCGACGCGGCCGGCGATGCCGTGGCCGGCTTCTTCCACGACATCGATGGCGGACAGCGCCTTCGGGGATGCCGCGGTGATCGCGGCGGCCAAGGGGTGCGTGCTGGTCGCCTCGATGGCGGCAGCCCAGGCGAGCAGGTCGTCGCGATTGGTCCCGTCGGCGGGTCGGACGTCGACCACCGCGGGTTCGTTGCGGGTGAGCGTCCCGGTCTTGTCCAGCGCGACGGCGCGGATCGTGCCGAGCTGCTCGAACGCCTCCCCGGACTTGATCACCACGCCGAACTTCGACGCGGAGCCGATGGCGCTGATCACGGTGACCGGCACCGCGATCGCCAGCGCGCACGGGGACGCCGCGACCAGGACCACCAGTGCCCGCTCGATCCAGGTCCAGGGGTCACCGACGACGAAGCCGAACAGCGCGACGAGCGCCGCGGCGATCAGGACGACGGGAACCAGCGGGCGCGCGATCCGATCCGCTAGTCGTGCCCGATCGCCCTTGCGGGCGTGGGCCTGCTCCACCAGCGAGACGATCTGCGTGAGGGAGTTGTCGCGGCCATCCGCGGTCGCCTCGATCCGCAACGTCGCCGACCCGTTCACCGAACCTGCCGCGACCACGTCGCCGGGCCCGACCTCGACCGGGATGGACTCCCCGGTGATCGCCGATGTGTCCAGGCTGGAGCGTCCCTCGACGACGACACCGTCGGTCGCCACACGCTCGCCCGCTCCGACGACGAGGATGTCGAGCTCGCGCACATCGGCAGCAGGGACCGTGATGTCGCCACTGAGCCGTGAGACGCGCACCGTCTCCGGGATCAGTGACAGCAGTGCGCGCAGGCCCTCCTTAGCGCGGTCCATCGCTCGGTCCTCCAGCGCCTCAGCGAGGGAGAACAGGAACGCCAGGGTCGCTGCTTCACCGACGTGCCCGAGCAGGACGGCGCCGACAGCAGCGATCGTCATCAGCAGACCGACACCGAGCCGGCCACGGATCACGCGCCGGATCGCACCGGGAACGAACGTGTACGCGCCAGCGAGCAGAGCTGCCCACTGCAGCACCAGTGCGGCAATCTCCAGGCCCGTCCACTCGAACGCGTACCCGGCGAGTAGGAACACACCGGACAGCGCCGACGGCAGTAGAGCGATGTCCCGCCACCACGGTGGACGCACCTCGAACTCGTGATCGGCGCCGGCGGCTGGTGGCAGGGCGGGGCCGCAGCACGCATCGCCGTCATCATGAGCAGATACGCCCGCCGCCGCCTGCACGACCTCTGGGCCGCAGCAGCCGTCTCCCCCCTGCGGTAGCGACAACTCGACGCGGTGGATGGTGCCTGTCTTCCGCGGCTCGTCGTCGCCGCAGCACTCCGCGCTCATGCGCAGCACTCGCACTTCTCGTCAACGCACGGCACGCCTTCATCGACCGCCACAACCGCGTCGAGAAGATGCCGCAGGCCCACCGTCAGGTGCGGATCTGCGATCTCGTACCGCGTGCGACGACCCTCCGGCGTCGCGATCACCAGTCCACAGCCCCGAAGACAGGTGAGATGGTTCGACACGTTCGTGCGGCTCAGTTCAAGATCACGGGCGAGCTCGGCCGGATAACCCGGGGCATCCAGCAGCGACAGCAGGATCCTCGAACGCGTCGGGTCGGCCATCGCCCGACCCAGCCGGTTCATCACATCAAGACGAGAAGCAATAGTCAGCACACGATGACTATACACGGGACACTGAACTATAGCGATGGCGACTCCACTGGACACTGCATCGAGGCGTGGCGCCTTGTCCACCACCTCCTGGAACGTGCCGAGCTTCACTCAGGATCGCGCCTACCGGAAGTTCTTCGACGAGTCCGTGTCGTTCGGATGCGACGGGGATGCCTCGATGAGTATCACCCGTCCCGGCTTCTTGCCCTTCGGCTGGGGAGCGTCGACCGCGTAGCGAAGCCTCGCGCCGTCCGTGACCTTGTACTGCCAGACGGGCAGGGTCCTCCCGCCCACCACCGCTGTAGATAGGTTGCCCTTCAGCTGGTAGCAGCGCGAGCTGTCGAACCGCGTCGGGTGAGCGGTCAGGTAGTCCCAGGCATCCGCGAGGGCGTTCTTCGCGGTCGCGCGAAGGTCGCGCCACCCGCGCTCCGCCGCGACGTCGCCGAAGACGATCTCGTACTCGCTGACCCTTGTCGGTCGCGGAACCGACGATCCCCGCCTTCCCGCCATTACGGGCGCTCGACCCGCGCAGACGTCTCCGTCAGATCGATCGGCTTAGCCGGCCGCGCACCCATGGCGTAAGCCGCAGCAGTCTCCCGCCACTCGTGCTGAGCACGCAGCAGGCGTTCAAACGTGCCCAACTCGCTGGCGGAGTAAACCAGCCGCTCAATTTCGCTCGCGTAAGTGGCCAGCTCGCCCTCATCGAACTCACTCGTCCACGCGAAGAGCTCCCGCAGCGCAGCGCCGACATCGCCCCTGTTCCGCCCGATAGCGCGGAGCAGTTCACTGGAGAGCTTCACGCCAAGCTCGAGCGTGTCGAGGTCGTGGCCACGAAGGATCACCAGGTCATCGCCATCCCGACGAGTGATACGCACCTGGCCCTCGTCGATGTGGGCAAGGACATCCTTCGGCTTACGGAGGAGATCGGTGAAAGTCGCGGTGCTCATGAGACCAGAGTACATCAGATAAACATCAGAGGTTCTGCGTCTTGTGCGCTGGAGCCCCCCGCTGCACCCGTCCGGATGTCCGTTCAGTCGGACACCCCACTGAGAACGAGTGCATCGGCCGCGATAATGTCGGAAGCGCGGTGAGATGACGCTAGATGTCACTCGGACGGGGACGGCGTCGGATTCTCTACGCGCTTTGCGGTGACACATTCCTGACGATGCACCACCGGATTGCCATCCCGCCCACGAGATCAGGTGAGTTCACTCTCGAGTTGTTCGATGCGTGCGCGGATGTCGTCGCAGTTCGAACGGACGGCGTCGATACCCTGGCGCGCTGGGTCGTCCAGCTTCCAGTCCTCGTAGCGCTTGCCAAGAAAGAACGGACAGGCCTCGCCGCATCCCATACTGATGACGACGTCAGACGCCTGCACGGCTTCGGTTGTCAGCACTTTTGGGCTGCTCGGCTGTGCTGTCGATTCCGAGCACGCCCATCGCCTCGTCAGCAGTCGGGTTGGACCGCTCGGCGGGCATGGATCCCGCCGAGCGGACCTCGACGCGGTCGCCTGCGATGTCGCGGAGACATCCGGCCGCCATCTGCGAGCGTCCGGCGTTGTGGACACCGACGAAGAGGACGGAGCGCTTGGTGGTGGTGTCAGTCATGGAGGGCCCTAGTAGGTACTAGTCCAGGAGGCCTCGTCCACGAGGGTGCGTACCCGTACGGTTTGATTGTCGAGGCTGGTAACATCCTCGTGAAATGATCACGTCTGGCCGGTCTCGTAACCAGGCGGCGTCTGTTGACAAGCTCCTGATAACGAAGATCATTACAGGCCTTGGGTTGGCCCTGCTCTTGATTGTCGGAGCATGGTCCGGTGGTCATCGCGACGCGGACGCCTCTCCATATCTCACTGCTACCTCGACTGCATCGATGGAAACCGAGCTTACGAGCTATGGTGCGGTTGGCTCGTCGACGCATGGTTCTGGTGGCGCCTCATCGGAACGGCTCCTGATAGACGGCGCCTCCGCGAACGCACTGATCGGCCTTACAGGGTGCGTGTTTGGCCTCGTCTGCTCCTTCCTGATCCTCATCGTCGCTCGAGCCTTCGTAAATCGCGTGCCGAACGGAAATCGCGAGCGACTTCCGCGCATGCCCGAGATGAGGGCCGCACCCGACCGCCCGTTTGCACGAACTCTTTCCCTCACGCAACTCTCTCTGTCGCGCACCTGACATCGATCAGCCATCTCACGATGGCGCTTCACATTCGGTGGGGTTCACGTTCGTTGTGCTGTGTTGTGGTTGGAGAGAAATGAAAGCGTCTCAAAAGGCGATCCTCGTCACGGTGGGTCTCGTCGTTGTCCTCCTTGTCGTCGCGCTGGTGTACGTCCTTCTCAGTGAGAATCGGGCCTCCGCGCCCGAGACAGAAGGCAACGACGGCCCTCAGGTGGTGCGAGAGAATTCACATGTGCTCGACGATGGCGGCGACGCAGCGGTCACCGTGGTCGAGTTCCTCGATTTTGAGTGCGAGGCGTGTGGCGCCTTCTACCCGCTGGTCGAGGACCTTCGTGAGAAGTTTGATGGGGAGATCACCTACGTCATCCGGTATTTCCCGTTGCCTGGCCACTTCAACTCGAAGAACGCTGCGATCGCGGCAGAAGCGGCGGCCCAGCAGGGACGGCTGGAAGACATGTACCACCGCTTGTTCCAAACACAGGCCCAGTGGGGTGAGGCTCAGGAGTCGCGTGCGAACCTGTTCCGGGGTTTCGCTGTGGAGCTCGGGTTGGATATGGCTGCTTTCGATGAAGCGGTCGCGGATCCGGCGACCGCACAACGAGTGGAGTTCGACGTTGATGAGGGCGAGCGACTCGGCGTCAGCAGCACTCCGACGTTCTTCATCGACGGGGAGCAGGTCGTATTGGAGAAGTGGACGGACCTCGAGGACGGCATCGAAGCTGCGGTGAACGGGACGCAGTGATGGTGCGTTCGTTATCGCATCGCCGAGCGATTATCGTCGGGGCCGGCCAATCTGGATTGGCGATGGCGTCCGCGCTGTCGTCCTATGGGCTGGAGGCACAGAAAGACTTCGTCATCATCGATTCCGCGCCGACCGGTCAACGAAGCTGGGCAACCCGTTGGCACTCGATGAGGCTTCTCAGCGATGCTCGCAACAGCACTCTCCCCGGGTTCCCCTTTCCCGGGGACAATCGCCGTCATCCAGGCGGTCGCGAGATGAGCGACTACCTGGCTTCTGTAGAGAAGACGCTCGGCGTGAAACCTCTCTGGGGCGTTCGCGCTCTCGAGGTGGAACGCCGCGGAGACGGATCCACGTTGCACCTTTCGACGTCCATCGGGGACGTGCAAACGCGAAACGTTGTCTGTGCCACAGGATCTGCGGCAGTGCCCCGAGTCCCTACCTGGCGCCAGAATCTGTCGGCACCCGGAACGGTTCTACATTCCAGTCAGTACCTACACCCGGGCCAGATCCCTTCGGGGACCGTGTTGGTGGTCGGCGGAGGGTTCAGCGGCGTACAGATCGCCGAAGAACTCGCTCACTCGCGAGATGTCACTCTATCCACCCGAACAGAACGACCGCGGCCGTCAGCGCGATGGTCCATCTGGCCGAGGCTGCGCCGCAACCACTCGATTCGTTCCGGCCCCGCGCCCACCGCTCTGGCCGGCGTGAGCCACGCGCCCCCCGTCGTGGAGGCCGACGGAGCCGTCGTGACATTTGCCGATGAGTCGACGATGCAGCCGCACTCCATGATCCTCGCTACCGGCTACGAACCCGGCGACAAGTGGCTACCCGCCCCGGAACCCACCGGTGCTCGGACACAAGCCAACACGCATATTCCCGGACTGTTCACGGTCGGCATCCCGAAGTACTCCCGAACCGGCGCAGACACGATTCCGGGGGCATGGAGTGATGCTGCCATCGTCGCCCCCAACATCATCGACCGCCCCTGAAAGGATCACCATGACAGAAGCAGGGCACTCGCACGGAGTGGGTGACGCCACTCCCCGCAATCGTCTGATCATCGCTTTCGCGATCACCTCCTCGGTCTTCGTCATCGAGGTGATCGGGGCGATCATCACCGGCAGCCTCGCACTACTCGTCGATGCGGCGCACATGCTCACCGATGTCACCGGGTTGGCTATGGCCGTCACCGCGGCGCATCTCATGAATCGCCCTCCCACCCCCAAGTACACCTTTGGCCTGCAAAGGACCGAGGTTCTCGGAGCACTCGCCCAAGCAGCGCTGCTCCTCGGGGTCGGCATCTTCGCGCTCGTCGAAGGTATACGGCGGCTCTTCGAACCCCCAGAGATCGCGTCAGGAAGCCTGCTGTTCTTCGGTATCGTCGGCCTGGTCGCCAACATCGCATCCATGCTCGTCCTGTTCAGCGGCCGCGGACGCAATCTCAACATGCGCGCCGCATTCCTCGAGGTCGTCAACGACGCCCTCGGCTCCGTAGGCGTGATCGCCAGCGCGATCCTCATCGCCGCTTTCGGCTGGTATCAGGCCGATGCCGTCGCCGGTATCTTGATCGCCCTGCTCATCATCCCTCGCACGCTCATCCTGTTGCGAGCATCCGGACGTGTGCTGTTGGAATCGACACCCCCGGGTCTCGATCTGGACGATGTCCGCCGCCACATCCTTGCCCTTCCGCACGTGGTCGCGGTGCATGATCTGCACGCGACTCAGGTCTCAACGGACCTCCCCACCCTCAGTGCCCACGTCGTGGTCGACGACACCGTCACCATGGAGACCTCCGCGGCGTTGCTGACAACTCTTCAGGAGTGCGTCAGCGAGCACTTCGCCGTCAGCATCGAGCACTCCACTTTCCAGATCGAACCCGAATCGCATCCCGGAGAGCACGACACCCATGCATAAGAACCTCCCCAGACGCACCGCCATTGTCTTATCCGCCGTGCTGTTGTCAGGAGCAGTCGTCGTCGCCACCCCGACGGTCGCTGTCGCTGACGACAACTTCGACTCGTCGTACCCCGTTGCCGACTCGACCATCAGCGGCTCGCCTGATGAGATCTCACTGATGTTCACGGGAACCCTCAACAACGAGGCCGGCACGACGATCATCGAGGTCCTTGATGAAGGCGGAGAAGACGTTGCTGTCGATTCGCCGACGGTGAGCGGTCAATCGATCACTCAGCATCTCTCCCCGGAAGCCGCCGATGGTCTGTTCACAGTGCGCTGGAAGACAGTCTCTGGGGACGGGCATCCGATCAGCGGGCAGTTCTCGTACACCGTCGGACAGCCCGGACCGAGTACGAAAACCGCGCCACCCGCAACGCCGAGCCCCAATCCCAGTCCCAGCCCGGAAGAATCCGACAACACTACGGAGGAGCCAGAGCCCGCTCCTGCCAGGCAGACATACGGTGGCACACCATCAGGCGGAGCAGAGTCCGAGATGCTGCCCGTGTTCTTCGTCGGCGGCCTGGCAGTGATTCTCGGGTTCGGCGTCGTCGGAGTGATTCTGGCCGGACGCCGGCGCCACCAGCAAGACCGTGCCCAGGCTTCTAGAGATACGGCGGCTGGGGAGGGGGGTCACGATGCGTGACCGGGCACGAAGGTTCGCCGTGGTGTTGATCATCGCCGCGATCGTCACTTTGGTCGATCAGGGAACCAAGGCCCTCGCTCTGAGCTCATTGAGCCAGGATCAGCGCATACCCCTGGTCGGCGATTGGCTCGGTCTTCAATTGGCGTTCAACCCGGGGGCGATCTTCTCGTTGGGCGAAGATGCGACCTGGGTCATCACTGTCGTCGGCGTCATCGCGACCACTCTGCTCGTGGGAGCCGCTACGCGAACCCAAAACGCATGGTCAGCAGTCGGCTTCGGTTTCATCGTGGGAGGCGCGATCGGCAACCTCATCGATCGCCTCTTCTCTCCCCCGTCGTTCGGAATCGGACACGTCACCGACTTCCTCGCCTACGGAAACCTCTTCATCGGAAATCTGGCCGATGTCGCCCTGGGTATCGGCGCCGTGTTCCTTGTGATCGCGGGTCTGCGCGCCAGTCGCCGACACTCCTCGCCTTCTCGCCCCGAATCCACAGATCCCGCACCAGCCGAAGAGATGGCCCGCCCATGAGCCCCAAACAACGTGTTCCCTCCACCTATCAGCGCAATGCTCTCGCCCCCAGCCTCGTCGCTGCCGCCATCCTGTTTCTCGCGCCTTTGCTCGTCCAGGCGGGCTGGGCGCCACTCGTCCTGTTTGTTGCGTCGATTTTCGGGCTGATCATCGCATGGTTCGCCGTGCAGGCCCGTCATTGGTGGTGGGTACCGATCTTCGTCGCGGTGGCTGTGCTCTGGAATCCGGTGATGCCCTTCCCCTTCTCCGGTGTCGTGTGGGAGATAGCTCAGCCCGTCGCCGCTGTGGTCTTCCTGGCGGCGGGGGCGACGATCAAGGTGATCCGGAAATGATCTGCGGGAACCTCGCGTCAACACCATGCTTGTGAGCGGCGCGATCCCCGACACTCCGCCAACGCTGCAGTCCTTGCTCGCGCCGGCGGATCTGACCATTCCTGTGTTGCCCGTCATCGCCGGAGTCCTTGCGGCCCTCTATCTCGTCGGAGCGGTCCGCCTATGGATGCATGGTCGGCGCTGGTCCGTCTGGCGGACCGTCAGCTTTCTTCTCGGATGTGTTCTCCTGGCGGCAGTCACTGGCCTTGGGGTAGAGGCGTACGGAGAAGTCCTTGTCTCTGTGTTCATGTTCCAGCAGCTGACCCTGATGATGACGGTGCCGCCGTTGCTGGTTCTGGGCTCGCCGGGCACTCTTCTCCTCCGAGCGACACCGCACCGTGGAGCCGGCCGGATGATCCTCACGGCAGCGCATACCGGTCTTCGGAGTCGCGCCGCCAGGTGGTTGCTCAGCCCGTGGTGCACGGTTCCCCTCTACCTGTTCGCCTTCTACGGCCTCTACCTCGCGGGCTCGGCGGACGTCATCCTCGCCCTGCCTGCCGGCCACGTCATGCTCGAGTTGGCGTTCCTCCTCGCCGGCGTGCTGTTCACCATTCCGATCCTGTCTTCGGATCCACTCCCGGTGAGGTTGGGTCACGGAGCGCGGGCACTCGATGTGTTCGCCGAAGCCGCACTCCACGCGTTTTTCGGAGTGTTTCTCATGATGGCCAGCACGATCCTGGTCGGTTCGTTCGTCGCACCCACGGAGGCCCTGGGCGTCGACCCCCTCGAAGATCAACAGCTTGCCGGCGCGCTGGCTTGGTCGTATGGCGAAGCGCCCACGGTGCTGATGCTGGTGTACGTGATGCACCGCTGGTTCCGCAGCGACACGGCCGCTGCTGCTGCTGCAGACCGGTACGTCGATCTGCATGGGAACTCAGAGCTCGACGCGTATAACTCCTACCTCAGCAAACTGAACTCTGATGACCCTCAACGTTGATGCAGTCGTGAGGCGCCCAATCGCCTCCCGCAGGAGGTGTAGTCGTCACATCGGGTTCGATCCACGCACCATGTCGACGGCAGTACCGTTGCCCGTTGCGATAGTCGCGTCCGCTATCGCCGGCGCCGCGCTGGATCTTGCGTACCCGGAGCTCGGCTGGTGGCCCGTGGCCTTTGCGAGTGTGACGATCGGCCTGTGGACACTGCGCGGGCGTTCGCTACCCGCGGCGTTCTTGGTTGCCCTCGTCTACGGGGCCGCGTTCTATTTCACCCACCTCGTCTGGGTCTCACGATTTCTCGGCCCCATCCCCTGGGTGGCGTTGGCCGGACTGGAATCGCTGCTCTTTGGTGCCGGTGGGATGCTGATTGCGCTCGCATATAGGGTGATGACCAGCCGCTCGCGGTGCGGATATTCCATGATCACGCCTGCGCTCATCGCAGGCGTGTGGGTGCTGCGCGAAACCGTGATGGGAACTTTCCCTTACACGGGGTTCCCCTGGGCGCGGATCGGATTCACCCTTACTCAAAGCCCGTTCGCGGAAGCCGCCTCCTGGGTGGGAACTACCGGGCTCTCCTTCCTGACGGTCCTCATCTGCGCGAGCAGCTTGGACGCACTCGCTCATCGACGACGGCGACCGGGAGCAGTCGCAGTTCTCGCTCTCACTGCCACCGCGCTCGCCCCCCTGTTCCCCACTACGCAGGCAGGTGCCATACGTGTCGGATGGGTGCAAGGAAACGGACCAAGCGGCTACTTCGACACCAAAGCACCCGGCGACATCATGCGGGCTCAGGAAGGGGCGACAGCTCCTCTCCTCGGTCGGGGGATGGATCTTCTCGTCTGGCCAGAAGGCGCAGTCGACGCGGATCCTTTCCAGGATGCAGACGTCACCGACCGGCTTGACCGACTCGTAGCAGACGCCGGCGCTCCGGTGTTGGTGAATGCGGCGACCGTGCGCGGCGACGATACTTTCAATACGTCGATCCTGTGGACGAGCGCCGGACCGCAGCAGATCCACGACAAAGCCAACCCCGTGCCTTTCGGCGAATACGTCCCGGACCGTTGGTTCTACGAGGCCATCGCTCCTGACCTCATCGGACTCATTCAGCGCGAGTACACGCCTGGCTCAAACACGCCCCTCGTGAACGTCGGCGGTGTTCCCGTCGGTCTGGCGATCTGTTTCGACGTCATCTACGACAACGTCATTGAGGACAGCGCGGCGAAGGGCGCACAACTGTACGTGTTCCAGACGAACAACGCCGACTTCAGAGGCACAGATGAGAACCTCCAGCAGCTCGCTATTGCGCGTATGCGCGCCATCGAAACCGGAAGAAGCATCGTGAACGTGTCGACGACCGGCACGAGCCAGGTCATCCGCCCTGATGGGACCCCACTTGCAGAGCTCGCGGTGAACACGCAAGGCGCAAACGTCACCGAAGTGCCCCTCTATACCGGGACCACGCCAGCGGTGGTTCTTATGCCGTGGATCGGGTGGGCGTTGAGCATGGGAACCGTATTGATGCTGCTCGTCACCACCGCTACTCGTCAGCAGCGAGCGGGCGAGGATTTCCGTTTTCACGAAGGGAACACGCTGTGAAGACAAAATCGCTCTCGCTTGGTGCGGCGTTCGGCGCGCTGCTTCTGCTCAGCGGGTGCGCTCCCACCGTGCATCTCGAGGCGGCTCCGAAAGCGAACGATCCGTTGTGCGCGGAGGTCACGGCCCGGCTACCCGACTCTATCGGTGATCAGGCGCGGGTGTGGACGGACGCGCAAGCCACTGGCGCATGGGGAAGTCCCACCAGCGTGCTGCTCACCTGCGGGCTGGACTCACCGGCTCCCACCACGCTGCAATGTGTGAGTTTGGGGGGCGTCGATTGGATCGTGGACGAAGCGGAGACACCAAATCTACGGTTGACGACCTACGGGCGGGAGCCCGCAGCGCAAGTGTATGTGGACACGACGACGTTGTCGGCCGACGCCGTTCTCCAAGCACTTGCCGGAGCGATTCAGCAGCTTCCGAAGAACGATGCGTGCACAGAACCGATCACGAAAGACCCTGACGAAGAAACCTCTTCGACGGAGGGAGCGACACCGTGACGCCTCCTATTCTCCGCGTCGCCGGGCTGACGATTTTCGTCGTCTCTGCAATCGTCGCCGTCGTCATCGGGCTGGTGATCGGCGGAGGAGCTGCACCGAGGCTGACCAGCGACCCCGGCGCGGTGGTTCGCTGGGGCCTCCCGGTCGCGAAACTACTCGTCAACCTCTCTGGCGCTGCAATGGTAGGACCACTCGTGTTCGCTCTGTTCGCTCTCGCATCCGGCACGAAGCCCTTCCTCACCGCGCTCAATCTTGCCTCGGCGGGTGCCGCAATTCTTACCGTCGCGAGCGGGACGGTCACCTTCCTCACCTTCCTGTCCTCGTTCAACCCGAAGGTGAGCCTGGAGGCAGAGTTCGGCGCACAACTGGGCCGTTTCCTCCTCGACACCGAGCTTGGAAGATCTTGGCTCATCACCGCCATCTTCGCGTCGGTCGTGACCGTGCTCGCATTCGCGGTGCGCGGCTACGGTGCCGTGCTCGTCACAACGATGCTCGCGATCATCAGCCTGATTCCGATGTCCACTCAGGGGCACTCCGGGGAACTGGCCAACCACGACGCGGCAGTCATGTCTCTCACCCTGCATATCGTTTCGGCGGCGGTGTGGCTCGGCGGGCTCACATTGCTCATCGTGATCCGTCCGGGCCTTCCATCGTCCACCCTCGAGGACATACTCCGACGGTACTCGACGTTGGCACTCATCGCCTTCGTCGTCGTCGCCGTATCGGGGTATGCCCGGGCGCTCACTGCCCTCGGACGATGGGACGACCTCGTCACGCCGTATGGGCTGATCCTGCTCGCAAAGATCCTCGCGCTGGTGGTGATGGGCATCCTCGGAGCCGCCTACCGCGGTCGACTCATCGCAAAAGCGGGCGAGGGCCGCAACACCTTCTGGATGTTCGTGTGCGTCGAGCTGGCATTCATGGGTATCGCAAGCGGCGCCGCCGCGGCCCTTGCCCGAACAGCCGCACCCGCGGACACGATCACGATTCCTCAGACCACGGCCGCGGAGATCCTCACCGACGCCCCAGTCCCGCCAGAATTCACGACGGAGCGATGGTTCACGGCGTGGAGCATTGATCTGCTGTGGGTGATTGTGGGAGGTTTCGCGGTGTTCTTCTACCTTGCCGGGGTGGAGCGCATGAGACGTCTCGGGCAGCCTTGGCCGATGCGGCGCACCATCGGCTGGGTGATCGGGATGGGCGCGCTCGTGTGGACCACCAGTGGCCCGCTCGCTGTGTACGACGAACCTCTGATCAGTATGCGTTTCCTCTCTTTCGCACTTCTCGGCCTCGTCATACCGGTACTTCTCGTTTCCGCTGCGCCCCTCGTGCTCGCACTCACCGTCATACATCCTCGGGACGACGACAGCCGCGGAGCTCTCGAATGGCTTCTGTGGGTTGCCGCCAGCCGAACAATTCGGCTGGCGCTCAACCCCATCATCACCGCCATACTGTTCACCGCCACGATGTGGCTGATCACATACTCGGACCTCTTCCGATGGTCGCTTTACGACCAACTCGGAAGCGAATGGATGATCACGCACCTCCTCGTTATCGGGTGCCTCTTCGTCAGTTCGCTCTTCCGGCGCAATGGCGCCGTGCCCGCTCCCGGGCGATCTCGGCGGTGGACCTTCACCGCACTCATCACTCTGACTCTGACGACGGTGTTCATCGGCATCGCCACCATCACCCGAACAGACCTCATCGTCGCCGAGTGGTTCGGCGCCATGGGACGGAGCTGGGGATCCACCCCGCTCCAGGACCAGCGCGTCGGAGGAATCATCATCGTCGGAATCGCGGCTTTGCTCGCGGCCCTGATCGCAGCCTCGGTGCTGCGCCCCCAGCGCACAAACTCAGTTACCCTCCCCACGCACACCTCCCGAAAGGACGCATCGCGGTGACCTCGACCCGACGCCCGACCTGGCTCGCCGGCAGCATCATGACCCTGATTGCCTTGAGCATCATCGTCGCCCCCGCACCCGCGGCCATGGCGCACGATAACCTCCTCGACGCGGTACCCGCGCCGGAAGAGACGGTGACACAGCTCGACGCCGTCGCCCTCACCTTCAGCGGAGAGCTCATCGACTTCAGCCAGGCCAGCTTCGCGCAGGTCCAAGGCCCCGATGGTCTGTACTACGAGAGCGCGTGCTCGACTATCGACCGCAACGTCCTCACCACTCCGGTGAGACTCGGAAAACCTGGTGTCTACACCGTCCTCTGGAACGCGGTCTCCAGCGATGGGCACCCCATCTCCGAGAGCTACACGTTCACCTACGCACCGACAGGCGTGGACCCCGAATTCGGGTGGGACAAACCAGCATGCGGAAATGAAGAGTCCCGCGCTCAACCCGGTAAGTCGACTCCGTCGCCTACCCCCACAACGAGCGGTGAAACGGAAAACTCAGAGCCGTCGTCGGCACCGACATCCCCACCCCAGGACGAAACCACAGCCATCGCGATTCCCCTCATCATCGCCGTAGGCGTGGTCGGAGTTGGCGTCATCGCCACAGCTCTCGTCGCACGACAGTTGCGCCGAAAGAAGGATCAGCGCCATGACTGATGTACGGACCCCGGCCATCGGGTCGCAGCGACGACGCAGTTACGCGCCGACCATACCCAGCGCGAATCAGTCACATGTGGCGAGGTGCCACGGAAGCGGCAGCCCCCCAGGAGACGATGGACGCGCGAACACGTTATCCATGCGACTGAAAGAAGGGAAAGCGTGAACGCCCACATCGCGAACGAAGCAGCTGCATCATCCGAGGACTGCGGGTGCGCGCCCACCCCCGCTGAACGCGACTCCTTCTGGAAGCTGCGCATCAGCCGGCGCGGGGCGCTCGGACATCGCGCCCTCAGCGCCGTTGCTCTCGCCAGCTTCGGCATCACCTCCGGCGTGTCCGCCCCGTACGCGGCGTCCTATCTCGGTTGGGACGATTTCCAACGAGTCAAAAGCAACGAAGCGGCCAAAGCCGCGGAGGTCACGCGCGTCGGAGGGCTGGTCCAGTCGCTGCCGCAGAAGGTCGCCGAGACTAGGAGTGCGCCGCGATCGCCGCTGCGAAGATCACGATGTCGGCGATGTTCCCGATGAACCAGTTCCCATAGGCGAGGAAGTCCACGACATGTCCGCGGGCGAATCCAGGCCCCGAAAGAGACGATCGCCTGCGTGTGATGCTGCAGCTCCGCCGAGCGCGCCGACGATGATCGCCCAACCTGGGCGCTGAACTCGGAGTGCGAATACGATCGCTGCGATGGTGGCGGCGACGGCGAGTAGCGCGAAGACCCAGGTGTAGCCCTCCCCGAAGGAGAATGCCGCTCCGGGGTTGTAAGCAAGTTGCAACCAGCCAGGCCGCCCGATCAGGGGGATGCGCTCGCGTTCGGTGAGGCTTGCTTCCGCCCACATTTTCGTTCCCTGATCGATCAGAACAACAACCGCGGCGATCAGCAGCGCTCCGCCAGTGAGTTGCCAGCGCTGTGCCGGCGACAATTTCCGCGGAGCGGACGGGCGAGCTTCTGCCTCGGGCGACGTCATGCGAGGACCTCAATCAGACGAACGATGACGCCGGATTCGATCAGGATGAACAGACCCAGACCGATGAACACGGCCGGGACGAGCCAGTGCTCGACGCGTTCCAGCCCCTCAGTGACAGCCTTGTTGGTGCCGATCAGCCGTCCAGCGGCGCACCAGACGGCGACGAGAACGAGGAACACGACGATCATGACGGCGACGTCGCCGGGTGCGGTGGTGCGGAAGATCGGCGTGTACAAAGAGATATTGTCCGCCCCATTGGCAATCGTGATCCCCGCAACACCCCACATTCCAACCGCGGTGATCTTGGCGTCGTCGTCATCGTCATCGCCGTTGCGGCGCAGGCCGGCGACAAGCGTCCAGATACCGATGCCGAGCGGGATCAGGCCGAGGAAACCGACCCATTCGTCCGGGACGATCGTGAGGCCGAGCGCGGCGATCACGCTGATCACGACGAGGGCGATGAACCCGAGGTACTGGCCAGCGACGATCTGCCAGGGCCGGGGCTTCCCCCGGCTTGAGGCGAGGAACAGCACGGTGAGCACGACGATGTCGTCGATGTTGGTCGCTGCGAACAAGCCGATCGCTGATCCGATGGTTGCGAGCATCAGCTTTCCAGCCGCGGAGTGTGTGCGCGGGCGGCTCGCAGCCCGTTGAGGATCACGATGACCTCCGCGACCTCGTGGACCAGGACGACGGCCGCGAGCCCCAGCACTCCGAAGAGTGCGAGCGGGAGCAGTGCCGTGATGATCAGCAGCGACAGGATGATGTTCTGGTTGATGATCCGTCGCCCTCGGCGGGCGTGATCGAACGCCCGTGGGATGAGGCGGAGATCATGGCCGGTGAACGCGACGTCCGCGGATTCGATCGCCGCGTCGGAGCCGGTCGCGCCCATCGCGATACCGATGTCCGCGCCAGCGAGGGCCGGAGCGTCGTTGATGCCGTCGCCGATCATCGCGACCGCCCCTGCCTTCGACAGCTCACCGATCGCGGCCGCCTTGTCTTCGGGGCGCATCTCGGCTCGCACGTCAGTGATGCCGGCCTGCGCAGCCAGTGCACGAGCGGTGCGGGTGTTGTCGCCGGTGAGCATCGTCACGCCGATGCCCTGTCTTGTCAGCGTCCGGACCACGTCGGGGACTTCGGGACGCAGCTCGTCGCGAACGCCGATCGCGGCGACCGGGGACCCGTCACGGTGCACGATCACGACGGTCATGCCCTGCTCCTCGAGCCCCGCCACCCGGTCCGTCAGGTCGTCGGCGTCCAGCCAGCGGGGGCTGCCGACGGTGATTCTCGATCCGTCAACGGTGCCGTCGATGCCGTGCCCGGGCTGCTCGGTCACATCGGCAGCCGCCAGAGTACCCGGGGCCGCTGCGGTGATCGCGGCAGCCAGAGGATGCGTGCTGTGCTGCTCTAACGCTGCCGCCCACGCCAGGGCCTGAGCCTCCGTCACGCCGTTCGCGGTGAGGACGGCGGTGACTGCCGGTTCGTTGCGGGTGAGTGTGCCGGTCTTGTCGACGGCAACGTGGCGGACCGTACCGAAGCGCTCGAAAACAGCACCGGACTTGATGATTACACCGAACTTGCTCGCCGCACCGATCGCGGCGACGACCGTCAGCGGTACCGAGATCGCGAGCGCACACGGAGACGCCGCAACGAGTACCACAAGCGCGCGGGTGATCCACACCTCAGGATCGCCCAGCACCGAACCGATGATCGCGACGAGCGCCGCGAGGATCAGAACGCCTGGCACCAGCGGTCGGGCGATCTTGTCGGCTAGACGAGCACGCTCACCCTTCTCCGTCTGCGCCTTCTCCACCAGCTCAACGATCGTGGTGAGCGAGTTGTCGCTGCCGGCCGCAGTTGTCTCGACCTCCAGTGCACCGACACTGTTGATCGCGCCGGCCGAGACCACATCGCCGGGCTCGACCTCGACCGGGATCGATTCGCCAGTGATAGCCGATGTGTCCAGGCTGGAGCGACCGGAGCGGACGATCCCGTCGGTCGCGATCCTCTCGCCCGGTCGGACAACCATGACCTGACCGACCATCAACTCTCTCGCCTGGACGTGCACGGCAGTGCCGCCCTGCAAGACGGTCGCTGTCTCCGGTACGAGCTTGAGCAGTGCACGCAGCCCGCCGCGGGCGCGGTCCATCGCCTTGTCCTCGAGTGCCTCAGCGATGGAGTACAAGAACGCCAGGGCCGCGGCCTCCTCCACGTAGCCGAGGACGACTGCTCCGATGGCGCTGATTGTCATCAGCAGCCCGATGCCGAGTTTGCCCTTGAAGAGCTTCCGAATCGCACCGGGCGTGAACGTCGACGCACCCAGCAGTAGGCCGATCCAGAACAGTACCAGCGCCGGGATCTCCTGACCCGACCACTCGAGAATCAGTCCGACCAGGAACGCTATGCCGGAGAAAACAGGCACCATGATCCCGCGGTCTCGCCACCAGGGCTGCTCGACCGCGTCGGATTCTTCGTCAGCAGTACTAGAGGGCTCGTGCTCGCAGCCGCACGCCGCGCTCACGCGTCCACTCCCGTCGCGCAGCAACCAACCACCATGCACGCTGAATCCACGCACGGCGCATGCGCGTCGACAGCCAGCGTCACATCGACGAGCGCGACGAGGGCCGCTGCAAGATGCGGGTCGGCGATCTCGTAGCGGGTCTGGCGACCTTCAGGCTCGGCGACCACGATGCCACAATCGCGTAGGCATGTCAGGTGGTTCGAAACGTTTGAACGGGTAAGGACCAGGTCCCGCGAAAGCACTGCAGGATAACTGGGTCCTTCGAGCAGAGTCATCAAGATCCGTGAGCGCGTGGGATCTGCCATCGCCCGGCCAAGCCGGTTCATCACGTCGATACGGGAAGTAATAGTCAGCACACACTGACTGTACAGCAGTGGATGACCAATCGCTAATGGGCTGCCCACTCCCCACCCCGCGGGCGATGCGCGAACAAGCTTCCATCTCATTCCCTACTCGGTGGCGCCACGACCGTTGTGGGTCGCCAGTCGATCCCCGATGACTGCAACCGCAGGATCCCGCCGTTGACATCGTCTGCACCAAACCGATCGGGGCTGCAGGCATCGGCGGCCATCGAGAGGCTCTCCTCGGAACTCACCGCTTCACTGTCCGCTGCCTCGCCAGTCTTAGAGCGGAAGGATGACGGTGCCCATCACCGCCGTCAGCCGGGACATGATGTCGGTCCAGATTCCGCTTACCATCAAGGCGCCCAGCGCGAGGAGCAGCACCCCGCCGATGGCGTTCACGACGCGGATGTGTCGGCGGAGGAACCCGATTGTCTTCGTCGCCCATCCGAATCCGAGAGCGACGAGCAGGAACGGGATACCGAGGCCCAGGGAGTACGCGAGCCCGAGGAAGCTGGCACGCACGGGATCGCCGGCGTTGAAAGAGATCGCCACGATGGCGGCGAGGGTCGGGCCCATGCAGGGTGCCCAGCCAATGCCCAGCGCGATGCCCAGGAGCGGGGCACCGACAATGCCGTACTTGGAATCGATGTGAAAGCGCAGCTCACGTTGGGCGAAGCCGAAGAAGCCGAGGAACACGAGCCCCATCATGATGATGATCACACCGAGGATCCGTGTGATCAGGTCACCCCACTGCAGCAGGAAGACGCCCACCGTGCCGCTGAGTGCCGTGATGAACACGAAGACGATGCTGAACCCGAAGATGAACAGCAGCACTCCGAACAGTAGCCGTCCTCGCGACGGCGATCCGGCATCCCCGGTTGTTGAGCGAGCTCCGCGAGACGCAGCGCCTCGCGGAGCGGCCGTTCCCCCGAGGAAGCCGAGGTAGCCCGGGACGAGAGGGAGCACGCATGGGGACAGGAACGACACGAGTCCGGCGAGCATGGCGAGAGGGATTGCGAGCCAGAGCGCGCCGGATCCGATGATCGCTTCGGGATTCATAGCGTCGCCGAGATCGTCACGACGACTCCGCGAGGGCGTCCTCGACGAGTGTGGACAGGATTGAGGTACCCTCGATCGGACCGATAATGCGCGCGGCAACACGGCCCTGCTTGTCGAGCACCAGAGTGGTCGGGGTGGCGGCGATCGGAACGACTTTGGCGAAGGCGAGCTTGGCCTCCGCCGTGTCGGCATCGATCAGGCTCGGATAGGTGACACCGAACTCGTTGGCGAATGCGGCGGCGGTATCGGCCTGATCACGGGTGTTGATCCCGACAAACGAGACGCCGTTCCCTTTGTATTCCTGCCAGACGCTCTCCAAGTCGGCCGCCTCGACACGGCAGGGTGCACACCCGGCGTACCAGAAATTAACGACCACAACCTCGCCTGCAAGGTCAGCGCTGTCAAGCTTCTCGCCGGTCTCTGTGATGCCGCCGAAGTCGACAGGGTCTCCACGGTCAGCCTCAGGGATCTCTACGATCGCACCGTCGCCGGAGACAAAGCCCGTGTTTTCTCCGCTGAGAAACGATTCACTGACCGGATCGGGCGCGCAGGCGCTCAGGCCGACGATGAAGACCGCGGCCAGCGCGGCTCCGACCGCACGGAGAGAAGCACGGTTGCGGCAAGAACCACCGGGACGAGTTGCATTGACCGTTGGGGCGAGTGGCACAGTTTTCAATTTACGGGGCGTTCCTATGCGTGACCCCGAAGCCCAGGACGCCCGGCACAACCACTGACCGGACCCGATGACGCCGCGCTCTGCGACCGCGTCGCACAGGCGACGATCCTGACGACAGGCCCGGGCGTGCGCGCCCGCAGCTCACTCACCGCGCCGGTATGGAATGGCGCCCCGCCCCACATATACATGACGGTCCCGAGAACCGGGGATACCCATCCGAGCCACGCGGCTCCCGCAGCGAGTACCCGCGCAGCATCGCGAACAATATTCAGGGTATTCCTCGGTCTAGGCTCCGGGGTCCATCTCCCGCCGAAAACGATCGTCTTCGGCAGTCACCTGGGCGCACTGCTGCAGCGTACGACACGCTGACGAAAACCCACCGCAACCCTCTGCCGAACCCAATACGCACGGAAACGACAAGTGAACAGTTTTGGCTGAATCGCACAACGGCGTGGCCACCGAGCATGGGTGACACATGCTGTCAGCAATGCCAGGCGTGGCACGCAAAGCGGGGTTGTGCCACTTCAACGCGGTTCCGACAGTTAAGCTCGTGCTCAGCCCCATCTCACTTCAAGGGGTGTGTTTCTAACCGCCGATATTCACAGTTATCCGAACTATCGGCGCGAAGCCCCATTTTTCGGGGTTGAGAGCGAAACGTACGGACCGTTCCAGGGGCGGAGCTCAATTCAGGCTCCAGCGGCGGTGCTCAGTCGCCTGAGCCGTTGGGCAACACCCCTTTGCGGAATCCTGGTTGATGGGCCGCGACGTCGCTACGCGCCGCGTGGAACATGCACGCGGCCACAATGAGCGTTAGGCATACGCTGCACGTGTTTACGAGCGCTACGGCGGCACCCAACCACATCTCCCGGACCGAGCATTCGGGGCGGCTGACGTCCCGCGAGTCAGCAGACCTTGACCGCCCGAATGACAGCGCCACCTTTGCCCCGCATCCTCAGCGGCACGACTGGCTACTGGCCTCGGCAAAGGCGCTATTAGGGAGCGTCCTCATTCAGCCAGCTTTCGACCCGCTGCAGATCGCGCGGCAGGAGCCCCGGCAAGGACCTTGTCCGCAGGAGCAGGCGCTGATGATTCTGTTGCGGTCCCCATGGGTCGGCCTTGATGCCCACGTTCCCGATTTCATCGTCGATCCATGCGAATCGCGCCGGCTGCACACGGTCAAGAAGCAGTTCAGCGGCCCGACGCTTCCACCACCACTCGGAGTTCGAGTCGAATGCGATGCTCTGGTCAAAGCGTTGGTCGATGATCGTCTTACCCTCGCGAGTATCCACCGAGGGATGATCTGCGCGATGAGGCATCAGCCCGTCGAGACCGAGCGCAGCCTCGAACTCGTCGAGTAACCACGGCTGCTCCAGCCAGGTAGTCAGCCAGGCGCCCTGGACGTCCGAGCGAGCGAGGATCGCTCGAAGCCTTCCGACCACCAGCGGCCTCCAGCGGATCTTCCACCTACCGACTTCCGCCACGGCCAGTTGCTCTCCGCGAGTGTTCTTAAAGCCGTTGATTGCGTCGAAGTTCGCGTAGCGCGGATAGTCGGCCTCGCGGTATCGCTTAGTCAGTTCGAGGTCTCGGTGCCGCTCGTCATAGTCGAGGTTGGTGAACCAACGAACGCCCTTGACGCGAATGTATCGGTTTCCCTCCGCATCAACCCGGGTCCCTGCAGCCTCAAGCGGGTAGTCGGCTGGCACGCGAAACTCGCGGTCGCCGCTGCGGATGCTCGGGCCGTACCACATCTGGTTGTTCTGGAAGAGCGGGAATATCTCCTTGTAGGTGAGCGCGTTCATGTTCCCGAGGATGATGAACTGCTTGTCGTGCTCGACGAGCTGGGCGACGAACTCGCGGAACAGCGAGAATGGCGGGTTCGTGACGACGATGTCCGCTTGGCGCAGCAGCTCGACGCTCTCGGCGCTCCGGAAGTCGCCATCGCCCTTGAGAGGACGCACGCCGATCTCGTTGGCGTCCGGCACGCGGTTGCCGTTCTTGTCGCCGTCGTACTCGAGCCAGACAGCGCGCGAGGAGTCGCCCCGGCTGAACTGGCCCGGATCCTCGCTCTGGTAGCACGTGGCGATGAGTCGCTTCAGGCCCAGCGCCTCAAAGTTCTCGGAGAAGTAACGGAAGAAGTTGCTGACCCTTGGGTCGTCGCAGTTGAGGTAGACGACCTTGCCGGCGAAGTGTTTCCGGTAGTGACTGAGCTCCTTCTCGATGTCAACCAGCTGGGTGTAGAACTCGTCCTTCTTGGCCCCCCTCGCCGCTGACAGATTGCCATTCGCGGCAGTGATGAGCGTCATCGGCCTGCCCCGTCGAGCTCGAGGTGCGATTTCGCGCAAGAGATTGACCGCGTCATAGTTGCGACGATACGGCGGGGGTCCGACTGCGCCTTGATGGCGCGGCGCGAGCTGGGCTGGGGCATCCACTCAGTGTAATGCTCATTGCACATATCTGTACAGCAGGTTGTACAGATATGTGCATATGGCTATACAGTGTTCGCATGACCGCCGTCGAGCGCGCCGAGACACGGGTGACCCTGCTGAAAGAGGCAGTGGACATCGTCGCACGTCTGCAGGCGAACGAGGCCGAGCACGCCGAGCTGCTCGCCAAGCGAGCGGCGGTGTGCAAGGCGCTTCGCGCAGCTGGCACGCCCATCAAGGAGCTCCAGGAGGCGCTCGGCGTCAGCCGGAGCCGGGTGAATCAGTTACTGAGCGACGTGGCTTAGCCGCGCCCGAAGGCCTCCGACGGCCGCGCCTGCCTACCGCCCCATCTGGCGGTCGTGCGTCGACAACATCAGGTCGGCGACGTGTACAACCTCGCGGATGACGTAGCGCGCCGCCTCAGCAGTCACTCCGGTGAGGAGCGTCCGGCCGTGGCCGGTGCCCTGCAGATTCCGCAGCTCGTTGACGGTGAATGCTACGGTCTTCGCCGACTGGTAGATCGAGGGGACCTGCTTCGCGCCCGGGACCGAGTCGTCGACGACCGCCGGGCGAAGCCCCAGCTTCTCGAACGAGAGCGCCACCAGCGCCGGGAAGTCGGCGCGCTCCGGCAGGCGGTTGCCCTCCTCGAGGACGAACTTCGCGACGGCTTCGAGCAGCTCCTTCGCCCCGCCGAGCAGCGCCGCCGGGTCGTCGATGTTCCGCCGCAGCCGCTCGAGCTGTTCATCGAGCGCGGCGCGACCGCCGGTCTCGAGGTGGATGTCGCCCGCGTACTCGAGCCGTCCGTACGCCGAGAGCGCCCAGCCGGCGTGGGTCACCGCCGCGTGCAGGTCAGCGACGTGCTTGTCGTCGGCATACTTTCCAAACGCGCCGTCGAGCCGGAGCGCGTTGAGCATCCCGTCAACGAGCGCGCCCGCGGGCCGCCGCTCGGCCGCTCGGAACACCGCGAGGACGCGCTGCTGCTTGTTCGGTGCCTGCGTGTTCAAGTCGTAGGGATCAGCGTCGACGTATCCGGCGCCCGCGAAGAGTCGTGACAGCGTGGAGTGGCTCGGCCCGCTACCGCCGCCGAAGAAGAACTGCGCGAAGGCGGCGGCGATCTCGTCGTTGAGCGGGAACGTCATGCTTCCATCTTGGCGGCCGCGGAGACAACACCGGAGTCCTCGCGCAGGCGAGACACGAGTACCGTGAGGGCATGCCCACGACGCCGGACGACCCCACCGAGCGGTTCGCGTCGCTCGCGGAAACGGTGCCGTGGGCGACCCCGCGCCTGGACGAGGACCGCGATCGGTTCGTGGCCAAAGAATAAAGCGCGACCATCGACACGGAGCAGACGCTACCGAATGTCCAGAACCCCGCATCTATTCCGCAGATTCACCGCCAGCTCGCGGCACTCGCTGGCAACCGAAAGCAGGCGCGATCAGGACTGTTCAAAGCACCCGCAAGTCCGCAGAAACCCCTGATAGGGCGAAACTCTTACTCGAAAGGTCACCGGATCGATGCCGGTCGGAGCCACAAGGCTGATCATTACAATCAGCCCAGAAACCCTCGCCTAGCTTCTACATGGCGGGGGTTTTGCTTTGCCCTGGTGTTGACGGCTACCGGGGTGACCCACTAGGCGATGATCTGCCGCGGCGCTTGAGCCCGCGGGACTGGCCGGCGCCGAGCGTTCGCAGCGAAGAAGTACGTTCACAGGCGTGGAGCGAGAACGGTTTCGATCCGCTCTCGCTCCGGATGCTCCGAGATGGATGGTCGGATATCTGGTGCATCCGACGCAAGGCAACGCGGCGGCCTGGCGACGCGCCCTTCACTGACCGCAGCCTGGTCCTCGCTTTGCTACGGGGGCGGCGCTCCTCGGCCGCGCAGGCCCTGTCATCCGCGTAATGTCCTGGGTTCGGGGTAGAATCCGCGTGTGGGCACCTCTCTTACGCCGCCGGCAAACCTCTCAAATGCCGCCATAAATCAGCTGGCTCAATCGTTGAGCGCACTGGCGGACGTGCATGATGCCAGTGGTCGGGCCAACCTTGACGCCCTCCTCGAGCGAGTCAACGGAAAAATCTCATTTGATCCGAACCCGTGGGGCGACGAGTCCTCAATCGCTCACGCGGACGGGACATTCGAGATCTTCCTTCCGCGCCTAACGTCTGCCCGGCGTGATCGCTTCACCGTGGCCCACGAACTCGGCCACCTATTTCTGCATCACAGAATGCCGCGGGCGACCGGGGAAGCCGTCTTCCATCGCGGGGGACGAGGCCGGGCCGAGACCGAGGCGAACATCTTTGCCGCGGCGCTACTGATGCCCGCAGAACAGTTCCGTGTCGCCCACGAGGAAGTCGGCGGGGACGAGTGGGCACTGGCGCGACGCTTCGACGTTTCTCCAGCGGCGGCCCGTGTTCGTGCTGAGGTTCTAGACCTTGCCTGAGGCCCAGCTTGAGACCCACTCAGTTCTTTTCCTATCTGTCGACATCGTTGGGTCAACTCAGTACAAGCAAAAGAACAAGGACCTGTGGCGTAAGACATTTCTGAGCTTCTATCGCGAGTTCCCACAGGTGCTGGCCGACATCACCGATCAGTGCACTGACCTTGAAGTGCCCCTAAGGTTATGGAAAGCGGTTGGCGATGAGCTAATCTTCACGGCACGAGTGTCGAGCGAAAGCGAGATCTATCACGCTGTTCGTTGCTGGATCGACGCCATGAACCGGTACGAGGAAAGCTCGCTCTTCGGCGAAAGCTTAGCCACTAAAGGAGGGGCGTTCGTCGCAACGTTTCCTAGTCCCGACAGCGAGTCTTCGATCCCCATCAATCCTTCGTCGGAAGACTCCGACGCTGATGTTCTTGATCTCAACGAGCAAGCCCTGCTGGAACGCGATGAATCACGATACCGGTTCGACTATTTTGGGCCGTCTGTCGACACTGGATTTCGGGTGTTTTCAATGTGTAACGAGCGCTACTTCACCCTTGCAGTGGAGGTCGTGTGGGCGCTCGCTGCGGTGAGCACATCGGAGGGCGTGTCCGATACAAGACACCCGTTGGCTGACCTTGTGTTTCGCGGCTCTCACGCCTTGAAGGGTGTGTGGAATGGCCGAGAGTACCCGCTGTTCGCCATCGACCGAAAGATCAACGAAGGGGTAAACAAGGCGCTTGCCGGTTTGGAGAACCAGGGCGTCGAACCTCATGTTGCGCTAACACTCTGTCGTGAATGCGTAAAGAGCGATGGGTGGCCCTCCCACATCTATCTTGCGAACGCGCTGCACCCGGAGTTCAAGGCTCCACCGTCAGGCACTCAAGTGAACACCACGGAGCCTACGACCGCCGTCGACGGGTATGAATCGGTTGACGAATCAGCGCCGGAAGGAGTCCCAAACTCGTCAATCGACGAATTGCTAGCCGACGTGCGAAAAATTCTGGGCATGGAGCCAGACCCGAATCCCTGACGCCTCGGTTGCTGTATCTAGCTCCACTGAACATACGCGCTCAAGCAGTCGCGACCAACGGTAAGGGCGCCACGGAGACACTGGGCAAGCATCGACCAACGAGCACCCCCGTTTTCAGCCGAGCAATCAGCCCAGAAACCCTCGCCTAGCTTCTGCATGGCGGGGGTTTTGCTTTGCCCTGGAACGAACGGGGCGCGGCTTCCCGGATCCGAGGCGTCACATCCCGATCCCCGCCGACATAGAATATGGCTCAGAAGACATTTCTACGGGAGGCGACATGACCAACGCATCAGTGCTCGTGCGCGCTGCGCGGAAGAGCAGCGGCCTCACGCAGAAGGATCTCGCCGAGCGAACCAACGTCGACCAAGGCCGAGTATCTCGGGTGGAAGGTGGCCGGGAGGCTGAGTTCAGCACAGTCGAGCGCTTCCTCCGTGGCGCCGGCTACCGCTTGTACTCCGCACCGACGCGACGGGACGACGCGGCAACCATCGCGGCGGCGATCCGCGGGTACCTGCGAGCGGGTGACAAGCACAGCGCACTTCGCGAGTTCATCCAGCTGAGCGACAACCTCAACGCCGAGCACGGCCTCGTACGCGGGGTCCTCGGTCTCGCGGAACCCGAGCCGACCGGCGACCGCGTCTGGGACGCCGCCCTGGCAGCCCTCGTGGATCTTCGCCTCCGCGAGGAGGGGCTCCCCACTCCGGCGTGGGTCGACGCCCCGAACAGGCGGGTCCAGGTTCCCCGTACCCTGGACGTCGATCCGGCGGATCCGATCCCGGCGCCCGACGACGTGCCCACGGAATTCTTCGAGCGTGGTGTCCTTGTCTGGCAAGACACACTGACGAGCGTCTGATGGCTGACGCACTGAACCGCGACGACATCATCGCCGGCATCCGCGACCTGGTCGGCGAGCTTCATGCCGCTGGCGAAGTCGCAGGCATCCGACTTGTCGGTGGCGCTGCGCTCGTCATCAGGTACTTCGACCGCCGGGCCACCGGAGACCTCGATTCCCTTCACATCAACCCTGGAAGTGACGAAGCCGTTCTCGCCGCGGCCTCGCGCGTCGGGGACCGACGAGGGTGGAGCGTCGGCTGGTTCAACTTCGCTGTAGAGCACGCTGATTCCGTGCCGACGTTCGGCCGTCGAGCTGTCGAGTGGGAGACGATCTACGACCGAGACGGCGTCATCATCCAGGTCGCCTCGAAGGACGCGCTTCTCGCCATGAAGCTCCGCGCCAACCGGCCAGGACGCGACGTGGACGACATCCGTCAGTTGCTCAGCCTCTGCGGCATCACCACATTGGAGGCGGCGGAGGCTCACTACGAGGACTTCTACCCGGGCGACGGCCTCAGCGACCGCGCTATCGGCATCGTCGAGCGGATCCTCGATGCCGGCCTGCCGACAGCGGTTCCCTCCCCCGGTCCCATCCATCTCTGACGCGATAACAGAGCGGGGTGGAGAGAGGGGAGAACGGGAGGAGGCGACGCGCAGACTCACGCCGACACAGGTGAGTCCGCCGAGCCATCCTTCCTCGCGTCGCCCGCGGCGACCGCGTGCGGCAGCGCGTGGGTCACGAGACTCACCAGGAACTTCCCGGGCTCCTCGAACATGCACAGGTGCGCGGAGTTCTCGAACCACACGACGTGCGTCGACGGTGCCGTCACGGTCTCCAGCCAGCGGACGACCGGCCCGGCGGGGGTCGTCCAGTCGTGCCGTCCGAGGAACTGGAGCATCGGCACCTCGAACGCCGTCTGATCGCGGGCGTCGAAGCCGAGCAGGGCCGGCAGCACCGCGGGCATGGTCGCCCGCTGCCCGACACCGATGAGGCTCAGGTCGGCGTCCGTGTAATACGGGGACAGCTCCTGCGACTCGGTGAAGTACGCGAAGTCGGAGCGATACGCCGAGAGGCCGCCGTAGTACTGCGCCCATCTCCGGCAGGTCACGATGCGTTCGACGGTCAACGGCTCCTCACCGGGGTACTCCCCGAGCGCCCGCAGCTCGGAGATCGCCTGCTCGTTCCGATCCGCGACGGCACTCCGCATCGCGTGGCGGAAGCTCTCCACCTCGTTCTCGGGACCGGAGATGACCTGGCCGACGCCGATATACGCCCACAGCAGGTCGGGACGCCGCCGGGCGAGGGTGAGTCCGAGGACCGTCTCCCAGCTGTGCCCGAGCACCCCGACCTTCTGCACGCCGAGCTCCCGCTGGAGCCACGCGATCAGCTCCACGAGATCGTCGACGTACCGGTCGACGCTGAGGTCCATGTCCTCGGACACGGAGCCCGCGGACTTGCCGCTTGCGCGCTGGTCGTAGTTGACGACCGTGAAGTAGTCCTCCACACCTCGTTGCCAGACCCACGACGAGGGCAGCGACGGCAGGGCAGGACCGCCGTGGCAGACGACGAGCACGGGGTTCCGTGTGCTGCGACCGCGGATCGAGACGAACTGGGAGACACCGCCGAGGTCGACGTACGCCGTCCTGTCGATCGACTCGGGTTCGGGATCCGGCACAGATCCGCGATCACTGCGCGGCCGAGGTCGTCACTCATGTCGATCACCCTAGGAGAACCAGACCGGCGGAACCTCACCCCAGCGCGCGCTGCCACACACCCCGATGTGCGGTGACGTAGTCGAGCACCGCCGCCCAGTGCGCCCCGTGACCCGTTCGGTACATGGTCCCCCACGGCTCGCGCCCCACCTCCGCGGACGAGCGCAGCAGGTCGAGCATCGCCTGCGTGCGTCGGCGCATCATGTCCGGGAGCACCGCGCGCAGCTCCTCGTCGGCACCGTATCCGTCGACGAAAGCCGCGAGGTCTTCGGCGGAGCGTTGCGGATCTCTGGTCGCATCGGGAAGCGCGAACGTCTGCGCGGAGAAGGCGAGGTCCCACGAGCGGGTGCTCGGGGAGGCGCCGTCCCAGTCGATGAACACCCAGCGTTCGCCGAGCATCAGATTCCACGGCGCCAGGTCGTTGTGGCAGATGAGCTCCTGCGCAGGCGCCGAGAGGGGTGGTTCCCAGATCGCGTCGGCAGCAGGGACGTACCGCGTCGAGACGTCATGGATGCGGCGGACCATCTCGCCCACGCGACAGAGCTCGGCGGCGGAGAGCGGTGCGGAGTCCATCGCCGGGTGCCGGGGACGAACTCGATGATCTGCCGCCCCTGCGCGTCTCTGCCGAGCGGCTCCGGCGCCTCGACTCCGCCGTCCCGCATCGCCTGCACGTAGGCGATGACGTGCGAGGTCGCGGCCGTCCATGCCTTGCGGACGGTGTCCCCGACCCGCACGACGGGTCCGCTCGCATTGCCGCCCTTGAGGACTTCCTCCCGCATCCCCCGAGGCTATCGGAGAGGCCTTCGGCAGAGATCACTCCCCCGGGTGACGCGGGATACCTCCGCCGACGGACGCCGCCCGCGAGCCGCGCCAGCAGAGTGGAGATATGACACGACGACACCTCCTCCCCGCTGCCGCCCTGCTCCTCGGCGGCACCCTGCTGCTCGGTGGATGCGCCGCCGTCGACGATCTCCTGCACAAGCAGTCGACCCGGACCTTCGACGACGCCGGCGCCTTCCGCGCGGACTCGCCGGTCGACGCGGACTGGGTCCCGGACGACGCGACCGCGCTCACGCTCCGGACGTCGACCATCGAAGACGCCGACGACGCCGTCCTCCTGCTGACGAGCTCGGCCACACTGCCGGACGACTGCGTGAAGGCGGAGCGGACCTCTGCGCCGACCTTGATGTTCGACGACGGGCCCGCCGCGTACGAGGCGAAGACCGTCTTCGTCTGCGGAGACTGGAGCGTCATCCCGTCCGACGACGGCTGGTTCGGGTGGACACCGAACTCCGACGAAGAGAGGGCCGCCGCCCGGGGCTGAGGCCCGCTCAGAGGTCGGCGAGAGCTGCGCGCGCCGCCTGCACGGCCTCGGCGGCGGCATCCTTCTTCGCCACGGCCGCGGTGCGCCGCTCCTCCGCGGCGGGACGGTCGCGCTCGACGCGGTCGGCTTCCCGATGCAGCGTCTCGATCTGCGCCTCCAGCTCGGCGATGCCGTCGGCCAGCTCCTCGGCGCGATCACTCAGCACCTGCACCATCTCGTCCTCCTTCGCGAGGGCCCGCTCCGCCGCCGCGAGATCCTTCTCCGCAGCCGCCACCTGACGCTCGGCATCCCGGCGCTTCCGACGCTCCTGCAGTTCGTCCGGAGGACGCCGGGCCTGCGGCCGCAGCGTCGGGAAAGTGCCGGCGACCGCCTCCCGGAGGTCGTCCGCGTTACCCGAAGGCTCCAACGCCCGCACGAGACGCCCCGACGCGACAGCGGCAGCCGCATCCGGGTCGAAGAACGCCGCGGAGATCGTCTGCTCCACCGCATCCCGCGTCGCCGCCGTGACGCGTTCACCCCGGGACCCCACAAGGTCGGCAGCGGTCTCGGCAAGGCGCCGGGTCAGCGCGCGCCGTTCCCGGCCGAGCTTCGCCAGCGCCGCAGCATCCAAATCCTCCTGCGCCTCGCGCAGCTCCGCCGCGAGCGCCAGGGCCTCCCCGAGCTGGGCGGCGCGCTCCTGCGCGAAGACGTTGACGACCCAAGCGGCGACCGCGGGCTTGCGCAGCGCCTTCACCTCCGCGGCGAGCGCGCGGTCGTCGAGGCCTTTCGCCCGTGCGTTCCGGGCGGTCGTGAACTCCTCGGGCGGCCCGGCGTACAGCGCCGCCGCGATGTCATCGAGGGTCGGAGCGGTCATGCGCCCACGATACGCGCGGTCGGCGAGCGGCTACTCGATCGCGAGGTAGTCGGCGGCGTCCGAGGCGACGAGAACCCGGGCGCTGAATCCCCCCGTCCCGTTACCGGGGTAAAGGTAAAGCTGCCCGGCAGCCGTTCGAGCGAGCAGGTCGGCCCGGCCGTCCCCGTTGTAGTCCACGCCACCGGTGACTTCCGTGAACTCCTGCCAACCGACTCCGACCTGACGCGGTCCGCGCAGCCCGGATGCACCCGTGTACAGCCGCAGCACGCCATCTCCCGCGATAGCGACGATGTCTCCTCGACCATCGCCGTCGAAGTCTCCGGCGATGAGATAGTGGAAGCCCTCCCAGCCCCCACCGATCGTGGTGTGGGGTGGGCTGAAACCGCCGGCGCCATTCCCCCGATAGACGATCAGGGTTCCGGCTTCGGACACTCCGAGAACGTCCTGCCGCCCGTCGCCGGTGAAGTCCGCCCCGGAGGCGACGTGCCTCATCCCGTACCACCCGGACCCGGGCGTCGTCGCTGGCCGGAATTGCCCTGCCCCGGTCCCCGCCCAGAACTCGAGAACACCGTCGGAGCGGGCTACGAGGATGTCGGCGTTGCCGTCTCCGTTGAAGTCCGTGTGCGTGATGTGCCGACGGGAGTCAGCCCATCCCGCGCCGAAAAGGCTGGTGGGGGCGGAGAAGGATCCTCGCCCGTTCCCGTTACGCATCCTCAGGTCGCCGTTGCCGGCGACGACGAGCAGGTCGGCTTTGTCGTCCCCGGTGAAGTCGCCCGCACCGACGTTCGCAGGGTCGCCGCTCCCGAGACCCGGGAAGAACAACGGAATCGTCCCGCCCCGCGTGACGTTCGACAGGCAGGTGAAGCCCTGGTTGATCTGGGAGTAAACCTTGCCGTTCAGCCACACCTCGAAATGCAGGTGATACGCGGCGGAGTTGCCGGTGTTCCCGACGACGCCGATCTGCTGTCCACGCAAGACCTTGGTCCCCGGCGCGTACCAGCCAGGCGCCGCCATGTGGGCGTACCGGGTGACGTAGCCGCCCGGGTGCTGCACGTCGACGTAGTTGCCGTAACCGCCGTTCGACGTGCGGCTCTTGATCACGCCGTCATACGCCGCCAGGATCGGCGTCCCGCCGTTCCGGGAGATGTCGATGCCGTCGTGCGCACGATAGTTGCCGAGGCATCCGTCGCCGACCTTGGACTGGATGTTGCCCGAAGCCGGATAGACCATGTAGCCGTCGGACGCCGCGGTCGCGGAGCCGGTCGTGGTGAGGGCCGGTGTCAACGATCCCAGCGCGATCGCGAGCACGGCGACGATCCCGATGCGACCAAGACGCAAGCGGGACGTGCGCTTCATCTCGAAGTTCTCTCTTGCTCGGCGGCCCCAGGGGACGTGGTGTCCTCCGCGGTCACCGTACCAAGGGCAGACGCCCCGCCACGCGAACGCCACCCCCTTCGCCCCGTTCCGCCCGCCACCTGCCGGTGATCGTGAGACCCCACGGGGGTGTACCGTCAGCACCATGGGAAGACTCCGGTACGACGGGCACTCGGATCCGATCCTCATCGAGGACGAGACGCTCGCGCATCTGAAGATCGTCATCGCCACCAAGCTGCGTCGTCAGGAGAGCTTCATGATGACCTGGCAGCCTCCCGAGGGCGGCATCGACCGGCGAGCGAGCGTCTGGATCCATCCCGCCATCCCCCTGCAGTTCGGCTTCGACGAGGCGGAGCCGCCGGCCGTGGACCCGCACCGCATCCAGGAGATCATGCAGGCGCTCAACGCCTCCGGCGATCTCCAGCTGGACCATCTCTCCGGCCCGCGCTGACGCGCACCGACGTTCAGCACGGAAGGTCGCTGCCCTGGACACCGCTCTGATCCTCGTCCTCATCCTGGTCATCCTCGGCCTCATCGTGGGAGCAGCCTTCCTGCGCGGCTGGGTACGGCGCAGCGCATCGTCGGCCGGCGAGCGCGCCGGAGCCCGGTACACCGCCGCGCGGATGGAGGAGATCCTCGCCGACCTCGGAGCCACTCTCCTCGTCCACGCCTCCCCGACGGCCACGGCGGAGCTGCTGCGCGTGGTCGTCGGGGCGCGAGGCCGGAGCTTCTCGCTGCTCCCGGACGGCGCGCTGGGCGTCCGCTTCGTCGAACCGGATGACACCGTCGCGCGATTGGTTCCCGTCAGCGCGGGGACTCTCCTGCGCGTCGAGACCTTCCGCGAGTACCTCGGCTTCCCGCAGACCGCGCCCCTCTGGCGGGAGCTGCGCGCCCTCGCGGCCGCTGAGGCTGCGACCCGCGGGATCGAGGTGGGCGACGGCCCCGTCTCCGTGTTCGAGCGCGGCCCGGAGCTCGACGACCGCAACGCGCGCTGGTTCCGCCGGGCCTGATCCTCGCTCGCCGGCCCAGGAATAAAGGGTCACGATTCTCAGGTGACGCAATTAGGCTAGACGCGCGCCGCGCCCCGCAGGGACGGATGACGACCCGGTCGTGGCGCATGCCGGGGGCCTCCTCCCCCGAGCTTGCGATCCTGTCCACGGAAACGAAGTCCGCTTCGTGTCGCGGACACGCCAGAAAGGCTTGAACCCATGAGCGAATCCTCGGGCACACCCCGCGACGACGAGCGGTCGCCGGACTTCTTCGATCAGCTGATCGAGACGGCTCCGCGCGACACGTCGTCCACGTCCACGTCGGCGTTCACCATCGGATTCCGCGGCTACGACAAGGGCGAGGTCGACGCCGCGCTCGCATCGATGCACGCCCAGCTCCAGCAGGCCGCCGATGAGGTCGCCGAGGCGAAGGCCCGCGAGGCCGAGTCGGTCGAGGCTCTCAAAGCCGAAGAGCGAGAGGCACGCGAGGCCCTGGAAGCCGAGCTCGCCGCCGCGAACGCCAAGGCCGCGGACGCCGAGCAGCAGGTGGCGACGCTCACCTCCGAGCTCGTCGACATGCCGCAGGCCGACGGCGAAGAGGCGCCCTCCCGCCAGCAGTTCGAGGCGATCCTCCGGGTGGCCGAGGAGCAGGCGAACGTCCTCATCCAGAACGCCGCCGTGCAGGCCGACCGCCTGATGACCTCGGCCCGCGAGGAAGTCGCCGCGCAGCGCGCTGAAGCCGAGGCGGATGCCGAGCGCATCATCTCCCAGGCTCAGCGCGACGCCGATCAGGTGCGCCTGAAGATGGAGACCGAGTACACGGCCCACGAGGCGCGCATCGAGCGCGAGGCCGCGCACGCCGCGGAGAAGGTCAGCCAGGCGTCGCAGGAGGCCACGGCCATCCGCACCGAGGCCGAGAAGGGCGCTGCCGCACTGCGCTCCCTCGTCACGCGTGAGACCACGCAGCTGCGGGCGGACGCCGAGCGCGAGGTGCGCGAGATGAACGCCCGCGTGCTGGAGTTCGAGGAGACCCTCACCCGTCGTCAGGACGACGCGCAGCAGGAGTTCCTCGTGCTGCACAACCAGGCCGTCGCACACGCCGAGCGCATCACGACCGACGCGAACGAGCAGGTCACCGCCTCGCTGGAGCATGCCCAGCGCATCTCTGCGAAGGCCGACGGCTACGAGAAGCTCATGCGCTCGCAGGCACAGGCGATCGAGGCCGACGCGCAGGTCCGTGCACGGGACATCCTCGAGCGCGCCCGCGTGAAGTCTCAGAAGATCGTCGACGCGGTGACCGGCCACACCTCCACCGTCCTCCGCGACGCCGAGGACCGCGCCCGTCAGCTGCGGTGGCAGCAGCAGCAGCTCACCAGCTTCATGGCCGAGGTGCGCGAGCTCATCCGCCCCGACGGCATCTTCAGCGACGATAACCTCCCCACGGAGATCGCGCTGACGGAGGCCACGATCGACGAGGACGACGACGAGAACGAGGACGACGTCGTCGAGGCGTCCGTCGAGAGCTTCCGTGGAGACGAGGTCCTCGACGACGAGCTCGACGACGACCGTCCGCTGGAGAAGATCACGATCGACGTCGTCGAGACGGACGACTCGAAGCGCTGATCCACCCTCGGAGACGACGAAGGGGCGAGCAGGTGTCTGCTCGCCCCTTCGTCGTCTCCGGACAGCATGCCGGTTTCACCGGTATGAAGCAATTGCAGGCATGACGGCCTGGCGGACCGCTGAGCTATCTTCGCGACATGGCTTCCGCTACCCGATCCCGCCAACGCTCATCAACGCGTCACAAGCTCGCGCTCACGGCAATCGCGATCGTGTGCGCCGGAGCGCTCTCCCTTGCACACGCTCAAGCGGCCAACGCAGCCGTTTACCGGTACAACATCATCAACAAGTCCTCGACAGCGAATGTGACTGGTGCCGTCTTCGCGAGCTGCAAGATCACCACGACTGGTGGCCTCTGCAGCATCTCGAAGGGTAAGAGCGTGACACGAACTGTGCAGGTGAGCCTCGGCGCCAGCCGCGCGGATGTCGCCGCCGGGCTAAGCATCAGTTCGGCGAGCTCGGTGACAACGACCGTTGGCTGCAGTTCCCCTGCCCTCAGAGCAGGCCAAGTATGGAAGGCACGGGCGCTCGGCACCAGACACTCGTACAGGGTTCAGAAACAGGAGTCGTACAGGCCGCGCATCGGCCCCACCTATTGGAAGACGGTAGGAACGAGTTCCGTTCTCACGGCTTACAACCCGTATTCCTCAGGGATCTCATGCGGGCTGTAGCGAGGTTATGTGCGTATACGGCGCTCGGCGTGGTCGTCTGCCTGAGCCGGTGTGCCCCATCGGGCCTTCAGATCGATGAGACGGTCGGGGTCTCGTTGGGAATTGTGTATGACCATGTGAGGGAAGAGGCCACGATCCTTATCCAGGACGTCTCCCCGCGGGTCGACCTCGAATCCTCGTTCGTCGATGGAGTAAGCGATCGGTCTGCTTGGGTGGTCGTGTCAAGCTGCGCGAACGATGCCGTCGTCGATGAGGCGTCAACGACGGAGGTAGCCGTGATCCCCAGAGACGCGTACGTGAAGAGTGTGAAGACCGCGATTGCCGCCGGAGGGTTCGCCGATGCCGTGAGTTGCGACGGACTGTCCTTCCGCTGAACCTTGCCCACCTTGCGACTCATTGGTGGCTGTCAGGGCTCGGCGAAAAGCTGGCTCCGGACGCTCGCATGGCGGCGCCGTATCCACCGGCCTCAGGCGCGGCGGAGCTGTGCCGCCGCCGGGCAGTCGAACGGGTCGCGCGCCGCCAGGCCGACGCGGTTGAGGTAGGCGATGACGATCGCGTACGACTGCCCGAGGGACGTCTCCGTGTACGGGATGCCGTTGGCGGCGCAGTAGTCGCGCACGATGCCGCGTGCCTTCGACAGGTGCAGCCGCGACATGTTCGGGAACAGGTGGTGCTCCACCTGATGGTTGAGGCCGCCCATCAGCCCCGTCACCCACCATCCGCCGCGGATGTTGCGCGACGTGCGCACCTGCTTCGAGAAGAAGTCGAGCTTGGCGTCGGGAGCGATGACCGGCATGCCCTTGTGGTTGGGGGCGAAGGACGCGCCCATGTACACGCCGAAGACCGCGAGCTGCACGCCCAGGAACGCGAAGGCCATGCCGACGGGGAGCAGGAGGAACAGCGGCACGAGAAGGACGGCGAACCGGAGCACGATGAGTCCGAGCTCGATCCAGCGGCCCTTCACGTTCTTCCGCGTCGTCAGGTGCTTCAGGCCGAGGTAGTGCAGGTTGAGCCCCTCGAGCGTCAGGAGGGGGAAGAAGAGCCACCCCTGCTTGCGCGTGATGAGCCGGACGATGCCGCGCGACTGCGCCGCGTCCTCCTCCAGGAAGGAGATGGTATCGACCTGGATGTCTGGGTCCTTGCCGACCTGGTTCGGGTTGCCGTGGTGACGGGTGTGCTTGGAATCCCACCAGTGGTAGCTCATGCCGATGATGCCGGCGAGCACGCGGGCCAGGCGGAAGTTCGCCGGCCCGGTGGACAGGATCTGACGGTGCGCCGCCTCGTGGGCGAGGAAGGCGACCTGCGTGAAGACGACACCGAGGGCCGCGGCGATGAGGAGCTGGAACCAGCTGTCGCCGAGGAGGAGGAAGCCCGCGACGCAGCCGGCGAAGGCGACGACGAGGGCCGCGCCGACCAGTGTGTAGAACACGGGGGTGCGCTGCAGGAGCCCGGTCTCCTTCACGACCTGCTGCACATCGCGGTAGGCCCGCGTGAGCGGGGGGAACTCGGCGTTCCCGGCGTACGTCTGACGAACCGGCCCGAGGGTGGCGGTGACGGTCGGGGAGGATGTGCGGGAGATGATGCTCTCCTGTCGATCGGGAGCCCTTGAGCTGAAGAAGCCAAGGGCGGTTGCCGATCGCTGTGGCCACACTAACCGCGCTCGCATACGCGAGGCGGCATACGACTCAGGCCCGTGCTCGACGCGGCCGCCGACCGCGCGTGCGAGGGAGGGCCGGCGATGCCGCCGGCCGGGCGGGCTGCTGCGCGGCGTCGAGCGCGCGGAAGGCCTCGTCGAGGGACGGGAACGACCCGAGGTCGGCGCCGCGCTCGTCGCGCAGCCGGTGCGCGGATCCGTCGAACTCGACGAATCCGGCGAACTCGCCGTTGCGGGTGGCGACGTGCACGTCGACGTCGGCCTGTTTCCAGGTGAGAGGGATGGAGGAAGGGACGGTGGTGGTACTCATGCTCATGCTCATTGCTGTGGGGCGGGCGCGCTCGCGCTCCGCACGTGAAGAGACCGAGGGCGGATTCCGCGCGCGTCGATGTGCGTGGTCCGTGGATGGCCCTGATCAGTGGCGACGAGGCGGCCGAGAGGGGGCGAAACGCACACGTTGCACGATCAGCTTAGCAGATCCACGAACCACGCGCCGAGAACCTCAGCTTCCGGGGGGACGACCACTGCCACCCGTGGGCGCGGCGCCGGCGCTCGGCGTGGTCGTCGTGTCGACACCGACCACGAGGGTCGCGGTGTATCCGCCGGTGACGCTCCCCGTCGTCGTGGCGAGCTGCGACACGCCACCGTCGTCTCCGAAGACGTTGTCGGAGGTGAGGGAGATCCGCGCCAGGTTGTCCGCCGATCCGGAGTAGGCAGTCTCCGCGTACACCGCGCTGCACGCGTCCTCTGGTAGCGCGAGCTGGGACGTGGCGATCGCGTTCGACGCGTCGGTGATCGCGGCAACGTCCGGATACACCTCGAAGTGGATGTGAGGCCACCGCCCCGAGTAGCACCCGGGGAAGACGGAGGTGAAGGACACCTTCCCGTCGTCGTCCGCGACCTGGACCCCGCGGAGGTAGGAGACGTCCTCCAGTCCCGATGAGTACAGCGAGTACTCCCCCTGCGCGTTGCAGTGCCACGCGTAGACCGCGACGCCGGCGAACGGCATCCCGCCGTTCGCGAGGTCGAGGATCTGCAGTTCGAAGGAGAGCGGCACGCCGTCGGCTGTGGCGCCGCCGTCGATGGACGAGCGGATGTCCTGGCGGATGATTCCGGCTTCGTCGAGGATGTCAGGGCCGTTCGAGCCGTCGCCCGGGTAGGGACCGGCGGTCTCGTCCGGGATCTCGGCGACCGCGGCGTCCGTCGCGGTCGCGGTGGTGCTGGGGGTGGGAGCGGCCGTGCTCGATGACGACCCGGTGGCGGCAGGCGCGCAGGCGGCGAGCACGACGGCACCGAGGCCGAGCCCGCCGCCGATCAGCAGCCCGCGACGGCTCATCAACGTCCGGAGGTCGAAGGCGACGCCCTGGTCGACGACCTCTTCGTCCGCGCGGTCCAGCAGCCGTCCTTCGTACATGGGGCCCTGCGGGGTGGGGGTCGGTTCGGGGATGCGGCTCATGATGTGCTCCTCTCGAGCGTCGGCGGCGTTGCCCCATGCTCGACGGGTGAGCAATCAAGAAGCTATGCGTGATCCCTGCGGCTCCTGTGGAGTCAGGAGCAGAGCGGAGGATGCGGGGACATCGCTCCGCTCTGCGGCGCTGGCGCTCGAAGAACTCGGCGGACAACGCAGGGCCGGGGCGATGGGGTGAATCGCGCGCGCGGCCACGAAGACGGCCATCATGCAGGGGACATGCACGGCCGTAGCCCATCCAGTGGAACACGCCGCTTGGCACCTGTCAAGTTTTTCCCGGACAGCTGTCCAGAGCGCGCGAGATGCCATAGCATTACCCGCACCGATTCCGAAGGGGACGAGACCAGGGGACAGCATGACGACAGCGGACAAGCGCGCGGAACGCGCAGGGGTGGACAAGTTCGCGCTGCGCCGACGGGCGCTGGCCGAAGCGGCTTTGGAGGCGATCGCCGAGCGGGGATTCGCGCGGACGGGCCTTCGGGAGATCGCGCAGCACTCAGAGCTCTCCCACGGGTCGCTGCACTATTACTTCACCGACAAGAACGACCTCATCGCAGAGGCCGTGCGGATATCCAAGGGAGGGCTCGGCGACCGCTACCTCGCCGTGCTGGAGAGGGCCGAGACCGCGGAGGAACTGGCGGCCGGGGCCGCCGAGGAGCTCGCCAGGAGCGTGCACGACGACGCCCGCCTGCACCGGCTCTGGTACGACCTCCGCAACCAGTCCCTGTTCGAGTCGGGCTTCGGCGACACGATCGCCGAAGTCGAGGCCGACCTGCAGGATGCCATCTGGCGCGTGGTCGAGCGCTACTCCGAGCTCTGCGGGCGACCCTGTCGCTTCACGCCGCTCTTCGCGTACGCGCTCACGGACGGCATGCTCCAGCACGCCCTCATCCGGCACCTGCGCGGCGACGGCGAGGCGATCGCGCGCCTGCGCCGCGAGTGCCGGGAACTCTTTGCCGCCAGTGTGTGACGCCGCGGATCACTCATCCGTGACGACGGTTCCCCGAGCAACGGGCGGCCGGATGACCAGCACGATCACGATCGCGACCATCACCGCTGCCGTCAGCGCCACCGGCACGGGCACGAACGGGTCGAGCAGGACGAGCAGCGCCCCCACCGGGATGACGGTGTTGACGACCCTGTCGGCGTTGTCCCGGATGGCGACCCACCAGATGCCGATGAGGAACACGGCGATCGGCACGGACACTGTGAACGTGGCGGCCATCGGGGCGAGGTGGCTCTCCCCCGTCAGCACATCCAGCTCCACCTCGATGCCGGCGGAGAAGGCGGCAGCCGCCGCGAACACGAAGAAGTGGGTGTAGCCGTAGCGCAGGGAACGGCCGAGGGTGGTGATGGACCGGTGGTGGGGCGGCCAGAAGTAGATCCACCACAGGGCCGCCGTCACGACGAATGCGAGGGCCGAGATCGCCAGGAGCGACCCAAGGGCCTCGACCTCATCCACCGCATCGATGATCGCGTTGGCAGAGGCGAGAAGGCTCTCACCGAGCACGATGAGGGTGAACAGACCGTAGCGCTCGGTGATGTGGTGCGGATGCCACGGCGTCTGGTCGCGGCGCTCGGCGATCACGGGGACGGCGATCTCGATGAGGGCGAAGACGACGAAGGCCGCGAGCTGGACGGGCCCTGAGGGGATGAGCAGGAACAGTATCCACAGCACCTGCACGGCGGCGATGCCGCCGGCGTATCGCAGCGCGACGGAACGGAGCGGCCCCGCGGTCCGGGACGCACGCAGCCACTGCGCGACCACGGCGATGCGCATCACGACGTAGCCGATCACCGGGAGGGTGAAGTCTCCCTCGTTGAAGGCCCCGGGGATCCCTGCGGCCAGGACGAGGACGCCCGCCATCTGGACGAAGGTGGCGATCCGGTACGGCCAGTCGTCGGTGTCGAAGGACGTGGCGAACCAGGTGAAGTTCATCCACGCCCACCAGATCGCGAAGAAGAGCATCGCGTACGAGGTGATCCCGTGGAGGAAGTCGCCGTGACTCAGGGTGTGATGCAGTTGCGCCGACGCGATGCTCACCGCTACCACGAAGACGAGATCGAAGAAGAGCTCCAGCGGACTCGCGGCGCGGTGCGGCTGACCGGGGTCGCGCGGCCGCATGGGCTGCAGACGGAAGCGAGGAGTCGAAGTCGGATGCGCAGTCACCGCGACAGACTAGCTCCCGGCTTCTTCTCCCCGGGCGGTATGCCGGAACGGATCCCCCTCCTGCGCGGCATGCGCTTCCATCCGGCGGCCGAATCCGCTACAGTGATCACCGTCTGCAGTGCCTGCTGCACGCCTCGTCGGTTTGGGACGACGAGGACACCTTCTCGATGTGGGATCGGGAAGCACCAGCAGGACCCGAGGGGTCGGGACGCAGACATGTCCGTGAACGTGGGGTTCACGGTCTGGGGAAAACTGGGGAAACGATGGCGCACTGGGGTTATTTGCGTACATTCACGGCTCAAGGGGCCTCGGCATGACTTCCGTCGAGGATGCTCTGAGCATCGCTCGTACGGGTTTCACGCCGATCACGGCTCCGCGGGCGACCGCGTCGGTGACGCATGCGGCGAGCACGCCGCGTGTCTCGGCGACGCTCGAACGACGCCGTCAGTGGGAGCGTCGCTATCGGATGCGGCTGCGGATCACGGATGCGGCTGTCATCCTGATCGCCGTCGCGCTGACGGCAGCAGTCCAGCTGATCAACGGGGTCGCGGTGATCGAGACCGTGCGCAACGCCGCATTGCTGGGTCTCGCCTGGTACCTGATGCTGTCGGCGCTCAACAGCCGAGCCGCCGCCATCTTCGGGTCAGGGGCCACCGAGTACCGCCGCGTCGCACACGCGGCCGGGCTCGCCTTCGGCATCACCGCCATCGCGGGCGTGCTCCTGGAGTGGGAAGGGCTGCAGCCGCTGTTCTTCATCGCGCTCCCCGTGGGCATGCTCGGTCTCCTCTTCGCCCGCTGGACCTGGCGTCGCTGGCTGCAGCGGCAGCGCCTGTCCGGGCGGTTCGCGTCGAGGACGATGGTGGTCGGCGCCACCGAGGACGTCGAGTATGTGATCGACTCCCTGCAGAAGGGCGGGGAGAACGGCTATCACGTCGTGGGGACGACGCTGCTGGATCGCAATGCCGGCGCGCTCAGGATCGGGGAGAGCATCTACCCGGTCGTGGGCGATCTCGACACCGTCGCCGCCGCGGCGGCACAGCTCGGGGCGGACACCATCATCGTGGCGAGCCGCCCCGAGGGGTCCCCCGACTTCGTCAAGCAGCTCAGCTGGCAGCTCGAGGGCACCGCCGCCGAGCTCATCCTCTCGAGCCGTCTGACGGATGTCGCAGGCCCTCGCATCTCTCTGCGCCAGGTCGACGGTCTGCCGCTGATCCAGGTGAAGATCCCGACCTACGAGGGCGGCGTCCACCTGCTCAAGCGCGCCCTCGATGTCGTCGTCGCCACGATCGCACTGATCCCGATCGCGCTGCTCACCCCGGTGCTCAGCGCGCTCATCAAGCTCGACTCGCCCGGCCCGGTGTTCTTCTTCCAGGAGCGCGTGGGACGGGACGGCCGCCGGTTCAAGATGGTCAAGTTCCGGTCGATGCGCACCGACGCGGAGAAGCAGCTCGCGGCGCTCAAGGACCACAACGAGGGCGCCGGCCTGCTCTTCAAGATGAAGGACGACCCGCGCGTGACCCGCGTCGGGAAGGTGCTGCGCAAGCTGTCGCTGGATGAGCTTCCGCAGTTCTGGAACGTGCTGGTCGGGGACATGAGCGTCGTCGGCCCGCGTCCGCCGCTGCCGAGCGAGGTCACCGCCTACGACGGCACTGTGTTCCGCCGTCTTTACATCAAGCCCGGTATCACCGGCCTGTGGCAGGTCTCCGGACGCAGCGACCTCTCGTGGGACGAGAGCGTGCGGCTCGACCTGCGCTATGTGGAGAACTGGTCCGTCATGAACGACCTTCAGATCATGTGGCGCACGGCGAAGGTCATGGCGCAGCCGAGCGGGGCATACTGAGCGGATGAGCACTACGACACCCCTCACGATCGCGATGGTGGGGACCCGAGGCGTGCCTGCCGCCTACGGCGGGTTCGAGACGGCCATCGAGGAGGTCGGCCGCCGCCTGGCCGACCGTGGGCACGACGTCGTCGTGTACACCCGCGGTTCCGAGCACCGGGAAAAGGAGTACCTCGGCATGCGGGTGGTGCACCTCCCCGCCGTCCCCGTGAAGCAGGTCGAGACGCTCAGCCACACCGGGCTCTCGGCCCTGCACCTGCTCGTCCACCGCCGCCCCGATGCGACCTTCGTCTTCAATGCCGCGAACTCGCCGTTCCTGCCCCTGCTCCGGCTGCGCCGGGCGCCCGTCGCCCTGCACATGGACGGTCTCGAGTGGCGTCGTTCGAAGTGGGGTCCGCGCGGCAAGGCCTACTACCGCTGGGCCGAGCAGTTCGGCGTCCGCACCGCCGACGCGCTCATCGCCGATGCCCCCGGCATCTCCGACTACTACCGTCACCAGTTCGACGTGCCGACGGAGCTGATCCGCTACGGCGCGCCGATCCTCGAGGAGCCGCCGACGCATCGTCTGGCCGAGATGGACCTCGCTCCCGGCGGCTACCACCTCGTCGTCGCGCGGTTCGAGCCGGAGAACCACGTGCTCGAGATCGTCCGCGGCTACCGGGCCAGCGCCGCGCGCCTGCCGCTCGTGGTCGTCGGGTCCGCGCCGTACGCGGCCGGGTACATCCAGGAGATCCGGAACGCCGCCGAGGGCGACGAGCGGATCCACCTGGTCGGCGGCGTCTACGACCAGGAGCTCCTCGACGCGCTCTACGCCCACGCCGCCACCTACCTGCACGGTCACTCGGTCGGCGGCACCAACCCGTCGCTCCTCCGTGCCATGGGAGCGGGCACGGCGGTGATCGGCTACGAGGTGCCCTTCAACCGCGAGGTGCTCGACGGCAACGGGTGGTTCTTCACCGATGCGGACGACGTCGCCGCGCATGTGACCGCCGCCGAGGCTGATGTGGCCACGCGCGACGCGCATGCCGCAGCCGTGCAGGAGATCGCCCGGACCCGATTCCGGTGGGACGACGTGGCCGACGAGTACGAAGACCTCGCTCGCCGCCTCGCCGAGGGCTCCAGCATCCATTCCTCCGCCCGGCGGGCACGTCGACGGAGCACGGACTGGGTCCCCACCCCCGCGGACGCGGCCCGATGATCGCGGGAGATAACCGCAAGACCGTCCTCCTGGTGCATCCGGGCGCGGAGATGTTCGGGTCCGACCGCATGCTCCTCGAGAGCGCGACCGGCCTCGTCGAGGCGGGAGCCCGCGTCGTGGTCGCCCTGCCGAGCACGGGTCTCCTCGTCGCGCCGCTGCGAGAGGCCGGCGCGGAGGTCGTCATCCTGCCGATGCTCGTGCTGCGCAAGGTCCTGCTCACCCCGCGGGGACTGCCGCGCCTCTTCCGCGACACGTTCCGCGGTCTCGGCTCCGCGTGGCGGCTGATCGGACGCCTCCGCCCCGACGCGGTCTATGTGTCGACCATCATCATTCCGCAGTGGCCTCTTGTCGCCCGCCTCCGGGGCACGCGCGCGGTCAGCCATGTGCACGAGGCCGAAGCGTCCGGCAACCCGCTGGTGAACCGGCTTCTCTATGCGCCGCATCTCGCCTCCGCCCGGACCCTGGTGAACAGCCGCTTCAGCCTGGACACGATCCGGCGCGCGCTGCCGACTCTCGCCGACCGGACCCGCGTGGTGGCCAACGGCGTCGCATCACCCGAGCACCCTGCTCGGCCGCGTCCCCGCCTCGATGGTCCCCTCCGGGTGCTCTACGTGGGCCGGCTGTCGCCGCGGAAGGGTCCCGACCTCGTCATCGACGCCGCCGCCGCGCTTCAGGCGGCGGGCCGTCCGGTCGAGGTCACGCTGCTCGGCGCGGTCTTCGAGGGGTACGAGTGGTTCGAGCGCGATCTGCGCGCACGCGCCGCCGCGACCGGCGTCCCCGTCACCTTCGCCGGCTTCCACCCCGACATCTGGCCCTTCCTCGCCGACGCCGACGTCCTGGTCGTGCCGTCCCGGGTGGACGAGCCGTTCGGCAACACGGCCGTCGAGGGCGTGCTCGGTCTCCGCCCGGTCATCGCGAGCGACAGCAGCGGCCTGCGAGAGGCCGCGGGCGGATACGCGACGGCGCACCTGGTCGCTCCGGACGATGCCGACGCGATCGCGACCGCGCTCGAGGAGGTCCGCGAGCGCTGGGACGACCACGTGGCCGGCGTCGCGGCGAGTCGCGACGAAGCCCTGCGTCGGCACGCTCCCGCGGTCTACCGCGCCGGCGTCACCGCCGGCGTCCTGGACTGACCCCCGCGGATCACACCGATGCGGGGGTGTCGGCGGTCAGCCGCGCCCGGTTGCGCACGATGTAGATCGAGAACGGGATCAGCTGGCAGACCAGCAGCGCGAACGCGACCCCGATCAGCGGTCCGACGATGCCGAGGATCGGCGTGAGCACGAACGCGAGGATGATGCCGACCGCGGCCATGCTGAGCGTCGGGATCACTTGGAAACGGATCCCGGGCTTGTCCATGATGAACATCCCCAGCGGGTACACGGCCGCGGTGAGCATGATCATGAGCCCGAACGCGAAGATCGTGGTCGGCCGCACCTCCAGCTCCCCCTGGGTGATGAATCCGAACAGCCACGGACCGACGAGCCACACCACGACGGTCGCGAGGGCGACCGCCGTGGCGAACAGCGCGGACAGCAGGAATGGCCCGCGGCGCAGGTCGCCCTGGTGCCGCATCCGCGCGAAGTGCGGCCAGAGGGCGAGTCCGCCGGCCATCACGAGACCGTTGAGCGCGAAGAAGACCTGGCCGGCCACCCCGTACTCCGCGACGTCGGTCGGGCCGCCGAGCTGAGCGATCACATACCGCTGCGACCCCACCGCGATGGGATAGGTCACCATCTGCGCCAACATCGGCCAGCCGACGTCCATGACCCGGACGCCGGGGAACCGTCGCGGCCGCAGCACCATGCGTGCGGCCTCGGGGATCAGCGGAGAGGTGGTGCGTGCGGTGATGAGCACGCCCAGGATCGAGACGATGAGAGACGCCGCGAAGGACGCCATCGCCGCATAGGAGTGGAGGTCGTCGCCGCCGAACGTGAGGAGCAGCCAGACGCCGGCGAGAGTGAGGGGCGAGATGAGACCCTGCAGCAGGATCACGATGTGGTTCTTCCGCTGCCCGAGCATGATCCGCGCCCAGATCCCGAGCGGGATCCCGAGGCAGAAGATGGTCACGCAGAAGAACGCCGCGAGCGACGCCCCCGGCTGCTGCCCGGCGTCGCCGAAGATGAGCTCCCAGGCTCCGGTGGCGAGGAGCACGGTGTTGATCGCCATCGCGGAGGCGGCGAACAGCAGCAGCACCCGACCGACGGAGGTCAGCTGGTAGCGCAGCTTCTCGTCCGTCCGGACGTCGTCGCTCGTGGCCACGGCGTTCACGAGCACGGCGCCGCTGCCCAGGTCGGTGAAGGTCAGCAGCGACGGGATCGTGGTGAGCAGCGTGTAGAGGGCGAAGCTGCCGACGCCCGCGTCCCCGATGATCATCCGTGTCGTGAGAACGCCGCACACCAGCGCGATGACCATCGTCAGCGCGCGGGCGCCGACAGCGAGAAGAGAACCCATACCTAGATCGTCACCGCGGCAGGGCTCCCAGCGTCGCGCTGTTGCCGGGGAGTCGCGATACCGAGGCGATATCCGCCGGGACCGGCACTGCCACTGCGGCCTGCCGCTGCGCCTGCGCGGGGACCAGTGCGTATGTCGCGGACACCACGGAGGCTCCCTGTACGAACTGCGAGCGGCGGTCCTGGCCCGTCGCCGCCGTGAAGGCCACGAGGGTGTCGGCCACCGCCGGATCCCGCGAGACGGATCCCTTCGACCACGCCGAGAACCATCGGGGAGTGCCCGGGGCGGTGCGGTGATAGAGGTTGCCGTTCACGCTCGACATCATCTGCGCACCCGTGAAGGTGGTCGAGTAGTCCTGCACGCAGACCAGGCAGTTGCCGGCGCTCTCCGCCATGACGTTGTTCGACATCACGGTGTTGCGCACGATCCACGGCGCCAGCGGCGCGTACCGCGTGCGTGGATCATGGCCGGCCGCGTTCGGGTCGGAGGCTCGGCGAGCGTCCTGACCGATGCTGATGTTCCGGTTGGCATTGCCCACGAAGGTGTTATTCCAGATCTTCACGTTTCCGGAGTTCAGGACGAACAGTCCGAAATCGCCGTTGCGCGCGATGATGTTGTCCGCGACGACCGCCCGCTCGGAGAGTTCGACCATGACGCCGTGGCCGGTGTTGCCGATCACGTCGTTGCCCGTGAAGACGATGTCGATCACCGACTCGTCGAACCAGGGACCACGCCCGGCGTTCCCGGTGAAGGCGCTGTCGGAGACGGTCACACCCCGCGTCCGGGTGACCTTGAACGCCCCGGATACCGGGGAGTGGTTGAAGCGCTCGGCGTTGTTGCCGACGGAGAGCATCTGCTTCACCTTCAAGCCGTCGGCCTGGCTGGCCCCACCGCCGAGAAGCCCGTTGCCGATCAACGAGACCCGCGTCAGCGTCGTCCGGGGCGCCCAGGAGTAGAAGCCGGTCGTCGAGTTGTCCCGGATGGTCACGTCGGCCAGCGTGATGTCGCTCGCCGCGGCGATGACCGTCCCCATCTGGGGCACGCTGGTGGCATATCGCCGCACGCCGATGCCACGCACCTCGGATCCGGCGGAGCGGATCGAGAGGGCCTGCGTGAGGACGCTCGCCTCCACGGACTTGCCGGTGGGATCCGTGCCGATCACGAGCCGCTTCGCCTTGTCGTCGACGAAGAACGTCCCGGCGACCACCTGTGCGGCGGAACCGACCTCCCGCAGCTGCACGCCCGCGACCCACACCTGGTCCGGATGCGCGGCCATGGGGTACGCGGGATCGACGAAGCGCCACTCCGCCTGGGCATTGTCAGGCGCGCCCTTCGTGTAGGTGGGGCTCGAGTCGAGCGCCGTCCCCCACCCGTCCACCGTCCAGGTGTTCCCTGTGGCCTTCCAGCCGGTGACGGCCTTCGCCCCGTCCATCCAGACCGCCTCGTTCGGAGCCGGCTGGATCGTGACCCGTTTCTGCGGCGGCACGATGACCTCTTCGTGGTAGGTCCCGCCCCGGAGCACGATGGTGCCTCCGTTCGGCACGAGCCGCAGCGCTGCCGCGATCGTGCGCACCGGCGCCTTCTGCGTACCGGCGGCGGCGTCGGATCCGCCCGGCGCCGCGTAGATCGCGGTCGCGGGAGCCGGGTACGACAGCGTGCCGGGGGCAGCAGCACCTGGCTTTCCGCGGACGCCGGCCGGAGTCGCCGGCGGGGCGGGCGTGACCGGGTTCGTCGGGTTCGCCGGCGGAGCCGGAGCCGGGTTCGGTGCGGGCGCAGGGGTCGGCGTCGGCGCAGGAGTCGGAGTCGGCGCAGGAGTCGGAGTCGGCGTCGGCGTCGGCGCGGTGACCAGGATGTCGTCGAGCGCCAGCGGAGCGGCTGCCTTCGCCCCGGACGAGGTGTACAGCGCGAAGCCGTAACCCCCCGCGGCGGTGATCCGGGCCGCCGAGGAATCGGCGTGTGTCACCTGCCACGCGGAGGGCTCGGCGCCCCCTGCCACCCAGGCCTTGGCCGCGAGCATCACCGGGCTGGTCCCGGTCACATCGAGGGCGACGCGCAACGACATGCCCTTCGTCACGGCGAACGGGAGTCGCCGCTCACTCAGATTCTGCACCGTCGTGAGATCGGTCATCCGGACGACGGAGACGTAGGCGGAGCCGTCGGGGTGCACCCGCAGCCGCACGCCATACGAGTCCTTGCCCACGATGCGGACGGCTTGGGCGAGGTAGAGAGGGCCACCGACGGGGAGGGCGGGGACGGTCACCGTGTAGCGGCTGGACACGTCCGCCGCAGTCACCCCGGCCACGGTCGCCCGCGCCGTGATCCCGGGCTTCCGGCTGGCGAGCATCCCCCGCCCGTTCGTGACGCTCGACGTGCCCTCGACCACGCGCCACGCGCCGACGGGAGCCGCGCCCCAGCCGGAGGCGACGGTACGGTTCATGTCGTCCGAGAGCAGAGGCGCCGCGGACGTGGCTGCCGGCCGGACGGACGGTGAGGCGGCGACCGCCGCGGACGCCGGTGCGGCGACCAGCGCTCCGGAGAGCGCGACGGCGATGCCGAGGACGCCAGCGAGCAGGCGATGGCGAGGACGCGGCGCGGCGGGCGCGGCGTCAGACGAGAGACGAACAGGGAACGGAAAGGACACGATGTCACCGTTTCTGGGGCAGACTGCACGATCAACCCACGCTTCGCCGCAGTTTCAACCCCGGCGACAAAGAGCGAGCCCCCTCGCAACCCATGAAGAATAACCGCCTCTCCAGGCGATGGCAAACGTTTCGAGCCCCTCCACCGATATGCTGCGTGCCCGCGCACGGCGGACCGCGGGTGCGTCACTCGCTGTAGTACTCGCTGCGGTGACGATCGGGACGTGCGCGGTTGAGGACCGTGCCGAGGATGCGTGCGCCGCCCGATTCCAGCGACTTGATGCTCTTCTCCAACGCTGCGCGCCTCGTCTTCGTGGCGTCGACGACGAGGATCACGCCGTCCGTCTGGGTGGCCAGGAGATTGGCGTCCGCGACGCTGAGCGTCGGGGGCGAGTCGATCACGACGTAGTCGTAGTCCGCGGCCGCGAAGTCGAGAAGCTGCGCCATGCGAGCCGACGTGAGCAGCTCGGCAGGGTTCGGCGGGATGGTACCGGCCGGGAGGATGTCGAGCGTGGTGTCCGCGACACGATGCTTCGCCACCTCGAACTCGACCTCGTCGAGCAGCACGCTGGTGAGTCCGACCGAACCGTCGATACCGGCGTGCTCGTGGGCGCGCGGACGCCGCATGTCTGCGTCGATCAGGAGGACGGAGTTGCGGAGCGCCGCAAGGGTCATCGCGAGGTTGACCGACACGGTCGACTTGCCCTCGGCAGGCATGCCGGAGGTCACCAGCAGCACCTTCACCCGGGACGAGACGTTCGCATACGCGAGCGCCGACCGGATGCGCCGGAACTCCTCGGACGTGTGGCCGAGCGGCTCCTGGGAGACGGCGATTCCCCGCGCCTCCAGCAACGGCGACTTGGAGACGACGCCGAGCACGGGATCTCCCCCGGCCTGCGTCAGCGCCTCCTCGTTGCGGACCCGCGTGTCCAGCACTCCGATGAGCACAGCGGCCGCGAGGCCCAGCACGCCACCGAGGAACCCGCCGAGCGCTGCATCCCTCGGCTTGCTCGGGGTGAACTGGAACTCCGGGACCACGGCGTCGTCGATGACCTCGGCCGTGATCGTGGACTCGCCCTGCGGGTCCTTCGGGGCGACGTCTTTGACGACCGTGATGAGCTGTTCGGCGACCGCGTTCGCGAGATCGGCGGCGGATTCCGGGTCGTCGGTGATGCCGGTGACGCGCAGGGTGACCGTGCTCTGCGGGATGGTGACCTCGATGTCTCTGGCGAGCGCGCGGGGTGTCGTGTCGAGACCGAGCTCCTCGATCACCGGGTCGAGCACCCGCGAGCTCGTCGCCAGCTGGGCGAAGGAGAGCATCTGGCTCTGGGTGTACACGGACCCCTGGTTGAGATCCGAGGCGCTCGTGCCCTGGTTGAGCGCGAAGTAGAGCGAGGTGGTCGCCTGGAACAACGGCGTCTGCAGCGACGCGTATCCGTATGACCCTGCGGCGCCCACGACGCCGCACAGCACGATCAACCACCAGAACTTACGCAGTGAGCCCGCGATGACACGCAGGCTGACCCGGCTCTCGGCCATGACTCCCCATTCCCCCTGAGGTCTCGATTCTAGAGGAGCCATCTGCACGTCTCCCTCACGTTTGCCGCACCTGTGGAGCGGCTGGGGTCGGCGGCGGTGCCGACGTGTCCAGATCGCGCAGGAATGCCGTATCGGCCGCGGTGGATCGTGTCCCTGCGTCTCGCGCCCAGGTCACCGCGAGCCCCACACAGAACCACAGGAACATGCTGTACTGCGTGATGAGGGCGACGACGACCAGGCTCGGAAGCTGTCCGACGACAGCGAGGGCGGCAGGACTCCGCGTCGACCGCCGCACGGCCAGGAGCGCCGCGCAGACGAGGGCCGCCATGATGAGCAGCGTCGGCACGTAGCCGTACCGGAGCAGCGTGAGCACGAGGGCGTTGTCCACCGAGCGCGCGAAGTACCCCAGGTAGTAGTCGCCGGAGACGAGGGAATGCCAGTCGCCGGGGTTGCCGAACAGCTGCACCTGCTCCAGGAGGACCAGGAGGTCGGTGCGGTAGTCGGCGCTGCCCCCGGCTTCCTCCCCCGCCGCACCGAACACGGAATCGATGACGGGGATGACGATCGCGGCACCGATCACTCCGGCCACCGCCACCGTCACCCGGAAGCGTGTCGAGACGCCGACGATGAGGAAGGTGGACAGGACCAGGGTGAGCACCAGGGTGAGCAGGCCGGCACGACTGAAGGTGAAGACCGTGGCGGTGGCGATGAGCACGATGCCGGTGATCTTCGGGAACAGCCGCCACCTGGTCGCCACGACGAACGCGGAGGACATCGCCAATGCCGCGCCGAGCGCGATCGAATGCCCCCACGCCCCTTCCGCACGCAGCACCCCACCGCGCTCCTGGAGCGGACTCCACGTCTCGTACACCACACCCGACCCGGGGATGAGGACGAAGGGGTTGAAGGACGTGAGGAACTCCACCACCGCAAGCGCCGCTGCCACGATGGCCACGACCGCGATCGTCGACGTGATCCAGTCGGTCGTCACGCGCGCAAGCACCACGCGCCCCCAGATGTACGGGATCACCCACTCCAGGAGCGATGCGACGAGGGAGGCGAGGTCGACAGTGCCGAACCCGTACAGGCCGACCACGACGAGGACGAACGCCGCGACCCAGGCGTCGGCGGCGCGCAGCGGCACGACCGACCAGTTCACGATGATCAGCAGGACGGTGAGCAGGGTGATCCCCGCCCAGTAGAACCCGAGGTTGACACCCACCCAGAGCGGTACGAAGAACAGCACGACGGCCCACACCGCGAAGGCGACGCGCGGAAGCAGCCGGAGGGCGAACACGACGATGGCCACTGCCGCGATTCCGCCGAAGGCGAGGAGCGCGATCGGGACAGCAGTGGCCATGCGTCAGGATCTTACTGCGGTGCGGTGACGCGGAACGAATCGAACGACACGCCCAGCGGCGCGGTCGCGCTGCCGGAGCGGTTGCCGCTCAGACCCACCGCGCCGGCACCCAGGGGCGCCGCGTCGGTCGTGGTGATCTGCCAGGCTGCCGGCTTCGTGGTGTCCGTCGGCCAGAACTTGGCGGACAGCGTCGCCGACGTCGTCCCGGTCACGGACACCTCGAGGTTGTACGAGGTGTTCGCCGCCCAGACCAGCCCGGGTACAGCCTGCGTGCGCAGGACGGTCCCTTCGCGGTGCACGACGAGCCAGACCGTGCCGTCGGGACGCAGCCAGGCGCGGACGAAGTACTTTCCGGCCGCCGACTGCCGCGCGATCACGCCGATGTAGGCGCCGCCCGCCGCAGGGGCCTGGTCGACCCGGAACTGTGTCTCGAGCACCGTGTCGGCGGCCGACGTCGTGTTGAGCGTCGCGTGGCGGGTGTCCCCGGCGATGAGGTTCAGCTTCGCCTGACCGTCGGCCACCGTCGCCGCCGCCTGCGAACCGCCCGCGATCGTCCACGCCCCGCCGACCGTGGCGGTGCCCCAGCCGGGTCCCGCAGTACGGTCGAAGCCGTCGTCGGCCACCGGAGCCGGCTGCGGCTCGGGCTGCGGCTCGGGCTCGGGCTCGACGGGAGGCGCCGTCACGGTCACCGGCTTGCTGGTGGTGTGCGTGGCCCCCTTGTCGTCCTTCACCGTGAGGGTGACGGTGTAGGTCCCCGCCGCGGTGTAGGTGCGGCTGCTCGTCGCACCCGTCCCGGTCGTCCCGTCGCCGAAGTTCCATGCGTACGAGGCGATGGTGCCGTCGGAGTCGGTCGAGGCGCTGCCGTCCACGGCGACCGTGAGGTTCGTCGCGGTCGCGGTGAAGGCAGCCACCGGAGCGACATTCGCGGGCTCCGGTTCGGGCTGCGGCTCGGGCTCCGGGGCCGGCGTGCCGAGGTTCTTCAGCGTGAAGTCGTCGAAGCTGGCGAGGTTGGTGCCCGTGGCGCTGCCCGCGCGGTAAGAGAACACGGTCGGGGCGCCGGCGACCTGGAGGGCCGGAGTCGCATCCGTCGTGGTGAGCTGCCAGTTCGCGGGCTCTGCCGACCCCGACGCCCACAGCTTGGCGCGGATGGTCGTCGTGGACGACCCGGTCGTCTCCATGAGAAGCGTGAACGAGCTGCCCGCGCTCCAGGTGAGCCCGGAGACGGCGGTGCTGGCGATCGCGGTGCCGTTGCGGTGGATCACGAGCCAGGTCGTGCCGTCGGCCCGGTGCCAGGCGAGGGCCCGGTAGCCGGCGGACCCGGAACGGCGAGCGCCCAGTCCTTCGTACGCCACCCCGGTGGAAGGACCGGAGGCGAGGGTGTAGCTGATGCGCGCGGAGGAGTCGAGGACCGACGTGCCCTGCAGCAGCATCTCCCTCGTCTCACCCGGCGTCAGGTTCACCTTGCCCACGCCGTCGCCGACGGAGAGCACCGCGGCGGAGCCGCTCACCGGCGCCCAGGTGCCACCCTTGTCGGCAGCACCCCAGCCGCTCGAGACGACACGGCCGAAGGCATCGGATGCCGCGAACACCTGAGCGGTCAGCGTCACCGTCTTGGTGGCCGTCGCCGTCGACCCGAGGCTGTCGGTCACCGTCAGGGTGATCTCGCGCGCCCCGGCGCTCGCGTAGGTGTGGCCGGCGGAGGCTCCGGAGCCCGCGGGGGATCCGTCGCCCCAGTTCCACGAGTAGGTCAGAGTCGCGCCGTCGGACGCGCTCGAACCCGCGGCGGAGACGTCGACGTTCAGCCCCGAGGCTGTCGCCGTGAAGGCAGCCACCGGGTCGGCATGCGTGGTCGTCACCTGTCGAGTGGTGGAGGCGCTGCCGCCGCGATCGTCGGTGACGGTCAGAGTCACCGTGCGGGTGCCGGCCGTGGCGTACACGTGGGTGGCCACCTGCCCGGTCGACGTCGTGCCGTCCCCCCAGTTCCAGGCATAGGAGGCGAGAGAGCCGTCCGAGTCCGCCGAGGCGGACGCGTCGGCCGAGACCGTCAGGCCGTTCGCGGTCGTCTCGAAGGCAGCCGTCGGGAGGATGTTCGGCGCCTGCACCACGACCTGCTTCTCCGCCGTGCTGGCGAGCCCGTTGCTGTCCGTCACCGTCAGCGTCACCGTGTAGGTGCCGGACTTCTCGTACGTGTGGCTCGTCGTCTTGCCGGTCGCCGTGGCCGAGTCGTCGCCGAAGTCCCACTTGTAGCCGGCGATCGTCGCCGACCCCGCGGGCGCCGAGGCCTCCGCGTCGAACGCGACGGCGAGGTCGGTCGGGGTGGCGGAGAAGGCCGCGGTGGGTGCCTGGAAGCCCTTGCCGATGCCGTAGTGCGTCTTCACCTGCGTCGGGGTGAGCGCGAACGGGTAGACCGCGACCTCGTCCAGGGATCCCTTGAAGTACTTGGAACTGGGCTCGGACGGCCATCCGGCGAGGTTGTCCCCGCCGATACGCCAATATCCCGTGTAGTTCTCCGCGGTCGTGGCCCCGGCGAGCGACGAAACGAGCTGGCCGTCGACGTAGAGCTTCATCCCGTCCGCACTCTGCGTCGCGACGGCATGGTGCCACTGGTTGTCGTTGAGCGCCGCGCCGTTCTGCACCGTCTGCGTGCTGCCGTTGTAGGTACCGAAGACGAGGCGGCCGTTGTTGGTCATGTAGATGTGACGGTCGTAGCTGGTCGACTCACCCGACGCCGCGGCGCCGTAGCCCAGCAACTTGCCACCGCTGGTGGTGTTGGTCTTGAACCACAGTTCGGTCGAGAACTCGGAAGGCGCGGCGATCTTGCTTCCGGAGGCCACACGGCCCGTGTTCGTCCCGGTGAAGGTCGAGGCGCCGGTCGCGGTGTTCTCCACACCGGACGTCGATGCGGTCACTCCCGTGCCGAACACGGGGGTGTTGGATCCGGCCCAGTCCTGCGCGACGGTGCCGAGCGGGTAGTAGAGCTGCGGGCCGTCCGCCGTGACGGCGTTGACGTAGTTCGACACCGCACCGGCCGCGATGGTCACGCTCATCGCCTGGCTGGAGACGGAGTTGCCCGCACTGTCCTTCGCGACGACGGTGTACTCCTGCGTCGACCCGGGAGCTGCGGTCTTGTCCTCGAGGTTCACCGAGGGGCGGTCCCACCAGGTGCCGCGGGCGGTGGCGGTGGCCACCGGTGCGGTGGTCCCCGTCCGGCGCAGCTCGTAGGTCAGGGTGAGGTCGTCACGATCCCAGTTCGCGGGGATCGAGATCCGCGCACGCCCGGGGATGAACGACTGCGCCGTGCCGGTCCAGTTGGCACCCGACAGCCGAGGGCCGTCCTTCGCGCCGCCGGGCGGGTTGGTGGAGAAGCGCACGAGCCCCTCGAATCGACCGTTGTTCACGGAGCGGAACTCACCGCCGATCGAGATCATGTTCCCGGCACCGGTGATGGAGAGACCGGCCTGCCCCATTCCCGTGGTCACGCCGACAGCCCAGTCCGGTGTCCAGGCGTAGGCCGAGGGCGCCGGCGTACCGGCCCAGTTCTTGTACGTGCCGCCGGCCGCCGGCTGGTTGCCCAGCAGACCGCGGGCGTCCGCGGTGTACGCCTCCGAGTAGCGGTGCGTACGCGGGTTCTGCTCCGGGTGCATGCCCATCGTGCTGCAGGCATGGGTGTGGCTGGTCGTGTAGACCGTCTTGCCGGTCGAGTAGACGCCGTAGTGGTCGCCGAGGCAGTCCGCGATCCAGCGGACCTTGCCGCTTCCGGCCTCTGCCGCGAAGGTGCCCTCGAGGTTGCCCGTGGCCGCGTCCGCATACACCCACCCGGTGCCGTAGACGGCGCCGGCGTCGGCCGCGAGTCCGAAGATCCCCGCCTTGCCCGAGGTCGCCCCGGTGTTCGAGCCGTTCTTCACCGTCTGCGGCAGCGCCCATCCGCTGTCCACGGCACCGGTCGTCTTGTCGAGCGCGACGGTGCCGCGCATCGTCAGGTCGCCGTTGACTTGAGAGAAACGACCGGCGGCGATGACGTTCTGACCCGCCGGGTCCATCACCATGGCGTCGACCTGAAGGTCCGTCTGCGGCGCCCAGCTGAGCAGCGCGCCGTTCGTCGAGGAGAAGGCCGCGAGGTTCTTGCGCGGGGTCGCGTTGCCCTGTGTGAAGAGACCGCCGACGTAGACGCTCGAGCCCGAGGTGGCGAGGGCGTACACGCCGCTGCCGCCGATCGAGGGCGAGAAGCCGGGCAAGAGCTGTCCGGTCACGGCGTCCAGCGCGGCGAAGTTCCAGCGCGTCTGTCCGTTGACGGCGTTGAAGGAGCCGCCGATGTAGATGCGGCTGCCGTCCGGCGAAGCGGCCACGGCCTTGATCACGCCGTTCACCTGCGGTGCGAAGGAGAGCAGCTGACCCGTGTTGATGTCATACGCGAGGACGTTGGAACGGGCGGTCAGGCTCGTCCCCGGTGCGGCGAGAGGTGCCCGGGCGTTGTCGAACTTGCCCACCGCGTAGACGGTCGAGCCGATCGTCGTCTGCGCCCACACATACCCGTTGTCGATCTGCACGGTCGGGATCGGGTCCGACGTCACCACGTCGTCGTTCCGCTGCAGAAGCGGCGGTGGCGTCGACGGCGCATCGGCCGCTGCCGCCCCGGTCGCCCCCAGCGTGGTCATGCCCGTGATCAGCAGCGCCGCCGTCACGACCGACGCGAGTGCGCTCAGCGCCCGCCTCGAAGTGGATGTCTTACCCATGTTGCTCCCCAGCCCCAGATTTCTTCTTTGAAAGTGTCACGCACGAGACGCGGCGGAAGTCGTCGCGTCCACAGCTCAGGAGAGCTCGCCCGCGAAGGTCGCCACCGGCTCACCGGCGGCATAGTTCACACTGATCTTCACGGCGCGGCCCTTCGTGGGGTCGAGCATGAAGACGTAGGTTCCCGTGGCGTCGTCGCCGGCGGCCAGTTCCCCGTGGAGCGGCTCGTTCGGACCCGCGGTGGTGGCCACCCCCACGTCGCCGTCGTCGGTGACGAGGCTGACGACGGCGGAGTCGATGCTCTGCGCCCGCTTCGACTCGTTCGCGACCTTCACGGTCACCACCACGGCGGAGCCGGCATACTCGCCCGGCGTCTCGGGCGTGATCTCGGTGGTCGAGATGTCGTCGACGGTCACGACCATGTCGGTGGACAGGGCGATCTCCGCGTCCAGCGCGCCGCTCTCCTCGGTCAGCGCAGGGGCCTCGGTGGGCCCTTGCGCCTCGGGATCGGCCGGCGGCGTCCAGTCGGTCGTGCTCGTGCCCTCGGGCTCCGGCGACGCCGCGGTGTCCGGTGCCGCCGTGCACCCGGCGAAGGCGAGCGCGAGCGCCACGACGGGCGCGATGAACAGCGCACGTCGTGCGCGAGATGAGCCGTCCCCAGAACGGCATGCTGAAACAGTGAACACTGCAGCTCCCCAGAACCCAGATTCCCCAGCCAGAGCCCCCTCGGCTCCGGTTTCCCCCCAGCCGTGCAGAACACGGCGTCGGCTAATGCTAGTGCGGTCCGTCGAAAACCACAACCCTCCGCTCAGGAGGAATGTCGGCGGTGCCCGCCGAGCTGCCCGGCGATCGCATCGACGGCCTGCTCGACCTCGGTGATGGTGTCGGAGTGGCCCCGACTCCCATGCCGATCGGCGATGGACGCCGGGTCCTGGGCGGAGCGCCGGTCGAGGAGACGACGGAGCGCACCGCCGCGACGCGGCGGGCCGCCGAGCGGCACGGCGCGTGTCCGCGCCCGATCGAGGTACGCGAGGTAGTCGGCGACCACGTCGGACCCCCCGGATGGGAAGCCGACCCCGAGGTGCGCCGCCTCGCGCAGCGTGAACATCCGGTCGCGGTGCTCGGGCGCCGCTCGCACCAGCTCCCCCCGGACATCGCGCGAGGCGGTCAGCACGAGGTCCGCCTCGGCGAGCATCTCCGGCGTGACCTCCTGGGCTCGATGCGCCCGCGACTGCGCCTGCCAGCCCTCGTCGGTGTGCCGCGCGGCGACATCGGCGCAGATCGGGTCGCCGTCGTGGGCGCGCACGCCGGCGCTGCGCACCGAGAACGCGGACCCCTCCCCCAGCCCGCGCCGCAGCGCCAGCTCGGCCAAGGGGGAGCGGCAGACGTTGGCCGCGCACACGATGAGGATCGAGCCGCCGGTCATGCCGCGTCACCGAGCCTTCCGATCTCGCGGAACCACTTCACCGCGGCGAGCGCGAGGAACAGGACCGCAGCGGCACAGAGCGCGGTGTAGGCGACGAGGAACACCGGCGTCCAGCCCCAGAGCACGAAGACGAGGCAGACCAGCCCGAAGTCGGTCGGCAGCAGCACGAGCGAGCGCCGGAGGGTGCCTCCGCCGCGCTCGTGCGTGGACGCGACGGCGTGCTTGCCCTTGAGGAGGTCGTTCAGAAGCATGCCCGAGAACGTGGTCGTGGCGACGATGCTGAACACGATGGGGATCAGCAGCAGCGACGGCGTCTCCGGGAGGACCCGGTACAGGCCGATCAGCACCGCCAGATGCAGCGACGCGATCTTGAGCGTGTCGATGAAGTGGTCCAGCCACTCGCCCTGCGGGCTCCCCCCGCCGCGGAGCCGGGCGACCTGACCGTCCGCGGAGTCCCACGCGTAGCCGAGGACGAGGAGGAGCGCGATGAGCAGCCCGAACGGCACGGTGACCGGGGCGAAGGCGATGAGACCGATCGCCGCAAACGAATGGACGGCGCTGATGATCGACACCTGGTTCGGCGTGAGACCGAGCCGGAACGCCACCGCGGCGAGTACGCGTCCGAGCCGGCGGTTCACGTAGACCGAGTAGGCCGGTGCACCACGCGCGTGCCCCTTCTGCGCCCGTGCGAGCTGTCGGTAGGCGTCTACGACCATGTCGTTCCCTTCGAGTCCGTGCCGGAGAGTCGCGAGATCCGCCGGGCCTCGCGCACCCCGCGGACGTAGGCGCGGAGCGGAGCGGCGGAGTGCAGCAGCTGTCGGCGGCCGCCGCGGAGGATCACCTCGCGGGCGGTACGGGGTATCGACCGGCGCCAGCGATGCACGGTCTCGTCGTCGAGGTGCCGGACCGCGTACAGCATCCGGTTGCGGATGTTGTAGAAGTAGTAGCCCTCCGACTTCGCCCTCGCGAGCTGGGGCTCGGCGCGTTGCGTGCCGCCTTCGTCGTGCACGGCCGTCGCGTCCTCGACGAGGAGGAGCGTGCCTCCGGCCGAGACCACGCGGCGGGAGAAGTCGACGTCCTCCCAGTAGAGGAAGTACTCGTCGTCGAAGCCTCCCGACAGCGCCCACACCTCGCGGGTGATCCACAGGCAGGCACCGCTCAGCCACGCCTCATACGGGCGCACGTCGTCCGCCCGGCGTTTGCGGCGCGCGCGCATCGTGCCGTCCTCGAGCAGGAGGTCGACGCCGGCGAACCACGTGCGTCCGTCGGAGTCGGTGATCACCGGCGAGGCGAGGGTCGTGCGCGAGGCCGCGGTGACCGCGGCCAGGCGCGCGAGCGATGCACGGTCGATATGGGCGTCCGGGTTGATCACGAGGACGTCGGTCGCACCGTCGGCGAGCGCTCGGGCGACCCCGATGTTGACGCCGCCGCCGAATCCGCTGTTCGTCTCGGGGGTGAGGAGGGTCCATCCATGCGCCTGTGCGACGGCGACGGCGGCCTCGCGCTCCGCGGTACCCGCCCAGTTGTCGACGACGACGATCAGCGTCTCCTCGTCGACGGCTCGGGCCTCGCGCTCCACGAGCACCAGGTTGCGCTCGAGCAGCCGCGCCGAGGCGTAGTTCACGACGACGACGGCCAGCCGTCCGTGCACGATTGACACGCGATCCTCCCCCCGGATCCGCCCTCACGGTCCGCTCGGGTCGCCGGTCGAATTCCCCAGAGTCGCGACCGGCGTCGACTCCCAGGACACCGACTATACGCCAGAGGCGGCTCGGCGCACCCGCCGTTCACGGTACGATGAGCCGGCGCGGGGACACAGGCGCACGACTGCCATGGGGATGAGGCGGATGACGAGGGGACCGGGGACGGGCGACGCGATCGCCGTGACGATCGGCGTGCCCACCTACCGACGGCCGGAGCTGCTGGCGGCGCTGCTGCGTGCACTCCCCGACCGGATCGCGGAGTGCACGCATCTCGGCGTGGACGTGGAGGTGCTGGTCGTCGACAACGACGACGCCGGCTCCGCGCGCGAGGTGGCCGCGAGCGCCGCCCTGCCCGTCCGCTACGTCGTCGAGCCGACGCCGGGCATCGTCGCGGCCCGGAACCGGCTGCTCGACGAGTGCGCCGACCGCGATCTGCTGGCTTTCATCGATGACGACGAGGTTCCGCGCCCCGGCTGGCTCGCGGAGCTGATCGCGACGTGGCGCGCCTTCGACGCCGACGCCGTCATGGGCCGCGTCATCTCCGTGTTCGACGACGACGTCGATCCGTGGCTGCTCGCCTCGGGAACGTTCCGCCGTCCACAGCGTCCGACCGGCACCGTGCTCCCGGTCGCCGCCGCGGGGAACCTCCTTCTCGATCTCCGCGCGGTGCGTCGCTTCGGTGTGCGATTCGACCCGTCTCTCGGGCTCGGCGGCGGCGAGGACACGCTCTTCACCCGCGAACTCGTCGATCGCGGCGGCCGCATCGTCTGGTGCAACGAGTCCGAGACGGAAGACCTCGTCGTCGCCGCCCGACTCACCCGAGCGTGGGCGGCCCAGCGGGCGTTCAGCTCGGCGAACGCCGGCACCCGCATCGCGGTGAAGCTCACGCACGGGAGGATGCGCCGCGGGGTGCTCCGCGTGCGCGCCGTCCTCGGCGGCATCGCCCGGATCGTCGTCGGTGCGGCGCGCCGGGCCCTCGGCGCCGTCACCTCGAACATCACCCATCACGCCCGCGGCACCCGCCTGATCCATCGCGGTCGCGGCACCATCGCGGCCGCCTTCGGCCGCCGCTACGACGAGTACCGTCGCCCTTCGGAGGACAACACGATGACCGAATCCGCGTCGAGCATCCGCGTGATGCAGTCCCTGGGCGCGCCGCGCCCCACGACGAATCCGTACAACAAGATGCTCGACGAGGCTCTCGGGACGACGGAAGGCCTGGAACACCTCCGATTCTCCTGGAAGACCGCGCTCTTCGGCCGTTACGACGCCTTCCACTGGCACTGGCCGGAGGCGAAGCTCCACGGATCCACCTGGTGGAAGTCCGCGGGGAAGTTCGCGCTCACGACCGCGCTCGCCTTCCGGCACCGGTTGTCGCGGCGGATCGCCGTGGTGCGCACGGTGCACAACCTGGAACTCCCCGACGACAACGCACCGCGGCTCTGGCTGCTGCGGTTCATCGATCGCCACACCGACTACCGGATCGTCATCAACGAGACCACACCCCTGCCGGCCGGGACCCCGCACAGTCTCATCCTGCACGGGCACTACCGCGACTGGTACGCGGTCTACCCGTCCGCGGAGCGCGTGCACGGACGGCTGGGGTCGTTCGGCGGGATCCGGAGGTACAAGGGCCTCGACGGGTTCATCGACGCCTACGGCGAGGCCGTCGCGATCGAGCCGGCGCTGAGCCTGCGCATCGGCGGGCGTCCGTCCACTCCGGAACTCGCCGACGACCTCCGCGCACGCACCGCCGCGCTCCCCGGAGTCGACCTCCACCTCGACTTCCTCAGTGACGCAGAGCTCGTGGAGCTCGCGACGTCGTCCGAGCTGATCGTGCTCGCGTACCGCTTCATGCACAACTCGGGCAGCGTCCTGGCCGCCCTGTCGATGGGCCGCCCGGTGCTGGTGCCGCGGAACCAGGCGAACGAGGCCCTCGCCCGCGAGGTGGGCACCGAGTGGGTGCACATGTACGACGGGGACGACCTCGACGCCGAGACGCTCGTCTCGTCCTGGCGGGCGGCGTCCGCCCTCGCGGGGACCCCCGACCTCTCCCGTCGCGAGTGGGCGGATGCGGGTCGCGCGCACCGCGACGCCTTCCGAGCCGCCGTGCGCGTCAAGCGCCGGGGACGGGACTGATCCGCCCCCTCAGCCGTCAGCTATGAGACCGCGGACGAGCGCGTCGACCATCGTCCTCGTCGTGAACCGCCGCTCGACCTCGATCCGCCCCTGCCGCCCGAGCGCGGCCGCGCGGTCGGGATCGTCGAGCATCCCGATCAGCGCCTCCGCCAGAGCCTCCGGGTCCCGCGGTGGGACGAGGTCACCGGTGCGGGTGCTGACGTAGTCACGCATGCCCGGGGTGTCCGAGACGACGACGGGGCGGGCGGTGGACAGTGCCTCGAGAGCGACCGTCATCCCGGATGCGTGCAGGTTCGGGCGGGTCGCGGTCACCACGACACTCGCTGTCGCATAGAGATCGCGGAGCTCGGTGTGCGGCAGTCGGCGCACGAGCCGGACGCCCTCCGGAGGCGGCAACGCGGAGGGCGACTGCACGACGACGTCGACGCCCGGGCGTGCGGCGAGGACCAGGGCGAGCGCGGCGTACAGCGTCGCGGGATCCCGGTCCCTGTCGTTGCCCGCGCTGACGATCCGGGGTCGGGCAGCGGGCGGCTGCGCGCCGAAGAACTCGTGGTCGATCCCGAACGGCACGACGAAGATGCGGGGCCCGCCGGTCCCGAGGAGCCGCTGCAGGGGCACGACCTGTGCCTCGCTCAGCACCCAGAGCGCCGTGGCCGCCCGCAGCATCGTCACCAAGCGACCGGGCGCGGCACCGGCCGCCGCCATGTCGGTGAGCCAGATGACCCCCGCGGCGTATCGCGTCCGCGGCCGCAGGATCTGGAGGCGGTAGGCGGTGTTCTCGTCCCAGGCGATGGCGAGCCCCGCGCGGGGTCGGGGGCCGAGGCCGGCACGTGCGCGGAGCCGTGCGATCCGACCGGGATCGGGCAGCTCGTCCACCTCCACCACGGCATGGTCGCGGAGAGCGTCCAGCCCGTACGGCCACACGCTCGGAACCTCTCCCCTGGCGTGTGCGCGCGCCCAGACGGAGGCCGACTGCTCGGCACGATGCGCCCAGGTGACGGACAGCGCCGGGCTGTCCTGGGATCCCACGAGGCCCACTATGGCCCTCGGTCCGGGGGGTGTAAAGGGCGACTTCTCCGCTAGAGTCGAGCGTACGACTGTGGGGGTCGTCGGACGGCAGGGGATGGCCGTCCTCTCAGTGACGCCGCCACGAGCATCGATGTTTCACAAGGGGGATACATGAAGGGCATCATTCTGGCGGGCGGCTCGGGGACGCGGCTGCACCCCATCACGCTGGGGGTCTCGAAGCAGCTGATCCCGGTCTACGACAAGCCGATGGTGTACTACCCGCTGTCGACGCTGATGCTCGCCGGGATCCGCGAGATCCTGGTCATCACGACGCCGCACGACGCCGCGCACTTCGAGCGTCTGCTCGGAGACGGCTCGCAGTTCGGCGTCTCCCTCTCGTTCGCTCAGCAGGAATCGCCGGACGGTCTCGCACAGGCCTTCACGATCGGCGCGGACTTCATCGGGGACGACAGTGTCGCCCTGGTCCTCGGGGACAACCTGCTCTATGGGCCGGGCCTGGGCACGCAGCTCAAGCGCTTCGCCGACATCGACGGCGGCGCGGTCTTCGCCTACTGGGTGGCGGAGCCGGAGGCCTATGGGGTCGTGGCGTTCGACGCCGGTGGCCAAGCCATCTCCCTGGAGGAGAAGCCCGCCGCGCCGCAGAGCAACTACGCCGTACCCGGCCTGTACTTCTACGACAACGATGTCATCGAGATCGCCCGCAACCTGGCGCCGAGTGCCCGTGGGGAGTACGAGATCACGGACGTGAACCGGGCCTACCTCGAGCGCGGCAAGCTCCAGGTCGAGGTCCTTCCGCGCGGGACCGCGTGGCTGGACACCGGGACATTCGACCAGATGACCGACGCCGCCGACTATGTGCGCACGATGGAGCGCCGCACGGGAATGAAGATCGGTGTGCCGGAGGAGGTCGCCTGGCGTCAGGGCTTCCTCGACGACGAGGCCCTGCGCACGCGCGCGGAAGCCCTCGTCAAGTCGGGCTACGGAACCTACCTGCTCGGACTGCTCGAAAGGGGCGCTCGATGACCCGCCTGCTCGTGACCGGCGGTGCCGGCTTCATCGGATCGAACTTCGTCCACCACGTCGTCGCGCACACGGACGCGCAGGTGACGGTGCTGGACAAGCTCACCTATGCCGGCAACCGCGCCTCGCTCGCGGGCCTGCCCGCCGACCGGGTCGAGCTCGTGGAGGGGGACATCGCCGACGCCGCGCTCGTCGACAGCCTGTTCGCCCGGACCGACGCCGTCGTCCACTACGCCGCCGAGTCCCACAACGACAACTCGCTGCACGACCCGCGTCCGTTCCTCGACACGAACATCATCGGTACCTACACACTGCTCGAGGCCGCCCGTCGGCACGATCGCCGGTTCCACCACATCTCCACCGACGAGGTCTACGGAGATCTGGAGCTGGACGACCCGGCACGATTCACGGAGCAGACGCCGTACAACCCCTCGTCGCCGTACTCGTCCACGAAGGCCGGCAGCGACCTGCTCGTTCGCGCCTGGGTGCGCTCGTTCGGTGTGCAGGCGACGATCTCGAACTGCTCGAACAACTACGGCCCGTACCAGCACGTGGAGAAGTTCATCCCGCGCCAGATCACGAACGTGCTGCGCGGGATCCGGCCCAAGCTGTACGGCGCCGGACAGAACGTGCGCGACTGGATCCACGCCGACGACCACTCCTCGGCCGTCCTCACGATCCTGGAGAAGGGCGAGATCGGCCAGACGTACCTGATCGGCGCCGACGGCGAGAAGGACAACAAGTCCGTCGTCGAGCTGATCCTCACGCAGATGGGGCAGCCGGCCGACGCCTACGACCATGTCACCGACCGCGCCGGTCACGACCTGCGCTACGCGATCGACTCCACGAAGCTGCGCACCGAGCTCGGTTGGGCACCGCGGTTCTCCGACTTCGAATCGGGCCTGGCCTCGACCATCGAGTGGTACCGCGAGAACGAGGACTGGTGGGCGCCGGCCAAGGACGCTACGGAGTCGTTCTACGCCGCCAGGGGGCAGTGATGACCGCGTTCGGCAAGGCGCTCACGATCACGGAGACGCCGATCCCCGGCCTGCTCCTCGTCGACCTCCCCGTGCACGGCGATACCCGCGGCTGGTTCAAGGAGAACTGGCAGCGCGAGAAGATGGTCGCCGCCGGTCTTCCGGACTTCGGCCCCGTGCAGAACAACATCTCGTTCAACGACGCCGTCGGCACGACCCGCGGCATCCACGCGGAACCCTGGGACAAATGGGTCTCCGTCGCCACCGGCCGCATCTTCGGCGCCTGGGTCGACCTTCGTGAAGGAGAGAGCTTCGGCCGCGTCTTCACGGCGGAGATCGATCCGTCGCGCGCGATCCTCGTCCCGCGCGGCGTCGGCAACTCGTACCAGACGCTCGAAGCGGACACCGCCTACACGTACCTGGTGAACGACCATTGGTCCCCCGACGCGGCCTACTCGTTCCTGAACCTCGCCGACGAGACGGCGGCGATCGCGTGGCCGATCCCCCTCGACCAGGTCGAGATCTCCCCGAAGGATCGGGCGCATCCTCGACTGGCCGAGGTGACCCCGATCGGCCCGCGGAAGATCCTCGTCGTCGGGGCATCCGGTCAGCTCGGCCTGGCGCTGCGCAGGGCCTTCGGCGACGCGGAGCACGTCGAGTACACGACCCGCGAGACGCTGGATCTCCGCGACCCTGGGCTGACCCGCGCACGGCGCTGGCGCGACTACGGAGCGATCATCAACGCGGCCGCGTACACGGCCGTCGACCGTGCCGAGACGGCGGAGGGCCGGGCAGAAGCCTGGGCGGCGAACGTCACCGGGGTGTCCGCGCTCGCCCGGGTCGCGACCGAGAACGGCCTCACGCTCGTGCACGTGTCCAGCGACTACGTGTTCGACGGCACGAAAGACGAGCCGTACACCGAGACGGACGGGGTCCGCCCGCTGGGTGTGTACGGCCAGACGAAGGCCGCCGGAGACGCGATCGTCGCGACCGTGCCCCGCCACTACATCCTGCGCACCTCCTGGGTGATCGGCGACGGTCACAACTTCGTGCGCACGATGGCCTCGCTGGCCGGGCGGGGCGTCGCCCCGCGTGTGGTGGGCGACCAGGTCGGACGACTCACGTTCACGGCAGACCTCGCGGAGGCCATCCGGCATCTGCTCGACGCCTCGGCGCCGTTCGGGCTCTACAACGTGACCGGGGGCGGCGAACCGCACTCCTGGGCCGACATCGCGCGCGCGGTCTACCGGCTGACCGGGCACGACCCCGCCGCGGTGACCTCGGTGACAACGGAGGAGTACTTCGCCGACCAGGCCGGACCGATCGCGCCGCGTCCGCGCAACAGCGTCCTGGACCTCGCCCGGATCACGGCCACCGGCTGGACGCCGCGGGACGCGGATGCCGCCCTCGCCGACTACCTGTCCGCGGACGCCTAGAGCTCGCCCGGCTTCATCGCCTCCGCGTCAATGGCGCGGATGATGCGCAGGGTCGCGGTGTCCGGCTCCGGCTCGCCCGCGGCCCGCCGCTCCTCCCGACGCCGACGGGGCGCGTACACGACGAGCGAGTGGAACAGGAACCGGGCGAAGAACGCCACGACGAGAGACAGGGCCGTCGCGAGCACGCTGGAGATGTGCCACGTCTCGACCATGAGCGCCATCACGGGGATGCGCAGCGCCGCCTCGACGTTGTTGAACGTGAACGAGGCCGCGAAGCGCACGGCGGCGCTGCGAGCATCGGTGCGCATGTCGGCGAAGACGAAACGCTCCTGCAGCAGGAAGTTGCCGATGATCGTGACCTCGGCGCCGATGATCGCCGCCCACACGTAGGGCACGCCCGCGGCGGTCAGCGCCCACATGATCGCGAGGTTCGCGATGGCCCCGAGGACGCCGATCGCCGCGAAGAGGGACATCTTGCCGAAGCGCAGCCGGGCCAGGTGCGCGATGAACGTGGCCCCTTGCCGGAGGCTCGCCTTCGAGGTGCCGTGCCGACGCTCGGCGAACTCCATCGGGACCTCCGCGATCCGCAGATCGGTCCGGGCGAGGATCTCCAGGAGGATCTTGAACCCCTGCGGCCGCAGGGTGGCCAGGTCGAGCCGGCGCCGGTCGACGAGGAAGAAACCGGTCATCGGATCGGTGCTGCGGGCGAGCCGTCGGGGGAACATCGCGCGGGTCAGCCAGGTGGCCGCGCGGGACACCCCGAACCGCACGGCCGTGCCGAGGCCGCTGGTGTCGCCGCCGCCGATGTAGCGGGAGGCCGCGACCACGTCCGCGTCCCCCGCCGCATAGCGGTCGAGCAGAGCCGGCAGGAGCTCGGGCGGATGCTGGAGGTCGCCGTCCATCACGATGCAGACATCGGCGTCCGCGGCTCCCAGGCCGACCACGACCGCCCCGCCGAGGCCACCGACGTTGTCCGCGCGGTGGATCACCCGCACCGGGATCGGGGCATCGACCGCGACGCGCTCCACCTCGGCCGTGGTGTCGTCGGTGCTGTCGTCGACGAAGAGGATCTCGGCGTCCCGCCCCGCCAACGCCGCAGCTGTCCGCTCCACGAGTTCGGCGACGTTGTCGCGCTCGTTGTACGTCGGCACGATGACCGTGACCCCTGCCCCCAACGTGGTCCCCTTCGTTCCGCAGCCCCATCGGCTCCGGCATCCATCGTTCCATGGGTTCCTATGGGCCGCAGGACATGTTCCTGCTAGAGTGTCGTCTGCGGCTGTGGGAGTCGCGCCGAACGGGTGGGGATCCGTTCGACTGGGGAATGATCGATCTGGGGAGATCATGGGGACGCGTATCGGCTATGCCGTCGGAGCTTTCGACCTGTTTCACGTCGGGCACCTCAATCTGCTGAGGCACGCCAAACAACACTGCGACATCCTGATCGCCGGTGTCGTGAGCGACGAGATGCTGCGTCAGGTCAAGGGGATCGAGCCGGTCATCCCGACCGCCGAGCGTGCCGAGATCGTCCGGCACATCTCCTTCGTCGACGACGTCTACGTCGAGACGACGCCGTCGAAGATGGACTCCTGGCGCGACGTGCGCTTCACGCACTTCTTCAAGGGCGACGACTGGCGCGGCACCGAGAAGGGCCTGCGGCTGGAGAGCGAGTTCGCGGAGGTGGGTGTCGAGGTCGTCTACTTCCCGTACACCGCGCACACGTCGAGCTCGGCGCTCCGCCGCGCGCTCGACGCGATCACCGCGGGCGCCACGGCATCCGCGGTCGGCGCGACCCGCTGAGACGGGCTCAGCTCGCGACGCCGAGGAGGCTGCGCGCCATCCGCGCCACGTGGGGCGGCGTGTGCGGGCCGAGCCACACCGTCCAGTGCTCCGGGGGCTCGCTGCACGTCCACTCCAGGCACCACGCGTAGACGGCGTTCGCGAGTCGCTCGCCACGCGCGTGGGCGCGCGCCCCCTCGGCCCGCACGAGCCAGCGGACCGACACCCCCGCGGGGACATCGATGTGCCGGAACGGGATCCGGGCCGCCGCCTCGATGAGGATGACGCCGTGCGCATCCCACGGGAGCCGCGACGCGACGCGCACGATGGCTCCGACATCGGCCGCATCGCCGGCGATCAGCACCGCTCCTTCCATCGCTTCCCAGTCCGGATCCTCCAGGTGCTCGCACGCGCTGCTCATGTCTCCACTATAGGTAAGGCTACCCTTACCTTCAAGGGTGACTAGCCTTCCCCGGCGGCGCTCGTCAACGCCGTTGCCCGGTGACGACGCCGCGGGCCACCCTTGCGCCGTGAGCAGCAACAGGATTCGACGGATCTCCGCCGGACGACGCCTGATCGGCGCCCTGGCCGGCCTCGTCGTGGCCACAGCCCTCGGCGGATGCGGGATGACGGTCCCCGCGGACCCGAATGGCACCCTGGACCGGGTCACGGGTGGGGAGCTGCGGGTCGGCACCTCGCCCGAGCCCGGCCTCGTCGAGTTCGACGGCGGCGAGCCGCGCGGGCCGGTCGTGGATCTCGTCGACGCCTTCGCCGCGAGCATCGACGCGGATGTCACGTGGACGGTCGGGACCGAGGAGAGCCTGGTGGGCATGCTGGAGGCGGGCGACCTCGACCTCGCGGCCGGCGGACTGACGTCGGACACCCCGTGGATCGACAAGGTGGGCGTGACCCGTGGCTATCCCGGCATCGAGGGCGCGGGCGATCGGGAGCTCGTCATGCTCGTGCCCCTCGGCGAGAACGCCTTCCTCTCGACCCTCGAGACCTCTCTCGACGAGGAGGTCGATCGATGACCGGGACGAAGCAGTTCGGGCGCACCGAGCTCCCCGAGGAACAGCAGCAGGCCACGCGCAAGGCCGTGCGCTGGGAGATCATCACGATCGGCTACACCTCGATCACGATCACCGTGATCGCTCTGGTCGTGGGGGAGTCCCAGGCCATGCGCACGGCGTGGATCGAGGACATGCTGTCGCTCATCCCGCAGTTCGCGTTCCTCCTCGCGCTCCTGTTCGTGCGGCGGCGCCCCACCCGGAAGCACCCCTACGGCCTCCACCGCGCGATGGGCGTCGGCCACCTCGTCGCCGGTGTCGCGCTCCTCGCGGTCGGCCTGAACCTCACTGTCGAGGCCGTCGCCGGCCTCATCCGCGGGGAGCATCCGACCATCGGCACGGTGCAGGTGTTCGGCCAGACGATCTGGCTCGGCTGGCTGATGGTCGCCGTCATGGCCGTCGTGATCGTCGGGCCGGTGTTCTTCTACGGTCCCGCAAAGGCCAAGCTCGCCCCCGTCCTGCACAACAAGCTGCTCTACGCCGACGCCGACATGGCGAAGGCGGACTGGCAGACGACGGTCGCCTCCATCGTCGGCGTGCTGGGCGTGGGCGCCGGCGTCTGGTGGCTCGACGGTGCCGCGGCGCTCTTCATCTCGCTCGGCATCATCTGGGACGGCTTCCGCAACACGAAGACCGCGATCGTCGACCTCATGGACCAGCGGGCCCGAACCTTCGACAGCGCGGAGCCGCATCCGCTGGCCCGCGATATCGTCGCTTACCTGCGCAGCCGCCCCTGGGTGGATCAGGCTGCCGTGCGCATGCGGGATCAGGGCCAGGTGTTCCACATCGAGGCGTTCGTCGTGCCGCATCACCGTGGCGTCCGCACGGCCGATCTGACCGCCGCGTCCGAGGGGATCGCCGGCCTGGACTGGAAGGTGCAGGACGTGGTGATCGTCCCGGTCGAGAAGCTGCCGGAAGAAGCGGACCCCGGTCGATGAGCAGCTCCGACGAGGCACTGTTCCCCGCCTTCACGACCACGCGGATCCCGACTGCGGAGGCGGACATCCTCGTGCGCCACGGCGGCTCGGGGCCGCCCGAGACATCCGCACCGTCGCCGAGCGACTCGGCCATGAGCGCTTCCGCCTGGGTGGCACTGGTTCTTCTTCGCCCAGCCGGACGTCCCGGAGCGCGTCATCGGCGCGGACCCGGAGGCGCCGGAGGCCCTCGCCGCCGCTCTCACAGGTTTCTTCGGAGCCACCCGCCCCTCGCGGACGTAGGCTGGACGCATGACCAACCCCGCCTCCGACACCATCACGATGTTCGGCGCCGACTGGTGCCGTGACTGCATCCGCACGAAGAAGCAGCTCGACGAGCTCGGCGTCGCGTACACCTACGTCGACCTGGTCGCCGACCCCGATGCCGCGGACATCGCGAAGGACATCTCCGGCCGCACGAACATCCCCGTGGTCGTCTACCCCGACGCCTCGCACCACGTCGAGCCGTCGAACGCCGACGTGGAGTCGAAGCTGCGCGAGCTCTCGCTCATCTGATCGTCCTCGCACTCGGCGGATCTCCGCGCGGACGCCTAAGCTGAAAGCCCGTTCGAAGGAGACGCCGATGACTTCTGCGCCCACGACAGCGCCTGCCACCCCCGCCCTCGGCGAGGGCGAGGCGGAACGTCTCGACGCCGCCGTCGCCGACCTGCAGACGGGGACGGCGGTGTGGACCGCGCTCACCGTGGCGCAGCGCGCGACATTGCTCCGGCAGGTGCGCACGAGCGTCGCCGCAACAGCCGAGGACTGGGCGACGATCGCCGCCGCCTCCAAGGGCCTGGACGCGCGGCATCCGCTCCGCGGCGAGGAGTGGCTGAGCGGTCCGTACAGCGTCCTCGGAGCACTGGACGCCTCGATCGCCACGCTCACCCGGATCGCGAACGGTGCGAATCCGCTCGACGGCATCCGGGTCGACCGCGCACCCGGCGGCCGCGCGCGCGTGCATGCCTTCCCCCTCACCGGCCTCGACCGGTTCCTGCTGTCCGGCTTCACCGGCGAGGTCTGGCTCGAACCGGGGACCACTCCGAACACCGCCCGCGCGAAGGCCGGTCTGGCGCAGCGCACGCCGACGGTGTCCGGAGGCGTCGGACTCGTGCTCGGCGCCGGGAACGTGACCTCCATCCCCGTGCTGGACGTGCTGTACGAACTCCTCGCCCACAACCGCACCGCCCTGCTGAAGGTGAACCCCACGCAGGATGCCCTGGTCCCCGTCTACAAGCGCGCGCTCGCCCCGCTCATCGAGCCGGGACTGCTGCGGATCGTGCGCGGGGGCCCCGCCGCCGGCGCCTACCTCACCCAGCACCCCGGCATCGCCCACGTGCACATCACCGGCTCGGCGGCGACCTTCGACACCATCGTCTGGGGACCGTCGACCGGCGAGGGGGCAGCCGCGACGAAGCGTCGCCGTCGCGAGAACCGCCCGCTGCTGAAGAAGCCCATCACGGCGGAGCTCGGCGGGGTCTCCCCCATCATCGTCGTGCCGGGGAAGTGGACGGCCGCCGACCTCACGTATCAGGCCGAGCACATCGCGACCATGCGCCTGCAGAACAGCGGTCACAACTGCATCGCGGGGCAGGTCGTCATCCTCTCCGCCGACTGGGACCAGGCCGACGACTTCCGCGCCGCGCTGCGCCGCGCCTACGCCACCGCTCCGGAGCGCCCCATCTGGTACCCCGGTGCCCCCTCCCGCATGCAGACCGCTGCGGACGACTACCCGGACGCCCTCGTGCTCGGCGACCGGCTCCTCGTCGAGATCGGTGCCGACGACGACCCCTCAGCCCTGGAGAACACGGAGTACTTCGCCCCGGTCCTCGGCGTGGTGACCCTGCCAGGGACGGGCCAGGAGTTCCTCGATGCCGCGGTCGCCCACGCGAACGAGAAGCTGCAGGGCACGCTCGGCGCGAACCTGCTCATCGACCCGGCGACCGAGAAGGCGCTCGGCAGCGGGTTCGAGCGCGCACTCACCGCCCTGCACTACGGCTCGATCGCGATCAACGGCTGGACCGCCTTCGGATTCATCACACCGACGCTCACCTGGGGCGCGTTCCCCGGGGGCACGATCGACGACGTCGGCAGCGGCATCGGCATCGTCCACAACGCCCTGCTCCTGGACCAGGTGGAGCGCTCCGTGCTGCGTGGCCCCTTCCGGCCGTTCCCGCGCTCGCTTCCCGTCGCGAACGGCGGAGGGCGGATGACCATCCTCCCGAAACCGCCGTGGTTCGCCTCCTCCCGCACCGGTGCCGCCGTGAGCGAGGGTCTCACCCGGCATCGTGCGGACGGCGGCGCCCTCGGCCTCGTGAAGACCCTGATGCGCGCGCTCCGCGCCTGAGGGGGGGGAACGCGTCAGTCCTCGGGGCGGAACCGATCGGTCGCGGCGCGGAGAGCCGCGCGGATACCGGGTTCGGCGGCGGAATGCCCCGCGTCGTCGACCACCTGGAAGTCGGCTTCCGGCCAGGCACGGTGCAGGTCCCACGCCGTCATCGTCGGGGTGACCACGTCGTGGCGGCCCTGCACGATCACGGCCGGGATGTGCCGGATGGCGTCGATCCCCGCGAGCAACTGCCCTTCGGCCCACCAGCCGCGGTGCACGAAGAAGTGGTTCTCGATGCGTGCGAAAGCGACGGCCCGGCGGGGATCGGCCATCGCCGCGATCTGCTCCGGGTCGGGGCGCAGCGTGATGGTCGCCGCCTCCCACGCCGCCCACGCGAGGGCCGCCGGTTCATGGACCGCCGGGTCCGGGTCGAACAGCCGCCGGTGGTACGCCTCAATCATCCGGGAGCGCTCCAGGACCGGGATCGGCGCGATGAAGTCCTCCCACAGGTCCGGGAAGAGCGCCGCCGCCCCGCCCTCGTAGAACCACTCGAGCTCGGCGCGACGGAGCGTGAAGATCCCGCGCAGGATCAGCTCGGAGACCACGTCGGGGTGGGCCTGGGCGTAGGCGAGCGCGAGGGCGCTGCCCCAGGACCCGCCGAACACCTGCCACGTCTCGATGCCGAGATTCTTGCGCAGCAGCTCGAGGTCGGCGATGAGGTGCGCGGTGGTGATGTGCCGGAGATCGGCCTCCGGCTCCGCGGCGGACGGCGTGCTCCGACCGCATCCGCGCTGATCGAGAAGGATGATCCGGTAGGCATCGGGGTCGAAGAACTGCCGCTGCCACGGCGAGGTGCCGCTGCCGGGGCCGCCATGGAGGAACACGACGGGCTTGCCGTCGGGGTTGCCGCTGATCTCCCAGGCCACGCGGTGCCCGTCGCCGACGAGCAGCACTCCGGTCTCGTGCGGCTCGATGGGCGGATACAGCCCCTCGGTGTTCGTCATGTTCGGTCCCCCAACCGGTCGTGCGGTCCTGCCGAGTCCACGTTATCTGACAACGGCGAGAGCGCCGGGTCTACGGGTCGAGCTGATCGGCGGGGAGGGTGAACACCTGCCCGCACGCATCGAGCCCGTTCTGGTAGCCCTCCGCGAACCAGCGCTGACGCTGCTCGCTGGAGCCGTGGGTCCAGGTCTCCGGGTTCACCTGTCCGGACTGCTCCTGGATGTGATCGTCGCCGACGGTCGACGCCGCGTTCAGGGCGTCGCGGATCTGCTCCTCCGTCGGCTTCTCGAGGTACGGGTCGCCGTCGGCGTCGGTCTGCTCGGTCGCGCGGCCGAGCCAGCCGCCGGCATAGCAGTCGGCCTGCAGCTCCATGCGCACGCCGTTGCTGCCGGGACCCGTCCCGTTGTTCGGGTACTTCTCCATGGTCCCAAGGAGGTTCTGGATGTGGTGACCCCACTCGTGCCCGACGATGTAGAGCTGCGCGAGGTTCCCCGCCGAGGCCCCGAACTGCTCCTGCATGAGCTGGAAGAACGTGGGGTCGATGTAGACGGTCTCCTCCGGCGGGCAGTAGAACGGGCCGACCGCGTTGGAGGCGGTGCCGCACTGCGTGGAGGTCGCTCCATCGACGACGATGAGCTGCGGAGCCTGGTAGCCCTCCACGTTGTCCTCCCAGAAGGCGTCGAGCGCGACCTGCGCCCCCGCCATGCGGCAGTCGACGTTCGCGTTCGCGTCCGCGCCGCTGTCGCAGTTCTGGATGGCCGAACCGCCGGCGGGCTCGCTCCCGCCCCCGGGCGCGCCCCCGACGAGTCCGCTCAGGTCGATGCCCAGCAGGGGGCCGGCGATGAGGGCGAGGAGGGCGAGCACGCCGACGCCGGAGCCGCCCGCGATCGCCGCCGTGCGTCCGCGGCGGCGCGTGGTGTTGCGGGAGAGGTCGGCGTCGGGATTGAACGTCATGCGTCGAGGGTACTCCGCGCGCCGACACCGCGACGGACGTAGGCTCGTGACATGGCCACCACGATCACCATCACCGGCGCGGGCGGACAGATCGGCTACGCGCTCCTCTTCCGCATCGCCGCCGGCGACATGCTCGGTCCGGATGAGAAGGTACGGCTGCGGCTGCTGGAGATCCCGCAGGGGCTCGGCGCGGCGGAAGGTGCGGCGCTCGAACTGCAGGACGGCGCTTTCGACCTGCTCGAGCACGTGGAGGTGACCGACGACGCCGCGGTTGGCTTCGACGGCTGCGACCTCGCCCTGCTCGTGGGCGCGCGCCCCCGCGGTCCCGGCATGGAGCGCGGCGACCTGCTCGCAGCGAACGGCGGCATCTTCGGGCCGCAGGGCGCCGCCATCGCCGCGAACGCCGCCCCCGGCGTCCGCGTGACCGTGGTGGGCAACCCCGCCAACACGAACGCCCTGATCGCCTCGGCGGCCGCCGACGGCGTCCCCGCCGACCGTTTCACCGCCCTCACGCGGTTGGACGAGAACCGGGCACGGGCCCAGCTCGCCCAGACGCTCGGCGCCCCCGTGCACACGGTGCGACGGGTGCCCATCTGGGGCAACCACTCGGCCACGCAGTTCCCCGACGTGTCGCATGCGACCGTCGGCGGGAAGCCCGTGCAGGAGGCCCTGGAACAGATCGTCGGCGACGTCCCGGCGTGGCTGGAGCAGACGTTCATCCCCCGGGTCGCCAAGCGCGGGGCCGAGATCATCGAGGTCCGCGGGTCGTCCTCCGTCGCCTCCGCGGCGAGCGCGACGATCGACCATGTGCGCGACTGGGTCCGCGGGACCGACGACTGGACCTCCGCGGCCGTCGTCTCGCGCGGAGAATACGGCGTTCCGGAGGGCCTCGTCTCCTCGTTCCCCGTGCAGTCCGTCGACGGCGAGTGGCGCATCGTGGAGGGCCTCGAGATCGACGACTGGGCCCGCGAGCGCATCGACGCCTCGGTCGCGGAGCTCGTGGAGGAGCGGGACGCGGTCCGCGCCCTCGAACTGCTCTGATCCGGTCGCCGCGGGGCGCCTCGGCAGGGCAGAATAGAGGGCGGAGGTGCGGGATGAGCGACACGATGGACCCGGCGGGCACGACGCCGTCTCTCGACGATGCGCTGACGAGCCCGCTCCATCTCCCGCACGACGCGGCGACGTGCCCGAAGTGCTTCACGGAGCTGCAGCAGAACCGCAACTTCTGGACCGCGCGCCCCGCGGGCTCCCGCCTGGTCGGCCTCGTCGTCGCTCGTGAGGGCATGCCGTCGGTCGTCGAGCAGCGCGCCGACCTCACCCGTTTCGGTGTGCCCATCGAGGGCTTCCGTCACCCGGCGCCGGACATCCTGGAGAGCTGGAACGACCGTCTCGCGCGGCTCATCTCGACGCTCCGGACCGGAGACGTGGTCGTCGTGGCGAACATCCGGGCCCTGGGGCTCGACGCCGAAGAGGGCGCGCGCACGGTCGCCGAGCTCCGGCGCCACGGGATCATCGTGAAGGTGCTCGGCCACGAGGCGCGTCATCTCGCCGACGCCGCCGGCGCCCGCTGAGCCACCGGTATACAGCGTCGCGGTTCTCTTCACCGTCGTCCTCCTCCTCGTTAGCCTGAATCCGGGGCGGGGGTCTCCGGGGGAACAGTGCGCAACGGTCTTCACATCGACGTCAGTGGCATGCGCGGAGTGGCGCGCTCGCTCCATGACATCTCGCACGGCAAAGCCCGTCTCGATGGCGGGTTCGACCTCACGGGAGCGCTCAGCGACCTGGTCTCTTCCGGTGCGGAGATGTTCGTGTCTACGTGGTTCGAAGCGCATGGCGTTCTCACGCTCACCGGTCGAAGCCTGGCGAGCGGAGTGGACGACACGTGCGACAGAACGAAGCAGTGGACGGACTCGCAGGCGTCGGACCTCGCGGACGCGAGATCGGCCGTGTCCGCCATTCTCCGCGACCTCGACGACATCTGGACCGGGGAGAGCGCCGACTCGTTCCGCGCCCGCATCCTCGAGTTCCACGACCGTCTGGAGGCCTCCGAGGAGGCGATGCGGATCGCCGGTAAAGGGATCCTCGCCTACGCTGATGCGGTGGCCGAGATCGCTCGCCGAGCCGCACCTTTGAAGCACCGCCTCGAAGCTGCCGAGCTCATCCTCAACGGTGTCCACAGCGAGGCCCTCTTCGGCACAGACCCCGAGGGACTCGCGCGGCGGTTCGATGCCGAACAGCAGGCGACGATCGACGCACAGGACGCAGCCGACGAGCTCGCCCGCCTCGCCGATGAGCGGAGGGAAGCTGACCGGATACTTGCGGGCCTGCTCGCCCGAACCGCGGCGGAAGCCTGGGGAGGCCTCGGCTGCACTGCCACCCCATCCGACAGGAGCCCACGGGAACTCGCTAACAGGAGGGTAAGCGAACTGCTCGACGACTTCTTCAGTGGCCGTGACGGTGCACGCGGGGTCGTCCTCGGACCCGACGATCCCTTCGTCACCGCCCTGATGCACAGCAACCACATCAACGGTGCTCGCGTGCGCGTACTCGATGCGCTCCGCGGTGCGAGATTAGTCGAGGGCGGGAACCCCCTCTTCTACGACCGGGTCATCAGCGACAACCCCTCGGTTCTCGTTCAGGACGGTTTCAACGTCATCACGAGCGGGATTCCCAGCTCCCTACTCGGAGGCCAAAACCTGCCCGAGTCCTTTCTCGGCTCATATGAGCTGGAGGTGCACGCCGGAGAGTCCCAGCCAGACGGAGGCGTGGCAGTGACTTACATCATCAACAACGACACGACCATCGACTCCGCAACGCGCATCCCCGGCACAGGTGGCGCCCACGTGCCCCTCGTGGAGGCTGCCATGACGTCGGCCTACGCTAGCAACGGAGAGTTCGCCCCCCAGTATCAGACCATCGTCTGGACCGAAACGGTGTACCCATGACATTCATCCTCCGCGCCCGCTCAGCAATCGCGGCGGTTGCTCTTGTCCTTGCCACGATACTCACCCTCGTCAGTTGCGCTCCTGCCCCCGCCGTCACCTCTCCCATCGGCCTCTGGGAAGCGGTCGGCGACGACAACGGCACCCTCACGATCAACCGCGACGGCACATTCACCATGACCGACACCTCGTTCAACCCCCTCCAGCACCGAGACACGCAAGACGACTTCCGCGGCTCCGGTGTCTGGGAAACCTTCTCGGACGACCCCCCGCTTGTCCTACGGTTCGACGAGGCCACGAACGACGGCTTCCCCGTCGACCCCGCAGACCTACAAGTCGATTTCACCTCCGGAACAATTCGGTTCGAGGACCCGGAACAGACCGCGAGCATCGAGTTCCGCCTCACGGATTGACACCTTATGACTCAACGTCGAGGCTCAACCGCGTGCGCCGCACCATCAGCCGTACTCGCCCTCTTCGGGATGCTCGGCTTCGCCGGCTGCACCCACGCCCCACACATCACCTCTCCCATCGGCCTCTGGGAAGCGGTCGGCGACGACAACGGCACGCTCACGATCAACCGCGACGGCACATTCACCATGACCGACACCTCGTTCAACCCCCTCCAGCACCGAGACACGCAAGACGACTTCCGCGGCTCCGGTGTCTGGGAAACCTTCTCGGACGACCCCCCGCTTGTCCTACGGTTCGACGAGGCCACGAACGACGGCTTCCCCGTCGACCCCGCAGACCTACAAGTCGATTTCACCTCCGGAACAATTCGGTTCGAGGACCCGGAACAGACCGCGAGCATCGAGTTCCGCCTCACGGATTGACACCTTATGACTCAACGTCGAGGCTCAACCGCGTGCGCCGCACCATCAGCCGTACTCGCCCTCTTCGGGATGCTCGGCTTCGCCGGCTGCACCCACGCCCCACACATCACCTCTCCCATCGGCCTCTGGGAAGCGGTCGGCGACGACAACGGCACGCTCACGATCAACCGCGACGGCACATTCACGATGACCGATGCCTCCTTCAACCCCCTCCAGTACCGAGACACGCAAAACGACTTCCGCGGCTCCGGTGCCTGGCGCCTCTCCAGCGACGGTGAAGAGGTCATCTTGCGCTTCCTCGAAGCAACAAACGCTGGATTCGTTGTCGAACCCAGCGCACGTCGTCCGAACTTCACCTCCGGCACGGTCCGGTTCGAGGACCCGGAACAGACCGCGAGCATCGAGTTCCGCCTCACGGATTGACGCTCTGGCGACGACCGCCGGGGATCACACCGTCGAACCCTCGCGTGTACGGAAAGGTCTTCCTAGAACTCCCCGGACCGCAGACGGGCGAGCGTGCCCGCGCCGATCTCGGCACGGGCGTCGGGATGGTTCGCGTAGAAGGTGACGAGCTCGGCCAGGAGCACTGGGTCGCTGGCAAGGTCGGCCGCCGCCCACGAGGACGGCGGCGCGGTCGCCGTCCGCAGCACCACGCGGTTGCTCTCCAGAGCGGCCCCGACGACCTCGTCCCATTCCACGGCCGCGTTGTTGCGCGGGATTCGGAGCTGCAACCCGTCCGGGCGCAGCGTCAGGCGATGGGCGGAGGGAGCCCGGAACCACGACCTGATGCCGGCGACCGTCATGATCAGCGCGACCACGGGAAGGAGGAGCAGGGTGAGGAGCGGCAGTCGATCTGCGGGCACTGTGAAGATGCTCCATGCCCACGCCGCGAGAAGCAGGGCTCCCACGGGCGCGAGGGCGCGCAACGGCCAGACGATCCCCGCGGCGGCGCCGAACGCGATCGCCGGACCGTCGACGACCGGCCGGACGACTCGGACCCGGGAGACACGGGCGTGCGCCACCATCAGCCAGACGCCCACGGCGACGGCCGCGAGCACGCCGATCGCCAGGGCCTTCATCGCCGGAGCCGGATCGGCGAACAGGATCAGGCTGAACAGCAGGACCACGATGGCGAACACGACGCCGAACACGGTGAGCGCCGTGGTCGCGCGCTGCTGCCCCTGCCACCCCGGATGACCCGGTACCCAGATCGTCTCCGGAGACGTCGACTGCTGCTGACCTGTCACCCGAACAGTCCCTTCCACGCCTTGCCGATGTTGTGCCCGGCGTCGCCCACGAAGTCGGTCGTGTTCTCCCAGGCGTCCTCCGCGAAGTCCGTCGTGGCGTCCCATGCATCTGCCATGCCGGCGTCGATCGACTCCCGGACGTCCTGCGGGACCCAGTTCTCGTACGCCCACACCGCACCGGCACCGACCGCCACCGCGGCCCCGCCGACGACCACCGCCGTACCCCAGACGGGGAGCGTGACGACACCGGCCGCCGCGAGCGCGGCGACCCCGGCGGCCGCAGCCGCGCCACCCGCCGCACCGCCGATGATCTCCACCGCGGTGGACGAGGGGTCGTCGCCCGACGACATCGCCGAGCCCAGGTTCCAGGCGTCGACGCCCCAGCCGATGAACGGCACCGCCCGACTCGCGCGTGAGAGTCCGCGGGCCAGATCCTCGGCCTCGTCCGCCGCCCACCGCATGCCGGTGGGGTTGGCGGCCTCGGCAGCGGCCTTGACGGCAGGGTTGCCGGAGCGCAGCTCGCGAACGAAGTCCGATGCTCCGAGACGCAGATCTTCCGCGTGGGAGGTGAGCTCGGCCGCCGTCTCCGCCCACGCCAGGCCCTGGCCCTCGAGGTAGATCTTCGGGACCTCGCCGCTCGCCTCCCGCAGACCGGACAGGATCTTGTCCGCCGTGGACTGGCTCGGCATGGTCCCGAGGAAGCCGTCGAGGTTCTCGCTGATCCAGACCTCGAGCTCGCCCCACCAGGAGCCGACGTCGGCGGCGATCTCGTTGTACAGCTCGATCCGGTCGAGGTGTTCCTGCCATTCGTCCCAGTAGGGGTCGTCCCGCGAGGTGGGGCACACCGGGATCAGGGACACCGGCCGGCCGATGATCATGCCGTTGACCGGGAGCCCCGCCGCCCGCGCATTGTCGCGGTGCGTCGCGAAGTCCTCCTTCATGCGCCGCAGCTGCCCGGCATACGACCGGAGCTTCTCGGCGGCGTCCCGGGCGAGGTCCTTGATCTCCTTCGCGGCGTCGGTCGTGCGCGAGAGGATCGTGACGTAGTCGTCCGCCGACTCGCCGTACCAGTGCCCGCGCACGCCGGTGGGGATGAAGGTCGTGACGTTGGAGGAGACGTCTGCGGCGTCCTTCAGGTCGGGGTCGAGCCAGTCCGCGGCCGCCTGCACCTGGTCGGCGTCGCCGTACGTGGTCGTGTCGATCGTCATCAGAGGTCCTCGACGATGGCCGCGACCGGGTCGAGCTGGTCGATCACGTCCTGCTCGTTCGTCTCCGCGTCGTCGGCGATGGCGCGGACGATCTCCCCCAGGGTGCCGTTGATCCGGTAGAGGGCATCGACGCCCTCCCCCACCCGCTGCATGATGGCGGCGACCGTGTCGGAGGCGAGTCCGCCGTCGACGGCCGTCGGAATGCCGGAGAGCTTCGTCTCGATGAGCTCGACCGCCTCCTCGTGCATGTCCGCATGGACGGCCATCACCTCCGGGTCCATCGCGATGCGGCTCATGCGATGGCTCCGTTCCGGCGGTAGGACGCGGGCACGTCGAGGTCGAAGATCACGACGTCGTAGGGCTGCGCCTCCTTGATCTGACCGAGGTCCTCGGTGCGCACCAGGACCCAGGGCTGCCGCTCGCCGGCGAGGTCCAGGAGCCGGTCGAGGGCGGTATAGGCGAGCAGTGCGCGCCGCCCGTCCTTCAGCTCCCGGATCTCGACGAGCTGCTCCTCCGGCGTCGACGTCACGCTCAGGGGCAGGTACAGCACGGGTGGGACCATCGGCGCTGCGGCCGGCATCGGTTCGAAGGTCATCTCGGTCTCTCCTCGATTGTCACTCGTAGCTCGGCGGCACCCACAGCAGCTGCGCGGAGACAAGGCCCCGATCGCGGCTGACGATCTGCGCACGGCCGGGGATCGCGGGAACGGCCTTCACCTTGCCGATGAGCTGGCCCTCCTCGGGGCTGCCCGAGAGCAGGATGCCGGTCGCGCCCAGGTCGGTCATGCGCTGGATGATCGGATCGTACGCGGCGCGGCTCGCCCCGCCGGTGCGGCGGGTGAGGATCACGTGGAGACCGAGATCGGCCGCCTGCGCGAGCAGCGGCGCGAGGACCGCGACCGGGTTGCCCTGCGAGGTCGCCACGAGGTCGTAGTCGTCGATGAGGACGAACCCTTCCGCGCCCTTCCACCACGACCGGCTGCGGAGCTGGTCGGGCGTGACGTCCGGTCCGGGGATGCGGCTCCGGAAGAACTGCGCGAGCTCGCTCATCCCGCCCTCGGTCATCTCGTGCGAGGTGAGGTACGCGCCGAGGTACTCCTGCGGGATCTCGCCCAGCAGGGCACGACGGTAGTCGACGACGAAGATCTTGGCCTCGGTCGGCCCGTACAGGCGCGTGATCTCGTGCACGACGCCGCGGAGCATGGACGACTTGCCGGAGTCCGCGTCGCCGTACAGGTACAGCAGCGGTTCGGCGACCGGATCGATCGAGAACGGGGCGAGGTTCGCCTCGTCGATGCCCAGCAGCAGTTCGCGGGGCTCCGTGCCGTCCGGCGACTGCGCGGCCGCCACGGCGCGCAGGTCGGCATGGCTGATGCGCGAGGGCAGCAGCCGCAGCTTGGGCCCTGCCGGTCCGTGCCACGCCGCCGCGACGCGAGCCACGAGGTCGTCGATCCCGTCGGCGAGGCTCGACGCGTCGTCCACCCCATCGACGCGGGGCAGCGCCGTGAGCATCTGCAAGCCGCGGTCGTTGAGGCCGCGGCCAGGGATAGCCGTGACGTTCTCCGCGGCTTTGCGGTTGACCTCGGAGTCGGTCGGGTCGCCCAGGCGCAGCTCGATGCGGGTGCCGATGAGGTCTTTGATGTTCGCCCGGATCTCCATCCACCGCGCCGCGGTGATGACCACGTGGACGCCGTAGGTGAGACCGCGCGCGGCGATCGCCTGGATCTGCGGCTCGAGCATCTCGAACTCGGCGCGCAGCGTGCCCCAGCCGTCGACGATGAGGAAGATGTCGCCGTAGCCGTCGTCGGTGAGGCCCTGCGCGCGGCGCTGGCGATACGCGTCGATCGAGTCGATGCCGTGCTGCCGGAAGTACACCTCGCGGGCGTTCAGCAGGCTGGTGACCTCGGCCACCGTGCGGCGGACCACGTCCGGCTCGGAGCGGGTCGCGACGCCGCTGATGTGCGTGAAGTCCTGCAGGCCGGTGAAACTGCCGCCGCCGAAGTCGATGACGAAGAACTGCACCTCCTGGGGCGTGTGCGTGAGAGCCAGGGCGGCCACCGTCGTCCGCGCGAGCGTGCTCTTGCCGCTCAGCGGCGCTCCGACGATCGCCATGTGGCCGGCCGCGCCGCCGAGGGAGACCGCGAGGTTCTCGCGGCGCTGCTCCAGCGGCACGTCGACGATGCCGAGCGGGACCGTGAGCGCTCCCGCCTTCCGCCAGCGCGGGGAGACGAGACCGAGCGACGGGTCCTCGACGAGGTCGCCGAAGAGCTGGTCGAGGGTGGCCGGTGTCACCAGCGGCGGCAGCCACACCTGATGCGCCGCGGGGCCGCGTCCCTTCATGGACTCGACCGCGATCTCGAAGGTGTTGCGCTTCTCCTCCGGCTCGGCGTCGACCACGACCTCCGGCTCGTCCACCGGCGCCTCCGCCCGCCACACCGGCGCGGCGGTGAACAGCTCGACCGCGGTCGAACCCGTGCTCTGGCCGGAGCCGGACGAGGCCCGACGACGACGACGCGGCGGTGGTCCGGACACGTACGCGGCGCGGAACTGGGTCATCGTCTCGGTGTCGGACTTCAGGATGCCGGCGCCCGGCTGCGTGGGCAGGTGATAGGCGTCCGGCACGCCGAGGACCGTGCGGGACTCGGCCGCCGAGAACGTCCGAAGACCGATGCGGTAGGAGAGGTGCGTGTCGAGGCCGCGCAGCTTGCCCTCCTCCAGCCGCTGGGAGGACAGCAGCAGGTGCACCTGCAGCGAGCGGCCGAGCCGGCCGATGTTGACGAACGTGTCGACGAACTCCGGCTTGGCCGAAAGGAGCTCGGAGAACTCGTCGGCGACGATGAGCAGGGCGGGCAGCGGCGCCAGGTCGGTGCGTCCGCCGCGACGCGCCTTCTCGTAGTCGGCCACGTTCGCGAACGGACCGGTGGCCCGCAGCAGCTCCTGTCGGCGCACCATCTCGCCCTGGAGCGCGTCCTGCATGCGGTCGACGAGGGAGATCTCCTCGCCGAGGTTCGTGATGATGGCCGAGACGTGCGGCATGTCGGCCATGCCGGCGAACGTCGCGCCACCCTTGAAGTCGACGAGCACGAAGTTGAGCTGCTCCGGCGAGTGGGTCATCGCGAGCGCGAGCACGAGTGTGCGGAGCACCTCCGACTTCCCCGAGCCGGTGGCACCGATGATGAGGCCGTGCGGGCCCATACCCTGCTGCGCCGATTCCTTGATGTCGAGGATGAGCGGGCTGCCGTCCTCGGTCTGGCCGATCGGCACGCGGAGCCGGTCGCGCTCCAGTCGCGGTGCCCACGCGGCGTCGAGGTCGAGGTCGCGCACATCGGGAAGACCGAGGAGCTCGACGAGCTCGGCCTGGCCGGTCGCGCTCTTCTTGCTCGCGATCGCGGTGCCGCCCGAGTACAGGGCGATGAGCCGACGGGCGGTCGCCTCCGCCTCGACGATGGTGATCGCATCGGCCTCGAACGGCCGTGCGGGCACCTGCAGGCTGACGAGCTCGGCGCGCGTGCCGGCACCACCGGTCTCAAACGCGATGCGCAGGGCGTTCGGGTCGTCGAGATCGCCCCACCGAGCGGGCAGGTCGATCACGGTCACACCCTGGACGCCGTCGCCGGTGACGAGCGCGTCGTTGAACGACGTCGTGGCGCCGTCCGTGACGATGACGATGTGCGGCGTCTTCGGTCCGGAGCCGTCGCGGGCGAAGCGCGAGCGCTCGCGCACCTCGGGCGGCAGCATGTCCTCGAGCTCGGACAGCTGCGAGCCGATCATGCGGGCGGCACCGAGGCCGTCGCGGACGGTGCGCGAGTGCGTGTGCGGCAGCCACTTCGCCCACTCCCACTGCGGGAGCACGCCGGCGTCCGCGGCGATGACGATCTGCAGCACGTCCGGGTCGTGCATGGTGGCCGCGTGCAGCAGCATGGCCCTGGCCAGCGCCCTGGTCTCGTCCTCATCACCGGTGATCTCGATCCGGGCGTAGTCGCGGAGGGTGACCCCGAGCGGGAGGTTCTTCTGGACCTCGTGCGTCAGCATGAAGCGGTGCGCGGCCGAGGCGGCGACCGGGTCGAGCTGCGCCAGCGGCGGGAGCTCTGGGGCTTCGAGCGTGACGCACAGCGGCTGATCGGTGACGCCCACCCGGACCGACAGGAAGTCGGGGTCGTTCACGCCGCGCTCCCAGACGCGGGTGCGCTCCTCCGCGAGGTACGGCAGGGTCGACGGCGCCGGCAGGTGCCAGTTCGCGGAGCGGCGCTGCTGGCGGGCGGCGACGCGGACGGTCTGCCGCAGCTCGGTGAGGTACGCCAGGTACTCGCGGCGGGCACCGAGCGTGGCCGCCTGCCGCTGGGAGCGTTGCCGCCAGCCGTTGACGGCGACGAAGCCGAGCGAGGACAGCAGGAACATGCCGCCTGTGAGCAGACCCGTGACGGACTGGTTCGACATGGTGACCATGACGATCGCGCCGACGCTGCCGAGCATCGGCAGCAGCGACCCGAGGATCCCGATGCCGCCGTCGTTCGGCTGCAGCTCCGGCGGGGCCTGGACCGGGAGCCTCCCGGAGGGGACGCGGGGCGGGGCGAGACGGGGTCCTGTCATGCTCTCTCTCCGGCGCTGCTGTCTGTACCTAGCAGGAGGCTGATGGTGAAGCTGCGGTTGCCCATGCGGACACGGTCGGCGTCGTCGAGCAGCACGCGCTCGCCGGCGACCAGCTCGGTCGTCTGGCCGTCGTCGCTGCGGACGTCGGAGCCGTTCGTGGAACCGAAGTCGGTCACCCAGGTGCGGCCGCGGGAGTGCTCGATGCGCAGATGGGTCTTCGAGACCGACGCGTCGGGGTCGGTGACGATGATGAGACGGTCGTCGTGGGCGCTGGCGACGGGGCCGCGCCCGAGGTTCGCGGCCACGGGGAGGGCGAGCTGCACCCGCTGGCCGGTGTCGAAGATGAGCAGCAGCGCCCCGGTCTCCGGCGCGGGAGCCTCGGCACCCGTCTGCGGCGCCGGGGCGGGGGCGACGGTGAAGAGCGGCCGATCCGATCCGGGTGTCGCCGGTTCCGGGGTCTCGGTGCGGCGGGAGGCCGCGCGGGCGTCGGTGGGCTGGGAGTCCTCGTCCACGACGGACGGCGACGCCACCAGCGGCACGACCTGCGGCGGAGCGAGCGGAGCGGCCTCCACCGCGGCGGGAGTCGGCGGAGCCTCGACGGCCGCCTTGGCGGGCACGGCGACCACGACGGTGCCGGCGACGCGGTCGGCCCAGGACTGCCGTCTGCCGCCGCGATCCCAGGCGCTGGAGGCGACGACCACCCAGCTGCCGACGGCCACGAGGAAGCCGGCGCCGGTGATGATGCCGCGGACGAACTGGCGCCCGATCCCCGGCGACCACGGCCGGTCGGCGCGGGCGCTGCGCAGGCGCAGCACCGCGTTGCCGAGAGTGAGGCCGGTCCGGGCTTCCAGCACCCAGAGGAACAGGGCGAGCTCGAAGACGGTGAGGCCGGCGAGCAGCACGCTCTGCGTCAACACGAGGACGAGGGCGGAGGCGAGGAACACGGCGGCCGCGTCGAGCGTGAAGGCCGCGATCCGCTGGATGGTGCCGGCGGGGGCTCCGCGGAAGGCGGGGCCGAGTCCCTCGGCAGGGCGAGGGAGTGTACGTCGCGACGAGGCGATCGGCGTGGGCGGCGCGGGCGTCTGGCGCAGCGGCGTGCCGTCGACGCCCGGGGGCGCCGCGATCAGGGCGGGCGGCAGCGCGGGGATCTCCCCTGGACGGTCTCCGCCGGGCGCCATCGGCGGGATCGGACCCCCGCTCGGCCAGGACTGTGATGGGCCGTTCCCGCTCATCCGGCCATCATTCCACGAACCAGGGAGAGCGCATTCGCGTACAGCAGGGCCGACGGCAGGGCGAGCGCGACGGCGAGCCATTCGAACGCGTCTCCGACCCGCGACCACACCAGCGACTTCGCGCCCTTGGACACCGGGATGACGACGGCGACCGCCGCCAACCCGACGAGGAACAGCATGGCCGCTCCCAGCAGATGGAAGCCGCTCCCGAGGGCCGCCGCGATCTGGATGCCGGCGACGAGGCAGACCACCGCGGCCGCGGCACGGGGGAACCACCGGAGGAGGCGCGAGGTGGTGTGCCGCGGCGTGAGCAGCAGGGCGAGCGCGAGGCAGCAGAGCAGGGCGATCCCGCCGGAGACCACGAACGCGTCGTCGGGCCAGGGCCGCAGGAACGCGACCGGAGCCATCACCGCGGCCACGATGCTCAGCACGGCGGTGCCCGCGATGAGCCGTGCGGAGGATTCGTCGACGACCGCGGTGATGCGCTCCGGACGCAGCAGCCCGACCGAGTCGGGGATGGCCCCGCGCACGGTCCACCGGCTGGTCATGAAGTGCTTGTAGTCGATGAAGTAGCCCTCGGGCAGGTTGACGAGGCTGCTCGGGAGGGCACGCAGGCCCAGTGGCACGAGGCCGAGCGAGAGGGCGGCGGCCTCCGCCTCCCCCCACCGCAGCAGCAGGGCGAGGCCCCAGACGGCGGCGAGGCCCACGAGCAGCACCGTCGCCGTCCCCGCCGCGGCGCGCATCGGCCGAGCCCTGGCCGTGACGGCGATGATCGCGGTGGTGATGCCGGCCGCGAGGAACCCGGTGGCAGTCGACAGGTGCGACGCGTCCTCCAGCCCGGCCGGGATGAGGAGCGCGCCGGCAGCGAACGACAGCAGCACGGGCGCGAGCACCCCGAGGATGCCGCGCACTCCCGCCGCGGAGTCGCGTCGCGCCCACGCGACGGCGCCACCGACCGCGCCCGCGGCGACGAGGAGGGCGACGAGCAGCCGGATCAGGGGGTCGACGGCGCCCTGGGCGAAGACCGCCACGAGCAGCATCCCGCTCACGGCCAGCAGCCACCACCGTGCGCCGTGGTCGACGCGCGTCGGGCCCGTCGCCTTCTCCACCGGGCGCGCCTGCGGAGCCAGAGCCGTGCGGTCGATGAGCGCGTAGAGGCCGCCGTCGACGAGGTCTTCGCACTCGGTGTCGCCGGGGATCTCGTATCCCCCGGGGCCGATCGTGACGAACCGGTCCGCGTCGGGGATCCCGCTCAGAGTGAGCGCGTCCTCCAGCGTCTCGTCGAGCGGCAGGGAGAGGTCGATGCGGCGGTCTTCGCTCTGGAGGACGATCCGACGCCGCTCTACGATCTCGACTGACACACCTGCACCCTATCCACTGCGCACGACTCTCGCTGCGGGGCACCGCCTCCGGCGTTCCCGGGGTTCACGATGCCCCCGCGTCGACCCTCGTACCGCGCCTTCTCGAACCGGAGCGGCGTCATTCAGTCGGTGGGTTCGTCGCGGGATCCGGCGCGAGCGCCCTTGGCGCGGGGGCCAGCTTCCTCGTCGTCCTCCAGCTTCGGCGCGATAGGACCACCGAGGCCCGAACGCTTCGCCTTCTCCTCCTCGTCGGCGCCACCGGCGCCGCCCATCATGCCCATGCCGGGTCGGCCACCGGCACCTGCCGCGCCGGAGGACCCGGTGCCCGAGGCACCCGCCCCGCCGACGCCGCCGGCACCGGCCATACCGCCAGGGCCTCCTGCTCCACCGACGCCGCCGACGCCGCCGACCGCGGAGTTTCCGAGCAGACCGCCACCGGCCTTGAGCCCAGCGCCTGCGCCCGGCCCCAAGCCGGCACCGCCGAGTCCGCCCATGCTGCCGAAGCCGGCGATCTTCGAGCTCGCCGCGATCGCCGCCGCACCGGCGCCACCGCCCACGATGCCGCCGAGGCCGCCGCCGCCCGCACCGCCGGGGACATAGCCCCCGGGACTGGTCGGGTATCCGCCGCCGCCGCCCGTGCCGCCAGGGCCGCCGGGAAGCAGACCACCGCCGGGAGAGTCGATCGAAGGATCCTTCCCGCCGGGAAGCCCGGGGCCCTCGCCACCCGGCACGACCGGGTCCCATCCGATCCCCGGTCCGCTCGGATTCGTCGGCGGAGTGGGGAAGGTGGGGTGCACGGGAGGGGTCGGAACGGGCGGCTGATAGGTGCCGATGCCGCCGCTGGGCGGCGGAGTACCGCCGACACCGGGGGCGGAGCCGGACGGCACGCCGCCGATTCCCGGGGAACCGATCCTCGGGGCATCGATCTCTGGGCCACCCGTGGGCCCGTCGTCGATCCTCTCGTCGGAGGACTCAACGAAGCCGACGCCCGAGAGCTCTTTGGACGCGGCGCTCAAATCCCTCGTGGGGCGGACCAGGGACCTTTCGACGGCCTCGACGATCTTCCGTGCCGCCTCCTCGCGCTGGTTCCCGAGGAAGTCTCCGATCACGTCCAAGGCCTTGTCGGCGGCGAGCGGTCCCAGCACGGGGTGGACCACGAAGGAAGCGCCCTTCGCTGCGTTGGCCCAGAACGGATCGACTGCGGCTGAGGGAAGTTCCGCTGAGGCCGCCGTGCGCCGTGCTTCGTTGCCCTCGCCGACGGCCGAATCGATCACGGTCACGATGTTCCGGATTCGGGTGAACTTCTCCCGGATCTCGTCGACAGCGGCCGTAGCGGCTTCCGCCGAGCTCCCCGTCCAGAATTCCGACTTTCGGGCCTTCGCGAGCGCACCGTCCAGCGACTCCAGCGCGTGGATCAGCGCCGACGTCTTCGGGATGATCGAATCCGACAGGGCTCGAATGCGATTCAGCTCCGCCTCGTACCCGCCGCTCTGCTTACCGGCCATGGTTGCCCCCTTGTTCCGTTGTCCGTCGACGTGATGATCGTGTCAAGACGATCGCGAGAGTGATGCCGCCCACGACCAGCACGGCAACGATGACACCGCCGATCACCCACGGCATCGCCGACACATCCGATGGTTGCTCAGCCCCGCCGGGCGCGGAAGAGGGTCGTGGACTCGCTGTCGCATTCTCCCGATCCTGTGCCGCCTTGACCTCGTTCACCATCGCGAGTGACGGGGAGGCGTTCGGATCATCAGTATCGAAGATCGGATTCTCATCCGGATACTTCGTCGGATCCACCGCCAGCATCCCGGTGAGAGACGCAGCGCCGTATCCCGTGCCGGAGTTCCACTCGGGGTCGTGTTCGCCCTTCGTGCCCGTGTTGTGAATCAGGCTCTGTATGAGCTGTCCCGCCGACGCTTCGGGGTACTTCTGCTTCACGACTGCCAGCATTCCCGCCACGATCGGCGTCGCGTACGACGTCCCGGACCCGAGCGACTGCGCCTCCCACGAATCCGACGCGCCCTGCAACAACAGACCGATACCCGGTCCTGCCGTGACGACGTAGTCGCTGACATTGGGCTTCCCGTACTGCCCGTTCTGGATCTTGCCGTCCTCGCCGAACGCCTGCACAGCGACCACACCGTTCAACGCGGCCGGCAACACGTCGATGCCATCGTCGTTGCCCATGCCGGCGACAACCACCACGTCGTTGGCGTACGCCTCCGCGATGCCCTTCGAAGCGTCGGTACCGAACGAGGAAATGGAGATGATGTCCGCCCCATCCGCCACCGCATCCGAGATCGCGTGATCCAGCCCTTCCCAACCGTCCTCGTCGAAACTGGTGCCGTCCTCCTGGAGACACTCGGCATCTTCGCCGCGTTCGTTCGCCACGCCGTCAAGGACTGGCGCGGTGTAGAACAGCAACTCCACCCCGGGCGCGACGCCCTTCACCGGGGCACCCCCGGGCGGCGCCTCCCCCGTCCCCACGATCATCGACGCCACTCTCGTCGCATGCGACGCGGCGACGTAATCGGTCGAGATCGCCGGATACGGCGCTCCTGAGGGATCCAGACAGTACGACGGCTCTCGCACTGTCACGTCGGCGCCGCGAAGACCGATCACGTCGGGGTTGATCTGACTGTCGATCACGGCCACCTTCACCCCGGATCCGTCGAAACCCGCATCGTGAGCCGCCTGGATGTTGCCCCGATCAAACCACCACAAACCGGATTCCGCCGTTCCGGCGGCAGCAACCGACGGCGCCAGGACAGCCAACGCAAGCCCAGTGATACCGACAGTCGCGGCGAACCCGCGGTACACGCGCCGCATCAGTAATCGGCGTCCTGGGGCTCGGTGGAGGAATCGCCAGCATCGACCTTCACGCCGTCGCTCAACCCGCCGTCGACCGGAGACGACGACGCCGCCTGCTCGACCGCGGAGTCCAGGAGGGACACGATGAGCTTCGTCTCATCCGCGAGGGCGGCATCCTGCTCGGCCAATTGGAGGACAGCAGCCCGGATGGCGTCATGCGTACTCTGCAGGTTCTCAAGGGCCCGCTCGGTCGCAGCTCCCATCTCTCTAGCGGCGTCCGAGACGGCCTGATGGAATTCACGCGTCGTGTTCGACACATCACCTTCGGCGACAGCCACCTCTGCAGGGCTCGGAAACTCCTGCAGTTCGCGCAGAAGCCGCTTCAGCTCGGCGAACACTCCATCGAAGTCGACTGCGATGCTCATCGACGCCCCCTCTTCCTTCCTCCGGCGATTCCGTCACGCCTGCTGTACCGTCCGGCGTCTCACCGAAAAGCACAGCAGACGGCGCGGGCCCGACGCATCGCTGCGCCAGACCCGCGCCCCGGGTTCACGCGCCGAAGCGCCCCGCAGCCGACTTGTCGGTCTGCACGTACTGACCCGAGATCTCCTCGGTCTTCCCGGCGATCTGCGTGAGCAGCTGCTGCATCTCGCTCAGCGAACGGTTCCACTTGGCCTGCGCCTGGTCGTAGGCCTGCTGCGCGGCACCATCCCACGCCGCACGCAGCTTGCTGACCTCGGACTCGAGGCGGTCCAGCTCGGAACGAATACCCTGCGACCCGCTGCGGATCTGCGCCGCGAGAGCGTTGACCTGCTCCGGGCGAACGGACATCGACTGCATCATGTTCTCCTTGAAATCTCTGCGGTCTGCGCTCAGGCGCCCATCATCGAGCCGAGGCCCGCGATGGTCTGCTGGTGGGATTCTTCGGTCGCGGCCTGGTCGCGCTCGGTGCCCGCGAGGGCATCCTCGAGCGTCACGAGGACCTCGTTGAGCTGACGAGCCTGCTCGTCCCACCGCGACATCAGCGTGGTGAAGGATGCGGCAGCCGCACCCGTCCAGAACCCGCGCAGCTGCTCGATCTCACCGCGGACCTTCTTGGTCTGCTGATCGATCCCGGACTTCGTCTCCCGCACGGCCTGGGCTCCGCGACGCAGAGCCCCCTCTTCTGCGGAGATGACATCAGTCATTTCTCACTCCCTCCGGTCCCCATGAGGACACACGCGGGGGAGCGCCTTCCCGATACGGGACGACTTCGGAACAACCCCCGACAATCTGTTTCCGCACATAGGCTAAGGCAGGTCGGTGCCCATTTCCAACGGCCTGGACGGATCCGTATCGAAATTTCCACGGTGTATCGATAAATGAGTTTCGCAACCACGGGTGTGCGTGGTGCCTCAGTCGAGGTCAACGACGATCGCACCGGAGGCGTCCCGCCGCACGGTGCCCTCGACGTCAACCGTCTCCTCCTGCGGACCACTCGGCCGGCGGAAGCTGACCGCATACGGAGCGGACACGCGCACTTCCTGGCCGGCGGCCAGGGCGAGCGGCTCCTGCCGGTTCCAGACGACAGATCCCCCGTCGACCGTCCCCCTGTAGCCTTCGTTCGCGACGCCATCTGCCACGATCGACGGGCAGTCGTCGCCGACGAGCCCAGAGGCGGTGCACGAGGCCAGCAGGTCGTCGATGCCGGCCTCGATATCGACCGCCGCATCGGCGCGGAGCACCGGATGAAGGATCAGGATCTTCGAGAGCATCTCGGCTCCCGGCGGCGGCTGGATCGTCTCCGGGTCCACGGGGTACTCCACGGCGAACGGCTCGCCCTCGCCCCCGTCGGGATCGATCGTGGTGAGACCCTGCTCTCCGGGGTAGTCGAGCTCATAGACTCCCGGCAGAAGCCGCAAGGCCTCCGTCGTCGCGAGATCGAAGACGCCCGACTCCTCGATCGCGATGTCCCCGGGGATACCCTGCCCGTCGAAGTAGAGTCCCAGATCCGCCCACTGCTCTACCCGTGCCTCGCCCCCGACCGTCGTCGTACTGACGGTCAGGGTGCGAGGCTCGTCGTCGCCGTCGAGGCGGTACTCGACGGTCACCGACGCCGCCGAATCCGACCCCGTGACCGACGTCACCCGAGCATCCACGGGGCGCACCGCGTCGGCGTATACGTCGTCATCGAGCGCGACGGGGCTCACCACGGACGGATCACTGAGCAATGCGCCCGCGCCCTGGGCGTCCCCTTCGATGAGACGCTGGAAGAAGGTCGACACCACCTGCTCCGCGCCCGTCTTCGCCACGTTGCCGAACGAGCACCCCGCTACCGACAGCGTGAGCACAGCCACCGCGAGGCCCGCACCCCACCGCGCAGACACCGACGTCATGACAGGCGAGCTACCGGCCACCGCCCGAAGTCGGTGCCGACGGTGTTCGATGCACTCGCGCGGAAGCCCTCGAGGTCACTGTTGGATTGCATCCCGAATTCGAAGATCAGCGCGACCACCGCCTGTACAGCCTCCAGCACCCTCGCGATGCACTCCGCGATCGGCTCCGCCATCTCCAGCCACTTGATCGGGTTCGCCTGAATGAACTGTGCTCCGAGCGGGATCGCATCGATAGCGAACGCGACGACCTCTTCGTAGAGGTTCCACCACAGCTGGATGATGTTGTCCGAATGCGTGCGGAGGTAGGTACGCATGTTGTCGATGTGTGGAATCAGTCCTTCGAGGGCAGCCCGCTGGCCGGCTGGCACGTTCGCATAGTAACGACCCATGCCGTCCTGCCAGCTCGATGTCGCGTAGAACTTGTCGTCACCGAGACTCCCCACGACGCCGGTGAGCACGACATTGATCGCGTCCCATTCGTTGGCCATCGCCTTCAGCGCGAAAGGGTTGCCCGGGCTCAACAGCTGCGCGACCTCGGCGGCGATGGCCTCGGCACCCCGGGCGGCCTCGTCGAGCTTCGCCAGCACTGCGGGCTGGTCGGCGATCAGCCGCTCGATGTCCTTCCACGCAAAGTAGAAGCCGGAGATCGGGAACAGGACCGTGAGCAGCCCCTGGCCCACACGCTCCCACCCTGAGGGCCAGTCAACTTCTTCTACATCCGTCTTGCACTCCGCGATCTTCTCCTCGACCTTGCGGATCTCGGGTGTGATCTTCTCGACGCCAGCGTCGAAGTCTGCCTGGCTGGTTGGAACACCCACAGTTACATACCCTCCGTAGAACGCAGAAGACGGCCCCTGCCTCGCCCTGCCCCGGCGAGTGCGCGCATATCAACCACCGCTGGCCTCCCGATCAGCGGACTCGATGTTCGTCGCGGTCCCGCGCAGAGCCTCCGCAATCCGAGCAGTCTCGGCCACGCCTCCATCGAGGAGAGTCCGCAGGCGCTCCAGAACGTCCGCGTATGCGCGCGTGGCTCCGAGTCCATGCGTGATGCCGTCGAACGCTCCGAAGGGGAGCGTCGCCCCCTCGGACATCAAGGTCACCGCCTTGCTGAACTCTCCCGATACGCTGTCCCAGCGCGTCGCATCCAGGCGGAGGTCGCCGACAACGGCATCAGTGTCCAGGTCGGTCATGGGTTCCCCTTCGTTCGACAGTGAGATCTCTCACGAGCTTCGTCCTCGACGCGCGGCGTCCTTGAGCGCGCGGAGGCGCTTGAACTCGGTCACGGCCGGGTAGCGGTCGCGCATGAACTGCGCCACCTCAGCGCCGGTGCGGATGGCCTGCGCCACAAGCGGGCGCGCGGTGTCGGCGATGTCTCGGCCTGCGGCGAAGCGCAGCCAGGTCGAGTCGAATGTCACGTTTCCGAGCGAGCCACCCACCGCCGTGACGGTGACGTTCCCGTCCGCACTGGTCAGCGGCTGCCGGGCGCTCAGCTTCTCCTCGAACGTGGCGACGTAGTCCGGCTGTTCGCGACTCACCTCGATCAGCAGCTCGGCGGGGATGTCGGGGACAGATGCCCCCTCGCGAGCGTCGACTGCACCGTGACGCGTGCTCGCCGTCTCGAGCCGCGCACGCTCCCGCGTGACGTCGAGACGGGTTCGCTCCGCGCGACTGTAGGCGATGAACACCGCAGGAGCGAGAGATTCGGGATCGATCCTCGACCGCCAGTCGTCGGCGATGGTCAGATCATGAAGGTCGCCGTCGTCGAGCAAGAAGACCGACACCGATTCGGTGTCATCGTGCCCGGCGTGGCCGACGATCGCTTCTTCCTGCTCTGACGCCGTGCCGTAAGGGTTCCAAGACATGGAGGACTCCCGATGATCGTGATGGAACGGTAGGACGGGCTTATGCCCAGAGGGACTCGTTCTTCCGTCGCGTGTCCTGGAAGATCTCTTGCGCTTTCACACTCGTGTTCCGGTGCTCGGCCAGAAGCTCATTGAGCGCCACCAGCTTGGCGCTCCACTCGCGCTGCGCTCGGTCGTAGGCGTCGGAAGCCTCACCCGTCCACTTGTCGCGCAGCGTCGAGACCTCCTGATCGAGAGCATCGAGAAGATTCGCGTACTGCCGGACGGCGTCGCGCAACCGGTCGATCAACTCATCCATCCCGGCCTGAGTGACCATGATCCGCTCTGACATGCAAGCTCCCCCCGAAGGCTCACGGCAATATCTGGGAGCGTAGAGCAGTTCGCGACGATAATCCACAAGAGAGCCGCTTCAGACAGGACCTCTCGGTCATGGCACCGTGACTTCCGCCGCCGAGAAGCCATCAGCTGGGGCGAAGGCCCGGAACGGCGACAGATAGGATCTGGCCAGTCAACTAGAGTGAGTCCGGGCCGGACCCCCGCAACGCCTGCGGCGGGAGAGCATCGCACACGTGGGGGGACACCACCGATATGAGCCAGAGCGGCACCGTGGCAGGAACCGTGCTGCGGATCTCCGTGGTCAGCGACGACCGCAGGCTCGACGTGGGGGTGCCATCGCAGGTCCCCCTGGTCGAGATCATCCCCGGCTTCGCCCGCAGTCTCGGCGTGCTGGACCCGACCCTCACGCACGGCGGATACGCGCTGCAGCGGGCGGACGGCACGCCCCTCGACCCCGCTCGCGGCGCTGCGGCCCAGGGCGTGCACGACGGCGAGCTGCTGACCCTGGTACGCGGCGGGCTCATGCGCGAGCCGCGCATCTACGACGACGTCGTGGAAGCCGTGATCGACGCGACCGCGGAGCAGCACAACTCCTGGACCCCCGCGGACAGCTCCCGCACCGCTCTCTTCGTCAGCCTCACCTTCCTCGCCCTCTGCGCCGTGCTCCTCGTCGCGACGCCGCCGACGTCTCTGCTCCCGGCGATCATCGCGGGGTCGGGCGCGGTCGTGCTCAGCGTCGCCGCCGCGGTGCTGATGCGGCTGCGGCAGCCCGAGGCCGGTCATGCGCTCGGACTCACCGCCGCGGCGTACGGCGGGCTCGCGGGCTACCTCGCGGTCCCCGCGCAGAGCATCTGGGGCTGGCCGCTCGCGGCTCTCGGGCTCGGACTCGTCGTCGTCGGGGGCCTCAGCCTGGCCGTCACCCAGGACAAGCCCGAGATCCACCTCGTGCCCATCGCCCTCGGCGCCTCGATCGGGATCACGGCCACGGCGGCCGCGGTCTTCGGCGACCCGCTCGCCTCGTACGCGCTGATGCTCGCGACCACGGCGCTGCTCGCGAACGGCATCCCCTGGCTGGCTCTGAGCTCCACCCGCATCCGGGTGATCTCGCCGCAGAGCGACGCCGACATGTTCTCCGCGCCGCAGCCCATCGACGCCGAGGAGGTGAAGCGTCGCGCCGCCGCCGGCACCCGCACGCTCATCGCGCTCCGTGCCGCGCTCGGCCTCGCCGCCCTCATCGCGACCCCGCTCGTCGCCGCCAGCGGCGTCACGGGCGCCGTGCTGTGCGTGCTCGCCTTCGTCGGCATGATGTTCCAGTCGCGGCAGATGCACGCCCGCCTCGGGGTGCTCGTGCTGATGGCGATCGGGGCGATCGGCCTCGCCGCGACCGGTGTGACCGTCGCGCTCGCCCTCCCCGACGTGCGCACCTGGATGCTGCTCATCCTCGTGGTCGCCACCGTGGTGCTCATCGGGCTCACGCTGCTCACGCCGAAGGCCCGCCTCCGCCTCACGCGGCTCGGCGACACGGTCGAGGTCGTCGCGCTCGCCCTCCTGCTCCCGCTCGGGGTCATCACGGCGGGGCTCGTCTGACCGATGGCGACCAAGAAGGACCTGATCGAGGCCCAGGGCTTCAGCCGACGACGGCTCCTCTCCGCCTTCACCGGCGGCGCCCCCGGCGGCAAGGAGCTCGAACCGGCCAAGCCGCTGCGCGCCGTCATCGCGGGCATCGCCCTCACCGTCGGCGTGATCCTCGTCGGCGTGTTCTGGGGCATCATGCAGCCGGGACTCCCCGGCGACTGGCAGAACAACCGCCTCATCGTCGCCACCAACACGGGCGCCCGCTACGTCTCGGTCGAGGGGACGCTGTACCCCGTCATCAACACCGCCAGCGCCCGCCTGCTCATCCCCGCCGGCGAGTTCAAGGTCGTGCGCACGGATCAGGCAGCCCTCGACGGCATCCCGGTCGGCGGTTCGATCGGCATCCTCGGCGCCCCTGACGACCTGCCCACCCCGAGCGCCCTCATCAACACCGCATGGACCGCGTGCGTCGACGATTCCACCGGGACCGCTGTCTCGCTGTCGGGCAAGCCCATCGCGGAGCCGTCGACGGGCACCGGCGCCGTGGTGCAGCGCGGCGACGAGCTCTTCGTGATCGCCGACGGCCTCCGCTACGCCGTCCCCGCCGACGACGCCAACGCGGTGCTGCGCGCGGTCGGCCTCGGCACCAGCGACGTCATCGAGGTCGACGGACGCTGGCTCAACCTCTTCGAGAGCGGCGCCGACCTCGAGCCGATCCGTCTGAACGCCGTCGGCGCCCGGGTGCCGGGGACCGACCTGACGGCGGGCACGATCGTGCACGTGCAGGGCAGCCCCGCGGACGAGCGCTACGTGGCCCTCGCGACCGGAGAGCTCGCGCGCCTCAGCCCGCTGGCGTACCAGCTCTACCTGCTCGGCAGCGCGCAGGAGGCCGGCGCGGACGAGGAAGAGGTGTCCCCGGCGGAGGTGGCCGACGTTCCCACCGTGCCGAACGCCGGTGGCGACGATTGGCCCACGCTTCCGCTGACGCCGCTCCCCTCCGGCGAGACCCCGTGCGCGGTCCTGGGTGACGACGCCCGCACCGTCCTCGGGTCCACGAGCGCCGAGCTTCCAGAGGACCGCGACCATGTCGCCGTCACGGTCGGCGGTGGGGCCCTCGTGCAGACGAGCGGCCCGTCGGACGAGGCGGTGGGCATGGCCGTGCTCGTCGACGAGTCCGGTACCGCGTACGCCATCCCGGGCGCCGTGCCGGACGAATCGGCGGAGGACGCCGCCAGCGGACCGCTCACCCAGCTCGGTTACACCCCCGGCGACGTCGGGCGGGTGCCGAGCGCGTGGATCGACTTCTTCGCCGCCGGGCCGGCGCTGACCACCGAGGCCGCGAGAGAGTCGCCCGGCTCCGGGGACGAGTGATGCGCCGCCGCGCCGCTCTCGCCACCCTCGTGGTGGGTGCTGCCGTGTGCGGGACGCCGGCCGCCGCGGTGGCCGCGCCGACCGCTCCCACGACGATCGTGTCGATGGCGACCGGCGCCTGTGAGCCCGGCACCGTGGTGTTCGCTCCGGAGGCCCCGTCGGCACTCGCGGCCCTCGGGGCGGAGGATGCGAACCGTCTCGCCACCGGGAAGGGCGTCGTCGTGGCGGTCGTCGACTCCGGGATCGACGCCGGCAACCCGCACCTCGCCGGCGTCGTCGTCGGCGGTGTGAACCTCGTCGGCGACGGGGAACGCGCTGATGGCCTGAGCGACCTGACCGGGCACGGCACGGCCATCGCCGGGCAGATCGCGGCGCAGCCCGTCTCCGGCTCCGGCGTGGTGGGGCTCGCCCCCGACGCGCGCCTGCTGTCGGTGCGCGCGTTCCGCAGCGATTCGCCGCAGGACGTCGACAAGGGGTGGGGCCCGAGCGCCCAGCGTCTCGCCGAAGGCATCAACTGGGCGGCCGACAACGGAGCCGACATCATCAACGTCTCCTCGTCGCAGGCGACGGACTCCCCGGAACTGCGGGGCGCGGTGGAGCACGCGGCTGCCGTCGGAGCGCTCGTCGTCGCCAGTGGCGGCAACCGGACCTCCGACCCCGAGGCCGAAGACGGAGCCCGGTATCCCGCGGCCTACGAGCAGGCGCTCGGCGTCAGCGCGGCCGATGCGACGGGGCTCGCGACCGACAGCTCGATCCACGGTCCGCAGGTCGGGGTCACGGCCCCCGGCGCGAACGTGCTCACCGCGGCGACGGGCGGCGGCGACTGCCTGTTCGCCTCCGACGCCCCGGCTTCGAGCTTCGCGACCGGTTATGTGAGCGCGGCGGCGGCGCTGGTCGCCCAGGCGCATCCGGACGATCCTCCGGCGGGATGGGCGTATCGGCTGACGGCCACGGCGCTCCGCGCGGACGCCGACAACCGCGACGATGTCAACGGCTGGGGCTTCATCCAGCCGTCCGCCGCCATCCAGCTCCTCCCCGACCCCACCACCCGCGGACCCGTCAGCCCCTTCTTCGACACCGCGGAGAGCGCGGTGCGGCCCCCGGTCGTGAGCGTCGAGCCCGACCACGGGGTGCCGCCGTTCGTCCTCACCCGCGAGGTGGCGTTGATCGCCGCGATCGCCGGCGCGAGCCTGCTCGGAGTCCTCGGCATCCTCATCGTGCTCCGGCGACGCCGGGAGATACCCTCCGACGCGGCGGCCGAGGTGGAACGACAGGGCGGCCTCCTCGACCGCCCGGAGCCCGAGGCGTGAGAGTCGGACCGACTCAGCGGCCGGCGGCTGCCGCCTGTCGCGCCCTGACGACCGCGCCCACGAGCGCGGCACCGGTGACCATGGCACCTCCCGCCAACGGCAGCAGGAGCAGCCCGACGGCCGCGCTCTGCGGGTTCTGAACGACCTGACCGTAGACGAACGCCCCCATGCTGCCCAGCACACCGACGAAGAGCGCCGCCGCGACGAGCCAGAGCAGCGGGGTCATCGCGGTGAGCCTCGTCGACGGCTCCCGGACGAACCGGAAGGCGAAGCCGGCGAAGAGGAACGACACCGCTGCGACGGCCAGAGCCACCAGACCCGCGAAGAGGAATGCCGGATCGGTCCACGCCGCGACGAGCGAGGGAATCGCGACGATCGTCGTCAGAGCACCGAACACGAGGGCGAACACACCGGCGACACGCGGCCTGCGCGACGTGGTGCTCGTCGTCGCCGACCGCTTCGCACCCTGATCCATCCGTCCGTCCCCTCTCCCGGTGTCCCACCCTAGCGAGGACCGCACGGGGCCTGCCTCCTCAGCCGAAGACGACGAAGCCGAGCGCGACGAGACCGACGACCGACACGACGCCCGCCCCGACGGTCGCGGCGAGGGTGACGACGCTCCACCGCTGCGCCTGCTTGGCGACGGACGGCAGCCCGGGCTCCACCACCCGTGTGGGCGCGGCCGCCCCGACGACGACGGGCGGAGCGACGGGAGTGCGCGGAGCCGGACGCGGCTTGTAGATCGCGGGAGCCGGTGCGCCGTCCGGGGCGGCGAAGGAGTCGACGCGGAGCCGCGGTCCGGCGGCCTGGGGTGCGGTGCCGTCTGCGGCAGCATCCTTCTTCCGCCGCAGGCGTCGAGCCGGACGCGCGACCGCCACGGTGGCGTCCTCGGGGGCGTCGGCCGCCGGAGGGGCGGAGCGATCGACGACCACCGTGGCGTCGACTATGGCCTCCTCCGCGTCGTCGGACGCGACCTCCGCGACCGGAGGCGCCGCATCGGACGCCGCTCCGGCACGCCGGCGGTCCCGCCGCGTCAGGATGACGGTCTCCTCGGCCTCGTCGTCGCTCATCGCGCGCGCACCGGGACCGTCGTGCCCTCGAGCATCGAATCGGTGACGGCGGACACGGCGGCCCGTCCACCCGTCGCGTCGTCGGGACGCGTGCGTGCGCCGCCGGAGACGACGTCGATCACCAGGACGGACACGTTGTCTCGTCCTCCGCCCTGCAGCGCGCGGCGGACGAGGGCCGCCGCCGCGGTCTCCGGGCGGCCGTTCATGGTCAGCGTCGCGCGGATGGCCTCATCGCTCACCTCGCCGGTCAGCCCGTCGGAGCACAGCAGGAGCCGCTCGCCGTCGACGACGGGGAGCAGCCAGCTGTCCGCCGTGCTGTCCGGGGCCCCGACCGCGCGCGTGATGACGTTGCGGCGCGAGAACGAGGCCAGGTCTTCAGGGCGGAGCTCACCGGCATCGACGAGCTCCTGTCCCAGGGAGTGGTCGATCGTGAGCTGCACCAGCTCCGTGCCGTGGTGCCGATATACCCGGGAGTCCCCGACGTTGAAGACGAGCCAGTGCGGCGCCCCCTCGTGCTCCACGAGCGCGACACCCGTCACAGTGCTGCCCGCCCCGCGGGTGTGCGCGGCGGCGATGTCCTCGACCACGGCCGCGGCTCGGCTCAGGGCGTCGCTGATGTCGCCGACATCGACCGGCAGTCCGCGCAGCGGCTCGAAGGCGGCGACGACAGCCGCGCTGGCGCGGTCACCGGCGTCGTGCCCACCCATGCCGTCGGCGACGAGGAACACCGGGCGCGCGTCGAGGACCGCGTCCTCGTTGGCCGCCCGCGTGAGCCCGGTGTCGGTCAGCGCCGCGACCCGGAGGACGACGGAGTCCACGGTCACGAATCGCGCTCCGCGACGACGTGCATGCCCACTTCCCCCAGGATGAACCGGCCGGTGCCGACCACGCTCTCCCCGGAGTCCAGGAGCGTCTCCGAGCCGTCATCCCCGACCACCACGACACCGTTGGTGGCGTGCAGGTCGGTCAGACGCCACTCGTCCTCCTGGACCACCAGACGGGCGTGGGTCTTCGACAGCGTACGGGTGGTGTCCGGGATGGCCAGCCGCTGCTCGCCCGGCTCCCCGGTGGGGTTCCGGCCGATCACGACACTCGCGCCGGATAGCGAGAACCGGCGGCCGTCGTCCAGCACGAGGACCCGCCGCACGCCGCGCTTGCGGGCGACGACCACCGTGGCGTCGAGGTCGTCGTCGGTCGGGCGCGGCGTCACCACGGTCTTGTCGACATCGGCGACCAGGCCTTCGGGCACGGCGGGGGCAGGTACCGGCGCGCTCTGCCCCGACGCGGGGACATCCGTCGCGGACGGGACAGGGCGGATCATGGGCATCGGCGGGGCCTCGGGCTGACCGCCGTCACGGAACGAGGGCGGCACGGGTCGGACGACACGATTCGCCTCCGGAGCCGGCGCGGGGGCAGCGGGCTCCTCGCTCGGTGAAGAGACCACGGAGGGAGCGGGGGCCGGCGCGGGCTGCGGGGCGGCCGGCGGTACGTCGCCCATCGCGGCCATGATGCCGGTCGTCGGGTGCGCGGGAGTCGAGGGCGTCGGCTGCGCGGCCGGGGACGGCGGCGCCGGAGCGGCCACGGGCGGAGGCACGGGCGCTTCGGGCAGAACCGGGGCAGCAGGTGGAATCGAGACAGCAGGCGGAACGGGAGCAGCCGCCGGAGACGGCGCGGGCGGCGCCGGTGGTGCAAACGACGGAGACGGCGTCGAGGACGACGGAGCCGGCGGCGCGGCAGGCGGAGCGAAGGCCGGTGGAGCGAACGACCTCGGTGCCGCGGGCTCGCCCTGCGGCGCACCCGCGGTCGGCGGGGCACTCGCGGTCGGCGGGGCACTCGCGGCAGGAGCGACCGCGGGCGGCGCGGCGTAGTCCGGGAAGATCAGCGACGGCGCCTCCGGCGATCCGTTGCCCGCGGGGGCGAGGGAGGGGATCGTGTATCCCGACGCGTCGCGCGCGGGGGCCGCGGACGGCGGGGCGCTGCGCCGCGGACCCGGTTGGAGGGCCGCGAGACGATCCCCCTCGGGATAGGGCGCCGGACCCCATGCGAGCACGGTCGCCCACACCGGCGGCAGGAGGATGGCGAGCACGGTCATGCCGGCGCCCCGCCCGAAGCGCCGGTTGATGCGATGGGTGGCGACGACCTTGAGGTAGATGCCGTAGAGCTGCACGAGCGGGATGAAGTAGAACACCACCGACCAGGCGGGCACGCCCCCTCGCGCGAGGATCTCGGCCTCGTTGAGAACGGGCACCCAGCCCTTCCAGCCCTCCCCGTCGATGCGGGGGAACAGGCGCGACAGCGCGAGGGCGTACCAGACGTAGACGGCCAGTCCGACGAGCAGCCCGAGTCCGACGATGATGACGAGCATCGTGGCCAGACCGGAGTCCGCGGGCGCGGTCATGAGTCCCCCTTCTTCCGGTCATCCAGTGAACCGGTCCATCCGAGCGTACCGAGCGCGGGTCTCGCACCGAAGCCGGGGAGGCGCAGGGAGCGCGTCCTGGCGACGAAAGACGTCGGCCGCACCCGGGTCCGAAGACGCTGCCATCTGGTCCCCGTCTTCGCCAGATCCGCCCGCTCTGCATCCACGATCGCCCAGGCGGCCGTCGCGTCGTCGGAGGTGGGCGGGTGCTCGGCGAAGACAGCGCGGTCGACCAGAGCAGCCAGCCGCTGTGCTGCCTCGCGACCGCTCGTCTGCGCGCGCTGCATCCTCGTGCCCTGCGCGTCCATGGGCACGTCATGGTCGGCGTACACGTCGGCGAGCTCCTCCCAGGCTCCGGCCAGGCGCACCTCGGGGTCCGCGGCCGTGCGCCGTGCATGCGCGCGCCGGCTCTTCGCGCCCACGAGCACGAGGAACGGCAGGACGAGCAGGAGCAGCGCGAGGAGCCCGAGACCCACTCCGCGGAGGATCGGCAGCAGGAAGGCGAGGACCTCCGAGGCGGGCTCCTCCAGCGGGGGCGCATCGTTGTTCGCGTCGCTCTGCGCCTGCGGGGGATCCAGAGCCTCGGACCGCGGCTGCTCCGGAACCGTGGGGTGCTCCGGGAGCTGCTCACCTTCGGTGATGGCGCTCGGCAGCATGGCATACTGCGGCGTCGCGTCGACGGGGATCCACTCGCCCCCCGAGGCGCGCACCTCGACCCAGGCGCTCATGTTCGCGCCGGTGCACACGTCGGTGCACGCCGGGATCCCCGGGACCTCCTCGGCCGCCGCGAGTCGCGCCCCCATCACCACGCGGGATTCCAGGCCCCACTGCTGCGCGAGGAGGGCCGCGGCCACGGAGAACTGCTCGTCGTCGCCGACCGCCGCCACCAGCAGCTCGGGGTCGGCGTCGGGACCCGCCCGACGTTCCTGCTCGGTGAGCTCGGTGAACAGCTCCTCGATGCGGGCGGCGGAGTGACCGGCATAGCTGGGAGCGAACGCGTACCCCTCGGACTCCTGGAGAGCCGCGATCCACCCCGTGGCAGCGGCGTCCTCGAGCAGCGCGTGGCTCAGGTAGCCCCGGGATCGGAGACGGTCCACCACTTCGAGGTAGCCGGCACCGGTGCGCGGCTGCTCCTGCATCTCCGCCCACTCGACCAGCGCGGGGTATCGATCGGCATCGAGGGTCGACCGACCGCCCTGGACAGCGGTCAGCTGGTCCGGTTCACCGGGCGCATCGACCAGCACCGAGTAGCGATCACCGGGCACGAGGCCCTCCCCGCCGCCGGGCGCCTCCGCGATCGTGATGGCGGTGTCACCGTCGTCGTCCACATGGAACCCGTCGGCGAGCGCGTCCGCACGCCCGCCGGAGAACGCAGGTGCCTCCGCGAGACCGGCGGGCGACGGAACCCAGATACCCCGGTAGGCCTCGCCGATCGTGATCTCCAGCGTCACCCGGCCGGAGCCAGGGAGCGCGGAGCGCGGCAGGCGGCTGAAGCGGTCGTCGGGGTCGATGTGGAAGTCCTCGCCGTCGTACGCGTCGAGGGTCACGAGGCGCAGGCGGTCCACGGGGCCGGGGTCGCCCTCCAGCTCGACCACCGGAGTGTCCAGCGTGTCGCCGGAGAACCAGGAGCGGTAGGAGCTGAGCGGACTCGGCTGCTCCTGCACCACGACCTGCGGTTCGATCTCGTCGCGCAGCACCGAGCGGTCGGACCAGCCGGCCGCCGCCGGGGCGATCGCGAAGCCGGCCCCCAGGGCGACGACCGCCAGCGCCCCGGCGAGCAGGTGCCGGCGAGCGGTGAGCCAGACGGGGGTCGCCCGCCGGGAGATGTTGGCCGCGGCCACGGTCCGCAGCGCGGCGGCGCGCTGGAGGCGCGTACGGCCGACGAGCCACACCAGGGACACCACGAAGACCGCCACCCCGACCAGCCATTCCCGCGGTGCGGGAAGCTCGACGCCGGCCACGGAGACCGGGGAGGACGTGCCGCTCACACCGAAGGCGACGCCGAAGACGCTCATGGCCACGACCACGGGGACCGCGGCCACCGCCCACTTGCCTCCGCTCCAGACGAAGAGCGTGGCGAGGAACGCCCCGAACAGCATCACGACGAGGAAGGGGATGAGCACCGCCTGGTACTCCCCCAGCGGCGGGTTCAGCGTGAGCATCTGCTTCCAGCCCAGCACGACCCCGAGCACCGCATCCCGCACGCCGCCGAGGAACGCGGGAACAGAGGTGAGAGCGGACGGGATGGCGAGCGGCACCGCGACCACCAGGTACACCCCTACGGCGGCGAGCGCCCCGAGCAGAGTGCCCCAGCGCAGGACACGCGTGACGACGGCGACGGCCATGCCGAGGAGGCCGCCGATGATCCCCACCGCGAGGGCGCGGGACGACTCGTACACCGGCCAGGCGGCTGCCGTGGCGAGGAGGACGCCGACCAGGACGTACCCCAGCGACCAGAGGGTGAGGGCCGAGGGCGGGGAGCCCCGTCGTGATCCAGCGCGTCCGCGCTTCGGCCCGGCCGCGCTCATCGCAGCGCTCCGCGGGCGAGCATCTGGGGGAGGTCGCCGAGCGCACCGAGGGTCATCACCGCGAGCTCCCTGGCCGTCCGCATCGTCGGCTGCGCGCCGAGCTCGCTGCGCACCGCGACGGCCTCCACGGCTGCCGGGAGCTTCACCGCCGCGTGGCGCAGACGCTCGATCGGCAGGAGGGAGCCGGTGAGCAGGAATCCGATGGAGAGGTCGGGGTACGACTGCGCCGTGAGAGCGGTGACGGCCTCGAGCCTCATCACCCGCGCCGTCTGATCGATCGTGGAGGTCGCGTCGAGGAGCGCCTTGGGAGTCACCGTCGGCAGCGTGCGGATCGACAGCACCTCCGCACGGCCGTGCTCCGGGATCTCGTTGCTCACGGAGAACAGCACGTCCCTGCCGTCCCGTACGCCCTGCAGCGCCAGCGAGGCGGCGGCGCTGACCGTGTTCTCGAACTCGTCGTCGCTCGCATAGGACTCGGGGTCGAGGTCGAGGATGACGGCGATGCGCGCGTGCCGGGACTCCTCGTACTGCCGCACCATGAGGGTGCCCGTCTTCGCCGTCGACTTCCAGTGGATGTGGCGCGGCGAGTCGCCGACGACGTATTCCCGCACGGCATGGAAGGAGAGGTCGGCGTCCACCAGGGTGGTGCTCGGCGTGCCCTCCAGATCGCGGATCAGCCCCGCGCTGGTGCTGGGGAGCCGCACGGTCACCGGGTGCACATGGATGCGCTGCACGTCCGGCCAGCGCAGTTCTCGGCGGAGGATCCCGATCGGGTCGCCGCGGGTGATGGTCATGGGGCCGACGTCGATGACGCCGCGGCGATGCGCGGCAATCGTCAGCTCTTCGCGGTGGTGAGCGCCCGGCCGCAGCAGCGGCACGTGCGCCTCGACGAGTCCCTCGCCCACCGGCACGTCCACCACGCCGGGGAGCGAGAGGCGCTCGCCGTTGTTGCGGACGTCGAGCGTCGCACCGATCTCGGCTCCCGCGACGACGCGGTCGCGATCGAGCACGAGATCGATCCGGTAGTCATGGGCGCCGAGGATGAACGGCACGCAGGCCACCAGCAGCACGAGCGCGATCGTGGCGACCGCCCAGGCCTCCACCCAGCCGAACAGCAGCCCGGCGAGCACGCCGAGCACCACGGCCACGGCGACGAGCATGCCCGCCGTGGTGACCGTCTCACGGACCCAGCCGACCGTGGCGCTGGTCGCCCGCCCCACGGCGCGGACCGCCCGACGCGCGCCGAAGACCGCGCCGCGCACGGGACCACGGCGCGTGCGGTCGTAGCGCGTGACGGTGGACGTCCGCGTCGACGTGCTCGTGCCGGCGGTCGTCCGCGTCAGGCGGGATTCGGTGCTGAAGGTCACGCAGTGCCGTTCTCGCGCGGCGGTTCGACGTCGAGGAGGATCTGTCCGACCACGGCCACCGCCGTCACCCCGTCGAACTCGGCCTCCGGTTCGAGCACGAGGCGGTGCGCGAGGGCGACGACGGCGAGCTCGCGCACGTCGTCGGGCGTCACGAACGTGCGTCCGTTCTTCGCTGCCCACGTCATCACCAGGCGCGACAGCGCCAGGGCACCGCGCACACTGGCCCCGAGACGGACCTCGGACGCCCGTCGCGTGGCGTCGACGATGCGCATGATGTAGTCCGACACCAGCGGGTTCACGTAGACCCCGCGCGACATCTCCGCCATCGTCAGGATCGTGTCGGTGTCGACGATGCCGTCGAGCACCGTCTTCGGCCGGCCGGCGCCCTGCAGGATGCGCATCGTCGCGGCCTCGTCGGGGTAGCCGATCGAGGTCTTGATCATGAAGCGGTCGAGCTGCGCCTCCGGGAGCCGGTAGGTGCCGCCCTGCTCGATGGGGTTCTGCGTCGCCATCACGAGGAACGGCGAGCCGACGGACCGGGTGACGCCGTCGACCGTGACCGTGCCCTCCTCCATGACCTCCAGCAGCGCGGACTGGGTCTTCGGGCTCGCCCGGTTGATCTCGTCGGCGAGCACGATGTTCGCGAAGACGGGCCCCGCGTGGAACTCGAACGTGCCCTCCTTCTGGTCGTAGACCGTGATGCCGGTCACATCTCCCGGAAGGAGGTCGGGCGTGAACTGGATGCGGCTGCTGGTCCCGTTGACCGTCTGGGCGACGGCGCGGGCGAGCGCCGTCTTGCCGGTTCCCGGGTAGTCCTCCAGGAGGACGTGGCCTCCGCTGACGGCGGTGGCGAGCACGAGCTCGACCACGTGGCGCTTGCCGAGGATCGCCTGCTCGATGTTGCCGGTCAGGATCGAGAACGTCTCGGCGAACCAGGAGGCCTGCTCGGGAGCGATGGTGACAGGGGCTGCTGCGGTGGCTGGCATAGGGAAAGAGTATTCGTGTCGGTGTGCGCGGCGGTCAGGGGCACAGGCCCGTGATGCGATGCGTGATCGGGGTCAGGGTGGCGAAGGCTCCGGTCCACGTGATCTTCGCGTCGAAGGTCCCGGGGGTGTCGACCAGAGGCGTCACCTCGAGGATGTACGAGCCGCGTGCCGCGGCGGACACCGTCACGACATCGCCCTCGACGACGGGCATGCAGGGCTGGAACACCGCGTTGACGACGGTCGGCGCAGTCGTCGCGGTGATGTTCACCTCGCCGGAGCAGGAATTGCTCTGGGTGGCATGGCAGGCGCGGGCACGGACCTGCCCCGGGGACGAGTCCGGGGTGAGCGCGAAGTCGCCGACCCACTGTCCGTACATGTAGTACTGCGGGACGAAGCCGTTCTCGACATCGATGCGCGGCGCCGAGGCCAGGCCGTAGTCGTAGCGGTTCCCGTCGCGCCGGGGGTCCTTCGCGACCGTGTAGGTGGTGTCGCCGCCGGGGCCGTCGACGAACGTGAACGTGAAGACCGTCGTGGTGGACGACTCGGCCACGCCGTAGCCGTTCGACGCGCACGCCTTGACGTAGTACAGCTGGTACGGCCGCAGCCCCTGCAGAGAGGGGGACTCGGACCGGATCTCGCCGCCGGAGACCGACAGCGTGCCATCTCCGTTCGCCGTGCAGCTGACGTTGCCCGATCGCCACGCGACATAGGTGACCTGGACGCCCCTGGTGCTGCCGTTCGCCTGTGCCGCGATGCCGGAGACATTCACCGCCGTGTTCGAGACGGCCGACGCCTGCGTCGTCGCCGGGTCGAAGTACACGGAGCCGGCGACGGTCACGGACGTGCGGAACCCGCCGCCTTCGTTCCCGCCGCCGGTCGGCGGCTGGAACTGGCTGATCGGGACGATCGTGAGGGTCTGCGCTCCCGGCGACAGCGCGATGTCTGCGGTGGTGGTCGCCCCCGTGCGGTTGATGACCTCGCCCGTCTCCTCGATCCGGAACGAGACGGCGTCGTCGGCGGCGTCGATCGATAGCCGCACCGCCCCGCGCCCGCGGTCGGAGACTCCCGGTCGATACTCCGGCGTGGCCGTCGCGTTCGCCACGACCGGGGCGGCATAGGCCCAGCTCGTGTGCGGGGAGGTGGCGGCCGATGTGCCGACGGCGTTGACCGCTGCCGCCGTGAAGGTGTGCGGCGCACCGTTGGTCAGCCCGTTCACCGTGCAGCGGTACACGGCACCGGCCGGACTGCAGGAGGCATTGGCCGCTGCCCCGTCCTGGAGGATGGTCACGCCCGACACCGCGGGGTGGGCGCGGCGCGCCTCGCCGAGCGGCACCTCCAGCACGACGGTCGAGCGGGTGAAGCCCACGGTGGTCACGCTCGCGGGCGCCTGCGGGAATCCCTGCAGGTCGAGCGTGAGGGTGCCCGTGCCGGTCCGCCCCTGCGCGTCGGCCACGACGAACGAGACCACGCACTGCCCGCCCGGCGCTTGCCCGCCACCGGGCCAGCTCGCGGTGATCGTCTTGGCACCCGCCGTCGAGAGCGAGGCGACGTCGCAGCGCGATCCCGCCCCGAGCGACATCAGTCGCAGCCCGGATCCCGGCTTGCCGGCGAAGGGATCGTACTCGCCCGCCACATCGACGACGTCGATCGAGCAGCGGGCGCTGGTGACGACGCACTGCTTCGTGAAGGTCGCTCCCCGCGGAGCGTCCGGTGGGGCCGCGCCCACGACCAGACGCACGGAGGCTGAGGGCTGCCCATACTGCGGCACCGTCACGCTGACGTTCTCGGTGTTGCCCGGTCGCGCGTCGGCACGCGCCTCGATCGTCAGCTTCGCCCCGCTCTGCGTGACCACGAACGCCGAACCCGAGTAGACGATCCGGTACTCGAGGGAGCCTGCGTTGCCCTCGCGCCCGCCTTCCCACGCGGCCATGTTGGCGTAGAGGTCGACGCTCTCCGTGGCTCCCGGCGCGATCGTGTGCGAGATCGAGGAGAGCAGCAGCTGCGGTTCGGACGGACGGATGCTGACCGGGACGTCGATGTAGGACCAGCGCTTCTGTCCGTCCAGACGCACCGGGATCAGACAGGTGTCCGACCACGGCGCCTCACGCCCGGCACGGTACTCCGCCGTGCGGGGGCCGTCGGCCGCGCACGAGGCCGCAGCCCGCTGCGCGGTGAACGCTCCGGAGCCGATCTCCACGGCATCCGACGACGGCAGATCGAGGTAGTCCGGCACCGCGAAGCTGACGGCCGCGTCCTCGTCGACGACGACCGGCGTCGCGCCGGGGACGAGCTGGACCTGCATGTCGTCGAACGCCGGGATCCGCAGGAAGCCGAAGGCGGTCACGTCCCGTCCGCCGGCAGCGGTTCCGGTGAGCTGGAAGGGCACCAGTGCGCCCTCCTTCGGCGCGGGGCCGATGATCCGGTTCCCCTTCACCGTGTACCCGGCCTGTTCGCCCCACAGGCTCAGACGGAGCGACGAGACGTCGCCGGACGGCCAGCGCACCCGGTCCGTGACGACGTCGAGGCCACCGTCCACGAGGTCGTCCCGGTCGCGCGCCGTGAGCACCGTGTCCGTCACGACCGGCTGATCGGCGACCGTGCCCTCGGTCACGGTCAGCACGATGAGCCCCTGTGCCGTGCTCCCGGTCCGCGTCGACTTCACGGTGTAGAAGTAGGAGTTCGTCCCCGCCGTCTCCCCGGCGCGCAGCACGACGCGGCCGTCTTCCAGGGAGGTGTCGGAATCGATCAGTGCATTCAGCCGCTCGTACAGCGGGTTCCCCTTGACGGGAGGCGCGTTCGGGACGAGCGCGGTGATCTCGAGCTCGCTCTGCGCCGGGTCGAGGTCGTTCGACCGGGGGTCCAGCACGACCGGGGTGCGGGATCCCGCCTCGACCCGGACGTAGTCGCTGAACGTCACCGGAGCGGCGTCCTCGACATCCGCGTCCAGGACGCCGATGCGGACGGCACCGCTGCCTTCCTCACCCTGCGGGTCGCGCACGGTGTACCGGAACGACACCTGTCCGCCGTCCACGCCCCCGGCCGGGGCCCGGTAGACGATCGCCTCGCCGCTGGCCGAGATGGTCGCGGTGCCCCCGCCCTTCTTCGGCTGGTCGACGCCGGACAGCACCACGCGGTCCCCGTCTCCGTCCATCCCGGTCGTCGGTACCGGAATCGTCACGGTCTGCCCGCTGAGGACGCGACCGGTGAGAGGGATCGGCGTAGGAGCGCGGTTCGTCCCCGGCGGGACGACGGTGACCGTCACGACGCCGTCGTCGGACAGGGAAGGGTTCCGTTCGAGCGAGACCGAGTACGTCAGCCGATAGGTGCCTGGCGTCTTCGGTGCCAGGTAGCGCAGAGCGTTGCGGTCGGCGAAGACGAGTTCGTCCGGTTCGCCCGACCCCGTCACCTCCGGGAGCACGAGGAGCGGCTCCCCGCGGGGGGCGATGTCGTTGGCGGCGACCTCGATGCGCGTGAGCGAGCCCGCCCGCACCGTCACCGCGTCCGGGAAGACGATCGGGCGGGTGACGGTGGACGGCGGGGTGAGGAACACGCTCACCGTGCCCTGGACGGCCCCGCCCGCGCCATCCGCGACCGTGACGGTGGCCTTCCCGATCAGGCCGGGCTCGCCGTCCTCCGTCGTCCCGTTCACCCGCAGGCTCTCGTTCCCGACCACGCGCACGTTGAGCTGGGGCGTCGAGCTCACGGCGTCGGACAGCAGCAGCACCCGTCCGCTGGTGTTCTGCACCGCGCGGAGCACATCGACGGTCGTGTCCTCGCCCTCGCGCACGAACGCCGTCAACGGCGCCATCGCGAGCGCAGCGGACCCGTCGACCGCCGTGACGCGGATGACCGCGGACTGCTCGGCCTGGGTCGTGGCGTCCTGCGCGGTGTACGTGACCACGTACTGGCCGGGCTCTGCCGCGGTCAGCTCCACCGTGCCGGCCGCCGCGTTGGGCGTGACCTCGAAGCCCTGCGCGGTCGCGGCGGTCTGGACGGCGTCGACGAGGCGATACGACCCGGAGCCCCCGGACAGATGATCGGAGATGCGGAGGGACTGCCGCTCACCGACGCGCGCGGTCACCGCGACGGCCGATGCCTGGAGGGCGGGGCTGCCGCTGACCTGGACCTCGAGGGTCTTCTCCGCGGTCGCACCGTGCACGTCCTGCACCACCACCGTGACCGGGATCACGGCATCCGCGGCGTTCGGGTCGGTGTGCCGGATGGCGACGCGGCCGTCGTCCGTCGGCGCCACCATCACCGGTGCCGAGGGATCCGTCTCGTAGGCGTCGCTCAGGATGAAGGCATCGCCCTCGGGGTCGACCCAGCCGGAGAGCGCGGAGACGATCGTGCTGCCGCCGGCGAGGATCTGCGGCGTCGGCCACTCCTGCTTGCAGGCGTCGACGCCGCACCAGACCGGGGCGGAGTTGACTCCGGGATCGACGACCGTCAGCGTCACGGTCGCCGGCGGCGAGACGGCCGCACCGTCCGTCACGGCGTACGTGAAGCTCGCTTGACCGGAGCCCGCCTTCACATCGACGACCAGCGACTGCCCGTCCGCCACGAGCGCCAGTTCCCCGAATGCGGGATCGCTCAGCCCGGCCGCGACGGACTCGGGGTCGATCGTGAGGACGTCCTTCTTGTTCGGGTCGTGATCGTTCAGGAGGACCGGCAGGAGGACCTGCTCCCCCGCACGCACGCCGAACGCATCGTCGACGGCCACCGGCGGAAGCTGCTCCGCCACGTCCTCGACGACGATCGTGCCCTCCTGCTGCTCCGTGTCGTCCTCGATCTTCCACTGCTCGAGCGGGATCAGCACGCCGTCCGGCGCCGTCCAGATGAGGCCCGTCCCGGTCTCGACGAGCACCGCGCGGTCGCCGTTCCCCTGGAAGACGGGGTCGATGGCGGCCGCATCCAGCGTCTCGTCCGGGACCTGCAGCGGGGTGGTCTCTCCCGCGCTCCACAGGGTTCCGCCGCCGCTGTCGAGCCACGCCGCGTAGGTGTCCCCGCGGACCGTGACCGGTGCGGCGGGGACGCCGGAGGCCTCCGCCACCCGGTCGGCCTCTCCGGACGCGAGGTCGACGGAGACGAGGCCGTCCGAGTCGGCGACGAGCACGGCGTCGCCCTCGGCGGCTCCACGCTGCAGGCGTGCGTCCTCGGCGACGTCGAGCGTGACCGCCGCATCGCGTCCGGAGAGCCACAGCTCGCCGGAGGTCGGCTGCAGCATCGCCCAGCGTTCCCCGACGACCGCGATCGCCAGGCCCTCCCCGGCTTCCGGCGCATCGGCCACGGGTGACTCATCCCCCAGGAACCGGTGCTCGTCGATGTCGAAGCGGCGCACGGCCCCCTCGTCCGCCGAGTAGAGGACGAGCAGGCCATCCGGCGACAGCCCGATCGCATCGGCGGTGTAGGTCGGCGGGTCCTCCCCCTCCTCGACCTCGACCTCGGCGAAGGGATCGACGAGGGCCGTCCCCGCCCCCGGTGCCAGGGTGGACACCGAGACCTGTCCGGTGTCGGTGCGGTAGGCCACGTAGACCCCGGCGGAGAGGACGTCGCGGGTCCCGGCGGGGGTCGGCTGCGAAGCGAGCGGCGTCCCCTCCTCAGAGCTGTCGGAGAGCAGATCGGCGGGGCTGGCCGGATCGACGTCCCACCGCTGTCGGTTCCCCTGTGCGTAGAGCACCGTGCTGGAGCCGCTCTGCCAGACCGCCTCGGGGTCATCGACGTCGCGGACCGTGTCGATCTCGGCGAGCTCGGTGTTCACGCGCGCATACTGCCCGCTATCGCGCATGACCCAGACCGCCGGTTCGAGACGCGGCACCTCCTGCGACTGATACCCCTGCGCCGTCACCGCAAGCGCCACGACGACCACGAGCGCGATGATCCCGGAGATCAGCGCGATCAGCTTGCCCCTGGGCGGGGTCGCCGTCTCGGCGCCGGTGCGGTTGCCTGCCGCCATCAGAGGATCCCCGTGAGGAACAGGACCGCGGTTCCGAGCCCCGCGATGACGGCGGCGCCGATCACGGCGCCGACGATACCGACGACGAGGGGGGACCGGCTTCGGCCACGGGTGCTCGCGGGGACGTCGTCCCGCTCACGGGGTGCGGCCTGCGGACGGGCGGCGCGCGCCGCTCTCCGCGAGTCGGGCGCGACCGTCGTGATGACCGGCCCGCGGACGCTCGTGTCCGAGAAGTTCACCGGCGCCGCCGCGGCCCACTCCGCCGACGCCGCCTCGAAGGCCGTCGGCGAGATGCCGAGCTCGTACTGCGCCCAGCGCAGCTTCTCCGCGAACTCCGCCATGCTCGCCGGCCGCTTCGCCGGGTCGCGGTGCATGGCGCTCGCGAAGATGTCGTCGATGATCGGCGGGATGCCGGGGACCGGCACCGCCGTGTACCGCGCCTTGATGATGCGGTCCGTGAGCTGGTCGCGCGAGTTCGAGCCGCGGTCGGCACGCTCGAACGGGCTGCGGCCGGCGAGCAGCGTGTAGAGCGTCGCGCCGAGGCTCCACACCTCGCTGGGGATGGATCCGGACACGCGCTCCTGCAGCACCTCGGGGGAGCTCCAGGGCACGGACATCGCGATGGTCTCGCCCTCGCCCTCGCCCTCCTCGATGACGGCAGCGGCGATGCCGAAGTCGGCCAGCACGGGCGCGCCGAGCGAGTTGATGAGCACGTTCGACGGCTTGATGTCGCGGTGCAGCAGCCCGGCCCGGTGCACGGTCTCCAGAGCCCCGGCCATGCGGACGCCGATGTCGAGCACCTCCGCGAGCGGGAGCGGAGCCTTCTTGTACCGCGCGCTCATCGTGTCGGGGCAGTACTCCATCGCGAAGTACGGCCGCCCGTCCGCCGAGATGGAGGCCTGGTAGATCGTGACGATCGACGGGTGGGCGCTCAGCCGCGCGGAGATGTCGGCTTCCACGTTGAAGGTCTGCAGGACCTCGGGGTTCACGGCATCCGCGAGCAGGACCTTGACGGCGACGACGCGGCGCGGCATGTCCTGCTCGTAGAGGAACACATCGGCGAATCCACCGGACCCGAGCGGACGCACATAGCTGTACCCCGCCAGCGTCGGCGGTGTCGCTGCCATGCGCGTTGCCACACCTGCTCCTCACGGTCTGATGGGAGACCGCGCGCCTGCAGCCACCCGGCGTCGTGCGCCGGGGGATCCCCCGATGTGCCGAGTATATCGGGCGGGGGACTATGGCCCCGTGTTCTTCTCCGACGCGAGGTCAGGCCTTCCAGCAGCCCTCGATGTGGTCGTCCACCATGCCCGCCGACTGCATGAGGGCGTACATCGTCGTCGGCCCGACGAAGCGGAAACCGCGGCGCCGCAGTTCCTTGCTCAGCGCGGTCGACTCGGCAGTCACGGCGGGGACGTCGGCGAACTCCCGTGGCCGTGCTCCGGTCGCCGGCGGGGCGAACGACCACATCAGCGCGTCCAGCTCCCCGTCGGCCATCGACTCCACGATCCGCGCGTTGCCGATCGTCGCGAGGATCTTGGCGCGGTTGCGGATGATGCCGGTGTCGCTCAGGAGGCGTTCCACGTCTGCGTCGTCGAATGCCGCCACAGCCTCGGGCACGAACCCCGCGAACACCTCGCGGAACCGCGGGCGCTTGCGCAGGATCGTGATCCAGGACAGTCCCGCCTGGAACCCCTCCAGGGCCATCTTCTCGAACAGCGCGCGGTCCCCGTGGAGCGGCGTCCCCCACTCTTCGTCGTGGTACCGCCGGTATTCTGCGTCGTCGCCGACCCACGCGCAGCGCGCACGGGAGTCGGGCCCCAGGAGGAGGGAGGTCATCCCCTCACCGTATCCGCCCCCACCGACGCCCCCGCTCCCGCCCCCGCGTCCCCGTCCCCCATCCCGCGTCCCCCCGTCTTAGGTGCGAGTTCACTTCCGCCCCTCCCCTCGCCTCCCCAGGGCCGTTCTCCATCCCGCCACGACACACACCTCCGACGCTGGATCAAAAGCATCCCCCGAAACGCCCCAGCGGCACCATCCCCGTCCCGCACCCGCGCCTCCGACCCCTTACCCTCGCGCATCGGAGTGCCGTGACCTGGTGCGTCCGGTGTCGCTGCCGCACCTCGTCCTCCGCGGGGCGCCCTGCCGGGAGCGGCGCGGGATCAGAACCGTACCTGCGCGGCCCTCATCCGGAGACTTTTCCGTCCCGGCCCAGGGACTTGAGGGTCGCGGGACGGATATCTCTCCCCAGCGAGGCACCGGAGGTGCGCTCTTGATCCCGCGTCGGATCGGACGCGGCGGGGACCGGATGCGGGACGGAAAACGCTCCTCAGGGGAGCACCAGAGGTGCGTTTTTGATCCGGTACCAGAGAGGACGGGGGCGGGGTCAGTCGGCGATGGTGGCGGCGTCGATGACGAAGCGGTAGCGGACGTCGGACGCGAGGACGCGCTCGTACGCGTCGTTGATGGCCGAGGCGGGGATGACCTCGATCTGCGCGGTGATGCCGTGCTCCGCGCAGAAGTCGAGCATCTCCTGGGTCTCCCGGATGCCGCCGATGTTCGAGCCGGCGATGGAGCGTCGTCCGGCGATCAATGACCCCGCGTTCAGGGCGAGGGCCTCCGCGGGAGCACCGACGCACACGATGGTGCCGTCCACGTCGAGCAGCCCGAGGTACGAGCGGAGGTCGATGACGGCGCTCACGGTGTTGAGGATCACGTCGAAGGAGCCCCGCAGGTCGCGGAAGGTGTCGCGGTCGCCCGTCGCGAAGTAGCGGTCGGCGCCGAGGCGGAGGCCGTCGTCCTGCTTCGCGAGGGTCTGCGACAGCACGGTCACCTCCGCGCCGAGGGCGTGCGCGATCTGCACGCCCATGTGACCGAGGCCGCCGAGTCCGACCACCGCCACGCGCGTGCCGGGGCCGACCTTCCAGTGCCGGAGCGGCGAGTACGTGGTGATGCCCGCGCACAGCAGCGGAGCCGCCGCGTCGAGAGGCAGGGCGTCCGGGATCCGCAGCACGAAGTCCTCGGTGACGACGACCTGCTGCGAGTAGCCGCCCTGGGTGATCGTGCCGTCGCGGTCGACCGCCCCGTAGGTGCCGACGGCGCCCTGCGTGCAGAACTGCTCGTCACCGCGGAGGCAGTACACGCATTCCCGGCACGAGTTCACGAGGCAGCCGACACCGACGCGGTCGCCGAGGGCATGCTTCGTGACCTCGGACCCCACCGCGGCGACCGTTCCGGTGATCTCGTGTCCCGGGGCCAGCGGGTACTGCTGCGGACCCCAGTCTCCGCGCACGGTGTGGATGTCGGAGTGGCAGATGCCGGCGAAGGCGATGTCGATGAGGATGTCGTGCGGGCCCAGCTCCCGGCGCTCGATGACGGTCTTCTCGAGCGGGGCGGCTTCGGCGGGGGCGGCGTAGGCGGTGACGGTCGACATGATGCTCCTCGGATCGGTACTCGCCGAGACTATCCGCCCGCGCCGATGAATCCGCTGTCCGGAGGGCCCGGGCCGTGGGGACAGCCCGGGCCGACCGCTCAGCGCTTCTGCCGCTTGAGGGTCTTCTCCAGGACGGGAGCCTGACCGCTGGCCTCGAGGTCGGCGTAGTACGCACGGGCCTCGTCCTGCCGCTGCTTCTCCGCGCCGCTCGCGATGGGGGCCCGCACGTGCTCGGGCTCGTAGCCGAACGCGTCCACGAGGTCGAGGGCGTACGGACGCAGCCGCGCGCACAGTCGATCGATGTAGCTCGACACCGCCGCCGCCCGCTGGGTGGAGAGCCGTCCGTGGATGAGGTGCCAGGCGAGGTGCTTCTCGATGAGCTGCAGACCGAAGAGGTCACGTAGCCAGGTCATGACCTTCTTCGTCTCGGCGTCGTCCATCGCGTGGACGGCGTCGGTGAAGGCCTCCCACTGCAGCAGCTCGCCGTGCGCCCTGGCCGCCTCGATGAGCTCGGCCTGGTTCTCGTTGAACAGCCGCGCCCCGAGCGCCTTGTCCTTGCCGGCGGCACGCAGCCGGGTCGCGATGTCGGCGACCATCTGCTGCACGCGGCCCGCGAGGAGGTCGTGCTGCTGCTCCTCGCGCAGTCCGCGCTCCACCGACCGGGCGACCTGACCGAAGTCGGTCACCGCCTGACCGAGCTGACGGAGGCCGGCGCCGTGGAACACCTTGCCGGCGGTCATCCCCACGGCGTAGCGCGCGAGCGCCGCCGCGTCCTTGCCCTGGAACTGCTTCGCGTAGTCGGTCAGCAGCCGCTTGCCCACGAGCTGGAGCAGGACGTTGTTGTCGCCCTCGAACGTGACGTAGATGTCGAGGTCGGCACGGAGTCCGACGAGCCGGTTCTCGAACATGAAGCCGGCACCGCCGCACGCCTCGCGGGCTTCCTGCAGGGTGTCGAGCGCGTGCCAGGTCGACAGCGGCTTGAGCGCCGCCGCGAGCGTCTCCAGGTCCTCCCGGTCGTCCGGGGTGTCGGTGCGACCGGAGAAGACGCCGTCGAACTTCTGCAGGAACTCGTCGTGCGCGAAGATCTGCGCATACGTCGTGGCCAGGCGCGGGAGCAGACGGCGCTGGTGCTTGCCGTAGTCCATCAGCACGACCTCCTGCCCGTCCGCACCGTCGAACTGGCGACGCTGCGTGGCGTAGGTGATCGCGATGTGCAGGCCGAGCGCGGAGGCCCAGGAGGCGGCGCCGTCGAGCGAGACGCGTCCCTGCACGAGGGTGCCGAGCATCGTGAAGAAGCGGCGGCCGGGGCTGTCGATCGCGCTCGAGTAGGTGCCGTCCGCGGCGACGTCGCCGTAGCGGTTCAGCAGGTTCGTGCGCGGGATGCGCACCTGGTCGAAGGAGAGCCGGCCGTTGTCGATGCCGTTCAGTCCACCCTTGAGGCCGTCGTCCTCGCGCCCGATGCCCGGCAGATCCACGCCGTCCTCGCCGCGCAGGGGCACGTAGAAGCAGTGCACGCCGTGGTTGACCCCGTTGGTGATGAGCTGGGCGAAGACCGTCGCCGCGATGCCGTGCAGCGCCGCGTTGCCGAGGTACTCCTTCACGGCTCCCCGGAACGGCGTGTGGATGACGAACTCCTCCGTCTCCGGGTCGTAGGTGGCGGTGGTGCCGACCGCGGCGACGTCGGAGCCATGCCCGATCTCGGTCATCGCGAACGCGCCGGGGATCGACAGGTCCATGACACCGGGGAGCCACCTGTCGTGGTGCTCCTTCGTGCCGAGCTGCAGGATCGCGGAGCCGAAGAGCCCCCACTGCACGCCCGACTTGATCTGCAGGCTCGGGTCGGCGGCGACGAGCTCCTCGAAACCGGCGATGTTGCCGCCGTTGTTCTCCTCGCCGCCGAAGCGCTTCGGGAACGCCCGGTGCACGGCCTTGTTGTCGACGAGGAGGTGGAGCTGACTGAGCACGCGCTCGCGGTGGTCGTCCTTGCCGAGCTCGTCCTTCCGCCAGAACGCGGAGTCCTTGATCATCTCGCGGGCCTGGCGGCGCACGTCGCCCCAGGTGCCCATGAGGGCGTCGTTCAGGCGGGCGACATCGATCCGCGGGGCGGTCGCGCTCTCGCGCGGGTCAGGTGTCGTCGAAGGGCGGACGGCGGCGTCGACCATGAGCGTTCCTCTCGGAGAGACGAAAGTGGATGCCTCTCATGGTAGGTGTGCGACAAAACGGCACGAAGTCCCCTGTCCGCATCCTCCAACCATCGGCCGCCCCGTCCGCGCCCGTCGTTGTCGGCTCGCGACAGGTTCCGCCGCGTAGCTCCGTCGACCCACCCTCTTCCGTGCGTCCCGGCCCCCTGCGAGCGTCCGCAAAGGGGTGGCTCGCGCGGAAGGGGGTGGGTCGGGGTCAGGAGGCGGCGATCACGGCGAGGACGCCGTCGCCGTAGGCCTCGCGCTTCTTCGCACCGATGCCGGTGATGCCGTCGAGGTCGGCGTGCGACGTGGGCCGATGCTCCGCGAGAGCACGGAGCGTGGCATCGCCGAAGACGATGTACGCGGGGACGCCCTGTTCCCTGGCGATCTCAGTCCGCCAGGCCCGCAGCGCCTCGAACAGCTCCCGGTCTCCGGCGTCGAGGGCGTCGGCGGCACTCGCCTTCCGGGCGCGAGACGGCGACGACGGGCGCCCGATCGTGTCTTTCCGGAGCGGAACCGCGGTCTCGCCGCGCAGCACCCCCGCCGCGGCCTCTCCGGGGGCGAGCGTGCCGTAGTCGCCCTGCGCGACGAGGATGCCCCGGGCGAGGAGCTGGCGTACCACGCTCCGCCAGTCCTGGTCGGAGAGGTCGGCGCCGATGCCGTAGGTCGCGAGGGCGTCGTGCCGCTGCTGGCGGATGCGCTCGGTCGAGGCCCCGCGGAGGATGTCGATGAGGTGGCCCGCGCCGAACGCCTGATTCCGCTCCCGCTTGAGCCGCACGATCGTGGACAGCAGCTTCTGCGCGGGGACGAGCCCGTCGAAGGTCGCCGTGTCGTCGAGGCACGTGTCGCAGTTGCCGCACGGCTGCGAGTCCTGGCCGAAGTACCCGAGGAGGTTCTGCCGACGGCACGCCACGGTCTCGCACAGCGCGAGCATCGCGTCGAGGTGCTGCCCCATCCGCATCTTGAAGGTGCGGTCGCCGGGACTCTGATCGATCAGACGGCGCTGCTGCACGACATCGCCGAGCCCGTACGCCATCCACGCCACGGACGGCTCGCCGTCACGGCCGGCGCGGCCGGTCTCCTGGTAGTACCCCTCGACCGACTTCGGCAGATCGATGTGGGCGACGAAGCGCACGTCGGGCTTGTCGATCCCCATGCCGAACGCGATGGTGGCCACCATCACGACGCCGTCTTCACGGAGGAAGCGCGACTGGTTCGCCGCCCGCACCTCGGCGGGCAGACCGGCGTGATATGGCAACGCGTCGAGACCCTGCGCGGCGAGATACGTCGCCGTCTGCTCGACGGACTTGCGGGTGAGCGCGTAGACGATGCCCGCCGCCCCCTCCGGCTGCGACCGGATGAACTGCACGAGCTGCTTGCGGGGATCGACCTTCGGGACGATGCGGTACTGGATGTTGGGGCGGTCGAAGCTCGCCACGAAGTGCTTCGCCGCGTCGAGGTGCAGGCGCTCGGTGAGCTCCTTGTGCGTGGCCCGCGTCGCGGTGGCGGTCAGGGCCATGCGCGGGACGCCGGGGAACCGCTCGCCCAGGTCGCCGAGGGCGAGGTAGTCGGGTCGGAAGTCGTGACCCCACTGCGACACGCAGTGCGCCTCGTCGATCGCGATGACGCTGAGCGTGCCGCGCTGCAGGAGGGACGTGGTCTGCGCGCCCGACAGCCGCTCCGGGGCGACGTAGAGGAGATCGAGCTCCCCGGCGACATAGGCGCGCTCGACCTCGCGGCGCTCCTCGATCGACTGGGTGGAGTTGAGGTACGCGGCCTTCACGCCGTTGGCGCGCAGCGCATCGACCTGGTCGTGCATGAGCGCGATGAGCGGGCTGATGACCAGTCCGGTGCCTTCGCGCACGAGCGCGGGCACCTGATACGTGATGCTCTTGCCGCCGCCGGTGGGCATCAGGACGACGGCGTCGCCGCCGCCGATGACCTGCTCGACGATGGCCGCCTGGTCGCCGCGGAAGTCGTCGTAGCCGAACACGGTGTGCAGTGCCTCGCGGGCCGTCGCATACCGGCTGGGCGCGGCGCGGCGGACGGCCGGCGCGGTGGTCACCGCAGTCGTCGGACCCGGCCCCCAGTCGAGGGGCGGCTCGAAGCCAGCCTCCTGCGGCTCCCAGTCCATCGGCTCCGGCGGCTCGGTCGGCTCCCACCCGTCGTCCCAGGGCTGGTCGGATGCCGCGTCCGGCTCGGGGATCCATCCGTCGTACGGATCTCGGGGAGTCTGCGGCATCCCTCCAGCGTAATCACCCCGACGGACAGCGGCACGGCGACGTCCACAGGCCCGCACTGTCGATCCCGGGCGTAGGTTGGTTCCAGACGCCGGAAGGAGCATCCGATGACCGACATCACCGTGACCCGCAACGACGAGGCCTCCCGCTACGAGATCCGTTCCGATGACGTGCTGGCCGGGTTCGCCGAGTTCGACACCCGCCCCGGCGCGATCCGCTTCCTGCACACCGAGATCGACCCCGCTTTCCAGGGCCAGGGCCTGGCCGGGAAGCTCGCCGCGGCGGCGCTGACCGACGTGGCGTCGACGGGCGACGCGATCGTGCCGCTCTGCCCGTACATCGCGAAGTACCTTCAGACGCACGAGGTGCCCGGCGCCGAGATCCGCTGGCCGCAGCGCCCGGGCTCGACGGCGGACGGCCCGGTGCAGAAGGAGTCGGCCGGCGCGGACGAGGACCCCACGGGCAGGGCGGAATGATCGGGCAGCGCCGCCTCGTCCTCGAACCCCGGGCGGTGCCGCTCGGCGGTGTGCGCGGCATGGAGGTGCTGCGGGTGCTGCCGCATCGCAACCTCCCCACCATCGGCGCCTGGTGCTTCCTGGACCGGTTCGGCCCGGCCGAGACCCGGATGCGGGTCGAGCCGCATCCGCACATCGGTCTGCAGACCGTGACCTGGCCGCTGGTCGGCGAGATCCGGCACCGTGATTCGCTGGGCAGCGATGCCGACCTCCGGCGCGGACAGCTCAACCTCATGACGGCGGGCAACGGCATCTCGCACTCGGAGTACTCCATCGGCGACGAGCCCGTTCCGCTCGATGCGCTGCAGTTCTGGGTCGTGCTCCCGGAGTCCGCGCGCCACGGGGACGGCGGCTTCGAGCGGCACACCGACCTGCCGACGACGACCCTCCCGGCCGCGACCGGATCGGACGCCACGGCCACGGTCGTGCTCGGCGAGTTCGCGGGCGTGCACTCGCCGGCGACCGTGCACACGCCGATCGTCGGGGCGGAGATCGTCGTGCCGGCCGGAACCACGGTGCGCCTGCCGCTGCGACCGGAGTGGGAGCACGCGCTGCTCCTCGTCGAGGGCGACGCCGCCGTCCCCGAGCACGCGATGACCCGCAACGACATGATCTACCTCGGCGATTCCCGCGACGGCGTCGAGGTGACCAGCAGCGAAGGCGGGCTGCTGTTCCTCCTCGGGGGTGAGCCGTTCGAGGACGAGATCGTCATGTGGTGGAACTTCGCCGGGCGCTCCCACGACGAGATCGCCGCCGCCCGCGAGGACTGGGAGGCCGCATCCCCCCGGTTCGGCGTCGTCGAGGGGCACGACCAGCGCATCCCCGCGCCGCCGCTCCCCCCGGTGCGCCTGATGCCGCGCAGCCGCACCCTCTGACCCCACTCCCGCACCCGCTCCCCACAGGCACTCCCGCTGATCCAGGCACTCCCGCCAGAACAGGCACTCCCGCTGATTCAGGCACTCATGACTCTCCCTGCCTGATCTCACTCCACTGCCTGCCCTCGCGCGCAACCCCGCTGACGCGCCTGAACAGGCATCCACGCCAACACAGGCACTCCCGCCAGAACAGGCACTCCTGATCCTCCCTGCCTGTTCTCGCGCCCGTGCCTGCCGTCGCGCTGAAGCCCCCAAACCCGACCACACCGACCCCGCTCTTCAGGCACTCACGCTGGCTCAGGCTCGATGGGCTTTCACCTGCCTGAACCCGCGTGATCGCCTGTTCCCGGAAGCAGGGGCAGGAAGCAGGACAGGAAGCAGAAGCAAACTCAGGCGCGGTCGGGGGTGTGCACGCGGGCGAGGAAGCGGTCCGTGCGGGGCGAGGGCCCTCGAGGGTCGAGCAACGACACGGCCACCGTGACTCCGGTCGCCAGCGGGATCGTCCAGGCGGCGGGCTGCGCGAGGTACGGTGCCGCGACGCCGACCCCGTCCACCGCGGCGTGCACGAGCAGGGCGAGCCCGGTCGCGACACCGCCGGACACCATGCCCGCGACCGCCCCGCGCGCGGTGAGACCCCGCCACCACACGCCCAGCAGCACCACGGGCGAGAGCGTCGACGCCGCCACGACGAACACCACCCCCACGCTCGACACAAGTCCCGCGGGCACCGTGAGCAGCGCGACCCCCAGCGGCACGAGCGCACACAGCACCGCGGACAGCCGGAAGGAGCGCACGGAGCCGGAGAAGACGTCCTGGCTGATGACCCCCGCGAGCGAGACCACGAGTCCGGCCGAGGTCGCCAGGAACGCGGCGAAGGCCCCGGCGACGATGAGCGCCGTCAGCAGCTCACCCGCGAGCCCGGGGAACACCCGCGACGGGAGCTGCAGCACCACGGTGTCGGCGATCCCCGGCTGCGCGAGGTCCGGCGCGGCGATCCGCGCCAGGAGCCCCATCGCGCTCGACACGGCGTAGAACGCGCTCACCATGGCGATGACGATCACGGTGGTCCGCCGCGCGGAGGCTCCGGTCGGGCTGGTGTAGAACCGCACCAGGACGTGCGGCAGGCCCATCGTGCCGAGGAGCAGCGCGAGCAGCAGCGACGCGGTCTCGTAGGCGTCGAAGCCGGACGGCCCGGCCTCGGCGGGGAAGACGAGGGCGGGATCGACGTCGTGCGGGCCGCCGCTCAGGGCGAACGCGATGCACACCACCGGCACGAGGAGTGCCGTGAGCTTGAGCCAGTACTGGAACGCCTGCACGAAGGTGATCGCACGCATGCCGCCCGCCGCGACCGCCGCCGCCACGAGCACCGCGATCGTCACGGCGCCGACCCACTCCGGCAGCCCGGCGACCACGACGAGCGTGATGCCCGCGCCGTGCAGCTGCGGCACGATGTAGAGCCAGCCGATGATGAGCACCGCGAGGCTGGTGACGCGGCGCGCGGCGGTCGAGTCGAGCCGGGCCTCGACGAAGTCGGGGATCGTGTACGCCCCGCTGCGGCGCAGGGGCGCGGCCACGAAGACGAGCACGAGCAGGTACCCCGCGGCGTACCCGATGGGGAACCAGAACCCGCGGGCGCCGTCCAGCAGCACGAGCCCGGAGAGGCCGAGGAAGGTACCCGCGGAGAGGTACTCGCCGCTGATGGCCGAGGCGTTCCAGACCGGACGCACCGTCCGCGACGCCACGAAGAAGTCGCTCGTCGTGCGCGACACGCGCAGCCCGTACACGCCGATGAGGAGGGTGGCGATCACGACCAGGGCGACCCCGACGAGGTCGAGCACGGCGTTCACTCGCGGTCCCGCAGGGCGCGGTACCGCCGCTCGTTGCGGACCGCCGTACGCACGTACAGCACCGCGAACACGAGGATCACCGGGTAGAACGCGAAGGCCTGGAGGAGCCACGACAGCGGCAGCCCGCCGAGGACGACGGCGTCGACCTCGGGGATGAGCGCGATCCCGAGCGCCAGGGCGACGACGACAACCACGAAGCCGGCGACGGTGCCGAGGGCGAGCCGGAGCTGACTGCGCATCAGGGCACGGGCGTAGACGGCGTCGGCCTCCGCGACCGGGGCTCCGGGCAGCGCGATCCCCCGGGTGGCGGCGGAGGAGCGACGGGGCGGAGTGTCCGCGGTGACCCGCACCCGCTTCGGCACCTCGGTCATCCGGACCCCTCTCCGCGCACGAGAGCCTCCCGCACCGCCGCGACGAGCCTCCTGCTCACCGGCAGCACGGTCGTGCCGACGACCACGACGGGATCCCCGCCCGACAGCCGCGCCTCGGTCACCGCGACCATCCGGACGAGGGTGGAACGGTGGATGCGGAGGAATCCGGCCGGCGCCCACCGCGTCTCGAGCTCGGAGAGCGGGATGCGCACGAGGTGGCCGGGACCGTCGTCCTCGGTGTGCAGCCGCGCGTAGTCGCCCTGCGCCTGCACCCAACGCACGTCGCTGCGCCGCACGAACCGCACGGATGCGCCCACGGTCACCGGCAGCACCTCGTCCTCGCCGCGCGGCGCGGCCTCCTGCGCGACCACTCTGTCCACCGCGCTCCGCAGCCGTTCCCGCCGGACCGGCTTGAGGAGGTAGTCCGCCGCGCGCAGCTCGAACGCCTCGACCGCGCGGGCCTCGTCGGCGGTGACGAACACGACCGCGGGCGGTTCCGCGAGACCGAGGAGCGCGCGGGCGAGCTCGGTGCCGAGAAGGCCGGGCATGTGGATGTCGAGAAAGGCGATCCGCACCGCACGCGCGGAGAGCTGACGCAGCGCGTCGGCGCCGTTGCCCGCGGTGAGGATCTCACCGATGCGCGGGTCGGCGCGCAGCAGGTGCACGAGCTCGTCGAGGGCCGGCTGCTCGTCGTCGGCGACGAGGACGTCGATCATGCCGCTCCTCAGTCGTCGTCCGGGTCGTGGAGGGGCTGCGATTTCGGGACTCGCATGCGCACCAGGGTACCCGCGCCGGCGTTGGTCTCCACGACCAGACCGCCCCCGCTGCCGTAGACCTGGCGGAGCCGGGTGTCGACGTTCCGCAGGCCCACGTGACCGCCCTCCTCGCGCGCCGTGAGCAGCGCGCGCAGGCCGTCCGGGTCCATTCCCACGCCGTCGTCCTCGACGAGGATCTCGGTGTGCGTGCCGTCGTCGCGGGAGGTGATGCGGATCTCGCCGCCGCCCTCCCCCGGCTCCAGGCCGTGCCGCACCGCGTTCTCCACGAGCGGCTGCACGGAGAGGAAGGGGATGACCGTCGCGAGGGTCTCCGGCGCGATCTGCAGCGTCACCCGCAGGCGGTCGCCGAACCGCGCCCGCTCCAGTTCGAGGTACGAGTGGATGCTGCCCAGCTCTTCCGCGAGCGTGGTGAACTCTCCCTGCCGGCGGAAGGAGTAGCGGGTGAAGTCGGCGAACTCGAGCACGAGGTCCCGGGCCCGGTCCGGGTCGGTCGTGATGAACGAGGCGATCGCGGTGAGGGCGTTGTAGATGAAGTGCGGGGAGATCTGGGCGCGCAGAGCCCGGAGCTCCGCCTCGGCGAGCTGGGTGCGGGAGGCCTCGAGTCCGCCGAGCTCGACCTGCGCCGCACACCAGTCGGCGACCTCCTCCGCCGCCCGTACGAGCGCGGCCCGCACCGGGGACGCGAAGGCGACGACCACCCCGACCGTCACCCCGTCGACGAGGATGGGCGCGCCGACCGCCTCCAGGTCGTCCGTCCGGGCGGGCGAGGGGAACACCTGCCTCCGCCCGGACGCGCGCACCTGGGCGGCGATGCGCACGGCGGCGGATTCGAGCCCGTCCGCAGCGCCGTCGAGGGTGACCGTGTCGTCCTCGCCGACGATGGCGACCGCGGCGCTGCCCAGCAGGGCGCGCAGGTGCCGGGCGGCCTTGACGGCATCCGGCCCGGTCAGTCCGCCGCGGAGGTGCGGGGCGGCGAGGCTCGCCTGATGCAGCGCCCGCAGCGCTCCCTGCTCCGCCTCGCTGCCGAGGTCGGCAGACCCGCGGGCGAACCGCCGGGCGAGCAGCAGCAGCGCCGTGAGGGCGATGCCGCCGAGCGCGCCGAGGATCGCGGCGAGGACGACGTCGTTCATGCGCTCAGCCTAGGGACGCGCCGGCGGGCTCAGCAGCAGCGGGCACCGGGATTGCGGTCCTGGTCGTCCATCCGCTGACGCCAGAACTGCCGCTCCGTCAGCGGCTCCTCGTCCGGATGATGCCGCCGGTGATGGGCGACGTACGTGGCGTACGCGGTGTCGCCCATCAGCGTCGTCATGTACCAGCGGATGCCGCGGCCGACCCGGCCGAGGGCGCTCCACAGCGCCCGCAGCGGGGAGGTCGCGGCATCCGTCCGATCCATCGCGTGGGTCATCTCAGTGCCGTGCCGCCGCGCGCTCTTCGGCGAGGATCGGCTCCCACTGCTTCTCCAGCTCGCGCTCCTCCGCGTCGGGGAGGAACCCGGCCGGGGCGAACCGGCGCGACGGGACGGGCGGGTCCTCGGTGTTCTCGCCGCCGCCGTTGCGGATCGCCTTCACGGTCGCGATGACGGCCATGACGATGACGATGATCGCGAGCACCACGAAGATGATCGACAGCGTGCCCTGCACCGCGGTGTTGCGGATGACGGCCTGCAGCACCTCCGGCGCGCCGAGCGTGGTGTCACCGGAGTTCAGCGCCTCCAGGTAGCGGAAGTGATTCGCCCAGTATCCGATCGCCGGCACCGGCGAGAAGATCTTGTAGAGCGAGGCCGTGATGGTGACGACCGCGGTGAAGGCGAGCGGCAGCGCGATGATCCACAGCCACCGGAAGTAGCTGCGACCACGCTTGGCGACGATGGCCAGCACCACGGCGAGCGCGATCGCCGCGAGCAGCTGGTTCGCGATGCCGAACAGCGGGAAGAAGGTGTTGATGCCGCCGAGCGGGTCGGTGACGCCGAGGATGAGGATCGCTCCCCAGCCGGCCACCATGATCGCGGTGCAGATCCACACCCCTGGGCGCCAGGAGACGTCGCGGAACTTCGGGAACCAGGCGCCGATCGAGTCCTGCAGCATGAAGCGGGCGACCCGGGTTCCGGCGTCCACCGCCGTGAGGATGAACAGGGCCTCGAACATGATCGCGAAGTGGTACCAGAACGCCATCAGCGCCTGTCCGCCGAGGGCCTGCTGCATGATGTGCGCGAGGCCGAGCGCCAGCGTCGGAGCCCCTCCGGTGCGCGAGACGATCGACTCCTCGCCGACCGCGGCCGCCGTGCCCGTGAGCATGTCGGGGGTGAGGTTCACCCCGGTCAGCCCGAGCGAGTTCACGAAGGCGACCGCTCCCTCCACGGTGCCCCCGGTCGCGGCGGCCGGGGCGTTCATGGCGAAGTAGATGCCCTGGTCGATCGAGATCGCGGCGACGAGGGCCATGATCGCGACGAACGACTCCATGAGCATGCCGCCGTAGCCGATGAACCGGGTCTGCCGCTCCTTCTCGACGAGCTTCGGTGTGGTGCCCGACGCGATCAGCGCATGGAATCCGGACAACGCGCCGCACGCGATCGTCACGAACAGGAAGGGGAAGAGCGGCCCGGCGAACACCGGACCCATGCCGTTCTCGCCGAAGATGCTGACCGCGGGGACCGAGATCTCCGGACGCACGAGGACGATCGCGCCGGCGAGCATCACGATGACGCCGATCTTCATGAACGTGGAGAGGTAGTCACGCGGCGCGAGCAGCAGCCACACCGGCAGCACCGCGGCGATGAAGCCGTAGATGATGATGCCCCACGCGATCGTGGTGCGGTCGAGGTGGAAGATCGCCTGACCCCACTCGGTGCCGGCGACCCAGCCACCGCCGATGATCGCGGCCATGAGCAGCACGAAGCCGATGATCGAGACCTCGGTCACCTTGCCCGGGCGCAGGTAGCGCAGGTACACGCCCATGAAGAGGGCGATCGGGATGGTCATCGCGACGGAGAAGACGCCCCACGGGCTCTCGCCGAGAGCGTTCACGACGACGAGCGCGAGGATCGCGACGATGATGAGCATGATGAGCAGCGAGGCGATGATCGCCGCGGTGCCGCCGATCTTGCCGAGCTCCTGCCGCGCCATCTGTCCGATGGTCCGACCGCCGCGCCGCATCGAAAAGAAGAGCACCGTGTAGTCCTGCACGGCTCCCGCGAGCACGACGCCGACGATGATCCAGATGGTGCCGGGGAGGTAGCCCATCTGCGCCGCGAGCACGGGGCCGACGAGGGGTCCGGCGCCGGCGATGGCGGCGAAGTGGTGACCGTAGAGCACCCGGCGGTCGGTGGGGACGTAGTCCTTGCCGTCCTGCTTCACCTCGGCGGGCGTGGCGCGGCGGTCGTCGGGGCGGGTGATGTACCGCTCGATGACCTTGGAGTAGAAGCGGTAGCCGATCAGGTAGGTGCAGACGGCGGCGAACACGAACCAGATCGCGTTCACGGTCTCGCCGCGCACGATGGCGAGCATCACCCAGGCGACGCCGCCGAGGAGGGCGATGGCCGTCCACAGCAGGATCTTCGGCAGGGTCCAGCGGCGGCTCTTGGCCTCGTGCTCCGCGGAGAGGGCGACGGGTGGGAGGTTCGGGTCGGTCTCGATGACGGGGTCGTCGTCGACGAGCCCGGCGCCGTCGCGGCGGCGCGACGAAGGTGCGGTCATGGGGTTCTCCTCTGGGGGCGCATCATTGCGTCTCCCCACGGTAGAGAGTGCGTGCCGCTGTCGCTTCCGGATCCGGGGACGCTGCGACGAGCGGCGGGGGTCGTGCGACGAACGGATGCCCGGCCGTCCTCGCCCCGGCACGTCTGCACGACCTGGATACGACGGCACGGCCGCACGAGGGATTCCCTCGTGCGGCCGTGACCGGGTCGTGCAGACGCTCCCGGATCACCCGGGGGCGTCGGTCTCCGGAGGCGCGGTCGGCTCGGGAGTCGGCCCCGGCGTCGGAGTCGGATCCGGGGTCGGCGTCGGCTCGGGAGTCGGCGACGGCTTCGGCGCGGGGGTCGGCTGCTTCGGCGCGGCGTCCGCGGGCGTCGTGACCGTCACCACGGTGCGCACGGCCGAGTCGCCGTACTGGACGAGTCCGAGGTAGCGGGTCCCGGCGGTCAGACCGGTCCAGCTCAGCTCATAGCTCGTCTTCTCGCCGCGGACCGCGGCGATCGGGTTCGGCGTCGCGGTGAACGAGCCCTCCCCGTCCGGGAGCACGGAGGCGTGGGTCATGTCCCACGTCATCGGCCCGGTCGTGGAGTACACGTTCGCCACGACGAGGTAGGTGCCCGCGGTCGGTGCGGGGATCGTCACCTGCTCGTCGGCCGAGCCCGTCGCCGACTGCCAGCGCTCGTAGTAGCGCAGGTCGTCGGGGCTCACGACCCGGTAGACGGTGAGGTCGAGGTCACTGCCCTCGTCGTCGGACGAGTCGAGGTCGAACCGCGAGAGGGTGGCCCCCTCCGGCACGTCCACGATCCAGGACACGTCCTTGTTCGCGTCGCCCGAGTTCTCGTTCCCGGAGTGCCCCTCGACGGGGTTGTCCGGGTCGCTGAGGAGCTGGAACGGCGTGAGACCCGAGACGCCCAGCGCCAGGTCTCCGTCGAGGCCGGGGATGATGTCGACGGTCGTGCTGCCGTCGACGCCACTGCCGGTGACCTCGGCCGGGGCATCCGCCGTGACCGGGAACACCGCGATCGGCGAGCGCACCGTGTTCTTCTTGCTCGTCCAGGTGAGCGAACCCGTGGCCCACTGCTCGACCGGCGCGGTGGTGCTGTCGAACGTGACCGTGAAGGTCTTCGTCTGCCCGGGCTTGTCGAAGGCGAGCTGGGACGGCGTGACGGTGACGTTCACGCCGGGGACGGAGGCCTTCGCCGTGAACACGCCCTTCTCGGTCGACGTGACCGAGCGGGTGACGGTCTGCGCGCTGGCCAGGGACCCGATCGAGATCGATGCCTGGTTCAGGTCGCTGCCGTCGATGGGGTCGATGCCGGGGAAGTCCGACAGCCCCTTCCCGTCGAGGAAGGCCGCCCAGTCCTTGAAGCCGTTGAGGTAGAGCAGACCCGGGTTCAGGAACCGCGTCGCGTCGACCTGCCCTGCTCCCTGCTCGAATGGATTGGTGTTCTTCGAGCCGTCGGGCAGCACGGTGTCGAACGCGGTCGTCATCAGGGCCGAACGGATCTCGCCCGGGGTCGCCCGCGGATGCTCGCCGAGGTACAGCGCGCCGAGGCCGGCGATGTGCGGGGAGGCCATCGACGTCCCGGAGAGGATGCCGAAGGTCGGGTCCTCACCCGGGGCGTTGTGCGTGGCGGCGAGGATCGCCACTCCCGGAGCGGCGATGTCCGGCTTGAGGACGTCGGTGCCGTCGGCGAGCATCGGTCCGCGGCTCGAGAAGCCCGCGATCTGCGGGGTCGGCGTGGTCACACCGGTGGTGTTCTCGCCGACGAGGGTGATCGGCCGATCGACACCGCCCTGCACGTAGGCGAGCACGGCCGCGTGGTGCACGGCGTTCAGGTGCACGGTGGGCACGGCGTGGAAGTCGTTGTCGAGGGAGTCCGCACCGCCGGGCACGTTCACCAGGACCATCCCGATGCCCCCGGCGGCCTTCACGACCTGGGACTTCTCCGCGCGGGCGTTGCCGCCGCGGTCGCAGACGACGATGTGTCCGGCGACCTTCGCCGGGTCGAGGGTGCCCGGCAGGCACAGCTGCGCATCCGCCGCACCGGACGCCGCGGCATCCACGGCGGCGATGGAGGGTCCGGAGACGCTCTCACCGAACGGGACGGTCACCGAGGCGCCGGCCTGCTCGAAGCCGTCGAACTGCACGGTTCCCTCCCACGTGGGGATGGTGGAGGCGGCGACCGTGGTGTACCACGGCGAGGCGTGGTCGGCGGTGACCGGATCGGGGCCGTCGTTGCCGGCGCTGGTCGCGACGAAGACACCGGCGGCCGCGGCGTTGAGGAACGCGAGGTCCTCGGGAGCCATCACGGTGCTCGCGGCGCCGCCGCCGATCGAGTAGTTGATCACGTCGACACCGTCCGCCACCGCCTGATCGATCGCGGCCACGAGGTCGCTCAGCGCGCAGATGTCATCCGTGGTCACGGTCGTGTCCGGGCCGACGTAGCAGGCCTTGTAGGCCGCGACCTTCGCCCCGGGGGCGACGCCGGAGACCGTTCCGAAGTCGACGCCCTCGATCGCGGCGTCCACTCCGAAGTTGCCTGCGGCGGTGCTCGCCGTGTGCGAGCCGTGACCGTCGCCGTCGCGCGGGGAGAGGTAGTCGTACTGGAAGTCGAACCCGGCCGCCTGGGCTCCCGCGAAGAAGTACTGCCCGCCGATGAGCTTCGTCGAGTAGTCGCGCTCGTCCCAGTCCTGACCATCGACCATCGCGCCGCGGAACTGTCCGCCGTCGGACTTGTCGAAGTAGACGTAGGTGCCGTCGGTGTACGGGTCCGTGCCCTTGTGCCGGCTGTTCTGCTTCTTCTGCTGCTTGAGCTTCTTGCCCTCGAACGAGGGGTGCTCGGGAGCGATGCCCGTGTCGATCACACCCACCACGACGCCCTCGCCGGCCTTCTTCACGCCTCCGGTCTGCTGCCACACCCCGCCGCGGCCCTTGCGGTCGTCGCCGAGACCGAGGTAGTCGGTCGAGGTCTGCGCATCAGGATGACGGATCTCGTCCGGATACACCCCGAGGACGTCCTTCGAGGCGCGGAGCCGGTCCACCTGCTCACCCGAGAGGTCGGCGCTGAAACCGTTGAGCACGACCTGGTAGGTCGTGTCCGGGGTGACGCCGACGTCGTTGATGAGGCTCTTCTGCTCGGACTCGAGGTGCTTGACGTAGCGCCGCGCGTCCTGCGACTGCGTCTCGAGCTGCTCGCCCTCGTCAGGCTTCGTCGCCTTCAGGCCCTTGACGTCGCCTTCGTAGCTGGCGAGGGGATCGGCCTTCATGATCACGATGTAGTGCCCGGGGGTCCCCGCGACCGGAACGGGGTGCGTCACCTCCCCGGTCGCTGCGTGGCCTGCGGTTGCCGTCGATGCGATGAACAGCGTCGCCAGGGTGGTGGCTGCTGCGATCCGAAGGGGTGTTCGACCCATATCTCGCTCCTGATGATCCGATGATCCCGATGCCGCGTCGTCGCCGCACCGCGGCTCACGATAGCCCCGCCGTTCGGCGCCGGATCGAGAACTGAACGATGGTCGCCCCCGATCGTGCCGATCGGTCAGGATGGACGGCGGCCGACTCTCCGAATGTCGCCAGTAGGCTGGAGACGTGGCCCGAACCTCCGTCCTGTCGACCAGAGTGCTGCTGATCTGCGCGGCGATCGGCGTCGCCACGGGCATCCTCGGCGGCATCGCCGGATGGGTCACTCCCCTCCTCCTGGCCAGCCCGCTGCTGTTCCTCTACGGCCTCGTGCTGGGCTCGCACGTGCTGCCGGGCATCATCGCGCAGGAGGTGCTGCGGCTGCCGTTCGTGGCGCTCATCACGCACGTGTTCGCCGCCCTCATCGCGAGCGCCTTCAACCCGGCGTGGTCGCTGCGGTTCATCGGCACGGCGCTGCTCTTCGGTCTCATCCAGGAGGGTGTCGCCGCCCTCACCCGCTATCGCTCCTGGGGCGCCTGGCGGTTCTTCGTCTCGGCGGTCGTGATCGGCGTCGTCGTGGCGGTGGCGGTGTTCTTCGCAGCGAACCTCGCGGTCATGCCGCTCTGGGCCCAGCTGCTGTACCTGACGATCTCCGTGCTCGGCCCGGTGGCCTGGACGGCGATCGGCCTCGCCATCGGTTCGGCGCTGCGCACCGCCGGCGTCGCGCGCCGCTGATCACGCACCGGGCCCGCTGGCAGCACAGGTAAGGCTCAGCTAAGTTAGAGGCACACCCTCCGTCGAACCAGGGACGTGCCGTGCGCCCATCCGCACCCCTCCTCCGCGTGCGCGAGCTGACCCTCACCCACGCGGACGCCGTGCACCCGTCGCCCCGCGATGTGACCTTCGACATCGATCCCGGCGAGGTCGTGCTGCTGCTCGGCCCGTCCGGTTCCGGGAAGTCGACGCTCACGCTCGCTCTCAACGGCCTCATCCCGCATGCGCTCCCCGCGACCATGACCGGCACCGTCGAGGCCGGCGGCATCGACACCACCACCGCGCACACCGCGACGCTCAGCACGCACGTCGCCATGGTCTTCCAGGATCCGGACGCGCAGATCGTCACAGGGACGGTGTACGACGAGGTGGCCTTCGGCCCGGAGAACCTCCTGCTCCCGGTGGAGACCGTGCGGGCCCGCGTGGAGGACGCGTTGCGGCGCGTCGGCCTGTGGGAGCGCCGCGACGATAACCCCGACCACCTGTCCGGCGGGGGGCGGCAGCGTCTCGCCATCGCCTGCGCCCTCGCGATGGGCTCTCCGCTCATCGTGCTGGACGAGCCGACCGCGAACCTCGACCCGCAGGGGATCGACGACGTGTACGCGGCGCTGACCGAGGTCGTGGCCGCCGGGGACCGGGCCATCCTCCTCGTCGAGCACAACCTCGACGCCGCGATGCGCTTCGTCACGCGCACCATCGTGCTCGACCGCGAGGGCCGGGTGGTCTTCGACGGTCCGGCGGCCGAGACCATCCGCGCACACGCCGACGAGCTCGTGGCGATGGGAGTCTGGCTGCCCGCCGCGACGCTCGCCGCGCTCCGCCTCCGCGACCGGGGGATCGTCCTCGACCCGCTGCCACTGACGCCCGAGGCGCTGGCCGCCGCACTTCCTCCCGGCCCCCGCGCCGCGTCCTCGGTGCCGGTCGGCGATCCTCGCCCCGCCGACCGGGAGCCCATCATCCGGGCCCGCGGCCTCACGGTCGCACGGCGCCGCACCGAGATCCTGCACGGGGTCGACCTCGACATCGCCGCCGGGAGCCTCACCGCGATCGTCGGGGCGAACGGGGCGGGCAAGACGACGCTGATCCAGGCTCTCGCCGGGGTCGTGCCGCCGCCGAGGGGTCGGGTCTCCGTCGACGGCATCGACCCCGGGACGGCCTCGCCTCGGGAACTCGCGGCGCGCATCGGCTTCGTGTTCCAGAACCCGGAGCACCAGTTCATCGCCGCCACCGTGTTCGACGAGCTCGCCCACGGTCTCCGCCTGCGCCACGTGCCGGACGACGAGGTCCGCACGCGGGTGGCGGAGATGCTGGAGCGGTTCGGGCTGTCGCACAAGGCCGGGGTGCACCCGTTCCTCCTCTCCGGCGGTGAGAAGCGACGGCTCTCGGTCGGCACCGCCCTCATCAGCCGCCCCCGTGTCCTCGCCCTCGACGAGCCCACCTTCGGGCAGGACCGCGCCAGGGCGGCCGAGCTCCTGGCGCTGCTGGAGAGCCTGCGGGCGGACGGCACGACCGTGGTCATCGTCACCCACGACCTGCAGCTCGTCGCCGAGCACGCCACCGACACGGTCGTCCTCGCCGACGGGCAGGTCCGGGCCGCCGGTCCGACGGCGGCACTGTTCGCCGATCCCGCGATCCTCCCCTCCGCCGGCCTGCGCGTCCCCGCGTTGCAGCGTGTGCTCACCGCGGCCGGGTGGGAGGTGTCGCCATGACGATGACCACGCTCGATCCGTATGCGCCGCTCACGGCCACCTCGCGGCGGCAGTTCCTCTACGGCCTCAACCCGCTGGCGAAGGTCGCCGGGTTCGCCCCCGCGATGCTGCTCCTCGTCTTCGTGCGGGACCTGGCCACCCCCGCCGCCTTCCTCGTGCTCGCCTACGCCCTCATCCTCGTCGGGGCGCGGGTGACGGGGCGCCTCCTCGCGCTGCTCCTGCTCGGCCTGCCCGTGGGCATGGTCGCGATCGGCGTCGGCTTCTCGCTGTGGGTCGACGCGGCCCTGGTCGCCGACACCACCCCCGTCGTGACGATCGGCGACTGGACCCTCTACGGCGGCGCCCTCCTCATCGGGTCCGCCACGGCGCTCCGACTCGGCTCGATCGTCGCGCTCGCGCTCGTCGGCGGCCTCACCACCAGCGGTTCCGACCTCGTGCGTGCGAGCGTGCAGCAGCTGCGCGTGCCGTACCGCATCGGCTACACGGCCCTGGCCGCCTTCCGCTTCGTGCCCCGCTTCGGCCATGAGCTCGCCGTCATCCGCGCCGCGCACCGGGTGCGCGGCTCGCACGGCGGCCGCGGCCCGTTCGCCCGGATCGCGCGCGGGTGGGGCTACATCGTCCCGCTGCTCGCGGGCGCCATCCGGCACGCGGAGCGCGTCGCCCTCGCGATGGACTCCCGGGCGTTCGGCGCGCATCCGACCCGGACGGAGCGGCACCTCGTGCCGTTCCGCGCGAGGGACACCGTCTTCACCGTGGTCATGCTCGCCGTGTCGGCCGCGATCTTCGTCGTCTTCTTCCCCTGGCAGCTCCCCTGAAAGGTGCCCGCATGGCATTCAGCAAGATGGTCAAGCCGGAGACGGCCGAGCTCCTGCACCTCACCGTGCTCCGCACCGAACGGCTCGCGCCGCACTGGGTGCGGGTGACCCTGGGCGGCGGCGAGATCGACCGCTTCCGTCCGATGGGCTACGACCAGTGGTTCCGGCTGTTCCTGCCGATCGGCGGGGAGGCCGGGCTCGAGCGGGTGCCCGCCAAGGCGAACCGGATGCTCGGGTATCTGAAGTTCCTCCGCATCCCCGACGGCGAGCGCCCCGTGATGCGCAACTACACCGTGCGCGCGTACCGCCCGGCCACGCCCGAGACCGGCGCCGAGCTCGACGTCGACTTCGTGCTGCACGGCTCGGCGGCCGACGGCACCGCCGGTCCGGCCTCCCGATGGGCGGAGACCTGCGCCCCCGGCGAGCACGTCCTCATCATCGACGAGGGCCTGACGTTCAACCCCGAGCGGGGCACCGACCGGGTGGTGCTCGTGGGCGACGAGACCGCCCTCCCTGCGATCGCGTCGATCAGCGCCTCCCTGCCGGCCAACGCCGCGGGCACGGCGATCATCGAGGTCCCGTCCGCGGAGGACGCCCTGGAGTTCGCGCATCCGTCGGGGCTCGACGTGGTGTGGATCGTGCGGCCGCACGAGATCCCGCCCGGGGTTCTCGCCCTGGACGCCCTCGCTCGCACCGCTCTGCCCGATGCTCCGTTCCACGCGTACGCGGCCGGCGAGCAGGCCCTGGCCTCCGGCGTCCGCAAGCAGCTCGTCGGCGAGCGCAGCGTCGACAAGAACGCCGTCAGCTTCTGCGGCTACTGGAAGATCGGCGCCGCCTCCCCCGCCTCGAAGGCCGCACGCGAAGCCGCCGCCGAGCCCCTCGCCTGAGGCCGGGCACGACTTCGGAGACAGGGCACGACACGCCGGGGCGGAAGAGGCTGCCCCGGCATGTCGTCCGGAATCTCCGAAGTTGTGCCCGGAGACCGGCGTGTGGAGCGATGCCATACTGTGGCGATGACAGCCGCCGACCTGGTTCGCCGCTGGCCCGCCGCGGGGGTGCGAGCGCGTGCCGGAGACCTCGAACTGCGGTGGCTGGATGACGATCTGCTGGTCACCCTGGGCGACCTCGCCGCACGCGGCGTGCACGATCCGGGCCGGATGCCCTTCGCCGTCCCCTGGACTCGCGGTGACACGGACACCGTTGTACGCCGACTCCTGTCGTACCAGTGGCACGCCCGCTCCCAGATCGCTCCCGAACGGTTCATGCTCGAACTCGGGGTGCTGGTGGACGGCATCCTCGTCGGTGTCCAGGGCGTGAGCGCCGACGATTGGGGCATGCGGCACCGAGCGGAGACGGGCTCCTGGCTCGGTATCGAGTATCAGGGCCGCGGCATCGGCACACGGATGAGAGCTTTGATGCTTTTCGCACTGTTCGACGGCTTGGGGGCACGAGAGGTGACCTCGGGCGCCTTCGCAGACAACGCCGCCTCGAACGCAATCTCCCGGAGGGTCGGCTACCGTCCCCACGGCACGACGATGGTGGTCCGCGAGAACGCGGCGACCCCGCACCACAACTACTCGATGACCAGGGATCGCTTCGAGGCGGTCCGCGAGCAGAATCTCGCCCTGCTCGGTGGCGCCGTCACGCTCGACGGGTTCGACACCCTCCGGCTCATGCTCATCCCCTGACCGGGCACGACTTCGGAGTCACAGCACGGCACGCCGGGGCGGACGAGGCCGCCCCGGCGTGCCGAGGGGAATCTCCGAAGCTGTGCCCGGAGACGTCAGCGCTTGCCGGCGATCTGACGCCCGACGATCTCGCGCATGATCTCGTTCGTGCCGCCGTAGATGCGGTGCACGCGGGCGTCGAGGAAGGCACGGGCGATGGGGTACTCCGTGATGTAGCCGTAGCCGCCGTGGAGCTGCACGCCGGCGTCGAGCACCTCCCACTCCCGCTCGGTCGCCCAGAACTTGACCTTCGCGGCCTCTTCGGCCGAGAGCTTGCCGTCCTTGTAGGCCAGCAGCGCGCGGTCGATGAAGGCCCACAGCGCGTCGACCGTGGCGGACATGTCGGCGATGGTGAAGCGGCTGTTCTGGAAGTCGATGATGCGCTCCCCGAAGGCCTCGCGGTCCTTCGTGTAGGCGACGGTCCAGTCGAGCGCGGCCTGCGCGGCGGCGGCTCCGGCCACGCCGATCGAGAGGCGCTCGAGCGGGAGGTTCATCATGAGCTGGATGAAGCCCTTGCCCTCGACGCCGCCGATGAGGTTCTCCTCGGGCACGAACACGTCGCTGAACGACAGCTCGGCGGTGTCGTGACCGTGGAAGCCCATCTTCGAGAGCTTCTTGCCGTTGTCGAACCCTTCCATGCCCTTCTCGATGAGGACGAGGCTGAACGCGTCGGGCCGGTTGCCCTCGCCCGTCTTGACGAAGGTCACGACGAGGTCGGCGGTCGCGCCCGACGAGATGAACGTCTTGGCACCGTTGACGAGGTAGCCGCCGTCGACCTTCTTCGCCGTGGTCTTGATGCCGCGGAGGTCGGAGCCCGCGCCGGGCTCGGTCATGGCGAGCGCGCCGACGACCTCGCCGGTGGCCATGCGGGGCAGCCACTTCTCCTTCTGCTCCTGCGTGCCCATGTGCACGAGGTACGGCACGGCCAGGTCGTCCTGGATGCCGAAGGCCCCGGCGAGCGAGCCCGCCCCGGCCGCGATGACCTCTTCGTTCACGATCGCGCGGAAGCGGTAGTCCTGCAGCATCCCGGCGCCGCCGAACTCCTCGGGCACGGAGAGCCCGATGATGCCGGCCTCACCGGCGGCGCGCATCGTGGCGCGGTCCACCTCGCCGGCGGCATCCCACTTCTCGATGGCCTCGTGCGTGACGTGGCGCTTGACGAAGTCCTTGACGAGGTCGCGGAAGGCCTCGTGATCCTCTTCGTAGATGTCGCGTTCCATGCCGTCCTCCCGAACGTGTCGTGCGTCGTTGCTCCGGCGAGTCTACGGCGGGAACACGGGGCAGGACAGGCGATTGTGAGAATGCATCCCATCCCGAGTGGGACTGGGTACCGCGTTTGTGGGATGCCTCAGCGCACGCCGAGCGACGTCGCGGACGCGCCGATCAGTGCGCGTAGTCGGGGGCGGCGGGCAGGCCGAAGAACTCCTCGAGGGTGTGGAAACCCCCCTCGTGGTACGCCTCCGCGAGCTCCGTGCCGACGTAGCGCAGGTGCCAGGGCTCCGGAGCGTACCCGGTGACGGGGGTGCCGACCTGCTCATAGCGCACGATGAACCCGTACTCCCAGGCGTGCGCGGCCACCCACTCGCTCTGCCGCGTCGCCCCGAAGCCGTCGAGGCCGCCGCACCCGGCATCGCAGGCCACGACGTCGAGGGCGAGACCGGTCTGATGCTCGCTGTGCCCCGGGCGTGCCGAGCCGGCGTCCGCGTCGGCCTGCCCCTGGTCCCGCACGTGGGCGCCATAGGTCGCGACCTGGAGCCCGTAGGAACGGTAGCCGTTGTTCGCGCCGATGCGCCCGACCCCCGCGGCGGCGGCAGCATCCGCCATGCGCCCGACCGCGTCGGCGACCTCCGCGCGCACGCGGCCCGACGGCGTCGTCATCTGCAGCGGCACCTGGCCCAGTTCCGCGGGCTCGTAGGCGGCCGGATCGAGCGGGCGCCCCTTGTTCACCACCACCCAGATCCGGGCGGGATCGCTGAGCGAGACACAGGGCGCGTTCCCGGCGACCACGGCTTCGCGGAAGGGCACCCCGCCGCCGAAGGCGGCCACCGTGGTGGCGTCGTCGCCCGCGGCGATCGCCTCCTGCACCGCGGTGTCGGCGCAGGGATCGGCCGCGGGTGTCGCCGCGTTCTGCACCGCGGGCACCTGCATCACCGCGACAGGGCGCGGGAGCGGTTCCGACGCCACGGGGGTCGCGGCCGCGCCGGTGAGGGACAGCACCACCCCCAGCGCGGTCACCGCCAGCCCGACCGGCAGAGCGGGGCCGAGGATCGGGGAACGCGGCGCCGCATGCTGAGCGTACGGCGAGGTGGGCATGCGCCCATTCTTCCATTCGAACATCGATGCCATACTCGCTTGACTTGGATTCGATTCTTTGTTCGAATAGAACGATGCGGTGGCAGGGACAGAAGCTCGCGGACAGCGACGAGGCGGCGCTGCCCGGTCTCGAGAACCGGTCCAGCGTCCTCCGCACCGTGACCACGCCGGAGTTCGCCGGGATGACGTTCCACGAGGTGCTGTCGAAGTCCGCCCTCAACCACGTCCCCGGGGCGTCGCGCATGCCCTTCGCCTGGACGATCAACCCCTACCGCGGCTGCTCCCACGCCTGCACCTACTGCTTCGCACGGGGCACGCACGAGTACCTCGACCTCGACGGCGGCGCCGACTTCGACACCCAGATCGTCGTCAAGGTCAACGTCGTCGAGGTGCTCGAACGGGAGCTGCGCCGCGGGAGCTGGCAGCACGAGACGGTCGCCCTCGGCACGAACACCGACCCGTACCAGCGGGCCGAGGGGCGCTACGCCCTCATGCCCGGCATCATCGAGGCGCTCGCGGCGTCGGGCACCCCGATGTCGATCCTCACGAAGGGCACGCTGATCCGCCGCGACATCCCGCTGCTGAAGAAGGCGGCGCAGCGCGTGCCGGTCGACGTGCAGATGTCGATCGCGATGTACGACGACGCGCTGCAGAAGGCGATCGAGCCGGGCGCCCCGACCACGCAGGCCCGCCTCGACACGGTGCGCGCGCTCGCCGACGCCGGCTTCCCCGTCACGGTGTTCCTCATGCCGATCATGCCGCACCTCACCGACTCCCTCGCCGCGATCGACGACGCTCTCCGCCGCATCAAGGCCGCCGGAGCGCGGAGCGTGATCTACGGAGCCCTGCACCTGCGCCCCGGCGTCAAACCGTGGTTCTTCCAGTGGCTCGGCGAGAACCGTCCCGACCTCGTGTCGTCGTATCGGGGCCTCTATCCCGGAGCGTCGGTCGAGGCGCCGAAGCCGTATCGGCAGTGGCTCGCCAAGCGCGCTCGTCCGCTCATCCGGATGCACGGGCTCGACGGGCGGCACGAAGACGACTATCCGCGGCGCGGCCTCCGCCCCGGACAGGGTCACGTGCAGACGGAGACCCCGGCGGCCGGGCCGGTGATGTTCACGCCGAGCGGTCGCGCCGCAGCCGCCACCCCGCCGCAGCCGATGCTGTTCTGACCCGGTCGGCCGGAGGGCGCAGCTCCGCGTAGGCTCGAGGATCATGGCGATCGGTTCGACAGTCCACACGTTCGAGATGCAGCTCGCCGACACCGATCGCGGGGTCTACGAAGACGTGTCGCTCCGCGCCGCCCGGCATCCCTCCGAGACCGACGCGTACATGCTCACCCGGGTGCTCGCGTATGGACTCGAGTTCGCGGAGGGCATCGCGTTCGGCGGCAGCGTCTCCGACACGGAGGAGCCCGCCGTGCTCGTGCGCGACCTCACGGGCCGGGTCACGGTCTGGATCGAGGTGGGCGCTCCCGATGCCGCGCGGCTGCATCACGCCTCCCGCCTCGCGGACCGGACCGTGGTCTACACGCACCGCGATCCCGCCAAGGTCATGGCGCCGTGGGCCGACAAGCGCATCCACCGAGCCGAGGACATCCGGGTCTACAGCTTCGATCCCGGCTTCGTCGACACCGCCACGCCTCACCTCGCCCGCCGGAACACCCTGACCCTCACGGTCACCGAGCGCGTCCTCTACCTCGACCTCAACGGCACCGCCCTCACGACGTCCCTCCACGAGCACACCCTCCCCTGACCCGCCTGGTGCAGAGTGCGAAAAGGCCCCGGAGACCGAAGTCTCCGGGGCCTTTCTGATCCCGAACGCGTCAGGAAGTGAGCTCGGCGGCGGACGGCGCGCGCCCGGCGATCTCCTCGATCACGTCGTCGTCCAGGCGGGCCTGCTCGAACGGGGCCTCGATCTCGGCGCGACCGAGCAGCTCGGTCATCCGGCGCTGACGCTGCCGCGTGATGAGCGTGACGACCCGGCCCGAGCGCCCGGCGCGACCCGTGCGACCGGAGCGGTGCAGGTAGGTCTTGTACTCGTCCGGCGCGTCGGCCTGGACCACGAGGTCGATGTCGTCGACGTGGATGCCGCGCGCGGCGACGTCGGTGGCCACGAGGACGTTCACCCGACCCGAGGTCAGCTTCTCCAGGTTGCGCGTGCGCTTGGCCTGGTTGAGGTCGCCGTGCAGCGAGACGGCCGGGATCCCGGCGTCGTCGAACTGGTCGGCCAGCATCTCGGCGTAGGCGCGCGTGCGAGCGAAGACGAGCGTCTTGCCCTCGCGGTCGACGAGCGACGTGAGGATGTCCGCCTTGTCGCGGTGCTCGATGACGAGGACCCGGTGCTCGATGGTGCTGGAGCCCTGGTCTTCGCCCGCGACCTCGAACACGGCGGGCTCGACGAGGAACTCGTCCACCAGCGCCGCGACCTCGCGGTCGAGGGTCGCGGAGAACAGGAGCTTCTGGCTCCCCTCGGCCGTGCGGCGGAGGATGCGCTGCACGGGCTCGACGAATCCGAGCTCGCACATGTGGTCGGCCTCGTCGAGCACCGCGATGCGGCAGTCGGACAGGTCGAGCTTGCCCTGGTTCATCAGGTCCTCGACACGACCGGGGGTGCCGATGACGATGTCGACGCCCTTCTTCAGCGCGCCCACCTGGCGCCCCTGGGGCACACCGCCGTAGATCTGCGTCGTGAAGAGGCCGACGCTGCGGGCGATCGGCTGGATGGTCCGGTCGATCTGCAGCGCGAGCTCGCGCGTCGGAGCGAGGATGATCGCACGCGGCGCACGGCCGAACTCGCGACGCTTGCCCGCCTGCGACTGCAGCACCCGCTCGACGAGCGGTGCCCCGAAGGCGATGGTCTTGCCGGAACCCGTGCGTCCTCGGGCGAGCACGTCGCGCCCTTCGAGGACGGCTGGGATGCTCGCCGCCTGGATCGGGAACGGCGTCGCGGCGCCCATGTTGTTCAGGGTCTCGGTGATGTTGGAGCCCAGGCCGAGGTCGGCGAACGTGACGCCCTCGACCTCGACGGCCTGCACGGCCTGCGCCTCGAGGCGCTCGTGGACGACGTCGTCGGTCTGCTCGAACGCCGCCTTCGGCTTCGCGTTCCAGTCGCTGCGGGTCGGACGCTCGTCGCGACGGGGACGCTCGTCCCGACGCGGACGCTCGGTGCGGTAGGCCCCTCCGGTCGACGGACGCTCGCGCCCGCCCTCGAAGGAGCGCTGCGTGCGGTCACGGTCGAAGGCACGGCGCGCACGGGCGGCGTCGTACGAACGCTCGGTCCCCTGGCCGTTGCCGCGGGTGCGGTCGCCGCCGCGGTCGTCGCGCCGCGGACGGTCGTCGCGGTCGAAGCGCGGACGCTCGTTCCGGCGGTCGTCGAAGCGCGGGCGTCCGCCGTCGCGGTGGTCGCCGTCGCGGAACCCCTGTCGCTGCGAGCCGCCGCGGTCGTCGCGCCGCGGGCGGTCGTCGAACCGTCCGGCGCCGGCCCGGTCGTTGTACCGCGGACGCTCGGCGCGGTCGTCGAACCGGCCGCCACCGGCGCGGTCGTCGCGGCGGTGCGGGGCCTCGCGACGCCCGGACTCCGCACGGTTGCGGATGCTGCGGGCCTCGTCGCGACCGGCGCGCTCCTGGGAGCTCCAGCGGCGCTTCGGAGCACCGGACTCGGTCTCCTCCGGGCGGTAGCCGCGGTGCCCGGGGCTGCGGCTCCCGGGGCGACGGTCGTACCCGCCGGTCGCGCGATCCTCGCGGTCGTCGCGTGCGGGACGCTCGTCGCGAGCCGTGTCCCGACCGCCGGCCGGACGGTGGCGGTCGTGGAACGAGGTCTTCTTGGCGCCGTAGCGCGGCTCGAAGTTCGCGGCGGCGCGACCGCCGCGGGGCTTGTGGTTCTTGGGCATTCGGGTGTCCTTCTTGCGTTCTCGCACGAGAACAGCGCTGCGCGCACGCGCGAGCACTCCGATCCAGCGGAGTCCGGACGATCTGCGGCCGGGGCCATTCCTGTGATGGTTGATTCGCGTCGATCGACGCGCACCATCGGCCCCTGGACTCACACTTCACACACTGAAAAACGTCCGCGCCCTGCGCGGGTGTCCGAAGCCGACCGTCTCAGTCTACCCGGCATCCCTGGGAGACCCCCGCACTCCGGCGGCCCGCGGCACTACGATGTCGAGGTGAACTCCGTCTCTCCCACCGGCACCCAGGTCCACCTCCGCCTCGGCGACGTGACCGCGCAGATCGCCCAAGTCGGCGCCTCTCTCCGTGCCCTCCGGATCGGCGAGGTCGATCTCATCTCCCCGTATCCGCTCGACATCCCGACGCCGTCGTGCTCGGGTGTCGTGCTGACGCCCTGGCCCAACCGGGTGCGCGACGGCCGCTGGGACGACGAGGGCACCGTGCGCCAGCTCGCGATCACCGAGCCGAAGACGGACAACGCCAGTCACGGCCTGCTGCGCTTCACGGCGTATGCGATCGAGCAGACGGAGGGGGCCGCGACGCTGCGGGCGACCGTCTTCCCGCAGACCGGCTATCCGTACCTTATCGAGACGTCCGTCGCGTATGTCCTCACCGCCGACGGCATCACGGTCACGCACACGCTCACCAACTGGTCCGACTCCCCCGCACCCGTCGCGGTCGGCACGCATCCGTTCCCGGCGATCGGCGACGTCGACCCGCACGACCTCGTCCTCCGGGTGCCCGCCCGCACCGCCTTCGAGACGGACGACCGCATGCTCCCGATCGGCACCCGTCCCGCCGATCCCGAGCTGCGCGAGGGCATCCGCGTCGGCGACATCTCGCTCGACACCGGGTTCACCGATCTCGAGCGCGACCCGGACGGCCGGGTGCGGAGCACCCTCACCGCGCCCGACGGCCGGACCGTCACGCTCTGGCAGGGCGAAGGCTTCGACTTCGTGCAGGTGTACACGGCTACGAACTACCCCGATACCCCGCTCGCGGTCGCGATCGAGCCGATGACCGCGCCGGCCGACGCGTTCAACAGCGGCCGGGGCCTGCGCCGTCTCGCTCCCGGCGAGACCTGGACCGTGGAGTGGGGCCTCACCTTCGCCTGACCGCGGTTCACAACTCCGGAGAACCGACGCCGAAAGGCCCCGATCCTCGTCCTACGGACGGGACCGGGGCCTTTCTCCTGAGTTGTGAACGCGCGGCTACTCGCCGTGGTTCTCGCGCAGCTCGCGCCGGCTGACCGGCGTGCCGTCCGCGTGGACGGGGACCGAGGCGCCATCGTCGTGCGGCTCGCCCTTCCGCGCCCGGCGGCGCTCCCGCGCCCCCTCGACGAGGTTGTACAGGGTCGGCAGCACGATGAGCGTCAGCACGGTGGAGGAGACGAGTCCGCCGATCACCACGATGGCCAGCGGCTGCGAGATGAAGCCGCCGTGCCCGGTGATCCCGAGCGCCATCGGGGTGAGGGCGAGGATGGTGGCGAGCGCGGTCATGAGGATCGGACGCAGACGCTTCTCCCCTCCCGCCATCACGGCCTCTGCGGTCGACAGTCCCTTCTCCCGGTACTGGTTCACGAGGTCGACGAGCACGATCGCGTTCGTCACCACGATGCCGATGAGCATCAGCACGCCGATCAGCGATGCCACGCCGAGCGGTACGCCCGTGATGATCTGCAGCAGGATGGCGCCGGTCGCCGCGAACGGCACCGAGATCAGCAGCAGCAGCGGCTGACGCAGCGACTTGAACGTCGCCACCATCACCACGTACACGATGAGGATCGCGGCGAGCATGGCCAGGCCGAGCTGCGCGAACGAGTCGGCCTGCTGCGAGGCGACGCCGCCGACCTCGGCCGAGGCGCCGTCCGGAAGGTCAGCCGCGGCGAGCGCCTCGGTGACCGACTGGGTGGCGACCGCGAGGTTGTCCGATGCGGGCGGCACGGTGACGGTCGCGGTGCGGCGTCCCTGCTCGGTGGTGATCGAGGTGGGACCGTTGCGCTGCTCGACGGTCGCGATGTCCTGCAGCGGCACGATACCGGCCGCGGTGGGGATCGCGAGCTGCTGGAGGGCGGCGACGGTCGTGGGCGGCTCGGGGTTGACGAGGTAAACGGTGAGCGCGGTGTCGTCGATCTCGACCGAGCCGATCTGCTGGGGACGCATCGTGTTCGACACGATCGACCCGACGGCGACCTCGGACAGCCCGACCTGGGCGGCGGCCTCGCGGTCCACAACCACGGCGATGTACGGCAGCGCCTCGGCGAGGTTGTCAGTCACCTGACCGATGCCCTCGCGGCCGTCGAGCTCGTCCACCACGGCGGAGGTGGCGGTGGCGAGGTCGTCGCCGCTCGCGGCCGACACGGTGATCTCGATGTCGCTGGAGCCGAAGCCGGCGGACGCCGCGACGGTGACCTCGCCGACGTCGTCGCCGAGACCGTCGATGGCGTCCTGCACCTCGGCGCGCAGCTTCTCCTGATCGGCGTCGCCGTCGGTGAGCACGGAGTAGGTGATCCCGGCGCCGCCGGAGAACGCGTCGCGCAGCGCGGAGCCGCTCGACCCGATGGAGGCCTGCACGTGCTCGATGCCGTCGATGTCGAGGAGGGCCTCCTCGACGGGGACGGCGGCGTCGGACTTCGCCTGCAGGCTCGCCGTCGGCCCGAGGTCCTGCGTCACGGTCATGGTGTTCTGTCCGGAGTCGCTGAGGAAGTTCACCTTCATCAGCGGGGCGGCGGCGAGGGTCCCGGCGAGGACCACCACCGCGAGCGCGACCGTGATGCCCGAGTGCTTCAGCGTCCAGCCGAGGATGGGGCGGTAGCCGCGCTGCAGCCGCGTCGGCGGGGCCGCCGGGTCCTCCGGGTCGATCGCGTTCCCCTGGTCGTCGAGGAGCGGCTTGCCGGGCTTGAGGAACCAGTAGGCCAGCACCGGCACGATCGTCAGCGCCACGAAGAGCGACGCGACCATGGCGATGGTGACCGTCATCGCGAACGGGCGGAACAGCTCGCCCACCATGTCACCCACGAACACGATCGGCAGGAACACCGCCACGGTCGTGATGGTCGACGCGGTGATGGCGGCGGCGACCTCGCGCACGGCGAGACGGATCGCGTCGCCCTTGTCCGCATCTCCCACGTAGTGGCGCTTGATGTTCTCGATCACCACGATGGAGTCGTCGACCACGCGGCCGATCGCGATCGTGAGCGCCCCGAGGGTCAGCACGTTGAGGGAGTAGCCGAACGCCTGCAGCCCGATGAAGGTGATGAGGACCGAGGTCGGGATCGAGATCGCGGTGACCAGGGTCGAGCGCACCGACATGAGGAACACGAGGATCACGAGCACGGCCATCACGAGGCCGAGCAGACCCTCCGTGGCGAGGGTGTCGATGGACTGCACGATGAACGGCGCCTGGTCGAACACGACCGTGAACTCCGCGTTCGGAAGCGCCTGCCCGATCTCGTCGAGGGCCGCGATGACCCCCTGCGACACCTCGACCGTGTTGGCGGCGGGAAGCTTCGTGATGGAGATCGACAGGGCGTCCTCACCGTCGACGCGGGAGATCGAGGTCACCGGGTCGGACACCTGCGCCACCGTCGCGACGTCGCCGATGGTGACCGCGGTGCCGACGAGCGGCAGGGCGGCGATCTCGTCGACCGAGGTGATCTTCGCTCCGGTCTGCACCGTGAGGGTCTCGCCGTCCTCGGTGATCTCGCCACCGGGGAAGAGGGTGCCGTTCTGCTGCAGCGCCGTGCTGATCGCCTCGCTGCTCTGCCCTGCGGCGGCGAGCTTCGCGAGGTCGGGGGTGATGGTGATGCGCTGTCCGACGCCGCCGACGATCTCGGCCGCGTTCACCCCGTCGACGTCCTCCAGATCGGGGATCGCGACGCTCTCGAGCTGCGCCTGGGCGTTGTCCGCGTCGTCGAAGCCGGTGACCGCCACCTGGATCACCGGGAAGTCGTCGATCGAGACCGAGAGCACCTGCGGCGTGACGTCCTCCGGCAGCTGCGAGGAGATCCGGTTGATCGCCTGCTGGATCTTCTGCTCCGCGGTCGCGAGGTTCGTGCCGTACGAGAACATCGCCTGCACGATGGACGCATTGGTCGTGCTCGTCGCGGTGGTCGACTCCAGATCGGGAACCCCCTGGATGGCCGACTCGATCGGCGTCGAGACGTCGTTCTCGACCACCTCGGGCGAGGCGCCGGGGTACGTGGTCATGACCACGAGCGCCGGCAGCTCGAGCGACGGGATGAGCTCCTGCTTGAGGTTGGTCAGCGCGAGCCCGCCGAACACCGCGGCGACGATCGTCACGAGCGCGATGAGGGCGCGGTTCTTCAGGCTGAGGATGGCGAGTTTCGACAAGGCGGGGTCCTCGGTGTCAGGGGATGGCGGTCGCTGCGGATGGGAGGGAGAGAGGTTCTCCGAGGATCCGCGTCAGTGCGGATTCGAGGAAGGACTGTTCGAGATCGACGTCGCGGATCTGCGTGCTCCACATGACGCCGTCGATGAAGATCATCGCCGCTCGGGCTCGGTCGGCGCCATAGGTCGGCTCCAGGAGGTCGACGAGGCGGTCGGACAGGTGGCGCGCGAGCTCGCGCAGACGCGGATCGTGGACGGCCGCCGTGACCACCGCTCGATCCGCCTGCACCGCGTGTCCGTCGTGGATGCTGTCGTGGACGAGCGCGGCGATGACGTCGGCCCCGGCCCCGCGTTCGGCGAGGGTCTGCCGCACCCCGTCGAGCCGGCACTCGATCTCGTCCGCGAGGGCCCGGAAGGCGGCGCCGCGCAGGTCGTCGAGGGTGTCGAAGTACTGGGTGGTCGCCCCGAGCGGCACTCCGGCGCGGGCGGCGACCATGCGGTGCGTGATGGCGTCGGCCCCGACCTCGACGATCAGCTCGGCGGCAGCCGTGACGATCTCCCGGCGGCGTGCTTCGGGGTCACGCCGCCGACGCGGGCTCTCCGCCATCGCTCACCCCCTGGACATCCGTACATGTACGTTTGTACATTCGCTTCGGTGTGAACTCCCTGAGAGCCCCACCCCTCTCCCCCTCCCCCCTCGCTGCGGGATCAGAAACGTGCCTGGGAGCCGCGGTTCGGGTGCCATTTTGCACTCCCCCTGCCGGGGGACGGGGGGGGTCAGGCGACGGGGGAGGGAGAGGGGGTCTGGCCTCGCTCGAAGTAGGCGACGAGATCGGGGGCGAGCGGGGGGACGGAGATCGCGGAGCCATCGCCTCGGAGGGACGCGGTCGCGAGGATCCCGGCGGCCACGGCCTCCCGCGCCGCGACGGGCGAGGTCGCCGTGAGACCGCCGTGCCGCACGAACCGGAGGAACTCGGCCACGAGCAGCGCATCGGCACCGTCGTGCCCCGCATCCGGCACCTCGGGCACGACGAACACCTCATCCGCGTCGGCCGCCCCGGCATGCCGACGGTTCCACAGTTTCACCTCGCTGCCGGCCACGTCGCCGAAGTTCTCGATGCGCCCCTCGGTGCCGATCACGGTGTAGTTCCGCCAGTAGTCCGGGGTGAAGTGGCACTGCTGGTACGACGCGAAGATCCCGCCCTCGAGCCTCAGGTTCACCATCGAGATGTCCTCGACGTCGACGACGGGGTGGAGTCCGGTGAGCGCGGTCGGCGGCCAGTTGTCCATGCTGAACCAATCGGGCATCCGCTCCCCCGTGCGGTCCCGCCGGTCGGCGATGTCGCCGTAGACGCTCAGGCCGCCCATCGCCGCCACCTGCTCGGTGTACGCGCCCGCCAGCCAATGGATGATGTCGAGGTCGTGCGCCCCCTTCTGCAGGAGGAGTCCGGTGGTGCGGCTCCGGTCGGCGTGCCAGTCCTTGAAGTAGAAGTCGCCGCCGTGCCCCACGAAGTGCCGCACCCACACGGCCTTCACCTGCCCGATGCGCCCGTCCTGGATGAGCCCGCGCATGAGGGTGATCACGGGCATGTGCCGCATGTTGTGGCCGATGTAGAGCCGGGTGCCGGTGCGTCGCGCGGTCTCCAGCATGCGGTCGGCGTCGGCGAGATCGATCGCGAGGGGCTTCTCGCAGAAGACGGGCACCCCGGCCTCCAGCGCCCGGATGGTCAGGGCGGCGTGCGTGTCGTCCGGGGTCAGCACCATGACGGCGTCGACGCCGGATGCGAGCAGCTCGTCGAGGGAGTCGGTGATGAGCGCGTCGGGGACGAGCGCTCTGGCGTCCTCCCGGGCGCGCGGGGCGAGGTCGCAGACGGCGGTGATGCGGGAGCCGTGCCCCGGCCGGTGCACCTCCTCCTGGAGGGTGGAGCGCGCGCCGAAGCCGATGATGCCGATGTGGAGGTCCAACAGAAGTCCTTCGTGACAGAGGGGGAGAAAAGGGGGCGGCTCAGCGGCCGCGGGCTGCCGGGGCGTCGAGGTCGGTCGAGCCGCCGGGGACGAGGGCCCAGGGGAACTCGTGCAGCGCCCCGGGCGAGGGGTCGCTCTCGAGCGCCTTCTCGACGATGATCCGCGCCTGACGCTCGTAGAAGTCCGTGGGGCCGACGGTGGTGAGGGTGGGCGCGATGAGCCGTGCGTCCGGCGTGTTCCCGACACCGATCACCGCGACGTCATGCGGCACGCGGAGCCCGAGCATGTGCGCGGCGTTGATCGCGGCGATCGCGGCGAAGTCGGTCGTCGCGTACACGGCGTCCGGGCGGTTCTCCTGCGACAGCAGCTCGATCGCGGCGGTGAAGGCGCTGGCCTGGGTCTCCGCATAGGTCACGGTCCACGCCGGATCCGGGGAGATGCCGGCCGCCGCGAGCTTCTCGACATACGGCGTGTAGCGCGTGACCTGGGTTCCCGCGAGGCGGACGGCACCCTCAGCGGCGATGCAGCCGATCGCCGTATGCCGCTCCAGCAGGTGGTCCATCGCGAGCTCGCACCCCGGGATCGCGTCCGAGCGGATGACGTCGAAGCCGTCCGGTTCCAGATGCTCCGAGAACACCACGAGGCGCTGACCGCGCTTGACGAGGTCGCCCAGCCGTCGGGCGTCCTCCTCGTCCAGCCCGACGCCGTCGAGATACGCCACGTCGCTCTCGACGCGGTCGAGCGCCGCGTGCCAGTCGCCGTCGGCGAGGATCAGCGTCGTCAGCCCGTGCCGGTTCGCCTCGGCGTTCACGGCGTCGGCCACCGCCAGCGACCACGGATCGCTCAGCATGTGCAGGGAGAGCTGCACCATGCCGCTGCGACCGGTGCGGATGGCCCTGGCCGCCGTGTTCGGCCGGTAGTTCAGCTCGTCCGCCGCCGCGAGCACCCGCGCCGCGGTGGCCTCGGCCACGCCCGCGCCGCTCGCCCCTGCGCGCCCGGAGAAGACGTACGAGACCGTCGCCGTCGACACCCCGGCACGTTCGGCCACCATCCGCAGGGTCGGTCGGCGGCTCGGGGCGTGCTCACGCTGTGCCATGTCTCAGCCCTTCGTCCCGCTGAACGCGATGCCCTGGATGAACTGCCGCTGCAGGATCATGAACGTCACCAGCATGGGCAGGGTCGCCAGCAGGGCACCCGCCATGAGCACCGGGTAGTCGGTGCCGTGGATGCCGACGAGCTGCGAGAGTCCGACCGACAGGGGCATCTTCGCCGGATCGGTCGTCACGATCAGCGGCCACAGCAGATCGTTCCAGGACCACAGCACGGTGAACACCACAAGTGCGATGATGCCAGGCTTCGCGAGCGGAACCATGATCCGCCAGAAGGTCTGCCACGGATTCGCCCCGTCGATGCGCGCCGCCTCCTCCAGCTCGGCCGGCATCGAGAGGAAGAACTGCCGCATCAGGAAGGTCCCGAAGGCGCTGAAGATCCCGGGCACGATGAGCGCCTGCAGCGTGTTCAGCCAGCCGAGCGCCTGGATGATCTCGTACTGCGGCAGCAGGTAGAGCTGCGAGGGCACCATGAGCACCGAGAGGAACACGACGAACAGGGCGTTCCGGCCGGGGAAGGCGATGCGCGCGAACGCGTAGCCGGCCATGGTGCACAGGGCGACCTGCCCGACCGTGCGGCCGACCGTGAGGAGCACGGAGTTCAGGAACATCTGCCCGAACGGCATCGAGTCGAACACCTCGGCGAAGTTCGTGAACACCCACTCGCGGGGGAGGAACGACGGCGGCACCTGCACCGAGTCGGACAGTGTCTTGAACGAGGTCAGCAGCTGCCAGACGAACGGGAACACCATGAGCGCGGCGCCGACGATGAGCACGACGTGCACGATCCACAGCCCGCGGTTCCGGGGGGCGCCCGCGCTCCGCGATCGTGCGGGGGCGGCCCCGACGACCGCGCGGGTGTCGAGGGAGACGTCACTCATAGTGCACCCACTTCTTCTGCAGCCGGAACTGCACGATCGTCAGCACGAGGATGATCAGCAGCAGGAGGAAGGCGACGGCTGCGGCGTAGCCGCGGTCGTTGTCGAGGAAGCCCGCTTCGTAGAACAGGTAGACGACGGTGCGGGTGTTCGGCATCGCGGGGTTGCTGCGCCCGAGCATCATGTAGATGAGATCGAACACCTGCAGCGCCCCGATCACGCTGATGACGCTGACGAAGAAGATCGAGGGCGACAGCAGCGGGATCGTGATGGAGAAGAACTTGCGCACGGGGCCCGCCCCGTCGAGGTCGGCCGCCTCCATGATCGTGTCGGGGATGCCCTGGAGTCCGGCGATGAAGATGACGATGTTGGTCCCGAGGCCGGCCCAGATGCCGACGACGGCGATCGCGACCAGCGCGGTGTTCGGATCGGTCAGCCAGCTCCGCCCTTCGATGCCGACCGCGCCGAGGGCCGCGTTCAGCACGCCGTAGTCGCCGTTGTAGATCATGCGCCAGACCAACGCGATCGCCGCGGGCATGGTGACGACGGGGATGAAGTAGAGCGTGCGGTAGGCGCTGCGGCCTTTGAGGCCGGTGGTGTTCAGCAGCGCGGCGATCCCGACCGCGAGGGGGATGCCGATGAGCGCGATCACCGTGTAGACCGCGGTGTTGCGGAGAGCGCCGAGGAGCTCCGGGTCCTGGAACAGCCGCACGTAGTTCTCGAACCCGATCCACTCCGCACCGCCGAACGGCCCCGACTTCGTGAAGGAGATGATGAGCGTGCGTACGGTCGGCCACAGGTAGAACACGGCCAGGCCCAGGGCGGTGGGCCCCAGGAACACCAGGGCCCACCACGGCGAGGCACCGGGCGTGCGGCGCCGGCGGACCCCGGAGGGCGGGGCCTCCGGGGTCCGCCCGGCGGCGGGGGCGACCGCGCGAGGCGCGAGGACGGTCATGCGGTCACTCCTGCTCGGCGTCCAGCGCGGTCTGCATCTGCGCGGCGAGATCCTGCAGGCCGTCCTTCGGGGAGACCGCTCCGGACCACACCTGGGACAGCACCTCGCTCTCGATGCTCGTCCACGCGGAGGTGTTCTTCGACACCGGGTACGGGACGGCCGTCTCCAGCGCGTCGATGTAGACCTGCAGGTCGTACTGCGGGAGGGCGTCGACCCAGGCCTGCTGCGTGCCGTTGTACGCGGGGATGACGGTGCCGGTCTCGGCCTGGATCTTCGCGGCCTGCTCGCCGCTCGCGAAGGCGGCGAAGTCCTTGGCCTCCTCCACGTGCGCGCTCTTGGCGTTCGCGACGTTCCCGACGCCGTGGATCACGCTCTGGTTGCCCTCCGGGCCCGCCGGCAGCGGGGCCACGTCGACACTGCCGCCGATGTCCGCGTTGTCCGCGTAGGCGATGGCGGCCCAGGAGCCGTTCTGGAACATGGCGACCTTGCCCGACAGGAAGAAGTCCTCCGGGTTCGTGTCCGTCATCTGCTGCGCCGTGGGCGAGGAGCCGTCGGCGATGAGGTCCGTCCACAGCTCGATGCCCTCGAGAGCCTCGGGGGAGCCGTATCCGCTCTGGGTGCCGTCCGCGGAGATGACCTCGCCGCCGGCCTGCGCGATGGAGTTGTAGAAGTTCTCCTGGCCGTACTGGCTCGCGGCGACGCCGAACTGGCCCTTCGCCGGGTCGGTCAGCTTCGCGGCCGCGGAACGGAAGTCGTCCCAGGTCCAGCCCGCGCTCGGGTACTCCACCCCCGCGGCGTCGAACAGCGCCTTGTTGTACCAGAGCGCGACGGTGTCGAAGTCCTTGGGGGCGCCGTAGAGCGCGTCCTCGTAGGTGTAGAGGTCGACGAGCCCCTGGGGGTAGTCGGCCGCGTCCACGTCGTCGAGCGGGGCGAGCTGTCCGTTCGAGGCGTAGAGCTGGAAGTTCGGGCCGTTCATCCAGAACACGTCGGCGGCCGAGCCGCCCGTCACCGCGGTCTGGAGCTTGGTGAAGTACTCCTTGTACGGCGTGACCTGGATCTCGATCGTGACGTTCGGGTGCTCCTCGGTGTACGCGGCGGCGATGTCCTCCATCGCGGGCTTCTGGTTCTCGTCCCAGATCGCGTAGCTGAGGGTGACGTCGCCGCCCGACGACTCCCCGGTCGCGGAGGAGGAGCAGGCGGAAAGCGCCAGGACGGCGGCCGCGGAGGCGGCGAGGGCGCCCAGGGCGCGGCGAGAGGTGCGGGGCATCGAGGTCTCCTTTGACGGGTGCACGAGAAGGCGGGTGCGCGATGTTAACCGTTTAGCGTTAAACGATTAGCAGCGAGAGTAGCGCGGCACGTCGGCTCTTCGCAAGCGTCGATCTAGAGCGCAGCCCCCAGCGCCAGCCCCAGTCCCGCGGCGAGGAGACCGAGGACGAGCATGCCGACCGCGTCGAACACCGCGGCGCCGCGCTCGCCGTCGCGCCACAGCGCGACCGCATCCAGCATCGCGGTGCTGAAGGTCGTGTACCCCCCGAGGAGACCGGCGCCGAGCACGAACGCCGCGTCGGGCAGCGCCGTCGTCACGAGTCCCAGCGCGAAGGACCCGGTGAGGTTGACGATGAGGATCCCCCACGGGAACCGTCGGCCGACGAGCCGGGCGACGCCGACATCGACGAGATAGCGCAGGACGGCGCCGACGCCCCCGGCGAGCGCGGCCGCGAGGAACAGCAGCGGACTCACGACGCCCCTCCCCGGCGCGGCCGACCCAGCCGGAGCCCCACGGCTGCCGCGAGGAGACCGAGGAGGAGGCTGCCCGCGGCATACGCCGCAGCGAGGAGCGGTGCCGACCCCCACAGGGCCAGCGTCCCGGTCATGAAGGCGCTGTAGGTCGTGAAGCCGCCGAGGACGCCGGTGCCCAGCAGCAGTCGCAGCTCCGCCGAGGCCGGGAGCCGCGCCGCCACGACACCGATGAGCAGGGCACCCAGCACGTTCGCGAGCAGCACCGCGAGGGGGAACCCACCGGGCTCGTCCGCGACGAGCCCGAGTCCCAGACGCGCCGCCGTCCCGAGCGTGCCGCCGAGAGCGACGAGCAGGACACGACGGAGACTCACGCTCGCCACTGTAGTCGCCGCATGACAGCGTGATCGTCGGATGTCAAGGCGTTGGGGTGGGGGCAGGGAGAGGCGTTGACTGTCGGCATGAAGCCCCTCTGGAAGGTCGATCAGGACGCACCCCACGGCACTGCCTTCGATCCCGGCGCGACGCACGACGTGCTGATCGTGGGGGCGGGGCTCACCGGCCTCTCCACCGCGGTGCTCCTGACCCGCGCCGGACTCGACGTCGTTGTCGTGGATGCGGGGGACGTGGCGGAGCTGTCGACGGGTGGCAACACCGGCAAGCTCTCCCTCCTCCAGGGACAGCAGCTCGCCACCATCCGAAAGCACCATCCGGCGGCACTCGTCCAGGCGTACGTCGATGCCAACCGGGCGGGCATGGAGTGGCTCACCGGTTTCGCCGACACCGCCGGCCTGAGCTACACCGAGCGGACCGACCACACCTACGCCCAAAGTCCGGACGGGCTCGAGGCGGTCAGAGCCCAGCATGCCGCCGCGCAGGAGGCGGGACTGCCGACGCGGCTGCTCACCGCGAGCGAGCTGTCGACGCCGTTCCCCGTCGCGGGCGCGGTGGCGCTCGATTCCCAGGTGACGATCGACCCGGTCGCCGTCGCCGACGCGCTCGCAAGGGAGTTCCTCGCCGGGGGCGGCACGCTGCACACCGGCGTCCGCGTGATCGGCGCCCACGCCCTCCCGGAGCCCCGGGTGGAGACCACGGCGGGGCCGATGTTCGCCGAGCACATCGTCCTCGCGACCGGGACCCCGATCCTCGACCGCGGCCTGTACTTCTCCAAGGTCGCCGGGATGCGGTCGTACTGCGTCTCGTTCCGGGTCTCCGGCGGAGTGCCGGAGGGGACGTTCATCTCGGCCGACGGCCCGACGCGGTCCATCCGACCGGTGTCCGCCGCCGACGGCCCGGCCGATACCGCGCAGCTGGTCGTCGGCGGCAACGGGCATCCGGTCGGCCGCTCGGACGGCGAGACCGCGGCGATCGACGACCTCGTGGACTGGACCCGTCTGCACTTCCCGGATGCCGAGGAGACGCACCGCTGGTCCGCGCAGGACTACCAGTCGCACAACCTCATCCCCTTCGTCGGCGCCCTGCCCCGCGGCCTCGGACGCATCCGCATCGCCACCGGCTACGCGAAGTGGGGGCTGTCGAACGCACCCGCCGCGGCCCTGCGGCTCACCGAGGAGATCATCGGGACGAAGCGCCGCGAGCGTCCGTCCTGGATGCTGCGCCTCGGCACCCGGCTCACCGTCCCCGCCGATCTCGCGCGCGGCGCCGTCGAGGGCGCGAAGGTGGCGGCCGCCGCCACGAGAGGCTGGGTCGAGGCCGAGACCACGCCGGTCCCCGTGCCGCAGCCCGCGGAGGGCGAGGGCGTCGTGGCGAACCGCGGCGGTCGCCCGGTCGCCATCTCCACGGTCGACGGCGTGACCCGAGCGGTCAGCGCGGTGTGCCCGCACCTCGGCGGTATCCTCGACTGGAACGACGCTGAGTGCACGTGGGACTGCCCGCTGCACGCGTCGCGGTTCGCCGCGGACGGCACGCGCATCGAGGGACCGGCGCTGAACGATCTCCCCGAGGTCCGGCGGGCGGCCGGCGGCTCCTGACTCAGGACCGGGTCGGCGGCGCGTCCCAGCCCTGCTGCGGGGTGTCGCAGTCCTCGCGGAACACGTACTGCGATACGAGCTTGCGCTGACTGCTGGACCAGTCGATCGCCGGGCGTCGCTGCTCCGGCGGCAGGTAGCCCAGCCGGTAGACGGCCATGAGCTCCAGGTCGTCGGGCACCCGCAGCAGCCGCACGATCTCGTCCCAGCGCCCCGGCACCTCCATCGGGAACGAGATGAACTGGATGCCCATGCCCAGCTCGACCGTGGTCAGCCAGACGTTCTCCATGGCCGCCCCCATGCTGAACACCGAGTAGAACGACGACAGCTGCCCTGGCCGGTACTCGCTGCGGTCGAGCATGACGCCCAGGAGCAGCGGCGATCCGGCGACGAGCTTGCGGTTCTCCGAGCCCAGGGTCTTCGGCACCCCGAACGTGTTCATCAGAGTCTGGCCGCGCTTGGTGAACACCTGCGACGTGAAGGGCCGCAGCGGCGCGGGGAGCTTGTCGAACAGCATGCCGCTGCGCTTCTCCTCCATCTCCTCCTGGCTGAAGCGGAAGTACGGCTTGTACCGCTCGAAGAACGTGCCGTTCGACATCGCCTCCGTCATGCTCTCGCCGGAGATGCGCGCGATCTCGTCGATCGTGTCGCGGTTCTCGATCACGACGAAGCGCCACGGCTGGCTGTTGAGCTGCGAGGGCGCGCGGCCGGCGGCTTCCAGGAGGATGCGCTGGTGTTCCTCGGAGACCGGGTCGGGCAGGAACGCTCCGTTGGTGGTCTTGCGGCGGCGGATGGCGTCGAGGAGTTCCATGCGGTCACTTCCGGTCGGAGGGGAGGCGCGAGACCACGAGGCCCGCGAGGACGAAGGGGGCTGCCATGAGGGCGACGAGCGGGTGCCGCCGGGTGTGCGTCCCGGCGTAGGGGATCGCGGCCAGGGGGACGGCGGCGGGGAGGAGCGCGAGGGCGGCGCGACGGGTGCGTGGGGTGCGGGTGGCGAGGCCCACGACGACGGCGAGTCCCGTCGTCGCGCAGGTGAGGATGTAGAGGGCGTGGTGCACCCAGCGGAAGCGGCGCGTGTCGATGAGCCGGGCCGCCACCGCGAGCCCGAGGGCGCAGTTCGCCCCATAGGCCGTCGCCGCCGCCGCGAAGGCTCCAGCCGCGGGGCGGTCGTCGCGCCCCCGCTTCCGTCGCCCCGTCATGGCACGACCCTACGCCCTCCCCTCCTCCCCCGATCCACCCCCTTGCGTACGAGCCACCCCCTTGAGTACGACCGCAGCGGGGTGGGTCGCACGCAAGGGGGTGGCTCGACAGATCAGAGGGAGGCTTCCGCGTAGATGCGGAGCGCGTCGCGGACGAACTCCGCACCGTGGGTGCCGCCCGCGGACGTCGCATAGTTCGCGCCGAAGCGCGGATCTGCGACGTACATCTCGCCGAGACCGATCACGTAGGCCTTGGCGCCCGCGTCCGGTCCCTGCCGGAGCGCGGCGGCCGGAGTGCCGGGAATGCCCGTGAGCCAGGCCACGTGACGGCGCGCCAGCTCCTGCGCCTCGGCGGACGCGGGATCGATACCGCTCTCCGCCGCGGCGATCCAGTCGCGTCCGAGGTCGGCCACGCGCTGTTGCCACTCGGCGCGCTCGGTGTCGCTCATCCCGCGCCACCAGCGGTCGCCGTCGGCGTAAGCCTTCGTCCCCCAGCGGTCCTCGACCTCCTGCTTGTACTGCGTGTGGTCGAAGCCGTCGAACATGTTCTCTGCCATGAGGTTCTCACCTCCTCTCAATGCCGTGATGGTGGATTCGACCGACGCGATCTGCCGTGCCAGCCTGGTCTGCTCCTCGCGCAGCAGCGCGAGATGCGTCTCCAGTGCAGCCGCTTCCGTCGCCGTCCGGGTCCCTGAGCCCGCGCCCTGGGTCCCTGAGCCTGTCGAAGGACCCAGCACCTCCGCGATCTGCGGCAGTCCGAGCCCGAGTTCCCGCAGCAGGAGGATCCGTTGCAACCGCACGAGCGCCGCCGCGTCGTAGTGCCGGTAGCCATTGGCCGCGATGCGCGACGGCGCCAGCAACCCGATGTCGTCGTAGTGCCGCAGTGTCCGGCTCGTCGTTCCCGCCAATCGCGCGATCTCCTGGATCGACCAGTCCCGCTCGCTCATCCCCCCACCCTTCCGTGTCGTTCCCCTCCACCGTAGAAGTTGTCGTTACGTCAAGGTCAACCCCCTTCGAATCGCTTGATTGGCTCGATTTCCGGCCGAAGTGGGACCAATCAGGCGATTCGAAGGAGGGGGGGTGACGGGATCGAGATATATCGTGTTATGGTGACGGCAACACGATATATCGTGAATCCCTCGACACAGGAGAAGCAGACATGACCGAGAAGTGGCTCATCGCCCCCGGCGAGGAACGCGTCATCGACATCGCCTCCGCGACCCGGCTCAAGGTGGGCCTCGTCGGCGGACAGGTCGACGTCATCGCCCACGACGAACCCGGCATCCGGATCGAGGTGCACGGCGTCACCACCAAAGACCTCCGGATCGAGTCCCGCGACGGCGAGGTCGAGATCGACCACCCGCAGCTCGGCTGGGACAACTTCCTGGAGGTGTTCCGGAACTTCGGCTCCGGCGGCCCGCGCGCCGAGGTGAGCGTGGCCGTCCCGCGCAGCATCGCCCTGACCCTCGGCGTCGTGAGCGCTGGCGCCCTCGTGTCCGGCATCCGCAACGACACCCGTCTCAACACGGTGTCCGGCGACATCATCGTCGACACCCTCATCGGCGACCTCAGCGTGAACTCGGTCTCCGGCGACGTGCAGATCCGCAACCTCACCGGCTCGCTCAACGCCAACAGCGTCTCCGGTGACGTGGCCGTCACGGGAGCCATCCGCAAGGCCACGGTCGACATCGTCTCCGGCGCGACACTCGTGGACGCGGCGGGCGACGTCAACACCATCACCGTGAACTCGGTCTCCGGCGGCACCACGGTGCGGCTCGACGAGTCCCTCGCGGCGAACTACGTCATCCGTTCGCTCAGCGGCCGCCTGCTCATCGACGGCGTCGAGCGCAGCTCGTCCGGCCCGACCACCTACAACGGCACCACCGGGGAGCTCGCGGGACGGTTCGTCGATCTCCGCGCCAACTCCGTCTCCGGAGGGGTGACGGTCCTCCGCCGCGCTCCGCAGACGATCGAGAACGACCCGGAGTGGGAAGCATGAGTCCCGCGGTCTTCTCCCACGGTGACCTGCGGCTGTACCTGCTGTCGCTGCTCGCGGAGTCCCCGCAGCACGGCTACGGCATCATCCAGTCCCTCACGGATCGCACCGGCGGGACGTACACGCCGAGCGCCGGCACGATCTACCCGCGCCTCGCGAAGCTGGAGGAGGAGGGGCTGGTCACCAAGACCGTCGACGGACGCACGACGATCTACGCGATCACCGAAGCCGGACGCGCCGAACTCGCCTCCCGCGAGAGCGACCTCGCCGACATCGAGGCGGGCATCACGGACACGGTCCGCCTCATCGCGAACGAGGTGCGCCAAAGCGTGCAGGAGGCGATGAAAAGCCTTCGCGCCGACCTGGCGACGGCGACGAAGGACGACAGGGCGGCGGCGAAGAACAAGCCGCGCACCCCGAGCGAGGAGGCACGACTGACCAGCCGCGAGGAGCTGCACCGCGCCGACGCCGTGGTGAACGCCTTTCGCGCCCGCGTCCGCACCGACCTGCGCACCCACGTCGCCCAGGGCGGCGTCCTCCCGGCGTCGGTGGTCACCGACCTCGAGAACGCACTGGATCAGGCCGCCCGCAGCGTGACGGTGGCGCTGAGCCGACCGGGCTCCTGAGCCCCCGGCATGACCGCACGAGGCCCCGTCGACATCCGTCGGCGGGGCCTCGTCGCGTACGGATCACTCCGGCCAGATCTCCTTCTGCTCGTCCGGCACGGACTCCCCGAGGGGGACGACGAGTACGGAGCGATGCTGGCGATGCGCCAGCCGCGCCGCGACGGAGCCGGTGAAGAACTCCCGGATCGACTCCCCGATGCCGCGTTTGCGGGTGCCGACCACGATGAGCTGCGCGTCGAGCTTGTTGGCGAGCTGCTTGATGGCCAGTGCCGGGTCGCCGACGAGCTGCCGCGCCGTCCAGGTGACGCCCTTCCCGTCGAGCATGGTGGCCGCAGCCGCCTCGACGGCCTCGAACTCGGCAGCCCCCGCGTCGAAGTTGATGTCGATGGGAGCGGAGTGCACGTAGCCGTCCGGATCCTCATAGGTGACGAAGCGGGTGATGTCGACGTGGGCCACCACGAGCGGGGCGTTCAGCAGCCGGGCGAAACGGACGGCTTCATCGAGGACGTGCGGGTCCTGGTCGAGCTGCATCCCGACGATCACGGCCTTCTGCAGAGCGGCGTTCTGCGTGGCCTCGTCGGGCGGAGTGGAGGTGCTGTCGGTCATGGAGATCGCTCCCTTCGCCGGCCTGGCCGCGGCCAGGGTCTGTTCCCCGCGTGCTATCCTGAATGCTACTCTTACCGGCCTCGAGCCGGTGTCGTGAATGACTCGGGCGCCCGTCTGCCCGCAGCTTAACTCGTGAGGGGGTCTCAGGCATGGGCCGTGGCCGTCAGAAGGCGAAGCACACCAAGATCGCCCGCGAACTCAAGGCGTACAGTCCGTCGGTGAACTACTCGGCGCTGGAGCGCGAGCTCGCGCATTCGAGCGACTCCGACGAAGACGCCTACGTCGACAAGTGGGCCGACGAGTACGCGGACGAAGACGAAGACGAACTAGAGAAGGCGTAGCCCCTCGGTTCGAAACACCCGCATGGCTCGTGCGGGTGTTTCGTCGTTCCCGGGCGGCGATCGGGGAACGAGATCGCCGGCCGTCGAGCGTGCGACTGCCACCCGCGCTCGGCTCTGCGGCGATGTCAGCGCTCCCGCCAGGCGAAGCGAATGCGTCGCCAGACCGCTGATCCGCGTCTTGTGAGCGCAAACATTTTCTGATTTGATGTGCATGTGATCGACGGCGCACCCTCGCCGCGTCCCCGCTTCGGGCGATCCGCAGGAACATGACCTCAAAGAGGAGAACAGCATGGCACCCACCTCACGCACCCCCCGCGTCGCCGCGGTCGTCGCCCTCGGCGCGGTGTCGGCGTTCGGACTCGCGGCCTGCGCTCCGGCCGCATCCGGAGGCGGCGACGCCGGCGGAGAGCCCGTCACCATCGAGTACATGCACCGCCTCCCCGACGGCGAGGGCATGACCACGGTCGCGGAGATCGTCGACCGCTGGAACGAGGAGCACCCCGACATCCAGGTCAAGGCCACGAAGTTCGACGGCAAGGCCAGCGACATGATCCTCAAGCTCGAGACCGACATCAAGGCCGGGAACGGCCCGTGCCTCGCGCAGACCGGATACTCCGAGGTGCCGCAGCTCTACGTGAAGGGTCTGCTGGAGGACGTGGCCGCGGAAGCCGAGAAGTACGAGGACCACTACTCGGCCGGAGCGTTCAGCGGCATGCGGGTCGGCGACGCCATCGTGGGCCTCCCCCAGGACACCGGACCCCTCGTCTACTTCTACAACACCGCGGAGTTCGAGGCGCTCGGCCTCGACGCCCCGACCACGCTCGACGAGCTGACCGCCGCCTCCGCCACGGCCGCCGCCGCCGGCAAGTTCGTCACCGCCTTCACTCCGGACGAGGCGCAGAACTGGCTCTCCGGACAGGCGGCTGCCGCCGGAGACACCTGGTTCTCCACCGAGGGCGAGGAATGGAAGGTGGACGCCGAGGGCGCCGGCTCCGAGCGGGTCGCCGCCTTCTGGCAGGGTCTGCTCGACGGCAAGCAGACGCTCGCGACCGAGCGCTGGGGCGAGGGCTTCACGGCGGCACTGAACGACGGCAGCCTGATCGGCCACGTCGGCGCGGCGTGGGAGGCCGGCTTCCTCCTCGACTCCCTGGACGGCACCCCGGCCGAGGGGCAGTGGCGCGTCGCCCAGCTCCCCGACTTCGGCGCCGGGGCGATGACCGGCCCCGACGGCGGCTCCGGCGTCTCGGTCATGAAGGGCTGCGAGAACCCCGAGGCCGCCATGGAGTTCAACGACTGGTTCAACACGCAGGTCGACGACCTCGCCTCCCAGGGCCTCGTCGTCGCCGCGAAGGGCGAGGTGGAGACGCCCGAGAAGATGCTGCGTCAGTTCGGCGGTCAGGATGTGCTGGCCGAGCTCGGCACCGCCACCGAGAACCTCAACCCCGACTTCCCCTACGCCCCCGGCTTCTCGACCCTGGCCAACATGAACGAGACGGCCGCCGCGGCCGCCGGCGGCACCGCCACGGTCGCTGACATCTTCACGACGGCGCAGGACACGGCCGTCGCGTCGCTCAAGGACCTCGGCCTCCCGGTCGCGGAATGACCGGACCGGACGGCATCATCGGATGAACGACGGCGGAGTGCACGGGCGATCGTGCACTCCGCCGTCGTCGTGAGAGCGAGAGGCACATCATGGCCACAGTGACCGAGACGAGGGCAGCGGCGACGCTCCCTCCCGCGCGCCGTCCCGTCGCCCCGTCGACCAGGCGATCGCGGATCCGGCGGGAGGGGCTGACCGGGTGGCTGTTCATGGCGCCGTTCGCGCTGCTGTTCGCCGTCGTCTTCCTCATCCCGATCATCGTGTCGGTCCGCTCGTCGTTCTTCGCCCAGGTACCCGCCGGCGGCGGCCTGTACGGCGGCGGCGAGCTCGTCGACACCTTCGTCGGCCTCGACAACTTCGCCGCGGCGGCGACGGACGGCGCGTTCTGGGCCGGCATGGGACGGGTCGTGCTCTATGCGGCGTTCCAGATCCCGGTGATGATCATCGCGGCCCTCGCCCTGGCCCTGCTGCTGGACTCGTTCATCGTGCGCCGCCCCGCCCTGTTCCGCCTCGCCTTCTTCCTCCCGTACGCGGTCCCCGGCATCATCGCGGCGATGATGTGGCTCTACCTCTACACGCCCGAGGTGTCGCCCTTCCTGCCGTATCTGCCAGAGGGGACCGACCTCATGTCGCCGCAGACGATCCTCTTCTCGATGGCCAACATGACGACGTGGACCTACACGGGCTACAACATGCTCATCTTCCTCAGCGCCCTGCAGGCCATCCCCCGCGACCTCTACGAGGCCGCTCGCCTGGACGGCGCGAGCGGATTCCAGATCGCGACCCGCATCAAGGTGCCGCTCGTGCGCGGTGCCGCCCTACTGGCCGTGCTGCTGTCGATCATCGGCACGATCCAGCTGTTCAACGAGCCGGTCATCCTGGAAGCCGCGAACTCCTGGATGGGCAAGGACTTCACGCCGATGATGCTCACCTACAACACGATGATGGGCGAGCTGTCGCCGTCGGGCAGCGGTCCGGCGTCGGCATACTCGCTGCTCATGGCCGGCATCGCGGGCGTGCTCGCGATCGTGTACGCACTGCTCCAGCGGCGGAAGGGCGACGCATGACCACCACACGACTCGTCACCGTGGCTCCGCCGACGAAGCGGCGCTCTCGCAGGCCGCAGGCGGCGGACGCCCCTCCCCCGTCGATCGCTCCCGGCCCCGCCGCGCGCACGTTCGGCATCATCGCCCTCGTCGTCGCCACCGTGTACTTCCTCGTGCCGGTGTTCTGGCTCGTGGTCGCCTCGACGAAGAACAACGCCGACCTCACGTCGACGTTCGGCTTCTGGTTCGCCGAGCCGAACCTCGCCGCCAACTACGACAGCCTCATGGGCTGGACCCAGGGGCTGTTCTGGCGTTGGGTCGGCAACTCCCTGTTCTACTCGCTCAGCGCCGGGATCATCGGCACGCTGTTCGCCGTGATGGCCGGCTACGCGATCGCCAAGTTCGCCTTCCCCGGGAAGAAGCTCGCGGTCGGCATCATCATGGCAGGGCTCCTGCTGCCCGTCGCCCTGCTCACGGTGCCGCTGTACATCGAGTTCCAGGCGCTCGGCCTCACGAACACGGTGTGGGCGATCATCATCCCCTCGGCGGTCTCGCCGTTCGGCGTCTTCCTCGGCATGGTCTACGCGCAGTCGTCGGTGCCGACGGAGCTGCTGGAGGCCGCCCGCATCGACGGTGCCGGTGAGGCCCGGATCTTCTTCACGATCGTGCTGCGGCTGCTCGGCCCCGCGATGGTGACGATCTTCCTGTTCATCTTCGTGGCCACGTGGAACAACTTCCTCCTCCCGCTCATGATGATCTCCAGCCCCGACCTCAAGCCCGTCACGCTCGGCCTCTACGGCATGATGAGCTACTTCTCCCCCGACAAGGGCGCCGTCATGCTCGGAGCACTGCTCGGCGTGATCCCGCTCATCGCCCTGTTCTTCACGCTGCAGAAGTACTGGCGCTCCGGTCTCGCCGCCGGCGCCGTCAAGGGCTAGGCACCTCGACGGCGCACAGACCGGAGGCCGCCCGCGCGAGCCTCCGGTCGTGTGTGAGGAGGGGGCAGTCGAACACCGCGGCGAGCGCGACATACGCGGCGTCGTAGGCGGTGAGGTTCGCCCGCAGCGCGAGGATCCGCGGCACCAGCGGGAGCGTCGGGTGCAGGTCGACCGGGAGGCGGGCGAGGTCGCCGGCCGCGGATTCGAGCGCCGCGGCGTCGAGGACACCGCCGCGTTCGAGCCCCCTCAGAGCGCTGGCCACCTCCACCGGCAACAGCTCCGGGGCCAGCAGAAACTCGTCCTCCAGTCGCGACCCCAGGACACCGGTCGACGTTCCGGTGCAGACAAGGTCGACGACGATCGAGGCGTCGACGACGATCACCGCCCGGCGCGCCCCTCGTGCACGGCGGCGACAATGCTCTCCGGCGTGAGCGCGGTCATCTCCGGCTGCCGCGCTCGTCGGCTCAGGAACTCCGAAAGTGTCGGGCGCGAGGCGAGGCGGGCGAGTTCCGTCGACAGGTACTGCTGAAGCGACTGTCCTCGCTCGCGCGCGCGTGCGGCGAGCACGGAATGCACGCCCGGATCGAGGTCGCGGATGAGGACGTTCGGCATGCTTACAGTATGCATGTGCGGCTCCTTTCGTGGCTACCCCTCGAGTATCGGGGACCGCAGGCACCCTCTTCGGCCCCGGACCCCCGACCCGTGGAGAACTGCGAAACGCCCCGCCGCGTGCAGAAGAGGCCCGGGGCGAACCCCGGGCCTCTCGTGTGCAGCAGAGGGACTCAGCTACGTCGCCGCCGCCAGAGCCCTGCGCCGAGGGCGCTCAGCGCGAGGGCCCCGGCAGCCACCGCCAGCCAGGTCATCCCGTCGGCGCCGGTCGTGGCCAGAGCCCCGCCGGCACCCGTCGCGGCGCCGGTGACCGCGAGATCCGCACGAGCGAGCTCGGCGCCCGCGGCGTCCGTCGCGACGAGCGCATGGGCACCCGCGGGCGTGGCCGCCGGGATGAGGACGGTCGCGACCGCGCTGCCGCCGGCGGCGATCGTCACCTCGCCCACCCTGACCGGTTCCGAGTGGAGCCAGAGCTGCACGACGGACTCGGGGTCGAAGCCGCGGAGCTGCACGCGGAGGGAGTCTCCGGCCGCCGCTGTACCGACCGACGGGGTAAGGACCGCCGCCTTCGCCGGCTTCGCCTTCTTGACCTTGAGGGCGGCGCCGGCCACCTCGGCGCCGGAGGCGTCCTTGACGAGGAACCGATGCTTCCCGACCGTCGCATCCGCGGGGATGAGCACGCGGGTGGTCAGCGCGCCGCGCGCATCGACCGTCGCGTCCGCGAGCCGCACGCCGTCCAGCCAGAACGAGACGGCGGCGCCGGGCGCAAAGCCCGAGAGCACGACCTCGACCGTCTCCCCTGCCCGTACGGAATCCGCGCCGAGCGTGAGCACCGGATCGGTCTCCGGGGCGCACGCCCCGAGGTCGTCTGCTGGTCGCTTCTCCGGGGCGTGCCCCGCCTGCGGGGACGTGACGCCGTACACCGCCATCTCCGCCACGGCCGCGAACGGCGTGCCCGAGATGGACGAGGTCGCCGTCACCCGCACGTATCGCGCGGTCGTCGCGGCGAAGTCGACATCCTGCCACTCCGCGACGTTCTTCCACTCTCCCGCCGCGACGTCGGTGAAGGTCTGCCCGTCGGTGGAGACCGCGACCTGGAACCCCTTGATGGGACCGTTCTGGTTCGCGCCGCGCCGGAGGTAGGAGATGCCGTCGACCGTCTCCGCGGAACCGAGGTCGAACGTGAGCACGTGCGGATACCCGGGGGCGTCGCTGCTCCAGCGGCTGTGCCAGAACGTCCCGGCGTTGCCGTCGAGCATGTTCGCCGCCGTGCCGTCCTCACCCGCGGTCTCCTCGGAGCTCGCGGTCGCGGTGATCTGCGCGTTCGGGATGCGGGCACGGGAGGCGACCGCCGCCTCCTGCGCCGTCTGCACGGTCCGCACGTCGCAGTCGACGAGATAGGTGGCCGCGATCCCGATGCTGACGGCGGAACCCGCGGCCGACGCCGGTGCCGTGAGCAGCCAGTCCGTCGTCACGCTCTCGCCGGGGGCGACCTTCGCGAACAGGTTCGACGACCCGTCTGCGACCTCGACGGTGTAGCCCTCCGGGAGGTCGAGCTGCACACCGACGTTCTCCGCCAGGATGTCCTCGCTGTTGGTGAAGGTCGTGGTGAAGGGTGTCTGCGCCCCGGGACTCAGGGTCACGGCCTCGCCGGACACCGTGGCGCACGGGGTGCCGCCCTCGGTCGGACCCAGGTCGGTGACGGTGAAGTCGTCGAGGACGAAGTCGACGTCCGGGCCGCCCACGCGCTCCAGGCCGACCCACGTGTAGTCGCCGCAGCCCACGATGACGTCCTCCTGGAACGCGGTGGTCTCCAGGGCCTGCACGACGGGGGTGCGACGCAGGGTCGTCGAGGAGATCTCCCCGTCGAGCACGGCGTCGGTGCCGGTCAGCCAGCGGTAGGCCCCGCTCGCGCCGGCCTGGTAGTCGAACCCGATGCGATAGGTGTGCCCGGCCTGCAGCGGCACCAGCGTGGGGTCGGTCCGGTAGACGACGCCGGAGTTCTCGGAGTGGGACATCAGCGAGTGCTCACCGGTGAGGGTGCTGTCCACCGCCAGCCCCGCGAGGGCTCCGCTGTCGAACGGCTTGGCCGTGTTGCGCCAGTCGCTCGTCGTGTACGGGTCGTGTCGCCGCGAGATGCTCGTGCGCGGGTCGTCGATGCCGTTGGCGTCGCCCTTCACGAACGGGCCCCACCCGGGCTGATTGCCCTCGAAGTCGTTCGAGTACACGGTGCCGGACGCGGTGGGTGCCGTCGTGTCCGCCATCACCCTGGCGTTGTCGATCCGCACGGCCGCGTCGCCGGCGACCGCCGAGACCGACACGGTCACCTCGCCGGAGGCCGGAGCGACGAACGACACCGATCCGCGCTGGTAGTACTGCCCGGCCTTGGAGTCGGCGCGCATGTAGTTGTACGTCGGGGACAGGTTCCAGGTGCGGCTCACGACGCCGCCGCCGGTGTCGACCGCGACGCTCACGTCCCGCGTGGCCGTCGGATCGATCTGCACCTGCGCGGAGAACGCGTAGCGCTCCCCGGGGGTGAGGCCGGTGGCGGTCTGCGAGATCGAGGAGGCGGACGAGCCGAACACCGCGATGTTGTCGCCCCGCGAGGCGTTCTTCGCCGCACCGAGGTCCGTGCGCTCGATGGTCACCTCTCCCCGGGGGTTCCAGCCGTCGAGCGCGCCCGCGTTGAACCCGGGATCGGTCAGACCGGCGTCGCGGTACTCGATCGCCGCCCGCTGCGCCCCGCCCTGGGGCACGACGACGTAGGCCGTCCCCTTCTCGCCCGAGAGGGTGAGCTCGCCGTCGACCGCGGTGACGGTGCGCACCTTCTCGCGGCCCTGGTCTCCGAGTGCGAACACGTCGAAGGTCGTGTTGCCGCGGAAGGCGTCCGTGAGACCGAAGGTCTTCTCGCCGCCGGAGGCCGTGAAGAAGTACATCTTGTCCGCGTCGACGGGCGATCCGGACTCGGCGCTCGACTCCAGCGACTGCCACGGCAGCAGGTAGGAGTCGCCGCGCAGGACGGTCGCGCCGTCCATCGTGACGACCCGCGTGCCGCCGTCGAGCCGCGCCACCACGTCGTCGGTGAACGTCGCCTCGACCCCCGACTCGTACGTCTGCAGGTCGAAGTGCTGCAGGAACTTCGTCGGCAGGCTCTGCGACCAGATGTTGCCGATGAAGCCGTCCCAGTTGCGGTTGCCCACCCAGCCCTCGGCATCGACGAGACGCTGTTGGCCCAGCAGGACGTCGTCGTTCCAGACGTCCGCCTGCGCGTTCTGGATGAACCGCACCATGGTGGAGTTGATGCCCTTGTTGTCCTTGCCGCCGTAGGCGAGGTCGTTCGGCCAGTGCGACCAGACCGTGCTGTCGACGAACTTGTCGCCCCACTCGGTCGCGACCTCGAGGTCCATGGCGTTCAGCTCGTCCGCGAGCTCCTCGGCCACCCAGCCGTTGGAGTAGTACACGTCGATGTAGACGCCGCTGAGTCCCGGCACCTCGTCCCGCAGCTGCTGGAAGCGGTCGAGCACGCGTCCGGTGCCGAGATCGGTCTGCTGATTGATGTAGTACGACTGGTCGAGCCAGTTCCAGCCGGGCTTGTACGGCGGGGTGCCGTCGAGGATCGCCGCGTCGAACGCGTCCGCCTGCGGGTAGATCTCCGTGGCGTTGACGTGCACGCTCATGTCGGCGTTGAGCTTCGCCCCCTCGTCGACGAGGCGGTTGAGGTCGGCGAGGCCGCCGGCACGCTCGTTGTAGTTCCCGCCGTAGTCGGTGTTCGCGGAGTCGTGTCCCTCGCTGCCGAAGCCCTTGTTGAGCACCCACTGGCCGAGGCCGTCGGTCTGGTTCGCGATGCGCTTGGTGTTGTCGAGCACGAGGTCGAAGTAGTTCGTGGCGCTGGAGGCGAAGTTGAACGGGATGCGGCTGACCACGCGGTCGGCCACCCGGTCGGCACCGAGGCGCGGGGCGTCGACCTCGCGGTAGCGGATCGCGGCGTCCTGCCAGTCCACGGTCTCGTCGCCGTTGCGGTCGGCGGTGAGGAGCACCGTGACCTTCGGCAGGGCGTAGGTCGTCACCCGGCTGTCGACGGCGGTGGTCGGATGGATGAGCCAGGTGTTCGAGCCGATCTCCGCGGTCCGGCCGTCGGCAGCGGTCACCCGCGTCGTGAGCCGAGTGTTCCACGAGGCGGTGCCGCCGGACGCCTGCGTCGTCGCGTTCGTGATCACGCTGCCGGCGAGGGTCCCGTCGCCGAGGAACGCGAAGGCCGCGCCCTTCGTGCCAGTGGCCGTCGCCGCACCCACCGCGATGTGCTCATCGGCGTTCGTGGTGCTGTTCGGGCTGATCACGGTGCGGTCGAGGACGGCGCCGTCTGCGGCCGTCGCGGAGAGGAACGCGTTGTCGGGGAGCGCCAGGGTGTTCACCGCGGCGGAGCCGTCGACTCCGGTGACGGCGAACTCGACCGTGCCGTTCGCCGCGACGCGGATGCTGCTGCGCACCGTGACGTCGAGGCCGGTCAGGGTCGAGACGTAGTCGACGCCGGTCGCCGTCGCCGTGGAGGTGGTGGTCGACGCATAGGCGGTGCCGTTGACCGCCCAGGTGCGCGGGGAGCTCTTCTGCCCGCCGAGGCGGTCATCGCCCACGCGGTAGCCGAGGATCTGCGGGAACGCGGAGGAGACGGTGGCCGTGGTGCCGCCCGCGGCGATCTCGACGGTGTCCCCGGGCTCCGGCTGCTCCGGCGTCTCCGGCTCGGTGACGATCGGCGGGAGCTCCTCGTCGGAGAGCACCTGGATCTCGCCGGCGCCGCCGCCCGTGGTGCCCTGCGCGTCGATGATGAGGAGGGCGACGTACCGGCCGTCCTTCGCGGTGTCCAGCGTGATGCGCTGCTTCTCGTCGTTCGCGGTGGGCGCGTGCAGCGTCGCGGCCGCGGCGGCGGCGCCCCATCCCCCATCGGCCGGCGAGGTGCGCGCGGCGTCGGCGTCATCCGTGACGTACACCTCGACGGTCTTCGCCGCGACGCTCTGGCCGCGCTTGACCGAGTAGTCCAGCGCCTTCACCGAGAGGGACCGCTGCAGATCGAGGGAGATCCAGTGCGGGAAGGGGGCGTTGGCCGAGTACCGCGACGTCCACTGGGTCGAGTAGTCGCCGTCGAAGGCCCCGAGAGCGGTGCCGTCGAGCGAAGGCGGTGCCGGATACGGGTCGGCTTCACTGGACACCGCGTGCAGCCGGTAGTCCGCGTGCGGGACGGGGACGAGATCGGCGGCCTGTGCCGCGGTCGCGGGGAGGAGCGCTCCGCCGAGCGCGAGGGCCGTCGCCAGCAGGGAGCTGACGGCGACGGCGGTGCGCGGCGGTCGGGAAGGTGTCGACACGTCTTGCCTCTCGAACGGTGCGACGGCCGGAGGAAAGGACGCCCCGGTGCGCCGCAGGTGGATCATCGATCGGAACCGATGTTTGCGCTATCACCGTAGAGCGACCTTGTGGCTTAAGACAAGAGTCGAGCGCTAAGTATGCGCAAACATTGGCCGAAGGTCACCACCCGCGCCCGTGTGACACTCAGGAGCCGATGAACTCCTCGGTCTCCCCGAAGGACGGCGCCTCCCGGATCTCCACCATCGCCCCGAGGCCGTCGGTGTCGAGCACCACGATCTCGTTGCGGCCGGCACGCCACAGCGGCGCGGGGGCGTAGAGCGTCTCCTGCGGGCCCACGCTCCAGTAGCGTCCGAGCAGGAATCCGTTCAGCCACACCAGGCCCTTGCCGCCACCGGGGAAGGCGAGCCACGCGTCGAGGGGTTCAGCGATATCGAACTCGGCGATGGCGAGGCCGTCCGTTCCGCCCGACCCGACGGTGTCCGAAACCGGTGCCGTCTGCGGCAGGAGGCGATGCGTCCAGCCGTTCACGAGGCGGCGGCCGATCATCACCCCGCGCATGATGCCCTTGCCCTCGCCGGTGTACGGCCCGTAGTTGATGCGTCCGAGGCTCTCGACGACGAGCGTCAGCCGACCGGAGCCGCCGTCAACGGGGAGAGCGAGGGACGTCTCACCGTCCCGTTCGAGCACACCGAGGCGGCGGTCATCGAAGAAGACGATCGCGCGATCGTGCAGGCCGTCGACGGTCAGCGTCGCGTCGTCGGGGAACGACACGTCAGCCTCGTAGGCGACAAGGCCGTCCTCCGCCCCGAGCTGCTCGAAGGTGAGCGGGCGGGGCGAGAGCGCGCCCACCGCAGGGGTCGCCCGCACGACGTCGAGCAGGCCCGCCCGTGGCTCCAGCGGGGCGGAGGCCGCGGACTGCCGCCGCGGCTGGTCGGGAACCGGTGGCAGGCCGTCCGCGCGGTAGGGCGCGAAGAGCGCGCGAAGCGCATGGAACTTCTCCCCGAGCGTGCCGTCCTCGCCGATCGGGGCGTCGGAGTCGTAGCTGGTCACCGTGGGCTGCAGCACGAGGTCGTGGTTCGCGCCGTTCCACAGGCCGAAGTTGGTGCCCCCGTGCGCCATGTAGAGGCTGACCGAGCCGCCCTCGTCGAGGAGCTCTCGGATCGTCCCGCCCATGCTGTCCGCCGAGCGCACGTGGTGCCGCTCGCCCCAGTGGTCGAACCAGCCGCCCCAGAGCTCGCTGCACATGAGCGCCTCCCCGTGCCGACGCAGGGAGGCCGCCACCGGCACCCCGGTGCCGAACGTGAACGTCGTCATCGCACCCGGCACGCTCCCGTGCGCGATCATGTCCGGGGTGATCCCGTCGGCGGTCGTCAGCATCTCCACCATCCCCCGTCGGCGGAGCCCGTCACGCAGGTGGGCGAGGTAGGCGGCGTCGCTGCCGAACGATCCGTACTCGTTCTCGACCTGGATCGCCACGATCGGCCCGCCGTACGCCGCCTGCAGGGGCACGAGCCGCGGGAGCAGCGCGTCGTACCAGGCGTCGACGGCGGCGAGGAACGCGGGATCGCTCGTCCGCAGCGCCGAGACCCTGCCGGTGAGCCAGAAGGGCAGCCCACCGTTCGACCACTCCGCGCAGATGTAGGGACTCGGCCGGAGGAACACGTCCAGGCCCACCTCGCCCGCCAGCCGCACGAAGCGCTCGACGTCCCGCCAGCCGTCGAAGCGGATGTCCCCCTCGACCCGCTCGTGGAAGTTCCAGGCGACGTAGGTGTCGACCGTGTTCGCGCCCATCGCGGCGAGCCGGCGCAGGCGGTCCTCCCACTGGTCGGGGTGCACGCGGAAGTAGTGGATCGAGCCGGACAGGATGCGATGCGGCACACCGTCGCGGAGGATCTCCCCGTCGTGCCAGGACAGGGCGGGAGCGCCGGAGACAGCGGCGGCGGTCGGCGCGGCGACGGCGGTGGAGGAGCCGTCGGAAGCCGCGGCGAGAAGGTCGGACATTGCACTCCCAGCTGAATTGTTTGCGTTCACATTATCGCATCGCCGAGGTCCGCGCTCCCTGGTTTTCCGCCGATGGATCGCTACCATTGGGCTATGTCACCTCGCCGTCCGAAAGACGACCGCGCCCCCAGCCAGGTCGACGTCGCCCGCCTCGCCGGCGTCTCCACGCAGACCGTCTCGCGCGTGATGTCCGGGCAGGACAACGTGCGGCCGGAGACGGCGCGACGAGTGCTCGCCGCGGTCGAGGAGCTCGGCTACCGGGTGCACGCCGCGGCGGCGTCGCTCGCCTCGGGCCGCACCCGCGTGCTCGGCGTGATCGTCGTCTCGACCGACCGCTACTCCTCCGCCGCGCTCGGCGTCGGCATCCAGCAGGCCGCGGCGGCGAACGGCTACACCGTGACCACGGCGGCGGTGGCCGACCACGCCTCGGACGACGCGTTCCTCGAGGCCTTCGATCGTCTGGAGAGGCAGGGAGCGGAGGGCATCATCCTCGGCGTGCCGATCGCCCTGGACACGCCGGCGATGCGGGCGCGTACCGAACGGACGCCCGCCACCCGCAGCGAGCGCACCTCCCTCGAGGAGGACGCCCCGCTCGCGGTCGACCAGCGCGCGATCGCCCGCCTCGCCGTGGAGCATCTCCTCGACCTCGGCCACGAGACCGTATGGCATGTCTCCGGCGACGACTACTGGACGGAGACGCAGCAGCGAAGCGAGGCCTGGGAGCAGACGCTCCGCGAGCGCGGCATCGTCCCGCCGCCCGTGATCCCGGCGGACTGGACCCCGGAGTCGGGGTACCGTGCCGGGCGGACCATCGCCGCGATCCCCGAGGCGACCGCGGTCTTCGTCAGCAGCGACGAGATGGCGTTCGGCCTCATCCGCGCCCTGCACGAGGCCGGGCGCAGCGTGCCGGAGGACATCTCCGTCGTGAGCGTCGACGACATCGCCCTCGCCGCCTACGCCTCCCCCGCCCTGACCACCGTCCGTCAGCCGTTCGAGGCCATGGGCCGCGCCGCCGCGCTGCGGCTCATCACCCAGATCGAGGGCCACGACCCGATCGGCGAGATGCCCTCCACCGACCCGCAGCTCATCGTGCGCTCCTCGACCGCGCCACCGCGCGTCACGCGCTGACGGCGATCGTCACCAGCGGCCGTGACGCCGCTCCCACTCGTCCTCGATCGTGCGGCGCCGACCGGCGATGATCCCCGCGGGCACCGAGACGACCAGCACCCCCGCCACCACGAGAAGCGGCACCTGCCACCCTCCGCTGGTGTCGTGGAGGAGGCCGACGAGGAGCGGGAACACCGCCGCGATCGCGTAGCCGATGCTCTGCACGAAGCCGCTGAGGGCGACGGCGCTCTCCGGCGTGCGGGCGCGGATGCTCAGGAGCACGAGGCTCAGCGGGAACATGATCGCGGTGAGCCCGAAGATCGCCACCCACAGCGGCAGCGCGATGGTCGGGAAGAGCAGCAGTCCGCCGAGCCCGACCAGGCCGGCGACCACGGCCACGAAGAACAGCGGGCGGGTGGCCTGGAACCGCACGACGAGCACCGGCACGAGCATGGAGCAGGGCAGTCCGACGAGAGCGAACAGCGAGAGCAGGAAGCCGGCGGTCGCCGGGGTCACCCCGCCGAGGTCGACGAGGATGGTCGGCAGCCAGGCGAAGGCGACGTAGGCCATGGTCGACGACGTGCCGAACACGAGGGCGAGCGCCCACGCCAGCGGCAGTCGCCAGAGCCGGCCGAAGACGCGGGGACTCGCCGACTGGGTCGTGATCGGCCCGGTCGAGGCGGCGACCGCGTCGCGCACATCGTCCACGCCGTCGGTGGGGTCGGGGACGAGGAGCTCCGTCGGCACCGGGCGGTCGTCGCCGCGCGAGCGCACCAGCAGGGTGACCCAGGGCACGAGTGCGAGGGCGGCCACCACACCCCACATGCCGAGTGAGATCCGCCAGCCGAGCGAGTCGGCGATGGGGACGGCGACCAGCGGCGGGAGGAAGGTCGAGACCGCGAGCGTCGTGGAGTACGCGGTCATCATGACGCCGAGCCGGTCGGCGAAGTACTTCTTGACCAGCGGCGGCAGCAGGACGTTGCCCGACCCCACGCCGGCGAACACGACCGCGGTCGCCGCGAGCAGACTCCAGGAGTCGGGGGCGAGGCCGCGCAGCAGCATACCCGCCGCCATCAGCACGATGGCCACGACCGCCATCCGCTCCAGCCCGAACCGGCGCTCGAACAGGGGGGTCAGCAGCCCGAACAGCGCGAAGCAGACGGGCGGAGCGGCGCCGATCAGCCCCACGATCACGGGGGCCACCGGGAAGTCCTCGGCGACGTGATCGAGGACCGGAGAGAGCGAGGCGACCGCCGACCGCAGCGAGAACGCGACCAGCACGATCCCGATCAACGCGAGGGCGCGCCCCTGCCAGAGGGGTCGGCCCTGCGGCGCACTCGGGGACCCGGACATCAAGAGGTCTGCGACCCCTCCACCCAGGCGAGGTACTCGTCGGTGACGGTTCCGGTGACGTAGCGGCCGTCGAAGCAGCTCATGTCGAGGTCCTCCAGCGCGGAGCCCTCGGTGATCGCGGCCTTCAGGTCGTCGACCTCCTGGTACACGAGGTGGTCGCAGCCCAGCTCCTCCGCGATCTCGGGGATCGTGCGGCCGTGGGCGATGAGCTCGTGCCGCGACGGCATGTTGATGCCGTACACGTGCGGGTGCCGGACCGGCGGGGCGGCGGAGGCGAAGGTCACCGAGGCGGCTCCGGCGTCCCGCGCCATCTGGATGATCTCCTTCGAGGTGGTGCCGCGCACGATGGAGTCGTCGATCAGCAGCACGTTCTTGCCCTGGAACTCCGTGGACATGGCGTTGAGCTTCTGACGCACGCTCTTCTTGCGCACCGCCTGCCCTGGCATGATGAAGGTGCGGCCGACGTAGCGGTTCTTGTAGAAGCCCTCGCGGTACTCGATGCCGAGCTTGCGGGCGACCTCCATCGCGGCAGGGCGCGACGAGTCGGGGATCGGCATGACCACGTCGATCTTGTCCATCGGCACGTGCTTCGCGATCGTGTCGGCGAGCTTGTCGCCCATCCGCAGGCGGGACTCGTACACCGAGATGCCGTTCATGACGGAGTCCGGACGGGCGAGGTAGACGTACTCGAAGGCGCAGGGGGCGAGGTGCGTCTCGGCGGCGCACTGCTTCGTGAACAGCTCGCCATCGTTCGTGATGAACACGGCCTCGCCGGGCTCGACCTCGCGCACGACCTCGTAGTCGCCGTTCTCCAGCACGAGGGACTCGCTCGCCACGACCCACTCGTCCTTGCCCTCGGCCCCGGGGACGACCGACGGACGACGCCCGAGGATCAGCGGACGGATGCCGAACGGGTCGCGGAACGCGAGCAGGCCGTAGTTGGCGATGACGGCGATAACCGCGTACGCGCCCTCGATGCGGTCGTGCGTCCGGGCGACGGCCTCGAAGATCCGGTCCGGGTCGAGGTCGACCGTGGAGGTCGTGGCCTGCAGCTCGCCGGCGAGCACGTTGAGCAGCAGCTCGGTGTCGCTGGACGAGTTCAGGTGCCGACGGTCGCGCTGCGCCATGTCGGCGGCGAGCTCGCGGGTGTTCGTCAGATTGCCGTTGTGGATGAGGATGATGCCGTAGGGCGCGTTCACGTAGAACGGCTGCATCTCCTCTTCACTGGACGCGGTGCCCTTGGTGGCGTAGCGGACGTGGCCGAGACCGACGTTGCCGAGCAGTCCGCGCATGTCGCGGGTGCGGAACGCCTCGCGCACCATCCCCTGGGCCTTGGCGTTGTGCATGACGCCGTTCGCCTCGGCGGTGGCGATGCCCGTCGCGTCCTGCCCGCGATGCTGCAGCAGCAGGAGGGCGTCGTAGATGTCCTGATTGACCGGGGCAGAGCCCACCATTCCGACGATGCCGCACATGGGCTCTTACTTCGCTCCGTCCGCGTAGGCGCCGACGAGGCGCACTGCTCCACCATCGACGCCCTTGGCGCCCTGTTCGAACTCGCCGTCCGGACGCGAGCCGAAGCCCACCGTGCCGACCTGCCAGGAGGGCATGCCCTCGGCGTTCAGCGCCGCGATCGCGACGTCCTTCTTGTCCGCCGCCACCACGGCCAGGAATCCGATGCCGAGGTTCCAGGTGCCCTCGGCGGACTCCAGCGTGGAACCGGCGATGTCGCTCAGCACGCGGAAGACCGGACTCGGCGACCACGTGCTGCGGTCGACCTCGACCCAGCTCCCCTGCGGAAGCACGCGCGCGAGGTTCGCCGCGATGCCGCCGCCGGTGACATGGCTCAGGGCGTGGACCCCGCGGGAGGCCTCGATCAAGCGCAGCAGCGGCAGCGTGTAGAGGCGCGTGGGCTCGAGCAGAGCCTCGCCCCACGTCGAACCGAAGTCCTCGGCGTTGTCGCCGTAGGAGATCCCGGCACGGGTGATGATGTGGCGCACGAGCGAGTAGCCGTTGGAGTGCAGGCCGCTGGAGGCGACCGCGATGACCGCATCGCCGTCCTGCACACGCTCCGCGCCCAGGATGGCGTCGGCCTCGACCACACCCGTCGCCGCGCCGGCGACGTCGTAGTCGCGAGGGCCCAGGAGACCGGGGTGCTCCGCCGTCTCGCCGCCGACGAGCGCGGTGCCCGTCGCGGCGCACGCCTCGGCGATGCCGCGCACGATGTCCGCGATCCGCTCGGGGACGACCTTGCCGCAGGCGATGTAGTCGGTCATGAACAGGGGCTTCGCGCCCACCACGACGATGTCGTCGACGACCATGCCGACGAGGTCCTGGCCGATCGTGTCGTGCTTGTCGATGGCCTGCGCGATGGCGACCTTGGTGCCGACGCCGTCGGTGCTGGTCGCGAGCAGCGGACGCCGGAAGTCGCGGAGCGCGCTGGCGTCGAACAGACCGGCGAAACCGCCGACACCGCCGAGCACCTCGGGGCCGTGCGTCGCGCGCACGGACGACTTCATCAGTTCGACGGCGAGATCACCCGCCGCGGTGTCGACGCCGGCTTCGGAATAGGGGTTGGTGGGGGAGGCAGCCACTCGAACAGCCTACCGCCCGCGGGCGCCCCGTCGGCTCGCGGCCCTCTTCGCGGGCAGGGCGGATCGAGCGGCATCAATACGTCCTCATCTGTAGCGTAATCATTCACACATGTGAGAGTCTGTCGGCGAATCGGGCGGGCTCGACGACCGGGTGTCCCGGAAAGAACAGGAGAGGTGGATTGTGCGCATACGGACGAAGAGAACGGAGCGACGGCACGGGAGAAGGCGGGGCGCGGCGAGCAGCGCCGTCGCCCTCCTCGCCCTCGTCGGGCTCGCGGTGCCGCCGGCGGCGCAGGCGGCGGAGTTGGATGCCATCACAGCGGCGACGGTGGTGGAACCGACAGGCGACATCCACCTGTACGACACGCTCCGACTCGAGGGCACCTGGGCGGTTCCGGACAGCGCGCAACCGGGGGACACCTTCTCGCTCGCCTTTCCCACGACGCCCCGCCTCGTCGGCGTCTCCTCGACATTCCCGCTGCGGGATCCGGACGGTGCCGTCGTCGGCACCTGCACCGTCACGGCGAGCGCGATCACGTGCACGCTGAGCGACTACGTCCTCACCCATGACAACGTCCGCGGCACCCTGTTCTTCCAGGTGAAGGCGGAGGAGACCACCGACGTCGACACCGTGACCTTCACCACCGGGGACGGGGATCCGATCACCGTGGAGATCCCCGGCGGCGGCGTCGGCCCGCAGCGTCCCGAGCCGGTGCCGACGGACGCGACCAAGTCGGGCGTGCAGACCACCGACGGGAGGATCGAGTGGTACATCTGGGTGCCCGGACGACTCCTCAGTGGAGAGCGGCCGACCCTCACCGACACCGCGACGCCCGGGCTGACCCTGCTACCGGACACCGTGGCCATCGGCTCGGTCGCCACCGACGCGTGGGCCGGCGGCCTGTTCGACCCGGCGGACTTCCACCCGCTCGCGGCGGGATCCGACTTCATCCTCACTCCGGGCCCCGCGAGCTCGGCGTTCACCGTGGAGCTCACGGCGCCGGCGCAGGCCGACCGCCTGTATCGGCTGTCGTATCGGACCGAGCTGCCGGCGGATGCGCACGACGGCCAGGTGTTCGCCAACACCGTCTCCGGGTCGAGCGTCACGACCACCACGGCCACCGTGACGGCGAGCGTGGCGGGCGGCGACGGCGCAGGGGACGGGCGCGGCGGGTTCTCGGTCGCGAAACGGATCGTCGGCGACGGGGCACGCCTCGTCCCGGTCGATACGACGTTCGCCGTCGACTACTCCTACCCCACCGCGGATGGCCTGGTGACCGGCACGCTCACGCTGCCCGCGGACGGCACCGCCCGCCAGGTCGCGCAGATCCCAGCGGGCGCGGTCGTGACGCTGTCCGAGCACACCGCGGAGGCCGTGCCCGGTGTCGTGTGGGGACGCCCGCAGTTCCGCGGTGACGGCGTGACGACGACCGAAGGAGGCGCACGGCTCACGATCGGCGCGGGATCGGTCGCGGCGGTCGAGCTGACCAACCCGACCACGCTCTCCCCGCCCTCCCCGAGCACGCCCCCGACCACCGCGGAGCCGCCCTCCCCGTCGGAGCCGACGCCGCCCGCTCCGCCCGCAGGGCTGGCCGCGACCGGTGGTGACACCGGCGGTCTCATCGGGCTCACCGCGGGGGCGGTGCTCGCGCTGGCGGCCGGGGCCGTGCTCCGTCGTCGTGCGGGGACGCGCCGTGGATAGCAGCTCGCGGGCGCGCGCAGTCGCCACTCCTTACGGTCCCGAAAGAAGTCCGCCGCCCGCCTTCGCGGCTGCTTAGCGTGGGCGGTCCCTCCTCGCATCGCGACCCCGGTCCCGATGCGAGGTCCCGGACAGAGAGGACCAGCGATGATCGAACCGATTCCCACCGAGCGCCCCGACGAACCGCGCCTGCCTTCGCCCTCCTTCGGCGCGCCGAGCGCCGCGCCGTCGACCTCGATCACCGCGCTGATCCAGGCCCGTGCCGCGGAAGCCCCGGATCGATGCGCGGTGGAGCATCTCTCAGCCTCACTCACCTACGGCGAGCTCGACGATGCCTCCTCCCGGCTGGCGCAGCACCTCCGGCAGCGCGGGGTCGGCAGAGGAGACGTGGTCGGCGTCTTCCTCGAACGCTCGATCGCCATGGTCATCGGCATCCTCGCGGTGCTCAAGACCGGCGCCGCGTACGCACCGCAGGACGCGCGCATCTCGCCGCGCGCGCAGCTGGGCCGGATCGCGGAGCAGGCGAGGATGCGCGTCGTGCTCACCACCGAGCGCTTCGTCGGCACCATGCCGGAGGGACTGGAGGTGATCCGTATCGACGAGCCGCGGGAGGCCACGTCGCCTGCCTTCTCCGTGGCGTCCACCCCGTCCGACACCTGCGCTGTCATCTTCACCTCCGGCACCACCGGAGTCCCCAACGGCGTGCAGGTGAGTCACGGCAACCTCGTCAACCTCCTCACCCAGGCTCCCGGCGATCTCGGCATCACCGCGGGCACACGCGTGGGGCAGGTGCTCAACATCGCCTTCGACATGGCCATGTGGGAGATGTTCGGCGCCCTCGTGCACGGCGGCACGCTGGTGATCCGCGGCACGGACATCGCCGCCACCGCGGAGCGCGTCGACGTGCTGGTCGCCACGCCCAGCATTCTCGCCACGCTCTCCTCCCATCGCAGCACGGCACGCACCGTCGTCGTCGCCGGGGAACGCTGCCCGCAGGCCCTGGCCGACGAGTGGGCTCGAGAGCATCGATTCCTCAACTCGTGCGGTCCGACCGAGATCACGATCATCAACACGCTCGTGGAGCACCACCCCGGCCGCCCGCTCACGATCGGCGCTCCCGTTCCGGGGACCAGCGTGTACGTCCTCGACCCGGACCTTCGGCCGGTGCGGGAGGGCGAGAGCGGCGAGATGTGGGTCGGCGGCGCCGGAGTCACCGCCGGATACATCGGCAACCCCCACCTCACCGAGGAGCGATACGTCCCCGATCCGTTCGCGGCGGACGGCAGCCGGATGTTCCGCACCCGGGATGTGGGGCGCTGGACCCCGCGGGGTGAACTTGAGCACCTCAGCCGCACCGACGATCAGGTGAAGGTGCGGGGATTCCGCGTCGAACTCGACTCCGTCTCCCGCGCTCTGGAATCCGCTCCCGGTTGCAGCGCCGCGGTGACGGTGCGCCGGGACGCGCGCAACCTCGCCGCGGTGGTCGTCCCGGCCACCGTCGATCCCGACGCGGCCCGGACGGCCGTCGCGGAGCTGCTTCCTTACTACTGTGTGCCGACAGAGGTCGTGGCGGCGGATCGGCTTCCTCTGACTCCGCGCGGGAAGGTCGATCGTGAGGCCGTGCTGCGCCTCCTCGATGCGGCCGCCGCGACCACGACGAGGGCGGCCGCATGACCGCATCGACCACCGCGACACGACTCGACCGCCGGCGAGCTCCCGCCTCCCGGTGGGCACGCCTGCGCCGTTCCCGGTATCTGAAGCCGTACAACCGGCTCGCCGCTCTGGTCGTCGCGGGCAACGCGCTCGCGTTCGCGCTCCTTCCGCAGCCGACACCGGAGCAGGCCTTCACTGCGGCCGGGATCAACGTGTTCGTCGCGGCGCTTGTCCGGCAGCAGTACGTCATCAACCTGCTCTTCCGCCTGGCGACCGGGGCACCCCACTCGCTCCCCCTGCGCACCCGGTGGGCGCTCGGCAAGATCTACAGCTTCGGCGGGGTGCACGTCGGAGCAGCGATCGGCGCGACCGCCTGGTACGTCGTGTTCACCGTCGGCACCTTCGCCGCGAGCGCGTCCGCGCTGTTCCTGACGACCAGTTCTCTCGCCTCCCTCATCCTTCTATCGATGCTCGTCACCTCTCTTCCCTCTGCCCGCGCGCGCCACCACGACGCGTTCGAGCTCACTCACCGCTTCGGCGGGTGGATGCTCCTCCTGCTCGTATGGGTGCAGACCATCGGCATGCTCGCGCAGACCCAGGCGACACCGGAGCAGTATCTCGGCTCCGCTCCGCTCTGGCTGCTCGCGGCGACGACCGTGAGCATCGCCCTCCCCTGGCTGCGGCTGCGTCGCGTGCCGGTCGAGATCGAGACACCCTCCGGGCATGTCGCGATCGCCCGCTTCGACTACGGGGTCACGCCGTTCGCCGGATCGTCGACCGCGATCAGCCGCAGCCCGCTCCGGGAATGGCATGCGTTCGCCAACATCCCCGCGCCGGGGCAGTCCGGCTTCCGACTGGCGATCTCGCGCGCGGGCGACTGGACCAGTCGGCTCATCGATGACAAGCCCCGACACCTGTGGGTCAAGGGAATCCCGACCGCGGGAGTGGGCAACATCGACCGCCTCTTCACCAAGGTGGTCTGGGTCGCCACCGGCAGCGGCATCGGACCGTGCCTGCCTCATCTGCTCGCCCGCACCGCGCCCGCGCACCTCGTGTGGTCGGCGCGATCACCCGTCGAGACATACGGTCCGTCCCTCGTGACGGAGATCCGCGACGCGGTGCCTGACGCGCTGATTTGGGACACGCGAGCCGACGGCAAGCCAGATCTGCTCGCGCTGGTACGCCAGGCCGTCCGGACGAGCGGTGCCGAAGCCGTCATCTGCATCTCCAACGCCACCACCACCTGGTCCCTCGTCGAGGGACTCGAACGAGAGGGCCTCCCCGCCTTCGGAGCGATCTGGGACTCATGAAAACCATGTACGAGACCATCGACATCACCATCGCGAATGCCGTGGCTCAGGTCCGGCTGTGCAGGCCGGAGCAGAGGAACGCACTGTCCGAGCTCATGATCACGGAGCTCGTGCATGCGGTCGACCACCTGGCCGGCCTCTCTCTCGCGGGCGTCGTGCTCAGCGGTTCCGGGACGGCTTTCTCCGCCGGTGCCGACCTCCGCGAGCTCCGCGCGGGGCGGGAATCGCTCGACCCCGGCGCCGCGGGGCGAGCCGTCGCGGAGCGGGCGAAGGGTCTGATGACGCTCATCGAGAGCGTCCCCTTCCCGACGATCGCCTGCGTACACGGCGCGGCGATGGGCGGAGGCCTGGAGCTGGCGCTCGCCTGCGACACGATCTTCACCACTGCCGACTCGCGTTTCGCCCTGCCGGAGCCGACGCTCGGCCTCATTCCGGGGTTCGGCGGTGTGCGCCGACTCCTCGAACGGGTGGGCCCGGCCCTCGCGAGCGAGATGGTGATGATCGGTCGGACGCTCGACGGCAGTGAGGCGCTGACCCACGGGCTCGCGACACGTCTGGTCACGCCGGCGGCGCTGCAGCACGAGGCCCTCTCCGCCCTCACAGCAGGCAGGCCCCGCTCGCGGGCCGCGACCGCGCTGGCACGTTCCGCCTTGCGCGCAGCCGTCGCGGAGAGCCGCGCCGCAGCTTTCACCGAGGAGACCCGGCTGTACGGCGACGCGTTCGCGCTCGCCGACAGCAGGGACGGGATCGCGGCGTTCCTCGAGAAGCGCCCGCCGTCGTTCCCCACCGACAGCCTCTGAAACGTGGCCAGGGCCCGACTCGGCGCTGCGAGTCGGGCCCTGGCTCCGGCACGGCGAAGGATGTCAGCTCTGGCCCGCGACGTTGTCGCGGGCGTCCTGCGCGCTGCTCTTCACCTCGTCGACGGCGTGGGTCGCGTCGTCGCGGACATGCGCAGCAGCGCCGGCGGCCTCCTCCTTGACGGCGGCGAAGGCCATCAGGCCCACCGCCAGCGGATTCCCCTGGGCCTTGGCGACGGTGTGCCGCCCCGCATCGGCGACCGAGGAGGAGGCATCGCCGAGCCAATCCCCGGCGTCGTCGGCAGCGCCCATGACCCGGTCGCCCCTCGAGCGCACGGCGCCCTTCATCATGAGTGCGCCGTATCCCGCCCCGCCGAGCATCCCCGCCCCGCCGCCGGCACGCGTGGCCGACTGCTTGAGCTCTGAGCAGCGACCCGGGGTCGCGGTCGCCGATCCAGCCGGCGATGCCCTGGATCCGCGTCGACGCCTGGCGAACGAGGTCGGCGGCCACACCGCCGTCGGAGCGCTCCGCCATCGTGCCCAGCTCCCCGCCCACGGAACGGAGTCCGTCCGCGACCCGGCGCTGCTGCGCCGCCGCTTGCTCCGACAGCTCCGTCTTGGTCTGGTGGTACAGGTCTCGCACCTGATCCTTCGCTTCGTGGGCGACGACGTCCGCGGCCTGGCCCTTCGCTGTGTCGGCGACGCCCGCGGCCTCGTGCGCGGCGGTCCGGACGGTGACGCGGCTCACGGAGGGCATTACCGTGCCAGGACTCCGCACGGTTGCCGCACCCGCCTACGATGGGGGCCATGGCCGACAAGCCGCAGTGGCTCATCCGCGAAGACGCGAGCGTTCCGGTGCTCGTCGCGCTCGCGCTGCGCCAGCTGCTGGGCATCAGGGCGCCGCTGGACCTTCCGTCCCTCCGCGACCTCTCGGTGCGTGCCCCCGATGCGGCGGATGCCCCGCCCGAGGTCGAAGCGCAGTGGCAGGGGTACTGGGACATGACCGTGGAGCCCCGGGCTCATCACTCCGGTGTGCCCCTGGAACTGATCGACGGCTTCGACACCCTGGTGGCCCTCCCGGCGAGCGGCGCCGAGGCGCTCTCCGCCGCGATCCGGCCGCATGCCGGAACCGCCCTCCGGTACGCCACCGCCGCGCACGACCGGTACGTCGGGTCGATGAAGAGCCACACCGGCGGGGACGCCTACCGGGCGTACGCGAGCGCGATCGCGGAGTTCGAGCGTGACATCGGACGCCGCGCGCACTCGTTCGAGCTGAACGTGCAGGTGCTGCCGCTGTCCCAGCGCGGGATCTGGTGGATCGGCGACCTCACGGTCGCGGTGACCGACGGGCTCCGCCGGGACGTCGTGGCCTTCGACTCCGCCATCCGGCCGGTGATCGCCGAGCTCGCCTAGGAGGGGTCGGTCGTCGTGTCGTCCTCGTCGACCACGGTCTCCCGGTCGACCCTCACGACGCGGTCATGGCGGCGGGCGATCCGCTCGAGGATGAGGCCTGCCACGCCACCCAGCGCCAGCCCGATCGGCACGGTCCACAGCAGCAGGAAGCCGAAGACCTGACCAGGCGGGTAGACGACGTCGAGCGCCTGCGACTGCTCGAAGCTGCCGACCATCGTGAGGATGCCGGCGGCGATGACGCCCAGCACGACCCCGATGCCCATGAGCACGCCGTACCGCGGCACACGGCGCACGGTCGCTTCGACGGTCTGGTGGGTGTCGTGGGAGGGCATGCCTCCATTGTCCCACCCTCTGCGGGCGTACGCAGCCGCACACGGAACCGCCCTCCCCGATCACCGGGGAGGGCGGTTCCGATAGCCGCCGGACTCAGACCTCGGTCGTCGTCTCGGCCGGCTCCCCCCTCCGAGTGCGACGCACGATCAGTACCCCGCCCGTCGCGGCCAGCGCCACGACCACCAGACCGCCCACGATCCAGGGCCACACCGGAGCTTCCTCGGTGGCGACCGGCGCGCTGATCGCGGTCACCGCCGCGTCCGCCTCGGCCTCTGACTCGGGCTCCTCGTCGGCGGGAGTGCCGCAGGCGCCGTCGACCGGGATCACGGCGGAGACCGGGTCGAGCTCCTCGCCCGCCTCATACGTGCCGAACGCGGAGGCACCGGCCGGGGTCAGCGTCGTGGGAACCGCATCGAGGGTCAGCGCGCCGTCGACGACGGCGGCGTCCGCGAGGGCGAACTCGGCGAGACGCACGCCCTCTTGCGCCACGGCCTCCCCGGCCTGAGTGGTCCCGGTCACGTCGAACACGAGGTAGCCGGTGTCGCCCGCGAGCTCGACCCGCGCGTTCGCCAGCGTCGTGTTCAGCGCCCCGTCGTGGCCCGTGAAGGTGATGCTGCCGCCGTAGGCGACCAGACCCGTGCGCGCCTCGTCATCCAGCGAACCGGTGCCGTTCGTCCACACGAAGGCGGGGTACTCGTAGGTGACGTCGGTGAGCGTCCAGCCGCCCCGCGCGATGCCCTCGATGTACGTGCGGAACGACTCCTTGTAGCCCCAGTGCAGGGTCGCCCCCTCGACCGTGCACACGCCGATCTCCGCGGTCGCTCTGGTGAGCGTGAACGCGAGACCGCGATCGACCGAACCCTGGAAGGTGAGCGTGTGCGCGCCGTCGGCGAGCGTGGCCGGGAGGGCACCCGACCACGTCGCGACCCCCGCCGCATCGGCCGTCACCGTGCCGAGCAGCACGGGGGTCGAGTACACGACCACCTTGATGCCCTCCTCATTCGCACGGAAGCCGGCGGCGGAGACCGTGGCCGTCTTCCCGGCGGCGAGCGCGGCGAGGTTCTCCTCGTCGACCTCGATGCCGGCCGCCGTCGGCGCGGTCGTCGGGAGCGTGGCCTTCGGGACGACCGCGGCCGCCGCGACCGTTCCCGTCGTGCCCGACGGAGCGGCGGCGACGGAGCCGATCGTGAACGAGACGGGGGCGAGCGTGGTGCCGTACCCCGAGAGCACGCGGTCGCGTCCGGCGTCCGTGAGGGCGGCAGGTGCCGCCGTGTAGGTGACGGCGCCACCGGCGGACGTGCGGACGGCGCGGGAGAGGTCGAGGGTCGCGAACGGCACCTGCGCACCCCCGCTCGTCACGAACAGCGTGGCGGAGGACGCCGAGGTGAGCCGGATCATCGGATCGGCGACCGTGACGTCGAGCACCCCGTGGTGGCCGGTGAAGCGCACAGCGCCGCGGTAGACGACACTGCCGCGTCCGGAAGCCGCGTCGAAGTCGCCGCCCACGGTCTGCCCGAACTGGAACTGGCCGCCGGACCGCGTGGCGCCCCCGGATACGGTGATCGCTCCCTGGGCGATCGGTCCGGTGATGTAGTTCGTGAACGAGGACGAGATGGCCCAGCGCAGCGACCCCCCGGGGACGGTCGCGGCCGGCTTCGTCGGCGTCACCGGGGGCTTCGGCGTGACTGGGGGCTTCGGCTCGGTCGGCTTCTCACCGAGGAGTGCGCGCCACTGCGCGTCGGTGACGGTGACGGTGGAGCGTGCGTAGATGGTGTCCGCGTTCGGCATCGTGTGCTGCTGCCAGACGATCACCTCGTAGGCCTTCGACCGGTCGAGAGCACTCGCGGCCGCGGTCAGGTCGGCGCTGAAGCCGCCGCCGGTGATGCCGCGCACGTACTGCATCGCGAGGAAGCCGCCTCCGGCGGTGACGTCGGCCTCCGTACCTTTCTCGATCAGCGCGGCGTAGGCACCGGTGACGGCACCGAGCTTCGTCGCCGCGGCCGTGACCGTGAGGCCGTCCTCGGCCGTCGCCGCGGTCACGGTGGTCGTCAGCCCCGAGGCGATGCGGTAGTCCAGAGCGACGCTGCGCTCCTGGTCGGCGTTGACGACACCGCCTGCCGGGTAGGTGTACACGCCGTAGGAGCCGGGCGTCGCCGGGGTGTCCTTGAGCGTGAGCGTGACCTGGAACGAGCCGTCGGGCGAGATGTCCACCCACTGTGCGCGGATCGCACCCTGGTACTGCGCCGGGACCTGGGTCAGCACATCCTCGGCGAGCGCCCAGGCCTGAGCACCGACCGAACGCGCCGAGGACGACGCCCCCTGCGAGGGCTGCCACGTCGCGGCGAAGTTGCCGAAGACCACATAGGCGCCCTGGGGCAGGTTCGACGGGATCGGGACGCCGCGTCCGCCGACGTTCGCGGTCGGGTCGTATCCGGTGCCCTTGACGACGATCGCGTCGCCCGCCTGAAGGCGAGCGCCCGCAGCGGGCGTGGTGCCGTCGGCGAGGAACACCTCGATGGCGGCTTCGGCCGGCGCCGGCTCCGTCTCACCCGGGGCCGTCTCCCCCGGCTCCGTCTCACCCGGAGTCGTCTCCCCGGGCTCGGTCTCGCCCGGCTCCGTCTCGCCCGGCGCGGTGGGCGTCGTTCCGAAGATCGTGTCCCACTGCTCCGGCGTCACCGTGACGTCGCCGCGGCCGTAGATCGTGGCGGCTGACGGCGCGGAGTGCTGCTGCCAGACGAGCACCTCGTACGTCTTCGTCCGGTCCAGGGACGCGTTTGGCGCCTGCAGCGTGAAGGACGTGGCCCCCTGCTGCACGCTCGGGAAGGGCAGCGCGAACGCGGCGTAGCCGCCGCCGGCGGAGACGCCGCTCTCGGTACCCGACACGATCAGGGCGGCGTAGACGCCCGTCACGTCCGGCAGACCGTCGGCCCGCACCTGCACGGTGAGGCCGGTGGTGTCGGCGGACGACACCGCCGCGGTGACGGTCGCCGCGGTCGCGTGGGCCGGTGGGCCGACCATCGCCCCGGCGGCGACGAGGACGAGGGAGACGAGGGCGGCGAGCAGGACACGCAGGCGCGTGCTCACTGATGGGGTGTGTGCTGTGGCGTTCACGGTTCTCCGCGGCCCGCGGGGCGCGATCGATCGTGCGCTCCCGGCGGTGCCGCACGGCAGTCGGGCGAAGGTGGAGTTTGGTTAGGCTTGGCTAAGCAAGCCGCCGATCCTGAGCGTAGAGGGGCGCCGGTGAGGGCGTCAAGTTTTAGGATAGCCTTGCCTAATGCGACGCGCTCCTGCCCTGCTTCTCGCCGCCGCGCTGGCTCTCGGACTGGCCTCCTGCGCCGGGTCGGACTCCGGTCCCGCGCAGACCCCTGTCGTCGACGACGCCTGCCCACAGGCCTCGACCCCTCTCGCGGATCTCGATCTGGTCGCCGACGTGCGTGAGGCCACGGGGCCCTCGACCGCATGCCTCGCGAGTCACGCGGTCGCCCCCGTCGACGACGACACCGCCCCGTCGCTCCCGGTCACCGTGACCGACAGCGAAGGCCGCGAGGTCGAGATCACGGATGTCGAGCGCATCCTCCCGATCGACATCTCCGGCACGATCGCCGCCACGGTGTTCGCGCTCGGGCTCGGCGATCAGGTCGTCGGGCGCGACGCGTCCACGCAGTTCCCCGGTACCGAGGACCTTCCGGTCGTCACCAAGACCGGGCACACGCTCAGCCCGGAGGCGATCCTCGAGCTGGCCCCGACCGTCGTCCTCACCGACTCCACGATCGGCCCGAAGGAGGTCCGCCAGCAGCTGCGGGATGCGAGCATCGCGGTCGTGGTCATCTCCAGCGACCGACGGATCGACACCACCGCCGCGCTCGTGACGGAGATCGCCACGGCCCTCGGCGTCCCGACGCGCGGCACGGCGCTCAGCGCCCGCCTCGACGCCGAGCTCGACGCCGCCATCGCGGAGATCGCCGACGTCACCCCGTCCGCCGCGGCGGACCGCGCCCGCATGCTCTTCCTGTACGTACGCGGGAGCGCCAACGTGTACTACATCTTCGGCGAGGACTCCGGGGCGGACTCCCTCATCGATGCGGTCGGCGGTGTCGACGTCGCGGAGGAGATCGGCTGGGAGGGCATGAAGCCGATGACCGCGGAAGCACTCGTCGCCGCGCAGCCCGACGTACTCGTGATGATGACGGACGGGTTGGAATCGGTGGGCGGCGTCGACGGGCTCCTCGAACGCATCCCCGCCATCGCCGAGACCCCCGCAGGAGCACATCGCCGCGTGATCGACATGGCGGACGCCGAGATCCTCAGCTTCGGCCCCCGGTCGGCCGACGTGATCAGCGCCCTCGCGCGGGCCCTGTACGCGCCGGAAGCGGCCTCGTGACCGGCGAGGTCGTCACCCCGACGCCGACCCGGCATCGGGGACAGCGCTTCGCGACGGTCGTCGTCGCCCTCGTCATCGGCCTTCTCGTCACGAGCGTCGCGTCGATCACCAGCGGGCAGTACGACCTGTCCCCGACCGCGCTCCTGGACGTACTGTTGCGCGGCCTCGGCATCGACACCGCCGGGACTCCGGCCGCGGCGACCGACGACGGCGTGATCTACAACCTCCGCCTCCCCCGCCTGGTCCTCGGCCTGCTCGTCGGCGCCGCGCTCGCGGTCTCCGGCGTGCTCATGCAGGCCATCTTCGGCAACCCCCTCGCGGACGCCGGCGTCGTCGGCGTCTCCTCCGGCGCGGCGCTCGGGGCGGCGGCCAGCATCACGTTCGGCCTGGCCACCTTCGGCATGTGGACGACGCCCGCCTTCGCCTTCCTCGGCGGTCTCGCGGCCGTCTTCTCCGTCTACCTCCTGAGCCGCTCCGGGGGCCGCACCGAGGTGGTCACGCTGCTGCTCACCGGCATCGCGATCAACGCCATCGCCGGCGCCGGCATGGCCTTCCTCACGTTCCTCGGCACGACCTCGACGCGCGAGCAGATCGTGTTCTGGCAGCTCGGCTCGCTGAACGGCGCCCTCTGGTCGAACATCCAGCTCGTCGCGCCGCTCGTGGCGATCGGGGTCGTCGTCGCCCTGATCGTGGCGCCGGGTCTGGATCTCTTCGCCCTCGGCGAGCGCACCGCCCGACATCTGGGCGTGCCGGTCGAGCTGCTGCGGATGGTCGTCATCGTCACGGTGGCGCTGCTCGTCTGCGCCGCAGTCGCCTTCGCGGGGATCATCGGGTTCGCCGGTCTCGTGGTGCCCCACCTCATGCGCATGCTGATCGGCCCCGCACACCTCCCGCTCGTGATCGCCTCCGCCCTCGGCGGCGCCCTCCTCATCGCGGCCGCCGACCTCGTGGCGCGCACGGCCGTACCGCTCGCGGACCTCCCCCATCGGCATGATCACGTCCCTCGTGGGCGGCCCGTTCTTCCTCTGGCTTCTCGTGCGGACGCGGCGGCAGTCGGGAGGATGGGCGTGAGCCCGCGCCTGCGGGGCCAGGGGCTCACGGTGCGCGTCGGCGACGGACGCGCCATCCTCGACGACACGGCCATCGACATCCACGCCGGCGAGGTGCACGCCCTCGTCGGGCCGAACGGCGCGGGCAAGTCGACCCTGTTCGGCGTGCTCGCGGGGGACGTCGCTCCGGTGTCCGGCACCGTCCTCCTCGACGGCAGCCCCGTCGCGGGGACGCGCGCCCGCGATCTCGCCCGGCGACGCGCCGTGCTGCTGCAGGAGAACGCCGTCACCTTCCCCTTCACGGTCGAGCAGGTCGTGCGGATGGGACGCACGCCGTGGGCGCGGAGCCCGGTCGCCGAAGAGGATGACAGCGTCGTGGCGACGGCGATGGCGACGACCGAGGTCACGGCGCTGCGGGAGCGCTCCGTCCCCTCGCTCTCCGGCGGTGAGCGCGCGCGGGTGGCGCTGGCCCGTGTACTCGCCCAGGACACCGGGATCCTGCTGCTCGACGAGCCGACGGCAGCCCTGGACCTCAAGCATCACGAAGACGTCATGCGGGTGATCCGCAGACGGGCGGAGGCCGGGGTCGCGGTCGCGGTCGTGTTGCACGACCTCAACGCCGCTCTCGCGCATGCCGACCGCGTCACTCTGCTGGCGGGCGGTCGGGTCGCCGCCACCGGCACGCCGGCCGAGGTCCTCACGGCCGCACGGATCGAGGAGGTCTACGGGCAGCCCGTCGACGTCTTCCCGCACCCGCACACCGGGGTGCCGCTCGTCGTTGCCCGGCGCTAGGGGCGCAGCGGGAGGACTCCGGTGAGATCCGCACGCGTGCCCGAGGCGTGGACGCGCCCGGCCGTGGCGGCGTCCGCCCATGCCTCCGTGCCGGTCGCGACCGCGATCCACGTGGCGGCGTCCATCTCCACGACGTTCGGCGGAGTCCCCCGCGTGTGCCGCGGCCCCTGAATCACCTGCACGGCTCCGAACGGCGGGACGCGCACCTCGACGCTGTTGCCAGGCGCCTTCTCGTCGAGCAGCTGCAGCAGGTAGCGCACCGCGGTGGCGAGCTCCGGCCGCGTCGGCTTCGTCCCGGCGGCCTCCGCGTCGCGCACGGCACCGAGCGCCGCGCGTCCGTCGACGATGTCGATCTTCCTGGCCATCCCCCCACCCTAGATCCGCCGCGGCGGCCCCGGTCATAAGCTCGATGGCATGAGCATGCATCCCCAGGGCGCCCGCGCCGAGCTGCTCGCCGCCGCGGCCGACCACTCCTGGAGCGTGCCGATCCCTCCGCTCGCGGATCCGGGCCGCGCCCATGACGCCTCGGTGCTCATCCTCTTCGGCGTCCTCGACCGCATCCCCGCACCGACCGTCGATGCGGCCGTCGCCCGCGACCTCGACGTGCTGCTGCAACGCCGCGCGCCCACCCTCTCCTCGCACCCGGGGCAGGTCTCCTTCCCCGGCGGACGCGCCGAAGCGGCCGATGCCGACGCGGTCGCCACCGCGCTCCGGGAGGCCGAGGAGGAGACCGGCCTCGATCCCGCGGGAGTCGAGGTGCTCGCCACGCTTCCCGTGATCCCCCTCGCCGCGAGCAACCACCTCGTCACCCCTGTGCTCGCCTGGTGGCAGTCGCCGTCCCGCGTCGTCGCGGTCGACCACGCGGAGACCGTCGAGGTGTTCCGCGTCCCCGTCGCCCAGCTCCTCGACCCCGCGACCCGTTTCACCTCGACCCTGTCCCGCGCCGGGCGCACGTTCCGCGGACCCGCGTTCGACGTCGACGGCACGATCGTGTGGGGTTTCACCGCCATGGTGCTCGACGCCCTGTTCGATGCCACCGGCTGGACCGTGCCCTGGGACACGGCGGACGAGCGTCCCATCGAGCTCTGACCGGGACCCACCGGAACCCCGCGCACGCGCCTCGATAGGCTGGACGGGTGAAGATCCTCGTCCTCGGTTCCGGTGCCCGTGAGCACGCGATCATCCTGGCGCTGCGCGCCGAGTCCCCCGCGCACGAGATCCTCGTCGCCCCCGGCAACGCCGGCATCGCGCAGGACGCGACACCCGTCGCCCTCGACCCGCTGGACGGCGCCGCGGTGACGGCCTTCGCGAACGAGCACGCGATCGACCTCGTCGTCATCGGCCCGGAGGCCCCTCTGGTGGCGGGCGTCGCGGACGAGCTCCGCGGACGGGGTATCCCCGTGTTCGGGCCGGGCAAGGCCGCCGCGCAGCTCGAGGGCTCCAAGGCCTTCGCCAAGCGGGTCATGGACGCCGCCGGCGTGCCGACGGGCCGCGCGGTCCGGGCCGCCACGGTCGGCGAGGTCGAGGCCGCGTTCGACGACCTCGGCGCCCCCTACGTCGTCAAAGCCGATGGGCTCGCCGCGGGCAAGGGCGTCATCGTCACCTCCGACCGCGCCGAGGCCCTGGCTCACGCGGAGCAGTACCTCCCGGCCGGCCCCGTCCTCGTCGAGGAGTTCCTGTCCGGCCCCGAGGTCTCGCTGTTCTTCCTCAGCGACGGCGACACCGTGCGCGCGCTCAGCCCGGCCCAGGACTTCAAGCGGGCCCTCGACGGCGACGCCGGCCCCAACACCGGCGGTATGGGGGCGTACTCCCCGCTGCCCTGGCTCGCGGAGCAGTTCGGCAGCGAGCAGGCATTCGTGGAAGAGGTCACCCGCGACGTCGCCCTTCCGGTCGTCCGCCAGCTCGACGCCGAGGGCACCCCGTTCATCGGCCTCCTCTACGCCGGTCTCATCCTCACCCCGCAGGGCGTGCGGGTGATCGAGTTCAACGCGCGCTTCGGCGACCCGGAGACCCAGGTCGTGCTGCCGCGACTGGAGACCCCGCTGTCGCAGCTCCTCTTCGCCGCCGCCTCCGGCACCCTCGAGGACCAGCCCGAGCCCGTGTTCCGCGATGAGGTCGCGATCACCGTGGTCCTGGCGAGCGAGGGGTATCCGGAGGCGCCGCAGACCGGGCGTCCGATCGAGGGTCTGGACGATGCGGCCGCCGTGGAGGGGGTCCGACTGGTGCACGCCGCGACCGCGAGTCCCGACGCACCGGGGGGTTCGCTCATCGCGACGGGTGGCCGTGTGCTGAACGTCGTCGCCGTGGCCGCGGACTTCCGCACCGCCCGCGACCGCGCCTACGACGCCCTCGGCCGCATCCGCCTCGAGGGGTCCCACCACCGCACCGACATCGCTGCCCGCGTCGCTCGCTGACCGCGTTGAAGTAGCGCAAATGGCTGCATCCCAGCCGGGAATGCAGCCATTTGAGCGACTCGAACGGGGTCAGAGAACCTTCGACAGGAAGTCCTGGAGGCGCTCGTTCTTGGGGGCGCCGAACAGGTCGGCGGGAGTGCCCTCCTCGACCACGACGCCGCCGTCCATGAACACCGTGCGGTCGGACACCTCGCGGGCGAAGCCCATCTCGTGGGTCACGAGCACCATGGTCATGCCGCCCTCGGCGAGGTCGCGGATGACCTGCAGCACCTCGCCGACCATCTCCGGGTCGAGGGCGCTGGTGGCCTCGTCGAACAGCATGATCTCCGGGTCCATCGCGAGTGCACGGGCGATGGCCACGCGCTGCTTCTGACCGCCGGAGAGCGACGCGGGCTTCGCGTCCGCCTTCTCCGACAGGCCGACGCGCTCGAGCAGCGACCGAGCGCGGTCGCGGGCCTCGGCCTTCGTCATGCGGCCGAGCTCGACCGGGGCGAGCGTGATGTTCTCCAGCACGGTCATGTGCGGGAACAGGTTGAAGTGCTGGAACACCATGCCGATGCGCTGGCGCACCTCATCCAGCTTCACGCTCTTGTCGGTGAGGTCGACCCCGTCGATGATCACGTGCCCCGACGTCGGCTCCTCGAGCTTGTTGAGGCAGCGCAGCAGCGTCGACTTGCCCGAGCCGGAGGGGCCGATCACGGCGATGACCTCGCCGTCCTCGACCGTGAGATCGATGCCCTTGAGCACCTCGTTGTCGCCGAAGGACTTGTGCAGGTCCCTGACCTCGATCTTGCTCATGCGTTGGCCTTCCTCTCCAGGCGGTTCGCGAGCAGCGTCAGCAGCGTGATCACGACGAAGTAGATGATGGCGACGATCGTCAGCACCTGCGCCGAAAGATACGTCGAGGCGATGATCTGGCGCGAGACGAACGTCAGCTCGGCGAGACCGATGACGCTGATGAGCGAGGTGTCCTTCAGCGTGATGATGCCCTGGTTCACGAACGACGGGATCATGATCCGGAACGCCTGCGGCAGCACGACCTTGCGCATCGTCTTCCAGTGGCTGAGGCCGAGCGAACGCGACGCCTCCGCCTGACCGGGGTCGACGGCCTGGATGCCGCCGCGGATGATCTCCGTCATGTACGCACCGGTGTTCAGCGACAGGGTGATCGCACCGGCCACGAACGGGTCGAACTTCAGGTCGGGGATCAGCTGCGGGATGGCGAAGAACACGAAGAACGCCTGGATCAGGATCGGGGTCCCGCGGAAGACGTAGACGTAGGCCGTCGCGATCCAGCGGAACGGCGCGAACTTCGACAGGCGCCCGAAGCCGAAGATGATCCCGAGGATGAACGCCGCGATCACCGCGACGATCGTGGCGAGGATGGTGAGCCACAGACCCTGCATCAGGGCCGGCCAGTACTTCACCGCGACCGAGATAATGTCGGTGGGCTGCGCCTCCTGCGCGTCGTCACCCGTCGCGAGGTAGGTGTCCACGATCTCGTCGTACGCGCCGGATTCCTGCAGGTTGGCGAGCCCGGCGTTGAACATCTCCAGGAGCTCGGCGTTCTCGCCCTTGTTGACCGCGAAGCCGTACTCGCCGCCGAGCGCGGGCTCGCCGACCAGGCGGAAGCCCGACCCCTGCTGGATGCCGTAGGCGAGCACGGGGAAGTCCTCGAAGTAGCCGACGGCCTGACCTGCCTTGACCGCATCGACCATGTCGGTCGTGTCCTGGTAGGGCGTGATCCGGAAGCCGTACTCGTCGGCGTTCTCCTCGGCGAAGGTCTGCCCCTGGGTGCCGGTCTTGACCGCGACGGTCTTGCCGTTCAGGTCGTCGAGGGACTGGATGTCGCTGGACTCGAGCACCCCGAGCTGCACGCCGCTGGTGAAGTACGGGTCGCTGAAGTCGAAGGTCTGCTGGCGCTCCTCGGTGATCGACATCCCGGCCATGACGGCGTCGACCTGGTTCGACTGCAGCGCCTGCACCGCGGCGTCGAAGCCGAGCTGGCGGATCTCCACGTCGAAGCCCTGGTCCTCCGCGATCGCGCGCAGGAGGTCCATGTCGATGCCGACGAGGTCGCCGGACTCGTCCGTGAACTCGAACGGCGCGAAGGTCGTGTCGGTGCCGATGACGTAGGTCTCGCCGTCGTCGGCCGCGGTGGCGGGCACGGCTCCGGCGAGTAGTGCTCCGGCGGCGACGAGCGCGGCGAGAGCGGTCGCGCCGGCGGTGCGGCCGAACCGCCGCAGACGGCTCGGCGGAGAGGATGGATGGCGGCTCACGTCGAGTGCTCCTCGGGGTTCGGAAGGGCGACCCGGCGGCCGCCGACCATCCACCCTAACCCCGCACCTCTCGCGCGCCGGAATCTCGGCGCGACCCCGAACAGCGCCGGAACCCGCGTGGATACCGGCGTGTCGGGGTCATCGCGGTCGAGCCGGAGGGGTCGCGGCGACGGCCTCGTCCTTCCGATCCTGCCCGCGGAGGAACAGCGAGGCGACCAGCGCGATGAGGATGACGCCGGCGGGCAGCAGCAGGGTCTGGGACATGCCGGCCGCGAAGCCCTCGGCGACTTGCGGCGGCAGCGCGCCGCTGCCCGTGCCGGCCGGAGCGTCGGCCAGACCGGGGAGGTTCGCCTCCAGCCGCGACTGCATGAACGCGGCGATCGAGGCGGAGCCGATGACCGAGCCGATGGTGCGGGTGGTGTTGTAGATGCCCGCGCCGGCACCCGCCTGTCGCGGCGGCAGCTTGCGCGTGGCCGTGGTCGCCAGCGGCCCCCACATGCCCGCGTTGCCGATGCCCATCAGCGCGGACGGCAGCAGGAACATCAGGATCGGGGTGTCCATCGTGGTCAGTGCGGAGTACCAGACCAAGGCACCCGCGACGCAGAGCAGACCGGGGACGAGGATGATGCGCGGGTCGACACGATCCAGGATCTTCCCGGCGACCGGCGCGAGCACGCCCGACAGCACGGCCATCGGGATGAGCAGCATCGCGGCCTCGGTGGGGGTGAGGCCGCGCGCGGTCTGCAGGAAGAACATCATCGGCAGCGACATGCTCGTGACCGTGAAGCCGACCGCGGCGATCGCGACGTTCGCGCCGGAGAAGTTCCGGTCGCGGAAGAGCGCCAGCGGCACGAGGGGCTCGCTCCGGGTGCGCGCCTGCTGCACGATGAAGAGCGCGAGCACCACGACGCCGGCGATGATGAGGCCCCAGACCGAGATCGGTCCCACGATGGTCCCCCAGTCGTACTTCTCGCCCTCCTGCAGCCCGAAGACGATGAGGAACAGCGCGAGCGCGCTGAGGACGACGCCGACGAGGTCGAACCGGTGCGGGTGCGTCTTCAGCTTCGGCACGAGGATCCAGGCGAGCACGAAGGCGACCACGCCGACGGGGAGGTTGACGAAGAAGATCCACTCCCACCCGAAGCCGTCGACGAGCAGGCCACCCGCGAGGGGGCCGACGAGCGTGGCGACGCCGGCCGTGGCACCCCAGAGGCCCATCGCCGCGCCGCGCCGGTTCGGCGGGAACGTGCGGGTGATGACGGCCATGGTCTGCGGCGTCATGAACGCGGCGCCGAGACCCTGGACCGCGCGGGCCGCGATCAGGCCCTCGAGCGTCGTCGACAGTCCGCACCAGAGCGAGGCGAGGGTGAAGACCGCGAGCCCGATGAGGTAGATGTTCTTCGGGCCGAAGCGGTCGCCGAGTCGTCCGGTGATGAGCAGCGGCACGGCGTAGGCGAGCAGGTAGGCGCTGGTGACCCACACGACGTTGTCGAGGTTGTTCGTGTCGGGGTCGAGGGCGGCCTTGATCGCCGGGTTCGCGACGGACACGATCGTGGTGTCGACGAGGATCATGAAGAACCCGATGACGAGGGCCCAGAGCGCCGGCCACGGACTCTTCGGCGCGTGACCGGCGGCGAAGGGCCCCGTCTCGGGCCCCGAGGTCTGGCGGGAATCGGTCATTGCTGTGCAGCCTTTCGCTGAGCGCGGTAGCGGTCGGTGTCGTCGAAGGCGTCGGGGCCCCAGCGGAGCTCGTCGCCGTCGAGGCGGGTGAGGAGGGTGTCGAGCCAGCGGAGCTCGGCGTCGAGCAGCGCCTCCTGCCGTTCGATCTCGACGAGGACCTGCGGCGGGACGCCCTTGGTGCGGGCGGCGGCGAGGCCGTCGTGGTGCAGCGCGTACGAGGCGACGAGCGCCTCCCGTCGCTCCTGCAGCAGCGCGACGGCGTCGTCGCGGTCGAGGTTGTGCGACTCGGCGAGCGCGACGCGGGCGTCGGTCTCGCGGTCGATGCGGGGGAGGGCACGACGCACCCACGCGACCACCGCCTCCCGACCGGCGTCGGTGAGGGTGTAGGTCGTCCGCTCCGGTCGGTTGCCCTCGCGATCCGTGCCGACCTCGTCGAGCAGACCCGCCCGCTGGAGCCGCGCGACCGTGTGGTACAGCGTGCCGTTGGTGACGGTGATGAGCCGGTCGTCGTGACGCGCGCGAAGCAGCCGCACCATCTCGTACGGATGCATGTCGCTCTCGCGAAGCAGCGCGAGCACCATCACCCCGAGGGGCGTGAGTCCCGCCACCACATCCCTGCTCTTCCCCACGCCTCTCCCCGATCTGCTGTCGCCCCCGCTAAATAGTCCACATGGACTATACACCCGCCCTTCCTCCGCCGAGACCCCGTATTTCCGGCGAGACCCCGGGGTCGCGACGCGCACACCCCGGGGTCTCGACGCGAACGCGGGGTCTCGGCGCGGAAGAGCACGCATCACCGGGATAATGGGCGGGTGAGCACACCGTCCGCAGGAAACGCGCAGGCCATCCCCGGGTGGCGACACCTCTACTCCGGAAAGGTCCGCGACCTCTATGCCTCGGAGGACCCGGCAGACACCCGCATCCTCGTCGTCGCGTCCGACCGGGTGAGCGCTTTCGACATCGTGCTCTCCCCCGGCATCACCGACAAGGGTGCTCTGCTGACCCGCCTCAGCCGCTGGTGGTTCGCCCAGCTCGACGTTCCGAACCATCTCACGGACGGCGACCTGCCGGAGGAGGTGGCCGATCGCGCCATGCTCGCCCAGTCGCTCGAGATGCTGCCGATCGAGTGCGTCGTGCGCGGGTACATCACCGGCTCCGGCTGGGCCGAGTACCAGGAGCACGGCACCGTGTGCGGCATCGCCCTGCCGGCAGGCCTGCAGAACGGCGACCGTCTCCCTGAGCCGCTGTTCACCCCGGCTTACAAGGCACCGATGGGCGAACACGACGAGAACATCACGTTCGACCGCGTCGTCGAGCTCGTCGGGGCGGACCGGGCGGCCGAGCTCCGCGACGCCTCGCTCGCGATCTACCGTCGGGCCGCGGCCATCGCCGAGGAGAAGGGCCTCATCCTCGCCGACACGAAGTTCGAGTTCGGGACCGACGCCGACGGCACCCTCCGCCTCGCCGACGAGGTGCTCACGAGCGATTCCTCCCGGTACTGGGACGCCGAGGCCTGGCGCACGGGATCGACCCCGGCCGAGCGGATGGCGAGCTTCGACAAGCAGATCGTGCGCGACTGGCTCGCGGCGAACTGGGACAAGCAGGGCGAGCCCCCCGTGCTGCCCGAGGAGGTCGTGGCGCGGACGGCCGCCCGGTACCGCGAGCTCATCGACTGCCTCGGTGCCTGACGCCGCGCTCCTCGCGGCCGCGGGACGCACAGGGAACACTCAGGAATCGGTAGTGTTGCTCCAGCACTCCGCCCCCGATCCCGAACCCTGAGGAGCCCGCATGGCTTTGTGGAAGCTGCACGGAAACGGCCGCACCGTCGAGCCCGGCGCCGTCGTCACCCCCGCGGAACGTCTGTCCTGGCCCGCGACCATCGCCATCGGCGCCCAGCACGTGGTCGCCATGTTCGGCGCCACGTTCCTCGTGCCGACGCTCACCGGCTTCCCCGTGTCGACCACGCTGCTCTTCAGCGGCATCGGCACGCTGCTCTTCCTCCTCATCACGAAGAACCAGCTGCCGAGCTACCTCGGCTCCTCGTTCGCCTTCATCGCCCCGATCACCGCGGCCGTCGCGGCGGGCGGCACCGGCTCGGCTCTCGCGGGCGTGGTCGCGGTGGGCGTGCTCCTGGCGGTCGTCGGTCTCGTCGTGCAGTTCGTCGGCCTGCGCTGGGTCGATGCCCTGATGCCCCCGGTCGTCGCCGGTGCCATCGTCGCGCTCATCGGCTTCAACCTCGCCCCCACCGCCTGGAGCAACTTCGCGCTCGACCCCGTGACGGCTACGATCACCCTCGTCGCGATCATCCTCTTCGCCGTGCTCTTCCGGGGCTTCCTCGGCCGGATCTCGATCTTCCTCGGCGTCGCCGTCGGCTTCATCTGGGCCGCGTTCAACGGCTCGTTCGAGGTGCCCAACCCGCTCCGCGGCGACAAGACCCCCGCCGAGCTCATCGCAGACGCCCCCTGGATCGGCCTCCCGCACTTCCAGTTCCCGGACTTCGTCGAGCCCGGCACCTGGTCGACCATCGCGATGTTCCTGCCCGTCGTGCTCGTGCTCATCGCGGAGAACGTCGGTCACGTGCGCGGGGTCGCGACCATGACCGAAGACCCCGCGATCAACCGTCACACCGGTCGCGCCCTCATCGCCGACGGTGTCGCCACGACCATCGCCGGTGGCTTCGGCGGCTCGGGCACCACGACCTACGGCGAGAACATCGGCGTCATGGCCGCGACCCGCGTGTACTCCACCGCCGTGTACTGGGTGGCGGGTCTGTTCGCGATCCTCCTGGCGTTCTCGCCCAAGGTCGGCGAGGTGTTCAACTCGATCCCCGCGGGCGTGCTCGGCGGGGCGACGACGGCGCTCTACGGCCTCATCGGAATCATCGGCATCAAGATCTGGGTGGACAGCCGCGTCGACTTCTCGCGTCCGGTCAACCAGTACACCGCAGCGGTGTCCCTTGTGATCGGCATCGCCGGGTTCACGATGCAGCTCGGCGACTTCGCCTTCGGCGGGATCGTGCTCGGGACGGTCGCGGCGCTGCTCATCTACCACCTGGGCAACCTCATCGCCCGCGCGCGCAAGACGGGCGCCGACGACCCGAAGCCCCTCGAGCCCGTCGGCCCCCTCGGCGGCGACCCCGCGTAGGTTGCGTCCCGTCCCCTGAAGCGTGCGGGACGGCTTTCGCCCCTCCCGCACCCCGCTGAGGCCCGTTTTCGCACTCCCACCGGGTGTCGGAGGCGTGAGCGAGCCCGGGGCGTTCACGGTCCGGATGGAAAACGCCCCCTCCTCTCACGAGGAGGGGGCGTTTTCGCGCTCGCACGGCCTTGGTTGGTCGAGTCGCGTGCGGGATCACAAGGGGGCTCTCCCGGGCTGCGGGAGGGCCGGTTTTGCACTCTCCAGACAGGAACATCATCGCACTCGCACGCGGGATGTTCCCGGGTCGGAGGGGGCGGGATCGAGAACGGGCGTGCCCGGCGGGCGGGAGGACCGTATTCGCACTCGCACGCGGGAGGCGCCGCCGGTGTCAGCGGGTGCGGGATCGGAAAGGGGCGTCTGAGGGGTGTGGGAGGGGTGTTTTTGCACTCCGCACGCGAAGGGGCGGGACGGGACGGGGTGGGCCGGGGGCGGGGGTCAGGCGATCGTGGCGAGGAGGGCGTCGGCGGAGAGGGTCGCTCCGGTGTCCGCGCGCGGGGTGAGCGTGCCGGCGCGGTGCGCGGTGACCGTGGTCTCCATCTTCATCGCGTCGAGCACGGCCACCGGGTCTCCCTCTGCCACCACGGCCCCGTCATCGACGAGCCAGCGGACGAGCGTGCCCGGCGCGGGAGCCCGCAGCTCGGAGGAATCCGCCGACGGCGCGGGTGCCGCGTCCTCTCCCGCCGGACGGCCGATCCCGGCCAGCAGCTCCGCGGGCAGACCGAGCATCACGCGGCGGCCGTCGATCTCCACCGGGAACCGCTGCAGCCCGGAGACCGGGGCGACCGCGGGGCGGGGCTGCGCCTCCAGTACCGGGAGCAGCACGGTCTCGATCCACTGGGTGTGCACGGCGAAGGTCGCGGTCGCGAACGCGGGATCGTCGATGGCGCGGAGGTCGAACGGGATCACGGTCGCCGGACCCTCGACGGCGAGCTCACGCAGCGCCCGACGCGCCCGCACGAGGGCCGCGTCCCGGGTGTCCGCGTGCACGATGAGCTTCGCGATCATCGAGTCGAACGCGGGCTGCACGGTGTCTCCGGCCTCGATGCCGCTGTCCCACCGCACGCCGGGTCCACCGGGGATCCGCAGGCCGTCCACCCGTCCGGGGCTGGGCAGGAATCCACGGCCGGGGTCTTCGGCGTTGATGCGGAACTCGAACGCATGCCCGGTCGGCGCCGGGGTCTCGGTGAACGACGGCCCCTCGCCGAACGCGATGCGGAACTGCTCGCGGACGAGGTCGGTCCCGGTGACCTCCTCGGTCACGGGGTGCTCGACCTGCAGCCGGGTGTTCACCTCGAGGAACGAGATCGTGCCGTCCGCGGCGAGGAGGAACTCGACCGTGCCGGCGCCGCGGTACTGCACCTCGGCGCAGATCGCCCGTGCCGCGTCGTGGAACGCCGTCCGCTGCGCCTCCGTGAGACCGGGCGCAGGAGCCTCCTCGATGAGCTTCTGGTTGCGGCGCTGCATCGAGCAGTCGCGGTCGCCCACGACGACCACGCCGCCGCGCCCGTCGCCGAGCACCTGGACCTCGATGTGCCGCGGGCTCTCCAGGAAGCGCTCCACGAAGCACTCCCCGCGACCGAACGCGGCGGTCGCCTCGCGGGTGGCCGCGTCGAACGCGTCGGCGACCTCCGCCAGCTCGCGGACGACCTTGAGCCCGCGACCTCCCCCGCCGAACGCGGCCTTGATCGCGATGGGCAGGCCGTGCTCCTCGGCGAACGCCACCGCCTCCTGCGGCCCGGACAGCGGCTGATCCGTGCCCGCGGCGAGCGGAGCCCCCACGCGCTGCGCGATCCGGCGCGCGGTCATCTTGTCGCCCAGCGCGTCGATGCTCTCCGGCGAGGGTCCGATCCAGACGAGTCCGGCGTCCTCGACGGCTCGCGCGAACGCGGCGCTCTCGGAGAGGAAGCCGTAGCCCGGGTGCACGGCGTCCGCGCCGCTGCGGCGGGCCGCGTCGATCAGCGCCTCGACCGACAGATACGTCGTCGCCGCGGTGTCGCCGCCGAGGCCGATCGCCTCGTCCGCGAGCCGCACGTGCAGGGCATCCGCGTCCTGATCGGCGTAGACGGCGACCGACGTGTAGCCGGCCTCCGCGCACGCGCGGATCACGCGGACCGCGATCTCGCCGCGGTTGGCGATCAGCACAGAGGTCATGAGGTCTCCTTGACGGTGAAGCGCACCCGCACACCCGGCGGAAGCTGGGCGGCGAGATCGAGGCTGCGATCGGTGAGGGCACCGATGATGGGATAGCCGCCGGTGAGCGGATGATCGGGGAGGAAGAGCACGGGCTGACCGTCCGGCGGCACCTGGATGGCCCCGGTCACGGCACCTTCGCTCGGCAGCTCGCCGCCGACCGCGCGTTCCAGGGGCACGTCGCCGTGCAGGCGGATGCCCACCCGATCCGAGCGCGGCGTGACCGTCCACTCCTGCGCGGTGAGCGCCTCGACGCCGGCGGCCGTGAACCAGTCGTCGCGCGGGCCGAGCGTGATCTCCAGCGAGGCCAGCTCCCCGGATGCGGGAAGCGCGCGCGGCACCGGGTCCGGCTCGACGGCCGACACGGCGGCAGCCCCGATCGGAATGAGATCACCCGCGGTCAGCGGCGCGGGACCCAGCCCGGCGAGCGTGTCGGTCGCGCGGCTGTCGAGCGCCGCCGCCGGAGCGAAGCCGCCGCGGACGGCGATCACGGACCGGAGACCGCGCTCGGGATGGCCCAGCGTGAGCTCGTCGCCGTCGACGGTCGCGAACGGCACCCCGGGGAGGAGCGTGCGCTCGATGCCGTCGATGTCGGTGAGCGTGAGCGAGCCCGTGGCCCCGGTGACGGCGGCGACGCCTGCGCCGTGGAAGCGCAGCACGGCCCCACCGACGCTCTCCAGCACAGCCGCGGCCGGCGTGTTGCCCACGGCCCGGTTCGCCGCGCGCATCGCGACGCGGTCGGCGACGCCGGAGGCCGAGACGCCCAGCGCCGCGAAACCGGGGCGTCCCGCGTCCTGCACGAGGAGCTGCAGCGACGGTCGCACGACCTCGACCGCCGGACCGTCCCCGCGACGGGCGACCCGCGTCGCGTCGGCCGCTGCCGGCGACGCTGCGACCGACTCCCGCTCCGCACGCACGAAGCGCACGCGGCGACCCGGGGCGAGCAGAGCCGGCGGGTCGCGGTCGATGTCCCACATCTCCAGGGCGGTCCGTCCGATGAGCTGCCAGCCGCCCGGACTCTCCCGCGGATACACACCGCTGAACGCTCCGGCGAGCGCGACGGAGCCGGCGGGCACCCGGGTGCGGGGCGACGACCGCCGCGGCACGTCGAAGAGGGGATCGCCGCTCACGGCATAGCCGAAGCCGGGAGCGAAGCCGGAGAAGGCGACCCGCCAGTCGGCGGCGAGGTGACGGGCCACCAGCTCCTCCGCCGAGACGTCGAGGAGCGCGGCCACCTCATCCAGATCCTCCCCGTCGTAGCGGACCGGGATGGTGACCTCGCCCGCATCGGGCAGCGCCGCGGCATCGACCTCGGTCGCGGCGAGCGTCTCGGCCAGCGCGGCGGCGGAGGTGCGGTGCGGGTCGAAGCGCACGAGCACGGTGCGGGCACCGGGGATGCGCTCCAGGACACCGGGCACGTCGCTCCATGCGAGGTTCAGCCGCATGGCCTGCTCGAGGTCGTCCGCCTCGACGAGCAGCGCGCTGTCGGAGGCCGTGAGGATGCGCATCAGACCCGGTACTCCGCATCCGGCACATCGGTGACGAACATGTACCCCGGGGCGTGGGTGACGGCGAACGGCGGCTTCGACGCCATGATCGCCGCCTGCGGGGTCACGCCGCACGCCCAGAACACGGGGACCTCGCCGGGGCGGATCTCGGGGGCGTCGCCGAAGTCCGGCGCCATCACATCGGCGATGCCGAGCGACGCCGGGTCGCCGATGTGCACCGGCGCACCGTGCACCGCCGGGGTGCGCCCGGAGATCTGCACGGCATCGGCCACGCGGTCCGCGGCGATCGGACGCATCGAGACCACCATCTCGCCGCGCAGCCGTCCGGCCGGGGTGCAGTCCACCGCCGTGCGGTACATCGGCACGTTGCGTCCGAGCTCCTGATGACGGATCGGGATCCCGGCCTCGACGAGCCCCGTCTCGAACGTGAAGCTGCAGCCGATGAGGAAGGCGACGAGGTCGGGATGCTCGTCCCACGCCGCCGTCGCGTCGGACACCTCCTCCACGAGCTCGCCGTCCCGCCAGATGCGGTACCGCCCGATGTCGGTGCGGATGTCGCTGCCCGGCGCGAGCCGCGACTCCACCTCCCCCTGCTCGATCACCTCGAGGACGGGGCAGGGCTTCGGGTTGCGCTGCGCGTAGAGGAGGGTCTCGAAGGCCCAGTCCGCTGGCACCGCGATGAGGTTCGCCTGGGTCAGCCCCGGGGCGACGCCGCTGGTCGGGGCGGAGTGGCCGGCGCGGTGCGCCGCACGGGCGGCGCGGGCGTCGACGAGCTGGGCGGGAGTCGCGAGCACGGCCATGTCAGGCTCCGGCGAACGGGGCGATCGTGATGCCCTCCGCCTGCAGCAGGCGCTTCGTCTCCGCGGCCATCGCCACCGAGCCCGGGCTGTCACCGTGAACGCAGATCGACTGCGCGGACACGGCCACATCGGTGCCGTCGATCGCCCGGATCACGCCGTCCGCGGCCAGGCGCACCATCCGCTCGGCCACCGCGGTGGGGTCATGCAGCACGGCCCCCGCCTCGGAGCGGGAGACGAGCTGACCGTCCGGCTGATAGGCCCGATCGGCGAAGGCCTCCGCGGCGACCGCGAGCCCTGCCCGCTCGGCGACGTCGAGCACGACGCCGCCGGCGAGACCGAGCAGCACGAGCGAGGGGTCGATCGCCTTGATGGCCGCCACGACGTCCTTCGACTGCCGCTCATCGCGGGCGATGGTGTTGTAGAGCGCCCCGTGCGGCTTGACGTAGGAGACCCGCCCGCCGACCGCCGCGGTGAGCCCGAGGAGCGCACCGAGCTGGTACTCCACGTGCGCCTGCAGCGTGGCCGAGTCGATGTCGACCTTCGTGCGCCCGAAGTTCTCGTAGTCGCGGTACCCGGGGTGGGCGCCGATCACGACGCCGCCGGCGACGGCCGCGGCCAGGGTCTCCCGGATCCCCTCCGGGCTGCCCGCGTGGAACCCGCACGACACGTTCGCGCTCGTGACGATCTCGAGCATGCTCGCGTCGTCGCTGACGATCCGGTCGGGGACGTTCTCGCCGAGGTCCGAGTTCAGGTCGATGGTCGCCATGTCACGCTCCGATTCCGAGGAAGGCGAAGATGGGGCCGATCGAGACGGCGCCCATGTACCAGGTGAGCGCGGTCACGACGGTGCCCGCGATGAGCAGCCACATCGGGTACTTCCGGTCGCCGAGCAGGTCGCGGCGGAACCAGCCGATGTACATGAACACCGTCAGCCCGATGGGGAGGATCAGGCCGTTGAAACCGCCGACGAAGACGAGGATCGCGGCCGGGGCCGTGCCGATCGCCAGGTAGACCGCCAGCGACACGACGATGAACGCGACGGTGGCGAGCTGCAGCGGCCAGCCCCCGCGGAGCTTGGCGGTGAACGTCGAGAGGAAGGTCGCCGACGTGTACGCGGCACCGATGACCGAGCTGATCGCGGCGGCCCAGAAGATCGCGCCGAAGATCCGCAGACCGGCGTCGCCGAGGACCGCACCGAACGCCTGCCCGGCCGGGTTGGCGGCCTGCGAGGAGAGGTCGAGCGCCACGCCGGAGGCCACCACGCCGAGGATCGCGAGGAACAGCACGTAGCGCATGATGCCGGTGACCAGGATGCCGTTGGCGGCGGCGCGCATGACGGGCTTCGCGTACTGCGGGCCCACGTGACCGGAGTCGAGGTAGCGGTGGGCGCCGGAGTAGGTGATGTAGCCGCCGACCGTGCCGCCGACGATCGTCGTGATGGTGGCGAAGTTGAGCTGGTCGGGCACGAAGGTCTGCCGCAGCGCGTCGCCGATGGGCGGCTGGGCGATGAGGGCGACGACGAGGGTCATCACGATCATGCCGACGCCGAGGACGATGAGGACGACGTCCATCACCTTGCCGGCCTTCTTCACGAGGAAGATGATGATCGCGAGGGCCGCCGTGAGCGCGCCGCCGAGCTTCGGGTCGATGCCGAGGAGGGCGTTCAGGCCCAGGCCGCCGCCGGCGATGTTGCCGATGTTGAACGCGAGCCCGCCGATGACGACGAGGACGGCGATGACGTGGCCGGAGAAGGGGATGGCGCTGTTGGCGAGCTCGCCGGCGCGCTTGCCGGACGAGGTGATCATCCGCCAGATGTTCAGCTGGACCGCGATGTCGACGAGGATCGACACGAGGATCGCGAACGCGAACGCGGCCCCCATCTGGGCGGTAAACGTCGCGGTCTGGGTGATGAAGCCGGGGCCGATGGCGCTCGTGGCCATGAGGAAGATGGCGCCGATGACGGCACTGCGGCCGGCGCGCTTCTTCGCGTGGGCGGCGCGGGCTTCGTCCTCGGGGGTGAGGGCGGGGGCGGACTGCTCGGACATAGGGGGGTCCCATCGTCGTTGGTGGGTGTCGGGTGACCCCCAGTGTAGAACGGACAGAACCTGATTGTTCAACAATCATGTTTCCGTCGTGCTACAGCGCGGTTGCTTTCGTGTGATCATCGGCACGATCTCCCGCACCGACCGCCCCTACGATGAAGGCATGAACCAGCAGGGCCCGCTCGCCGACGTGCTCCGTCAGCGCATCATCGACGGCGACGTCGCCCCGGGCTCCCGGCTGTCGGAGTCGTCTCTGGCCGAGAGCTTCGACGTGTCGCGCAACACCCTGCGCGAGGCGTTCCGGGTGCTCGCGGAACAGGGGCTCGTCGCGCACATCCCGCACCGCGGCGTCTCGGTGGCCTCTCCCTCGATCGCCGACGTCATCGACATCTACCGCGCTCGCCGCGTCATCGAGTGCACGGCCCTCCGGCAGTCCGAGCCCGAGCACCCGGCCGTGCAGCGCATGACCGACGCGGTCGCCGCGGCCGAGGCCGCCGTCGCCGGTGTCTCGACAGACGACGCCTCCGCGTGGCGCGCGGTCGGCAGCGCGAACATGGCGTTCCACGTCGCCCTCGTCGATCTCGCCGACAGCCCGCGTCTCGCCCGCACCTACCGGAACGTCGCGGCGGAGCTGCGGCTCGCGTTCCTCAAGATCGACGACCCCCGCGCCCTGCACGAGCCTTTCGTCCGGAAGAACCGCGCCGTCCTCGACACCTTCCTCACCCGCGGCGCGGAGGCCGGCGCGGCGGAGCTGGAGCGGTACCTCGTGCAGTCGGAGCGGGTCGTGCTCGGCGCGTTCGCGCGGATGCAGCTCGACTGAGCGCTGCGGCTCAGGACGCGTCGATCCGCAGCGCCGCCGTCGCCCGCGGCCGGGGTTCGCCCTCGTGCGGTGTCGGCACACCTGGCAGGGTGGCTGTCGGCTCCGGCAGGCCGTACCGCCGGTGCAGCCAGCGCCGCGCGTCCTCGAGCGGATACGTGTCGCCGAAGACGCAGTACTTCACGAACACCCCCTCCAGGGTGCTGCGGAGCATGACCTCCTCCAGGGCCGGGTCTTCGGCGCCTCGGGCGCGGAAGACGGCGCGCACGGCATCCTCCGCCGCCGTCGCGCCGTCGGCGTAGCGCTGCTCCGATTCCGCGAACAGCCGATGGGTGAGCGGCTGCTGCTGCATGGCGAGCACCGCACGCTGCAGCGGCATCGCGAAGGCCGTCGCCCCGATCGCCCCGTCGATGATCGCGGCGAGCACCTCGTCGGGCGTCCCCTGCACCTGCGCGAACCCCAGCACCGTCTCGAACCACCGGTCGATCACGGCGCCGATGAGCTGATCCTTGCCGCCGAAGTGATAGTTCACCAACCCCTGGGCGACACCGGCGCGACGCGTGATCTCGGCGATGCCCGCCCCGGCGACGCCGCGTTCGCTGAACACCTCGATCGCCGCCTGGAGAATGGTCTCCTTGGCACGCTCGCGCGCCAGACGATTCTGCGCATCCGATCGCGCCATGCGGTGTCCACCTCCCGGGTCGTCCGGCGGAATTCCCTCACGGGCCGTCTCGGGATAGATTAATCACTGAATGCTCGTTCAACCTATGGAGGGTGCGAGCACTCGCGGCGCGGGGGTTCGCCGCAGCGGGCCACGGGTGCGTCTTCTGCCGATGGAGGGGGTGGCGGAGACGCGTCCGTGGTCATCCTCGACCTCCGGCCTACGACGAGGGACCGACGACCAGGCCCGCCCGTCGACCGCCGGTGCCGACGTCCGACCGAACCGCGGCGGCACCTTCGGCGGCGACGGATTCGGCCGATTCCTGACCTGAGTGCAGAAAGCAGGCGACGGGCCGTGTCGCGCCTTGACCCCATGGAAATTGCGCGGTTAGCGTGAGCGGGCTTCGGCCCCGCGGTGGCAGCGATGCTCACCGTTCCGGCCGGAGTCCGCTCGCTCACCGGGCGCGCGGCACCGCTCAGATCGAAGAGGATCTTCCATGCGATTCACCAGAAAACTCGCGCTCGCCGCCACCGCGGCGGTCGCGCTCAGCCTCAGCGCGGTCATCCCCGCCACGGCCGCGTCCCCCGACGACTCCGCGCCCTCGTACCAGGAGTTCGCGGCATCGACCTATCGGGACGTCGACGGCGCCTACGTCGTCAACGGCGATGAGGTCATCTCGAACAAGAAGGAGCTGCGCGCGTTCTACGACCGGCTGGTCGGCCCCGAGACCCTCAACGACGGCCTCATCGTGAACACGGTCAACAACATCGACGACAAGTGGTCGGCCTCGCAGGTCGCCAATCTCACCTACTGCGTGAGCACGAAGTTCGGCAGCCGGCACGCCGACGTCGTCCGGGCGATGCAGGGTGGGGCGGCACTCTGGGAGTCCGCGTCGTCGAAGGTCGACTTCCGCTACGTGAGCAGCGCCGACGCCAACTGCACCACGCGGAACAACGCCGTCGTCTTCTCCGTCGAACCCGTGGCCACGACGCAGTACATCGCCCGCGCGTTCTTCCCCAGCACGCCGGCCCGGCAGCAGAACGTCCTCATCGACGACTCGATCTGGAGCGCCGGAGCGTGGACGCCGACGAACGTGCTCGGCCATGAGCTCGGCCACGTGCTCGGCTTCCGCCACGAGCACACCCGCCCGGAGGCGGGCACCTGCTTCGAGGACAACAACTGGCGTCCGCTCACGCCGTACGACTCGTCGTCGATCATGCACTACCCGCAGTGCAACGGCAGCTCGGCCGATCTGTCGATGACCAGCGTCGACCGCAGCGGCGTCGTCTCGCTCTACGGGAACTGACGCTCTCGTCCCAGAGGTGCGTCACCCCCCGAGGCCCGGTCGTCCGCGATCGGGCCTCACCCGTGCCCGGCGTCGGAGTGGCTCAGGCGGATCCGCGGACGACAAGCTCCGTCGGCAGGATGGTGGTGCGCGGCGGGTCCTCCCCCGCGAGCCGGGAGAGGAGCACCTGGGTCATCGCCTCACCCTGGGCGTACATCGGCTGGCGCATCGTCGTCAGGGGCGGATCGGTGGTGAGAGCCACCGACGAGTCGTCGAACCCCACGAGCGCGATGTCCTCGGGCACCCGCACCCCGGCACCCCGCAGCGCCGTGAGCGCTCCGCGGGCCATGAGGTCGCTGGCGACGAAGATCGCGTCGGGCCGCCCTCCCGCGAGCAGGCGGCGGGCGGCGTCGGCCCCGCTCGCCTCGCTGTAGTCGCCTTCCTCCTCGGCGACGGGTGCCAGGCCGGCCGCGGTCAGCGCGGCGCGGAACCCCTGCACGCGGTCGGTCGACGACGGCATCGTGAGGGGTCCTGTGATCGTGGCGATGCGGGTGCGTCCGATGTCGACGAGGCGCTGCGTGGCCGCGCGCGCTCCGGCGACGTTGTCGACGTCGACCACGTAGTCGCCCTCGGCCCGGCGCACCGGACGTCCGCCGTAGACGACGGGGACGGCATCGGCGATCCGGTCGACGAACGCGTCGCTCGTGTGGTGCGACACGATCAGCGCGCCGTCGACGCCGCCGTTGCGCACGAAGCTCGTCATCTTGTCGCCGGGGTCGTCGCTGGCGATCAGGAGGTTCAGCAGGTAGTCGGAGCTGCGGAGGGCGCCGGTGATTCCCGCCACGATCGCCGCGAAGAACGGGTCGCCGAAGAAGCGCGTCGTGTCCTCGGGGACGATGAGGGCGATCGCGTGCGTCTGCCGGGAGGCGAGCGAGCGCGCGGCGCGGTTCGGCACGTAATTGAGCTCGTCGATCGCGGCGCGCACGGCGGCGAGCGCTTCCGGGCTGACCGCTGTCGACCCGTTGACGACCCGCGACACGGTCGACCGGGACACGCCGGCGGCGGCCGCGACCTCCTCGATGGTCGCCCGAGGCGACATCACCGCATGCTCTCTTCCATCGCCCCATTCTCATCCACCCGGAGCCAGGCCGTGAAAATCCCCGCTTCGAATCGCCTGATTGGTCCCATCTCGGCCGCAGATGGAGCCATTCAGGCGATTCGAACGGGTCAGAGGGACCGGGCGGCGATGATGCGGGCGTACTCGCGGCCGGAGTCCTTGACCGTCCGCTCCTGGGTGTCGTAGTCCACGCGGACGATCCCGAAGCGCTTGTCGTACCCCCAGGCCCACTCGAAGTTGTCGAAGAGGGACCAGTAGAAGTATCCGCGGACGTCCACGCCACTGTCCCTGGCGTCCAGCACGGCGTCGAGGTGCGCGCGCAGGAACGCGGTGCGGTCGGCGTCGGGCACCCGGGTCTCTCCGTCCTCCCCCACGACGGTGTCGTCGTAGGCCGCGCCGTTCTCGGTCACCGAGAGCACCACGCCCGCAGGCTCGGCGTACTCGGTCCAGAGCCGCTGCAGGAGTCGCGTGAGTCCCTCCGGCTGAACCTCCCACCCCTGGGCGGTCCGCGGCAGTCCGCGCTCGACTGCATGGATGCCCTCGTGCGAGGGATACGGGCTCCGCGTCACGTGCGCCGTCTCCGGGCCGCTGGACACCGCCGCGTCGTCGGGACCCGTGCCGGACACGAGGTCACCGTGGTAGTAGTTCACGCCCTGTGTGTCGATGCGCTGGGCGATGGTGTCGAGGTCGCCCTCGTGCACCGCCGCCTCGAACCGCGCCACGGCCTCGGGGTCCACCGCGCGGATGTCCTCCACGGTGTCTGCGGGGTAGGCGCCGCGGTAGATGGGGTCGAGGAACCACCGGTTGAACTGGCCGTCCAGCCGCCGGGCGGCATCGACATCCGCGGGGCGCTGCGGGTCGGCGGGGTCGGCCACCGTGTGGTTCAGCGTGATGCCCAGGTTGAGGGAGGCGTCGCGGCCGCGGAGCTCCCGCACCGTCGCACCATGCGCGAGCAGCAGGTGGTGTGAGGCCAGCAACCCCTCGGCGACGCTCGTGTGCCCTGGCGCGTGCTCGCCACCGGTGTAGGAGAGGAAGGACGAGCACCACGGCTCGTTGAGCGTCGTCCACACGTTCACGCGGTCGCCGAGGGCGTCGTGCATGGTGCCCGCGTACTCCAGGAAGCGGTCGACGGTGTCACGGTTCGTCCACCCACCGACCTCCTGCAGGGCCTGCGGCATGTCCCAGTGGTACAGCGTGAGCCAGGGCAGGATGTCGGCCGCGAGGAGCTCGTCGACGAGGCGGCTGTAGAAGTCGACCCCGGCCTGGTTGACCGCGCCGCCGTCGGGGCGCACCCGCGACCACGAGGTGGAGAAGCGGTAGGTCTGCAGGCCGAGCTCCTTCATCAGCGCCACGTCCTGCGGATACCGGTGGTAGTGGTCGCATGCCACATCCCCGTCGTCGCCGCCGACCACGGCCCCCGGCACCCGGCAGAACGCGTCCCAGATCGACGCCGTCCGTCCGTCCTCAAAGGCGGCGCCCTCGATCTGGTAGGCCGCGGTCGCCGCGCCGAAGAGGAAATCCGAGGGGAAGGCACGCGTCATAGGGGTCATCCTTTCACCGCGCCCGCCATGATGCCACTGACCAGCTGCCGCCCCGCGATCACGAAGAGCACGAGGAGCGGAAGGGTCGCGAGCACCGCGCCGGTGAGCACGATCGAGTAGTCGATGTAGTAGCCGGACTGCAGCTGGCTGAGCGCCGTCTGCAGCGTCGGGTTCTGGGGGGAGAGCACGATCAGGGGCCAGAGGTAGTCGGTCCAGGCGGTCATGAACGTGAACAGTCCGAGGATCGCCATGGCCGGCCGCGCCGCGGGCACCCCGACGGTGAGGAAGGTGCGGAACTGGTTCGCGCCGTCGACCCTGGCGGCCTCGATGAGCTCGTCCGGGATCACGTCCACGAGGTACTGCCGCATGAAGAACACCCCGAACGCCGTGACGAGGGTCGGCACGATCACCGCACCGATCGTCCCCGTCCAGCCGAGTTCGCGCATCAGCATGAACAGCGGGATGATGCCGAGCTGCGTGGGGATGGCCATGGTCGCGATCACGAACACCATGAGGCCGTCCCGTCCGCGGAACCGCAGCTTCGCGAACGCGTAGCCGGCGAGGGTCGAGAACGTCACGACGGAGATCGTGATGATCGCCGAGATGAGGAACGAGTTGCCGAGCGCGAGCCAGAACGGGATCGCGTCGAACACCTTCGCCGCGTTCGCGAGGAAGTTGCCGCCGGGGATGAGGGGCAGGGTCTCACCGCGGGTGGCGTTCGTCCCGCTCGCGACGACGAACGACCACCACAGCGGGTAGGCGCCGCCGATGATGAAGGCGGCGAGGAGTCCGTAGGTGAGGAACCCGGGCCGGCTGCCGAGGCCGGCACTCCCGCTCGCGGCACCGCGCCGGCGGCGGATGCGCTCCGGCACGCTGAGGGCCTGGGTGGCGGTCATCGCGCCGCCTCCTTCCCGGTCGGGCGGATGCGGCGTCGGGCCGCGCGGATCTTCGGGGCGTCTCCGGTGGCGATGCGCCGGGAGATCAGGAAGTTGATGAGACCGATCGCGACGATCAGGAGGAAGAGCAGGATCGCGACGGCCGAGGCCTCCCCGAGGTTCCGGCGGAAGAACGCCAGCTCCCAGAGGAACAGCACGGTCGTCTGGAACTGCCGGTCGCTGCCGCCGATGCCGCCCGCGGTGGAGACGTCGAACAGCCGCGGTTCGGCGAAGATCTGCAGGCCGCCGATGGTCGCCGTGATGATGACGAAGATCAGCGTGGGACGGATGGTGGGGATCGTGATGGCGAAGAACCGCCGCACCGCTCCGGCACCGTCGAGCGCGGCCGATTCGTAGAGGTCGCGCGGCACGGCCTGCATCGCGGCAAGGAGGATGAGGGCGTTGTAGCCGGTCCAGCGGAAGTTCACCATGACGGCGATCGCGATGTGCGACAGGACCGTGTCGTGCTTCCACTGCTGATCGGCGATGCCGACGAGGTTGAGGAGGTTGTTGGCCAGTCCGTCCGCTTCGTTGAAGATGCTGGAGAAGATGATCGCCACGGCCACCGGCGTGACCACGAACGGGATGAGGACGCTCATCCGCCAGAACGTCGGCGTCCGCAGTCCGCGGTCCAGCAGGTACGCGATCACCAGGGCGACGGCGAGCTGCGGGATGGCGGAGAGCAGGAAGATGCTCAGCGTGTTCCGGATGGAGTTCCAGAACATGCCGTCGCCGAGGATCGCCGCGAAGTTGCCGAAGCCGACGAACGGCCCCTCGCCCTTCAGCAGATCCCACTCGTGCAGCGCGACCCACACCGTGTACAGGAGGGGAAAGAGGCCGATGAGCCCGAAGAGGAGGAAGAACGGGGAGATGTAGAAATACGGCGAGGCGCGGTGGTCGAAACGGGAGACGCGGGTGCGCCAGGAGCGTCGCGGCGGCGCGTCGGTCGCGGCGGGGGCAGCGGCCTGCGGCTCCGCCGGCGGGGCGGTGAGGGTCATGGGCGTGTCCTTAGCCGGGCTTCGACAGGCTCAGCCACCCACTCTCTGGGTCGCTGAGCCTGTCGAAGCGAGATCATCAGCCGACGAGGTCGTTCAGCAGGCCGATCGCCTGGTCCCAGGCGCCCTGCGTGTCGGTCTCGCCACGGTCGAGCGCGCTCAGCGCCGGGCCGAACACGTTCTCCTGGATCACCGAGTCATCGGCGCCCTTGAACTGCGCGACGACGCCCTTGGCACGCTCGGCGAGGATGGCACCGGTCGGCGCGTCGTTGAAGAACTCGTTGGGCGTGGCCTCCTCGGCGAGGGACTCCTGTGCCTTGATGGTCGAGGGGAAGTTGCCCGCGGCGGCGGACTGCTTCACCTGCTGCTCGGGCTGCGTCAGCCAGTCGGCCAGCTCTGCCGCGGCCTTCTTGTGCTCCGACGACTCGGGGATGGAGAGGAAGGCGCCGCCCCAGTTGGCCGCACCGCCGGGGAAGACGTCGGCGAAGTCCCAGCCCGTCGACGCGTCGCCGCCGCCGGCCTCGACCTGTCCCTGCACGACGCCGAGCATCCAGCCCGGGCAGACGAAGGTGGCGAAGGTGCCGTCGACGAACGACTTGCCGCCGTTCCAGTCCCATGCGGTCTGCGCCGCGGACTGGCCGCCCTCGGTCGCGGCTCCGAGGAGCTCGAAGCGCTCCTGGAGCTCGTCGTTGCCCTCGACGTTCAGCTCGCCGTCGGCGGTGTAGTAGCCCTCGTCGAGCTGGTTGACCATGGCGTTCCAGACGAAGCCGGAGTGGTCGTACCACGCCTTGCCGGTCTTCGCCGTGTAGTCGGCGCCGACCTGGAAGTAGTTCTCCCAGTCGCCGTTGAGCAGCTCGGCGACGGACTCGCGGTCGCTGGGCAGGCCCGCGGCCTCGAACGCGGCGCCGTTGTAGCAGATGCCGCTCGGGCCGATGTCGGTGCCGTAGCCGATGACGCGGCCCTCGGCGTCGGTCGCCTGGCCGTACTTCCAGTCGACCCAGTCGTCCTTGCGATCCTCGATGCCGTAGTCGCGCAGGTCGACGAAGGTGTCCGAGACGTCCATGATGGCGCCGAGCCAGCCCTCCTCGATCGCGACGATGTCGCTGAGGCCGGAGCCGGCGGCGATCTTGGTGAAGGCGTCGGTGCGGGCGTTGCCGCCGGTGTCGATGTTGGTCGCCTCGATCGTCACGTTCGGATGCGCCTTCTCGTACTCCTTGTAGAGGTCGTCGTAGCCGAAGGTGCCGAAGGTGGTGACGGTCAGTGTGACCTTCTCGTCGGCGCTGGCGCCGGAGCCGCCGTCGCCGCCGGTGCTGCCGGAGCAGCCGGCCAGGGCGAGAGCGGAGACGGATGCCACGGCGGCTGTCGCCAGGATCCGGGTGCGGGCACGTGAGTTCACGGTTCACTCCTTTGTGGGTCGTGCGGGTGGTGGTGCGTGGGGGCCTGTGGGAGCGCTCCCACAAGGTTGTCGTGAACTCTATGGGAGCGCTCCCACGATGTCAAGAGAGCCGTCTCTGCAGGCCCCTCCCGCGCAACCGGCGTACCCTTGTCCGGTGCCCGAAGCCACGCTCTCCCCTGCCCTCACCCGCGCCGAATCCCTGATCCGCAGCATCCCGGACTACCCGGAGCCCGGCATCATCTTCCGCGACATCACGCCACTCCTCGCCGACGCCGAGGCCCTCCGCGTGACGACCGAGGCGATCATCGCGCCCTTCGCGGGGCAGTTCGACGTTGTGGCCGGCATCGAGGCGCGGGGCTTCATCCTCGCCGGGGCCGCCGCCATCGCCGCGGGGGTCGGGCTGATCCCGATCCGCAAGGCCGGCAAGCTCCCCCGCCCCGCCGCCTCCGTCGACTACGCCCTCGAGTACGGCACGGCGACCATCGAGATGCACGACGACCTGCCCGCGGGCTCCCGCGTCCTCCTCATCGACGACGTGCTCGCCACCGGAGGAACCCTGGCCGCCGGTCGCCAGCTCGTGGAGCGTCTCGGCAGCCACGTGGCCGGCATCTCGGTGCTCTTCGAGATCGACGGCCTCGGCGGCCGCGAGGCGATCGGCGACCTCCACACCGTCTTCCACTCCTGACCCTGAGACCCCGGGTTCTCGCCGACGCCCCGGCGTGGCGGCGCGCGCAGGACGGGGTGTGGGCGCGAGCCCGGGGTCTCAGCGGAGCATCGACGAGCGGTAGACTGAACCCGCCCGTCCGCCCGCGACTCTTGGAGCCGTCATGCCCACCATCGTCGTCGACGTCATGCCCAAGCCCGAACTGCTCGACCCGCAGGGGAAGGCCGTCTCCGGCGCCTTCGCCCGCCTGGGCGTCGAGGGCTTCACCGACGTCCGCATCGGCAAGCGCTTCGAGCTCACCGTCGAGGGCGAGGTCACCGACGAGGTCCTCGCCGAGGCCCGCCGCATCGCCGACGAGGTCCTGTCGAACGCCGTGATCGAGGACGTCGTGGGCGTCGAGGTGGCGGAGTGACCGTCCGCATCGGCGTCGTCACCTTCCCCGGCTCGCTGGACGACGTCGACGCGCAGCGCGCCGTCCGCATCGCCGGAGCCGAGCCGGTCGCCCTGTGGCACGGCTCGCACGACCTCGAGGGCGTCGACGCCCTCGTCCTCCCCGGCGGGTTCAGCTACGGCGACTACCTCCGCGCCGGAGCCATCGCCGCCCTCTCGCCCATCATGAGCGAGGTCAAGGACGCCGCCGCGAAGGGCATGCCCGTCCTCGGCATCTGCAACGGCTTCCAGATGCTCGTCGAGGCGCACCTGCTGCCCGGCGGACTCATCCGCAACAACCACCAGCACTTCGTGCGCCGCGACCAGAAGCTCACGGTCGAGAACTCCGACACCGCCTGGACCAACGCCTTCCGCACCGGCCAGGAGATCGTGATCCCGTTGAAGAACGCGGACGGCGGCTACATCGCCGACGAGCAGACGCTCGACCGCGTCGAGGGCGAGGGTCTCGTGGCGTTCCGCTACGCCGGCGTGAACCCGAACGGCTCGCTGCGCGACATCGCGGGGCTGACGAACGAGGCGGGCAACGTCGTGGGGCTCATGCCGCACCCCGAGCACGCCACGGAGCCCGGCTTCGGTCCGGACACCGCGGTCGCGATGCGCAGCGGCGTGGACGGCCTCGACTTCTTCACGAGCGCGATCGCCGCCGTCGCCCGCGTCGCCGCCTGACGCCTCCCTCGACCCACCCCTCTGCGCGCGTCCCACCCCGTTGCGGGCGCGCGGAAGGGGCCGGGTCGACCGCAAGAGGCCGGGTCGACAGGCGAGGTCAGGGCAGACGGAACGGGTTGTCACCCACGGCCGCGAGCAGGTACCAGGCCGTCGTGCCGGTGTGCAGGCTCGCGTAGTAGAGGTCGCCGAAGCCGGAGTCGAGTCCGTCGGTCGAGGTCGCCACGATCCCCTTGCCGTCGCCGTTCGGTGCGTCCCGCTGCACCAGGCGGATGTCGGCCAGCAACTCCTCCGCACGAGCCTGGTCGCCGGCGGCCGCACGGTCCTGCAGCGCCAGCGCGAGGTGTCCGCTGCCCTCGAACCAGACCTTGGACACGTCCGCGTCGCTGATCGACGGACCGCGGTACGGACCGTCCTGGGCCACGAGGTGCGCGAGCGTCCAGTCGACGGCCGAGCCGTATCGGGCGTCCCCGGTGCCGAGCAGGCTCCACGTCTGGGCGTCGAGCGGGACGGGACGGGTGTTGATCGTGCTGCCGTCGAGCAGCGTCCCGGTGTCCACGTGCCCGTCGGCGCTCTGCATCGCCGCGACGAATCCGGCCGCCACCGCCGCCCGCTCCGCCCACACCCCGTCGCCCGTGAGCTGGCCGAGCTGCGTGAAGAAGCCGGCGATGTCGCTGTTGTGCTCGGTGGACTTCCACTCCAGCGGCACCCCGGCATCGGTCTGCCCGCCGGTGTAGCCGAACGGCGCCCGCGTCATGTCGGCGGTGTTGTCCTGGATCCACTCCGCGATGCGCACCGCGCCGTCGAGGTAGGCCTTCTCGCCGGTGGCGTGGAAGAGGCGGGCGAGCGCCATGCCCACCCAGGCCTGGTTGCCGGTGAACGTGCCGGGTCCGGTGATCTCCATGCGCCCCTGCCGGATGCCGTGCGGCTCGTAGGACGTGCGGACGCGGCCGTCGCCGACGGGGTCGTTCTCCTGCACGAAGAGGAGGGTGTCGGCGACGGACCGGGCGCGACGCAGGTCGTCCGGCAGACCGCGGGCCGTGTAGGCGATCACGACGAGGGCGTCGTCGTACACGAAGGAGGGGGTGAAGTCCCACGACGGCGTGGTGAAGAACCCGCCCTGGTAGCTGCGCGGCAGGCAGCGGCCCTCACCGTCGCAGAACTCGTCGACCCGGGAGTCGAGGAACTCGTACGCGAGCGCCACCGAGGCGGCGGGGTCGTTCACCGGATCCGCCGGGGGCTGGGCACGGGCGCCGAACGCGTCCGACACGGCAGGGGCGGCGCCGGCGAGCACGGCACCGACGACGAGTGCGGCGACGACCGCCCAGGGCGCGGATCGGCGGGCGGAAGCGGACATCACGACCTCTCGACGACAGGACCCCCGGGGGATATGCCGCGAGCGACACGGGGGATGCTCGCCACCTTGTCATGACAGGAGGCACCGGGGGAAGTGTCTTTCGGCCACATGCGCGTCTACCAAAGCGACCGGATGCGTGCAAGGCGTTTGCCGGACCCGGAGGGCGGCGCGCACGATGGTCCTCCCGTCCCCGACCTCCCGGAAAGGACACCCATGTCCCGCGACCAGTACACCTTCACCAACCCGGTCGAGCTCTACGCCGACATCCAGCCGCAGAAGCAGCACATGCGCGAGCCCGGTCTCGACGCCGACCTCACCCCGAAGGCCGACCTCGGCGAGGAGTCGTACCGCGGCACCGGACGGCTGACCGGCCGCAAGGCGCTCATCACCGGCGGCGACTCGGGCATCGGCGCGGCCACCGCGATCGCGTTCGCCCGCGAGGGCGCCGACGTCGCGATCTCCTACCTCCCGGAAGAGGAGGAGGACGCGAGCCGCATCGCCGGCATCCTCCGCGAGGCGGGAGCGACCGTCGCCACGATCCCCGGCGACCTGCGCGACCCGGAGTACTGCCGCACTCTGGTGGCGGAGGCCGTCGCGGCGCTCGGCGGACTCGACATCCTCGTCAACAACGGCGGCAAGCAGGTGTTCCAGGAGTCCCTCACCGATGTGACCGACGAGCAGTTCGACGACACCTTCAAGACCAACGTGTACGCGATGTTCTGGATCACGAAGGCCGCCCTCCCGCACCTCCCCGCCGGCTCGACGATCATCAACACGACCTCGATCCAGGCCTACTCGCCGTCCGACATCCTCGTCGACTACGCCTCGACGAAGTCGACCATCAACGCGTTCACGAAGGGCCTCGCCCAGCAGCTCGCGCCGAAGGGCATCCGCGTGAACGCCGTGGCTCCGGGACCGATCTGGACCCCGCTGCAGCCGAGCGACGGGCAGCCGCAGGAGAAGATCGCCCAGTTCGGCCAGGACACCCCGCTCGGCCGGATGGGTCAGCCAGCCGAGCTCGCTCCCGCCTACGTCTTCCTCGCCTCCCCGGAGTCGAGCTACGTGCTCGGCGAGACCCTGAACGTCAACGGCGGCATGCCCACGCCCTGACCCTCATCCCCTCATCCCCGTCGACCCACCCCCTTCTGCTCCTCCCGGCCCCTTACGGCCGTCCGCAAGGGGGTGGGTCGAACGGAAAGGGGTGGGTCGGCGGGAGGGGCGAGAGAGGGTGCCGAACCGTTTCGATACCTGTGGTGGCGGGACTGTAAGCGTTTGCAGTAGCCTGATCGCATGGCACAGCTCGAACAGATCGCAGCCCCCGGTTCCGAGTGGTGGCGCAGCGCCGTCATCTACCAGATCTACCCCCGCTCCTTCGCGGACGCGTCGGGCGACGGCATCGGCGACCTGCCGGGCATCACGAGCCGCCTCGATGCCCTGCAGGAGCTCGGCGTCGACGCGATCTGGCTCAGCCCCTTCATGACGAGCCCGCAGCGCGACGCCGGCTACGACGTGGCCGACTACCGCGACGTCGACCCGCTGTTCGGCACGCTCGCCGACTTCGACGCGATGCTGGAATCCGCGCACGCCCGCGGCATCCGGGTGATCGTCGACCTCGTCCCCAACCACTCCTCCGACCAGCACCCCTGGTTCCAGGAGGCGCTCAAGGCGGCGCCGGGCAGCCCGGAGCGCGCGCGCTACATCTTCCGCGACGGCCGCGGCGAGAACGGCGAGCTGCCTCCGAACAACTGGGAGTCGGTGTTCGGCGGCGGCATGTGGCAGCGCGTCACCGAGGCCGACGGCACCCCCGGCCAGTGGTACCTGCACATCTTCGACGCGACGCAGCCGGACTTCGACTGGAACAACGAGGAGGTGCAGGAGGAGTTCCGCTCGATCCTGCGCTTCTGGCTCGACCGCGGCGTCGACGGCTTCCGGGTCGACGTGGCCCACGGCATGATCAAGACCGAGGGCCTGCCCGACTACACGCCGCCGACGGACGCCGACTCCATGGGCGGCGGCGAGTCGAACGTGCCGTACTGGGGCCAGGACGGCGTGCACGAGATCTACCGGGACTGGCACAAGGTGCTCGCCGAGTACGACGGCGACCGCGCCCTGTGCGGCGAGGCCTGGATGCCGACGCTGAAGGAGACCGCGCTCTGGGTGCGTCCGGACGAGATGCATCAGACCTTCAACTTCCCCTACCTGATGACGGCGTGGGACGCGAAGGCGCTCGGCGACGTGATCCGCGAGTCGCTGGACGCGTTCGGCGCGGTCGGCGCCCCCAGCACCTGGGTGCTCTCCAACCACGACGTCGTCCGGCATGCCACGCGCCTCGCGCTCACGATCGACAACCCGCAGGGCGAGGGCATCGGCCCGAACACTCCGGACAAGCCCGACACCGCCATCGGCCTCGCCCGCGCCCGCGCGGCCACCACGCTGATGCTCGCGCTCCCGGGCTCGGCCTACCTGTACCAGGGCGAGGAGCTCGGGCTGCCCGAGGCCATGGAGATCCCGGACGAATACCGCCAGGACCCGACGTGGTTCCGCACGAACGGCGAGCGCTACGGCCGCGACGGCTGCCGCGTGCCGCTGCCGTGGGAGGCGGAGGCTCCCGCCTTCGGCTTCAACGACGCCGGCCTCTCCTGGCTCCCGCAGCCCGCGGACTGGGCGGCCTACGCCCGGGATGTCGAGGAGGTCGACCCGGCGTCGACCCTCGCCCTGTACAAGCGTCTGCTCGCCGGCCGTCGCGAGTTCGGATTCGGCACCGGGTCGCTGGTGTGGGAGGACGCCGGTCCCGATGCCGTCGCCTTCCGCCGCGGCGAGGTGCACGTGCTGGCGAACCTCGGCGCGGCTCCGCTCGACCTTCCGGAGGGCGCGGTCATCCTGCTCCGCAGCCAGCCGTTCGACGGCCCCGAGATCCCCGTCGACACCGCCGTCTGGTACACCAAGGCCTGACACCCGCTGCGCCCGTGGCGCGCTCCCCCGGGGCGTGCCACGGGCGTCTCCGATCCGAAGGACAGACGATGGCGAGCATCGACGAGGTCGCCCGGCTCGCCGGCGTCTCCACCGCGACGGTCTCCCGTGCGCTGAGCGGCCGGGGGCATGTCTCCGAGTCCGCGCGGGAGCGCGTGCAGGCGGCCGCCGCCTCCCTCGGGTACGTGGTGTCCTCCCGCGCCTCGAGCCTGGCGTCGGGGCGCACGCGCAACATCGGGGTCGTCGTGCCGTTCCTCGACCGCTGGTTCTTCAGCACGGTGCTGTCGGGGGTGTCCGCCGCGCTCATGCGGGCCGGCTACGACATCACGCTCTACAACATCACCGCCGACAATGACGTGCGCCGCCACGTCTTCGACACGTTCCTGCGCCGCCAGCGCGTGGACGCCGTGATCGCCGTGTCCATCGAGCTGGACGAGGACGAGACCCAGCAGCTCCTCGACCTCGGGCTCCCCGTGATCGCGATCGGCGGGCCCAACCCGAAGCTCGACACCCTCACGGTCGACGACGTCGCCGTGGCGCAGCTCGCGACGGAGCACCTGCTCGGGCTCGGGCACACGGAGATCGCCCACATCGGCGCGAACCCCGAGTTCGACCTCGACTTCCACATCCCCACGAACCGCCGGCTGGGCTTCGAACGAGCGCTGGCCACGGCCGGGATCCCGCTGAACCCCGCGTTCCTGGAGCCGGCGGACTTCACGGTCGAGGGCGGCTACCGCGCCGCGAAGCAGCTCCTCGGGCGTCCGGGGCCTCGCCCCACTGCGGTGTTCGCCGCCTCGGACGAGATGGCGATCGGGGCGCTCCTCGCTGCCCGCGACCTCGGCTTCGCGGTGCCGGGCGACCTGTCCATCGTGGGCATCGACGGCCATGAGCTCGGCGAGTTCTTCCGCCTCACCACGGTCGACCAGTTCCCGCTCGGGCAGGGCGAGCGGGCGGCCGATGCGGTCCTCGCGAAGCTCACCGACCCCGACGCCGTGCGGCCGCCCGCCGCGCTGCCGTACGAGCTCAACGTGCGCGGCACGACGGCGCGACTCGTCTGATCCGTCCGGCGATCACAACTCAGGAGTACGGCGCGCGGAGACCGCGGTTCCGGCCCTGACGGGCGCAGGTGCGCCAATTCTCCTGAGTTGTGAACGCGTCGAGCTCAGCACTCCGCGGTCGCGTCCTGCCAGGTCCGGTAGCCGCCGTCGAGATTGCGCACCGCGCGCCCGTGCTGCCGCAGCAGTCGGGTGGCGATGTGCCCGCGCAGGCCGACCTGACAGTGCACCACCAGAGGCCCCTCGGGCAGTTCGTCGAGGCGGTCGCGCAGCTCGTCCAGCGGGATGTTCCGCGCGCCGGGGATGGCGCCGTTCGCATGCTCGGCCACGGAGCGGACGTCGATGAGGGTCGATCCCGCCCGCAGGGCGCCGTCGAGCTCGTGCCACTGGAGGGTCGGCGTGGTGCCGCTGCGGGTGTTCTCGGCCACATAGCCCAGGAGGTTCACGGCATCCTTTGCGGAGCCGAACTGCGGAGCATACGCGAGCTCCAGGTGCGCAAGCCCGGAAGCGGTGACGCCCGCCTGCAGCGCCGTCGCGATGACGTCGATCCGCTTGTCCGCGCCGTCACGACCGACGACCTGCGCACCCAGGATGCGGTCGGTGGCGGGGTCGGCGAGGAGCTTCATCGACAGGGTCTCCGCGCCCGGGTAGTAGCCGGCGTGCGACGCCGGATGCACGTGGACGGCGAAGAACTCGCGACCCGCGGCACGGAGCTGCTTCTCGCTCCACCCGGTCTTCGCGGCGGCCAGGCCGAACACCTGCACGATGCCGGTGCCGAGGGCGGGGCGCGCCGACTCCTCCCGCCCCGCGATGACGTCGGCCACCATGCGGCCGTGGCGGTTGGCGAGACCGGCCATGGTCACCAGCGCCGCACCGCCGCCGATGAGGTCGGCCTTCTCGACCCCGTCGCCCACCGCGAAGACGTCGGGCGCACTGGTGCGGCAGGCCTCGTCGACGGCTATCCCGCCGGTCTCGCCGAGACGGATCCCCGCGGCGCGGGCGAGTCCGGCCTCGGGCACGACCCCGGAGGCGTCGACGAGGAACTCCGCGGGGACGGTGGCACCGTCGCTCAGGGTCACGGAACCCGCGGCCGTGGCCACGACCTCGACGCCGAGCCGCACGTCGACTCCGCGGCGCCGGACCTCGGCCGCCAGAGGGGCGGCCATCTCCGGATCCAGCGGGGCGAGCAGCTGCGCACCGCGTTGCACCAGGGTCACCGCGGCACCTCGGGCGACGAGGTTCTCCACGGCTTCCAGTCCTGTGTATCCGCCGCCCACGACGACCACCGGCAGTCCGGGGCGGAGGGCGGCGTCGATCGCATCGGCATCGGCCACAGTCCGCAGGCTCCGCGTCGGGAGGGCACCGGTCGGCTCATCGCCGCGCGGCCGGGCCCCGGTGGCGAGCACGAGGCGGTCGTACGGGTGGGTGCTGCGGCGGCCGCTGTCGAGATCGACGACCTCGACCGTCTTCCGCACGGTGTCGATGCCGACGACGTCGTGACGGACGCGGACGTCCAGCCGGAAGCGGCGGTGCAGCGACTCCGGGGTCTGCAGCAGGAGGGCGTCACGCCCCTCGATCACACCGCCCACGTAGTAGGGCAGGCCGCAGTTGGCGTAGGAGACCTCGGGCCCGCGCTCGAAGATGACGATGTCCGCGGACTCATCGAGCCGCCGGAGCCGGGTCGCCGCCGACATGCCGCCGGCGACACCGCCGACGATGACGACGCGGAGCGGCGCGCTCATCGCCCGAACAGCCGGGACAGGAGACCGCCCTTGGCCTCGTCCTTCGGATGGCCCGTGCACCAGTCCGACGCCGGCACGGTGCGACGGACGGCATCGACGTGCTGGCCGCACCCCGCCCAGGTGGTCTTCCCGCAGGTACGGCAACGGACTGCTCGACACATGTGTTCTCTCCTTACTCGATACCCCGGTGGGTATCCACCCACTATACCCCCGGGGGTATAGTGGAGCACACAGCCGGCCTTCAGGGAGTGACCATGACCACCGTCGACACCGACACGCAGCGCAAGATCGCCAACCGCCTCAAGCGCGCCCAGGGACAGCTCGGCGCCGTGATCGCCGCGGTCGAGAGCGGCGGCGACTGCCGGGCCGTCGTCACGCAGCTCGCCGCCGTGACCTCGGCGCTGGACAAGGCCGGGTTCCAGATCATCGCCTCCGCCATGAAGACCTGCCTGGAAGACCCCGCGCAGGACGACGCCGTCCCCCTCCCCGACCTGGAGAAGCTCTTCCTCACCCTCGCCTGAACGCGACCCGGCCCCTTGCGGCCACCCCGGCCCGTTGCGGACGATCGCAAGGGGCCGGGGCGCACGCAAGGGGCCGGGTCGACGAAGGTGGGGTGGGGTGGGGTGGGGTGGGGTCAGGGGACGAGGAGACCCGCGGTGGCGGCGCGGGCCGTCTCGAAGCGGCGCTGCACGTCGGGCCAGTTCACGAGGTTCCAGAACGCCTTGACGTAGTCCGCCCGCACGTTGAGGTAGTCGAGGTAGTAGGCGTGCTCCCACACGTCGAGCTGCAGCAGCGGGATGACGCCGAGCGGCGCGTTGCCCTGCTGGTCGAAGAGCTGGAAGATCACCGGACGGGCGCCCACCGAGTCCCAGGCGAGCACGGCCCAGCCGGACCCCTGCACACCGAGGGCCGTCGCGGTGAAGTGCGCGCGGAAGCCGTCGATGGACCCGAACGAGTCCGCCAGCGCCGCCGAGAGCTCGCCCTCCGGAGCCCCGCCGCCCTCGGGCGAGAGGTTCTGCCAGAACACGGAATGGTTGATGTGGCCGCCGAGGTTGAACGCGAGGTCCTTCTCGAGCTTGTTCACCGCTCCGAGGTCGCCGCTGTCGCGGGCCGCCGCGAGCTGCTCCAGCGCCGTGTTCGCGCCGGTCACGTAGGCCTGGTGGTGCTTGGAGTGGTGCAGCTCCATGATCTTGCCGGAGATGTGCGGCTCCAGTGCCGAGTAGTCGTAGGGCAGCTCGGGGAGCGTGTACGGAGTAGACATGGTGGTTCCTTTCGTGACGGGGTCAGAGGGCGGTGTCGTGGGACAGGGCGTGGAAGCGGCGGTCGATGTAGACGAGCGGGCGGGCGGGGCGGCCGGTGAGCACCTCGAGCACCTCGGCGATCACCACGGTCGACGAGCCGACGGGCACGGTCTGGATCGCCCGGCAGCGCAGGGCGACACGGGCCTCCGCCAGGTGCGGCTCGCCGGTCGGCAGCGTCGTCCAGCCCTGCTCGGGCGTGAAGCGCTCGGAACCGCTCACCGCGAAGCTCTGGGCGAGCGCGGAGTGCTCGTCGTCGATGAGGTGCACGACGAAGGTCTCGGCGCCGAGGATGGCCCCGGCGCTGCCGGTCGCCCTGGTCACCGAGAACACGATCGCCGCCGGATCGACGGCGACCGACGACACGCTCGACGCCGTGAGACCAACGGGGCCGTCCGGACCCTGCGCCGTGATGATGGCGACACCGGCGGGATGGGTGCGGAACGCCGCCTTGAGCCCCTCCCCGACCGGCGTGGGCACCGGAGCGGCGGGGTGCGGGGTGGTGTGCGGGTCGGGGGTCATCGGGTGCTCTCCTCGAGAGGGATGGGGGTGGGGGTCGCGTGGGCGCGCATGGCCGCGCGGTCGACGAGCTTTGTGCGCTCCCGGCCGCGGACGGCTCCGGCGCGGCGTTCGGCCTCGTCGATGCGCAACCAACCCTCCCAGTCCACCACGCCGGGGAGGTCCAGGGGCGGGTGCGGGTCGATACGGGCGGACGGCGTCGCGGCGAGGTCCTCCGCGAGATGCTGCACGGTCTGCGCGGCATCGGACTTGGTCGAGCCGATGAGCCCGATCGGCCCGCGCTTGATCCAGCCGGTCGCGTAGAGGCCCGGCACGGGCGTGCCGTCGGCATCGAGCACCCGCCCCTCCGCGTTCGGCACGACGCCCCGTGCCGCGTCGAACGGCACGCCGGGCACGGGCGAGGAGAGGTAGCCGATCGCCCGGTAGACGGCGCCGACCTCGTACCGCACGAGCTCGCCGGTCCCGACCATGCGGCCGAGCGGATCGGAGGCCGTGCGCTCGAACTCGATGCCCTCCACGCGGTCCGTGCCGACGACGCGGACCGGGCGATGCCGGAAGTGCAGGTGGATGCGCCGGGAGGCCCCGGCGGACGGACGCTGCGCCCAGTCCGTGAGCGTGCGCACGATGATGCGGCGCTGCGAGAACTGCTCCAGCATGCGCGAGGCATGGTCGTCGAGCTCGAGGTCGGCGGGATCGACGATCACCTCCACGTCGTGCTGCTCCCCGAGCTCGCGCAGCTCCAGGGCCGAGAAGCGCACATCGGCGGGGCCACGACGGGCGAACAGGTGCACGTCGCGGACCCGGCTCGCGGTGAGCGCGTGGAGGATGTGGTCGGGAGTGTCGGTCGACTCCAGCGCCGCGGCGTGCTTCGCGAGGATGCGTGTGACGTCGAGGGCGACGTTGCCCGCCCCGATCACGGCCACGGACTCCGCCTCCAGGCCCCAACCCTGCGCGACGTCGGGGTGCGCGTCGTACCAGGCCACGAACTCCGCGGCGCCGAACGATCCGGGAAGCTCCGCTCCCGGCACGTCGAACGCCACGTCGCGGTCGGCTCCGGTCGCGATGACGACGCCGTCGTACGCCCGGCGGAGCTCGTCGACCGTCACATCGACACCGACCTCGACGTTGCCGCGCAGCCGGATGCCGGGCTGGAGGAGCACGTCGTGCAGCGCGTCGATGATCTTGCGGATGCGCGGGTGGTCGGGGGCGACGCCGTAGCGGACGAGCCCGTAAGGTGCGGGGAGCTTCTCGTACAGGTCGATGGCCGCCTCCGGCACCTGCGCCCGGAGCAGGTCGGCGGCGTAGATGCCCGCGGGGCCCGCGCCGACGATGGCGATGCGCGGGGTCACTCGTGCACCTCCTGCGGCGGGAGCGCGGCGATGAGCGGGTGGTCGTGACGGATGAGTCCGGTGCGGGCGGCGCCGCCGGGCGAGCCGATCTCGTCGAAGAACTCGACGTTGGCCTTGTAGTAGTCCTGCCACTCGTCGGGCAGATCGTCCTCATAGTAGATCGCCTCGACGGGGCACACCGGCTCGCACGCTCCGCAATCCACGCACTCGTCGGGGTGGATGTAGAGCGACCGCTCCCCCTCATAGATGCAGTCGACGGGGCATTCGTCGATGCAGGCCTTGTCCTTGAGGTCGACGCACGGCAACGCGATCACGTACGTCATCGCGACTTCTTCTCTGTCCCACTCACGCCCTCCACCGTAAAACCTCAAGCGCACTTGAGGTCAAATCGAGACCGAGACCCCGACCTCTCGCCGAGACCCCGCCTCCGCCGCGCGGACACGACGGGGTCTCGGCGGGAAAGCGGGGTCTCGGGGAATCAGGGGTCAGGAATCAGGACGGGGAGATCTCGAAGGGGGCGGAAAGGAGGTGATCCTCGCGGGAGCTGGGGCCGACGAGGAGCGTGAAGGCACCGGGCTCCACGGTCCGGACGCCGGCGGCGGTCACGATCGTGCAGTCCGCGACGGGGACCTCGATCCGCACGCGCGCACTCTCCCCCGGCGCGAGGTCGACCTGCCGGAAGGCCTTGAGCTCGCGGTCGGTCCAGCTCACGCTCGTCACCTCGTCCCGCACGTAGGCCTGCACGGTCTCGCGGACGGGCCGGTCCCCCGTGTTCGTCACGGTCACGTGCCCCACCACGGTGTCGCCGAGGAGCAGCTCCGTCTGCTCCAGCTCCAGCTCCGCGTACGCCACGGTCGTGTACGACCGGCCCTCGCCGAAGGCCCACGCGGGCGCCTGGGTGAGGTCGGCGTAGCGGTCGCCGTGCTGACCGCGGATCTGGTTGTAGTAGGTGGGCTGCTGCCCGACGTGCCGTGCGAACGAGATCGGCAGCCGGCCCGAGGGCTCCACGGCACCCGTGACGATGTCGGCGAGCGCCCGCCCGCCCTGCATGCCGGGACTGGCCGCCCAGACCACCGCCGCCGCCCGCTGCACCGAGGGCGGGAGCACGAGGGGCTTGGACGCCAGCAGCACCACGACGACGGGCTTCCCGGTCTCGATGAGCGCGTCGAGCAGGGCGTTCTGGCCGCCGATGAGCTCCAGCGTGGCCGTGGACCGCCCCTCACCCACGAGCTCGATACGATCGCCGACCACCGCGACCACGACGTCCGCGGCCTCGGCGGCGGCCACCGCCTCCGCGATCAGCGCAGGATCCGGCGGGCACGGCTGCACCACGCGAGGACGCGGCTGGTTGTCCGGGAAGTGCGTGCCGCGGGGGTCGTCGGCGAGCGTGAGGATGTCGGCGCCGCGTGCATGCGTGACCGTCCACGCGTCCACTGCACGGAGGCCGTCGAGCACGGTCGTGATCATCTCGCGGGGCTGTCCGTCGAGCCAGCCCGCCTGGCCCGAGCCGCCGGCCCAGTCGCCGAGCTGCGTCTGAGCGTCGTCCGCGAGGGGCCCGGTCACCGCCACCCGCAGCGGTGCCGCGGCGTCCAGCGGCAGCAGTCCGTCGTTCTCGAGGAGCACGAGCGAACGGCGGGTGATCTCGAGGTTGAGGTCTGCGTGCGCGGCGCTGCCGACCACGGCGGACACGTCGTCGCGGGGCAGCCGCGGGTCCTCGAAGAGCCCGAGCTCGAACTTGAGCGTGAGGATGCGGGAGACCGCGTCGTCGAACGCGTCCTCCGGCAGGAGTCCCCGAGCGACCGCGTCCAGCGCCCCCTCGAAGAACCCCGGCGTGGTCATCACCATGTCGTTCCCGGCGCGCACGGCCGCGGCCGCGGCATGGGTGAGGTCGGGCTGCACCCGCTGCTCCCACACCATCCGGCCCACGTTGTCCCAGTCGGTGATGAGGGTGCCGGTGTAGCCCCACTCGCCGCGGAGCACGTCGCTGAGCAGCCACTCGTTCAGCGTGATCGGCACCCCGTCGGTCGTCTGATACCCGAGCATGAACGTCCGGCAGCCCTCGCGGGCGACCCGCTCGAACGGCGGCAGGAACCAGGAGCGCAGCTTGCGCGGGGAGATGTCGGCCTCGCTGGCGTCGCGTCCGCCCTGCGTCTCCGAGTAGCCGGCGAAGTGCTTGGCTGTGGCGAGGATGGCCGTGGGGTCGTCGAGCCCGTCACCCTGATAGCCCCGCACCATGGCCGAGGCCAGCTCGCCGATCAGGAACGGGTCCTCCCCGAACGTCTCCCCGACCCGCCCCCAGCGCAGGTCGCGGGCGATGCACAGCACCGGTGAGAACGTCCAGTGGATGCCGGTCACGGCGACCTCCTCGGCCGTCGCCCGCGCCACGCGCTCGACGAGTGCCGGATCCCAGGAGGCTGCCATGCCGAGCTGCGTGGGGTAGATCGTGCCTCCGGGCCAGAACGAGTGGCCGTGGATGCAGTCCTCGCCCACGAGCAGCGGGATGCCGAGTCGGGTCTGCGCGACCAGGGCGGCGGCCCGCCGCAGACGCTCGTCCGAGGCGTGCAGGATCGACCCCGCGTGCCGCCGGAGCACGTGGTCGTCGATGTCGTCGCGGGCGTCGAGCTGGAGCATCTGCCCGACCTTCTCCTCCACCGTCATCCGGTCGAGGAGGTCGGCCACGCGTTCGGGGATCGAGAGAGCGGGGTCCTGGTAGGGGAGCTGCGTGGTCAGAGTCTGAGAGGTCATCACTTCGTGTTCTGGTTCGTGTGCGGTGTCGCGGTGTTCGAGGAGTCGGTCGTCTCGGAAGCGCCCGGCGAAGTCGCCGACGATACGGGATCGGGGGCCTTCGTCGGCAGGGGCACGCTGCGGACGGCCGTGACGGCGTCGTTCACGTTCAGCCCCTTCTTCTTCATCGCCCTGGCCCGCTCGCCCGCCGAGCGCAGTCGCGGGTTGACGTACTCGTCGATGCCGAAATTGATGAGCGAGAGCGCGACGCCGATGATCGCGATGCACAGCCCGGCGGGCACGTACCACCACCACAGCCGCGGGAAGGCGCCGTTCTGCTGCGCCCAGAACAGGATGGTCCCCCAGTTCAGGTTGCTGACGGGGATCACGCCGATGAAGGCCAGGGTCGTGAGACCGAGGATGGCCGCGGTCACGGTGCCGACGAAGCTCGACGCGATGAGCGCCATGAGGTTCGGGAGCATCTCGACCGTGATGATGCGGCGCAGCGGCTCGCCGTTCGCCCGCGCGGCCTGGATGAAGTCGCGGTTGCGCAGCGACATGGTCTGCGCGCGGAGCACGCGGGCGCCCCACGCCCATCCGGTGATCCCGAGCACTGCGGCGATCACGATCAGCGGCGGGTTCTCGAACTGCGAGGCGATGATGATGATGAGCGGGATGCCGGGGATCACCAGGAACACGTTGGTCAGCGCCGAGAGCGACTCGCTCTTCCAGCCGCGCACGTAACCCGCGATCACACCGATCGTGATCGCGATGATCGTGGCGATGAACGCCGCGAGGAAGCCGACGACGATCACCCCGCGGGTGCCGTAGATGATCTGGCTCAGGACGTCTTCGCCCATGTGCGTCGTGCCCAGCCAGTGCTCCCAGGAGGGTGGCTGACGCAGTGCCGTGCGGTCCTTCTGGGTCGGTCCGTACGGGGCGATCCACGGGGCGAAGATCGCGATGAGCACGAACGCCCCGAGGATGAGGAGCCCGGCGATCGACTTGGGGTTGCGGAACATCGCGAACGCCTGCGCGAGCTGCGACCAGAAGGTCTTGCGCGGTGGCGTTCCCGCCGGCGGGGTGCGCAGCGTGGCGGTCTCGGGCATGCCGGACACGACGGCCGATCCGTCCGGCGCCGTGTTCGCTGCGGTGGTGGGAACGGTCATGTCAGGACTCCATCTGGCGCGTGCGCGGGTCGAGGTAGGCGTAGACGACATCGGCGAGGATGTTGGCCACTAGCACCGACAACGTGATCACGAGGAACACGCCCTGCATGAGGGCGAAGTCCTTGGCGTTGGTCGCATCGAGCAGCAGCTTGCCGACACCCGGATAGCTGAAGACCATCTCCATCACGATCGTGCCGCCGACGATGAAGCCGATCGACAGCGCGAAGCTCTGGATCTGCGGCAGCACCGCGTTGCGGGCGGCGTAGCCCCAGAGCACCCGCTTGTTGGGCATGCCCTTCGCCTGCGCGACCGTGATGTAGTCGTCGTCCAGCACCGTCAGCATCATGTTGCGCATGCCGAGCACCCACCCGCCGAGTGAGGCGACCACGATGGTCAGCGCAGGGAGCGTGCCGTGCATGATCACCTGGCCGATGAAGTCGAGGCTCCATTCCGGCGACTGTCCCTTGTCGTAGGCGTGCGACGAGGGGAACCACTTCAGGGTCGAGGAGAAGATCGCGATGGCGATGAGTCCCAGCCAGAAGTACGGGATCGTGTTGAAGAACGTCGTCACCGGGATGATCGCGTCGAGCTTGCTGCCGCGCTTCCACCCCACGACGGCTCCGAGCAGCGTGCCGATCGCGAACGAGATGACGGTCGCGATGCCGACCAGTCCGAGCGTCCAGGGCAGGGCGGCGGCGAGCACCTCGGCGACCGGCCGCAGACCGTGCAGGGTCGAGATGCCGAGGTCGCCGCGCAGCAGCATTCCCCAGTACTCGAGGTACTGCTGCCAGATGGACTTGTCGGTGTCGATGCCGAGCAGCACGCGCAGGGCCTCCGCCGCCTCGGGGCTCACGGTGCGGTTGCGCGCGAGGTACGAGCTGACCGCGTCGCCCTTCATGAGGCGGGGCAGGAAGAAGTTGATCGTGATCGCCGCCCACAGCGTGAACAGGTAGAACGCCGCGCGACCGGCGAAGAAGCGCCACGGCACCGGTCGCCTGGTGCGCTCTGCCCTGGTCGCCGTGGTGCCGACCTCGAGGGCATCGCGGGCGACGAGGTCGTTGTCGTCGAGCTGGGGGAGAGCGGAGCTCACTGCGCGCCTCCGTTCGATGCCGCTGCGGCGAAGTGCTTCTCCGGATCGGGGGAAGCCGCGCGCAGCTCGCGGGTGTAGGGGTCCTGCGGGTTGAGGATCACATCGTCGGCGGTGCCGTACTCGACCACGCGCCCCTGGTTGAGGACCATGATCTCGTCGCTGAAATGACGGGCCGTGGCCAGGTCGTGCGTGATGTAGAGCACGCCGAGCCCCTCCTCGCGCTGCAGGTCGGCGAGCAGGTTCAGCACGCCGAGCCGGATGGAGACGTCGAGCATCGACACCGGCTCGTCGGCGACGAGGAGCGACGGCCGCGAGGCCAGGGCACGGGCGATGGCCACACGCTGTCGCTGACCGCCCGACAGCTCGTGGGGGCGGCGGTCGATCACCGCGTCCGCATCGAGGCGCACCCGGTCGAGGAGCCGACGCACCTCGTTCTCGGTGTCCTTCTTGGGCACCACGTCGTCGAGACGGATCGGACGCTCCAGGTGGTAGCGGATCGAGTGGTACGGGTTGAGCGAGGCGAACGGGTCCTGGAACACCATCCGCAGCTGCTGGCGATACCGTCGCAGGCCCTTACCGCGGCGCGGGATCGGCGTGCCGTCGAGCAGCACCTCACCGCTGGTCGGGGTCTCGAGCTGGGTGAGGATCTTCGCGATCGTGGACTTGCCGCTGCCGGACTGTCCGACCAGGCCGATCGTCTGGCCGGACGTCAGAGTGAAGCTCACATCGTCGAGGGCCTTGATCTGCCCTGCGCCTCGGACGTTGTACGCCTTCGTGACGTGGCGGAACTCGAGGGTGGTCATCGCACCAGCACCCCTCTCTCCCCGGTGAGCCGGGGGAACGACGACAGCAGCGTCTTCGTGTACTCGTGCTCCGGCTGCGTCCAGATGCGCTCTGCCGTGTCGAGCTCGATGATCTCGCCTTCGCGCATGATCGCGATCCGGTCGCTGATCTCCAGCAGGAGCGGCAGGTCGTGGGTGATGAAGATCACCGAGAAGCCGAACTCGTGCCGCAGGTGGGAGATCTGCGTGAGGATCTCCCGCTGCACCAGCACGTCGAGCGCAGTCGTCGGCTCGTCCATGACCATCAGCTGCGGACGGAGCGCCAGGGCCATGGCGATCATGACGCGCTGACGCATGCCGCCGGAGAGCTCATGCGGGAAGGAGCGCACCCGCTGACGGCCGACCTTGACGATCTCGAGCAGCTCCTCAGCCTCGGCCCGCCGCTGCCTGCGGTTCATGTCGGGGCGGTGGATCTCGAATACGTCCTCCAGCTGCGACCCGATCGTCGCCACGGGGTTGAGGGCGTTCATCGCGCCCTGGAACACCATCGACACCTTGTCCCAGCGGAACCGCTGCATCGCGTCGACGTCGAGCGCATTGATGTCGATGTCGATGCCGGTCACGTCGTGGAACGTCACGCTGCCGCCGGTGATGACGGCCGGGGCGCGCAGCAGGCGCTGCACACCGTAGGCGAGCGTGGTCTTGCCGCATCCGCTCTCCCCGGCGAGGCCGAGGATCTCGCCGCGCTGCAGTTCGAGGGTCACGTTCTTCACCGCCTCGACGGGCGGATCGACGTCGTACACGACGGAGAAGTCGCGCACGGTGAGCAGAGGGTCTGGCATGGGGTGTCCTTCGTCGACCTGGTGGGGAGCCCGAGCCGTGTGACCGGACCGGGCTCCCCTTCGGGTGGTGCTTACTCGGCGGGCTTCAGCTTCGTGAGGATCTGCACGATGTTCGGCTGCGTCGGGTCGGCGGACGCGTAGGTGTCGGTCTCCGACGGCCAGCCGACGTAGTTGCGCGTGTTGAACTCACCCAGCAGCGGGTGGGCGCCCAGCGGGATGGCCGGCACCTGCTCCGAGAAGATCGTCTGCAGCGTGTCGATGGCGGTGGTCCGCTCCTCGTCGGACGAGGCGTTGGCGTAGGTGTTCAGCGCGGCGGTCGCCTCCGGGTCGTCGAAGCGGCCGAAGTTGAAGCCGGCCTTGCCCTCGGGTGAGATCCAGCGCGGGTCCATGGTCGAGGTGTAGAGGCCGTAGGCGGTACCGCTGTCCTCCAGCCAGTGGATGATCGCGGAGAACGTGCCGTTGTCGCGGGGATCGGCCCAGCCGCCCCAGTCGGGCATGTCGATCTTGACCTCGGCACCGATGCCGTCCTTCACGTCCTCGGCGATGAGCTCCTGCGCGGTGTTCCAGTCGCTCCAGCCGGACGGGACGGAGAGCGTGAACGAGACGGGCGTGCCGTCGGGGTCGATCAGGGCGTCGTCCTTCCAGGTGTACCCGGCCGTCTCCAGCAGGTCACGCGCCTTCTCGGCGTCGACCTTGTAATCGACGCCCTGGAACTCGGGCTGGATCTCGTCTTCGAGGATCGACGACAGGCCCGTGACCGACCAGACGGCCTCGCTGGCGCCCTCGCGCGCGATGTCGACGTAGGCGTCGCGGTCGATCACCCAGGCGAGCGCCTGACGGAAGGCGGGGTCGTCAAACGGCTTCTGCTGCAGGTTCATGAACAGCGTGGCGGAACCGGTGGTCGGGGAGGCGAGGAACTTGTTGTGCTCGGGGTCGGCCGAGAGGAACTGCTCCTCGATCTGCGGGATGAACGCCTGTGCCCAGTCGGCGTCGCCGTTCGCGAGGGCCGTGGTGAGGGCGGTGTTGTCACCGTACGAGACGTAGTGCAGCTCGGGCACGGCGAGGTCGCCGCCCCAGTAGTCGTCGCGCGCGTCGAGCGTGACCGACTCGGTCGACCAGTTCGCCATCGCGTAGGGGCCGGTGCCGACGAGGTCGTCACCCTTGACGGGGTCGGTGGCCGGGTCTTCGAAGTTCTCCCAGATGTGCTTCGGGACGATCGGCACGTGCAGCACGCGTGCCTGGTTGACGTACTTGGAGTCGCCGAAGCTCAGCACGACCTTGTCGCCGTCGACCTCGGCACCCTCGAACTTGAGGCCGGCGGTGTCGAGGGCGGGGATCGAGGCGGTCTCGAAGGAGAAGACGATGTCGTCCGCCGTGAACGGCTCGCCGTCGCTCCAGGTGACGTCGGCGCGGGGGACGACGGTGAGCTGCGTGTAGTCGTCGTTCCACTCGAGGCTCTCGGCGAGCCATGGCGTGGTACCGCGGTCTCCCGTCTGGTTCACCAGGGCCAGGGTCTCGAACACGACCTTGGCGTAGCCGTACTTCGACGCGGCGGAGTCGCCGACGAACGGGTTGTTCGACTCGGTGCTGATCGCGCCGTCCGGCTTCGCGATGGTGAGGGACGCGGATCCGGCGCCGTCGCCGTCGCCGGATCCACCGCCAGCCGAGCATCCGGCGAGCGCCGAGACGCCGAGGACGGCGACCGCGCTGGCGGCGATCAGGGTTTTCGTGAGCTTCATTGCTTCTCCTTGGGCACGGGTCCTTGTGCGGCGTCGCGGCCGAGGGATCGCCACCGGCCGCCGCTTTTGCTTACTGTCGAGAAAGTAAGCTGTGGAGAGGTTACCGAGGAGTAAGTTGGTTGGCAAGCAGAGCGGGACGACGGGAGGTGGGCTCATGACGGACGACGTGCACACGGTACGGGTGCGCCCGGCGACGCGGGAGAAGCGCGAGCAGATCCTCAAGGCGGCGGTCGAGATCTTCGGCAACAAGGGCTCCACGAACGGCACGCTCGCCGATGTCGCCGAGCAGGTCGGCATCACGCACGCGGGCGTGCTGCACCACTTCGGGTCGAAGCAGAAGCTCCTCCTCGAGGTGCTCGCCTACCGCGACCAGGCCGACGTGGCCGACCTCGCCGAGAAGCACATCCCCGACGGGCCGGAGCTGTTCCTCCACCTCGTCCGCACGGCGTTCGCCAACGAGAGGCGGCCGGGCATCGTGCAGGCCTACACGGTCCTCTCCTCCGAGTCGGTGACCGACGACCACCCCGGCCGCGAGTACTTCGAGGAGCGCTACACGACCCTGCGCCGGGAGGTGACGGCAGCGTTCGGGGAGCTCTGCGCCCAGGAGGGTGTGACCGAACCCGCGACCGTCGCCGCCGCCTCGGCCGCCATCCTCGCCGTGATGGACGGCCTGCAGCTCCAGTGGCTCCTGCATCCCGAGGTGATCGGACTCGGCGAGACGAGCGAGTTCGCGATCCAGGCGATCGTGAACGCCGTGCTGCGTCCGGGACCGGCCCTGGAGTCCTACGTGCACTGACCCTGCCGAGACCCCGCGTTCCCGTCGAGACCCCGCGCTCCCGGCGCGGCGAAGCCGGGGTCTCGGCGGAACGCCGGGGTCTCGGCGCACACCCGGCTAGGCTCTGGCCATGACGATCGACCTCGAAGCGCTCTACATCGACCTGCATCAGCACCCCGAGCTCTCGTTCCAGGAGACGCGCACCGCCGGCATCGCCGCCCAGCACCTGCGCGACCTGGGCCTCGAGGTCGAAGAAGGCGTCGGGGTGACCGGCGTGGTCGGGGTTCTCCGCAACGGCGAGGGTCCGGTCGTGTGGGTGCGCGCCGACATGGACGCGCTCCCGGTCGAGGAGCAGACGGGCCTCGCCTATGCGAGCACCGCGAGAGGTGTCGACCCCGCAGGCACGACTGTTCCCGTCATGCACGCGTGCGGCCACGACATGCACGTCACCGCGATGATCGGGGCGGTCGAGAAGCTCGTCGCCGAGCGCTCCGCATGGTCGGGCACCCTCGTCGTGCTCATCCAGCCTGCCGAGGAGTACGGCGCCGGCGCCAGGGCCATGCTCGACGACGGCCTGCTCGCCCGCTACCCGAAGCCCGACGTGGTGCTCGGCCAGCACGTCACCCCGCTCCCCGCCGGGATCATCGGCGTGCGCAGCGGCACCCAGATGGCCGCGTCGGACGGTCTCACCGTCACCCTGCACGGCCGCGGCGGGCACGGCTCCCGCCCGCACGCCACGATCGATCCGGTCGTGATGGCGGCCGCGACCGTAATGCGCCTGCAGACGATCACCTCGCGCGAGATCGACCCGCAGGGCGTGGCCGTGGTGACGGTCGGCTCGATCCACGCCGGACTCAAGAACAACATCATCCCGGCCGAGGCGAAGCTGGAGCTCAGCCTCCGCTACCCGAACGAGGACGTGCGGGAGAAGGTGCTGGCGAGCGTCGAGCGGATCGTGCGCGCCGAGGCGATGGCGTCGGGGGCGGAGCGCGAGCCGGAGATCCACACGCAGCACACGCTCCCCGCGACGATCAACGACGAGGAGGCGACGGCGCGGGTCTCGTCGGCGCTGCGTCGGGCGCTCGGGGAGTCAGCCGTCGTCGACCCCGGCATGTTCACCGGCAGCGAGGACGTCTCCTGGTTCGCCCGCGACGCCGAGGTGCCGCTCGTGTTCTGGTTCTGGGGCGGCGTCGACCCCGCCCGGTTCGCCGAGGCCGTCGCGGCGGGGACCGTGGAGAAGGACATCCCCACGAACCACTCGCCGTTCTTCGCGCCGGAGATCCATCCGACGATCGAGGTCGGCGTCACGGCGATGTCCGCGGCCGCCCGCGAGTTCCTCGCCTGAGCCGGGTCGGGCTGCTCAGACCTCGACGATCCCCGGCGCGGGCGGAGGCGGCGGCGCGAGCTGCCGCTGCGGCACGCCATGGGCCTCGCGGTGCAGCCGCTCCATGCGGGTGTCGAGCTCGGCGGCGGCGTCGGCGGCATCGCTGAGGCTGTCGACGAGGTGCGCCGGCACCTGGTTGGAGAACTTGTAGTAGATCTTGTGCTCCAGGCTCGCCCAGAAGTCCATCGCGATGGTCCGGAACTGCACCTCGACCGGCACGGACAGCGCGCCCGTCGAGAGGAAGACGGGGACCTCGATGATGGCGTGCAGGCTCTTGTACCCGTTCGGCTTCGGGTTCGCGATGTAGTCCTTCACCGTGCGGACGGTCACGTCGTCCTGCGCGGTCAGCAGATCGAACAGCCGGTAGACATCGGCGACGAAGCTGCAGGTCACCCGCACTCCGGCGATGTCGGTGATCTCGGCACGGATGCGGTCGAAGTCCGGGTCGTCGATACCCTTCCTGGCGATCTTCTCGACGATGCTGTCCGGCGACTTCAGCCGGCTCTTCACGTGCTCGATGGGGTTGTACGCGTGGTCGTGGGTGAACTCGTCGCGGAGGATCGAGATCTTCGTCTCCACCTCGCGCATCCCGAACTCGTACTCGCGGAGGAAGCGCTGCAGCTGGTCGCGGAGCTCCTTCGCCTCGGAGATCAGGTGCTCGTCGACGGGGATCACGCTCATGGGGACGACGTTATCGATCCGTGATCGGAAACCCCTGTGGATTCGGAATGCCGTCAGAGGTCGTAGACGTCCCGGCGGTGGGCGACGCGGACCACGGTGACGAGCACCCGCTCGTCCTCGACCTCGTAGAGCACACGGTAGTCGCCGATCCGCACGCGCCAGGCGTTGTCGAACCCGGCGAGCTTGCGGACGCCGTGCGGACGAGGATCCCTTTCGAGGTCGGAGATCCCGGCGAGGATGCGCCGACGGAGCTGAGGATCCAGCTTGCGGACCTCCTTCGCCGCTGCGGTGGTGAACTCGACGCGGTACCGCGTCACGGGAGTTCCGCACGGAGGTCACCGAGCGAGACTCGACCCCCGTCGTCTGCCGCCTTCGCCGCTCCGAACTCCGCCGCATCCCGCGCAGCCTCGAGCTCTTCCAGGAGCTCCAGGTCGTCGACGCCGATCACGACCGCGGTGAGCTTGCCGTGACGCGTCACCCCCACCCGCTCCGCCCCGTACGCGACACCACCGAGAACGTCAGCGAGCTGATCGCGCAGGTCCTTCGACGGCACGCTGCGGCTGAGAGTGTTCATGCGTACAGAATACCTCTTATGTACATAATGGGGCTCACCTCTTCGCAGTGACGCGGGCGTCCTCGAGGTGCTGGCCGGAGAGCAGACCGGGGAGGCCGCGCCCCTGGCGGGTGGTGAACAGCAGCACGATCGCGACGAGGATCAGCACCGAGGAGAGCGCGTCGAACACCCCGCCGAGCATCCCGAGAGCCGTGAGTCCGCCGATGCCGCCCGCCCAGCGCAGCAGCCGGGCGAGCGCGGCCGGCAGTCGCGACCCGGTGTAGCGCAACTGCACGGCGAGGTCTCCCACCGAGCGGCCGGTGACCAGGATGACCACGAGCCACAGCGCACAGGCGGCCGCCGTGCTCACCGTGCCGGCGAGGGTGCCGTCGAGAACGGCCTGACGGTCCTGCACGACGTACTCGAGCCAGAGCTGCACCCCGACGCCCCCGGCGAGCACGACGAAGCCATTCGCGAGCCCGTCGCACAGCATCGCCAGCGCGCGGCGACCCCGGGTGACCGGGCGCGGCTCATCGGCATCCGCCCGCGCCTGCAAGCCGCGCAGCGACCGGGGCACCACGAGAGCGAGCACCGAACCGAGCACGGCTCCGGTCGTGTTCGTCATCAGGTCGCCCACGTCGAAGAAGCGGTAGGCGCACGGGTACAGACCCCAGACGCCGGTGAGCTGCGTGGTCTCCACGAGCAGCGAGAGCCCGAAGCCGGCGAGGAGCGCGGTCGGGAGGCCGCGTCCGCCCAGCACGCGGAGGAACGCCCCGAGCGGGACGAACAGCAGCACGTTGAACACGAGCTGGAGCAGGGCCGGCTGGCGCAGCGGGTTGCCCGGCGCCGCGAACGCCTTATGCACGTCGCGCACCACGGACATCGGGTCGGTGATCGCCCCCACGCAGCGGATGGCGTCCGGGTCGGGCAGCGGGAGCAGCGTGTACGTCCAGATGGCCCAGAAGTAGACGAGCGCCGCGAGCCAGAGCAGCGTGCGGCCGAGCGAGAGGCGTCCGCGACGGCGGTAGCTGATCGCGTCGAAGGGCACGAAGAGGACGACGCCCGCGGCCAGGCCGATCGCCACGGCGATGACCCCCAGAACCACCTGATCCCCCACTGACGCAAGGATACCGGCAGGCCGTGAGGATTCCGTGAGGGAGCGCCACCGGGCCGTAGGGATTCCGTGAGGATCGCGTGAGGGCGTCCCCGGTCGGCGTAGTGTCGCCGGACGTGTCAGAACAAACGAGGCCGACTCCGGACGCTCCGCCGCGCGCCAAGCGCATCCTGCTCGGCGACCCGCTGACGAGCGCCCAGGTGGACGAGCAGCTCCTCCCCAAGCGCATGGCGCTGCCGATCTTCGCCTCGGACGCGCTGAGCTCGGTGGCCTACGCCCCGCAAGAGCTCGTGATGATCCTGCTCATCGGCGGCCTCACCTTCCTGTCGTTCACCCCGCTCGTCGCAGCGGCGGTCGTCGTGCTGCTGCTCGTGGTGGTGCTCAGCTACCGGCAGCTCATCAAGGCGTACCCCTCCGGCGGCGGCGACTACGAGGTCGCGTCGAAGAACCTCGGCGAGATCCCCGGGGTGATCGTGGCCGCGGCCCTCCTCGTCGACTACGTGCTCACGGTGGCCGTGTCGGTCGCGTCCGGAGTGGACAACATCATCTCGGCAGTGCCGGCGCTCGACCCGCTCCGCGTGGAGCTCGCGGTCGGCTTCGTCGTGCTCATCATCATCGTGAACCTCCGCGGGGTTCGGGAGGCGTCGCTCGTGTTCGCCATCCCCACCTACGTGTTCATCGGCTCGGTCGGCATCATGATCGTCACCGGGCTCCTCCGTACGGCACTCGGCGACGCCCCGATCGCGTCCAGCGCGGAGTTCGCCGTGCAGGCCGAGAGCCTCAGCCAGGCGGCCGTGCTGCTGCTCATCCTCCGGGCGTTCTCCAGCGGCTGCTCCGCGCTGACCGGGGTCGAGGCCGTGTCGAACGGCGTCCCCGCGTTCCGGGCCCCGAAGGTGCGCAACGCCCAGTCGACCCTCGTGCTCATGGGGACCATCGCGATCTGCCTGTTCTCCGGACTCACCGCGCTCGCCCTCATCGCCGGCGTGCACTACGCCGAGAACCCCTGCGACCTCATCGGCTTCGACTGCACGACCCCGCAGCCGAGCCTCATGGCGCAGATCGCCGCGGCGACGTTCGGCGGCGGCAGCATCCCGTTCTTCATCGTGCAGGCGGCCACGGCCTGCGTGCTGCTCCTCGCGGCGAACACCGCCTTCAACGGGTTTCCCCTGCTCGGCGCCGTGCTCGCCCGCGACGGCTACGCCCCGAAGTCGCTGAACACCCGCGGCGACCGGCTCGTGTTCTCCAACGGCATGATCCTCCTCGGGATCGCCGCGATCGCCGTGCTCGTGGTGTTCCAGGCCCGGCTGACGACGCTGATCCAGCTCTACATCATCGGCGTCTTCGTCTCCTTCTCCCTCGGCCAGATCGGCATGGTGCGGCACTGGCGGCGGGCGCTGCGCGCGCCCGTTCCACCGGACGGCGACGGCGCCGCGGACCGGCGTTCCGCGCGCGTGGGGCTGCTCATCAACTCCGCCGGGGCGACGCTGACCGTGCTCGTGCTGGTCATCGTGACGATCACGAAGTTCACGCACGGCGCCTACCTCGTGTTCTTCGCCATCCCGGTGCTCGCGTTCCTCATGATCGGCGTCAAGCGGTACTACCGGGACGTCGAGCACGAGATCGCCATCGACGACACCACCCGCTTCGGCGCCTCCGGCGACGTCGCCATCGTCCTCGTGAACCATCTGCAGAAGCCGGTCATGAAGGCCATCGACTATGCCATCGCCGCCAAGCACGACAAGACCCTCGCCGTGCACGTGGCCGTGTCCCAGGACGACGCCGCCCGCCTGCAGCAGGAGTGGACCGACCACCTCGTGCCGGTGCCGCTCGTGATCGTCGAGTCGCCGTACCGCTCGTTCGCGCAGCCCGTGACGCAGTTCATCCGGCAGTACCGCGAGAAGCACGGCTCCTCCGTCGTCACGGTCTACCTGCCGCAGTACATCGTGGGGCACTGGTGGGAGAACTTCCTGCACAACCGGCGCGCCCGCCGCCTCGCGAACCAGCTCATGCTCGTGCACGGGGTGTCGATCACCCTGGTGCCGTGGCTGCTCGATTCGTCCGAGCTCATCTACGGCCGGCGCTCGCGTCCGCTGCCCGGTCAGGAGCGGGCGGGACGGCCCGTCGTGGTGGCCGGGCGCCGGGCGCACCGCCCCGCCGGGCCGCCGTCCGAGTCCTGACGGCGGCGCTCAGCCTCCGGAGAGGACCGCACCGAGGATCGTCGCGGCCTCGGGGAAACGGGACGGGTCGGCGCTCGCGTAGTTGAGCCTCACGTAGGAACCGGACGGCTCCGCGGGGAACCACTCGCTCCCCGGCGCGATGACGAGGCCGCGGGCCGCGCACTCCCGGACGACGGCTGCGGCGTCGGTGCCGTCGGGCAGACGCAGCCAGAGGTTCAGCCCGCCGACCGGCACGGCCTCCACCAGCGCGGTGGGCGCCTGCGCGGCCAGGCACGACAGCAGCAGGTCGCGCCGCGAGCGCAACTGCTCCCGGAAGCCGCGGAGGTGTGTGCGCCACGCCGGCTGCGTCACCACGTCGAGGGCCGCGGCCTGGAGGAGGCCGCTGACGTACACCGACTCCGCCGCACGATCGGCGAGGATGCGATCCCTGGCGGGGCCGCGCGCGATCACCGCCGCCACCCGCAGGGACGGCGACACGCTCTTCGTCAGTGAGCGCAGGTACACCACATGGCCGTCGTGGTCGGAGGCGGCCACGGGGCGGGGGTCGGCGTCGATGCCGAGGTCGTGCGCCCAGTCGTCCTCGATGAGGAAGGCGCCGTGGCGACGCACCGCGTCGAGCACGGCCTCCCCGGTCGCCGCCGGCCACTGCGCGCCGGTGGGGTTCGCGAACGTGGGCTGCGCGTAGAACGCCCGGGCCCCGGTCTCGGCGAGCGCCCTGTCGACCGCATCCGGGTCCGGTCCCTGCGGCCCCGAAGGGACGGGAACGAGCACGACCCCCGCCTGCTCTGCCGCCAGCAGCGCCCCCCAGTAGGTCGGCGACTCGATGAGCAGCGGCCGGCCGACGCCGACGACCGCCCGGAAGATCGAGCTCAGCCCGCTCTGGCTCCCGGAGATGACGACGGCGTCGCGGGCGGTCGGCACCGTGATCCCCGCCGGGGCCGCCGCGGCCAGCTCCGCCGCGAACCACTCCTGCAGCCCGGGCTCGCCGGCTGCGGGCGAGCGGGTGAGGGCGGACGCGGTCCGGGAGGCGCGCACGAGGGCCTGGCGCACCAGCCGCTCGGGGAGGAGATCCGGAGCCGGATAGCCGGAGTGCAGCCCGATCGCGTCCGGCGAGGTCGGGCGCTGCGCCGAGGAGAGGCCGTCCAGGCGTACGGCGGCTGCCCCCAGCGCTCCGGACTGCCAGCCGTAGTCCGCCGGTAGGACGGTGCGCGCGGCGCGGACGAAGGTGCCGACGCCGGGTCGCGCGTCCACGAGCCCGAGGCGGACGAGCTGCTGCACGGCCTTCTGCACGGTCACCGGGCTCGCGGCGTACTCGGCCGTGAGCGCCCGGTTGGAGGGGAGGCGGGCGCCGGGGGCGGCGGTGGCGATCCACGCCCGCAGGCCAGCCACGATGCGCGCGGTGCTATCCTGACTCATGAAAGAACACAGTAGCGTTATCCGTCCGAACGGAACACTGCTATCCCGCGCTGCCGGACCTGGGTGGGGACTGCTGGGCGTCGTCGCCTTCTCGTTCACGCTCCCGTTCACGCGGATCGCGCTCGGCGGCGGACTCTCACCGCTGTTCATCGGCTCCGCCCGCGCGGTCGTCGCCGCCGTGCTCGCCGCGGTCGTCCTCCTCGTCACGCGTCAACAGCCGCCGAGCCCGATCCAGTGGGCACGACTCGCGATCGTCGCGCTCGGAGTGGTCGCGGGCTTCCCGCTGCTGACCTCGTTCGCGATGACCACGACGCCGGCGAGTCACGGTGCGGTCGTGATCGGCCTCCTCCCCGCCGCGACCGCCGTGGCCGTCGTGCTGCGCACCCGCGAGCGCCCGTCCCCCTCGTTCTGGGTGTTCGCGCTTCTCGGGTCCGCGGCGGCCCTCGTCTTCGCGACGGTGCAGAACGGCACGCCCGGCGCCCTCCGCCCCGCCGACCTCCAGCTGTTCGGCGCCGTGATCGCCGCGGCCGTCGGCTACGCGGAGGGTGGCCTGCTCGCCCGCGAACTCGGCGCCTGGCAGACGATCTCGTGGGCACTGGTCCTCGCCGCCCCCGTGATGCTCGCGGTGGCCGTGGTCGCCGGGGTCGCCGCCCCGCCCGTCGCCAGCCCCACCGCGTGGCTCGCGTTCGCCTACCTGGCCGCGGTCAGCATGTTCCTCGGATTCTTCGCCTGGTACCGCGGCCTCGCCATCGGCCCGATGGCGCAGGTGAGTCAGATCCAGCTCGTGCAGCCCGTCATGGGCATCACCTGGGCCGCCTTCCTCTTCCATGAGGACGTCGGCATCGCCACGGTGTTCGGCGGCCTCGCCGTCGTCGTGTGCGCCGGGCTCGCCGTCCGCACCCGCAGCTCTCGTCCCACCCCCACCCCTACCCGACAGGAGGCGCCGTGCGTCACACCCCCCGCTACCTCATGACCGACCCCGACGAGGGGAAGCGCCTCATCCGCGCCCACCCGTGGGCGGCGTTCGTCTCACCGGCCTCCGCCGGACTCGTCGCCTCGCACTACCCGGTGCTGCTCGACGAGGACGAGGACGACATCGTGCTCGTGAGCCAGGGGGACCTCGTGCCGACGTGGAACCACGTCACCGCGCACCTCGCCGGCACCCCCGAGATCCTCACCACGGAGGAGAACTACGCCATGCTCACGCGGCTCATCGACCACTTCGTGGGTGGGCAGCCGCACGGGCGGAGCCTCGCGGAGGACGAGCACGGCACCCGACGGGCGGCGAAGGGCACGGTGGGCCTCCGGCTCCGGGTCACCCGGTTCGACGCCGTCCACCCCGCCCTGGCCGCCGAGATGCGTCGCGTCTGACCCCCGTTCGAATCGCCCACTTTGCTCCATCGCGGCCGGATTTGCCGCAAAGTAAGCGATTCGAAACGGGGTCAGAGGACGAGCGTGGCGAGGACGACGGTGGGCACCGCGGCGACGGCCCCCCAGAGCGCGAAGCGACCCCAGCGGATCTCGACCCCGAGCGCCGTCACGCGATGGTGCCAGAGGAGTGTCGCGAGCGAGGCCCACGGTGTGATGAGCGGACCGAGGTTCACGCCGATCAGCAGGGCCATCAGGGCGACCGGGTCCCCTGCCGCGGGTTCGAGCACGAGGTAGGCCGGGAGGTTGTTGATCGCGTTCGCGCTCACGGCCCCGAGCGCCGCGAGCCGGAACAGGTCGCCGAGAGAGTCGCCGTTCGCGGTCGGGGACGTCAGGAAGTCGAGCAGCCCCTGCGCGTGCGCGGTCTCGACCAGCACGAACAGCGACGCGGCGAGCGCGAGCGCCTGCCACGGGACGAGCGAGAGCCGCAGGGCGTGGCGGCGACGGACGGCGAACAGCACGATCAACGCGAGTGCTGCGACCGTCGCCGGGATCCACACGTCGGGGGTCAGCGCGAGCAGCGGCATCAGCACGACGAGGACGCCGGTGGCGCTCCAGAACAGCGTCGGGTCGGCGGGGCGTCGGGGCTCGGGCGTCTCGTATGCGCCGAAGACCGTGCGTCGATGCAGGACGGTGAGGATCGCGACGGGCACCAGAATCCCCACGAGCGTGGGCGCCCAGCTCAGCGCGATGAACGCCCCTGGGCCTTCCCCCATCGCGGGCGCGGCAAGCAGGTTCGTGAGGTTCGAGACCGGCAGCGCGAGGGACGCGGTGTTGGCGAGCCAGACGGTGGCCAGGGCGAACGGCAGCGGGGAGACGCCGATGCTCTGCGCCAGCACGACCACCACCGGGGTGACGATCACGGCGGTCGTGTCGAGCGAGAGGAACACGGTGCTCACCACCGCGAGCACGACCACCAGCGCCCACAGCACCACCACGCGGCCTCGACCCCAGCGCGCGAGGCGCTGGGAGACGACGTCGAACACCGCTGCATCGCGGGCGAGCTCGGCGACGATCGTGATCGCGACGACGAACCCCAGCACGGGCGCGATCCGTTCCCCGAGCGCACCGGCGTCCGTCCGCGGCAGGAACCCGGTGAGCACGCACCCGAGCGCGACCACCACGAGCCCGGCGACGATCCCCGTCCCCGTCCCGATCCGCATCCGTCTGATTCCCACCTCGTGAGCATAGGGCCGGCACCCCCTTTCGAATCGCGCACCTGGCTGCATCGGCGGCGGGTTGGGGACCAGGTGCGCGATTCGAAGGCCGTCTCCGTGAGCAACCCGCATGCATCCGGGGGGGTGGGCGTAGGGGAACCGTGAGGATCGGCGGATGCGGCGGGACGGCGCAGTTGGATCGAGGACGTGCTCGACATCATCTACCTCGCGCTGACCCTGGCGCTGTTCGCCCTCGTGTCCCTCATCGCCAAGGCGGTGGACCGCGCATGATCGTCTTCGAGATCCTCGCCGCCGTCCTCGCCGTCGCCGCGGTCGTCTATCTGGTCGTGGCGCTCGTCGCCCCGGAGCGCTTCTGATGGACGCGGCCCTCCTGTACGGCGTCCTCCAGATCACGGCCGTCGTGGTCGTGCTCGTGCTCCTCTACCGTCCCCTCGGCGACTACATCGCGCACGTCTACACCTCCGGCCGCGACCTGCGCGTCGAGCGCGGGCTCTACCGGGTGATCGGCGTCGACCCCCGCTCCGAGCAGACCTGGCGCGCCTACGCCCGCAGCGTGCTGCTGTTCTCGCTCGTCGGCCTCCTGCTCGTCTACGGGCTGCAGCGGCTCCAGGCCTTCCTGCCCGCGTCGCTCGGCCTGCCCGCTGTGCCCGAGGGACTCGCGTTCAACACGGCCGCGTCCTTCGTCGCGAACACCAACTGGCAGTCGTACTCGCCCGAGCAGACCATGGGCTACACGGTGCAGCTCGCGGGCCTCACGGTGCAGAACTTCGTCTCCGCCGCCGTCGGCCTCACCATCGCCATCGCCCTCGTCCGCGGGCTCGCGCGCCGCGGCTCCGCGACGATCGGCAACTTCTGGGTCGACCTCACCCGCGGCCTGGGGCGGCTGCTCCTCCCGCTCGCCCTGATCGGCGCGGTGGCCCTGCTCGCGGGCGGCGTGATCCAGAACGTGAACGGCTTCACCGACGTCGCCACGGTCTCCGGCGGCACGCAGACGATCCCCGGCGGTCCGGTCGCGTCGCAGGAGGCCATCAAGCTGCTCGGCACCAACGGCGGCGGCTTCTTCAACGCCAACTCCGCCCACCCCTTCGAGAACCCGACCGGGTGGACCAACCTCCTCGAGGTGCTGCTGATCCTGGTGATCCCGTTCGCCCTCCCCCGCACGTTCGGCCGACTGGTCGGCGACCACCGCCAGGGGTACGCGATCGTCGCGGTCATGGGCACCCTGTTCCTCGCCTCGCTCGCCGCACTCTCGGCCCTGGAGCTGGCGGGACGCGGCGCCGCGCCTGAACTCGCCGGGGCGGCGATGGAAGGCAAGGAGCAGCGCTTCGGCATCCTCGGCTCGACCCTGTTCGGCAGCGCGAGCACCCTCACCTCGACCGGGGCCGTGAACTCGATGCACGACTCGTACACCGCGCTCGGCGGCATGATGCCGATGCTGAACATGATGCTCGGCGAGGTCGCTCCGGGCGGCGTCGGCTCCGGTCTGTACGGGATGCTCGTGCTCGCGATCGTCGCGGTCTTCGTCGGCGGGCTGCTCGTCGGCCGCACTCCGGAGTGGCTCGGGAAGCGCATCGGCCCGCGGGAGATGACCCTCGCGAGCCTCTACATCCTCGTGGTGCCGGCGCTCGTCCTCGGCGGCACGGCCCTGAGCTTCGCGATCCCCGGGATCCGCGAGGACGTGGAGTCCACGAGCATCCTCAACCCCGGTGTGCACGGCATGAGCGAGGTGCTCTACGCGTTCACCTCCGCCGCGAACAACAACGGCTCCGCGTTCGCCGGACTCACCGCGAACACCCCGTGGTTCAACACCGCCCTGGGCGTCGCGATGCTGCTCGGGCGCTTCCTCCCGATCGTGCTCGTGCTGGCCCTCGCCGGGTCGTTCGCCGCGCAGGAGCGGGTGCCGGCCACGACCGGCACGCTCCCCACCCACCGGCCGCAGTTCGTCGGCCTGCTCCTCACCGTGACCGTCGTCGTGACGGCCCTCACCTACTTCCCCGTGCTCGCACTGGGACCGCTCGCCGAAGGACTCTGACCATGACCCTCCTGACCACCCCTCCCGAACAGCAGGACGCCCCCGCCGTCCCGGCCCGCCCGCCGCGTTCCTTCAGCGGCGCCCAGCTCGCGCAGGCGCTCCCCGGCGCCCTCCGCAAGCTGAACCCCGCGACGCTCGTGCGCAACCCCGTGATGCTCCTCGTGTGGGTCGGCGCCGCGTTCACGACCGTCCTCGCGATCGCGGAGCCCTTCCTCGGCGGACCCGCCCCCTCCGGCGGCACTCCCGTCCCGGCGGCGTTCACCTGGGGCATCGCGATCTGGCTCTGGCTGACCGTGTTCTTCGCGAACGTCGCGGAGTCGGTCGCCGAGGGGCGCGGCAAGGCGCAGGCCGCGAGCCTGCGGAACACCCGCACCCAGACGATGGCGCGGCGGGTGGTGGGCCCTTCGACAGGCTCAGAGACCCAGGAGCCCGAGACGGAGACGGTGTCGTCGGCGGAGCTGCAGCGCGACGACCTCGTGATCGTCACCGCAGGCGAGCTGATCCCGGGCGACGGCGACATCGTCGCGGGCATCGCCACCGTGGACGAGTCGGCCATCACCGGCGAGAGCGCCCCCGTCGTCCGCGAATCCGGCGGCGACCGCAGCGCCGTCACCGGCGGCACCCGGGTGCTGTCCGACCGGATCGTCGTGCGCATCACGTCGAAGCCCGGCGAGACGTTCGTCGACCGCATGATCGCCCTCGTCGAAGGGGCGAGCCGGCAACGCACCCCGAACGAGATCGCCCTGAACATCCTCCTCGCGAGCCTGTCGATCGTGTTCGTCGTGGTGGTCCTCGCGCTGAACCCGATCGCGTCGTACGCGGCGTCGCCGGTGAGCATCCCCGTCCTCATCGCCCTGCTGGTCTGCCTCATCCCGACCACGATCGGCGCGCTCCTCTCCGCGATCGGCATCGCGGGCATGGACCGACTCGTGCAGCGCAACGTGCTGGCGATGTCGGGGCGGGCGGTGGAGGCCGCGGGCGACGTCACCACACTGCTGCTGGACAAGACCGGCACCATCACCCACGGCAACCGCCGCGCCCACACCGTGCTGCCGCTCACCGGAGTGGACGCCGCCGAGCTGCTGCGCACCGCCGCCCTCTCCTCCCTCGCCGATCCGACGCCGGAGGGCGCGTCGATCGTCGAGCTCGCCGCCGCCCAGGGGATCCGGGTCGAGGCCCCGGCGGATGCCGTCGTCGTCCCGTTCACGGCGCAGACGCGCATGAGCGGTCTCGACCTCGCCGACGGCACGCAGATCCGCAAGGGCGCGGCCTCGGCCGTGGCGGCCTGGCTGGGTCAGACCCCCGATGACGAGCTCACGACCCTCACCGACGACGTCGCCTCGGGCGGCGGCACGCCCCTCGTCGTCGCGGTGCAGGGCCCTACGACAGGCTCAGGCCCTTCGACAGGCTCAGGGACCCATCCTGTGGAAGCGCGGATCCTCGGGGTCGTGCACCTCAAGGACATCGTCAAGGACGGCCTGCGCGAGCGGTTCGACGAGCTGCGCAGCATGGGCATCCGCACGGTCATGATCACCGGAGACAACCCCCTCACCGCGAAGGCCATCGCGGCCGAGGCCGGCGTCGACGACTACCTCGCCGAGGCCACGCCGGAGGACAAGCTCGACCTCATCCGCCGCGAACAGGAGGGCGGGCGCCTCGTCGCGATGACCGGGGACGGCACGAACGACGCCCCCGCACTCGCCCAGGCCGACGTCGGCGTCGCGATGAACACGGGCACCTCGGCGGCCAAGGAGGCGGGCAACATGGTCGACCTCGACTCCGACCCGACCAAGCTCATCGACATCGTCCGCATCGGCAAGCAGCTGCTCATCACCCGCGGCGCGCTGACGACGTTCTCGCTCGCGAACGACATCGCGAAGTACTTCGCCATCATCCCGGCGATGTTCATGGGCGTGTTCCCCGGACTCGCGGCACTGAACATCATGCAGCTGCACTCGCCGGCCTCGGCGGTCACGAGCGCGATCATCTTCAACGCCATCGTGATCGTGTTCCTCATCCCGCTCGCGCTCCGCGGCGTGACCTACCGGCCGGCGAGCGCCTCGCAGATCCTGCAGCGGAACCTGCTCGTCTACGGCCTCGGCGGCGTCATCGCCCCGTTCGTGGGCATCAAGCTCATCGACCTCCTCGTCAGCCTCCTCCCCGGCTTCTGACCGGGCTCGAAAGGAACGCCATGTCGTCCACCACCCGCACCACGATGCGCACCGCCGGTGTCGCCGTCCGCGCGATGCTCGTCCTCACCCTCGTCCTCGGCGTCGGGTACACGCTGCTCGTCACCGGCATCGGCCAGCTCCTCCTCCCCGCCCAGGCGAACGGCTCGATGCTCCCCGGCGACCGGGGCAGCGCTCTCATCGGGCAGTCCTTCACGGATGCCGAGGGCGAGGCCCTGCCGGAGTACTTCCAGTCCCGCCCCTCGGCAGCCGGCGACGGGTACGATGGGGCGTCGTCGGGCGGCAGCAACCTCGGGCCGGAGAATCCCGACCTCGTCGCCGCGATCGCCGAACGGAAGGCCGAGATCGCCGCGAGGGAGGGGGTCGATCCGTCCGCGGTGCCCGCGGACGCCGTGACCGCGTCCGGTTCCGGTCTCGACCCGCACATCAGCGTCGCGTACGCCCTGCTCCAGGTGCCGCGGGTGGCCGCCGCCCGCGACCTGCCGGAAGACGAGGTCCGGGCGCTGGTGGAGTCTAGGATTCAAGGGCGGGACCTGGGGTTCCTCGGCGAGGAGCGCATCAACGTCGCGGAGCTGAATCTCGCACTCGACGACCGGGAGGGTGCATGAGCGCAGAGCGGCCGCCGCGCCCCGCGACGGACCGGAACCGCCGCGGGCGACTGCGCGTCCTCCTCGGTGCCGCGCCGGGGGTCGGGAAGACGTTCGAGATGCTCGCCGAGGGCCGGAGGCTCCGCGACGAGGGCCGCGACGTCGTCATCGCGATCGTCGAGACCCATGGTCGTGCGGCCACGGCCGCCCTGACCTCCGGACTGCCCGAGGTGCCGCGCCGGGAGGACGCCCACCGCGGGGTCGTCCTCTCCGAGCTCGACCTCGACGCGGTGCTCGCTCTCAGCCCGGAGATCGCGCTGGTGGACGAGTTCGCGCACACGAACGCCCCCGGCTCGCGGAACCCGAAGCGCTGGCAGGACGTCGAGGAGCTGCTGGACGCGGGGATCGACGTCGTCACCACGGTGAACGTGCAGCACATCGAGTCGCTGAACGCGGTCGTGGAGAAGATCACCGGCATCGCCCAGCGCGAGACCATCCCGGACGCGGTCGTCCGCGCCGCCGACGAGATCGAGGTCGTCGACCTCGCACCGCAGACGCTCCGCGACCGCCTCGCCGCCGGCCTCGTCTACCCCGCGGAGCGCATCGACGCCGCGCTCTCGCACTACTTCCGGCTCGGCAACCTCACCGCGCTGCGGGAGCTCGCCCTGCTGTGGCTCGCCGACGAGGTCGACAGCGCGCTCCGCACCTATCGCGCCGAACAGGGCATCGCCGGAGCGTGGCAGGCACGCGAACGCGTGGTCGTCGCCCTCACCGGCGGCCCGGAGGGCGAGACGCTGCTGCGCCGCGGGGCCCGCATCGCCGCCCGTTCCGCCGGCGGGGAGCTGCTGGCCGTGCACGTGACCGCCCAGGACGGGCTGCGCGACGAGACCCCCGGCGCCCTCGCTGCGCAGCGCTCCCTCGTCGAATCGCTCGGCGGGACCTACCATCAGGTCGTCGGCGACGACATCCCGGCGACGCTGGTGGAGTTCGCCCAGGGCGCCGACGCCACGCAGCTCGTGATCGGCGTGAGCCGCCGCGGCCGCCTCGCCGCCGCACTCACCGGACCGGGGATCGGTGCCGAGGTCATCCGCCGCTCGGGCGACATCGACGTGCACATCGTGACCCACGCCGCGGCGGGCGGCCGTCTCGCCCTTCCCCGCATCACCGGCGGTGCGCTCGGCTGGCGGCGTCAGGCCCTCGGCTTCGGTGTGGCCCTCGTGTTCGGCCCGCTGCTGTCGTGGCTGATGTTCACGTTCCGCAGCCCGGAGTCGATCACGGCCGAGGTGCTCGCCTACCAGCTGCTCGTCGTGGTCGTCGCCCTCATCGGCGGCATCCGGCCCGCCGTCTTCGCCGCCGTGCTCTCCGGCATCACCCTCGACTTCCTCTTCGTCGCCCCGCTGTTCACGATCACGATCGCGCACCCGCTGCACGTGCTCGCCCTCACCCTCTACGTCATCATCGCGATCCTCGTGAGCCTCATCGTCGACCAGGCCGCCCGCCGAGCGCGGACCGCGCAACGGGCGACCGCCGAGGCGGAGCTGCTCGCGGCCGTGGCCGGGAACGTGCTCCGCGGCGACAACGCCGTGCTCGCCCTCGTCAGCCGCACGCGGGAGGCGTTCGGGCTGAGCGGGGTGCGGCTGCTCACCCCGTCCGGGGACGTGCTGGCGAGCGACGGCGAGCCGGTGCCGGACGGCCGCGCCACGACCATCCCGGTCGGGGTCGCGTCCGGTGGGGGCCCGCGGGCCGTGCTGGAGCTCAACGGCGAGCCGATCGCCGGTCCGGAGCGCCGCCTGCTCGACGCGATCGTCGCCCAGCTCGCCGCCGCCATCGAGCACACCGACCTGCGAGCCACGGCGCGGGAGGCGGAGGCCCTCGCCGAGACGGACCAGGTGCGCAGCGCCCTGCTCTCCGCCGTCAGTCACGACCTGCGACGGCCGCTGGCCTCGGCGGTCGCGGCGATCGGCGGCCTCCGCGGCGCGCACGGCCTGTCCGCCGAGGACCGCGCGGAGCTGCTGGAGACCGCGGACGAGAGTCTCGCGACCCTCTCCACCCTCGTCACCGACCTCCTCGACGTGAGCCGCGTGGAGGCGGGGGTGCTCGCGGTCTCGGCTCAGCGGATCGACGCGGCCGGCCCCGTGCTCGCCGCCGTGGACGAGCTCGGCCTCGGCCCCGCCGACGTCGAGCTCACGCTCGACCCCGACCTCCCGCCGCTCCACGCCGACCCGGTGCTGCTGCAGCGGGTGCTCGTGAACGTGCTCGCCAACGCCCACCGGCACGCCCCCGAGGGCAGCCGTGTGCTCGTGTCGAGCAGTCGGCTGGGCGATCGGGCAGAGCTCCGGATCGTCGACCGCGGCGAGGGCATCGCGCCCGAACGACGGGATGCGATCTTCCAGCCGTTCCAGCGCTTCGGCGACACCGACAACACGACCGGGCTGGGGCTCGGACTCGCCCTGTCGCGCGGATTCACCGAGGGCATGGGCGGTAGCCTGACACCGGAGGACACCCCCGGGGGCGGACTCACCATGGTCATCTCCCTGCCGCTCGCAGGGACCGCCGACACGGAGGGCACGGAGTGAAGCTCCTCATCGCCGACGACGACCCCCAGATGGTGCGGGCGCTGCGGATCACCCTCGCGGCGCACGGCTACGAGGTCGTCGTGGCCGCCGACGGCGCCGCCGCGATCGCCGCCGCGGCGCAGACCCATCCCGACCTCATCATGCTCGACCTCGGCATGCCCCGGCTCGATGGCATCGAGGTGATCCAGGCCCTCCGCGGCTGGACGAACGTGCCCATCATCGTCGTATCGGGGCGGACGGGCTCGGCCGACAAGGTGGAGGCGCTGGACGCCGGGGCGGACGACTTCGTCACGAAGCCCTTCCAGGTCGACGAGCTCCTGGCCCGGCTGCGGGCGCTCTCCCGCCGCGCGATCGCCGCGAACGGGGAGTCCGTGGTCGCGTTCGGGGACGTCGTCGTCGACCTCGCGACGAAGACCGTGACCCGTGCCGGCACCCGCGTGCACCTCACGCCGACCGAGTGGCGGATGCTGGAGCACCTCGCGCGGCACCCGGGCGCGCTGGTGACCCGGCAGGATCTCCTCAAGGAGATCTGGGGCAGCGCGCAGGTGTCCGACTCCGGCTACCTCCGGCTGTACATGTCGCAGCTCCGCAAGAAGCTGGAGCAGGAGCCCTCGACGCCCGTGCACCTGCTCACCGAGTCGGGCATGGGGTACCGTCTGGTCCTCTAGCGACCGAGCGGGGCGCGGTCGCGCGTGCCGGCGAGGCGACGCCGCCGGAGGACCGCCACGACGCCGACGACGACGAGCAGGACCGCGACGATGATCGCGGTGACGGCGGTGGGCGTGCTCTCCGGCTCGCCCGTGAGACGCCCGATCGCGAGCCACCTCAGCCCCCAGGCGGTCGCCAGCGCCGGGGCGAGGCGGCCGGTGAACCAGGCCGATGCGGCACCGATCACCAGCACGACGACGAGCACGGCGACGGCCCAGGCGTCGGGGGCATCCGCCCCGATCTCCGGGACGGTCTGCGTGAGCCAGGCGGCGGTGTTGGCGACCGTCGCGATCGTGACCCAGCCGAAGTGCAGGCCGTTCGCCCCGTCGGTGAGGAGGCGGTCGGCGAGGGTGCGCGTGGGGAACCGGCCGAGGAGCACGATGATGCGCGCGAGCGTCGCGAGCAGCAGCCCGATCACGAGCACGGTGAGCCACAGCGTCAGGTACCGCGCCGTCACCAGCCAGAGGCCGTTGAGAACCATCGAGAGGGCGATCCAGCCGCCGACCGCCTGCTGACGCTCGTCCTGTCGCTGCGCGGGGAGAGCCTGCCACACGGTGTAGGCGAGGAGTCCGAGGTAGATGAGCGACCAGATCGAGAACGCCGGTCCCGCGGGGGCGAGGTACGACCCCTGGGCCGAGAGCGCACCGTTCTGCAGCTCGTCGACGGAGTCACCCCCGAACGCGCCCGCGCCGATGGCCGCGGCGATCAGCATGAACGCGGCGGCGGCGATCACAAGGCTCTGGCGGGCGATGCCCTTCGTCGAGGTCTCCATGCCCGCACCCTACGCGGGGTGAGCTCGGAAGGCAGTGGCCTTGACAGGGTCCCACCCTTTCGCTAACCAAGTTAGCGAATGGGCATCAGGCCGGAGCGAGGGCGGCGTCGATCAGGACCTCGGCGGCGCGGCGTGCGTGCACGGCAGCCTCCGGATCAGCCCCGATCGCCGCCGTGCTCTGCGCGCCCTCCGCGAGGAGAGAGAGCTGGGCGGCCAGCCCCGCCGGGGCACCGGTGGCCGCGACGAGCTCCGCCATGTACTGCTGGAACGAGGCCTTGTGCGCGCGGACGATCGCGGCGACCTCGGGGCTCGTCCCCCCGAGCTCGCCGAACGCGTTGATGAAGGCGCAGCCCCGGAACCCGTCGCTGCAGAACCAGTCCTCCAGGTAGCCGTAGACCGCGAGAAGGCGGGCCCGCGGGTCGTCGCCGCTCTGTGCCACCGCCGCCGTGAGCCCCTGCTCCCACTCGGCGTGCTTCCGGGCCAGCACCGCCGCGACGATGTCGGTCTTCGCCGGGAACAGCGAGTACACGCGCCGCAGCGACACGCCGGCGGCGGACCGGAGCTCGTCCATTCCGACCGCCGCGTAGCCCTTGCGGTAGTAGAGCTCCTCCGCGGCGGAGAGGATGCGTTCGCGCGCCTCGTCTTCGGTCATGTCCAGAAGTCTACTTGACACGAGAACGAACGTTCTCTAGATTGATCACATCAGGCGAGAACGATCGTTCTCACCGGCACCGAAAGGAACACATCATGGGTTACATCACCGTCGGCACCGAGAACACCACCCCGATCGAGCTCTACTACGAAGACCAGGGCAGCGGCCAGCCCGTCGTCCTGATCCACGGCTATCCGCTCAACGGGCACAGCTGGGAGCGCCAGACCCGCGAACTCCTCGCCCAGGGGTACCGCGTCATCACCTACGACCGCCGCGGCTTCGGGCAGTCCTCCAAGGTCGGCTCCGGCTACGACTACGACACGTTCGCCGCCGACCTGAACACGGTGCTCGAGACCCTCGACCTCCGCGACGTCGTGCTCGTCGGCTTCTCCATGGGCACCGGCGAGCTCGCCCGCTACGTCGGCCGCTACGGCCACGAGCGCGTCGCGAAGCTCGCCTTCCTCGCGTCGCTCGAGCCCTTCCTCGTGCAGCGCGACGACAACCCCGAGGGTGTGCCGCAGGAGGTCTTCGACGGGATCGAAGCTGCAGCCAAGGACGACCGCTACGCCTGGTTCACCCAGTTCTACAAGGACTTCTACAACCTCGACGAGAACCTCGGCACGCGCATCAGCCAGCAGGTCGTCGACGCGAACTGGAACCTCTCGGTCACCAGCGCCCCGGTCGCCGCGTACGCCGTGGTCCCGACCTGGATCGAGGACTTCCGCGACGACGTGAAGGCCGTGGCCGCCGCCGCCAAGCCCACCCTGATCCTGCACGGCACGAAGGACAACATCCTGCCGATCGACGCGACCGCCCGACGCTTCCGTCAGGCCGTCCCCGGGGCCGAGTACGTCGAGGTCGAGGGCGCCCCGCACGGCCTCCTCTGGACCCACGCCGACGAGGTCAACGCCGCGCTGACGCAGTTCCTGGCCCGGTAACCCCGTTCGAATCGCCTGAATGGCCCCATTTCCCCCGGAGATGGGACCATTCGGGCGATTCGAAGCGGGTCAGCGGGAGCGCCAGAGCAGCCAGACGAAGTACGGGGCGCCGATCAGCGCGACCACGAGACCCGCCGGAAGCTGCGCGGGGGCGATCACCGTCCGGCCGATCGTGTCCGCGATGCCGACGAGCAGCCCGCCGAGGAGCACCGCCGTCGGGATCACCCGCGAGTGCCGTGCGCCCACCAGCGCCCGCGCGGCGTGCGGCGCCACCAGCCCCACGAAGCCGATGACCCCGATCGCCGTCACGCTCAGCGCCGCGAGGACGGCCGCCACCAGCAGCAGCGTCAACCGGACGGGTTCCAGCCGGATGCCGACCAGTCGCGGCGTGTCCTCGTCGAGCGACAGCACGTCGAGCTCCCGACGGCTCATCACCACGAACGGCACCGCGATCACGAGGACGATGGCCAGCGGGATGACCTGTTCCCACACCCGGCCGTAAGTCGTCCCGGAGAGCCAGGTGTAGATCTTCGGGGTGTCCCACGGGTTCGACCGCAGCAGGAGGAAGGTCGTAAGGGAGACCGTGAAGTACGAGACCCCGATGCCGATCAGCAGGAACCGGTCCGCGTTCAGGCCGCCCCGCCACGACAGCAGGTAGACGAGGGCGAAGGCGAGCAGCGAGCCCGTGACGGCCCCCACGATCATCCCGCCTGCCGACGACGTGATGCTCGTGATCACCAGCACTGCACCGAGACCGCCGCCGCCGGTGACGCCGAGGATGCCCGGATCGGCGAGCGGGTTGCGGCTCACCCCCTGGATCACGGCGCCGGAGAGGGCGAGCGCGGCGCCGGCGACCACGGCGGCCACGATCCGCGGCGCCCGCTCGTCGAGGGCGAAGGCGATGGGCGCGGGAGCCTGCCCCTGCAGCCACAGCGCGATGTCGCCGGTCAGCAGCCAGGTGTGCCCGGCGAGCAGCCCGAGCAGCAGCACCCCGACCACGCCGAGGGCGACGAGGGCGAGGGTGATCCGGAAGCGCAGGCGGCTGCGCACCCCGAAGCGCACTCGCGGAGGCTCGCGCGTGGGTCCGGCGTCGCGGAGGCGTCGGGCCATGAGCACGAGCACGATCGCGCCGAGCAGCGTCGTCGCGACGCCCGTCGGGATGAGGATCGCGGCCTCCGCGCCGATCAGCGCGCGCAGGAGGGCGTCGGAGAGGATGACGACGAGGGCGCCGAGGAGCCCCGACGCAGGGATCAGGAGCACATGGCGGTTCAGGCTCGGCACCACCCGCGTCAGGAGCCGCGCGAGCACCGGCGCGCACAGGCCGACGAAGCCCATCGGCCCGGCAAGCGTCACCGCGACCGCCGTGAGGGTGACAGCGAGGAGGATCCCGATGGTCCTGGTCGACCGGATCGGCACGCCGAGCGACGAGGCGGTGTCGTCCCCCAGGGACAGGATGTCGAGGCGCCGCGCGAGCACGAGGGCCAGCACCGTGACGACCACGACGACCGGAGCCGCCTGGAGGAACGCGGTGAGTCCGAGCTGCGACAGGCTCCCGCTTCCCCAGGCGAGCAGTCCCTTGGTCTCCTCGTCGAACAGGATGAGCAGTGTCGAGGTCGCGGCCTGGAAGGCGAGCGCGAGCGCGGTGCCGGCGAGGATGAGGCGGGTCGTGGACGACCCCGCCCCTCCGGCCAGTCCGAGCACGATGCCCGCGGCGACGATGCCGCCCGCGAACGCCACCGCCCCGGAGGCCCACACCGGCACGGCGATCCCGAACGCGGCGAGCGCCGTGACGGCGAGATAGGCCCCGGCGGTCACGCCGAGCGTGTCCGGCGACGCGAGGGCGTTGCGGGCGAGGGACTGCAGCAGGATGCCGGCGACCCCGAGGGCGATGCCCACCGCGACACCGGCGGCGAGCCGCGGCACCCGCGACCCCCAGAGGACGTCGGCGTCGGCGAACACCGCGCCGCTCGTGCCCTGGGTGAGGTGCCAGCAGGCGACCGCGACCAGCACGACGGCGAGCGCGATGAGCACACCGACGCCCGTCCACACCGCCGGTTTCCGACCCTCCGCCCCCACGCGGACGGCGGACGCCGGGGCGTCGGGCTCCGCGGTCGCCGTCGCGTCGTCGAGGCGGAGGGTCTCCGTCACTTCGAGAGCACCTCGAGGTAGCCGTCGATGATCTGCGCGGTCGAGCGCGGGCCGCCGAAGGTCCAGATACCGGCCGGGAACGCGGTCAGGCGGTCCTCCGCCACCGCGGGGAGCGAGGTCCAGGCGGGGTTGTCGGCGAGGGCGTCGACGAAGCTCTCCGAATCCGGATCCGCGGTGCCGGTGTAGAAGAGGTTCGCGTCGCCGACCGTGGTCATGCCCTCGACATCGGTCTGCCCGAGGCCGTACACGGGGTCGACCTCGCCGGTCCAGGCGTTCGTCAGCCCGAGCTCCTCGCCCACCTCGCCGACGAGCGAGCCCTGGCCGAACGGACGCAGCGCCACGTTGCCGCCGTCGACCCAGCCGTCGAAGAACACGAAGTCGGTCGTGGCGAGGTCGCGGTCGGCGAGCTCGGCCTTCGCGGTGTCGAGGTGCTCCTGGAACTCCTCGGTGACGACCTCGGCGCGCTCCTCGCGACCGGTGACCTGCGCGATGAGGTCGAAGGTGTTCAGCATCTTGGCGATCGGGTCCTTCGCATCGGCGCCGATCGTCGCGAGCACGGGCACGTCGTAGGCCTCCAGCTGCGCGACGATGGGGTCGTCCGCGGCCCTCACCTCGACGATCACGAGGTCCGGGTCGGTGCCGAACAGCGTCTCCAGGTTCGGCTCCTGACGGGTGCCCACGTCGACGACGCCCTCCGGCAGCTCCTCCGCGGTGACCCAGGTGCTGTAGCCCTCGGCGTCGGCCACCGCGACCGGCGTCACGCACAGCGACAGGGCGTCCTCGATCTGCTGCCACTCGAGCACCGCGATGCGCTCGGCCGGCTTGTCGAGCTCGACCGTGCGGCCGAGGTCGTCGGTGACGGAGACCGCCCCGGTCGAGGTGCTCGTGGCGTCGTCCGTGCAGTCCGCGCTCGTCGAGGTCGGGGAGTCCGATCCCTGGGCGGACGGCGTCTGCGTGGTGCCGCAGCCGGCGAGCGCGAGGGTGAGGGCGCCGCCGAGGGCGAGCACGGCGAGGGAGGTCTTCTTCATCGGTGGTTCCTTCAGAGGTCGGGATCAGGAGGCGGAAGGAGTGCGGAGGCGACCGTGGTGGCGGCCGCGCGGACGCACCCGCACCAGGCCGGTCTCCTCGTCGAGGGCGGTGTCGATGCGCAGGCCGTACACGTGCGACAGGTTCTCGCCGGTGAGGACCTCGGCGGGCGCCCCCGCCGCGTGCACCCGGCCGCGGTGCATCAGCACGACGTCGTCGGCGACCGAGGCGGCGTGGTCGAGGTCGTGCAGCACGACGCCGAGCGCGGTGCCGTGGTCGTCGGCGAGCTCCCGCACCAGGTCGAGGGTCTCCACCTGGTAGCGCAGGTCGAGGTGGTTGGTCGGCTCGTCGAGCAGCAGCACCCCGGTGTCCTGGGCGAGTGCGGTCGCCAGCCAGACGCGCTGCAGCTCGCCGCCGGAGAGCTGGTCGACCGGACGGGCGGCCATCGCGGACAGCCCGGTGAGGGCGAGGGCACGCGCCACGGCGGAACGATCGGCGTCGCTCACGCCGGAGAAGCGTCCGCGGTGCGGGTGCCGGCCGTAGGCGACGACGTCGGAGACCTCGATCCCGGAGGGGTGCGGCCGGGACTGCGAGAGCATCGCGACGGTCTTCGCGAACTCCTTGGCGGAGAGCGTGGCGGCGTCGCGCGACGCCGCGCCGCCGATGCGCACGGTCCCGGCCTCGATGCGGTGCAGCCGCGCGAGGGCGCGGAGGACGGTCGACTTGCCGCTGCCGTTCGGTCCGATCAGCGCGGTCACCCGGCCCGGCGCGAGGCGCAGGGAGACGTCGTGCACGACGCGCGTGCGGCCGTAGCCGAGAACGAGGGATTCCCCCGCGAGGCTGTGGCGATCGATGGCGTCGGTCATCTCAGCCCCGCATCGCGACGCCGCGGCGCCAGTAGCCCATGAACGCGACCTGCGCGCGGTCGATCCCGAGGTCCTTCACGAGGTGCCGACGCAGCGTCGTCACGACACCGCTCTCGCCCGCGATCCAGAAGTAGCGGCCGGCGGCGTCGTCGGGCGCGATCTCCTCCCCCAGGCTCGAGTACTCGGGGGTCTCCCAGAGGAGGTCCTCCCCCTCGATATCGGTGACGCGGATCTCGTCCCCGGCATCATCGTCGCCCAGGTGCTCGAGCACCGCGGGGATGAGTCGGAGGCCGTGCGGCTCGCCGGCGTCGCGCGGCAGCCAGTGCACGTCCACCCCGTCCGGCGCGTCGATCGCGAGCACGTCAGCGGGCGACGGCACCTCGATGAACGCCGTGCCGCGGAGGTCGCGCGGGGCGTCCTCCAGGATGCGGGCGATGGCGGGGGCCGCGGTCTCATCCCCGACGAGGACCACCGAGGTCGCCACCCCCGGCGCGTACTCCGCTCCGCCGTGCGCCACGACGCCCCGACGCGGGCCGACCAGCCACAGCTCCTGGCCCACCGCGGCCGTGCTCGCCCACCGAGAGGCCGGACCCGTGAGCCCCGGCTCCAGGTGCAGCACGAAGTCGATGTCGACCTCGGTGCGGCCGTCGTCGTCGACCCGCAGGTCCCGGACGGAGTAGGTGCGCATCGAGCCGCGCTCCTCCTCCGGGACGGCCAGGTACGAACCCCACCAGTCGTGCGTCGACCGGTCGATCTCGGCGAGCACGCCGGACGCGGGCGGGAAGACGAGCTTGACCCGGCTGTCGTACACCTCCCCTGGCGTCCCCAGCTCGCTGAGCTCCTCGCCGCCGAGCGTCACCCGCACGAACGACGGGGAGACGCGGGAGACGGCGCGCACCTCGGCGCGGGTGAGGATGTAGGTCGGGCGCTCGGTCGTGGTGGATTCAGCGGACATGATGCCTTCCGATGGGGGTGACCATCGGCTTGCCGGAGACCGGGTCGATGGTGATCTGGTTGGGGAGGCCGAAGACCTCCTGCACGAGCTCGGCGGTGACGATCTCCTGCGGGGCGCCGGTCGCGTGCACGCGGCCGTCCTTCATGGCGACCAGCTCGTCGGCGTAGCGCGCGGCGAGGTTGAGGTCGTGCAGCACCATGACGATCGTGGTGCCGCGGGCGACGCTGAGGTCGGTGAGCAGGTCGAGCACCTCGACCTGGTGGGCGACGTCGAGGAAGGTCGTCGGCTCGTCCAGCAGCAGGATGTCGGTCTCCTGCGCGAGGGCCATCGCGATCCAGACCCGCTGCCGCTGGCCGCCGGAGAGCTCGTCCACACTGCGGTCGGCGAGGTCGCTGATGCCGGTCGCGTCCAGGGCGTCGGCGACGACCTCGTAGTCGTGCGCGCTCCACCGCGACAGCGCCCGCTGATGGGGATGACGCCCGCGACCGACGAGGTCGGCGACGGCGATGCCCTCGGGGGCGACGGGCGACTGGGGCAGGAGGCCGAGGATGCGCGCGACCTCCTTCGTCGGACGGGCGTGGATCGACTTCCCGTCGAGCACGACCTCCCCGTCCCCCGGGGACAGCAGGCGGGCGAGGGCGCGCAGCAGCGTCGACTTGCCGCAGCCGTTCGCGCCGACGATCGTGGTGATCTTCCCCGGCGCGATCTGCAGGTCGAGGCCCTCGACCACGGTGCGGTCGCCGTACGAGAGGGTGACCCCCTCGGCGGACAGGCGGTGGGCGGCGGTCACAGCGAGCCTCCGGTGCGGTTGGTACGGATGAGCAGATAGATGAGGTACGGCGCGCCGACGACGCCGGTGACCACGCCGACCGGGTAGCGCGCGCCGAGCGCGAACTGGGCGATGAGGTCGCCGCCGAGCACGAGCACCGCCCCGACGAGACCGCTGGGCAGCAGCAGCGTGGCGCCGGGACCGGTGAGCCGCGCGGCGATGGGTCCGGCCATGAACGCAACGAACGCGATCGGCCCGGTGGCGGCGGTCGCGAAGGCGAGGAGGGCCACGGCACCGAGGATGAAGACGAGGCGCGTGGCGGTGACCCGCACGCCGAGCCCCGCGGCCGAGTCGTCGCCGAGCTGGAGCGTGCCCAGCGCCCGCCCCTGCGAGAGCAGCACCGGCACGAGGATCGCGGCGGCGATCGCCATCGGCAGCACCCGCTCCCAGGACGCGTTGTTGAGGCTGCCGGTGAGCCACTGCATCGCGGTCTGGATGTCCCAGTTCGCAGCCCGGGACAGCAGGTAGGAGATGACGCTCTGCAGCATCGCCGCGACGCCGATCCCGATCAGGATGAGGCGGGTGCCCGCGAAGCCGCCCTTGATGGCGAGGAGGTAGATCGCCAGCGCCGTCACGAGGGCGCCGACGAGCGCGAGGAGGGAGACGGCCGGGCCGTTGAGCGAGAGCACGACGATGCCGAACACCGCGGCGGCGCCGGCGCCGTTCGAGATGCCGATGATGTCCGGCGAGGCGAGCGGATTGCGCAGCATGGTCTGGAAGGTGACGCCCGCCATGCCGAACGCGAGGCCCGTGAGGATCGCGAGGACCGCACGGGGGAGCCGCAGGTCGCCGACCGTGAACGAGGCGCCGGGCACCGTCTCACCGAGGATCACGCGGATGACCTCGTCGAGCGGGTAGAACGTGTTGCCGACCATGAGCGCCACCGTGAACAGCACGATCACGACGACCCCGAGGGCGAGGGTGACCACCGCGTGACGGCGGTGGCGTGCCCGGCGACCGGCGATGATGCGCGCGGTGCGGGCGGCGGCGGACTCGTCGCCGCGGACGAGGGTGTGCTCGGTCGTGCTCACAGCTCCCGCACCTTCTGCCGGCGGACGATCCAGATGAAGAACGGCGCCCCGATGATCGCGGTGATGATGCCGACCTGGATCTCCTCGGACGACGGCGAGATCACGCGTCCGACGATGTCGCTCGCGGTGAGCAGCGCGGCGCCGGCGAGGGCCGAGAAGGGCAGCAGCCACCGGTGGTCGGTCCCCACGAGCATCCGGCACATGTGCGGGACGATGAGCCCGACGAACCCGATCGGCCCCGCGATGGCCGTCGCCGCGCCGGCGAGGATGACCGCCCCGAGCGCCGACAGCATCCGGGTGCGCAGCACGTGCTCGCCGAGACCTTTGGCCATGTCGTCGCCGAGCGCGAGGGAGTTCATCCCCCGGGCGCACAGGAAGCAGATGAGGGCGCCGACCGCGAGGACGGGAGCGGTGATCGCGATCCGGGGCCACTCCGCCCCGCCGACGCCGCCGATCTGCCACGACTGGAACGTCTGCAGCAGGTCGACCCGCGGCAGCATGACCGCGCTGATGAGCGAGGCGAACGCAGCGGAGGTCGCCGCCCCCGCGAGGGCCAGCTTGAGCGGCGTGGCCCCGCCGCGGCCGAGGGAGCCGACGGTGTACACGAAGACGGCCGCCGCCGCGGCGCCCACGATCGCGAAGGCCATCTGCCCGTAGGGGTTGCTCAGCCCGAAGAACGCGATGCCGAGGACGACCGCGAACGAGGCGCCGTTCGAGACCCCCAGGATGCCGGGGTCGGCGACGGGGTTGCGCGTGACGGCCTGCATGGTCGCTCCGGCGAGGGCGAGGGCCGCCCCCACGAGGAGCGCGAGCACGGTGCGGGGGATGCGCTTGACGACCGCGGCCTGGGCGATCGTGTCGGTCTGGCCGGAGAGCGCCGCGAGGATGTCGTCGAGCGTGACCGCGCGCACCCCGAACGACACCGAGAGCACGACGAGCACGAGGATCACACCGACTCCGGCGAGCAGCCAGAGGGTGCGCACCACCGTCGGACGCCGCAGGGTTGCGGCGTCCGACGCGAGGACGGGTGCTGGGATCACGACGGCTCTCCGCTGGGGGGCGGACGCGGAGCTTACTTCGCGAGCGGCGCGGCGAGGATGGCCAGGTAGTCCTCGAGACCCCACGGGATCGACAGCGCCGACGGGTTCGCCGATGCGGCGATGGGGGTGGCGTCCGGGAGGATCGCGACGCGGCCCTCCGCGATGGCGGGGATCTTCGACAGCAGCGGGTCGGCCTGCAGCGTGGCCAGGGTGGAGTCGTCGCCGTAGGTCACCAGCACGTCCACGTCGTCGAACTTCTGCGCCTCCTCGGCGCTCACCTGGAGGTAGAACTGGTCGCTGTCCGCGTTCTCCTCGACGATCGCGGGGAGCGGCAGGCCGAGGTCGTGCAGGTACCCGGGGCGCGTGTCGGCCGCGGTGTAGTAGCCGATCTGGCTCAGGTCGCTCGGGTCGAAGTAGGCGAAGAGCACCCTCTTGTCCTTCAGGATGCTGTACTTCTCCAGGGCGGCGTCGGCGTCGGCGTGCAGGTCCTCGATCAGGGACTCGCCCTCGGCCTCGAGCCCCAGGGCCTTGGCGTTCATCTCGACCATGTCGTCGACGGACGTGCCCCACGCGACGTCGGGGTAGGCGACGACCGGGGCGATCTTGGAGAGCGTGTCGTACTCCTCCTGCGTGAGGCCGGAGTAGGCGGCGAGGATCACGTCGGGCTCGGTGTCGGCCACGGCCTCGTAGTCGATGCCGTCGGTCTCGTCGAAGAGCACCGGGGTCTCCCCGCCGAGCTCGTCGAGCTTCTCCTCGACCCACGGGAGGATGCCGTTGTCGTCGTCGTCGCCCCAGGTGGCCTTGCTCATGCCGACCGGGACGATGCCGAGGGCGAGCGGCACCTCGTGGTTCGCCCACGCGACGGTCGCCACGCGCTCGGGCTTCTCGTCGATGGTCGTCTCGCCGTAGACGTGCTCGATGGTCACGGGGAACGCGTCGTCGGAGGCCGGGTTGCCGCCGGTGGTCGCGGTCGACTCCGGCGCGGAGGACGAGCAGGCGGAGAGCGTCACGGCGAGCGCGGCGGCCGCGCCGAGGGCGAGGAGTCGAGAGGTGCGCACAGGCGTTCCCTTCGGGATGGGAGATGGGGTGTCGACGCGAGAGCGTCCGGCCTTTGGTAAGCCTCGCCTAATCTAACACGGAGGTTAGGGCGCCCTCACTCCCGTTTCGAATCGCTCACCTTGCCCCATCCGGCGCCCAGATGCCGCAAAGTGGGCGATTCGAAAGTGCCGGGGCAGCGAAAAGCCGGCCGGACCCGTACGGATCCGGCCGGCTTCAGGAAGTCAGCGCACGCTCAGAGAGCGCGGATGTTCGCCGCCTGCATGCCCTTGGGGCCACGCTCAGCGTCGAATTCGACCTTCTGGTTCTCGCGGAGCTCCTTGAAACCGGAGCCGGCGATAGCCGAGTAGTGGGCGAAGAGGTCTTCGGTGCCGTCATCGGGAGCGATGAAGCCGAAGCCCTTCTCTGCGTTGAACCATTTCACAGTGCCAGTGGCCATGTGTTTTCTACTTTCTGTTGACCGGCCGCTCACGCGGCCTGCACCATGCCGATGATCCGACATGCATGCTCGGTCACGCTACCACGGCGGACTGACGGGCCTCCCCTTCTTCGGCCGCGCGATGGGCGAGCGCCGCCTCGGTGCGCGTGCTCACGCCGAGCTTCCGCAGCACCGCCGAGACGTGGACGCTCACGGTCTTCACGCTGATGAACAGGCGCTCCCCGATCTGGCGGTTGCTCAGCCCCTCCGCGATGAGGGCGAGCACCTGCCGTTCTCTGGCCGTCAGCTGCTCCGTGGCGGCGACCTCGCGGGGCCCGGACGACCGCAGCCCGGCCGCCTCGCCGAACCGCGCCAACGTCTGCTGCAGCGGCACATGACCGAGCCCCTCTGCAGTCGTCGTCGCCGCGGCGAGCAGGGCAGCCGCCTCGGCGCGCTCTCCGGCGGCGACGTGCAGCCGGGCGCGCTCAAGCCGCAGCACCACGCGGAAGGTCGCCGGAACGTCGTCGCCGTCCGCGCGGCTGAGCGCCTCGTCGACCGCGCCCGGACCCGGGTCGAGCAGGGCATGCAGCACCGCCGACCACGCGTCGTCCTGGAGTTCCGGCGGCTGCGCCTCCCACGCCTCCCGGACCGCCGCGACCGTCGCTCCGACGTCGGCGCCGCCCGCCCGCAGCGCCGTCACGAGAGCACCCGCCTCCAGAAGCAGCCGCCGCTGATGCAGCAGTGCCGGCCTGTCGTCGCGCAGCATCTCCCCGATCACGTCGAGCGCGCCGCGCAGGTCGCCCCGGCTCTCTGCCACGGCGACCTGCATCGTGATCCGGTCGTACCAGATCTGCCGCTCCGAGACCCCGGTCTCCTCGAACGCCGGGAGCCACTCCTGCAGGGTCTCCGCCGCCTCCGCCGCTCGACCTCGCCAGGCGAGCACCCGCACCCTGGTCATGCTCACGTACATCCGGAACACCCGCAGCGTGCCCTGCCGGAAGTCCCGGGCGAGCATGTCCTCGACCTGACCGATCTCGCCGAGCTCGAGCAGCGGCACGATCATGTTCTGCGCCATGATCGAGCCCGAGGTGCGCTCGACGCGGAGCTCACGGGCTCGCCGCAGGCCCTCCTCCGCGACGGCGACCGCCTCCCGGTAGCGGCCCAGCAGCGTCAGCAGGTCGGAGTAGTTGACGCGGTAGCGCATCTCCGCGGTCGATCCGGCGGCGAGGTCGCGCGCCCGTCCGTACTCGCGCACCCCCTCCTCGACCCGGCCGAGGTGGGCCAGCGAACCGCCGCGGACGTTCGCCGCGATCGAGAGCTGATCCGTCGTGGACGCGCCCGCCGCGCGACGCTCGGCCTCGTCGGCGAGCCGGATAGCCTCTTCGCGGTCGCCCGCGATCATGCGGCGACTCGCGAGCTGGTTCAGCAGTTCGGCGCGGAACACGTCGTCGTCGACGCGCTCCGCGAGCGCGAGCGCCTCCTGGAGGAGCGGGATGGCCCCGAGGCGACCGAGGTTGACGAGGTACAGCGCCTTGTTCCGCAGCAGCCGCGCGTGCAGCCGCGGGTCGACCGCCGCCGGATCGACCTCGCTCAGCGCGACGTTGGCGACCGCCAGGGCCCGCTCGCCGTCGCCGGCGTTGCGCAGGACGGAACCGAGCACATGGAGCAGGTCGAGGCGTGCGAACCCCGTCGCCTCCGTCGCGTCCGGCACGAGGGGCCAGAGTTCGAGGACGAGCTCGCCGAACCGCGCCGCGCTGGCGAAGGCGTACTGGGCCTTGGCCTGGCGCATGGCGTCGGCGGCGGCCGCGATGGCACGACGGTCGTCCTGTGCGAGCTGCCAGTGGTACGCCAGGGCCGCCGCGTCGTCGCCACCGCCCTCCTCCAGCGCTTCGGCGTAGGCGCGATGCAGGCGTGCCCGCTCGCCCGGCAGCAGATCGTCGTGCACGGCCTCGCGCAGCAGCGCGTGCCGGAACCCGTAGTCGTCTTCGCCGACGACGATGATGCCGCTGCGCACGGCCTCGCGGACGGCGTTCTCGACGCGATCCTCCGGGAGTTCGACGAGGCGCAGCAGCAGAGGATCCGTGAGCGGTCGCTCCGCGCCGGACATGACCTGCACCACGCGGCGCGCGTCGTCCCCGAGGCGGTCGAAGCGGGCGAGAAGGAGGTCGCGCAGGCTCTCCGGCAGGGGCCCCTGGGCGCACCCGGCGATCTCCTCGACGAAGAAGGGCACGCCCTCGGCACGCACCTGCAGCCGCTCCAGCGCCGTCGCCGTCGGTGCGCGGCCCGTGATCTGGGCCACGAGCTCGCCGACCGCATCGTCGTCGAGACGCGACACCGTCATCCGCTCGAGCAGTCGCGCGCGCGTCGCCTCGCCGATGAAGCGGCTCACCGCATCGCCCCGGCGCACGTCGTCGGTGCGGCACGTGATGAGCAGCAGGAGCCGGCCGTGGTCGAGCGTGCGGAGGAGGAAGGAGAGGATCGCGAGCGTGGAGTCGTCGGCCCAGTGCAGGTCTTCGATCAGGACCACGTGCGGCGCCAGCTCCGTGGCGGCCTCGATGAGGGACGCGATCGCGTCGCGCAGGCGTTCGGGACTCGTGCGGTCGCGGGGCGCGGGTGCGTCGACGAGTTCGGGCAGCAGCATGCCGAGCGCCTCGACGCCCACGCCGACCGCCTCGCGCACGCGGTCCGCGCCCATGCGCTCGACGATGGAGCGGAGGATGCCGGCGAGCGGCCCGAACGGGGCACGCGAGGTGCCGAGGTCGAGGCACCACCCGACGTGCACGTCGGCAGCATTGGCGACCCCGGTGGCGAACTCCCGCACCAGCCGGGACTTGCCGATCCCCGCCTCCCCTTCGACCAGCAGCGCGGCGGGCACGCCGTCGCGCACGCCGTCGAACAGGCGGCGCATCTCGGCGAGCTCGGCGTCACGCCCGACCATCGCGGCGGTGGGGGCTGGGGCCATGGACCCATCGTGCCACTCCCCACGGACATCCGAAGGGCCCGAGGGGAAGGACAGCACGACGCCGTCGGTCATCGCGCGAGAGCCGGATCGCATGCTCCCGTCTGGGAGGCCCGCGGTGCCGGCGTTCCGCGTCCGTGGCGGCGCAGCCACCGGCGCAGCGGACCCGCCGGTCGCGGCACGATCTGATCCGCGTGCTCCAGGAGCATCCGGCGCCGGGCGACCGCGCGTTCGATCTGCTCCTGCTCGAAGACGGTGACCTGGTGGCTGAGATAGGGGTGCTCGAACATGGTGTCTCCTCGACGGTTCGGTGTATCCCTACACTCCGCTCTGAGGTGTCCCCTCGGCATCGGACGGATGCCCTATCTTCCGCGCCCCCTCCGCCCTCCCTTCCTTACGCTGACGCAGGCCTCCACGCCGCATCAGGCTCCTGGCGCGCGAACCCGCCTGAGCTCGCGCGACCGCCTGCCCTGCCAGAGCGAGGGCCGCGCGGACGGACGGGTCCCCTCCGGCACGAGGATCGCAAGCACCCGGACGAGCGTCGTCATCCACAGCAGCCCGAGCCCGACGACGACCGCCTCCACTGCGGTCACCGGGAAGAAGCCGAGCGGCCACCACAGCAGCACGGCCGCGACCACGAGCACCCCCACCGCGACGGAGGTCACCACGAGGGCCAGTGGTCGGCCGGAAACGGTCAGCGTCGTCGCGGCGGCAGCCCCGAGGAAGAGGAGTAGCGCCGCGACGGCCGCGATATCGTGCGGAACGGGGGCCCGATACAGCGGCAGGAGCCCGACGGCGGCGAGCGCGAGTCCGGCCGCGGCCCACAGCACGACCACGGTCGCGATCCTGGACAGCGCGTCGTCGCCGCGCAGCCGATGCAGGTCGCGGCCGATGTACGCGCCGACGGTGACGACCAGCAGCCCGGCCACGACGAGGGTGCCGTTGAACGCCCAGCCCACCCCGAGCTGCGAGAAGTTCTCCGCCCACCACCGGGGGTCGACGGCGGTCACCATCGCGAACAGCGTGCCGATCACGAGGAACCCGAACAGGAGCCCGGCGAGATCGGCGGTCCGGAGGCCGATCCCCGCACCGAACGCGAGTCGTCCGCCGACCGCCGCCGCGACCCCCGTGAGCAGCCCGCCGCCGATCGCTCCGAGCGCGAGACCGCGCAGGCCCGCCGCGAGCACCTCCGCGGTGAGCAGCACGCCCATCGCCGTCACGGCCCCGAGCGCCACGGTGAGAGCGGCGGCGGAGAGGCGGGACACGACCCGCTGCCAGCGCGGCATCCCCGTCGCCTCCCCCCGACGGTGCAGAAGCGTGCTGATGACGAAGGCCAGAGCCGCGATGCCGCCGGCGACTCCCGCGGCGGGCAACGCGAGACCTCCCTCACCGGTCAGCGGCCGCGGCGGACCGGCGAGGAGCAGCGCCCCGGCGAGGGCTCCCCCGACGAAGCAGACGACGGTCGCGAGGACGGCCCGCCCCTCGCCGCGCAGACGCTCCGTCGTGTCCATGCGCCCATGCAAGCACGCGCGTCCGACGTCCGCAGCCCCACACGCGACGAGGCCCGGGCCGCAGACTGCGGTCCCGGGCCTCGACGCAGAGGCGTCAGGCGTCCACGTCACCGCGCCAGGCGCCGGTCTCGACGCCGCGGCCCTCGATGAACTCCTTGAAGTTCTTCAGATCCTTCTTCACCGCGTGGGATCCCGCGCCGACCAGAGCGCCGACCTTCTCCAGCAGCCCCTCCGGCTCCCAGTCGAGCTGGACGGTCACCCGCGTGGTGTTGTCGTCGAGCTTGTGGAACGTCACGACGCCCGCGTGCTCGGTCTCGCCGCCGACGCTGTTCCACGCGACGCGCTCATCCGGGTGCTGCTCGGTGATCTCGGCGTCGAACTCACGCTCCGCGCCCCCCACGTTCACCTTCCAGTGCGAGCGGGTCTCGTCGATCTGCGTGATGGAGACGACCTCGTCGAGGAACTTCGGGAAGCTCTCGAACTGCGTCCACTGGTTGTACGCCGTGCGGACGGGAACGTCGACGTCGATGGTCTCGATGATCTGCACCATGGGGATGCTCCTCACTTGTTCGTCGTTCGTGTGCCTCCATTCAGCCTGCTCCGCGCGAGAAGGGCGATGGGGTTGACATCGGCGCGACTACCGTGGAGGTCATGCGCATCCCCGCCGCGATCCGCGCCTCCCAGCGCTCCCCCCTGCTGCAGGTGGTGAAGTCGGCCGCGGCGACCATCGCCGCGTGGCTGATCGCGGGCTGGGTCTTCCCCGGGCAGCTGCCGGTGTTCGCCGCCATCGCCGCGCTGCTGGTCGTACAGCCGAGCGTCAACCAGTCGCTGTCGAAGGCGCTCGAGCGCAGCATCGGCGTGATCGTCGGGGTGGTCATCGCGGTCGGTCTCGGCCTGCTCCTCGGCTCGCCGAGCTGGATCGTGCTGCTGGCGATCGTCGTCGCGATGCTCGTGGCGTGGATCTTCCGGGCGTCCCCCGGCACCGGCAATCAGGTCGCGATCTCGGCGATGCTCGTGCTGGCGCTCGGGTCGTCGAGTCCGGAGTATGCGGTCGCGCGGATCGGGGAGACCCTGATCGGGGTGGTCATCGGGATCGTCGTGAACGCGCTGATCGTGCCGCCGGTGCTCGTCGAGCCGGCGCGGCGGAACGTGGGGCTGCTGGGGCGGGAGCTCGCCGCGAGCCTCGACCGCCTGGCGGACGCCCTGCCTGCCCCGCAGACGCCGGCGCGGCTGCAGGAGCTCATGCTCGAGGTGCGACTGCTGCGGCCCATGAAGGATGCCGCGGCCGCCGCCATCGCCGCCGGAGAGGAATCGCTCACGCTGAATCCGCGGCGTTCGACCCATCGCGCCGACCTGCAGGAGCTGAAGGCGCTGCTCGACCGGCTCTCGCCCATCGTCACGCAGACCATCGGCATGACCCGCGCCTACTTCGACCACTACGACGACCGGCTCGGCGAGGAGCCCGCGGTGGCCGCCATCGCCGAGCAGCTCCGCCGGGCCGGACACGACGTGCGTCTCGCGGTGCAGACCACGGCGCCCTCCGCGGAGCCCGAGACGCTGACCTCTGCCATCCCCGCACTGACCGCTCCGCTCGTGATCCGTCCGCCGTCCTCGCAGCACTGGATCCTCGTCGGCTCCCTCATGGAAGACCTCCGTCGCATCCGCGGCGAACTGCTCGACGAGGACTGACCTCCCGCCGACCCACCCCTTTTCGCGCCTCCCGGCCCCGTAAGTGCGTCCGTAACGGGCCGGGACGCACCGAAAGGGGTGGGTCGACGGGGGTTACCCTGGCGGGATGACAGTGGAGGAGGCGCTGGCGGAGCTCGCGGCGCTGGAAGACCCGAAGCAGCGCGCGGCGAACGAGAAGCGCGGCGACGACCACGGCATCAACCTGAGTCGGATGCGCGCTCTCGCGAAGCGCATCAAGACCGACCAGCCCCTCGCCCGGGAGCTCTGGGCGACGGGCGAGACGTCCGCCCGGCTGCTGGCCCTGCTCGTGTGCCGCCCGGCCGACTTCACCGCCGACGAGCTCGACACGATGCTGCGCGAGACCCGTCCACCCAAGGTGAACGACTGGTTCGTGAACTATGTGCTCAAGAAGTCGCCCCTTGCCGAGGAGCTGCGCCGGCGCTGGTTCGACGACGCCGATCCCACCGTCGCCGCGGCCGCGTGGTCGCTCACGACGGTCCGGGTGACGAAGGACGCCGCCGGCCTCGACCTGTCGCACCTCCTCGACCTCATCGAACGCGACCTGCAGCAGGCCCCGCCGCGCCTGCAGTGGGCCATGAACGAGACCCTCGCGAACATCGGCATCTTCCATCCGGACCTGCGAGCGCGGGCGGTGGAGATCGGCGAGCGGCTCCAGGTCCTGGCCGACTACCCCACGGCCCCGGGCTGCACCTCCCCCTTCGCGCCCCTCTGGATCGGGGAGATCGTCCGCCGTCGCGAGGGCTGAGTACGCTGAGCGGATGAGCACCCACATCGCCGCGGAACCCGGTCAGATCGCCCCCATCGTGCTGTTCCCCGGCGACCCGCTGCGGGCGAGGTGGATCGCCGAGACCTTCCTCGACGACGCCGAGCTGTACTCCGAGACGCGCGGGATGCTGGGCTTCACCGGCACCTGGGAGGGGCACCGGGTCTCCGTCCAGGGCTCGGGCATGGGGCAGCCGTCGATGGCGATCTACGCGACGGAGCTGTTCACGGAGTACGACGTGCAGACGATCGTCCGCGTGGGGTCCTGCGGCGCGCTGACCGAGAGGCTCGCGGTACGCGACATCATCATCGCGAACGGCGCGAGCACCGACTCCGGGATCAACCGCGTGCGCTTCCACGGCCTCGACTACGCCCCGCTCGCCGACTTCGCCCTGCTGCGCGCGGCGGTGGAGGCCAGCGAGACCGAGCCCCTCTCGTCCACGGTGCACGTCGGGCCGCTGTTGTCGAGCGATCAGTTCTACAGCACCCGGCCGGAGCTCACCGCGCCCTTCGTGCAGCACGGCATCCTCGGCGTGGAGATGGAGGCAGCAGGGCTCTACACGCTCGCCGCCTTCCACGGACGCCGCGCCCTCGCGATCTGCACCGTCAGCGACCACATCGTCACGGGTGAGGAGACCACGGCCCAGGAACGCGAGCAGACGTTCGGCGACATGGTCCGCATCGCCCTCCGCGCGGCAACCTCGATCTGAGATTGACCCGCCCCCCGAGTAACGTTATACACTTCACAGGTCGCGCGGCGCTGGGGACGACCGCACAGGGCGGTCGCTGCTGCGTGCGACGAAGACGACTGGGGAGAACCATGGCCACGCAAGATCAGCTCAACGCGCTGCTGGCGGACATCGAACGCGACATCAACGGATTCATCGGGGCGTCGATCGTCGACCTCGAATCGGGGCTGCCGCTCGCCTCGAGCTCCGTCCGCCCGGACTTCGACCTCGAGGTCGCGAGCGCGTTCAACAGCGAGATCGTGAAGAACAAGAAGCGCACGATCGACGCCCTCGGCATCGACGGCGAGCTCGAGGACATGCTGCTGACGCTGAACACGCAGCTGCACCTGCTCAAGATGCTCGACGACGACCTGTTCATCTACCTGGCCGCCGATCGCCAGGCCACGAACCTCGCCCTGCTGCGCTCCTCGGTGAACCGCCGGGTCGCCGCCCTCGGCGCGTGATCCATGGGGCCGTGGGGAGCGGCCTCGGGAGAGGGCGACAGCGGACGAGCGGTCCCGTGGAGCGGACGATGAGGCGCCCGCGTCGGCGACGGACCGACCTGCCTCAGCGGTACCGGGTGATCTTCGCCGGTCCGGTGGGCGCGGGCAAGACGACCGCGGTCCGCGCCCTGAGCGACGTGCCGCCGGTGGACACCGACGTGCCGATGTCGCTCGCGAGCGGGGACGGGAAGACCACCACGACCGTCGGGCTCGACTACGGGACGTGGCGGCCGACGCCGGAGGTCTCCATCGCACTCGTCGGCATCCCGGGGCAGGAGCGGTTCGCCTCGGCACGACAGCGCGTCTCGATCCCCGGCACCCGGGTGCTGCTCTGGCTGCGCGGCGACCGCGACACCCTCGTCGCCGACGCCGAGGACTGGCTCGGCGTGTTCGCGGGTGAGGAGCATCGCGTCGCGATCGCCGTCAGCCACGCGGCAGGACGCACGATCGGCGACATCCGCCGCGATCTCGCCCCCGTGCTCGCGCGACACGGCATCCCGGCCTCGCGCGTGCTCGCGGCCGACGCGCGCGACCGCGACAGCGTGATGCGCGTCGCCGGTGCCGCTCTCGATCTTCCGGAGGAGAAGCCATGACCGGACCCGCCGGGCGGCAGGACGCCGCCACGACGCCCGATCCGTCCCGCATGCACCCCGACGTCGCCGGCAACTGGGCGCTGTGGTCGCGGATCGTCGGCCCCTCGGCCCAGACCAGGCTGCAGCAGTTGGAGGAGCGCTTCCCGGAGCTGACGACCGCGGTCCTCGGCACCGCGGACGGCCTCCACATCGCCTCCCTCGGCGTCGACCAGGACGGCGGCGAGCAGCTCGCAGCGATGAACGGCTCGCTGTTCGGGGTCGCGCGGGCCGAAGCCGAGATCATCGCGGGAGGGACGGAGCCGACGCTGTCGGCCATCGTGTCGCTGTCCATCGGCGAGAACCAGATGGCCCTGCTGAGCTTCATCCTCGCGCCGTACGGCCAGCTCCTGCTCTCGGTGTCGGCCTCGTCGTCGCAGCTCGGCACCGTGATCGTGCATGCGCGTTCCACGGCGTACGAGCTGCTCACCGCGCTCGGGGTGACGGGATCGTCGACATGACGCAGATGGGATGATCGAAGGACCATGACTCCCTCGCCGCGGCTCGAACCCTCGCTCGTTCCCGACGCGGCGGACGCCGATGCGGTGTACCTGACCTTCGTGGAGTGGGCGGAGTCGACCGGCATCCGCCTCTACCCGGCGCAGGACGAGGCGCTCATCGAGATCGTCTCCGGCGCGAACGTCATCCTGTCCACGCCGACGGGCACCGGGAAGTCGCTCGTCGCGGTCGGCGCCCACTTCGCGGCGATGGTCGGCGGACGCCGCAGCTACTACACGGCGCCGATCAAGGCCCTCGTCAGCGAGAAGTTCTTCGCGCTGGCAGACGTGTTCGGCGCCGAGAACGTGGGGATGGTCACGGGAGACTCCGCCGTGAACGCCGATGCCCCCATCATCTGCTGCACCGCGGAGATCCTCGCGAACCTGGCCCTGCGCCAGGGCGATGCCGCCGACGTCGGCCTCGTCGTCATGGACGAGTTCCACTTCTACGGCGACCCCGACCGCGGCTGGGCCTGGCAGGTGCCGCTCCTCGAGCTCCCACAGGCGCAGTTCGTGCTGATGTCGGCCACCCTCGGCGACGTCACCACCCTCGCCGCCGACCTGACGCGCCGCACCGGACGGGAGACCGCCTCGGTCACGGGGGTCGAGCGCCCCGTCCCCCTGCACTTCTTCTACGAGACGACGCCCATCCACGAGACCATCGACGACCTGCTCAACACGGGACAGGCCCCGATCTACATCGTGCACTTCTCGCAGGCGGCGGCCATGGAGCGGGCGCAGGCCCTGTCGAGCACGAAGGTCGCCACGCGTGAACAGCGCGACGAGATCGCCGCCCTCATCGGCGGCTTCCGCTTCACGACGGCGTTCGGCAAGACGCTCTCGCGCTTCCTCCGGGCCGGCATCGGCGTGCACCACGCCGGCATGCTGCCGAAGTACCGCCGACTCGTGGAGCAGCTCGCCCAGCGCGGTCTCCTCCGGGTCATCTGCGGCACCGACACCCTGGGCGTGGGCATCAACGTCCCGATCCGGACCGTGCTGCTCACCGCGCTGACGAAGTTCGACGGCACGCGGATGCGGCAGCTCAACGCTCGGGAGTTCCACCAGATCGCGGGCCGGGCCGGGCGCGCCGGCTACGACACCGCTGGTACCGTCGTCGCCCAGGCCCCGGAGCACGAGACGGAGAACCTCGCCGCGATCCGCAAGGCCGGCGACGACCCGAAGAAGAAGCGGAAGATCATCCGCAAGAAGGCCCCCGACGGCTTCGTGTCGTGGGGCGAGCCGTCGTTCCGGAAGCTCATCGATGCGACGCCGGAGACCCTGACCTCGCACATGCAGATCACCAGCGCGATGCTGCTCAATGTGATCGCCCGGGGCGGGGATGTGTTCGGGAACGTCCGCCGGCTCGTCTTCGACAACCACGAGCCGCGCACCCGGCAGCGCGCGCTCGCCCTCCGCGCCCTCGCGATCTTCCGCACGCTCCGGGAATCGGGCGTCGTGGAGACGTTCGACACGGGCGTGCCCGGAGCGCCGAAGGGCGTCCGGCTCACGGTCGACCTGCAGCCCAACTTCGCGCTCAACCAGCCGCTGTCGCCGTTCGCCCTCGCGGCGTTCGACCTGCTGGACCCTTCGACAAGCTCAGGGACGCAGGCGCATTCGGGAGACCAGGCGGGCTCGGGGGACCAGGGGGTGGGGACGGGGTCGTACGCGCTCGACATGATCTCGATCGTCGAGGCGACGCTCGACGATCCCCGCGCCGTGCTCAGCCAGCAGGAGTTCCTCGCGCGGGGCGAGGCAGTCGCCGCGATGAAGCGCGAGGGCATCGAGTACGACGAGCGCATGGAGCTCCTCGAGGCGATCACCTACCCGAAGCCCCTGGAGGAGCTCCTCGACGCGGCCTTCGAGACCTTCAGCGCCGCGCAGCCCTGGATCCGCGACTTCGCGCTGCACCCGAAGTCCGTCGTCCGCGACATGTACGAGCGGGCCATGTCGTTCGGCGAGTACGTCGCGTTCTACAAGATCGCCCGCTCCGAGGGCGTCGTCCTGCGGTACCTGTCGGACGCGTACCGCGCCGCCTCCCAGACGATCCCCGAGGAGCGGAAGGACGAGGACCTCCACGACCTCATCGCCTGGCTCGGCGAACTCGTGCGCCAGATCGACTCCAGCCTGCTCGACGAGTGGAGCGAGCTGACCGCCGGGACCGCCGCCCGCGGCGAGACCGACGAGCCGATCGTGCCGCCGGCGCCGAAGCGCCTCACGAGCAACACCCGCGCCTTCCGCACGCTCGTCCGCAACGAGCTCTTCCGGCGGGTGCAGCTCGCCGCCCGCGAGGACGTGGACGCGCTGGCCGAGCTCGACCCGACGTTCGGCGCCGCCGCCTGGTCCGACGCGCTGGACGCGTACTTCGCCGAGCACGACGACATCGGCACCGGCCCGGACGCCCGGAGCTCCCGCATGCTGCTGCTCACGGAGGGGCCGACCGCGTGGACGACGCGGCAGATCATCGACGACCCGGCCGGCGACCACGACTGGGGCATCAGCGCCACGGTCGACCTCGCCGCGTCGGACGAGGCCGGCGAGGCGGTCGTGACGGTGACGGCGGTCGACCGGCTGTGAGCGAGGCGGGCCCCGTCAGGCCTGCATGACGGCGAGCACGTTGCCCGCCGGGTCGCGGAACCACGCGATGTCCGGTCCCTGCCCGTTCCCGCGGACGATGCCGCGGGAGTCCGACGGGAACTCGTCGTCGCCGTAGATCTTGGTCTGCACCCCGCGCTCGTTGAGCTCCTCGACGGCGGCATCGACGTCCGCCACCGGGAAGTTCAGGATCGTGAAGCTCGCCGGGGTGTGGTTCGGCTTCGCGTAGACGAGGACCGACCCGCCGCGGGGCAGACGCAGGTCGAGGAACCCCATCGCGTTGACCTCGACATCGAGCCCGAGGGTCGTGCCGTAGAACTCTCTCGCCGCGTCGATGTCGTCGACGCTGAAACCGCTGAACGCGTTCTCCGCTGCGAAGGCTGCCATGTCCCCAGCATCCGCCTCCGCGGGCGCCGTGTCGAGGCCCTCTCACACGGCCGCGCGCACGAGCCGGCCCACGAGGTCGACGTAGTCCACCCCGGCCGCCGCGAACATCCGCGGCGCCTGGGAGGCCGCGGTCAGCCCCGGCATCGTGTTGACCTCGTTGAGCACGGGGCCGTCGTCCGTGAGGAAGAAGTCCATGCGGGCGACCCCGTCGCACCCCAGGGCGTCGAACATCGCGATCGCGGCTCTCTTGAGCGCCGACGTGGCGGCCGCATCGAGCTGCGCCGGGACCGTGAACCGGGCCGTGCCGTCGTACTTCGTCGCGGTGTCGAAGAGCCCGGGGGCATGGATCTCCAGGGGCGGGGCGGCCCACCGCACCCCGCCCTTCTCCCGCAGCACGGCGACGTCGATCTCCCGCGCGTGCACGACCTCCTCGACCAGGATCCGCCGGTCGAAGCGCGCCGCCCCCCGCAGCGCCATGAGCAGGTCGCCCTCCTCCGTCACCAGGCTCACGCCGTGGCTCGAGCCGGCCGTCACCGGCTTGACCACGACGGCGCCCTCGAACTCCACGTCGCCGATGTCCTCCGCGGCGACCAGCCGCCCCCGGGCGGTGCGCAGCCCCACGGCCTCGGCCACGAGCTTCGTGGCCCACTTGTCCATGCCGAGCGCGCCCGCCCCCAGCGCGGAGCCGACGACCGGCACCCCGGCGAGCGCACACAGCGCCGCGAGGGCGCCGTCCTCCCCCAGCGCACCGTGCACCGCGGGGAACACGACGTCGCTCGCCGCGAGCAGCGGCAGGGCCTGCTGCAACGATGCCGCCGGACTCACGCCGGGCGGGATGCCGTCGGCCCGCCACACGCCGTCGCGGTCGATCGTCGCGGTCGTGACGGCATGTCCCCCCAACCGCAGCGCCGCGGCGACCGCGGCCGCCGAGGCGAGCGACACCTCGTGCTCGGGATTCTGTCCCCCTCCGATGACCAGGACCTTCATCGTCATGCCACGCTCCTCTTCACCCGCGGGCCGATGCCCGTGACGACGGTGTGCGGGATGGTGCCCGCCCACCGTGCCCACTCCTGCACCGACGGCACCGCGCCGCCGTCCGGCCCGAACACCGTCGCGACCGCTCCTCGGGGGAACGCCCTCCCCCCGGTGTCGACGACGATCTGATCCATCGACACCCGGCCGACGATCGGATGCCGTTCCCCTCCGATCTCCACGCCCGCTCCCGGCGCGATCTCCCGCGGGATGCCGTCGGCGTATCCGACCCCCACCACGCTCAGGTGCGTGGCCGCTGCCGTCGTGTGCGTCCCGCCGTAGCCCACGACGGTGCCGGCCGGCACGGCGGCGCTGTGCACGACCGGGGCGGTGAAACGCGAAGCCCCGACCAGAGAGACCGTCTCGGACGGGTCGATCCCTACGAGCGCGGCCCCCACGCGCACCATGTCGAAGTGCGTCGCGGGATCGGTCAGGGCACCCGAGGTAGCCGCGAGGTGCACGAGCAGCGGTCCGAAGCCGGCGCGCAGGACCGCGTCCCTCCCCTGGCGCATCCGCAGCACCGCGGCCGCGTTCGCCCGCGGATCCGCGGCGTCGGCGCGGGGGAGGTGTCCCATCACCCCGACGACCTCGATCCGGCTCCGGGCCGCCCGCGCCGTGCGCAGCAGCGCATCCCAGTCCTCCACAGGGCACCCTCCCCGCGCCATCCCGGTGTCGAGATGCAGATGCACGCGCACCGGAGCCGCGGCATCGGCCGCGAGCTGACGCAGCTCCTCGACGGAACCCACGGCCACGTCGACCCCGGCGGCGGCCGCGCGCGGCGCGTCGATGCCCGCGGGGTGCAGCCAGGCGAGGATCGGCACGCGCAGTCCGGCCTCGCGCAGCGCGACCCCCTCGGCGACGTCGGTGACCCCGAGCCACTCGGCCCCCGCGGCCACGGCGGCGGTCGCCACGGCCACCATGCCATGACCGTAGGCGTCGGCCTTCACCACGGCCATGACGGGCACCGCGGCGGCGGTCCGCACACGACGGAGGTTCTCGGCCACGGCGGCCGGAAGGGTGGACAGTGTCGGTGCGTGGAGGCGGGACAGGGTCATCCCCTCCGCGAGCAGAGCCGTCATCGCTGCATCCTCGGGTCTTCGGTGGGGTCGGCGTACGGTGCGGGACAGCCGTCCTCGACGGCCTCCGGTCGCAGCTCGTAGTGCCAGGATTCGTTGCCGTAGGTCTGGCAGAGGCCGTAGCGCCATCCGCGCTGCGTGAGCCAGTCGAGGGTCGGGAGCGGACCGAGGTCGACCGCGTCACCGGAGACGTGCGCCGAGGTGTCCGCGGTCGCCACCCAGCGGCGCGCCTCCTCCTCCGAGCCGTAGTCGTCGATCGCGTCGCGCAGCAGCTGCTCCTGCAGCGCCGCCGAACGCCATCCGCTGTTCACGAGGAACGTCACCCCGTCGGCCTCCGCATCGGTGGCGGCGCGCTGGAGGGCGTCGAGCAGGGCGGGGTCGAGGTTGCCGACAGCGACCCTGTCGACGTCGAACACCGTGGGCTGGTCGCCGTCGCGGATCACGCCGTCGGCCTCGCTCGGGGCGAGCACCGACCCGGTCGGCGCGTGCGGCTCGGGATCGGAACCCGTGGTGGCGGGTGCGACGATCGGGGCGGTCTCGGCGAACGCGGCCGACAGCGACTGCTGCACGGCGACGGCGGCGACCACGGCGAGCGCCAGCACGGACACCGTGGCGGCGATCCGCCGACGGCGCCGGGCGCGGACGGCTCGGGGGGTGCGGAGGTCGTTCATGCTTCCAGCGAAGAGAGGCCGCGGTTGCCACGGCGTATGCCCTTTTCCATACGCCGGCGATATACCGCACTGCGTAGGATCGCTGCCATGCGTGTGCTGATCGTCGAGGACGAGCCCTACCTCGCCGAGGCGGTCCGCGACGGACTGCGACTGGAGGCGATCGCAGCCGACATCGCCGGCGACGGCGACACGGCGCTCGAGCTCCTGAGCATCAACGCGTACGACATCGCGATCCTCGACCGCGACGTGCCCGGTCCGTCCGGTGACGACATCGCGCGGTGGATCGTCGCCTCGGGCAGCGGCATCCCCATCCTCATGCTCACGGCCGCCGACCGCCTCGACGACAAGGCCTCCGGGTTCGAGCTCGGTGCCGACGACTACCTCACCAAGCCCTTCGAGCTGCGGGAGCTGGTGCTGCGGCTGCGTGCCCTCGACCGCCGCCGACAGCGCGCGCGGCCGCCGGTGCTGGAGATCGCGGGGCTGCGCCTCGACCCGTTCCGCCGCGAGGTCTACCGCGACGGCCGCTACGTCGCCCTCACCCGCAAGCAGTTCGCCGTGCTGGAGGTGCTCGTCGATGCCGAGGGCGGGGTGGTCAGCGCCGAAGAGCTGCTGGAGCGGGCGTGGGACGAGAACGCCGACCCGTTCACGAACGCCGTCCGCATCACCGTCTCCTCGCTGCGCAAGCGCCTCGGCGAGCCGTGGCTGATCCTCACGGTGCCCGGCGTCGGCTACCGGATCGGGGCCGACGCGGATGCCTAGGCGGCGGGGGCTGAGCGTCCGCTTCAAGCTGACGCTGAGCTACGCGGGCATCGTCGTCGTCTCCGGGCTCCTGCTGCTCGGGGCCGTGGCGCTCTACCTCCTCAGGTACGTGCCGGATGTGCAGATCCCCGTCGTCGAGTTCTTCGTCCCCAACCGCTCGGATCTGATCCGGGCGTTCGTGCCGGTCGCCGTGCTGGTGATGGTCGCCCTGCTCGCGATCGGTCTCGGCGGCGGCTGGCTGCTCGCCGGACGGATGCTGGCGCCTCTCGACCGCATCGGCGACGCCGCGCGGCTCGCGGCGCAGGGCTCCTTGTCGCACCGGATCCGCATGGAGGGCCCGAGCGACGAGTTCCGCGACCTCGCCGACGTCTTCGACACGATGCTGGAGCAGCTGGAGGCACACGTCGCCGAGCAGCAGCGCTTCGCCGCGAACGCCTCGCACGAACTGCGGACACCCTTGGCCATCTCGCAGACGCTCCTCGACGTGGCCCGCACCGATCCCGACCGCGACGTCGACGCCCTGATCGACCGGCTCCGCGAGGTGAACACACGCGCGATCGACCTCACCGAGGCGCTGCTGCTGCTGAGCAGAGCGGATCAGCGTACCTTCCCGCGGACGCTCGTGGATCTGTCGCTCCTGGCGGAGGAATCCGTCGAGGCCCTCCTCCCGCTCGCCGACCGCCGCGGGGTCGAGGTGGAGGTGTCCGGCGTGCCGGCGACCGTGCTCGGCTCCTCCGCTCTGCTGCCGCAGCTCGTCATGAACCTCGTCGCCAACGCGATCGTCCACAACCGCGCGGACGGCGGCGGATCCATCGCGGTGCGCACGCATTCCCTGCCGCACGCGGTGGCCCTCGTCGTGGAGAACACCGGGGCGGAACTGCACGCCTCCCAGGTCGCGACGCTCGTCGAGCCCTTCCAGCGCGGCACCGAGCGCACGCGCGGGGCGGAGCACGCCGGGGTGGGCCTCGGCCTCGCGATCGTCCAGCGCATCACCCAGACCCACGGCGGCACCCTCGTGCTGACGCCCCGCACCGGCGGAGGTCTCATCGTGACGGTCTGGTTCCCGCACCCCTACCCCGGCTGACCACTTTCGAATCGCCCGATTGGCCCCTTTCCGGCTCCGGATGGAACCATTCAGGCGATTCGAACGGGCGTCACCAGGGGCTGGGCTCGTAGTCCTTGAGGAAGACGCCGTGGATGTCCTCGCCGGCCTCGCCGCGCACGATGGGGTCGTACACCCGGGCGGCGCCGTCGACCAGGTCGAGCGGGGCGTGGAAGCCCTCCTCCGCCAGTCGCACCTTCGTGTAGTGCGGGCGCTCGTCGGTGATCCAGCCGGTATCGACCGCGGTCATGAGGATGCCGTCCTTCTCCAGCATCTCTCCCGCGCTCGTGCGGGTCAGCATGTTCAGCGCGGCCTTCGCCATGTTCGTGTGCGGGTGGCCCGGGCCCTTGTAACGGCGGGAGAACTGCCCCTCCATGGCGGAGACGTTCACGACGTACTTCCGGCGCGACGACGACGCGGCCATCGACGCCCGCAGCCTGCTGATGAGCAGGAACGGCGCGGTGGTGTTGGCGAGCTGCACCTCGAGCATCTCCAGCGGATCGACCTGATCCACGGACTGCACCCAGCTGTTGACGCGGTTCACGTCCGGCACGAGGCCGCCCGCATCGATCGCCGTGCCGTCCGCGTGCTTCTCGAGCGAGGAGGAGCCGGGGGCCATCGCGAGCCGGGCGAGGTCTTCGGCCGTGAGCGCCTGTCCGCCTTGCTCCGCGACCGTGCCGCCGAGCGCCGCGACCGAGAGCAGCGGGTGCGCGTCGACCGACGCCTGCAGCGCCTGCGGGTGCGGGTCGACGGTGTGCCCGAAGGTCTCCATCTCCGGCAGCGGACCGTCCGGCAGCGGCTGGAGCTCCGCGTCGGCGAGCAGCGAGTACGCCCCGGGCGAGCGGCGGACCGTCTGCGCGGCGTTGTTGATGAGGATGTCGAGCGGGCCCTGCGCGGCGACCGAGTCGGCGAGCCCGATCACCTGGGCGGGGTCGCGGAGGTCGATGCCGACCACGCGCAGCCGGTGCAGCCAGTCGCCCGCATCCGGCAGGGCCGAGAACCGGCGCACGGCGTCCCGCGGGAACCGGGTGGTGATCGTGGTGTGCGCACCATCACGGAGGAGGCGCAGCGCGATGTGCATGCCGATCTTCGCGCGGCCGCCCGTGAGCAGGGCGCGCTTGCCGGTGAGGTCGGTGCGGGCGGTGCGCTTGCCGTGGCTGAAGCGCGCGCAGTCCGGGCAGAGCTGGTGGTAGAAGGCGTCGACGAGCGTGTACGGCTGCTTGCAGATGTAGCAGTTGCGGGGCTTCAGGAGCTCGCCGGCGATGGGCGCGTCCACCACGCTCGTGGCGAGGTCGTTGCCGCGGGTCTCGTCGTCGATGCGGTCGGGGGCACCGGTGGCGGTGCGGGCGACGACGGCCTTGTCCGCCTCGGCGATCGCATCCCGGATCTCCTTGCGCCGCACGCGCTTGACCGCCTTGAACATGGCCGCGGTCGCGTGGCGCACGGCCACGAAGTCGGGGTGCTCGTTGTCGATCGTGTGCAGCTCGGCGAGGACGCGCAGCGTCGTGGCGAGGTCGTCGGGGTCGATGCCGGGGCCCAGGTCGGGGGTGGCGTCGGGCGCGTCGGTCATTAGGCCGATTTTACGCGACCGTCCTGGGGGTCTCCTGCCGTGTCCGATCCCCGGCGTAGGGTCGACGCATGAGCAGCGCAGAATCCTTCCCGCATCCCGGCGTCGTCCCCTCCTACCTGCTCGCGCGCCTGGCGGAGTCGGGTCGGTTCCCGAAGGCCGCCGCCGCCGCCCGGCAGACGCTCACCGCGGGCCGCCCGCCGTTCCGCGCCCGCATCGACCTCTCGATCGACGAGAACGGCGACCTCGTCGCGCAGCTCTCGGATGCGCCGAACCGCACGATCAGCGACGCCGGCAACACGCAGCAGCTCCCGGGGGCCGTGGTCCGCACGGAAGACGACGAGCCCGTCGCCGACACCGCGGTCAACGAGGCGTTCGACGGCCTGGGCGCGACGTTCGAGATGCTGCTGTCCGCGTTCGGCCGCAACTCGCTCGACGACGCCGGCGCTCCTCTCGACGCGACCGTCCACTACGGCGTCGACTACGACAACGCCTTCTGGGACGGCGAGCGCATGGTGTTCGGCGACGGCGACGGCGAGGTGTTCCAGCACTTCACCGGCTCGCTCACCGTGATCGGGCATGAGCTCGCCCACGGCGTCGTGCAGCACACGGCGAACCTGGAGTATCAGGGCCAGCCGGGCGCACTGAACGAGTCCGTGGCCGACGTGTTCGGCGCCCTCACCGAGCAGTACGCCCTGGGGCAGTCCGCCGACAAGGCGAGCTGGCTCATCGGGGCGGAGATCTTCACGGATGCGGTGGAGGGGTCGGCCCTGCGCTCCATGATCGCGCCGGGCACGGCCTACGACGACGATGAACTCGGGAAAGACCCGCAGCCCGACCACATGAGCGGATTCGTGCGCACCACCGAGGACAACGGAGGCGTGCACATCAACTCCGGCATCCCGAACCGCGCCTTCGCCCTCTTCGCCCTCGACCTCGGCGGCAACGCCTGGGAGCGCGCCGGCATGGTCTGGTACCGGGCACTCACCGGCGGGCTGTCGAGCACCGCGACCTTCACCGCCTTCGCCGACGCCACGGTCGCCGCGGCAGCCACGGTCGATCAGGAGACCGTCGCCGCCGCTCGACGCGCGTGGACGACCGTGGGAGTCTATGAGGATGACCGAGGACCCGACGCCGCCTGACGCCCCCGTCGTCATCGCCGTCGTGCGCTCGGGAGGTCTCGCCGGCATCCGTCGCCAGTGGCGTGTGGAGGCCGAGCCGCCGGACGCCGAGGAATGGATCGGCCTCATCGACAGCTGCCCCTGGGACGACGACGTCGACACGGAGCCCGGGGCCGACCGGTTCGTGTGGAGCATCCGCGCCCGCACCCCGTCCGAGCGCCGGGAGCGGGAGCTGCCCGACTCCGCCGTGGACGGTCCGTGGCGCACCCTCGTCGACGCCGTGCGGGAGGCCGCGCGCGCGGAGTGAGCCGCGATCGCAGAGTCGCACCCCCGTCGCAGGATGCCGCCCGATCCCTGCGACCTCGGTGGGAAACTGCGACCTCGCGCCGCCCTGGGGTGACAATGGACACATGGGACTCTTCCAGCACCGGCCGGAGGAAGAAGAGAAGCAGTGGGGACTCCCCTCTGAGCCTCTCGAGACTTCGGCCGCAGACACGCTCGACGCCGCGCCGACGGTCGACCCGCTGACCCTCGGCCTCGACACCCCGTCCTCGGTGAGTTCCATCGTGTTCCCCGTCGCCCCGCCCGCCCCCGAGGCCGCGAGCACCGAGAACGCCGACCCCGAGGACTGACGCCCGCACGGCATCGCTGTTTCGCACTCCCGTCGCAGGTTCCGCGGGAATCCGTGCGACCGCGGCGCGAAAGGGCGTCCGCGGCCAGCGATACGGTGGACGGATGACCATCACCGCCGCCGCAGACGGCTCCGCCCTGGGCAACCCCGGCCCGAACGGCTGGGCCTGGTACATCGACGACGCGAACTGGGCGGCCGGCGGCTCCCCGCACGGCACGAACAACCAGGGCGAGCTCCGCGCCGTCCTCGAACTGCTCCGGGCGACGGCCGGCACCGACGAGAAGCTGTTGATCGAGTGCGACAGCCGCTACGTGATCGACTCCGTGACGAAGTGGATGCCGGGCTGGAAGCGCCGCGGATGGCGGAAGTCCGACGGCGGGCCCGTGCTGAACCGCGACCTCCTCGAAGGGATCGACGAGGCCCTGCGCGGTCGCGACGTCGAGTTCTCCTGGGTCAAGGGCCACGCCGGGCACCCGCTGAACGAAGCCGCCGACGAGCGCGCGAACGCCGCCGCCAAGGCCTATCAGCAGAAGCAGGAGCCGCGTCGAGGCCCCGGGTTCACCCGCGCGACCGATGCCGGAGCCGCCGTCGCCGCCTCCGCCCCTGTCGCCGCTGCCGCCGCGGAAGCCCCGGCATCCTCCGCGACGGCAGCCTCGTCCCGCACCCCGAACCCCGTCGCGGAGGCGGAGTTCGCCGCGCCGCTGTGGGCCGAGACCTCCGATCTCCTCGACGGACTCGACCTCGCGCAGGACGACCCCATCGTGCTGCAGGTGCCGCTGTCCCCCGACGAGCACGCCCGTCTCCGCGACCGCGCCGAGGCACAGGGAATCGCCTTGGAAGAAGCGCTCCGCCGCCTGATCTGACGGAGACCGCGAGGCGTACACTCGCACCATGTCGACTCCCCGCACCATCGGCCGGATCTTCCTCGGCGCCGCGCTCGTGTTCGCCGGCGTCTCCCACCTCACGGTCGCCCGCGAGGAGTTCCAGGCGCAGGTTCCGGAATCGCTGCCGCTCGATCCGGACACCACGGTGCTCGCGTCCGGCGTCGCGGAGGTCGCGCTCGGATCCGCGCTCCTCTTCACCCGTCGCCGCCGTCGCACGGTCGGCACCGTCGCCGCGCTCTTCTTCGCGGCGGTCTTCCCCGGCAACGTGGCGCAGTGGATGCATCATCGCGACGGCTTCGGCCTCGACACCGACATGAAGCGCTTCGTGCGACTGTTCTTCCAGCCGGCGCTCATCGCGCTGGCCCTGTGGTCGACGCGCGCCCCGCGCCGCTGACCCGCTCCGCCACAGCAGGCCCTCGCGCGAGAACAGGCCCCCACGTCCGCCCGCGCCTGAACCCGCGCGACGGCCTGATGCGGCGTCACCCCGGGTCGGCTCCGTAGACTCGGCGGATGGCGGAAAGGACGAGGCGACGGTGAGCAGGCGCACCGTCTTCGGCCTGCTCCGGCTCACCGCCGCCGCCGTCTGCCTCATCGCGCTGATCCACCGCCTCGCGTGGGGACTCGCGTCGAACACCATCGCGAGCCAGAACTTCTTCGCGTACCTGACGAACCAGTCGAACATCGCCTTCGTCGTCCTCCTCACCGTCGCCGGGGTCCTCGCGCTGCGTCGGGCCCGCGACCCGCGGTGGCTCACGGTGGCGCTCGCCCTCGTGCTCACCTGGACCATCACGGCGGGGCTCGTGTTCGCGATCCTCGTCTGGCAGGCCGGAGTCCGGGGGATCCGCATCGACGTGCCGTGGTCGGATCAGGTGCTGCACTTCTGGCTGCCCGCAGTGACGGTCGCCGCCTGGGCCCTGGCCCCGGGACATCGGGCGGTGCCGTGGCGCGTGATCCCGGTGACCCTGGCCTACCCGGTGCTGTGGGGCGTCGCGACGCTTATCCGCGGACCACTGATCGGCTGGTACCCGTACTACTTCCTCGACCCGCGGCAGGTGAGCGGTCCCGTCGAGTTCACCGTCTCCTGCGCGATCGCGCTGGCCGCCTTCGCCACCGTGGCGACCGCGCTCGTGCTCATCAGCCGCCTGCCGGACCCGTGGGATCGCGCACCCACCGAGCCTCCGCCCGAGGAGCGTGCCCCGGCCGAGGCCGCACGCGAGACGGTTCAGGCGTAGAGCGCCAGCGACGCGAGCGCCGCCTCGACGGCCTCCGCGTCCCCGAGCTCCGCGAAGTCCCGCGCCGCCGCACCGCCCACGATCCCGACGAGCACGTTCTCGCCGGTCGAGGGGCGGAGGTTGATCCACGTGGGGATCGCGATGTCGTCGCCGACCGCGTGCCAGATCGCCTCATCACCGTCCCAGAAGGGCTCGTCCCATCGCAGCCACACCGTCTCGATCGCGCCCATGCCGAGCGCGGACACGGCGCCGCGGTTGTCGAACGGCAGCGGCGGATCGAACTCGATGGCCTGCTCCTGCAGCACCCCGAGGGGCACCGTCAGCAGCACCCGGTCGAAGGAGAGGGCCTCCCCGGTGCCGAGGCGCACACTCACCCCGGTGTCGTCCCACGCAAGGCGCGTGACCGGCGAGCTGAGCCCCACCTTCACCCCGTCCAGGGCACTCTCGATGAACGGGGTCAGGTCGTCGCCGACTCCCTGCAGCGCCGCGTCGGGAAGCGGCGGGGCGAACCAGCTCGACAGGTCGGCGGCGTCCGCACCCGTCCGTGCCGCGAGGAGCGCGAGGAGCGCGGCGGTCGCGGGGTCCTCCGGGTCGATGCCGGCCGCCACCAGGGCGTCCGCCACGGAAGAGTCCTGCGGGGCGGACTGCGCCGTCGTCACCGCGGCATCCACGGGCTGCGGATCCACGGGGTCGACGTCACCCTCGGCTGAGCGCCACCGCGCGCCGTCGAGGTCGACGAGGTCCATGTCCCCTTCGTCGATCGTCTCGAGCAGCTCCGCGTCGGCCTCGCCGAACAGCCACGCGCCGAGCTGCACCGGAACCGGCCAGTCGTCCTCCGCGTGGGAGAGGATCCGACCGCCGACGCGGTCGCGTGCTTCGAACACCGTCACCTCCAGGCCGCCCTCCGCGAGCTGCGCGGCCGCGGTCGCCCCGGCGATCCCGGCGCCGATCACGGCCACCCGCTCGCCGTCCTCGGCGGCGACGATGAGCTCCCGCGCGGCACGGCGGCCCGAGCGCAGGGCTCCCCGGACGGTACCCGGCGCCTCGTCGTCGGTCGCCTCGCCCGCGAAGAAGAGCCGGTCGTCGACGGGCTGCGCGAGCGCCGCGCGGGTCGCGGCGAGCACCCCCACGGGAGTGAAGCTCGCGGCGCCCCGGGCGAAGGGGTCGGTGGTCCAGGTGCTGCGGACGCTCCCGCTCGGGGCAGGGACACCGGGCGGCGGCTCCGGTTCGCGCGTGCGGGTGGGAGTCGGCGTCGGTTCCGGCTCCGGGGTGCAGGAGGCGAGAAGCACCGAGACGGCACCGGCTCCGGCGCCGAGGAGCAGGGTACGGCGCGTGATCCTCATCGTGCCGCCACTTTATCCCGCTTTCGCACAGGCAGAAGCGCCGGAACAGGCGGCTCTCCAGGAGAACCGCCTGTTCCGGCGCGAGTGCCTGGGTGTCAGACGGACAGCAGCTCCCGCTCCAGTCGCGCGAACGAGGCCTCCATGCCGTCGGCCATGCCGGTGGCGAGGATCATGTCGCGCGTCTCCTTGTCGGGGTACTCGATGAGCACCGTGACGAGGGTCGCGCCGTCCTCCTCGTAGAGGTTGAGGTCGTTGAGCGTCTCGGTCGGCATGCCCTGCATCCGCTCGGTGGTGACGGCGCGCTTCGGGGCGTCGATCAGCAGCGCCTCCCCCTCGAATCCGAACGGCTCACCCTCCGTGTCGCCCACGGGCGCCCAGGAGTTCCGGTACGACTGGCCGACCTCGGTCGCCGACACGCACTCGGTCATCTCCCACCCGTCCGGGCCGAGCATCCACTGCCGGATGAGGTCGGGCTCGAAATGGGCGCGCCACACCAGCTCGCGCGGACCCTCGACGAGCCGGGTGATGCGCACGTGCGTGTCATCCAGCAGCTCCACCCGCGTGCCCTTGCCCTGCGCGTAGTCGCGGAGGTCCTGCAGCACGGCGTCGAGCTGGGCCATGGCCATCCGGGTGCCCTCCACCGCGCCCATCGCGACGACCTGCTCGAGCGCCTCGGCGGACGCGAAATGGCTCGTGTTGACCATGCGCGCGCCCTCGGCCGTCGGCTCGAACGTGAAGGTCATGCGCATGGAGGGGAGGTTCGCGTCCGGCGTGCCGTCCTCGTCGGCGAACGAGTCGAGCACCGTGAAGCTGCGCGGCGCGTCGATCTCCAGGAACTCCCAGGTGCCGGAGGCCTTCTCCCCGCGGGGGCCGTTCATCGTGTACACGGCTCGGCCGCCGACGGTGTGGTCCCACTGGGTGAAGGTGGCCGGCCAGCCGGGAGGACCCCAGAACCGCTCGAGCTGCTGCGGGTCGGTGTAGGCGGCCCAGACGCGCTCGACGGGCGCGGCGAGGTCGGCGACGACGGTCATGGTGAGGTTCTCGGCATCCGTGATGATGTCCGTGACAGGCATGTCAGTCTCCTTGCGATTCGTTGCGTTGACTGCTGGTGGGGTCGGTGGAGGCCGGCTTCCCCGCGGGCGGGGACGGCTCGGCCAGGAGATCGTCGAGCCGGGCGATACGCGAACGCCACAGCTCTTCGTATCGGGCGAGGAGCGCCCTGGCGCGGGCGATCATCTCGGGGTTCGCGCGGACGAGCCGCTCGCGTCCCTCGGCGCGCTTGACGATGAGGTTCGCCGCCTCCAGCACGGCCACGTGCTTCTGGACCGCGGCGAACGACATCTCGTACTCGGAGGCGAGTGTCGAGACGGACTGCTCCCGCTCGATCGTCCGGCGCAGGATGTCCCGCCGGGTCGACGTCGCCAGTGCGTGGAACACACGGTCGACCTCCGCTTCGCTCAACTCCGTTTGTGCAACCATTTGGTTGTACGTTAGACCCGCGTCGCGGGCGTGTCAAGAGTGCTTCGCGGCACTCACGCCCCAGCCCTGCCCGGCACCCACCCGGTCGCCCGCGCCCAGGCCTCCATCTCCCCCTGCGCCCGGTCGAACCAGTGGTCCTTCGCCCGCGCGTAGTCGTCGAAGTCGCGGTCGTCCCGGTGCGCGGAGGCCAGCGCGGTCTTGAGCGCCGCGTACTCGTCGCGCGCCTCCGGGTCCGCCCGCAGCCAGTCCCGGAACAGGAGGGCGTACCGCGCGTTCGACGCCTCGACGCGCCGCACATGCACGATCGCCCGCGCCCTGGCGTCCACGCTCGCGAACAGGCGTTTCGCCCACTCGTCCTGGTTGCCGCCGCACCGCGCGTTGTCGCGGGAGACGCCCGGCGCGTCCGGCACGATGCGCTGCACGTTCACGAAGCCGGCGTCCCCGAGGCGCTGCTCCGCGGCATCCGCGTCCGCGAGGTCGCGCACCCCCACCTGGAGGTCGATGATCGGTTTGGCGCGCAGCCCTGGCACGGCCGTCGAGCCGATGTGATCGACCCGCACCGGGACGCCGTCGAACGCCGAGGCGACGCGGGCGCCGAGGCGAGCGGCATCCGCCGCCCAGCGCGGCGACCACGACTCGAGGATCGGCGGCGTGTCTGGAGGGAGTCGCCGAGCCCTCCGGCGCTCCTCGACCTCCGCCGCTCGGGCGAGGAAGCGGGACAGGCCCTCCTCGTCGCCGTCCGCGAGAAGCCCGTCGCACCAGGCGGGGCCAGACACATCGCCGACGCCGAGCACGAGATGAGCCGTTGCGGAGGCGTGCGCCAGTGCAGCCGCATCGACGGGCCCGAGTCCCGTCACGACCGCATCGGGCCGCGCCGCACGCAGGCGGCGCACGACCGCGCCATGACCCTCCCCGACGACGACCAGAGCGAGGGGCGAGAACACGTCGACCCTCGGAGAGCCTTCCGAATCATCTGCGAGCGGGTGCACTGGTCGCCTCCTCGGGATTCGTCCCGCCGGAATCGGTCCTCCCGCGGCAGACGGTTCCCACAGCGTAGCCAGGCGGCCGAGCATCTCCATTCACATGAATCCACACCGGTATTCCGGGCGTAGGCTGGAGGGAAGGACGGACCGTCCGAGAAGATCTCCCGGCACCGCGCCCGCCCGGGAAGGAGCCCGAAAGTGGCTCAGTACGACGTCTCGAACCGCTCGGCGATCGTGACGGGAGCGGGCAGCGGCATCGGCCGCGCGGTCGCCCTGCTGCTGGCGCAGAACGGCGCGGCGGTGGTGGTGAACGACCTGAACGCGGAGCACGCGAACGCGGTCGTCGAGGAGATCCGCGCCGCCGGCGGCACCGCGGAGGCGTCGGTCGGCGACGCGACGGACCCGGCCTGGATCGCCTCGTCGGTCGAGCTCGCCAACTCGCTCGCTCCGCTCCGCATCGGCGTCAACAACGCCGGCATCGGCGGCGCGACGGCACCCACCGCGGACTACGAGGAAGACGCGTGGGACAAGGTGATCGCCATCAACCTCAACGCCGTGTTCCGCAACATGAAGGCGCAGATCCCGTCGATCCTCTCCAATGGCGGCGGCTCGGTCGTGAACATCGCCTCGATCCTCGGCAGCGTCGGCTTCGCAGGCTCCCCCGCCTACGTCACCGCCAAGCACGGCGTCGTCGGCATGACGAAGACCGCCGCCCTCGAGTACTCGGCGCAGGGCGTCCGCGTGAACTCGGTCGGCCCCGGCTTCATCGACACCCCGCTCCTGGCGAACATGGGCGACGAGGCGAAGGACTTCCTCGTGTCGAAGCACCCGATCGGGCGCCTCGGCCAGGCCGAGGAGGTCGCGAACCTCGTGGTGTTCCTCGCGAGCGACGCCGCGAGCTTCATCACCGGCAGCTACCACCTGGTCGACGGCGGTTACACCGCCCTCTGACGAAGAAACGGCATCCGGCTGCCGGGAACCCGAATCCCGGCGGCCGGATGCCGCGGTCGGCGATCGAGAGCCCCCGCTCCGTTCTCGCCGTAGCCGTCACCGTCCGGGAATCCGAGAGCCCTTGAAGAGGATCCCGAGGCGGTGAGGCAGGTCTGCACCCCTCCGTGATCAGGCGGACAGCGCGTGCAGTTCGCGCGATACCGCATCGAGCGCGAGCTCGGGGTCGGTGAGGTCGAGCCCGCCGGTCGAACCCGCGGCCTGCATGAGACGGGCCAGCAGCGGCCGCTGGAGGGTGACCGGTGTCTCGACGACGAAGCGGATCGGGATGGACGCGTGGATCCACAGCGTCTCGGTGCGGTCGGCGCCCGTCTGTACCGTGAGCGCGAACGGCTCGTTGCGACGCAACTTGGTGACGGTGGCCGCGCGAAGGTGGGCGAGCAGCTCGTCGTCGATCTCGATCGGCTCGGCGAGGTTCGCGTAAGTGAGGGTTCCCATGATCTTCTCCTCGTGGCAGAAAAGCTGGACGAGGATAGTTTACTAGTTTAACTAGTTAAATCAAATCGATCAGGGGAGATCGCCGAGTTCGTCGGTCAGGCGGCGCAGGAAGCGGGAGATCACGGTCGCCTCCTCTGCGGTGAACTCGCCTTCGATGGCGGCCACGCGCTGCGCCAGCTCGTCGCCCTGTCCGTGCAGATCGCGAAGGGACGGCCGGAGGACCTTGGACCGCGCATCCAGGGGGTGCGGCGCGACGACGATCTGCCCACGCTCGGACATCCGTCGCACGACGCTCGTGACGGCGGCCGTGCTGATGCCGAGGTAGGTGGCGAGTTCACGGGGAGTGACGGGCTTCTCGACGGGCGCGGTGCTGATGAAGTGCATCGCCGCACGGTCGGTATCGTTGGGTTCGCGCCGTGCGGCGAGACGGCGGTTCAACTGCGCGTCGGCGCGACGGAAGTCATCGACATCGCGCGCGAGCGCTGAGGTCGTGACGTCGGTGCTCGTGTTTCCCATGCAGAGTTCCTCCTTCCCCGAACCCCCATGGTACCTCGACAACCTGACAGTAAGGCTGTCTAGCGATATCGGGTGCGACCAGGGACTTCCGGAGGTGCGATGATGGAAACCCTGCCCCCGAAAGGATGCCATGCCCGAGCCACTGAGTCTCGAGGAGGCGTCGTACATCCGCTACGCCGATCTGCTCGCACGTCTGGAGGAACTGTTCCCCTCCGTCCCGCGACGACGGATCGAGCAGATCATCGGCGCCGAGACCGATGCGATCACGGGCGGGCTTCTGCGCATCGTCCCAGCCGAGGTCGAGACCGGCGCGATGGAGATGCTCGAGCGGGAGGCCGGTTCCAGCGACGAAGGAGAGGTCGCGTGACCGACAGCACCGGCGAGTTCCACGCCTCCGGGTACTGGTACCCCGACAGCGAGCGCGCCACCACGGTCGACGTGCTCAACATGCTGCGGCGGTACCGCAGCGCCGAGACGGCGATGCGCGCCCGCACGCGCGCGTCCATGGGGATGAACGAGACCGACCTCGTCGCCCTCCGGTTCCTGTTGCGCGAGCAGAAGGCCGGGCGCATCGTGCGGCCCATCGATCTGGCGCGCATGCTCGACATCTCCACCGCGTCGACGACCACGCTCATCGACCGGCTGGAGAAGGGCGGGCACGCCCGCCGCGAACCGCACCCGACCGACCGCCGCGCCGGGATCGTCGTGCCCACTGTCAGCAGCGACGACGAGGTGCGCGCGACACTCGGTGCGATGCACCGTCGGATGCTCTCCCTCGTGGACGACCTCTCCGATGAGGAGCGTGTGGTCGTCATGCGGTTCCTCGTCGGGATGACCGCCGCGATCCAGGAGGCCGCCGAGGCGGACGCCGTGCACGGTGGCGCCGACCTCGCGGACGAGCCGGCCTAGTCCGACGCTTTCCGCGGACGACGCGTGTCCAGGAAGCCCGCGACCATGTCGTGACGGCGACGCTCCGGGGCGCAAGCCCGTACCGCATGTCGGCCCCGGGATCTACGCTCGGAGCATGAGCGAGCTCACCCAGCCCACCGGTCGCGAAGACGCCCTGCGGGCGGTCCCCCGCGACGACGGCTCCGCGCCCCGCGCCCTCGTGCTCGGCGCCACCGGATACATCGGCGGCCGTCTGACCCCGCGCCTGCTGAACGCCGGCTACCGGGTCCGGGTCCTCGCGCGGGACGCCGTCCGCGCCGCCTCCTTCGGCTGGGGCGAGGAGTGCGAGATCGTCGAGGGGTCCGCCGACGACGAGCACGCCGTGGCCTCCGCGATGGACGAGGTCGATGTCGTGTACTACCTCATCCACTCCATGTCGGCCGGCAAGGGTTTCGAGGAGAGCGACGAGCGCGCGGCGACCACCGTCGCCACCGCGGCCGCCCGGGCCGGGGTGCGGCGGATCGTGTATCTCGGCGGCCTGCATCCAGACGACGTGAAGCTCTCCCCGCACCTCCGCTCCCGGGTCCACGTCGGCGAGATCTTCCTGGAGTCCGGGGTGCCCACCCTCGTCCTGCAGGCGGGCGTGGTGATCGGCTCCGGGTCGGCGTCCTTCGAGATGATCCGACACCTCACCGATGTGCTGCCCTACATGCCGGCGCCGAAGTGGGTGCGCAACCGCATCCAGCCCATCGCCGTGCGCGACGTGCTGCACTACCTGCTCGGTGCGGCACGGGTCGACGACCGGGTGAATCGCGCGGTCGACATCGGCGGCCCGGACGTGCTGCGCTACGGCCAGATGATGAACGGGTACGCGGTGGAGGCCGGACTGCGGCAGCGCGCCATCGCGGCCCTTCCGGTGCTGACCCCCGAGCTCGCCTCGCACTGGGTGAACCTCGTGACGCCGGTGCCGCGCTCCATCGCCCGGCCCCTCGTCGCCTCGCTGCAGAACGAGTGCATCATGAAGGACCACGCCGTCGACACGCTCATCCCGCGGCCCGAGGGCGGACTCACGCCGTATCGCCGCTCCGTGGCGCTGGCCCTCGGCCGGGTGGACGCGGACGCCGTGGAGACGAGCTGGCAGGACGCCGAGGTGACCGGCGCCCCGAGCGACCCGCTGCCGAGCGACCCGGACTGGGCCGGACGCACCGTGTTCACGGACAAGCGCTCCGTCGCGACCCGCGCGTCCGTCACGGAGCTGTGGCGCGTCATCCTCGGGATCGGCGGGGAGAACGGGTGGTACTCGTCGCCGCTGCTCTGGGCGGTGCGGGGGCTCATGGACCGCGTGGTCGGCGGCGTGGGCCTGCGCCGCGGACGCCGCAGCCGCACCGCCGCCCGGGTCGGGGATGCGATCGACTTCTGGCGCGTCGAGGCGGTCGATCAGACCGAGGACGGCCATCTGCTGCGGCTCCGCGCCGAGATGAAGGTGCCGGGCGAGGCGTGGCTGGAACTGCGCGCGGTGCCCGAAGGCGACGGTGCCCGCTACGAGCAGCGTGCCGTGTTCTTCCCCCGCGGGCTCCTCGGCCGGCTGTACTGGCTCGCCGTGCTGCCCTTCCACGGGCTCATCTTCTCCGGCATGGCCGCCCGGATCACCGCGGCCGCCGAGACAGGCGACCACGCCGCTTCAGGCGTCCTGCGAGAGGACATGCCTGACCCGGCGTGAGCGCCTGAGCTCTCGCGTTCAGTCCTTGTCGGCAGGGGCGTCCATCGCGGCATCGACGGCGGCGTCCACCTCGGCCGGCGGGATGATGTCGATCGCCTCGGTCGCGGCCTCGTACACCTCGGCGAGGGTGTCATCGACAGTGTCCTCGTCGATCCAGGCGAGGTCGTCCTCCGAGTGGTCGTACTCGACGGGCACGAGGGCGAAGTCGTCGCCGTACTCCTCGAGCCCGGCCATGACGCTGTGGCGGACGGCGGCCCGGGCGTAGCGGTCGCGCAGGATCAGCGGATCGCGTCGCAGGTCCTTCATGAACGCGATCATCATGAACGTCATGATGATCGCGAACGGCAGCGCCGCGATGATCGTGGCGTTCTGCAGCGACTGCAGTCCGCTGCCCTCGGCGCCGCTGACGAGCAGCACCGCCGCGATCACACCGACCAGCACACCCCAGACCACCGCGACCCAGCGGGACGGCTCCGGGCGGCCCTGCTGGGACAGCGTGCCCATGACGAGCGAGGCCGAGTCGGCGCCCGTGATGAAGAAGATCGCGATGAGGAGGATGAGGACGATGCTGGTGATGAGCGGGAACGGCAGGTTCTCCAACACCCCGAACAGCACCTCCTCCGGCGGGTCGACGGTGAGCCCTGCGCCGTCCATCTGCTGCTGGATCGCCGTGGTCCCGAAGATCGCGAACCACACGAGCGAGATGGCGGACGGCACCACGATGACGACCGACACGAACTGACGGAGGGTGCGTCCGCGGGAGATCTTCGCGATGAACATGCCGACGAACGGCGACCAGGAGATCCACCACGCCCAGTAGAAGATCGTCCAGCTCGACAGGAAGGCCTGCGCGGCCTCGCCCTGCGATGCGGAGCGGCCGATCATGGTCGGCAGATCGCCGAGGAACTGCACGGCGACCGACGGGATCACATTGAGGATCAGCAGCGTCGGACCGACGAAGAACACGAAGAACGCGAGCAGGATCGCGACGACGGCGTTGATGTTCGACAGCGCCCGGATGCCCTTGGAGACGCCGGAGACAGCGGAGGCGATGAAGCACGCCGTGAGCACCGCGATCACCGCGATGAGGATGCCGTTGCCGAGCGGGCCGATGCCGCTGACGAGCTCGACACCGTGGCCGATCTGCAGCGCCCCGAGACCGAGGGAGGCGGCCGTGCCGAACAGCGTCACGATGATGGAGAAGATGTCGATCGTGCGGCCGACCGGACCCGTCGTGCGGTTCTCGCCGAGCAGCGGGGCGAAGATCGAGGAGATCAGCGGCGTGCGCCCGCGGCGGTAGGCGCCGTAGGCGATGGCGCCACCGACGAGCGCGTAGAACGCCCAGGCCTGCGGACCCCAGTGGTAGAGCACCTGGGCCTGCGCCGTGTGCATGGCCTCGAGGGTGTTCGCCTCGACGGTGCCCGGTGGCGGGTTCTCGAAGAACGTCAGCGGCTCGGCGGCGCCCCAGAACACCAGGCCGATGCCCATGCCCGCCGCGAAGAGCATGGAGATCCACGAGAACATCGAGAACTCGGGCTCCTCGTCGTCGCGGCCGAGCGGGATGCGCCCGTACTTGCTGAAGCCGACGAACAGCATGAATACGAGGATGATCGTGGCGATCGTCGTGAAGAAGAAGCCGAAGTACTCGACCACCCAGGCGAGGACCGTGCTCGTGGTGCCGGCGAGGTTGTCCCCCGCGAACACGCCCCACGCGATGAAGGCGAGGGCGAAGGCGGCGGCGACGCCGAAGACGAGCGGATCGGTGCGGTAGGTGCGTCCCGTCTCCTCGACCGACACCCCGGGAACCAGCGCCGGGTGCACGCTGCGCGGCGGGACCGTCGTGATGTCGCGGACGATCTTGCGCGCCGTCTCGGAGGCCTTCGCGGCTTGGCGGTGCGTCCCGGTCACGACGGCGTCGGTGCGCGGACGGGTCGGGGATCCTGCGGAGCGTTCGGTGGGCTTCTCGTCAGGCGTGTCCATGAGAGACCATCTTTCCACCTGCGCGGGCTCAGGCGAACGCGGCAGATCAGGCGCTCCCGCGCAGGAGCGCCTGATTCCGCGCGTTCGCCTGTTCCGGCGGGGCCGCCGGGCGGGGCCTGGCGGGGGTCAGCGGGGGCGGCGGCGGCCCAGGAAGAGGGCACCGAGGAGCGGGAGCACCGAGACCCACAGCAGGGTGATGCCCAGCGGCGGGAGCGGACCGACGAGCAGCGCCCCGCCGATGAGCATCGCGGCGAACAGCACGCCGGAGGCGATCCGCCGTGCGATGCCCTCCAGCCGGTCGAGGCGGCGCTCCAGACGCGAGGTGTCGAAGGAGACGTTGCCGTCGTCGACGCGGGTGATGATGTCGTCGATGCGCTTCGGGAGCCGCCAGGTCGTGGCCGCGTTCGCCATCGCCTGCTCCGCCATGTCCTGCATGAGGGTGCCGGACTCGTCGCGGAGCAACCGCGCGGCATACGGCTCGGCCGCGTCCCACACGTTGAACGCCGGATCGAGGCTGCTGCACATGCCGGAGGTGAGGGACACGGCCCGGATGAGGAGCAGCATGTCCTCGGGGAGCTGCAGCGGAAGCCGCCGCACCATGTCGCCGAACTCCTCGGCGAAGTCGGTGAACTCCCGCGGGTCGACCCGGCTCAGTTCCGCGAACCCCATCCCGCCGAAGCGCGCGAAGAGGGCGGTCAGCGCCCGCTCCAGCTCGCCCGTGTCGGCCGTGGGGAGCAGCACGCCGATCTCCTTCGCAGCGCGGACGAGGCCGCGGCTGTCCCGCGCTGTCACCGCGATGAGGAGGGTCCGCAGTCCCTGCCGGAGGTTGTCGGAGACCTCGGCCATCATGCCGAAGTCGATGAACGTCAGACGGAAGCCCCCCGGGGTCCCTGAGCCTGTCGAAGGGACGGGCGTGACGAAGATGTTGCCGGGGTGCGGGTCGGCGTGCACGAACCGGTGCGTGAAGACCTGGTCGAACATGACCTCGGCGAAGGCATCGGCGACCGCGGAGGGGTCGATGCCCGCCGCCCGGAGCGCCGCGGTGTCGTTGATCTTGATCGCCGTCACGTCGGACAGCGTGAGCACCCGGCGGGTCGTGCGCTCCCAGACGATCTCCGGAGCGGCCACGCGCGGGTCGTCGGCGAAGTTCTCGCGGAACCGCTCGGCACTGCGGGCTTCGTGGAGGTAATCGATCTCCTCGAGGCTCGTGACGGCGAACTCCTCCACGAGGGCGGGGGCGTCCACGCGGTCGGCCACGATCCGGACCCGCGTGAGCCATCGCGCGACCCGGCGGAGGGCGGCGAGGTCGACGGCGACGATCTCGTCGATGCCCGGGCGCTGCACCTTGACCACGACCTCGTCGAGCCCGGTGTCCTCCGCGTCGAGCGCGGAGAGGCGGGCACGGTGCACCTGGCCGAGGGAGGCGGCCGCGACGGGGGTGTCGTCGAACCAGGTGTACACACGCTCGAGCGGCATGCCCAGTTCGGCCTCCGCGAGCGCCCGGATCTGCGGGGTGGGCACGGCGGGAACCTCGTCCTGCAGCCCCTCCAGCTCGGCCGTGATCTCCGGCGGGAGCACATCGAGGCGCGAGGACATGAACTGCCCGACCTTGATCATGAGGCCGCCGAGCTCGATCGCGAGCGTGTGGAATCGGCGCGCGAACCGCTGCATGCGGCGGGCGCGCGTGCGATCCGCGACGGACGACAGCCCGAACCGCGGAAGGACGAGCTCGAACCACCAGATCTTGAGGAACTCACGGCTCGCGAACGACAGGATGCGGCGGTACCGGGCTCGGTGAGGACCCTGTGCCGCCGCTGCCGTCATCGCGTCATCCTTCCGCCGTTCCGCGCCGGAGGCCGCACGACGCGGTCAGTCCTGAGCGAGGATCGTGTACAGCCTACGGCGGGCCTCGTCGAGCACCTCGATGGCCTGCTGCACCTGCTCCGGCGAGCCGCTGCGCCCGACCTGCGCGGCCGCGGCGGCAAGGTCGACCCCGGCCTTGGGCAGAGCGCTGTACCGGGCGTCGCGGCTGCGGTCCTTGTCGGAGGACGGCACCCACGGCGGGGTCTCGGTGCTCTCCGCGGCGACGGCCCGGCCGGCCTCGGTGAGGGCGTAGGTCTTGCGGCCGTTCTGCTCCTCGGCCTCGATCAGGCCCTCGTCGGCGAGGAGCTGGAGCGTCGGGTAGACGGAGCCGGCGCTCGGCTTCCAGGTGCCGCCGCTGCGCTCGGCGATCTCGTTGATGATCTGGTAGCCGTGCATCGGTCGCTCGGCGAGGAGCGAGAGGACGGCGGCGCGCACGTCGCCGCGGGCCATGCGGGACCCGCCGGACGGACGCGACTCGAACGACTTGCGGAGCTGGTCCATCGCCTCGAACAGCGCTCCGGCCGGACCCTGCGAGCCGCCGAAGAGGTTGCCGAGGCCGCCGGCGAAGTCGCCGCCGTTGCTGCCGTTGCCGCTGCCGCCGAACGGGGTGGAGGGGAATGCGTTGTTCATGATGACCTCCCAGTCGTGAACGATACTCAACGATATATCGTTAACGCTGAATGCGGGGTGGGAACCCGGACTCAGACCGGTGCCAGCACCGCGGCCCCGGTGACGGTCGCATCGACCCCGAGCTCCGCGGATCGCACGTGGGCGGTCGACGGCCCCGGCATCGCCGCCGCGCGGTAGGCGCGGGCGACCCCGGCGAGATACCGCTCCCCGATGGCCGCCACGCCGCCGCCGACGGCGACGACCTCCATGTCCAGGAGCGCCTGCGCCCCGGCGAGCGAGCGGCCGAGGAACGCCGCACCCTCCGCGATCACCTCCTCGGCGACCGCATCCCCGGCACGAGCGGCCGCGTCCACCTCCCGCAATGTGCGCGCCACGCCGGTGCGCTCGCGGTACGTCTGCTCCAATGCCGGACCGGAGGCCACGGCCTCGACGTGCCCGACCCCTCCGCAGCCGCAGCGACGCCCGGCCAGCTCCGGAGGGAGGGAGAGCTCGGTGTGCCCGACCGATCCCGCCGTGCCGGTCACACCCGCGCGGAGACCGTCCGGCAGGACGACGGCTCCCCCGATACCGGTGCCGACTGTGACCATCAGCAGACCGCGCGCTCCCCGACCCGCCCCTGCCGTGGCCTCCGCGACCGCCGCCGCGTGCACGTCGTTGACGACCGCCACCGGGGCATCGAGGGATCGGACGAGCGCCGCACGCAGCGGGAAGCCCGCCCAGCCGCTGATCGCATCGGTCGCGGAGGTGATGCCGCCGTCCTGATCGACCACGCCCGCGGTGCCCACGCCGACCGCCGCGAGCCGCTCCCCGCCGCGGATCGCATCGATCGCCTCGACGACCGCCCGCACGATGGCCTCGCCACCCTCCCGGGCCGGCGTCGGCAGGGTGTGCACGGCGGTGGCGCGACGGCGCGCCCCGCCCGGCTCCGCACGGAACCCGGCGACGGCGATCTTCGTGCCGCCGATGTCGACCCCGACGATCACACCCGCTCCCGGGCGGCCGGCGTCGCCGCGACGAACCGACGCGTGAGGGCAATCGGGTCGGTGATCGCTCCGCCGACGACGACCGCGAAGGCCCCGGCGTCGAAGGCCGCGCGCACCTGCGCAGGGGTCTGGTAGCGCCCCTCGGCGATGGTCGGGATCCCCGCGGCGACGAGCGCGGCCACGAGGTCGAGGTCAGGGTCGTCCTGACGCGGCGAATGCGGGGTGTAGCCGGACAGGGTCGTGCCGACGACCGCCGCCCCCGCCGCCCAGGCGCGCTCGCCCTCCGCGACCGTCGACACGTCGGCCATCACCGGTCGCCCCGTCGCCGCGGCGATCTCCCCGATGAGCCGGAAGTCCGTGCCGAGCTGCTCCGTCGTGGCGTCCACCGCGATGATGTCGGCCCCGGCCTCCGCCAGCCCCGCGGCGAGCGCGCGTTCCGGGGTGATGACGTTGCGGACGCCGTTCCAGACCTTGTGGAGCCCGATGATCGGCGCATCGGTCACCGGTCGCACCCGACGGATGTCCTCCGGCCCGTTCAGCCGCAGGCCGCTCGCGCCGCCGAGCAGCGCCGACTCGGCGAGCGCGCCGATGACGTGGGTGTCTCTCGCGGGGGCACCAGCGGAGGCCTGAACCGAGGCGACGAGCCGGCCGCGGAGGAGGGCGAGGGATTCATGGGTCACTTGAGGGCTCCTGCACTGGCACCGCCGATGAAGAACTTCTGTCCGAGGAGGAAGATCGCCACCGCCGGGAGGGTGAACATCACGCACGCAGCCATGAGGGGCCCCCAGGCCACGTCGTTCTCCCCGAAGAAGGCGTACAGACCGATCGACAGCGTGTACGTGGACTGGTCGTTGAGGTAGATGAGGGGATTGAGGAAGTCGGTCCACGCCCAGACGAACTGGAAGATCGCGGCGGTCACGATGGCCGGACGCGCCAGCGGGAGCACGATCGTCGCATAGGTGCGGAACTCGGACGCACCGTCCAGACGGGCGGCCTCGATCAGCTCGTCCGGCACCGCGAGGAGGAACTGCCGGATCATGAAGATGAAGAACGGCGTGCCCAGGAACGCGGGGACGATGAGCGGGAGGTAGGTGTTCGTCGCCTCCAGCCCGTTCCACACGAGGAACAGCGGGATCAGCGTGACCTGCGGCGGCAGCATCATCGTGGCGAGCACGAGGATCAGGAGCGGACGAGCACCGCGCCACTTCACCTTCGCCAGCGCGTAGGCGACGAGGGGGCAGGAGATGACCGTGCCGAGGATGCTCATGCCCGAGACGAAGAGCGTGTTGGCGAGGTAGCGCCACACCGGGATCTGCGCGAACGCCTCGGCGAAGTTGGCCGTGGTCCACTCCGCGGGAAGCAGGGTGGGCGGGGAGGAGAAGACGTCGCCTGGTGTCTTGAACGCGGTCGACAGCATCACCAGCAGCGGGAACAGGAACAGCAGCGCGAGCAGCGTCACCGCGATCTGCTGCCGGACGCGGCGGAGCGTGCGCCGGGTGCGGCGGGGCCGGCGCACCGGTGCGGAGATGTCAGCGTGCACCATCGTGGACCCACTTCCTCGAGGTCGCGAGCACGATGAGGCTCACGGCGAGCGTGATGATGAACAGCGTCCACGCCATGGCGGAGGCGTAGCCCATCTTCAGGAACACGAACGCGTTCTGGTACAGGTACATCGCGTAGGAGAGCATCGACTGCCCCGGCCCCGAGCCCGCCTGATTGAGGCGCTCCTGCGACAGGATGTAGGGCTGCGTGAAGATCTGCAGGAACCCGATGATGCTCACGATCACCTGGAACAGGGTGACCGGGGAGACCGTGGGCCAGGTGACGTTCGTGAAGCGACGCCAGGCCCCCGCACCGTCGAGCTCGGCCGCCTCGTACAGCTCCTTCGGCACCTCCTGCAGGGCGGCGAGGTAGATGATCATGGTGCCGCCGACGGTCCACAGCGACATGAGGATGATGGCGGGCTTCGTCCACTCCGGCTGCTGCAGCCAGGCCGGCCCCTCGATGCCGAACCACGACAGGAAGTGGTTGATGAAGCCGTACTGGGCGTTCAGCAGCCAGCGCCACAGGTAGCCGCCGACGACGACCGGCACGATCGACGGGAGATACACGAGCGCGCGATAGAGCGGCTGGCCCCGCACGGGGGTGTTCAGCAGGTGCGCGCCGGCGAGCGCGATGCCGATCGCGAGCGGCACGCCGAACACCGTGAGCACGGCCGTGTTGGCGAGGGACTTCCAGAAGACCCCGTCGGCGAACATCTGGGTGTAGTTGTCCAGCCCCACCCACTCCGGCGCCTGGAACAGGTTGAAGTCCGTGAAGCTGTAGTACGCCGACGCCGCGATCGGATAGGCGAACAGGAACAGGAAGCCGACGATGAACGGCGACGCGAAGGCCAGGCCGATCAGCGTGGTCCGGCGGCTGCGGCGCCGCCGGACGGGAGCGCCGGGTCCGGCAGGAGCGTTCTCCTGCCGGACCCGGGGTGCTGTTGCCGTGGTCACGAGGACCGGCTCACTTCGAGGCGTAGGAGGCCATGCGCTCCTCGACGGTCGCGATCGCCTCCTCCGGGGTGGCGGTCAGTCGCACGACCTCGTCGAACGCGGTCGCGAGGTCGGTCGCGTACTCGGCGCTGTACGGACGGCTCGCCAGGGACTTCGCGTTCGGGGAGGACGCGGCCTCCGCCCAGACACCGAAGTCCTGCAGCTCGTCGAACGCGGCGCTGCCGGCGAGAGAGGAGCGGCCGGGGAGGTTGCCGAGGGCGACGGCGAACTTCTCCATGGGCTCGTCGCTCACGAGGTAGGCGAGGAAGGTGGCCGCCTCCTCCTTGTGCTTCGAGTTCGCGGGGATGAAGAGGGTGCTCGCGGTGACCTGCGTGCTGTTCTCCAGGTCGGGTGAGGCGGCGGGGATCGCGGTCACACCCCACTCGAAGTCGGGGGCGATCTTGGCGGCGCTGGCCGACCGCCACTCGCCGTCGATGATCATGGCGACCTGGCCGCTGAAGAAGGGGTCCTGCGCGGAGAGGTACTCGCCCTGACCGGACACGAACGTGGCCATGGCGTCGGCACCGACCGGCTCGATCACGTTGTCCTGATACCACTGCAGGGCCTCGATGTTCCCGTCTTCCGCGGGGGTCGGGCCGTCGTCGCCGTCCCAGCTCCCGCCAAACGCGTAGCCGAGGGTCGTGAGGGTGGTGCTGTCGTTCGCCGAGCCGAGTCCGAGCTGCGTGATCTTGCCCGACGCGTCCTTCTTGGTGAGCTTCGGGATGGCGGCGGCGAGCTCGTCCATCGTGGTCGGCGGGGTGACCCCGGCCTCCTCCAGGAGCTGCGGGTTGTAGAGCAGCTGGAAGCTGTGGATGGCGATCGGCAGCGAGTAGATCGTGCCGTCGTAGGTCATCTGCTCCATGGCGCTGGGGACGAAGTCGTCGACATCGATGCCCTCGGCGGCGATCGCCTCGTCGAGCGGTGCGAGGATGCCCTTCGAAGCCCAGGCGCCGACGGTGTTGCCGAAGTTGTCGGAGATGTCGAAGGAACCGTTCGACGACGACATCGACGTGAGCTGCTTCTGGGTGTCGGGGCTGGAGACACCCGTGACGACGATGTCGTCCTGGCTGGCGTTGAAGTCGGCGATGATCGCCTCCAGCGCCTTCGCCTCCTCCCCTCCCCACAGGTACGAGAACGTGATCTCGGTGGGGCCGTCCGCGTCACCGCCGCCGCCGGCGCAGCCGCTCAGGGCGACGATCGTCGCCGTGCCCACCGCCCCGGCGACCAGGACGCGTCGGCGCATGTTGTGCTTCACGTGCATGGGGATTCTCCGCTCATCGTTGACCGTGCAAAGGATTGGAATAGACCAATTAAGAACCGCTGAGAGGAGACATTGACACAATCCCGCGTGATCGTCAAGATTGGGTTAGTCCAAACGAGGGGGAACCATGGCGGCGATCGAGGGCGTCACGAAGCACGAACGCGTGCGGCGGCATCTGGAGGAGGTCATCGACCAGGGGCTCGCACCCCACGAGAAGCTGCCCACGGAGCGCGAGCTCGCGGAGTCGCTCGAGGTGAACCGGCAGACGGTGCGCCGCGCCCTCGACGAGCTCGAACGGGACGGCCTCGTGTACCGGCTGCAGGGGGCGGGCACCTTCGTGAGCGCCTCGCGGATCAGCAAGGCGTTCGAGCTGACCTCGTTCTCGGAGGACATGCTCGCCCGGAACATGAGGCCCGGCTCCCTCTCCGTCGACGTCGGCACCGCGGCGGCCGGGCAGACCGCAGGATACGCCTTGAACCTCAGCCCGCAGTCGCCCGTCGTCCGGATCCGCCGGGTGCGGACCGCCGACGACATCCCGATCTGCCTGGAGGTGTGCTCGATCGCGGCCGACGCGGTGCCGGGCCTGGAGGACGGCATCGAGGGCGACTCGCTCTACGACGACCTGCGCACCCGTTTCGGCATCACCGCCGTGCGCGCCGACCAGGAGATCCACGCGGTCGTCCTCGACGAGGAGCAGGCTGCCGCGCTGCAGACGCCGCCGTTCTCCCCCGCCTTCCTCGTGAAGCGCACGACCTACGACGCCCGCAGCCGTCCGATCGAGTACGCCGAGTCGGTGTACCGCGGCGACCGCTACTCGTATCTCGTCTCCATCGCCCGCCCCTGATCCCCGATCTGCGACCCCTTCACCGACGAAAGGCTCCTCGTGTCCGACCCGATCCTCCGCCCGCGCATCGCGCTGCTGCCCCTCGACGACCGCCCAGTGAACGTCAAGCTCCCGGGAGACGTCGCGGCCGTTGCCGGGGTGACCCTCGACGTTCCGCCTGCCGCGATCCTCCCCTCCTACCGGACCGCGGGCGACGCCGACGGGCTGGGTGCCTGGCTGCGCGAGCGTGCCGCGGACCCGGCCACGGTGCACCTGGTGGTGTCGGTGGACATGCTGCTCTACGGGGGACTCATCGCGAGCCGCACGAGTCACGACACCACCCGCGACGTGCTGGCGCGCCTGGACGTGCTGCGCGAGGTGCGGCGGATGCGGCCCGACCTGACGATCTCGGCGGTGTCGCTGGTGACCCGGGCGAGCAACTCCTACTCCGCGGCCGAGGAGCCGACCTACTGGACGGAGCACGGCAAGGAGATCCACGCGCTCGGCGGCGACGCGCACCGGCTGCTCGGCGAGACCGAGGTGCTGCCGCTCGACGAACTGACCCCGGTGCCGGCCGATGTGGTCTCCGACTACTCGTCGCGGCGGCTGCGCAACCACATCGTGAACCTCTCCACGCTCGGCCTCGTGGAGGATGAGACCCTCGACTTCCTGGCGATCACCGCCGATGACACCGCGCCCTTCGCCGCGGGCAGTGCAGAGCAGGTATGGCTCCGGCACTGGATGCGGATGCTGCCGTCGGGCCGCCAGGTGCTGATGTACCCGGGGGCGGACGAAGTGGGCGCGGCGCTGGTCGCCCGGGCCCTCGCGGCGAACGCCGGGGTGACCGCCTCGTTCTCGGTCGCCTGCGCGGACGCCGCCGGCATGGAGCGCATCCCGCCCTACGAGAACATGTCGCTCGCGGCGTCGGCGAGCCGGCAGATCCGCGCGGCAGGCGCCGAGGAGGTCGCCGCGGGAGGCGATGTCACCCTCGTGCTGCACGCCCCGGACCCCGACCGGCACGACATGTTCCGCGGGCGCCCGGAGGTCGTCGACGCGGAGGCCGTCGCGGGGACGGTCGCACTCGTGCGGGAGCGTCTGGACACCGGGGAGCACGTGGCCCTGGCCGACGTGCGCTACCCGAACGGCGCGGATGAGGCGCTCGTGCGCGCGCTGTCCGAGGCCGGACTGCTCGGGCGCCTGGAGGCCTTCGGCGGGTGGAACACCGCCGGGAACACGCTCGGCAGCGTCGTCGCGGTGGCCGCCGCCGGAGTGGTGGGCCGGGCCACCGGCTCCTTCGACGAGCGCGCCGCGCGGATCGCCCTGCTCACGCGGCTGCTCGACGATTTCGCCTACCAGGCCGTGGTGCGCACCGATGCGGGCCCCTCCCTCTTCCCCGACATCTACCCGATGGCCGAGGATGCGCAGGTCGCGACGGCGGAGCGCGTCATCCGTGCGGAGCTCACGGCCCTGCTGGAGTCGATGCTGCCCGCCGATGACGTGCGGATCGCGGAGCTGACCCTCCCCTGGCGGCGCTCGTTCGAGATCGGTCTCACCCTGCACTGATCCTCCGCGGCGTCGGCATACACCCGGGACCACCGCGAGCCTGGCGCGCTCCACAGGAAGGGATGGTTGGCTGGAACCTCCGGCGGGGGAGATTCGGGCCAGCCATGATCACAGGGGGACGACGTCCATGAGCAGTGCGACCGGGGACGAGGCGGCCGGCGGCCGCGTGCGGGTGAGCGTGGTGGTGCCGGTGTTCCGGCCGAAGGCCTCGTTCGACGACCTCATCGCCTCGCTCGACGCTCAGACACTGGAGCGGGAGGCGTTCGAGGTCCTGCTCTGCGACGACGGCTCCGGGGAGGACACGGCCGCGCGGCTCGAGAGCATCGCGAAGGATCGCCCCCATGTGCGCGTGCTCTCGCTGCCGCACTCCGGATGGCCGGGCACTCCGCGCAACCGAGGCGTCGAAGAGGCCAGGGGGACGTACGTGCAGTTCGTCGATCAGGACGACTGGCTCTACCCGCGGGCACTGGAGCGGCTGTGCGACTATGCGGATCAGCACGGATCCGATGTCGTGGCCGGCAAAGAGGTGGGCATCGGACGCAAGCTGCCCGCCAAGATCTTCCAGCGCGACATCCCGCACGCCGTGCTCGGGGAAGACCCGATCCTGGAGATGCTGACGCCGCACAAGATGTTCCGGACGGCGTTCCTGCGGGAGAACGGCATCCGCTTCCCCGACGGGAAGGTGCGACTCGAAGACCATCTCTTCGTGATGCAGGCGTACTTCGCCGCCGACACGATCTCGGTCCTGGCGAGCGAGCCCTGCTACGCATGGGTGAAGGAGCCGGGGAGCGCGAGCTCGGCCCGCATCGAGCCGGAGTCGTACTTCCCGCATCTGGAGACCGTGCTCGACGTGGTCGAGGCGAACACCGAACCGGGGAAGGTGCGGGATCGACTGCTGCGGCACTGGTTCCGCGGCAAGATCCTCAACCGGATCGCCGGGCGACGGATGGTGAAGTATCCGGCGGAGTACCGCGACCGCCTCCTGGACGTGGTGGTGCCGCTTGCGCAGCGCCGCTTCGGACCCGGCGTGGACGCGGGGCTGTCGTTCCCGCAGCGCATCCGCGCCGCTCTGCTGCGCGCCGATCGCCGAGATGACCTGCTCGCCTTCGCCGCCTTCGAAGCGGAGACGACCTGCACCGCCACCGTGACCGCGGCGCGCTGGTCGCGCGGCGGCCTGCAGCTCACGGTGCGCGTCCGTCTGCTCCGGGACGGCAAGGAGGCGTTCGTGTTCGAGACCGTCGGTTCCGCCGACCGGCTGGTGTCCCTCCCGCTGTCGACGACGGAGGATCTTCCGGCTGGCCTCCTGAACGCCCGCAAGGAGCGTCGCGCCGACCGGGTCGACGTGGTCGCGCAGGACACCCCGGGGCCGGGCCAGGCCGCGGAGTCCACCGCGGGTTCGGAGCGCAAGGTCGGCGGGCGCCGACCGAAGCGCCTCGACGCGGTGCCCATCGCCGTGGACCCCATGAAGGTGTTCCGCGAGGACGGTGCGCGCGAAGCCGACCTCACCGTCGCCGTGCGCTACGCCGGCTGGATGTTCACCGCTCCGCTGACAGCGGCTCCCGACGTGACGGCACACCTCGGCAGGTCGCCGCTCCTCGCGGGCCGGCGGGTCGAACTCGTGCGCAACGAGGACGGCAGCCTGCGGCTGCGCCGCGAGTGGCCGGGCGGCGCGTGGCGCGACGCCCTGGCGCGTGCCGCCCGCCGCGTCCGCTCCCGACTTCGCCGCTGACAGGCGAGCGCAGCGCACCCCTCCCCCTTCGGGCGCCGTCCGCCCGAGACCCCGACGCCCGGCATCGCGAGCAGCCGCTACCCACTCACGCCGCGACATCGAAGCGCGCCCGTCCGCCCAGCCGCGGCGTTCGCCGCGGGTCGACCCACCGCGGCGGAAGGAACCACGGCCGGCCGGCCACACCGGAACCCTCGATGACGATCTCCCACCCGTTGTCGTGGATGCGGTGATGGCAGGTCTCGCAGAGCAGGATCCCGTTCGCGAGATCGGTCGGACCTCGGTCGCGCTGCCACCAGCGGAGGTGGTGAGCCTTCGTCATCCCCGGGGGAAGCCCGCACATCGCGCACCCGCCGTCCCGCTCGACCAGCGCCAGGCGTTGGGCTCGCGTGAAGAGGCGCTTCTCGCGACCCCAGTCGAGGACCTCGCTCGCCCCGCCGAGGACGCAGGGGATGACGCCGCCGCTGGCCGCCATCCGCCGCGCAGCGCCGATGTCGATCACCTGGTCGAGCCCGTCGATCGTCGCCGACCCGGTGCCGGCCTGCAGGTCCTCGAGGGACACGCGCACGACCACCGTCGCCCCGGCGAGCGGCACGCGATCGCGCTCGCACCCGAGCACATGCCCGCAGAAGAGGGCCAGCGCATCGGCCTGGATCATCGCGACAGTCCGCCGATCCGCGTCCGGCGCACCGGCGTCCGGGGCGTCGAGGCGGGCCGCGAAGACGGCGGACACGTGCCCCCGGATCGCGGTGACGACCGGCGCCGCGGTCTCGGCATCGAGCTGCGCGTGCAGGTGCACCATGCCGTCCCGTTCGAAGATGCGCAGTCCGCGCCGAGCGCGCTGCTCCTCCGCCCGTGGCGCCACGCCGTCGGGGTCGAGCCACGCTTCGGCGCGGAGAACGAGCTTGCGCACTGCATCGAGCTCAAGGCCCTCGGCTGCACCGGTCAGCACGCGCTCCGCCTCGGTGATGCGCTCCATCCCGGCGGCCACGCGGCAGCGATCCAGAAGGGCGACGAGGAGTGCCGCCGCCGGCGCTCCGAGCGCACCTGACGCGAGCGCTTCCCGGAGGAGCGGGTACCGCGCGGGCAGCGGCACGCCGAGCAGATCACTCCGCGGTGACGTCGCCTCTCCCACCTTCACCAGGCGCTGCGCCTCTCCCGTCGAGATGCCCGTCACCGCGGCGATGAGCTTCGCCGCCGTGCGGTACCCGCGTTGCTTCGCCAGGCTGTCGGCCCCGAGCTCCGCGCGCGACTCCCGAGCGATGCCGGCCGCCACGTCGACGTGCAGCGCATCGAGTCGGCGCCGCAGAAGTCCGATCGCGTCGACGACGTCGACGAGTTGCGCGCGGGAGAGCTCCAGCGCATCGCCCGAGGCGCCCCACGCCTCGTCGAGGCGATCCATCGCCTCGCGCAACCCGGACATTTTCGCCATGCTTCATTGTATCTCCGAGAGGCTCGACTTTCGAAGATTTGTTCTAATAAATGCCGGCATTCCGCGGGGTGGCAAAGGCCCTCGCGCCCGCACCGGGACTGCCCACGCCCGGTCACCTGGGCGTAAGCGGTCAGGAGGTCGCCGTCGATGTCGTCTCGACGTCGATCGAGCCGAACGGAAACGGACTGAAGACGGCCCAGGAGTCGCCGGTGAACTGATCGATCGGGATCAACGCGAACCACACGTGCGAGACGACGACCGCGACCACGACGGACAGTCCGACTCCGCGCAGCATCCACTCCAGCGTCCTCAGCGCCGCGCGCTCGCCGGCCACCTCATCACGCGACCGAGCGCGAGCAGCACCGTCATGAACACGGGGTAGAGGAACGCGGTGACCAGCCACCAGAGGAGGACGCGGCGGATCGCGGCGATGACCACGGCCCCGGGAAGTGCGGTGGATGCCATGTCCGGGGAGGCGGACGGGGCGAGCGTCGATGTGCGCGGCTCCTAGCGGGCGGTCGCGTTCATCCTGAGGGACGTGGGGGTGGGACGGAAAGCTCACAGGGTGACGACGCCTACGGCGTGAGCACTCTCGTCTTCGACTCGTCGTAGAGATAGCTCTTTCCGGATTCGATCTCGACCAGGGCGCCTCGCGTATCGCGGAACCACCACGCTCCCGCCGAGTCGCAGAACGTGAGCTCCACATACGGCGCGAGCTTCCGCGCGGGACCCTTTGCCCAGGTGAGCCAGCGCTCGAGCCCCCGCTCGGTGAGCCGGACCTCCATCGGGTTCCGCCCGCTCGGCGGAACCACTCGCGTCTTCGCCGCGTAAGAGCAGACGCTGCCGAGCTGTATGCCGAGCGTCACCTCGTACACCGGCGCGGACCCGAGGTTCTGAACCCGCAGTTCGACGTAGTTCTCACCATCCTCGTTCCGGCGGACCACGGTCCACGCCGAGACCATCTCAGCCTGCTGACGTTTCATCGCCGCTGACGCGCGATCCTCGCGGGCCCGCTCCAGCCTGTACGCGCGCCAAGCGGCCCAGCCCGCGAAGAATGCGGCCACTGACGCGAGCACCGTCATCATCGCCGCGAACGAGTCCGGATTCCAACCCCACTGCATGCTGAACACTCCTCCGATTTCGTAGCCGCCCGTTTCGAGGCTAGCGACGGTGCCGCGGACGGCTTGCATCGGAGCGATATCTCGCACGGGGTGGTGCTTTCAGCCGCATCGAGTGCGGCGGCGGGCCCTCCAACAACGGAGAGGACACCCGCCCGGAGCCCACCGCGCATATGGGTGGCATGACGACCACATGGTTCCGCTTCCACCACATCATCACCTTTCGCCCCGCATGCTGAGCTGCTGTTCGACATCGGCATCGGGCTTCTTGAACTCACGTCACCTTCCGGACGCACGCTGGAGAGCTGCATTCCACTCGGCCTCGACATCCTGAAGCTGCTCTGCGAGATCGCGAAGGAAGCTCTCCCCGGCTATCAGCCGCCAGCGATGCCCTCGCCCCGTCGAGGCCGGACCGCCTGAACAACCACTCCCACGTCATGGAACGCCGCGTGCATGGCATCCGCATCGATACCCACCCCGATAAGCATGCTCGCGAACGGCGCCTCTCCCCGCGCCGTCGGTGCGGCGCCTCTCCCGGGCTCGAACCGCAGGCGGCCCGTCAGCTCGACCCGGGGATACCCGCGTTCGGTGAGATTCGCCACAGACTCGGCGCCGAGACGGGCGGGCAAGAGAACGACGGCCCGTTCGACACGACCGGCATCGACCTCACGCAGAAGCCGCCGGACGAAGTGGGACGCTTTCGCCCAGGGCGGGTTCATCCAGAGTCGCGACGGAGAGACATCATCATTCGCTCCGTCCGTAGGCCCTAGCGTCGAGGCTGTCGGCGGATTGGCCCACGAGGCGACCGAGAGCGCATCATCCTCGGCCGTCAGATGCCACCGAGCGGGAACGCTCCGCCCCGGTTCGGCCGCCACGTCTCCGTCGATCTGCCCCAGTACCGACTCCACGCGGCGGATGAGCCACGCTGGTGTGAGCCACTCATCCGTCGCTGACGTGCGGATGGTCTCCAATCGTGCTGCCGTTACGCCCGCACGGTCACGTCGGGCGCGCCGGCTGGCTTCCGTGACGGTCAGGTTCCCATCGAGAACCTCGCGGGTGAGCTCGGCATCGGCGAGGAAGGTCCGCGCCGCACGACGACGCGGACTTCATCATCATGGAAGACCCCGAGGGCAACCGCTTCTGCATCGTGGACCGACCTGACTGGCGCGGGTGGAGTGCCGGGTGAGTCCGGGGCGCTCGCGTGGGATCCCGGGGGTGCGGATGCGGGTGCGGAGTGCGGAACGCTCCGGGGTGGGCGGTGGGAGGGACGTTTCTGCACCCGCACCGGGGCAGAGTGGCGCGCACGCCGTTGGCGAGCTCGAAAACGCTCCGGGGTGGGCGAGGCCAGGGACGTTTCTGCACCCGCACCGGGGTCCGGGGTGCGACCCAGGCACGGAAGCGCAGAAACGTGCCAGAGCCGCGCCAGCGTGAGGAGCGGTTCTGCACCTGCACCCGGCGCCAGGGCGAGGCATTCGGCGCGCGGTCTCTGGAAGCGCAGGATCAGGGAGTATCCGGCGCGGTGGTGCGTTCCGCGGCGAGGGCGCGGCGATGCGCCGTCAGTGCCGCCCGGACCGCCGAGTAGATGATCAACCACAGGAGCAGCAGCGCGAGGAGCGGGACGACCACGTAGACGAGCAGGAAGTAGACGGAGGCACCGGCGAACATCGCTCCAGCGTAGGGGCGCTCGTACTCGCCGGGAAGGTCCTGACACGGTTCGGACCGCCGCCTCCCGAACAGAATGCGAGAACGCCCCGGAACCGGCGACGGGGGTGCGGTTCTGCACTATCACTCGAGGGGCAGGGGCAGCTCCGGCGGTGGGGAGTGCGAAAACGGGCGGGAGTCCGCGCGGTGAGGCGCGGTTCTGCACTCGCACGAGCGGGCCTGAGATGTGGAGTGCGAAAAGGGACCGGGAACCGCGGAAAGAGGGACGAATCTGCACCCGCACCGGCGCCATGCGACGGCAGGCGGGGTGGGGCGACGGGGCTAGGAGCGGGGGAGGCGGGAGCGGGCGGCGCGGACGAGGGCGGCGTTGCTCGGAGCGGCGGCGCCGTCCGGCAGGAGGAGCGTGTCCTCCAGGCCGATGCGCGTGTCGAGTCCGCGCTCTGCGGCCAGATCGAGGGCGGGCCAGGCCGACAGGTCCTCCCCGTGCAGGAGGATCGGCAGGTCGGGCTCTTCGCGCGCCACGTGGGCGATCAGCCCCTCGGCGTGCGGACGAACGATGTCGGCGGCCTCCGCCGGAAGCTCCACGAGCACGCGCAGGCACGCGCCGCGGACTGGGGAGACCCGCCACGCCTCGAGCCCCGCCGCGTCCCAGATGCCCGCTTCCACGCCGATCCCCCGTCGATGCAGCGCCGCGGCAACCTCGTCCGCTCCGGCCTCGTGCCAGTTCACGGAGGCGTAGTCGGGGAGTTCCGTCCAGCCCTCGATGGCCTCGATCCGGCGAGCCACATCGGGCTCGGCCCATGCTCCGGTCGTCACGCCCACGGGCACGCCCGGCGCCGCGGCCCGGACGGCACCCAGCCAGCGCTGCACGTCTTCGGGGGCGAGGGAATCGCGGCCGCCGCCATCCTTCGGGTGCACATGGATCTCGGTCGCGCCGGCGTCGACGGCCGCCGCGGCATCCTGGGCCACCACCGTCTCGTCGGCGCTCAGCCATGGATGCTCCGCGACGTCCCTGGCACCGTTCACGCAGGCCTGCAGGATCATCCGCGACTCACCAGATGAGGTCGCGCGGGTGCGCCTCGTTCGGGGCCACGTCGTCGGACGGCCCCTCTTCCGTGCGCACGAAATGCTGCACCTGACGCGCCGTCGCCGCGCCACGGCCGACCTTCACCGCCTCCTCCATCGACTCGAAGCTGCTGCCCAGCGTGTGCGACTCGCCCTGGATCCGGTTGAACCAGATGCCGTTGCGCGAGAAGGTCTCGATGTCTCCTGCGGCCATACCCTGCCTTTCGTCTCCTCCTTTCTACGGGAGGCACCCGACGACCAAGACCCCCTTGACATGCCGTGTCCCGCCACGCGGCGGCGCCGATCTACCCCCTTGCGTGCAGCCCGGCCCGTTGCGGACGAGCGCAGAGGGCCGGGTCGACCGCAAGGGGCCGGGTCGGCTGCAGGAGGCGCGCCGTTCGTTGACCCACCCCCTTCCGCGCATCCCGGCCCGTTGCGGACGAGCGCAAGGGGGTGGGTCGAGCTTCCGACGGGATCAGGCGACGTCGAGGACCCAGGTCACGCCGAAGCGGTCGGTGAGCATGCCGAAACCGGCGGACCACGCGGAGGCGGCCAGAGGCTCGATCACGGTCGCACCCTCGGCGAGGACGTCCCAGACGGGGTGCAGCTCATCCAGGGAGTCCGCCCGCAGCGACTGGAAGAAGGAGCGGTCCGTGATCGTCATCCCGTTCTCGCGACGGGTGGTGCCGGCAGTCGCGGCGGCGTCGTCCGCGCCCGGGATGTCGTACGCCATCAGCCGCACGGGTCCGTCGAGCTGCCCGAACACGAGCGTGTCGAACCCGGGGACCCCGTCCGGCATCCCGAACTGCCCGTAGGTCGCCGCGGTCACCTCGCCGCCGAAGACCGAGCGGTAGAAGTCGAGTGCCTGTCGAGCCGTGCCGCGGAAGTTGAGGTGGGTGGTGGTCGTGAGAGTCATGGTGTCCTCCGTGTCCCGGTCCGCCGATCGGACCGTGTGACCCCACCCTCACAGCAGTAGAGGTCGGCTTTTGTCCTCTTTCCGTCGCAGAATGGAGCCATGACCGGAAGCTCGTCGCGCATGCTCGCGCTGCTGTCCCTGCTGCAGGCGACGCGCGACTGGCCGGGCGGGGAACTCGCCGACCGTCTCGGCGTCACGCCGCGCACGGTGCGCCGCGATGTCGATCGACTGCGCGCGCTCGGCTACCGCATCGGCTCGAGCAAGGGCCCGTACGGCGGCTACCGCCTCGAAGCAGGGTCGGATATGCCGCCGCTCCTGTTCGACGACGCGCAGGCCGTGGCGATCGCCGTGGCCCTGCAGAGCGCGACCGGGGTCGAGGTCACCGAGGCCGCCCAGCGCGCGCTCGCGACCGTCCGTCAGGTCATGCCCTCACGCCTGCGCCACCGCATCGACGGGATCCGCTTCACCGGAGCGCCTGCCGAGGTCCGCGCCGACCCGGCCGTGCTGGAGGCGGCGAGCGCGGCGGTACGCGACCGGAAGGTGCTCCGCTTCGACTACGGCTCCGAGCGGGACCGCCCGCCACGGCGCACCGAGCCCCATGCCGTCGTGGCGCGCGAGGGCCGGTGGTATCTGCTGGCCTGGGACCTCGACGCGGCCGACTGGCGCACGTATCGCCTCGATCGACTGCGGCCGCGGACACCGACCGGCCCCTCCTTCACGCCGCGACCTCTGCCCGCCGCGGATGCGCAGACCTTCCTCGCCGCCCGCGCCAAGGGCTCGACGACCGAGGACCGCTGGCCGTGCACGGGTGTGGTGGACATCGCCCTGCCCGCGCGGGACGTGGCGCCGTGGGTCGGAGACGGAGCCGTGGTGCCGCTGTCGGACGACTCGTGCCGCGTCACGGTCGGCTCCTGGTCGTGGACGGGTGTGCTCGCCGCGGTGACCCGGTTCGACGCACCGTTCACGGTGGTCGGGCCCGAGGCGCTGCGCGAGGCGGCGGGGATGCTGGCGCAGCGGTTCGCGGCAGCGCACTCCTCCTCCTGACGCCGCCCTGCGGGGGAGTTATCCAGAGCCTTCGGGGAGCTCCGTCCGTGCAGCCTCGCAATGTCGCCGAGCGATGGTTCACTGGACCCACGAATCCGAGAACTAGTAGTTCTACTACTTTGGACCTACCCTGAGGAGATGGGCACCGTGTCGAAGACCGAACTGAATCAGCAAACCGCGCGGGTTCTGGCGCGTGTCACCGCCGGCGAGCACCTGACGGTGACAGACCGCGGGCGCCCGATCGCCGAGCTGTCGCCGCCCGCCGAGACAGCCTGGACGCGCATGATCGCCAACGGGCGGGTGACGCTGCCCCGCGCCAGCGGTCCGCTCCGCCACGCCCCCGTGCCGGACTCGCTGTCCGTGACGGAGATCCTCGGCGAGCTTCGAGCCGACCGGTCGTGATCTACCTCGACACCTCAGCGGCCGCGAAGGCACTCATCGAGGAAGAGGGGTCGGAAGCGGTCGTCCGCGCCTTCGCGAACGGCAGCGAGTTCGTCTCCTCGCGCCTGCTCGCCGTCGAGCTGCACGCGATCGCCGACCGCCGTTCCCTCGACCGCGAAGCCGTCGTCGACCTCCTCGACCGCGTCGCGCTCGTCTCCCTCGACGACGAGACGCTGACCGGGGCCATCCGGGCAGGCTCAGGGCTCCGCACTCTGGACGCTCTCCACCTCGCCGCCGCGCTCGAACTCGGCGACGTGGTCACTGCGCTCCTCACCTTCGACCGCGAGCTGGCCGCTGCCGCACGCGCGCAGGGCCTGACCATCGCCGAGCTGCCATGACGCCGCCGCCTCCCCGCCCCGACAACGTCCGACGGCACGCACGAGAGAACGGCCCCGACCGCGCCGGTAGACTGAAGACGCCCCGCCGGCCCCTTCCTTTGGAGTGCGCGTGACCACCGCCCCTGCACCTTCCCCCCAGCACGTCCCCGACTCCGTCGAGAACGCGATCGCGACGCCCGAGAAGGAGCAGCCGTACGGCGCCCTCGGGCTCAAGGACGACGAGTACGCGCGCATCAAGGAGATCCTCGGCCGCCGCCCCACCTCGGGCGAGCTGGCGATGTACTCGGTGATGTGGTCGGAGCACTGCTCCTACAAGTCGAGCAAGAACTACCTGCGCCGGTTCGGCCAGAAGGTCTCCGACGAGATGAAGGAACGCCTCATGGTGGGCATGGGCCAGAACGCGGGCGTCGTCGACGTCGGCGAGGGCTGGGCCGTCACCTTCAAGGCCGAGTCGCACAATCACCCGTCGTTCATCGAGCCCTTCCAGGGTGCGGCGACCGGTGTCGGCGGCATCGTCCGCGACATCATCTCGATGGGCGCCCGCCCGGTCGCCGTCATGGACGCGCTGCGCTTCGGCGCCATCGACCACCCGGACACCGCCCGCGTCGTCCACGGCGTGACCAGCGGCATCAGCTTCTACGGCAACTGCCTCGGCCTTCCGAACATCGGCGGCGAGACGGTCTTCGACAGCGTCTATCAGGCGAACCCGCTGGTCAACGCGCTCGCGGTGGGCGTGCTGCGGCACGAAGACCTCAAGCTCGCCAACGCGACCGGCGTCGGCAACAAGGTCGTGCTGTTCGGCGCCCGCACGGGTGGCGACGGCATCGGCGGTGCGAGCATCCTGGCCTCCGACACGTTCGCCGACGGCGGCCCGACCAAGCGCCCGGCGGTGCAGGTGGGCGACCCGTTCGCCGAGAAGGTGCTCATCGAGTGCTGCCTGGAGCTGTACCGCGGCGAGCTCGTCGAGGCGATCCAGGACCTCGGCGCCGCCGGCATCTCCTGCGCGACCAGCGAGCTCGCGGCCAACGGCAACAGCGGCATGCACGTCTCGCTCGACAACGTGCTGCTGCGCGACCCCACGCTCACGGCCGAGGAGATCCTCATGTCGGAGTCGCAGGAGCGCATGATGGCGATCGTCGCCCCCGAGAAGCTCGACGCCTTCCTGGCCGTCGTGAACAAGTGGGAGGTCGAGACCTCCGTGCTCGGCGAGGTCACCGGCGACGGACGACTCATCATCGACTGGCAGGGCGAGCGCATCGTCGACGTCGACCCGTCGACCGTCGCGGTCGACGGTCCCGTCTACGACCGCCCGGTCGCCTACCCGACCTGGATCGACGCCCTGCAGGCCGACGCCGCGGAGAACCTGCCGCGCGCGAACGACGCGGAGACGCTGCGCGAGCAGTTCCTCGCCCTCGTCGCCTCCCCGAACCTCGCCGACACGAGCTGGATCACCAACCAGTACGACTACTACGTGCTCGGCAACACGGCGCTGAGCTTCCCCGACGACGCCGGCATGATCCGCGTCGACGAGGAGTCCGGCCTGGGCTTCTCCATCGCGACCGACGCCAACGGCCGCTACTGCCAGCTCGATCCGTACGCCGGCGCACAGCTCGCGCTCGCCGAGGCCTACCGCAACGTCGCCGTCACGGGTGCCGTGCCGACCGCGATCACCGACTGCCTGAACTTCGGCTCTCCCGAGAACCCCGAGGTCATGTGGCAGTTCGGCCAGACCGTCGACGGCCTCGCTGACGGCTGCTACGAGCTGGGCACCCCCGTCACCGGCGGCAACGTCTCGTTCTACAACCAGACCGGCGACGTGCCGATCCACCCGACCCCGCTCGTCGGCGTGCTCGGCATCATCGACGACGTCTCCCGCCGCATCCCGTCCGGCTGGCAGGACGAGGGGCAGAACATCTACCTGCTCGGCACCACGTCGACCGAGCTCTCCGGCTCGGCATGGGCCGAGGTCGTGCACCAGCACCTCGGCGGCCGCCCGCCGAAGGTCGACCTCGCGGGCGAGAAGCGCCTCGCCGGACTGCTCGCCGCGGCCCGTGACGAGTGGCTCATCTCCTCCGCACACGATCTCTCCGAAGGTGGTCTCGCGCAGGCCCTCGCCGAGGGCGTCATGCGCTTCGGCGTCGGCGCCCGCGTCTGGCTCAACGAGATCATCGAGCGCGATGGCGTGGACGCCGCGACCGCTCTGTTCTCCGAGTCGACCGGCCGCGTGATCGTGACCGTGCCGCGCGAGGACGACGTGAAGTTCCGGGGCCTCTGCGAGGGACGCGGCTACCCCGTCACCCGCATCGGCGTCACGGACAGCGAGCCGCAGCTCGAGGTGCAGGACGTCTTCACCGTCTCGGCCGCCGAGCTCCGCGAGCGCTCCCGGGCCACGCTGCCGTCGTACTTCGGTCCGACCGTCACCGAGCCGGTGGCCTGATGAGCAACGACGGCCTCAGCGAGGACTACGGCGACCTCGGCGAGAAGCGCAACCGGCGCATCCGCATCATCGCGTGGACCGTCATCGTGGCGCTGATCCTCGGCGGCGGCGGCGCGACCGTGCTCACTCTGCTCCTCGGCTGATCCGGGCCGCGTCGCAGATTCGCGCCCGGGTCGCGGGGATTCCCTGAATCCGTGCGACCTCGTGCGAATCCGCGACCTCAGTGAGCGAGGAGGTAGCGGGTCAGGGCGACGACGGAGCCCGGATCGTGGGCCTCGCGGCCGAGGGACTCCACGATGATGGCCCCGAGGATGGCGCGACCGAGCTGATCGACCGGGGCGTCCTCCGGCAGCTGACCGTCGCGGATGCCGCCGCGGAGACGCTCCGACAGGTACTTCTCCACCCCCAGGCTCTCGCCGAGGTGCGCGCCGACCGAGGCATCCTCCGTGGCCGCGGCCACGAGAGACCGCAGCAGCACACCGCCCTGGGGCTTCTCGAGGATCGACAGGACGCTCCGCAGCCAGGTCTCCACGTCGGCGGAGAGGTCTCCGGTGTCCGGCACGACGAAGTCCACGGGGATGAGGCGTCCCTCGGCCAGGCACTCCCCGATGAGGGCGCCGCGCGACGGCCACCAGCGGTAGATGGTCTGCTTGCCGACCTTGGCCTCCTTGGCGATGCCCTCGATCGTGAGCCGGTCGTATCCCTGATTGTGGAAGAGCCGGGCCGTCGCGTCGAGGATCGCCTCGCGGGCCGCCGTGCTGCGCACCGGGCCGCTGCGATGCTCGTTCACCATGCGTTCAGGATAGCCACAGATCCCTAGACGAGACGTGCCGTATGCTCTTTTCGTCTGAAGGAGATCACGTGGCTTCATTGCTGTTCCGTCTGGGTTCTTTCGCTGCGCGCAAGGCGTGGACGGTGATCGTCTCCTGGGTGCTGATCCTCGGGCTCGGCGTCGGCGCCTTCCTCACCTTCGGCGGCACGCTGAGCAACAGCTTCGACATCCCTGGCACCGCCTCCGGCGAGGTCACCGATCAGCTTGCCGACAAGCTGCCGGACACCGCCGGCGGCACCGGGACGGTGGTCTATCGGACGGACGACGGCGAGCCCTTCACCGACGAGCAGAAGCAGGCGATCTCCGACCTCGCCGCGAGCGCGGAAGACCTCGACGGCGTCGCCTCCGTCGTCGACCCGTTCGACGCCCAGCGGCAGCAGGACGAGCAGGCGAAGAAGCTGACCGACGGCCAGGCCCAGCTCCAGAACGGGCAGGCCCAGCTCGACGCCGGCCAGGCGCAGCTCGACGACGGTCGGACACAGCTCGAGGCCGGGATCGCCCAGCTCGAAGGCGCGCGGGCTCAGGCCGAGGCCGCCGGCGCGCCGCCGGAGCAGACCGCCGCGCTCGACGCGCAGCTCGCGGAGCTGAACGCCCAGCTCGCGCAGCTCGAAGCCCAGCAGGCCACCATCGACGCGAACCGCGACGAGCTCGCCGACAACGCGGAGCAGCTCGAGCTCGGTACATCCCTCCTCGACCTCGCGGACGGCATCGGCGTCGTCTCGGAGGACGGCTCCACGGCCATCGTCAACGTCTCCTTCGTCGACCCGCGCCTGGAGCTCGCCGAGGAGACCAAGCAGAGCACCATCGCCCACTTCCAGGACGAGGAGATCGACGGCGTCACGGTCGACTTCGGCACCGACATCGCCCAGGGCGTGCCGGAGATCTTCGGTGTCGGCGAGGCCATCGGCCTCGCGTTCGCCGCGGTCGTGCTCATCGTCATGCTCGGTTCGCTGATCGGTGCGGTCCTGCCCATCGTCACCGCCGTGGTCGGCGTCGGCGTGGGCGTCACGGCGTCCCTCGCGTTCTCCGGCGTCGTCGACATGGCCTCGGTCACTCCCGTCCTCGGCGTGATGCTGGGGCTCGCGGTCGGCATCGACTACTCCCTCTTCATCGTGAACCGGCACCGCAAGCAGCTGCTGGCGGGGTCGCCCGTGCGCGAGTCCATCGGTCTCGCCACGGGTACCTCCGGGACCGCGGTGGTGTTCGCGGGGACCACGGTCATCGTCGCGCTCCTCGCCCTCAACGTGACGGGCGTGCCGTTCCTCGGCCTCATGGGCACGGTGGGCGCGGTCTGCGTCGCGGTCGCCGTGCTCGTGGCCGTGACCCTCGCCCCGGCGATCCTCGGCCTCGTCGGCACCCGTCTGCTCGGCCGCACGGCGCGGGCGACCATCGGCCAGGAGCACGCGGCCGGGAAGCCCGTGCGCCGGATGTCGACGCTGCGCGCGGTCGTCACCGCCCTCGTCAGCGTCGTCGCGCTGCTCGTGATCGCGATCCCCGCGATGTCGATGCGCCTCGGCCTCCCCGATGGGTCGAGCGAACCCGCCGACTCCACCAGCTACCGCGCGTTCCAGACCGTCGACGAGCAGTTCGGCGAGGGCGCGAACGGTCCGCTCCTGGTGACGGCGACCCTCGACGACGCCGTGAGCGACGACGACCTGCTGGCCACGCAGGTGACCGTCGCGGAGAAGATCGCCGAGCAGAACGACGTGGTCGCGGTGGCCCCCATCGCGACGTCGGACGACAACACGCTCCTCGCCTTCCAGGTGCTGCCCGCCGAAGGCCCGAACAGCGCCTCCACCGAGAAGCTGGTGCAGGACCTCCGGGGTCTCCCCGAGATCGACGGCGGCATCACCCTCGGCGTCGCCGGTCAGGCCGCCACCAACATCGACATCTCCGAGGCTCTGGCGAGCGTGCTCCCGCTGTACCTCGTGGTCGTCGTGGGCCTGTCGCTGCTCATCATGATCGTCGTGTTCCGCTCGCTGCTCGTGCCGCTCATCGCCACGGGAGGGTTCGTGCTGTCACTCTTCGCGACGTACGGGCTCATCGTCGCGGTGTTCCAGTGGGGGTGGGGCGCCGACCTCATCGGGTTGCACAGCACCGGTCCGATCCTGAGCTTCCTGCCGGTGATCCTCGTCGGCATCCTGTTCGGGCTCGCGATGGACTACCAGCTCTTCCTCGCCTCGGGGATGCGGGAGGCCTATGTGCACGGCGCCTCCGCGCGCGATGCCGTGGCACAGGGCTTCCGGGCCGGGCGCTCGGTGGTCATCGCGGCCGCGCTCATCATGGTGTCGGTGTTCGGCGGGTTCGTGTTCTCGGAGTCGACCATCATCCGCTCCATCGGGTTCGGTCTCGCGTTCGGCGTGCTGCTCGACGCGTTCGTGGTACGGATGCTGCTGATGCCCGCGCTCATGCACCTGCTCGGACGCTCGGCCTGGTGGCTGCCGACCTGGCTCGACCGCATCATCCCGAACGTCGACATGGAGGGCGCGGCGCTGGAGCGGGACCACCCCAGCGTGCACACCGACTCCGTGCCCACCGTGGAGGCTCCGCGCACCCGCGGCTGAGTCTGGTTCGCGCGGGACAGGCATTCGCGCGGGTTCAGGCACCTGTCACCAGGGTCGCCTGAACCCGCGCGGATGCCTGATCCTGCGCGAGCAGTCGCGGGGCAGGCTCTCTGGCGAGGGCAGGCAGGCGCGGGAGTTCAGGCACCTGCTGTCGATGTCGCCTGAATCCGCGGGGATGCCTGATCGGGGGGCGACGCCAGTGTCGCCGCCCGGGCCTAGAGTGGGCGGATGGATCTGCGAGCGCTGTTGGAAGAGCGCCGCGCCGAGGCCGAAACCCGCGTCACGGCGACGGCGGCCACGCTCGCGGAGCTCATGCACGACCGCGAGGGCTCGAACGACGACGATGAGCACGACCCGGAGGGGGTGACGCTCTCGTCGGAGTGGTCCCGGCTGTCGGGGCTCGCCGAGGCGGCGCAGGCGGAGCTCCGCCAGGTGAACGAGGCGCTGGTGCGGATGGACGCCGGGACCTACGGCATCTGCGCGCACTGCGGGCGACCTATCCCCCCGGAGCGCCTGGAGGTGCGCCCGTTCGCGGAGTACTGCGTGGCCTGCGCCGAAAAGCGGGGTCGCTGACGCCGGAGTAGCATCGCGGGCATGGCCATCGCCCTCGAGAACATCGGGATCGCCGTGCGCGACCTCGACGCCACCATCGCCTTCTTCACCGACCTGGGGCTCTCCGTGGCCGGACGGGACGAGGTCAGCGGCGAGTGGGCGTCCACCGCGGTCGGTCTCGACGGGAACCACGCGCGGATCGCCGTGCTGCAGACCCCGGACGGGCACGAGCAGATCGAGCTGTTCGAGTACATCCACCCCGAGGCGATCGAGACGGAGCCGACGCGGCCGAACGAGATCGGCATGCACCGGATCGCCTTCTCCGTCGACGACATCGACGCCTCCCTCGCCATCGCCGCCCGGCACGGATTCCATCCCCTGCGCGGCGTCGCGAACTACCGGGACATCTACCGGCTGACCTACCTCCGCGGCCCCAGCGGAATCATCCTCATGCTCGCGCAGGACCTCACGAAGGCCTGACTCCGACCCCGGGCACGGCTTCGGAGACCCGGAGGCGACACGCCGTCGCCCAGGGCCTGTCGACGGCGCGCCGGGCCCGATCTCCGAAGCTGTGCCCGGATCAGCGGGAGGCGAGGGCCTCGGCGACCTTCTCGAGCACGGCGATCGAAGCGCGCATCTCGGACCCGGGAACCGGAGGCTCGCCGGTCTTCAGCATCCTGGCGAAGGCCCGGACGCCGGGTCGCACATACCCGGGGCCGATCGGGATCTCCCGGCTCGCGATGCCCCGGCGACCAACGACGGTAGCCCGGAACGGCACCTGCCGGTCGTCCTCCGGCCGGACGAACTCCAACGTCACCGGCACGCCGCCGACCCGGTAGCGGGCGACGACGCCGGCCGGCAGGAACTGCACCTCGACGTCCTCCGCGGTGCCGGGCCGCAGCACCTGGGCGAGATCGGCGAGGTGGATGCCGTAGAAGAAGATGCCGCTGTACGGGCCGTCCGGATCGGCCGGCCCCGTGACGGTGACCGCCTGGACTTCGCCGATGCGGTCCGCCTCCGCCACGAGTTCCGCGGTGTCGGCGAGCCAGCGGAGCGTGGACGAAGAGGTGACGGGCGCCCGCCCACGCTGCGCGGCGGCGAGGATCGCGTCGGCATCGGCAACGGTCGCCGCGAGCGGCTTGTCGACCCAGACCGGCACCCCGGCTTCCAGGAAGGGAACGGCGAGGGCGCGGTGATCGGCACCGTCGCGGGCGGTCACGATGAGCGCGTCCACCGTGCCGAAGAGTGCGGCCGCCTCGTCGACGACGCGTCCGATGCCGCCGAGTGCCGCCAGCTCCCGCGTGCGCTCCGGCACCCCTGCCACGAGGGCCGTGATCCGCACGGGCACGTCCGCGGCCTCGGCGTTCAGGAAGCGGACGATCTCCGTGGCATGGCTGTTCTCGATCCCGACGATGCCGACGCTCTTCATGCGGCCGTCCTCCCTCTCGTGCGGGCCCCCGGCGACCCGCGGTCGCGCAGTAGGCTGAACCCATCATGGACGAGTTCATCCGGGGCTTCTGGAACTTCGCGGGTGACTACTGGTGGCTCGTCTTCCCGATCATGGGCATGGCCGGCGGGGTCGCCAAGGCCTGGGAGCGCGGCTCCAAGCGTCGGCACGAGCGCCGGCTGGAGGCCCTGCGTATGAAGGCGCAGGTCAAGACCGCCGAGATCGAGGCGCGCGCGGCCGCCCGGCAGGCGAAGCACGGGGGTCCTACCGTCGTCGACACCACGGCCTCCGCGGCGCCCGACGACCTGCTCGCCCGCCTCTTCGCCGAGCACGACGAGATCACCGCACGGTGGCTGGACTACGAGCTCGACGTCGCCAAGCTCATCGCCTTCCCTGCGATGAGCGACGGCCGCCAGCCGCTGACGGCCGCCTTCCTGCGCGCGAAGAAGACCGCGGACGCGCTGCGTCCGGCCGCCGCCGACGCGAAGCTCACGGAGCAGCAGATCGCAGAGTACCTGCAGGCCGTGGGCGACTACGCGGTCGCGTTCGAGATCGCGGAGAAGGACGCCCGGCGGCTGCGCGACTCGTCGTTCACCGAGGCCGAGCGCAAGCGCCTCGACCGCGCGCAGCAGCTCCTCAAGGTCGCCGTGGACGAGTCGGCGACGCAGTCCGAGCGGAACATCGCCTACAAGCGGGTGCGCGAGGAGCTCGACGGCCTCATCCTGCTCTCCGATGAGGCCGTGACCGTGCTCGAGAAGCAGGTGGCGAAGGAGCTCCCGTCCGCCCCTGCCGCCTCGGCGGATCATGCCGACCCCGTTCCGGAGCCGCTGCCCGTGACCGACCCGCGGCGGACGGCGGAGGGCGCATGACTCCCGAGAACGTGACCGGCCCGGTCGCCGTCCACGCCGAGGCCCCGGTCTGGTGGCCCGGGTGGGGCGGCCTGCGCTGGGTCGACGGAGACGCGGGCGACCTGCTCACCCTCCGCGGCGACGAGATCGTCCGCCAGCACGTCGACGACGAGTACCTCGCGTTCTTCCGCCCGCGGACGTCGGGGGGCTTCGTGGCGGTGGGCGCGCGCACCCTGTACCTCGCCGACAGCCCCGACGCGGAGGCCCGTCCCGTCGCGACGCTGCTCGACGACGGCCCGGTGCGCATGAACGACGGCTGCTGCGACCCCCGAGGGCGGCTCCTGGCCGGATCGATGTCCACGGACTCCACCGAAGGCGCGGGGACCGTGCTGCGCATCGACGCCGCCCTCGACGTGACCACGGTGCTCCCCCGCGTGACCTCGTCCAACGGCGTCAGCTACTCCCCGGACGGTCGCCGCGTCTACTACGTGGACACCGACACCGGCCGGATCGACGTGTTCGACGTGACCGAGGGCGACCTCCGCGGGCGCCGGGTGTTCGCGCACATCCCCGAAGACGACGGCGTGCCCGACGGCCTCACGGTCGCCGCAGACGGCAGTGTCTGGGTCGCGCTGTGGGGCGGGAGCCGCGCGCGGGGGTTCGAGCCGTCCGGGGCCGTGCGCGAGGACATCGTGCTGCCGGTGCCCCAGGTCAGTGCCTGCACGTTCGGTGGCGACGACCTCGGCACGCTCTTCATCACGACCTCCGCGCAGGGCCTGCCGTCCGATCACGGCACCGCCGCGGGCTCGGTGTTCGCGGTGCGTCCCGGGGTGCACGGCCTCCCGGTCCTCCCCTTCGCCGGCTGACCCGCCCGCGGGTTCAGGCGCTCGCGCGGCATCAGGCACCTTTCCCCTCCCCTCGCCTGAGCCCGCGCGGATGCCTGAGTTCACGGACGACAGCGGTGGGAGAGGCCTCTACCCGGGACACGGTTGCACTCAGCGAAAGGAACCGTGCCCCGGGCACAGGCCTCACCCGAGACGGACCCGCTCCGTGCGCTGGTGCTGGCGGCCGAGCCGCTCGATCTCGATGGTCATCTCGTCGCCGTCCTGCAGGTAGGGGAAGCGTCCGGACAGCGCGACACCCTGCGGAGTGCCGGTGTTGATGACGTCGCCGGGTTCGAGCACGAGGTAGTGACTGAGCTCATGCACCAGCTGCAGCACGGGGAAGATCATGTCGGCGGTGGAGGAGTCCTGCCGCGGCTCGCCGTTCACGAAGGACCGGAGGCGCAGCGACTGGGGGTCGATCTCGTCGGCGGGCACCAGCGCGGGGCCGAGGGGGTTGAACGTCTCGGAGCACTTCCCCTTCGACCACTGCCCGCCGGAGACCTCGAGCTGATACGCCCGCTCGGACACATCGTTCGAGATGGTGTAGCCGGCGATCACGTCGCGCGCGGCCTCGACGGAGGGCAGGTACCGCGCGGTGCGGCCGATGACGACCGCGAGTTCGACCTCCCAGTCGACCTTCTCAGCTCCCGGCGGCAGGAGCACGACATCGTCCGGACCCACGACCGTGTTCGGGTGCTTGAAGAACACCACCGGGTGTGCGGGCGGCTCGGCGCCGGACTCCGCCGCGTGCGCCGCGTAGTTCTGGCCGATGCACATCACCGCGGTCGGCCGCGCCACAGGGGCACCGACGCGCAGCCCGGTGGTCTCCACCTGCGGCAGGGAGCCGTCGGCGAGTGCCGCGCGCACGCGGGCGATGCCGTCCGCGGCGAGGAAGGCGCCGTCGATGTCGCGGGTCAGGGAGCTGAGATCACGCACCACTCCCTGGTCATCGCGGACGTAGGGACGCTCCTGGCCGATCGCGCCGAGTCGCAGCAGTTCCATGGGAGTCCTCTCAGCGCGCGGCGGCGAAGGCCGGGTTGACGATGGGCACGGCCTCGCCGGCGAGCGAGCGGATCACGTTCTCGGCGGCGTGCACGGGAAGATCCGCCAGAGCCTCCGGGGAGTACCAGGCGGCGTGCGGCGTGAGCAGCACGGTGTCGAGCGCGCGCAGCGGGGAGCTGCCGGGGAGGGGCTCCTCCGCGAAGACGTCGAGAGCGGCACCGGCGAGCCGGCCGTCGCGGAGCGCCGCGGCCAGGGCGTCCTCGTCGATGAGCGGTCCCCGGCAGGTGTTCACGATCACGGCATCCCGCTTCATCGTCGCCAGGGCCGCCGCGTCGATCAGGTGGCGGGTCTCGTCCGTCAGCGGCACGTGCAGCGTGAGGACGTCGGCGCGGGCGATCGCCGACGGGATGTCGACGGGCTCGCAGCCCGCGTCGCGCACGGCGTCGTCGGAGGCATACGGGTCGGCCACCAGCACGCGGAAGCCGAGCGCCCGGCACCCGCGGGCGACGATCGATCCGATGCGCCCGAATCCGAGGACCGACACGGTGGTGGAGGACGGCCGCACGGCGAGCGGCCGGGCGTCGACGGCCTTCCAGACGCCCTCCCGCACGGCCCGGTCGTAGGCGGAGAGGCCGCGGGCCTGGGTCATGATCATCGCGACCGTGTGCGCGGCGACCTCTTCGATGCAGTAGCTCGGCGTGTTCGCGACGGCGATGCCGCGGGTCGTGGCGGCCTCGACGTCGATCATGTCGTAGCCGATGCCGACACGGCTGATGAAGCGGAGATTCGGCAGGCGATCCATGAGGGGGCCGTCGATGCGCGCCCACTGCACGACCAGCGCCTCGGCGTCGGCTCCGGCGGCGGCGATGTCGTCCGGGCTCCCGGAGGCGGCCCGTTCGGCACGGAGGCCGGCGGCGCGGAGGGTGTCTTCGATGACGGTTCCCGGAAGGTCGCAGTCGGTGACGAGGATGAGCGGCGCGGTCATGGATGCGATGCTATAGCATCTAGCAAGCTCGCGTACAGCGCTGTCGCGAGACCGCTTCTTGCTATAGCGTTTAGGCATGACTGTTCGCCGCGCACTCGTCACGGGCGCCAGTTCCGGCATCGGAACCGCCGCCGCCCTCGAACTCGCCCGCGAGGGCGTCGCCCTCTGGATCACCTACGCCGGACGCGAGGCCGAAGCCGTCCGCGCGGCGGAGGAGTGCCGCGCGGCGGGCTCCCCGGACGTCCACGTGTCGCGCCTCGACCTCCGCGATCCCGACTCCATCGCGGCGCTCATCACTGAGATCACGGCGGCGTGGGACGACCTGCACGTCCTCGTCAACAACGGCGGCGTCTGCCCCTACACCCCGTACCCCGAGATCGACATCGAGGAGTGGGACTTCGTCCTGGAGACCAACGCCCGCGGCACCTTCCTCCTCACCCGCGCGGCGCTCCCCCTGCTCCGCGCCGCGGGCGGCGACCGCTCCGTCATCAACATCGCCTCGATCGCCGGGCAGGTCGGCGCGCTGCAGACGGGCATCCACTACGCGGCCAGCAAGGGGGCGATCCTCGCGATCACCCGCAGCTTCGCCCGGCACCTCGCCGCCGAGGGCATCCGCGTCAACGCCGTCACACCCGGCCCGGTCGCCAGCGCGATCACGGATCAGCTCCAGGGCGAGGGCCGCGCGAAGCTCGAGTCGGGCATCCCGCTCGGCGCGTTCGGGCAGCCGGAGGACGTCGCCTGGATCATCGCGTCGCTCGCCTCGGAGCGGGCCCGCTTCATCACCGGAGCCACCTACGACGTCAACGGAGGAGTTCGCATTGACTGACCGCACCGCCCAGGACCGTTCTGCCCTCGACACCGTGCAGGCGCAGCTCGACGCCTTCAACGCCCACGACCTCGACGCCTTCGTCGCGACCTATGCCGAGGATGCCGTGGTCACCGGGGTCGCGCCGGAGCCCCTCGTCGGGTCGGCCGCGATCCGCGCCTTCTACGAACCGCGGCTGCAGAACCCGGAGCTCTCCTGCGTGATCGACACGAGCGTCCTGTTCGGCTCCCGCTGGCTCGTCGCACAGGAGCGGGTCATCAACGCCGGCGTCGCCACGGAGACCATCGCGACCTTCGACGTGGTCGACGGCGTGATCTCGCGGGCGTCGATGCTCAAGGCCTGACCCGCTTCGAATCGCCCGATTGGCTGTGTTTCCGGCCGAAATGGGACCAGTCAAGCGATTCGAAAGGGGTCAGTGATGCTCCGGGAGGACCGGGGACGACCAACCGGGGTCGCGGCCGAGGTGGGCGGCGCGGGAGACCGAGGCGGAGCCGAAGCGGTCGCGGAGCGTGTCGAGCACGGTGTCGAGGCGGGACTCGTCGCCCCAGTCGATCGGCAGCTCGGGCGGGACGCTGTCCGCCGCGTCGAGCTGGGTGAACGAGAGGCCGAGCAGGGTGATGCCGCGACCGCTGATCTCGGGCTGTGCCGCGGCGAGGAGCGTGCGGGCGACGGCGAGCAGCAGCGCGGTGCGATCGGTCGGCGCCCGCAGCGACCGGGAACGGGTGGCCTTCGTGAAGTCGCCGAAGCGCAGCCGCAGCACCACCGTGCGGCACACGCGGTCACCGTCGCGGAGACGCCGCGCGAGCCGGTCGACGATCTGGGTGAGGATCACGTCGAGCTCCTCCGGCGACCGCGGACGGACGCCGAGCGCTCTCTGCGACCCGATCGATCCCCGGCGCCTGGTCGTGTCCACGGGGCGGGGGTCCCGCAGGCGGGCGAGAGCATGGACGTGCGCTCCGGTCGCCTTTCCGAGCATGCGCTCCGCGGTCGCGGCCTCGAGCTCCGCGAGCTGTCCGACCGTGCGGATGCCGTAACGGTGCAGCTTCTCCGCCGTCACCGCGCCGACTCCCCACAGCCGCTCGACGGGAAGCGGCAGCAGGAACTCCTCCTCCCGGTCGGGCTCGACGACGAGGAGTCCGTCGGGCTTGCTCACCGCACTCGCCACCTTGGCGAGGAACTTCGTGCGGGCGACGCCGACCGAGATCGCGAGGCCCGCCTCGGCGCGCACGCGCTCCCGCAGCCCGACGGCGATGGCCTCGGGAGTGCCGGCGATGCGTCGCAGCCCGCCGACCTCGAGGAACGCCTCGTCGATGGAGAGCCCTTCCACCAGCGGGGTGGTGTCGCGGAAGATGCGGAAGACATCCCTGCTGGCCGCGGAGTAGGCCTCCATCCGCGGCGGCACGACGACGGCGTCGGGGCACAGTTCCCGCGCCTGCCGGCCGCCCATCGCGGTGCGGACGCCCCGCGCCTTCGCCTCGTAGCTCGCGGCCAGCACGACCCCGCCGCCGACGATCACCGGACGCCCGCGGAGCTCCGGCGCATCACGCTGCTCGACCGAGGCGTAGAACGCATCGAGATCGGCGTGCAGAACCGTCGCTTCCCCGCGCATCCCGTTCTCCCGTCGACGAGCGGATCGTCGCACGGACCGGGGACATCGGCGTGGCCGGAGTTCAGGAGGCCGGGGGCGCCGCGAACCGCTCCCGCAGCGCGGGGTCGAGGGTGATGTCCCCGAACGACGCCGTCCAGGCGCCGTCGACCGCGATGGACTGGCCCGAGAGGTAGGGGGCCTCGTCGGAGAGCAGGAACGCCGTCACCGCGGCGACCTCCTCCGCCCGGGCGATGCGTCCCATGGGCGGACCCTCCGCGAGCAGGCGCTCCTCCGCCGCAGGATCGGCCGCCCGCGCGATCTGCGCCTCCAGATGCGGAGTGCGCACGCCGCCCGGTGCGACGGTGTTGGCCCGTATGCCCACTCCGCCATATGTCACGGCGACGCTCCGGCTGAGGGCGTCGATCCCGCCCTTCGTGAACTCGTAAGCCGCGTGGTCGACGAAGCTCGAGCGACCGTGGATCGACCCGATGTTCACGATCGCCCCGGCCACGCCCTGATCGAGGAACGCGGACACGGCCGTCGAGCAGCCCCAGAGGTAGCCGAAGCCGTTGATGTCGATGATCTCGCGCACGACGGTCTCGTCGAGCTCGTGCAGCGGCGTGCGCTTCGTGATGCCGGCGTTGTTGACCCAGCCGGCCAGCGGAGCCTTGGTGCGCGCCGCGGCCGCCGCGCGTTGATGGGCCGTGCGGTCGGAGGCGTCGCCGAGCACGACCTCGGCGACGATGCCCTCCTCCACGGTCCCGGAGCCGGGCGAGCGTTCGAGCCCGACGACGATCCAGCCGTCGGCGGTGAGCCGCGCGGCCACGGCGCGGCCGATGCCCTTGCCGCTGCCGGTGACGACGACGCTGCGCGGGGAAGGTGTCATGTCAGTCCCTCTCGAATCGGAAGACGGCGGGATCGAGGCCGAAGCCGAGCCCCGGAGCAGCGGTCGGCGTGACGGTGCCGGCGAACTGCGGCCCGCCCGTGACGAACGAGGGTGCGGGGTCGTAGGGATTCACCCCGCGGGCGAAGGTCTCCACCTGGATGCCGAGGTGCGCCGTGACCTCGGGATAGACGTGTCCGGACACGGGGACACCGCGCGCCGTCGCCCAGCCGATGAGCTCGCGCGCGGGGGTGATGCCGCCGATCGCGACGACGTCGAGGCGCAGCGCGTCGACCTCGCCGACCTCGACGAGACCCCGGAGCACCGCGGGGTCGGTCACCTCGTCGCCCACCGCCACCGGCAGCCCGGTCTCCCGGCGGATGCGGGCGACACCGGCCGCGTCCTCGGGGAGCAGCGGATCCTCCAGCCAGGCCAGGCGCGGCTCGCCCCACTGCGCGACCTCCGCCACAGCGGACTCCGCGTCGGGCCAGCCGAAGCCCACATCCACGACGAGTCCGGTCGATGACGGCAGCTCCGCGCCGAGGATCGCGAGCAGTTCGCGCATGTATGCCGGATCGGGAATGCGCGAAATCTTCACCTGTGCCCAGCCCTCCGCCTGCGCGAGCACCTCGTCCGCGATCTCCCGCGGCGGCCGCTGCGGAGAGGGATACGCGGCGACGAGCATCCCCTCCCGCGGGGCGTCACCGGTGCCGAGCAGGGTCCACAGCGGCACGCCGGCGCGACGGGCCGCGACGTCCCACAGGGCGATGTCGACGAGACCGATCGCCCGCCGCACGAGTCCCACCCGTCCGACGATCGCGCTGCCCCGGAGCATCCGGTCCCACGCGGCCGCCGGGTCGTCGGCGTCGAGCCCCACCGCGTGCGGAGCCACCAGGCGTTCGACGATCTCCGCCATCGGCGCTTCGCGCGACAGGCAGTAGGCGATCCCGGTGGTGCCGTCGTCCGCCGTCACCCGAACCGCGGAATACTCCCGCCGCGTGACCGTCATCGCGCCGAGCTGCAGCGGCGCGGGAAGGGGGAGGACCGCCGTGGCCGTGTCGATCCGGGCGACGGCGGTCATTCGGGCTTCTTCGCGAGGGGCACGCCGTAGTCCACCATGAACCCGCCGTCGACGTACAGGGTCTGCCCGTTCATGTAGCGCGACTGGTCCGACACGAGGAAGCTCACGGCCGCGGCGATCTCACTCGCGTCGGCCAGGCGCTTCGCGGGGATGCGGGACAGGATCGTGTCGAGGCTCAGCGTGCCCTGCTCGACGCCTTGCCGGAACACCCCGGTGTCGACGTAGCCCGGGGCCACCGCGTTGACCCGCACACCGCGCGACGCCCACTCCGCTCCCGCCGTGGAGGTGAGTCCGATGACGGCGGCCTTGGTCGTGGCATACGGCGCCCGCCCCGCGGAGCCGCGCGAGGAGATGGAGGAGATGTTGACGATGCGGCCCTCGCCCCGGTCGAGCATGCGCTTCCCGGCAGCTTGGAGCGCGGAGAACACCCCGTGCAGGTTCACGTTCACGACCGCGGACCACTCGTCCCACGTGAGGTCTTCGATCCCGCGGTGCCGCTGGATGCCGGCGTTGTTCACGAGCACCTCGATGGGCCCGAGCTCCGCCTCGATCTCGCCGAAGACCCGGTCGACGGCGGCATGGTCGGTGACGTCGAGCTCCCGCCACAGGATCCCGGCGGGGTTCTCGCCCGCGGTGAGCCCGGGGACGCGGTCGGTCGCGACGACGAGGTAGCCGTCCGCGGAGAGTCGCTGTCCGATCTCCCAGCCGATGCCGGCCGAGCCTCCGGTGACGATGGCGACGGGGCGCGTGGTCATGTCTCTCCTCTACCTCGGGGATTTGCTATAGCAACTCTAGCCCGTTCGAATCGCGCAACTGGTTCGATCTCGGCCGGAAATGGAGCAAAGTGGGCGATTCGGACGGGGAACTACCCCAGCAACCCGGCCACGACCGACACGGCGTGGGACTCCAGGAGCTCCAGGGCGCCGGGAGCCAAGGGCGTCTGCCAGGACTGATAGGCACCGCGGTCGTAGGCTTCGCGCGTCGGGAGATACACGAAGCCCGGGCCGTTCGTGAGGTTCATCACCACGATCGGCGTCTGGGGGAACCGCTCCCGCAGGGTCGTCTGCAGCCGCGAGTACGCCTCGCCCGGATGCCCCACGATCACGGCGTCTCCGAGCCGCCACGCCCACACGGGATGCGACACGGTCGGACCGTCGATGTAGCCGTCGCGGAGGTTCCGCGCCCGTCCGAGGCGCTCCTCCCGCGACCGGGGGTCGATGTCCCTCCACTCCTCGGCGAGCTCGTCCAGGGTGGGCAGGTCGCGCAGCGGCAGCTCGACGGCCGAGACGACTCCCGCCGCCCCGTCGCCGCCGTCCGCCGGGGTCCCGGTCCAGATCGCGAGCGGAGCACCCGACTCCACGACCCCGTTCAGCGTCAGCTCCTCGCCGGGTACCGGGAGCCCGTCCAGCGCCGCGAGCACCGCGTGCCCGAGTGAGCGTCCGTGCCGGTCGGCCACCGCGACGTCGCCGGTGTACTGCTCCCGAGGGGCCAGCTCGCCCGAGGCCCCCTGCACGAAGAGGCACGGTGCGCCGGTCGCGGCCTCCACGATCTCGCGCATGGCGCCGACGTAGTCCGGAGACACCTCGCGGTGCTGCCAGGCCAGGGTGGTCGGGTGGCAGGCGTAGTTCACCAGCGTCGCCCGCACCTCCCCGTCGATGCTGATCCGGCCGATGGTCACCGTGTCGTCGGCGGTGCCCTGGGGGTTGTAGCCGACGAGCGCGCGGCCGTCGAGGTCGAGCTCGCGCTCCGCCGCGAGGGTGCAGGTGCCCGTGGTCCACTCGATCAGTCCCGGTCGCGCAGCCTCCAGCGCCTCCCGCCCGGCGGCGATGCCCGCGGCAGCAAGAGCCTCCAGGTACCCGGGGATGAGTTCGCCGCCCGGCAGATGCGCATCCGCGGCGCAGAGCACGGCCCCGGCGTGGGTGTGCGAGAGGGAGAGCATGAGCTGATCGGGCTCGAGGCCCAGACCGTCGAGGATCGCCCCGCGCACGCCCTGCTCATCGGCAACTCGGCGCCACCACGTGCCGTCCACGGCGAGCAGCACCCGGGGCCGCTCGTCCGCGGCCACCACCGCGAGCGCGGTCAGCGCGAACGGCCGATGCGCCCCCTCGGACCGCTCCCAGTCGGCCGGGCCCCAGTTCTTGGCGCGGATGCCGACGGGCGGCGTGATGTCGCGCCGGGCGACGCCGATGCGCGCCCGCGTGCGGGGGATGCGGATGCGGTCTCCGAGGTGCGTCGCCGCTGCCGTGTGATTCACGCGTGGTCCTCCCTGATGTCCATGATGCCGTCCGTCACGCGCTCGCCAGCACGTCCGCGATGACGACGCGGACTGCGGCCTCCGGCAGTGCGGTCTCGACGCCGCGCTCGACGGTGTCGCTGTACAGCAGCGTCGACGGCTCGGCGAACCCGTCCGCCAGCCGCAGTCCTCCGCCGACGAACTGGCTGCCGGTGACGCGGGCGTGGTTGATGCCGGTCCCGATATCGAGGTGCGCCGCGCCCTTCGGCACCGTCGAGGTCACCCCGCTCACCCGCCAGGTGACGACCCCGGCACCGGCAGCCCTGCTCAGCAGCGCGCCGTCCGTCCGCTCCGTGGAGAGGTCGACCCCGTCCAGGGCGACGAGCTGATCGCGCACCGCGGTCGCGGTCAGGCGCACGTCGCGCACGGAACCGCCGCGGATGGTGACCGTGGCGGCGCCGAGCTCGAAGGGCGCACCCGCCGCCGGGCCGCTGAGGCGGCAGTCCACGAACTCGACCGGCCCGGACCCACGGGCCTTGACCCCGTCGATCCCGGTGATCGTGCAGTCCACGAAGCGCACGGGAGCCGTGACCGGAGTCTGCACGAGCACCTGGTCCTTCGGCAGCGCGAAGGTGGAGTCCGCGATCACGGTCGGCCGCGACGAGCGCTGCGACCGCTGTCCGATCGCCAAAAGTCCCGCGGTGCAGCCGCGCACCTGGGCACCGTCGGCGTTGATGGTCATGGTCGCCTGCGGGTCGAAGGTCGAGCGGCCGATGACCCGCACGTTCTCCAGCGTCAGATCGCTGATCTTGGTGCCGGCGACGAACCAGGAGCAGACGTGGTCGCGCACCGTGATGCGCTTGGCGGCGGTGCCCCACTGCGCCCCGGAGTTGGCGATGTCCATGAGCCCGGAGTTGCCGATGAAGGTGAGGTCGTGCTCGTACTGGCCGTGCGTGGTGAAGGGGTTGCCGCCCTGGTCGTCGCCGTCGCCGTGGCAGTTCTCGACGAGGCAGTAGGCGCTGGCAGTGAGGTCGTTCAGGTGCCGGGCGTTCGACGAGGTGCAGTCGCTCACGCGCCCGTAGAGGCTGTAGATCTGCTGCGTGAGGTAGCCCGCGCCACCGTAGAACACGGTCGGCGGGTTCTCCACCGAGCAGCGCTCCGTCGTGAAGTGCGTGTTCCAGCGCCGCATGATCACGGGCCACCAGGTGCGGCTCGCGTGCACGTCGGCCACGTCGCAGTGGATCGCGTACTCGAAGGCGATGGGGTGGGAGCCGGTGAGCTCGCGGGAGTCGGGGAAGGAGCCGTCGGTGGGACCGTCGAAGGGCCCGGCGCCGAGGAACCGCATGTTCGCGATGCGCACGCCCGCGACCGGTTCCATCTGCCGCCAGAGGAGCTTCCGACCCTTGTCGAGCGGCCAGCCGTTGAGGTAGTCGATGCGGATGTGGGTGGCGTCGATCTGCTGCGTCACCTGCACGAAGCGCTGCAGCTCGCGCTCGTCCGCCCCTCCGCCGGCGACGGGATCGCACTGCACCGCCCACCAGGAGTCGACGGGGAACCGGGACGCATCCGGCACGGCGACCGCATCGGTCAGCTCGGGCCAGGCCTCGACCAGCGCATGCTCGACCGTGACGTCCTTCGACACCCCGGTGAAGAACATCACGGCGCCGAACGGGTTGTCGTGCGTGTTCTTCTCGATGCCGTCGGTCGTGATGAGGTGTCCGCCGAAGTCGATCTCGACGTACGACCGCGTGAAGCGATGCCGGCGCCGGAACAGGAGATCGGTGCTCGCCTCGATCCGGCGGATGCGGGGATCGTTCACCATCGCGGCGAGCGCATCGTCGGCCGGCTTCTCCGGTCCCGTGATGCCGAAGACCCGGAAGTCGACCGTCCCGTCGTGCTGCAGGACCCAGCGGGTGTCGTGCTTCCCCGCGATCACGGTGCCGCCGTTGGGCGCGGTCTTCGCGTTCTCGCTGCCCACGTACACCAGCAGCCCGGCGTCGCCGGGCTTCCGGTACCCGGCGACGACCGCCATCTCGCCGTCGCGGGCCCGGAGACGGGCCAGGTCGGCGACGGACTCCGCTCGCGTGACGTCCTTGGCACCGGCGGCGACCAGGGCGGCCTGCGCCGGTGCCGTGCTCGCGAGCGCGCCCGCCGTGCCGAGCGCGACCGCGCCGAGCCCGGCCATGAGCGCCCGGCGGCCGGTCGACCGCACCGCCGCGCCTCCGGCGGCGTCTGCCGCGGACCCCGTCCCCTGATCCATGGTGGTCATCGTCGTCCTCCTCGTCCGGCGAGCGCGGCGGGGACCGCGCCCGTCTGCCCGCCCTGGGCCTGCCAGAGCGCCGCGGCCTCCGCACGCCGTCGGCGCTCGAGGACCGGGTCGGCGACGGGGATCGCCGCCATGAGCCCGCGCGTGTACTCGTGCTGCGGATTCGCGAAGAGCGCGTCGCGCGCGCCGATCTCCACGATGCGCCCCTGCTGCATCACGGCGACCGTCGAGGACATGTACCGGATCACCGCGAGGTCGTGGCTGATGAAGAGGTACGTGAGGCCGAGCTCGGCCTGCAGCTCCCGGAGCAGATTGAGCACCTGCGCCTGGATCGACACGTCCAGCGCCGACACCGATTCGTCGAGCACGAGGAAGTCCGGCTCCAGCACGAGCGACCGGGCGATGGACACGCGCTGGCACTGCCCGCCGGACATCGAGCGCGGCAGCCGGTGCGCGAACTCCTCGTCCAGGCGCACGCGGTGCATGGTCTCGCGCACCTTCTCGGCGCGGGAGGCCCGGGTACCGATGCCGTGGGCGCGCAGCGGCGCCTCGATGATCTGCGCGACGGTCTGCCGCCGGTTCAGCGCCGAGAACGGGTCCTGGAACACCATCTGCATGCGCTTGCGCAGCCGCCGCATCTCCTCGCCGCGGAGGTCGTGCGGACGCTGCCCGTCGAAGACGACCGACCCTCCGTCGATGCCGCCGAGCGCGAGCACGGCCTTCGACACGGTCGACTTGCCGGAGCCCGACTCGCCGACGAGCCCGACCGTCTCGCCGCGCCGGATCTGGAACGACACGTCGTCGACCGCGGTCACCCGGCGCCCGGAGCCGAGCGTGAACACCTTCGACACGCCCTGCACGTCCACCAGCACGTCGCCGGACTCCCGCGCCCGATCCACCGCGCTGATCGATCCGGCCTCGGCGAGCGGCTCCGTCCCGCGTTCGAGCACCTCCGCGGCGGTGCGGATGGGCTGCTGCACGTCGACTGTGAGGTCGACGACCGCGCCGAGGAGCGCCTGGGTATACGGGTGCTCGGGGGTCGCGTAGATGCGGTCGACCGGGCCCTCCTCGACCACGCGCCCGTGCCGCATCACGTGGATGCGCTCGCAGAACCCGGCGGCGACGCCGAGGTCGTGCGTGATGAGCACGACCGCGGTCCCGTGGTCTTCCGCGAGCCGGTCGAGCAGGTCGATGATCCGGGACTGCGTCGTCACGTCGAGGGCCGTGGTCGGCTCGTCCGCGATGAGCACGGCGGGCCGAGAGGACATGGCCATCGCGATCATCACGCGCTGCCGCATCCCGCCGGAGAACTCGTGCGGGTACTGGCCCAGACGCTCCTCGGGCAGCGGCACCCCGACCTCGGTCAGCAGCTCGACGGCCCGCGCGCGGGCGGCCGCCGCCGAGACCCGGTCGTGCAGCCGGATCGCCTCGACGAGCTGGTGACCGATCGTGCGGACCGGGTTCAGCGACGACATCGGGTCCTGATAGACCATCGCGATCTCGCCGCCACGCACGCGGGTCATCTCCCGCGGGCTCAGCGTGAGCAGTTCGCGGTCGCGCAGCCGGATGCTGCCGCCGAGGGTCGCCCCGTCGTTCAGCCGCATGATCGACAGCGCCGTGAGCGACTTGCCGGAGCCGGATTCGCCGACGAGGCCGATGCGCTCACCGGGCCGCACCGCGAACGTGATGCCCTGGACGGGCATGACGTCGCCGTAGGAGACGGTGAGGTCCTGCACCTGCAGGACGGGCGTGAGGTCGGTCATCGGCCCCTCCCCTTCCGATCGCCGCCGAACTGGTCGGCGAGCACGTTGAGCAGCCAGATGGTGACGAAGATGAACAGGGCGGGGAACAGCACGTACCCGATGGACTGGTACATCTTCTGGTAGCCCTGTTGCACGAGCGTGCCCCAGGTGGCCTCGGGCGGCGCGATGCCGAGCCCGACGAAGCTCATCGACGCCTCCAGGAGGATCGCGTTGGCGGCGTTGATGGCCGCCTGCACGACGATCGGCCCCTTGGCGTTCGGCAGCACCTCGGCGAAGAGCAGCCGGCGACGGGTGGATCCGAAGGCCACCGCGGCCGTGAAGTAGTCCTCCTGCAGTTCGCTGAGCACCGACGACCGCACCAGCCGCGCGGTGGTCGGCGTGAGGAGCACCCCGATGATCACGGCGAGCTTGACGGGGTCGGCACCGAACGCGGAGATGAAGACGAGCGCGAAGAGGATCTGCGGGATCGCCATGACCGTGTCGGCGAGGCGCATGAGGATCTCGTCGACCCAGCCGCGGGCGAACGCCGCCGCCATACCCCAGGCGATGCCGAGGACCATGGCCACGAGGGTCGCGCCCCCGGCGATGAACACGGTGAGCTGGCCGCCGTAGAGCACGCGGCTGAAGAGGTCGCGGCCCAGCTCGTCGGTCCCGAAGAGGTGCGCCGCCGAGGGACCGGCGAACCGGTCGGACGACTGCGCCGCGGGGTCGTACGGGGCCAGGAGCGGGGCAAGGACGCAGATCAGCACGATCAGCGCAAGAAGTGCCACCGGAATCCACGACGCGAACGCGATTCTGCGACGGGGACGCGCGGAGCGCAGTGCGAGGGTGAGGGTGTCAGCCACGGCTGCTCCTTGCACGAAGACGCGGATCGAGCACCCCGTAGAGGAGGTCGACGATGAGCGTGGTGAGGATGAACATCGCGGAGATCAGCAGCACGACCGACTGCAGCACCGCGTAGTCCCGCTTGAAGACCGCGTCGATGGCGAGCGAGCCCAGTCCGGGGACGCCGAACACGTACTCCACGATCACCACGCCGCCCAGGGTGTAGCCGACGATCAGGCCGAGCATCGTGAGCCCGGGGATCAGGGCGTTGCGGAGCGCGTGGCCGAGCACGACGCCGCTCGCCGACTGTCCCTTGCCTTTCGCGGTGCGGATGTAGGGGGCGTCCAGCACCTCGACCATCGACGCCCGGAGGAACCGCATGAGCAGCGGCGCCGCCGCGAAGGCGAGGGTGAGGCCGGGGAGGATCATGCGCACGAGGTTCTCGGCTGGATCCTCCGCGAACGGCGTGTAGCCGCGGGCCGGCAGCACCTTGAGCTGCACGGCGAACACGACGATGAGCACGATGCCGATGAGGAACTGCGGAAGAGCCATGCCCGCGGTCGAGATCGCGGTGAGCACCCGGTCGACCACGCCGAGCGGACGCAGCGAGGCGAACACGGCGGCCGGGGTGGCGATGAGCACGGCCAGGAGCACGCCGATGAGCGTGAGCTCCAGCGTCGCGGGCAGGCGCTGGGCGATGAGCTCCGTCACCGAGTACTGGTTGAAGTAGGACTGACCGAAGTCGCCCGTGAAGACGCCGCCGATCCAGCGCAGGTACTGCTCGATGACGGGGGCGTCGAGGCCGGCCTCCTCCCGCAGCCGGGCGATGGTCTCGGCATCCACGCCCGGCGTCGAGCCGAGGCGGGTGATGACGGGGTCGCCCGGCAGCAGCCGGAGCACGACGAAGACGAGGAGCGAGGTGGCGATCAGCATCGCGATGCTGATCGCCACCCGCCGGAGGACGGAGAGGACCACGTCAGCCCTTCAGCTGCGCGCCCTCGAGGTGCAGCTGTCCGCCGCCCTCGACCCACACGCCGTCGACCGCCGTGCTGGTGGCGGTGACGACCGTCGACTGCAGGGGCACGATGAGCGGCACCTGCTCGTTGATGATGGTCTGCACGGTGCCCCACTTCTCGGCCCGCGCGGTCTCGTCCGGCTCGGCCACAGCATCCGCGAACGCGGTCTGGAAGTCGGGGTCGACCCAGTTGCACTCGCACCGCCCCTCCAGGTAGAAGTTCAGCGAGTAGGCCGGCTCGGGCGGCGTGGACTGGAAGTTCGGCACGATGTACCCGGGGTAGCTCTTGCCCGCGGGGTAGAACGCGTCGACCCAGGTGCCGATGTCGTTGTTGTCGATGATCAGCGTGATGCCGATCTCCTTCAGGCTCGCCTGCAGGATCTCGCCGCTCGTGTTCCACTCGGGGTACTGACCGGCCACGCCCCACCAGGTGAGCGTGCTGCCCTCGGTCACCCCGGCCGCGGCGAACAGCTCCTTCGCCTTGTCCAGGTCGTAGGAGTAGTCGGTCAGCTCGCCGCCGAACCAGGGGTTCACCTCGCCGAGCGCGTTGTTCGTCGGCGAGACCGTGCCCTGGCCGTAGTAGGCCGCGTCGAGGATGGCCTCGCGGTCGGTCGCGTAGGCGAGGGCCTGCCGGGCGCGTACGTCGTCGAAGGGCGGCGACGTCGTGTCGATCTCCCACGACGGCCACTGGCTCGGGTTCTCGGGCTTCACCAGGGCGATGTCGCCGCCTTCCAGACCCGCCACGTCGCCCTGTGGCACGGACCACAGCACGTCGATGTCGCCGGAACGGAGGCCGGTGACCGCGGCGGTGGACTCGGCGGCCTTCACGATCGTGATCTCGTCGAGCGCCGGCGCCTCGCCGAAGTACTCCGGGTTGGGGACGAGGGTGAGGCTGTCGTCCGGCGTGAAGGCGTCCACGACGTACGGACCGGTGCCGATGGGCTCCTTGTCGATGGTGTCGAGCGCGTCGACGTCGATCATCTTCACCCAGACGATGCCCGCGGGGAAGGTCGCGATGGGCTCGGACAGGGTCACCACGACGGTCTTCTCGTCCGGGGCGGTGACGTCGGTGACCATCGAGATCTTGTTCTTCTCCTGCGTCGCCGTCTCCGGGTCGAGGTAGTAGTCGAACGCGGCCACCGCGTCGTCGGCGGTGAAGGCCTCGCCGTTCGAGAACGTCACGCCGTCGCGGAGGGTGAACGTCCAGGTCTTCTGGTCGGCGGACGCCTCCCAGCTCTCGGCGAGATCGCCGACGATCTCGCCGGACTCGTCGGTCTTGGTGAGGCCGTTCCACAGCAGCGGGAACAGCACCTCCTCCCACGCGAACGTGCGGATGGCGGGATTGAGCTGCGGGATGCCCTGCGCGGCGGCGACGGTGAGCGTGCCGCCCTCCTGCGCCTGGCCGTCGGGGGTGGATGAGGTGCTGCAACCAGCGGTGGTGAGCGCGGCGGTCAGCAGCACTGCTGCTCCGCCGAGCCGAACACGACGACGCGACATGGGTGCCTCCAAGGTCGGGTGGTGCTTCGGGTAAGGGTGTTACGCTATAGCATGTAGCAAAAGCGGAGGGGCGTCTAGAGCGAACCGGGCCGGCGGGGTCACGTTCTCGTCACGACCGCCGACCCGGCCCGGTCATCGCCGGGCGGTGGACGCCTCGACGGCGAGGTCGGGCGCCGTCGTGAAGTCCGAGCGGCGGCTGAGCACGAAGGCGATCGTCGCCCCGAGCAGCGTGAGCCCCGAGATGAGGAGCAGGCCCCACACCGCCGATCCCGTGGTCTCGCTGATCCAGCCGATCGCGTAGGGTCCCGCGAAGCCGGCGAGGTTGCCGACCGAGTTGATGAAGGCGAGGCCGGCTGCGGCCGCCGTGCCGGTGAGCACCATGGGCGGCAGGCTCCAGAACAGCGGGGTGGTCGAGAAGAGCGCCGACATCCCGACGCACAGCGCCGCGAGCGCGAGCACCGGTGTGCCCTGCGCCGCCACCGCCGCGATGAGCGACAGGGCGGTGATGCTGAGCGTGATGCCGATCTGCAGCGGGATGTTGCCCTGCCTCCGGGCGGCGCGCTCCCACGGCAGCATCACGAGGGCCGCGCACAGGTTCGGCAGCGCCACGAGCCACCCCGTGGTGGAGTTCGAGAAGTCGCCCATGCTCTTCACGATCGTCGGCAGCCACATCCCCAGGCCGTACGCACCGAACACGACGCCGAAGAACAGCACGATAAGCGTCCAGAGGCGGCCGTTGAGGAAGACCTCGCCCAGACGGAGGCGTCCGTGCCGTTGCTCGGTCGCCTGGGTCTCGGCGGCGAGCGTGTCGGTGATCCAGCGCTGCTCGGCGGGGTTCAGCCAGCGCGCGTCCTGCGGACGGTCGGGGAGCCAGAAGAACACGACGAACGCGAGGAGCACAGCCGGGACGCCCTGGAGCAGGAAGACGAGCTGCCACCCCTCGAGCCCCCACAGGCCGTGCAGCTCCAGCATCCAGCCGGACAGCGGCGCGGCGACCGCGTTGGCGATCGGGTTCGAGAGCACGAAGACGGCGAGCACCTGCGTGCGGTACTGCCGCGGGAACCACAGCGTGAGGTAGAGCAGCACCCCGGGGAAGAATCCGGCCTCCGCGATCCCGAGGATGAAGCGCGCGATCGCGAACTGCGTCGCGTCCTGCACGAAGGCGGTCAGCGCGGCGACGATGCCCCACGAGATCATGATGCGCGCGATCCACTTGCGGGCGCCGAACTTCTCCAGCAGCAGGTTGCTCGGCACCTCGAACAACAGGTAGCCGATGAAGAAGATGCCCGCCGCGAAGCCGAAGGCGGCCTCGGTGATCTGGAGGGCGGCGGTCATCTCCAGCTTCGCGAAGCCCGCGTTGTTCCGGTCGATGTAGGCGACGAGGTAGAGCAGTCCGAGGAACGGACCCAGCCTCCAGATCGCCTTCTTCATGGCGGCGGCTCCCACCGCGTCCTCCGCGGCGCGCGCCTGCGCGAGGGTCTCTCTGCCGGACATGACAACTCCTTCGTCATCGGTTTCGGGTTTTGCTATAGCATCTAGCACCGCGGGTTTCCTGTCCAGTCCCACCCTCATGCCATAGCATCGACCGAGCGAAGGAGCCCCCGCTCGACGAGCACCGGGCCGCGCGAGATCGAGAAGGGCCCCGGATGCGCAGCGTGTCGGATCAGAACATCGCCGAGCAGGTCACGGACGAGCTCCGGGCGGCGATCCACTCCGGAGAGCTCGCCCCGGGCGAGCGCCTCGTGGAGCGCAAGCTCGCCGACCGTCTCGGCGTCAGCCACATCCCCGTGCGCGAGGCCCTGACCCGGCTTGCCGAGGAGCGCCTCATCACCCGCGAGCCCCGCCGCGGCGCCCGCGTCGCCCAGCTCAGCGCGCAGGACCTGGAGGAGATCTCGAGCCTGCGGATCGTGCTGGAGCAGTTCATGGCGATCCGGGTGCAGGAGCGGTGGAACGACGAGTCGGCGGCGCGGCTGCAAGCCATCATCCAAGCCATGGCGGCGGCGGCTCCGGGCGATGTGGCCGAGGTCCTGCGCCAGGACCGCCTCTTCCACGAGACCCTCGCCGACCTCGCCGAACACCGGTTCCTCGATGAGCTCAGCGCCCAGCTCCGCGGCCGGATCGCCGGGTTCATCCAGGCGGCCAACTCCGCCCTCGACCCCGCCGAGCAGGAGGAGCACGTGCGCAGCCACCAGCAGATCGTCGACGCCATCGCGACCGGCGATCCGGAGCAGGCGCGCGCGGTGATCGCCGAGCACGTGACCAGGGCCGTCCGCCGCATCACGCCGTCGGCCGAGTGAGCGCCGCCGTGGCCGCACGCACCATCGTGCTGACCGGAGCCTCGGACGGGATCGGCGCCGCCACCGCCCGCCAGCTCGCCGGCTCCCCGCACCGCCTGCTCCTCGTTGGCCGCTCGCCCGACAAGATGCGGGCCGTGGCGGCGGAGACCGGCGCGGAGTGGTTCACCGCGGACTTCGCGCGCCTCGACGACGTGCGCGCCCTCGCCGCGCAGCTCGCGGACGCCGTGGGAGCGGCGGGCATCGACGTGCTGGCCAACAACGCCGGCGGCATCTTCGGCGACCGCACCCCCACGGTCGACGGGCACGAGAAGACGATGCAGGTGAACCACCTCGCCCCGTTCCTGCTGACGAACCTCCTGCTCCCGCAGCTGCTCGCCGCCCGCGGCGCGGTCGTGAACACCTCCAGCGTCGCCCATCACCTCTTCGGGCACCTCGACGTCGATGATCTCGACAACACCCGCCGGTATTCGCCGAACAAGGCCTACGGCGACGCCAAGCTCGCCAACGTCCTGATGGCGAAGAGCCTTCACGAGAAGTTCCATGCGCAGGGTCTCAGCGCGGTGGCCTTCCACCCCGGCACCGTGGCGACGAACTTCGCCGCCGAGTCGTCGAGCATCATGCGCCTCGTCTACCGCACCCCGCTGCGCCGCCTCGTCCTCATCGGCAGCGACCGCGGCGGCGCGACGCTGCGCTGGTTCCTCGAGGGAACGCCGGGCGAGACCTGGATCTCCGGCGGCTACTACGACGAGCGCGTCCTCAGCACCCGGGTGAACCCGCAGGTGCACGACCCGGCTCTCGCCGAGGCCCTCTGGCAGCGCAGCGCCGCGCTCGTCGGCGTGTCCGGGGGCTGAGCGCCCGCCGTCTACGCTGGGGCGATGGCGCGCCTCGACTGGACCCAGCTCCCTCCCGCTCTCCGAGCCCGGGTCGAGGAGTTCGCCGGTTCGCCGGTGGCACGGGCGCAGTCGCAGGACGGCGGCTTCTCCGCGGGACTGGCCTCACGGCTGACCTTCGCCGACGGACGGCGGCTGTTCGTCAAGGCGGTGCAGGAGTCCGCGGAAGGGACGTTCGCGCTCTACGTGCGAGAGGCCGAGGTGCTCGGCGCGATCCCCCGCTCCCTCCCCGCCGCGCACCTCGTCGACGCCTTCACTGCGGACGGATGGGCGGTGCTTCTCATCGAAGACGTCGAGGGTCGTCATCCGGAACGCTCGGCCACCGCGCCCGACACCGCGCATGTCCTGGATGCGATCGCCGCCCTGGCCACCGCCGAGGCGCCGCGCGCGCTTCCCCGCCTCGCCGACGAGCTGCACGAGGACTCCGGATCCTGGCGACGGCTGGAGGAGGCAGGGCTCCTGGAGACGACCACGCCGTGGTGCGCGCAGAACGTCGACCTCCTCCGCACGGCGGCGGAACGCGTGGGCGCCGCGGTCGCGGGCGACCGGTTCCTGCACGCCGACCTCCGGGCCGACAACATCCTCATCGAGGCCTCCGGCCGCGCACGGCTGCTCGATTGGCCGTGGGCGGCCCGCGGCGCGGGGTGGGAGGACGCCCTCCTCTACCTGCTCGATCTCCGCGTGGAGGACGCCGCGGCCGAGGTCGGTCCCCTGCTCGATCACCCCGTCTTCGCCGGATCGACCACGCAGGACCATGTCGCCCTCCTGTCCGCCGCGGGCGGCGCCTGGTTCGAGAAGTGCCGTCTTCCCGCGCCGGACGGGATGACGACGCTCCGCGACTTCCAGCGCCGGGAAGCGGTCATCGCCACCGACTGGATCGCCGAGCTCGTCCACTGATCCCGGCGGAGCCTTGTGGCCCCTCATCCAGGGAGGTAACGTTCTACCGTTCCTGACGAGAGAGGCGACGATGCCCCGGACCGATCGACCCCGTCCCACGACGTCCGTGTGGCGTCGCAAGCCCGTCAGCGACATGACAGAGGAGTCGGGCGGGAGCGGTCTGTTCCGGACGCTCGGGCTCTGGCAGCTCACCGCGATCGGCGTGGGCGGCATCGTCGGTGTCGGGATCTTCTCGCTCGCCGGGCTCGTCGCCCACGGCGACGCGACGACTCCCGCCGTGGGTCCCGCCGTCGTCCTCTCCTTCCTCATCGCCGGGCTCGCGTCGGCGGCGGCCGCGCTGTCGTATGCGGAGTTCGCCGGCATGATCCCGCGCGCCGGTTCCGCCTACAGCTACGGCTACGTCGCGCTCGGCGAGCTCGTCGGCTGGTTCATCGGCTGGGACCTGCTCCTGGAGTACGTCGCCATCGTCGCCGTCGTCGCGATCGGCATCTCCGGCTATCTCGACGCGTTCCTCTCCGGCTTCGGGCTGGAGCTGCCGACCGCGATCACCGAGACCGCCGACCAGCCGGGCGGCGTGGTCAACATCCCGGCCATCCTCATCTGCCTGTTCGTGACGTTCCTGCTGAGCCGAGGCACCCGCACGTTCGGCCGCTTCGAGCTCGTCGCCGTCGCTATCAAGATCCTCCTCGTGGTGTTCATCGTCGTCCTCGGCGTCTTCTTCATCGACCCCGCCAACTACGACCCGTTCCTGCCGAACGGCTTTGGCCCCGTCTTCACCGGTGCCGCGACGGTGTTCTTCGCGGTGTTCGGCTACGACGCGATGAGCACGGCCGCCGAGGAGGCGAAGGACGGGCGTCGACACATGCCGAAGGCGATCATCCTGTCCCTCGTGATCGCGATGGTGCTCTACGTCGCCGCGACGCTCGTGCTCACGGGCATGCAGAACTACCAGGACATCGATCCGAAGGCGGGCTTCGCCTCGGCGTTCACGGGTGTGGGGCTCCCGGTCGTCGCCTCCGTCATCTCGGTGTTCGCCGTCGTGTCGATCCTCACCGTGATGCTCACGTTCCTGCTCGGCGCCACTCGCGTGTGGTTCAGCATGAGCCGCGACGGACTGCTCCCCGGCTGGTTCGCGCGGGTCGACCGCCGCGGCGTCCCGCAGCGGGTCACCTGGATCGCGGGGCTGGGCGCGGCGTTCTTCGCGGGGGTGTTCCCCATCCGCGCCGTCGCCGACCTCACGAACATCGGCATCCTCGCCGCCTTCGTCGTCGTCTGCGTCGCCGTGATCGTGTTCCGCTACACGAAGCCGGATGCGCCGCGGACGTTCCGGCTGCCGTTCATGCCCGTGGTCCCGATCGTCGGCGTGGGCTTCTCGCTCGTCCTCATCTCGCAGCTCCACCCCGAGACGTGGCTCCGGTTCGGGGTCTGGCTCGTGATCGGACTCGTCGTGTACTTCGCCTACAGCCGTCGGCACTCGCTCCTGAACCCGGACAGCCCCCGGCACCGCCCGGGCACGACTTCGGAGACCCCCGGCGACACGCCGTAGGCGGGGCCGGGGAGGCGGCGGGTCGCGCCGCAGCTCCGAAGTCGTGCCCGGGAGGATCAGCCGACGACGAGGTTGGCGGTGTCGACGACGCGGTCGCCCTCGCCGGGGAACGCCGTGCGGGTGACGCCGGCCTCCACGTTGCCGGTGTGCAGCAGCGTCGAGCCGGACCCGAACGCGTCGTCGCGGAGCTCCAGGGCGCCGCCCTCGAACCGGTTGCCGACCGCGCGATAGTGGGTCGCGCCGCTCGTCACGGCGACGTGCGTGGTCGATCCCTCCGCCCGGAAGGTGCTGTCGGCGAGCGTCAGGTGCAGCTCCCCGGCGCCCGACCGCGACACCGTCGTCCCGCCCTTCGCCGACACCTCGGAACCCGCGATCTCGACGACCTGACGGTCCTTCGATGCTGCCGCGATGCGGGCGTTGCGGAGCGTGGAGCCTTCGACACGCAGCTTCCCCGTCGCGGAGGCGATAGGGGCGGCGTCGTCCGCCGCGCTGAGGGTCGAGCCGCGGAAGGTGACCGCTCCAGGCCCGTTGATCTTCATGCCGCCGACGCGGTCGAGCACCGTGTCGACGAAGGTCACGGGCGTCTTCACCGTCGCGTTGGTGAGCTCGCCGGGAGCGACGAACGTGAAGTGCGAGTCGGCGATCACGGTCGGCCGGGCGGAGTTGTCGGAGGCCTGGGTGATGACGAGCGTGTCCGAGGCGGTGCAGCCGCGCAGCTGCGCACCGTCCGCGTTGATCCACAGCATCCCGGAGCCCGTGAGCGAGGGCTTGCCGATCACCTGCACGTCCTCCAGCGTCAGGTCGGTGATGCGCACCCGCGCCACGAACCACGAGCACACGTGCTTGCGGACGGTGATGCGCTTGGCCGCCGAGCCCCACGCCGCCCCGGAGTTCGCGAACGTCATGAGACCGGAGTTGCCCGTGTAGGTGAGGTCGTGCTCGTACTGGCCGTGGGTGACGAAGGGACCCTGGTCGTCGCCGTCGCCGTGGCAGTTCTCCACGAGGCAGTAGGCGCTCGCGGTGAAGTCGTTGAGGTGCCGGGCGTTGGCGGTGTGGCAGTTCGCGACATACCCGTACAGGCAGTAGATCTGCTGCGTCAGGTAGCCGGCTCCACCCCACGTGACGGAGGTCGGGTTCTTCAGCGTGCAGCTCTCCGTGGTGAAGTACGTGTTCCACCGGCGCTGGATCAGGGGCCAGAAGGTCGCCGTGCCGTCGATGTGGTCCACGTCGCAGCGCACCGCGTACTCGAAGGCCAGCGGGTGCGACCCGGTGTACTCGTCCGTCCCTTTGCCGAGGAACTTGAGGTTCGACACGGTCACGTCCTGCACCGGCTTCACGTGCCGCCACGTCATCGTGCGGTCCTTGCCGAGCGGCCAGCCGTTCTTGTAGTTCACGCGGATGTGCCGACCGTCGACGATCTGGGTCACCTGGACCAGCCGCTGCAGCTCGCGCTCCCAGCGACCGGACAGCGCGTTGACCTCGGCGGCGTACCACTCCCCGACCGCGAAGAACGACGAGTCGGCGACGGGGAAGATGTCGGCGAGGTCGGGCACGTCCTCGCCGAGCTTCGCCTCCTGCACCGCGTCGGTCACCTCGCCACGGAAGAACATGACGGCCGCGAAGGGGTCGTCCTTCCCGGCGTTCTCGATGCCCTCGGTCGTCATGAGGTGATTCCCGAAGTCGAACGCGATGTTCGACCGGGAGAACTTGTGGCGGCGGACGAAGTTGAGGTCGGTGTGCGCCTCCACGCGCCGCACCCCGGCGTCGCCCACCATCGCGTCGAGCGCGTCGTCCGCGGGCGCGGAGGCGTCCATGATGCCGAACTTCCGGAAGTCGACCGTGCCGTCGTGCACGAGCACCCAGGCGCCGCCCTTCGGCCCCGCGAGCACCGTGCCGCCGTTGGCCGCGGGGGCGTCCTTCTTCACGAAGCGGTAGAGCCCGTCACCGCCGTCGCCGGGGGTCGCGTAGCCGCTCGTGCGCACGAGGTCGCCGTCCTTGCCCTTGCGTGTCGCGAGGGCGGTGGCGACGCCTCCGTGCGCGACGTTCTTCGAGCCCGACGACTCCTGCGGCACGACGGGTCCGGCGGCCTGAGCCGCGGCGGGGGCGCCGATCGCGGCAACCCCGCCCAGGGCGGCGGCGCCGAAACCGGCGAGCAGCATCCGTCGACTGCGCATCGCCGCGGTCTCGGTGGTGGTGTCCAGCTGGGTCATGCTCATCCTCCTTGCGGCGTCCTCGCCGCGGTCAGGCGTCCGGCCCTCGGCCGGATCGCGGTCACCGATCAGTCCCCGATCCCCAGCGCTCTCCGAGCGGATGCTCAGAAGTAGTCGCCCGCCGTGAAGTGGCGGATGCCGTCCACCCGGGCCTCGCGGCGCAGCGGGCGGATCATCCCGGTGCGGTCGTCCTGCCGCACGGCCGCCGGAGCGAACGCGCGGACGGCGCGCTCCTCCGCGGCGAGCGCGGGGACGGCCAGCTCGCAGGTGCGGACGCCCGCCGCAGCCCAGTCCGCGGTCACGGCCTCCAGCACCACGCGACGCACCGCGTCCGGATCGGCCACGGAGGGATCGGTCGCGCTCTCGTGCAGCAGCCCGACGCCGTCGCGCACCTCCGCCACCGCGTAGCCGACCGTCGCCTGCGCCTCGGCGACCCGGTACAGCGTCGCGCCCCGCAGCCGCACCTCCGCCATCGTCCAGTCGCGGTCGCCGCGCACCGGAGCGAGCACGACCACACCCGTGCGGGAGCGCTCGTAGACCTCGCGGAGCGGGGCGAGGACACCGAGTCCGACGGACTCGCGCGCGACCGAGGCGGGCTCCACGGCCGTCGCCGACGCCGCCCACGGCCCGGCCATCGTGCGGGGCATCGAGAAGGTCGTGAAGCCGCTCGACCGGTACACGTCGGGAGTTCCGGTGAACAGCAGGGCCCAGTCGGCGTCGCCCGCCGCGTCCAGGGTGGCGGCCACGAGTCGGCGGGCCAGTCCCCGGCCACGAGCCCGCTCGGCGACCGCGACGCTGCCGATCGCGTGCACCTGCGCCACCCCGCCGCCCGACTCCCGCAGGCGCTTCGGCAGGCCGTAGATCGACCCGCACACGCCCTCGTCGTCTTCCGCGACGAGCGTGTGGCTCAGCCGCTCGTCGTCCACGAGCCACTGGTCCGGCGCGAGGGGCGGTGTGAAGGCGGCCGCCCACAGCGCCGCGAGAGCGGGCTGGTCCTCCGCACGCGCCGACCGCACGACCACGGCGCTCATGCCATCGAGGAGAGCTGGGCGCGGTCGACGGCGTGTACGAGCGGGCGCCCCGCGGCGAAGGCGTCGAGCTCGTCGGCGACGATGCGCCCCTGCCGCAGCCGGCCCTCCCTGGTGCCTGCCGCACGGTGCGGGGTGAGCAGCACGCGCGGTGCCGAGCGGAAGGGACTCTCCGCGGACAGCGGCTCCTCGTCGAACACGTCGATCGCGGCACTCAACCGGCCACGACGGAGCTCGGCGAGCAGGGCGGCCTCGTCGACCAGCCAGGACCGCGCCGTGTTGACCAGGCCGGCACCGTCCGGCATCAGTGCGAGTTCCCGCGCTCCGATGAGGTGATGCGTCTCCGGCAGGGTGGGGGCGTGCACCGCGACGATCTGCGCACGGCGGAGTGCCTCGTCCAGCGTCACGAGCTCCGCACCGAGGGACGACGCCTCGGCCGCGTCGAGCGTGGGGTCGACGAGCAGCGGCTCGGCGCCGAGCGCCCGGAGCAGGTCGAGGTACGCCCGCCCGGTCCGGGAGGCGCCGATGACCGCGACGGGAGCGCCGAGGATCTCGTGCTGCACCCCGACGGCCTCCGCGTCCCACCAGCCGTCGCCGGCGCGCAACGCGTCGTGCATCTCCGGCACCCGGTGCAGCAGGGCGAGCGTGAACGTCAGCGACACCTCCGCCACCGACCGGGCCATCCCCGCCCCGGCCTGCGTCACCCGCACGCCGCGGTCGAAGAGCGCGTCGGTCGCGAAGGGCTTGATCGTGGCTCCGGTGTGCGCGATGAGCTCCAGCTTCGGAAGGGTGGCGAGCACCGCGTGGTCGAAAGGACCCACGCCCCAGCTCGTCACCACGACGCGCGCCTCGTCGAGCACCGCATCCGCGAGCCGGTCCACCCGCGCGAACGTCCCGCCGAGCCGCGCCGCGACGGTCTCCAGCCGGGCCGCGTCCTCGGCCGAGAAGAACTCGGCGAACAGCTCCGCGGAGCATGCCGCGACCACGGTCGGAGCGCTCGTCCCGGCGGTCATCGCAGCCAGGCCTCGAGGTTCTCGGCGATGAACGCGTCGTCGTTGAGCTCCGGGTACGCCTGCCGGACGCGGGCGATCTCCTCCGCCTGTCCCGGGGAGAGGCCCTCGGCCGGGTCGAGGCACCAGATGCCTTCCAGGAGGCCCTGCTGGCGGAGCATCTCGTGCACCCCGGCGATGACCCCGTGGAAGTCGTTGCCCGGGTCGAACACGGCCTGGTTCACGTCCACCATGTCCGAGGCACGGCGTCCCACCTCGCGGTACGCCTCCGCGTCTCCCGCCAGGGCGCGGTGCACACGCTCCAGCAGCGCGACCGCCGCGTGCGTGCCGACCGCCCACTGACCGAGCAGCCCGCCGACGAACCGGAGGGTGCGCCGCCCGGACGGGGAGTGCACGTGGAACTCGGAGAGCAGGTCGGCGACGATCGCGTCGTCGTTGCCCGTGTACAGCGCGATCTCGTCGGCGCGCCCCGAGGCGGCCACGCCCCGCACGAGCTCCAGCGTGCGGTAGCGGTCGAAGGGAGCGGCCTTCACGGCGACGACGGACGGGATCGCGGCGAACTCGCGCCAGAACTCGCGGTCGAGCACGGGTCCGCCGATCGCGGTCTGCAGGTAGAAGCCGACCAGCGGCAGCACCTCGCCGACGGCGCGGGCGCGGTCGAGCAGGGCACGCTCGTCCGCACCCGCGACGCGGGGACTCACCAGCACGGCGTCGTAGCCGAGGGAGCGGGCGAGCTCCGCCTCGGCGACCGCCTGGGCCGTGTCGCCCGCCACGCCGGCGATGCGCACAAGGGTCGCGTCGTCGCGGGCGTCCATCTCCTCCGCGGCCAGCGCGAGCACCGGCTCGAAGAGCGCGTGCTCCGGGTCGCGGATCTCGAACTGCGTCGTGTGCACGCCGACGGCGAGGCCGCCAGCCCCGGCGTCGAGGTAGTAGCGGGAGAGCGCCCGCTGCCGCCGCTCGTCGAGCGTGCGCGCGGCGGTGAGGGCGAGCGGATGGGCCGGGATCACGGCACCGCGGGCGAGGGTCGCGGCGGCCTCAGGGCGCAGCGACGGCACGGTCGCCGGGTGCGAAGCGGCGTCGGTCATCAGAACTTCCCGTCCCGCACGGCCCACTTCGTGGGCTTGGCGATCATCGGCAGCCCGTCGCGGATCCAGCCTGCCTGCATGCGGATGAGCTCCTCGGCGGAGACGGACGGGTAGCCGAACAGGGCCATGCAGCGGCGGGCGTCGCTGAGCAGCGCGGTCGGCTGCGGCTCGTCGACGATCTCGACCTCCCGCTCGAACAGCTCGCCGAAACGATGGGCGATCGAGGAGACGCTGAGCAGCTCCGGACCGGTGAGGTTGATCACGAAGGGGTCGGTCGAGGCGTGCACCAGGCTCCGCAGCACGACCTCGTTCGCGTAGCCCTGCCAGATCACGTTGACGTTGGCGGTGGCGACGGACACCGGCTCCCCCGCGTGCACGGCGCTGCCGATGTCGGCGAGCACCCCGTAGCGGAGGTCGACGGCGTAGTTCAGGCGGATGATCGCGACCTTGGTGCCGCGCTCCTGCGCCCCGAACTCGAACACGCGCTCCCGACCGAGGCAGGACTGCGCGTACTCGCCGATCGGCGCGGGCGTGGTCTCCTCGGCGGCACCGCCCGAGGTGGCAGGGACGAACGGATACACGTTCCCGGTGGAGAGCACCGAGATCGCGCTGTCGCGGTAGCGGCGGGCGATGCGGTCGGGAAGAGCCGCGTTGACCTCCCACGCCCAGGAGGCGTTGGTCGCGGCACCGAACTTCGCGCCCACCATGAACACCACGTTCGGGGCATCGGGGAGACCGGCGAGGTCGTCGTTCTCGATGAGGTCGAACGGCACGACGCGCACCCCCGCGGCCTCCAGGCGCTCGCGGATGGCGGCGTCGCCGAAGCGGGAGACCGCGTACACGGCGTCGTCCGTGCGGCCGGCGGCGTCCAGGCCGCGCCGGGCGAGCATCGCCAGGGTCGGTCCCATCTTGCCGCCGGCGCCGAGGATCACGAGGTCTCCGGAGCCCTGGGCGAGGTCGGCCACGAGCCCGTCGCTCGGGGTGGCCAGCGCCTCCTCGAGCTCGGCCTCGGAGGCGAAAGCATACTGCGTCATGGTCGTGCGGTTCCCTTCTTCTCAGCCCTTGATCCCGGTGCCGGTGACGCCCTCCTGCACGTACCGCTGAGCGATGAGGTACGCGAGGAAGATCGGCAGCAGCGCCACGACGGAGCCGGCGAGCATGGTGCTGAGCGGCACATCCTGCTGCTGCAGCGACGAGATGCCCACGGTGAGGGTGAACATCGAGTTGGACTTGGCGATGATGAGCGGCCAGAGGAAGTCGTTCCAGTGCCAGAGGAAGACGAAGATCCCGAGCGTCGCGAGGATCGGCTTGCACAGCGGCAGCACGATCCGCAGGAAGATGCGGAACTCGCCGGCCCCGTCGATGCGGGCGGCCTCGAAGAGCTCGTCGGGCAGGCCCTGGATGAACTGGCGCATGAGGAAGACCGCCTGCGCGTTCGCGAGCGTCGGCAGGATGAGCCCCCAGTACGTGTCGATGCCGCCGAGGTTCGCCATGAGGATGAACGTCGGGATCAGCGTCACGTGGAACGGCACCATGACCATCGCCAGGAACGACCAGAACATGACCTCCTTGCCGCGGAAGCGCTTCTTGGCGAAGGCGTAGCCGGCGAGCGCGGAGAGGAACAGCACCGCCACGACCGAGACGAGCGAGTAGACGAGCGTGTTGAACAGCCAGACGAGGATGTTCTGCCCGGCGAGCACCTGCTCGTACGCCTCGAACGAGATGTCGTTCCAGGGGAGCAGCGAGCCGGGGAGCTCCACGAGCATGCCCGGCTTCAGGCTCAGCACGACCATGGCGTAGAAGGGGAAGAAGCTGAGGATGCCGGCGAGACTCAGCCAGATCCAGCGGACGGCGATGCCCCAGCCGGTCGGCTCGAGCGCGCGGAATGAGCGGCGCTTCCGCGCGGCGGGACGCGTCGCGGGCGGGGTCGTCTGCGTCGGCGGCTGCAGGAGGGCGGTCATTTCTGCTTTCCGATCACGAGGCGCTGGATGAGGGCGACCACGAGGGTCATGAGGAACAGGGCCACGCCCACCGCGGCCGCGTAGCCGTAGTCGAAGTAGCGGAAGCCCTGGTCGTAGAGCATGTAGACGAGCGAATAGCTCGCGTTCGCCGGCCCGCCCTGGGTCATCACGTAGATGACGTCGAAGACCTGGAAGGCGGCCGTCGTCTCGATCACCGCGAGGAAGAAGAACGTCGGGCGCAGGTGCGGGAGGATGATCCACCGGAAGCGCTGCCAGGCGTTCGCGCCGTCGACCAGCGCCGCCTCCTCCAGCTCGCGCGGCACGTCCTGCAGGGCGGCGATGAGGATCATCATCCCGTAGCCGAACCGGGACCAGACGCCCACGACGACGATGGCGGGGATCACGAGCACGGTGCTGCCGAGCCAGGAGCCGCCGAGGCCGAGCGGGGTCATCAGCGCGGACCAGGGACCGTTGGCGGAGAAGATCCAGACGAAGATCGAGCCGGCCAGCACGAGCGAGGTGATGACGGGGAGGAAGAAGATCGAGCGGAAGAACCGGGCGCCGCGGAAGGCGCGGCGCACGCCGAGGGCCATGATCGTCGACAGCACGAGCGCGATCGGCACCGCGAAGACCGTGTAGATGAGGGTGGTCCCCAGCGCCCGCCAGAACAGCGGGTCGGCGACGAGGCGCTGGAAGTGGTCGAGGCCGCGCCAGGCGATCTCGCCGGAGATGTCGTAGTCGAAGAAGCTCAGCGCCACACCCGCGATGCTCGGGCCGAAGCGGAAGGCGATGAACAGCAGGAAGGCGGGGAGCACGAACAGGAACGCGACGCGCGCTTCCCGTCGAGCGAGCACCCGGGCGACCCGCCCTGCGGGCTTCGGCGCCGTGGTGGCCGTCGTCATTGTCGATTCCTCACGTGGGGGGCGGGAGAGAGGGGGCGTGCGGCGGGTACCCGCACGCCCCCGGGGTGTCACTTCTGCAGCAGCGGGACTGCGGCGGCCGCGGCGTCCTTCAGGGCGTCGGCCGGGGACTTCTGGCCCAGCAGGGCGGCCTGGATCTCGGGCGAGAGCACGCCCATGAGCGCACGGGAGCTGGCGTCGAGCTCGCCCACCGTGGTGTCGGGGACGTACTTCTCGACCTCGCCGAGGAGCGGGTCGTCGGCGTACAGCGGCTCGGTGGTGCTGAGCGCGGAGAAGTAGCCGGCGGCCTTGAGGTACGGCTCGACGACGTCGGCGCCGGTCGCGAACTCGGCGAACGCGGCTGCGGCCTCGGGGGCCTTCGAGCCCTTGAGCACGGACAGCGAGCCGACGGTGCCGTAGGCCACGGACTCCTTGTCCGTCAGCGGCGCGAGGACCGTGACGTTCTCCTCGCCCCAGAACGGCGCGACCTCGGTCACGGCGTTGTTCCAGGTGCAGGCGACCTTGCCCTGCGCGATGGCGGTCTGCTCAAGCGGGACGTTGGTGGTGAGGGCCTCCGGGTCGAGTGCGCCCTCCTCGGCCAGGTCGGTCAGGAAGGTGAGCGCCTCTTCGCCGGCCTTGCTGTCGAAGCCGACCTCGCCGTCCTCGGTGTAGACCTCGCCGCCGGCCTGCCAGAGCAGCGGGTAGTAGGTGAGGTTGAGGGTGTTCTCGGCCGACGCCGGGTAGTTGAGGGCGTACATGCCCTTGTCGACGAACGCCGGAGCCATCGCGGCGATGTCGTCCCACGTCTCCGGGTACTCGGTCACCCCGGCCGCCTCGAACGCGGCCGCGTTGCAGATGAGCGGCTGCGCGCTGGTGAGGATCGGGGCGCCGAGGATGTCGCCGCCGAGCGTGACCGACTCCTTGACGTTGGGGAGCAGGTCGCCCTGGCGCTCCTCGCTGAGCAGGTCGTTCAGCGGGGCGATCGACTTCTGGTACGCCGCGAGCTGGTCGGGGATGAGGTAGACGACGTCCGGTCCCTTGCCGGCGGCGATCGCCGTCTGCAGGGCCTCGTCACGGTTCGCCCACGGGAAGATCTCGTACTTCACGGTGACGTTCTCGTTCTCCTTCTCGAACGCCTCGATGGTCGAGTCCCAGAAGTCCTTGTGCACCGCCTCGTCGGCGATGACGGGGTAGAGCCAGACCGTGATGTCCTGCTCGCCCTCTGCGGTGTTGCCTCCGCCGGCCGAACATCCGGCCAACAGGGTGGCGGCCGCGACTCCCGCGACGACGCCGGTGATCTTGCTGACGCGCATGGTGCTCCTTTGCGTAAACCGTGCTGAGTACGGTTCATTATGACATTGGCTTTGGATAATTCGTCAAGCACAAGTTCTCAAAGGCTTGTTTCGGCCGTGTTTCTCGGCCGTGAACAACAATCCCCTATCTGAGAATCGGGTGTGCTAATTTGATCGCACCAACGGCGGAGACGAAGGAGGGACCCGATGGGCGCGACCAGCACGCTCTCGATCGTGGCGCGGTCCGCACTCCGGCTGCGCGACGCCGGACCGACGACCGTCAGCGACCTCTCCCGGTCGCTCGAGGTCTCCCGCACCTCCGTCGAGAACGCCGTGGCGGTGCTCTCCGACTCCGGACTCCTCGTCGACGCCCCGGCGCAGAACGGCGGCGGCGCAGGACGCCCGGCCCGCCGCTACTCCTTCCACGCCGCCGCCGGCGTGGTGGTGGGCGTGGACATCGGTGTCGCGAGCGTGCGGGTCGTCGTCGCGGACCTCGCGGGCGTGGTCATCGCCCAGCGGGCGTTCCCCGGCGTCGCGGAGCAACCCGACGGCCCGGCCAAGCTCGCCGCCGTGATCGACGACGTCCGGGGCACGCTCGCCCCGCTCTCGCTGCCGCGGACCGGCCTGCGGGCGATCGGCGTCTCCCTGCCCGGCATCGTCGACGACGACGGGCGGGTCACCACCTCGGTCGTCATCCCGGAGTGGTCCGGCATCGACATCGGCTCGCAGCTGCGCCAGGCGTTCGGCTGCCCCGTGGCCGTCGACAACGGTGTGCGGCTCGCGGCCGTCGCGGAACATCACCTCGGCGTCGCGCAGCTCGTCGACGACGTGATCTATCTCTCGGTCGGCAACCGCATCGCCATGGGACTCATCCTCGGCGGCCGTCCGCGACGCGGCATCCACAACGCGGCGGGAGACATCGGCCGTCTCGCGTTCCGGGGCCTGAACACCGAGACCGGGCAGATCTCGTGGCGCACCGCCCCAACGGCCGCCGAGGTGTTCGCCCTGGCGCGCAGCGGGGAGCAGGCCGCCCGGGAGGAGCTCGACGGCTTCATCGACGAGCTCGCCCATGGGATCGCGACCCTGATCATGACGGTCGACCCCGCCATGGTCGTGATCGGCGGCGGACTCTCGGCCGCGCACGAGCAGCTGCTCGACCCCCTGCGCGCCGCCCTGCCCGGCCACCTCGGACTGCCGTTCCAGGTGCCCGTCGCGGAGGCCCGGCTGGGTGCGGAGGCGGCCGCCCACGGCGCCGTCGTGCATGCGTTCCAGCGGCATCCGGGCGACATCTACGGCATCGAGGACATGCCCGCCCCACCGATCACCCCCCTGCCGCACGACCCCGCGGCCGGCGACGACCCCGAGGAGAAGCAGTGAGCACGTTGAAGGTCGGACTCATCGGCGCGGGCGGGATCTCCCGCGTGCACGCCGACGCCTGGCGGGCGCTCGGCGTGCAGGGCTTCGTCACCTCGAAGGAGGGCGCGGAGGAGATCGCCGCCGAGTACGGCTTCGAGGTCGTGGCCGACGTCGACGCACTCCTGGAGCAGGTCGACGTCGTCGACATCGTCACGCCGAGCAGCACCCACGCCGACTTCGCCCTTCGGGCCATCGCCCGCGGGGTCGACGTGATCTGCGAGAAGCCGCTCGCCGCGACCGCGGAGGCCGCCGCCGAGGTGACCGCCGCCGCAGCCGCCGCGGGAGTGCGGCTGTTCCCCGCCCACGTCGTGCGCTACATGGGGGAGTACGCGCGGATCAAGGCCGGCATCGACGCCGGGCAGATCGGTACCCCCGCCGTGCAGCGCTTCCGTCGTCTGGGCGCCGCGCCGCAGGCCCCCTGGTTCTTCTCGGAGCGGGCGGGCGGCGGCGTCATCCGCGACCTCATGATCCACGACATCGATCAGGCGCTGTGGTTCGCCGGGCCGGTCGACAGCGTCTACGCCGTGCAGAACCCGCCGACGGTCGACGACCGCGTGCCCGCCCCGGTCACGGCGCATGTCGTGCTCACCCACCGCAACGGGGTCATCAGCCACGTGCACGCGAGCTGGGTGCAGCCCGGCATGCCGTTCCGCACGAGCGTCGAGGTCGCCGGATCCGAGGGGCGCCTGCGCTACGACAGCGCCGAGGACCACACGCTGCGCACCGACGCCGTGCTCGTCGAGGGCGCGACCGACTACCTGCCGCCGATGTCACCCGAGGAGAGCCCGTACTACGCGGAGATCGCCGACTTCGTGGCCGCCATCGCGGAAGGACGCGAGGCCGCCGTCACCCCGGAGGACGGCATCCAGGCGGTCGCGGTCGCCGAGGCCGCCTACGCCTCGATCGCCTCCGGAGCCCCGGTCGCCCTCCCCGCTTCGTCCCCCGCCGTCGCCGTCGCCGAGGAGGCCACCCGATGACCGCTCCCCGTCCGCTGCGGATCGCCGTGCTGTCCTTCGCGCACACGCACGCCCTCAGCTACGTGCACGCGCTGCAGCAGATGCCCGATGTCGAGCTGATCGCCGCCGATCCCGACGGCGCCTCCGCCCCGGACGACGCTCCGCGCGGTGCCGCCCTGGCCGCGGAACTCGGGGTGGCCTATGTGGAGACCTACGACGAGGCCTTCGCCTGGGGTCCGGACGCGGTCGTGGTGGCCGCCGAGAACTCCCGTCACCGCGCCCTCGTCGAGCAGGCTGCCGCGGCCGGCGTGCACGTGCTGTGCGAGAAGCCGCTGGCGACGACGGTCGAGGACGCGATCGCGATGCGCGACGCCTGCGACCGGGCGGGCGTGCTGCTCATGGTGGCGTACCCGGTGCGCTTCTCCCCCGCGGTGCGCGATGCCGTCGCCGAGCTGCGCAGCGGACGCCTCGGGAAGATCCTCGGCGTCACCGGCATCAACAACGGCAAGCTCCCGCAGGACCGGGCCTGGTTCACCGATCCCGCCCTCGCCGGCGGGGGTGCCCTGGTCGACCACGTCGTGCACTGCGCCGACCTCCTCGACGATCTCCTGGGTGAGCGGGCGCAGACCGTCCGCGCGGTGTCGAACAGCATCCTGCACGCCGAGCGCGACCTCGCGGTCGAGACCGGGGGCCTCGTGACGATCCAGTACCCGAGCGGCGTGATCGCCACGATCGACTGCTCGTGGAGCTGGCCGCTGAGCTCGCCGACCTGGGGCGGCCTCACCCTCGAGGTCGTGGCCGAGCGCGGGACCGTGACCGTGAGCCCCTTCGCGAAGGGCGTGGCCGGACACGATGCCCACGGCGAGACCTGGACCCCGGTCGGGGCCGACCTCGACGCCCTGCTGCTCGAGGAGTTCGTGCAGGCTGTCCGCGCGGGCCGTCAGCCTCAGCCCGACGCCGGTGTCGGCATCCGCACCGTCGAGATCGTGAAGGCCGCGCAGGAGTCCGCCTCCCGCGCCGGCACCCCCATCCCCCTCTGACCCCCGCCCCCGCCACCCTCCTCCCCCTCCGTGCGGGATCGAAAACGTTCCCACTCCCGTCTCCCCCGGCACCTTTCCCGTCCCGCACCCACGCCCCCGCGCCCACGCCCCCGCGCCGGGCACCCACCTCCTGAGATCAAAAACGCCCCCACTTCCGTCCATCGAGGCCCGTTTCCCGTCCCGCACGCGGTCTCGAAGCCAGGCCCGCTGTCCCGGGTGCGTCCTCGCCCGTCCGCCCACCCCCGCCACGGTGCGGGATCAGAAGAGCACCTCCCCGGCTCACCCCCGGCGCGTTTCCCATCCCGCACGCGCCGCGTCCCGCGGTGCAGGATCAAACCTGCGCCTCCCGCTCCTGTCCCGGGCCCGTTTCCCGTCCCGCACGGAGACGGCATGTCCGAGACTCGGGCCTTCCACACGCGGACCGTGCGCGCACGCCCGACTCCCGGCCCCTTCCATGGCAGGAGAGCGCGCGGGCATGAAACCGACGCGACGGGCGTTGTAGCCGGGGCCGCAGCGACACGGAGGAGACATCATGCGCATCGACCTCGCCGGGAAGACCGCCCTCGTCACGGGATCCACCCAGGGCATCGGACTCACCATCGCCACGACCCTGGCCGACGCGGGAGCACGGGTCGCCGTCAACGGCCGGAGTCCCGAGACGGTGTCGTCGGTCATCGCCGCGCTGCAGGAGGAGAATCCGGACAGAGGCCTCGTCGCCGCGCCGGGTGACGTCACCACGGAGGACGGCGCCGCCCGCGTGCTCGCCGCCACCGGAGACGTCGACATCCTCGTCAACAACCTCGGCATCTTCGGGGCGACCCCCGCGCTCGACATCTCCGACGACGAGTGGCGCCGGTACTTCGACGTGAACGTGCTCGCCGCCGTCCGGCTCATCCGCGCGACCCTGCCCGGCATGACGGAGCGCGGCTGGGGTCGGGTACTCGACATCGCCAGCGACTCGGCGGTCGTGATCCCCGCGGAGATGATCCACTACGGGATGTCGAAGACCGCGCTGCTCGCCGTCTCCCGGGGCTTCGCGAAAGAGGCGGCCGGCACGGGCGTGACGGTGAACTCGGTGCTCGCGGGGCCGACCCACACCGGCGGAGTGGAGGACTTCGTGTACTCGCTCGTGGATCCGCAGCTGTCGTGGGAGGAGGCCCAGCGCGAGTTCATGCGCGTGCACCGCCCCCAGTCCCTGCTCCAGCGGCTCATCGAACCGGAGGAGATCGCGAGCATGGTCGCCTACCTCGCGTCCCCGCTCGCCTCGGCGACGACGGGCGCCGCGGTCCGGGTCGACGGCGGCTACATCGACGCGATCGTCCCCTGACCTTTCGAATCGCGCACTTGGCGGCATCTGCGGCCGGAATGGGGCCATTCGGGCGATTCGAAACGGAGGGGTAAGCTGGCCCCCGGAGAAGCACGGAAAGGCGGTGATGGCGATGTCCGACGATAGTAACGGCGCCGCCCTCGCTGCGTCGCGCTTCCCGGCACCCACGCGTTGAGCTCCTGCTCCGCGTCCGTGCCTCTCGCCTCGCAGTCATCGGCGGCGTCTCCCGCCCCCTGACGAACCCGCACGCGAGACACGCGTCTCCGTGCGCCCGCGAGAACGGAGCCGCATCATGGCGCTCATCGACAACGGCGTGTACGTCCACGGACGTCGCGTGGAGACCCCGAAGAACCTGGACGAGACCTACCGGATGCTGGACGCCGCCGGCGGGATCGCGTGGATCGGCCTGTACCGACCGAGTCCGGAAGAGGTCGCCTCCGTCGCCCGCGAGTTCGATCTGCATCCGCTCGCCGTCGAGGACGCGCTCTCGGGGCATCAGCGCTCGAAGGTGGAGCGTTACGGCGACACACTCTTCGCCGTGCTGCGCCCCGCCCGCTACCGCGACAAGGAGGAGTCGATCGAGTTCGGTGAGCTGCACCTGTTCATCGGCCCCGACTTCGTGGTGACGATCCGCCACGCGGAGTCGCCGAACCTCGCCGCGGTCCGCCGCCGGATGGAGGCCAACCCGGAGCTGCTCGCGATGGGACCGGAAGCGGTCTTCTACGCGATCCTCGACGAGGTCGTGGACGAGTACGAGCCCGTGGTGGCGGGCCTGGAGAACGACATCGACGAGATCGAGGACCAGCTCTTCGGCGACAGCGACGACGACGCCCTCTCCCGCCGCATCTACGAGCTCTCCCGCGAGGTCATCAACTTCCAGCGCGCGGTGCACCCCCTGAGCGGCATGCTGGAATGGCTGCGCCGCGGGTCGGAGAAGTACCGCATCGACGAGGAGCTGCAGCGCTCCCTCCGGGACGTGCTCGACCACACGATCCGCGTGAACGAGCGCGTCGACTCGTTCCGCGCGATCTTGGAGAATGCCCTGACGGTGCAGTCGGCGCTCGTCGCACGCCGGCACTCGGAGGCCGGGCTCGCCCAGAACGACGAGATCAAGAAGATCTCCTCGTGGGCGGCCATCATCTTCGCACCCACGCTCGTCGGCACCGTCTACGGCATGAACTTCGACGTGATGCCCGAGCTGCACTGGACGTTCGGCTATCCGATGGCGATCGGGGCGATGGCCGCGTTCGCGGTCGGGCTCTATGGGGTGTTCAAGTACAAGAGGTGGCTCTGACGCGCAGGCGGTCACGCCGGTTCAGGCAATCGCTTCCGGAAAGCGCCTGAACCGGCGTGGCCGCCTGTCTCACCGCACGGCGATCACGGGGAAGGCCGGCACGTCGCCGGAGGCCGCGGGGATCTGCAGCTGGGCCTTCTCCGCCGAGTCCAGCGTGAGGGTCCACCGCAGCCCGCGGGCCGTCCGCTCGACCTCGCCCACCGACGGCACCGGGACCTCGACGTCCCCGAAAGTCGTCAGATCGATGTCGACGACCGCTCGTCCGCCCGCCGCCCCCGCATTCGCGAGATCGAGGAGGATGAGCGTGTCGTGCGGAGCCCCGGGCTGCGGGGAGAGCTCGACCGAGTAGCCGATCGCCGACTTCGTGTGCACCGAGAACCGGACCGGCGCAGTGGTGGCCGAGGTGTCGCTGCCCACGATCGTCCTGGCCACGACCTCGTAGGTCCCCTGCGTCAGCGGCGCGTTGACGGTCCAGGTGCCGTCGTCGCGCACAGTCACGAACCGCAGGAACGGCGTCAGCTCCCGGTCGCGCACGTGCACCCGGACCCGGGAGCCCGGGACGCCGGTACCGGAGATGGTCGTCGTGGTCGCGGTGACCGTGGCCCCGGTCTTCGGGGTGAGGATGGTCGGCGTGGCCGGGGAGGTGCGGATGACGATGGGGGCACTGGCCTCGCCGGCGATCAGGGTGCTCGGCCCGGCTGGAGCATCCGCGGGGAGGGGGAACACGGTCGCGAACCGTCCCTGCGCGTCGGTCTGCACCGGCATGGTGGCGGTGCCTACGCGGAGCTCGACGGTGCTCCGCGGCGGATGTCCGCTGCCGGTCACCCGAAAGGACTGCCCGGTGAGCGCCACGCGGGAGTAGACCCCGACGGCGGGGACGGAGGCGCCGATGTCGGCGTCCATGAGTCCGGCGCCCACCCGATCCGGTCCCTCGTCGGCGACGCCGTCGGCCGTGGCCCTGATGCGACGCGTGACCTCGTCGGGAGTGAGCGTCGGGTCGGCGGCGAGCATGCGAGCAGCGAGCCCCGCGACGTGCGGCGAGGCCATGGATGTACCGGGGAACAGAGCGTAGATCGAGCCGTCATCCTGGCGAGGCACCGCGGACCAGACCACACCGGGCGCGGTGACGGTCACCTTGCCCGCTCCGTAGTTGGAGAATCCGGCCATGACGACGGTGCCGCTGGTCTCGTCCTGATCGGCGGCGGCGACGGAGATCACGTCCGGCAGTCCGGCGGGGGCCTTCAGGCAGGAGGAGTCGACGGGGCGCGGTTCCGGTGCGCCGTCGTCTGGGCTGAGGACGTCCGTGGTCATGGTGGCGAGGTCCTGCGCCTCGTTGCCCACGGCGGCGACGCTGACCACGCCCTGCTCGTGCGCATAGGCGTACGTGCGGCGGAGGGCCTCCAGGGCGGCGGACTGTGTCTCCTCACCGGCGCACCAGACGTACCAGGGGTCCACGTAGTAGCTGTGGTTCACGACGGGGATGTCGTGTCGGACCGCCCACATCGTCGCGCAGATGCTGGCCTCGGGGTAGATGTGCCCTGCCTGGTTGTCGACCTTGATGGCGGCGACGCGCGCATCCGGGGCGATGCCGCGGATCCCGGAGCCGTTCGCGGCGCCGGCGATGCTCCCTGCCACATGGGTGCCGTGGGCTCCGACGAGCCCTGCGGCCGGCTGCCATGCGACGGGCCGGGTGTCAGGGACGCCGTTGATCCCGCAGCCGACGGAGAGTGCGGGGTCGATGCGGTCGGCGAGGTCGGGATGCCCGGCGTCGATGCCGTTGTCCGCCACCCCGACGACGACTCCGGCTCCGCCGGGGGTCGTCGCGCCGACGGCGACGGTGTCCCACGCGGTGCCCTCCGCGGGCATGGCCTCGGGCTCCTCCGTGCCCCCCGCCGCCGACGCCGCGGGCTCCGGGAGACGGTCCGGCGCGGTCGACGTGCGGGTGGGGCCGACGGACTGCACCCACGGCTGAGCGCGGAGCTGCGTCGCGAACGCCCCTTCGGGCGCCCGGACGACGGTGACCCCGATCTCCGGGTACGAGATCAGCAGCGTCCCTCCCGCATCGGCGATGGCCGCGCGCAGCGTCTCCTCGCTCGGGCCGCCGGGGGCGGTGTTCACGACCCAGTTCAGGGCCGGGGCGTCGGGGGCGACCTCAGCGGCCGCCGGAAGCACGGATGACGGGATCGCCAGGGCGAGAGCGGCACCGACGGCGAGCGCCACGCCGATGCCGCGGGAGAGGGGACGACGGGTCACAGCAGCCTGCCTTTCGAACGCGGCCGGGGGCCGTCGAGTCGGGATGGTCCGGTGAACAAGAGGCGGGTGGGGGCGTTCCGTTACGCGCGGTCCCGATCCGGGTCGCGAAAGAACCAGGGGCCGCGGCGGGCGAGATGCGCGAGACTGGAAGCATGGCGCTCGATCTCCTCCTGTCCCGCATCGTCGAGAGCGGTCTGCTCGAAGACCCCGTGTCCGAGAACGGTCTCGTCTACGGTCGGGCGAGCCTGGATGCCGCCGGCACCGTCGTGACCGTGAACGTCGACCCCGAACTGGAGGGCGACGAGAGCGCGGAGGACCTGGATCCGGACGAGCTCGTCGCGGCCATCGCGCGCGTGCTCTCGATGAGCGAGAAGCGCTGGCGGGCGATCGTCGAGGAGGTCGCGCTCGACATCGAGGATGCGGTGCACGACGAGCCCGTCGTCGAACAGATCGACCTGCGGGACGACCTCGAGGCCACGTCGGTCGTCGTGTTCGCGGATGCCGTGCTGCTGGCGTTCGTCGCCCCCAAGCAGTTCCCGGAGTCGCGCATCCTGGTGCAGCTCGATGAGGAGCTGGAGGTCGACGGCATCGAGGTGCGCGAGCCCGACGGCACCGAGGTCATCGACGTCGACACGCTCGACGAGCTGATGGACCTCATCAGTCGCGCCGACCGCGACTGACCCGCCACACGCGGAAACAGGCGGACGCGCGAGCACAGGCCACCTCCAGAGGAGGGGCCTGCACCCGCGCGTCCGCCTGAGTTCCGGCTAGCGCGCGCTGCCGTAGTAGGTGACGTCGGGGAAGGCGAAGCCGTCGCCGTTCCCGTTCCAGACACCGGTGAAGGTGATCACGACCGTCTCACCCGAGGCGAGGGGTCCCTTCCAGTCGATGCTGTCGCCGCTCACGGTGACGGTGCCGCGATCGGCGGTCACGCTCGACGGGTTCCAGCTGGAATCATCGAGGATGCCGGCCAGCGCGTACGCGATCTCCGCGTTCGCCGAGTCGACGTTGCCGTTGTTGCCGTACTCCAGCCGGTACGTCACGACCTGCCCGGGCTGCGGGTCGGTCGGGTTCGAGTTGAACGTGTACTGGAAGAACTCGCGCTTGACGGTGTCGGTGTCGGTCGCGCACACGTTCGCGGCGTTCCCGGCGACCACGCAGGCCTGGTTGGTCAGCGCCCCGGGAGGCGCCGACTGGTTGACCGTGGCATTCACCTTCAGCGTGACCGACTGCCCGGCCGCCAGCGTGCCGAGGTTGGCGGTCACGGTGCGCCCGGAGGCACTCACCGTCACTCCCGACGGGCCGCTGCCCGAGACGAAGTCGAGACCGGCCGGGAGCGGGTCGCTGACCACGACGTTCGTGGCTGCGCCGTCTCCGGTGTTCCGCACGACGATGTCGTACGTCAGGTTCTGGCCGAGCTTCACATCACCCTGACCGTCGTCCTTGCTGATGGTCAGCACCGGCGTCGTCTTCTTCGTGATGGTGGTGTCGTCCCAGTCGCACGCCTGGTTCGTGGAGGTCGCCACGGCGCACGCGTTGTTGCGCAGGTTCCCGATCGGCGTCGCGTCGCCGACGGTGGCCTTCACGGTGATCGTCGAGGACGCCCCGGGAGCGAGCGACGGGATGGTCCCCTGGACGCGCTGCCCGGTGATCGAGACCGTCCCGGTCGTGCCGGCGGTGTACGCCGCGGTGATCCCGGTGAGCCCGGCAGGCAGGTCGTCGCTGACGACGACGTTGCTCGCCGCACCGGTGCCGGTGTTGCGCACCACGATGTCGTACGAGAGCTGGTCGCCGATCACGGCCGAGTCGCGGTGGTCGTTCTTGTCCACCGTCAGCGCGGGCGCCGTGGGCTTGTCCACATCGATGTCGATGCTGTGCAGGTCGCTCGGCACCTTCGTCCACGTCGGCACGAGTCCGAGGAACGCGCCCTTCGAGCGCATGCTGAGCTGGAACTCGACCTTCGAGACCGTGCCGGTGACCTGGACCGTGCCGGTCTTGGCGGCGAAGGAGGTCGAGGTGATCGTGTTCGATGTCACATCGAGGTTCCCGCTCACAGCGCGCAGGCTCACCCCGGAGGTCTTCAGCGTGTACTTCGCCGAACTCTGCACCACGCCGCCGAGGGAGTAGACGTCACCGCCGAGGTTGGCGAGGGTGATCTTCGGGTTCGTCACCTTCTGTCCGAAGTCGATCACGACGTTCCCGCGGACGCACTCGATGCCGTTCTTGCAGGGGTATCCCTCGTTGAGGCCGATGACGTTGAGCCCGAGCTCTCCGCCGTCGCGGACCGTGGCGAGGTTGACCACGTTCCCCGAGCTCTTGATCTGCACCTTGTCGGTGGTGGTGATGCGGGCCGTGGCGCCGGCGGCCGACGCGGTACGGGTGTCTCCCGATCCGCTCCAGCCGTTGACGTCGGCGGCCGAGGCGGCGGGGGCGCCCGCGAGGGCGCCCGCCGCCAGAGCGGTGAGCACCCCCACGGTCAGCGCACCCCGAAGAAAGGATGTCTTCTTCACAGGTCTCTCGTCCTCCGTCTCTGTCCGGCGCCCGTCACCGGGTCGCCGAGGAACGACGGCGCAGTGCAAACGCGCCCGCGGCTCCGACCGCGATCACCCCGGCCCCCGCGAGTCCGACGGTCGGATCGGCCACCGGCACCGCAGCACGCTCGGCGAAGCTGTGGCTGTAGTTGTACGTGAAGCGGTGGTCGTCGGTGAAGACACCACCGGTGTAGAGCACCGTGGCGTTGTTGGTGATCTGCGGACCCCAGTAGTCGGCGTCGACGGTGAACGTCGCCATCGGCGTGACGGCTCTGGTGCCGCCGTCGTGCGCGACGTTGAAGGTCCAGACGACATTGCTGCCGATGAGCTGGCCTCCACTGGTCGCCGACACGAAGGTCGTGTGCTCCGGCACCGGCAGGATCACCTTGTAGACGCCGTCGATCTGCTCGTCGTTGACGAGCTGCACGATCGCGCCTTCCTTGATCTCCGATCCCGGCGTCACGCCCGTCGCGGCCGTCTGGGTGGCTCGACCCAGGTAGCCGCGCGTCGAGACCTGACCGTCGAGGTCTTCCGTGCTGCGGACCGAGGAGACCCCGCCGCTGGACGTGGTGCTCGGGGAGTCCGGCTCGTCGGCGGCCATGGCCCCCTGCGCGCCGAGGATCGAGCCCCCGACGATCAGCAGGCCGACGCCGGCGCTGCATGCGGTCTTGAGGATGCTCTTCATGATGAGCCTCTCTTCTTGATGTGGACACGACGAGCAGAGTGCTTCGCCGCGGATGAGACAGAGACGATGACGGACGATTACGCCCGTGCGCGGCGGGAATACCGGCGCTGCGGTGCGCGGACGCCGATGATGAGGAGCATCACGACGAGTCCCACGACGTAGCCGAGCACGCCGACGAGCGATCCCACGAAGACGTGACTCACCTTGTATCCGGGATCGAGGCCCCAGGTCTGCGTGGCCCAGCCGATCAGCACGAGCCGCAGCATGTTGACCGCGAAGACGATGCCCCACATCGCCGCGAGCCCGCCGAAGAGCCGGCTCCACCGCACGCGGGTGAAGGCGAGGATCACCGCCGCGACGGCCGTGAGCGGGAGTCCGATCAGCAGCGTCGTGCACTCGACCGTGACCTGCAGGGCGATCAGGTCTCCGGTCGGGGTCCACACGAGGTAGTGCTCGCCGATCGCTGCACGCTGACCCTCGACGAACGGCGAGAGCAACCACGTCGCGACGACCGCCTCGATGGCGCGGAAGGTGGTGTTGACCGCCAGGAGCGCTCCCCCCGCCGCGAGCATCAGCAGCGCCACGACCACGCGCGCGGCACGGTTCGGCGGCGACACCCGATCCAGCCGACGGGCGCGGAGCAGGGGCAGGGTTTCGGTGACGGTGGTCATCAGGCCTCCACGGCGACGGATCCGTTGACGACGACGTGGGCCTCCGCATTGCGGCGTGTCTTGGCCCAGCCGTTCTTGCCCCGGACGATGCGCAGGAACGCCCGCGCGATGCAGATGTACATGTAGTAGACGTAGAGCCACACCCCGAGCCCCCACCCCAGCGCCGTCAACCAGCTCGCCTGGGGTTCGCAGCGGATCTTGTAGACGAACCCCCAGACGGCGAACGGGGCGACGGAGAAGGCGAACAGCAGCCCGAGGACGCCGAGGGTGTCGCCGAGCGCGACCCGGAAGAGCTCCGGCTGCTGCACCCAGTACCCGACCTGAGCTCCGAACAGGATGAGGAACGAAAGTCCGCCGAGCATCTGGAGGAACGGCAGCACGAGGTAGTACACCGTCTCGATGACCCCGGCGTTGTCGACGTACGGCGACTTCACCACCTCGCGGATGTACTTGACGCACTGGATGTTCCCCTGTGCCCACCGGGTGCGCTGGGTGAGCAGGCGGCGGATCGACGGAAGCGCCTCCTGGTTCACGTGCGTGTCGTAGACGTGGCGGACCTGGTAGCCCGCCAGCACGACGTGCACGCCCAGCTCGTAGTCCTCGAGCAGGGCGCCGTGCCACGGTTCGCCGAACGTGTCGCCGATCGCGTCGAGCACGGAGAGCCGGGTGAACTGCCCGTTGCCTCCCAGCCCGACCGTCCCCGTCTTGGCTCGCAGCGACTGCATCGCGGCGATCGTGGTGCGGAACTCGAGATCCTGCATCCGCAGCAGGAACCGCGCAAACATGTTGGCGAACCGACCACCGTGCGGGTACGGCTTCGGGTCGTCGCGATTCTTCATCCACACCGCGATCTGCGCCGCCCCCACGCTCTCGTCGCCGAAGATGTCGTCGGCCGCGCAGATCTCGAGGGCGTTGGGTTCCATCTCGCCGTCCGCGTCGATGACGACGACGACGATCCGATCATGATCGGCGTCGGCGGGAAGCCAGGCGAGGAGCTGATGGTAGGCGGCGTTGAGAGCGTCGCCCTTGCCGGTCCGCGCCTCGGGCCGCCGTCGCTGGACGAGATGCACGTGCTCGTCGGCATCGGCCCAGCGCGTGACGATCGCCGCCGTGGCATCCTCGCTGTCGTCGTCGATCACCCAGACGTGGGCCCCGGGGAAGTCCCGCCGCGCCCGCGACACGGTGGTGTCGATGACCGCCTCCTCGTCCCGACACGGGATGAAGAAGTGCCATTCGAAGTGCGCCGGGTCACCGGGAACGGTCTTCGGATAACGCAGATAGGGGATGAGGATGAACAGGACGTACGTGACGAACGCGACGCCGAGCAGGACCGTGAACGCGTTGAGCACCGGGAACATCAGGGAGTCCTCCCCTGCACGGGGTCCTCTTCCGGTGCGACGGATCGGCGGATCGGGCGAGGAGCCGGCGACGATCGTCGCAGCAGGCGGGTGCGCAGGAGCAGTCCCGCCCCCACGGTCACCGCGATCCCCGCCGCCATGACCACGGTCGTCATGGATTCCGGCCCGGTGGCGGCAAGGGCGCCGACCGTGGCGAGCGGGGTGGTCAGGGCGTTGCTGTACATCAGGACTCCTCGGTGCGGGACGGGACGACGGTGGTGCGGATGTGCGCCGCGATGCGCGCAGTGGCCTGGCCGTCACCGAAGGGCGACGGCACGGTGGCGAGTCGGGCGAGGGTCGGCTCCACCGCATCCAGCAGGGTGGCTGCCGCAGCGGCGAGCTCCTGCGGTGAGACCAGCTGCGTGAAGGAGCCCAGCGCCTCGGGGCGCTCGGTCGAGTCCCGGACGACGAGGACGGGGCGCCCGATCACCGTCGCCTCCTCCTGGATGCCTCCGGAGTCGGAGACCAGTAGGGCGGCATGCGCGGCGAGCGCGAGGAACCGCTCGTAGGGGAGCGGCTCCTCGGCGATCAGCGCGTCCAGGAGATGCGTGGCGTCCAGCGTGGTGAGCATCGCCCTGGTGCGCGGGTGCACCGGGAACACGACGGGCCACCCCGATGCCGCGATGGCATTGAACGCACGGAGCGTGGCCAGGAGGTTCTCCGGGGTGTCCACGTTCTCCTGTCGGTGCACGGTCGCGAGGACGTAGCCTGCGGGAGTCAGTCCGAGCTCGGCGAGCGCCTCGGCATCGCCCTCCGCCCCGGCGCGCTGCGCACGCACCGCCTCCACCACCGGGTTGCCGGTGACCAGGATGCGCGCATCATCGATGCCCTCGGCGAGGAGGTTGGCGCGGTTCGCCTCGGTCGCCGCGAACAGGTCGTCGGCGATGTGGTCGACCATCACCCTGTTGTGTTCCTCTGGCATCCGGCGATCGTTCGCCCGGAGTCCTGCTTCGACGTGCCCGAGGCGGACTCCGGCGGCGTTCGCGGCCAGAGCGGCGGCGAAGGTGGCGTTCGTGTCCCCCTGGACGACGACGTACCCCGGCTCGAAGCGCGTGATGGCCTCGGCGATCTGCTCGGCGGCGCGGCCGATCTGGGCGGCCCGCGGGAGACCTCCGACGTGCAGCTGGAGGTCGACCCGCTCGATCCCGCAGGCTCGGAGGAACACCCGGGACATCCCCGGGTCGTAGTGCTGACCGGTATGGACGACGAAGGCGGCGTCTCCCAACTCCCGGACGAGGGGGGCGAGCTTGATGATCTCGGGACGGGTCCCGAAGACGATCATGACGGAGCCTTTCGGCAGCGGAACGGACGAAGTGGACTGTGAGAAGTGCATTTCTGGGTACCTCGATCAGCCCCCGGAGGGAGGTCCCCCGTGGCTGACGCGATCAGTGGTTATCGGTGGGTCGCGCGACGCGCGGAGACGATGAGGAGCAGAGCCCCACCTGCCAGCAGCGCGATCGCGGGGAGGACGGAGAGCGGCGTGCCGCCGGTCTGGGCGAGCCCTGCGGCCGCAGGGGCACGGACGACGGTCGCCGCGCACGACCACTGCGCGTCGTCCGCGCAGGCGTGCGCCGCCGACAGCGGCGGCAGCGCGGGGAGGCCGGACAGATCGCCCGGGACGGCGATCCCGGCCTGGACCGCTGCCGCCCGCAGACCGGCGATCATCGACTCGTCGTAGGCCACGGTGGCGCGGTTGACGATGGTGCCCTCCGCGTCGCGCGGCAGCTGGGCACGCAGGGTCATCGTGGCAGACTCCCCTGGTCCGAGCTCCGGCACCACCCAGCCCACGCGGTCCTGCACGGCGACGCCCCCGGCCGAGGCGGCGATGAACCGTGCGCCGTCCGGGAGGTCGTCGACGACGGGGATCTGGGCCGCGGTGCCGGGGCCGACGTTCGACACGGTGATCGTGTAGTCGAGGATGGATCCGGCGACCGCCGCGGATTGCGCGACCGTCTTGTCGATCTCGAGCGAGGCGAGCGCGGCCACCGCGGTCAGGGCGCACGCCTGCCGCGGGTCGTCGGGGCACGGCGTGGTCACCGTCGGCGCCGGAGTCCCGGCGGGCGCATCCGCAGGGTTCTGCACGGTGGCGCGGTTGAGGAGCTGCGCCTCGTCCCGGCCTCCCGGGGTCGTTCCGGTCACGTGCAGCGCGACCTCGCCCCCGGCGGGCACCTCGGGCAGGGTCCAGCGGACGGTCCCGTCGGCGACCACGCCGCCCTGATCGGCCGAGACCGCGGTCAGGGCAGGCGGCAGGAGGTCGGTCACCGGGACGTCGGTCGCCGGACCCGTGCCGGCGTTGGCGACGACGAGGGTGTACGTCAGCACCTCGTCGTGGCCGGCGACCTGCTTGTCGACCGTCTTCGCGAGCGACAACGCCGGCAGGGCGGCGACCGTCGTGGCAGCGCAAGCGGCACCCGCGTCGTCCGCACACGGCGTCGCCGACGTGGGTGCGGGCGTCTCGGCCGCGGCATCGGCGGGGTTCTTCACCACGGCGCGATTGACGAGCGTGCTGCCCGCACCCGCGCGATCGACCGTCCCGCGGACGTGCAGCGTGCTCGTGCCGCCGGCGGGGAGGGAGTCGATCGTCCACGTGACCGTGCCGTCCGCGACGACGCCGCCCTGATCGGCCGTCACATCACGCAGCCCGGTGGGAAGGGTGTCGGTCACGGGCACCTGCCCGGCGTCCGCCTCGCCGGAGTTCCGGACGGTGAGGGTGTAGTCGAGGGTGTCGCCGGGCGCGGCGGCCGCCTTGTCGACGACCTTCGCGATCGAGAGACCGGCGAGCTTCGGGTCCGGTGTGGCGGTGGCCGTGATCCCGAGCGCGTAGCCGTCGGTCGCGGTCGTCTGCGTGCCGCCGAGGGCGAAGCGGGCGACGTCGAAGACGATGCGCGTGATCTGGGTGCCCGGGACGGTGAAGCTTCCGCAGCCCCCGGGGCGCGAGGCCGCGGTGCAGGAGATGCGGAGGTCGCCACGGACGTACCCGTCGCCTCCATCCACGAAGGTCGCGCCGTCGGAGACGACCGCGCGGGTGGCGCCGCCGTCGGCGGAGGCGAAGCGCATGCCGTCCGCGATGGCGATCCCGGTACCTCCGGTCCCGGCGCCGAACTCGGCGATGTGGATGGCGGGGTCGTCGACGGGGCGGTCGAACGTGATCGTGAGCTGCCCCTCACCGCACCGCGACGCCGTGCCGCAGTTCGCCTTCGAATGCACGTTGAGCGTCGCGAGGTCCTTCGCCGAGACGCCGGGGGCGTACATCGCGTCCGTGCCGCTCCAAGAGCTCAGCGTCTTGCCCTCGCCCCCGAAGATGCGCGAGCCACCCGACAGTGTCGCCGTGGCGACCGTGCCGTCCGGCAGCGTGAACCTGCCGGTGTTCGCGTCGACGATGGTCGCCGCTCCCGTCGCAGCGGTCGCGGGGGCCGCAGCGACGACGGCACCGAGGGCGAGCAGCAATCCGAGCACGAAGGCGCCCGATCGTTTCCTCATGGCGGTGTGATTCCAATCTCGATCTCTTCATCCGCTGGTATCCGGAGATGGCGAACCCTTATGGGACAGCACTGCGCGGGGGTTATTACGCGCGGTCCAAAATTCAATCCACGATGACCACCTCAGCTATCGCGCCCCCGGAGACTCCGGCGATGTTGGACTGCGCGAAACTCAGGGTCACCGCGGTCCCTGCCGGGACCGGGTAGGCGTCGACCTCGAAGCTCGCCTGCCACCGTTCGTTCGCCGCGCAGGTTCCCGCCGCGAGCGTGGCGCCGTACGCGGACACCGTCAGGTCGGCGCCCGCCTCGCAGGCCACGGTGACAGACAGGAGCTTGGTGCGTGAGACCTGGCCCGGGACGGAGATGAGGACCGGCGGACTCGGCACGGTCGCCTCAGGAACCGGGTCCGGCGCCGGCTCCGGATCCGGATTCGCCGGAGGCTCCGCCGGGGCGGGCGGCTCGGATTCCACCGGAGGCTTCGTCGTCTCGACGGGCGTCGCCACCGGGGCGGGGGCCGCCGAGGGCGATGCCGTCGGGGTCGGCACGGTCCACGTCACGACCTGACGGGCGGCGGGGGTCGCGTCCACCGCGGTGCCGCCAACGACGGTGGCGACGACGCTCGCTGCCAGCGTCGTCGTGGCGACCGCGGTCACGATGGCGACAGTGGCCTTCGCCGCGGCGATGCCCGCGACCGGGGCAGCGATCGCGGGCGGCAGCGGTGCGGCGCTGGCGGAGAGTCCCGCCGAGGTCAACGACTGCCAGATCTGCGCGCCCACCCCCACGGCGATGCCGGCGGGGAACAGGACCGACAACATGCGCGAACTGGCGTGACGGGCTTCGTCAGCCTTCGCGCGGCACTCGGCGCACTCGTCGAGGTGGGCGTGCACGCGAGCGGTGTCTCGAGGGGTGAGTCGCTGGCGGGCGTGCGCGCCCAGCTTCCCCATCGTCCACTGGCACTCTCGCGATGCCGGCGGACGGCTGGCGACGTGCGCGGTGATCCAGGCCTGCCGGAGCCCCTCTCTGGCCCGGAAGGCGAGGACCGCGGCGGCTCGCTCGCTGATGTCGAGGCGCTTGCCGATCTCGTGCATCGAGAGGTGCTCGACCTCGCCGAACCACAGCACGTCCTGCCAGCGCTCCGGCAGGGCCAGGATGGCCTGGGAGACGAGGGAGGCGTCGAAGTCGGCGTCCGCGGCGGCGTCGGTGCTGTTCGGATCCTCCACTGCCTCGATGTACTCGATCGGCACTTCGCGACGGGCACGCCCCCAGCTGATGGCGAGGTTGCGCATGGTGGCGAACAGGTACGGCTTGAACGCGGCCGTCGGACCCTTCCCTGCCTGGATCGCCTGGTAGATGCGGGTGAACGACTCCGCGACGAGGTCGTCGGCATCGGCCGACCACCAGTAGCTGCGCGCCACAGCCGCGGCCGCGGGTGCGTACCGCTCCCACAGTTCCGCATAGGCCTGCTCGTCCCCCCCACGGACGCGGTCCAGCAGATCGGCATCGCGTTCCCTCTCTTCGTCTCTGCGTTCGTCGCTCATGGTGTTCCCTTCCCCCAGGGCATCAGTCGGCGAGGTGACAGACCTCGCCCGTGCGTTCTCGCGCCGATGCGGGGTGCGGCCGACAGACATCGGCAGCACCCCGCACGGCACGTGCGATCAGTGGTTGCCGCGGCGTGCGCGTCGCGCGGCCGCCAGTGCACCCCCCATCCCCAGCAGCAGCACCCCGGCGACCAGACCCGTGACCGCGATCTCGCCACCGGTCGACGCCAGCGATCTGCCCGGAGTTCCCGGCGTGGTGGGCGTCGTCGGAGTGCCCGGCGTCGTCGGCGGCGTGGTCGGAGTGCCCGGCGTCGGCGGCGTGGTCGGAGTGCCCGGCGTCGGCGGCGTGCTCGGCGTCGGCGGCGGCACGACGGACACCGGGTTCTGCACACTCACGGCGACGGTCTCGTTCCCTACCGTGAACCGCTCCGGGCTGATCGTCGGCGTCCCCCAGGCGATGCCGGCCACCGACTCGGGCGCGCGCTCGCGGACCGTGACCTCCGCACCGACCGGCAGCGCCGGGCTCGTCACCGACGATCCCGCCTCGAGCGTGAGCACCCCGGACCCCGCCGGGAAGCCCCGGCCCGCCGGATACGCGTACTCCAGCACGTACCGGGTCTCGGCAGGGATCCGCTCGGTCGCGGCCGCCTCACCGGCGAGGGTCTTCAGCGCCGTGAACCGCCCGACCCGCGTGCCGTTCCCCGTCCCCGAGCCGCCGTGGCGGGTGACCTCTGACGTGACCGTCGACGAGGTCTCGGTGCCGACCCGGATCTCGGCGGCGTTGCGGTAGCTGCCGGCTGCGCCGTCGTCGGTCACGCGCGAGAGGTAGTGCACGTTGTAGAAGGCCCCCTCGCGCGCGGTGAAGGTCACGGTGGTGCCGTCCGCGGAGACGGTGTAATCGGAGGCCGGGACCTCGGTGATCGGCCCCGGCACGACCAGGCCGCTGGGGAGCGTCTCCAGGCCGGTGGCCACCCAGAGCGACGGGTAGCGCTCGCCGGCGGCGGATTCGCGCAGGAGCTCCTGATCCGGACCGATGACGTCGGTGACGACGACCTCTTGACCCGCGACCATGCCCTTCGCTCCCGCACCGACGGCGACGTCCCAGGCGATGGTGTCGGACGAGTTCTGATACTCCCCGCTCTTGAAGTTGGTCCGACCGCGGAAGTCGCAGTCCGTCGAGCAGGCGAAGGGGTCCGGTTTCACGTCCACGGCGGCCGTGACGTCGCCGAAGTCATAGGTGACCGTGGTGGTCTCCGTCACCTCGGTGGTCACGGTCACCCAGAAGGAGAAGCCCCCGGAGAGACCGACGGGGTGCTCCTGCAGGTACGTGCTGTCGATGTCGCAGACGAGCTGGGTGGCGGTCGCCACGCAGCTCCCCGCCTCCTGGTCATCGGCGTCGAGCAGCGGGAACGCGTCGGGCAGCCCGCGGAGATCCTCGGGGAGATCGACGACGAACCCGGCCGGTGCCACCGGGTTGTCCGGCAGGGACCAGGTGCCGGTGAGCTCGGCCTTGGTACCGCTCGCGACGGCCTTCTCCGTGAAGGCGAGCGACGACACCGCGGCGCTGGTCGTGTACGGCGGTGCCGCCGTCGCGACGACGGGCGCGAGCAGGGCTCCGACGATTCCTCCGACGATCGCGACGAAGGCCGCGACGCGGCGGGCGACGCGGCTCCTCCGTCCCGAGCGGGGTCGGACGGGTGGCAAATGGGTCAGCATGTGTTCCTCCGGTGACAGCCGCGCGCACGCGACGTGGGCACGGTCGAAGATGAGACACGGTGAAGCCCGGCGTACTACGCGGACTCCGCCGGATTGCGGATCTCGACGACGCACGCCGCGCGTCTCCACGCCGCACGGAGCGGCGCACCCTTGCTCGCGGCGATGCCGCGGAGCTCTCCCCCGGCCCGCAAGGTTCCCCTCCCTCAAACGGGCCGCGAACGACGGTACCCCTCATGCGGCGGGTCGCCGGTGTTCGCAGCCGCGCGTATATCGGCGTTCCGGAATGGGCCGACGGAACGTCTCCCGGACCGGGGATGTGCGGCGGGCCGGGGGAGCAGCCCGCCGCACGAGGGACTCGATTTCTCCACATCGTCTGGTTGGGGATTCGACGATGTCCTGGGCCGCGGATCCCGTCCGCGCTCACGTGCCCAGCCTCGCCCCTCGGGAAACAGGACGGGAACGATGCCAGGGCATTACGCCACCCTGTCCGGAAGCAGAGCGCTGGCGGCGGATAAGCTCTGAGACGTGCCGATCGCCCCCTCCGCCTCCTCCGCCACCGCGTCCGACGACCTGAGCCGCCTCGCCGCCGCCCTCCGCGACCCCGCACCGCTGAACTGGGTCATCACCGGCGACTCGATCACCCACGGTCTGGTGCACACCCAGGGTGGGCGCAGCTACCCGGAGCACCTCCACGAGCTGGTCCGAGGCGAGCTCGAGCGCGTCCGGGACATCGTCCTCAACACCGCGATCAGCGGCAACCGGATCGTCGACATCCTCGACGACTGGGAGCGTCGGGTCGCGGCCTGGCAGCCGGATGTCGTGACCCTCATGGTCGGCACCAACGACGCCTCCGACGGCGGACCGCGACCGGTCATCTCGCCAGAAGACTACGCCGCGTCTCTGCACGACTTCGTGCGCCGGGTACGCGGGCTCGGCGCCATCCCGGTGCTCCAGACGCCTCCCGCCATCGACGTCCGCAATGCGCCGGAGCGAGCGCGGATCGCCGACTTCGCCGAGGCCGTCCGCCGGGTCGCTTCCGCGGAGGACGTGATCCTCGTCGACCAGCACGCGCACTTCGCGGAGCTGGGGAACGGCGGCGTGCCGTGGGGCCTCATGAACGACCCGTTCCACCCCAGCGCGGTCGGGCACGCCGCCCTCGCTCTGGAGCTCGCCCGCGTGCTCGGCATCGCGCCGGAGGGCCCCCGCGCCCGTACGATCGCCCTTCTGGAAGGCATGGTGGGCACGGCCCGCATCTTCGGCTGAGAGGCCCGGATTCACCCGGCCAGGGTGACCGCTCTGGACGGCGGTTGCACCGCGACGCTAGGTTGAGCGCATTCACACTCGACAGTGAGGTGGGGGCATGTCGCACATCGTCGCAACGGGGGCCGGCAAGGCCATGATGGAACGTCGGAACGATCCGACGCACGAGTACATCCTGAAGCTCACCGGCAAGGAGCGACCACGAGTCCTCTTCGTCGGCACCGCGACCGGCGACGACACCGCCTACATCGTGAGCTTCTACTCCACGTACGACTCCGACAGATGCGCGCCGCATCACCTGCCGCTCTTCCATCGGGCGGTCGACGACCTCGCCGGCTTCGTGAAGGGCTTCGACGTCATCCACGTCGGCGGGGGGAACACCGCCAACATGCTCGACGTCTGGAAGCGTCAGGGCCTCGATGAGATCATGCGCGAGATGTGGGAGGACCCCTCCTCGAACGTCGTGTTCACAGGCGGCAGCGCGGGCGGCATCTGCTGGTTCGAGGGCGGCACGACCGACAGCTATGGCCCCACCCTGCAGGTGCTCCCCGAGGGCCTCGGGTTCCTGCACGGCAGCTTCTGTCCGCATTACGACGCCGAGGACCAGCGCCGGCCGCTCTTCCACGCCTCGCTCCTCAGCGGCGAGCTGTCCACCGGCTATGCGGTGGGCAATCTGCAGTCGCTCCACTTCGAGAACGGCGAGTTCGTCACCGCGGTCAGCCCGGTCGAGAACGCACTGGCGCTGAAGGTCGAGGCGGTCGACGGGGAGATCGTCGAGACCGAGCTGCCCGTGCAGATCCTCTCCGGATCGGCACCGATCGTGAAGGGGCCGTCGTCGTGAACGACAACGTCTGGATCCTCGTCGCCGAGCTCATCGTCGTCGTCCTGGCGATCTTCATGGGCACCCGCACGAGCGGGATCGGCCTGGGCGTGTGGGGCCTCGTCGGCGTCGCGGTGCTCGTGTTCGTGTTCGGGGAGGCCCCCGGCAACGCCCCGGTCGACGCCGTGTTCATCGTCATCACGGTCATCACCGCCGCCTCGACCATGCAGGCCGCTGGCGGCATCGACTGGATGGTGTCGGTGGCGGCGAAGGTCATCCGCAAACGGCCGAAGTCCGTCGTCTTCCTCGCACCGGCGATGTCGTTCCTCTTCACGGTCGGCGCGGGGACCGGAAACATCTTCTACCCGCTGCTGCCGGTGATCTACGACGTCTCCTACCAGCAGAAGATCCGGCCGGAGCGGGCGCTGTCGGTCTCGGCCGTCGCCTCGCAGGTCGGCATCCTCTGCTCGCCGGTCTCCGCGGCCACCGCCTCGATGGTCGTGCTGCTGGCGCCGCAGGGCGTCGACCTCGGCGGTCTGCTCCTCATCATGTGGCCGGCATCGATCGCGGGCCTCCTCGTCGCCGCGCTGGTCATGATGCGTCACGGCAAGGACCTCGAGGACGACCCGGAGTACCAGAAGCGCCTGGCGGAGGGACAGATCAAGCCGCCCACCGTCGACGCGCACGAGAACAAGCTCCCGCCGACCGCCGTGCTGTCGGCCTCGCTGTTCCTCGCCGGCGTCGCGGTGATCGTGTTCTTCGGCCTGTTCGAGAACCTCCGTCCGGTCATCGGCACCGACGACAACGGCGATCCGCTGCGCCTGAGCGTCACGGTGATCATCGAGGTCGTCATGGGCATCATCGCCGCGCTGATCTTCGTGTTCTGCAAGGTGAAGGCCGCCGACGTGCCGAAGCAGTCCACCTTCCCCGCGGGCATCGTCGGCGCCATCGCCCTGTTCGGCATCGCGTGGCTCGCCAACACGTTCGTCGCCGCGAACCAGACCCTCATCGTCGACGGGCTGGGGTCGGTCGTCTCCGGCTCGTCCGCCTTCCTCGGGGCCCTGCTGTTCGCACTGGCGCTCTTCGCGGTCGCCATGCTCACGACCAGCCAATCGAGCGCCACGAACGCGATCGTCCCGATCGGCATCACGATCGGTCTGCCCGCCTCCCTGCTGGTGGGACTGTGGCCGGCGGCGATGGGCATCTACACGCTGCCCGCCAACGGCAGCCAGGTGGCGACCGTCGCGTTCGACCAGACCGGGACGACGAAGATGGGCAAGTTCGTCTTCGATCACTCGTTCCAGCTGCCGAACCTCGTCTACGTCGGTACGGCCATCGTCGTCGGGGTGGCACTGTCGTTCCTGTTCACGTGACATGACCGACGTCGTCGACCGGTCGGCGCTGCGACAGTTCCTGCTGGGACTGGCTCAGGGCATGAACGCGTCGGCGGAGTCCGTCGACCGCATCCGGGACACGATCGCCGAGGTCGCCACGGCATCGGGCGGCGACGGCGCCGACTTCGTCGTCCTGCCGACCATCATCATCGTGGAGACGGGGGATGCGGAGGAGCAGCGGGTCGCGTTCCGTTCGGCCACGAACGCCTCGTTCCGCTTCGATCAGATCGCCGCGCTGTACGACCTCATCGCGCAGGCCAAGACCGGCGAGGTCGACCCGCTCGACGGCATCCGCCGGCTGAACGAGATCGGCGCGATGCGTCCGCGCCTCGGCTGGTTCACCCGGACGCTCGGGCACGCCATCCTCACGACGGGTCTCGCGCTCCTCCTCGCGCCCACCTGGCAGGGGGCGCTCGTCGCCTTCGTCCTCGGGTTCGGGATCGGCCTGCTCAAACTCGTGCGCTCTCCCACCCTGCAGCTCGTCATGCCCATCGCCGCGGCCTTCGTGTGCGCGGCCGCGGTGTTCCTGCTCGCGGAGGTCATCGAGATCGGCGACCCGATCCGCCTCCTGATCGCCCCGCTGGTCACCTTCCTCCCCGGTGGTGTGCTGACCACGGCGACGGTGGAGCTCGCAGCGGGCCAGATGATCTCCGGCGCGTCCCGCCTCATCTACGGGTTCGTGCAGCTCGCGCTCCTCGCCTTCGGCATCCTCGCCGCGGGGGCTGTGGTGGGCGTCTCGAGCGATTCGTACGAAGCCCTCGACGCCTCCTCGTCGTACCTCCCCTGGTGGGTGCCGCTGCTCGGCATCCTCGTGTTCGCGCTCGGCAACTACCTGCACTTCTCCTCCCCGCCGTCCACGTTCGGGTGGGTGCTGCTCGCCCTGGTCGTCGCGTACCTCGGCCAGTGGGCGGGAACCGAGTTCATCGACCCGGCGGTCGGCGGCTTCGTCGGTGCGGTCGCCGTCACCCCGGTCGTGTTCTGGATCGCCGGGCTGCGTCACGGAGCCCCGTCGCAGCTCACGTTCCTCCCGGCCTTCTGGCTGCTGGTGCCCGGAGCCGCCGGGCTGGTGGGGCTCACCGAGGCGGTGGCGACCGACAACGGCCTCGCCGACTTCACCGCGGCCCTCGTCTCCGTCATGTCGATCGCGCTCGGAGTGCTCATCGGCACGGCGCTCTACCGCGTCGTGCACCATGGCGCGGAGGAGTTCGTCCAGTTCGCCGTCGCCCCGCCGCCCGCGGAGGACGAGGAGCCCGCCCCGACGCTGTGGCACCGCCTGTCTGCCCCGCTGCGCCGCCTGCGCCGCCCCCGTCGCTAGCAGTAGACCTCGCGACGGTGGCCGGCGTGCACGACGTGGTGCGAAACGCACAGAGCAGCGCGGAAAGGACAGATCGCGGACGGGCGATGGGCCCCGCGCCGCGGAGGCGACGCGGGGCCCGGTGCCGGATCAGAGCGTGGCGAGGATCTCCTTCATCTCCGCGATCTCGGCGGTCTGCGCGTCGACGATGTCCTGCGCGAGGGCGACGGCGTCGGCGTTCTCGCCGTCCGCCACCTCCGCCTCGGCCATCTCGACCGCGCCCTCGTGGTGCGCGATCATCTGCTCCAGGAACAGCCGGGATGCCTCCGGGCCCGCGGCGGCCTCCAGCGCGGCGAGGTCGTCGTCGCTCATCATGCCGTCGCCGTGATCCATGTCGGCGGGGTCGCCCGCCTCGGCCCCCCAGTCGTCGAGCCAGCCCTGCATCTGCTCGATCTCCGGGCCCTGAGCGGCCTTGATACGTTCCGCGAGGTCGGCGACCCGGGGGTCGACGTCGTCCTTCGCGAGCACGATGTCGGACATCTCGACGGCCTGCTCGTGGTGGACGATCATCATGGATGCGAACATCGCGTCGGCCTCGTTCGCTCCGGTCAGCGGGGCGTCCGAGGTCGAGTGATCCATGCCGGAATGGTCGGCCGGCCCGGCAGGTGCGGTCGAGGCGCACCCGACGAGGGCGAGGGTTCCGGCCAGCACGAGGGCAGCGGCGGCAGTGGTTCGATTCGTCATTTCTCTCTCATCTCTGTCTGTCGGAAGGGCGTCCGCGGACACGGAGCCCGGGCGCATCGGCGCCGATCAGGTCCGACTGATGCAGAGGACGTGGAGCGAGGGCGGACGAAGGGGGGCGGCGGCCGCCTCCGCGGGCGAGCGGAGAACGCGGAGGAGAGGTCCGGTCAGGGCACTGCGTGCGGGACGGAGCAGCACGAGCAGCCCGCCGAGCAGCGCGAGGACGCAGGCCGCGCCGCCATCGCCCGCGGGGTCTCCGGGGGCGACAGCCGTCTCGGCGCCACCTGCGGCGTGCGCCGACGACCCCGACGGGTTCTCGGGGGCCATGACCGCGTGGCCTGCCATCGCGTGCGCTCCGGCCGTGCCATGGGTGTCGAGCGCATGCATGCCGAGGAGTCCGAGCACGACGCCGCCCACGAGGACGACGACGAGCAGCGCCCCCTGGAGCACGCGACGACCGGCCATGTGCTCATGGTACCCCGTGGGGGTATGCAGATCTCGATGCCGGCTCCGCGGGCGACCCGGCACGCAGGACACGGGCCGGGCGGACGGGGGCGTCGCGCCGGAACGGCAGCGCGGTGTGCGCGGCCGCGACCAGGCATACGCGGGGGTTGGATATCGTAGGGGTGGGGATGCGTACCTGGGGAGGGACGATGCCGGCTTTCGGCGCGCAAGGGGACAAGAGGTTGCCGCGGGTTTCCGCGCACGTCATCGGACGTCCGCGGGTGAACGCCGCGCTGGACGACGGAGCTCCGCTCACGCTGCTGCGCGGAGCCGCGGGCTCCGGGAAGACCACCGCCCTGGTGGGCTGGGCCTTCACCTCCGCCGACCGCGTCGTGTGGCTCACAGTCACGCCCGCGCTGGCGACGAGCGCGGCCCTCGCCGCCGCTCTGCTGCGGGTGCTGAGCGGCGCGGGCGAGGCCGTCGGCAGCCCTCACCCCGCCCCGGACGTCGGAGAGGGGTGGTCCGCCGTCGCCCAGTACCTGTGCGACCACGAGGAGCCTCTCGTCGTCGTGCTCGACGACGCCGCCGCACTCGACCGGGATGCGGTCTTCGACCTGTGCCGCACGGTCGCCGTCCCGGCGCACGTCCGCCTGATCGTCGCCACGAACCGCCCCAGCCCGTTCGACAGCGACGGGATCGCCCTCGTTCTCGACACCGCTCTGATCTCTCCGGAGGATCTCGCCTTCGACACGGATGAGATCCGCCGCGCGCTCGACGTCGATGAGGACACGGCCGTCGCCGTGCGCGAGACCACCGGCGGGTTCGCGGCGGTCATCCGTGCCGTCGCCCTCCGCGGCCGTGTCCCCGACGACACGGCGATCGCGGAGGTCGCGACGGCGGCGGTCGACGACTACCTCCGCAGCCGCATGGAGGAGGGCACCTTCGGCGCCGGCGTCCTCGAGGGCCTGATCCGGATCAGCATCACGGACACGGTGGATCTGCCGTTGGCGCAGGCTCTGAGCAGTGATCCGGACATCGGTGCCGCCCTCGACGAGGCCGAGGCGTTCGGCTTCGGCCGGTGGTCGACGGAATCCGGGCGTGGGACCTTCATGATCGCCGCGCCGGCTCGCGCCCTTCTGCGCCGCGATCTCCTGGAGCGCTTCCCGGCCGAGATCCGCCTGCTCCGGCGCCTCGCGATCGAGGGTGCGCTGCGGCGCGACGACCCCTTCGAGGGGCTCCGCCTGGCGATGGAGGAGGACGACCTCCACCTCGCCGCCCACGTCATCATGTCGGGCTGGAGCCACCTTCTGGATCACGACGGTCGCCGGGTCGTGGCGCTGCTGGGCGACCTGCCCCTCGCGCGGCTCAAGCAGGAGCCGCTGGTGGCGATGCTGCTGGGCATCTGCCTCAACGCCAACCGACTCCGACGGGTACGCGGCCTGCAGCTCCTGCGGATGGCGATCTCCGCCGCGAACGCCCGGCGGAGCGCCCTCTCGCCGACGGAGCGCCTGTTCATCTGGACCGCCGAGAGCGCGGCGCTGCGGGTGGTCGGGATGCCCGAGCGGGCCGGGCAGGTCGCAGCCCGCGCGCTGGCGGTGTACACGGAGACCTCGGAGTCGCAGTGGCAGCAGTACGCGATCGAGATGCCGCTGCTGTGCACGCACCTCGGGATCTCGCTGTACTACGGCGGTCGCCGGGAGCAGGCCGTCCGCCTCTTCGACGAGGCCGCTGCGCTCGCCTCGTCCCAGGGCACGGGCAACGCCTTCCACGCCGTGAGCCTGCTCAGCGGGATCCACGCCCTCAACGGCGACCTACCGGAGGCGCGGCACTACGTCGAGATCATCCGGGACGGCTCGTGGGACCCCGCCCTGCTGGACGGGTACCGCGGCACGTTCTACCGCGTCGCGGAAGCGATACTCGCCGTGGAAGAGGGCGACCTCGCCACGGCCAAGCAGCACGTGCGCGCCTTCGAGCCGCACCGGGCGACGAGCGAGCACTGGACCACGATGGCGACCGTGGAAGCCTGGATCGCGCTACACGACGGCGAGGCCGCCGGCGGACTGGAGCGGCTGGAGTCGTTCGCCCGGATGCGCGGGCGCGAGGCCGGGTCGACGTCGGCGCGCCAGGCGCTGAGCCGCCCCCGCATCCTGCTGCACCTGGCGCTCGGCGATGTCCGTGCCGCGCGCGGCATCAAGCAGCGCGACGCCGGGACGGACCGGTTCGGCACCCTCCTGGAACGAGCCAGGATCGCCCTGATCGACGGTCGCGCTCCGGATGCGGTGCGGCTGCTCGCCGCCACGCGCCTCGAGCCGACGACCTCCCGCGAGCGCGCGGAGGCCGCGGCGGTGCACAGTGCGGCCCTCCACCGCGTCAGTCCCGCCGCCGCACAGGCCGTGACCGAGGCGCTGCACGCCCAGCTCGCCGACCGAGGTCTGCGCACTCCGCTGGCCCTGCTCGGCGCCGAGGACTTCGCCGCCGTCCGGGCCGACCTCGCTCCGGTCGGCGACCCGCCGCTGCCCATCCGCTCGGCGTTGCCCTCGTTCGCGGCGCGCCCGAAGCTCTCCTCACGGGAGCAGGTGGTGCTGCATGCGCTCACGACAGGGGCGCCGCTGCCCGAGATCGCCGCGGAGCTGCGGGTCTCGCCGAACACCCTGAAGACGCAGCTCCGCAGCATCTATCGCAAGCTCGACGCAGCCAACCGCACCGAAGCCCTGGAGCAGGCCGCCCGGCACGGGCTCCTCCCCGGATGACGAAGGCCCCGCCCGTCGGAGACGACGGGCGGGGCCTTCTGCCGGAACCGCTAGCTCTGCATGCGGCGTCGGCGCACCAGCAGCAGCACCGCGCCGCCGATCAGCAGGGCGATCGCGAGCCCGAGGATCCACGGGGCCAGCTGTCCGCCCGTGAGGGCGAGCGGCGTCAGCACCCGGTTCTCGGTCGTGCTCGTCGGCGGGGTGATCGTCTCACCGCCGGGAGGCGTGGCCGAGGCGGTGGCCACGTTCCGCAGCGTCGCACCCGCCGCGTCGGCGTGCACGATCACCGCGTAGGTGATCACGACGCGCTCCCCTTCGGCAAGGCTGCCGGTCCAGCGCAGCGTCGTGCCGTCGATCGTCGGCGCGGCCACCGCACGGTCACCCACCGTGGCGGTCGCCGTTCCGCGGAGGTCGGCATGCCGCAGCACTCCGGTCAGGTCGTCCGTGACGACGACCTCGTCCAGACCCGTCTCGCCGGTGTTGGTGCCGGTGAGGGTGTACGTCACGACGCTACCCGTCGCCACGGCGGAGCCGGACGCGGGGTCGGACGACTTGAGGAACGTGAAGCCCGGGGTGCCGACGGGGTTCTCCGTCGTCACCGGCGGCGGGGTCAGCTCGGCGCCGCCGGGAGGCGTGGCCGTGCCCTCGACGGCGTTCGCGATGATCGCACCGCCGGCGTCGCCGTGCACGGTCACCGAGTAGGTGATCGTGACACGCTGGCCGACCGCGAGGTCACCGGCCCAGGTGAGTTCGTCGCCCACGACCACGGGCTCAGGGGCGGTGCCGTCGCTCAGGGTCGCCGTCGCGTCGCCGTTGTAGGCGGCGTGGGCGAGCACGCCCGACAGGTCGTCGAGGATGCGGACCGGAGCCAGAGCCGTCTCGCCCGTGTTCACGCCGGTCACCGTGTAGGTGACGACGCTGCCCGGGTCGACCCGGGTGCCGGACGCGGGATCGGCGAACTTGCGCAGCTCGAAGCCGGGCTCGTTCACGGGATTCTCGGTCGTCGCCGGCGGCGTCTCGATCGGCGGCACCCCACCCGGCGGGGTCGCCGAGCCGGAGGCCGAGTTCTCGATGACGGCGCCGCCCGCATCCGCGCGCACGGTCACCGAGTACGTGATCGTGACGCTCTCACCGACCTGCAGCGCACCCGTCCAGGACAGCCGGTCCTCGACCACCGTCGGCGCGGTCGTCGCCGTGCCGCCGATCGTCGCCGTCGCGTCGTCGTTGAACTCCGCGTGCGCCAGGACACCGGAGAGGTCGTCGGCGATGGTGACGGGGTCGAGAGCCGTCTCGCCCGTGTTCACACCGGTCACCGTGTAGGTGAGGACGCTGCCCGGGTCGACCGCCGTGCCCGCAGCCGGGTCGACGCGCTTCGAGACGGAGAATCCGGGCTCGTTGACCGGGTTGGTCGTGACACCGGGCGGCGGCGTGATCGTCGATCCTCCCGGCGGGGTCGCCGTCGCGGACGCCGCGTTCTCGATCACGGTGCCGACGCCGTCGGCGCTCACGGTCACGGAGTAGGTGACGGTCACGGTCTGGCCGACCGCGAGCGCCCCTGTCCACGACAGCTCCGTGCCGTCCAGGGTCGCGGCACCCGCAGCGGCACCCGCGATGCTCGCCACGGCGTCCGCGTTGAACGTCGCGTACGGCAGCACACCCGACAGGTCGTCCGTGATCGTCACCGGGTCGAGCGCCGTCTGGCCGGTGTTGGCGGCCGTCAGCGTGTAGGTGAGCACGGCACCCGGGTCGACAGCGGTACCGGCGGCGGGGTCGACCGTCTTGGCGAAGCTGAAGCCGGGCTCGTTCACGGGGTGCTCCGTGCTCGACGGCGGCGGCGTGATCGGCGTGCCGGGGGTGGTGGGACTCTCGGGGTCGCTCGGGTCGGCGGGGATCAGCGGGGTCGCCTCTCCGGTCGCCGTGTTCGCGATGGTCTCGCCGCCGGCGGTGGGATCGACAGTCACCGAGTAGGTGATCACGACGTCCTGGCCGGGGCGCAGCACGCCGTTCCACGAGAGGGCGCCGTCGGCCACGCGGACGTCGCCGCGGGTGGCGGACACGTCGTCGTTGTACGACGCGTGGGCCAGCGCCGCGCGCAGGTCGTCACCGATCTCGACCGGGTCGAGGACGGTGTCGCCCGTGTTGCGGCCGGTCACGGTGTAGGTGATCACGCTGCCGGGGTCGACGCGCGTGCCCGTCGCCGGGTCGGCCGTCTTGGTGACGGTGAACCCGGGGGTCGCGACGGGGTGCTCCGTCGTCGCCGGCGGGGTCACGACCGGGGTGCCCGGCGTGGTGGGGCTCTCCGGGTCGGTCGGGTCGGTCGGGATCAGCGGGGTGCCCTCACCGGACACCGTGTTGCGGAGCAGCACGCCGGTCGCATCCTCGTCCACGGTCACCGTGTAGGTGATGTCGACGCGGTCGCCGGGGGCGAGCGTCCCGGTCCAGGTGAGCGTCGTGCCGGAGAGCGCGACGGATCCGGCCGAGGCCTTCGCGTCGCCGCCGTACTCCGCGTTCGCGAGGACGGCCGAGAGGTCGTCGACGATCGTCGCGGGGTCGAGGACGGTGTTGCCGGTGTTGACGCCCGAGACCGTGTAGGTGATCGTGTCACCCGCGCGGACGGCGGTGCCGGAGGCCGGGTCGGCCGACTTCGAGACCTCGAAGCCGGTGTCGACGACGGGGTGCTCCGTCTCCGCCGTCGGCGGGACGATCGGGGTCCCCGGGGTCTTCGCACCGGAGGGATCGGCGGGGTCGGTCGGGATCTGCGGCGTGGCCGATCCGGTGACGACGTTGTGCAGCAGGGCCTTCTCGACACCCGCGTCCACCGTCACCGTGTAGCGGATCGTGACCGCTTCCCCGCGCGGGATGGCGCCGGTCCAGGTCAGGGTGGCGTCGGCGACCCGCACGGAGCCGCGGTCGGCCGTGGCGTCGTCGTTGTAGCCGGCGGAGCCGAGCACGCCCGACAGGTCGTCGACGATCTCCGCGGGATCGAGGTCGGTGTCGCCCGTGTTGGTGCCGGTGATCGTGTAGGTGATCGTGTCGCCCGCGGACACGGCCGTGCCGGAGGCGGGGTCGGCCGATTTCGAGATGGTGAAGCCCGAGCCGATCACGGGGTGCTCGGTGGTGACCGTCGGCGGGACGATCGGCTCACCGGGAACCTGCGGCCCGGTCGGGTCGCCCGGGTTCGGGGTGGTCGGCGTGCCCGTTCCGGTCACGCTGTTGCGCAGGATCTCGCCGGACGTGTCGTCGCCCACCGTCACCGAGTACGTGATCGTCACGGTCTGTCCGGGCTGGAGCGTTCCGGTCCAGCCGAGGGCGTTGCCGGTGAGGGTCGCGCCGCCCGTGGTGACGGCGGTGCCGCCGACCGTGGTCGTGATGTCGTCGTTGAAGGCAGCGTTCGCGAGCACACCGGAGAGGTCGTCGGTGACGGTCACCGGGTTGAGGACGGTCGCCCCGGTGTTCGTGCCGGTGACGGTGTACTCGATGGTCTGGCCCGGCTCCACCACGGTGCCCGATGCGGGATCGGAGGTCTTCGCGACCTCGAAGCCGGCGACGGGGTGCTCGGTGGTGACGGCCGGAGGGGTGATCGGAGGCAGTCCCCCGGGCGGCGTGCCGGATGCGGTGACGCGGTTCGCGATGCGCTCGCCCTCCACACCATCGTCGACGACGACGGAGTAGGTGATCGTGAGCACCTGACCGGGCTCGAGGGCGCCGGTCCAGGCCAGGTCGTCGCCCGTGACGGTGGCGGCGCCGGACGGCACCGGGTCGCCGTCGATCGCCGTAGCCACGTCGCCCTGGTACTCGGCGAACGCGCGCACGCCGGACAGGTCGTCGGTCACGGTGACCGGGTCGAGGCGCGTGTTGCCGGTGTTCTCGGCCTGCACCGTGTAGGTCAGTCGCTGGCCGGCCTGCACGGCAGTGCCGTCGGCGGGGTCGGACGTCTTGCGGAGCGCGAGGTCCGGCGCGAGGCGGACGTTCGTGTACGTGCACGTGACGTCGGTGCCGAGCGGGCCGGCCGGCTGGGTGACCTGTCCGTCGGCGGTGACGGCCACCGGGGTGGTCGAGCCGTCGGCGTTCACCTGCCGGCAGACGAGTGACGCGTCGTACTTCGTGAGGTCGGTCGAGCCCGCCGCCGATTCGGAGAGCCGGAAGGTGTCCCCCTGGTTCGTGAAGACGGGGCCGGCGTAGTCCGGCTGCAGACCGGAGCGGTCGCCGCGGGTGACGGCGTCGGTCTGCGCGACCTGGTAGCCGGCCGGCGACTGCACCCGGAGGCCGAACTGATCGGTCGCCGCGTGACGGCCCTCGGGGAGGTCCTTCTTCAGCGTCAGCGTGTTCGGGAACGTGCAGCTCGCCATATCGGTCGGCGAGAACGTGCCCAGCTGGGTCGTGTTGACCGTCTGCCCGCGCGGCAGGTCGACCTCGATGATGCGGTTGCCGCCGCCGGAGACCGACACGAAGATGTGGCCGAGGTTTCCGAAGGCGATGCCGTTGCCCTGCACCCCGGCACCCATGTCGTGCACCTGCTTGGCGTCGATCGTCGCGGTGCTGGGTTCGAGCGTGGCCGGGAGGTCGGAGGAGTAGATGAAGTTGTCGGCGACGAGCACGAGCTGACCGGAGGCGCTGAAGGCCATGTCGCCGTTGGCGCCGAACGCACTGCTGCCCGCGGTCGGACGGAGGGTTCCGACCTGCACGTAGTCCTGCGGCGTGACCTTCTCGTTCCACGCGTAGAGGTTGATGGCGCCGTTCACCGTGCCGCTGGCGAAGTAGTAGACGCCCGTCACGGGGTGCACGGCACCGCGCAGCACCGAGGAGTTCAGCGTGAACGTCGTCTGCGCGGTCGTGTCGGTGACGCGGTCGTGCTTGGCCAGCGTCTTGGTACCGGCGGCGTTGGTGACCGTGTAGGCGTACCGCCCGGTCGACGAGAGCCCGAGGGCGTTGTTGGAGTGGTTCGTGCCGAGGTTGATGGAGCCGAGCGTGCCGCCGTCGCCGGGGGCACCCCCCTGCTCGTTCACGGCGAACTCGCGCACCTCGGTGGCGCTCTGCACGTACACCGCTCCGGGCGTGCAGAGGAACGGCTCGGCCGCGGCGGCGGGTGCGGCGGTCAGCGCCCCACCGACGACGACCATCGACGACGCGACGAGCGCCGTGCTCACGACACCGCCGATCAGCCTCTTCGTCCGGCCCCGCCGGCGGCTGTGCCGCTCCGGCGGAAGGACATCGGACGTGCGGTCCTTGCGGGCAACACGGAATCCCATGACTGCTCTCCCCATTCATCGCGTTCCGGCACGCATCCGCGCACACGGAAGCCCCCGCCCCCTCAGGCGACCGCCGAGCACCCTTCGGGCAGGGTGGACTCGGTCCGGGCCTCCGCCAGCCTGCCCGGCCGCCACGGAGCCCTCCGGCCATCTCCGGGGAATTCACCCCTCCTTTTCACCCCGGGCGGCGTGCGGATGCCCCTGACCTTCACCACCACTCCGGGCCTCCTCCCCCTCTGGTGCTCGGCACGCTTCGATGCCATGCTGACCGGGATGAAGCGCTCCACCACGATCACCGCCGCCGTCGTCGCCGTCGCCGTCGCCGGCCTGGTCGTCGCGGCCGCTCCTGTCGTGGTCAGCGCCGCGTCCGCCGTGTTCGACGTCACCTCGTGGGCGTCGGAGCGCTTCGCCGCCGCACCGTCCCCGACCCCCACCCCGGCGGCCCTGAAAGCCGAGGACACGGCCGAGGACGACCTCGTCGACCTGGGCGACGGCATCAGCGTGCCCGCCGGCGGACCGGGGGACTGCTCCACCAAAGCGTTCATCAACATCGGCAGCGACGACGGCTCCGCGCATCATGCGAAGCTTCTCGGCGAGCTCGTGGACATGGGCGCGTCGGAACTGGCGCGCGGTCCCGTCACCCAGGATGCGGACGGGCGGATCTTCTCCTACGAGGTCCAGTCCGGCGACAGTCTGATCGCGATCGGCGAGCGCTTCTGCGTCGACTACGTCACTGTCGGCAGCTTCAACCATGTGCGCGGCTTCGAGCCGATCGCACCCGGCGACGTCCTCTACCTCCGCCCGGACCCGACTCTTCCGTTCGTCGACATCTACTCGCCGTACAACGCCCCGCCCGGCTCGTCCACCATCCCGTACTACGACGGCGTCGCCGCGTTCTCGACCGCCGTCGCCACCGCTGACCTGGGTGCCGCGCGGTGGCTGTGGCAGCGCCTGGAGAAGGACATGCCCCCGGAGACGGCTGCCGTGATCACCCAGGCTCTCCACGACGACGACCTCCCCCTGCTCCGCCGCCTCTTCCCCTAAACCCCCTCCGTCCCGCCGAGACCCCGTGTTGTCGTCGACACCCCGGGGCCTTCGCGTCTGCAGCCCGGGGTCTCGCCGCGTACCCGGGGTCTCGGCGAGAAGAGGGATGAGGAAGTTCAGTATTCGGTGTTGCTAAGTACCGGTACTCAGTGTTACTTTGTACCGGTACCCAGCAACACTGAGTACCAAACCGAGAACGAGAGGAGGGGACGATGGGCAAGCAGATGACCGAGATGCTCAAGGGCACCCTGGAGGGCATCGTGCTGGCCCTCCTCGCCGAGCAGCCGGCCTACGGATACGAGATCACCAGCCGGCTGCGCGAGCACGGCTTCACCGACACCGCCGAGGGCACCGTCTACGCCCTGCTGGTCAGGATCGAGCAGAAGAAGCTCGTCGACGTCGAGAAGGTGCCGAGCGAGAAGGGCCCGCCCCGCAAGGTGTACACCCTCAACCCGCAGGGCCGCCAGGAGCTGGAGGAGTTCTGGACGACCTGGGACTTCCTCCGCACGCACATCGAACGACTGCACACCACGAACACCACGAACAAGGAGAACTGATATGGCCGCCAAGTGGATCGAAGCGCTCACCGGATCGCTCGAGCAGAAGAAGCAGTACAAGCAGGCGAAGGCGCGGATCGAGGCTCTGCCGGAGCCGTACCGCACGGTCGCCAACGCCCAGTACCGGTACTACCTGTACTACGGCGGCATCACCGACGGCGACACCATCGTGACGATGTTCCTCGACCTCGCCGACCTCTGGGAGCGCGCCGCCCTCGACGGCACGCCGGTCAGCGCGATCGTGGGCGACGACCCCGTCGAGTACGCCGAGGAGTACGCCCGCGCCTACGGGGGGACGCAGTGGATCGACAAGGAGCGCGCCCGCCTCATCAAGGCGTTCGACGACGCGAAGAAGAAGGAGGAATCATGACGACGCCAGCCCTCTCGGTGCACGGCATCGAGAAGTCGTACAAGGATCTGCACGTGCTGCGCGGCGTCGACTTCGAGGTAGAGCGGGGATCGATCTTCGCCCTCCTCGGGTCGAACGGCGCGGGCAAGACCACCATGGTGCGCATCCTCTCCACGCTGCTGAGGGCCGACGCGGGCACGGCGACGGTGCAGGGCATCGACGTCGCGGCGAACCCGGTCGGAGTGCGCGAGCGCATCAGCCTCACCGGACAGTTCGCCGCGGTCGACGAGATCCTCACCGGACGCGAGAACCTGGTGCTGGTCGCGAAGCTGCGGCATCTCCCCGACGCCGGTGCGGTGGCCGATCGGCTCCTCGCGCGTTTCCGCCTCACCGACGCCGGGGGCCGCAAGGTCGGCACCTACTCCGGCGGGATGCGACGCCGGCTCGACATCGCGATGAGCCTGGTCGGCGACCCCGAGGTCATCTACCTCGACGAGCCGACCACGGGCCTCGACCCTGAGTCGCGCATCGAGGTGTGGGACGTCGTCAAGGACCTCGCGGGCAGCGGCACGACCGTGCTGCTCACCACGCAGTACCTCGACGAGGCGGAGCAGCTGGCCGACCGCATCGCGATCCTGCACGAGGGCCGCATCATCGCGAACGACACCCTCGCCGGGCTCAAGCGCCTGCTTCCGGCCGCGAAGGTCGAGTACGTCGAGAAGCAGCCCACCCTCGAGGAGATCTTCCTCACCCTCATCGGCCCCTCATCCGGAAAGGAGAAGGCAGCATGACCACGCACTTCGCCGCCGACACGGCGACGCTCACCGGCCGCTCGATGCGGCACATCTTCCGCAGCCCCGACACGATCATCACCACCGCGGTCACCCCGATCGCCCTGATGCTCCTGTTCGTGTACGTCTTCGGCGGCGCGCTCCAGCAGAGCACCGGCGCCGAGAACTACGTGAACTACCTGCTGCCGGGCATCCTGCTCATCGCGATCGCGTCGGGCATCGCCTACACGGCGTTCCGGCTGTTCACCGACATGCAGAGCGGCATCTTCGAGCGGTTCCACTCCATGCCGATCGCGCGGTCGAGCGTGCTGTGGGCCCACGTGCTGACGTCTCTCACGGCGAACGCCATCACCCTCGCGATCATCCTCGGGGTCGGGTTCCTCATGGGCTTCCGCACCGGGGCGAGCGTCTGGGCCTGGCTCGGAGTGATCGGCATCCTGATGCTGTTCACACTGGCACTCACGTGGCTGGCGATCATCGCGGGCCTGAACGCCAAGACGGTCGACGGCGCGAGCGCCTTCTCGTATCCGCTGATCTTCCTCCCGTTCATCAGCTCGGCGTTCGTGCCGACCGACACCATGCCGGCACCGGTGCAGTGGTTCGCGGAGAATCAGCCGGTGACCTCGATCGTCAACTCCATCCAGGCGCTGTTCGCGGGGGAGCCGGTCGGGTCCGACATCTGGGTCGCTCTCGCCTGGTGCGTCGGGATCCTCGTGGTCGCCTACGTGTTCGCGATCATCTCGTACCGGAAGAAGGTCAGCTGATCGACGTCCAGCGAGACGGAACGCTCCGACCGGGGACTTCTCCCCGGCCGGGGCGTTTCGCCGCGCTCGGCGGCCGTTCGAATCGCCTGAATGGCTCCATCCGGCCGGGATGTGCCGCAAAGTGGGCGACTCGAAGTCAGCGGAGGCCGACCGGACCGAGCACCACGCGGCGACCGGTCCGGACCCAGACGGCGCCGTCGACACGGTGCTCGGCGCGGGTCGTGAAGCGGTAGCGGTACGACACGGCGCGCACCCATCGCGGCCGCTCCCCGTGGAAGGGGTCCACGCGCAGCATCCGCAGCGTCGGGGCATCCGCCTCCAGGAGCCGCACCAGGAACACCGAGAACCAGTCGTCCAGCGAGTGCCCGAGCGGCAGGAACCACATCAGCCAGTCCAGCCGCAGGTGATACGGGGCGAACTGCCGCGGGATCCGCCGCACGTCCCCCGGCTTCCCGCGGAACTCGTACTCGCGCCAGTGCCGGCCCTCCTCGTCGTCCGATCCCTCCACGACGATCTCGATCCGCTCCCGCGTGACCGTGCCGAAGGCTCCGTAGGCGTTGGCGAGCTGCCAGCGGTGGAAGCTCGCGTTCATGAGCTGTCGTCGCGCGAAGAGGTTGCGCACGGCGGGCACGCTCAGCACGACGAACAGCACCCCGACCGCCGAGGTCGTCATGACCCACCACAGCGGCATGCCCGACACCGTCCACGGCAGCGAGGTCTCCGGCACCCGCTCCGGAGCCCCGATGCCGGGGAGGCCGATCGCGGAGAACCCGAGCACGATCGTCGCCCAGTTCAGCCACGCGAAGTTCCCGGTGAGCACGAGCCACAGCTGCGTCGCGATCACGATGCCGGCCGCGACGGCACCGACGATCTGCGGCACCGGACCGGGGAGCCAGAGGGACAGCAGCGGGGCGAAGAGGAAGAACGGCACGACGAGCTGCGCGACGTGGTTCCCGACGACCTCGAGCGTGTGGAACCACCGCGGCAGCAGATGCGCCTGGCGGCTCAGCGGCCCGGGCATCGGCTGGGTCTCGTGGTGGAAGGTCATCGCGGTGAGGTCGCGCCACTCGCGTCCGCCGCGGATCTTGATCATCCCGGCGCCGAACTCCAGCCGGAACAGCAGCCACCAGAACAGCACGATCACCACGGTCGGCGGCGGCTGGTCGTTCGAGCCGAGGAAGGCCGCGAGGAACCCCGCCTCCAGCAGCAGCATCTCCCACCCGAAGGAGTAGAACGTCTGCCCGATGCTCACCACCGACATGTAGCCGAACCACAGGGCGAGGAAGGCGAGCATCGGCACCCACGGCGGTCCGAGCTGCGGCACCCCGGCGATGAGCAGGGCGGCGATGCCGATCCCCGCCCCGCACAGCGCGACCAGGCGCCGGTCCGTGTAGCGGACGCGGGTGAAGAGCGTGGGGTGCAGCAGCTTCCGGCGCTCGCGCTTCTGCGCCACCCAGTCCAGCAGCACGGGCGCGGGCAGGAGCCCGTGCTCACCGAGGAGCGGGCGGAACTGGTTGAGCGTCGAGACGAACGCGACGAGGTACAGCGCCGCGATGCCCCGTTGCAGGACCTCACGGGCGAACCCGAAGTCGACCGCTGCGAACCCGTCCACGGCCACAGGCTACGCCGCGGCCGCCCGCCCGATGAGGGGGTTGCGCGGAGCGGAGATCAGTTCTGCATCGCTATCTGCTGCCCCTTCACGAGCGGGTATGCCGCGAGCTCGGAGCCGTCGAGATCCTCCTTGTGCATGTCCACACCGGTGATCTGGCTGTTCTCGTAGGTCGTGTAGTAGTACACGCCCGTCGCGGTGTTGGCGCATGACGAGTAGATGGTGATCTCGTACTTCTCCTCGTCGCCGACCTGCACGCACCCGCGCTGCTGGGCGACAGAGCCGAGGATCTGGAAGAACTGGCTGATCGACTCCGACTCCGACGTCCCGCACACCGAGTTCATGCGCGTGAACACCGCCTTCACGAACCGGGACGACGACGACAGGTCTCCCGGCAGCCCGATCCCGCCCATGCCGCGGCTGTAGAGGTCCAGCGGCATGTCCGAGGCGAATGTGTTCTCCGGCTGCCGCTTCGAGAGGTGCTGATAGTCGTTGAGCCGGAAGCTCTGGATGTCGAACGTGGGGTTGTTCGTGAGCACGCCCCACGGGTTGTCGTAGACCTTGAGGCCGCCGCGCACGCTCTCGACCGTGATCGATGCGCTCTTGTCGGCGATGATCCAGTGCAGCGGCGACAGCGGGAACTCCGGGCTGAAGTTGATATCGACGAGACTCACCGACCGCAGGGCCTCCTTCACCTCGGCCACCGTCTCGAACTGTCCGAGGACCCAGGGGATGAACTCGAACGGCGTGACCTCGGTGTCCCCCGACCCCGGCGCCGGATAGTGCGCGTTGTCCGGGAAGTTGAGCCCCGCCATGCCGAGCCCCTTCTCGTTGACCGCGTCGTAGTAGAGCGGGTAGCCGTCGGCGATCGTGGCGATCCCGATGATCGCGTGGTGTGTCGGCAGCGACGGCAGCCGGTGGAACGGGAGCGGGAAGTTCCGCGGTGTGACGGTCACGGTCTCGTTGTACGAGAACTCCAGATCGAGATTCCTCCCGAAGTAGTGGTCGGCCGTCGTGAAGCTCAGCCCTGTGCACATGGTCATACCCCCCTGTCCGCGGGCCGGTCGACCCGCCGGTTCCGCGCCATGCTTCCACCTTCGGCACCGGAATGTAAGGGGGGTCACCCATGACGGAGGAGGGCCTCCCGGTGCGGGAGACCCTCCTTCGAGACGTGTGACGGGTGTCAGATCTCGCTACCGGCTCCTCCCGACGACCGGACGAAAGCTCCGATCCACAATGCGACGTTCACTCCCGCGGCGATACAGAGGATCAGCGGCATCCACCCCGCAGCACTCGCTCCATCGACGAAGACCAGCAGAGCGAGGAGGGCGACTTCTGAGAGCATGAGCCCCCACAGCGTTACGTGCACCACTCGTATATGGCGAAGGTCGGTCGACATCAAGGCGCCCGTGGACACGACCATCAGCGCCGCTAACATCAAATTGGTCATGGTTTTCTCCACCGCAAGGAGACCCTTTCACGCTAATTGAGACGACGTCCACGGCTTCCTCCGTGCCGTCGATTTCAGACGCGTTCGCTGCCACACCCCCGGAGGAAGCGAGCATGGCGACAATTACGACGCTCGCGATACCGACGCGCGGGAAGCGGTTCTGTCGATTCATCAGATACCTCTTCTTGTATCTAGTTCAACATCCCGCCTATACAGGACAGTACCCGGGCTGTCGTAATAGCTGAGCGCGACCATGACCGTGACCGCGAGCGAAAAGGGTCACCCATGACGGAGGAGGGCCTCCCGGTGCGGGAGACCCTCCTTCGAGACGTGCGACGGGTGTCAGCTGGTGACGGTCCAGTCGAACTGGTCGCCGTACTCCTCGAGCCACGCGTCGACCGCGTCGGCTTCCTTGCCCTCGCCGTACTCGTTGACCACGAGGTCCTCGAGCGCGCCGTACTGCTCGTCGTCGAGCTTGATCTTCTTGATCAGCTCGGCCGCCTCGGGGAACTCGTCCGCGAAACCGGTGGTGCCAAGGAAGTGCAGACCCTCGGCCTCGCCCATGGCGCCCTTCGGGTCTTCGAGGTCCTTCACGGGGAAGGCGTCGTTGGCCCAGAACGGACGCCACAGCGTGACGACGATGTCCTCCTTCTTGTCGGTCGCGGTCTTCAGCTCGGTGAGCATCGCCGCGGTCGACGAGGTGACGAGCTCGTACTCGCCGTCGAGGCCGTACTCGGGCATCATCTTCTGGGTCTGAGCGGTCAGGCCCGCACCCGGCTCGATGCCGTAGATCTTGCCGTCGAAGTCGGCGCCCTTGCCCGCGAGGTCCTCGATCGAGGTGAGCTCGGAGTACTCCGGCACCGCGAGGGTCAGCTTGGCGTTCTCGTAGTACGTGCCGAGGTCTTCGATGTCATCGCCGTACTTGTCCATGTAGGAGGCGTGGGTGAGCTCCGGCCACGCCGACGGGTACATGTCCACGTCGCCCTGCGCGAGCCCGGTGTAGAGCGGGCCGGCCTCGGTGAGCGTCTTCATCTCGACCGTGTAGCCGATCTTCTCGAGCTGGTCCTGCAGGAGGTAGGCGGTGCTGAGGCCGTCGGTCCAGGAGGGCAGGAACCCGAGGGTGATGGTGCCCTTGTCCTCGGCGCCGTCGCCGCCGCCGCTCGTGCCGCCGGCGCCGTCGCCGCTGCATCCGGCGAGGGTGAGCGCTGCGGCAGCCCCGAGGGCGGTGATGGTCAGGATCTTCTTCTTCTTCATGTGACTCTCTCTCTTGCGTTCCGTATGTGATTCAGGAGGTGCGGACGAGGCCGCGGGACAGCTGTGCCGGGATCGAAACCGTGCCGGGATCCGCGCCCCGGCGCCCCATCTCCGTCCCGCACCGGACGAAAGGGGGTGGGACGGAGACGGGGACGCGCGGGCTCAGGCGCGGGCGAGCTCGGATTCGGTCGACGCCTCCTCGGCGGGCGCGGAGGCTGCGGGCTCCGACGCCACGGGAGCGGAGGGCCGGGACGAACCGCGACGCTTCAGCATGCCGAGCAGCGACGAGCGGTTCTCGCCGGGCGCGCCCAGAGCGGCGGTCACCCGGTCGAGGAACACGGCGATGAGCACGACGCCCAGTCCGGCCTCGACACCCTTGGGGATGTTGATCGTCGAGATCGCCTCGACGACCATCTTCCCGAGCCCGTCGGCACCGGCCATGCCGGCGATGACCGCCATCGACAGGGCGAGCATGATGACCTGGTTGACGCCGGCCATGATGGTCGGCATCGCGAGGGGAAGCTGGATCCCGCGGAGGATCTGCCCCGGCGTCGCTCCGAAGGCGTGTCCGGCCTCGACGGTCTCCGCGTCGACGCCTCGGATGCCCAGCTCGGTCAGGCGCACACCGGGAGGCAGCGCGAAGATCACGGTGGCGACGAGTCCGGGCACCACGCCGATGCCGAAGAACACGATCGCCGGGATCAGGTACACGAAGGCCGGCATGGTCTGCATGAAGTCGAGCACCGGCTTGAGCGTCGCGCGCACGGTCGCATTGCGCGCCGACCAGATGCCGAGCGGCACCGCGATAAGCACGGCCACGACGGCGGCGACGAGCACCAGGGCGAGCGTCTGCATAGCCGGCACCCAGAGGTCCATGGCGACGATGAGCCCGAACGACAGGATCGTGCCGATGGCGAGCTGCCACGAGCGCACGAGCCAGGCGATCAGCGCCGCGATCACGATGATGACGGCGAAGTGCGGCGTGAGGAGCAGACGGGTGAGGCCGTCGACGAGGAAGCTCACCACGAACGAGACCGCGTCGAGCAGGCCGTCGAGGTTGGCGGTGATCCAGTCGACGCCGGCGGCGACCCAGTCGCCCACGGGAATGCGGAAACCGTCCATCAGCGCACCTCCTCCGCCTGGGTCCCTGAGGCGAACCCGCCCTGGGTCCCTGAGCTCGTCGAAGGGCCGGGCTCGGCCGTCCATCCGTCGTCGAGCACGGCGTCGATCTCGGCCTGGGGCATGGGGGTCATCGGCAGCAGGATCTCCTCGGTCGCTCCGGGCCCGGGACCGAGCGCCGCGAGCAGCGTGACGCGCGGGATCACACCCGCGAGGCGGCCGTCGGCATCCGTCACCGCGAGGGGCAACGGCGACTCGACGGCCGGGACGAACAGGTTCATGAGGACGTCGTCCTCGCGGACGCTCTGCAGCACCGGCTTGATGATCGAGTCGAGGCGCGTGGCGCCCTGCCGCACGAGCTTCACGGCGTCGCGGTCGGTGACCACGCCGACGAGCTGACGGTCCTTGCCGACCACGTAGGTCGCCGACATGTAGGCGTCGCGCATCTGGCGGAGCGCGGTGCGAGGACCGGCCGACTCGGCGACGACGGGGCGCGGACGCTCCATCACATTCGCGGCGGTGAGCACACGGGCACGGTCGACGTCCTGCACGAACTGCTCGACGTAGTCGTTCGCCGGGTCCATGAGGATGTCCTCCGGCGTGCCGATCTGCACGATGCGACCGTCGCGCATGACGGCGATGCGGTCGCCGAGGAACATGGCCTCGTTGAGGTCGTGCGTGATGAAGACGATGGTCTTCTGGAGCTTCTGCTGCAGCTCCAGGAGCTGCTCCTGCATCTCGCGGCGGATCAGCGGGTCGAGCGCGCTGAAGGCCTCGTCCATGAGCAGGATGTCGCTGTCGGCGGCGAGGGCGCGGGCGATGCCCACGCGCTGCTGCATACCGCCGGAGAGCTCGGACGGCAGCTTGTCACCCTGACCCTCGAGCCCGACGAGAGCGAGGATTTCCTCCGCCTTGGCCTGGCGCTCGGCCTTGCCGACGCCCTTGAGCTCGAGCGGGTAGGCGACGTTCGCGGCGACCGTGCGGTGCGGCAGCAGCGCGAAGTGCTGGAATACCATCGAAATCCGGTCGCGGCGGATCTCCCGGAGGCGCGCGGCCGGAATGCCCGTGATCGGGTCGCCGCCCACGGTGACGGTGCCGGCGGTGATGTCGTGCAGGCCATTGAGCATGCGGATGATGGTCGACTTGCCCGATCCGGACAGGCCCATGATGACGAAGATCTCACCGCGGTTGACGGTGAAGCTGGCGTCGATGACGGCGGCGGTCCCCGCGTCGGCGACGGCGGCGCGGCTCTCTCCAGCCTTCAGCCTGCGGACGGCGGCGCTCGGATTCCTCCCGAACACCTTGTACAGATGGCGCGCTTCGAGTGCTGTTTCGGACACGTTTCCCCTGCGGCTCGGCCTTCGGGTGGCTGAGCCTGCTTCGGTCACGCCCGGGTGATCCTCACGAGGCCGTTCGACGTCTTCGCTGTGGCGGCACAGGCGGCGGATTTCGGATCCGCCGCAGAGGGGATCGACCGTACGCCCACGCCTCTTCGCCGCACAGCTCATCGAAGGAAGGACGTGACCGCGGACTGGTCTATGGGCCGTCAGGCCCGCAGACCAACGTAACGAAATGGCCGGTCAGCGGCAAATCCTGCACTGCGGACGTGCCCAGGTTTCCGGCGCTGACCGGGGGATAGTACGAGCGTCTAGCAATCTCGGCGCACCGTGCTCACGCGCGACGGACGGAACGCGTCACGGTGAACTTCGGGGTGCGCCGGAGCTGTTCGGTGGGGCCGATGAGCCGAGTCAGCTCGGCCCGGTAGCCGAGGCTCGAGTTGTACACCGTGAACAGCTCCCCGTCCGGTCGGAGCAGGCGCGCGGCGGCCTCGAACAGGCGGGTCGCGGCGCCGGTGTGCACGCTGGCGCCGAGGTGGAACGGCGGATTCAGGAGCACCGTGTCGAAGCTCCCCGCGGCGAGCGCCGACCCCGCGTCGTCGTGGGTGACCTCGACCCGATCGGCCACCCCGTTCGCCGACGCGGTGGCACGGGCGGAGGCGACGGCGGCGGCCGAGCGGTCCGTGGCGACGACCCGGTCCTGCGGGCGAGCACGCGCCCAGGACACGGCGAGCGCTCCCGTCCCGCAGCCGAGGTCGAGCACGCGGCGCCCGGCGTTCCCGTCGAGGTCGAGCGCATCGAGCAGCGCGCGGGTGCCGATGTCGAGACGGGGTCCGGCGAAGGCGCCGCCGTGGGCCACGAGGACGAGGTCGCCGTGCCGCGCCGACACCGGGAACGGCGGGGACCCCGGTACGGGGAGGGGTTCGGTGGCGACGAGCAGCCGCGACTTCCGCTCCGCCCGCTGGGCCTGGACGTGCGCGAAGCTCCGCGCCAGGACGTCGTTCTGACCGAGGGACATGTGCTTCACGCGGCCTCCCGCGACGAGCACCACCTCCGGGGCGGCCCAGCGAGCCACGGCGTCGGCGATCTCCTCCAGTTCGGCGAGGGCCTTCGGCAGCTGCAGCAGCACCAGTCTCGCTCCGGCGAGCAGATCGGCATCGAGCTCGTGCGGCGCGAACCCGCCGATTCCGAGCTCCTCGGCGTTGCGGGCGAGGGCGCGGCGTCCGGTCGCGAGGTCCTGGTGCACCCGGATCCCGAAGCGCCCGGCCGCCGTGAGAGCGAGCGTGATCGCGCCGTACTCGTCTCCGATCACGACCGTCTCTGACCCCGGCACGTCGAGCGCGAGTGCGCGTTCCACGAGCAGGAGGTCGGTCGCATCGTGGGCCTGGAGGTTGTCTGCCTCGACGTCGGGCCAGCGACGCAGGCGGCTGTAGGGGAACTCCGGCACCAGCCCACTGTACGCGGGGCACGTAAGGATCTCGCATGTGTCGATTTCGCCCGATTCACAACGTCGTGGATCGGGCGTACGCTCCGCGCATGACCACCGTCATCGCCACCCGCGACCTCGCGAAGCACTACGGGCACGTACATGCCCTCGATGGCCTCGACCTCACCGTCGAGCAGGGTCAGGTGCACGGCTTCCTCGGTCCGAACGGGGCCGGCAAGTCGACCACGATCCGTATCCTCCTCGGCCTCGCGCGGCGCACCGGGGGTGAGGTCGAGGTCTTCGGCGAAGACCCGTGGGATCGCGCCGTCGACCTGCATCGACGCATCGCGTCCGTGCCAGGAGACGTCAGCGTCTGGCCGAACCTGTCCGGGGGCGAGGCCGTCGACCTGCTTGCCCGACTCCGCGGCGCACACACGAGAGACGCCTCGTACCAGCACGAGAAGAAGCGTCTGATGGACGCGTTCCAGTTCGACCCGCGCAAGAAGGGCCGCGCGTACTCGAAGGGCAATCGGCAGAAGGTCGCTCTGATTGCGGCGTTCGCCGTGCCTGCCGACCTCTACATCCTCGACGAGCCGACCAGCGGACTCGATCCCCTGATGGCGGTCATCTTCCAGCGTGAAGTGGCCCGCGCCCACGCGAACGGCGCGACCGTGCTGCTGTCGAGCCACATCATGAGCGAGGTCGAGCAGCTCTGCGACCGGGTGTCGATCATCCGCGCCGGCCGCGTCGTGGAGACGGGGACCCTGTCGGAGCTGCGTCATCTCACCCGCAGCGACGTGTCGTTCACCTCCGCCGGAGCGACCCTCGAACAGGTCGGCCGCATCCCGGACGTGCACGACCCCGCGCAGCACGGCGACCGCTTCCGCCTCTCCGTCGACAGCGATCACACGGCGACGGTGCTTCCCGCCCTCGCCACTCTGGGCATCAGCGATCTCCGCGTCGCCCCGCCCTCGCTCGAGGAGCTGTTCCTGCGCCACTACGGCGATGACCTCGCCGGCCTCGAGGCGGCCGAGGACGGCGAGACGGAGCACGAAGCGCCTTCCACCCGCCGCGCACTGAAGGATCGTGCGTGATGACCGCCTTCGGCGTGCTGCTGGGACAGCGGCTGCGGCGTGATCGGCTGCAGCTCACGCTGTGGATCGTCGGCACGGCGCTGATGGCCTTCGCCGGATACGCCGGAGTCAGCCAGTCGTACTCCACCCTCGCCGACCGGCAGAACATCCTCGCGGCCGCGCTCGCGAATCCGGTGATCCTGATGTTCCGCGGGCTGCCGTCCGGCACGTCCGAAGGGGCGTTCCTGGCCTTCGAGGTGCTGCCGTGGCTGGCGTTCCTCGCCGCCCTCATGAGCACATTCCTCGCCATGCGGCACACCCGGGGCGACGAGGAGGCGGGACGGGCGGAGCTCGTCTGGGCCACCCCGGCCGGGCGCCGCCTTCCGACGATCGCCACCCTCGTGCACGGCGTCCTCGCGAACGTCGCCCTGGCCCTACTCACGGCGCTCGCGCTGGTCGCCACCGGCCTTCCGCTCGCAGGATCGGTCCTGGCGGGGGCCGCAGCGGCATCGTGCGGCGTCGCGTTCCTCGGCATCGGCCTCCTCGCCGCGCAGCTCATTCGCACCTCCCGAGGCGCGAACTCGCTGACGGTCTGGGTGCTCGTGGCGACGTTCCTGATCCGCGGGATCGGCAACGCGGCGGGCACACCGAGCGACGATCTCACGAGCATGACGAGCGCGTGGCCGGCGTGGCTGTCCCCCTTCGGATGGGTGGAGCAGAGCCGCCCCTACGACGCCGACCTGGACGGGCCGATGCTGCTCGGCCTGGCCTTCGGGCTCGTGCTCGCCGGCGCATCCGTCGCCCTGCAGTCGCTGCGCGACATCGACGCGAGCTTCGTCGCGGAGCGCCCCGGCCGGGTATCGGCACGGCCCGCGCTCGCCTCGCCTCACGCGCTGGTGTGGCGGCTCACGTCCGGAGCGATCGTGGGATGGGCGGTCGGCGGGGCGATCACCGGCATCCTCGCCACCACCCTGAGCGGACTGGTCGACCGGATCTCGGGCGAGAACCCGGCCGTGGCCGACATCCTTACCACCATCGGCGGAGCGACGGGCGGGCTCGACGAGGTCGTGGTCACCGTGTTCTTCACCCTTCTCGGCATCCTCGCCGCGTGCTGCGCCGTGCAGATCGTGGTGCGCGCACGGCAGGAGGAGGCGCGCGGCACTGCCGAAGCCGTGCTGGCGACCCCGGTCGGTCGTGTGCGCTGGCTCGCCGACTACGTGATTGTTGGCGTAGTCGCGGTGTTGATCGTGGTCGCCGCCGCGGTGCTCGCCGGCTGGGTCGGGATCCGGGTGAACGGCGGCGCGGATCCGCTGTACCGCATCGTCGCCGTGGCAGGAGCGGGGCAGGCCCTCGCGGCGGCGGTCTTCGCCGTGCTCACCGCGCTCGTCTTCGTGCTGCTCCCCCGCGCGACGACGGCCGTCGCGTGGAGCCTCGTCCTGCTGGCGACCCTGTTCGGGCTGTTCGGCCCGTTGTTCGGACTGCCGGACTGGACGATGAACCTCTCGCCCTTCGGCGTGACCCCGGTGGTGGACGGCAGCGGCGTGGATATACGCGGCCTGTGGTGGCTCGTGCTCGCCCTGGTCGCGGGAGGCGCCGGGGCCCTGACCCTGATGCGTCGCCGCGAGCTCGCCCCCGCAGCCTAGGCAGCAGTTGCTTGACACCGCCCTGGTTCCGTGGTTACTTAGTCAAGTAAGTAACCCAGCAACCGCGGAGGACTCGTGATCGAAGAAGGCAAGCCGCTCTTCCTCCAGATCGCCGAGCAGATCGAGGACTCCATCCTCGACGGCTCGCTGGCCGAGGAGGCGCAGGCCCCTTCGACGAACGAGCTCGCCGCGTTCTACCGCATCAACCCCGCCACCGCCGCGAAGGGAGTCGCCATGCTCACCGACAAGGGAGTGCTCCACAAGCGCCGAGGCATCGGCATGTTCGTCTCGGAAGGCGCCAGGGAACTGCTCCTCGGCGAGCGCCGCGCGGCCTTCGCCGACCGCTACATCGACCCGCTCCTCGCGGAGGCCCGCACGCTGGGCCTCGGCGCGGAAGACCTCGCGGACCTGCTCCGTCAGCGCGCCGCATCCGCCCCCACCCCAGAAGGGAAGAACCCCGCATGACCGCCGTCATCGAGGTGCAGAACCTCACCAAGCGCTACAAGGAGAAGCGGGCGCTCGACAACGTGTCGCTCGCTCTCGAGGGAGGCTCGATCTACGGGCTCCTCGGCCGCAACGGCGCCGGGAAGACGACACTCATGTCGATCCTCACGGCCCAGAACTTCGAATCCTCCGGCACCGTAAAGGTGTTCGGCGAGCATCCGTACGAGAACGCCCATGTGCTCGGCCGGATCTGCTTCGTCCGGGAGAGCCAGAAGTACCCGGACGATGCCACCCCGCGGCACGCGTTCGCCGCCGCGCGCCTGTTCTTCCCGCACTGGGACCAGAGCCTCGCGGACGAGCTCATCGCGGAGTTCCAGCTGCCGATGAAGCAGACCATCAAGAAGCTCTCCCGCGGGCAGCTCTCCGCGGTCGGCGTGATCATCGGCCTGGCCTCCCGCGCCGAGATCACGTTCTTCGACGAGCCCTACCTCGGGCTCGACGCCGTCGCCCGGCAGATCTTCTACGACCGCCTCGTGGAGGACTACGCGGAGCACCCGCGCACGATCATCCTCTCCTCGCACCTGATCGACGAGGTCGCGAACCTCATCGAGAAGGTCATCGTGATCGACAACGGCCAGATCCTCCTCAACGAGGACACGGATGCCGTCCGCGACCGCGCCGTGACCGTCGTCGGCGACGCCGCCAAGGTCGACGCCTGGGTCGGCGATCGCGAGGTGCTGCACCGGGACGAGCTCGGCCGCGTCGCCTCGGTCACCGTGCTCGGTGCGCTCACCGCCGACGACCGCGCGGAGGTGCGGGCCGCCGGCCTCGACCTCGCCCCCGTGTCCCTGCAGCAGCTCATCGTCCGCCTCACCCAGAAGGCCGAGACCCGCGCCGCCACGAGGGCCGAGGCCGCAACGGAAGGAGTCCGCTGATGCGACGCACACTCAACGTCATCCGCCTGCAGCTCATCAACCGGCAGACCTTCGTCTGGGTGCCGCTGATCATCCTCGCCTCGGCCGTGGTGATCTCGGTCCTCATCTACGCGATGATCCCCGGCGACGCCCCCAAGTACGGCGGAGGCGGCCAGGCGCCGCTGTGGTACTTCTTCGCGATCGGGCTGTCGGCCATGACCCTGACCTTCCCCTTCTCGCAGGCCATGAGCGTCACCCGGCGCGAGTTCTTCATCGGAACGCTGCTGACCGCGATCCTCGGCAGCGCGCTGCTCGGGATCCTCTTCCTCCTCGGCGGCGCGATCGAGCTGGCCACGAACGGCTACGGCGTGAACGGCTGGGTGTTCCACCTGCCGTGGCTGTGGGAGGCCGGCCCGCTCGGCGCCTTCGTCGTCTACTTCACACTCGCCCTGTTCTTCTTCGTGGTCGGGTTCACCGGCGCGACGATCTACAAGAGCTGGGGCCCGATGGTGCTCACCATCGTCGGCGTCGCCCTGGCGCTCCTCCTCGTCGGGGTCGTGTTCCTCGTGACGCGGCTCGAGCTGTGGGGCGACGTGTGGCTCGGCATCCTCGACCTCGGGGCCGTGGGCCTCGCCCTCTGGGGACTCGTGGTCGTCGCTGTCCTCAGCGTCGTCTCCTTCCTCGCGTTCCGTCGAGCGACTCCCTGACGCGACGACCGGAATCCGCGGATGCCGCGGCCGCGCACCCCGCGCGGTCGCGGCATCCGCGTCCGGCCGCCCTCTACCCGGCGTCCGGAGCCGAGGCAACCCGGTGGCCGCACGCCGCGCGCCGCCCTATCCTCGCCGGACAGGACCACCCGACCGCCGCGAGGAGAGGATGACGTGACGCCCGACCTTTCGCGCCTGCGCGTCCGCGAACGCCGCTCGTACCTCGCCCGCACCCTCCGTGAGGCCGTCCGCCCCGCGCGCCTGCTCCTCGTGGTCAAGACGGCGCTCGCCGTCGGGCTCGCGTGGACGATCGCGCCGCACATGCCGGGGGTCACCGACGAGTACCCGTATTACGCACCCCTGGGCGCGCTCGTGAGCATGTACCCCACGCTCATGGGGTCGATGCGGTCGAGCCTGCAGACCCTGTTCGGTCTGGCCACCGGCATCGGTCTGGCCGCGCTGATCGTGCTCACCGTCGGGCCGACGTGGTGGACGATCCCCCTCGTCGTCGGCCTCGGCGTCCTCGTCTCCGGCACCGGCTGGTTCGGCGTCGGCAAGGAGTACGTCCCGATGGCGGCGCTGTTCGTGCTCATCATCGGCGGTCAGAACGCGGACGACTACTCCCTCGGCTACCTGGCCCAGATGGGGGTCGGGATCGTGATCGGTCTGGCGGTGAACCTCCTCTTCGCCCCCGCACCGCTCATCGGATCGGCCGAGGCCCGGGTGGAGGAGTTCCGACGACAGCTCGCCGGGCACCTCCACGACATCGGCTCAGCGGTCTCGGAATCCTGGCCCCCGGAGACCGCGCAGTGGGCGGGCGATGCCGCAGCGCTCGCCGAGACCACCGCCGACCTCCGTGCCGCCCTGGCCGAGGCCGACGAGAGCGTCCGCTACAACCCGCGCGCGCGCCGCCGGCAGGCGGGCACCGCCCCCATCCACGAGCAGCTCTCCACCCTCGACCGCATCGCGCACCTCATCCGGGACATCGCCGACGCGACGGCCGACACGATCTGGGAGCGTCCGGCGGCCATGCCCCTGGACCCGGCCCTGCCTGAGCCGTTGTCGGCGGCCTGCCATGCCGTCGCCGACGTCATCGCGGAGGAGGACCCCGCCTCGAGCGCGGCGCACCGCCGCCGTGGGGAGGCGGCACGGGCGATCCGACTCCTGCTGGAGCGCGTCGACGACCGTACGTTCGACGCGCGCAGCTCGATGGGACCGGGCGTGCTGACGGCGATGCACCTCCGCCGCATCCTCATCCTCAGCGGCGAGCGCCCGGGCGAGGACGACGAGTGAGTCAGATGGTGTCGTCGGCGACGACGATGTCCAGCTGCCAGTGACGCCCCGCGGGATCCGTGTCGTCGTGCGCGGTGTCGGCGGCGGAGAGCACGTCGTTGATCTTGTGCATCACGTCGTCGAACTCGGCCTCGGTCAGCCGGATGGTGCGCTGCACGAACGACGCGTGCACCTCGGCGGTGCGACCGGAGACGTACTCGGGCGTCCAGGCCACCACCCGACGCAGCAGGTCGACGTGGTCTTCCGCGAGCGCGGCGACCACCGCATCGCCGAGCGCCTGATCCGCGACGGGACTCTCCGGACCGCCGACGTTGAGGGCCCCCTTGCGTCCCGTCCACACGCGGTCGCGGCGGTCCCTGGCCTGCTCCGGAGCCTCCTCGATGAGCCCTGCCTCGGCGAGCACCCGCAGGTGGAAGCTGGCGCTGTTGGCCGGCACGTCGAGCTCGCCGGCAATGTCCGCGGCGCGCAGGAAACCACGGCGTGCCATGAGGCGCAGGATCTGCCGGCGCAGCGGGTGTGAGTAGGCCTTGAGCATCGCCGACGTCATGAAGGCGGCGTCCTCCCGAGAGGTCTTCTCCGCGTCGTCAGCCATTCCCCGATCCTAGTCACGCAAATGCGCACGAACAGTTGCGCAATTATTCTTGCGAAACTATCGTCGAGCCATGAGCACGACGACCCCGCCCCACCGCCTGTGGCAGAACACGCGCTACCTCACCTGGCTCGTCAGCGACACGAGCAAGGGGCTCGCCTCGGCGCTCTTCGGGTTCGCCGTCCCTCTCCTCGCGCTCGTCATCACGAACGACCCCGCACAGGCCGGCATCATCGCGGCGGCGGGGACGGTGGCGCGTGTGCTGCTCACGCTCGTGGGCGGGATCATCGCGGATCGGCACCGGCGCATCGTGCTCATGCTCGTCGGCTCGATTCTGGGGATCGTGCTGGCCGGCGCCTTCACGCTCGTCGCCCTCGGCGGCTCCCTCACCTTCGCGACCCTCCTCGTGATCGACGTGCTGCTGGCCGCGCGGAGCGGCCTCTTCGACGTCGCCGGCGAGAGCGCGCTGAAGGAGATCGTCCCGGACGACGCGATGGGGCGCGCGCAGGCCGCGAACCAGGGGCGCGATGCGGCCCTTCAGCTCACCGGCGGCCCGCTGGGCGGCCTGCTCCTCGGGGTGGGCGGCTGGCTCGTCGGCGCGGCCATGACCCTGTGCCACCTCGTCGCCGCCGTGACCGCCGGGCTCCTCGGGCGACAGGTCCGGCGCGCGGGAATCGCCGACGTCGGCGCTCTGGACGAGGACGACGGCGGCGCGCCCTCCGCGCGCCCGAACGCCTGGCGGGAGTTCCGCGAGGGCTTCGGCTGGCTGCTGTCCCGCCCCGACCTCGGCGGCGTCATGCTCATCATGACCATCGTCAACCTCGGCTTCAACGCCGCGATCACCACGGCCGTCTATGCGCTGCAGCAGGCAGGCCATTCCGAACTCCTCATCGGAACCGTCAGCGCGGCCATCGGCGCCGTGATGCTCGTCGGCGCGATCGTCGCCCCGCTCCTCGTGCCCCGGATCCCGGCGGGCGTGCTCACGATCGGCGGGCTCGCAGTGGTCGCCCTCGGCGCCGTCGTGCTGTCGTTCGCGTCGGCACCGTGGACCGTCGCCGCCGTCCTCGGTGCCACGGTGCTCCTCGTCCCCGCCCTGAACGCCGGGATGATGGGCTACTTCATGGTGGCCACGCCGTCACGTCTGCTGGGACGCGCGAACAGCGCCATGGGGGTCCTCGCGATGGGCGCGATGCCTCTCGCCCCGCTCATCGCCGGCTTCGGCCTCGCCGGGCTCGGACGACAGGGCACCATCCTCATCTGCGCGGCCCTCTGCGTGGTGGCCGCCGCCCTCGCGATCGGGAACCGCGCCCTCCGCAGCCTCCCGGTCGAGTCTCGCTGGGCCGCGCACGCCGCCCGGTACGAGGGGGACTGAGCGGGAGACAGTGCGCTAGTCGCCTGGCGTCGGGCCAGTGACGTCGGCGGCACCGAACAGCAAGCTGTCGACGACCTGGTCGCGCCGGGCCGGCCGCGCGGTGGTGTACCTCAGCAGATCTTCGAAGTGAGAGAACACGACGACCGCTTCTTCGAACTCTGGCTCGGAACCGTGGACGACTGCTCCGTCGTCTCGCACCGCCAGGTACTCGTATCCGTTGCGAACGGAAAGCAGGATGGGTGCGTGGCGCCTCCAGAAACGGGAGACCGCGACCGCCTCATCATCCGTCGTCGCAGCCTGGATGCTCAGCAGTTCACACTCGTTCCACGCGAACGCCCCCTCCGCGCCGGTCGAGTAGTCGTCGCGGGACAAGAACCACACCGTCTCGTCTGAGCTCGACAGGAGTGAGAACGAGGACACCCAGCGGATCACCGTTTCGGGTGCCGCGCGCAGCGGGGAGGGAACGCCGTTCTCCATCGACGTCGGCGGCTCAAACGTCCACCCGGCTTCCTGCAAGCTTCCGGCGGCACTTCGGAAGAGTTCCGGCATGCTCCCAGGCTACCGATCCGCACGAATCACCCTTCAGCAACCAATCCTGCGACAACCGCCGTGCCGATTCTCCCGATTCTCGTCTTGTTCAGAGACGTCTAACGCGTAGAGCTGAACACATCTCGCCGGCGGCTCACCCGGGACAGTGGTCGCGATCGATGTCGGTGGCCGTCACATCAGAGCCGATAGGAGACCACCGGTTCATGGCGCGAGCGCGAGCACAGTGATGCCTGCCGCCGCGGAGGCCACGACCAGCGCAAGCGCGATCGCGATGAGGATGACGTGCACACGGAGGAACGGGGTGGCCTTGCCGTTCTCGTCCCTGGCACGCGGGTCCTTCGCGACGCGGGTGTAGAACCGCGGCCAGACGAGCACGTTGAAACCGGCGTTGAGGAACAGCACGACGACGAGAGCGATCACCCCTCCACGCTAGCGAGGGCGGCGTGGCACCACGGATCGGGCCGTCGGAATTCTTGGACGGCGACATGTATCACCGAGCCCTTGCCGTGCTCCTGGTAGGTGTGATCACAATGGGCTTCATGATCGACGGTGCCCCCGGCGCCGCCTTCGATCCCGCATCCGACGACGGGCGCGCACGCTGGGAACGCGCCGCGGACCTGTTCGATGCGTGGCGCGATGGCGACGGCCGCTCGATGGACGACCTGGTGCGGCTGATGACGCCCGTGCTCTGGCACGTCGTGCGCGCCTACGGCCTCGAACGCACCCTCGCGGAAGACGTCGTGCAGACGACCTGGCTCCAGCTCGTGCGCGGCCACGGCGCCATCGCCGACTCGCGCGCCGTCTCCGCCTGGCTGACGACCACCGCCCGCCGCGAGGCCTGGAAGGTCGGCAAGGCGAACGGTCGCGTCGACACCGCGGAGTCCGACGACCTGGACGCCCTCCTTCCGGAGCAAGCGTCCGCCGAGGAGCACGCCGCGCTCGACGACGAGAACCGACGGCTCTGGGCCGCCGTCCGCCGCCTCGCCGAGCGGTGTCAGCGCCTGCTCCGGGTGATCGCCTTCGAGGATCGTCCGGACTACGCGCGCCTCGCGCGCGACCTCTCCATGCCGGTCGGCAGCATCGGCCCGACTCGCAGCCGCTGCCTCGCGAAGCTCCGCGACCTCCTCGACGCCCCGGCCACTCGGACGGAGGGACGATCATGAGCGATGAGGACGACGCCCGGCTGTTCGCCCGCCTGCGCAGCCTCTGGAGAGAGGTCGATCCGGTCCCTGCCGGGCTGATCGACCGGATGGTCGCCGCGGTCGCCGCAGACGGGCTCAACCGCGAGTACGCGCTGCTCACGCTCGTGGAAGGCCAGCGCGGCGCGGTCCGCGGCGAGACCGACGCCCTCACCCTGCAGTTCAGCGACGGCAGCACGAGCATCCTCCTCCACGTCACGACGACCGCGTCCGGGCGACGGCGGATCGACGGCTGGGTGGACACCGCCGCCGCGGAGATCCTGTTGCTGCAGGGCGAGCGCGAGCGCCGGACGACCCCGGCGGAGACGGGCCGATTCGTGTTCGACGAGGTGCCGTCCGGGCTCAGCCGCGTGCGCCTGACCGCGACGGTCGGCGACGAGACCCGCACCCTGGAGACCCCGCAGTTCGAGTTGTGACCCCGCATCGCCGGCGCCGTCGCCGTCGATGCCCACGGAGAGGATGACCGATGGATCAGCCCCAGGGATGGACCTGGCAGGACCGCGCGGAGGGATCGATCCGCCGTGGCACCGCCCTCGACCCCAGCACGGAACCGGTGGACGGGATCCGGGCGTTCCCCACCGCGTACCTGCCGGAGCGCCTGCTCATCACGCGCGCCCTCGGCGAGGAGGAGGCGTACGACCGCGAGCTGCGCGCCCTGAGGGATGCCGCGGACTCCTTCGGCTGGCGGCTGGAACTGGAGTCTCCGGAGCGCGAGATCGGGAACGGCGAGCTCGTGCCGGGCGTCGCGGGGTTCCTGCGGGCGCGCCTGACCACGCCGGATGAGCCGACCAGGGGCGAATCCCCCGTGGCACCCGACGCCTGGCGGGTCTTGCAGCGCGCGCGCCGGCTGTCACGCTCGACCATGCCGCGGACCAGCCTCGAGCACGTGCTCTCGATCGATCCGGTCGGACTCAACCCGTTCACCCGGACGAACCCGTTCACGCGGACAAACCCGTTCACCCGGACGAATCCCGTCCGGGGTGCCGCTCCCGGCGGTGGCGGCAGCGACGACTACCTGGAGCCCGGACGCGGGGCGCGGCAGCCGGTCACCTGGCTCGGACCCGCACCGGCTCGCGCCGCCGCTCCGAAGCGCGGACGACGGCCGGTCGTGGCGATCCTCGACACCGGCTGCGGCGAGCACGCCTGGCTGCCGTCCGACATCGTCACCCGGCACGTCGAGCTCGACGGCGTCCCCGTGGGCTTCACGGACGACGCCGACCCCGAACGCTACCCCGACCTGTACGGGCAGCTCGACGGGGAGATCGACGCGGTCGCCGGGCACGGCACCTTCATCGCAGGCCTCGTGCGTCAGGCGGCACCGAACGCCGACATCCTCTCCATCCGTGTCGCCGGCGCGCTCGGGGTGGTCGACGAGAGCACGCTCCTGGAGACCGTGGCGCAGGTCGTGGAACTGCTGCGGCGGCACCGCGAGGACCCGAAGACGGGCTTCCCGATCGACGTGCTCAACCTCTCCCTCAGCTACTACCACGAGACCCCGACCGACGGACTCTTCAGCACGACCCTGTACGAGCTGCTCGCGAAGGCCAGAGAGCTCGGCTGCGTGGTCGTCTGCTCGGCCGGCAACGACGCGATCGACCGGCCCTCGTTCCCCGCCTCGCTGTGGCCGTGGCCCGGCGCCGACAACGGGCTGCCGTCTGACGACGGCGCTCCGCACGTGTCGGTCGGCGCCCTGAACCCGTCGGCGCACTCTGTCGCCCTGTTCTCGAACGTCGGCCCGTGGGTGCAGGTGTACGCCCCGGGCGCCGCCGTGGTCAGCACCTCGCCGGCCTTCGTCGGCGGCGCGCAGGCGGCGACCCGCGCGGACATCGATGGGCTGCCGCGCGAGACGCTCGACCCGGACGACTACCGCGGCGGCTTCGCGGTGTGGAGCGGCACCTCCTTCGCGGCTCCGTACATCGCCGGCCGAGTCGCGGCCCAGCTCGGCGCCGTCCCGGCCGAGGGGGTGAAGCCCGCCGTCGCCGCGAAGGCCGTCGCCGCCGTCCTGACGTCGCTGCCGACGCCGCACGAGGGGTCCTGACACCTCGCACCCTTCCGCACGGCCACTCCGGCACGGCATCCTGGACGGATGCCCCTGTCCGCGAGCGCGCTGCACCGACGCGGCGTCGAGGCGGCCAACGCCCGGCAGTTCACCCGCGCCCGACGGGAACTGGAGAAGGCCGCCGCCCGCACCGACGACGCCGACCTCCGCGCCCGCATCGACGGGACGACCGCCTACGTGCTCGCGCAGACCGGCGAGCCCGCGGCCGCGGAGGCGCTGTGCCGGGAGGCGCTGGCAAGGGACGGGCTGCAGGCCGAGACGGTCGCCCTCCTCGGCGGGCAGCTCGGCGCCCTCCTCATGCACGGCGGACGGCTGGAGGAGGCCGAGGCGAGCCTCACCGCCGCGATCGATGCCCTCGGCGCCGGGGCTGAGACCCCCGCGCTCGCCAACTGCCTGATGAACCGGGCGGTGGTGCGGATGCAGCGCCACCAGCTCGACTCCTGCATGGCCGATCTCCGTCGTGCGATCGGGATCTACGAGGCGCACGACGAACGGGACTCCCTCGCGGAGGCCACGCACAACCTCGGCTATGCCGCACTCCTCGGCGGCGACCTCGTGTCGGCGCTGCGCCTGATGGCCGAGTCCCGGCCGACGTTCGCCGCCACCAGCGCCCTCGCCACCGCCATCAGCGACCTCGACCGCGCCGAGGTACTCCGCGACGCTGGGCTGACGACCGAGGCAGAGGCCCTGCTCGCCCAGGTGGCCGTGCAGTTCGGCGCCCAGCGGATGCGCCAGGCCCGCGGGGAAGCGGAGTTCCACCTCGCCCGCTCGCTCGTCCGGCACGATCCCCGGGCCGCCGCGCGCACCGCGAGGACGGCCGCCCGCCGCTTCACCTCCCTCGGCAGCAGCGGCTGGGCGGCCCGCGCCGCGGCGGTGGAGCTGGAAGCGCGACAGCGGATCCGGTCCGATCGTCCCCTCGATGCCGCCGCGTGGGAGCGGGTGGCGCAGGAGCTCGACCGGAGCGGCTTCCGCACCGAGGCAACGGCCCTGCGGCTGACCGCTCGTCGTGAGGGCACCGGTCGCCTCCCGCGCGTCCCCGCCTCGGCTCCGACGCCGCTGCGACTCCGCGCACAGGAGGTGCGCGCGGCCCGCGCCGCCGGACGCGGTCGCGACGGCGAGGCGCTGCGCGCCGCGGCCACCGGGCTCGACCTGCTGTCGGCGTGGCAGCGGTCGTTCGGCGCCCTCGACCTGCAGGCCTCCGTCGCCATGCATGCCAGCGACCTCGTGTTCACGGGACTCGCGGCGGCCGTCCGCCGCCGCGACCCGGCGACGCTCTTCGAGTGGTCCGAGCGCGCCCGGCACCTCAGTCAGCAGGTCGCCCCGGTGCGCCCGCCGCATGACGACGCCCTCGCCGCCGACCTCGCCGAGCTGCGGATGCTGCGCGCCGACCTCGCGGGGGCGGACTGGACGACCGACCCCACCGTCCGTGCGCTCCGCGACCGGGTGCGGGAGCGGCAGTGGTCCGCCACGGGCTCCGGGGCGACGAGGGAGCGCCGGACGCTGGCCGAAGCCGCCGCCCTGCTGCCGGCCGACACGGCAGTTCTGGCCTACGTCTACACCGGCACCGGCCTGCACGGGGTGGTGGTGCAGCCGGACGCCGCGACCCTCGTCGACCTGTCGTGGCCGCAGGTGCGGATTGCTCTCGACGGCCTGCGTGCCGACCTCGACATGGCCGCGCTCACGCGGGACGGCGCGATGGGTCCGGTGACCGCGCGCGCTCTGGCGGCGCGCCTCGCGGTCCTCGACGAGGAGCTGCTCGCGCCGATGCGTCGGGCCGCCGCGGGTGCCGCGCGGTTCGTGATCACCGTTCCCGGAATCCTCGGCGGGGTGCCGTGGGCCATGCTCCCCGGCATGCACGGAGTGCCGTTCACCCTCGCGACCTCGGTCTCGCGCTGGCTCGACGGGGAGGCCTCGGCTTCCTCGGCCCCCAGCGTCGGGTTCGCGGCGGGACCGCGCGTGCCGCGGGCGGCGGAAGAAGTCCAGCGCGCGGCGGAGTCGTGGGCGGGACGAGGGACGACCCGGATGCTGCAGGACACCACCGCGACCGTGACCGCCGTCACCGCGCTGGCGGCCTCCGTCGACGTGCTCCATATCGCCGCGCACGGGCGTCACGCGGTCGACAATCCGCTGTTCTCCGGGTTCGAACTCGCCGACGGGGTGCTCTTCGGCTACGACGTCGACCTCATCGCCCGGGTGCCGCGGACCGTGATCCTCTCAGCGTGCGAGCTGGGGCGGTCCTCCGTGCGCTGGGGCGAGGAGGCCCTGGGCATGACGCGCGTCTGGTTGCATGCGGGCGCGGAGGCGGTGATCGCGGCCCCCGTCACGGTGCCGGATGACGACGCGTGCGAGCTCCTGACCGCGGTCCACGACGGCCTCTCTGCCGGCGCGTCTGCCGCCGACGCCCTGGCGAGCGCCGCGCTCACGACGGGGGTTTCCGCCCCGTTCCAGTGTCACGGCAACGGATTCTGACTTTTTTCCCGGATCGAGGTATCAGAACCGCACCGGCCTTCTCCTGTTCTTCGGAAGGTGTCGAGCGACAGGCCTCGAAGGGAGAGGCACGAGGGAGGCGCCGTCGGTTCTGGGGAAACGCCGCTGGGGAGCGGGAAGACGAGACGGACACCATCTGCTCCGGGAGCGTCGCGGTATGCAGCCGCGATGCTCCTGCAGGGCCTCGGCGATCTGGGGACGCCGAGGCCCTCGGGGCGTCCGGGGTGCCTCAGGCGAGGTGGACCGTGTAGCCCGCAGCGCGCAGCGCGTCGAGGGCGGCCTCGTCGGCTCCTCGATCGGTGATGACCGTGGTGAAGAGGTCCGCCCCGCCGATGGTGGAGAACGCCTCGGCCCCGAGCTTGCTGCCGTCGGTCACGACGATGGCCCGTCGCGCCCGCTCCGCCATCATGCGATTCACCGCCGCCTCGCGCTCGTCCTGCGTGGTCGCCCCGGCTACCGCATCCATCCCGTTCACGCCGATGAAGGCGAGGTCGAGCCGCACGCCGCGGAGGAGCTGCTCGACGAACGGGCCGACAAGTTCATACGTGCGCGCGTGGATGACCCCGCCCGTGACGACCACCTTGATCTCCGGTCGGGTGGCGAGCTGGGCGGCGATGTTCACCGCGTTCGTCACCACCGTGATCCCGCCTTCCGCCGCCAGATCCTCGCGCGCGGCGAGCGCAGCCGCGATGGCCGTGGTCGTCGTGCCGCCGGAGAGCCCGACCACCATGCCGGGGGTGACGAGCGCCGCCGCGGTCTGGGCGATGCTCTCCTTCTCGTGCGTGCGGAGATGACTCTTGTAGCGGAGGGGCAGTTCGTAGGCGACGGTCTGCGCCACGGCACCGCCGTGCGTGCGGGTGAGCAGCCGCTGCTCGGCGAGGGAGTCGAGGTCGCGGCGGGTGGTGGCCGGGGAGGCCCCGAACCGCTCCACCAGCTCCTCCACCGTCACCTCTCCGTCCGCCGCGAGGAGGTCGAGGATCGCGTGCAGTCGGGCCGCGCGCTTCACCGGTCGTCGTTTCGCGTCGAGGTCGCAGCCGTGACCGGAACCTCTGCGACCGGAGCGGGATTCTGCGACGGCAGCAGGGCGAACAGCCGCAGCATCCGGGCGGCTTCGTCCGCGAGGGCGGCGCGGGCGGGAGCGAGGTACTTGCGGGAGTCGACCAGACGCTCGTCGGCGGCGAGCACCTCGCGGACCGCGCGCGTGAAGAAGCCGTTGAGGTGGGTGGAGACATTGACCTTGGTCATGCCGGCGCGCACGGCATCGGCGATCACGGCGTCGGCCACCCCGGACGAGCCGTGCAGCACGAGGGGGACGTCGGTGCCGTCCGCGGCGGCTCCGCGCAGAGCCGCACGCAGGCGGGCGATGAGGTCGAGGTCGAGGGAGGCCGTGCGGTCGGTCATGGCGTGCGACGACCCCACGGCCACGGCGAGCGCGTCCACTCCCGTCGCGGCCACGAACGCCCGCGCCTCGTCCGGATCGGTGCGGACACCGGGGGCGTGGGCGCCGTCCTTCCCGCCCACCTCGCCGAGCTCGCCCTCCACGTACACTCCCGCCGCGCGGGCCCGGGCGGCGACCTCGGCCGTGAGCGCCACATTCTCGTCGTAGGGCAGCGCGCCGCCGTCGAACATGACCGAGCCGAACCCGAGGGCCACGGCCTCGTCGACGAGCTCCGGCCGCTCCGCGTGGTCGAGGTGCACCGCCACCGGGGTCTCTGCTCGTCGCGCCGCGGCGAGCGTCGCGAGGGCGACCGGCTCCAGACCGCCGTGGTAGTCGGCGCAGTTCTGCGAGATCTGCAGGATCACGGGGAGCTGGGCGAGCGCGGAGGCCCGCACGAGGCCTTCTGCGGTCTCCAGGTGGATGACGTTGAACGCACCGATGCCGGTGCCGGCGGTGGCGGCCGCGGAGACGAGCTCCCGAGCGGAGACGAGGGTCACGAAGGGTCCTTCCGGAAGGAGGCAGGGTCGGGGCGGGAGACGCGGAGCTGCTCCTCGAGCGCGCGCCAGCGGGGGGAGATGTCGCCGGCGAGCGGCATGAGGACGGCGGCTGCCGACCACGCGGTCGCGCGACGGAGGATGCGCTCGGGATCGCGCTCACCCTCGGCGGAGAGCACGGCGCAGGCCGCGACCGCGGCGTCTCCGGCACCGGTCGGGTTGCCGGCCAGCGGCTCGTCGAGTCGGGCGTGCAGGAGATCGGTCGCGGTGACGGCGAGCATGCCGTCGGACCCGAGCGACAGGAGCACGAGCTCGGCGCCCCGGGCCAGCAGCGACCGCGCGCCCTCGACGGGGTCGTCGATGCCGGTGGCCTCGGCGAGCTCCGCGGCGTTGGGCTTGAGCACGGTCGCTCCGGCGTCGGCAGCGCTCAGGAGGGCCTGGCCGGAGGTGTCCACGATCACGGGGACGCGGGCGTCCGCACCCACCGCGACGAGCATCGGCACGAGCGACTCCGGCGCCCCGGGCGGAAGGCTCCCGGAGACGACGAGGACCGCGGCACCGGGAAGCCGGTCGACGACCTCCGCGAGGAGCCCGCCCCACTCGGCATCTGTCGGGTTCACCCCTCGCTCGTTGACGATCGTGGTGTCGCCCGCGGCCTCGTCGACGAGGGCGATGCTGCGACGCGTGTCGGCCGCGACGGGCACGAGCACATGGGGCACGCCGCTGGCCGTGAGCTCCGCGGCGAACTCCGCGCCGACCGGACCGCCGGCCGTGGTCAGCGCGAGGACGGATGCCCCCTCGGCGTGCGCGACCCTGGCGACGTTGAGGCCCTTGCCACCGGCGCGGGACGCCCCGGTGTCGGCGCGGTGCGTCCCGCCTGCCGCAAGCCGGTCGACCTGCCAGGTGAGGTCGAGCGCGGGGTTCGGGGTGACGGTGAGGATCATGCCAGCTCCCTGGCGCGGAGGGCGGCGCCGATCAGTCCCGCGTTGCCGGACAGCTCGGCAGGGACGAGCGCGGGGAGGCGGTGGAAGCTGAGGCGGGCAGCGAGTCGGGTGCGCAGCTCGTCGAAGAGCGCGCCGCCCGCCCGCGACAGTCCGCCGCCGATCACCACGGCCTCAGGGGCGACCACGGCGGTCAGCTGCGCGAGCGACAGGGTGAGCGCGTCCAGCGCCGAGTCCCAGATGTCGGCGGCGACCCGATCCCCGGCGGCCGCCCGGGCGATGACGTCCTTGGCGCCGTCCGGGGTCGTCCCCGTGGCCTCCCGGTAGCGGCGCGCGATGGCGCCCGCCGAGGCGACGGCCTCCAGACAGCCACGGGCACCGCACGGGCACACCGGTCCGTCGGCGATCGGGGAGTGCCCGATCTCGCCGGCGTAGCCCCCGGCCGTGTAGGGGCGGCCGCCGACGAGCAGGGCCCCGGCGATGCCGGTGCCGATCACGAGGATCACCGCGTCGTCGTAGGCCCGCGCGCCGCCCAGCTCGTGCTCGGCCCAGCTCGCGGCGCGCACGTCGTGGTCGAACGCGACGGGGAGGCCGAGACGCTCCGCGGCGAGCGCGCGCAGCGGCGCGTCCCGCCAGCCCATGTTGCTCGCGAACACGCCGATCCCGGCGGCTGCGTCGACGATCCCCGGCACCACGAGGCCGGCGGCGCGAGGCACCACGTCGGGATGCTCGTCGCGGAGCTGCGCGGCGAGCACCTCCAGCCGGTCGAGCAGCGCGGGGGTGCGGTCGCCGTCGGCCGTGGGGGTGGGCGTGCGGCGGAGGCCGAGCGCCCGCCCGTCCGCGTCGAACAGCGCCGACTTGATGTCCGTCCCGCCGACGTCGAAGGCGAGGACGGGTGACCCGGCACCGAGCGTGCGCACCGCGGCGAGCTTCTCGCCGGCGTCGTTCGGGGTCATCGCTCGGCTCCGGGGATCGCTGGCGTCATGCATCCAGGATGACGGATCGCGTGAGGTTGCGCGGCTGGTCGGGGTCGAGCCCGCGGGCCACGGCACGGTCGAGGGCCGTCCGGTGCAGGCGCACGAGGTCGGCGAGCGGGTCGATCGCGCGGTGCTCGAATCGGGCGCCCGTGGCGCGCACCTCCGTGGCCAGTCCTTCCGGCGCCTCTCCGAACTGCCACGTCACCCGGCCCGGGGCGGCGATCGCGATCGGACCGTGGCGGTAGTCCATCGACGGGTACGCCTCGGTCCAGGACTGCGACGACTCGCGCAGCTTCAGCGCGGCCTCGTGGGCCAGGCCGATCGTCCAGCCCCGCCCGAGGAACGTGTACTGCTCGGCGTCGCGCAGCGCGATGTCGTCGCCCTCCTCGGCGAGCACGGCCGTCGCATCGGCGATGGCCCCGGAGAGGTCTTCGCCCAGCGACGCCCGGAAGAGGGCGAGCGCGGTCGTGGCGAAGCGTGTCTGGACCACCGACTGCTCGTCGGCGAACGGCAGCAGCACGGCGTCGTCGACGAGGGAGACGAGCGGGGAGTCGGGGTCGCCGATCACGCCGATCGTGCGGGTGCGCCCCTTGATGCGGTCGACGAGCTCCAGCACCTCGGTCGTGGTGCCGGAGCGGGTGAGGGCGACGACGGCATCGTAGCCGCGGTCCACGAAGGCCTCGGAGGCCGCGAACGCGTCGGTCTCGCCGTGACCGGACGATTCGCGCAGGGCGGCGTACGACTGGGCCATGAACCACGAGGTGCCGCAGCCGACGACCGCGACCCGTGCCCCGTGAGCCGGCAGCAGCGCCTGCTCCGCGGTGAGCTCGGCGGCGGTGGCCCACATCTGCGGCTGGGAGCGGAGCTCTTCGCGCATGTGCGCGCCGGGCAGCGAATCGGTCATGATGAGGCCTTTCGGACGAGTTGTTGCGTACTTGTGATTGTTTCGGGCGTAATCCGATCATAGTATTTCGTCCCAAGAGAGCAACATCTTGATTTGTTTGTTTGCCTGACAAATAATCAGGACGAGTTCCCCCGAGCCCCCGCTCGGACGATCGCGACCACCTCGGCGGCGTGATCATCACGCACCGTCGCGTGGAGTGTTCTGCGACTGTGCACCACCCCCCTCTCCGGAGAGCGGACCCCGCCCGCTGGAGCAGCACCCACAGTGAGGAATGCAATGCCCATGAACAAGTCACGGCGATACGGGGCCGCAGCGGTCGCGGCCGTCGCCACGCTGTCGCTCGCATCCTGCGGTTTCGGTGGATCGGGAGGAGACAGCGGCGGCGGCGACGACGCCAGCACGCTCGACCTGCTCGTCCCCAGCTACTCCGACGCCACGAAGGGTCTCTGGGAAGACGTCATCGACGGTTTCACGAAGGACAACCCCGACATCAAGGTCAACCTCGAGGTGCAGTCGTGGGACAACCTCGAGAAGGTCATCTCCACGAAGGTCCAGGCCGGCGAGGCGCCCGACATCTACAACGGCGGCCCCTTCGCGGGCTTCGTCGAGGACGAGCTGCTCTACCCCGTCGAGGAGGTCGTGTCCGACGACGTCTACTCCGACTTCCAGGACTCCTTCCTCGCCAACGCCGAGGTCGACGGCACGGCCTACGCCCTGCCCATGATCGCCTCCGCACGCGCCCTGTTCGTCAACAACGACCTCCTCTCCCAGGCGGGCGTCGAGGCGCCGACCGACTGGGACTCCCTGCTCGACGCGGCGACCAAGGTGTCCGCCCTCGGCGGCGGTGTCGCGGGCTACGGCATGCCGCTCGGCTCGGAGGAGGCGCAGGCCGAGGCTGCCGTCTGGCTCTGGGGCGGCGGCGGATCCTTCGGCGACGCGTCCGAGATCACCATCGACACCCCGGAGAACCTCGTCGGCGCCGAGCAGATCAAGAAGATGATCGACGCCGGGGCGACCCAGGCCGACCCCGGCTCCACGCAGCGCTCCCCGCTGATGGACATCTTCATCCAGGGCAAGATCGGCATGCAGGTCGGCCTGCCGCCGACGGTCGGCCAGATCGCCGACAACAACCCGGACCTCGACTACTCGATCGTGCCGATCCCGACCAAGGACGGCTCGCCGTTCACCCTCGGGGTCATGGACCAGCTCATGGCGTTCGAGAACGACGGCGACAAGCAGGAGGCGATCACGAAGTTCCTCGACTACTTCTACTCGCCCGAGGTCTACGTGCCGTGGGTGCAGGCGGAGGGCTTCCTCCCCGTCACGAAGTCCGGTGCCGAGGAGCTGTCCGGCGAGGAGTCCCTCAAGCCGTTCCTCGACGTGCTGCCCGACGCGCAGTTCTACCCGTCGACCAACCCGAAGTGGTCGGCAGCGGACGGCGCCTTCAAGTCGCTGTTCGGACAGATCCAGGATCAGCCGGCGGCCGATGTGCTGAAGCAGATCCAGGACCAGGTGGACGCGGGCTGACCCGCGGAACGGAGAGGTTCGGGAATCCCCCATGAGCCAGACGACAGAATCCTCGAACCTCGCGGGGGCGGCCACCGGCCGCCCCCGCACTCCGGACGCCGGGACGGCCGTGCGCGGTCGCCCCGGCGGACGGGACCTCCTGCAAGCGCTGCCGTGGATCGCCCCCGCGCTGGTGCTCATCATCGGCGTGGTGCTGTTCCCCGCCGGCGTCATGTTCTTCAACTCCACCCGTGACATCTCGCTCTCGGGCCTGGACAAGGGCTCGGTCGGCTTCGACAACTTCGTGACCGTCTTCACGTTCCCGGAGTTCTGGCCGATCTTCGTCCGCACGATCGTCTGGGTCGTGTCGGTGGTGCTGTTCACGGTCGTGATCTCGCTCGGCCTCGCGCAGATCCTCAACAAGGCGTTCCCGGGGCGCCAGCTCGTGCGGATGGCGGTCATCGTGCCGTGGGCCGCGTCCGTGGTGATGACCACGATGGTCTTCTACTACAGCCTCGAGCCGTACTTCGGGGTCTTCAACAAGTTCCTCTACGACATCGGGCTCTCCGACGACGCGGTGGGCTACGGCTGGACGAAGAACCCGACGACGGCGTTCGCCTGGTCCATCGTCATCGCGGTGTTCGTGTCGCTGCCCTTCACGACCTACACGATCCTCGCGGGGCTCCAGGCGGTCCCCGCCGACGCGATCGAGGCCGCGAAGATGGACGGCGCCGGCGCCGCCCGCACCTACTGGTCGATCGTCCTGCCGCAGCTGCGCAGCGCCCTCGCCGTGGCGATCCTCATCAACATCATCAACGTCTTCAACTCGCTGCCGATCCTGAAGGTGATGACGGGGTCGATCCCGGGCTACGGCGCCGACACGATCATGACGCTCATCTTCAAGTACATCGAGCTGCAGAAGAAGGTCGACGTCGCGAGCGCCCTGTCGGTCGTGGCCTTCCTCATCGTGATCGCGATCGTCGCGGCCTACGTCAAGATCGTCAAGCCCATGAAGGAGGTCTGATCATGACCGTGACCGAGACCGCCCTCGTGACCACCGCCGACTCCCGCGGACGACGAACCCCGCCGATCCCCGGCCGCCGGCGCCGCTACACCGCGGATCAGGTGACGCTGCCTCGGGTGATCCTGCGCACCGCCGCCGGGTTCCTCGTGCTCGCGATCTTCGTGCTGCCGTACCTCATCATGTTCTTCGGATCGGTGAAGACGAAGGCGCAGATCCGCTCGGTCGATCCGACCTACCTCCCGGTGGAGTGGCACTGGGAGAACTACCTCACGATGTGGTCGACACCCGAGACGCCGCTGCCGTACAACCTCGTCTCGACCATCGTCATCTCCGTGTTCGCGACGCTCCTGGTGCTGCTCGTGTCGCTCCCCGCGGCGTACTACACGGCCCGGTTCCGCTTCCCCGGCCGCATGGTGTTCCTGTTCCTCGTGATCGTGACGCAGATGCTGCAGCCGGCTGTGCTCACGTCGGGCCTGTTCCGGCAGTTCACCGTCCTCGGCCTCGGCGACACCTGGACCGCCATGATCTTCATCAACGCGGCCTTCAACCTCTCGTTCGCCGTGTGGATCATGCACTCGTTCTTCGCCGGCATCCCCAAGGAGGTCGACGAGGCGGCGCAGATCGACGGCGCCGGACGCCTGACGGTCCTGTTCCGGATCAACCTCCCGCTCGTCTGGCCGGGCATCGTCACCGCGATCGTTTTCACGTTCGTGGCCTGCTGGAACGAGTTCGCCGCCTCGCTGGTGATCCTGTCGACGGACAAGAACCAGCCGCTGTCGGTCGCGCTCACGAAGTTCGTCGGTCAGTACGAGACGAGCTGGCAGTACGTGTTCGGCGTCTCGATCGTCGCGATCCTCCCGGTCATCATCCTCTTCATGCTCATCGAGAAGCGTCTCGTCGGCGGCCTCACCGCCGGCAGCGTGAAGTAGCCCGTCCGGGTTCCCGTCCCCGGGTTCCCCTCCGGCACCCCTGCACGACCGCGGCGCGCGTGCAGGGGGTCCGGGCGGATCCGGGCGTGCACCCCCACCCGGATCGTGCAGCCGGAACATCCGAGGGGAGAGGTCAGGGGGCGGGATCAGGAGCGGTGGCCGCCGGCGCGGAGCTGCTCCGGGCTCCATCGCACGCCGAGGACCGCGGTGAGCGCGGCCTGCGCGGGACCGGCGGAGGGGGCCACGCGCGGGTCGGCATATCGGATCGGCACGTCGGCGGTGCCGCGCGCGGGGTAGCCGCTCTCAGCGCGGACCCGTTCCAGGAACCGAGGGCCGAGCTCAGTCGCGGGGCCGCCGATGACGATCTCGATCGGATCGAGCAGCGCCCCGATGAGCTTGATGGCCCGGGCCAGTGCCCGCGCGCCGTCGTCGATCAGGGTCTGATCCGCCCGGGCGACGAGGGCACGGACCGCCGAGGCGTCCAGGGCATCCGAGAACTCCTCTCCGAGCATCGGTCCCATCGCAGCCGCCGACTCCAGGCAGCCGCGACGCCCGCAGCGGCACGGGCGGGCGGCGTCGCCAAACACCACCTGCACATGACCGATCTCCCCGGCACGGTCTCGGGGGCCTGGCGCGAGCTCCCCGTCGAGGGTGACCGCGGCGCCGATGCCTCCGCCGCTGTGGATGAACAGCCGGTAGCCCGAGGGGGCGGAGTCGAGTCCGGCCTCCGCGATGGCCTCGGCATCGACGTCGTTGACGAGGAGGACCGGGACGCCCGCGATGCTCTCGAAGCGCTCCGCCAGCGGCACCTCGTGCCACTCCAGCTGCACGCTCTCCAGGACCGTGCGCCCGTCGGTCGTCCCCGGGACCTGCACACCGACCGCGAGCAGCCGCGACCCGTATGCGGCGACGACATCCGCGACCGTCTCGTCGAGGACCCGGTCCCGGGTCTGCATCGTGTAGGAGATGCTGCGTCGTTCGACCTCGGAGCCGTCGAGGGCGACGAGCGCGAGGTACGCACTGGTCGGCTGGACGACGAGCACGAGGATCAGATGGTGCTCCGCGTCGATGCTGAGTGTGGTCGCGCGCTTGCCCCCCGTGCTCACCGCCTGCTCACCTTCGGCGATGAGCCGGTGCTCGATGAGTTCCGCGACGAGGGACGACGCGGTCGCCGCCGTGAGGCCCGTCGTCCGCGCGATGCCGGCGCGGGTCTGGGAACCAGAGGCCTGGAAGACCAGCTGCAGCGCCCGTCGCAGATTCGCTCGCCGAACCGCCGCCTGGGTGTCCAGCGCGTCGTCGTGGGTGAACATCTGCGAGTTCCTTCTCGGGGCCGAGGTGGCGTCGATTGACAGCGCGCGTACCGCTCCGTACGCTCGGTCCGTTAGTTTATTCATTGAACTTAGTCAGCCCGAGCGTCGATCGGGAGGAGCATCGTGCGCTACCCCCAGATCCTAGAGCGCCCCGCCGATCGGGCACGAGCCGCGCAGACACCGGGCAACGGTCACGCCCGCGGCATCCGGGAGCGCAATCGCGCCCTCGTCCTCCGCACGCTCATGGAGCAGGCGGCCCTGAGTCGCGCGGATCTGTCCCGCCTCACCGGCCTCGCCCGCCCCACCGTCTCCGAGGTCGTGCGCGACCTGCTCGCCGACGGCGTGATCCGGGAGAGCGGCCCGAGCCAGGAGTCCCGGCCGGGAAAGCCCGCCGTGATGCTCGAGTTCGACCAGCGCGCGGTCCAGGTCATTGCGCTCGACCTCTCCGCGCCCGACGACATCGTCGGCGCGCTGGCCTCACCCGACGGCCGCATCACGCACCGCCTCCACCGGCCGCGCACCCCGGACGTCGCCGGGACAATCGCCGGTCTCGTCGCCGAGCTGCGGGCCCTCGCCGACGGTCCCGCGCTCGGCATCGGCATCGGCGTGCCCACCGGCTCCTCCGCGCTGCTCGGTCTCGGACCGCGACTCGCGGAGATCCTCGACGCCCCCGTGCACCTCTTCGACGACGCCGATCTCGTGGCCGACGCCGAGCAGCGGTTCGGTTCCGTCGGCACCGACTTCCTCCTCGTCCGCATCGGCACCCGCATCGGCACCGCGATCCGCGTCGTCGGCGACGACGGCGCCCCCGTGGAACGCTCCATCGGCGCCCGCGAGCTCGCGCACGTCGGTGCGGGCGGCGACCCCGGTGAGCTCTGCCTGTGCGGGCGCGACGGCTGCGTCCATGCGTGGGCCGCGGCTCCCGCGATCGCCCGGCGCCTGGAGACCCCGGGCGCGGACCGAGGGGCGGTGCTCGCCGCCGCCGGCGCCCGACTCGGCACGTCGCTCTCGGTCATCGCCGCCGCCGTCGACCTTCCCACGATCGTCCTGAGCGGTCCCGACGAGATCGTCTCCCCGGAGTTCGTGGACGCGACGGCCGCCGCGGTCCGTGCCGCCTCGCACCCCTCCCTCGGACCGACCGTGGTGCCGAGCGCGCTCGACGACGCCGTCCTCCTGGGCGCGGCGACCCGCGTGGTGGCCGCCGAGTTCAGCCCGCGCTGACGGACGCGCCCGTCATCCGTCCCCTCCCGCCCGGAAGGGATGGGAGACTCGATCCCGCGAGGCGGCCGTCCGTCGTCTCGATCCGTCCTGGGAGGAATCCGCATGAAGGCACTCGTGATCGGCGCAACCGGCAGCATCGGCGGAGTCGCCGCCGCCACCCTCGACGTCCGCGGACACGAGGTCGTGCGCGCCTCCCGCTCCGGCGAGCAGAGCGTGGACGTGACCGATCCGGCCTCCATCCGCAGCCTCTTCGAGCGGGTCGGCCCCGTCGACGCCGTCGTGGTCGCGGTGGGCTCGGTGCCCTTCAAGCCGCTCGCCGACCTCGACCGCGACGACTATCTGGCCGCCTTCACCGGGAAGACCCTCGCGCAGCTCGACGTCGTACGGGTCGCCCTCGACCACGTGACCGACGGCGGCTCCGTCACCCTCACCAGCGGCGTGCTCGCGCGGGAGCCGATCGCGACGGGAGCGGCGGCGGCGATGGCCAACGGCGCCCTGGAGTCGTTCGTGATCACGGCGGCGGCCGAGGCCCCGCGGGGGATCCGCATCAACGCGGTCTCCCCCGACGTGCTGGCGAACTCCCCCGGGTACTTCTCGACCTTCCCCGGCCACCGGCCCGTCACCGACGACGAGGTCGGCCAGGCGTACGTGCGCGCGGTCGAGGGGATCGTCACGGGGCGGGTGCTCACCGTCTGATGGCGCTCTCCCTCACTCCCGTCCCCGCCCTGGCGACCGAGCGGCTGGACCTCGTGCCGCTCGGACCCGAGCATCTCGACGGCACCTGGGCGGCCCTGCAGGAGCCCGAGGTGCTGCGGTTGACCGGCACCCACGCGCGCTTCACCCGGGAGGGCGTCGAGACCTGGCTCCGGTCGCTCGCCGACCGGGACGACCGGGCGGATTGGGCGATCCTCCGTCGCGAAGACGTCGCGCACATCGGCGAGGTGGTCCTCAGCGATCTGGACGAGGAGAACCTCTCCGCAGGGTTCCGCATCGCCCTCGCGGGGCCGCAGTGGTTCGGCGCGGGATACGGGACGGAGGCGACGCGCGCGGTCATCCGTCACGCCTTCGACACCGTGGGACTGCACCGGGTGGAGCTCGAGGTGTACGCGTTCAACCCGCGGGCGCAGCGCGCCTACGAGAAGGCGGGCTTCGTCGTCGAGGGCCGGCGTCGGGAGGCGCTGCGCTGGGACGGCGAGTGGGTCGACGCCATCGTCATGGGCATCCTCGCAGACGAGTGACTGCACGCCGGACGGGCGGGAGCGCAAGGGGGAGGCGGAGCACAGGTCCGTGACGGAGGATGAGGGCATGACCGACGCGCCGCTGTCTTCCCGTCCCTGGCTCCGCTCCTATGCCGAGGGCGTGCCGGCCGATATCGACGAGCCGACGCAGACCCTGCCGCAGATGCTGGCCGGCGGCATCCGGCGGTATGCGCGCCGCCCCGCCCTCGAGTTCTTCGGCGCCGTCACGACCTACCGGGAGCTCGGCGAGCAGATCGACCGCGCCGCGGAAGGACTCCGCCATCTCGGGGTCACGAAGGGCGACCGGGTGGCACTGGTGCTGCCGAACTGCCCGCAGCACGTCGTGGCGTTTTACGCGGTCCTGCGTCTCGGGGCGATCGTCGTCGAGCACAACCCGCTCTACACCGCGCGGGAGCTGCGCCACCAGTTCGAGGACCACGGGGCCCGCGTCGCGATCGTGTGGGACAAGGTCGCCGACACCGTCGCGGGGTTCCCCGACGACCTCCGGGTCGGCCACATCGTGAGCGTCGACCTCACGGCGGCGATGCCCCTGTCGAAGCGCCTCCTGCTGCGACTCCCGGTCCCGAAGGCCCGGGCATCGCGGGCGAAGCTGACCGGCACGCCACGCGCGCGGCACCTGACGCCGTGGAAGAAGCTCGTGTCGCACCGCCGGCTCCCCCGCCGCACCCCTGGGCCGTCGCTGGGCGACACCGCCGTCCTGCAGTACACGAGCGGGACGACCGGGATCCCCAAGGGGGCGATCCTCACCCATGCGAACCTGCGGGCCAACGCGATGCAGGGGCGGGCCTGGGTGCCCGGGCTCCGCGACGGCGAAGAGACCTTCTACGCCGTGCTCCCGCTCTTCCACGCCTACGGACTCACCCTGTGCCTCACGTTCGCCCTGAGCATCGGGGCGAAGGTGGTGCTGTTCCCGACGTTCGACCTCGGACTCGTGACCGATGCCGCCCGCACGAGCCCGCCGACCTTCCTCCCCGCCGTCCCGCCGATCTACGATCAGCTGGCCCGCGCGGCCGGACGCGGCACGGTGGACCTCTCCACGGTGCGGTTCGCGATCTCCGGAGCCATGAGCCTTCCCGTCGAGACGGTGCGGCGCTGGGAGGAGGCGACCGGGGGACTGCTCGTGGAGGGGTACGGGATGACCGAGGCCTCCCCCGTTGCCCTCGGCAACCCGATGGGCCCGACCCGGCGGCCCGGCACCGTCGGCGTCCCGTTCCCGAGCACCGAGATCCGCATCGTCGACCCCGACGACCCCGATGTCGAGGTGCCCACGGGCGAGCCCGGCGAGCTGCTGCTGCGCGGTCCGCAGGTGTTCCAGGGCTACTGGGGTCGTCCCGGAGAGACAGCCGAGGCCTTGTTGCCGGACGGCTGGCTCCGCACTGGAGACATCGCCGAGGTCTCCGCCGACGGGTTCGTCACCATCGTCGACCGCCGGAAGGAGCTCATCATCACCGGCGGCTTCAACGTCTCACCCAGCGAAGTCGAGAACGCGCTCGAAGCGCACCCGGATGTCGTGGCGGCCGCCGTCGTCGGGCTTCCCCGGTCGAGCGGCGGCGAAGAGGTCGCAGCCGCCGTGGTCCTCCGGAAGGGTGCCGCCGACGACATGGAGGGCCTCCGCGACTTCTGCCGCACGCGGCTGACCGCCTACAAGGTGCCGCGCCGGATCACCGCCGTCGACGACCTCCCCCGGTCGCTCATCGGCAAGGTGCTGCGGCGAGAGGTGCGGGATCGACTGCTCGCCGCACGCGGGGCCTGACGCGCGGGCTCAGCGCCCCTCCGCGGCCTCGGTGTGGTGGCGGATGACCTCGGCCACGACGAAGTTGAACCACTTCTCCGCGAACTCCGGGTCGAGGTGGGCGTCCTCCGCGAGCGCGCGGAGCCGGGCGACCTGCTGCTCCTCGCGGTTCGGGTCGGACGCCGGCATCTCATGCTCGGCCTTGAGGTGGCCCACCTGCTGCGTGGCGCGGAACCGCTCCGCGAGCAGGAAGATCAGGGCCGCGTCGATGTTGTCGATGCTCGCACGCAGCCGGAGCAGTTCGGCCTTCGGATCCTCAGCGGCAGTCATGCCCCTACTCTAGAGCCGCAGATCACCCGGCTTCCGACGAGGGGCACCGCTATCGTGTGCTCATGAGCAACGACCAGTCGCCGGCCTCCGCTCCGCACGACGGCCAGCGCGGCCCCGCCCCGGACTCCGTCCCCGCCCCCGTCGACGCCGCGCTCGTCGGTGCCGCGGTGGAGGCGCCCGACGCCGTCGCGAAGCCGTCCGTCCCCGTGGTGATCGAGCCGACCACGCCGAGCCGCTCGTTCTGGACGCGGATCGATCGGCCGTTCGTCTTCGGGTTCCTCGTGACCCTCGGCGGTCTCGGGGCGATCGTGATCGGCAGCGCGCTCTACAGCCTCTCCACCGTCCTCATCTACATCGCACTCGCCCTGTTCGCCGCGCTCGGCCTCGACCCGGCCGTCCGCTTCCTCGAACGCCGCGGCATCTCCCGCGCGCTCTCCGTCGTGGTGACGATCCTCGCTCTCATCGTCGTCGTCGCCCTCGTCCTGTGGATGATCGTGCCCATCGTCGTGGATCAGATCGCCGGGTTCGTGAAGTCGGTCCCCGGCATGATCGAGGACTTCACGAAGTCCGACCTCTACGCCACCCTCAACAACCAGTTCGGCGACCAGTTCCAGGACCTCGTCTCGGAGGTGCAGAAGTTCCTCTCCGACTTCGGAAACCTCGCGACGATCGGCGGCGGCGCGCTCCAGGTGGGCGCGTCCATCGCGAGTGGGATCTCGGGCGCGATCGTGGTGCTCGTGCTGACGCTGTACTTCCTCGCGACCCTGCCGGCCATGCGCCAGGGTCTGCTGCGTCTGGTCCCGGCCCGCGACCGCGACCGCGCCGGCGACATCTCCCAGCAGATCACCGACTCGGTGGGCGGCTACGTGATGGGGATGGTCGTCCTGGCCTTCTGCAACGCGACCCTCGCCCTCATCCTCTACACCGTGCTGGGCCTGCCGTTCCCGCCACTCATGGCCGCGATCGCCTTCTGCGTCACGCTCATCCCGCTCGTCGGCTCGGTGCTGTTCTGGATGATCGGCACCATCCTCGCGCTGTTCACGAACCCGATCGCCGCGCTGGTCTTCGCCGCGATCTACCTCGTCTACATGCAGATCGAGGCATACGTGCTCACCCCCCGGGTCATGAACAAGGCGGTGGCCGTGCCGGGCTCGCTCGTCGTCATCGGCGCCCTCGCCGGCGGCACGCTCCTCGGCCTGCTCGGCGCCCTCGTGGCCGTTCCCGTCACCGCCTCGATCCTCATCATCGTCAAGCAGGTGGTCGTGCCGAAGCAGGACTCCCGCACCTGACCCCGGGCCTCACCCCCGGGCACAACTTCGGAGACCCGGGGCGACACACCGTCAGCCGGGGGTCCTCCACGGCGTGTCTGGCGAGATCTCCGAAGCTGTGCACACCGGCAGGCGGGGACGACGAAGCGCCCGACCCCTGAGGGCCGGGCGCTTCGCGGGGAGACGACTCAGATGAGGTCGCTGTCCGTGAGCCACTGCTTCGCGATGTCCTCTGCCGACTTCTGGTCGACCGTGCTCTGCACGTTGAGGGCGACGAGCTCTTCGGCGGTCAGCTTGGCGCTGATGCCGTTGATCACGTCGGCGATCTCGTCGGCCACGTCACTGGACGCGATGGGGACGACGTTCGAGGCGAGGATGATGTTCTCCGGGTCTTCCAGCGCCACGATGTCCTCGGTCTGGAATGCCGGGTCGGCGGAGTAGATGTCCGCCACCTGGATCTCGCCGGCGAGCAGCGACTCCAGCGTCGTGGGACCGGTGGCCGAGAACGCCAGGTCGACGCCGTAGACCTCCTTGGCCGCAGCAGGGCCGTACGGACGCTGCTCGAACTCGGGCGCCGCGCCGATCGTGACCGGGGTGGTGACGTTTGCGAGGTCGGCGATCGAGGTGAGGTCGTTCTCCTCGGCGAAGCTCTTGAGCACCGTGTAGGTGTCCTGGTCGGATGCCTCCGCGTAGTCGAGCGCGGTGAGGCCGTCCGGGAGCGCGTCCTTCAGGGCGGCGTAGACGTCGTCCGGGCTGGTGGCCGTCGCATCCTTGTCCAGGTACTCGAGCAGGTTGCCCGTGTACTCCGGGAACAGGTCGATCGCCCCGGACTCGACGTCCGGCATGTAGGCGTCGCGCTGGCCGATGCTGAACTTCTCCTCGACGTCGAACCCGGCGGCGGTGAGTGCCTGGGAGTAGATCTCGGCGATGATCTCGTTGGAGTAGTACGCCTGGGAGCCGATGACGATGGTCTCGCTGCCGCCCGAGCCGGACTCCTCGGTCGGGGTGTCGAGGGGATTGCTGCTGGAGCATCCGGCCAGCACGAGCGCGGCGGTGAGAGCGACGCCGCCGGCAAGGGCGAAACGAGATGTGCGTGCGGTGAACATGGGACTTCCTCTTCTCTGGGGGACGATGCTGTGGGTCAGGCGGTCGCGACCGCGCGAGCGGTCGACCGAGTTCGGCGTCTTTGCGGACGCGTGCGCACGCCGCGGGGCACTGCGGCGTGCTGAGCGAGAGCGAGCAGGAGGTCGACGAGGAGCGCCAGCACCGCGACGAGGATCGCGCCGCCGAGCACCTGATCGAAGCGGCGGAGGGGGAGACCTTGGATGATCGGCCATCCCAGGCCGCCCAGGTTCACGTAGGCCGCGATGGTGACGGTGGCGATGACCTGCAGCAGCGCCGAGCGGAGCCCGCCGATGAGCAGCGAGAGACCGAGCGGCACCTCGACCTTCCAGAACACCTGCCACTCTGTCATTCCCATGGCTCGGGCGGCATCGAGGACTCGGCGGTCGATCGCCTCCAGCCCGGTGTAGGCGCCTGCGAGGAGCGAGGGGATCGCCAGGAGGACGAACGTGATGACGGCGGCGACCGGTGTGCGGAGCACCCCGAGCAGCAGCACCAGGAGGATGAGGAGACCGAACGACGGGATGGCGCGTGCGGCACCGGAAATCGCTACGGCGACCTCGCGTCCGCGGCCTGTGTGCCCGATCAGCCACCCGAGCGGGACGGCGATGACCGCCGCGATCGCGACCGAGATCACCGTGTAGAAGATGTGCTGACCGAACAGCACCGGCAGCGCGTACGGGCCTGTCCAGCGGTCGGGTGAGAAAAGCCAGATGAAGGCATCGGTGAAAAGATTCATGCGGCCGATCCCATCGCCGCCGTCCGGCTCACGGCGGCCTTGGTCGCCGTCTTCGTCGCCGTGCGCGTCCACGGCATCAGCGCGCGCCCGGCCAGCACGAGAAGAAGATCGACGATCAGAGCGATCACGACGACGGCGACGACGCCCGCGAACACCTCCTCGATGATGCGGCGCTGGAGGCCGTCGGTGAAGAGATAGCCGAGGTTTCGCACGCCGATCAGCACACCGACCGTCGCCAGCGAGATCGTGCTGACCGCGGTGACACGGAGCCCGGCGAGGATGACCGGTCCGGCGAGCGGGAACTCCACTGCCCAGAACCGTCGGAAGGCGGCGAAGCCCGTCGCGGTCGCCGCCTGTCGCACGTCGTCGTCGACCGAGTCCAGGCCGTCGGCGACGGCCCGGACGAGGATCGCGATCGCATAGATCGTGAGGGCGACGATGAGGTTCGGTTCGTTGATCGCGGAGTAGCCGAGCACCGCGGGAAGGAGGATCAGCAGCGCGAGCGACGGGATCGTGTAGAGCAGACCGGTCAGCGCGATGATCGGTCCCCGCACCAGCCGATAGCGCCATGCCACCCAGCCGAGAGGAAGAGAGAGGACGAACCCGAGCACGATCGGGATGACGCTCTGGCGCAGGTGAGCTGCGGTCAGATCGAGGATCAGCCCGAGGTTGTCGCCGACCCAGTTCACGGGGCCGCCTTCAGCGCGTCGGCTCCGTCGACCACGCCCTCCGGCGCATCGACGATCGCTCCCTGCGTGCGGCCCTCCGAGTCGACGACCACGGTCCCGCGCGCGGTCTGCTTGAGGTGCAGCGCCCGGCGGCCGCGGTCGGCTCCGATGAACGAGGAGACGAAGTCGTCGGCCGGGTTCTCGATGATCTCGCTCGGACTGCCCACCTGCACGATCCGGGCGCCCTTGTCGAGGATGACGACCTGGTCGCCGAGGAGGAAGGCCTCGTCGATGTCGTGCGTGACGAACACGACCGTCTTGTCGAGCTCGTGCTGTAGTCGCAGGGTCTCCTGCTGGAGGTCGGCGCGGACGATGGGGTCGACCGCACCGAACGGCTCGTCCATGAGGAGGATGTTCGGGTCGGCGGCGAGCCCGCGGGCCACCCCGACGCGCTGCTGCTGGCCGCCGGACAACTGGCTCGGGTACCGCTCGGCCAGCGCCTGGTCGAGGCCGACCGTCGTGAGCAGCTCACGGGCCCGCTCATGCGCCTCCTTGCGCTTCACCCCGTTCAGCCGCAGCACGGTGGCCACGTTGTCGATCACGGTGAAGTGCGGCATGAGCCCGGAGTTCTGCATGACGTAGCCGATGCGCCGGCGCAGCGCGACCGGGTCGCCAGACAGCACGCTCTCCCCGTCGATCTCGACCTCCCCCGACGTCGGCTCCACCATGCGGTTGATCATCCGCAGCAGGGTGGTCTTGCCGCAGCCGGACGAGCCGACGAACACGGTGGTCTTGCGGGAGGGCAGCACGAGGCTGAAGTCGTCGACGGCGAGCGTCCCGTCGGGGAAGCGTTTCGTGACGTTGCGGAACTCGATCATGAGGGTGTCTCTCCGACGGTCGTGCGGACGTGCGGTCGTTCGTCGTGGCGGACTAGGCCGAGACCTCGACGCCCGGGGCGAAGGCGACGTAGCCGGAGAAGTCCTTGCCGACCCGGTCGAACGCCGACGGGTACGGGTGCGGGTACGACCACGCGAGATCCTTGTGCAGCTCTCCGTCGACCTGGACGGAGTAGTACTGGCACTCGCCCTTCCACGGACACGTGTACGGGGTGGGACTCTCGACGAGCGCGTCCGGCGCGACGGCTGCCGGCGGGAAGTACCAATTCCCCTCGATGCGGATGAGGTCGTCCTGGTCGGCCTCGGCGATGACGCTTCCTGCGAGTACAGCCTTCATGGTCCTGCCTCCTCGGATGTGGGTACGAGCGTATAAGACGGGTGCGACATCCGGCACCGGGTTGCGCGCGGGGTCGTCAATCTGGGACACAATGCGCGTTCTGTTCGTCACGCGTCCGGAATCGGATTGCCCGGATCAGGCGGAGTCGCGGCCGTAGCCCTCCAGGAGCCGCAGCCAGATCTCGCTGATCGTGGGGTAGGAGGGGACGGCGTGCCAGAGTCGGGCGATCGGGACCTCGCCGACGATCGCGATGGTCGCGGCCTGCACGAGCTCGGCGACCTCGGGACCGACGAACGTCGCACCGATCACGACGTCCCGGTCGGTGTCGACGACCAGGCGCGCCTGCCCGGCGAAGCCGTCCTCATAGAGGCTCGCGCCCGCCACCCAGCTGAGGTCGTAGTCGACGACGCGGACGGCGGTCCCGGCATCCTTCGCCGCCGCCTCGGTGAGTCCGACGGACCCGACCTCCGGGATCGAGAAGGTGACCTGGGGCACCGCGGCGTGGTCGGCCGTGGCGACGTGACGGCCCCAGGGCGCGTCGTCCACCGCGTCGCCCTGCGCCCGCGCGACGATGACGTCGCCCGCGGCACGCGCCTGGTACTTGCCCTGGTGGGTCAGCAGCACGCGGCCGTTGACGTCGCCGACGGCGTAGAGCCAGTCGTGCCCGGGGACGCGGAGGGTGTCGTCCGTCGCGATCCAGCGACCCGGCTCGAGTCCGACCGCGTCGAGCCCGATGTCGGCGCTGCGAGGAGAGCGTCCGGTCGCGACGAGCACCTCCGCCGCGGTCACCGTCTCCCCGTTGTCGAGGGTGATGGTCACCCGGTCCCCGTCGCGGTGCACCGCCGTCGTGCCGGTGTCGGTGCGGACGTCGACGCCGAGCTCACGTAGGCCGTCGGCCACGCGCTCTCCGGCGAAGGGCTCCATTCCGCCCAGCAGCCCGCTGCGGGCGAGCAGTGTCACCGACGAGCCGAGCGCCGCGTACGCGGTGGCCATCTCGACCGCGACCACGCCGCCGCCGATGACCGCAAGACTGTCGGGCAGCTCCTCGGCGCTGGTCGCCTCGCGGCTTGTCCAGGGCGACGCCTCCCGCAGGCCCTCGATCGGCGGGATGATCGCATCCGAACCGGTGCTGATGGCGACCGCGTGACGCGCGCGCAGCACCCGGGTGCCGCCGTCCTGGTCGGTCACCGTGACCTCGCGCTCCCCGGTCAGCCGGCCGTGACCCCGGGCGAGGTCGATGTGAGCGGATTCCAGCCACTTCACCTGTCCGTCGTCGGACCAGTTGCTCGTGAAGGAGTCGCGACGCTCGAACACCGCGCGCACGTCGAGCGAGCCGGTCACGGCCTGCGCGGCGCCGGAGACGTGCTGCGCGGCACGGAGCGCCTGGGCCGACCGGAGCAGCGCCTTCGACGGCATGCACGCCCAGTACGAACACTCCCCGCCGACGAGCTCGCTCTCCACGATGATCGCGGTGAGACCGCCCTGCACGGCACGGTCCGCCACGTTCTCCCCGACCGGACCACCGCCCAGCACGATGAGGTCGTATTCGTCGGTCTTCTCGGCAGCAGTCATGCTCGCCCCTCTCGTGGCCGCGGCGGTCCGTGGCCCAGTCTCGCTCATGAGGAACGTCGAGTCACGGGTGAGTTGTTCCCGTCCGCCGATATGCCCGTCCTTCCCGACGTCGGGTTTCGGTTTCGGATCCGGGTCCGGATCCGTCGTTCCGGATGCACGACCTGGGGACGGCCGCACGAGAGGGACGAGACGATCCGCCGGCAGACGTGCCGCGGTCGTGCATCTGGAACATGGACGACCGGAGTCGACGGGACGGGCAGGGGCGGTCCGAGGGTCAGGCGACGACGGACGGGACGGGACGACGGTCGGCGAAGGCCCGGGGGTAGGCGCGACGGAGGGCCACGACGATGAGGGTCGCCGCGGTCACCTTGATGAGGTCGCCCGGGAGGAAGGCCAGGGTCGAGAGCGCCGTGAGGTCGAGCGGCACGCCGGTGACGAGAGCCTGGACGGGGATGCCGAAGGCGTAGACGACGAGCACACCGCCGACGAAGGCCGCGAGCGCGGCACGCCACCAGGTCGGGCGACCGGTGCGCATCAGGAGTCCGATGACGACGACGCCCACGATCCAGCCGAGCAGGTACCCGGCCGTGGGGCCGACGAAGACCCCGAGACCTCCGCGTCCGCCCGCGAGGACGGGAAGGCCGACCGCCGCGAGCACGAGGACGAGGGCGACGGACCACGGCGCGACCCGGGGGCCGAGGACGAGACCAGCCAGCATGACGGCGAGCGTCTGTCCGGTGATGGGCACCCCACCGGGCAGCGGGACGACGACCGTGCCGAGCACGATGATGAGCGCGGCGAAGACAGCGACGCGGCCGAGGGTCGCGGAGGTGTCGCGGGAGGTGGATGCCATCGGGTGTTCCTTCCTGAACGGTGTTCACCTGAACACCGTTCACCAGGGTAGGGGTGCCCGCACAGCCCGCGCAAATCACTCCCCAGCGGGCTCCACACTCCTCGTCCGCGGGGCGAGGACGGCCGCCGCCGCACCGATCACCGCGGCGAGCGCGAACACTCCCGCGAACGCATCCACTCCGGCAACGGCCCCGAGCGCGACGAAGAGCGAGCCTGTGACGGCGAGGGCGAGCGCGCTTCCGAAGGAGTCGGCCACGGTCATCGCACCGCTGTTGAACCCCTGCTCCGCCGGGGAGGACATCGCGAGGACGAGCGCGCTGGATCGCGGGCTCATCAACCCCATGCCCGCACCCGCGACGACCCAGGCGAGGGCGGCGAGCAGCGGGGTGGCCTGCGTGACCGTGATCACCAGGATCAGGGCGATCCCGATGACCACGAGGACCGTCCCCACCCGCACCGCGGTCACGCTCGACAGGCGCTCGCCCATCCGCCCCTGGACGGTCGCCGCCGCCGACCAGGCGAGCGCACCCCCGGTCAGCGCGAGCCCGGCGAGGGTCGGCGACAGCAGGTACCGATCGGTGAGCAGGTACGGCAGGTAGATCTGCGCCCCGAAGAACGCCGCCGCCCCCAGACCGCGCACCAGGATCACCGACGGCAGGCCCCGGCGGGCGACGAGCGCGCCCCGGGGAACGAGTGGGCGTACCGCCGAGATCGCGACCACCACCGCGGCCGCCGACAGGAACGGACCGGCGACCGGGACCTCTCCGACGAGGTCGAGGGCGAGCACGGCGGAGGCGGCGAGCACCGACCACCCCAGCCGCCCGAGAGCCCACGGCGTGGCGGCGTCTCCGCTGCGCGCGAGGCCGCGCAGGGCCGGGACGACCATCAGCAGCGCGAGCACGACGAGCACCACGACCCCGAGGAACACCCAGTGCCAGCTCCACACCTCCGTGACCGCACCCGCGATCGTCGGACCGATCAGCGAGGGGACGACCCACGCGGCGGCGAACCCCGCGAAGATCGCCGGATGCAGGGACGTCGGGTACACCCGGGCGACCACGACGTAGAGAGCCACCATGAGTCCGCCGTTGCCGAGCCCCTGCGCGAAACGGCCCGCGACGAGAACCTCCATGGTCGGCGCGAGCCCCGCGACGAGCAGCCCCACGGTGAACAGGGCGACGGAGGCGTACAGCGGCACCACGGGACCCCGCCGATCGGACCAGTTGCCGGCGACCACCATGCCGATCACGCTCGTCGCGAGCGGTCCGGCGAAGGCGAGCGCGTACAACCGCTCGCCGTCGAGGTCGGCGCTGACCGCCGGCATCACCGTGGTGACCGCCAGCGATTCGAAGGCGCCGAGGAACACGAGGGCGCACGCGCCGATCGTGATCCAGACGAACTCGCCGCCGAGGATGCGGGACGGGGCGGGCGTGGACGGCGCGGTGCGCCCGGTCTCGGTCGTCATGAGGACGACGCTAGAACCTCAAGAATGGTTGAGGTCAAGTCCCGGATGGACGCGGGTCCGGCAGGGAGTCAGCGCAGCGGGAGGATGCTTGTCGGCGCGGGAGCCTGCGCCTCGTGCCGGACTCCGAGCGGCGCTCCCGTCCGCTCATCGAGGTCGAGCAGCGTGACGGTGTCGGAGCGCTGACCGGCGACGAGGAGCTTGCCCTGGTAGACGAGGTGATGTCGCGGCCAGTCGACTCCGGAGTCGGCGAGCGCGACCGGTTCCAGGGCCTCGCCGCTGCCGCGCACCCGCAGCGCCGCGATGGTGTTGCTGCCACGGAGGGCGGTGTAGAGGAACTGACCGTCCTTGGAGCGGGTGAGCTCGGCGGGGAAGTCCACGCCGACCTGCGCGATGGGGCTGGCCGGAGCCGAGGAGACGACGCCCCAGGTGCCGTCGGCGGCGGCGGCGAGCGTGAAAACCTCGCAGGAGTACTCGGTCACGACATGCAGGTGCCCACTCGGATGCACGACCATGTGGCGCGGACCGGTGCCGCGCGGAAGCACGACCTCCTGGTCGAGGACGAGCCCGGTGCCCTGCAGGCGCCAGAACCGGACGAGATCGAAGCCGAGGTCGGTCGTCGCCACACGGCCGTCCGGCAGGAAGGCGGCGGCGTGCGCGTGAGATGCGCGGCCCGCGTCGCCGTACGGGTCGACCGCGGCGATGCCGTCCCCGGCGGGCGTGGCCGGGGCCGCCTCCGGATCACCGTCGCCGAACAGGGCGGCACGCAGGGCCGCGGCCGCATCCTCCTTCGCCGGCACGAGACGACCATCGGCGGCGAGTGCGAACCGGACGACCCGTCCGTCGCCGTAGCAACTGGCGACGAGCGTCCGGCCGTTCGGCGACACCGCGAGATGACAGACGCCGTCCCCCGTCGCCACCGGATCGCCGAGCGGCGTCAGCGCCAGCTCCCGGGTGCGCGCGAACGCCTGCACGGCGGCATCGCCCTCCAACGCCGCGTACACGACATCGAGGGACGGATGCGCCGCGAGCCACGACGGCGACGGCGTCTGCGTCACGGGTCCGCGGTAGGCGAGCGTCGCGGCCTCACGGCCCTCGTCGCCTGCCAGCACGCCGATCCCCTCGGCGGAGCCCTCCATCGCCGGGCCGTAGCCCCCGAGCCAGAACCGCGTCATGCCGGTCAGTCGAGCAGGTCGTGGCGCACGATCACCTGATCGCGCTCCGGACCGACGCCGATCACCGAGATGCGGGTGTTGCTCATCTCCTCCAGCGCGAGCACGTAGTCCTGCGCCGTCTGCGGAAGGTCCTCGAAGGTGCGCGCGGTCGAGATGTCCTCGCTCCAGCCCGGGAAGTACTCCAGGATCGGCTTCGCGTGGTGGAAGTCGGTCTGGTTCACCGGCACCTCGTCGAACCGCTCCCCGTCCACGTCGTAGGCGACGCACACCGGGATCTGCTCCAGGCCCGTGAGGATGTCGAGCTTGGTGAGCACGAGGTCGGTGATGCCGTTGATGCGCGTGGCGTACCGGGTGATGGGAGCGTCGTACCAGCCCACGCGGCGGGGACGCCCGGTCGTGGTGCCGAACTCGAAGCCCTGCTTGCGCAGCCAGTCGCCCTGCTCGTCGAACAGCTCGGTCGGGAACGGACCGGAGCCGACGCGGGTCGTGTAGGCCTTGACGATGCCGACGATGCGGTCGAGGGCGCCGGGGCCGACCCCGGAGCCGGTCGAGGCGCCGCCGGCCGTGGCCGAGGACGAGGTGACGAACGGGTAGGTACCGTGGTCGATGTCGAGCATCGTGGCCTGGCCGCCCTCGAACACGACGACCTCGCCGCGGCTCAGGGCCTGGTCGATGAGGTAGCCGGTGTCGGCGACCATCGGACGCAGACGCTCGGCGTAGGAGAGCAGGTCGTCGACGATCTCGTCGCAGGTGACGGCGCGGCGGTTGAAGACCTTCACCAGGAGGTGGTTCTTCTGGTCGAGGGCGCCCTCGACCTTCTGGCGCAGGATGTTCTCGTCGAAGAGGTCCTGCACGCGGATGCCGACCCGGTTGATCTTGTCCGCGTAGGCCGGACCGATGCCGCGGCCCGTGGTGCCGATGTTGCGCTTGCCGAGGAAGCGCTCGGTGACCTTGTCGAGCGTGCGGTGGTACTGGGTGATGATGTGCGCGTTCGCGCTGACCTTGAGCCGCGAGACGTCGATGCCGCGGGCGGACAGGGCCTCCAGCTCGGAGAAGAGCACCTCGAGGTCGATGACCACGCCGTTGCCGATGACCGGGTTCACGCCGGGCGACAGGATGCCGGAGGGCAGCAGGTGCAGGGCGTACTTCTCGTCGCCCACGACGACGGTGTGCCCGGCGTTGTTGCCGCCGTTGAACTTCACCACCCAGTCGGTGCGCTCACCGAGCAGATCGGTGGCCTTGCCCTTTCCTTCGTCGCCCCACTGCACGCCGACGATAACGATTCCTGGCATGGGTAACCCCTTGGCTTTCGCCGGGTTTGCACCGGCCGATGAGCTGGCCCTCTTCGGGCGCTCCCATCCTATCGGCAGGCCTCCGACAGCCTCCGGGAAGCTCGATACGGGACGGAATATGCTCCTGATCCGGCTGTCGGAAGCACGGTTTTAATCCCGCATCGTGCCGGGAGGGCGCGGTTCCCATCCCGCTACAGTGTCGACGGAGGTGGCGATGACGCGGTGGTGGCCCTACATCCGACTCGCGGCGGCGGCGCTCGCGGTGGCGGCGATCGTGGCGCAGCTCGTGCGCACGCTGGAGATCGCCCTCGCCGCGGACACCGCGTGGGGCGCGCACCTGCCCACCGTGTTCGCAAACTTCTTCAGCTTCTTCACGATCCTCTCCAACGTGCTGGCCGCGGTGGTGCTGGCCGTCGGCGGGATCTGGGCGCTGACGCACCGCGACGCGAGAGTCGAGCCGACGTGGCTGGCGACACTCCTCGTGTGCGCGAGCACCTACATGATCGTCACGGGCGTCGTCTACAACACGCTGCTCCGCGGGATCGCGCTGCCGCAGGGAGCCACGGTCGCCTGGTCGAACGAGGTGCTGCACGTCGTCATCCCGCTCGTCCTGCTCGCCGACGTGCTGTTCGCGCCGCGTCGTCGCGCACTCAGCTGGGGCACTGTGGGGATCGCCGCGATCTTCCCCATCGTGTGGGTGATCTACACGCTGCTCCGCGCGAACCTCGTGACCGCACCCGCGACCGGCAACCCCTGGTGGTACCCCTACCCCTTCCTCGATCCCGCGCTGAACGGCGGCTACGGCGGCGTCGCGCTCTGGGTCCTCCTCATCGCCGCGATCATCCTCGCCGCTGCCGCGCTCGTCGTGGGGATCGGGCGGCGTCGGGCCCGGCTGTGACCCACCCCTTCCCGTGCGCCCCACCCCCTTGCGAACGTACGAAAAGGGGTGGGACGGCCGGAAGGGGGTGGGTCGGCGATCAGACGAGGAGCGCGTCGGCCTCGAGGTAGCGCTCGAGAGAGTCGTCGAGCTCGTCCAGCCACGGGGTGTGGTGTGCGGCGGCGAGCGTCCCGGTCATGACCGAGGGGTACACGCGGTCGCGGTAGCCCATGATGTCGGCCTTCTTGTCGTGTTTCCATGCGAGGAAGATCTCCACGACGCGATCGAGGTCGAACGCCGGATAGTCGGTGCACTCCAGCAGGTCGCGGATGTAGTCGGCCTGGAAGCGGATCTCCGTCGCCGCCGAGTCGATCTCCGCGAACCGCTTCCGCCACGTGGCGATGGACGCGGCACGCTCACCCGCGTCTGGCAGGGCGATGCGGCCGAGGATGACGTCGCGCACGAACCACGCCTGCGCGTCGAACATGTTGAACGTGAACCACTGGTCCTGCGCGCCGAGGTAGGCGAGGCGCGGGTTGCCCTGCCAGAGCACGCCCCGGTACAGCCCGTCGGGGTAGACGTTGTTCGGCGAGGACAGGGCGAGCTCCGCGGGCAGGAACGGGTACTTGTGCAGGTAGCCGGTGCAGAGGATGACCGCGTCGACCTCCTTCGAGGTGCCGTCGGCGAAGTGCACGGTGCGGCCCTCGAAGCGCTCGACGCACGGACGCTCCTCGAAGCCCTCCGGCCAGTCGTAGCCCATCGGCGCGGTCCGGTAGCTCGCGGTGACCGAGCGGGCGCCCATCTTGAAGGCCTGGCTGCCGATGTCCTCCGCCGAGTAGCTCGACCCGATCACGAGCACGTCCCGCCCGGCGAGGGCCTCCGCGCCCCGGAAGTCGTGCGCGTGGGCGACGGATCCGGGGAAGGTCTCGATGCCGTCGAAGTGCGGCACGTTCGGGAAGGAGAAGTGCCCGCTGGCCACGACGACCCGGTCGAACTCCTCCGTGGTCGTGCGTCCGGTCGGCAGGTGCTCGCTGGTGAGACGGAAAACCTCACGGTCCTCGTCGAACTCCACCCAGCGCACCGCGGTCTCGAAGCGGATGAGGTCGCGCACCTGCGTCTTCGCGAGACGCCCGGCGATGTAGTCCCACAGCACCGGACGCGGCGGGTACGACGAGATCGGCCGTCCGAAGTGCTCGTCGAAGGTGTAGTCGGCGAACTCCAGGGCCTCCTTCGGGCCGTTCGACCACAGGTTGCGGTACATGCTGGAGTGCACGGGCTCGCCGTACTCGTCCAGCCCGGTGCGCCAGGTGTAGTTCCACTGGCCGCCCCAGTCGGCCTGCTTCTCGAAGCAGACCAGTTCGGGGATCTCCGCCCCCGCGCGGGCCGCGGACTCGAAGGCCCGCAGCTGCGCCATCCCCGAGGGGCCGGCGCCGATGATCGCTACTCGTTCACTGTTCGTCACGTATCGTCCTCAAACTCTTCCGTCATGTATCGGGCGCAGCCGTATCCGGGAGAGGAGGACAGTTCTTCCCCGGTGGGAGCGGAACGCTCGACCTGCCCGGACAGTGGCTGCTCTTCGACGTTAGCAGCGCCCCGCGGCGACGCTGGCGGGAATGCGACGACGGCTGTCGCTTCCGCGCATCGCCGATGTCGGCGGCCGGTGCCAGGATCGGACGGTGCGACAGGACATCAGGGCATCGGAGCGGCTCGACCCGCAGGGCTCGCCGGCGCGATCGCGCGGCGCCCTGGTCCTGCTCGCGGCCGCGGTGACGGTGGTGCTCTGGGCCTCGGCCTTCATCGGGATCCGGGGCGCGGGGCCGCACTACGACCCCGGGGCCTTGGCGCTGCTGCGCATGGCCGTGGGCACCCTCGTGCTGACGATCATTGCGCTGCGGCACGGCATCCGGCTCCCGGAGCGCCGCCACTGGCTGCTGATCGCCGCGTGGGGTGTCGGATGGTTCTGCGTCTACAACCTGGCCCTCAACAGCGCCGAACGGACCCTCGACGCCGGGACCGCCGCGATGGTCGTCAACCTGGCGCCGCTCATGGTCGTCGTCTTCAGCGGTCTCTTCCTCCGGGAGGGATTCCCCCGCCCCCTCGTGATCGGCGCCCCCATCGCCTTCCTCGGGGTGGTCCTCATCGGCATGAACTCCACCAGCAGCACCGGCCCCGACCTCACGGGCCTCCTGCTGGCCCTTCTCGCCGCGGTCATGTACGCGGGGTGCACCCTGCTGCAGAAGCACCTGCTCACCTCGGGGGTCGACGCCACCACGCTGACCTGGCTCGGGGCGGCCGCCGGCACGATCGCGCTGCTTCCCTGGCTCGGCGCGTTGATCGCCGACGTGCAGACGGCGCCCCTCGACGCGACGCTGTGGGTGGTCTACCTCGGCATCTTCCCCACCGCCATCGCCTTCACCACCTGGGCGTACGTGCTGCAGCGCAGCTCCGCGGGGAAGACCTCCGCGACGACATACGTGGTCCCGGCCCTCGCGATCCTCCTGTCGTGGCTGATCCTCGGGGAGGTGCCCACCCCGCTCATGTTCGTGGGTGGCGCGCTGTGCCTGCTCGGCGTGCTCATCACGCGCATGCGCGGGCGGCGCTCGCGCTGAGCGCGCCGCCCGCGCGGGTCGAGGTCGGTCCGCGCGGATGCGATTACGCTGGTCGGCGGAGGGGCGCGCCGTGCGGGCCCGCGTGTGACCGAGGGAGACGAAGACCGATGACCGACGCCGACGCGCAGACCCCGCCGACGATCTCCGCGCCCCCGCCGCCCCCCGCGTCCGGCGCGCCGATCGCCGCCGCGGCCCCCGCCGCCGCTCCGACCGACGCCGAGATGGCGCGCGCCGGTGCCGTGCTGCAGACGATCTCCGACGCCTACTCCGCCAAGATGGTGGGCCAGGAACGTCTGCGCACCAGCCTGCTCGTGGCGCTCATCGCCGGCGGCCACATCCTCCTGGAGAGCGTGCCCGGCCTCGCCAAGACCACCGCCGCCAGCACGCTCGCCGACACCGTGAAGGCGAAGTTCAAGCGCATCCAGTGCACGCCCGACCTCCTGCCGAGCGACATCACGGGCAACCAGATCTACGACGCCGCGACGGGCAGCTTCCGCACGGTGCTCGGTCCCGTGCATGCGAACTTCGTGCTGCTCGACGAGATCAACCGCTCCAGCGCCAAGACCCAGAGCGCCATGCTCGAGGCGATGCAGGAGCACCAGACCACCATCGGCGGCGAGATCCACCCGCTGCCGAAGCCGTTCCTCGTGATCGCGACGCAGAACCCCATCGAGCAGGAGGGCACCTACGAGCTGCCCGAGGCGCAGATGGACCGGTTCCTCCTCAAGGAGATCGTGGAGTACCCGAGCCCGGCGGAGGAGTTCGAGATCCTCAGCCGCATCGACTCGGGCGTGCTCGACCCCGACCGGCACGTGCACAGCGCCGTCACGCTGGACGACGTGCACCTGCTGCAGGACGTCGCGAGCCGCATCTACGTCGACCCCGCGATCCGCAACTACATCGTGTCGATCGCGTATGTGACCCGGAATCCCGCGCCGTACATCGGGGACGAGCGCGCCCGCTTCATCAAGTACGGCGCGAGCCCTCGGGCCAGCATCGCCTTCCTCCAGGCCTCCCGCGCCCTCGCCCTCCTCAGCGGCCGGACCCACGTCCTCCCCGAGGACATCCGCGCCCTGCGCCACCTCGTGCTGCGACACCGCGTGCTGCTGACGTTCGAGGCCGACGCCGAGGGCATCCGCAGCGAGGAGATCATCGACCAGATCTTCGCCGCCGTGCCCACCCCCTGACCCGTCGACACGTCCAGGGATCCCGCGCCCGATGCCCAGCCTCATCACGCAGGTGAAGAGCAAGCTCTTCATCCACTCGAACCGCAAGTCGCTGCACGCGCTCGACGGCGCCTACGCGTCGTTGCTGCACGGGCGGAGCCTCGACTTCGAGGACCTGCGCAAGTACGAGTACGGCGACCAGGTGCGCGACATCGACTGGCGCGCGACGGCCCGCCTCGGCATGCCGTTGGTCAAGCGGTCACGGGCCACGCGTATGCACACGGTGATGTTCGTCGTCGACACGGGACGCTCGATGACCGCTCTCGCCGCGGACGAGCGCTCGAAGAAGGACCTGGCGATCCTGGCGACCGGAGCACTCGGGGTGCTGACACTCCGGCACGGCGACGACTTCACGGTCGTCTACGGCGACGCCTCCCGCGTCCGCCGGCTGGCGCCGGGGCGCAGCGAAGGGGCCCTCGAACACGCGCTGCGGACGATCGACCGCGCGGTCGACGACGCGGCGGCCCCCAGCGATCGGGACGCCCTGCTGTCCTTCGTCACGCGGACGATCGCCCGGCGCATGATCGTCGTCGTGCTCACCGACGAGGCCCCCGTCACCACCGAGACAGAGCGCCTGCTGCGCCGCCTGCGCGTGCAGCACGACGTGCTCTGGCTCACCCTGCGCGACGCCGAACCGGTGCTCGACCACCGTTCCGCCCGGCTGCGCGCCGACGTCGACAGTCTCTGGGAGGTCCCCGATTTCATCCAGGGCGACCGCACGATCGTGAACGAGCTCCGTGCGCAGCGGGCGGCCGACGCCGCCCGGCTCGCCGATCTGCTCACACGGATGGAGATCAGTCACGCCGCGCTCGACGGTCAGGACGACGCTGTTCCGCAGCTTCTGCACCTGTTGAACCGGAGGTCCGATGCCCGGTTCTGACGAGCTCTACCCGCCCGCGCAGTACGGGTGGGGATGGATGCTGCTCGCGCTCGGCATCCTGGCCCTGCTGATCGTCGGTGCGTGGCTGCTGTTCCGGCTCACGCGCCCCCGCACCGCCGCCTCCGGAGCGTCCTCGGATGCCGGTCAGCCGTCCACGCTCGACGTGCTGTCCGCTCTGCGCTCGGAGTACCTCGACCGCATCGACCGCGTCGAGCACGACTACCGGGACCGCCGTCTCTCCGCGCGGCAGGCGAACCTGGAGCTGAGCCGCGTCGTGCGCACGTTCGTCAATGAGTACAGCGGCCTGGAAGCGCCGGTGCTCGCCCTCGACGACCTCGTCTCCCGCGGCGTGCACCCGGCGCTCATCGACGCGATGGGCCGCCACTACTATCCGAGCATCTTCCGGCAGGGACCCGCCATCGATCCGGTCGCCGGCGCCGAAGCCGCCAGGACGGTGGTGCGCGCGTGGCACTAGCGAACGTCTGGATGCTGGTCCTGGCTGCGGCGGTCGTCATCGTCGCGGTGGCGATCGGCCTCGCGGTCGGCCTGCGCCGTCATCGGGACCGGCGCGCGGCGGATACCGCTCGCGTGGCCAGGGCGGAGCGGCTGCGAGCGCTGCCGTCCTTCCGCCAGGCGCTGTCCCGTCGCGCCGTCGCTCTGACCGGCGTGCTCGCCCTCGGGGCGGTTGCCGCGCTGGCGGCCGGCGTCGTGGCCGCGCGTCCGATGTCCGCCCAGACGATCCAACCCGTCGACACGAGCCGCGACATCATGCTCTGCCTGGACGTGTCGGGTTCGATGTCGGAGGTCGACGTCGAGGTGCTCTCGGTGTTCGACGAGCTGCTCGACGGCTTCGAGGGCGAGCGCATCGGCCTGACGATCTTCAACAGCTCCCCCGTGCAGATCTTCCCCCTCACCGACGACTACGATTTCATCCGCGAACACCTGGCGAGCATGATGTCGAGCTTCGACTACGTGGACGAGATCCCGGAGCACTGGCTGGGCACCCTGAACGGCGACGGCGCCTCCCTCATCGGCGACGGACTCGCGGCCTGCACCATGGGCTTCGATCACCCGGACGACGACCGGTCGCGATCGGTGATCTTCGCGACGGACAACGAGATCAACGGCGCCTCGATCGTGTCGCTCGACGAGGCCGCGGCGTATGCGGCCTCGAAGGACGTGCGGGTGTTCGCGATCAATCCGGTCGAGGGCAAGGACGCCGACGTCAGCGCCGAGCTGGCCGCCGCCGCCGAGGCCACGGGAGGCGCCGCGTACGGGCTCCGCGACACGACGACGGTCGGGGACATCATCGACGAGGTCCAGAAGCAGGAGGCCACGGCGCTGCGCGGCGAGGCGCAGGTGGTCTGGACGGACACCCCGAACCTGTGGATCGCCGTCCTGTCGGTCCTCGCGCTCGGCTTCGTCGTGCTGGTCTGGAGGGTGCGCCTGTGATCTTCCAGCCCGTGCTCCCTGTACTCCTCATCCTGCTGCTGTGCGCCGGCGTCGCCGGCGTGGCCGTCTGGATGCTCGTCCGCGCTCCGCGGGCCGGGGGCGAGGTCGTGACCGACCGACGTGCTCTCGCCGTACATCGGTCCCTCTGGGCGCTGCGCCTCGTGATGGTGCTCGCCTGCGCCGTGATGCTGCTGCGGCCGGGGCTGCCCGGAGGCTCCACGCAGACCCTGGCGACCGACACCGACATCGTGCTCGTCGTCGACACCACCGCGAGCATCGTGGCCGAGGACTGGGACGACGGCTCTCCCCGCCTCGACGGTGTGCGCGCCGACGCGCGCGCGCTCGTAGAGGAGTACCCCGGCGCCCGCTTCGCCCTCCTCACCTCGGATGCGGCAGCCCAGCTGCGGATCCCGCTGACCACCGACACCACCGCCCTGCTCGGCTCACTCGACGTGCTGCGCCCCGAGGTCACGAGCCAGTCGCGCGGCAGCTCGATCGGCGTGGCCGCTCCGCTGCTGAGCGAGACCCTCGCCGCGGCGGCGGAGTCGTCGCCGGACCGTTCGCGCATGGTCTTCTACTTCGGCGACGGCGAGCAGACCACGGGGTCCACCCCGGAGTCCTTCGCCGACAGCGCACGCTACACCGACGCGGGTGCCGTCTTCGGGTACGGCACGACGGAGGGTGGTCCCATGCGCGTCACGACGGGCGGGCTCGACCAGAACGGCTCCGAGTACATCCAGTACCAGGGAGCGGACGCCCTCTCCGTCATCGACGAGGGGAACCTCGAGACGATCGCCGGGCAGCTCGGCGTCGGGTACGAGCACCGGGAGGCGGACGCCGCCCCGACCCTCCCCGCCGCACCGTCGAGCACCACCGCCTATGCCGACGCCGGCGAGGTGGGGAACGTGGTCGAGCTGTACTGGGTCGCCGCGCTGGTCGTCCTCGCCGCTCTCGGCGTGGAGCTCACCCGCGCCACGATCCTGGTCGCGCGACTCCGAGGCCTGCGCGCTCCCCGCGCGGCGCGGCCCGCTCCCCTCGACACCCCCTGACAGCGCCCGAGACCCCGGGCATCCGTGCGGGCACGGCGTGTACTCCGCGCCCGGCGATGGTATTGTGTTACCTGCCGAGGGCTTCTGTGCCTTCGGCGGGGGTTCGTCGGTACGAACCGCCGCGGTCCGAGCATCTCTGGGGGAGCTCTCGCGGTCGATCGTCCGACGATGTCGTGCCGACGTGGGGTCGGCCATGGAATGACTGGGGAACACACATGGGGAAGAGTGCTGTCTGGAAGCGCGCGCGCACGGGCGTGGCCGGAGCGATCGCGGGGGTGATGGTTGCCGCGGGCCTGGTCGCCCTCGGTGGGGGTGCCGCCGCGGCGGCGGCCGCCGACGATCCGGGGGGGCTGCCTCCGCTGTTGCAGCGGGACGAGAACGTCGTCACGTCCGATCCGATCCCGACCGTGCAGATCGACAACGGGTACGTGTGGGCGCAGACGACGATCGGGTCCATCGTGTACGCGGTCGGCAAGTTCGACAACGCCCGCGAGCCCAAGGCCGCTCCGGGGACCGCGCTGACGGCTCGCTCGAACGTGCTCGCCTACAACATCGACACGGGAGCGCTGCTGCCGTTCGCCCCGCAGGTCAACGGCGTGATCAAGGCCGTCGCCGCCTCGCCCGACGGGTCTCGCATCTACATCGGCGGCTCGTTCAACAAGGTCAACGGCAAGGACCGCTGGAACATCGCCGCGATCGACGCGAAGACCGGCGAGCTCGTCCCGGGCTTCGTCCCCTCCATCGGCGGATCCGGCGTCTACGCGCTGGCGACGTCGGGGACGACCGTCTATGCCGGCGGCCTCTTCACCCAGGCCAACGGCACGCCGCGGAAGAACCTGGCCGCGTTCGACACCACCAACGGCGCGCTCCGGCCCTGGGCCCCGAAGACCGACCTCCAGGTCGATGCCATGGTCATGGATCCGGCAGGCGAGGACACGATCATCGGCGGGCGCTTCTCGCAGGTCAACGGCAACACCGAGATGCGCGGCAGCGCCTCCGTCGACAAGACCACCGGAGCGCTGAACACCGAGTGGGAGTTTGCTAAGACGGTCAAGAACGGCGCGGGATCGGGCATCTACGCCGGCAAGGCCGGAACCTTCGGTCTCGCCACCGACGCGACCGGTGTGTACGGCACCGGCTGGGGGTACGCCGACGCGGCGACGGGCAATCTGGAAGGCACCTTCGCCGCCGAGGCCGGCACCGGAAAGGTGCGCTGGATCGCGGACTGCCTCGGCGACCATTACGGCGTCTACTCCACGGGTAAGGTCGTCTACACGACCAGCCACACGCATTCATGCGAAACTCTGGGACTCCACCCGGAGCAGGGTCCGCGCGTCCACCGGTACTCCGAGGCCTACACCGCCGATGCCAGGGGGACGCTTGCTCCGCAGCCCACGGCACCGGGCCGCAAGGACTGGGGTGGCACTCCGGCACCGTCGCCGTACGCCTGGTCGCCCGACTGGGCGGTCGGCACGACCACCGGTCTGGGCCAGGCCGGACTGTCCATCACCGGCACCGGGAACATGGTCTCCATCGGCGGCGAGTTCCGCTCGGTCAACAACGGACAGTTCGAAGGACTCGTGCGATTCTCGACGACTCCTCCCGGCGGCCCGAAGGACGGACCCCGCCTCTCCGGCGACAAGTGGGTGCCGACAGCGACTTCGCTCACCCCCGGGCGTGTGAAGGTCTCGATCCCGTCCAACTGGGACCGGGACGACCTCACGCTCACCTATGAACTGCGCCGCGAAGGCTCCACCGCGCCGCTGTTCACCACGAAGGCGGACTCCACCTGGTGGAACCTGCCCGCCATCACCTTCGAAGACACGGCTCCGGCCGGTTCGCAGCAGAGGTACACGTTCACAGCCACGGACGGCAACGGCAACACCGTCACGAGCAAGACGGCGACCGTCACGGTGGCTGGTTCGACACCTCCGTACTCCGACGCCGTGCTCGCTGACGGACCCCAGCTGTACTACCCGTTGGGAACCGTCGCGCAGGATGTGGCAGGTACGAACAACCCCATCTTCCGCTCAGGAGCGACGCCTCAGTCATCAGGCGTGCCGAAGGGCGTGGCCGGGGCGACAGCCCTCGACGGGACAGAGACCGGACGAGTCGACACGACCACGAAAGCCGCGGCGCCGTCATCGTTCTCGGCCGAGATGTGGTTTAAGACCTCGACGACCGCGGGCGGCGTGTTGTTCGACTTCGAGAGTTCGGCCGCTGGCTTCTACTCGAGGAACTACGACCGAACCGTCTACATGTCAGACGATGGCCGCCTGAACTTCGGGGTCTACAACGACGGCACCAAAGTGCTCACGACCGCGACGGCATACAACGACAACCGCTGGCATCATGTCGTGGCGTCGGTGAGCCCCGAGGGAATGAAGCTCTTCATCGACGGGAAGCTCGACGGCCAGCTCCCTAACGTCACCAAAGCGCAGGACTTCACCGGGTTCTGGAAGATTGGCGGTGGCCGGCTGAAGGGTTGGCCGAATGCGCCGACCAAGACTCTTGCCGCCCCTGCCAACCTTGCCGGCGATGCCCACCTCGTCGGCAATGTCGATGAGTTCGCGGTCTACCCGTACGGACTGAGCGCCGCACAGGTCAAGACCCACTACGCCGTCGGCACGGGCTCCACGGCTCCGGTTGCCGCCTTCACGGCAGCCGTCACCGGGCTCGACGTCGCGTTCGACGCGAGCACCTCCGTGCCGCCGGGGACCACCACGATCTCGGACTATCGCTGGGACTTCGGCGACGGTACGACCGGTACGGGCAAGACGCCGTCGCACGCCTACGCGAAGCCCGGCACGTACGCGGTCACGCTCACGGTCACCGACAGCCAGAACCTCGTGGGATCGGTCACGAAGCAGATCGTCGTGCAGGGGGCGAACACCCTGCCCACGGCCTCGTTCACGCTCTCGGCCTCGGAGCTGACGGTGTCGGCCGACGCGTCGGCATCGACGGACGCCGACGGCACCATCCGCAGCTACCGCTGGGACTGGGGTGATGGCACGACCGGTGACGGAGCATCGGCGACGCACACGTACGCGACGGCCGGGACGCGGACCGTCACCCTCACGGTGACGGACGACATCGGCGGCTCTGCCACGACCACGCGGGAAGCCGTGGTGGCGGAACCCGCGCCGCTCGCGAGCGACGAGTTCGACCGCACGGCCGGTCCCGGCTGGGGTGAAGCCCTCACGGGCGGAGCGTGGAAGATCGCCGGCGGGTCCGCAGCCGCGGCCAGCGTCGCCGACGGCTCCGGACAGCTGAAGCTGGCCGCAGGGGGCACCCGTCACGCGACGCTGAACGCACCGTCGGTGCCGAACCCGGCGCTGGAGACGACCTTCCGCGTCGATCAGCCGTCGAGCACAGGAGGCTCCTACATCGGGGTCATCGCCCGAGACTCCTCCGCGGGTCGCTACCTCGTCCGCGCCTGGCTCCGGCCGGACGGCACGGTCTGGCTCGTGGCCCACCGCGACGGCACCGTCCTCGCGACCCGGGCACTGAACGGCGTCACGGTCACCCCGGGCACCGCCTACACGCTCAGGGCGGCCGTGACGGGGACGGACAAGGTCTCCCTCGTCGCGAAGCTCTGGGCGAGCGATGCCGCGGAGCCCGCCGACTGGCAGCTCCGAGCGACCGACACCACCCCGCTGCCGGCGGGTGGCGTGGGCCTGAGCGGCAGCCGCTCCGCGAGCGCGACCGCGCCGCTCGGCGTGGCCTTCGACACGTTCCGCGTCACGGCTGCGCAGTAACCGGACCGCACACGCGACGGACGCCGACCTCGATCAGTTGGGGTCGGCGTTCTTCGTATCGCCGTACCCGTCGCGCCCGATCGTCGCGGATAGGATGTTCAGACGCCGACGACAGGGGAGGAGGTGGGTCGTGACGCCTGCGCAGGACGACGCCGCCGCAGCCCTCCTCCGCTCGAACCGCCGTCGGCGCCTCATCCGCCGCTGGGTCGCGATCGGGACGATCCCGCTCACCCTCGCTGCGTTGCTCTTCGTGGGCAAACTGCTGAGCATGTACGCGTTCGCCCACCAGGCCATCACCGCGTACGTCATCGACGACTTCGCCGGCTCCGAGGCCTCGGCGCGCGGACAGGACGTCCTGAACTGGTTCGAACCGTACAAGGCGCCGTACAACGTCGGCACCGCACTGGCTGGTGCCGAGGAGCTCCCTGCCGCCCGCGCGGAGCTGGAGCGCTCACTCGACCTCGCGACCGGGCTCGAGGTCTGCCCGGTCCGGGTCAACCTCGCCCTCGTCATCGAGCGGATGGGCGATGCCGCCAGGGCCGAGGGAGACGGCGCCGCCGCGACGGCTCTCTACGGCGAGGCGCTGACGATCACCGTCGAGACTCCGGAGGAGTGCCACAGCGAGGAGGCGCAGCAGCAGTCTCCCGATCCCGAGCGCGACATGACGGACACCCTCGACAGCACCGAGGACCGCCTCAAGCAGAAGCAACAAGAACAGGAGCAGCAACAGCAGCCCCAGGAGCAGCAGGAGCAGCAGGAGGAGCCGCAGCCGTCCGAGGACAAGCTGCAGGACCTCCAGGACAAGCTCGAGCAGGGGACGCAGGAACGCGATCAGCAGCAGGGCGACGAACCCGGCGGCACCGGAGCGGACAAGCCGTGGTGAGCGATCGCGAGCGACAGCGCGCCCGCTATGTCGGCGGCACCGAGGGCGCCCCGCCGGTCCCGCCGCCCGGGGGGTACCGCGGCGCCCGGCGACAGCAGCCGGTCGGTCCCACGCCGCCCGTCCCCTCCCTGCTGGCGACCGAGGAGAAGAAGCCCGCGGCGAACGCCCTCGGCTGGATCGCCCTGGTGGCCGCCATCCTCTTCGTCCTGATCCTGTTCGGCACGCTCGTGGCCGGCGGCACCGACCTGCTGTACGGGGTGACGATGATCACACTGCAGCTCGTGGTGCTCGGCGTGATCGTCGCCGCGCTGTTCACCACCGGCGGGCGCCGCCTGGGCATCGTCGCCCTCGTCCTGACCGTCCTGTTCAACGTCGCGACGGTCGGGGGGCTCAGCGCGCTGCGCACCTCGGCATCCGGCAACTACGAGGGCGTGAAGACCGCGGAACAGCGACACGCGGAGGCCTACCCGGGGATCAAGGGCACGGCCCCGCAGGAGGCGCTCACCCAGCAGTCCCTGGAGGAGGTGCGCGCCGAGGCCGACGCTCTCTTCACCGACATCCGGGAGCGGCTCTCCGCCGACTTCGGGTTCACGTGGGTTCAGGTGGGCGACGAGGACCTCCGGCCGGAGCGCAACGGCTACGGCGGGGAGTCGATGCTGTCCGAGTACACGACCGCGGCCTGGGCGACCGAGCAGCCCGTGCAGGGCTATGCGCGCAAGCTCGAGGTGATGGCCGCGATCGACGAGGTCGTGGCAGCCCACGGCCTGTGGAATCTCTACTCGTTCAACGACCCCGCGAACTCCGGCATCGACCCGTCCATGATCGCCAAGCTCTACGGCAGCGACGACCCGCAGATGCAGACGACATGGGAGTACTACACGGAGAACTACCCCGACCCCTTGCGCTTCTACGCCAACATCTACGATCTGTCGAACGATGCCGACGGCGGCTTCCGCACCTCGCGGGAGGCGCAGAGTGCACGCACCGGCGAGCCGGTCGAGGGGCTCCAGCTCGTGGTCATCGCCGGCAAGGTGCTGAGCGAGGCCGACCGCGCGGAGTTCGAGGAACGACTGCAGGACTACCCCGGCTTCGAGTGACCACCCGCCCGGCGCGAGGATGACGGGACGAGCTCACCGTCGAGCTGGAGGCATGGTCGTCCTGACACCTCACCGGGTGATTCCGATCCGGTGCCCTCGATGATCTGCGGCGCCGTGGCTACACTGGCGGCACACGGGGAGGGAGTGTTCGCATGATCAACGAACTCGACGAGCAGCAGTCGTACGAGTTGCTGGCGACCACCACGGTGGGCCGCATCGGATTCGTCGACGAGGGCCTGGTGCAGATCCATCCGGTGAACTTCGTCGTCTCGGGGCACGAGCTGCTCCTGCGCGCGTCACCGGACGGCCACCTGGCGGCCCTCTCCCGCGAGTCGGCCGAGGTCGCGTTCGAGGTCGACTACCACGATCCGATCGGCGGCCTGGGCTGGAGCGTGCTGATGCACGGTGTCCTGTCGCAGGTACCCGAGGAGCACGCGGCCGCGGCGTCGGCGCGGGTGCATCCGTGGGCCGGAGAAGACCGGGATCTCCCGCTGTCGTTCCGCATCGAGCGCATCACGGGGCGCAGCGTCCGTCGCGACGCCCGCAACAGCGGCCTCTGAGCCGGCCCAGCCGCCGATCCGTTCAGGACGCGAAGGCGAGACCGGCGGCGAGCGCGAATCCGAGGACGGTCGCCAGCCCCGTGGACTCCTTCGCCTTCGACTGCGCCTCCGGGACCATCGAGTCCACCAGCATGACGAGCAGGGCGCCCGCGGCGAAACCGCTCGCCCCGGAGCGGAAGACCTCGCCGGTCACGCTGGCCAGCGCGAAGCCGGCGACGGTGGCCGCCGCGCACAGTACGGCGACTCCGGCCCACAGCAGCAGCACCCTGCTCCGTCGCATGCCACCGTCGAGCAGGTCGGCGGCGGAGCCGATGGACTCCGGGAGGTTCGAGACGAGGATGGCGACGACGAGCGCGATGCTCACCGGCTCCCCCGAGGCGAGACCGATGCCGAGGACGAGCTGTTCCGGGATCCCGTCGAGGAGGGCCCCCACCGCGAGCTGACCTCCCCCGGCCTCGCCCTTCTTCCTCGCGGCCCTGGCGTCGAGGATGCGGGCGGCGATGTAGTAGCTGAGGGCTCCGAGGGCGACGCCGGTGACGAGCGGGAGGGGACCGCCGCGGTCGAGCCCCTCCTCCCAGAGTTCGAACGCGATCGAGGCCATCAGCGCTCCGGCGCCGAACCCCAGGACGACGCCCAGCCACCGCGGCGGCCAGGTGCGCAGCATCGCGAGCACCGCGCCGACGAACAGCGGAGCCGCCGCGACGGCTCCCCACAGAATCGCTCCACCCATGTCCGACCTCCCGTGCGCCCACTCTCTCACTTCACGCAGCCGACACTCGTGCCGCCCATCCGAATGGTATTCTCTCGGCATGAAGGCAACCATGGACAAGGCAGGTCGAATCGTGATCCCTGCCACACTCCGCGAGCGTGTCGGATTGGTTCCCGGCCCGGTGGACCTCGTCCTCGACGGCAACGGCATCCGGATCGAGATCGAGGCCCCCGACAACCTCGTCGAGAAAGACGGCCGCCTCGTCGTCCGCTCTTCCGGCTCCACCCTCACACCCGATGACGTTCGCGAGCTCCGCCTTGCCGACCAGCGCTGACTTCGTCCTCGACACGAGTGCGGCGGTCGCTCTTGTCGTGGAAGACCACACGGCGCACGGCGCGGTGCAGACCTTCTGCGCCGGTGCGACCCTCGGCCTCGCCGGACACGCCTCGGCAGAGACGTACTCCGTCCTGACCCGCCTGCCACCGCCCGATCGACTGACCCCGTCGGCCGCCGCGCTCGCCATCCGCACCGCCTTTCCCCGTTCGGTGTCACTCTCGGAGCACACCGCGCTCACCGCCGTCGATGTTCTCGCCGATGCGGGGATCTCCGGCGGGGCGGTCTATGACGGCCTCGTCGGCCTCGCCGCACGGGATGCCGGTGTCCCGCTCGTCACGTGCGATCGCCGCGCGCTGGGCACCTATGCGGCGCTGGGCGTCATGACGCGGCTCGTCTGAGGCGAGACGGGACGACACGCCGCCGCCGATAGACTGGGAGCCATGTCCAAGGTCCTCCAGTCCCTGCCCGTCGGCGAGCGCGTCGGCATCGCCTTCTCCGGAGGACTCGACACCTCCGTCGCCGTCGCCTGGATGCGCGACAAGGGCGCTGTGCCCTTCACCTACACCGGCGACCTCGGGCAGTACGACGAGGACGACATCGCCTCGATCCCTGGACGCGCGCTGGAGTACGGCGCCGAGGCCTCGCGCCTCATCGACTGCAAGACGGCGCTGGTCGAGGAGGGCTTCGTCGCGCTCTCCTGCGGCGCCTTCCACATCCGCTCCGGCGGCAAGACCTACTTCAACACCACGCCGCTCGGCCGCGCGGTCACCGGGACGCTGCTCGTGCGCGCGATGCGCGAGGACGGCGTCGACATCTGGGGCGACGGCTCGACCTACAAGGGCAACGACATCGAGCGGTTCTACCGCTACGGTCTGCTCGCCAACCCCCGCCTGCGCATCTACAAGCCCTGGCTCGACGCGGACTTCGTCACCGAACTCGGCGGTCGCCAGGAGATGAGCGAGTGGCTCGTCGCGCACGGCTTCCCGTACCGCGACTCGGCCGAGAAGGCGTACTCGACGGACGCGAACATCTGGGGCGCGACCCACGAGGCGAAGACGCTCGAGCACCTCGACGTGTCGCTGGAGACCGTCGACCCGATCATGGGCGTGAAGTTCTGGGACCCGTCCGTCGACATCGAGACCGAGGACGTCTCGGTGACGTTCGAGGGCGGCCGTCCGGTCGCGATCAACGGCGTCGAATTCAGCGACCCGGTGGCCCTGGTTCAGGAGGCGAACGCGATCGGCGGGCGGCACGGCCTCGGCATGAGCGACCAGATCGAGAACCGCATCATCGAGGCGAAGTCGCGGGGGATCTACGAGGCTCCGGCCATGGCGCTGCTCTTCATCGCGTACGAGCGCCTCGTCAACGGCATCCTCAACGAGGACACCCTCGCCACGTACCACGAGCAGGGTCGCCGCCTCGGCCGCCTCATGTACGAGGGCCGCTGGCTCGAGCCGCAGTCGCTCATGCTCCGCGAGTCCATCCAGCGCTGGGTCGGCTCGACGATCTCGGGCACCGTGACGATCCGCCTGCGCCGCGGCGACGACTGGACGATCCTCGACACGGTCTCCCCGAACCTGTCATACGGGCCGGAGAAGCTGTCGATGGAGCGCGTCGGCGACGCCGCCTTCGGCCCGGTGGACCGGATCGGTCAGCTCACCATGCGCAACCTCGACATCGCCGACTCCCGCGCGCGCCTGGAGCAGTACGCGGGCCTCGGCCTCGTCGGCGGCGCGACGGGTGAGCTCGTCGGCCGGGTGACCGCCGGCGAGTCCGCCGAGATCACCGAGTCGGTGCACGGCTCGATCTCGGAGGCCGACGAGAACCTCGCGGACGCCGTCGACACCGCTTCCGAGCGCGCGGCCTTCGACTCCGGTACCGACTGAGCACGCGGGGCGGGCTCCCGGTCACCGGGCGCCCGCCCCGCGTCCGGCGATCAGGACGTCGCGGCGAGCGGACGCGCCGGCGTCACCGCGCGGTCCACGATTCCCGGCAGCACGTCGTCGAACAGGTCCATGAGGGCGACGCGCATCGCCGTGGCGTCGCGTTCGGAGAGCACGACGGCGATCCGGGCGACCGACGTACGCACATCCGTCCAGTCGAAGACGCTCCCGGCACGACGGGCGACGCACTCGAGAAGCGTCCCCAGACTCCCGACCAGCTCAGCCCGCTCCGTGTTGCCCTCGATCCGGGCGAAAGCGACGGCGAGAGCGCGCAGGCCGCCACCGAAGGCCGAGCCGTCGCGCCACCGCACCGCCAGCGCCACATCGTCGACGAGCTCGTCCAGATACGCGAGGTCGTCGGTGCGGAGCAGTGCCATCGTGCGGCGGACCGAGCCGATCCAGACGTCACCGAACAGGGCCACCACATCGCGCGCTCGGTCTCCATCGAGCGCGGTCACCCTCCGCGTGCCGTCGCGGCGCACCGCGATGAGGCCGGCGGCGGCAAGGCCGTCCAGGGCCCGGAGGACCTCTGCCGGCCCGGCACCGAAGGCTGCCGCGAGCCCGCGCTCGTCCACCCGTGTCCCCGGAGCGAGCGCGCCCGAGACGATCGCATCGGTCAGCCTGCCCTGCAGACCACCGTGCCGACCCCCCGCCAGTGCCTCGCTCCCGGCAGGCACATCGTTCTTCTTCTCGATCATGGCGTCCCCCCGCCGTTCCATGACCGATCCCGCCGGAGTCCCGGTCCGGACCGGTCTCTCCTCTGAGGATGCGCCGAAGCGCGACGCGTAACATACCACGGTCCGCCCCGGAGGAGCCTCGACGGCCGGCCGCGGGAGCAGCAGACTGCGAGGTTCCTGAATTATCTTGCACAGTCTTGTGCACGTTATTACCATAGACGGATGACCACTCGCGCTCTTCGTCGCGACGCCGCGGAGAACCGCGCCGGCATCCTGTCCGCGGCCCGCAGCGCCCTCGCCACCGACCCGCACGCCTCCCTCGACGCGATAGCCCGGGCCGCGGGCCTGTCCCGCCGCACCCTCTACGGGCACTTCGAGGATCGGGACGCTCTGATCCGGGAACTCGTCTCCAGCGGCGCCCAGCGCTTCAACGCCATCGCGGCCTCCATCGACGAGCCGGACGCCCGCCTCGCCCTGGCCCGACTGGCCGCCCGGCTCTGGGAGGAGGCGGCGCACATCCAGGTCGCCGCTGCGCTCGCCCTCGACGAGGCGCATGTGGAGCACACCGCCGCGGCACTCGCGCCGCTGCGCCGGAGTGTCGCCGCCCTCGTGCGGAGGGGGCAGCAGGACGGCAGCTTCCGGACGGACCTCGCCGGCCCCACCCTCGCCCGGCTGATCGAGGAGATGGCGCGCACCGTGGTCTCCCGCACCGACGTGCAGAGCAGCGGCGCCGAGGACCTCGCGGTCCGGGCCGTGCTCAGCATCGCCGGACTCTCCTGGCGCGAGGCGGACGAACTGCTGAGCGCCCACCCGGACATCGCCGCCGACCACGAGGAGGTCCGCGCATGAGGATCACACTGCACGACGTCAGCAAGGGCCGCGCCGGCCAGGCGCTTCCGTCCATGAGTCTCGAGTTCCACTCCGGCGCCGTCCGCTACGCGCTCGCGGAGACCGAGCAGCGGCCGACCGTGCTCGGCCTCATCGCGAGCGGGCGGATGCGCCCGGACACGGGCCGCGTCACGATCGACGCGGCGGCGAACCCGAAGGAGCTGCGCCGCCGCGTCGCCCTCGTGGACGCCCCGGACGTCAGCGACCCGCACCCGGACATCACCCTCGCCGGGGTGGTCGGCGAGGAGCTGATGTTCGCCGGACGCGGCGCGACCCCGCTCCACGCCCGCCGCTGGCTCGCGCGGGTCGGATACCAGGAGCTCGCCTCCGTCCCCATCGGCTCGGTCGACCCTGCCGCCCGCGTGCGCATCCTGTGCGAGCTCGCCGTGCTCCGCGAAGGCGTCGAGGGCATCGTCCTCGTCGCCCCGGATCGTCACGGCGGCAGCCCGGACGGATGGTGGCGCATCGCCGCCGAGTTCGCGGACCGCGGGTACGCGATGCTCGTGATCGTCGGCGGTTCCGCCGCCGTCGCCCTCGAGCGTATGCACGAGTTCGATGCGATCAACGCGTCCGGACCGATCGAGCCCCTGGTGCTCGAGCGTCCGGAACCGACCGACGACCCTGAGGAGAGCGAACCCACGACCGACGACGAACCCACGACCGACGAGGAAGGAGAAGCGCGATGAAGGTTCCCGCCATGATCGCCGCCGAGCTCCGCCGCCTGACCGCGAGCCGGATGGGCATCCTCGCCCTGGTGGCGCTGATCTGCGTGCCGATCCTCTACGGCGGCCTCTACCTCTGGGCGAACCAGGATCCGTATGCGAAGTTCTCCGAGGTCCCCGTGGCCCTCGTGGTCGACGACGAGGGCGCTCCCGCCCCGACGACCGGCACGCAACCGGCGACCGATGAGACCGTCAACTACGGCGAGGACGTGGCGGAGAACCTCATCGAGGGGAACGCCTTCGACTGGCAGCGTATGACCGAGGACGAGGCCGCCGATGCGCTGCGCCACGGCGCGGTCGATTTCACCGTGACGATCCCCTCGGACTTCTCCGCCGCCCTCACCTCCGCCGCGGGCGACGATCCGCATCAGGCCAGGATCGAGCTGGAGACCAACGACGCGAACAACTACCTCGCCTCGTCGATGGGATCGCAGGCCGTCGAGAAGATCCGCAGCTCCGTCGCCGAGATGGTCGGCAGCGAGGCCGCGGAGCGACTGCTGACGGGCCTCAGCGACGTGCGCGACAATCTGATCTCCGCGACAGACGGCGCCACACAGCTCGTCGACGGCGCACGCAGCGCCGCCTCCGGGAGCACGACGCTCGCCGAGGGCACCGCGAAGCTCGCCGACGGCTCGGCGCAGCTCGCCTCCGGGGCCAAGACGCTCGCCGACGGTGCCCAGCAGGTGAGCGCGGGCAACCGCCAACTCGCCGACGTCGCCGATCGGGCCGGAGCCGCGGTGCAGGAAGCGACGAATGCGCTGCCGCAGGTGCGCGCGGACATCACCGACGTCCTCACCGAGCAGGGCCTCGCGCCCGAGGAGATCGATGCGGTGCTCGCCCGCCTGGATCCTCTCGGCACCCGGATCGAGGAGGGCAACGCCCAGGTGCAGGACGCCGTCGGGAAGGTCGACCAGCTCGCCGCCGGGTCTGCGTCCCTGGCGTCGGGGGCGAGCGAGCTCGCCGGGGGCGCCGGCACCCTCGCGACGGGAGCGGCCGCGGCGAACTCAGGCGCCGCGCAACTGCGCGACGGCCTGCAGAAGCTGTCCTCCGGGACCGCGGAGCTGCGCGACGGGCTCGCCGACGGCGTGCAGGCGATCCCCGCCTCCACCCCCGACCTGCGCTCCCTGCAAGCCGACACGATCGCGGACCCGGTGAAGGTGTCCAGCGACAAGGTCGCCTCCGCCGAAGACTACGGCGCGGGCCTCGCCCCGTTCTTCGCCGCCCTCTCCGCGTGGATCGGCATCTATGCGCTGTTCCTCATCGTGAAGCCGATCTCCCGTCGCGCCGTCACGGCGCTGCACTCCCCGATCCGGATCACGCTGGCGGGCTGGCTGACCCCGGCGATGCTCGGTGCCGTGCAGATGCTCGGGTTGATGGGCATCCTGGCGCTGACGCTCGGCTTCACGTTCGACCATCCGCTCGGCACGCTCGGAGTGATGATGTTCGCCTCGGCCACGTTCGCCGCGATCATCCTCGCCCTCAACGTCTGGCTCGGCTCCGTGGGGCAGTTCCTCGGCCTCGTGCTCATGGTGCTGCAGCTCGTCACAGCGGGTGGCACATTCCCCTGGCAGACGCTGCCCGCGCCCCTGGCCGCGCTGCACCATGTGCTGCCTCTCGGCTACGTCGTCGACGCGATGCGACAGCTCATGTACGGCGGGGACTCCGCCCGCGCAGGCTGGGACCTGGCGGTGCTCGGCGCGTGGCTCCTCGGGGCGCTGCTGCTGGCGATGATCGGGGTGACCCGGATGACGCACCGCCGGACGCTCCGCGATCTGCAGCCCAGCCTCATCGGCTGAGCCCTCCGCTCGCCGCGGACCGTCCCGCGGCGAGCGCGGGGCGGCTATGATGCGAGAGCGCGCACCCGTGAAACGCGCACTGGGGCTCGGTGGGACTGAGTCCCACCTGGCTACCCGAAAGAGTTCTCGACGATGATGACCGATTCGACGGCGTCCGCTGATTCCCCGCGTCCTTCTCTGGGCGCCCGCATCGGACGCATCGCGTTCGTCGTGATCGCCGCGCTGGTGGTGGTGGCCGTCGCAGGCGCGTTCTTCGTGACCTGGACCATCCAGCGCTCCTTCCCGCAGACCTCCGGCTCGACCGCGCTCGCAGGGCTGAAGGCGGACGTCACCGTGCAGCGCGACGCCAGCGGCGTGCCCACGATCACCGCCGACTCCTCCGACGACCTCTTCTTCGCCGAGGGTTTCGTGCACGCGCAGGACCGGTTCTTCGAGATGGACTTCCGCCGCCACGTCACCTCCGGCCGGGTCGCCGAGCTGTTCGGCGCCTCCCAGGCCGGTACCGACGCCTTCCTGCGCACGCTGGGCTGGCGCACCACCGCAGAGGCCGAGGTCGAGGCGATGGACGACGTCACCCGCGGCTACTACGAGGCCTACGCGGACGGCGTCAACGCCTACCTGTCCTCCCGCTCGGGAGCGGAGCTGTCTCTCGAGTACGCGGTGCTCGGGCTGCAGAACCCCGACTACGAGCCGGAGCCGTGGGAACCCGCGGATTCGGTGGCGTGGCTGAAGGCGATGGCCTGGGACCTCCGCACCAACGTCGAGGACGAGACCGAGCGCGCGCTCCTCGCGGGGCAGCTCGCCGAGGATCCGGAGGCCGACGTGGACGGACTTCTCGGCACGCTCTACCCGGACTACCCTTTCGACCGGAACCCGGTGATCGTGCCCACCATCTCCACCGTCCCGCCATTGGAGCCCGGCGCCGAGCCCGCGGCGTTCACCGTGCCCGAGGACGACGGGGAGGCGCAGCAGGCTCTCACCACAGTGGAGTGGAAGGAGACGTCGTCCGTCATCGAAGCGGCGAGCGCGCTCGTGGGCGACGTCGGCGAGGGCATCGGCTCCAACTCCTGGGTGGTCTCCGGCGACCTCACCGAATCCGGCATGCCGCTGCTCGCCAACGACCCGCACCTCGGCGCCTCCCTCCCCTCGGTCTGGTACCAGGTGCAGCTCACGTGCTCGACGGTGGACGACGACTGCCCGTTCAACGTGGGCGGGTTCTCGTTCTCCGGCCTCCCCGGCATCGTCATCGGCCACAACCAGCGCGTGGCGTGGGGCTTCACGAACCTCACCACCGATGTCACCGACCTGTACGTCGAGCGCATCGAGGGCGATTCCTACTGGCGGGACGGCGAGCTCGTGCCGCTGGAGGAGAGCACGGAGACCATCGAGGTCGCCGGCGGCGAAGACATCGAGCTCACCATCCGGTCCACCGTGCACGGACCGATCATCTCCGGCCTCACGGACGACTTCACGGCGATCGCGGACGACCCGACCCCCGGACTCACCGCCGAGGGCACCGTGCCGGATGCCCCGGGGTCCGACGATGCCGAGTACGCCGTGAGCCTGCGGTGGACGGCGCTCGACCCCGGCACCACCGCGACCGCGATCTTCGCGCTGTCGACCGCTCAAGACTTCGAGGACTTCCGCCGCGCAGCCTCCCTGTTCGACGTCCCGGCGCAGAACCTCATCTACGCCGACGTCGACGGCAACATCGGGTACCAGACCCCCGGCCGCCTGCCGATCCGCGGGGCCGGCGACGGCTGGATGCCGCAGCCCGGCTGGGACAGCAGCTACGACTGGACCGGCTACATCCCGTTCGAGGAGCTGCCCGTGTCGTACAACCCGAGCTCCGGGTACATCGTCACCGCCAACAACGCCATCGTCACCGACGACTACGAGCACTTCCTCTCCCGGGACTGGGACCAGGGCTACCGCGCCGCCCGCATCGCCCACCTCATCGAGCGCCGAGCCGCCGCCGGGCCGCTGACGGCCGACGACATGCGCGAGATCCAGATGGACGGCGAGATGTGGATCGGCAAACAGCTCGCCGCCGCGATGGGGGACATCGAGGTCGAGGGCGAGGGGCCGCAGCAGGCCGTCGAGCTGCTCCGGGGCTGGGACGCGCAGAACAGCGCCTCCTCGGCCGGGGCCGCGTACGCGAACGTGCTGTGGTCGAACCTGGTGCAGAACATCTTCGTGGAGCGGGAGCAGCCCCTGCCCATCGACGGCCAGGGCCGCCTGTTCACCGTCGTCGGGGCGATGCTCGATGATCCCGAGGACCCGCTGTGGAGCAACCCCGGCCTCGACGTCGAGGGACGAGACGCCATGCTCGCGCTGTCGGCCGAGGAGGCGTACGACGAGCTGTCCGGGCTCCAGGGCACGGATGTCGCCCGGTGGAACTGGGGCGGCCTGCACGCCCTGACCCTCACCAGCGACACGTTCGGGTCGTCCGGCATCGCGCCGATCGAGGCCCTGTTCAACCGTGGCCCCTACCCCGTCGGGGGCGGTGCGTCCGTGGTCGATGCGACGGGATGGCAGCTGGGCGTCTCGTATGCGACCACGACCGTCCCGTCCATGCGCATGGTCGTCGACCTCGCGGACTTCGACGACTCGACCTGGATCCACCTCACCGGCGCCTCCGGTCACGCGTTCCACGAGCACTACGTCGATCAGACGAAGGACTGGTCCACGGGAGTGCAGCGGCCCTGGGCGTTCACTCCGAAGGCCGTGACGGCGGCCGCGGTCGACACCCTGACGCTCACCCCCGCCGGCTGAGAGTCGCGTGGAGGGTGCTCGGCTAGCGTGGACAGGTGCCCACCAGCTACCTCGCCCCGAAGGGGACGCCGGCCACCCTCCTCGAGTTCGAGCACGCCGGAGCGACCCTGATCGCCGAGACCTTCGGCGACGGACCGCCCACCTACCTCCTGCTGCACGGCATCGGCATGGGGCGCAGCGTCTACCTCGACCTCACCCAGCGGCTGCAGGGGCGGGTGATCGCGCTCGACCTCCCCGGCTTCGGCGAGGCCCCGGAGCCCACGCGCACGCTGACCATGCAGCGGCACGCCGACCTCGTGGCCGCGTATCTCCGTCATGTCGACGCGGATCCGGTCGTGGTGATCGGGCACTCGATGGGGAGTCAGATCGCCGCGGAGCTCGCCGCCCGGCATCCCGAGCTCGTCGCCGGCGTCGTGCTGGCGGGACCCACCGTCGACAAGGCGGCCAGGAACGTCGGCGCGCAGGCCCGATACCTGCTCCAGGATCTCGTGGGGGAACGGCCGCTCGTGATCTGGCGCGGCGCCCGCGAGTACCTCCGCGGTGGCCCGCACCTCATCCGCAAGATGCGCGCGACCATCGTCCACCAGCCGGAGAAGGCCTTCGTCCGCATCGCCTGCCCGGTCCTGGTGCTGCGCGGCGAGGACGACCCGCTGGCCCCGATGAGCTGGTGCCAGGTGATCCTGGATGCGATCCCTGGCGCGGAGCTGGCCGTCATCCCCGACCACGGCCACGGCACCCTCATCAGCGACTCCGAGCCCGCCGCCCGCCTCATCGAGGCCTTCGCCGCCCGCACCTAGCCCTTCGCATCGCTCACCGCGCCCCTTGGGTCCGTAGGCCGTTCATAACTCAGGAGATCGCGGCGCGTTGGGACGGTTCGGCGGCTGAGGCAGGCTGCGGCTGCCCTTTCTCCTGAGTTGTGAACGGCCAGCGCCGACGAGCCGGGGGCCGAGCGCCTCCAGAACCTCCCGCAGCGCCTCTCGCGTGCCTGCGGGGTCGGAGAGGATGTCAGCGGCGAGCGGCCGGATCGTGACATAGCCGAGACGAGCAGCCGCCATGTCCCGCGCACGATCCCGCTGCTGCTTCGCCCATCCCTCGTGAAAGGCGCGGCTGTCGCACTCGACGATCAGCCATCCATCGACGACGAAGTCGACTCGACCCACGCCGGGGATGTGGACCTGTGTCTCGAATGAGGCACCGAGCGACCGGAGGAGGAGCCGCACGAACGTCTCCGGCCCCGACTCGGATGACGCGTCGGCCAGGGCGAGCACCGCGCCGAACCGCTGCGGCAGCCGAGCGAAGATCGCGCGCAGTTCGTCCATCGTGATGAGGCGCTGATGGAGGAGGCTGTCCAGGGTGGCCACCGACGCCCGAGGCGACTGGCATCGGACGGCATGGCGTACGGCCGTATCCAGGGACGTGACGTGCAGCGCACTCGCTGCGCCGTCCTCTGCCCAGTGCACCCTGTGAGCCTCCGCGTCTCGACGCCCCAACCGCGAGCTATGGGGATCGACCTGAACGTGCACACCGTGAGCCGCGAGCACGAACACCCCGAGCAGCTGAAGAAGGGAGACGCAGGTGACGCGACCTCCGATGCGCACGGCCTCCGCGACGACAGGATCCACATCCGGGCGGGCGTATCGGTCCCGGCGCAGTCGCAGAAGCCGCCCGCTCCGCACCAGGGCGGTCAGCTCGCGCCCCCTCAGCCCCGCGGAGCGAAGATCCGCTCGAGTCAAGACCGTGGAGTCGAAGACCTCTGTTGCGCACCGGGGTCCGAAGTGGGCGATCACATCCCGGAGGATGCCCGGCGCGACACGGCGGGACGGGGAGTGAGGCCGGATGTGGAGTGTCCGCTCCGGATCGCGAGGCGGTGGAGGAGAAGTGGGGGCCGCGCACGGCGTACACAATTCAGGATTATCCGTCCCCCATCCGACCTGAGCGCACGCGCGGCCCGATGACGCCGCAGATCTCCTGAGTTGTGAACCGACAGCGGGCGAAACCGGCTACGTCGGCGGCGAGGCGGTCAGCCGGCGGCGGGAGGGGTCTGCTTCGACTCGGCGAGCTCGTCGACGACGAGACCCCGCTGCTCGATCGTGCCGTTGCGGTAGGCCTGGCGCCCGACCATGTGCGCGGACAGGGGCGCGGTCGCGAACTGCATGAGCACCACGGGGGCGACGAGCACGAGGCCGAACAGCACGCCGCCGATCGACCGCTGCGACAGGGCGATCGCCACACAGATCAGCAGCAGCCCGAGCACCTGCGGCTTCGTCGCGGCGTGCAGTCGCGTGGGCACGTCCCGGAAGTGCAGCAGGCCCACGGAGGCGGAGAGGCAGAGGATCGCCCCGAGCAAGATGAGCACGAGCACCGCCACGTCAACGACGGCGTCAGGGATCATCAGACCGAACACGTTCATGGTGTCGTGTTGTCCCTTCTCGCGACGAACCTGGCCACCGCGATCGATCCGAACACACCGACCGCCGCGATGATGAGGAGCACGGGGATGTTGCGGGTGTGGCCGTTGATGGCCATCTCGGCGCCGAGCACGCACATGACCTCGGTCAGCAGCACGTCGGCGGCGACGGCACGGTCGAGGATCGACGGACCGCGGACGATACGGATCACGGCGAGGATCGCGGCCACACCGAACACGGCGAGGATGATGAGGAGCAAGGTGTTCATCGGGCACCGCCGATCGTCGCGGGGTCGATGCGGCCGGCACGCTCGTCGGCCTTCAGCGCCCGGTACTGGGTCGGATTGCCGAGCGCTCGGACGATGCGCTTCTCCCAGCCGAGCACACCCTGCCGCTGCGTCTCGACATCCTCCTTGCTGCGCACGCCGATCACGTGCAGGTAGAGGATCCCGCGGTCCCGATCCGCCTCGACGACGAGGGATCCCGGGATGAGCGACGACACCACGGCGACGTGCGTCAGGACGAGGTCGTCGGCGTAGCGGAGGGGCACCGCGATGATGGCCGTACCGGGCTGCCGGCGGAAGTCGAAGACCTGCACGGTCACCGAGAGCGCGCCCCGGAGGATCGCGAACAGGAACTGCACGACGAACAGCGCGCCGTACCAGAGGTTGATGCGCCCGGAGAGCTCTACCGTGGGCAGGCGGAACACCCGCGTCACGAAGATCGCCACCACGAGCCCCGTGAGGAAGGACAGCACCGTGAACTGGGCCCACAGCAGCATCCACAGCACGATCAGCCAGGCGAGGAACGGCAGCTGCATGCCGATGTCCCGCCAGACGCTCTTGGTCTCGGGGCTCATCCCTCCACCTCGTCTTCCAGCTGGACGAGGTTGACCGGCTGCAGCAGGCCCGCCCCGATACGGTCGCACAGAGCGTACAGCGGTCCCGCGAAGATCGTCAGGGCCACCGTCACGGTGACCATGCCCGCGGTGGCCACGGTCATGATCCTCGGGATGTGCCGGCGCTCCTGCTGCTCATCCGCGGCGGGGGCTCCGGTGAGGTAGGAGATGCGGCCCTCGGTCTCGGTCGAGTCCTCCTCCTCACGCCAGAACGCGAGGTTCCAGGCGCGCATGAGCGCGTACAGCGTGAGCAGCGAGGTGATGATGCCGCCGAAGATGAGCACGATCATGAGCGGAGTGCCCACGGAGGCCGCGGCCTCGAACAGGGCGAACTTGCCGATGAACCCGGAGAACGGTGGCAGACCACCGAGGTTGATCGCGGGGATGAAGTACAGCAGCGCGATGACGGGGGCGATCTTCAGCAGGCCCTTGACCCTGAGGATGGAGGTGCTGCCGGCCCGGCGTTCGATGAGTCCCACCGCGAGGAACAGCGTGGTCTGCACGACGATGTGGTGGACGATGTAGTACACCGTCGCGCCGATGGCGGCCGGGGTCGCGATCGCGAGGCCGAAGATCATGTAGCCGACGTGGCTGACGAGCGTGAACGACAGGATCCGTTTGAGCTCGGCCTGCGCGACGGCGCCGAGCACTCCGACGATCATCGTCGCCAGCGCGATGATGAGCAGCAGCGTGTCGATGCTGTTCGAGGCGAAGAGCTGGGTCTCCGTCCGGATCAGCGCGTACACGCCGACCTTGGTCAGCAGGCCGGCGAACACGGCCGTCACCGGCGCGGGGGCGGTCGGGTAAGAGTCGGGCAGCCAGAACGACACGGGGAAGATCGCCGCCTTGATCCCGAAGGCGACCACGAGCATGAGGTGCAGGACGAGCTGCGTGTCCTGCGGGAGCTCCGACATCCGCTCGGCGATCTGGGCCATGTTGACCGTGCCGAGGGCGCCGTAGATCATCGCGATCGACGCGAGGAACAGGATCGACGACACCAGCGAGACGACGATGTAGACGGCGCCGGTGCGGATGCGGGACTCGGTGCTGCCCAGGGTGATGAGCACGTACGAGGCCACGAGGAGGATCTCGAATCCGACGTACAGGTTGAACAGGTCACCGGCGATGAAGGCGTTGAAGATTCCGGCGGCGAGGATCAGGTAGGAGGGGTTGAAGATCGAGATCGGGGTCTCGTCCGCCCCGTCGGCCACACCCTGACCGATGGAGAAGAGGAGGACCGCGAGCAGCACGACGCTGGAGACGAGAACCAGGAGTGCGGCGAGACGGTCGACGTAGAGGACGATGCCGAACGGCACCGGCCACCCGCCCACGGACACCGCGAGTGGGGAGCCCGCGTCGACCACGACGAGCAGCACCGCCGCGATGACGGACACGACGGCGAGCGTGGCGACGGTGACGAACACCTGCAGGCGCGCATTGCGTCCGAAGACGAGGGTGATCGCGGCGCCGAGGAGCGGCAGGGCGACGAGGAGCGGGACGAGCGTGGTCATGGCCTGCCCTCCCCGTCTGTCGTGTCGTCGTCCCGGTCCGCAGCGCCGTCGGCGGCGCCGTCGGGTTCGGGCTCCGGCTCGGGCACGTACGGCGCGTCGTACGGGGCGTCATCGTGGATCGCCGGGTTGTCGCGCATGTGCAGGACGGTGATCGGCGCGGTCTGCACGCCCACGAAGTCGGTCGTGGCGTCGTCGTCGTCCGTCTCCGACTCGTCGTCCATGAGGTCTTCGTCTTCATCGGTGCGCTCGCGCAGCGCGATGTCGGCCTCGTCGTCCTCGACCGTGTCCGCCTGGCCGAGCTGCCACGACCGGTAGATGAGCGCGAGCAGGAAGGCCGAGACGGCGAAGGTGATGACGATCGCCGTGAGCGTCAGGGCCTGCGGCAACGGGTCGCTCAGGTCGCCCTCGGTGCCGAAGAACGGCGCGTTGCCCGGCACGCCCATGACGATCAGCAGCAGCAGGTTCGTGGCGTTGCCGAGCAGGAGGAAGCCGATGAGGACGCGGGTGAGGCTGCGCTCCAGCATCGCGTACACGCCGCAGGCGAAGAGCACGGCCATGATCGCGATGAGGGCGAGCGAGACGTCCATCAGCCGTTCCCCCCGGTCCGCGAGGAGAAGTCGACGGCGGTGCTCTCGCCGGGGCGGAGCGCGGCCTGCCGGTCGACCTCCGCACCGAGGCTGCGGAGCACGTCGAGGACGAGTCCGATCACGACGAGGTACACGCCGATGTCGAAGATGGTCGAGGTGACGAACTCCATGTGCCCGATACCGGGGATCTCCCACTCCCAGAAGGTGCTGGTGAGCGGTGCGAGGCCGAAGAACAGCGGCACCACCGCGGTGCCCACGGCGAGGATCAGGCCCGCGCCGAGGAGACGACCGGCATCGGTCGGCGCAGCGGCGCCCAGCTCCCAGCGCCCTCCGGCGATGTAGCGCATCACGAGGGCCATGCCCGCGACGAGTCCGCCCGCGAAGCCGCCGCCGGGGAGGTTGTGCCCGGCGAAGAGGAGGAAGATCGAGACGACGATGATCGTGTGGAACAGGATGCGGACGATCACCTCGAGCAGGATCGACCGGTTCTCCGGCTTCATCTTCTGGCCGCCGACGAGCCAGGCGCGCGGCGCCGATCGGTTCTCCGCGGTCTGGAAGCGCACGCCGTCCGTGGTCTCCACGAGCGGCCGGCTCCGGGCCGACTTGCGCACCGAGCGCGGCAGGGTCTTCGTGGCCGCGAGGAGGTCGGCGCGATGCGTGACGAACACGAGCGAGGCGACACCGGTCGCGGCCAGCACGAGCACCGAGAGCTCGCCCATCGTGTCCCAGCCGCGGAGGTCAACCAGCGCCACGTTGACGACGTTCTTGCCGTGGCCGATCTCATACGCGATCTCCGGGAAGATCGCGGAGATCGGATCGGCCACGCGGGACTGGGTCGCGACCACCGCGACGAACGCCATGGTCAGACCGACGCCGATGCCGAGCAGCGCGCGCGGGATCCGGCTGACGGATTCGTTGTGCTCGCCCATCCGCGCCGGCAGACGGCGGAGGACGAGGGCGAACGTCACCATCGTCACCGTCTCCACGAGGATCTGCGTGAGCGCGAGGTCCGGTGCCCCGCTGGTCGCGAAGAGCACGACCATGCCCAGGCCGGTGACGGAGGCAAGCACGACGCCGGTGTAGCGCTTGCGCGCACGCACCGCCACGACGCCCGCGACGGCCATGATCGGCGCGACGGCGAGCTGCGCCGGCGTGTGCCACAGCGAGAGCTGATAGCGGTCGATGTCGCTCGCCACGAGCGCGGTGACCTCGGCGGCGACGAAGACGACGAAGATCGTCCCGACGTAGACCGGCAGCGAACCGCGCTGGGTGAGCGTCGTGCTCAGCACCGACAGCCGGTCGATGCCGCGCATCACCACGTAGTAGGCGTCGGCCGCCGTGAACGGCAGCAGTCGCGGACGACGGTCCCACCCGGTCCGCCTCGTGAGGAGGAAGAGCCCGATGCCGAGCAGGATCGAGAGGATCGAGATGCCGAGGGCGGGCTCGAAGCCGTGCCAGAGCGCGAGGTGCCCCGGACCCTCGACGGCTGCCCCCTCGTGGTCGAGTCCCGGCGTGGCAGTCAGCGCGTAGGGCTGGAGGGCGACGTCGAGGGCCGGGGCGCCGATCCCTGCGGCGAGCGTCACGCCGGCGAGGATGATCGGCGCGGAGAGGAAACCGACGGGTGGGTCTGGCCAGACCGTGTCCGGCTGTCGCTGTCCGTCGGCATCGCGCTTGGTCCAGAACGCGCCCCAGAGGAAGCGGACACCATATGCCGCGGTCAGCATGGATCCGAGGACCACGCCGATCAGGGCGACGAGGCCCCACACGGAGCCGCCGAGCGCATCGTCCAGGAGCGCCGTCAGCGTCGACTCCTTCGCCACGAATCCGATGGTCGGAGCCACGCCGGCCATCGACGCGACGGCGATGAACGCGGCGGTGGCCATGACCGGTGCCTGCCGGCCGACGCCGGAGAGCTCGGTCACGTCACGCGTGGAGAGCTGCCGGTCGATCACGCCCACGATGAGGAACAGCGCCGACTTGAACAGCGCGTGCCCGATCACCAGCGCGAGGCCGGCGAGGGCGGCCGCCTGCGTGCCGTAGCCGACGACGACCGCGAAGAAGCCGAGCTGGCTCACGGTGCCGAACGCGAGCACGCGCTTGAGGTCGGTCTCCCGCAGCGCCTGGATGCCGCCGAGCAGCATGGTGAGGATGCCGAGCGTGAGCACGATCGGCCGCCACGTCGGGCTGAACGCGAAGATGGGTGCGAAGCGGGCGATGAGGTAGATGCCGGCCTTCACCATGGCGGCGGCGTGCAGGTAGGCGCTGACCGGAGTCGGGGCCGCCATCGCGCCGGGGAGCCAGAAGTGGAAGGGGAACAGCGCCGACTTGCTGATGGCGCCGATCAGGAGCATGACGATCGCGGCATCGACGATCGGGCCGGTCGGCGCGATGGCGAGGATCTCGCGGATGCTCGACGTCCCGGTGTCGACGACGAGCAGCACGACGCCGACGAACATCACCAGTCCGCCGAGCGTCGTCACCAGGAGCGCCTGCAACGCGGCGCGTCGGCTGGCGGCACGGCGTCGGTAGTGGCCGATCAGGAGGTAGGAGAGGATGCTCGTCGCCTCCCAGAACATCACGAGCATCACGAGGTCGTCGGTGAGGACGAGGCCGTACATCGCGCCGGCGAAGGCGAGCAGGACGCCGGCGAACTGCCCGATGCCCGCGGCCTCGTCATGGAAGTACCAGCGGCAGTAGAGGAGCACGAGGGCGCCGACGCCCGTGACGATGAGCGTGAGCACCCACCCGAGGACGTCCATGTTCATGGACAGGTTCAGCCCGAGCTGCGGGATCCACGGCACGGAGACGAACGGGACGGGACCGTCGAGCACCTGCGGCGTGAGCACGAGCGCGTGCACGAACGCGGCAGCCGGGACGAGGGCGGCGACGGCGAAAGCCTGAGCTCCCAACCAGCGCACCAGGACGGGCATCAAGAGCGACCCGAGAAGGAACACTGCGAGGAGCATCAGCATATACGCGGCTCCTCGGGGCTCGTCGGCCGTACGGCTCAGGCGGGCGGTGTCCGACCAGTTTACCGGGCCGAGACGCCTGTCGGCCCCGCGAGCTTCGAGATCGCGTGCCAGAGTGGTCGCATGCGGCGGGTCTGGGGACGCGAACTGGCGGGCTGGGCGGCCGCGCTGGCCCTGGCGCTCGTCACCGTCGGACACCTCGCTTCCTCGCCGCGCTCGGTCCTGATGTTCGACGACGGGGACTCGCTGATCGTGGCCCTCGTCGGCCGATCGATCCTCGACGGGGGCGGAGGCGACTGGGCGCTGTCCAGCGTGCTCTTCCTCCCCGAGATCGCCGTCTTCACGGCTCTCGACGCGGTCGTGCCTCTCGACGTGAACGGCGTGCTCGCAGCCAACGCGGTGGTCAACGTCCTCGCGCTCTACGGGGCGATCCGCCTCGTCGCCGGGCGGCATGCCGTCGGCAGAGCCCCCGTCGCCTGGTCGGTCGCGGCCCTCGCGGCGTTCGCGATCCTCGTCCTCACCGAGTCCGGGCCGTCCCGCGACGCGCTCGAGCTCGCGTCGCTGATGCTGACGACCACGTACTATTCCGCGACCGTCGTGGCCGTGGTCCTCGCCATCGGCCTGTGTCGGCGGTTCCTCGATCGCCCCCGCGGAGGTGCGGCGCTGCCGGTGTCCCTGGGGATCGTCGCGGCGGTGGCGACCCTGAGCAACCCGCTGTTCGCCGCCTGGGCCACGGTGCCCCTCTCCCTCGTCCTGGGCGGGCTCTGTCTCACCACGCCCGCGGTCAGGCGGCGGGGTCTCGCGCTGATCGCTGCGCTGGTCGGGGGCAGCATCGTGGGCTTCCTCGGTCGCATTCCCTTCTCGGCATGGATCGCGAACTCCGGCGCCGGCTACATCCAGCCGGCGGAATGGATTCACTCCGCCGCGTACTACGGCGGCCTCACGATCGATCGGCTGTCGTCCCCCGGCGGGGTGCTCGGCACGGTGGCCGTGCTGGCGCTCACGGTCCTGGCAGTCGTGCGGACGACCCACGCGTCGGACACCGGTGACCGACTGGTGGCCACGGCCGCCTGGGCACTCCCGCTCGTCGTGCTCCTCGGCGGCATCGCGGCGGGAACCCACGCGGCGCGGTACCTGCAGCCGCTCGCCTTCGCCCCGGTCCTCGTCCTCCTCACCCTGCCGCGTGTCCGGATGCGGCGAGCCACGCTGGCGCAGGTCGTCTCCGCCGTCGTCGCCACCGCCCTCCTCATCGGCGGCGTCGCATCCGTACCCCGCATCGTGCAGGCGGCGAGCGCGCCCGACGCCGACCTCGCGTGCGTCACGGCCTGGGTGGACTCGTCAGGGCGCACCGGTGCCGGACAGTTCTGGACGGTCCGGCTCCCGAAGCTGCACGCGGCGGACCCTGCCCGGCTCGTGCAGGTCGATCATGAGCTCCGCGGCTACGCGTGGCTCGTCGATCGTCGCGACTTCGCGGTGGGCGAGGTGTCGTTCCTCATCGAGGACGCGCAGACGGTGGCCTGGAACGTGCCGACCACTGCGGCCCCGACAGCCGTCATCGCGTGCGGGCGGTATCGCATCCTCGACTACGCGCCGGCGGCGCTTCCTCTCGGCCCCGCCCGCTCCTGACCGGTGCTCGCCGTCAGCGCGACGGGGGCGGCGCGGTCGTCGTGCCGGCGCGGAACACGCAGTGCAGGTCCTGCGTGACGCCGGGCTCCCCGCGGAGCATCCTGGCGACCTGCTCCCCCGCAGCCCTCCCCTTCTCGACCGCCGGCTGCACGCTCGTGGTGAGGGTGAGCTCGCCGAGGCCGTCCAGGGGGATGCCGTCGAACCCGGCGACCGAGAGGTCTTCGGGAACCCGGAGCCCGAGTTCCTCCGCGGCGCGGATCACGCCCACCGCCAGCAGGTCGCTCTGCGCGAGCACCGCGGTCGGGCGGGTGTCCGGATCGGCGAGCAGCATCCGCCCGACGAGGATGCCCTCGTCGATCAGGCTGCCGGACGCCGAGATCGCCGGAGCATCGGGGAACACCTCCCGCATGCCGGCGAGCCGATCGACCGTCACATCGACGGTGGCGTTCGCCAGACGCTCCGGTGTGATGAGGGTGCGCTCGCGTTCGGCGTCCAGCGACAGTGTGACGAGGGCGACGTCCCGATGCCCGAGGTCGCGCACGTGCCGCGCGATGTCGGCGGAGGCCGCGACGTTGTCCAGGGTGATGCGCGGGACGTCGAGCCCCGCGTCCCCCTCGATGACGACGACGGGGAGACCGCGTCCGAGCACGATCTCCAGGGACGCGCGGGTGCGTCCGGAGCATCCGATCAGCACGACGGCGTCGACGGGGGCGCTCGCGATGGCCGAGCCGTCCTCGCCCGGCTCGTCGCGCATGAGGAGGATCCCGGCGCTGAGATCGGCGAGCCCGTCGGTGAGGCCGTCCATCATCGCGGTTGTCACCGGGTCGAGGAAGGCCGCGCGCAGATGCCCCTCCAGGACCACCGCCACGATGCCGCTCCGTCCGCGACGGAGGGAGGCGGCGCGCGGATCGGGCCCCGTGTAGCCGAGGTCGGTCGCGGCGGCGAGCACCCGGTCCCTGGTGGCGGGCGCGACCTTGGCCTTGCCGCTGAAGACGACGGACGCGGTCGAGGTGGAGACCCCCGCCTCGCGAGCCACATCGGCGATCGTGGGCCGGCGTGGCGTCTCCCTGGTCATACTCCGAGGATAGCCCGGTTCGGTCACGCAGGGTCGAATCGATTCGATAGGCTGTTCGCCATGGACACCGCCCTCACCCGCTCGCAGTTCGTGCGCTGGCGCACCGCGATCTTCGCCATCTTCCTCGCCAGCGGCCTCTCGATCGCGACCTGGGCCTCCCGCGTGCCGGGGATTAAGGAGGCACTCGACCTCGACAACGCGCAGGTCGGCCTGATCCTCCTGGGCATGGGCGTCGCGTCCATCCTCGGCATCTCGACCAGCCCCGCCGTCATGGCGCGGACCGGTGCGCGGCGCGGCATGCTCCTGGCGATGCTCACGTTCGCCTCGGGCATCGCGCTCGTCGGCCTCGGCGCGACCGTCTTCGGGTCGGTGCCCGTGGTCCTCATCGGCATGGTGCTCTTCGGCTTCGGCAACGGCTGCGTCGACGTCATGATGAACGTCGAGGCCACCGCCATCGAACAGCAGATGGGCCGCACGATCCTGCCGGTGTTCCACGCGTTCTTCAGCTTCGGCACCGTGCTCGGCGCCGGCATCGGCGCCCTCGCCGCGTCCCTCCAGGTCGACGTCGGCACGCACGCGGTGTCGATGGGCGTCCTCATCGCCGTGATCGCCGTCGTCTGCTTCTTCCAGGTGCCCGTGCGCGAGGCCGCGCTCGACCCCGAGGATCACGAGAAGCCCCCGTTCCGCCAGCGCATGCACACCGCGCTCGAGGCCTGGCGCGAGCCGCGCACGTACCTGCTGGGAACCGTCATGCTCGGCATGTCCTTCGCGGAGGGCGGCGCCAACGACTGGATCGCCCTGGGCACCGAGCAGGGACACGGCTTCGCGGAAGGCACAGGCGCCGTCGCCCTGGCGGTGTTCTCCGTCGGCATGACGGTGGTGCGCCTCTTCGGCGGACCGCTGGTCGATCGCTTCGGCCGGGTGCTGGTGCTGCGCATCCTGGCCGCGACCGCCGCCACCGGGATCCTGCTGTTCATCCTCGCGCCCACGCTGCCGCTGGTCCTCGTCGGCGCGGCGCTGTGGGGCATCGGTGCGTCGCTCGGCTTCCCCCTCGGCATGTCGGCCGCGGCGGACGACCCGGCCAAGGCCGCCGCACGGGTGAGCGCGGCGGCGACCATCGGCTACGTGGCATTCCTCGGCGGCCCGCCGGTGCTCGGGGTCATCAGCGAGCACATCGGACTGCTCAACACGCTCTTCATCCTCGTCGCGCTCGTGGTGCTCTCGGGTCTCTTCTCCGGCGCCGCCCGACCGCTGCGCGCCGAGGAGAAGGCTCCGGCGGTTCCTACCGTCGAGCGCTGACCCAGTCCTCGACCCCGCGGACGAGCGCGGCCGCGTGCGACCGGCTGCGCGTGCCGAGCGTGTCCGCGTTGGGGCCGGACTTCAGTTCTCTGGATGCTTCATATCGGTGACGAAGCGCGTCCTTTCAGGGGTTCAAGAGTCTGTCCCCCGAATGGTGGACAGACAGTGCCGTTGGCGGCTGCTTACCGTGGCTCCGCGTCAGCCTTCGGCATTGGCGCCAGAAACGAATGGGATGTTGCGAAGGAAGCTTGGGATCGTCGGCGCTGTCACGGCGGTTGCTGCGCTTACGGTGACGATGGTTTCACCGGCCAATGCGGCGGATGGCTCAGTCGACCACGCCGAAGTGGTGGCTGCGACGATCGAAGCCGCTGCGCCGACAACGGAGATGTCCAGCCCGGGAACGGAGAACCGCTGATGGTGAACGAACCGATCATCTACCTCCTCACCGTGCTTCTCGGAGCGAGCGTGGGTATCAGTTTCGCGTCGACCGCGGTCGGACCGTTTCGCTGGCTGGGTCGGGTGGCGGGGCTCCTGGTCCTGGGCGTTGTCGTCGTCGCTGGCCTCATCATCGGCGCGCAGGCTGTGTGGATCGGGCCCCTCTTCCTGCTCGCGCTGTTCGTTACGAACGTGATGGTAGGGGCTTCCCTACGCCGAGACGACCCCGTGTTCCTAGCCCAGTCGTACTGGCGGCGTGTCCTGCTTGTGAGCAGGGGCTACAAGAGCGCGCCGAGCGCCGCTGTAGGAGAACCGGACCGTTCCAACGCTCAGATCTAAGCGGCCAGCGCTGACTCAGTCCTCGACCCCGCGGACGAGCGCGGCCGCGTGCGACCGGCTGCGCGCGCCGAGCTTGGTGAGGACGTTCGAGACGTGCGTCTTCACCGTCGGGACGGAGATCCGCAGGCGCGCGGCGAGCTGGGCGTTCGACCACCCCTGCAGGATCCCGTCGAGGACGTCGCGCTCCCGGGGCGTCAGCTCCGGCAGCGCGAACGTCGTCATCGGCGCCGGCTCCGGGGTGGACGCCGCCACCGCGGCGAGCGCGCGGCGGGTGACCCGCGGATCCAGCGCTCCCTCTCCGGCGGCGACAGCACGCACCGCCTGGACGAGAGTCGGCGCGTCGACCGTCTTCAGGAGGAATCCGACCGCTCCCGCCCGGATCGCCGCGAGCACGAGCTCGTCCTCGTCGAAGCTCGTCAGGACAAGCACATCCCCCAGTCCGCGCTCGACGATCTCGCGGGTGGCCGAGACCCCGTCGCGTCCCGGCATGCGCAGATCCATGAGGACGACATCCGGCCGGAGCGCTGCGGCGTTGCGCACGGCCACCTCGCCGTCGGCGGCCTCCCCGACGACCGTGATGTCGTGCGTGTCCAGCATGATGCGCAGGCCGGCGCGGATCGCGCCGTGGTCGTCGGCGAGCAGCACGGTCGGTGCGGTCATGCCCGGCCCCCCACCGGCAGTCGCGCCTCGACCAGCCAGCCGTCGACCTCCGGACCGGCCCGGAACGTCCCGCCCAGCGCGGTGATGCGCTCGCGCAGCATCTGCAGCCCCCACCCCTCGCCGCCTTGCCCGGCGGTGACGGTCGCCGCGCCGCCCCGCGACCGCACCGTAACGTGCGCCTGACCGTCGACAGGGCCGATGGCCACGTCGACCACGGCGCCGTTCGCATGGCGGACGCAGTTCCCCAACGCTTCACGCACCACCCGCACAACCGCCTGCTCTCCGCCGCCGCCGAGCGCACCCGGATCCTCGACGGCGAGGCGCACGTCCAAGCCCGAGCGTCGGGCCTCCGCGGCGAGGCCCTCGAGGTCGGCCCATCCCGGGGTCGGCGCGAGCGCCCCGTCGCCGCGGCGCAGCACCCCGATCATGGTGCGCAGGGCTCCGTGCGCGTCCAGCCCGGCATCGCGCACGGCCTGCAGCGCGGCGCGATCGTCCGACCGTGCCGCGGGCGCGGCGAGCGCCGCCTCCGCCCGGATGGCCATGGCCATCACGTGCCCCGCCACCACATCGTGGAGTTCGCGCGCCATCGCCTCGCGCTCGCGCTGCACGGCCTGCGCCCGATCTCGGGCGGCGGTCGCTGCGGCGTCCTCCGCCCGCTGACGGTGCAGGTCGGCCAGCTCGTGCGCCTGCGACACCGCGACCGCCCACCAGTAGTCCGTACCGAAGATCGCGCCGAACTGCACCGCGAACAGCACCGCGACCGCGGGCGTCGCCGCCGAGAAGAGCAGGGCGGCGAGGAAGAGGACGACGGTCGCCGCGCCCAGGAGCACGAGCAGCACGCGGCGCCCGCGTGGGCCGGCGAGGAAGGCCGCCGTCCACAGCACGTCCAGCAGCACCACGAGCGTCCCGACGCCGCCGACCGTGAGCAGGTCCGCGACGAAGAGCACGGCGACGAGGGCGAGCACGGTCCACGGACGACGGCGCTTGCCGAGGGCCAGAGCGCAGGCCGGGATCGCGAGGACCAGCGCCCACCACGGCGAGACGTCTTCCGACAGCAGGGAGAAGGGCCCCCAGAGGCCGTGGAACCCGAGAGCGGCCATGACCGTCGCGAGGGCGGCCATGGCCAACGGGTCCACCCACCACCGATGCCGCCGGTACCAGGCGGCGGGCCCTCCGTCGGCGGGATCGTGCATGCCCTCATGCAACCACGGCCCGGACGGTGTCGCATCCGACCAAAGGATGAGGGCATCCGGACGACCCCGACTTTCGCCCGATCCGCGCTCGGCGTGCCGCGGGGATCGTGGACGCATGGAACTCTTCGGCGGGCTGCCGCTGCCCCTCTCCCTCGCCGTGCTCGCGCTCATCGACGGTCTGAGCGTCGGGACGCTGCTCATCCCGGTCTTCCTCCTCCTGCACCCCGGACGCGTGCGCGCCGGGCGGATCCTCCTCTACCTCGCGACGATCGCGGTGTTCTATCTCGTGGTCGGCCTCCTCTTCCTCTGGGGCCTGGTGAACCTCGTCGACGTCGCCTCCGACTTCCTGAGCTCTCCCGCGGGCATGATCACCCGCCTCGTCGTCGGCGCCGCGCTGCTCGTCACCGCCTTCGTGATGCCGACGAAGCCTGCGGAACCGGCGCCGGTCGGAGCGCCCGCGGCCACTGTGGCGACCGTCCACGGCGTGCCGGGCAGCGAACCGCCCATTCCCTCGACCGCCACCGCGACGAACGCACCGCGTCCCGGTCGGATCACTCGATGGCGGGAACGTCTGCTCGACCCGCAGACCCGGGGGTTCGCGGTCATGGCCGTCGCCATCGCCGCCGGACTCGTGGAGGTCGCGACGATGCTCCCTTACATCGTCGCGATGACGATGCTCGCGGACGCCGGCGTCGACACGCCGCTCCGGGTGCTCTCCCTCGCGGGATACTGCGCGCTGATGATCCTCCCGGCGCTCGTGCTCCTCGTGCTCCGGCTCGTGGCGGCCCCGCTCGTGCAGCGTCCGCTGGAGCGCTTCGCCGCCTGGATGGAGCGGACGGGCGCGGAGAACACGGCGTGGATCATCGGCATCATCGGCTTCCTCATCGCCCGCTCCGCCGCGACCGAGCTCGGACTCTTCGACGCGTTCCTCTGACCGCGTGACCGGCGACGACGAAGTAGGCTCGTCGGGTGCGTCTCGTCATCGCCCGCTGCTCGGTCGACTACACCGGTCGGCTCAATGCCCACCTTCCGCTCGCCACCCGCCTGCTCGTGCACAAGGGTGACGGGAGTCTGCTCGTGCACTCCGACGGCGGCAGCTACAAGCCGCTGAACTGGATGAGCCCGCCGTGCGTGCTCGCGACCGAGGAACCGGGCGAGGAGGAGGCCGGCGCCGGCGTGGTCGAGGTGTGGCGCGTGACCCACAAGAAGACCGGCGATGCCCTCCGTGTGCAGATCTACGAGGTCATCCACGACTCCAGCCACGAGCTCGGGATCGACCCCGGCCTGCAGAAGGACGGTGTCGAGGCCGACCTGCAGCGCCTGCTCGCGGAGCAGGTGGACCGCGTCGCCGAGGGCGCCACCCTGGTCCGTCGCGAGTACCCCACGGCCATCGGCCCGGTCGACCTGCTGGTGCGCGACGCCGACGGCGTGGCGATCGCGGTCGAGGTCAAGCGGCGCGGCGACATCGACGGCGTCGAGCAGCTCACCCGCTACCTCGAGCTCCTGGGACGCGACCCCCACCTCGCCCCGGTGCAGGGCGTGTTCGCCGCCCAGGAGATCAAGCCGCAGGCCCGCGTCCTCGCCGAGGATCGCGGCATCCGCTGCCTCGTGCTCGACTACGACGACATGAAGGGCATCGAGTCGGGCATCCCCCGCCTCTTCTGACCTCAGCGCGTCGAGACCAGGCGGCGCTGCGGCCCCTCCAGCCGCGCGATCGCGATCTTCACCTCGGTGAGCTCGTGCTCGATCCGGTCGAACTGCGCGTCCACCGCGGCGAACCGCGTGTCCATCCGACCGATCATCCAGCCGAATCCGCTGATGATCGCGACGAGAGTCGTCGCGGCCGTCGCCAGCATCGTGATGACTTCCACCGACACGTACATGCCCCCATTCTCACCCGTGATCCCGCCGCTGTCACGACTCTAGATCGGCGTGAAGGGCCTTCCCGCGTTCGGTGGACGAACTCGTTTCGTGCACACCTGTGCAGGACGGGCGGGCACCCGTTCGCGGGACCCTAGGCTGGAGGCATGCCCTCTTCGCCTTACTCGTGTGTGCTCTGGGACGTCGACGGGACCATCGTCGACGCCTCGGTCGGAATCCTGCGTCGCCTCAACATCGCCCTGACGCACTTCGGCCACCCGGCGCCGACGCGCGAGGAGCTCGTGCACTGGATCGGCCCTCCCATGTTCCAGTCCTTCCAGGACCAGGCCGGGATGACGCCGGAGCAGTCGGCCGAGGCGGTGGCGTTCTACCGCACCCTCGGCAAGGCCGACGGGTACACGACCGACGTGCAGACCTACCCCGGGGTCGCCGAGCTGATCCATGACCTTCACGCGGCGGGCGTCCCCCAGGCGACGGCGAGCTCGAAGCCGGAGAATCAGGTCGACGCCCTGGTGGATCACTTCGGACTCCGGCCGTCGTTCCTCACGACCGTTGGTGCCACGCCGGACGAGGCCACGCTCGCGTCCAAGACCGACATCGTGGCCGAGGCGCTGCGACGGCTGCGCGCGCTCGGTGCCGACACCTCCCGCCCGGTCCTCGTGGGCGACCGGCACCACGACGTCGAGGGCGGTCTCGCCAACGGCGTACCCGTGATCTTCGTCGGCTGGGGCTTCAGCGACCCGCACGAGGGTGACGACGCGGCGTTCCGCGTCACGACGGTGGACGAGCTGCGCGCACTCCTGCTTCCCTGACCGGCTCCAGGGCCGTCAGGGAAGACGAAACTCCCCGCCGGGTCAGCGCCTGCGCGTGGATCCGACGGGGAGTTCCCGGTGTTGCTTCCGCCTCAGACGGGGCGGATGTTCTCTGCCTGCAGGCCCTTGGGGCCCTGCGCCACATCGAACTCGACCCGCTGGTTCTCTTCGAGAGAGCGGTAGCCGGATGACTGGATGGCGGAGTAGTGCGCGAAGACGTCAGCGCCTCCGTCGTCGGGGGAGATGAAGCCGAAGCCCTTCTCCGAGTTGAACCACTTGACCGTGCCCTGGGTGCTCATGTACTGCCTGTTCTGCTGATGTAGAAGCCGACGCAGGGGTGCACCGACATCGCTAACGCTAGTGGAGGGGACCCCCGGCGGAATAGCCGTTGCGAGAAGGTAATCCAAATGTTGCATGAGCGGATGCGCCCGGAAAATGGTGTGGCCCTCACCGCGGGGGGAGCGATGAGGGCCGAAGACGACCGGAGGGTGCGTCAGAAACAGCCTAACCCCTCCGGGACCTTCTTGTCCCCCTTTTGGGGGACAAATCTGAAAAAACTTCGTAGCGAGTAGCCGGAGAGCGGCCCTCTCGAGGAGTCCATTGGGGACTGAACTACTCGAGAGGGCCCAATCGCATGCACGGATCGTCCGGCCCGTGGGGAGGGCCTCCGCCTCCTGGGGAGAGGCGTAGACGATCGATCCCCTTGCATGCACTTTCACCATAGGGGAGGACATGATCTGCCGCCATGGACCTTGACAGATGCGGCGGTAGCCTGATTCGGTGACCCTGCTGAACAAGGACATGACGCTCTGCATCTCGCTGTCCGCACGACCGAGCAACAACGGCACGCGCTTCCACAACCACCTGTACGAGGCCCTCGGTCTGAACTGGATCTACAAGGCCTTCGCCCCGACCGACCTCACCCAGGCCATCGCGGGAGTACGCGGCCTCGGCATCCGCGGGTGTGCGATCTCGATGCCCTATAAAGAGGACGTCATCGCTCTCGTCGACCGCATGGACCCCTCGGCGCAGGCCATCGACTCCGTGAACACGATCGTGAACGACGACGGCGTGCTCACGGCCCACAACACCGACTATGCGGCGATCGCGCAGCTGATCGCGGAGAACGACCTGGACCCCGCGTCCTCCGTCCTCCTCCGGGGTTCGGGCGGCATGGCGAAGGCCACGGCAGCCGCGTTCCGCGACGCCGGCTTCACGGACGTGACGATCGTCGCCCGGAACGAGACGGCCGGCCGCGCCCTCGCCGAGCTGTACGGGTTCGCCTGGCGCGCGGATGCCGGAGACGCGACGGCCGACGTGATCGTGAACGTCACCCCCATCGGCATGGCCGGGGGTGCGGAGGCCGACGCGCTCGCCTTCCCGGAGCCGACCATCGCCGCCGCCGCCGTCGTGTTCGACGTCGTCGCCCTGCCCGCCGAGACACCGCTCATCGCCGCCGGTCGAGCCGCGGGCAAGACCGTGATCACGGGCGCCGAGGTCGCGACGCGGCAGGCGCTGGAGCAGTTCGTCCTCTACACCGGCATCCGTCCGTCCGCGGAGCAGGTGCGCGCCGCCGAGGAGTTCATGCGCGCCGGAGCGTGACGCGCTGAACGCGTGTCAGGACGCGCGGCCCTCGGCGAGGTAGCCGAGCCGGTGCAGCGTCTCCGCGTTCCGCCAGCGGAGCATCGGCGTGGTCAGGAACCGGGGCAGGACCGTCGCCGGGCCCTTGACCGGCTCCTCATCAATGCGCACCTGGCACCCCGTCGGGGTCGTGCGCGCACGGATCGTCACCTGCGCCTCGCCCACCGGCCAGCCGCGCGCCCGCATCACCGCGCGGTGCGGCGGGTGCCACTCCACCAGCTCGGTCGTGTCGTCCAGGAGTGCGGGCCAGGTACCGACCGAATGGTGCAGCTGGGCGCCCGCCGCCGGCCAGGAGTCGTCGACATCGCGCATGCGAGAGGCGCCGACCACCCACGCGGGGTACAGCCAGCCGTTCGCCAGCACGTGGAACACGTCATGGGTGCTGCACGTCAGGTCGCGGGTGTTGGTGGCCATGGTTCCTCCGTTCCGGTCCCATCCTGCGCGATCCGCACGACGGTCGGACAGGTGCTTGACATCGGCCTGCCCGACCGCCCGGCTAGCACAAACGCCTCGAGGACGCCGCCCCCTTGGGGCCCGTCGAGCTCCCGTGACAGGGTCGGACCATGCTTCAGCGACTGACTTCCCGACTGTCCGGCGGTGTCGACGCGATCCTGCACGAGGACTCGCCGTCACTGCTCACCCGGGGCTATGACTTCGGCGAGCGCATCTGGCGCCGAGCCCGCCCCGGCGCCCGGTCGGCTCCGATGCGCCTCCTCGGGCACCCGGCCGCGTTCGTCCGCGGCGCCGAGGGCGTCGAGCTGTTCTACGACGAGAGCCGCATCGCCCGTGCCGGTGCCATGCCGGGGATCATCCGCGAACCGCTGTTCGGGCACGGGTCGGTGCACGCGCTCGACGGCACCGCTCACCGCCACCGCAAGGCGACCTTCGTCGAGGCGGCGTACGAGGATGCGCAGGTCGAGCGGCTCACGCCGTTCCTCGAACGGGAATGGGCGGCCGAGCGCGAGGACTGGCGCGCCGGCGGCACCCGCAGCGCCTATGACGCGGCCGTCGGCGCGTTCGGGCGCGCGATGATGCGCTGGGCCGGGCTCCCGGGCACGCCGGCGGCGCAGACCAGCTGGGCCGCGCGCCTCGCGCAGATCGTCGACGGCTTCGGCGCCCCCTACTCCCCCGCCTACGTCGAGGCCTTCGCGAACCGGGTCTTCTCGGACCGGCATGCGCGTCGGCTCATCGAAGCGGTCCGCGAGGGCCGGCTCCCGTCCGCCGAGGGCACGGCGCTCGCGCTGTGGGCCGCGCATCGCGACGAGCACGGCGAGCTGCTGCCTGCCCGGGTCGCCGGGGTCGAGCTGCAGAACAGCATCCGTCCGATGATCGCCGCCGCACGTTTCGTAGCCTTCGCCGCGAAGCAGCTGCACGACCATCCCGAGTGGCGTACCCGGATCGCCGCCGAGACCGCCGAGCGGGGATCGCTCGTGGGGGGAACGCTCGCGACGATGTTCGCGCAGGAGGTGCGGCGGACCGGACTGTTCGTGCCCATGCTGCCTGGTCGCACCATCGCCGAGGTCGAGATCGACGGCGTCACGGTCCCGGTGGGCGGCCGGGTCGTCCTCGACATCCTCGGCACGAACACCGACGAGCGGTCGTGGTCCCACCCGGAGCGCTTCGCCCCCGAGCGGTTCACCGATGTGGAGGACTACGAGGAGATCACGACCTTCGTCCCCCAGGGTGGGGGCGACGTCGCCACCGGTCACCGCTGCCCCGGGGAGAAGCTCGTCATCGCGGGACTCTCCGCCGCTGTCGCCGTCCTGAGCGACCCGGAACTGGCTGTGCTCGACGAGGGGCTCAACGTGAATCGCCGCCGCCTCCCCACCAAGCCCGCGTCCGGAGGACGGGTGCGCAGTGCCGGATCCGGGCGCGGCTGCCCCTTCCACTGAGCCACCGGATCTCACCCACCGGAGCTGTACCGGACGTTTCAGGAGATGAAGGACGGCTGCATCAAGGCCGTACTGCACCCCTCCGCCGCCTGACGGGTCGGTCGAGGGGCTCTTCGAGCAACCCTGGTTGACAATCCGCGCGTCAGCAACCTAGGTTGACAGTATGGAGTCCCTCGACATCGCCCGCGCTGCGGCGGACACGACCGACCCGCGCGCCGGCCTGCGCGCCGTCGCCTCCCTCCGGACCCTCGCCGACGCGCTCGAGCTGCGTCAGGTGGAGGCCGCGCTCCGCGCCGGAATGAGTTGGCAGACCATCGCAGACGCTCTCGGCGTGACGCGACAGGCCGTGCACAAGAAGCACAGCCGCCGCATCGATCCGACCATCCCCGTGCCGCGGAGGAACGCATGAGTCGCTTCACGCAGGCCGCCGCCACCATGCACACGCTGTCGCTCGCGGCGATGGAGGAGGCGTCGCGCTTCGGCGTGCATGACGCGGACATCGACCACCTGCTGCTCGCGCTCACGATCGACGCCGACACCGGCGGGCAGGTGCTCCGGCGGGCCGGGATCCGCCTCGATGCCACCCGGGCCGCTGTCGCGGCGCAGCACGCAGGGCAGCTCCTGGCCATGGGGATCGATGCCCCGGCGGTGGGCCCTGGCCGCATCGTGTTCCATGAGACCGACGGCTACGACTGGACCGAGCGTGCCCTCGCGGTACTCCGAGCCGCGTCCCAGGGAGGTCGGCGAGGGGACTCCGCCGCCGTGCTTCGGGCCCTGCTCGCAGAACCCAGCGGCCTGATCGCCGCCATCCTCGCTCGTCTCGCCGTGACGGAAGACGACCTCACGGCGCAGCTCGACGAGGTCGAAGGCACCGCGCGCTCCCCCCAACCGGGCGAAGAGCGGGCGGCCGGGGGGATCACCGGGTCCCGCTCGATGTTCGTGCCGGCCGCGGAAACCGAGGTTCGGGCGGTGCTCGCCGATCCTGAACGGCTCCCGGAATGGGAGCAGAGCGTCGCGACCGTCCTCCCCGCCGGGGACGACGGCCCCTGGGAGGCGTTCGCCCCGACGACGACCCCGGACGGACGACCCCTGCATCGCAAGCCGGAGTTCCATCGCCTTCACGTAACGCAGGAGAAGGAGCGGTCCGGGGCGGTGACCTGGCGCTTCGAGTACCCCGACGCGCCCCAGGCGAATCCGCGCGTCCTCACGATGGCACTCGAACCGGCCGCCGGCGGGACGCAGCTCCGCGCGACGATGACGTGGGAGACCAGGCCCCGCGGTCCGGTGCGGCGGGCACTGCGGGCACCGCTGCTTCCACTGTGGCGCGGCCTCGTCTTCATCCAGCTCGCGCAGGTCGAGAGCGGGATCAGCCGCATCTTCCGGTGAGTGGCGGCTCAGTCGCCTGCGTGCCGCGGACCGACGCCCGGCTCCTTGCTGTGGGTCGACTCGTAGGCGGGTTCGGGGGGGTTCTTCGACGCCGGGTCGACGCGGGCCGCGTTTCCGGCTCCGGCGTCCGCACCGGCGCCACCGGCGGGCACGTCCTGAAGGGCATCGGGGTCGTCGCCGCCCCGTTCGGCGAGGTGCGCCGCGACGCCCTCGCGAGACGGTTCCTCCTCGGACTCGGCGGCGGCGTCCTCCTCCGCGAGCCGCAGAGCCTCCTCCGACAGCAGGGGCTCATCCGGGTACATGAAGGCTTCCGGGTTCGACATCACGCGCTCCTCTCGTGGCGGAGACTCCAGAGTGCGCCGGATCCGCGCTCAGGACAAGGCCCGTTGACAGCTCGCCGTCGCCCCGGTATCCCCGGTGGGCGCAGCGGAGGACCGCCACCCCCACCGGGCCGGAGCCCTCAGCTCTTCGCGCCCTTGCGAGGCTTGAGGAACTCGTCGGGTGCGTTCTTCGCGCGCTTCGCCGCCCGCTTCTCCTTGAGCGAGAGCTGCGGCTCCTTCTTCCCTGCGCGACCCGGTGTGGACTTTCCTGACATGGCGCTTCCCCTTTGTGACTGGCTGGCGTAACCCCCGACCATACTCGGAAGCACAGGGAAGTCAAATTTCCCGCTGAACGGGAGAAAAACGGTCGCGGGAATCGCTCGGAACCCCACGCGTCGGGGTGGACACTCCCGCACTTCTTTTGAATGACTCAAAATAACGTGATACCGTCGGAGGACAGCAACCGGCCAGGCCGACCGCTCCGCACACCCGTCACCGGGCCGCCCGCGGGGCGCGCCGCCGCACCACGCGCACCGACCCCGGGAGACCACCCCGCCGTCCGGCGTGCGCCTCGCGAGGGACCCCGTCCCTCGGCGCGAGCCTGCCCACCCGCCCCGAGAGAGGAACACCATGCCAGAGACACGACCCACCGACCAGCGGAGGACGGGGTTCACCTCGATGCCGCACGCTCTCGGCCGCGGCGGCCGCGAGGACATCGTCTGGGAGGCGCTCGAGCGGGTGGACGGCAAGCCGGCGCCCGCGATCGGCGTCATGCAGGCGGCGATGGGCACGGAGGCCCAGATCCGCCTGACCGCGGACGTGATCCGCGCCTACCTCGATGCGCACGGCCTTCGAGACACCCGGGAGTGGGCTGCGCGCCAGGGCGGTGCCGCATGAGGCGCCGGCTCCGCACGGAGACCCAGGAACACGCCGACGCCGTGCTGCGGCTGCAGCCCGCGGAGCTTCACGACACGGCGCCGTTCGCCCCCGGTGACGACCGCTTCGTCGCCGAGCTCGCCTCCCCCGGCCTGGGCGCGTGCTCATTCGTGCTCGGCCCGCAGGGGACACCTCCGCCCGCGTGGATCGTGCTCGACTACGCCGACGGGCAGCAGCGCCGGTGGCGGCGCGCCCGGCGCGCGGGCGGTCGGCACTTCTTCACGCTCGCGGAGGACACGGCCAGCGCGGGATACATCACGACTGTTGCCTGAGGCAACTTTGAGGCGTACCCTGGACACATGACCACCGGCGAAGACGTCGCCGGCATCCACCTGGCCCTCGTCCGCGTGGTGTCGGAATGGAGTGAGAGCGACCTGCAACGCCAGGTCGCTGAAGCCGTCGACGTCGCCCTCGACCCGTCCGCCATCCGCGCGCTCTACCTGCTCGGGATGAACGGGGGCGCGATGGGCTTCGGCGACCTGGCCGCGCATGCGACGCTGTCGCGGCCGACCACGTCGAAGCTCGTCGCCCGCATGGCGACGCAGGGCGTCGTCGACCCCGTGCGCTCGGGTCGCACCGTCGAGGTTCGACTGACGGACGCGGGCCGGACGGCCTATGCGCGCCTAGTCGAGGCCGGCCATCGCATGGTCGACGATGCGCTCGCGGGCTGGTCACCGGACGAGATCGACGGATTCCGCCGCCAGCTCGGCCGCTTCGTCACCGCACTGTCCGGCACGCCGCCGGTCGTGTCCATCAAGGAGGAAACCTCATGACCCGCACCTATGTCGTCACCGGATCCGCATCCGGCATCGGCGCCGCCACCACCGAGCTGCTCCGCTCGCACGGCCACACCGTCATCGGCGTCGACCTCGCCGGGGTCGAGGTCGACGGCGATCTGTCCACCCACGAGGGGCGTCTGGCTGCGGCGAGCGCCGTGGTCGAGGCGGCAGACGACGGGATCGACGCCGTCATCGCCTGCGCGGGCATCTCGGCTCCGATCTCGAAGACGATGTCCATCAACTTCTTCGGCGTGACCGAGTTCCTGACCGCGCTCCAGCCCACGCTGAGCCTGGCCGACGCACCGCGCGCCGCCGTGGTGTCGTCGATGGCCTCGCTGCAGCCGGTGTCGCCCGAGCTCGTCGACGCCGCCCTCGCCGGCGACGAGGCGCGCGCGATCGAGATCGGCGACCGCCTGGCCGCAACCCCCGAGGCCGGGTTCCTCAACTACTCGTCCAGCAAGCGCGCCCTGTCGCGCTGGGTCCGTCGTGAGAGCGTCACCCCGGCGTGGGCGGGCGCGGGCATCCCGCTGAACGCCGTCGCCCCCGGCACCGTCACCACGGCGATGACGGCCGGCCTGCTCGACTCGCCCGAGGGCCTGGCCATGGTGGACGCCGCTGTGCCGATGCCGCTGAACTACCACCAGCCGGCGTCCTCCATCGCCGAGCTGCTCGTCTGGCTGACGAGCCCGGCCAACACCCACATGGCGGGGCAGACGATCTACTGCGACGGCGGGGCAGACGCCGTGCTGCGGGGCGACGACATCTGGTCCTGGAACGACGCACCGCAGAGCTGAGTCCTCCCGGTCAGCCTCGCGGACGCCCCGGCGGCGTGCCGCGGAGGAGCGCATACGCGCCGAGGGTGGGCGCCCGCACCGTGCCGTCCTGCCGGAGCGGGTGCTCCTCCCCCTCGGGCACCGCGAGCAGCACGACGTAGCCGAGCTCCTGCGCGGCGGTCCCCCACCCGCGGGGTACGGCGTTCTCCCGCGCCGCCTCGGTGTGCGCGCCCCGCACCCCCGCGAGGTCGCGCACCCGCAGGCGGTCGTCGCCGTCGAACTCCACCGCCACCCGCCCGAGCGGCGTCAGCGGACCGTTCACCGGAGGCTCCAGCACCCGCCATCCGCCGGCCCGCAGTCGGCCGGCATCCCCTCCACCGGACGGCAGCCGCAGCAGCAGACCCGGGGCGGAGCGGTCTCCGTGGGCGAGGAGGACGAACAGGAAGGTCGGCTCCCCCTCCTTCGCCCGCTGCGCCCGAGAGGAACGGCGGACGAGGGCGATCCCGCCGACCACGGCGAGCGCACCTCCGGCCGCGGGAACACCGGCGAGGAGGAATGCGACCACCACGACCGCGAGGCCGGTGGCGACGCCGACGCCGCGGAGCGCCCGGGGGTCAGCGGCCGTGATCCGACCCATGCGTCCGCCCGTCCCCCTCGATCTCGCCGCCCGGCTCGGAGGCCGGCGATCCGTGCCCGGCATCCACCCGCTCGATCTCGGCCTGCGTGAGC
>NZ_MODW01000010.1 GCF_001866135.1 Microbacterium sp. LCT-H2
CACCGGATGTCCGAAGAGCCCTCAGTCCACCCGCTCACCGCTCAGCCGCCCCACGCCGATCGCAGCTGCCCCGCTCGGACTGCTCGCGACCAGCGGCCCGTACCGACGCTGACTAGGCACCGGACGGTCGCGATCGCCACGGCGCAGCCGGATCAGACAGCGTCTCTAGCGCGATCTCGCACCAGGTGCGGGCACCGTTGAACGCCAGCCGCGCGTGACGAGCGCCCAGCCGAGTACTCCTCGGACGCCCGTGCCCTCCGCCCTCGGCGTTTCGGAGCTCGTCAATTCCCTGCGCGATCGAGGCAAGGCCCCCCAGGATGCGGCGAATGGATGGCGCGCCGTCGACCGATCCGTCGACCCCGCCGGCACCGAGCCCCAGCGACTGTTGAGCACGAGGGACAAGTGCCGAGAAGTCTTCGCGATCGGTGTAGTCGACGCCGAGCTCCTGCAGGACCGTCTTGGCGGTCGCCTCAATCAACTCCTTCGACGCCGACACCACCCCGGCGGGGTCTCCGTCAATCAGCAATGCGATCCTGTTGAACGCCTCTTCGATCCCCTCGGCACTGCGCAGCGCCGACAGACCCGACAACGGCACAGCCGCCGGCGCGGCCGGGACGATCCGGTGGTCATCGCCGTAACGGTAGCCATCGCGCTGCAGCGCCACTTTCAGCCGCTCCTGCGTTGCCGCGTCCGCGTGATCGGATAGGACGACCTCGTAGACCCTCAGCACGCGGCGGACGTGATCAGCGTCGGACCACCGCACGCCGGCCTCATACGCACGCCAGAGCGAAACCCGCTGGCCTCCGACCTCGTCATAGAACCCGTGGGTGAATCCCTCGCCTTCCCACAGCCGGTCGATGTCGCGGAGCACGATCGACGACGCGAGATCTCGAAACGCTCCGCGCAGTCGTCCGCTGATGGCATCCGGCATAGCCGCAGAGTACCGGGGGGCAGCGCCGCTCAGCGGCGTCTGTTCGCGAACGGCCACCCTCCAAACTGCTCGGCGAACGCGGCCCGGTAGGCGATCTCGACATCCTCCGCGACCTGCCCGGGCGTCTCCGCCCACGCCACCAGCAGGTCGCCGTAATCGGCCAGCTGCCAGATCGATCGGCCGCCCTTGTGGCTGGAACCGCGGCGGGCGTACTGCCGCAGTCTCGTGCGCAGTCCGCCGCTCTTCGCGTCGGCCTTGCCGATGTACACGACCGGCGTGCCTGTGATCCAGCGCCCCTGCAGGTCGTCGACGGCGTACACCGACCCGGCGCGAGCGACGGAGACCTCGAGGATCGCCGGCGGCGTCGACGCAGCGCGCAGCACGACATAGATCCCAGGCCGCGGAGGGATGTCAGCGGTCGGGATCTCGGCGAAGGTCACGAACCCGGCGAAGCCGGCAGCTTCCAGCCCCTCGCGCGTCCAAGCGGCCGGCAGCGCGAGCGAGCTCACGCGAGATCCTGATCGGCCGCCGGCGCCGGCGTGGCCGCCGGCACTCCAAACAGAGCAGCCGTGCGGCGCTCGAGCAGGTGGTGCTCGACGTCGCCGGCGTGCAGCGGCGCCTGGCCGACGCCTCGCGCCGGCCGCTGCTGCATGTACCAGTACAGCTGCCGGTTGCCTTTCGCGTTGTGCTGCTGCGCGAGCTCACGCGCCTCGTCTCGAGTGAACAGCCACACCTGATCGGTGGACAGCAGCGCCAGCGCGAGGATCTCCGCGCGCAGATCATCCGGGAAGTAGAACCCGACCGACAGCGCCCCCTTACCGCCCGAGGGAGAGGGGGCCGTCTGGGTCTTGACCTGAACGGTGACAGCCTCGGCGCGCAGCGGGGAGTAGACCACCAGGTCGATGCCCGAGTCCGTCGTCATCCTCGCCGAGTCGATGCCGAGCTTGAGGAGCCGGTACTGCACGAGCAGCTCGCCCGCTGCGCCGATGTGCTGGGTCGTGATCACCGCGGCATCGTCTCACGCCGTCGATCGCCTACCGCCGCGAGCAGACCCTTGCCGATGTCGGCCCCGGCTGTTAGTGTTATGTATGTCAGATACACAACATCCATGGAGGATGCGATGACCATCACGGCCTGGATCGCCACCCACAGCGACGGCACGACCTGCACGGTCGCCACCACCACGGCGGACTGCCCGCACAACCACGCCTACACGGCGCCCACCGAAGCGCCGGGCGTCAAGGGGCTGCTGATCACGACGGCCGGCGAGCTCGCGATCGCGGCGTTCGCCGAGCTCGAGGACTACCAGCGCGCAGTGGGCGGCTACATCGAGACGGTCAGCCTCGACGACCGTCACGACCTCATCGCCAACGAGGAGGGGCTGATCCAGCGCCTCCCGGTGAACCTCATCGCCAGCGCGATCGCGAAGCGCCCGCTCGTCGGCGACGTCGTGATCGTCGGGTTCGATGACGCCTCGGGCGACCTCGTCGACATCGACGACACGGTCGTCGACAGCATCCGCCGCACGCTCAGCGCGTGATGCCCCAGCCGGCCTCGCCGACGTCCACCCCCGGCCACGTCGGGGTGATCTATCAGGCCACCAACGCCGTCAGCCTCGGCCGCTCCACCGCCCGCACGATCAACTACGTTCCCTCCGCCGGGCTCGTCCTCCCCGAACGCACCCTCTCGAAGATCCGTACCGGCGAGCAGGGCTGCGAAGCCGCAGAGCGCCACCTGGTGACCCTCGGCGCGCGAGCCCGCCGAGCACACGAGGACGCCCGCAGCTGGCTGCGCACAGCGCTCGAGGAGATCGGGACGCAGAAGATCCGCCACCCCGGCAACCACCGCTACGCCTGGGCGCTGGGCACCGCTCGCCAGCGGCGCCAGCAGCTGATCGCGATCGAGCAGACGCCCTACCCCAAAGCCGCGCGAGATCTCCTCCTGCAGAGCCTTCCGATCGGGGCTTGACGCCGCCCGCGCACCTGGCTAGTGTTGTGCATGTCAGATACACAACATAGGTCGTCGGGGAGATCTCGTCGACGCGGCGAGCACTCCCCCGAGTGACACGCGACCGCGAGCCGGCCGGCACTGGCCCCGGCTCGTGGCCGCTCCACCTCGCCGTCCGCGAACGGCCGGCAGACCGGCCTATATGCAGTGAGACCCCGGGAGGTCACCGAATGAAGCTCACCCGCACCGCAGGCGCAGCAGCCAGCGTCATCGCCGTCGCAGCAGCCGCCGCGCTGCTGCTGCCCACCCTCGGCGCCGACGCCGGCGCATCCCCCGTCCCGATCCCCTCCGCCACGTCGACGAGCTCGCAGCCGTCGCCGGATGCCACCGCAGCGACGGACTACTCCCGTGACCACTTCGGCCCCCGCTGGGCCGACGTCGACCGCAACGGCTGCGACACCCGCAACGACATCCTCGGCCGCGATCTCGTCGACGTCGTCTACAAGCCGGGCACCCACAACTGCGTCGTGCTCAGCGGCATCCTGCACGACCCGCTCACCGGCGAGACGGTCACCTTCACCCGAATCAGCGAGGGCTACCAGCCGGTGCAGATCGACCACATCATTCCCCTCGCTGTCGCCTGGTCATCGGGGGCCGACTCATGGACCGCCGAGCGGCGCAAGCAGTTCGCCAACGACCCCGCCAACTTGCAGGCCACCACGGCCAACCAGAGCAAAGGCGACAGCACCCCAAGCCAGTGGATGCCCGCCAGCGACGACGCCGCCTGCACCTACGCCACCCGTTACCTCGAGGTCGCTGCTGACTACGCCCTCGAGATCTCTGCAGCCGACCGCAGCGCCCTGGATCTCGCACTCACCCGCTGCCCGAGCTCCCGATAACCCGCCCCAAGAGAGACCGTCATGAGCTTCATCCTCCGCCGCATCCGCATCACCGACGAGACCGGCACCAACTACACCGACCTCTTCGCCGACCTCGACCTGGACAGCTTCGAGCTGCTCCCCGGCGGCGCCGGCCCCCGGGGCGTCGACGCCATGGTCCCCAACGCACCGCACTCACGACGCGCCAACGCAGACGGGCCGCTCGGCGCGGTCATCGTCCGATGGATTCAGTCGCGCACCGACACCCCGGCAGACCGCTACGCCTGGCAGTACCTCGACGCCGCAGACATCCACACCATCGCCTTTCTCGACGACACCAGCGACGAGCTCGAGTTCATCAACATCTTCGGCCACGTCGAGAACGGCCGCCGCGGCTACCGGCTCCGCGCCATCGCCGACGCCCTCGGCCTGCTCATCGAGCACGACCTGCACTGAGAGGACACCACCGATGTCGACCCTCGATCTCCTCACCGACACCTTCCCCCACGGAACCCCGGACGGCTACCGCCTCGGCTGCCGCACCATCGCATGCCCCGCTGCCCTCCCCTGCCGGGACGTACACACTCGCTACTGCGGGGACTTCGCCTTCGCCAAGCTCATCGACGCCGGCGTGCCCCTGCCCGAGATCCTCGAGCGGGACGCAGCCGCGAAAGAAGGCATCCGCCAGCGCGACAAGATCGCCGCCCGCGAGGAGCGACGCGCAGCTGCGCACCCGAAGGTCGCACGGCCACGATCGCGTGCGGCAGTCAAGGCCTCACCGCAGGCCGCCACGCCTACGGGCCAGCGCCGCACTCCGCCAGCGCCGCCGCAGCGCCCCCACCCCGGGTACAAGTGGCTCGCTCAGGCCACCGAGGCGATCGCCCAGCTGCCGACGGACCTGCAGCCCCGGCGCCGCGACGATCTCGCCCAGTACCGCAGCGAGCTCGATCGGCACGTCGCCGAGCTCGAGCAGTGGCGGCAGCGACGCGCGATCGCTCGCGAGCAGCTGACCGCAGCCGCGGCGGCACTCAAGACCGCCACCATCGCATCCCGCGCCGGCCTGTCCGTCAATGGCGCGATCGAGAACGCATTGAACACCGCGACCGATCAGCACCGGGCGGCCACCGAGGCCCTGGCGAGCATCGACCAGGAGCGCCCGGCAGCGCCCACCAAGCCGCGCGCTCCGCGTCCCCGTCGTGCCCCGCGCCAGCTACAGCCTCACGGAACCAATGCCTGCCGTGCACGCGGCTGCGATCGCCCGGAGTGCATCGAGGCCGGCCGCGAGTATCACCGACTCTGGATGCGTCGACGTCGAGCCGAAGGCATCCCGCTCGAGCACCACGGCACCGCCTACGGATACCAGCTGGGGTGCAAGGATCGCGAGACATGCCCGGCAGAGATCTCCTGCGCAGACGCCTCCCTGGCCGAGGAGCGACGCCGACGCCGTGAAGCCGGCATCACCGAGCAGGCACCTCGCGTCCCCGCTGAGCCCGTCCGTGAGCACGTCCGCCAGCTGATGGCCTGCGGCATGACCGTCCTGGGCATCGCGGAGAAAGCGAACGTGTCCAAGACCGGTGTGAAGATCCTCCTCTACGGCCGCTCCGGCGCACGCAAGGGCGAGCTCCCGCGGGAGATCGAAGAGGCCAAGGCGCAACGCATCCTCGCACTGCAACCCGCCGACACCGCCCTGGCGATCTCCGCCTGATCCCCTCGGCACCCACCCGGTAATATCGAGGCCTGGGCACCCGTCCGTAGAGCATCCTCTGTTCGCAGTGGTGCCGCCCTCCCAGTTGTGTATCTGACAATCCGCATCTGAGTTGGCTCCGGACGGGTGCCCTTTCTCTTTGCCTGCGCGCAGGTGACTAGCTCGCGAACCAGCGGGTCGGAGCATCGGCCGCCCACCGCTTGAGCGAGTCGTCCGGGAACCCGGAGTATCCGAGGATCATCTGCGCCGACTTGTAGGCGGTGAGGCACCCCAGCTTCACCTGGAAGTTGACGACTCGGGGGATCGCCGGAAAGGTCGTCGACGTGACGCCGTCCACGACGGCAACAGAGGACTGGAACGCGAGCGAGATCACCGATGGGTGCGAGTTGTCGGAGAAGATGTCGTACAGCGCTGCACCGTTGCTCAGGTGCTCGAGGAAGAGGCTCACCGACTGCCCCAGCGGCAGCATCTTCTCGTCGCCGATCCTCCACTGGTCGATCTTCTCTGGCTTGTCGAGCGGCGTGTCGACGTCGTCGAACAACAACCTGATGCGCGCGAGGAGCTCGTCGCGCTTCTCCTTGAACTGCTTCGCTCGAGGCCTGTTCCACTTGCCCGCCGTGAACCGCTGCCGCTGAATCGCGGCCAGGTGCTCGAGCATGCCGCGCGCGACGCGCAGACGACCGACATCATCACCGGGGAAGGGCTCGAGTAACCAGGCGACCCGGCCGGCGTGCTCGATCTCGGACCGGACGAGTGGCCACAAACCGAGCGGGATCATCGGTTCGCCGCGCAGCAGTGTCACCACCGACTGCAGCTGCAGCACGATCGCGTTGACCATCTGACCGGCCATCTGGCCGTGTGCGTACTCGAGGTTGTCCGGGAGATTCTGCGAGAACGCCGCGCGGATGGATTGGGCGTCGAGGTCTGACGCGGAGGCTGCAGCCGCGCCCTGCCGTGACCGGGATGAATCCTCGTGCCACGCAGCGACGAGCGCCTCGCAGACATCAGCGAGCTCCGCCGGGCTCAAGTCGCCCTCGTCGCCTGCCGTGGCCCGATCGAACGTGGTCATACGCCTCATTGTCTCGAACCCCGAGCGCTCTTGACGGCTGACGCACGCCGCGTTACTGTTGTGCATGTCAGATACACAACTCAGAGTTGGAGGTAGTTGCCATGCGCGCGCTCCCCGTCCCCCAGGACGTCGTCGACCTGTTGGTCACCGCGATCCTGATCAGCAGCACCGACATCACCCAGTCGCCCGCACGGGTGCCCATCGTCACCCCCGGCCGCTCCCCTGCCGCCGTCCTCGCTGACACCGATCGCCTCGGGCAGCAGCTGTGGGACGAGAACTACGCCAGCATCAGCTACGCGAACCGGTGCACATTGCCGGCGCCCCGCTACGAGTGGCGACCTGTCGCGGAGCTCATGGGCGACCGAATCGACATCGAGCAGATCCTGCAGATCGAGCGCAGCCGGCTGTACATGGAGGAGGTCTCGTGCCACCACCCCGGGTGGGACGACTCCGAGGCGAACCGGCAGCTGAGCCGCCTCGAGCAGAGCATCGCGGCTCGGCTGTACTTCCACCCCCGCGAGGTATCACCGCAGGAGCCCGGCGTGGTGGAGTACGTCGGCCTGAGCCGAGCCGTCGACGAGTGGACGCGCGAGATCGGGTTCCGGGCGACACTGACCGTGTCGGCGGCCGCGAAGACCCTGGACGCGGGTGAACGATGACCCTGGCGACCCCGCGTAAGCACACGGAGATCCCCGAAGAGATCCTCACCCGGGGTGGCGTCCCTTTGAGTGGTGGAGTTTCTCAGCACCGGCGAGGTCAGCTGCTCTGATTATGCCGCGATGAGTTCGGGGACGGTGTCCTCCTTGTCGATGTGGTTGAGCAGGGTCATGGAGGTGTCGCTGAAGTAGCGGCGGTCGGCGCTGTCCCATTCGTCGTGCTGCTCGATGAGGACGTGCCCGGCCAGGCGCAGCAGCGCGGCGGGGTTCGGGAACGTGCCGACGACGTCGGTGCGACGCTTGATCTCCTTGTTCAGCCGCTCCAACGGGTTCGTGGACCAGATCTGCTGCCAGTGCGCAGACGGGAACGCGGTGAACGCGAGCAGATCGTCGCGGGCGTCTTCGAGCATCTCCGCGACGACCGGGTGGGACTTCTCGAGCATGCGGACGACCTCGCCGAACTGAGCCTTGACGAGGCTGGCCTTGCCGCGCGGGACGAACACAGTGCGGATGATCGAGGCGACCATGGGGGCGGCGACCTTGGGGACCTTCGCCAGGACGTTGCGCATGAAATGAACCCGGCAACGCTGCCAAGACGCGCCCTGGAACGCGACCTGGATCGCGGAGACCAACCCGGAGTGCGCGTCGGAGATCACCAGCCGAACCCCGCCGAGGCCGCGCGCCTTCAACGACCGGAAGAACGCCGTCCAGAACGGCTCGGACTCCGTGTCGCCGACGTCGAAGCCGAGGACCTGCCGGGTGCCGTCAGCGGCGACGCCGATCGCGACGACGATCGCCTGGGAGACGACCTGCCGCCCGATTCGGGCCTTGCAGTAGGTCGCGTCGACGAACACATACGGGTAGGCCTGCTCCCCGAGCGGGCGCTCCCGGAATGCGGCGACGTCCTCGTCGAGGTCCTGGCAGATGCGGGACACCTCCGACTTGGAGATCCCGGTGTCCGCGCCGAGGGCCTTGACGAGGTCATCGACCTTACGGGTGGACACGCCGTGGACGTAGGCCTCCATCACGACCGCGAACAGGGCCTGATCGACCCGGCGACGCCGCTCCAGCAGCGACGGGAAGAACGACCCCGACCTCAGCTTCGGGATCCGCAGATCCAGATCCCCGGCCGTGGTGGTCAGCGTCCGAGGACGCGACCCGTTGCGGACCGCGACACGTCCCTCGGCGCGCTCATACGGAGCAGCGCCGATGAACGCGGTCGCTTCCGCGTCGATCAGTTCCTGGTAGAGCTTCTGCGTCGCGAGCCGGATCCGGTCGCTGACATCGGTGGACTGCAGTTCCCCGAGAAGCTCGAGGAGGGCAGACTGGTCTAGAGCCATCGTGCGTTTGTGTCTTCCTGTGAGTGACTTTGATCGGTACTCACTGACCATCGCACGATGGCTCACCAGCGTCTACGACACCGCGAGCCCTGCCGAAAACCCCACCACACCCGGGGACGCCACCCTCACCCGGCTGCGCCGGATGATCGTCGGTCTACTCACAATCTGCCTCGCAGCCGGCGCCGGGTGGCTCGGCATCCTCCTCGCCCCGCACGTCGGCAAGATCCTGCTGACCGCTGCGGCGATCGCGCTGCTCTGGGTGCTCGCGATCTGTGTGATCGACTTCTTCCGCAGCAGCTGAGGCCACCATGCCGGCCTACAAGGTCACCTGGACGCAGCAGGCGATCGCCACCGCAATCGTCGACGTCGAACTCGACGAGCTCGCACGATGGGCGATCTCTGCCGGCGTCGTGCGCGCCGGACCCGAACCTCGACCCGCGGAAGTGGAGGCGCTGCGGCGATCGCTCGAGCGCAACACCCATCTGCGCGACGCGGTGCTGCGCGTCTATGCCACCCGCCAGCAGCCTGGACGCGAATGAGGGGCGCCCCGTTCGGGACGCCCCTCATTCGCTCGATCGCTCACACCAGACGTGCGACCGGCGGAGAGTCAATATTGAGGGTTGCGCTATTCGCAAGCACGCGTCGATCCGCTCATGCCTTTGAGCGACAGCTAGCAGATCGTCGTCCGCCGAGTGTGGTGGGCTTGTACCTCTCCTCTGTTGCGGAGATCTCCGGGCAGGCGCGTCCCGCTGACGAGAGCCACAAACTCCAGGCGGAGTCTCTTCGGTGGTTGCTCTGATCACGTCGTTCGATACACTCGGAATGTGCATTTGTACTTCCTGTGACGGCTGAGTAAGGCCTACCGCGCTCGTTGAGTCATCCGAGCCTGCGGCGGCCGCTCGTTCTCGACCCTGCACGGGTCGCCGTCACCTTGCGCACCCTCGCACGCTTCATAGCCGTGCGGTGCGTCGTTTCCGAAGGATACGAATGCTCTCCCTCAACACCCCTCTACCAGCGCGCCATCGCGCGCAGCTCATCGCCTCCGACGTCTCCGTAACGCGCGGAGCCACCCCCGTCCTCAGCCACGTCGACCTCACGGTCACGGCCACCTCGCGAGTAGCGATCGTGGGCGAGAACGGCCGGGGGAAGTCGACGCTCCTGCACGTCCTCAGCGGCGCTCTCACCCCGGACAGCGGAGTAGTGCAGCGACTCGGGACGGTCGGCATAGCCGAACAAGAGATGCCGACCGGCGGCAACCGCACAGTGGGCCAGGCGGTCGCGGAAGCGATCGCGCAGCCGCTCGCCGCCGTTGCGGCCCTCGATTCGGCCGCGGTGTCACTCGCCGCAGGCGTCCCCGGCGCCGAAGAACGATACGCCGCCGCATTGGAACACGCCGAAGTCCTCGATGCGTGGGATGCCGAACGGCGGGTGCAGATCGCGTTGGAAGCACTCGACGCCGAAACGGAGCCATCCCGGCGCCTGGACGACCTCTCCGTCGGGCAGCGCTATCGAGTCCGTCTGGCGTGCTTGCTCGGCGCCGACGACGATTTCCTGCTCCTCGACGAACCCACAAATCACCTCGATCGAAGCGGCCTCGAGTTTCTGACCACGCAACTGCGGTCGCGAAACGGCGGCGTGGTCGTCGTCACCCATGATCGCGCGCTGCTCTCCGACGTCGCGGAGACGATCGTGGACCTCGACCCGACCCCGGATGACCGGGTGCGCGTGTACGGCAACGGTTATGCCGGCTACCGCGAGGGCCGGCGCGCCGAGCGCGAACGGTGGGAGCACGAACTCGAGCGACAGCAGACCGAGCTCGCGCGGCTGCAGGACAGTCTCAGCTCGGCGCAGAACCGACTCGTCTCGGGGTGGCGACCAGAGAAGGGAACCAACAAGCACGGACGGGCCACGCGCGCGGGCGGGCTCGTGCAGAGCGTGCATCGCCGGCAGGAGCAACTCGAAGCGCACGCGGTGACTGTTCCCGAGCCGCCGCAAGTGTTTCGCTTCCCGGAGCTTGCGACCCGAACCGGAGCGGTGCTGTTGAGCGTGGAGGACGTGACCGTGACCGGCAGGCTTACGCGCCCGGCGGCGTTCTCTCTGTCACACCGCGGGCGTCTCGTAGTGACCGGACCCAACGGGGCCGGCAAGTCCACACTGCTGAGCGTCGCAGCGGGAGACCTCCGCCCGGACACCGGCACCGTTCGTCGCCCGCAGAACGTGCGGCTCGCTTTTCTGCGCCAAGAGTCGGAGCTGCCGCTGGATCGTCGCGCGAGCGAGTTCTACGCAGCCCACGTCGACGCGCTCGTTCCATCGCGTGAGGCAGTCGGTCTCTCGCAGCTCGGGCTCCTGCGCGCCCGCGAATCGAGCAAGCGGATAGGTGAGCTGTCGATGGGCCAGCAACGGCGCCTCGAGCTGGCCCTGGTGCTCGCCACCAAGCCGCACGTGCTCTTGCTCGACGAACCGACCAACCACCTATCGATCGCGCTCGTCGACGAACTGACCGACGCGCTCAACGCCACCCAAGCGGCTGTTGTCGTATCCACCCACGACCGGCAGCTTCTCCGCGACGTCGAAGGCTGGCCGGCACTGCAACTGGAAGCTACGACCGAAAGCGAGGCGCTCGTATGACCCGCGAGACTCCCGACCGGCTGCGGGCGCTGCGCCCTCTCGCTACCCGCGACTACCGGCTGCTGTTCGCGGCCGTCGGTATCGAAGTCTTCGGCACCGGCATGTGGACCATCGTCATGGTGTTTCAGGTGCTCGCACTCGACGACAGCCCCCTTGCCCTGTCAGCCGTCGCTACCGGGCTCAGCCTCGGCCTCTTCGCTTTCTCGGTCCTCGGCGGGGTGGTAGCCGATCGCTTCTCGAAGCGGCGGATCATCATCACCGTGCAGGGACTCACCGCGGCGGTCATGGCCGCCGTCGCGGTGCTGTCCCTCACGGGCGCGATCGAGTTGTGGCATGTCGGGCTCGCCTCGTTCGCCATGGGCGCGGGTAGTGCGTTCTTCTACCCGGCCTACAGCGCCTACCTCCCCCAAGTACTACCGCCCGAACAACTGCTCGCCGCAAACGGGCTCGAAGGGGCTCTCCGGCCCTCGATGGGGCAGGGCCTCGGACCCGCCCTCGGAGGGATCATCGTCGGGGCGTTCTTCCCCGCCATCGGAGCGGTCATCGTCGCCGCGTCCTACGCAGTCGCGTTCGTCATCACACTGTTCCTCAGCCGCCGGGAGGAAACCACCGAACCGGAACAGTCGCAGCAACGCACGAGCGTGTGGGGCGACCTCAAAGCCGGGGTCCGCTACGTCGCCCGCACCCGCTGGCTGCTATGGACCCTGATCTTCGGATCATCCCTCGCGCTCATCATCCAGGGCCCAATCGAGGTACTTCTCCCCTTCCTCACCCGCGACCGATTCGACGACGCCGAAGCAACGTTCGGACTACTACTCGCCGCCTACGGAATCGGAGGCGCCATCGGATCGCTCATCGTGTCGTCACTCAAACTGCCCCGGCGATACCTGACACTGATGATCGGCCTCTGGGGCGGCGGTACCCTCCCGCTCGTGCTCATCGGCCTCGCCAACAACCTAATAGTGATGCTCGCCACACTGTTCGCGGTCGGAGCTGCCACAGGAGCCGGCGTGGTGATCTGGGGCACACTGCTTCAACGCCTCGTGCCACCCGAAATGATCGGCCGTGTCGCCAGTCTCGACTTCTTCGTCTCCATCGCGTTCATGCCCGTCTCGATCGCCATCGCCGGGCCCCTATCGCTGATCGTGCCGATACCAGCCATCTTCATCGTGGCCGGCGTCGCGCCGACGCTGCTCGCCATCGTCGCGCTTCTAGCCGGACGCATGCGGGACGTCGAGACGAGACACCCCCTGGACACTTGACCCAGCGCCGCACTGCGTCCCTGATTGTTAGCGTCCTGGAAGGAATTGACTCGGCTTGGAGTTCTCGGGCCGCGGCTGCCTGAACCCACTCCGATGTGCCCTCAGCGGGGGAGGAAATCTGCTCTCGCGGCGACGAACTCGGAATTGTCGCGTTGCGAGAACTGCGACCATCGGCTCGCTGTCTGCGGCGTGATTCCCATCTGAACGGCCACGATAGCGGCGGGGAGGTCGCTAGCGAGGGCGAGCATGGCGTAGTTCCGGGCGATCCGCGGGCTGACCCCGGCCCGCGCTATCCACCGTCCGAGGGTCGTGGGATGGATCGGCTCGTGGTGTCGTCGGGGAGATGGGAATAGATACGATCCCTCACCGGCTCGCCGAGTCGCCCCCGGATTCTGCTCAGCTTCTTTCACGAGCTGCGCGAAGAGTTGAGCGACCGAGTTCGGGATCTCGATGGGTTCTGTCGATAGCGCGAGATACGTTCGTCCTCCGGCTGTACTGGTGTCGACAGTGGTGAGCCGGTGGATGCGGTCGGTTCGAGCTCCGTAAAGGAGCACGAGCAGCGCGGCAACCCTGGTCGCGAGGCTCACCGTGTCGTCCGACCCGGCGATAAACGTGCGGACCAGAGCGTGATGCTCGTCCTCCCCGCTGACCTCGCTCGGCCTGGCCTGCTGTCCGCGCTCGACGCGGAGTCCCGGATACTGGCCGGTGGACCTGAGCCACGAGATGAACGGTGCGATGTCGCCGGTGCGGGCTGCGTTGCCGCCGACCCACCGGTCTAGGACCTCCTGTGTCAGCGCGGAGAAGCCCGCCCCTTCTTGCTCGACGTGCTGCAGGAGTCGCGCGGCCGCGCGGATCCGTTCACGCGCGGAATCTGCGACACCGACCGTGGTACGGCGGCGTCCTGCCCGCCGCCGCACAGTCCGCAGCACCTTCCATTGTGCATAGGGAGTGATCTCGGCGGCATGGTGTGAAGGAAGCTGGATCAGGTACTCGTCGACCCATGTTTCGAGCCGCTCAGTCTGCTCATCTCGTACCGGGAGAACGCCGACGTCGACCAGGAGCGCACGGAGATGATGTCGCGCCTGCCCAGGCGGACACGCGTCAACGCGCGCATGCGTGATCGACTCTTCCGACCCGATCGCTCGGAGCAGAGCTCTCGGGGTGGGCTTGAGCAGCCATCTCATGGTCGAGTCCACGCGACCTCGATAAACGAGCGCGTCCGGGAGCCCGGCCAAACGCCCGGGGATCACCCCCGTCGCGGACGCGAGGAGGTCGCCGGCGGCTCGAACGACGGAGCAGCGGATGCAGGTGTTCTCGAAGTGCTGCTCACCCGGGGCGCCACACGTGGCACAGACGTAGTCGCGCGTCGACCCTGCACACGGCCCGCAAACGCGCTCCCCTCGGTCATCGCGACCGATGAGCGCTTTCACCTGCCCACAAGACCCGCAGCCGTCGGGGTGGCGGAGCTCGCGTCGATAGCACACGCCGCATATAGACCCGAGGGGCCAGGTCGTATGAACCGCGCGCTTCTCACCGCAGATGGCGCACTCGGCGATGGGGGTGCGGTAGCAGCTGTGGCACAGATCTGCTACGCCATTCTGGTGGCGGGTTGCGACGCGTCGCTCCCGTCCGCATTGTCCGCACGCTCTGACCGGTGCGGAGTAGCAGCGCTGGCAGAGATCCTGACCGTCCACGATGGCGGTGACGTGATCGACACGGCCGCATCCCGCACACGCCCGCTTAGGGCGCGCGCAGTGCCCGCAGAGTGGTGCGCCGTCCTCGGCTCGAGCGCTGGGCGCACGGATGCGACCACAGCGCGAGCACTCCATACGTCGGCTGACGTTGTAGCACGGTCGGCAGAGCCCTCCACCGTCGGGGAGTCGTTTCACCCGCGGGGCGCGGCTTCCGCACTCGGAGCAAGGATGCTCCGGCACCACGGTCATTTCGAATGCCCGGGCCGATTGATCGTCGTTCGGCGGGCAGATACTCGGCTCTTCCGCGGGATGACTTCCCCGGAAGCCTTCCTGGCGGACGCCTCGACGATGCGGGGTTCGATGAGGTCGTTGGGTGTGCACTCAAGGATGTCGCACAGCGCGATCAGCGTAACCATGCTCAGGCGCTGCGGCTGACCCGTCACCAGCCGGTAGGTCTGCTCCCGGGAGAGCGCGACACCACGCTCAGCGAGCAGCGGCTGCAGGTCCGTCGTGGCGAACATTCCACGCTCCGCCATCTTCGCTCGCAGATGCCAGACGTAGTCCATCTCTTTCACCGTGCTGCCTCCTCGAAGTCGGCGCCGTAGCGGGTGTGAATAGCTTGGGTGAGCAGCCGGTTCCGGTACTCGTTAGAGACGCCGACGTAGATCGCGGTCGTCGAGGAAAACGAGTGCCCCACCTGCTCCTGAATGAACCGCTCCGGGTAGTCGAACTCCACCAGGTGCGTCACGTACGAGTGCCGCAACGAATGCAGATCCAACGAAGAGTCGATCCCCGCGGCATCACGAGCTGTACAGAACGCTTCGTTCGCCGCACGCCTGCTCAGCCTCGTGCCCCGTTCGGTCACCCACAGAGCAGGCGACGAACTCGACGATGACGACAACGCCGGCCGAACCTCATCGAGGTAGTGCGCCAGCGTCTCCGCGATCCAGCCCATCTCCGGAACGGTGAGCACCGTGCGCCGCTTCGACGGGCCCCCGCGGCTCGCTTTGCCATGGCGCACCGACAGTGCACCGAATCGGTCTAGGTGCGGCAGCTTCGCGTTGCGGCGGAGATCCACGAGATCAAGCATGACCGCCTCACGTCTTCGCAACCCGAACGCATAGACGCACTTGAGAAGCGCGGCGTCCCGCACGGCCTGAACCGCACCCTTTCGCCGTCGCGACAGGATCCGTGCGGCGAGCCCGTCGGCCGCATCGAACAGCGCCTGGACTTCGTCGAATGTCAACGGTCGCCGCGCGGCATCGCCCTCGTACTCGCTGACATGCACAATCGAGTTGTCCTCATGGAACACCTGTCTGGGTGCAGCGCCAAAACGCGCTTCACACTCGGACAGCCAGGGATATCGAGGATCAGTGATGTACTCGCAGAACATCTTGATGTCGATCTCGTATCCACGCAGCGTCGATAGCCGCAACGGCTTCACGCCCGAGCGCAGCTCACTGATCCACGCCTCCGCCTCCGCCGGCGTCCATTGCCACGGGTACATACCCGTGAAGTCCACGAACCGGCGCACGAGCCGCTCTCTCGCCGCAATCGTCGGAGCCTTCAAGAAGCGAGCAATCTGCTGGGCTCGCCACCCATTCAACATCCCGTCGAGCACGGCTCCCTCAGGGTCAAGATGAATGACATTCCGCGCGGAGACGAGCCGCTGCGCAGACGATGGATCAACTTCAAGCACATCCTCATGATGCATCCAATACAACATTGATGCAAATGAAGTACTCTGGGTGATCAAGAGTGGCGCAGAGACCCCCGGCCCCCTCGACATCCTTCTTGAGCTCAGGCTCTACCGCGCGGGCGATCGCGCTTCGCGCGTTGCATCGGATGGCAATATCGCCCGTTTGGCGAGCTCGTCGATCTTGTCGGGTCGGAACCCGGACCAGTGATCCTGATCCGTGATCACGACCGGCGCCTGCAGGTAGCCCAGCGACTTCACCTGCTCGAGCGCGGCCGGGTCTTCCGACAGATCGAGAACGTCGTAATCGATCCCCTTGGAATCCAGCGCGCGATAGGTCGCCGTGCACTGGACGCACGACGGCTTGGTGTACACCGTGACAGCCATGTGACTCATCCTCCTCTCTTGGTCTCGTCGTTTGCGGGACTGCTCAGACACGCTCGCGAGCGCGACGACGCAGCCAGACGACGGTGGCCACCAGGGCGACGATCAGGCCGGCGACCACGACGATCTGAGGCCACCCGAACCCGATGCCGTCGACGAACGGGATGACGACCTCGGCGCCCTGAGCGAGCAGGTGGTACTGCACCATCCAGTCGCGCACCGGGTTGAGCAGCACCCCGAACGAGAACATGCCGGTGGCCATACCTCCGCACAGCATGAACATCAGCGTCAGCAGGTCGTCCTCGTTCTCGGCAGCCGACTGCGTCATGAGATCCACACCTCCTCCGGGGTAGGCGCCGGCGCGTCTGGGTAGCGGATCTCGCCGGCACGGTCCTCGAGCACGTTGACGTACTCACCGGCGAACTCCTCCGCCCGCTCGCGCCCCGACCCCTGGGCGAGGGCGAACGCGAAGGCCTGCTCGTGTGCGAGCTCGGCTCGGTTCTGGGTGGTCTGCATGGTTGCTCCTTTCGTTCACGCGGCGGTGGGGCGCCGGTAGGTGAGCACTTCGTTGTCCGACACGGTCATCAGGCCCTCGTCGCCGGAGTCGAGCTCGCGGTATTCGATCGCCATCGCGTCCTCGTCGACGATGTCCGGCTCCACCGACTCCACGACGACCCAGACACCGAGGGTGGAGTCGGACAGCACCAGGTCGCCGACTGCGAGATCGCCGGCCAGGCCCTCGGAGATCTCCCCGTAGCCGTCGTCGTCGTCCGCGGCCGCGGCCGGATCGTCGTCGTCGACGTCGACCGGCTCGGGCTCGAACCGGACCTTGCCGGCCTTGCGGGCGCCGAGCGCGACGACGTTGCTGGGCAGCGCCGCGGGGATCTCGACCGCCGGCGGCTCAATGCCGTCGAACAAGGTGATCCGGGTGGTCGCCCAGTCGTTGTAGGTCGGCGGGATCTCCTCGTCGCCGTCAACGAGTGAACTCGGTTCGGCGATCGTCTTGCGGGGGTGATCCGTCTCGAGCGGCATGAGGGTGCGCAGATGCTCCCATTCCTGCGTATCGGACTCGTCGAGCTTGGCCGGGTCGGGCGTGTAGAAGGTCTGCACTTCCACCGGGAGAGACTCGGCGCTGAGGGTGACGCCGCGGCCGCGCTTGTTGCGAGGCAGCGCGACGCCGATCGCCGGGGAGTCCCACATCATCATCGCGCCCTGCGGGGAGAGCCGGCCGAGGGAGAGGCGGGCTCCGAAGTTGTCGCGCATCTCGCCGCCGAGGAACTCGACATCGGGGCGCTGGATGCCCAGCAGTATGTGGATCTTCGCGCTTCGGGCCAGACGGGCGAGGTCCGACAGGAGCTCGAGCACCGGCGCCTGAGTGGGCGCACCCTTCGGCTTCACCGTCTTGTACCAGCGCTGCACGCGAGCCTTGAACGTCGCGTACTCGTCGATGATCAGTGCGAGCGGCTCGAAGTCCTCGAGGCGGGCGGTGCCCTGTTCGAGTTGCGTGTACCGCTGCTCCATGAGCTCGTGCGCTGCGTGCAGCATCCGCACCTGGTGCTCGACACGGGCCGCGACGAGCTCGACGTTCGGCCAGGTGCGGAACCCCGCGAACTCGATCCGCTTCCCGTCCAGCACCCACACCCGCCAGCGGGCCTGCGCCAGGTGGGTGAGCACCGTGTGCTGGAACGACGTCTTGCCAGAGCCCGTTCCACCGATGACGAGCATGTGCGGAGAAACCGAGGGCTGCCACGTCTGCACCGACCCGTCCTCGTCGACGCCGATCGGGATCTTGAACGCCTTGTACTCGGCGTGCGTCAGCTGCTTCGTCGACGGCGCCGGCTCGTGCAGCACCATGTCGGGCATCGGGGGGCGGATCTCGAAGGTGACCTCATCGCCCTCGAGATCCCAGTGCGCCCGCCACCGCCCCGGCAGCATCGAGGAGATCACCTTCTCGATATGCATCCGTCGCGCCGGGATCGCCAGCCGCGGCCCCATGTCGTGCTTGACCTTCATCTTGCGAACGTCGTTGGAGTCGGGATCTGTGGTGACCTCGACCTTGGCGCTCTCCCCCAGCAGCAGCTTCGCCACCTGCTCGGCACGCTGCTGCTCGCGAGAGACGGGCGTGGTCGGCGGCGCGAGCTCGAGCACGAGGAGGCAGCGGCGCGGAACGTGCTTGAGCACTCGATACTCCTCGCCGATGCGACGCGAGAACGACGTGACGATCTGGTCGACGAAACGCACATCACGGTCGTCGACGTGGGAGGCGTATCGGATCGTCACCTTGCGAGGAACGCCGACCCAACCGCGAGTCCACTTCACCGCACGGACCAGGTCACGCGAGGGACGCTGCGCCCCCAGCAATGGCAGCACCGCCTCGATGCCCGGATCGAGGCGGCTCTGCTTCTGGTAGGTGCGGATGCCGGTCACGATCGATGCGGTCGCGATCACCACAGCCGCAACCCACACCCACGCGATCGCGTCAGTGAAGCGGGCCTGCATGTTCACCCCGGTCAACACCACGGCGGCCGCCAGCACGATCAGCGCGGGAATGACCCCCGTCACCTGCCGACGCGGCAGCACCCCCAGCGGAGCGACCGGCGCCGACGACGGACGGACCGGAGGGCGAGCAAGTCGAGTCGCCATCGGATGCCTCCTGAACCGGGCCACGCCGATCGCGGCCCTCTGTGTCATATAGGCCGCCTGGACCCGGCTTCGCGGACACGAGGATCTGGATCTGCCCGCCGGCGCCCGACTCGCGAACCCCTCGTTTCGGATGTTGCTAGTGGTGTTGCAGCCGTAGTGCCGCAGTACTTTCCCGCACATCGGCGCAATAACGTCGCCACCATGGCGCTTGACAACAGTGGTAGGCTTGCCCCGCGCAGCTGAAGCGAAGCCGGAAGCGGAGCGGGGCAAACCCCCCACCGCCGTAAGAAATATCCAGCCCGCAATATCCCCGCAGCATCACCGCATCAGTTGCGCTCGTTCGTCAGCGATGCGGGCCGCACATTGCCCCGCACACGTTCACCCGCAGGGTCAGCCGCCATGATCGAGAGCCGCTGACGGGTCGGTGCGCGGTGGCGAACCGGCGTGCACGCCTCAGTCCTGAACGGAGCTCCCGCCGCGACGGATCTCCCACTCGCGGCGCATCCACTCGCCCTGCCGTTCGGCCGCCGCCCGACTGACGCCACGAGCGGACTCTGGCGCCGGAGGGAACGGTGCTCCCTGGTTGTGCCGCTGCTCGAGCGTCTGAGCCGCGGCGACGAACAATGACTCCACCACCGACGCCAGCGCCGGTGTGCGCGCGTCGCGCAACGCCCACCAGGTTCCCTTGAGTCGCGCGTGCAGATCCGCGGGAAGGTAGTACGCCACGAGCCGGTGCCCCTCCGAGGCGGCACGTCGCGGCCCCTGCGCACTGCGAGGCGCCGGCGGAAACGGTGCTCCCTGGTTGTGCTCGAGCTCAGCCCTCGTGACGTACTCGAGGAAGATCCCCTCCACGAGCGCCGAGAGCGTCGGCGCACCGTCCGGGCAGTCGCGGGTCGCCCACCAGGCGGCCTTGAGTCGCGCGTGCAGCGCTGCCGGGAGGAAGTACGAAACAGATCGGTATCCGGTTGCTGTGGTGCGCGCAGCGGGGCCGGATACTGCCTGATCGTCGACGTGGGGGGCGTCTCGATCGGTCACACATCACCCGTCTGGAAAATGGGGGGAGCCCTCGGGTTTGGGGCTCCCATGGGCGGACAGTCGGTAAGCCTACCTGCCGGTTATCCAGACGCTCAGCCGCTGGGCTACCGGCAGGAACCTGCCGGGCAGAGCTCGACGCCCCAGAGCTCGAAGAAGTCCTCCGGGTTGACGTAGTCCTGGTGCTCGGGAAGCGTCGCCGGTCGCGGCAGGCGCGTGTCGTTCTGCGAGAGGATCAGCTTCGCGACCTCGGGGTTGGTGTTGTTGGCGACGTTGATCCGCAGATCCAGGTGGCAGCCGCCCGAGGGTGGGACGTTGCCCACGACGCCGATCTGCTGGCCGGCTTCGACGATGTCACCGACGTCGACCAGGCGCTGCGACTTGTACATGTGCAGGTAGGAGACCACGTAGCCGTCTGCGTGCTCGATCGACAGCCACAGGGCGCTCGAGAGGACGACCTTGCCGGGCAGGATCGCGTAGACGGGGTCGCCGCATGGGTTGGGCCAGCGCTGCAGGTCGATGGCGGCGTGCCAGGTGGAAGCACCGGGGACGCCGCTGCTTCGGGGGCCGTAGCCGCTGGTCATGTTGTAGTCGGAGCGCAGGGGCAGCTGGATCTCACCCTCGATGCTGCCGCCGCCGCAGCCGCCGCCGATGATGCCCTCGCCCAGGGTGGCGATCAGCTGCTCGGCCGCGGGCTCCCACTTGTCGTAGGCGTCAGGGAAGGCGCTCACCTGCACCTTCTGAGCCGCGACGCCGGGTGCCAGGTTCTCCCAGCCGTTGATGTCGAGCAGGCCGCGTGGCGATCCACCGTTGGGGCCGGTGGGGCCGCCGAAGAACGCCTTGATGGAGTAGTCGAGATCCATGAGCTCCGCGACGGTCCCCCACCCCGACACACGCTGCTGGAACGGGTTGACGCTGTCGTGGTCGTTGCCGACTGCATCGTGGGGGTAGTCGAGCGACTCGGGGACGGAGGAGTTGGCGTACATCCGCAGCAGCGATTCCTGCAGCGCGGTCATCAGAGCGATCTTGAGGCCCTTGTCGGAGACGCCGAGGTCGCGCCCGACCGTGATGATGCGGGTGGCGATCGCGATCTGCTTCTCGTTCAGCGTGATCTTGCCGCCGCGACCGTTGGGGATCTCGATCGATTGGACCGCCGCGGCCGCCGGCGCGGCACCGCTCGTCGACGAGCTCCCCCAGCCCGTCGATGATGCTGGGGGCGGCGAGCTCGTCGACGGCTGCGGGGTCGGCGGCGTCGACGCACTATCACCGCCCCAGGACGCTGCGGCCGTCGTCGACGAGGGGACGCACCCGGAACCCCCGTCCGACCCCACGGCGCCGGCCGAGGAGGCGATGACCCCCAGGAACAGCGCGAGGAACCCTCCGACGACCATGGCGAGGACCAGGCCCACGACGCAGAGGATCGCGATGATCCGTTTCCACGGCGAGCGGCCCTCGGCCTCGTCCACTGTCAGGTCCGTCATCAGCGCGCGAGCTCCCGGGGGCGGTAGGCCTCAAGCTGGCGGCGACGCTCGAGCGCACGGGCGGAGGGCCGCTGTCTCGGGCGGGGCAGCAGCGAGGAGATATCGTGCACCCCGGCGTCGGTCTTGCGGTGCGCGGTGGCCACGCCTTGCGCGTCTACCTCGATGCGGCTGGCGCGGGTCTCGGCGACCTTGACGACCTTGAGCTCGCCGACGTCGACCACGGGGGGTGCCACCCGGCGTGCCGCGGCGTTGGTAGCGGCGGACGTCGCCTTGGACGCGGTCTTGCGGGCGACGCCCTGGCCGACAACCATGGCGCCGGCTGCGGCCGCACCCGCGACGCCGCCGCTGGCCGCGCCCTTCGCGACGGTAGCGGCGCCCTTCGCCACGGTGGTCGCCGTAGACGCGGCTCCGAGTGCCTTGCGAGCCGTGCCGGGGCCAACGGATGGTCCCGGCGCGCCTGAGGGGCCTGTGCCGCCTCCTGCGCCGCCACCGGGGCGGGGGTGGCGGACCTGGGTGAGCGTGATGGGATCGGGCTCGGGTGCGGGCGCAGCGGGCTTCTGCGGTAGCGCTGCGGCACTCGGGGTGGCTGGTCGACGGTTGATCAGATCCTTTGCGGTGTTGGCCATGCTGGCGATCGCGGTCATCTTGAGCAGGGCGTTGGAGTCCTTCGGGGTGGGCTTCATGCCCAGGCCGAGCTTGTTCAGGTGTTCCGCGACGCCGTGGCCGGCACGCAGGGTGGCCCGGCGCGCACGCCACACCAGGACGATGACGATGATCAGGAAGATGATCACGAAGACCATCCGCAGCTGGTGCGGCAGGAAGCCGGTCTGCAGCATGATCCAGGTGATGAGCTTGACGTAGAGCGCCAGGCACACGGTCATGACCGTGAGGCTGATCGCCCCCATGAAGGTGTCGGACAGGGCCTTCCAGAACGGGCCGCGATCGATCGGGGCGATCGCCAGGTTGCCGTAGAAGACCGACTTGATCCCGGCGACGAGCATGAACACCACGGCCACCATCAGCAGGCCCGCGACGACCATCCCGAAGCTGAACAGGACACTTACCCCGCCGCCGTTGACCAGTGCGTTGAGGATGTTCATTCCGCCGGGGTTGTCGTGCGCGAACCGCGCAGCCTCGGGTGCGCAGTCGCGGAGCGAGGACTGGGGCTCCCCCGTCTGGATGAACGTGTCGTAGAACCCTTGGCAGTCGTCGGGAAGCACCTGCCCGTAGGAGATCACCTGGTGCGGGATGCGGACGAATGCGTCCATGAGCGTGGCGTTCACAGCCGATGACAGCGATGCGTCGCTCGGCTGCGCCTCGGGGTCGATGACGATCGATCCCGCCAGCTCGCCCCCGAACTCTTGCGACTTCTCGAGGACACCGCCTGTTGCGGTGAGAGTGGCCACCGGGTTGGCCAGGACACCGCCGACGAGGACGGCGATGATCGCGGCGATGAGCATTTCCCAGAGCCCGCCAGCGACCCTGCCGACATAGATGGCGATGCCGCCCACCAGCGCGCTGATCATCAGGGCGAACGGGATCCAGTTGATCGTCCCCAACTGTTCCTGCACCCAGACCGCGAGGGTGTTGAACGGGGTGGCAAGCCACGCGACCCACTCGAAGCTGAGAAGGAAGTCGAACAGCCAGAGGATGACGCCGGTGCAGAAGTACTGGATAGACCAGAGCAGCTGCACGACGAAGTTGACGACCACCGTGCCCGGTGTCCACACATCGCCGGCGTTGATGTCGATCTCCCCGTACTGGGAGAACGAGTTGCCGCGGCTGTCGATGTAGTCGACGCCGTCCGGGAGGAAGCCCACCGCGTGCGCGGGCTGGCCCTGGATGACAGTGAAGTACGCCACGAGCGAGACGGCGACGAGGGTTCTAGCCCACCGAGGGTGCGTGTGCGCCCAGATCCGAGCTCGCCAGGCCCACCCGCCCATCGAGCGGAAGGCGTCGGCGTAGAACGTGATCATGAGATCTCCACGGAGGCGGAGGGGGTGGACAGCACCGCCTGACGACGGTCGGGCCGGGCGGGCAGTGTCTTGCGGAACTTGCCGTAGCGGCCGCGGACGTCGCGCATGATCCCCTCGCCGCGACGTTCGACCGGCACCTTCCGGTCGGAGCCGATCGGGCTCAGATCGGTCATGACCTCGCGGACGTACTCGCGCGAGACGGGCAGGCCCAGCCAGTCGACGGCGCGCTTGGCGAGGGTCTCGTCGCGCTGACGCATGACGAACCGGATGGGGATCAAGCCGCGGGTGACCTCGTCGCCGAAGTCGTGGGGGTCGTGGGAGCCGACCGCGGCCGCGGCGGCGTGCTTGCGGCCATCGCGGAAGAACGTCTGCAGTTCGGCCTGGCCGTCGCGCGAGGCGGTGATGTGGTGGGTCTCATCGAAGATCGCCAGCGCGAAGCGGTGCCGGTCCATGAAGCACACCTCCCGGGTCAGCTGGGCGAGCATCGCGTACATGGCTCGGCCGACGATCTTCTCGATGGGCATCTGCTTGAACAGGTGCTCGTTCTCGACCTCGGCTCGGTCGGGCAGGCTCAGCCCGTGGGTGGTGAACACGACCGCGTCGACGGCCTTGAGGTCCAGCGGAGGCAGGGCTTCGTCGAACAGAACGGCGCCGAAATCCTTGGTGGCCACGACGCGGATCAGGCCGAGCAGTTCTGCCGCCACCGGGTTCTGCTCCCCCAGCTGGCGCAGGTGCTCGATCAGCGCGCCGAGGCTGGTGATCCGGTGCGTCTCCATGTACTCCGCTTCGAGCAGGCCCGACAGCTGCACGCCGCGGGTGTCCATGGTCTGGATGCCGAGCATCAGCGAGAACAGCGACTGCACCATGCGGGCGCCTTTGCGAGGCCCGAGCACCCGCAGCGGGTCCAGCGACCACTGCGGCTCGAGCATGTCGATGACACGGGTGGATGTTCCCGGCAGCGACTCGGCGAACGTGGCGTACTCACGGGCCACGGTGCGGTCCAGCGCCACGATCAGCCCGCCACGATCGAGCACATCGCCGGCGACGCTCTTGAGCAGGACGCTCTTGCCGGCGCCGAGCTCGGCGACCACTCCAAAGCTGCCGGAGGAGTCCGCCTGGATGTTGCCGAACAGGTCGACCAGGATCGGGGTGTGTCGGCCAGTGGTGATGTTGTCGCCGAGGCGGATGCCACGGTCATCGCCGAGGGCGGTGCTGACGATGGGCAACCCTGAGGCGGCCTCGCGGCCGGTGGTGATCTGGGACAGGTCTCGCACGATGCGCGAGGTCGGCACGCCCGGCTGCATCGCCCACCAGAGCTCTTCCTGCCCGCCGAGCGGCGCTTCCAGGAGGAAGTCGGAGGCCTTGTAGTCGGCGGCGATGTAGCGGGCGCGGGCGAGTGCCGTGTCGGGGTCGGGTCCGCCGACCGCGTAGATGACGGTCGCTTGGACCTCGACCTCCTTGTCGCTGGCGTTGAGAGAGGCGTGGTACGCCGCGAGGGTCTCAGCGACCTGCGCGAGGTCTGATCCACTGCCGGTGATGGCGAGGGTGCCGGACTGCTGGTCGACCTGATCCAGCAGCTGCTCCTCGGCGCGCTTGTTGCGACGCTTGACGGCCTCGGCGCTGGTGACGGTCAGCCGGATCGCCCAGTCGACGTCGAGCTCGTACTGCTCGACGCGCGAGATCCACTCGACGCCGGGCATCACCCAACCGCCCTTCGGGCCGCCCACGACGGCCTGCATGACCTGGTAGCTGGGGGCGTCGGCGTGCGGGCTCTGCACCTTGAGGTATCGGCGGTTGAACGGCAGGAACCGCTTGAGCTCGGTCGGGGACAGATCTGACTGGCCGCCCTCATCGAGCCACGGGTTGGGCATCGCGGTGGGCAGCTGCGTGGCGGGAACCTCTGCGATGCCGACATTGTCGGCCTCGGGGATAGGCCCGTCGATGGCGAGACCGCGGTGCTGCGAATGCAGCGCCATCCAGACGTATTCCGCGACGGTGGCCGGGCGGGCGAAGAAGTCGGCGGGGATGCGGTTCTCGATCTCCTGCGCGGCGGCCAGGGCCGCGGCGATCTCTGACTCGGGAGGCGTGGTGCGAGGAAGTGCCAGCTGCTCGCGGAACTGCTCGAGGCCAGCACGCCATGCCGCCCGCGAGCGGGTGCGCCAGCTGCCAGCGGACAGGGGGATCGACAGCCAGTAGGCGCGCTCCCCCAGCGCGATCTCCTCGAGGGAGTCGAGGGTGAGGGCGCATTCCTCGGCCCATTCGGGGTGCTGGCGGATGTCGACGCCGGCGAGCATCTTGTCGACGATGTCGACGGGATCGCTCGTCGCGCACAGCCCAATCAGCAGCGCCTCCCCACGAAGGGACTGGAAGAGCGCCTGGTGCTGACCGAGCACCAGCTGGCGGAGCTCGTCGGTGCCGTACCCATGCGGGAGGCCCTGCAGACGCCAGGTGGCCCAGATCGTGCCGGTGCGGGTCCACATCAGGTGTCCGGCGAAAGAGGAGGCGGGAATGCGCATGGGACGTGCTCCTAGTTCGTGTTCTTGGTCTGCTGCAGCAGACGCTCGACGGCGCTGACCGCGGTGCGTGGCGTGACTACGGGCGCGGTGGCAGGGCGCTGAGGGCTGCGTGCGGGCAGCGCCGGGGGCTGCTCCGTCACGACGTCCTCGAGCTCGGCGTTCTGGGGGGCCGTCACGGGGGGTGGCATCCGGGACGACCCAATCGCCTGGTGCGGTCGCGCAAGGCGGATGGGACGATCCTGATACCTCCCCCCGTGTGGCTTGAACATCGCCGCGACCGCGCCGACGAAGGCGAGGACGAGGTTGCGGCGTGTCATCGGGATGAGCCCGACGAGCCAGGTCACGCCCCAGGCGACACCGACCGTGATAGCCAGATCGAGGAGAGTGGCTCCGGTGCTCCACAGCGTTCGCGTCGCGAGCAGCCCCATGAGCGCCACACCACCGAAACCGACCTGGGTGAGCGTGTAAGGCCCGCCCGGGATACGAGATCCATCGGTCATCCGACCGATCATCTTCGGGAATCGGCGCGACCGCGTGTAGAAGCGGGCGATCTCCTCGTTGGCCATGAGTCAGGCTGCCAAGTCGTGACCGACGACGTTGGTGATGGTGGCGGGGGCGGCGTTGGTCTCGTTGTTGATGGTCTGCGAGAACCATCCGAGCCCGTTCATCGTCACCGCCCAGATGACGAACCCGGCAACCAGCGACGTGACCAGGAGCTTGCCCCAGGCCAGGCGCGTGACGATCGCCACGACGATGACCAGGACGATCGAGGCGAGCATCGCGAACGCCTGCACGACGCCGGTCCACGTCGAGAAGAGGTTGTTGAGGTATTCGGAGAGTGACATTGCAGCGCTGTCCTTTCGGTGCGTCCCGGATTATCGAGACGGGGTGGGTGTGGGGTCGGCGCCGGGCTCGACGCTTTCCATTGGGACGAGATCGACGGATGTCGTCTCCCAACGCCCGTCGCGCGCGGTGAGCGTGAGGGCGTAGGTCGTGGTCAGCCGCTGGTCGCTGGCGCTCGAGACCTCAGCTGTCGCGAGGACGTGCACCACCGATCCCGTGCCAGGGGCGTCACTGGGCTCGACATCGCTCTTGACGTCGGTGACGGTGATCGTCATGTACGGCGCCGGGGTGATCGCGGAGATCTCCGAACCAGGCGAGACGTAGCGGCTGATCTCGCCGGAGCCGGCGAGGTAGGCAGAGAGGAACGCTTCGACCGTCTGCCGGGCGCTCGAGGGCTGCAGCACCGTCTGGCTATAGGCCAGACGCACTGCGCTGTCTTCCTTCGTGGGGGCTGCGATCGGTGCAGGCAGTCCCACCACGGACAGGCCGGCGTCGGTGACGCGGACAGTGACGGCGAAGTAGCGGCGCGGCCAGATGGTGGCGCCACTCTCGCTCTCCATATCGAACTCTTCGACGTTGGCGGCGACGACCACGCTCATCAGGTCCGACTCGTCGGTCTTCTCCACAGACACCACCGCGAGGTCGCGGTACTTCCATGCGGTGGCCGACAGCTGCCCCACTGCGGCGGGGTTGATGTACGTGGCGAGAGTGCCTTCGTTCTCGCGGGTGGCTCCCAGCCATGCCGCAACGAACGCTGCACCGTACTCCCCCGCGGACTGCTCCTGAGCGGTCAGTGGAGCGTCGACGGCGACCTGCGCGACCGCTTGGGGCTGCTGCGCGTTGATGGTCGCGCTGATGAGCGCGAGAGGCCCGCACGCCACCGCAACGATCAGTGCACCCGTGACCGCCTTCTGGCCGAACCCGCGCCCGGCGGTCCACTCGCTGCCCTTCGCAGGTGTCGCCTTCGACCCCTTCGGCCGCTTCGCTTCCTTCGGCTTGCGCAGAGCCATCACGCACCCCCGCTGAGTTGAATCCCGGCCACCCTCATCGCTGCCGGGGCGGCCGCGCGTAGCTCCGCGAGGGCCGCTTCGACACCCCCATAGGTGCTCGTGTCGAACGGGCGATCCAGGGTCCGAGCTACCGCATCCTCGAATCCCTGCGTCGCACGGATGGCGCGCGCGGCGTCGGGCTTGAAGCTGTCCCAGGTCGGGTCGCTGAGGTTGTCATCCGCCACGGCCACGTTCCCTTCTCGTCGTCGTCTTCACACCCCCGCATCGGGGGCTCTACGTCATATAGGCCCCTCATCCGCCCCTTCGCGGACACCGGACGACGAAATTTCTTGCAGGAATACTGCGCGCATCTACCCCAGGTCTTTTCGCGCCTGTGACCTGGCTTTTTCTAGATGTGATCCAGAGCCGTACCCGCCCGTACGCACGAACGCACGCAGATCACTCGCGCCCTTATCCAGACGTTGACCCTGAGGCGCTGAGGAACGTGGCCGCCGTCAACCGACGTAGCGACGAAGGGCCATTTCCATGCACGTCTACAACGCAGCCACCACCCTCGAGCGGGCACTACTGAATGAGTGGAACAGCACGCTCGCAACCTCGCGCCACGACTACGGCGCCCTCGGCGAGCTCACCGGCGATGAGGCGATCGAACTCATCCGCCGGCCCCAGCTGGCAGAGGACCGCGACCAGATCCTCAGTCAGCTGCTCGAGCTCGAGCACGGCGGAGACATCGTCGCCGGCAAGGTGATCCTCAAGTCCTTCCTGCCCCTGGCGTTCCGTCTGGCACGCACCTGCAGCAGCGTCCGCGCCATCTGGCGTAACTCCCCCACCGACGCCACCGCAACCACAATCGGCGCGCTGTGGGAGGTCATTCGCACCTACCCGCTGCACCGCACGAGCTCGGTCGCCGGCAACATCCGACTCGAGTGCATCAAGCTCCTCGAGCGAGGCTTCGGGGCCTCCACCAACATCGAGCTCGCCGTCGACGACGAGACCTTGGAGCACCTCGTGAACGCGGACGCCGACACCGAGACCGACGACCCCCTGCGCGATCTCGTCACGCTGTTCACCTGGGCCATCGACAACGGCACACTCACGGCTGACGAGGTCCGCCTGCTCGCCCGGATCGAGCTCGCCGAAGGCAACCCGGGCGAGGAGCGCCAACTGGCGGCCGACGAGCTCGGCATCAGCCGCGACACCCTCAACCGCCGAGTGCACCGCATCCGCACCAAGCTCATGACTGCCGTGTGCGGGCGACGTGCAGGAGCGAGTGTCCTACGCCCCCCGCCGCAGCTGAACACACCCCCGCGCCGACAAAGCCCCTGGATGGCCCCCAGGGGCTTTGTCACGTCCCAGGAGCCCCTCACACCCGCCCGCACCCCTGTTCGCCGCTCAGATCGGCGCTGACGGCCGCGCACGGCAGCTTGCACGTCACCTGCACCCTTCCCCCACGCTCCATGCCACACCCCCGCCTGACGGAAGCCCCCCCTGCACTACGGGCGGCACACCGGCCGCATGTCGATAGGCTCATCGGTGCAACACCCGCCGCACTATCAGCCGCTGCAAGATCGCAATGCACCGGGCACTCCCCGTGGTCGATCCCCGCACGCATCGTGCTCTAGCACCGCATGCTTGTGCTAGACGACCGCCATACGACCGCCATACTGGGGATATATATAGCGCCGATATTGCGGGTGTATTGCGCATGTGCGGCGCCCTTGCCCCGGATAGGTTGCGCCTGGTGCCCGCACGAATACCGGCATGCCTCCGGCTTACATGCGCCTGTCGCGCGGTGCTGTTCCGGCTATCTTCCACCGTTCATCCTTCATGTATGGCGGTACCTATAGCGCCGTTATTGCGGTGGCCTTGCGCTGTGCTTGCGCTGTGCTTGCGCTGTTATGTCGGTGGTCGATCGCTAGACTGGCGCCATGGATCAGCACATGTGCTTACTGTCGAGCGGCGCAACTGCGCCACGTAATCGCAGCGTTTCCGCCACATCGGCGCTTATGAGGAACGGGAGGGATAGATGAAGGTCATCGCGATCGCCGGACAGAAGGGCGGCGTCGGAAAGACGACCACCGTCATGAACGTTGCGGCATGCCTGACGCGCGGTAGCCGCGTCCTCGTGGTCGACGTCGATCCTCAAGAGTCGACGACCTGGTGGGCGGAGAACGCGGGGGAGGAGTTGCCCTTCGATTTCGCCGCCGATGTCGACCCGAACAACCTCTCGCTGATTCGCAACGCCGACGACTACGACTACGTGCTCATCGACACCCCCGGCAGCCTCGACAACACCGCTGTCCTGTCCGCTGTTCTTGACGTTGCCGACTTCGTCGTCCTCCCGCTCAACCCCGAGCCCCTGGTGGTGCCGGCCCTACGCCGCACCGTCGCCCAGCACATCGCGCCGCGCGGCCTCGAGTACCGGGTGCTGCTGAACAAGATCGACCGGCGTGTGTTCGGCCAACTCGAGGACTGGCAGGAACTCGTCGACGGCGGCCTCAAGATGCCCCGGTTCCAGGGGTACATCCGGGCGAGCAAGAGCATCGCGGATGGCCCGCTGGACGGGAAGGTCGTCACCCAGTACAACGACACCCGCGCCACCCAGAATGCGATCTTCGACTTCACCACCGTCGCCCGCGAACTGCAGGCGGCACTAGAGGCAACGCCCGCCACGAAGGGAGCGAGCTGATGGCACGCAAGAGCTTGGGATCACTGGTCGGCAACGATGCCGCCGCGTCGGCACCGACTGTGGGGGAGCAGGCGCCTCCTCCGGCTGCTGCGCCCGCCCCACCCGCGCAGATTGAGCCGACAGCAGTAGCCGCATCCGCCGACGCTGAGAAGGAGACACCGCCCGCCGCCCAGGAGGCGTCCAGCGCGCCGGCCCGCAAGACGCGCGGCGCCCGACGCACCGCCGCGACGCCGGATAGTAACAGCGACCGCGAGACCGCCTCTAAGGGGGTCCCCGTCCACCTGACCGAGGAACTCAACGAGCGGCTGCAGGCGTACATGGCAACGACCCGGTGGAGCCACCACAACGTGCTCCTCGACGCGATCGAGACGACGTATGCGCGCCTGCCCGAACTCATCGCGGAAGCAACCGCTGCTGCCAGTCGCCAGGCCGAGCGCACGGTTCTGTTCTCCCGACCCAACCCCACCGCACCCAAGGCGACGGGGGAGGCCCGGGTCAAGCACACCGTGAAGATGAGCGACACCAACCGGAACATCCTCGATCGCATCACCGCCGAGGTTGGCGCCCCCAGCCGAAACTTCCTCATCACCGTGGCCTACGAGGCCTACCTGCCCACCATCGAGAAGAGCTAACCCATGACCACAACCGCCCCTGAGAAGGCCAGCAAGCGAACCCGGAACACCGAGAAGCCCTCGACCCGCCCCGCCGCGGTCGGGCAGCCGACCAAGTCTCGTCGTCGCGTGTGGATGATCGCCCTCGGCATCACCATCGTCCTCATCGGCGCGTTGGCCACCTGGTACGTCACCACCACCACATCACGCACCGTCTCGGTTCTCACGATCAGCGACACCGTCCAGCGCGGCGAAGCGATCACCCAGAACGACCTCACGACGATCTCGATCGCCGGCGGCCAGAACGTCGACGCCATCCCCGCATCCGAAGCATCTGACGTCGTCGGTCAGGTCGCAGCCGTAGACCTGCCCGCCGGCTCGCTGCTGACCACCGGCAACATCATCGACACGCTCCCGGTGCCGGAGGGCTCCTCCATCGTGGGCATCGCGTTGAACGCCAGCCAGCTGCCGTCCTACCGCCTCGCCGCCGGTGACGCCATCCGCCTGGTCGACACACCGGTCGCGCAGGGTGAGCCACCGACGTCTGATCCGCAGACCTTCGACGCCACGGTGTTCACCACCACCTATGACGAGGCCAACCAGACCTGGATCGTCGACGTCGTGGTCCCCGAGCGTGAAGCCGCATCCATCGCAGCACGCGCTGCCACACAGCGCGTATCCATCGTCCTCGACGGCGTGGGGGAGTAAGCCCCGATGTCGATCGTCTACCTCACCAGCACGTCGGGCGCCCCGGGAGTGTCCACCCTGGCAGCCGCCCTCACGCTCAACTGGCCACGGCCGGCGCTCCTGCTCGAGGCCGACATCGCCAAGACCAGCCACATCCTCTCCGGCTACCTGCGTGGGCAGTACCAGCACGTCCAGAGTCTCACCGAAGCCGCGATCGCCAACCTCCGCGGCGGGATGGACGGGGAGACCCTCTTCGCGCAGACCATCAGCCTCGGCGAGGGCCGATACGTCATCCCCGGGTTCAACGACCTCGGCGGAGCACGCGGAACGACCAGCGCGTTCTGGGCGAATCTGCTGCGCGCGCTTGAGCAGCTGCCTCGCACGGCCAACGCCCCCGATCTGGACATCATCGTCGACGCCGGCCGGTTCGCCCCTGGCGATCCCCGCACGCCTCTCATCGCCGCAGCTGACGCAGTACTCGTGGTCACCGGGAACACCCTCCCGGACATCCACGCCCTGTACGCGAGCTCGAGCGCGTTCGCGGCGACGCTCGAGGCGTCAGGTCACCGCGACTTCCTCGGGCTCACGATCACCACCAGCCCCCTGCGAGGCCAGCGCTACAGCGCCCACGAGATCTCCTCCAAGACCGGCCTGCCGTTCATCGGCACGCTGCCCTGGGACCCGGCCACCGCATCGCACTACTCGCATGGAGCCGCAACCCCCTCCAAGCGCTCGCCCTACACCAAGGCGCTGACAGAGATCATCACCACCCTCAACGGTGACCTCGCCGGTCGCCGCTACACGCCGACCGCACAGGACTGACCATGGCCAAGAACCCCAACCCGGACCCCGCAGACCTCTCCACGCTGCCCCTGTTCGCGCCGGGCCAGCCTCGGCAGACGAACCCGGCAGCCGACCACCTGCTGCGCGCCACCACTCGCGTCGACCAGCCCACGGCCGTACCGCCGGCACCCGCAGTACCGGGGTCGATCGACCCGCGCGCACACGCCGTAGCCGGCACGATCCCGCCGCCGCCCCCGGCACCGCCGACCCGCGCTGCTGCCACCACCCGCCGCAGCGCGGCCGCGATGTTCGAGGATCAGGGGCGCATCCCCTGGGATGCGGTCTCGGAGATCCGCGACGCCGTATCGACGATCCTTGCCGACGCCGGCCAGGCCAACCCCAATCTCACCGATGAGGAACGCGAGGCGATGGCCCGGCAGCACACCGCCGAGCTCATCCGCGCTCGCGTCGACGACCTCGCCCGCCACGGACAGGAGTCGTGGAGCCTCGACCTGCAGGAAGACGTCGCGCAGGCTGTCTTCGATGCGATGTTCAGGCTCGGCCGGCTGCAGCCGCTGGTCGACATCGAGGGCGTCGAGAACATCGACATCGTCGGCTACGACAACGTCTGGCTGACCTTCGCCGGCGGCAACCGGCAGAAGTACCCGCACCCGGTCTCGCTGAACGACGACGAGCTCGAGCGCGAGATCAACTTCATCGCCACACGCCGCGGCGAGGGCGCACGCTCGTTCAACGCCTCACGCCCATCCCTGCACCTGGACCTGCCTGGCGGCGCCCGTCTAGCGGCGCTCGCACGGCCCGTTGCCGAGCGTCCCTCGGTAACGATCCGTATCCATCGCCACGTTGATATCTCCCTCGACGACCTGGTGGCCACGCACACCATGACCAGGCTCGCAGCACGGTTCCTCGAAGCCTCGGTGCGCGCCGGCCTCAGCCTCGTCACCAACGGTTTCCAGTCCTCGGGCAAGACGACCCTGCTGCGGGCGTTGGCCGACTGCATCCCGCCGGACGAGAAGCTCGCGACGATCGAGATGGAACGCGAGCTCTACCTGCACAAGAACCCGGCCAAGCACCCACTCGTCATCGCCTTCGAGTACCGTCCCGGCGAAGGCGAGCCCGGTGCGACGGGGGAGCGGGCAGGCGAGTTCCCGCTGATCCGCGGACTCGAGGACTCGCTGCGCCACACCACCGACCGGCTCATTGTCGGCGAGGTCCGCGGCTCCGAGATCAACGCGATGCTGCAGGCGATGCAGTCCGGCGTCGGGTCGATGAGCACCCTCCACTCACAGAGCCCGGAGGACGCGATCGAGCGCATGGTGACCCTCATGATGAAAGACGGCTCCAACGCGACACCCGCCTACTGCTACCGGCAGATCGCGCAGAACATCGACCTCATCGTGCAGATGGCGAAGATCCGCGACCACGAGACCGGAAAGGCCCGGCGCGTGATCACCGAGATCTGCGAGATCCAGCCGGGCGAGGACAGCTACGGTGTGGCCCGCCCCACCCTCAGCAAGATCTTCACCTTCGACAAGGCGACCCAGACACTCGAGCTCGGCCAGCTGCCCTCGCGCGAACTGCTCGACAAGCTCGCCGAGGTCGGGTTCAACGAATCCGACCTCACCCCCTACACCGGGGAGGCCAGCGCATGAACACCGCCGGCATCCTGATCTCGATCCTCATCGCAGCAGCCGGCGGCATCCTGGTCGTATTCGGAATCGCCTACCAGGCCCCCGAGCCCGGCACGGCAAAGCCGGTGCGCTCCAAGCGCACCACCCCGCTGTTCAGCCGGCAGCAGCAGCTGTGGGCGGCGATCGGTCTGGGCTCCGGCGTACTGCTGTTCATCTACTCCGGCTGGCTCATCCTCGTGCCCATCGCCACCGTCGCCGGTGCCACGCTCCCGCTGTTCCTCGGCAAGGGCGACGCCCCGCAGAAGATCGCCCGCCTCGAAGCCCTCGAGACCTGGACGCGCAGCCTCTCCGGTCTCACCATCGCCGGCGCCGGCCTCGAGCAGACGCTGATGGCATCCCTGGCATCCGCTCCCGAGGCGATCAAGCCGCAGGTCGGCTCGCTCGTGGCCCGCCTCAACGCGCGCTGGCCCACCCGCGAAGCGCTCGAGGCATTCGCCCGCGACCTCGACGACCCGACCGCCGACCTGATCGTGATGCACCTGCTGCTCAAGGAGCAGGCCCGCGGCGCCGGCCTCGCCGAAGCCCTCGACGACCTCGCGGAGATCATCTTCGAGGAGGTCAAGGTGCGTCGACAGATCGAGACCGACCGAGCCAAGCCGCGCACCCAGGTCCGTATCGTCGCGATCGCGACCCTCGTCGTCCTGGCCGCGCTGCCGTTCCTCGGCACCTACACCGCCGCCTACGCCAGCCCGCTCGGCCAGGTGCTGCTGACCATCTGGGTTGTGCTGTAAAACCCACTTGCATATGTGCAAGAGCTAGTAGACTGGGGGTGAGAGGAGGCGATCGACATGACAACCACCACCGACACCGCCGCGGAGCTTCGCGAGCTCGCGAACCTGCAGCGCCGGCACGATCTCCTCGAGAAGACCATCAACGAGCGCCTGCTGACCCTCCGTTTCAACAAGGGTGTCCAGCTGCAGGAGCTCGGTGCGGCACTGGGCAAGAGCGAATCGCAGATGTCGCGCATCCTCAAGGCGCTGGAAAAGAGCAAGGGCACCGCGGCCGCGAAGCCGGCGGCCGCAACGGCCATGGAGCTCGTGCGCCAGGCCCAGCGCGGCGAGATCTCGCACGAGGAGTTCGTCGAGGCCCTCAAGCACTGGAACTACGACCCGCAGTACAAGACCCAGGGCGAAGCCGACGACTGGGAGGTCGTGGACAACAGCTTCGACGCCGTCCTCCACGCCTATGTGGGTCTCGACCTGCTCTCTGACGAGGAGTACGAGGAGATCGAAAGAGCAGCCGCTTGACGGACTCCGACCGCTCGGAGCACCTGGCTGCTCTTCGAGCCCTCACGGCCGTCAACGGCCCGATCGACGCCGAGGCTCCCACCGCCACGCATCAGCGCGAGCAGAACTACCGCAACGGGCGCCTCACCGCGTCGCGGGCCAGGCTGCACAAGCAGATCATCCGGGAGTTCTTCGCCGAGAACGACGCGGTGATCCGCGATCGCCAGGTGCTGGTAATGGCCGGCCCTCCCGGCGCCGGCAAGAGCTCAGCGCGCCGTGAGCGCATCCCCGAGGCCCAGGAGAAGCACTGGCGGTTCATCGACCCCGACGATTTCAAGACGAGGCTGCTGCGCAAGATGCGAGAGTCGGGGGAGTACGACGAGATTGTGCCGCCGGCGGTGAAGTCCCGGATCGACGCCGGCGAGCAATTCGCTCCGGGCGAGCTCGCCTCCCTCGTGCACGAGGAATCATCCGACCTCGCCCGAGAAGCGACGATGATCTCCCTCGAGCGAGGCGAGCGGGTCGTGATCGACGGCGTCCACGGCAGCAAGATGAAGCTGCTCAAGCGATTCCAGCAACTCTCCGAGCAGGGATACACGTCGATCGAGGTCATCGCCGTCGACGGCCCGCGAGAAGTCACCCGGACGCGAGTGATCAACCGCTGGGAGAAGGGCTACGCCGCCTTCCAGGACGGCACGGACGATGCCGCATACCAGGCCCGGTACGTCCCGGAGCACATCACCGACTCGCTGTACGTCGACGACGACCGATTCTCCGCGTGCACCCGGGCCGTGGCCATGGCCACCAAGGGAGCGCCTGAGGGGATCACCGTCCGCGCCGACGTCTACTACGTCGACGACGTCAACGCCGCCGGCGCCCCGTGGCGCACCTACCGCAAAGACGTCGACGGCTTCGCTTACGAGAAGCTGCGCGACATCCCCAGGCCGCAGCCCCGTCCGGCCGCAGCCGGCGTTCCCGGCACTCCCGGCGCTGGCGGGGATAGTGCCCCCGGCGCCGGGGAGATCTACGTCGCCGGCTACGAGCGCTCAGACGGCACGGTGGTCCCTCCACACACCCGGAGACGCCCCGCGGGCTCCTGACGACCCCTCAGGCCCTCACCGTGGCCAACTCGTCCCAGTGGGTCGTGGCGCGCGGAGTGAGCATCTCGCGCTTCATCTGCCACGACGGACCTGGGCGCATCCCGCCGTACCCGAGACCGAGGAGACCTCGGCCTTCCTTCCGCTGCACCTTGTCGATGAGCTCGGCGATGCCCGACTCCTCGTGCGCGAAGCGGAACAGATCGAGGGGCTGGCTGACCTCGGCCGGCCGCAGGTCGGTGAGCATCAGGCCGGCGCGTGCGTAGCGGCCGCCATCCTCGAGCAGCGGCAGCAGCCGGTGGGCGGCGCGGGTGAGCTCGACCGGGTCGGCAGTGGGCGCCGGCAGATTCACCAGCACCGAGGGGAAGCTGCGCTGCTCGGAGTAGTGCGACGTCCCCGCGAACGCGGTGAGCAGCTTCGCGACCTGCCGGTGCCGCACCAGGCGGGTCGCGGCCTGCTGGGCGTAGATCGACAGCGCCTGCCGCATCCCGTCTCGGGTGGTGATCTTCTCGGAGAACGACCGTGACACGATCAGCTGCTCCTTGTGGCCCGTGCGGTCCTCCTCCGCGACGATCGAGGGCACCCCTCGCAGTTCCAGCGCCGTGCGCATCACCACGACGTTGAACGCCTTGCGGATGCGCACCGGGTCGGCCGCGGCGAGATCGGCGATCGAGGAGATCCCCATGTCCACCAGGCGACGCTCAAGCCGCGACGCGATACCCCAGACCTCCGACACCGGCAGCCGGCTCATCAGCTGCCGTCGCCACTCCGGTCGGGTCGCCGGCCACACGCACACCCCGTCGAACGCCGCGATCTTCTTCGCCGACCTGTTCGCGAGCTTGGCCAAGGTGCGCGTTTCCGCGATTCCCACGCACACGGGCACCCCGATCAGGCGTCGCAGAGTGTCCTTGATCTCCCGCCCGAGGGCGGTCATCGCCTCTGGGTCTCGCGCGATGCGCGGGCTCACGCGCAGGAAGGCCTCATCGATGCTGTAGACCTCGAGCTCCGGGGTGAACCTGGCCAGGATGGCGTGGAATCTCCTCGACATGTCGCCGTAGAGCTCGTAGTTGGAGCTCAGCGCCGTCACTCCCAGCCGCTGCGCGTGCGGGCGGAGCTCGAACCACGGGCGGCCGAGATCCAGCCCGAGTGCCTTGGCCTCTCGGCTCGCGGCGACCACCATGCCGTCGTTGTTGCTCAACACCACGGTCGGCACCGCCTCGAGCGCGGGATTGAACACCCGCTCGAACGACACGTAGGCGCTGTTGACGTCGACGTGGGCCAGCATTCAGGGCCGCCGGAGGTGATGGATCGAGAAGGTTGCGACACCCCAGATCACGAGCTCGGAGAGCTCGGGAACCACGATGTCGGGATGCTCTGAGCTCTCTGACTTGAGTAGCACCCGGTCGGCGGAGATCTGCAGCCGCTTGATCGTCAGCTGCCCGTCGAGAACAGCCACCACAACATCACCGTCTCGCGGCCGCTTCGAGCGGTCGACCAGGAGCTCATCACCGTCACTGATCCCGGCTTCGGTCATCGAGTGCCCAGACGCGCGCACGATGAACGTCGCTTCCTGGTCGTCGACGAGCATCTCCGTCAGGTCGATCGGGCCGTCGTAGTAGTCCTGCGCGGGCGAGGGGAACCCGCAAGCCACGGCGACGGGCGAGGCCTGCAGCATCAGCATGGTCGGCTCGTCGACGGGACGAGGTGACAGCGCGAGCATGGTGGCCTCCCCGACCTTCTATCGAATATGCGACCGATCATGAGTATGCGAACCGGCGCTGACATTCGAACAGGTATCCTCCCCCTCGCGCGGGTGCTGCGAGAATGAGACCATGACCACCCGGGACGAGGAGATCGCCGCGATTATCCGGCCAAGGCATACTGCGGCTGGTGCGCACGATGCCGACCTCGACGCACAGCCCGAGAACTGACCGAAGGCTCCACCGATGCTCCCGCCCGCCGTCGACGTCGAGCCGGTCTCTACTGCGCAGGCACGCGCGGCATGGGAGACCGGCGTCACGCCCCTGCTCGAGGCGTTCCCGGACCACGCCGGCGACATCCTCCGCGCGATCGCCTTCGCGCACCGAGCACCCTTCCCGGTGCCGGTGTTCATCACCGGCCGCCCAGGCGCCGGCAAGACGACCCTCGCCCGAGCGATCAGCGAGCTCGCCGGGCACAGCGACCTGCTCGAGCTCCCACAGCGATCGCTCGCCTCGATCCGAAAGGCGGCGACGGCGGGGGAGCCGCTCATCCTCGACGACGTCGCGCCAGCGCACTCCCGAGCGAGGCCCGCGATGTTCACCCAGATCCAGGCCGAGGTCTACGCCAGCCGCAACTCCCCGCTCAACGCCACATCCATCGTCGTCGCCACCGGCGAGCAGAAGATCGACGAGCTCAGCCTGCAGCGCACCCTTGCCACCCGCATCAACAGGCGCCGGGCGCCGCGAGAGATCTACGCGCAGCTGCATTCCCCGGCCGCGGCCGCGGCGCGCCTCAGCGTGCACACCTACCTGCAGGCACAGATCCCCCGCGTGACACTGCGCAGCGCGGACAGCGCGGCCGCGCGCCTCGCCCTCGGCGTCGACATCGAGCACGAACGACGCCGCGACGCCGCGCTGCACGTCGGGGGAGTGCTCCTCCGCGCGCTCGACCTCGATGCCGGCACAAGCCGGCACCGGATGCCACGAGAAGACCAGATCATCGTCGGGGTCTACGCCGCACTGCAGTACGCCCTCGACAACGGCGCCCTCCTCGGCGGCCAGCCCACCGCCGGAGACTGGGTCCTCGGCCGCCGCGACGAGGACTACCTGTACCTGATCCCCGGCGAGATCCTGCCGATCATCCGCGCCGAGCTCGACGACGACACCCTCACCAGCAACGCCGTTGCGGCAGCGCTCGAGAGCCGCGGCCTGCTGTACCCCTCACGACGCCAAGGCCGCAGCATCCCCCGCAGCATCAACGGCACCCTCACCCGCGTCTGGCGCCTCAGTCCCGCCCTCCTCATCTGACGCGACACGCCGACGACGTCTCCACCCGCCCATCTGCCCGGGTCGCGTCGACGTGCCCGAGGCCACCCACCGGATCGGCTTGACAACCGCGAATCATCGACGCGCACCGCTTACGCGTTTCCGGTGTTCCGCGCCAACTCCGCCAGAAAAGGTGTTCCAGGTGTTCCACCATCTGACCAGGGGTTTCCCGAAACGGCGCATTGCCCAAATCGGGCCGGTGTTCCATCAGGAACACGCTCCTGATCTGGGCTTTATGTGCATCTGGAACACCTGGAACACATTTTCAACCACATACACCCCGCACGCGCGATGCGCACGCGCGCGCGAAGGTGTTCCAGGGCTACGCCAACCTTTTTTCGGGAACCGATGTCCGCGAAGCAGGGGAGGCTCGGCCTATATGGGGCATGGACCTCTCGACGCGACGCGCCCGCCGCACGACAAAAATCCACACTCTGAATACAAGTAGTGGTAGACAAGTCACATGGCAGCTCAGCAAGTTCGTCGACGCGGCCCCCAGCCGAAGGGGGACCGCGTGGGAATCACCATGCGTCTCCCCGACAACCACGCTGGCACGTACCGGCAGCGAGCCGACCAGCTCGGCATCTCGCTCAGCAGCTGGATCGCCATGGCGCTCGCTGAGCACGAAGGCCTTCAGGTCCCCGACTACGTCCAGAAGGAGATCCGCAAAGCTGCGGACGAACGCGCGGCCCGCGAGAGGGAACAGGAGATCGACATGCTCGACATGCCAAAGACCGCGTAAAACAACTCACCCCTGCTGGTCGGCAAACCAACAGGGGTAATGAGTTTTGGGTTACGTCCTCCGGCATGAGGACGCAAGGTTCTTGAATCTGATTCAGACCCGGAGGGTCGTACATGATTGTAGCCGCAATATTGCGGATGTCTAGCGTCGTTGTACGCAGTGTCGCACCGACAGCTAGCATCCCCGCACGCTACCCCGCCAAGGGGGTGGTGCTGCGATGACTCTCGAGATCCCCGGCACCGCCGCGTCGATGAACTCCTTCGACCGCGTGTGGGAGGCGCTGGACCGCGGAGGCTACAAGCCGACCCGCCGCGCCAACACGTTCAAGGCCCTCTGCCCCGTGCACGGTGACGCCAACCCGTCGCTGAGCGTCCGCTATGACCCGCAGGCTGGGAAGATCGCACTGCACTGCTTCGGGTGCGAGGCGCCCGTCTCCGACATCACCGCTCACCTGGGTCTGACCGTGAGCGACCTCTTCGACGCCCCGCTGCCCGCCGATCGGCGCACCCAGAGCCGCACCACCCGCCCGCGCCGCCCCTCGCTGCCGCCCCGCCTGACCCGCGAAGAGCTCGCGGCCCCCGCCCCGGATCTGACCGGCGCGAAGTGGGAGCGGGTGAAGGTCTACGAGTACGTCGACATCGACGGCGTCGTGCAGCAGCGGGTGCACCGCGAGGAGACCATCGTCGACGGCGTCCGGCACAAGCGCTTCACCCAGAGCTACCGCGGCGCCACCGGCCGATTCGTCAAGCGCAAGCCCGAAGGCTTCGCCCCCCTGCTGTACAACCTCCGCGCCGTCACCGAGGCCGTCGCCGCCGGCGGCGATGTCTGGCTGCTCGAGGGGGAGAAGGACGCCGACAACGCGATCGCGCAGGGCCTGGTGGCCACGACCAACGCCGGCGGCGCCACCGCGTTCCCCGCCGAGCTCATCGAGCACTTCCGCGGCGGCCGCGTGCACGTGGTCGTCGACAACGACCAGGCCGGCTACAAGCGCGCCGCATCCGTGACCGCGCAGCTGCTGCGCGAGCGCATCGAAGCCCGCGCCTACCTGCCGGCACTCACCGACCGCAAGGCCGACTTCACCGACCACCTCGACGCCGGCGGCACCACCGACACGCTCGTCGAGATCTCCGTCGACGACGCCACCGCGCTCGATGCCGCGGCCGAGGCCGCGAAGCTGCTCGTCCAGGTGGAGATCTGCCGCAAGGAGGCCCAGGCGCAGCTGGACGCCAAGGGGCAGGACCGTGGGACCGCCGAGCGCAATGCTGAGGCGTGGGCGCGGGAGTCGTCCAAGCGGCTCGAGCGGATCACGTCGCTGCAGTCGCAGATCGCCGACCAGCTGAGCGAGCGTGCCGAGTCCGCCCGTGACGAGCTCGCCGCGACCATCCGCGAAGCCGCGGAGGTCGCTCGCGAGACGTTCCAGATCGCCGGTCTCGCGGTCCCGGCCGACGTCACCGCAGCCCTCGGCACCGCCCCGGCCGAGACGATCGATACCCCCGACGTCGACGCCGACGAGCAGCCTGCTCGCGACCCCCGCACACTCGCGGTCTCGTTCCAGCCTGACGGCGGAACCGGCGGCGCCGGCGGGGGCAAGAGCAACGGCGGCCGCGCGCCCCGGTTCGATGGCGGCGACTCCGGCAGGCGTGCCGTGATCAAGCGCGAGGAGTACGACGTCGTCGACGGGATCACCGTCAGCGTGAAGTGGGTGCTCTCCGACGAGGCAGACGAGAACGGCAAGCAGAAGTGGGAGCCGCGCTACACCGCGGTCCTCAACGGCTGGGCCGAGATCGAGACCGTCGCCGTGGAGGACGACGGCACCGATAGCGAGATCGCCCGTGCCCCTCACATGATCGCGATCCGGTTCTACCGCTACGTCCGCGACGCCCGTGGCAACGCCATCGTCGACGAGGAGACCGGCCAACCGCAGATCGAATCGACGCTCGTGAAGTTCGACGAGGAGCAGGTGCGCACCGGCACCTGGGCGCAGGCGCTGCCCTGGCCGAACCTCATCGAATCCACCACCCGCCGCGGCAAGGATCAGGCCTGGGACGCGATTCGCAAAGCCCGTCAGACCGTGGCCAGCAACAGCCTCGTCTACACCACCCTCGGCTGGCGCACCACCGCGACAGGACAGCCGTTCTTCGTCCACTCCACCGGCGCGATCGGCACCGAGGGCGCGATCGACGACGTCGAGGTCAAGCCGTCGCTGTTCAACGTCTTCGCGCTCCCAGCCCCCTCGACGGACGCCGACGAGCTCCGCGCCGCCTGGCAGAAGGGCACCCTCGAAGCCAAGAACTCCTGGCTGCTCGGCCGTGCGCTCGCCCCGCTGCTCGCCCAGTCCTGGGGATCGGTGCTCAAGCCCAACGACGCCACCGTGCACCTGGTCGGCGGCCGCGCCTCCCTCAAGTCCGCACACGGCCGTCTGGCGGTGCAGTACTTCGCCCCCGACGTCCACTACCACGGCGTCAAGGAGATGCTCTCCGGCTCCGCGAAGGGCGGCTCCGCGCTCGGTCTCATCCGCAGCGCGAACACCGTCTCGCACCTGCCGCTGCTCATCGACGACTTCGCCCCGGACGGCAACGCCAAGCAGGCGCAGAACCGCCTCGGCGAGCTCGCCCGCATGCGGTTCAACTCCACCGGCCGCAAGGTCTCCACCCAGCGCGGCGGGGTGCGCGAGGACCGCCCGATCGAGGCCAACCTGATCACCACGGGTGAGCTCACCGCGACCGGCTCCGCCGACACCCGCATCCTCAACATCCCGCTGCACCCGCAGTCCGTCGACAAGGGCAAGGCCCTCTTCGCCCGGCTCGAGTCGCGCAGCTACCGCGCCGCCCGCGCCCTGCTCGGCTCCTCGCTGATCCACTGGGTCGCCCAGCGCCGCGACCAGATGCTCGAGGAGATCCAGGCCGCCATCGAGGGCGACACGAGCTCGCCGCTGGCCACCGACGCCTACTGGGAACGCCGCCTCGCCGACCTGCCCCACGACTCCGGCGTCCGCAACCGCCTCGAGAACATGGCCGTCGACCTCGACCGCGGGATCTACATCATGCTCAAGATGCTCCGCGAGTACGGTGCGATCACCGTCGAGGAGGCCAACGAGTTCTACGCCTGGGCGCGCGACGGGATCTACGACGCCGTCTCGCTGCAGGATTCCGCTTCCTCCGACGCGGGCGAACAGCTGCTCGCGTTCCTGCGCGAAGCGCTGATCTCCGGCACTGCGCACCTGAGCACCCAGCACGGCGACGCCCCCGACGACGCAGCCAGCCTCGGCTGGATCAACCAGAGCGCCGGCGAGATTCCGCAGTGGCGCCCCATGGGCGCCCGCGTCGGCGTCATCGTCGGCGAGGGCGACGCGCAGCGCGTCTACCTCATCCCCTCCGTGGCGATCGGCGTCGCCAACACCGTCGCCAGCCGCGCCGACGAGGTCTTCTCCGAGACCACCCACTCCATCGCCAGCAGCTTCGAGAGCCACGGATGGCTCACCAAGGACCACGAAGGCAAGCGCTCCAGCGCTCGGCGCATCGGCGGCCAGAAGATGCGCGTCTGGGATCTGCCACTGTCCGCCCTCCTCGGCTCCGACGACGACGGCGACAACCCCACCGGCGACGCCAGCACCCCGGACCCCGACACCAACCCCGGCCTGTTCGACATCGACCCCTCCGGCCCCACCGCTCCGACCGATGACCCCGAGGCCGACGAGGAGCCGCCCGTCGACGAGTACCCCCCGACCGACCCCTACTTCGCTGACGAGCCGACCGGCCCCGCCGACGACGTCGCACCCGCCGCGGCCGCGGACACCGACGTCGCCTCGGCACCCGCCCCCGCCGCACCGCAGGCCTCCGCACCGGCCGCTGCGCCGGCCGCACGCCGCGGCGCCTTCCGCGCCTCTGTCGCCGTCCTGCACACCGATGGGGTGTGGCTGCCTGATGGCAGCCGTGTCGACCTCGAGGAGCCGATCGTGCACGCCGGGCAGGTGGCGCTGCTGGCGTCCAAGCTCTCCCTCGGCACGCAGATCAACACCGGCCCGAGCAAGCTGCGCCGCACCGAGCGCGGCCAGATCTACATCACCCGGGACTACGCGCTGACCCTCGGGATTCCCTTCGACAAGCTGCCCACCCCGATGGCGTTCCAGTACCGCGAGAAGCTGCAGGCAGCCACCGCCGGCACCCCATTCATCGCCGAGGCGCGCACCGCCGGATTCCAGGTCTCGGGCAAGGACTCCCTCGATCCCAGCATCGAAGTCTGGCACGACGACAACCCCGAGCTCGGCGTGCTCATCGGGTTCCTCCCCGCGTTGCCTCCGGCGTTCCAGCAGGTCATCCTCGCCGACGACCCCAGCCCCCTCGACGTCGCCGACCGTCTGCAGCGGTTCAGCGCGGCGCTGCGGTTCCCGTACCGCAAGACTCCCTCGAGCACCGGCCTGGATCTCGCGTTCGCGCTGCACCCCCGCACCGAGCGTGAGCGCCTCTTCGAGTCCTGCGAGTCACCCGCCGTGCTCCGCGAGGCCGGCCACGCCGAAACCGACCTCGACTGGCAGCGCACCCTCACCTCTGACGAGCAGCAGCACAGCTGGGTGCACGCCTTCGACCGCGGCGGCTCTTACCTCGCCGCCGTCGCCGGCCTCGAGGTCGGCATCGGGACTCCCACCCACCACCCCGAGCCGCTGCCGTTCACCAAGCTCCCCGGCTACTGGCACATCACCATCCCCGAGGACGGCCACTGGCTCACCCCCAACCTGTTCACCCCCCGCGGCGTGACCGGGCAGGCCACCCCCGGCAGCCGCATCTGGGTCGCGACCCCCACCATGGAGCTCGCCGCCGAGCTCGGTGTCGAGCCGGAGATCCACGAGGCCTACCTGTGGCACGAGAAGGGGCGCATCTTCGACACCTGGCAGAAGCGCATGCGCGACGCCCGCCAGCTGCTCGACACCGACAACCCCAACGACCAGATCGCCCGCGACCTGCTCAAGAAGGTCTACGTCTCCGGCCTGGGCATCATGGCCAGCGACCTGCACCGCAACGGACGCCTCGGCTACGCCCCGCACCGCTACGACCACATCATCGCCAAGGCGCGCGCGAACATCCTGCGCCGCGTGTTCCAGATCGGCCGCGACACCGGCCGCTGGCCCGTCGCGATCAGCAAGGACACGCTCGTCTACACCAGCCCCGACCTCGACCCCGACGCCTCCTGGCCCGGCAAGCCCGAGCACTACGGCCGCGGGCTCGGCAGCTTCAAGTACGAAGGCTCCGCTGCTCTCTCCGAGCACGCGAAGTACTTCACCGGCCAGGCCCGCCCCTACGAAGGTAAGAACGACCTCTCGGAGATCTTCTGATGCTCGACGACAACGCCTCCGACGCGATCACACAGCGCAACGCGCTCTTCCGGTTCTTCACCGGCCAGGACTACTCCACCGTCTCGTCCTCGCCGGCGAACATGCTGCGCTACCTCTACCCCGGCAAGAGCGACCGCCACCCCGTCGACACCAAGACCGCCGCGGCCCGCCTCGGCGTCTCGCAGCGCACCGTGCAGCGCTGGATCAAGGGCGACTCCCGCCCGCGACCCGAGCTCCTCAAGAAGCTCACCGACCGCACCCGCCAAACCGTCACCACCAAGCGCGGCCGCACCCAGCTGGCCAAACGCGCGAAGGCCGCCCTGCCCGGCGATCGCCGCACCCTCATCGTCCACGGCGTGCAGGGACTGTCCGCCGACCCCCAGGACATGGGCTACAACCGCAACGGGAACAGCTACATCCACCTCACCGACGACGAGCAGCGCGGCCTCATCGACGCCTGGGGCAACGGCGGCGACACCGGCGCCCTCAGCTACCTCGAGAGCATCTACGCCCAGCCCGGACGCTACACCGACTCCGGCACCTGGCGCTTCCACGGCGTCGACGGAATGCAGTGGCGCTGACCCTCGCCCCATAACCACGCGCGTCGACGCTGCGCGATCGACCCGAAACCGGCTATTGTTGTGTATGTCACATGCACTCTACTTTCACGGATCGGGAGGGACAGCAGATGACCACGACGACCAGCCCCTGCGGTCCCGCTCCCCACGAGGAGCGGTGATGAGCCTGCACCCCGCCGAAGCCGCGCGCTTCCTCACCGACCTGCAGGAACACATCGAGAGCGTGACCACCTTCTACATCCCCCAGGACGAGCTCACCATCGTCCTGCAGCGCATGGCCGACGACGGCCACCGAGAGATCCCCACCACCTAGGAGACGTACCCCATGGCCAAAACCAAGCCCGTCCAGCAGATCGCCGGCGCCGAGCTCGTCGGCTACGACTACTTCGCCAAACAGCTCGACGTGCAACTGCGCACCATCTACGCCTACGCCAGCGAGACCAACGCGCAGCGCCTCGAGAACTTCCCCCGCCCCATCACCCCCGCCGGACACCGTCAGCCCCTCTTCAACAAGGCCGACGCCGACAGATTCATCGCCGAGCGCCGCGCCGGCAGCACCACCGGCAAGGGCCGCGTGAAGGCCCGCCCCCTCACCAAGGCCCAGCGCGCCGCGGTGCCCGCGGCCGCACAGATCATCGGCCGCGAGATCGACCTGCGCGACCGCGTCATGCTCCGCACGGTGATCTACGACGACCTCGCCCTGCCCGTCATCGCCACCAGCCAGAAGGCCCAAGTACCGGCCGTCGACACCGCCACGATCAAGAAGCTCTACAAGCAGACCGAGCACCCCTTCCTGCAGCAGCTGCTCATCTACCGCGGTGTCGACGTCGCAGCCGGCTGACACCACCGAGAACCACGATGACGGACCCCACACCCCTCTGGCGCACCACCGAGCACGCCGATCTCGCCGTGCTCGAGGAAGCCTGGGGCGCGCACCGACTCTCGCAGATCCTCGGCGCCGCGCTCGGCAGCTACAACCGCCGCGGCAACGTCGACGCACGCACCGCCGGCGCCGTCCTCGGGGTCACCGAGGGCACAATCCGCCGGTGGGTGCGCAACGGCGTGCCCGCGAGCAAGATGCAGGCCGTCATCGACCTCGTTCGGCCACCGCAGGGCGCCTTCGAGCTCGAGCACTCAGACCTCATCGTCGCCCGCCAGAACCTCGCGATCGCCACCGCCGACCCGCAGAAGGGCGCCGACCTCTGGGGGCACAAAGGCTGGCTCGACCGCCACGACCTCGCGATCGTCAAGATCGCCGGCGCCCCCGTGATGGTCGCGCGCATCGCCCGCCACGACCGTTCCGCTACCGCCCAGCGCAACATGCTGCAGGGCGGGCTGAAAGACGCACACGGCCACTACCTCCCGCCGGCGGAGATCCTCACCTTCCCCAACTACTTCGCCGCCACCATCGCCCGCCTCGAGATCCTCGAGGACGTCTACCCGTTCCGCGTGCAGATGCCCGAAGGCAAGCTCTCCCGCGGCGGCACCAAAGCATGGCTCGCCGAGGCCCCCCGCAAACCCCTGAGCTCCTACCGCCGCAACCCCCGCCGGCGCACCCGCAGCAAGGCTCAGGTCGGCGTTCGCCCCGCCGCCGACTAACACCCGTCCCAGCCGCGCGGGTTTCTGAGCTCGCCGCGTACATGGTGGATGTGACACCCCACCAACGGGCTCTGTTGCAAAAATCGTG
>NZ_MODW01000011.1 GCF_001866135.1 Microbacterium sp. LCT-H2
CACCGGATGTCCGAAGAGCCCCATTGGCTGCGACGTGACAATGGAACTGATTGAGAATCGTTGAGGTCACCTTGTTCGCATTCGTGCCAAGTCTGGCCTTCAGGTCGGCGGTATGGAACTTGTAGGTGCCCAACGCATTGTTCTGGCGACCGAAGGCGGTCGGGACAGCGCGGACGACGTACTTCGAGCCACCCTGGTTCGTGACGTACGCGGACTCGACAAGCCACTTACCCAGGTACGGGTCAGCGACGAGCGGATAGACGACATCCTCGACCGCGTCAATGTCCACATGCTGAGTGAGCACCCCGTCAGCGTAGGTGAACCACGTGGGGATCTCTTGGCCGATCGCATCCTTTGCCCACGGCTCCGCAACGCCACCGAGATACTCGCCCTTGCTGTTGAGATAGGCCATAGCTCCACCCTCAAGGAGCTCTGCGGTGGCGTCACTCGGCAGGTCCAGCGCGAAATCGTAGGTGCGTGGCGCCGTTGCATCATCGATCCGGATCGCGAAGAGTGCGGATGCATCGTCGAGAAGCACAGCCTCGACCTCGCTCGATGCACCGGTCTCTTCCGCGGTCAAACTAATCGTTCCGCTATCGGACGAGATCGAGATCGTGTCATCTTTCACCGTCGCGTCAACATCACCCACCGATGTCGATGAGACGGTGGATGGTGCGATCATCTCTGCGATCTCGGGCGCTGCGGCTCGCAGTTCTTCTATCGTGTCCGCCTCGTTCTCGGCGCTAGCGGCATGCGGTGTCGTGACGGCGATGCCTACTACCAGAGATGCGGCGATTATTGATCTGAGACGCACTATTCAACCCTCCAGGTCGTGTGTTCATGTCTTCTCAGTCTCGGGTGTCTGGTCCAGATTGAAACCTCAAATCCGGGACCGATACGTCCCCAGTCGGTTCCGTGCGGCTTCGAAGCACGGCACGATTCTGCTCGTACCGATACAGATAAACAGGAGCTACGAGTGGTCAAAGTGAAGCGGTTGATTCAGTCCATCATCGGCGTATCTGCGTCAGTGATCATGGTCGCTACCGGGGGGACAGCGGCGCACAGTGCGACAAGCTACAGCGAAGAGACACCGCCCCCGGTCGAGGTTGGATCCCTCTCGCAGTTGACCAACGCGGAGGCGGATCTTCTCGCCAGCGACGACCTGAAGCGAGTCAGCGTCGATCCCTACACGGGGGACGTCACGTCGGTGGTTCCCATGTCAGAGGCGGAGCTGAATGAGGAGGTCTTCGGCTCGCTTCCGCCCCAGGGAAGCATCAGCACGAGAGCGGCATCGCCAAACTGCACGAGCACCTCACAGCCGTGCTGGCACGCGGCCACACCCAGCATCAACTATCGGTTCACTCTCGGCACAACCAAGGGAACCTGGGGTGCCCGCAAGGACTTCTGGACAGGAAACTACTACGCGAAGCTCTGCTGGATCGATCCTCTGCCGACGAACCCGTTCAACCCGGGTACTGTGTGCATGCCTCTTCGCAACGGAACCAAGGCGTGGATTCAGATAGGTTTCACGGTCACCGGAAAGCAGGTGAACGTTTCCAGCATTCGATGATGCCTCGTGGCATGCGCGCACCTCAGCGTTCATGCTGCTGCTGAGATCGCACTGCGATTGAAGAGCCGCCCCGACACCGTCGTCGGGGCGGCTCTGGGTTTTACCTCTACTCGTCGATGCGCTCGGTGCACCACCACGACCGTGAGGCATCGGTGCCAGCGGGCGCAGCGGGTCCGGACTGCAGACGCAGCAGTGATGGAGAATCGCGGCTCCGAGAGTGAAATGACCCGCATGAGTCGGTGGCGCTAGAACAGGGCATCCCGATCGAGGCCTCCCTGCGCGCTCGACAGCATTTCCTCGTATGTCGACGCGTGACCTGTGGTGTCGCGCGAGTCGCGCCGTCGCAGCCCCGATTCCTACCGTGAAGAAACCTCGTCCCACCCGAAGCCAGGAGGCCTCCGCATGAACCGTCGTCTGATCCGCGCTGCCGCCGTGGCGCTCCCGCTCGTGCTCGCGGGGAGCCTCGCCGCCTGCGCGTCCACGCCCGCTCCCGCGGTCTCACCGGCGGCCGGCGGCGACCCCGTCACCGGAGGCACGCTGACCTACCTCGAGCACCAGGCCTACACGAACCTGTATCCGCCGCAGGCCGGCTTCTACCCGAACGGCGGCATCGTCAACAACATCGCCGCCCGGCTCACCTGGCAGAACCCGGAGACGCTCGAGATCGAGCCGTGGATCGCCGCGGAGTGGACCGTGAACGACGACGCCACGGAGTACACCTTCGACCTCAACCCGGACGTGACGTTCTCGGACGGCACACCCGTGGACGCCGCCGCCGTGGCGAAGAACTTCGACACCTACGGGCTGGGCGACGCCGAGCGCGGGCTCACCGTCTCCGAGGCCATCAACAACTACGCCGGCAGCGAGGTGGTCGACGAGGACACCGTGACGTTCCGCTTCAGCGCGCCGTCGCCCGGATTCCTGCAGGCGACGTCGACCATCAACTCGGGACTGCTGTCTCCGGAGACCCTGGACGGCACGATCGAGGACTTCGGCGCGGGCAACGCGGAGGACATCATCGGCTCCGGTCCCTTCACGGTCACCGACGAGAAGCTCGGCACCGAGTACACCCTCACCGCCCGCGACGACTACGCCTGGGGCCCGGACAGCGCCGAGAACGACGGTCGTCCCTACCTCGACGCCGTGCACGTGCTGGTCACGCCCGAGGACTCCGTCCGCATCGGGTCGCTGCTCGCGGGTCAGGCCGACTACGTCCGCTACGTCCAGGCGTTCGACGAGGACCGCGTCGAGGGCGCCGGATTCACGCTCTACGCCCCGCAGACCCGCGGCGTGAACAACTCGATCGCCCTCCGCCCGGAGAACCCGCTGCTGTCCGACATCCGCGTGCGCCAGGCGATCATCGCCGCGGTCGACGCGCAGGAGGTCGTCGACACCCTGTTCACCGAGAACTACCCGGTGGCCACGTCGGTGCTGTCCTCCCAGGCCGCGGGCTACAAGGACGAGTCCGCGCACTACGCCCACGACCCGGAGAAGGCGGAGGCGCTGCTCGACGAGGCGGGCTGGGAGCCCGGCGCCGACGGCATCAGGGAGAAGGACGGCGAGCGGCTGTCGATCACGGTCTACGAGGCCAAGCCGCAGCCGCTGTCGAAGCAGACCCTGGAGCTCGTGGCGCAGCAGCTCGCGGCGGTCGGTGTGGAGCTCACCGTCAAGCCCGGCGATGCGGGCAGCTACGCGGAGGACACGCGTGATCCGCTGAAGACGGGGTTCTACCACTCGATGGTCGGGCGTGCCGACCTCGACGTGATCAAGAGCCAGTACTTCACGAAGAACCGCGACGTGCTCATCTCTCAGGACGCGACGCTCGACGAGCTGCTGCTCGCCGTCGCCTCTGAGCCGGACGCCGAGAAGCGGGTGGCCGCCTCGCAGGCCGTGCAGGACTACATCGCGGAGCAGGCGTACGTGATCCCGCTCTTCGAGGAGCCGCAGGTCTACGGTGCGGCCACGTATGTGCACGGCGTCGCCTTCGAGTCGGTCGGCCGGCCCACGTTCTCCGGCGTGTGGCTCGCGGAGCACTGAGGATCACGGTGACCCCATGACCTTCGTCCTCCGACGGGCCGGGCAGGCCGCGATCGTGCTGATCGCGGCCTTCACGGCCACGTTCTTCCTGCTGCAGCTGCTGCCGGGAGACGCCATCCTCATCAAGTTCTCCGACCCGAGCCTGGGGCTCTCGCCGGAGCAGCTCGACGACATCCGCGCGACCTACGGCGCCGACGTGCCGTGGGGGGAGCAGTACCTGCACGCGGGTCTCGGCTTCCTGGCGGGCGACTTCGGCTACTCGACCCAGTACGGCACCCCGGTGCGGACGATGCTGGCCGAGGCGCTGCCCGCCACGCTGTTGCTCGCGGCGCTCGGACTCCTGGTCGCGGTCGTGCTCGCGGTGCTGATCGCGGCGCTCTCCGCGCTCGCCCCCTTCGCGTGGCTGCGGGACGGCCTGCGCCAGGTGCCGGGACTGTTCGTCGCGGTCCCGGTGTTCTGGCTCGGGATCCTGCTCATCCAGGTGTTCTCGTTCGGACTCGGCTGGGTGCCGATCGTGGGGGCTGATCCTGTCAGCGGGCTGATCCTGCCCGTCCTCACGCTCGCCGTGCCGATCTCGGCGCCGCTCGCCCAGGTGCTGGTCCGGTCGATCGACCGGGTGCAGGCGCAGCCGTTCGTGACCGTGGTTCGCGCGAAGGGGGCGCCGCCGGCGTGGGTGCTCACGCGCTCGGTCGCACGCAACGCCGCCGTCCCGACGCTCACCATCGCGGGGGTGCTGTTCGGAGAGCTCGTCGGAGGCGCCGTGGTCACCGAGACGGTGTTCGGCCGCACCGGCATCGGACGCCTCACGGAGCAGGCCGTCGCGAACCAGGACATCCCGGTGCTGCAGGGAGTGGTGATGCTGTCGGCGCTGGGGTTCGTGGTGATCAGCTTCGCCGTCGACCTCGCCACGCCCCTGATCGACCCGCGGCAGCGGCGATCGGCGCGCGCCGCCCGTTCCCGCCCCGTCCTTCCCGCCGCCCAGGAGGTGCCCGCATGACCGCTCCCGTGATCGCCGAGACGTCGGTCGAGACGTCGGGTGCCCCGACCGCGCCGTCCGCCCCGGCGCCCGTCTCCGCATCCCGTCCGCGACGGCGGTCGCGTGCCTGGGGACTGTACCTCGCGTTCGCGGTCGTCGCCGTGGCGGTGCTGTGGGCGGTGATCCCCGGCGTCTTCGCGCCGGGCGACCCGCTGACCGGCGTACCCGCCGACAAGCTCCTGCCCCCGAGCGCCGCGCACTGGTTCGGGACCGACGCGCTGGGCCGCGACCTGTTCGGCCGGGTCGTGCACGGCGCGGTGCACTCCCTGTCAGGGGCGCTCATCGCCGTGACCGTCGGCCTCGCGCTCGGCACGCTCCTCGGGGCCGTCGCCGGCGCGACCGGCGGCATCGTGGACGACGTGCTGATGCGGATCGTCGACGTGCTGCTGGCCATCCCCGGGCTGCTGCTGTCGCTCTCCGTCATCATCCTGCTCGGATTCGGAACGGTGAACGCGGCGATCGCCGTGGGACTCGGCAGCGTCGCCGCCTTCGCCCGGCTCATGCGCGCCGAGGTGGCGCGGGTGCGCCGCACCGAGTACGTCGAGGCGGCGTACGGCAGCGGCGGCACCTTCGTCGCCGTGCTGCGCCGGCATGTGCTCCCGAACGCCCTCACCCCGATCGTCGCGCTCGCCGCCTTGCAGTTCGGCACGGCGATCCTCGCCATCTCCACCCTCGGCTTCCTCGGCTACGGAGCCCCGCCGCCCACCCCCGAGTGGGGGCTGCTGATCGCCGAGGGACGCAACTACATCGCGACCGCCTGGTGGCTCACGGCGCTGCCCGGCCTCGTCGTGGTCGCCGTCGTGCTCAGCGCCAACCGCATCAGCCACCGGCTCGGAAGGAGCCCCCGATGACACTGGCGACCCCTCCGTCACCAGCCTCACCCGTCCTCGCCGCGACGGACCTGCGGGTCTCGTACGCCGGTCGCGAGGTCGTGCACGGCGTCTCCTTCGCCATCGCCGAGGGGGAGACGCTCGCCCTGGTCGGCGAGTCGGGCTCCGGCAAGTCCACCACGGCGCACGCCCTCCTCGGCCTGCTGCCGCAGGGCGGACGGGTCGAGGGCGGCCGCGTCCGCCTCGGCGACCTCGACATCTCCGGATGGTCGGATCGGGCGTTCCGCGGCATCCGCGGGTCGGAGATCGGGCTGGTGCCGCAGGATCCGACGACGTCGCTCGACCCGGTGCGCCCCGTCGGCGTGCAGGTCGCCGAGGTGCTGCGCCTGCACGGGCATCGCGACCGTCGTTCCCGGAACGCCCGCGTGCTCGAGCTGCTCGACCGCGTCGGGCTGGACGACCCCGATCTGCGCGCCCGACAGTATCCGCACGAGCTCTCCGGCGGCATGCGGCAGCGGGTCCTCATCGCGGCCGCGATCGCCCTCCGGCCTCGACTGCTCATCGCGGACGAGCCCACCAGCGCCCTCGACGCCACGGTGCAGCGCCGCGTGCTGGACCTGCTGGACGAGCTGCAGCGCGAGGACGGCACGAGCATCCTGCTCGTGACGCACGACCTCGGCGTCGCCGCGGACCGGGCGGCGCGGATCGCGGTGCTGAAGGACGGTCGGATCGTGGAGCAGGGGCCGAGCGCGCAGGTGCTCGCGGAGCCGGAAGACCCGTACACGCGGCAGCTGCTCGCGGACGCGCCCGGCTTCACGACCGGCTTCCGGCGTCCGGACGCGCCGCCGTTCCTCCGGGATGCCGCGGCGGTGGCCGCCGAGAGGCCGTACGAGATCGTGGCCGCGGGCCTCGTGAAGGAGTTTCGGGTCGCGGGTCGTGAGCGCTTCCGGGCGGTCGACGACGTCTCCTTCCGGGTGCGCCGCGGCACGACCCATGCGCTGGTCGGCGAGTCCGGATCGGGCAAGTCCACGACCGCGCGCCTGGTCACGCGCTTCCTCCGTCCGGACGCCGGGACCGTGGAGCTCGCGGGGGAGGACGCGACGGCCGTCGAGGGGGCGCGACTGCGTGCGCTGCGCCGACGGATCCAGCTCGTGTACCAGAACCCCTTCGCCTCGCTCGATCCGCGGCAGCAGATCGCCGACATCGTGGCCGAGCCGCTGCACAACTTCCGCATCGGCGGCCGGTCCGAGCGTCGGGATCGCGCGGTCGCCCTGCTCGAACGCGTGGCGCTGCCGGCGGATGCGGCCCGCCGTACGCCGAGTGAGCTCTCCGGCGGGCAGCGGCAGCGGGTCGCGATCGCACGGGCGCTCGCCGTCGACCCCGAGATCCTCGTGCTCGACGAGGCGGTGTCGGCGCTCGACGTGACGGTGCAGGCGCGCATCCTCGAACTGCTCTCCGCGCTCCAGGCCGAGCTCGGACTCACCTACCTCTTCATATCGCACGACCTCGCCGTGGTGCGTCGCATCAGCCACACCGTCTCCGTCATGCACCGCGGTCGCGTGGTGGAGGACGGGCCGACCGAAGAGCTGTTCCACGACCCGCAGCACGAGAACACCCGGGAGCTGCTGGCCGCGGTCCCCGGCCGAACGGAGATCCTCGCATGAGCGCCACCACCCCTCGTCCCACCGTCGCGTTCTTCACGCGGCTCCTCGACGACGCGTCCCCGGCCGACCGCTACCGCCTCGCCCTGACGCAGATCCAGCACGCCGAGGAGCACGGCGTGGGGAGGGCGTGGGTGGCGCAGCACCATTTCCGGGCGGCGGAAGGCGGGCTGCCCTCGCCGCTCGTCTTCCTCGCGCACGCGGCGGCTCGCACCTCCCGGATCCGCCTCGGCACCGGGATCATCACCCTGCCCCTCGAAGACCCGGTCCGCGTGGCCGAGGACGCCGTGGTGGCCGACCTGCTCGCGGACGGGCGGATCGACCTCGGGCTCGGCAGCGGCGGCACCCCGTCGTCCTTCGCGCCCTTCGGGGAGGACGTGCGCGACAAGGGGCCCACCTACGACCGCAAGCTCAGTCTCCTGCTCGACGCTCTCGCCGGCCGGGACATCGGTGCGGGGAACACGCTGTATCCGGACGCGGGGTCGCTGGCCGCGCGCATCTGGCAGGCGACGTTCTCGGCACCCGGCGGTCATCGGGCGGGCGTCCACGGTCACGGACTGCTGCTGTCCCGCACGCAGCCCCGCCCCCACGACCGGCTGCACGCGCCGCTGTCCGCCCTGCAGGACCCCATCATCGACGCGTACCTCGACGCGCTGCCCGCAGAGGCGACCCCGCGCATCACCGCCTCCCGCACCGTGTTCGTGGCGGACGACCGCGCCGAGGCGCTCCGGTTCGCCGAGGTCGGGTTGCGGCGCGCGGCCGAGGGCTTCCGTCGGCAGGGCCAGACGATCCCCGGAGACGACCTCGACGACCTCATCGCCGCGCTCGACACGCATCTCGGCACGCCCGAGGAGGTCGCCGCCTCGCTCGCCGCGGACACGACGCTGCACCGCGCGACCGAGGTGGCGTTCCAGGTGCACTCGGTCGACGCACCGCACGCCCACGTCCTGCGGTCGATCGAGCTGTTCGCGACGGAGGTCGCCCCGGCCCTCGGCTACGCGCTGTCCCCGCCGGATCCCGAGAGCACCCGCACTGCCGAGAACACCCCCACCGTGAAGGAGAACGCATGACCGCCGACATCGTCGACCAGCTGACGGGGGTGACGCCGGAGCTCGATGCGCTGCGTCGTCGCCGTCCTGTGACCAGGGAGGAGCTCCAGGCGAGCTTCGACGCGCTGTTCCACCCGGTCTCCGCGGAGCACGTGTCGCTCGCCGAGCGCGCGCTGATCGCGGCGTTCGCGACCGCGCTCGCCGGTGAGGACGACCCCACGGCGGAGTTCTACGCCGGGAGAGCGCGCGAGATCGACCCTGAGCGCGCCGCGATCGTCGCCCGAGAGGCCGAGGCCGCCGCGACCACCGGACCGTTCGGTGCCTACACCGAACGCGGGCTGGAGGCCGAGAGCACCGACGGCGCGCGGTACGTGCCGGACGCGGCGGCGTCGGCTGCCCTGGGGGAGCGCCTCGCGGCGGCTCTCGCGCACACGCACCTGCTGGTGTTCCGCCCCCGCGAGGCATCAGGCACCGACCTCGGCCGTCTGCACGACGCCGGTTGGTCGACGGACGGGATCGTGACGCTGTCGCAGCTCGTGTCGTTCCTCGCCTTCCAGCAGCGGGTCGTCACCGGCCTCCGCGTGCTCCAGAAGGCCGGACTCACCGCCACCGCTACCGACACCGCCACCGCTACCGACACCGACACCGACGAGGAGGCCGCATGACCGCCGCCGACACCGTGCTCCGCCACGACGACGCCCCCTATCCTGACGCCTTCACCCGCGCCGAGGTCGGCTGGACGCCGCACCTCGCGCCGCTGGCGGAGGAGGATCTCACTCCGCGGCACCTCGACGGCCTCGTCGACGCCGCCCGCGCGAAGAACGAGTACTTCCGGCTGCTCGCGCGCGACCCCGAGGTGCTTCGCGCGCGCACCCTCGTCGACAAGGACATCTTCTACAACACTGCGGAGGGGCTGCCCCGCGCGGAGCGGGAGCTCGCCGCGACGGCCGCCTCCCGCCGCAACGGCTGCGTCTTCTGCGCCTCCGTGCACTCCCGGTTCGCGGCGCACCACGGCAAGCGGCCGGAAGCCGTCGACGCGCTCCTCGCCGAGGGCGTGGACGCAGACCTCGGGGAGCGCTGGAACGCGATCGTCGCCGCCGCGGTCGCGCTGACCGACACGCCCCGCGCGTTCGGTCCCGCGCACATCGCGCGCCTCCGTGCGGCCGGACTGGACGATCTCGAGATCGCAGACGTCGTGCACGGCGCGGCCTTCTTCAACTGGGCGAACCGGCTGATGCTCTCGCTCGGCCGCCCCACTGCTCCCGCCTGACCGACAGGGAGGCCGTCGCCGGATGCGCTACCGTCGCATCATGACAAGCCGTCTGCGGCGCCGAAGCCTCCCTGTCGTCGGCTTCGTCGCTGCGGCCGTCATGCTCGTCGGGTGCGCGCCGAGCATCGAGAGCCTCGTGCGGGTGAGCCTCGCGGATTCCATCGAAGACGCGCAGGAAGACATGTGGGAGCACCGCGGCAAGATCGTCACGGACCCGGAAGTGACCATCGCCGAACTCTCCCTCGCCTCCGACCTCCGGGACGGAACCGACGAGCTCGACGGCAACCCCCTCAAGCTCCTCGACCTCGACAAGAGGGGCGAGGGCACCACCCTGACACTCCTCGCATTCGGTGGCGCGCAGACGGGCGGTGGCTGGTGGTACGAGCAACGCCAGGGGGCGGTGTGCTTCACCCTGACCTTTCCGCGAGGCGAAGAGGTCGTGGAGACCGGCCCCGCGGACTGCCCGGACATCCCGGAACTGGACGGCATCGAGGACGTCGTCCCGCTCGAAGAACTAGACGTCAGACTCACCGCCACCAAGGCCGACTACCCCGACTCGGTGTGCCAGTGCTACAGCGGCAGTGAGTGCGACTGCCCCGGAGGGTAGGCGATCGGGTCGGATCCCGTCGCCGCAGCAACTCCGCTCCGGTGCCACCCTGATCCCTCAGGGGACGAGGATGATCTTCCCCGAGGCGGCGCCGGTCTCCATGAGCTCATGGGCCCGGGCCGCCTCGGCGAGGGGCAGCTCCGGGCCGAGCTCGATGGTGAAGTCGCCCGCGGCCAGGAGGTCGACCGTCTTCTGCAGCGCTTCTGCGCGCCACTCCAACTCCTGCGGCGTGAGCGGCTCGGGGGAGCCGCCGGAGAACGCCCGGATGCCGAAGTCGGCGGCGTCGGGACCGCGGACGATGGTCGCGATGCGGTCGCGGTCGGCGACCAGGGCGAGGGAGGTCTCGATCGCCTCGTCGGTGCCCGCGCAGTCCAGGACGACGGTCACGGGGGAGGGGGCCGCCGCGCGGACGCGGTCGAGCAGGCCGTCGCCGTAGGCCACGGGGATCGCGCCGAGCTCGCGGAGCTGATCGTGCCGGGCGGGGCTCGCGGTGGCGATCACGGTCGCGCCCCAGGCGACGGCGAACTGCACGGCGGCCTGGCCGACCGCACCCGAGCCCGCATGCACGAGGAGCACGTCGTCGGCCGTCACGGCGAGCGAGCGGAGGGACTGATAGGCGGTGCCGGCGGGGATGCCGATCGCCGCGCCCTCGGCCGCGGTGACGGCGTCCGGCAGCTTCACGAGCTTGTCGGCCTCGACCGCGAGGGCGGAGGCGTAGGTCCCGAGCGTGTCGCGGATCGCGACGCGGTCGCCGACCTCGAACCCGTCCGCGCCCTCGCCCAGCACCTCGATGACTCCCGCGCCGTCGAACCCGACCGGACGCGGCTCGGTGATCGGCGCGGACGGGCGCTTGCCGCCGCGGAGCTTGGCGTCGATGGGGTTGGCGCCGGCCGCCTCGATGCGCACCAGCGCCTCGCCGCGGACGGGCACGGGGTCAGGCACCTCCATGAGGTGGAGGACAGCGGGGGATCCGAACTCGGTGTAGACGATCGCGCGGGCCATGCCCTCAGGCTACCCGGCGAGGGTCACTTCCCCGCGAGCGCCTTGGTGATCCGCTGCGGGGACACCGGCTGCGCGGTGCCGAGACGCTGGGCGAAGACGCTGACCCGGTACTCCTCCAGCAGCCAGCGCACCTCGACGATCGCGGGCGGCGCGTCGGGCGCGAGGGGGATGGTGCCCCCGGCGTCTGCGAACAGCGCCGCCATCCGCTCGAACTCCGTCATCCGCGCGCGGTCCTTGCCCGGCTCGTTCGCGAGGGTCTTCAGCCGGTCGATGATGCCGTCGAGGTACCGGGGGAAGTGGGCGAGCCGGTCGACTCCCGCTGCCGCGACGAAGCCGGGGTGCAGCAGGCCGGAGAGCTGAGTGCGGATGTCGTTCAGCGGACCGAGCAGCGCCAGCGCGTTCTGCGACTTGATGCCGCGCTCCACCTCCCGCGCCTTCGCGAGGATGCGGGCGACCAGGGAGACGCAGGCGAAGAGCTCGTCGACGAGCACGGCGGACACGGCGTCGCGGACCCGGGCGAACTCGGCCGCGGTGCGCACGATGCCACGGTCCCGGCCGTCGGCGCCGTCGGTCGACGCGTCGATCACACGACGGGCGACGGCGGCTCGGCAGTCCTCGATGAGCGCGGCCGCCGACGGGTACGGCGAGGCGGCGAGCGCGAGCTTCTCCGCGCTGGTGAGGTGCTGCTGCACGTACGAGGACGGCGAGGGCACCGCGAGCAGGACGAGACGCAGCACGCCGTCTCGCGTGGCGGCGGCTGCGGCGTCGGGGGTCGCCTCGACCCGCACCGACACGCTCGTGCCGGCATCGATGATCGCCGGGTACCCGCGGACGACGCCGCCCGCGACCTTCGTGTCGATGACCGCCGGGAGGTCGCCGAACGTCCACGCCGTCAGCCCGGTCTGCTCGACGGGAGCGGCGGCCACGCGCTCCGCCCCGCGGGGCCCCGGTGCCTCCGCGCGCCCGGGTCGGGCGATGGAGCGGGCGACGCTGCTGCGCGCACGGTCGGAGAGCTCGGCCTGCAGCGTCCGGAGATCGCGCCCGGACCCGACCACCCGTCCCCGCTCGTCCACGGCGCGGAAGTTCATGCGCAGATGCGCCGGCACCCGTTCGTCGTCGAAGTCGGCGGCCGTGACCACCTGGTTCGCGAGCGGCTGCACGAGCCGTGCGAGCGCCTCCTTGAGAGTGCGCGGGGGGAGACCGCCGTGCACCTCCGGACCCTCGTGGGCCAGCGCCGCCCCGAACTTCTCCGCCCAGTCGGCGGCGGGGACGACGTGGCGCCGGATGGCCTTGGGCAGCGCACGCAGCAGTCCGGTGACGAGCTCGGCGCGGAGCCCAGGCACCTGCCAGTCGAAGCCGCGGTCCTCGATCTGGGCGAGCAGCGGCAGAGGCAGCACGACGCTCACGCCGTCGTCCGGTGCGCCCGGCTCGAACCGGTACGCGAGGCCGAGCACCTGGTCGCCCTGCGTCCACCGGGTCGGGAACTCGCGCTGGTCGGCGCGGTCCTCGTCGTCGATGAGGTCGCTCTCGCGCATCACGAGCAGCTTCGGCGTCGTCCTCAGCGCCTCGCGCCACCACTTCTCGAACGACCGCACGTCGAACACGTCGGCGGGGATGCGCTCGTCGTAGAAGCGGAATACGGCCTCGTCGCCGGCCAGGATGTCGCGGCGCCGCTCGCGCTCCTCGAGCTTCTCCAAGCGGCGGCGGAGCTCGGCGTTGCTGCGCCAGAACGCACTGACCCGCTTGTCGATGCGGGACGGATCCCATTCGCCCTCGACGAGCGCATGACGCACGAAGAGCTCGCGCGAGGCGGACCGGTCGATGCGGGCGAACTGCACGCGCCGGCGCGGGATGATCTCGACCCCGAACAGCGTGACCTTCTCGAACGCCACGGCGGCTCCGGCGTCCTTGGACCAGTGCGGCTCGGTGACCTGGCGCTTGGCGAGGTCGCCGGCGAGGGGCTCGGCCCAGGCGGGGTCGATGGCGGCGACGGTGCGGGCGAAGGTGCGGGAGGTCTCCACGATCTCGGCGGCCATGACCGCCCGGGGGCTCTTCTTGCGCAACCCCGAGCCCGGGAAGATCGAGAACCGGATGCCCCGCGCGCCCCGGTACTCGGTGATCCGGCGGCGGGCGTCCCCCGCGGGGGAGTGGGCCTTCCCCGCGGGGGCGGTGCGCTCGTCGAGGACGCCGATCTGCGACAGCAGGCCGGACAGCAGCGCGCGGTGGATGGCATCCGGATCGGCGGCACCGCTCGGCTCCGCCCCGCGGTCGGGGGTCTTGACGAGCGTCCGCAGCTGGCGATGCACGTCGAACCACTCGCGGACCCGCACGTAGTTGAGGTGCTCGCTGCGGCACAGCCGGCGGAACGCGCTGGAGCCGAGCGCGCGCTGCTGCTCTCGGAGGTGGTTCCAGAGGTTCAGGAGGGTGAGGAAGTCGCTCGTCGGGTCCACGAAGCGCGCGTGCAGCCGGTCCGCCTCCTCGCGGCGGTCCTCCGGTCGCTCGCGCACGTCCTGGATGGACAGCCCCGCCACGATCGCGAGCACGTCCCGCAGCACCGACCCCTGGGTCCCTGAGCCTGTCGAAGGGCCTGACCCCCTCTGGGTCCCTGAGCCTGTCGAAGGGCTCGCCTCGATGAGCATGCGCGCGAACCGCGGGTCCATCGGCATCCGGGCGATGTCGCGTCCGATCCGGGTGAGCCGGGGGCCATCGTCCGGGCCGTGCGCCGGTCGGAGGGCGCCGAGTTCGGTGAGCAGGTCGAACGCCGCCTTCACGCCTCGGGAGTCGGGCGGGGTGAGGAAGGGGAACGCGGTGATGTCGCCGAAGCCCAACGCGAGCATCTGCAGGATGACGGAGGCGAGGGAGGTGCGCAGGATCTCGGGTTCGGTGAACTCGGGACGCCGCGCGCAGTCCTCCTCGGAGTACAGGCGGATGGCGATGCCGTCGCTCGTGCGACCGGCACGACCGGAGCGCTGGTTCGCCGAGGCCTGGGAGATGGCCTCGATGGGCAGCCGCTGCACTTTCGAGCGGTTGCTGTACCGGGAGATGCGGGCGGTGCCCGTGTCGATGACGTACTTGATGCCGGGCACCGTGAGGCTCGTCTCGGCCACGTTCGTCGCGAGCACGACCCGGCGACGGACGCCGGCCACGGTGCTGCGCTCGAACACCCGGTGCTGCTCCGCGGCGGAGAGCCGACCGAACAGGGGGAGGACCTCGGTGGGTGAACGGTCCTTGGCGTAGGCGGCGCGCACGGCGTCGGCCGCATCCCGGATCTCCGCCTCGCCCGGCAGGAACACGAGCACGTCGCCTGGCGCCTCGCGGTCCAGCTCGCGGAGCGCCGCGACGATCGCGCTCACCTCGTCCTCCGGCTCGCCGGCGGCGTCCTGCTCCGCGTCCTCGTCGACGAGCGGGCGATAGCGGATCTCGACGGGATACGTGCGCCCCGACACCTCGATGACCGGCGCGGGGGTGCCGTCGGCGGCGGCGAAGTGCCGCGCGAAGCTCTCCGGGTCGATGGTGGCGGAGGTGATGATCACCTTCAGGTCCGGGCGCTCCGGGAGGATGCGGGCGAGGTAGCCCAGCAGGAAGTCGACGTTGAGGGACCGCTCGTGCGCCTCGTCGATGATGATCGTGTCGTAGCGCGTCAGCAGCCGGTCCCGGTAGATCTCGTTGAGGAGGATCCCGTCGGTCATCAGCGCGATCCGGGTCTCGTCGGAGACCTTGTCGGTGAAGCGCACCTTGTAGCCGACGAGCGTGCCGAGCTCGACCCGCAGCTCCTCGGCCACGCGCTCCGCGATCGTGCGGGCGGCCAGCCGTCGGGGCTGGGTATGGGCGATGCGCTCCCGGCCCAGCTCCAGCGCGATCTTCGGGAGCTGGGTGGTCTTCCCCGATCCGGTCGCGCCGGCGACGATGACGACCTGGTGGTCGCGGATGGCGTCGGAGATCTCGTCCCTGGCCGCGCTGACGGGCAGCTCCGGAGGGTAGGAGATCACGAGGGAGGACATAGCCCTCCATCGTATGCCGGGATGCACACCGGGGTCGCCGCGATCGCCGCATACGATCATCGGGTGATGACTGCTGCTCTCCGCCCCGTGCGCTGGTTCCGTGATTTCGGGCGGCCGCCGCGCATCCTCGGTCTCGACGTCGCGCGGGGTCTGGCGATCCTCGGCATGGCCGGTGCCCACGTCGGCGTGACGGAGGCGTTCGAGTGGGGCGACCCGACGACGTGGACCGACCTCGTGCACGGTCGCTCGTCGATCCTGTTCGCGCTGCTCGCCGGCGTCTCCATCGCCCTCATGACAGGACGCGACGTGCTGCCGGAGCGGGAGCGCGTCCCGAGCATCCGCCTCAACCTCGTCGGCCGCGGCGCGGTGATCTTCGTGATCGGTCTCGCCCTGGAGCTCCTCAACACGCCGATCGCCGTGATCCTCACCCTCTACGGCCTGCTGTACGTCGCCGTCATCCCGGTCCTGCGGTGGCGACCGTGGCAGCTGCTCCTCGGCGCCGCCGTCCTCGCCCTCGCCGGTCCGGCGCTGCTCGCTCTGCTCAGCGCGGTGGCGCTGCAGCCGTTCGGCGCGGGCATCGGGTTCGCGCTCTACGGCACCTATCCGATCACCGTGTGGCTGGCGCTCGTGCTCGGCGGCATGGCTCTGGGCCGGCTCCGGGTGCAGGAGCTGCGCACGGCCGTCGTCGCCCTCGTCGTCGGCGTAGTCCTCGCCGCGATCGGCTACGGCCTCGGCGCTCTCGGCGCGGGCGCGGGACTGGGCGGGACCGGATCACTCAGCTCCTCGACGAGCGGATACTCCGGGAGCGAGAGCATCGAGATCCTTGACGACGAGAGCCTGGACAGCCTCCCTGCCGAGAGCCTGTCGTCGTCGTCGTTCATCCCGGACGACGCGATGCCGCCGTCGGGCTGGGAGAGCTACCCCGAAGCGCTCGCCGCGACGGACCCGCTCGGCTCCATGGTCCGCGCGGTCTTCGCCGTCGACCCGCATAGCGGTGGCACCGCCGAGATCCTGGGCTCCGGCGGCTTCGCCCTCGCGGTGGTCGCCCTGTGCCTGCTGCTGAGCCGTCCGCTGCGCTGGCTGCTGCTGCCCCTCGGCGCGCTGGGGTCCATGCCGCTCACGGCATACAGCCTGCACGTCGTCTCCGTCGTCGTCGTCGCCGGCCCCGGCGGCTTCATCGCGGACAACGCCTTCTGGGCGCTCACGGCCCTGGCGCTCCTGATGGTCACGACGCTGTGGGCGATGTTCGTCGGCCGTGGCCCCCTGGAGCGACTTGTCGGGAAGGGCGCCGTCGCGATGGCGGCCGTCCCTCGCCGCTGACGCTTTTCGTCATCCGCACGGCCGCACCTGTCATCACAGGTCCTAGGCTGGGGGGATGACCATTCCTGCACTCGAACTGAACGACGGCAACTCCATCCCCCAGCTGGGCTACGGCGTCTTCAAGGTGCCGCCGGCGGAGACCGAGAAGGCGGTGAGCGAGGCCCTGGAGATCGGGTACCGCCACATCGACACCGCCGCGATCTACGGCAACGAGGAGGGTGTCGGCGCGGCCATCGCGTCCTCCGGCATCCCCCGCGAGGAGCTCTTCGTCACCACGAAGCTGTGGAACGACCGCCACCACGACGACGAGCCCCGCGCCGCCATCGGCGAGAGCCTGGAGAAGCTCGGCCTGGAGCAGGTCGACCTCTACCTCGTGCACTGGCCCACCCCGGCGAAGGACGACTACGTCCACGCGTTCGCGAAGCTCATCGAGCTGCGCGACGCGGGCCTGACCCGCAGCATCGGCGTCTCGAACTTCCTCGTGCCGCACCTGGAGCGCACGGTGAAGGAGACCGGCGTCGTCCCGGCCGTGAACCAGATCGAGCTGCACCCGGCGTACCAGCGCCGCGAGGAGGTCGCCTGGGCCGAGGCCAACGGCGTCCGCATCGAGGCCTGGGGTCCGCTCGGCCAGGGCAAGTACGACCTCTTCGGCACCCCGGCGATCGCGGAGGCGGCCGCCGCTCACGGCGTGACGCCCGCACAGGCCGTCCTGCGCTGGCACCTGCAGAAGGGCATCATCGTCTTCCCGAAGTCGGTGCGCCCCGAGCGCCTGCGCGAGAACCTCGATGTGTTCGGCTTCGAGCTGACCGACGCCGAGATCGCCGCGATCGACGCGCTCGACCCGCTCGACGGTTCCGGCCGCGTGGGCTCGCACCCGGACGAGGTCAACTGATCCCGCCCTCATGCCGGCCGCGGGCTCGGCACTGACGCCGTCACCGAGCCCGCACTGACCGGAGCCGCGCTCCACAGCACGGACACCGCACATGACGCCCCGTGTCGCTTCGCGCGACACGGGGCGTCCGCGTGGGTACCGTCGAGCGCATGACAGCTCCGCTCCGCGTCGTCGCCGTCTCGGGCTCCCTGCACGAGCCGAGCAAGACCACCGCCCTCCTCCGTGCGATCACCGCCGCGGTCGCCGAGCGTGCCCCCGTCGAGGCGCAGCTGATCGAGCTCACGCAGATCGGCCCCTCGCTCGCGGGTGCTCTCACCCGTGACCAGCTCCCGCCGGAGGCGGAGGCGCAGCTGAAGGCGATCGAGACCGCCGACCTGCTCATCGCGGGCAGCCCGGTGTACCGCGCCTCGTTCACGGGGCTGTTCAAGCACCTGTTCGACTTCGTGGACCAGTACGCCCTCGTCGGCACGCCGGTGCTCCTCGCCGCGACCGGCGGCGGCGAGCGGCACGCCCTCATGATCGAGCACCAGCTCCGTCCCCTGTTCGCGTTCTTCCAGGCGCTCACCCTCCCGCTCGGCGTGTACGCGAGCACGACCGACTTCGACGGCTACGAGGTGGCCACCGACGTGCTGCGGGCGCGGATCGCGCTCGCAGCCGAGCGCGCCCTTCCGCTCGTCGGCTACACCGCGTCTCGCCCCGCGGAGCTGCTCGTCGGCTGATCCGGGTCTCCCGGTCTCGCGGAGCTGCTCGACGGTTGAGCCTGTCCCGCCCCGCGGAGCTGCTCGTCGGCTGATCCGGGTCCGACCCCCAGCAGGCCTCCCCGGCGTAGCGTGGGAGCATGACGAACCGGCTCGCCGACACTCTCAGCCCCTATCTGCGGGCGCACGCGGACAACCCCGTCGACTGGTACCCCTGGGGGGAGGAGGCCTTCGCGGAGGCTCGCCGCCGGGACGTGCCGATGCTGATCTCGATCGGCTACTCCACCTGCCACTGGTGCCATGTGATGGCGCGCGAGTCGTTCGCCGACCCGGAGACCGCCGCCCGCATCAACGAGGGGTTCGTCGCGGTGAAGGTCGACCGCGAGGAGCATCCGCACGTCGACGGGGCGTACATGGCCGCCGCGTCCGCGTTCACCCAGAACCTCGGCTGGCCGCTCACGGTGTTCACCACGCCCGCCGGACGCGCCTTCTACGCGGGGACGTACTGGCCGCCGGAGGCGCGACCGCCGATGCCCGCGTTCCGCGATGTGCTGGCCGCGGTGCGCGAGGCGTGGACGACGCGACGGGCGCAGGCCGAGGAATCCGCCGACGCGGTGACCGCGGCGCTCGCCGAGGCGGCGGAGACCGCGGCGTCGAGCCTCCCGGACGCCGCCGCCCTCGCGGAGGCCGCCCGCGGTCTCGCCGCCAGGGAGGACGCGGAGTTCGGCGGCTTCGGCGGAGCTCCGAAGTTCCCGGTGGCCACGACCCTGCGGTTCCTCCAGGAGCCCCTCGTCCGCGCGGCCGCACCGGAGGCGGCGGCTGCGGCCGAGCGCGCCCTCGCGGCGATGGTGGACTCGGATCTGCGTGACGCCGACGGCGGGTTCTTCCGCTATGCGACCCGGCGTGACTGGACGGTGCCGCACTACGAGCGCATGCTGACCGACAACGCCCAGCTGCTCGAGGTCGCGCTCGACGCCGGCGACGAGGAGACCGCGCGCGGCATAGCCCGCTTCCTGCTCGGCACTCTGCGGCGGAAGGGCGGCGGCTTCGGCGCTGCGCAGGATTCCGAATCGTGGATCGACGGGGCCCGCAGCGAGGGGGGCTACTACCTCCGTCCCGTCGCGGAGCGCGCGGCGCTGGAGCCGCCCGCGGTAGACGGCAAGGTCATCACGGGATGGAACGGCCTCGCGATCGCGGCACTCGCCCGGGCGGGGGCGGCGCTCGGCGAGGACGCGTGGATCGCCGATGCCGCAGACGCGGCCGCGGCCGTGCTCGGCACCAACCGCGGGGCCGACGGCGCGCTCGTACGGGCCTCCCTGGACGGCCGACCCTCCGCCGCGGTCGCCACCGCAGCCGACCTCGCTCTCCTCGCCGACGGCCTGTTCGCCCTCGCGGCGGCGACGGGTGACGTCCCTCCGGCGGTCACGGGGCGCGACCTCCTCGACGGGGTGCTGGACGGCGCCGCGGGGGAGGACCCGCTGCTCCGTACGCAGGGCATCGCCGCCTCGCCCGACCACACCGACGGCGACCTCCCCTCGGACACGGCGGCGGTCGCGCAGGCCGCGCTCAGTGCCTGGCGGCTCGGAGCGGGGGACCGCTATCGCGCGGCGGCGGCCGAGCGGGTGCAGGCCCTTGCCTCCCGGGCACTCGCCCAGCCCTTCGCCCACGGCAGTCTGCTGCGGGTCGCCGCAGGACTCGCCACGGCGCCGCGGCAGCTCGTCGTGGTGACGGAGGACCCCGGTGGCGTGCTCGCCGCCGCGGCCCGCGGAGCCGATGCCGATGTCGTCGCCGTCGTCACGCCGGCGCAGGCCGCGGCGTTCGCCGCCGCGGGGTTCGAGCTGTTCGAGGGCAAGGAGGCGACCGCCGAGCGCGCCTACGACTGCCGCGCCTTCGTGTGCCGCCTGCCGGTGAGCGATCCGGCCGCGGTCTCGCGCGCACGGTGAGCGCCCTTCTCCGGCGCAGCGCTGTGCATTCTGCCTACCGTGCGGCGTCCTTCAGCCTGTCGAGTGCGCGCGATGCGCAGCTTCGAGTGCACGGTTTGCCCAGCGCCCGCCATCCGTTCTAGGGTGACGCGACCCCTCTCGGATCACAGCAAGGATGCTCTGACGATGACTCTCTCCGCCCGCGCCGGTCTCGACGCCGTGCCCGCCTACCGACAGGGGCGCTCCGCCCCGGCCGGTGCCTCCAAGCTCTCCTCGAACGAGTCCCCGCATCCGCCGCTGCCCTCCGTCGTGCGCGCCGTGCAGGACCGGGTGGCCGGCATCCACCGCTACCCGGACATGAGTGCCTCCGCGGTCCGGGAGGCGCTCGCCGCCCGGTATGCGGTGAACCCGGCGCAGGTGACCGTCGGCGCGGGGTCGGTGGAGATCGCCGCCCAGCTCATCCACGCGGTCGCCGGCGAGGGGGACGAGGTCGTCTTCGCGTGGCGGTCCTTCGAGGCCTACCCCTCGCTCGTCCGGATCGCCGGGGCGACGCCCGTCGCCGTGCCGCTGGATGCCGATCACGGACACGACCTCGACGCGATGCTCGCCGCGATCACCCCGCGCACGCGCCTCGTCTTCGTGTGCAACCCCAACAACCCGACCGGCACGGTCGTCGACGCCGAGGCCCTGGAGCGCTTCGTCGCCGCGGTGCCGCACGACGTCCTCGTCGTCATCGACGAGGCCTACGTGCACTTCGACCGCACGGACAGCCGCGGCGCCGGCATCGAGCTGTTCCGTCGCCACCCGCACGTCGCGGTGCTGCACACGTTCTCCAAGGCCTACGGCCTCGCCGGTCTCCGTATCGGCTATGCGATCGCCCCCGCCACGATCGCCGAGGCGCAGCGCAAGGTGGCCGTGCCGTTCGGGGTCACCGACCTCGCCCAGGCCGCGGCCCTCGCCTCGCTCGCCGCGGAGGACGAGCTCGCCGTCCGCATCGACGAGGTCGTGGCGCAGCGCGACCGGCTGTACACCGTGCTCACCGCCGCCGGCTGGCCCGCCGTCCGCTCGCAGGCCAACTTCGTCTGGGTTCCCGCGGGGGAGCACACCGCCGAGCTCGACGCCGTCCTGCACGCCGGGGGCGTGGTCGCCCGCGCCTTCCCCGGTGAGGGCGTCCGTATCTCGTCCGGCTCCGCCGCCGACATCGATCGGGTGGAAGCGGCCCTCGCGGCCTCCGGCGATTCCGACCACGATTCCGACCTGATGGAGGTGGGCGCGTGACCACCGAGGTCCCCGTCACCACGACGACCACGAAGGGCTTGCACCCGGGCCTCACCCGCCGCCAGATCTCCATGATGGGGCTCGGCGGCGCGATCGGCGCGGGGCTGTTCGTCGGCTCCGGGCAGGCGATCAGCATCGCCGGACCCGCCGTGCTCATCTCGTACCTCGTCGCGGGCGGCATCGTCGTGCTCGTGATGGCGATGCTCGCCGAGATGGTCGCGGCCCGTCCGAGCTCCGGCGCCTTCAGCTCCTACGCCCAGAAGGCCATGGGGCGCAGCGCCGGCAGCGCGGTGGGCTGGCTGTACTGGATCCAGCTCGTCGTCGTGATCGCCGCCGAGGCGACCGGCGCGGCCGGGATCGTGGCGAACTGGGTACCCGGGATCCCCGCGTGGGTCTGGGTGCTCGTGTTCGTCGTGGCCCTCACTGCGGTGAACCTCTTCGGCGTGCGCAATTACGGCCGCTTCGAGTTCTGGTTCGCGGCGATCAAGGTCGCCGCGATCATCGCCTTCCTCGTCGTCGGCGTATGCGCGATCGTCGGGCTCATCCCCGGCGTGCCGGCGACCGGCATCTCGAACCTCGTGGACCAGGGCGGCTTCGCGCCGCACGGCATCACCGGCATCGCGGCGGCGCTCCTCATCGTCGTCTTCGCGTTCGGCGGCACCGAGGTCGTCGCGATCGCGGCCGCCGAGTCGGACGACCCCTCTCGCAACATCCGCCGGATCGTGCGCGAGGTGCTCGTGCGCATCCTCATCTTCTACGTCGGCTCGATCTTCGTCATCGTCGCGGTGCTCCCGTGGGACGACCCCGCCGTCCAGGCCGGTCCGTTCTCGGCCGTGCTGGACACCCTGAACGTGCCGGGCGTCGGCCTCGTCATGGACCTCATCGTGGTGATCGCGCTGCTCTCGGCCATGAACGCCAACATCTACGGGGCGTCGCGGATGGCGTACTCGCTGGGGGAGCGGGGGCTGGCGCCGCTGTCCGTCACGCGGACGAGCCTCAAGGGCGTGCCGTTCGTCGCCGTCCTCGCCTCGGTGGCGTTCGGCTTCGTCACCGTCGGGTTGAACTGGGCGTTCCCGGATGTCGTGCTCCCGGCGCTGCTGAACGTCGTGGGGTCGACCCTGCTGGTGATCTGGACGGCGACGGCGATCTCGCAGATCGTGCTGCGCCGGCGGGCCGACCGCGCCGGCGAGGCGATGCCGATGCGGCTCTGGGGCTTCCCCTGGGTCTCGTGGCTCTGCCTGGTGCTGCTCGCGGCCGTGATCGCGCTGGCGATGGTCGACCCGGCCGCGCGCATCCAGCTGCTGCTCACGCTCGGGCTCACCGCCGTGCTGCTCGTCGTCGCCCGCCTGACGCGGGGTGTCTCCCGCCCCGGCATCGTCAAGGAGTGACGTGCGGATCGATCGCCTCGACGCCGCGCTGATCCGGCTCCTGACGGAGTCGCCGCAGCTGCCCCTCCTGGAGTGCGCGCGCCGGCTGGGCATCGCGCGGGGGACGGCCACCAGCCGTCTCGCGCGCTTGCACGAGGGCGGGGTGATCGAGGCGATCGTGCCGCGCATCGACCCCGCCGGCTTCGGGTACGGCGTCGTGGCGTTCTGCCTCGTCGAGATCGATCAGAAGGTCGGACACGACGACGTCGCCACCGCCCTCGCGGACGCGGTGCCGGAGATCGTCGACATGCACACCGTGACCGGCGCGAGCGACATGCAACTCCGGCTCGTCGCCCGCGATGCGACGCGGCTGCAGGAGGTGCTGGACCGGGTGGCCCTTGTGCCGGGGGTCGCGCGGACCGCGTCCTCCATCGCGATGCGCACGCATCTCTCCGGTCGCGTCCTCCCGCTCGTGGAGCACGTGGCCGACGAGGTCTCCTGACCCGGGGCCGCGCTGTGGCCGGCCAGCCCGCCGGTCAGACCCAGCCGGGCAGCCAGTTGTGCAGGCGCCAGAAGTCGTAGGGAACGCTCATCCCCGTCCACAGCGGCAGGAAGAACGCCGACACCAGGACGACGACGCTGAGGTAGATCAGGACGGTGCGCTCTCCCGACTGCCGGCGCGCGAGCGGATCCTCCCGGCGCCCGGCGATGATCCGCAGCGTGACGGTGAGCGCGAGCACGAGGAACGGCATCATCACGACCGTGTAGAACTGGAAGATCGTCCGGTCGGGGAACATGAGCCAGGGTACGTAGGTCACCGCGAGCCCCACGAGCGGCAGGCTGAGCGCCGGGCCGACCGGCTGCCGCGTGATCCAGCCGCGGATGAGGCGGTAGAGCAGGTACACGCTGGCCGCGACGCCGCCGTACCAGATGAGCGGGTTGGGGATCGCCGAGATCACGCCGATGCAGTGGTCGACGCCGCAGCCGGTGGGGTCGCTGTCGACCCACACCGCGGTCGGGCGGAGCAGGAACGGCCACTCCCACGCCGGGCTCGCGTAGGGGTGCCCGCGGGTGAGGCCCACATGGAAGCCGAGCATGGCCTCGTGGTAGTTCCACAGGGCGACGAGCGGGTTCGGGTCGCTGCCGCGGTCGTAGCCGTTCACCGTCACCAGCCACCCGGTCCAGCTCGCGAGGTACACCGCGAGAGCGGGGAAGACGAGGAGGACGAACGACACCGGCCCCTGCCGGAAGACCGCGGACGCCGGCCACACGACGACCCCGCCGCGGCGCCGGGCGAGGGCGTCGGTGATGACGACGTAGAGTCCGAAGCCCGCCAGCACGTACAGCCCCGACCACTTCACCGCCGAGGCGGCGCCGAGTGCGAGCCCCGCGGCGACGAGCCAGGGACGGCGCCAGAGGATCGGTCCCCACAGCGGGTGCTCGTCGTCGGGGTCCCGGCGTTCGAGCAGCGGGATCGTGCGCTGGCGGTCGATGAGCACGAACAGCACGCCCAGCAGCACGAAGAAGGTGAGGATGCCGTCGAGCAGCGCGATCCGGCTCATCACGATGCTGAGGCCGTCGATCGCGAGGAGCGTCCCGGCCACCGTCGCCGCCACGACCGAGCCGGTCAGCCGGCGCGCGATGAGGAAGACCAGCAGCACCGATCCCGCACCGAGGACGGCGGTCGCCAGACGCCAGCCGGCGCTGTTGTCCGGGCCGCCGATGGCCATGCCGAGCGCGATGAGCCACTTCCCGAGCGGCGGGTGCACGATGAAGGCGCCCTTGTTCGTCAGCGGGAGCTCCTGCAGGGTGACGAAGGCGTCGTTCGCGTTCTCGCCCCACACCCCCTCGTACCCGAGGCTCCACAGCGACCAGGCGTCCTTGACGTAGTAGGTCTCGTCGAAGGCGAGCTGGTGCGGGTGGCCGACGTTCGCCAGGCGCAGGACCGCCGCGAGCGCGGTGACCAGCAGCGGGGCCAGCCAGCCGATCGCCCGGCCCCAGTCCGGCGCGTGCAGCACGCGGTCACGGAGCCGCTCGTAGCGCGTGAGGCGCTCCTCGGGGAGAGGCAGGAGGGGCTCGGGCGCGGTCACCGGTCCAGCCTATACACACTCCGCCCTGTGCTCCCGGTATGCCGGCCCCGGGGCCGCTGCGGGTCCACGCCTAAGCTGGGCGGGTGATCATCCTCGCCGCGACCCCGATCGGAAACCTGGGCGATGCGTCGCGGCGCCTCGTGGAGGTGCTGGAGAACGCCGAGATCGTCGTCGCGGAGGACACCCGCACGACGCAGCGACTCCTGCAGGCCCTCAAGGTCGACAACCGGCCCCGCCTGATCGCGCTGCACGACCACAACGAGAAGCAGAAGGCCGCGGAGCTGGCGGCGCTCGCCGCGGAGACCGACCTCGTGGTGCTGAGCGATGCGGGCATGCCGACCGTGAGCGACCCGGGGTACGGCCTCGTCGCCGAGGCGGTGGCGCAGGGGGTCACGGTGACCGCGATCCCGGGGCCCAGCGCAGTGCTCATGGCCCTGGCCATCTCGGGGCTGCCGACGGACCGCTTCACTTTCGAGGGGTTCCTGCCGCGGAAGCCGGGGGAGCGCCGGGCGACCCTCTCCGCCCTCGCCACCGAGCCCCGCACGATGGTGTTCTTCGAGTCGCCCTCGCGCCTGGCAACGACTCTCACCGACATGGGGGCCGCCTTCGGTGCGGACCGCCGGATCGCCGTGTGTCGGGAGCTGACGAAGCTGTACGAGGAGGTCCGTCGTGGCACCGCGTCCGAGCTCGCCGCCTGGGCCGCCGACGGCGTGAGGGGCGAGATCGTGGTGGTCGTCGAGGGGGCGCCGCGGCGGGAGGCCTCCCCGGAGGACGCCCTCGCCCAGGTGCAGGCTCTGGTCGCGGATGGCACCCGCTTGAAGGAGGCGGCCTCCGAGGTCGCGGCCCTGACGGGCTTGTCCTCCCGGGAGCTGTATCAGGCGGCCCTCGCGGCGCGGTCACGGTGACTCCCGTCGCAGATTCGCACCGGGGTCGCAGGGATGCGGGGGACGGCTGCGACATGAGCCCGAGTCTGCGACCTCCCGCGGGACAGGACTCGGTCGCGCGCGCCTACGACGCGAGGGCCGTGGAGTACCGGGAGGCCGCGGGATGCCTGGGGCTGATGGATCCGCGCGACCGCGAGCTCATCCGGCGCTGGCGCGATGAGACCCCGGGGCGACTGCTCGATGCGGGATGCGGCCCCGGTCACTGGACGGCCTTCCTGCGCGGGCGCGACAGTGCGGAGCCCGGAACCGGACGGGACGTCGAGGGGATCGACCTCTCCACGGCCTTCGTCCACGGGGCGCGGGCACAGTATCCGCACCTCTCGTTCCATCACGGGTCGTTCCGGACGCTGCCGCAGGCATCGGGCACGATCGGCGGGGTCCTCGCGTGGTACTCCGTGATCCACACGCCTCCGACCGAGCTGCCGGACGTGTTCGCCGAGTTCGCCCGGGTGCTCGCCCCCGGTGGGAGCCTGCTCCTCGGCTTCTTCGTCGGCGAACCTCGGGTGGTCTTCCCGCATGCCGTCGCCCCCGCGTTCTTCTGGACGGCCGAGGCCCTGTCCCCGCTGCTCGCCGCGGCCGGTCTCGAACTGCAGTGGTCCGAGACCCGCGAGCGCGAACCCGGCGAGATCAGCTCTCGCCCCCACGGAGCCCTCCGCGCCCTCCGCCCCTGACCTGCCCTGTCCAGGCACACCCTCGCAGATCCGCACCGTCTCGCAGAGACTGACTCTATTCCTGCGACACCGACGCGAATCTGCGCCGGCGCGCGGGAGGGGCGGAGGGGAGGGG
>NZ_MODW01000012.1 GCF_001866135.1 Microbacterium sp. LCT-H2
GCGGTGGGGGTGCCCGGCGCTGCGCGCCGTGCTCCGGGTGGGCGGCAAGCCGCCCACGGGCCACGCAGGTCGGCCGCTGCGCGCCCTCCCCGAGGGGGTGCTGTAGCGCGCTGAGCGCCCCTCTCCTAGGGGGTTGGGTGCAGCGGCCGGGATCGCCCGCCCGCGCTCTCAGAGGCGCGGTTCTGGGGGCGCTGCGCGACCCTCTCGGGGTGCTATGCCCGAGGGCCGGCTACTGCGTTGTGGCTGGTCAACGGCCTCGACGGCACCCGATAACGCTGCACCCGAGCGCCCCGCCGAGACGATCCGGCGGGGCGCTCCCGTGTCCGCCCCCCGGCCCGTCAATGTCCGACCCCCCTAATACTGTTGTGTGTGTCAGATGCACAACATGTCACCAGGAGGACATCATGGGAATGGACATCTTCGGCAAGAACCCCACCGCCGAGGTCGGGGGCTACTTCCGCAACAACGTCTGGTGGTGGCGGCCCCTCGCAGAGTTCGTGACGGCGACGTACCCGGACCTCACGGCCGGATGCACCCACTGGCACACCAACGACGGGGACGGGCTCGACGCGGCCGCATCGGCGGCTCTCGCCGACGCGCTGGATCGCGACCTCGCCAACGGGCGCGTGACGGCCTACGCCGATCAGTACGCCGCCGAGCTGGACGCCCTGCCGGACAGCGAGTGCGACCTGTGCCAGGGAACGGGGCTGCGCGCCGACGCCATCGGCCGCGAGTACGGCTACGACAAGCCGCGCGACCCGGACACCGGCAAGGGCGGATGCAACGGCTGTGCCGGGACCGGCCGACGCGAGCATTTCGGCAAGTCCTACCCGTTCGACGTCGAGAACGTGCGCGAGTTCGCCGCGTTCCTGCGCCACTGCGGAGGATTCGAGATCTGGTGATCTCCCACCCGAGCGCCCCGCCGAGACGATCCGGCGGGGCGCTCGGGCGTCCGCTTCCAATGTCGGAGGCTCCCCGTATTGTTTTAGGTGTCAGATACACAACATATGGAGGATGCCATGAGCACCATGACGACGGAGACGGCAGCGGAAATCCTGGCGAGCTTCGAGCAGAGCTTCGGGGCGATCTTCGAGCGGATCGACTGGGCCGAGGACGAGATCGCGCAGGCAGCCGCCCGACACCCTGAGCGGGCAGACGCGATCTATCACTCGTTCTCGCTGCTCAGCGGCGGCGACGCCGCTGAGCGGATGAGCGTGGAGGCGGTCTATCGGGCGCACGCGCGGGAGATTCTCGAGAGGGTGGCGCACGGCCAGGACACCCGCCTGGGCACCGCCGTGGAGGTCGTGATCGGCCTGCTGGCGGCCGCGGAGCGAGCCCCGCTCTCGCACGAGGGATTCGGGCTGTGCGCGCGCCTGTGGGTCACTGCGGGCCTGCCGGACAACGACGGGTTCAGCACCAAGTTGGAGCACATCGAGGCGCTGCACTCATCCCGCATCGACGCCGAGGAAGCCGACGCCCGGCGCGCATGCCGAGACGACTCCCGCAAGCTCGGCCGCATCGAGTGTGACGGCTGGCACCACGGCCAGCAGGTGTCCTGCACCTACGCCGCCTAACGCGGCGAGCGCCCCGCCGATCCGATCCGGCGGGGCGCTCCTCCCGGGGCCGTTCAATGTCGGACCCCACCAGTACATTTATAGGTGTCAGGTACACAACACATGGAGGAGTCATGACCACTGTTACCGTCGAGATTGACCGCGAGGTCATCGCCGAGGCCGCGCAGATGGTGCGCTACTGGAACGCGGGCGAAGTGCTCAACCGGATCAACATGGGCGAGGGCTTCACCCTGGCCGCCCTGTTCGACGCGCTGCACGAGCACGCCACCGCCGATCACATCATCCGCGAGGTCTGGGAGGGCGAGACCGAGGGCGACCGCGACCCGCTCCCCTGGGTCAACGGCCACGGCTCCCGACTCAGCGACGAGGACTATCGCGCTCGCGCCGATGACCTCGCCCACAACGAAGGCGACGAGCGATTCCACTTCGCGCCGCGCCGGTCGTGGGACGACTAGGGCGTGTCTCCCAAAGGTTTGGGCTGGTCGCTGGAACGCTCGGTGTGTGTCTCGAACGGAGTTGCTGACTGATGCGCAGTGGGAGCTGATTGCTCCGTTGATGCCGTCCTCGCAGGGGCGTCGTGGTCGGCCGTTCGCCGATCATCGCACCGTGGTGGAGGGCATCATCTATCGCTACCGGACCGGGATCGCGTGGCGGGACTTACCCGGGTGCTTCGGGCCGTGGCAGACGGTGTGGAAGCGGCACCGCCGCTTCAGCGGTGATGGGACGTGGGACAAGATCCACAGCGTCCTGCTGGCCCATGCCGACGCCGCCGGGCTGATCGACTGGGAAGTCTCGGTGGACTCCACGATCAACCGCGCCCATCAGCACGCCACCAACCTGCCCCGGGACACAGGGGGACCTGACGAATTACACGAATCTGCGCATCGAGCCGCCTGATCACGCCATCGGCCGCTCCCGCGGCGGCCTGTCGACGAAGATCCACCACCTGTGCGACGGGAACATGCGGCCGCTGGTGATGCTGCTCGGGCCCGGGCAGGGCGGGGACTCCCCGATGTTCGAGCACGTGATGAACGCCCTGCGGGTACCGCGCCTGGGTGGGGGCCGGCCACGCACCAGGCCCGACCGGGCGCTGGGTGACAAGGCTTACTCTTCCCGGGCCAACCGCAAGCTGTTGCGCCGGCGCGGCATCCAGGCCGTCATCCCCGAACGCGATGATCAGATCGCCAACCGCAAGCGCCGCGGCGCCAAGGGTGGTCGCCCGGTCACCTACGACACCGAGGCCTACAAGCGCCGCAACGTCGTCGAGCGCGGATTCAACATCTTCAAGCAATGGCGCGCCTTGGCCACCCGCTACGACAAACTCGCCCTGACCTATCGCGGCGGCGTCGTCCTACGCGCCATCACCATCTGGCTCAAGGCTTTAAGAGACACGCCCTAGTCGCTTTCCAGGAGAACTGGCTCTTCGCGCGGATGGCGAGCGACGTCTTGCCGAGTCTTTCCAGGATGATGATCGGGTTCATCGGCGCTGTGGTCATCGGCGTGGTCGTGGGGTTCGTTCTCGGTCAGGCGCACCGCCTCCAGGCGATGTTCGCACCCGTGCTCGAGTTCCTGCGCGCGATCCCTGCGGTCGCGTTGATTCCCCTCGTCATCATCGTGCTGGGCCTCGACGACACCGCGAAGGTGATTCTGATCACCTTCATCTGCCTCTGGCCCGTGCTCCTCAATACCGAAGCTGCAATCAGAGGAATGGACCCCGGACTGCGCGAGACCGCCCGGGTGTACGGCATCCACTGGTTCCGCTACGAGTTGCAGGTCGCACTTCCCGCGGCAGCTCCGCAGATCTTTGCCGGAATGCGCACGAGTCTTTCGCTCGCGCTCATCATGGTCGTCGTGAGCGAGATGATGGCGGGAGGCAACGGGATCGGCGTCTTCGTTCTTCAGTCGCAGAGGTCGTTCGCGATCACGGACATGTGGTCGGGCATCGTGCTCATCGGGATCTTCGGGTACGTGTTCAACCTGCTGCTCATCGTCGTCGAGAACCGGGTGCTCGCGTGGCACCACGGCGCGAACACCGCCGTGGTGCCACCGCGGTCGAGAGGACGCCCTCACACCTCGATGCCGCCGCACCACACACGCAGAACGCGACGCGCGGCAGCGATGTCGGTGAGCGGATCGCCGTCCACCAGCACGAGGTCGGCTCGCAATCCGGGGGTGATCGCCCCCCGATCGTCGAGTGAGAACGCGTGCGCGGCCGTCGAGGTGGCAGCGCGCAGCGCTTCGGCTGTTGACAGGCCGGCGTCCACGAGCAGAGCGAGTTCGTCGTGCATGCTCTCGCCGTATGGCGGCAATGCCCGTGTGAGGGACTCGATGTAGGCGTCGGTGCCGGCCAGGACCGGAACGCCCGCGGCATGCATCGCGCGCGTGCTCTCGCCGTATGGCGGCGATGCCCGTGTGAAGGTGTAGGCGTCGGTGCCGGCCAGGACCGGAACGCCCGCGGCATGCATCGCGCGCGTGCTCTCGTGGGCGTGTGCATAGCTCACACCGGGAACGCCCGCTGCGGTGAGATTCGCGGCGACGCCTTTCATCATCGTCAAGGTCGGGATGAACACCGTGCCCTGGGCGAGCATCGTCTCAGCCGTCGCATCGTCGAGCGCGCGGTCGAGTGGAGCATGGGTGATCATGTCGGCCCCCGCAGCGAGGCTCATACGCACAGCTTCGTACAGGGCTGCGTGCGCGATGACCTTGAGCCCCCGCGCGTGCGCAGCAGCCACGAGTGCATCGAGCACGTCCTGGGTGGGACCGGGCAGATCGGCGATGATCTTGATGTAATCCACCCCGTCTGCCACCTGCACCTCTACGAACCGCTCCGCCTTGTCGGGGGAATCGACCAGCGCGACGTCCGGATAGGTCGGAATGCGGCTGTGCGTGCTGCCCTGAGATGTCGCCGCCATGCCGGCGGTGCGGAAGTCAGCGACTCCCCTCAGTCCCCGCAACGACTGGAACTGTGATGCGGGCCATGTCGCCATGTCCAGGCCGGTGGTGACACCGTACGTGGCGAGCGTCTCGAGGGACTCGCGCCCCTTCAGGTGCATGTGACAGTCGATCAGGCCAGGAAGGAGCACCGTACCTTCCGCGTTGACGACAGCGGCACCGACGACGACCGCATCCGCTGATACGTCACCGATGCGCCCGTCGGGCTGGACGACGACCGTCGTGGGGGCGCTCAGACTGTGTCCGTCGAAGACCCTGGTGTTCGTGATCGCGGTCGCAGAGACTGCGCCGAGCGTGGAATCCGTCATGAACTGCTCCGTTCTAGTAGATGTTCGTGGTTGAGTTGGTGGGCCCGCCCTGGGTGAGCAGGTCGATGATCGGGTAGGTCCACTGCGCGGCGAGGAGGATCGTCATGAGCGACAGGAAGACCAGGGTCGGTGAGAGCAGCGGCAAGGTGATGCGTCCGAAGATGCGGCCGGCGCCGGCACCGTCGAGTGCGGCGGCTTGACCGTATTCGGGGCTGATGCCGGCGAAGCCGGCGGCGATCACGAGCACGCCGAAGCCCAGCATCTGCCACCCGACGATGACGATGACGGCCCAGATGGCGAGGTCGGGGTCGCGGAAGACGTTCGGCATGTCGACGCCGAAGTGCGCGAGCACGGTGGCGAATGCCCCCTGCTCGGCGAACAGCCACCGCCACACGGCGCTGGTGGCGACGGGGGTGATGAGGAACGGCACGAAGATCAGCGCCTGATAGAAGGTGCGCATTCGCCCCCGCACCTGCCGTGACATGACGGCGATCGCGATCGGCAGCACGAGCGAGAAGACGAAGAACGCGGCGATGTAGACGACGGTGTTCAGCAGCGCGGTGTGCAGCTCGGGCAGCGCCAGCACCTCGGCGTAGTTCGACCCGCCGACGAACGTCTTGGGGCTTGTGGGCAGCAGGTTCCAGTCGTAGAACGACAGGCCGAACGTCTGGGCGAGGGGACTGTAGGTCCAGAGGATGAGGAACGCGGTGCCCGGCAGCACATACAGGTAGGGCAGCAGGCTCTGGGGCCGAAAGCGCGAGCGGCGCACGACGGGCGCGGATGCCTCGGCCGGAGCCGCGCCCGCTCCCTCGGCCGGCGCAGCGGCGGCCGAGGGAGCGGAGACGGTGACGAACATGGGCTGACTACTCTCCCGCCGACGCGTTGACGGCGGCCGCGTTGACGGCGGCGAGCTGCTCGTCGGGGGTCATGTTCATGAACGCCTCGAGCATCTCGGGAGTCATCTCGTAGACGGTCGGGAACTGCCCGATCGGCACGACGGAGTGCAGCACCCGGTCGCCGTAGACGTGCACGAGGTTGTAGGACTGGCCGCCGTCCTGGCCGCGGGCACCGGGGTAGGCGACGGCGAGGTCCTGCGTGTAGCAGGTCGCCGACGCGACCGACACGGGCACGCCCGCGAACGTGCTGGTGGTCGAGTAGTGCAGGTGACCGCCCAGGATGCCGCGCACGTCGGTGCCCCGGATGACCTCGGCGAGGCGCTCCTGGTCGCGCAGCTCGATCAGGGCGATGAGCCCGATCGGGCTCGGCACGGGCGGGTGGTGCAGCGCGATGAGGGTGCCGTCGGGCGCGGGGACTTCGAGCTCGCGGCGCAGCCACGCCAACTGCTCGTCGCTGATCTCGCCGTGGTGCTGCCCGGGCACCGTCGAGTCGAGCGCGATGATGCGCAGACCGTTGACGTCGTAGACGCGGTCGACGGGCTCGGACTGGTCGGCCTCCTCGTCGAGCAGGCCGCGGCGGAACGCGACGCGCTCGTCGTGATTGCCCATCACCCAGATCACCTGGGCACCGAGCTTCTCGGCGGCGGGCTCGACGATGGCCCGCAGGCGCTCGTAGGCGTCGGGGCGGCCGGTGTCGGCGAGGTCGCCGGTGAACACGATCGCTTCGGGGCGGGCGTTGGCCTTGGTGAAGCCGTCGAACAGCTCTGCGAGGTTCTTGTCACTGTCGATGCGCTCGTGCAGCAGGTCGCCGTCGCCCACGAAGTGGGTGTCAGAGACATGCAGGATGAAGTGCTCGGGAGCGGGATGCTGGCTCGCGATGTGCGACATGGTGTGTGTTCCTTCCGATCAGACCGCGGTGGCGGCGGGGTCGATGATCACGGCGGTGAGACGCTCGAGCTCGGTGGGGGTGAGTCCGTGGGCGAGGAGGTAGGCGCTGATCGACCCGTGCTCGCGGTCGATGCGCTCGAGCAGCGCCTCGAGCACCTCGGCGGGGCTCTCGGTGATGAGTTCGACCATTCCCGCGGTCAGTTCGATGCCGCGCTGTTCGAAGACGGCGGTCATCGCGTCTGACCACTCGCCGCGCAGGTTCTCGGCGGTGGCGGCGTAGTCGGCCACGACGTCGTCGCGGTCGACCCCGGCGGCGGCGAGCGCGAAGGCCACGACGAGACCGGTGCGGTCTTTGCCGGCGGTGCAGTGCACGAGCACCGCGTCGTCGTCGTCAGCCGCGATGATCACCCGGATCGCGTCGACCAGCTGCGCCCCGCGCTCGTCGACGATGTGGTCGTAGACGGGCACGAGTCCGACGTGCGTGGTGGCCTGCGCGGCCGGGTCGGCGTCGTCGAACACGGGCAGGTGGTGCACGGTGACCTCGAGCCCGTCGACCGCGCTCGGCGCTGTGGCGCGCTCGTCGCCGCCGCGCAGGTCGATGATGTGGGCGACGCCGATCTCGGCCAGCCGGTCGCGACCGGTCGCGTCGATGCGGTGCAGAGCATCTGACCGCAGCAGCTTGCCCCACCGGCTGGTGCCGCCGGCTGCACGGTAGCCGCCGGTGTCGCGCAGGTTGTAGAGGCCGGCCACGGCGTGGCGACGCTCACGAGGCGCCGCGGTCGCGGCATCCGGCGACGAAGCGGCCGCGGCATCCGTCGCCGAAGGCGTCAGGTCGAGGTCGATGGTCATTCGATCAGCCCCTGCGCGCGCTCGGCGGCCTCGGTCATAGTGGCGGCCGGGTCGGCGCCGTAGAAGACCGCGTCTTCGATGGCGGTGGCGAGCACCTGGTCGACCTGGGCGTAGCTGTCGCCGGGGTACGACACCCACGGCTCGAGCGCGTCGAGCTGCTCGAGGTTGGGCTTCACGAGCGGGTTGGCTTCGACCCAGTCATAGAGCGGTCCGCCCTCGTCGGCCATGCTGCTGCGCAGCGGTAGGTACCCGATCTGGGTCGAGATGATCTCGTAGGCGCGGGGGCTGGTCATGAACTGCATGAGCTCCCACGCGGCGGCCTGCTTGGCGGGGTCGGTGGCGAACATCGCGAGGAACGAGCCCGAGTTGGTGGGCACGACCGCCTGGTCTCCGAACGCGGGCAGGGTGTGAGCGTCGAGGGTCCAGCCACCGGCCTCGGCGCCCATCATGAACGCGCCCTGCACGGCCGAGCTGTTGACGTGGATCGCGGTCTTCCCCTGCGCGAACGCCTCGTACTGGCTGGTGAAGTCCTCGTTGGTGAGCACGCCGTCCTCGTACATCTCGGTGAAGGTCGCGACCGTATCGATCGCGGCGTCCGAGCCGAACTCGATCGTCGTGCGGTCATCGCTCAGCACCTGGGCGCCGTTCGAGAGGAAGAGGCCCTGCATGCACCAGCTGCCGCCGGTGACCACGCACGACACGCTCATTGATCAGGTCGATATCACTGACGGCGGCGGTGCTCTTGAAGGAACGACCGACACCAGAGAGCTGGATCGTTCCCATGAGTCGCCTTCTGCAAGCGACCTGACGAACCGGGGCCTTCCCGCGAAATCCGCTTGCAGAGCTATTGCAATCGAGGAAAGTGAATTTCCTGCAAACGGAGTGTCAACGCCCATCGCCGTGGTCGATAACGTCTGGCACGTCGGATGCCTCGGCGTCGGAGCCGTCGTCGGCGACGATGTCGAGCACCTCTTCGCGCACCGCGAGGCGCGCGCGGTCGGCGGCGTCGCTCATGCGGTCGGCGACGGCGATCTGCAGGGCGTTGAGCACGAGCAGCTGTACGAGCCCGCTGCCGAGAATGCCTTGATCCCACGCCTGGAAGCGCGCACCGGCGACGAGCAGGTGGTCGGCGCGGGTGGTGAGCGGGGTACGGGCGAAGCTCGTGACCCCGATCACGGTGGCGCCGGCGTCGACGGCGGCGTCCGCAACCGCGAGGGTCACCGAGTTGGCGCCACTCGAGCTGACGATGAGGCACACATCACCGGGGGCGAGCACGCGGGCGGTGAGGTGGGCGACCACGCCGTCAGCGGGCGCTTCGCAGGGCCGGCCGTTGACGGCGAACGCGACGGCCGACGCCTGGGCGGCGGCGTGCGAGGCGCCGGTGCCCGAGATCAGCAGGCGCGGCGCGCGGGCGATGGCGTCGGCAGCGGCGTCGAACGCGACCGGGTCGATCGAGGCGAGCGCGGTCTGCAGCATCCCACCCGCCCCTCGGCCAGCCACCGCAGAAAGCCCTCGGTGCCGGCGGGTGCGTCGGGCGCGGCGGTGGCGTCGGCGGCGAGGTCACGCACGAGCAGCATGCGCAGGTGCTGAAAGCTGCGCAGCCCCAGCGCCTGGGCGGTGCGGCTGACGGTGGCCGGCGACGTGTTGGCGGCTTCGGCGAGGTCGGCGCCCGACATGTCGACCACGTCGTGGGGTCGCTCGGCGCAGATGCGGGCGACGCGCTGCGCGCTCGGTACGAGCGACGGCAGGATCGAGAGGATGTGGTCGATGGTTCCGCCGAGCGGCGGCTCGTTGAGGGGCGAGTTCATGTAGCCGGTGATCACCTTTCGGGTTCGCCGCACATCGTATGGGCGCAATGCGACCACGACCCCAACCATAGGTGAACGCAGCGTTCATCGCCTCCGCTATCCGCGAAAGGCAATTTCATGACCTCCCTGCGTCCGCTCGAGCTCCCGAACAGTGCCATGCCCGCAAGGAAGTCGGCCAAGGGTGACTCGACCGAAGACGCCCACCTCGAGCGCCGCGATGGCGCCTACGATGACCGTCCGTGCGAGCCAGAGCCACGTGATCTGTCGATCCCGGCGGTCAAGCGCTCGAACGTTCCGCACGTCGATGTTCCGCTGGCGGGGGCGCCGGGGCAGCAGACACCGGTAACCAACGACGCGAAGAAGCCTGCCACGACGATGACGCCCGCAGCGCGGAACCAGAGGGCGGGGGCGACGCGCGAAACTGATCCTGCTCATGGCCCGATCAGACCGATGGCCACTCAGACGTGAAAGGGGAGACATCGCGCCCGGGCCGAACCGTCGCACGCTGACGTCCCCTCACCGCGCAGTGCCCGCAAGGGGATGGTAGATGGGCGAGCAGTTCTGGGACTCTGGTCGACGATTCTTCAGCTCGCCTGTGGAAGTCCCTGGGACAACGCCTGTCGGATTCTCCAAACAGGAAAACCGCTGAGCTGCGCAATCAAGTCCACATCGAACTCGTGCTCGAAGTAGGCCACCCGCACCGCCCGGATGCGCGACGGATTGTCACCGAAAGCCAGTGTGAACTCGGTGGCGTAGCGCTCCCAGACGCTGAACTCATACCCCGGTGCCGTCACGATGCATTCACCTCATCCCGGGTGCAACTCTCAGGAGTGGTCGCGGTGCTAATGCGATGCTACGACACCCGTGTTAACGCCAGGACACAAGGAGATTCCGGGAAAGCTCGCTACGCACGGTGTGCACCGATACGGGGATGGCCCGCCCGGGGTGCATGGTTCACACCGGGGTGACCAAGGGAATTGGGGGCTCTTCGGACATG
>NZ_MODW01000013.1 GCF_001866135.1 Microbacterium sp. LCT-H2
CACGATTTTTGCAACAGAGCCGATCTGCCCACTTCCTTTTCGGAACCCCGCCCGGTTATGCGGCGGGAGCCTCTTCCCGGGGTTTGATTGCGGTGTCTAGACGCACCAAAGTCACCCAGGAAGAGGTCCTGTAATGAAGTTAGACGGAGAAGTCATGGAAATACTTGAGGCATACGATCTGACTGGATCGTTGCGCGCGACCGCGGAGCTGACCGGTTGCTCGCACCACACCGTTGCGCGGCATGTTGCCGCTCGCGATGCCGGGAGACCGATCGCCGAGCCGGCGTTCCGGGGCCGGGTCACGGACCCGTTCCTGCCTAAGATCGAGGAATGGGTCGAGAAGTCTCTGGGCAAGATCCGGGCTGATAAGGCTCACGACAGGCTCGTCGCGCTGGGCTATGAGGGCTCTGAACGCTCGACCCGCCGGGCGGTCGCGCAGGTCCGCGCCGCTTACCGGCTCGGCCACGTCCGGGTGCACCGCCCCTGGATAACGGAGCCGGGGATGTGGTTACAGTACGACTTTGGCGACGGCCCGGTGATCGACGGGAAGAAGACGGTGTTGTTCGTGGCGTGGTTGGCGTGGTGTCGGTTCCGGATCGTCATTCCGCTGCGGGACCGGACCGCGCCGAGCGTGTTCGCGGCGTTGGATCGCACGTTTAGGACCGCTGGCGGCGCCCCGACCTATGTGCTGACCGACAACGAGAAAACGGTCACCGTGTCGCACATCGCCGGGGTCCCGGTGCGGAACCAGCAGACGGTGGACTTCGCCCGCCACTACGGGGTGACAGTGTTGACCTGTCAGCCGGCGGATCCGGCGTCCAAGGGCGGGGTGGAGTCCTCGGTGAAGCTCGCCAAGGCCGACATCGTCCCCAAGGACACGAACCTGTTACCCGAGTACGCCTCGTTCGCCGAGGTGGAAGCGGCGTGCGACGCGTTCATGGACCACGTCAACAACCGGGAACACCGCGCCACCCGGCGGAAGCCCGCGGCGATGCTCGAGGAAGAACAGCTCCGGCTGCACCGGGTCCCCGACACCGCGCACACGGTCGCGTTCGGGCTCTCGCGCAGCGTCCCGGACAACACCCCGATGGTCACGTTCGAGAATGGCCAGTACTCCGTCCCCGCTCACCTGCTCGGCGGCCGCGTGTTCGTCCGCTCCCACGGTGTCGGCACCGACGAGCAGGTCATCGTCGTGCACGTCGGCTCCGACGGCCCCGTCGAAGTCGCGCGGCATAACCGGGCCCGGCCGGGCAGTCCCGCGATCGATGACGCGCACTTCCCCGACCATCGGGAGAAGGTCCCGGGCGATTACACGATCAAGGCCAGGAGCGCCGCGGAGGCCGAGTTCCTCGGCATCGGCGCCGGCGCTCACGCCTGGCTGCTGGAAGCGGCCGCGGTGGGCACGGCGCGGATGAACGTGAAGATGGCCGAAGCGGTCGCGGTGGCGAAGATCAGCGGCACAGCCCAGGTCGACGCTGCGTTGGGTGAGGCGGCCACCTACGGGCGGTTCGCGACCGGTGACCTCGCGTCGATCCTCAACGCGGCCGTCTCCAAGGGCAAGGCGCACCGAGCCGATGAGAAAGCGTCGCTGGCGCAGGGCACCGCCGGCTGGGCGGCGATCGGGCAGCCCGTCACGCCCGGGGTCGACCTTGCCGTCACGGATGATCTGGAGGAGAGCGCGTGAGCGTCACCCAGGCTGCCGCGCCCGTCCTCCCCGCTGACCTCGAAGCGTTGATGCGGCAGTTAAAGATGCCCTACGCTCGCGCGTTGGCGCCGGAGCTGATCGCGACCGCGAAGTCCCAGCGGTGGGAACCGGCCGAGGTCATCAAGGCCCTCTTCGTCGAGGAGGTCACCGGCCGGGCCCGGTCCATGCTCGCCACGAGGCGCAAGGCCGCCGGGTTCCCGACCGGGAAGACCTTCGACACCTGGGACGAGTCCGCGTCCTCGATCCCGGTCCCGACGCAACAGGCACTGCGGACCCTGGAATGGATCGGCCGGAAGGAGAACGTCGTCGTCTGCGGGCCATCGGGCACGGGGAAGACGTTCTTCCTCGAGGCCCTCGGGCAACAGGTTGTCGAGGCCGGGATGCGGGTCGCGTGGTTCCGGCTCGAGGATCTCGGCGCGTTGGTCCGCGCGCACCGCTCCGATGACTCCGTCAGCCGGGTCGTGGCCCGGATCCTCCGCGCGGATCTGATCGTCGTCGATGACATCGGGCTACTCGAAGTCGGTGCGGACGCCGCCGAGGGCCTCTATCGACTCGTCGATGCCGCCTACGAGAAACGTTCCATCGCGGTGTCCTCGAACCTGCACCCCGCTGGGTTCGACGAACTCATGCCCAAGACCCTCGCGACGGCGACCGTCGACCGGCTGTTGCACCACGCGCACGTCTGCCAGACATCGGGCGACTCCATCCGGCTGACCCAGGCCCTCGCCGGGAAAGGAGTCACCGCGATGAACTAAACGACGACGCCCTCGACATGGCCAACGCCACCAACACCCTGGTGGGCAGATCTGTTGGCCATGAGTGGGCAGTTTCCGTGGCCACCAGCGGGCATTTCTGCTGGCCGCCCACGGGCAGTTCCTATTGGCCATTGACACCCGCTAGTGGGCGAGGCGATGATCTCTCTCGTGGCAGGCTCCGGAGAGACGCGGTTCCAGCTCGAAGCGACGATGAGCCGGTTCATCCATCTCGCGGTGCTGGATGCTCTGTGCTCGGCGCTCGCGGCGGAAGACCCCGGTCGGACGCGACGTGGTTCGGAGTTGTCGGCCAAGGCGAAGCAGATCCACGGGGTGTAATCGCGGTGCGGGCCAACGGATTCCCCGCATGACAGAAGCGGCGCANATGCGTGGGGCCTCAGGGTAAGACGGCGGTCGGCTCTGACAGTGCTTTGAGGCTGATGTCGCTGAGGACGCCGTAGTGGTCGCTCGCGGTGGGGTACTCCGCGAACACCACCTTGCTGTTCGTGATCACACTCTCCACGAGTCCGTGATTCTCGGTCGACCCGGCGAAGATGTAGTCGATACGGCGGTGGTGCGGTTCCTGCACAAAGTAGTTCGGGACGATGCCCTGGCCGTCGACGATGGTGCGTGCGACCCACGGGTTGTCCGTGGTCCAGGTGTAGCCGGGAGTGCCGTCGCCCGCGATGGCGAAGGTGTCGCGGAACGCGGCACTGCGGCCGTTGACCGCGGACTTCCCTGTGTAGAAGCGGATGCAGTCCTGGTCGGGCGCCGCGTCGAAGTCGCCGGCGAGGATGGTCGGCGCGACCTGGCGGCGGCGCTCTTCGAGCTCTGTCACGAATAGCGCCTGCTCGACGCGGGCTGCCTCATCGGTGAACTTCCAGCTCGGACGTACGCCGAGGAAGAGCATGTCGACGCCGATGGGGAGCGGGAGCACCATCTCCCAGACGTGCGGTCCGTTCGCTGCCGGGAGCGTGTGGATGTCGACGCTCTTCGGCTCCCACCGTGTGCCGACGGCGGTGCCCCAGGGGAGCCAACCGATCTCGCGGTAGTCCGAGGCGTGGTGCCAGTGCAGGGGGGAGCTGTCCTTAACGATCTGGTAGGCGTCACGCTCCGGGGTGCGCAGGACCTCCCCCAGGAAGACGATGTCGGCGTCGTGCTCCTCGAGGCCCTGGAGCAGGAGTGCGTCGCGTTCGGCGCGATCACGCGGGTCCATCCAGATGTTCAGGGTGAGCACGCGGAGATTCATGGTGTCGGTCATGCTTCCACGCTAACCATCATCCGTGAACGAAGTTCCACATCGAAGTGAACAGTGGAAGTTGCGTCAATCCTCCGCATGCAGGTCGGCCTGCACGTCGAGTTCCACACGGTCAGCGCGGAAGCGCGCGAGGCTGTACTGCAGCGGCGTCCCATCCGGAAGCGTGTCGAGCGAACGGACGACGAGGACCGTCGACCCGGGAGGGAGGCCGAGATCCGTGTTTTCCGCGCCTGTCGCGACTCGAGCGCTGACGCGGCTCCAGGAGCGGACGTAGTCGTCGACGCCGACGGCCCTCAGGGCGCGGGTCACCGAACCGGTGGAGGCGAGCTGTGTCTCGAATCCTGGGACCAGGCCGGGCGCCATCCACGCTGTTGAGCGGGCGATGGTGCTTCCTCGGAGATCGGTCGCCGCGTCGACGCGCAGGGCCCCTCCCGCGCCGAGCCGAAGTCGCTCGCGAGCGTCGTCCGGAACCTCGCGCACCAGCTCTGCGGCAAGGAGTCTCCGCGTGGAGACATCGTGGTCGCCGATGCTCTCACTGAGCCTGGTGCGCAGGCGGATCCGGTGGACGAGGACGGTGTGAGGCACGACGAACGTGCCGACGCCTTGTCTCGTCACGATCAGCTCTTCGCCGGCGAGGGTCGACAGCGCCTGGCGCACGGTATTGCGGTTCACGCCGAAACGTGCGGCCATCTCGGCCTCAGTTGGCAGTCGAGCGTCCGGTGACAGGGTGCCGTCGAGGATCTCGCTGCGCAGCTGATCGGCGATCAGGCGCCACGTCGCGTATCCGGTCGAAGAGCGGTGAGAGATGGTCATCGTCTCCGTACATTACCGTCCGCATCGCTCGCTTCCGATCCGTACCACTGACATTCATGTTTCGGACATCTACTGGTCATCTAGAAAACTAGACAACATTGCGGTGTCGCTTCTAGGCTCGAATCATCCAGAAACCTGGACAACCAAGGAGGCAGTAGTGACGAGTCCAACTGATCACGTCGCGGAGCGACAGAGGTGGATGCGAGTACTCGCACTCGCTAGCACCTCTCAGCTCTCCGATGCCTGGGCGGCCCAGCCGATCACACCGAAGGTGGACACGGTCCGCGGGCCGGAGGCGGGGCTCGTCATGGTGCGCGGCCGTGCCGGCGCCGGCGGGGACCGATTCAACCTCGGCGAAGCCACTGTCGTCCGCGCGACTCTCCGCGTGCACGGAGCGCCGCTCGAGCACGAGCGAGTCGGCACGTCCTACGCGCTGGGAACCGACGTCGACCACGCGTGGTTCGCTGCCGCCTTCGACGGACTCCTCCAGGACGCAGGGCAGCGAGAGCGAGTCCTTGCCGACGTCATCACCCCGCTGGCTCAGGCGCAGCGGCGCGAAGACGACGCGCGGGCGGCCGACGCGCGCAGCACCAAGGTCGACTTCTTCACCGTCGCAAGGGAGCACGCATGATCACCTCATCGGAGAGCGGCACGGCCGCCCCTGCCCCGGGCTTCGCTGACCCGACCCGCGAGGCGCAGAGCGTTTTCCGGGCGATCCTCGACGCGCTGGCTCACCCGGGCCAGCGATACTCCATCCAAGGCCCGGCCAAGGCGCCTGCCTCTCTGGGCCCGGGCCTGGCGGCCGTCGCGATGACGATCCTGGACGAGCAGTCTCCGGTCGCCCTCCATGAGGCGCTCGCTCACGACGCTTCCGCAGTGCACTACTTGTCGTTCCACACGGGTGCACGTCTCGCCACCTCCATCGGTGCCGCTGACTTCGTCTTCGCCACCCCGGACTCCTTCCCGGACCTGGAGGCGCTCGCTCACGGAAGCGACGAAGCGCCCCATCGCTCGGCGACCATCATCCTCGACGCTCGCGCCCGCGGGGAGGGTGATCGGTTCACGGGCGTGGGCCCGGGTATTGACGGCATCGTCGAGATCGATGCTCCATGGGTGCCCACGGGATTCGCAGACGTCTGGGCGAAGAACGCGTCGCTCTTCCCCCGCGGTGTCGACCTGCTGGTCGTCGATGACAACTCGGTTGTCGCTCTTCCCCGCACCACGCGGCTTATCGCCGCATCCATCCCTGGATCGGAGGCCTGATGTACGTCGCAGTCAAGGGCGGGGAGAAGGCCATCGCCAACGCTCACGCTCTCCTCGCCAAAGAGGGCCGTGGCAGTCACGACATTCCTCGCATCACCAAGGACGCTGTCGCCGGCCAGCTGCCCGTGCTGGTATCGCGGGTGATGACGGAGGGGTCGCTGTACGACCCGTCCCTCGCCGCCCGCGCGATCATCCAGTGCCAGGGCGACGTCGTCGAGGCCGTCACTCTGGTCCGCTCCTATCGCACCACCCTTCCTCGGTTCGGCTACTCGGAGCCCGTCGACACGGCGGCACTCACCCCTCAACGACGGGTGTCAGCAACGTTCAAGGACATCCCCGGTGGACAGCAGCTCGGTGCCACCTTCGACTACACGCATCGGCTCTTCGCTGAGCCGGGAACCGCGGGACCCGCGCTGGGAGATGAGCAGCACACGCCGATGCCCAGGGTCTCCGACCTGCTGGGCGCCGACGCCCTGCTGGAACCGGACCACCCGGCCGACTGGAACGACCCCGAGCCCGCCGACCTCACTCGCGAGCCGACGGTCTACCCGATGAGCCGCGCCGAGCGCCTGCAGGGGCTGGCGCGCGGCGATGAAGGGTTCCTTCTCGCTCTCGGATACTCCACTCAGCGCGGATTCGGCAACACCCACCCGTTCGCGGGCGAGATCCGGGTCGGAGAAGTCGAACTCGAGTTCGACGCACCGGAGCTCGGATTCCCCGTGCCGCTCGGCCGGGTGGAGATGACCGAATGTCAGATGATCGGCTCTGTTGCAAAGATTGGC
>NZ_MODW01000014.1 GCF_001866135.1 Microbacterium sp. LCT-H2
TAAAAGGAGTCCGGCGGTGTCCTACTCTCCCACAGGGTCCCCCCTGCAGTACCATCGGCGCTGTGAGGCTTAGCTTCCGGGTTCGGAATGTGACCGGGCGTTTCCCTCACGCTATGGCCGCCGAAACACTATTGATGTTTCAATCAAACCTAAAGCAATGATGAATCATTGTTGAAGGTAGTTCTCGACCGTACATCGAGAACCACTCAGTGGACGCAAGCACCAACAAACGGTGTGTTATCAAGTCATCGGCTTATTAGTACCAGTCAGCTGCACACGTTACCGTGCTTCCACATCTGGCCTATCAACCCAGTAGTCTGGCTGGGAGCCTCTTACCCGAAGGTATGGAAGTCTCATCTTGAGGCCGGCTTCCCGCTTAGATGCTTTCAGCGGTTATCCATCCCGAACGTAGCTAATCAGCGGTGCTCCTGGCGGAACAACTGACACACCAGAGGTTCGTCCAACCCGGTCCTCTCGTACTAGGGTCAGATCCTCTCAAACTTCCTACGCGCGCAGCGGATAGGGACCGAACTGTCTCACGACGTTCTAAACCCAGCTCGCGTACCGCTTTAATGGGCGAACAGCCCAACCCTTGGGACCTACTCCAGCCCCAGGATGCGACGAGCCGACATCGAGGTGCCAAACCATGCCGTCGATATGGACTCTTGGGCAAGATCAGCCTGTTATCCCCGAGGTACCTTTTATCCGTTGAGCGACAGCGCTTCCACAAGCCACTGCCGGATCACTAGTCCCGACTTTCGTCCCTGCTCGACCTGTCAGTCTCACAGTCAAGCTCCCTTGTGCACTTACACTCGCCACCTGATTGCCAACCAGGTTGAGGGAACCTTTGGGCGCCTCCGTTACTTTTTGGGAGGCAACCGCCCCAGTTAAACTACCCACCAGGCACTGTCCCTGAACCGGATTACGGTTCGAAGTTAGATATCCAGAGTGACCAGAGTGGTATTTCAACAATGACTCCACGGTAACTGGCGTCACCGCTTCACAGTCTCCCACCTATCCTACACAAGCCACACCGAACACCAATACCAAGCTGTAGTAAAGGTCACGGGGTCTTTCCGTCCTGCTGCGCGTAACGAGCATCTTTACTCGTAATGCAATTTCGCCGAGTTCGCGGTTGAGACAGTTGGGAAGTCGTTACGCCATTCGTGCAGGTCGGAACTTACCCGACAAGGAATTTCGCTACCTTAGGATGGTTATAGTTACCACCGCCGTTTACTGGGGCTTAAATTCTCAGCTTCGCCTTGCGGCTAACCGGTCCTCTTAACCTTCCAGCACCGGGCAGGCGTCAGTCCGTATACATCGTCTTGCGACTTGGCACGGACCTGTGTTTTTAGTAAACAGTCGCTACCCACTAGTCTCTGCGGCCTCCAAACGCTTTCGGAGCAAGTCCTAATACGTCGAAGGCCCCCCTTCTCCCGAAGTTACGGGGGCATTTTGCCGAGTTCCTTAACCACGATTCTCTCGATCTCCTTGGTATTCTCTACCTGACCACCTGAGTCGGTTTGGGGTACGGGCGGCTAGAACCTCGCGTCGATGCTTTTCTCGGCAGCATAGGATCATCCACTTTTTATCCGCATCGTGTCTCAGCCTGTATGAGTCGCGGATTTGCCTACGACTCGGCCTACGCACTTGCACCAGGACAACCATCGCCTGGCTTGGACTACCTTCCTGCGTCACACCTGTTAATACGCTAACCGCACCAGCATGGGGTCACGTGCTCCCCTCCACGGTGTCACCCGAAGGCAACGATGTGAAGGCTCGGACGTTTAGCACCACTGGATTAGCTTGGGCGGTTCTTCGCCGGTACGGGAATATCAACCCGTTGTCCATCGACTACGCCTGTCGGCCTCGCCTTAGGTCCCGACTTACCCAGGGAAGATTAGCTTGACCCTGGAACCCTTGGTCTTTCGGAGGACGTGTTTCTCACACGTCATTCGCTACTCATGCCTGCATTCTCACTCGTGTAGCCTCCACGGCTGGTTTCCACCGCCGCTTCGCTGGCCACACGACGCTCTCCTACCCATCAACACGGCTGGACCACGAAGGCCTACCAATAATGTCAATGCCACAACTTCGGTGGCGTGCTTGAGCCCCGTTACATTGTCGGCGCGGAATCACTTGACCAGTGAGCTATTACGCACTCTTTCAAGGGTGGCTGCTTCTAAGCCAACCTCCTGGTTGTCAGAGCAACTCCACATCCTTTCCCACTTAGCACGCGCTTTGGGACCTTAGTTGGTGGTCTGGGTTGTTTCCCTCTCGACTATGAAGCTTATCCCCCACAGTCTCACTGCTGCGCTCTCACTTACCGGCATTCGGAGTTTGGCTGACGTCAGTAACCTTGTAGGGCCCATCGGCCATCCAGTAGCTCTACCTCCGGCAAGAAACACGCAACGCTGCACCTAAATGCATTTCGGAGAGAACCAGCTATCACGAAGTTTGATTGGCCTTTCACCCCTATCCACAGCTCATCCCCTCAGTTTTCAACCTAAGTGGGTTCGGTCCTCCACGACGTCTTACCGTCGCTTCAACCTGGCCATGGATAGATCACTTCGCTTCGGGTCTAGGACATGCGACTGAATCGCCCTATTCAGACTCGCTTTCGCTACGGCTACCCCACACGGGTTAACCTCGCCACATATCGCTAACTCGCAGGCTCATTCTTCAAAAGGCACGCTGTCACACCTACCAGGGGTGCTCCAACGGTTTGTAAGCAAACGGTTTCAGGTACTATTTCACTCCCCTCCCGGGGTACTTTTCACCTTTCCCTCACGGTACTTGTCCGCTATCGGTCATCTGGGAGTATTTAGGCTTATCAGGTGGTCCTGACAGATTCACACGGGATTTCACGGGCCCCGTGCTACTTGGGATACTCTCCACGCCAGAACACGCATTTCGACTACGGGGTTGGCACCCTCTATGACCGGCCTTTCAAGACCGTTCGTCTATACGCTTCTGTAACGTCGCCAGCTCGGCAGAACTGACTGGTGAGTCCCACAACCCCGAATATGCAACTCCTGCCGGATATCACACACACTCGGTTTAGCCTGATCCGGTTTCGCTCGCCACTACTAACGGAATCGCGGTTGCTTTCTCTTCCTGTGGGTACTGAGATGTTTCACTTCCCCACGTTCCCTCTACCCGCCCTATATATTCAGGCGGGAGTCACTAGGTCGGCACGCCGCCCAGCGGGGTTTCCCCATTCGGACACCCTCGGATCAAAACTTGCTTATCAGTTCCCCGAGGCTTATCGCAGATTGCTACGTCCTTCTTCGGCTCCAGATGCCAAGGCATCCACCGTTTGCTCTTAAAGACTTGAAATCACATGAGTTTGAATCAAAAACCCGACCAGTCCGAAGACTGAATCAGAAATTGACTAATGATCTTTAAGATCATCTTGCGCAACTGATCAAAGACCAGTTGCAAGATGCTCGCGTCCACTGTGTAGTTCTCAAAGTACGGGCGGAACCCCCATCCACCTGCCCCCAACGGGACAAACAGAAAGAGGTCCAGAGGTTCAGACCAGATCCCGAAAGATCCGCATCCGGTCCCTCAGGACCCAACAGCGTGCAGGCACCGAAACCCATCCCCCCCAACGTTCCTGCAGCAAGCTGCGTACTAATCAGAGAAACAATCTCGATGCCATGTCAAATGTTCCACCCATGAGCTCCCAGCGAAGAACATATGCCTTCGAACCGGGTTCTGGACGCCGAAGCGTCAGATGCTCCTTAGAAAGGAGGTGATCCAGCCGCACCTTCCGGTACGGCTACCTTGTTACGACTTAGTCCTAATTACCGATCCCACCTTCGACAGCTCCCTCCACAAGGGTTAGGCCACCGGCTTCAGGTGTTACCGACTTTCATGACTTGACGGGCGGTGTGTACAAGACCCGGGAACGTATTCACCGCAGCGTTGCTGATCTGCGATTACTAGCGACTCCGACTTCATGAGGTCGAGTTGCAGACCTCAATCCGAACTGGGACCGGCTTTTTGGGATTCGCTCCACCTCACGGTATTGCAGCCCTTTGTACCGGCCATTGTAGCATGCGTGAAGCCCAAGACATAAGGGGCATGATGATTTGACGTCATCCCCACCTTCCTCCGAGTTGACCCCGGCAGTATCCCATGAGTTCCCACCATTACGTGCTGGCAACATAGAACGAGGGTTGCGCTCGTTGCGGGACTTAACCCAACATCTCACGACACGAGCTGACGACAACCATGCACCACCTGTTTACGAGTGTCCAAAGAGTTGACCATTTCTGGCCCGTTCTCGTATATGTCAAGCCTTGGTAAGGTTCTTCGCGTTGCATCGAATTAATCCGCATGCTCCGCCGCTTGTGCGGGTCCCCGTCAATTCCTTTGAGTTTTAGCCTTGCGGCCGTACTCCCCAGGCGGGGAACTTAATGCGTTAGCTGCGTCACGGAATCCGTGGAATGGACCCCACAACTAGTTCCCAACGTTTACGGGGTGGACTACCAGGGTATCTAAGCCTGTTTGCTCCCCACCCTTTCGCTCCTCAGCGTCAGTTACGGCCCAGAGATCTGCCTTCGCCATCGGTGTTCCTCCTGATATCTGCGCATTCCACCGCTACACCAGGAATTCCAATCTCCCCTACCGCACTCTAGTCTGCCCGTACCCACTGCAGGCCCGAGGTTGAGCCTCGGGATTTCACAGCAGACGCGACAAACCGCCTACGAGCTCTTTACGCCCAATAATTCCGGATAACGCTTGCGCCCTACGTATTACCGCGGCTG
>NZ_MODW01000015.1 GCF_001866135.1 Microbacterium sp. LCT-H2
GGCTCTGTTGCAAAAATCGTGAAGCTTGAGCATGCTTGGCGGAGATTGGACGGACGGAACGATGACGGATTTCAAGTGGCGCCATTTCCAGGGTGATGTGATCCTGTGGGCGGTGCGCTGGTATTGTCGCTATCCGATCAGCTATCGCGACCTTGAGGAAATGCTGGCGGAACGCGGCATTTCGGTCGACCATACGACGATCTATCGCTGGGTCCAGTGCTACGCCCCGGAGATGGAGAAGCGGCTGCGCTGGTTCTGGCGGCGTGGCTTTGATCCGAGCTGGCGCCTGGATGAAACCTACGTCAAGGTGCGGGGCAAGTGGACCTACCTGTACCGGGCAGTCGACAAGCGGGGCGACACGATCGATTTCTACCTGTCGCCGACCCGCAGCGCCAAGGCAGCGAAGCGGTTCCTGGGCAAGGCCCTGCGAGGCCTGAAGCACTGGGAAAAGCCTGCCACGCTCAATACCGACAAAGCGCCGAGCTATGGTGCAGCGATCACCGAATTGAAGCGCGAAGGAAAGCTGGACCGGGAGACGGCCCACCGGCAGGTGAAGTATCTCAATAACGTGATCGAGGCCGATCACGGAAAGCTCAAGATACTGATCAAGCCGGTGCGCGGTTTCAAATCGATCCCCACGGCCTATGCCACGATCAAGGGATTCGAAGTCATGCGAGCCCTGCGCAAAGGACAGGCTCGCCCCTGGTGCCTGCAGCCCGGCATCAGGGGCGAGGTGCGCCTTGTGGAGAGAGCTTTTGGCATTGGGCCCTCGGCGCTGACGGAGGCCATGGGCATGCTCAACCACCATTTCGCAGCAGCCGCCTGATCGGCGCAGAGCGACAGCCTACCTCTGACTGCCGCCAATCTTTGCAACAGAGCC
>NZ_MODW01000016.1 GCF_001866135.1 Microbacterium sp. LCT-H2
TCGAGAACGTGACCACGCTCGGCGTCGACGAGCACATCTGGCATCACGTCGACCACCGCAAGCGGGGCCCGAAGGAACTGACCGGCATGGTCGACCTCAGCCGCGACAGCACCGGGAAGACGCGGGCCAGGCTGCTCGACCTCGTGCCGGGCAGATCGGGGAAGGCATACGCGTCCTGGCTCAGCGAGCGGGGCGAAGCGTTCCGAAAGAACGTGAAGGTGGCGGCGCTGGACCCGTTCGCGGGCTACAAGACTGCGATCGATGACACGCTCGAAGACGCGGTCGCTGTGCTGGACGCGTTCCATGTCGTCAAGCTCGGCACCGCCGCCGTCGACGAGGTCCGCCGCCGCGTCCAGCAAGACACCCTCGGGCATCGCGGTCGGAAGGGCGACCCGCTCTACGGGATTCAGACCATCCTCCGTGCCGGGGCCGAGAACCTCACCGACAAGCAGCGGATCCGGCTGACCGCGGCAATCGAGGCCGATCCTGCGCACGACGAGGTGTTCGTCGCGTGGCAGTGCGCACAGCAGCTGCGCTCTGCCTACCACGCGAAGGACCTGACCGAGGGGCGGCGGATCGCCGAGAGGGTGGTCGACACGTTCCACACCTGCCCGATCCCCGAGATCGCCCGCCTCGGCCGCACCCTCCGCCGCTGGCGTTCAGCGTTCCTGGCGTACTTCACCACGAGCCGCGCGAACAACGGCGGCACCGAGGCGATCAACGGGATCATCGAGCTCCACCGCCGCCTCGCCCGCGGCTATCGCAACCGCGAGAACTACCGCCTCCGCATGCTCCTCACCGCCGGCGGACTCACCCCATGACCCCCCCACCGGATGTCCGAAGAGCCC
>NZ_MODW01000017.1 GCF_001866135.1 Microbacterium sp. LCT-H2
GATAGAGAAGTTGCCCTGCGGGCCTGGTTGTGATGGCTGGGTCGTGGGAGCATCCGATCCTTGAGAACTCAACAGCGTGCACTTGTCAAATGCCAAATTATCCTCGTCTAGCTTCGGCTGGGTGAGAATTCCTTTGGATCAAAGACCAACCTCCTTTGTGGGGTTGGCAACGGATAGTCAGCAATGATTTATCTCTTTGGTCAGCATCAAACTCGCTGCGTTCCGGTTTTTCCCCGGTTCGTATGCACTTTCTTTTTACGGAGAGTTTGATCCTGGCTCAGGATGAACGCTGGCGGCGTGCTTAACACATGCAAGTCGAACGGTGAACACGGAGCTTGCTCTGTGGGATCAGTGGCGAACGGGTGAGTAACACGTGAGCAACCTGCCCCTGACTCTGGGATAAGCGCTGGAAACGGCGTCTAATACTGGATATGTGACGTGACCGCATGGTCTGCGTTTGGAAAGATTTTTCGGTTGGGGATGGGCTCGCGGCCTATCAGCTTGTTGGTGAGGTAATGGCTCACCAAGGCGTCGACGGGTAGCCGGCCTGAGAGGGTGACCGGCCACACTGGGACTGAGACACGGCCCAGACTCCTACGGGAGGCAGCAGTGGGGAATATTGCACAATGGGCGAAAGCCTGATGCAGCAACGCCGCGTGAGGGATGACGGCCTTCGGGTTGTAAACCTCTTTTAGCAGGGAAGAAGCGAAAGTGACGGTACCTGCAGAAAAAGCGCCGGCTAACTACGTGCCAGCAGCCGCGGTAATACGTAGGG
>NZ_MODW01000018.1 GCF_001866135.1 Microbacterium sp. LCT-H2
CAGCCAGGAGCTGTCGGAGGAACGATGAGAGTCAACGGCCGGTACTACGACGGCCTCGTCCGAAACCCTGACGGGACGTTCACAGCCATCGAGGTCAAGTCAGGTGGTGCTTATGACGCGTATTTCCGGCCGGGGAGCACACAGCGCCAGTTCGACGCGCAAGTGAACGATGGGGCCGTCGCGAGAGGGCAGCTCAATGGTGAGAGTATCGAGATTTCTAGGGTGATTGTGAGAAGGGAACCATGAGCAGCTACGGACCGTTCGCAGAGAGAACCCCACGCGGCCAGGAAGGGTGGATTGAAGAGGTCTTTCGTCCGGTCCCGGACACTCTTCGGCTGAGGCTCGAAGCACTGGACGGCCTGGAGACATTCACCTACATCATCTGGCGGGGCAGCGACCCGACGAGCATCGTGGGGTTCGAGTCCAAGCCTGGTGGATCCTTCATGCAGGCGGCGGGTTCAGCCGATCAGGTGACCGTGGAGGTCCGGTTGGCGGGGCCTGACGGTGAGACCCACCTGTACACGGTCGGGCGTCCCGAGCCTGCCGACGGGACGACGCTGATCCCGATCAGTCAGGCCCGTGCGGTGCGCGTGTTCTCGAACGAGGTGTTCACCGCTGACGAAGCCGCGGTCATCTTCTACACG
>NZ_MODW01000019.1 GCF_001866135.1 Microbacterium sp. LCT-H2
CCGGGACTCGTCGGCTGCCAACCGCACCAGTTCAGGCTCAACAGCCCGCCACACCGTCTTCCACGATGTCCCGAGCTGACGACGTAGTCCTTCGATCGTGGCGTGCTCGCGGCGCAGCTGCCCGATCGCCCAGTCGACGGCTCGCCTTGTGAGCGACCCGCGCCGAGCGACCAGCGAGGGAAGCTGCTCCACGAACGTCTTCTTGGCACAGCCCACGTCGCCGCATCGCCAGACCCGTTGCCGCCAGACGATCCGCACCCGCGTCACGCCCGGCACGTCATGCAACACTCGACGGCGGCGCCCTCGACCGATCGCCACGACCCCGCACAACGGGCACCCGGTCGGCGCCGCCGGTGTCGAAACGGTGACGATCAGCAGCCCGTCGCGGCGGTCAACGTGCTCGACATGGACGCCGTCGAGACCGACCAGCAGATCGCAGCGGTAACACGGATCAGCGGCAGAGCGCGCGTCAGCGCACCCCGAAGTAGGGTGAAGCACGTCGAGGTCCTCGTGATGGATCAGCAGTTGGCGCTACTGATCCTCGGGGACCTCGACCCCTACCCGCCGACCATCACCCGGCGAGCCTCACCCCCACCGCATGTCCGAAGAGCCCCCAAT
>NZ_MODW01000002.1 GCF_001866135.1 Microbacterium sp. LCT-H2
GGCCCGCCCTCGGCCGTGCAGGCCTGGCTCGCCGCCGACGGAGCCCTCGCCCGCCGTCTCGCGACCCTCGCGCCCCTCGTGCTCGCCGCCGCGGCAGACGACGACGCCGTCGCCCGCGGGATCGTCGACGAGGCTGCCCGGCTCCTCGCGGCGACGACTGCTGCGGCCGCCGGGGCGACCGAGGACGTCGCGCTGCACGGTGGCCTCACCGACCACGACGGCTTCCGCGCCGCCCTGACCCGCGCTCTGGACGCGCGCGGCCACCGCGTCGTCCCCGCGCGCGGCGGCGCCATGGACGGGGCCCTGCTGCTGACCCGTCGCCTCGATCTCCCCCATGAAAGGTTCGTGCACCGTGCCGAATGACTCCCGTCTGACCACTCTCCTCGCCGAGCTCGCGGGCCTCGATACCGAGGCCTCCACCACCGAGCGCGGCGACCTCGACCTGCTGAGTACGACTGAGCTCGTCGAGCGCATGAACGCCGAGGACCGGCGTGTGCCCGAGGCCGTGGCCGGACGCACGGCGGAGATCGCGGCGGCGGTGGACGGCATCACGGAGCGGTTCCGCCGCGGCGGTCGTCTCATCTACATCGGCGCGGGCACGGCCGGACGCATCGGCGTGCTCGATGCGAGCGAGTGCCCGCCCACCTTCGGCACCGACCCGTCGATGGTCGTGGGGCTCATCGCGGGCGGGGAGACGGCCATCCGCTCGGCGGTGGAGAACGCGGAGGACGATGACGAGGCCGCGGCCGTGGCTCTGCGCGACCTGGACCTCACCGGCCTGGACACGGTGGTGGGGATCTCGGCATCCGGCCGCACGCCCTACGTCATCGGCGGGCTGCGGTACGCCCGGGGCCTCGGTGCGCTCACGGTGGCGATCGCCTCGAACGCCGGGTCGGCGATCGGCGCGGAGGCCGAGATCGCGATCGAGGTCGTCACGGGGCCGGAGTTCATCTCGGGCTCCACGCGGCTGAAGTCCGGCACGGCGCAGAAGCTCGTCGTGAACATGCTGACGACGCTCTCGATGATCAAACTCGGCAAGACGTACCGCGGGGTCATGGTCGACCTGCTGGCGACGAACGAGAAGCTGCACGCCCGCTCGATCCGCACGGTGTCGCAGCTCGCCGGCGTCGACGTCGACGCCGCGTCCGCCGCGCTGGAGGCCGCGGACGGTTCCGTCAAGCTCGCTCTGCTCCTGCTCGCGACCGGAGCGTCCGCCGAGACCGCCGCGGCGGCACTGGCGGCGTCCGACGGCATCCTCCGCGACGCGATCGCCGCCCTCACCTGAGCCGGTCGTCGCTCTCCCCGCGGTGCGGGATGCGAAAAGCTCCGGACGGGAGCCATCGGGGCACCCTTTCGCACCCGCGACGGGCCGCCCGCTAGCGTGAGGGCATGCCCCTCGTTCTCGTCACCGGCGCCGCGCGCGCGAACAGCATCGCCGCCGGCATCGTCCGGCGGCTCCGTGCCGACGGCTGGACCGTCGTCACCAGCGACCTCCACGACGCCGATCACCCCGCCGACCTCTCCACCGCGGACGGGCCGGAGCGCCTGATCGCCGAGGTCGCGGAGGCACACGGTCCGATCTCCGCGCTCGTCCTCAGCCACGCGCACGACGTCGAGTCCGGCGTGCTCGACACCACGGCGGAGAGCTTCGACCGGCACGTCGCCGTGAATGCGCGGGCGAGCCTGCTCCTCATCGCGGCCTTCGCCCGGCAGGCCGAGGACGGCGGCGCGATCGTGGCTCTCACGAGCGATCACGTCACCGGGAACCTGCCGTACGGGGCGTCCAAGGGTGCGCTCGACCGGCTGGTCATCTCCGCCGCGCGCGAGCTCGGTCCGCGCGGCATCTCCGCCAACGTCCTGAACCCCGGCCCCATCGACACCGGATGGATGGACGACGAGACGCGCGCCGGCCTCGCCGGGATGACGCCGCTCGGGCGCCTCGGCACCCCGGGCGATATCGCCGCCGTCGTATCGTTCCTCGTCTCGGACGAGGGGCGCTGGATCTCCGGGCAGCTCCTCCAGGCCGACGGGGCCTTCTCCGCCCGCTACTGATCGCGCGGCGGAGCGAGCCCGGGCGCGCTCAGTGGCCGCAGGCGCAGGAGTCGCCGCCGCAGCAGGAGGCCGTCGCCGCCGCGCCGCCGTGCGCCTGGGAGGACTCCGGCACGTCCATGGCCGGGTTCTGGTCGAGGAAGCCGTAGGGCTTGAACCAGAATCCCGCGTAGTCCACGGGCATGATCGGCCAGTCCTCCGGGCGGGGGAAGTGCGTGAGCCCGAAGGTGTGCCACAGCACGATGTCCTCGCCGTCGATCCGGCGATCGTCGGCCGTGTACTCCGGGAGGCCGGCGCCGCCTTGGTGCGCGTTGGGATAGCGCCCGGCCGGCCAGATCTGACCGTGCTCGTATCGCGTCGCCCAGAGGTGCTTCGTGGCGAAGGCCGCGCGCGCCGCGACGGACGACGCGGGGTCGGCCATCAGTAGAGCGGTCGGCTCCGGCACGAGGTGATAGGCGGTCGGGCGGCCGACGTGGTTCGTCCGCGAGGCACTCTGCACCTCCCACACCCGGGCGACCGAGGAGTCGGCCTCGCGCCGGGCGGCGTGCTCGGTCTCCAGCACCGTCTCCGACCAGGTGAAGGCGTTGCCGAACGGGTTGTCCGGCCCCAGGGGCACCCGCTGCGCGTCCACCTCCACGAGACGGTTGTCCTGGCCGTCGATCGCCACATCGAGGCGCGCGCAGAACAGGTGCTGGTGGACCGGGGCGAAGACGCCGGGAGCGAGTTCGGTGGCGTGCTTCTGGCGGACACCCGGCTCTCCGGCGGCGGCGAACACGATGCCCGTGGCCTTGGCGACGACCTCGATCGAGCCGTCCAGGCCGAAGTTCCAGTAGAAGCCGTAGTCGTAGTTGCCGATGGTGGAGAAGTACGAGACGACGAAGCGCCGCGAGCGCCGCACGTCGGAGCGCCCGGAGAGGTCGGTGTGCTTCCAGAGGATGCCGTAGTCCTCCTCGTGCATGCAGATCACGTTGGGGATGCGGACCGGGTGGCCGTGGTCGTCGGCGACGTAGCCGTCGAGGTACCGGATCACGCCGAGGCAGTCGCAGCCGAGCTCCAGGTGGTTGGCGTTCTTGCCGAGGAGATACTCGCCCGCGTCGAAGTAGCTGATCCAGTAGCGCCCGGGGGCGGTGTCGCCGTAGGGCACGACCATCTCCGGCACGCTCGCCCGGTGCAGCACGGAGCGCCCCTGGAACGACACGTCGTGCAGCACGAGGCCTTCGCGGGCGTTGAAGCCCACGCGCATCGACCAGCCCTCCCACTCGACGAGCGATCCGGAGACGGCGAAGCTCGGCCCCTCCGGCTGGGTGATCTCGATGGGCTTCAGCGTCGTCCGCGCCGCGCCCTGCACCTCCGGGTAGTAGTTGCCGTGTCCGGCCGGGACCGGCACGTCGCCCTCGTCCTCGACGCGGATCACGCTGTCCGTGGTGAGGTCGATGTGCACGATCAGCCCCTCGACGGGGTGCGCCCACGGCGAATCCTGCTCGTCGTCCCGGAGGAAGGTGAGGGATCGGATCACGCGGCGGCCGACCTCGTCGGCCCGGCCCGTGTAGCCCGGGGCCAGGGGGGAGCAGAAGGCGAGGGCCATGTGGTCCGCCAGGCCGCGGCGGCGCATGGCCGCCTGCCATTCCGGGGACGCCTTGGCGATGGCCTCGGCCCGCTCGTACTCCTCGAAGAGGTACTGCGGCTGGCCGTAGGGCGGGGCGTCGTTGGGCACCCGCTCCTGGCGCACGACCTCGCCGCGGGTGATCGAGACGATCACCTCGGTCGCGACGCCGGTGGCCGTGTCGAGCAGGGTGACGTCCACCCGGCGGTCGATGGGGGAGCCGGGGCGCCAGGCCGCGAGCTCCTCCTTCGTGGCTTCGTCGGGGAGCAGCATCGGCACGCGGGTGGTCGCCGTCAGCAGGCCGGCCGCGTCGAGCACCGCGCGGGCGGCGGCGATCTCGGCGCCGGTGAGCGGATCGAGCGGATGGGGAGCGGCGATGGGCTCGAGGGAGACGGGTTGGGGGGAGTGCGGGGACATCGTTGACCTCACTATTTTCGAGCAAGCGCTCAAGAAACGGGTTGGCACGATGATACGACGGCGGGCGCGGGCGCACAACCGTGGCGTGTGGGCGCCGTCGAGGTCAGCGTCGCCAGGGGGCGAGGATGCTGTCGAGGACCGCGAAGTGCGCCGCCGGCGTCTGCGGCTCGGTGACCTCGACGACCTGCTGACCGTAGGTGATCGAGCGCAGGAGGGCGAGGAGGTCGCCGGTGGGGGTGTCGGGGCGCAGCTCTCCGTCGGTCGCCGCCTCGTCCAGGGCCTCCCGGATGCTGTCCTGCCACGTCGCGAGGGTCGGCGCTCCGGCGTCGGGAGCCGGGGCGAGAGTGGCCAGGCGCCCCCAGAAGCCGACGACCACGTGCGCCTCGGTGCGGGTGCGCTCGTCGACGGGGAGCACCTCGCCCATCAGGGCCCGCAGGCGGGCGAGGCCACGCAGTCCGTTGGTCGCGGCGGTGATGCGCTCGTCGGTGCGGCGGGTGACCTCGGCCGCCGCGGCGCGGACGACGTCGTCGAAGCCGTCGAAGTAGTGCCACAGGGAGCCGGTCGCGACGCCGAGCTCCTTCGCGACCGCCCGCGAGGACACGCTCTCGTGCCCGTCCCTGGCGGCGACGACGAGCAGCGCGTCGGCGATCTGACGGCGACGCTCATCATGGTCGACGATGCGGGGCACGTGCTCATTGTGTCGCATCGCGACGGGGTCTCGCTTTTTTGAGCGATCGATCAATATACTTCGGCTGTGGACTTCCTGCTCCCGGCAGCATCGTGGCTGATGGCGGCGGCGGGGCTCGTGTCGGCCGGCGCGTGTCTCGCCGCGCGTCGTGCTGTGCCGTGGCAGGGGCGCCAGGCCGCGGTGGTGATGGCGGTGGGGATGCTGCTGATGGCGACGGGCGGCGCGGGAGCGCTGGGCGCGCTGCTGCTCGGTGCCCTGATGCTCGCGTCCGGCATGATCGGCACGATGGGCGTCCGCGGGGCGGCATCGGCGGCCGGCTGCTGCCACCGCGCTCTCGGGGCGCTCGTGATGGCGATTTGCGCCTTCCACGGTGCCGCCGGAGCGGGCGGTCAGGACGTGACGTCCGCGGGGCACACGGGGCACAGCGTCGGCGGTGCGCTCGGTGCGCTCATCGTGCTCGGCACCCTCGCCGTCGTCGGGTGGACGCTCGCCGCGGCCCTGCGTCCGGCGGGGCATCGGGGGCGCACCGCCCGGCTGCTCGCAGTGGAATCCTGGGCGATGGCGATCGGGGTCGTCGCGATGAGCATCGTGGGCTGACCGTGCGGTGCGACGGCCGACCTCACTCCCGCGCGGCGGGGCGGACGAAGGCCCAGGCGGCGATCGCCGCGACGGCGGCGGCCAGGGTCATGGTGACCGCCATCGTGACGGCGTTCGTGCCCCCGATCCCGGCGGCGACCGGGGCGAGCACCGGGCCGAACAGGAACGACGACATGCCGAGCAGGGCGGACGCCGTCCCCGCCCTGGCGCCGTGATGCGCGAGGGCGAGCGTCTGGCCGTTCGGGCCGCCGAGGCCCGCGCACAGCATGAACCCGACGAGTGCCGCCACCACGCCCGCCACCCCCGTCCCGCTGAGGGCCAGGACGAGGAAGGTCGCGGTCGCGACGAGCGTCGCCGTGACCCCGCCGAGGTAGACGCGGAGGGGGCCGAACCGGCGCACGACAAGGCGGCTCGACTGGCTGCCGACGATGCTCGCCAGGGCGCCGGCGGCGAAGGCGAGACTGAAGCTCTGCGGGCTGAGGCCGAACTCGTCCTGCAGGACGAACGACGACATCGACAGATAGGTGAAGAACGCCACGCCCGCACCGGCGGAGGCGCACAGGACCGCGGCGAAGAGCCGGTCGCCCAGCACGGCGCCGGCGTGCGCCCGCAGCACGCGGAGGCCTCCGCCGTGGCGCGCCTCCGGTCGCAGCGTCTCCGGCAGGAGGAAGACGACCACGAGCAGTAGGACGACGCCGATCCCGGCCAGCACGCCGAAGATCCCGCGCCAGTCCATGATGCGGGCGAGCTGGCCGCCCACCACCGGCGCGATGATCGGCGCGGTGCCCGAGACGAGGAACAGCAGTGAGAGCATGCGGGAGAGCTCGACCCCCTCGAACTGGTCGCGGGCGATCGCCAGGCAGATCACGATGCCCGCCGATCCCGCCAGCCCCTGCAGGAAGCGCGCGACGAGCAGCAGCTCGATGTTCGGAGCGACGGCGCACACCGCGGAGAGCACCGCGAACGCCGCGACGCCGACCAGCAGTGGCAGGCGTCTGCCCAGCCGGTCGCTGAGAGGACCGGCCACGAGCTGCCCCAGGCCGAGGCCGATCATGCATGCCGACATCGTCACCTGCGCCAGGGCCTCGGTCGTGCCGAGCGACGCCGCGAGCTGGGGAAGCTGCGGGAGGTAGAGGTCCATCGACAGCGGACCGAAGGCTTCCAGCATGCCGAGCACGAGCACCGCCCGCAGCGTGCCCATCCGTGCGGGCTCACCGCGCGCCGGGAGACTCATCCGCCCAGGCGAAGCACGCGGCGCAGCCAGCTCTCCCGCGCGGCCACCGCGGCCCGCGAGACCTCGGCATCGGGGGAGAAACCGGAGAAGCCGTGGTAGCCGCCCGCCCAGACGTGCAGTTCGGCCTGCCCGCCCGTGGCCCAGATCCGCGACGCGTAGGCGACGGCCTCGTCGCGGAAGGTCTCCGCGGCGCCCACCTCGATGAACGCCGGAGCGAGTCCTGCCAGATCCGTGGCCCGGGCCGGTGCCGTGTACGGCGACACGCGATCGGTGAACCGGTCGGCCCCGGCGATCGCGTCCCACGCGGTGTCGTTGTTGTTCCGGTCCCAGGCGCCGAAGCCGTCGTACTGGCGGGTCGACGGGGTCTCGTTGCGGTCGTCGAGCATCGGGCAGCCGAGGAGCTGCCCGGCCAGCCGGGGCCCGCCGCGGTCGCGGGAGAGCAGCGCGACCGCCGCCGAGAGCCCGCCCCCGGCGCTCTGCCCGGAGGCGATGATGCGGGAGGTGTCGATGCCGAGCTCGTCGGCGTGGGCGACCATCCACTCCAGCGCCGCGTAGCAGTCCTCCGCCTGCGCCGGTCCGGGGTGCTCGGGGGCGAGGCGGTACTCGACCGCGACGCCGACGACGCCGTGCCGCTCCGCGAGGTCGATGAGCTCGGCGGTGCCGAAGAAGCGCGTGCCGAGCACCATGCCGCCGCCGTGGATCGACAGCACCGCCGGGGCCGGGTCCGACGGCGCCTGCGCCGGGCGCACGACGGTGATCTCGAGGTCCGGAGCCCCGACGGGGCCGGGGATGACCCGGTCCTCCCAGGTCACGGCGCGGCCCTCGGCCTGCACGGCCATCGGCGGGATGATCGTGGCGAAGTGGTCGCGGTTGGTGTGGATCGTGTCCGCGCGCAGCGGGATGACCTCCACGAGGTCGACGAAGGCGTCGAGTCCGGCGACGAGCTCCGGGTCGTAGGGCACCGGCTCCGGCGTGCTCATGCGGCGGCCCGCCAGATCCGTCGCAGCCAGGAGGCACGGGCGGCGAGGGCGGCGCGGGTGATCTCGGCCTCCGGCATGTACATGTCGAAGCCGTGGGCGCCGCCGCCCCACACGTGCAGCTCGGCCTGTCCGCCGGTCTCCCAGATCCGGAGGGCGTACGCGGTGTCCTCGTCGCGGAACATCTCCGCCTCGCCGACCTCGATGTACGCGGGCGGGAGGCCGGAGACATCCGTCGCGCGGCTCGGCGCGGCGTAGGCCGGGGCCTCGGCGCTGAACGCGAGCTCCTCGCCGAGGACGCATGACCAGGCGAGGAGGTTCATGTCGCGCTGCCAGGTGCCGATGCCGTCGTACTGCCGACTGGCGACCGTGGTGTTGGTGTTGTCGATCATGGGGCACAGCAGCAGCTGCCCGGCCATGACAGGGCCCCGCCGATCGCGCGCCAGCAGGGCGACGGCCGCGGTGAGACCGCCGCCCGCGCTGCCTCCGCCCACGACGATGCGCGCGGGGTCGATGCCGAGCTCCGCGGCGTGGGCGTGCGTCCACACGAAGGCCGCGTAGCAGTCCTCCACGCCCGCGGGGTACGGGTGCTCCGGCGCGAGGCGGTACTCGACGTTCACGGCCACGACGCCGTGCTGAGCGACGATGTCGACGACCCGAGCCGTCTCCCACGAGCGGTGGCCGACGATCATGCCGCCGCCGTGGATGTTTACGAAGCCCGGGAGCGTCGAGGTCTCGGAACCCGCCGGGCGGAAGATCGTGACCTCGATGTCCGGGGCTCCGGGCGGGCCCGGGATGACGCGGTCCTCCCACGTGATGTCCCGGCCGGCGATCACGGTGTCGTTGTCCGGGAACATCCGGTCGACGCCGTCGCGCGGCAGGGTCTCGCGGGTGAGCGCGGGCTGCGGGTTCTTCGCGATCTCGTCGAGCACGGCCTGCACGTCGGGATCGAAGGGGACGGGGATGGTCATGGTTCTCCTCGGGTGGGGCGGCGTCAGGGGCCTTCGGGGTCGACGACCCCGCGGTCGGCCCAGAAGGGCTCGACGAGACGGCGCAGCTCGGCGATGCCGATGCGGTCGACGAGGGCGGCCGCGTCGAGGTTCGCCCGCAGCTGCGCGACGCGGGAGGCGCCGAACAGGGTCGTCGTCAGGGCGGGGTGGGTGAGGGTGAAGGCGATGCCGAGCTGGGCCGGGGTCACGCCGAGGTCCTCCGCGACCGCGGTGAACGCGGGGACGTCGGCGATGATCCGTTCGCGGATGCCGCCGGGGTCGCGCCCGATCTGCCGGCCGCCGTTCACCGTCCCGGCGAGGATCCCGCCCTCCAGGCAGTCCGAGGCCTGGAGCGTGAGGCCCTGCTCCCAGAGGCGCGCGAACGGCTCGCCGTCCGGGATCGACCGCCGCGAGACGCTGTACTTGAGCTGTGCGATCTGCGGGCCGGGCACGCCTTCCGCGGCGGCGAGGTCGATCAGGGCCTGGATGCTCCCCGCCGACCAGTTGTTCACGCCCCACGCGCGGATGAGCCCGGCGTCGGTGAGGGCGGCGAGGTCGAGCACGAGGTCGCGCAGGTCGAGGTCGTCGCGGCGCAGGTCGCCGAGGATCACGAGGTCGGCGTGCTCGGTGCCCACCCGCATCAGGGCGTTCTCGAGCTGCGGGCGGAAGCCGTCGGCACCGAAGGCCTCCAACCAGAGCTTCGACGACAGCAGCCACTCCTCTCGGCGCAGCCCCGCCGCGCGCACCATCGCCGAGAAGATCACGTCGGTGAAGACCGGCGGGGCGCCGGGTGCGGAGTACACGCCCACGTCGAAGAGGTTCACGCCGCGGTCGGTGGCCTCGCGGAGGAGCGCGACCGCGTCGGCGAAGTCCATGCGGTCGTAGGTGTGCCACGAGCCCAGGGAGAACAGGGAGGCATGCAGGCCGCTGCGGCCGATCTCGCGAAGGGGGAGGGGGGTGGTCATGATGCTCCTCAGAGGCTCGGGTCGATGACGGCCTTGACCTCATCGAGGTGGTGCATGTGCGCGATCTTCGCGGAGGCGTCGGCGAGCCCGACCGGGGCGCTGAACAGGTCGTCCCAGGGGAAGCGGTCGGCGAACGCCGTGAAGAAGTCGATCGCGCGGGCGTAGTCGGAGATGTCGCCGTTGAGCGACCCGACCACCGTGAGCTCCTTGCCCATGATCGTGCTGAGGGCGAAGCCGTCCCCGGCAGGGCCGGTCGAGCCGACGATCGCGACGGTGCCGCGCTGGGCGGCCATGCCGACGGCGTCCGGTCCGACGCTCGGGGCGCCCGCGAAGTCGAACACGTGGTCCGCCCCCTGGCCTCCGGTCAGCTCCAGGACCTGGTCGACGACGGGACCGTCGCGGAAGTCGACGACGGCGTCGGCGCCGAAGCGGGCGGCGAGTTCCAGGCGGGCCGCGGGAGCGCCGACGGTGATGACCTGCCCGGCACCCGCGATGGTCGCGACTGCCGTGGCGAAGATGCCGAGGGCGCCCGAGCCCTGCACCACCACGAGGGAGCCGGGGCGGATACGACCGGCCCGCTCGAACGCGCGGAGGACGGTCTTCGCGGCGCAGCCCGCCATCGAGGCCCAGGTGTCCTTGACCGCGGCCGGGAGCAGGAGCTTGGCGGCACCCGGGGTGACGTACGCGTACTCGGAGAGCCCGGCCGTCGCGAACGGCGGCACGTCCGCGCGCTGGAGGAAGCCGTAGCCGCGGCGGGAGCAGGCGACCGGTTCCCGGAGCACGACGCAGCCGTGGCACTCGCCGCAGGTGGACTCCGACCAGCCGATCCGGTCGCCGGCGGAGAGCGGGCGGCCGAGCGCGTCGCGGGTGTCGGGTCCGGTGGCCACGATCTCGCCGACCATCTCGTGGCCGAGGACCAGGGGCAGCATGCCGGGGAACGACATCCTCCCCTCCCAGATCTCGATGTCCGTGCCGCACAGCGTGGTGCAGGCGATGCGGACGAGGGCGGCGCCGGGTTCGATCTCGGCGGGCAGCGGGAGGTCCTGCAGGGTGAGCGGCTCGCCGTGCGCGGTGAGCACCGCGGCGCGGGTGGTGGTGGGGAGGGTCATGGTTCTCCAGTCGCGGGGCGGGTAGCGGGATCGAAAACGGTCCTCCGCGATGCCCGGGAGGGGCGGAATCGATCCCGCACGGAGGGGGACGCGGTCAGACGAGGAGCTGGCCGCCATCGACGGGGACCGAGACCCCGGTGATGTGGCTGGCAGCACTGCTCGCGAGGAACAGCACGAGCGGGGTGACCTGGTCGACCTCGGCGATGGTGCCGAGCGGGATGCGCGACTCCCACGCGGCGCGGGCATCCGGGTTCGAGGCGAAGTCGGCGGTCAGGGGCGTGAGCACGGGGCCGGGGGCGACAGCGTTGACCCGCACCCCGGAGCCGGCGAGCTCGATGGCCGCGGTCCGGGTGAGCGCGTCGACCGCGGCCTTCGTGGCCTCGTAGTGCCCGAGGCCGGGGGTGGGCTGCCGGGCGCCGATCGAGGAGATGTTGACGATGGCCCCGTGGCCGGCCGTGGCGAGCAGCCCGCCGAAGACCCGCAGCATGAGGAACGTGCCGCGGACGTTGACGCGCAGAGCCGCATCGACCGCGTCGACCGCGACCTCCTGGAGTGTTCCGCCGCCGGCGACGACGCCGGCGTTGTTGACGAGGACGTCGAGTCCGCCGGCCGCGTGGATCCGTTCGGCCGCCGCCTGCACCGACGCTTCGTCGCCGATGTCGAGGGGGAGGGCGGTGGCTCCGATCTCGGTGGCGACGGCCCGGGCGGCATCGAGATCCACGTCGCCGAGGAAGACATCATCCCCGGCGGCGCGGAAGGCGGTGGCGATGCCGCGGCCGAGCCCGGAGGCTCCTCCGGTGACGAGGATACGGCGCGGGGAAGCGGTCATGGTCGTCCTCACTGACGGTGTTGCGATGGGATTCCTCCGTTATATTCTACAACCATAGAAAAACACAACCCCGTGCTGGAGACGGCGAAGGAGCCCTCATGTCCGATGTGATCTATCCCCGCAAGCCGCTGTCCCCGGGAGGCGCGACGGTGCCGCCGCTCGCCCTCGGATCGTGGAACACCTGGGATCGCATGGAGTTCGACGACGCCGTGCAGCTCATCCACCGGGCGGTCGAGCTCGACGCCGGATTCTTCGACATCGCGTACTACAACATGGGACCGCACGCCGAGAACTCCCGGACCGACATCCTCTTCGGAGAGGCCTTCCGGGCGAGCGGGGTGGACCGTTCCGACGTCGTGCTGTGCGGCAAGCTCTGGCTCTGGGACTGGCCGAACCAGGGCTTCCGTGGGCAGATCGAGGAGTCACTGGAGCGGGCCGGCCTCGACCGCTTCGACACCCTCGTGGTGGGGGACTACCTCGACGCCCCGGACGTGCCGCGGCTCGTCGCCGACGTGAACGCCCTCCTCGCGGACGGCCTGATCGACTCGTGGGGAATCAACAACTGGCGGATCGCGGACACCAGGGCGGCGCTCGCCGAGGCGGATGCGCAGGGGCTGATCGGCCCCTCGTTCGCGCAGCTCAAGTACGGCATCGCCCGACGGGCCATGGCGGAGGGTGACGCGTACGGCCCGCTGTTCGCCGACGGAACCCTCGCGCTGCAGGCCTCGGACGTGTTCGAGGGCGGGATCCTCGCCACCGGACGGATGCCCCAGCGCAAGATCGGTGCCGACGTCGGAGGTATCCGCGAGCGGATCCTCGCCGTGTACCCCGAGGTCGCACGGGTCGCGGGGGAGTTCGGGGTGACCCCGGCCGCCCTCGGCATCGCCTTCTGTCTGGCGAACCCCGCGACGGCCACCGTGCTCTTCGGTGCCTCCCGCGTCGCGCAGCTCGAGGAGAACCACGCCGCCCTCGCCCTCGCCCGCGACCACGGAGCCGAGGTACGCGCCGCCCTCGCCGACTGCCGCGTCGACCACGCCGTCCGCCCCGACGGCACCTGGTGACCCCCGTATCTCCCCCGGCTTCTCCCCTCTGGCGTGCGGGATCACTTCCGCACCTCCCGCGCGTCCCGCAGGCACGTTCCTGATCCCGCCTCGCTCCGCCCCCGCGCCCCACTCCGCTCGCGGGATCAGTTCCGCACCTCGCAGGCACCCCACGGGCCCGTTTCTGATCCCGCACGGCGTGACGTTCCCCGCGCCGATTCGAAAACGCGCCGCGCAGGGAGGGCGTGCGGCCGAATCTGATCCCGCTTCTGGTGGTGACTGTTTGTCCATCACCGGGCCCGCCGCTCGTGCGGGACCGGACCGCTCTCCGGAGCCCGGATCAGAAGGGCTCCTCGCCTCCGTGCTGGATCGGAAGTGCCCCGCGCACGCGCCGGATCAGAAATGCTCCTGGGGCCCGGGTGGGCGGTGCGTTCTTGATCCCGGGAAGGGGCACGGCGGCCCGCGGGGGCGCCCGCGTGGCCCGTTCGCGCCGTCGCTCACCCCGGTGCGGGATGAAAGGGGTGCCGAAAAGGCATCACCGAGGGGCGTTCCTGATCCGGCTGGAGGGGTGGGCGCGGTGGCGGGATCAGAAATGGGCCGCGCGGGGAGGGCAGGGGTGCGGTATTGATCCCGGTGCCCGTGCCTGCACCCGCGGGGGTGTGCGCGGGGGAGCAAGGTGCGTGCGCGCTGAGGCATCAGTCCGCGCGCCCGGGGGCGGAAACACGCTTGCGCTCTTTTTCCACGCATGTAGACTAACCAGCACGACACATCGAAGTGGCGTCGGTCCCGGTCTCCGGTCAGCGGCTCTTCGAACCTTCTTCACCACCCCCTGCACCCGAGAGAAGGAACCATGAAACGAATGCCCCTCGCGGTCGCCGCCGCCGTCGCCGCGACCCTCGCGCTCGCCGGCTGCAGCGGCGGCGGAACGCCCTCGCCGTCCGACGGCGGTGGCGCCGAAGGCCCCGACGCCCTCAACATCGGCAACTTCCTCGATGTCACGTCGTGGGATCCGTCCCTCGCCGACATCGGGTTCGACGGCCCCTACCTGTCCGCGGTGTACGACGCCCTGATCGCCCTCGACGCCGACGGCACCCCGATCCCGTCGCTCGCGACGAAGTGGACCGTGGCCGACGACGACCTCAGCATCGACCTCGACATCCGCACCGACGCCGTGTTCAGCGACGGCACCCCGGTCGATGCCGACGCCGTCGTCGCGAGCCTCGAGTACCTCAAGGCCGGCGCCCGGTCCGGTGAGGCCTACGTCAACGCGAAGGGCTTCGAGAAGGTCGACGACGACACCGTCCGCATCGCCCTCACGCAGCGCGACGACACGATCCTCTACCTGATGGGCCTCGGCCGCAGCTACGTCATGTCCCCGGCGTCCATCGAGGCGGGCACGCTCGGCAGCGACCCGGTCGGCTCCGGCCCCTACGTGCTAGACAGCGACACCAGCGTCGCGGGCGCCGAGTACCACTTCACCAAGACCGAGGACCACTGGGACGCGAAGACGTACCCGTTCGCCGAACTCGCGATCTACCCGATCACCGATGCGACCGCCCGTCACAACGCGATGCTCAGCGGCCAGATCAACGTGCAGTATGGCGACGTGGCCAACCTCGACCAGGCCGAGCAGCAGGGCTGGAACACCGCCCAGCGCGTCTCCGGGTGGGCGGGCCTCGTCATCACCGACCACACCGGCGCGAAGAGCGAGCCCCTCGGCACGCTCGAGGTCCGCCAGGCGCTGAACTACGCGTTCGACGGTGCGGCCGTCCTCGCGGCGGTCGGCAGTGGTGCGGGGGTGGCCACCAACCAGGTGTTCCCGGACGGCGGCGACATCAACGACCCCGACCTCAACGACGCCTACGCGTTCAACATGGACAAGGCGAAGGAGCTCCTGGCCGACGCCGGCTACCCGGACGGTTTCGACATCTCGATGCCGATGTCCCCGATCTTCGAGATGTGGAAGCCGTCGGCCGAGCAGGCCCTCAACGAGCTCGGCATCACCGTCACCTGGGACAACATGCAGATGCCGGACTACCAGCTCAACGCACCCAACTACCCGATGTTCATCTCCTTCCTCGCGATGGACGGCAACGACGTGGCCACCGTCTCCCGGCAGCTGACGAGCGTGCAGTGGTTCAACCCGGAGCCCGACTACGCGAAGAACGAGGTCATCGCCCCGCTCGTCGAGAAGGTGCAGACGGAGCGCGGCGACGCGCAGACCGCCGCCATCAAGGAGCTCAACGAGGCCCTCGTCGACCAGGCCTGGTGGTCGGTCTGGTACCAGGCGAACAACATCTACTACACGGCGCCCGGCATCCAGCTGCAGCCCGTCGTGGGGATGATGTTCCCGACGCTGCGGTACATCACGCAGGGCTGAACGCCCGCCGGGGCGGTCGCCACGCGGCCGCCCCGGCACCCCTTCCCCTCCTCCTCACCCTCGAGAGGCCCCCATGCTCCTCTTCACGGCGAAGCGGGTGCTGTCCGGCATCCTCCTGCTCGTCGCGGTCTCGATCGGCACGTTCTTCCTCGCCCACCTCGCGATCAGCGATCCGACCGCCTCGCTCCTCGGGACCACGGCGAGTCCTGCGCAGCAGGAGGCGCTGGCGACGAAGATCGGTCTCGACCGCCCCCTGATCGTGCAGTTCTGGGACTGGTTCTCCCACGCCGTGCTGCTCGACTTCGGCGTCTCGTGGCGCAACTTCCAGCCGGTCGGCGCGCAGCTCGCGGTCAAGGTCCCCGTCACGCTCTCCGTCGTGACCCTCGCGACACTCATCACCGCGGTCATCGGCGTCGCGTTCGGCATGATCACCGGACTCCGCCCCGGCACCTGGTTCGACCGGATCATCAAGGGGATCTCCGTCGTCCTCTTCGCGCTCCCCGGGTTCTGGGTGAGCCTGGTCCTGGTGATGTGGCTGGCCGTGCAGCTCAAGTGGTTCCCCGCCGTCGGCTACGTCCCGCCGACCCAGTCCGTCGAAGGCTGGCTGCGCTCGATCACGCTCCCGGCGATCTCCCTCGCCCTGGGCGGCATCGTCGCCGTGTCGGAGCAGCTGCGCAATGCCGTCATCGCCCAGAGTCGCCAGGACTGGGTGCGCACGCTCCGCAGCCGTGGCCTGTCCGCCGCCCGGGTGAACCTGCACATCCTCCGCAACGCCTCGCCCGCCGCGCTCACGGTGATCGCCCTGATGTTCGTGGGCCTGCTCTCCGGCGCCATCGTGGTGGAGCAGATCTTCAGCCTCCCCGGTCTGGGGCAGCTCACGAACCAGTCGTCGCAGAACGGCGACATCCCCATGCTGCTCGGGATCACGGTGGTCTCCATCGTCTTCGTCGTCCTCATCAACCTCCTGCTCGACCTCGTGCTCGGTTGGATCAACCCGAAGGTGCGCGTCGCATGACCACGACAGACATCCGCGTCGCCTTCGACCGGGCCGCCCAGAAGCGCCGGTCGAGCCTGTTCCGACGCTTCCTCCGTCATCCCGGCGGCTCCATCCCGCTCGCGATCTTCGTGCTCATCGTGCTCGTCGGGGTGTTCGCGCCGCTGCTGGCGCCGATGGACCCGAACCTCGTCGACCTCGCTGCCGCCAAGGCCCCGCCCTCGCCGGAGCACCTCCTCGGCGGCGACTCCACCGGCCGCGACATCCTCAGCCGCCTCATCTACGGGACGAGGACGACGCTGTGGGGTGCGCTCATCACGATCGTCACGGCGCTCGTCATCGGCGTCCCGTCGGGTATCGCGGCCGGGTACTTCGGCGGCGTCTTCGACCGGGTCGCGACCTGGATCAGCGACGCCCTCCAGTCGATCCCCGGGATGATCATCCTGCTCGTGGTCGCCGCCGGCAGCCGCAACAACTTCGAGCTGCTGATGGTCACCGTCGGCGTCTTCATGGTGCCGGGCTACTTCCGCATCGCGCGGTCGCAGACGCTCGCCGTCCGCGGCGAGGCGTACATCGACGCCGCCCGCGTGTCGGGGCTGTCGGACGCGCGCATCATCTTCCGCCACGTCATCACGGCCGTCTACCCGCCGGTCATCATCCAGACCGCTCTCACGGCGGGCATCGCGATGGGCATGCAGGCGGGGCTCCAGTTCCTCGGCATCGGCGATTCGAACGTGCCGAGCTGGGGCGCGATGATGCTCGAGGGCTTCCGGCTCATGCTGACCTACCCCCTCATGCTGCTGTGGCCCTCCGCCGCGCTCGGTCTCACGATCGCCGTCCTCGCGATCATGGGCTCCACGCTCGCCGAGCTCGTGCAGGTGCGCACGCCGCGGGCGGCCCGACGGCGGCGGCGCGGTGTGCTCGAGACCGCGGACGAGGTCGCCGCGGCTCCCGCCACGGGCAGCGTGCGTCACGAGGCTCCGGCGTCGGCCCTCCGCGTCGAGAACCTGCACGTCGTCCACGCGACGCCGACGGGGGAGACCGAGGTCGTGCACGGTGTGACGCTCGACGTCGCCTCAGGCGAGGTCGTCGGGATCGTCGGCGAGTCCGGGTCGGGCAAGTCGCAGACCGTGTTCTCGGTGCTCGACCTGCTCCCCGCGACCGGCCGGGCGACCGCCGACGCGATCTGGGTCGGTGGCGCGGAGGTCACCTACGCGACGCCGAAGGAGCGCCAGGCCCTGCTCGGACGCACCATCGGCTATGTGCCGCAGGAGCCGATGAGTAATCTCGACCCCTCGTACACGATCGGGCATCAGCTCATCGAGCCGCTGCGCCGGACGCACGGGCTCGCGAAGGCCACCGCCCGGCAGCGCGCGCGGGAGGTGCTCCTGCGGGTGGGGCTGTCCGACCCCGACCGCGTGATGCGCAGCTACCCGCATCAGGTGTCCGGCGGTATGGCCCAGCGCGTGCTCATCGCCGGTGCGATCGCCGGTCGGCCGTCGCTCCTCGTCGCCGACGAGCCCACCACCGCCCTCGACGTCACCGTGCAGGCCGAGGTCCTCGAACTGCTGCGGGAGCTGCAGGCCGAGTACGGCATGGCGCTGCTCATCGTGACGCACAACTTCGGCGTCGTCGCCGACATCTGCGACCGCGTGATCGTCATGCGCGGCGGCGACATCGTGGAGTCGGGGCCCGTGGACGAGCTCTTCGCCGCGCCCACCCAGGAGTACACGCGCGAGCTCATCGCCGCGTCGCTCGACGAAGCCGAGGGCCGCGCCGCGCTCGACGGCCGGCGGACGGAGATCCCCGCATGAACACCGCTCCGGTGAACCCCCTGCTGCAGGTGGACGACCTCGTGGTCGAGTACGGCCGGGGTCGGCACGCCTTCCGCGCGCTGCACGGCGTCTCCCTCGACATCGCCCCCGGTGAGTGCCTGGGCCTGGTCGGCGAGTCCGGATCCGGGAAGTCGACGCTCGGCAAGGCCATCCTCGGCCTCGCCCCGGTGACGGCGGGGCGCATCCGCTTCGACGGCCAGGACATCGGCCGGCTCGGCGGCCGGGCCCGACGGGCGCTCGCCGACGACGTGCAGGTCGTGTTCCAGGACCCGTACGGCTCCCTCAACCCGGCACTGACCATCGGCGACATCCTCGCCGAGCCGCTGCTGACGACGGGCATCGGGGCGAAGGCCGCCGAGAAGCGCGTGCGCGACATGCTCGACCGGGTGCGGCTGCCCTCCGCGAGCATGGACCGGTACCCGAGCGAGTTCTCCGGCGGGCAGCGGCAGCGCATCGCGATCGCCCGCGCCCTCGTCCGCGGTCCGCGGCTGATCGTGTGCGACGAGCCGGTCAGCGCGCTCGACCTCACCACGCAGGCCACCATCCTCGACCTCTTCATCGAACTGCAGCGCGACACCGGCGTGGCCTACCTGTTCGTCTCGCACGACCTCGGCGTCGTCCGGCGGGTCTGCCACCGGGTCGCCGTGATGTACCGGGGGGAGATCGTCGAGATCGGAGACGGGGAGCAGGTCACCCGCGCGCCACGCCACCCGTACGCCGAGCGCCTGCGGCTGGCCTCGCCCGTCGCCGACCCGGGGGCTCAACGGGTACGCCGGGCGCAATGGCTCGCTCTGCGGGAGGTGCCCGATGCGGCGGTACGGTAGCTCCAGGCCGGAACACGCCACACCCCGGACTCGGCCGGAAGGACGCCATGCCGAAGATCATCGACCACGACCAGCGGCGACGGGACATCGTCGAGGTGGCCAAGAGCATCATCCTGAAGGGTGGGTTCGAGGCGGCGACCATGCGCAGCATCGCCGCGGAGGCGGGCTTCGCGAACGGTGCGCTGAAGCACTACTTCCCCGGGAAGGAGAGCATCGTCGCGGCGACGTTCGAGACGATCCTGCAGCAGATGTCCGAGGGCGTGGAGGCTGCGGGGCAGGAACCGGTGGCGGCGGACGACGCGCTGCGCGGCTTCCTGCAGGCCACCGTGCCGCGCGACCCGGAGCAGATCGCCGCGGGCCGGGTGCTCCTGGCGCTCTGGGAGTACGCGATGGCGAACGAGTCGCTGGCCGAGCTCTACCGCGGACACCTGGGCTCGTGGCGAGCCTCGCTCATCGCGCGCATGGAGGCGGCCCGCGACGAGGGCTCGATTCGCGACCAGGACTACGGCCCGCTGGCGGACGAGTACATCTCCGCGGCGGTCGGCGCGACGGTCATCAACCTCATGTACCCGGACGGCGACCGCATCGCCGACTACGAGAACTACATCGACCGGTTCCTCGCGCGGCTGCGCTGAGGGCGAGGGGCCGGTCCCGAGAGGACGGCCCGTCATGACCCTTCCCCCCGAACGACCCGTGGTGTTCCTGCACGGCCTCGCCTCGCGCGGCACCCAGGACTGGCCGGACAGCGAGTGGACGGCGGTGCTCGGCGACCGGCCGCGCCGGGTCCTCGATCTGCCGGCGCACGGCGACGCCCCCGGGCTCGGAGTCGTGCCGACCTCCGCGGTGCTCGACGCGCTCGCCGAAGCGATCGGCCCGGACGAGGTCGACCTCGTCGGCTACTCGCTCGGTGCCCGGCTCGCGTGGGATCTCGCCCGGCGCCCGGGTGTCGCGGTGCGGCGTCTCGTGCTCGGCGGCCTCAGCGCGGGGGAGCCCTTCGCGCTCGTCGACCTCTCCGCCGCGCGGGCTGCGCTCGCCGGCGGACCGGCTCCCGTCGATCCGCTGACCGGGATGATCGTGCACATGGTGAGCCTGCCCGGCAACCGACCGGGCGATCTGCTCGACCTCATCGAGGGGCTCGCGACCGAGCCTTTCGCGCCCGAGGCCGGAGCGCCGGCGGAGCCGGTGCTGCTCCTGGGCGGCGAGGACGACCCGATGGCCGCGGGCATCGACGAGCTCGCCGCGCGGCTGCCGGACGTCCGCGTGCGCCGCGTCCCCGGCGATCACCTCGTGGCGCTGCACACCCCCGCGTTCCGCGACGCCGTGCGCGAGTTCCTCGCGGACTGACCCGCCGATCCGCGCCCGGCGTCCTCCTGTCCTTTATTTCCCACGTTCGTAGACATACCGAAAGGCATCCGCCATGACCGACACCCCCACTCCCGACGCCGCCCGCATCCTCGACATCGCCACCGGCTACATGGCCGCGAAGCAGCTCTTCCAGGCCAGCCGCATCGGCCTGTTCGCCGCCGTCGCCGCGGGCGCGGACACGGCTGCGGCGATCGCCGAGCGCTGCGGGGTGAGCGAGCGGATCGCCCGGCTGCTCGCCGACGCCCTCGCCGCGAAGGGTCTCCTCGTCCGGGCGGAGGGGCGCTACGCCCTGGCGTCCGACGCCTCGGCCTACCTCACGGGGGAGGACGCGGTGATCGACCTCGCTCCGTTCCTCACGTTCCTCGACGAGATCAGCTACCCGCACTGGCTGCAGTTCGCGCACACGGTCGACACGACCGAGCCCGGCGACCTGCAGATGGACGACGCGCGGTGGGGCACGTTCATGGCCGGCGTCATGACGTACAACCGCCTGCACGCGCAGGAGTTCGGCCGGCTCGTCGACCTCGCCGGCGCGACGAAGGCCCTCGACTTCGGCGGTCTGTCCGCCGAGTTCGCCCTCGCCGTCATGGCGCGCAACCCCGAGCTGCACACCACGTTCGTCTACGCCCCGGGGTTCGAGGACGGCGTGGCCGCGGCGGTCGCGGCCGCAGGCGTCGCCGACCGGACTGCCGTCGAGGTGGGGGACACGGCGACCGCGGCCCCCGAGGGTGCCTATGACGCGGTGTTCGCCAACCACGTCATCCACCGCTTCTCTGCGGAGGAGAACGCGCAGATCTTCCGACGGCTCCGTGCCGCAGCGGTCGACGGCGCGACGCTGACGGTGCTCGACTTCTTCCTCGACGACGACGACGAGCAGCGCGCGCTGGACGCCCTGCACGCGGGGGAGTACCTCGTGATCGACGGCACCGTCGTGTACCCCGAGTCGCAGGTCCGCGGCTGGCTGACGGACGCGGGATGGGCGGTGCGCGACACCGTCGCCCTGCCGGGGAGCCCGCGCGTGCTCCTGGCCACCGCGGTCTGACGACCGCGGTTCGAGACTGGTCCGAGGGGGATCAGAGGCGGGCGGCATGCGTGAACATGCCGCCCGCCGTTTTCGTGGGGCGGGTGGTCAGCCGCGCGCGAACACCGTGCGGCCGTCGACGATCGTGCGCTCGACCTGGAGGGCGGCGAACGGGCGCCCCGGGCTGCACGGATCCTCGTCGAGCACCGTGATGTCGGCGACCTTGCCGGGCTCGAGGGTGCCCTTCCAGCTCGCGGCGCCGTCCTGGATCGCGGCGTCGGCCGTCATGGTGCGCAGCAGCCGGCGCCGCGTCGCGGCGTCGTCCGCGCGGCCGTCGGCGGCGAGGAGGGCAAGGGACGCATCGAGGCTCGGGCGCCAGTCCGGCGTGGCGATCGGGGCGTCGCTGGTCACGGTGGTCAGCGCCCCGGAGGAGAGCATCGCGGCCAGCGGCCACGCGGCGGCGACGCGGGCCTCGCCGAGCTGCACCGCCGCCCAGGAGTGCGTGTGCGCCGCGATGAGGGGCTGCACGGCGAAGCCGACGCCGAGGCGTTCCGCGCGCCGGATCTGCGCGGGGGTCGCGAGGTCGCCGTGCACGATGTGGTGGGGCGCCTGCGGCGGGGGAGTCTGGCCGTGCCGTTCCAGTGCGGTGAGGAACTCCTCGATCGAGCGGTCGCCGGTGGCGTGCACCGCGATCTGGAGGCCGCGACCGGCAGCCAGCGCGATCATCTGCTGGAAGGCGCTGAGCGGATCGGCGTCGCCGCGCGTGAGCAGGTGCCCGGACGTCCCGTCGGGGTAGGGCTCCGACGTCCAGGCGGTGGCCATCGGCGGGATGCCGTCGGCGAAGATCTTCACGCCGGGGATCGCGAGCCAGCGGGGATCGGTCGACGGCGGCGGCACCGGGAGTCCGGCGGCGAAGTCGTCCAGGGAGCTCTCGCCGTCGATCGTCCCGAAGAGGCGCAGCAGCGTGACGCGCGAGGTCTGCGCGCCCTCCCTGTGCAGCTCCACGTACGCGTCGAGCATGTCGGTGCCGAAGCAGCCGGTCTCGCCGTCGTCCTCGCCGGGGCCGATGCCCGGCTCCGTGTAGCTCGTGACGCCGAGTTCCGCGAGCAGCGCCCACGCCCGACGCAGGGCCCCGCGTCGCTCGTCGGCCGTGGTCACGAGGCGGCCGGTCGGCTGCTCCTCGGGCGGGGTGTCGGAGAAGAACAGGTGCGGCCAGCGCGCGCCCAGCCAGGCGGCGTGGAGATGGGCGTCGTTGAGGCCGGGGATCGCGGTGCGACCGTCGAGCTGCACCACCTCGCGGGCCGGGAGGGCTTCGGCGGCGGCGTCGGTGGCGACGATCACCCCGTCCCGGACGGCGATCGCGGTGGCGACGGAATCGGTGGCGTCGACGGTGTGGATGCGGCCGCCGCGGACGAGGAGGTCGGCGTCGTCGCCGAGGAGTGCGCTGCTCATTATTCCACCAGTGTAGACGTAAAACTCGCGCGCACGGGAGGTCCTGCGCCGGCCGATTCGGCGCGTTGTTCCGCGGCTTGTACCCTGGAGTCATCCCCCGAACACCCCGGCAACCTCATGCGCGCCGGCGACCTCGGCGCGCGCTCACACATGCAAGGACGCAGATGAACGATTCCGCGGCACACCGCGACGAATGGACGGCGAGCGAAGAGCTGGCGGAGCGGATGATCCCGCTCATCGGGGCTCTCAAGCGCGAGCGCGACGTGGTCACCTCGTTGCACGGTCATCGCCTGCTCGGCCTCTCGGCCACCGGCCTCGTCGAGGTGCACGAGCGCGTGGCCCAGCTCGGACACGAGCGCCTGGCGGTCGAGGACAGCCTGGCGGTGCTCGAGGGCATCCACGCCCTGGCCCCCGGAGCCTCGTCGATCGACGTGGCCCGCCTCGTGGAAGGGCACGCGGAGAGCGGCCGCCCGCTCGAGGAGTACCTGGCCGAGACCCTGGCCCCGGCCGTCGGCGCGGTCCCGGCACCGCCGACCGACGTCGTGCTCTACGGCTTCGGCCGCATCGGCCGCCTGCTGGCCCGCATCCTCATCGCGCACACCGGCGGCGGGAGCGGGCTCCGGCTCCGCGCCATCGTCGTGCGCCGCGGCTCCGAGAACGACCTCGTCAAGCGCGCGTCGCTGCTGCTGCGCGACTCGGTGCACGGCCGCTTCGCGGGCTCGGTCACGGTGGACGAGGACGCCGAGCAGATCATCGCCAACGGCACGCGCATCCAGGTCATCTACTCCGACGACCCGGCCGCCGTCGACTACACGGCCTACGGCATCGACGACGCGATCGTCGTCGACAACACCGGCCGCTGGCGTGACGAGGCGGGGCTCTCCCAGCACCTCCGCGCGAAGGGCGTCGCCCGCGTGCTGCTGACCGCGCCCGGCAAGGGCCCGCTGAAGAACATCGTGCAGGGCATCAACGACGACACGATCACCGACGAGGACCGCATCGTCTCGGCGGCGTCGTGCACGACCAACGCCATCACCCCGGTGCTCGCCGCGATCGACGAGGCGTTCGGTGTGGTGAAGGGCCACGTCGAGACCGTGCACTCGTTCACGAACGACCAGAACCTCATCGACAACTTCCACAAGGGCGACCGCCGCGGACGCTCCGCCGTGCTGAACATGGTCATCACCGAGACCGGGGCGGCGAAGGCCGTGGCCAAGGCCCTGCCGCAGCTGGAGGGCAAGCTCACGGGCAGCGCGATCCGCGTCCCCACGCCGGACGTCTCACTCGCGGTGCTGCACCTCACGCTGGAGCGCCCCGCCACCAAGGACCAGGTCAACGACTACCTGCGCCGGGTGTCGCTGCACTCGAAGCTCCGGCAGCAGATCGACTACGTGGAGAGCCCCGAGGTGGTCTCCACGGACTTCGTCGGCTCGCACCGCGCGGGCATCGTCGACGGCCTGGCCACGATCGCCGACGAGGACACCCTCATCCTCTACGTCTGGTACGACAACGAGTTCGGCTACTCCTGCCAGGTGATCCGGGTGCTGGAGACCATGGCGGGGTCGCACCCCGTCGTCCTCCCCACCCGCCGCGAAGTCACCCTCTGACTCCCGACCCACCCCCTTCCGCTCGACCCGGCCCCCTGCGCGCGCACGCAACGGGCCGGGGCGCACGAAAGGGGATGGGTCGCGGCATGATGAGGGGCATGAAGACCTCACAGTGGCGGGAGGAGCGGCTGCGGTGGCAGGGGCTGACCGCGCCGGCGGCGGACGTGGCGGGAGCGGCGGCGCGGCTGCTCGCGGTACAGAGCCAGGATTTCACGGCCGGACGGTGGGCGCTGGCCGTGCGGACGAAGGGCGATGTACGGCTTCGTGACATTGACGCCGCGTTCGACCGTGGGGACCTCGTCCGGGCCTGGACCATGCGGGGGACGCTGCACACGATCCCCGCGCGCGACCTCGGCTGGGTGCTGGAGGTCACGGCCGCACGACAGCAACAGCAGGCGGCCTCCCGACAGCGGCAGCTCGGCATCGACGACGCCATGATCGACGCGGTCGTCCGGGAGCTCACGCCGCGGCTCCGCGACGGCGGCCTCACCAGGGGCGAGATCTTCCCGGTGCTCGAGGGCATCGGCATCGACCCCTCAGGGCAGCGCGGCATCCACCTGCTGTTCGCGCTGACGGTCTCCGGCGTGCTCGTGCAGGGGCCGGTCGTGCCGCGGGAGGGCATCACGCGGGAGCAGCGGTTCGTGCTCGCGGCGGACCACATCCGCGATCACGCCCGCCCGGAGGACTCGCTGGCCGAGCTGTTCGTCCGCTACGTCGAGGGTCACGGGCCCGCGGGGGTCGCAGACTTCGCGTGGTGGTCGGGGCTGACGCTCGGGCGGTCTCGGGAGGCGGCGGAGCGCGCGGCGACCCGGGTGAGCGAGGTCGAGGACGGGGTCTTCGTCGGCCGCACCCCGCCCCGGCGCGCGGCGGGCCGTCCGTCCGTGTTCGCCCTCGGAGCCTTCGACGAGTACTACATCTCCTACGCCGACCGCACCGTCGTCTGCGCTCCGGAGCACCTCCCCGTCGTCGGACCGGGGAAGAACGGGATGGTGAGGGCGACCGTGGTGGAGAACGGCCGCGTGATCGGCTGCTGGACCCACGCCGCCGCCGCCCACACCACCCCTCCCACGCTCTTCGAGCCCCCCGAAGATCCCGCCGCCGTCCCCGCCGCCCTAGCCCGGTTCGCCGCCTTCCTCGCTTGACCTGTCGTCGACCCACCCCTTTCCGCGCCTCCCGGCCCCCTACGCCCGCGCGTAACGGGCCGGGGCGCACGTAAGGGGGTGGATCGGCGCGTCACTCACTCGCGTGGCGGCCCAGGAAGTTGTAGACCTCGTTGTCGTCCACGCCGGGGAACATGCCGCGGGGGAGCGGCGAGAACATGTGGGTGTGCACGCGGGCGCTCGGCCACGCCCGGCCCTTCCAGCGCTCCGTGAGCTCGGCCGACGGACGACGGCAGCACGCCTCGTCGGGGCAGGTCGACACGGCCCTGTCGTTCGTCTCGCGTCCCCGCCACCACCGGGCGTCGTCGAACGGCACGCCGACCGTGACGGAGAACTCGCCCTCGCTCGACGAGCCGGTCTGCGTGGAGCACCAGAATGTGCCGGACGGGGTGTCCGTGTACTGGTGGTGCTCGACGGTGCGGTTCTGCTCCGTGAAGGCGGAGCGAGCCTGGAACTTCCGGCACACCCGCTGTCCCTCCACCGCTCCCGTCACGTCCATCGGCAGGGGCAGGTCGTCGTTCTCGTAGACCCGCGTGATGGCGCCGGTCGAGTCGACGCGCAGGAAGTGCAGCGACATGCCGAGGTGCTGCGTGAGGAGGTTGGTCATGCGCATGCCGGCGGCCTCGTGCGTCACGCCGAAGCCGTCGCGGAAGTCCTCCACCGCGAGGTTGCGATCCTTCTTCGCCTGCTGCAGGAAGGCCACCGCGGCGGTCTCCGGCATCAGGCAGCACGCCGCGAAGTAGTTGATCTCCAGGCGCTGCTGCAGGAAGTCGGCGTAGTCGGTCGGCGGCGTGTGCCCGAGCAGACGGTGCGCCATCGCCTGCAGCGCCATGGACCGCAGGCCGTGTCCGCCGGGGATGGACGCCGGGGGCAGGTAGATGCGGCCGTTCTCGAGGTCCGTGACCGAGCGCGTCGAGTGCGGCAGATCGTTGACGTAGATGAGCTCGAAGCCGAGCTTCTCGGCCATGATGCTCACCGTGCGGTGGGTCAGGGCGCCCTGCGAATGGCCGGCCGCCTTGAGCTGCTTCTCCGCGAGCTTCTCGATGTCCGGGAGGTAGTTGTTCTGCGCGCGCATCCGCAGGCGCAGCTCCGTGTTGGCGCGACGGGCCTCCTCCGGGGTCGCGATGGCCTCGCGCTCGCGGCGCTGCAGCTCGCGGTGCAGCCCGAGGATCGACTCGATGGTCTCGTCGCTCATGCCCTTCGTGACGCGGACGGGAGAGACCCCGAGCTGACGGAACACCGGACTCTCCTGCGCCCGCTCCAGCTCGATCTCCAGGGCCGCGCGGCGGTTCGGCGGCTCGCCGGAGATGAGATCGGTCACCTCCGTGCCGGTGGCCTGCGCGATCGCCTGGAGGAGCGACAGCTTGGGCTCGCGCTTGCCGTTCTCGATGAGGCTGAGCTGGGAGCCGGCGACCCCGACGAGGGCTCCCAGCTCGTCGAGCGTGTAGCCCTTCTCCAGGCGGCGGTGCCGGATGCGGTGGCCGAGGGTCGTGAGGTGGATGCCGGAGGACGCCATAGTTTGAGTCTAGCGAAAGAACCGCGATTCTTACCGCTCGATTTAGCCGAAAGTCCGAGTCAAGGGCGAAGAAGATGGAAGCAACGCCCCACACTTCGAAGGAGCAGTCATGGCCATGGCCGAAGTTCTCACCCCTCGCACGTCCCCTGTCGCCCCGACGCGCACGTTCGGCACCGCTCCCTCCTACGACACCCCCGCGATGGCGGAGCTCGCCGCCTGGGTCGAGGAGATCCGCGCGCTGACGCAGCCGGACGCCGTGCACTGGGTGGACGGTTCGCGCGCCGAGAACGACTGGCTGCTGCGCGGACTCGTCGATGAGGGCAAGCTCATCAAGCTGAACCCCGAGTGGCGTCCCGGCTCGTACCTGGCGCGCTCGCACCCCAGCGACGTCGCCCGCACCGAGGCCCGCACCTTCATCGCCTCGGAGCGCGAGGAGGACGCCGGCCCCACCAACAACTGGGCCGACCCCGCCGAGATGCACGCGAAGATGGACGAGATCTTCGAGGGCTCGATGCGCGGCCGCACGATGTACGTCGTGCCGTTCTCGATGGGTCGCGTCGGCGGACCACTGTCGCACATCGGCGTGCAGATCACCGACAGCGCCTACGCGGTCGCGTCGATCGGCATCATGACCCGCGTGGGGGACGAGGTCACCCGCCAGATCGCCGAGGGCGCGCCCTGGGTCAAGACGGTGCACTCCGTCGGCGCTCCGCTGGAGGCGGGCGAGCCGGACGTCGAGTGGCCCTGCAACGACGACAAGTACATCGTGCACTTCCCCGAGACGCTCGAGGTCTACTCGTACGGCTCGGGCTACGGCGGCAATGCGATCCTCGCGAAGAAGTGCTTCGCGCTGCGCATCGCGTCGGTGATCGCCCGGGACGAGGGCTGGCTCGCCGAGCACATGCTCCTCATCCGCGTGATCGACCCGCAGGGCAAGGCGTACCACGTGGCCGCCGCGTTCCCGTCGGCCTGCGGCAAGACGAACCTCGCGATGCTCCGCCCGACGATCCCGGGGTGGAAGGTCGAGACCCTCGGCGACGACATCGCCTGGATCCGTCCCGGCGAGGACGGACGGCTCTGGGCGATCAACCCGGAGGCCGGCTTCTTCGGCGTCGCGCCCGGCACGGGTGAGTCGACCAACGTCACCGCGGTCGAGACGCTGTGGGGCAACACGATCTTCACCAACGTCGCGCTCCGCCCCGACGGCGACGTGTGGTGGGAGGGCCTGACCGACGAGGCGCCCGCGAGCCTCGTCGACTGGGAGGGCAACGACTGGACGCCCGACTCCGGCCGTCCCGCGGCGCACCCCAACTCGCGCTTCACGGTGTCGGCGGCCCAGTGCCCGCAGATCTCCGAAGACTGGGAGGAGGCCGTGCCGCTCGACGTCATCCTGTTCGGCGGGCGCCGCGCGAGCAACGTGCCGCTCGTGGTCGAGGCCACCGACTGGACCCACGGCGTGTTCCTGGGCTCGAACATCTCCTCCGAGCGCACGGCGGCGGCCGAGGGCACGCTCGGCGAGCTGCGCCGCGACCCCTTCGCGATGCTGCCGTTCTGCGGCTACAACATGGCCGACTACTTCGGTCACTGGCTCAAGGTCGGTCGCGGCCTGCGGTTCGACCGTGCGCCGCGCATCTTCCAGGTGAACTGGTTCCGCCGTGGTGCGGACGGCCGGTTCCTCTGGCCCGGCTTCGGCGACAACTCCCGCGTCGTCGACTGGATCATCCGCCGCGTGGCCGGCGACGTGCCGGCGGTGGACAGCCCCATCGGACGCCTGCCGCGCGTGGAGGACCTCAACCTCGACGGCCTCGACATCCCCGCGGAAGACCTCGACGAGCTCTTCTCGGTCGACCCCGAGGCGTGGAAGGCCGAGGCCGACCTCACGGAGGAGTTCTACGACACGTTCGGCGACCGGGTGCCCGCAGCTCTGCGCACCGAGCTCGCGTCGCTGCGCTACCGCCTCGCGAAGGCCTAGCCCCCAGACCGGTGCCGGTTCGGGGGAGCCGGCACCCTCGGCCTCCGGGTCGAGATAGACCCGCGAAGGCGGGGCATCAGAGACGAACCCATGGCTGAGTGGTCTCCGACGCCCCGCCTTCGTGGCACCCACTTCCGCCGAGACCCCGGTTTCGCGTCGAGACCCCGCCCCGCATACGTGCGGAAGGCGGGGTCTCGGCGGAAACGCGGGGTCTCGGCGGTGGACAGAGGGGGGAGAGGGGGGAGTTAGGCGAGGAGCTGGTGGCGGGCGAGGTCGCGGTAGAGCGGGGTCGACTCCACGAGCTCGGCGTGCGTGCCCTGTCCGACGACCACGCCGTCCTGCAGCACCACGATGAGGTCGCTGTCGACGACGGTGGACAGACGGTGCGCGATCACGACGAGCGTGCGGTCGGTGGCGACCGCGTCGATGGCCTCGCGCATGCGCTGCTCGTTCACGCCGTCGAGCGACGAGGTCGACTCGTCCAGCAGGAGGATCGGGGCGTCCGTGAGGAGCGCCCGGGCGATCGCGAGCCGCTGCCGTTCGCCGCCGGAGAGCATCACGCCGTCCTCGCCGACCGGAGCATCGACCCCGAGGGGGTTCCGCTCCAGCACGTCGCCGAGGTTCACGGCGCGGAGCACGCGCTCGCAGTCCGCATCGGTGGCGTCGGGGGAGGCGAGCCGCAGGTTCTCGGCGAGGGTGCCGGCGAGGGTCGGGGCGTCCTGCTCGACGTAGCCGAAGTGGGCGCGGAGCTCGTCGCGCGCGTAGGTGCGGGTGTCGTGTCCCTTCAGACGGATGGAGCCGCCCGTGGGGTCGTAGAAGCGCTCGATGAGGGAGAGGATGGTGCTCTTCCCCGCCCCGCTGGGGCCGACCAATGCCACCCGTGCCCCCCGGGGGACCGCGAAGGACACCCCGCGGAGCACGTCGTGGTCCTGGGGGTCGGGGGCGGCATCGGCCTGCTCCAGGTGCGCGTCGGCGAGCAGGGTCTGCGCCTCTCGCGCGGCGGCGCGGCGGGCCGCGACGACGTTCTCCGGGTAGCGGAAGCGCACGTCGCGGAACTCCAGGACCGGGGCGTCCGCACCGGGCTCCTCGTCGCGGGGGAGGGCGGCGGCGGTGGCCGCGTCGTCCTGGGTCTCGGTGGGCAGGTCGAGCACCTCCTGGATGCGGCCGAGCGCGCCGAGGGCCTGGTTGACGGAGGTGATCGCGCCGAATGTCGAGGCGAGGGGCATCACCAGCAGGAAGAGGAACATCACGAACGAGATGAGGGCCGCGATCGAGATGGCTCCCGCGGCGACGCGGAAGCCGCCCACGCCGAGCACGACGAGCAGGGAGAGCTGGAGGGCGATGCCGGCGACCGGCACCACGAGCGAGGAGATCTTCGCGATCCGCACGCCGATGCCATAGGCCTCGGAGGCCCGCTCCGTCACCGCCGCGGTCTCCCGCTCGGTCGCGCCGGAGGCCCGGATGGTGCGGATGGAGCCGACGGCCCGCTCGACGCCCGAGGCCAGCTCGCCGACCTTCTCCTGCTGAGCGGTGGACGCCGTGCGGATCCGGCCGCTGAGGGCGACGACGACCACGACGGAGACGCCGATCACCACGACGATGAGCAGCAGCAGCACCGGGTCGATGAGCAGCATCGCGATGAGCGCCCCCGCGAAGAGCACGACGTTGCCGACCGCGTCGGCGAGCCCCTGCGTGAGGACGGCGTAGAGGAGCGTCGTGTCGGTCCCGACGCGAGAGACGAGGTCGCCGGTGCGCCGGGCGTCGAACTCGGACGTCGGCAGGTGCAGGATGCGGGCGATGAGCTTGCGGCGGCTGGAGTACACGACCGCGGTGCCGGTGCGCTGCAGCAGATAGTGCTGGAAGCCGGAGATGATCGACGACACGATCACGAAGCCGACGAGCAGCCACACGAGCACGCCGATCGTGCCGTCCGATTGCACGGCTTCGATGACCTGGCCGACGAGGAGGGGCTGCACGAGCGAGGTCGCGGCGCCGAACACGCTGAGGACGGCGACGACGACGAGGGTGCGCTTGTGCTCGAAGAGGAAGGGCAGGAGCTGGCGGAAGGTGGCGCGGGGCCCGTCGGCCGGTGCGCCCCGTCCGCGTCGGCGTGCTGTCGCCGTGCGGGACATGGGGGACCTCGATCTGGAGATGGTACTTCGACCGTACTCGGGGGACGGTCGTTTCCTATGGGGCGGCTGTATGGGCTCAGGTGCGGCCGAAGCGCCGATGTGCCGCCTGCTTCGTGACGCCGAGGGCGCTCGCGATCGCCTGCCACGAGTAGCCGCTCGTGCGGGCGCGACGGACCTGGGCCTCTTCGGCGCGGGCGAGCTCCTTGCGCAGCGCGGCCAGGCGGTGGAGCTCGGCGAGGGGTTCGCCGCCCTCGGCCGCGGCGATGGTGGTCGGTTGAGACATGGGGACCTCCTTCGCGTCAATATTCGTTGACGCGGCGGGCCCCTGTCAAGGAGCGTTGACGAGCACGTTGACTATGTCGCGCGCGAGCTGGAAGACCTCGTCCGGTACCGCAGCAATGCGCAGGTTCTCAAGGCGTCCCGGGCACGGGCGCGCGCCGCCGGCGTCTCCCTGACGCGTGAGAGCATCCTCACCGCCCGTGATCGCGAACGGGACGAGCGCGAGTGAGCGGGACGTCGGAGGCGGTCGCGCTCGATGCCTCGGCCGCGATCGAGGCACTGCTCGGCGAGGAGGTCTGGTCGCACGGCGAGGAGTTCCATGCACACACGGGTCTCGACATCGAAGTCCTGTCCGTGCTGCGCCGACTCACGATGCTGTCCTCGATGCCGGCACACGCTGCCCGCGAGGCTCTCGATGCATTCGGGGCGCTGCAGATCACCCGCCATCCGCTGCGCCGGCTCATCCCGCGGATCTGGTCGCTGCGCGGTGACGTCTCCGCATACGACGCCGGTTATGTCGCGCTCGCGGAGGCCCTCGACGTCCCGCTGCTCACGGCCGATCGCCGGCTGGCGAAGACGGCGGGGCGGTACTGCGACGTCGTGGTGCTGTGAGCCTCTGGCCAGGAAGACGAGAACGGCTGCACCCCGCGGGAGTGCAGCCGTTCGTTTCGTCGTTCGGTCGGCCTAGAGCTCGACCGCGGAGGCCAGACCGAGGTCGTCCTCGTAGTCGTGGTCCTTCGTCTCCGGGGTGAAGATGAGCGCGATGAACGTCAGCACCGCCATCGACGACAGGTACAGTCCCACGAGCCACGGCTCGCCGCCGACAGCCGCCCACAGGGCCACCGCGATGAACGGCGCCACGGCCGCACCGAGGATCGACGACACGTTGTACGCGATCGCGGAGCCGGAGTAGCGCACGTTCGTCGGGAAGAGCTCCGGCAGGAGCGCCCCCATCGGCCCGAACGTCGTGCCCATGAGCATGAAGCCGAACACGAGGAAGGCCTGGGTGAGGGCCCCGGTGAACTTCGGGTCCGCCTGCGGGAGCAGGAAGATGTTGAACGACAGGCCGAAGACGACGATGAGTCCGGTGACCCACAGCAGCAGCTTGCGGCGTCCGATCGCGTCGGCGATCGGCCCGGACAGCAGCGTGAAGATGCCGAAGAACACGACGCCGATGATCTGCATGAGCACGAAGTCCGTGTAGCCGAAGCCGAGGCCCGGGTAGAACTGCGCCGCGAACGCGCTCGGGTCGAAGTCTTTTCCGGTGGCTTCCGCCGCAGCACGGGCGGCGGCCGAGGCGGTCTCGAGGTCGGCGGCCTTCGTGCCGTAGGTGAGCGTGAAGTTCGTCATCAGGTAGAACAGCACGTAGGTCGCCAGCATGATGAACGTGCCGAGGATGAGCTGCTTCCAGTGGTGCCGGAACACGGTCGCGAGCGGGAGCTTGCGGATGGCCCCGGTCTTCTCCGCCTTCTTGAACGTGTCCGACTCGACGAGCCGGAGCCGCACCCACAGGCCGATGATGACCATGACGGCGGAGAACAGGAACGGCACGCGCCAGCCCCAGGAGAGGAAGGCCTCCGACTTCAGCGCCGGGTCCTCCGGGTGGGGGAGCGCGAAGTTGATGGCGAGGAAGATGCCGTTCGCGATGATGAAGCCGAGCGGCGCGCCCAGCTGCGGGAACGAGCCGTACCAGGCGCGCTTGCCCTTCGGGGCGTTCTCGGTGGCCACCAGCGCCGCGCCCGACCACTCGCCGCCCAACGCGAAGCCCTGGGCGAGACGGAGGATCAGCAGGAGCAGCGGGGCGACCCAGCCGATCTGCTGGAAGGTGGGCAGGAGGCCGATCACGAAGGTCGCGATGCCCATGGTGAGGAGCGATGCGACGAGGGTCGCCTTGCGCCCGAACTTGTCGCCGAAGTGCCCGAAGATCACGGCACCGATCGGGCGGGCGACCATCGCCGCGCCGAAGACGGCGAACGACGACAGCAGCGACGCAGTGTCGTTCGTGCTCGGGAAGAAGAGCGTGGGGAAGACGAGCACGGCTGCCGTCGCGTAGACGTAGAAGTCGTAGAACTCGATGGTGGTGCCGACGAGGCTCGCGGTGATGACGCGCGAGCGGGGGTTCGCGGGCGTGGTGGCGGTGCTCAAGGGGTCTCCGATCCTCCGCCGGTATACCAGCGGACTCGGGCGAGTCTACGCCTTCCTGAGAGTTGGCTGGACGTTCATGACGCGAGGGTGCCGAGCGCGTCGGTGCCGCCGCGTAGAGTCGGGGAAGACCGGCCGGAGGGGGACCATGACCACGCGGATGCTGCTCCTCGCCGACACGCACGTCCCGAAGCGGGCGAAGCGGCTGCCGGACGCGGTGCTCCAGGCGATCGACGAGGCCGACGTCGTCGTGCACGCGGGGGACTGGGTCGATCTCGCCACCGTCGAGCTGCTCCAGGCCCGCGCGCGTGTGCTCCACGGCGTGCACGGCAACAACGACGGCCCCGAGATCCGCCGGGTGCTGCCGGAGATCGCGCGGTTCACCGTGGAGGACACCGCCGTCGCCGTCGTCCATGAGACGGGCGCCGCGACCGGGCGCGAGAAGCGGATGGACCTGGCCTTCCCCGACGCCGGCCTGCTGGTCTTCGGGCACTCGCACATCCCCTGGGACACCGTGACGCCGAACGGGCTGCGCCTGCTCAACCCGGGCTCTCCCACCGACCGGCGACGGCAGCCGGTGCACACGATGATGCACGTCGTGGTCGACGGGCGCGATGTCGAGGCGACCCTGGTGCCGCTCCGATGACGGACGACGGAGCCGACGGGCCGATCGCCTACCGGGCGCCGATGCGCTCGCGCGACGACGCCGTCGCCCCGGGGGTCGCGGTCGAGCGGGCGCTCGCCGGCGGGGTGTGCGGCATGGGCGGGCGGCTCGACCGCGAGCCCCGCTCCCTGACCGCGGCGCTCGCGGCCGTCGATGCCCGTCATGGCGAGCGAGCGGCGCGGCGGCTGGAGCGGTTCGCGGCGCTTCCGACGGGAACCCTCGTCTGGACGCGGGACGTCGACGGGTACTTCTGGCTCGGGACGCTGACGGGGCCGTGGCGCTACGACGACGATCCGGCGGCGGCGGCGGCAGACCTCGTGCACGTGCGCGACTGCACCTGGTCCTCGCGCCCGGTGGCAACCGCCGACGTCCCGCCGGGCGTCACGGCCACGTTCGCCCGCGGCGGACGCAACGGCCAGCGCATCCGGACGGCCGGGGCCGCGGAGCAGTCAGCCGCACTCTGGGAGCGCGGCGTCCGCTGATCCGCGCCTCAGCGCCAGATCGCGGCGATGGCCGCGTTGACCGCGGTGAGGATGCCCACGAGCCAGAAGATCGCCGGCGGCACCACCTGGTCGCGCTTCTGGCGCGCCGTCCCGATCCCGAGCAGGGCGCCGATGGCGAGGAGGATGACGAGCTTCGTGCCGATCTTGGCGTAGTTCATCTCGACGCCTTCGGGGAGGCCCCACGGGGCGGCGAGGGCGAGGCCGGCGACTGCGGCGATCGTCATGCCGATGGTCATCAGACGCGTGAACACCCGCTTGCCGCCGAACGCCTGCGCCGCCCAAGCTCCGAAGAGCACGGCGAAGCCGATGAGGTGGACGAAGAGCACGATGTGGCGCAGGGTCTCCATGCCCTCACCGTACGAGAGTGCGGCGTTCCGCGCCACCAAGGCACGCCTGACCTCGCGCCCGCGATCGGGCGCGAGGTGGAGGGAGTCAGCCGCGCAGCTCGCGGATCACGAGGGCGGTGCGCAGCGCCGCGTCCGCGGCCTCCGCGCCCTTGTCCTCCTTCGAGCCCTCCAGGCCCGCGCGGTCCAGTCCCTGCTTCTCGTCGTCGAGCGTGAGCAGCCCGAACCCGACCGGCTTACCGGCATCGAGGGAGACCCGGGTGAGGCCGTCCGTCGCCGCCGCCGAGACGTACTCGAAGTGCGGCGTGCCGCCACGGATGATGACCCCGAGGGCGACCACCGCGTCCGCACCGCCGGCGAAGGCGGCCTGTGCGGCCACGGCGAGCTCGAACGAACCGGGCACCCGCACGAGCCGATGCGTCGCCCCCGCCTCGTCGAGTACCCGCTGCGCACCGGCGATCAGGCCGTTCGAGATCACCTCGTGCCAGGTGCCGGCGATCACGACGACCTCCAGCCCCCGCCCGTCGATGTTCCCCGTCTTCGGTGCTCCGGCGCCGCTCATTCCTCGTCCTTTCCTGCCGCGAGAGCCTCGGCGAGCTCTGCCTCGCCGATGATGTGGCCCATGCGGTCGCGCTTGGTCTCCAGATACTGATGGTTGTTCGGGCCCACGCCCACGATCAGCGGCACCTGCTCGACGACGTCGAGGCCGAGCTCGCGCAGCTTGTTCACCTTGTCGGTGTTGTTGGTGAGCAGCCGGACCTTCGAGACGCCGAGGTCGGTGAGGATCCCGGCCGCTGCCGCGTAGTCGCGGGCGTCCGCCGGGAGGCCCAGCGCCAGGTTCGCGTCGACGGTGTCCAGGCCGTCCTCCTGCAGGCTGTAGGCGCGCAGTTTGTTGATGAGCCCGATGCCCCGACCCTCGTGCCCGCGCATGTAGATGACGATGCCGCCCTCGCGGTCGATCGCGTCCAGCGCGGCGTCGAGCTGTGGCCCGCACTCGCACTTCTGGGAGCCGAATGCCTCGCCGGTCAGGCACTCGGAGTGCACGCGGACGAGCGCGGTCTCGGTCGGCTCGCCGGACACGACCGCGATGTGGTCGGTGCCGGTGACGCGGTCCTTGTAGGCGAGGAAGCGGAACCTGCCGTGGTCGGTGGGCACGGTGGCGTCGGCACGGAGGCTCACGCGGCGTCCGCGCTGGGCGGCCGGTGTCGCTCCGTCCGGGTCGATCTCGTTGAGATGCGCGATGAGCTGCTCGATCGTGATGACCGGCACACCGTCGCGGGCGCCCAGTTCGAGGAGCCCGGGAAGCCGCATCATGCTGCCGTCCTCGGCGACGACCTCGGCGATGGCGCCGACGGGCCGGAGGCCGGCGAGCTTCATGAGCTCGACCGCGGCCTCGGTGTGGCCGCTCCGCTCGCGAACGCCGCCGTCGACGGCCCGCAGCGGCAGCACGTGGCCGGGGCGGATGAGGCTCGCAGGGGTCGAGTCGGGGTTCGCGAGCACGGTGAGGGTGCGGGCGCGGTCGCTCGCGCTGATCCCGGTCGTCACGCCCTCCGCGGCGTCGACGCTCACGGTGTAGGCGGTGGAGCGGGCGTCCTCGCTGGCCGCGACCATCGGCGGGAGGTTGAGGCTGTCCGCGAGGTCGGTGGGCATCGGCGCGCAGAGGAAGCCGGACGACCAGCGCACCGTCCACGCCACCCATTCGGGGGTGGCGAGCTCGGCGGAGAGGACGACGTCCCCCTCGTTCTCGCGGTTCTCGTCGTCGGCCACGAGCACGGGCCGGCCGGCGCGCAGCGCCTCCAGGGCCTCGGGGATGGTTGCCAGGCTCATCGCGAGCCCCCTTCCGGTGCGGCGCGGAACGCGAGCAGCCGCTCGACGTGCCGCGCGAGGATGTCGGTCTCCAGGTTCACGCGGTCGCCGACCGCGCGGGTGCCGAGGGTGGTCGCCGCCAGGGTCTCCGGGATGAGCGACACCTCGAACCAGTGCCCGCCCCGGGACCCTGAGCCGTCCGGGGTCCCTGAGCCTGTCGAAGGGGTCGCAGGGCTCACCGCGCTCACGGTCAGCGAAGTGCCGTCGACCGAGATGGAGCCCTTGTCGACGACGAGCGGCGCGAGGTCGTCCGGAAGGCTGATGCGGAGCACGCTCCACTCCGCGCCCGGGCGCACCTCGAGCACGACACCGGTCCCGTCGACGTGGCCCTGCACGATATGCCCGCCGAGCCGCGCACCGACGGGCATCGCCTTCTCGATGTTGACTCTCGTGCCGACGGTCGCCGTGCCGAGGGCCGCGACGTCGAGCGTCTGCTTCATGACGTCGGCGTCGAAGGTCTCCGCGGTGGAGCCGACGACGGTCAGGCAGACGCCGGAGACCGCGATCGACTCCCCGTGCACGGCGTCGGCGGCCGCCTTCGGGGCGCGGACCGTGAGCCGCCAGCCGTCGCCCGCCTCGGCGATGGCGGTGATCTCGCCGATCTCCTCGATGATTCCGGTGAACATCAGAGGCTTCCCTCCTTCTCCGGGCCCGTGTGGTCCGGGTCGTCCGCGTCCGCAGGATGCGCGATCGCGAGCAGGTCTGCGCCCAACGGCAGCCACTCGTCCACGACGAGGCGACGTGCCTGGTCGATCGAACGGACACCGATGTCGGTCACGGCCAGGCGGCTCCCGCCCAGGAGGACCGGGGCGACGTAGGCGAGCACACGGTCCGCGAGTCCGGCGGCGAGGAACGCGCTGGCGAGCGTCGGGCCGCCCTCCACGAACAGCGTCTGGATGCCGCGCGCGTGCAGCGCGGCGAGGACCGCCGACAGGTCGTGCGTGTCGAAGAACAACGGCGTGTGCGGATGGCGGTGCACCGCCGCATCCGCAGGGGTGGGCCGGGCGCCGATCACGACCGGGACGGGCTGATGCGGGAGGAGCTCGTCGCCGGCGCGGGCGGTGAGCGCAGGGTCGTCGGCGAGCACGGTGCCGGTGCCCACGGCGATGGCGTCGGCCTCGGCGCGTCGCCGGTGCACGTCGGCACGCGCCTCCGGACCGGTGATCCACTGGCTGGTGCCGTCGTCCGCCGCGGCCCTGCCGTCGAGGCTCTGCGCCCACTTCACGGTGACGTGCGGACGGCCGCGCCGCGCCGCGAAGAGCCAGTCGCCGATCAGCGCCCGCGCCTCCTCGGCCCGTTCCCTGGCTTCGACGCTGACGCCCGCGGCGCGCAGCCGCTCTGCGCCGCCGCCGGAGACCTCACCCGGGTCGTCGAGGGCGTAGACGACCCTGGCCACCCCGGCCTCGATGAGCGCGAGCGCGCACGGACCGGTGCGACCGGTGTGGTTGCACGGTTCGAGGGTGACGACCGCGGTCGCGCCGCGTGCAGCGCCAGGGGCGAGCTTCGACAGCGCGTCGACCTCGGCGTGCGGAGTGCCGGAGCCCCGGTGCCAGCCCTCGGCCAGCACCTCGCCGTCGGGGGAGAGGAGCACGGCGCCCACCTGCGGATTGACTCCGCGGGGGCCTCGGGTCGCGAGGGCGAGCGCGCGATCCATCGCGCGGCGCTCTGTCGCGGTCACTGCCATCCGTCGTCCTCTCTGCGGCCTCGGGGTCGCTGCAGGGTGGCGGAACGGACGCACGCGCGTGCGCCTCGTGCTGCCTCCCTTCCGGACTAGCGAGGTGTCCCTCGCATCACCGTCGGTTCCGGAATTCCACCGGATCGGCATCCCGATCACTCGGAACGCTCGCGGACTGTCACCGCCGGTTCGGATTCCCACCGACCCCGGAGCACGTTGCTGCTCTGAGTGTACTCAACGCGTCCGCGCCCGTTTCATTCCGTGGCAGGGGGGCGGTCCCCGCCCCTCACTTGAGCAGGCGGGAGAGCCGCCGGTCGGCGAGCACCTTGCCGCCGGTCTGACAGGTGGGGCAGTACTCCAGGGAGCGGTCCGCGAAGAAGACGCTGCGCACCTCATCGCCGCAGACCGGACACGCCTCGCCCCGGCGGGCGTGCACCCGCATGCCGCGGCGCTTGGCGTCCTTGAGGTCAGCCGGAGGTTTGCCCGCGGCGGCCGCGACGGCCTCGGCGAGGGTCTCCTGCATCGCCGCGAACAGGCGGTCGATCTCGGCGTCGTCCAGCGTGCCGGCGATCGCATACGGCGACATGCGGGCCGCGTGCAGGATCTCGTCCGAGTAGGCGTTGCCGATGCCCGCGATCACGCCCTGGTCGCGCAGCAGACCCTTGATCTGCATCCGCCGGTCGTCCAGCAGCGCGGCGAAGGCGTCGCGCGTGAAGGACGGATCGAGCGGGTCGGGGCCGAGCCGCGCGATGCCGGGCACCTCGGCGGGGTCGCGGACCACGTACACGGCCAGCGACTTCTTCGTCCCGGCCTCGGTCAGGTCGAAGCCGCTGCCGTCGTCGAGAGCGATCCGCAGCGCGATGGGCGACTTGCCCGGCTTGAGGAGCGTGGTCGGCAGGGTGTCGTACCAGCGCAGCCATCCGGCCTTCGCCAGGTGGAAGACGAGGTGCAGCTCGGACCCGCAGGAGAGCACCACGAACTTGCCGCGACGCTCCGCCCCGGTGATCGCCGCGCCTTCCAGCGCCGAGATCGGCGGGTCGTAGGTCTTCAGCGCGGCGATCGCGGCCACGGAGGCACGGGTGATCGTGCGTCCGGTGGTGCGCTCGCCGAGGAACGCGACGAGTCCTTCGACCTCCGGCATCTCAGGCATGCAGCCATCCTGTCACCGGGGTCCGACGCTGTCACGCGTCGGTCGTCCGTTCAGAGCACCGGCCACTCGACCGGCGTCCGGTCGTCGTCGCGCAGCAGCCCGGCGAGCCAGCCGTCGTCCCGTCCGCGCTGGCTGGTGAGTCCCTGACGCATGGTGCCCTCGAAGCGGAAGCCGAGGGCGCGGGCCGCGCGGGCGGAGGGGATGTTGCCCACGACGGCCTGCCAGCGGATGCGGGCGAGGCCGAGCTCCGCGAAGCCCCAGTCGAGCACGGCCCGCGCGGCCTCGACGAGGTAGCCGCGGCCGCGGGCATCGGCGACGACCCAGTAGCCGAGCTCGGCGTGGCCGCCGGCCGCGTGCTCGACGATGTGGTGGAGCCCCACCATGCCCACGAGCGCGCCGTCGGCGTAGACGCCCCAGACGGTCTGCGAGCCGTCCTCCCACCACTGCTCGACGAGGGCGACGAAGTCCTCCGCGTCCTGCCGGAAGTAGGGGGAGGGCACCGTCGTCCACCGCGCGATCTCCGGGTCCTGGCAGGCCTCGGTGATCGCGTCGACATCCGCCTCCGTCGGGGCATGGAGGACGAGTCGTGCGGTGGTGAGGGTGACCGGAAGCATCCCTCCAGCCTAAGACGCTCGACCCGGCCCCTTCGGTTCGCCCCGGCCCCTTCCGCGCGTCCGTAACGGGGTGGGAGGCACGGAAAGGGGTGGGAGGGGAGGAAGCCGACCGCAGTGTCCGTGGGCGCGATTAGGCTTGTCCGGTGACTGTTCCGGGGATTCTGCGCGCCTTGGAAGAGGCGTCTCTGTATCGTGACGCTCTCGCCTGGGCGCACACCGACGCCGACCTCGGCCTGGTCGACGGGCTCGACGCGCCCGTGCTCGCCGGCCTGCTCGCCCAACGCGCGGCGGCCGGCCACCCGGCGGCGCTGCTGGCCGTCGTGCCAACGGGGCGCCGGGCGGAATCGGTGGCGCAGGCCCTGGAGACGTACGTCCCGGACGCCGAGGTGCTCACCTTCCCCGCCTGGGAGACGCTGCCGCACGAGCGCCTCAGCCCGAGTCCGGACACGGTCGGCCTGCGACTGCAGACCCTGCGGCGCGTCGCCGAATGGTCCGGGGAGCGCCCTCTCGTGGTGGTGGCCTCCGTGCGCGCCGCGCTCCAGCCCATCGCTGGGAACCTCGGCGACATCGTGCCGCTGGAGCTGACGGTGGGCAGCCGCGGCAACGAGCTCGACCACGTCGCCGAGCAGCTCGTCGAACGGGCCTACTCCCGCGTCGACATGGTGTCGCGACGAGGCGAGTTCGCGGTCCGCGGCGGCATCCTCGACGTCTTCCCTCCCACGTCGGAGCACCCGTACCGCGTGGAGTTCTTCGGAGACGAGATCGATCAGATCCGCGCGTTCTCCGTGGCGGACCAGCGCTCGCTCCCCGGCGACGTGCCGCGCGTCGACCTCCCGCCCAGCCGCGAGCTCCTGCTCACGGCCGAGGTGCGGGAGCGCGCCAGGGCGTTGATCGGGGGCTTCCCCGCCATCAGCGGCATGCTCGAGAAGATGGCCGAGGGCATCCCGGTCGAGGGCATGGAGTCGCTGCTGCCCGCGGTCGCCGGCCCGCTCAAGTCGCTCGTCGAGTACCTGCCCGAGGGCACGGCGACCGCCGTCATCGACCCGGAGCGCTCGACCGCCCGCGCCCTCACCCTCGGCGAGACGAACCGCGAGTTCCTCGACGCCGCCTGGAGCGCGGCGACCTCTGGGGCCTCGGCCCCCATCGACCTCGGCGCCGGCGACTTCCTCACCATCGCCGACCTGCGCGAGGTCGTCCGCGACCGCGGCGGCGTGTGGTGGCGCCTGAGCCCGTTCGGGATCGGCGACGCGACCGTGGAGAGCGTCGAGGCGGCCACCGTCATCCCCTCCTTCCACGGCAACGTCGACGGCGCGATCGCCTTCGTCGACGCGAAGGTCGCCGAGGGCTGGAGGGTGGTCGTGCTCGCGACCGGACACGGCCTCGTCGACCGCGCCCGCGACGTGCTGTCCGACCGCGGCATCGCGGCCCGGGTCGTCGAGACCATCGCGGACGCGCCGGACGCGGGGGTCGCGACCCTCACCGTCGGCGGCGTCGAGGCCGGCTTCCAGGTGCCGGAGGCGAAGCTCGCCGTCCTCACCGACAACGAGTTCTACGGCCGCACGATCGGCGGCGACCAGCGCGTCGTCAAGAAGCTCGCCTCCCGGCGGAAGAACGTCGTCGACCCGCTGCAGCTCAAGCAGGGCGACTTCGTCGTGCATGCGACGCACGGCATCGGCCGGTTCGTCGAGATGACCCAGCGCGAGGTCTCCACCGGCGGCCGCAACGCCGCGAAGTCCGTCCGCGACTACCTCGTGCTGGAGTATGCGCCGTCGAAGCGCGGCTACCCCGGGGACAAGCTGTACGTGCCCACCGACCAGCTCGACCTCCTGTCGAAGTACGTCGGCGGCGAGGCCCCGACCCTGTCGAAGATGGGCGGCAGCGACTGGGCGCAGGCCAAGGGCAAGGCGCGCAAGGCGGTCCGCGACATCGCCGTCGAGCTCGTCAAGCTCTACTCCGCCCGGATGAGCGCGAAGGGGTACGCCTTCGGCCCGGACACCCCCTGGCAGCGTGAGCTGGAGGAGGCGTTCCCGTTCGCGGAGACGCAGGACCAGCTGCAGACCATCGACGAGATCAAGGCCGACATGGAGCGGCCGATCCCGATGGACCGGCTGCTCTCCGGCGACGTCGGCTTCGGCAAGACCGAGGTCGCCGTCCGCGCGGCGTTCAAGGCCATCCAGGACGGCAAGCAGGTGGCGATGCTCGTGCCGACGACCCTGCTCGTCAAGCAGCACCTCGAGACGTTCACCGAGCGCTTCGCCGGGTTCCCGGTCAAGGTGCGGCCGCTGTCGCGGTTTCAGACCGACAAGGAGGCGCGGCTCACGCTGCAGGGCCTCCTCGACGGCTCGGTGGACATGGTGATCGGCACGCACCGCATCCTCACGGACCAGGTGCTGTTCAAGGACCTCGGCCTCATGATCATCGACGAGGAGCAGCGCTTCGGGGTCGAGCACAAGGACGCGCTGAAGAAGATGAAGACCAACGTCGACATCCTCGCCATGAGCGCCACCCCGATCCCGCGCACCCTGGAGATGGCGGTCACCGGCATCCGCGAGATGTCGACGCTCGCCACGCCCCCGGAGGACCGGCACCCGATCCTCTCGTTCGTCGGACCCCGCAGCGACAAGCAGATCGCCGCCGCCATCCGTCGCGAGATCCTCCGCGAGGGGCAGGTCTTCTTCGTGCACAACCGCGTGCAGTCGATCCAGCGGGTCGCGGCCGAGCTCGCCGAGCTGGTCCCCGAGGCGCGGATCGCCGTGGCGCACGGCCAGATGGGGGAGCACGCGCTGGAGCAGGTCGTCGACGACTTCTGGGAGCGCAAGTTCGACGTCCTGGTCTCGACCACGATCATCGAGACCGGCCTCGACATCTCCAACGCGAACACGATCATCATCGACCGCGCCGACAAGTACGGCCTCAGCCAGCTCCACCAGCTCCGCGGACGCGTGGGCCGCGGACGCGAGCGCGCCTACGCGTACTTCCTCTACGACGACATGAAGCCGCTGAGCGAGACCGCGGCCGACCGGCTGCAGACCATCGCGGTCAACAACGACCTCGGTTCCGGTATGCAGGTCGCCCTCAAGGACCTCGAGCTGCGCGGTGCCGGAAACCTCCTCGGCGCTGAACAGGCCGGGCACATCGCCGGGGTCGGCTTCGACCTGTATCTGCGCATGATCGGCGAGGCCGTCGCGACCTTCCGCGGCGAGGAGGTCGAGACCGGGCAGGAGCTCCGGCTCGAGCTGCCGCTCGACGCCCGCATCCCCGAGGACTACATCGACAGCGAGCGCCTCCGGCTCGAGGCCTACCAGAAGCTCTCCGCCGCCTCGGCCGCGACCGCGAAGGACGACGCCATCGACCTCGTGGTGGAGGAGCTCGTCGACCGGTACGGCACGCCGCCGGAGGAGGTCACCGGACTCGTTTCGATCGCGCGACTGCGGCGCCGGGCGGCCAGGGCCGGGCTCACCGACGTCGTGGCCATGGGGTCGAACCTGCGCCTCGCGCCCGCCCGCCTCGAGGACTCGATCAAGGTCCGGCTGCAGCGGCTGTATCCGAAGGCGAAGCTCGTCTCCGGCGGGGAGGCTCTCGTCGTGCCGATGCCCACGGTGCCCACGGCGGTCGGCGTGGGCGTGGAGCCGCTGCCCGACGCGGAGCTGCTCGCCTGGGTCGACCAGCTGTTCACCGCCATCTTCCCCGAGCCCGCCAAGCCCGAATGACCCGGTGGTGATGATCTCCGAAGTCGTGCACGCCGCAGACGCCGCGGGCTAGTCTGGCCGCATGTTGTACGAGCACCTCGGGGCTCGCCCCCGCATCCACGACACCGCCGTCGTCGCTCCCACCGCCGTCATCTCCGGCGACGTGGAGCTCGGACCGGGCTGCCAGGTGCTGCACGGCGCCGTGATCACCGCGGAGGGCGGCCCGATCACGCTCGGCGCGCACGTCATCGCGATGGAGAACGCGCTGATCCGGGCGACCGCGGCCAACGCCGTCCACATCGGGGCGCACACCCTCGTCGGGACACTGGCCAGCATCGCCGGGGCGACCGTGGGCGAAGAGGTGTTCTTCGCGTCCGGAGCCCGGGTCTTCAACGGGGCCCTCGTCGGGGACCGCTGCGAGGTGCGGGTCAACGCCATCGTGCATCGCCGGGCCGTGCTGCCCTCGGGGACGGTGGTGCCGATCGGGTGGGTCGCGGTCGGCGATCCGGTGCAGCTGCTCTCACCCGACCGGGACGCCGAGATCGCGGCCGCGCAGCCCGAGCTCGACTTCCCCGGACACGTCTTCGGCGTCGACCGGGACACTCCCGACCTCATGGTGCAGCTCACGGAGCGCTACGGCAGCTCCCTCGCACGGCACGCCGACGACCGCCAGGTCTGACCCCCACCCTTCGAATCGCCCGAATGGTCCCATCTCGGCCGGATGTGGGACCATTCAGGCGATTCGAACGGGTCAGATGACGCCCTGGGCGAGCATCGCCGCAGCGACGCGCTCGAAGCCGGCGATGTTGGCCCCCGCGACGTAGTCGCCGGGGACGCCGTGGCGCTCCGCGGCCTCGAAAGCGGCGCGGTGGATGTCGCCCATGATCTCGCGGAGCTTGTTCTCGCTGTCGCCGAAGCTCCAGCGCTGCCGCGACGCGTTCTGGCTCATCTCCAGGGCCGAGGTCGCCACACCGCCGGCGTTCGCGGCCTTGCCAGGGGCGAACAGCACTCCGGCCTTCTGGAAGGCCTCGACGGCCTCGGGGACGCACGGCATGTTGGCACCCTCGGACACGGCACGCACGCCGTTCGCGATCAGGGCCTCCGCATCGGCGAGGCTGACCTCGTTCTGGGTAGCGGAGGGCACCGCGATGTCGACGGGCACCTCCCACACGCTGCCGCTCTCCACGAACCGGGCGCTCGGGCGGCGGTTCGCGTACTCGACGATGCGGGCGCGCTCGACCTCCTTGAGCTGACGCAGCAGGTCGAGGTCGATGCCCGCGTCGTCGACGACGTAGCCGGAGGAGTCGGACGCCGTCACCGCGGTCGCGCCGAGCTGGGCGGCCTTCTGGATCGCGTAGATCGCCACGTTGCCGGAGCCCGAGATGCCGACGCGCTTGCCGTCGAGGGAGTCGCCGTGCACGCCGAGCATCTCCTGCGCGAAGAACACGGCGCCGTAGCCGGTGGCCTCGGTCCGCACCTCGGCGCCGCCCCAGCCGGTGCCCTTGCCCGTGAACATGCCGGACTCGTGCCGGTTGGTGACCTTGCGGTACTGGCCGAACAGGTAGCCGATCTCGCGGCCGCCGACGCCGATGTCGCCCGCGGGGACGTCGGTGTGCTCGCCGAGGTGCCGGTAGAGCTCGTTCATGAACGACTGGCAGAACCGCATGACCTCGGCGTCGGACTTGCCGTGCGGGTCGAAGTCGGAGCCGCCCTTGCCGCCGCCGATGCCCTGACCGGTGAGGGCGTTCTTGAAGATCTGCTCGAACCCGAGGAACTTGATGATCGACAGGTTGACCGAGGGGTGAAACCGCAGGCCGCCCTTGTAGGGACCGAGCACGGAGGAGAACTGGATGCGGTAGCCGCGGTTGACCTGCAGCTTCCCGGCGTCGTCGACCCACGGCACGCGGAACATGATCTGCCGTTCCGGCTCGACCAGGCGCTCCAGGATCCCGCCGTCCACGTATTCCGGGTGGCGCTCCAGCACCGGGGCGATGGAGTGCAGCACCTCGTGGACAGCCTGGTGGAACTCCGGCTCGTGCGGGCTGCGGGCCAGCACCGTGTCGAAGACGGGCTGCACGGAGTCGGCGAGCGGGTGGAAGTCGGTGGGGGTGGTGACGGTCACGCGGGAGGGCTTTCTGATGGGGGATGGGGTGCGGGCGATCGTGTCGCGCGCGAAAGCAGAGCCGGGTGAGGCGGAGGTTTCACTCTAGCGTCGGCGACGAGGGCCTCCGCGCACACGGTGGAGCGGCCGGGGTCACCCGGTGTTCTGCAGGCCGGCGGCGACCCCGCTAACGGAGAGGAGGAGCAGGCGCTGCTGTTCGGCGTCGGCTCCCGAGCCCTCCGGCTGCTCCGGTGCCGACCGGAGCGCGCGGAGCGCCCGCAGCTGCAGGAGCGAGAGGGCGTCGACGTACGGGCTGCGCAGCTGCACGGCGCGCTGCAGCACGGGCTTGTTCTCCAGCAGGCCCTCGCCTCCGGTGAGACGGATGACCCAGCGCCGCGTGAGCGCGAGCTCGTCGAGCACCAGGGCAGCGAGGTCGTCGCGGTCGCCGAGGGCGAGGTACTGCCGGGCGATGCGCTCGTCGGTCTTGGAGAGGCTCATCGCGACGTTGTCGACCATCGTGCGCAGCAGCGGCCACTCGCGGTAGGCCTCCGTGAGCAGTTCCTCGTCGCCGACGGCCTCGAGCGCGGTGCCGAGGCCGAACCAGCCGGCGAGGTTGATGCGGGCCTGCGTCCAGGCGAACACCCAGGGGATGGCCCTGAGGTCTTCCAGCGACTCCACCGAGAGGCCGCGGCGGGCGGGACGCGAGCCGAGCGCGAGCAGGCCGATCTCCTCCATCGGGGTCACGGTGGCGAACCACGGGGCGAAGCCCTCGGCCTTGACGAGCGCGAAGAACCGCTCCCGGGAGGCGGCGTCCATGGTCGCGGCGACGTCGGCGTAGCGGGTGGCCGCGCGGCTCGTGCGCTCCTCGACCGTCGGGGAGGAGGCCAGCAGCGTCGCGGCGGCGACCTGGTCGATGTGTCGCATCGCGATCGCGGGCTCGCCGTAGCGGGCGAAGATGACCTCGCCCTGCTCGGTGAGCTTGAACCGACCGTCGACGGAGTGCGGGGGCTGCGCGAGGATCGCGGAGTTGGCGGGGCCGCCGCCACGGCCGAGCGCACCGCCGCGGCCGTGGAAGAGGGTCAGCTCGATGCCGGACTCCTGCGCCCAGCGGGCGATCTTCTCCTGCGCCGTGTACAGCGCGAGGTTCGCGGCGACGGGCCCGACGTCCTTGGAGGAGTCGGAGTAGCCGAGCATGACCTCCAGTCGGTTGCCGGTCGCGGCCATCCGCTCGCGGAACTCCGGGAAGGTCACGGCCTCGGCGAGGATCCCCGGGGCGGCCTGGAGGTCGGCGAAGGTCTCGAACAGGGGCACGACGTCGAGCACCGGGGCGTCGTCGCCGAGCGCATGACGGGCCAGCTCGTACACGTTCGCGAGGTCGGAGGCCGCCTGCGTGAAGGAGACGACGTAGCGACCCGCGGCGCGGAGACCGCGGTCGCGCTGGATGTCCGCGATCGCGCGGAACACCTCCAGCACCTCCTCGGTCTGCGTGCTGATCGGACCGCCGGCCTCGAGCTCGGCCAGGGCCTTCGCGTGCACCTGGGAGTGCTGACGGACCTCGAGCTCCGTGAGGTGGAAGCCGTAGGTCTCGACCTGCCAGATCAGATGCTGCACGCCGCCGAATGCGTGGCGGCGGGCTCCGGCGGCGACGAGGGAGGACTGCACGGCGCGCAGCTCCGCGAGCAGCTCGTCCGGACCCGTGTAGCCCTCGTCGTCTCCTCGGCGCGTGGCCGCCACGCGGCGGGCCATGACGAGGACGACCCGGCGGTGCGGCTCGTCAGGGGAGCGGGCCGCGAGCTCGTCGGCGGCCGTCGGCTCCGTGGCGGCGAAACGCTCCCAGAGCGCGGTGACCTCGGCGCTGGGCGGCGTGTCGTCCGCGGCGAGCGTGAGGGTGCGGCCGATCCGGTCGAGCGCCCGCTCGAGGCCGCGGAGCACGTGGTCGGAGGCGATCTGCGACGCCTCGCGGGTGACCGCGGCGGTGACGAACGGGTTGCCGTCGCGGTCGCCGCCGACCCAGGAGCCGATCCGCACGAACGCCGGGACGACCGGGGCGCTGGCGCCGGACTCCTCGCCGCGGAGGGCGTCGTCGATCCGGCGGTAGACGTGGGGGACGGTGGTGAACAGCGTCTCGTCGAAGACGCCCATGACGGTGCGGACCTCGTCGGTCGGGGAGGGCTTCTGCGCGCGCAGCGGCGCCGTGCGCCACAGGGTGTCGATCTCCTCGAGCATCCGGCGGCGCGCGCGGTGCTCCTCGGAGCCGCCTGCGCTGGCCGCGTCGTGCTGGGTGAGCAGCTCGGAGAGCCGGCGGATGCTCGACGAGACCGCACGGCGGCGGGCCTCGGTCGGGTGGGCCGTGAAGACGGGGTGGAAGCGCAGGCCGTCCAGACGACGACGGGCCTCGTCGTCGCCGACCTCCTCGCGCAGCCGGGCGTACGCCCCTGCGACCGTGTCCGTCGCCTGGGCCCCTGAGCCTGTCGAAGGGGCCTGCCCCGCCCGTTCCCGCAGCACGCGCACGCGCTGGTGCTCCTCGGCGAGGTTCACGAGGTGGAAGTAGCAGGTGAACGCCCGGGCGACCTCGTCGGCGCGGGCGATCGTGAAGGAGTCGGCGATCGCCGCGGCGCGGTCGAACGCGTCGGAGCTGTGGTCCTCGTAGGCCTGGATGGTCGCGAGGCGCAGGCGCTCGACGTCCTCGAAGAGGTCGTCGCCGCCGGCTTCGCGGAGCACCTGGCCGAGGAGCTGGCCCAGCATCCGCACGTCGGAGCGCATGGCATCGGGGATGCCGCGACCGGCTTCGAAACGACCGATCACGCGGATGGCCTCGGTGGGCGTCGGCTCGGAGAAAGCGGGGGAATCGGGGGTCACCCTCCGAGAGTAGCCGGGTGGATCGGGGTGTCCCGCACGCATGACGACCGTGTGACATCCCGGCCTACGATGGACGGGATGCGCATCACAGCGAACCCCCTCCGCGGGCAGCAGTTCCCCGCCGTCCTCCTGCTCGTGGCCGCCGGTCTCGGCCTCCTCTTCGCGAACCTGCCCACGCACGACGCGATCGCCGGACTGCTGGAGACGCATCTCGCGGTCCCGGGGACGGCGCTGGACCTCTCGATCGCGCACTGGGTGTCGGACGGCCTGCTCGCGATCTTCTTCCTCGTCGTGGCGATCGAGCTGCGGCACGAGCTCACCCACGGCGAGCTCGACTCCCCGCGGAAGGCCGTGCAGCCGGCCATCGCGGCGACCGGCGGCGTGCTCGTGCCGATCCTCGTGTACCTGCTGATCGCGGGAGGGGCGGAGACGGCGTCCGGCTGGCCGATCCCGACCGCCACCGACATCGCCTTCGCGCTCGGCGTGCTGGCGATGTTCGGACGAGGACTCCCGTCCCGGGTGCGGGTGTTCCTGCTGGCCCTCGCGATCCTCGACGACATCATCGGCATCATCTTCATCGCGGTGCTCTTCGCGCACGACGTGCAGTGGCTCCTGTTCGGGTTCGCGATCGTCGGGGTGGCAGTGTTCTGGCTGCTGAGCCGCCTGCTGCACGCCACCGGACACACGCTCGTCGCGGTCGCGATGGCCGTCGTCGGCGTCGTCACGTGGGGCCTCGTCGCCTCGTCCGGCATCCACGCGACCATCGCCGGCGTGATGCTCGGCCTCGTCATGGCGCCGATACCCGCCGGACGCACCCGGCATGCGCTGGAGCCGACCGTGAACGGCGCGATCCTGCCGCTCTTCGCCTTCGTGGCAGCCTTCGTCGTCATCCCCGCCGTCTCGCCGACGGCCCTCTCCCCGGCGTTCTGGGCGATCGTGGTGGCCCTGCCGGTGGGGAAGATCGTCGGCATCTCCCTGTTCGGCTGGCTCGCCATGCGCATCCGTCCGAAGGGGGCCGACCCGGCCCTGCCCTTCGCGGACCTCCTCGCCGCCGGCGCCCTGGGCGGCATCGGATTCACCGTCTCGCTCCTGCTCGCCAACCTCGCTTTCGAGGGCGACGCGGTCATCCGCGACCAGGCGATCCTCGGCGTCCTCGTGGGCTCGCTCCTCGCACTGATCCTCTCCGGCATCGTCGTCACCCTGCGCGCCCGGTGGTACCGTCGCGCTGCGCCCATCCCCGCCTGAGCCGGAGTCCGGAGGAAGCATGACCAGCGATCACCAGCGCCCCGAGGACATCGACGATCCGCTGCGCGCGGCCGCGGAGACCATGCGTGCGGTGCGGGAGCGGTGCGTGTGGTCGCAACGCATCACTCACCGTGATCTCGTGCCGTACCTCGTCGAGGAGTCGCACGAGGTGATCGACGCGGTCGAGGACGGCTCGCGCGCCGACCTCCGCGAGGAGCTGGGCGATCTGCTGTGGCAGGTGCTGTTCCATGCCGCCATCGCGGCGCAGGATCCGGACGACCCGTTCGACATCGACGACGTCGCCCGCACGCTCACCGAGAAGATGGTGCGGCGGCATCCGCACGTGTTCGGCGACGAGGTCGCGGAGACGCCGGAGGAGGTGCTCGTGCACTGGAACGCGGCGAAGGCGGCGGAGAAGCGCACCCGCCGCAGCGTGCTCGACGGGATCCCGCGCGCGATGCCCGCCCTCGCGCGTGCGCAGAAGATGTCGGGTCGTGCCGCCGGTGTCGGCGTGGCGCCCGCGCAGCCGTCCGCGATGCGCCCGTCCTCCGAGGAGGAGCTCGGCGATGCCCTCCTCGCCCTCGTGGACACCGCCCGGGCCGAGGGCTGGGACGCGGAGCGCGCCCTCCGGGAACGGCTGACGCGCCTGGAGGACGAGGTCCGCGCCGCCGAGGCCGGTTGACCCGACACGGGCACCGCCGCCGACCTGGGAAGATGGACGGGTGGCTACCGTGAACGCGCCGCGCGGCATGCGCGACTTCCTCCCCGCCGACAAGGCCCGCCGTGAGCGGGTGCTCTCCGTCATCCGCGACCGCTATCGCGCGCACGGATTCGACGAGATCGAGACCCCCGTGGTCGAGGAGTACGACCGGCTGCATGCCGGCATCGGCGGCGACAACGAGAAGCTGTCGTTCAACATCCTGCGCCGTGGCCTGGATGCGGAGGCCGTCCGCGCCGCCGCCGACGATCCCGCGGAGCTCTCCGACCTCGGCCTGCGCTACGACCTGACGGTGCCTCTCGCCCGCTTCTACGCGAGCAACAGGGGACAGCTCCCCGGTGTCTTCCGGTCCATCCAGATCGGTCCCGTCTGGCGGGCCGAGCGTCCGCAGAAGGGGCGCTACCGCCAGTTCGTCCAGTGCGACATCGACATTATCGGCGACGCGTCCGCTCGCGCCGAGGCCGAGCTGCTGGCCGCCTCGCTCGACGCCGTCGACGCCCTGGGGCTGGAGGGCGCGAGCGTGCGGATCAACGACCGCCGCGTGCTGGAATGGATGCTGGGGCACTTCGGGTTCACCGAGGATGAGCGCCCGCAGGTGCTGATCACGATCGACAAGCTCGACAAGATCGGGCCCGAGGGCGTGGCCGCCGAGCTCCGCGAGCGCGGGGCCACGACGACCGCGGTCGACGCGTTCCAGGCCTTCCTCGGTCGCCCGCAGACCCTCGAGTACCACCCGTTCGGCGACCGCCAGATCCGCAAGGCGCTCCCGGACGACGCACCCGACGAGCTCGTCGCCCACCTCGTCGGCATCGGCGAGGCGGTCGCGGCGGGCCGCGGGCAGGACGACACCCCGCTCGTGTTCGACCCGTTCCTCGTGCGCGGCATGGGGTATTACACGGGGACGATCTTCGAGCTCGCGCACCCGTCGGTGACGTATTCGCTCGGTGGCGGAGGACGGTACGACGGCATGATCGGCCGGTTCCTCCAGCAGGACGTGCCGGCGGTGGGCTTCTCCCTCGGGTTCGAGCGCCTGGTCGACCTCGTCTCGACGGACCCGGCCACCGCGGCGCAGGCGATCGTGCTCGTCCACGACGCGGCCGTCCCCGTCGCGGAGCTCGTGGCGCACAAGACGGCCCTCGTCGCGAAGGGGGCGCGTGTCCGCCTCGAACAGCGCACGAAGAACCTCAAGGCGCTGCTGGAGCGCTCCGCCGCGGACGGCTACACCCACTTCGCGAGCGTGCGCCCCGGCGACGACGAGCTCGAGGTCAAGACGCTGGCCTGAGTCGCCCCCGTCGGGACGAGGCGTTCACCGGACGTTCACGGCGGTCGGCTGGAATCGTGCCGTGCGTCGTCTGCCTCTGCTGACCCTGGTCGCGCTCGCCGCCGCGCTCGTCGTGGGCGCCCGCGCAATCCTCGACCGGCAGGCCGCCGTCGCGCGTCGGCGCATCGGGAAGCCGCTGGGGGAGCAGTCGCTCGACGCGGATCGCGTCTGGCGCCCGGGGCTCGAGGGCGAGCCGCTCGACCTCCTGCTCCTGGGCGACTCCCTCGCTGCCGGCCTGGGAGCGGCACGGCGGAAGGAGACCCTCGGGGCGCGGCTCGCGAAGGCGACGGCCCGCCGACTCGGGCGTCCGGTGCGGCTGCGCACCGCCGCGGTCGTGGGCGCGGAGTCGCGGGATCTCGCCGGGCAGCTCTCCCGCCTCCCCGCGGACTATCGCCCGGACGTCGCCGTGGTCGTGGTCGGCGGCAACGACGTCACCCACCGCCTTCCGGCAGCGGAGTCGGCCCGCCACCTGCGCGAGGCCATCGTCCGCCTGCAGGCTCGCGGTGCCCGCGTCGTCGTCGGCACCTGCCCCGACCTCGGCGCCCTGCGCGCGGTGCCGCAGCCCCTGCGCCGCATCGCCTCCGGTCTGTCGCGACGGCTGGCCGAGGTGCAGGCGGAGGCCGCGGACCGCGAAGGAGCGGAGACGGTGGACCTGCGGCGGGCTGTCGGCCCGATGTTCTTCGACGAGCCGGAGGAGATGTTCAGCCTCGACCGCTTCCATCCGAGCGCCCTCGGCTACCGCCGCACCGCGGAGGCGCTGCTGCCGGCCGTCGAGCGGGCCGCCCTGGTCGCGCTCAGCTCTCGGCGTTCTCCGGCGCCGCGCTGAACGAGGCCGCCCACTCCGCGACCCGTCGTGCGCTCTCCTCGTCGGAGAGATCCTCCACGCGGGTCATGATCGACCACCGCACGCCGAACGGGTCGCGGATGCTGGCGTAGCGGTCGCCGGAGACGAACACGGACGGCGCCTCGCGAACGGTCGCCCCCGCCGCGACGGCGCGCGCGACCACGGCGTCCACGTCGGGCACGTACAGGCCCATCGAGTAGCAGTCGTCGTCGCCGGAAGGCGCGGGCACGAGGTGATACTCGGGGCTGGGCTCGCCGAGCTGGAGCCGTCCGAGTCCGAAGTCGAGGTCGGCATGCGCGACGACACCGCCGAACTCCGTGACGTCGACCACGCGGGCGCCGAAGACGTCCCGGTAGAACTCGACGGCACGGGCGGCGTCGGGGATCGCGAGGAAGGGGGTGAGCGAGGTCGCGCTGTGCGGGCGGCCGTCGGTCGTGTGCGCGCCGGTCACGCCGGCCGGAGGTGTCTGTTCGGTCATGCGGCCACGGTAGACGGGGGAGGGCGCCCGGCGCTTGAAGATCCGCGACACGCCCTCGGGGCCGTGGCGTCGGTGGCGCGTCCTACGCTGGGGCCATGGTCGACCGGACGCGCGGAGTGCTCTATCCCGCGCGGCTGCCCTCGTTCCATCGGCTGCCCCCGCCCGCAGAGGCCGCCGCGCTCGTCTCCTGGTTCTGGATCCCGGAGTGGAGCCTTCCGGAGGGCGAGGTGTCGCGGCAGGAGATCGTCTCGTATCCGGCCGTCAACCTCGTCGTCGCCCCGGAGGGCGTGTCGATCTCGGGCGCCACGACCCGCGCGTCGACGAGGGAGCTGCGGGGTGCGGGCTGGGCCGTCGGCGCGCTGCTGCGCCCTGCCGCCGTCCCCGCGCTCACCGACGCCGCAGCGCAGCTCGTCGACGCGGAGCGCTCCTTCGACGCCCCCGATCTGCACGCGGCGGTGACGACGGCGATGCGGCCCGCAGACGGGCGACGGGAGCGCGCCGTCACGGTCTTCGCCGCGTGGCTGTCGCAGCGGGTCGGACCGGTGAGCGCGGCGGGGCGGCAGGCGAACGTGATGCTCGACGTCCTCCTGGGGGAGCGGGCGGCGCTGACGCCGGAGGAGGCGGCGACCCGACTCGCGCTCTCGGTGCGCACGCTGCAGCGGCTCACGCACCGCACCGTCGGGCTCTCGCCGGGTGCCATCATCCGCCGCCGCCGGCTGCAGGAGGCGGCGCAGCGCCTCCGCGAGGAGCCGGCGACGGACCTGACGGCGCTCGCCGCCGCGTTGGGGTACGCCGACCACGCCCATCTCACGCGCGATTTCGCGGCCGTCCTCGGTCTGCCGCCGCGGGACTATCGCACCAGGGTCTCCGGCTGAGGCGATCAGGCGCGCTGCTGCTGCCGTCGTATCCGCAGCGCCCGACCAGCGACCCCGAGCAGCACGACGCCCATGCCGACCAGCGAGGCGAGGGCGGGAAGGGTACTCACGAGCACGAGACAGCCCAGGGCGCCGCCCACCTGCAGTGCCCGGGGGTATCGTCGGGCCGCGCCGCGCTGGCGGAAGGCGGCGGCGTTCGCGATGAGGTAGTACAGCAGCACGCCGAAGGACGAGAACCCGATCACCTCTCGGAGATCCCCGACGAGCACGAGTGCGATCACGATGACCGCGAGGGCGATCTCGGCGCGGCGCGGCACCTGATGGCGCTCGTCGATTCGCGCGAGGAACCGTGGGAGATCGCTCTCTCGCGCCATGGCGAGGGTCGTGCGCCCGATGCCGGTGAGCAGGGCGAGCAGTGCGCCGAGGGACGCGGCGGCCGCGGCGATCCGCACGACGGGGGCGAACGCGGACCAGCCGGCGGCGGTGAGGACGTCGGCCAGGGGTGCGGCCGCTCCGCTGACGGCGCCGCCGAGCACGAGGAGCACGACGACGCCGACGAGCGCGTAGACGACGACGGCACCGCCGAGGGCGAGCACGATGGCGCGCGGGATCGTGCGCGCGGGGTCCACCACCTCCTCGCCCATGGTCGCGATCCGGGCGTAGCCGGCGAAGGCGAAGAACAGCAGTCCGGCGCCCTGGAGCACGCCGTACACGGTCGTGTCGGGGAGGGGCGCGGGGGAGGCGGTCGGCGCGGCGCCGAGGCCGACCGCGACCACGACCGAGAGGCCGAGCAGCGAGCAGGTCACGAGGATCCGGGTCGCCAGCGCCGTCCGTGTCACACCCAGGCAGTTCACGACTGCGAGCGCGGCGACGGCGATCACGGCGACCGGGGTCTGCCACCCCGCGGGAGCGGCGTAGGCGGCGAAGGTCATGGCCATGGCGGCGCAGCTCGCGACCTTGCCGATCACGAAGCTCCAGCCGGCGACGAAGCCCCACCACGGTCCGATCTCCGCTCGCGCATAGGCGTACGTGCCACCGGCGACGGGGTGGACGGCCGCGAGCTGTGCGGAGGCGGTGGCGTTGGCGTAGGCGACCGCGGCGGCGATGACGAGGGCGACGAGCGTCGCGTTCCCGGCGACGTCGACGGCCGGACCCCAGACCGCGAACACGCCGGCGCCGATCATCGATCCGAGGCCGATGGCGACGGCATCCGGCAGCGTCAGGCGGCGGGCGAGGGGCATCCGGTCATCGTCCCACGCCGGGGTGAACGGCCGGTGACGCGTCAGCCGCGGGACGCGGTGACGCGCTTCTTCTCGCGGATGTAGACCTCGCGGCGCACGGTCGCCACGACGTCCCCGTCACGATCGGTGATGACGGTCTCGAACCACTCCAGCACCTTCGCGCCGCCGTGGGCGCGCTGCCGGAGCTCCTCCGCCTTCTCCCGCGTCACCTCGAACTCCGCGGTCAGCACCCCGCGACCCGGCTTGAGGAACTCGATCTCGCCACGGGTGTCCCACACGACGTAGTCCCGCCCGAGCTGGTGCATGACGAGCATGAAGAAGTACGGGTCGGTCATCGCCGACATCGACCCCCCGAACGCCGTCTTGACGTAGTTGCGGGTGAGGAGGTTCACATGCAGCTCCACGGTCGCGTGGGTCCAGTCGTCGCTGAACCGGCGGACGCGGATGCCGCTGCACAGGTTGGGGATCCAGAGGCTCATGCCGAGGGCGAGGCGGCGGGGCGTGATGCGCATGAGGTCAGTGTGGAGGATGCGCCGAGTCCCCGCGAAGACGTCTGGAGGGTTGGTACAGTTGTTCTAGTTCACCTAGAATAACTAGGGAAGGGAGGCGTCATGCTCATCCGCGTCGATGTCGACAGCCCGCACGCGCTCTACGACCAGGTCGCCGCCTCGGTGCGCGCCGACATCCTTTCCGGAGCCCTCGCGCCGGGCGACCGTCTGCCGGCCGCCCGCGACGTGGCCGCCGCGCTCGACATCAATCAGCACACCGTGCTGCACGCCTACCAGCGCCTCCGCGACGAGGGCCTGGTCGACCTCCGACGGGGGAGGGGCGCCCTGGTCGCGGCCTCCGCCGCGCCGCTCGCCGAGCTCGCGCACGAGATCGACGGGCTGATCCGGCGGGCCGCCGCTTTGGGCGTCTCCGCCGAGACCCTCGCCGGGATCGTCCGCACGCACCGCGCAGAAGCCGAACCTCTCACCCCCGCCGCGACTCCCCAGGAGGCCTCCCATGACGACGCCTGACCCCACCCGCACCCCGCCGGCCACCCTGCGCCGCGCACGACGGGCCTTCGTCCTCGTGGCGCTCGTCCTCCCGGTGCTCATCGTCGCGATCTCCGCTCTCGTGCTCACGGCCTGGCTCCCGTCGTTCCCCGTCGACGTCGCGATCCACTGGGGCGTCGACGGGGCGGACGGGTTCGGCCCGGCCGCCACGTACCTCTGGGTGCTCCTCGGCGTCGGTCTCGGCATCCCGACGCTCCTGGCCGTCACGACGCTGATCGCCGTCGGGGCGCACTGGGGCGCGACCGCCCGTCTCCTCGGAGCGACGGCGGCCGGCATGTCGGCGTTCGCGGGCGTGATCTGCCTGGGTTCCCTCGCGATCCAGCGCGACCTCCCGCCCTCCGGTGAGGTCCCGGGCATCGCGGGGGTGATGGCGCTGGCCTTCGCGGCTCTCCTGGGGGTGGGCGCGATGGCGTGGTTCGTGCAGCCGCGCGTGCAGTCGGTGCCCGGTGCCGCTCTCGAGCCGCGCCACGACGTGCGGGTCGGTCAGGGCGAGCGGGTCGTCTGGGTGGGCACGACGACCATGCCCACCGGCGCGCTCGTCTTCCTCCTGCTCGTGCTGCTCGGGCTCGTGGCGCTCGCCGTGACGATGCTCGTCACGGGCACCCCGCTGGCCTGGGTCTCGGGCCTGGTCGCCCTCGTCGTCGGGTTCGCGCTGGCGGCGACCGCCTCGTTCCGGGTGCGCGTCACGCCGGACGGCATCGACGCCCGTGCCGTGATCGGGTGGCCGCGGAAGACCATCCCGGTGGCGGAGATCGAGTCGGCCAGGGCCGTGCGCATCTCGCCCTTCGGGGAGTTCGGCGGCTGGGGGTGGCGTCTCGCTCCGGACGGCCGCAGCGGGATCGTGATGCGGCAGGGTCCGGCGATCGAGGTGCATCGCCGCGACCACGGACCGTTCGTCATCACGATCGACGGGGCGGAGGAAGCAGCAGCGCTCCTGCAGGCCTACGTGGACCGATCCGCGGGGTCGGCGCCCTCCGGAGGAACGGAGAGGACGGCACGATGAGCGCTCTGACGCCGACCCGCGTGCCCTGGCGCGCGGTCCTCATCTTCACCCTCACGGCCTGCGGGCTCGCGGCCCTCGTCTGCCTGCCCCTGTGGCTCGGCGACGGCCTCGCCGAACCCTTCGCGGGAGCGCTCCTCCCGGTGATGATGTTCACGCCCGCAGCCGCGGTGCTCGTCGTCACGCTCACCACGGGCGTACCGGAGAAGGGCAGCCGGGCGCGGTTCCTCGGGCTGTGGCCGCTGCGGCCCGCGAAGCGCGTCGTCGGGCTGCTGATCGCGGCCTGGCTCGTGCCGCCGGTGCTCGTCGCCCTCGGCGTCCTCCTCGCGGCCGCTTTCGGGTGGGTGCGGCTCGACCTCACCTTCTCGGCCTTCGCTGATCAGCTCGCCCAGGCGCTTCCCCCGGGGACGCCGGTACCGCCGGTCGGCGTGGTCGTGTTCGCACAGCTCGCCGCGATCCCGGTCGGGGCGCTGGTGAACAGCGTGCTCGCCTTCGGCGAGGAGCTCGGCTGGCGCGGCTGGCTGCTCCCGGCGCTGCGTCCGCTCGGCACCTGGCCGGCGCTCCTGCTCAGCGGGGCGATCTGGGGACTGTGGCACAGCCCCGTCATCCTCCTCGGCTACAACTTCGGCCGGACGGATGTCACCGGCGTGCTGTTCATGATCGGCGGCTGCGTGGCGTGGGGGCTGCTGTTCGGTTGGCTGCGGCTGCGCTCCGGCTCGCTCTGGCCGGCGGTCGTCGCGCACGGGGCCCTCAACGCCGCCGCGGGCCTGGTCCTGGTCGTCGCCGCCATGCAGCCCGACCTCGCCCTCGCCGGACCGCTCGGCGTCGCCGGCTGGATCGTCGCCGCCGTCGTGGCCCTCGTCCTCACCCTCACCGGGCAGTTCCGCCGGCAGCCGGAGCTCGCCGCGCCGCGCACCCCGCCGGCACCGCCGACGCTTGACGCCCGGCCGGAGCCGGGGGTTGGCTGAGCACATGGAATCCACTCCCGCCGCCTGGGCCCGCGCCGACACCTTCCTCGCCGACATGCTCGTGGGCACGGATCCGGCTCTGGAGCACGCGCTGGAAGCGCAGCGGGCGGCGGGGCTGCCCGAGATCGAGGTCGCCCCGGTCGCGGGGAAGCTGCTGAACCTCCTCGTGCGGATGAGCGGCGCGCGCCGCGTGCTGGAGATCGGCACCCTCGGCGGCTACTCGACGATCTGGATGGCGCGCGCCGTCGGTCCCGACGGGCAGGTGGTGACGATCGAGGCGGAGGCCGACAACGCCGCCGTCGCCCGTGCGAGCATCGACGCCGCCGGGGTGGGGGACCGGGTGGACATCCGCGTCGGCCGAGGAGCCGATGTGCTCCCGACGCTCGTCGGCGGCTTCGACCTCGTCTTCATCGACGCCGACAAGGAGTCCAACACCGTGTACCTGGACTGGGCCGCGAAGCTCGGTCACCCCGGCACCGTGGTCGTGCTCGACAACATCGGCCGCGACGGCGAGATCGTCCGCGACGACTCGACGGACCCGAAGGTGAACGGCACGCGCGCGGGGCTGCGCATGCTGGGGGAGGACCCGCGCTTCGACGCCACGGCGTTGCAGACCGTCGGTGTCAAGGGATGGGACGGCGTCGCGCTCGCCCTCGTCGTCTGACTCCGGCGCCCCGCCCCGCCGGGGATAGACTGGGCGCGGATCGACGACGCTCCACACACCCTTCCATCCTGAGCAAGGAGCACATCAGTGGCACTGATCGAGGCTGTAGGCGCACGCGAGATTCTCGACTCGCGCGGAAACCCGACCGTCGAGGTGGAGGTGCTCCTCGACGACGGCATCGTGCAGCGCGCCGCCGTCCCCTCCGGTGCCTCGACCGGCGCCTTCGAGGCGTACGAGCTGCGCGACGGCGACAAGAGCCGTTACGGCGGCAAGGGCGTGCTCAAGGCCGTCGAGGCCGTCATCGACGAGCTCGGCCCGGCCATCGAGGGCGTGGACGCGAGCGAGCAGCGCATCGTCGACGAGATCCTCATCGAGGTCGACGGCACCGACAACAAGAAGCGCCTCGGCGCCAACGCCATCCTCGGCGTGAGCCTCGCGGTCGCCAAGGCCGCCGCCGACTCCGCCGATCTCCCGCTGTTCCGCTACCTCGGCGGCCCGAACGCGCACGTGCTGCCGGTGCCGCTGTTCAACGTCATCAACGGCGGAGAGCACGCCGACAACGGCATCGACATGCAGGAGTTCTTCCTCGCGCCGATCGGCGCGGAGAGCTACTCCGAGTCGCTGCGCTGGGGCGTGGAGACCTACCACGTGCTGCGCGCTGAGCTGAAGGCCGCGGGCTACGCGACCGGCCTCGGCGACGAGGGTGGCTTCGCCCCCGACCTGCCCAGCAACCGCGAGGGCCTCGACTTCCTGGTGAAGGCGATCGAGAAGGCCGGATTCACGCCGGGCACCGACATCGCCCTCGGCCTCGACGTCGCCGCCACCGAGTTCTTCAACGACGGCGTCTACCGCCTCGACAACAAGGACTGGGACGCCGAGGCGCTCACCGAGTACTACGTCGGGCTCGTCAACGACTTCCCGATCGTCACGATCGAGGACGCGCTCGCCGAGGACGACTGGGACAACTGGAAGCACCTCACCGAGGCTCTGGGCTCGAAGGTGCAGCTGGTCGGCGACGACCTGTTCGTCACCAACCCGCAGCGGCTGGCGGACGGCATCACGCGCGGCGTCGCCAACTCGCTGCTCGTGAAGGTCAACCAGATCGGCACGCTCACCGAGACGTTCGACGCCGTCAGCCTCGCGCAGCGCTCGGGCTACACGGCGATGCTCTCGCACCGTTCGGGTGAGACCGAGGACACGACGATCGCCGACCTCGTGGTCGCCACGAACGCCGGCCAGATCAAGGCGGGTGCCCCGGCGCGCAGCGAGCGCGTCGCGAAGTACAACCAGCTGCTGCGCATCGAGGAGGAGCTGGGCGAGGCGGCGGTCTTCGCCGGCCGTTCCGCCTTCCCGCGCTACCAGGGCTGAGCGCCCGCGACAGCAACGACGCCGCATCCGCGGCATGACCGCGCCGCCCGGCGGCGACAGAGACGAAGGAGGAGCCGTGGCACGACGACCGGCTCCTCCTTCGTCGTCTCCCGGGTCCGCCGCGCCGCGCCGCGCCGCGTCGACATCGCGGCAGCCGCGGGGTGACGCGACGGCCGCCCCTCGCGTGGACGTGCGCGAGTGGGCATCGGGCATCCGGCTCTCCGCCTTCTCGGTGATCATGCTCTCCCTCGTCGTGCTGGGAGCCTGGGTGCTCGTGCCCACGCTCGGCACCTTCATCGACCAGCGGCAGAAGATCGCGGCGCTGGAGCAGTCCGTGCAGGTGAGCGAGGACGAGATCGCGGCGCTGACCGCGGAGCGCGAACGGTGGGAAGACCCTGCGTACATCACCACGCAGGCCCGTGAGCGCCTCTACTACGTGAAGCCGGGCGAGGTCGTGTATCTGATCGACAACGACCTCGATCCGTCCACCCTCCCGCGCGAGCAGGAGCCGGTGAGCGACACCCTCGAGGAGAAGCCCGCCGACTGGATGCCGCAGCTGCTGCGCACCCTCGTGTCCGCAGGCTTGAGCGACACGGCCGCCGCCCCCGGCTGAACGCTCGTTCCGAGCATCCTCCCGGACGGCTCCCCTACGCTGGTGGGGTGACCACCCCGCCGTTCCCCGCGCCCACGTCCGCCGAGCTCGCCGTCGTCTCGACCCAGCTCGGACGACCCGCTCGCGGCGTCGTCGGCATCGCCGCGCGCTGCCGCTGTGGCAACCCCACGGTGGTGGCCACCACGCCGCGGCTGCCGGACGGGACGCCGTTCCCCACGTTCTACTACCTCACGCATCCGGCGGCGACCGCGGCGATGTCGACGCTCGAGGCCACCCAGGTCATGCCCGAGCTCGCGGCGCTGCTCGCCGAGGACGAGACGGTGGCCGCAGCCTATCGGTCCGCCCATGAGGCCTACCTCGCGGACCGGGCGCAGTTCGGCGAGGTGCCCGAGATCGACGGGATCTCCGCTGGGGGCATGCCGACGCGAGTGAAGTGCCTGCACGCCCTCGCCGGGCACGCCCTGGCGGCGGGTGCCGGCGTGAACCCGATCGGCGACGCCGCTCTCGCTCGCAGCTCCTGGTCACCCGAGGTCTGCCGTTGCGAGGAGCCCGGCGCCGCCCTCCGCGACGATCCGGCACGCTCGGCATGACGCGGCGACGGATGCTGCGCAGCGCCGTCGCCCTCGTGGCGGTGGCGGCATCCGTCCTGCTCCTCGGGTCGACCCCGTCCCCGACCCCGACGCCGCCGGTCGCCGACGATCCCGCGGACCCGGTCCGTGCGGCGGAGTACTGGCTGGATGGCGCAGGGATCAGGGATGCATGGCAGACGACGCGCGGAGAAGGCGTCACCATCGCCGTCATCGACACCGGTATCGGCAAGGTCCCGGAGGTCTTCGGGGACGCGGTGGTCGGCGGGACCGACGTCTCCGGTGCCGGCACCCCGGACGGTCGCACGCCGCTGGGCGCGGTGGACGGCAACCACGGATCCTGGGTGGCTTCCCTCGCGGCGGGGCGCGGCAAGGCTGACGGCACGGGCATGGTCGGCGTCGCGCCGGAGGCCGATCTGCTGTCGGTCTCGGTGGGCTTCGGCGCCGCGGCAGCCGTGCCGTTCACCGAGCAGGTCGCCAAGGGCATCCGGTGGGCGGTCGATCACGGTGCCGACATCATCAATCTGTCGTTCACGACGAACACCCTCGACTGGGACGAGAGCTGGGACGACGCGTTCCTGTACGCCTTCGAGCACGATGTCGTCGTGGTCGTCGCCGCCGGCAACCGGGGGAGCGGCACGAACATCATCGGAGCGCCCGCCACGATTCCCGGCGTGCTCACGGTCGGCGGTGTCGACCAGACCGGCACGGCCAGCATCGAGGCATCGACGCAGGGCATCACCATCGGGATCTCGGCGCCGAGTGAGGGGCTGCTCGGGGTGTCGGCGGACGGCGAGGTCGTCTCGTGGAGCGGAACCAGTGGTGCGGCTCCGATCGTGGCCGGTGTCGCGGCGCTGATCCGCTCGGCGCATCCCGACATCTCGGCGAACGACGTCATCAACCGCATCATCAAGACGGCCATGCCGGTGGCCGACGCACAGAAGCCGCGAGATCCGCTCTACGGCTTCGGGCTCGTGGACGCGGACGCGGCGATCTCGGCGAACATCCCCTCCGTGAGCGAGAACCCGATGGGAGATCTGGCGGAATGGGTGCGGCTGTTCCGCCGTGCGGACAGTGTGCCCACGCCGGAACCGTCTCTTGGCCCGGTGGACATCCCACCGCTGCCGGACGCGGACGCCCCGACCGAGGCCGGTTCACCGCTGCTTCCCAGCGCCGATTCCCTGCGCTACGGTACCCTGCCGCTCATCGCCCTCACCGTCCCTGGTATCCTGGTAGCGCTTGGCGTCACCGCAGCTGCCCGGCGCATCCGATCGGCGCGCGTTCCCGTACGCCACAATCCCGACTCCGAGGAGTAGTTCTTCTGTGCCTCAGAACAGCACTGTGCCCAAGATCCTGATCGTCGGCGGAGGGTACGCAGGTTTCTACACCGCGTGGAAGCTCGAGAAGCATCTGCGCAAGGGCGAGGCCGACGTGACCATGGTCGACCCGCTGCCGTACATGACGTACCAGCCGTTCCTCCCCGAGGTCGCCGCGGGCTCCATCGAGGCCCGTCACTCGGTGGTCGCGCACCGTCGTCATCTCAAGCGCACCCACGTTCTCACCGCCAAGGTGACCAACATCAACCACGCGCAGAAGGTCGCCACCATCACGCCGCCCGTCGGTGAGCCGTACGAGTTCGCGTACGACCAGATCGTCGTCACCGCGGGCGCCGTCTCGCGCACCTTCCCGATCCCCGGCATCGCCGACAACGCCATCGGGCTCAAGACCATCGAAGAGGCCGTCGCGATCCGTGACAAGGTCATGTCGAACTTCGACAAGGCCGCGTCCCTCCCCGCCGGTCCCGAGCGCGACCGTCTGCTCACCGTCGTCGTCGTCGGCGGCGGCTTCGCCGGCATCGAGGTCTTCGCGGAGCTCCGCTCCCTCGCGTCCTCGCTGGTGAGCAAGTACCCGCAGCTGAGCTTCGAGGACACGCACTTCCACCTCATCGAGGCGATGGGCCGCATCATGCCCGAGGTCTCGCTGAAGACGAGCGAGTGGGTGCTGAAGGACCTCGCCAAGCGCGGAGCCAACGTCCACCTCGACACGCAGGTCACGGGTGCCATCGACGGCAACGTCGAGCTCTCCACCGGCGAGGTCATCCCGACGGACGTCATCGTGTGGACCGCCGGTGTCATGGCCAACCCGACCGTCGTGCGCGGCGGTGATCTGCCGGTGGAGGAGCGTGGTCGCATCCAGACCCGCGCCGACCTCCGCGTCGGCACGCCCGAGGCGTTCGTCGAGGGTGCCTGGGCAGCGGGTGACGTCTCGGCCGTTCCCGACCTCTCCGGTGGCGGCGTCGGCGGATTCTGCGTCCCGAACGCACAGCACGCCGTTCGTCAGGCGAAGCTCCTGGCCAAGAACGTCGTCGCCGTGCTCCGCGGCGAGGAGCCCAAGGAGTACTTCCACAAGAACCTCGGCGCGGTCGCAGGTCTCGGCCTGTACAACGGCGTCTTCCAGTCCGGCAAGATCGCGCTGAAGGGCTTCATCGCCTGGCTCGCCCACCGTGGCTACCACGGTCTCGCCATGCCGACGTGGGAGCGCAAGTGGCGCGTGCTCTGGGGCTGGTGGAACAACCTGTGGCTGGGCCGCGACCTCGTGAACCTGCAGACGGTGCAGAACCCGCGGTACGTCTTCGAGGAGTTCGCCGCTCGCCCGCGTCCCGCGGCACCTGCGGACGCGGCTCCCGCGTCGGCCGCTCCGGCCGCGAAGGCGCCGGCTGCCGAGAAGCCGGCTGCTGCGCCGGCGGCGGAGACGCCGGCGGAGATCAAGAAGCCCGCGGCCAAGAAGCCGGCGGCCAGGAAGCCCGCTGCCAAGAAGGCTCCGGCCGCGTCGGCGGATGACTCGGTGGAGACCGCCGCGGTGAAGTGACCGCACGGTTCTGAGAGGAGGGCCCCGAGCGCACGAGCGCCGGGGCCTTCTTCGTTCCCGCGCGCAGCGCGAGTTGGCGACGTAACATCTCACATTGTACGCTCGCAGAGTGCTCGGGAGGGGCGTCTACCACGCGACCCCGGACGACGCTGGGAGGAGGTCCGGTGAGCGCGCAGGGGGGAGAGCCGCCGACGGTCAGTGTGTCGATCCGGGCGACTCCGGGCCAGGAAGGTCGCGCAGAGCAGCTCGCGGAGCGACTCGACGGCGCTTTCGTCCGCATCTGCCGAACGGGTGTGGGGACGGATGCCGGAGCCTTCACCGAGGCGTGGCAGCCATGGACCCGGCGGGCGACCCACCACATGGTCCTGGACGCCGCAGTGCGCCCGCACCCGAGCCTCGTCGCGCAGGTGCACGACGCCGTGGGAGGGCGGCCCCGGGCCGCCCTGCGGTTCTTCACTCCCGGAGACGGCTATGCCTCGCACGCCCTCCGGGTGGCGGCGTTCGCCGGCCATCCGTGGCTCGTGCCGCCTGGAGCCGATCCGACGTCGATCGCCGTGGTGCTGCCGACTCCCGAGGCGGCTGAGTTCGCCCGTTCCGTCCCGGCGGGCGACGACGCTCCTGAGGGCGTGCTGCTCCAGCGGTTCGCGGAGGAGCGGGGACTCGCCCTGCTCGCGAGCACTGCCGATCTCGTGCAACGCGACGAGCCGGGGGCGCACGCTCCGGCCACCGCCTTCCTGCCCGCCGAGGTCGCTCCCGCGGAGTGGTGGCGACGGGACACGCTCCAGGCACCGCCGCTGATCCCTGTGGTGCATCTGCGAGACGGGCAGCCGCTGTCGTACGAGGCTGTGCCGGGTACGTCGGACGGCTGGCGTCTTCGCGCGCGCCGAGATGTGCCGACACCGCACGCCCGCCGGTTCGCGCGGGTGATGCACGACCGGCTTCTGGGTACCGAGGTCGCTCGCGGTCACCTCCGGGCGGCGGCTGTACTCCTCGGCGTGGCGGGAGTGCTGCGCGACCAGCTCCTCCTCGCAGCGGCGTGGGGGCGGCCGTCCGATGCGTTCGGCGTGGCCGTGGCCCGGGAAGCGGCGGCGACGCTCGCACTCGGGACCTTGGCGGAGGCCGTTCCGGCAGCACGTCGTCCGGACGGTGCGGCGGAGCTCCGCGAGACGTTCGAGGCGCTGTACGAGGAGATGACCGCCATCCTCCGCGGGTCGCCCCGGCCGGAGCATGGAGCCGATCCATAGGCCGCCTCACTAGCGTGTCGAGGGCAAGGGGAGTACTCCCGTCTGCAGCGACGTCGTCATGACGGGCATGTCATCGTGCCCCGGCCCGCTGGCCCGTGAGGGTGGAGGAGACCTTGGCACCCGCATCGCGGGCTGCCCGGAACCTTGCGTCGACCGACGTCGCGGAGAACGGCGGCCCGTCTCACGAACGGACCCTCATGTCGAAACTCTCCCGCCTGATCCGCCTCGCCACCGACGCCCTCGACGCGAAGGGCGCGAGCCCCGCCGCGAGGGGCGGGGAGGGCTCTCGTTCTTCGACGGATTGGAGCGGGATGATCCGTGGCGCCGTGGATGCCGTCCGTGGTCCCGGTACCGAGGGGCCGCGCCCGGACACCCCGTCTCCCGCCTCGTCGTCGGCCGGCGGCCCTGCCTCGGGACGACCGTCGACCTCGTACGCGCCGCCGCCTGCCCCCGGTGCCGGTGGTCGGCCGGACGCCTCCGCGGCGGACCGTGCGGCCATCGCCCGGTACGACTACCTTCTGCAGACGGCGGACCCGCATCGCGTCGAGCAGATCCATCGCGAGGCCTTCGCGCGTCTCACGCCGTCGCAGCGGGAGCAGGTCGAGGCCCGCATGCGGGCCGAGCTCCCGGCGGAGGAGCGACCGCGCTCCTCCTCCGCGGATGACCTCGCCCGCGCGGCGGGCCGCGCCGAGGCGATGCAGCCGGGCCGTCTGCGCGGCCTCCTCTCCCGGGTCCGGGGTGCCGGCGCGGGTGGGGCGGCGGTCGCCGCCGGCGGTGCGGCGGTCGGCCTGTTGGGTGTGGTGGCCGGCGGGGCCGTCGTGAGCACCGTGGCGGCACCCCTCCTGGAACAGGCCGCAGGCCTCGGAGTGGACTTCGACGCCTGGGCGCAGGGCATCGACATCGACGCCCTCGCCTCCGGCGTCGACGTCGATGCGCTGGCCGGTGGCGCCGACGAGATGCTCGGCTCGGCCGGGGAGGCCGTCTCGGGACTCGGCGAGACCGCGACCGGCTGGGGAGAGCGGCTCGGCGATCTCGGCCTCCCGGGGATCGGCGACATCCTCGGCCGCTGACGGGTGCCCCCGCTGGGACTCGAACCCAGACTGAAGCGATTTTAAGTCGCCTGCCTCTGCCATTGGGCTACGGGGGCCGTGCCGCCAGCCTATCGTCGGCGGGGTCGTGACCCGGGCGGGGCTCAGGCCGTAGGGTGGGGGAGTGCTCGACCTCACCGACGAACTGAGCCCCGTCCCGGGTGGCCCCGCGGTCGCCCCCGAATGGGAGGACCCGGGCCGCTACTGGCCGCGCTTGTCGGCCGCGACCGGGCACCTTCCGGCCCCGGTCGCCGTCATCGATCGGGAGGCGCTGCGCTACAACGCCATGGATCTGCTCGTCCGTGCAGGCGGTCTGCCGATCCGGGTGGCGTCGAAATCGGTGCGGGTGCGTGCCGTCCTCGATGCCGTGCTCCGCGTCCCCGGCTTCCGCGGCATCCTCGCGTTCACGCTCGAGGAAGCGCTCTGGCTCGCCGAGACGCACGACGACATCGTGTTGGGCTATCCGACCGTGGACCGGGCCGCCCTCGAACGGCTCTGCGCCGACGAAGAGGCCGCGCAGCGCATCACCCTCATGATCGACGATCCCGTGCACCTCGACCTCGTCGACAGTGTGGTGGCCCCCGCAGCGCGCCCCGAGCTCCGGGTGGCGATCGACGTCGATGCATCCTGGCGATCGGCGCTGCTCGGGCACATCGGCGTCCGCCGGTCAGCTCTCTTCTCCGCCGGCGAGGTCGCGGCGTTCGCCCGGAAGGTCGTGGCTCGCCCCGGCTTCCGCCTCGTGGGGCTGCAGATGTACGACGCGCAGATCGCCGGACAGGGTGACGCCGGCCCCGATGGGCCGCTGATCCGCCGCGTTCAGGCCCGCTCGCGCGACGAGCTGCGGGAGCGGCGGGCGCAGATCGTCGCCGCAGTCAGTGCCGTGACCTCCCTCGAGTTCCTCAACGGCGGGGGCACCGGCTCCCTCGAGTTCAGCGGCAGCGACGAGTCCCTCACCGAGGCCAGCGCGGGTAGCGGCCTGCTCGGAGGGCACCTGTTCGACGGGTACCGGTCCTTCCACCCGGCACCGGCTGCGGCTTTCGCCTTCGACGTCGTGCGCCGTCCTGCGGCCGACATCGCAACGGTGCTGGGCGGCGGCTGGATCGCCTCCGGTCCCGCGGTCGCCTCCCGACAGCCGCGCCCGGTGTGGCCGGCGAATCTCCGCACGCTTCCGCGGGAGGCGGCAGGCGAGGTGCAGACGCCGCTGCAGGGGCCGAGCGCCGCGACGCTCGGCGTCGGCGATCGCGTCTGGTTCCGTCATGCGAAGAGCGGCGAACCGGCCGAGCGCATCGCCGCCTACCATCTCGTGTCCGGCGACGAGGTCATCGACGAGCTGCCGACGTACCGCGGCGAGGGGAAGGCGTTCCTGTGACGAGAATCGGCGGCACCTGGCAGAACTGGGGCCGGTCGGCGTCGGTGCGCCCGGTCCGAGTCGAGCGGCCGCGCAGTCCCGAGGGCGTACAGCGTGCCGTGCGGGCAGCGGTGCGACAGGGACTCACGGTCAAGGCGGTCGGCGCCGGTCACAGCTTCACCGGGATCGCCGTCGCTCCCGGTGTCCTCCTGGAGCTCGACGACCTGCAGGGACTCGTATCCGCGGACGCCGTAAGCGGGCGCGTCACGCTCCTCGCCGGCACCCGGCTGCACCGCATCCCCGGGCTGCTGGCGCGCTACGGACTCGCGATGGAGAATCTCGGCGACATCGACCGGCAGTCCATCGCCGGGGCGATCTCCACGGGCACCCACGGGACCGGCGCCGGCTTCGGCGGTCTCGCCACCCAGGTGGTCGGGGTGACTCTGATCACCGCGGACGGCGAGTTCCTCCGCATCGACGAAGCCCACAGCCCCGAGCTGCTGCCCGCGGTCGCCGTGGGGCTGGGAGCGCTCGGCATCATCGTCGAGGTGACGTTGCAGTGCGTGCCGACGTTCGTGATGCATGCGATCGACGAACCCGTGCCGATGGAGGAAGTCCTTTCGACGATCGATGAGCGCGTCGCGGCGGCCGATCACTTCGAGTTCTACTGGTTCCCGCACACCGACGTCGCGCTGACCAAGCGCCAAGCGCGTCTGCCGGAGTCGACGCGACGCCGGCCCCTTCCTCCCGTGGGCCGATGGGTGGACGAGACGCTGCTCGCGAACGGCGTGTACCGCGTCGTCTGCGCGGCGGGACAGGCTGTTCCGGCGATCACCCCTCGGTTCAACCGGCTCGCCGTGCGACTCACCGGGGACCGCGAGTACACCGACCTGTCGAACCGCGTGCTCACCCAGAGCAGGACGGTGCGATTCCGTGAGATGGAGTACGCGCTCCCGGCGGCGGACGTCGTGCCCGCGTTCCGCGCTCTCCAGGATCTCATCGACCAGCGCGGCTGGCGGGTCGAGTTCCCGGTGGAGGTGCGGTTCGCGGCAGCCGACGACCGCTGGCTCTCGACCGCATACGGTCGCGAGACCGCCTACATCGCGGTCCACCGGTACTGGCGGGCGGACCCGACCGAGTACTTCGGCGCGGTGGAGGAGATCATGAGCGCGCACGACGGTCGCCCGCATTGGGGGAAGCTGCACACGCTCACGCACGACACGCTGCGGGGGCGGTATCCGCGCTTCGAGGACTTCGTGGCGCTGCGCGACCGCCTCGATCCGGACCGCCGATTCTCGAACCGTTACCTGGAACGCGTGCTCGGGCGCTGATCGAGTCGGGCCGGAGACTCTCGTCCCCAGTCCACGTGCAGGCACCGCGTCTAGGATGAGAGAAATACGGGAAAGGGTGGGGCACTGATGGAATGGCTCGTGCCGGTACTGATCGTCGTCGGGGTGATCCTGCTCGTCGGCGTGTATCTCTGGGCGACATACAACTCGCTGGTGCAGCTGAACGTCCGTGTGGACGAAGCCTGGAGCGGCATCACGGTACAGCTCAAGCGTCGAGCCGACCTCATCCCGAACCTCATCGAGACGGTCAAGGGCTATGCCGCGCACGAGAAAGCCGTGTTCGAGAACGTCACCCGCGCCCGTGCCGAGACTCTCTCTGCCGGCAGTCCCGGTGAGGCGGGGATCGCTGAAGGCCACCTGCAGCAGGCGCTGCGCAGCCTCTTCGCCGTCGCCGAGGCCTACCCGCAGCTGCAGGCCAGCCAGAACTTCCTCCAGCTGCAGCAGGCCCTCGTCGACACCGAGGACAAGATCCAGGCGGCGCGACGCTTCTACAACGGCGGCGTGCGCGAGCTGAACACGAAGATCAAGGTGTTCCCCAACAACCTCTTCGCCAAGGGACTCGGCTTCACCGAGCGCGAGTTCTTCGAGGTCGCCGACAGCGGCGCCATCTCGGAGCCGCCGCGCGTGCAGTTCTGATCCTCGCCCTCACCACACCGTGAGGGCGAGTTCGTCTGCGGTGACGTCCACGCCTCCGCGCACGCTCCACGCGGTGCTGCGATAGGTGACCGTGCGCGCGGCGCCGTCCTGGCCGGTGCCGGTCACGGTCGCTTCGAGGATGCCGTCGTCCGCGGTGAACGCCGTCGGGGTGAGCAGCACCGCGGGGAACCGCTCGACACGGAACGCGATGTCGGAGATCTCTCGGAATTCCGTCCCCCACGGGATCCGCACGCCGCAGTTCTCGGGGACCACGGTGCCGTCGGCGGTGCAGCTCGTCAGGTAGGCCTCCAGCTGGGTCTGCGCAGCCTCCGTCGCCTCGGGCCGGAGCTCGGCGGTCACGCCCGCGGTGGCGTCATCCCCGGGGAGCACGACAACCTCGGCCGTACCCGTCAGCAGCGTCCGAGGTGCGGCCGTCACGGGGTACACGCCAGGGAGCAGCGCGGCGTCTTGCTCCACCGGGAGGACCGCATCGCCGACCTGCACCGCCGTCCCGATCGTGGTCGTGGAGCGGAGGGCGCCGAGGCCGGAGTCATCGACGACCCACCCGCCGATGCCCGGCGTCAGTCGGAGGTCCGCCTCGTGCTCGTCTCCGTCGAGCCGGAAGCGCACCGTCGCGGACGCGCCACCGTCCCCCTCGCGGACATCGGTGACCTCGGCATCCTGGATGGTCGACGTCGCTCCGGCGAACGCGGTGAGGGCGGCGTCGGACGCCCTGGTCCCGGTCGCCGCGACCGCCTCCGGATCGCCCGACTCCAGCGCGTGGAGATAGGCCAGCGCCGCCTCCTCCGCCGTGGGCGAGCGGAGCGCGGACAGTCCCCACCACACCGCCCCCGCGACAGCGACGGCCGCGACGAGCCCGCCCAGGAGCCACCATCGACGATGGCTCACGCGACGCCCTCCCGGACGTGGACATGGCGACGCACCGTGTCCGGGGCGGTGGCGGTGAGTGCGGTGTGGACGGCGGCGGTCGCATCGCCCCATCCGGAGACCGACACCTGGTCGAGACCCTGCCACCGCGCGGCGCGCAGGAGCTCCGCCGCGATCGCCTCGGCGTCGCCGGGACGCGCCTGCGGCTCCCACCATGCCGACTGCACCTGCAGCGTGGACGTGCCGCGGTCCGCCTTGAGGTCGACCCGCGCCACAATCCGGTCGCCGACGAGCACGGGCAGCGAGTAGTAGCCGTAGCGGCGCTTCGCTGCCGGCACGTAGATCTCGATGCGGTAGTCGAGTTCGAACGCCCGCAGCGCACGTTCCCGGAACCACACCACGGGATCGAACGGGGTCAACAGGGCGGCGGTCTCGACCCGGCGCGGAAGAACCGCGTCGCGATGCCGCCAGGCGGGCAGGGGCCGACCGCCGCGCTCCCAGCCGCGGACGGTCACGGGGTGCACGTCGCCCGCGTCGACGAGATCGGCGATCGCTCCGGTCACCGCGGCACGGTCGCGGAGGCGGTAGTAGTCGGCCAGGTCGGCCGCCGTCCCGACGCCGCTCGACCGCGCGGCGCGCCGGACGAGCTCGCGGATGGCGTCCTCGCGCGGGATCTCACGGGACCGGATGCCGTCGGGGATGACCTGCTCGGCGAGGGCGTAGGTGCGCTCGAATCCCCGGCGCCCGCTCACCGCCACGTCTCCCGTGCGCCACAGATGCTCGAGGGCGAGCTTGACCTCGTCCCAGTCCCACCAGGTGCCGCGCTCGCGTGGGGCGTCGGCACGGAGATCGACCGGGCGGAGCGGTCCCCGCGCACGGAGCTCGTCCTGCACCCACTGCACCGTCCGGGCGTTCGTGCGGAGCCAGGAGTCCTCCGCGGACCAGCGCCGCCGGAAGTCGTCCATGCGGAACCGCCACAGCGGCCAGTCCTCGACGGGGATGAAGGTCGCCTCGTGGGCGAGGTACTCCACATAGTGCGTCGTGCGAGAGAGGAAGAGGCGGTCGAGAAGCGCCGGATCGTAGGCGCCGAGCCGGGAGAACAGGGGAAGGTAGTGCGACCGGGCGAACACGTTGACCGAGTCGATCTGCAGCACGCCGAGCCGCTCCATCACGCGGTGCAGATGGCGACCGGAGACGGTGGCCGGACGGGCGCGGGTGAAGCCCTGGGCAGCGAGGGCGATGCGGCGCGCCTGGGCGGGACTGAGGGTGTCGGTCACGCCGCCAGCGTATCCTCGCTCTCCGACATCGTCGGAGAGCGCAAGATGCGTCGAGCGGCATACGGCATGACCGTAGACTGAGGCGATGAGCGAGGACCAGCGACCCCGGCTGCGCGATCTGTTCCGTCCGCGCCCCGTGGTGACCGATCGGACCGTGACCACCGAAGCCGACGAGGCGGTGCCGCTGCCCCTGCGCATCACGGCGAGCTACGCCTGGCGCCTGCTGCTCATCGCGGCCGCGGCCGGCGTCTTCATCTGGCTGGTGATGCTGCTCAAGCTCCTCGTCATCCCGCTGATGGTGGGGATCCTGATCACCGCCCTGCTGTGGCCGGCGTTCTCCTGGATGCTGCGCCGCGGCTTCCCGCGCTGGCTCGCGATCGCTGTCTCGCTCATCGGCACGATCGCCATCGTCACCGGACTGATGTGGCTCGTGGTCTGGCAGGTGCGCGCCCAGCTCCCGGACGTGCAGCAGCGCACGACCGAGGCCTTCGACCAGTTCCAGGTGTGGCTGCACGACGGTCCGCTGAACCTGTCAGACACGCAGATCGCGAACTACCTGCAGCAGGGCCTCGACTTCATCAGCGAGCAGGCGCAGGTCCTCTGGACGGGGGCCCTCGCGATCGGGACCACCGTCGGGCACGTGGCCACCGGCGCGCTGCTGTCGCTGTTCATCCTCATCTGCCTCCTGGCCGACGGTGCGGGCATCTGGCGCTGGACGCTGCGGATCTTCCCGCGGAAGGCCCGCCCCGCTGTCGACGGCGCCGCGCGCAACGGCTGGACGACGATCGTCAACTACGCCAGGACGCAGCTGTTCGTGGCGACGATCGACGCGATCGGCATCGGCCTCGGCGCGTTCCTGCTCCAGGTCCCGCTCGCGCTGCCCGTCGCCGTGCTCGTCTTCCTCGGCTCGTTCATCCCGATCGTCGGTGCGGTCGTGACCGGTGCCGTGGCCGTCTTCCTCGCCCTGGTCTACAACGGGCCGTGGATCGCCCTCTGGATGCTCGTCGTCGTGCTGGCCGTGCAGCAGATCGAAGGCCACATCCTGCAGCCGATCATGATGGGTTCCGCCGTCAAGGTGCACCCCCTCGCCGTCGTCCTCGTGGTCGCGGGCGGCGCGATGATCGCGGGCATCCCCGGTGCCCTGTTCGCCGTCCCGCTGGCCGCGTTCGTGAACGTGGCGGCGGTGACCATCAGCTCGGGATCCTGGCGCACCGGCGTCGGGCCGAGCGGAGACCTGATCTGGAGCACAGTTCCGCGCGAGCGGAGACGGAGGAATCGATGAGCGCAGTCCCCAGCCTGACCGAGTTCCAGGACGCGGCTCGAAGTCTGGCTGAGGTGATCTCGCACACCCCGACGCTGCCCTCCCGGGCGCTGTCCGACGCGCTCGGCGCCCCGGTGCTGCTGAAGATGGAGAACCTGCAGCGCACGGGTTCCTTCAAGATCCGCGGGGCGACCTACCGGCTCTCCCGTCTCAGCGCGGAGGAGCGCTCCCGCGGGGTCGTGGCGGCCTCGGCCGGCAACCATGCGCAGGGCGTCGCTCTGGCCGCTCAGGCGCTCGGCATCCCGGCGACGATCTTCATGCCGCTCGGGGTCCCCGTGCCGAAACTCCTCGCCACCCGCGGCTACGGGGCCGAGGTGGTGCTCGAGGGGGAGACCGTCGCCACGTCGCTGCGCCTGGCCGCCGAGTTCGCCGAGCGCACCGGCGCCGTGCTCATCCATCCGTTCGACCACCGTGACATCGTGATCGGGCAGGGCACCCTCGGCCTGGAGCTACTGGAGGATGCGCCCGAGATCGACACCGTGGTCCTCGGCATCGGCGGCGGAGGGCTGATTGCCGGCGTCGCCGCCGCGATCAAGGCCAAGGCCGCCGAGCTCGGGCGGACGATCCGCGTGATCGGCGTGCAGGCGGAGAACGCGGCCGCGGTGCCGCCGTCGCTGGCAGCCGGGGAACCGGTCGACATCGTCACGCGCCCCACCATCGCCGACGGCATCCTCGTCGCCCGCCCCGGGGCCGTGCCGTTCGAGATCATCAAGGACCTCGTCGACGAGGTCGTCACCGTCTCCGACGACGACCTCGCGCGCGCCATGCTCGTCCTCCTGGAGCAGGCCAAGGTCGTCGTGGAACCCGCCGGCGCCGCGGGGGTCGCCGCTCTCCTCTCCGGACGCGTGTCGGCGACCGGCACGACGATGGCCGTGCTGTCCGGCGGCAACATCGACCCGCTCCTGCTGCAACGCGTGGTGTCGCACGGCCTCGCCGCCTCCGGACGGTATCTCACGATCCGCATCCCGCTGCCCGATCGCCCCGGTCAGCTCGCCCGCGTGTCCGAACTCATCGCGGAGGCGGGAGCGAACGTCATCGAGGCGATGCACACCCGTCACGGCCACGGACTGCAGATCAGCGAGGTCATCCTCGAGCTCAGTGTCGAGACCCGTGGGGCGGACCACTCGGCCCACACGCTCGACACCCTCCGTCGCGCCGGCTTCGCACCCATCGTCGTCCAGGACTGACCCCCGGACGCGAGACACCCCCTCGACCGTGGCGGTCGAGGGGGTGTCTCGTGAGGGGCGTCAGCCCGTGTAGGTCTCCACCTTCACGATCTCGACGCTGATCGAGCGGCCGTTCGGCGCCTCGTACGACGAGGACTCGCCGACCTTGAGGCCGAGGATCGCCTGGCCCAGCGGGCTGGCCTCGCTGTAGACGTCGAGGTCGCTGCCGGCGGCGGCGATCTCGCGGCTGCCGAGGAGGAAGACCTCTTCGCCGCCCGCGACGATCGCGGTCACGACGGTGCCCGGCTCGACGATGCCCCGGCTGGCAGGGGCCTCGCCGACCTTGGCGGTCTTCAGCAGCGCTTCCAGGGTGCGGATGCGCGCCTCCTGCTTGCCCTGCTCGTCCTTCGCCGCGTGGTAGCCGCCGTTCTCCTTGAGGTCGCCCTCCTCGCGGGCCGCCTCGATGCGCTTGGCGATCTCGTCGCGACCGACGGTGGAGAGGTGTTCCAGCTCGGCGACGAGCCGGTCGTAGGCTTCCTGCGTGAGGAAGGGGACCTGAGCATCGGTGGACATGACGAAGCTCCTTCTATCGGGATCCCGCCGAGATGCCGCGGGGGATATGCCAAGACGCCCCGGCACGGTGCCGGGGCGTCGTCTGTCTGGCATCAGTCTAGGCGACCCAGCAGGTGTTCACCAAACCTGTCGTCGCCTCCGCGACGGTCGGGATGCGCTCCGCGCGGGTGAGCGCATGGGCATCTCCGGCCGGGATCTCCACGATCTTCCAGCCCACGACGCCGAACTCCTCGTCGAGGGCTTCGAGCACGCACACGACGTCCTTGCCCTGGACGCCGGTCACCTGGAAGCGCACGTCGACGGCGTGCTCGTCCACGAGCTCGAAGCCCAGATCATCGGCGTCGACCGCGCTCAGCGACTGGCCGACGATGGACCACGCGAGGGCGGCGAGGAGGAGGAGCGCGACGGCCCCGGCGAGGAACCACGGCCACCGACGGCGTCGGGTGCGGCCGTAGCGTTCGTCGAGCTGGAGGGCGGTCGTCACAGGTGGGGTCTTCCGGTCGTTAGGCTGGTGATACCAGGTTATGCGACCTGCGTACGAAAGGCCGATTCATGCGCTTCCTCTCCGAGACCCCGATGCCGACACCGTCGATGACGGTGGCCCCGGAGTCGGTCACGCCGGGCTTCGCCGGCTTCGCGGTGATCGTCATCGTGCTCGTCGCCGTGATCCTGTTGATCTGGGACATGAACCGCCGGATCCGCCGGGTGCGGTACCGCGAAGAGGTGCGCGAGGAGCTCGACGCGGAGGAGGCCGCCCGCGCCGCCGGAGACGCCCAGGACCAGGGCCGCACCGCACCGGAAGCGCCCGCCGCGCCCGACGAGGAGCCGCGCGAGCGCTGACCGCCGCTCAGGGCGCGCCGAGCGACGGCGACAGCGGGTGCAGGGCGATCAGCAGGCACGCGGTCCAGTGGCAGAGGAAGGCCAGGACCGTGCACACGTGGAAGATCTCGTGGAAGCCGAAGTGTCCCGGCCACGGGTTCGGCTTCTTCAGCGCGTAGACGATGGCGCCGCCCGTGTAGAGCAGACCGCCGACGATCACGAGGACCATCATGGCCACGTTGGCGTCGAGCAGGTCGACGATGTACATCACCGCGGCCCAGCCGAGCAGCAGATACAGCGCGACGTAGAGCCAGCGCGGCGCATGGATCCAGAACACCCGGAAGAGGATGCCGAGCAGGGCTCCGCTCCAGACCAGGGTCAGCAGCAGAACGCCCTTCTCCGGCGGCAGCGCCAGGGTGGCGAGCGGCGTGTACGTGCCGGCGATGAGCAGCAGGATGTTCGCATGGTCGATCCGCTTGAGGATGCCCTTCACCCGGGGGCGCCAGTTGAAGCGGTGGTACACGGCGGAGTTCCCGAACAGCAGCAACGAGGTGGCCATGAAGACCGCCGCCGCCCACTTCGCCGCCGCCCCCTGGGATACGGCGATGAGGACGATGCCTGCGGCGATCGCGACGGGGAACGTGCCGGCGTGGATCCACCCGCGCCAGGTCGGTTTGATCTCGGCCGCCGCGTCGACGGCCGCCGCTTCGAGCAGCGGCAGCTTCGGGAGGTCGGCGCCGGTCTGGTCGGAAGTGCTCACGTGCTCACTCTAGGTGGGAGCGCATGCCCGTCCCCGTACATGTCCCCAGGTTCTGCACCGACGCGGAAGAGCGGGGCAGGGTAGCGTAGGTGGGTGATGTCACGCGAGAGCCCGGGGCGGGGACCGCTGTACCGGCTGTACACCAGCCGGCTGCGCCGCCACCTCGATCCGGCCTCCGTTCCGCACCACGTCGCCATGATGATCGACGGCAACCGCCGATGGGCGCGACAGCTCGGATTCGACACCCCAGCCGAAGGGCACCGTGCAGGCGCCGCCAAGATGCAGGAGTTCCTCGGCTGGTGCGACGAACTCGGGGTGCGTGTGGTCTCGCTCTACCTCCTCTCCAGCGACAACCTCCGCAAACGGGACTCGGCCGAGCTCGCCGACCTCATCGAGATCATCGCGGAGCTCGCCGAGGCGCTGTCCCAGAAGGGGAACTGGCGGGTCAAGCACGTCGGCCGCTCCGACATCCTCCCGGCGGAGCTGGCGCGCGTGCTCGCCGATGCGGAGGAGCGGACGAAGGACCACACCGGGCTGCACGTGAACCTCGCGGTCGGGTACGGCGGCCGGAACGAGATCGTCGACGCGGTGCGCAGCATCATCACCACACACGAGGCGTCGGGCGGCACGCTGGAGGACCTCGCGGCGCAGCTCACTCCGGAGATGATCGGGGAGCACCTCTACACGGGCGGCCAGCCGGATCCCGACCTCGTGATCCGCACGAGCGGCGAGCAGCGGCTCAGCGACTTCCTGCTGTGGCAGAGCGCGCACAGCGAGTTCTACTTCGTCGAGGCGCTCGGGCCCGATCTGCGACAGGTCGACTTCCTCCGCGCGATCCGCGACTACGCCGACCGCGACCGCCGCTTCGGTCGCTGATCCGAGGGGTGCGGGCGCGTGTCACAATGACGCAGTGAGCACTTTCGACGACTACCTCGGCACCTTCGACGCGGAGCCAGGGTACCTGAACTGGGCGGCATTCGGCCCTGTGTCCCCGTCGGTCCGCGCCGAGGTCTTCGCGGACGCGGACCTCCTCGGCAGTGGCCGGCCGTCGTCCCTGGCGCTCGTGGGAGAGCGGATCGGACAGGCGCAGGAGGTCGTCGCCGAGCTCCTCGGAGCCGATGCCGCGGACGTCACGCTGCAGCCGTCGTCGACCCACGGCCTCATGCACGCGCTCTACGGGATCTCCGGCGCGGTCGTCGCGAGCACCGCGGAGTTCCCGAGCGTGAGCCTCACCCTGGAGCGCGCGGCGGCGGCGTCCGACCACGCGGTCACGCCGCGCTGGATCACGCCCGACGACGGACGGGTCACCCCCGACGCCGTCGCTGCCGTCCTCGACGACGATGTCGTGGCGCTCGCCGTCAGCCACGTCGACTTCCGCACCGGCTATCGGGCCGATCTCGCCGCGCTGCGGGACGTCCTCGGCCCCGACCGTCTCCTCATCGTCGACGCCGTGCAGTCCTTCGGCGTGATCGACGCCGACTACAGCGTCGCGGACGTCGTCGTCGGGCACGGCTACAAATGGCTGCGCGCGGGCCGGGGCACCGGGTTCGCGTGGTTCTCGCCGTACGCACGCGAGCGCATCTCGCCCGTGCTCTCCGGGATCACCGGGACGGCGGCGAGCGGGCTGGTCGTCGACGAGCTGCCCGCCCCGGCACCGGACGCGCGGGCCTACACGATCAGCATGCCGGACACGCTCGCCGCCGGCCGGCTCGCGATCGGCGCTCGGGACGTCAGGGATGCCGGGGTCGCGGCGATCGAGGAGCGGCTGTCCGCGCACGTGGACGCGGTGATCGCCACGGCCGACCGCCACGGGATCGTCGTCGCCTCCCCGCGCGAGCGCACCGAGCGCGCGGGGATCGTCGCCCTCGCACCGGAGGAACCGGCGCGGCTCGCCGCGGCTCTCGCCAACGCCGGACTCGTCGTCACCGCTCGGGGCGGATCCATCCGCATCGCGCCGCACGCCGGAACCGACGCCGAGACGCTCGCCCTGCTCGACGAGACCCTGGGCGCGTTCGGCAAGGAATCGTTCATCGTCCCGTAACGAATCGCTGGCGTGTCGAGTCCGTGGAAAACCCCTGAGCGGCCGTACCGTCAAGGCATCGGGCAAGGCGCCCGGTCGGGTCGGCCTCAGGTTCGCGACTCGTGACCCCCTGGTCGACTCGTTCGCATAGCCGGGAATCCCCGGGTCGGGAGTGGGTCGTGACCACACGTACAGCGCAGCAGTCCACCAGCACCGCGCAGCAGTCCACCCGTCAGACGCCGAGTCAGGCCGCGGCCGCAGAACCGGATCAGGATCTGCGCACCTACGTCCTCGACACCTCGGTCCTGCTGAGCGATCCGCAGGCGCTCTTCCGGTTCGCGGAGCATTCCGTGGTGCTCCCGGTGGTCGTCATCACCGAACTCGAGGGCAAGCGGCACGACCCGGAGATCGGGTACTTCGCCCGCCAGGCGCTGCGCCACCTCGACGACCTGCGCGTCGAGCACGGTCGACTCGACTTCCCGGTGGAGGTCGGCGAGGGCGGCACCCTCCGCGTCGAGCTCGGCAACGCCGACCTCTCGGTGCTCCCCGCGGGGATCCGCCTCAGCGACAACGACAGCCGCATCCTCTCCGTGGCCATGCACCTCGCGCAGGACGGCCAGGACGTGACCATCGTGTCGAAGGACCTCCCGATGCGGGTGAAGGCCGCGTCCCTGGGGCTCCGCGCCGAGGAGTACCTCGCCGAGCAGGCCGTGGACTCGGGCTGGACCGGCATCGCCACGCTCGATCTCTCCGGCGACGACATCAGCGACCTCTACGAGAGCGAGGTCGGGCTCAGCGAGGACGTGCACGGGCTTCCCCTCAACACGGGCCTCATCATCCACTCGGAGCGCGGGTCGGCTCTCGGTCGGGTGACCGGCGACGGGGAGTTCCGGCTCGTCCGCGGTGACCGGGACATCTTCGGCATGCACGGGCGCTCCGCCGAGCAGCGCATCGCGATCGACCTGCTCCTCGACCCCGAGGTGGGCATCGTGTCCCTGGGCGGGCGCGCGGGCACCGGCAAGTCGGCGCTCGCACTGTGCGCGGGTCTGGAGGCCGTGCTGGAGCGGCAGCAGCAGAAGAAGATCATCGTCTTCCGTCCGCTGTTCGCCGTAGGTGGCCAGGAGCTCGGATACCTCCCGGGCGACCAGGGCGAGAAGATGAACCCCTGGGGTCAGGCGGTGTACGACACCCTCGGCTCCGTGGTCTCGGGGAACGTCATCGACGAGGTCGTGGAACGCGGACTCCTCGAGGTGATGCCCCTCACCCACATCCGTGGGCGGTCCCTGCACGATGCCTTCGTGATCGTGGACGAGGCGCAGTCCCTGGAGCGGAACGTGCTGCTCACGGTGCTCAGCCGCATGGGGCAGAACTCCCGCGTGATCCTCACCCACGACGTCGGGCAGCGCGACAACCTCCGCGTCGGTCGCCACGATGGCATCGCCAGCGTCATCGAGACCCTCAAAGGACACGGCCTCTTCGGCCACGTCACCCTGACCCGCTCGGAGCGCTCCGCCATCGCCGCCCTCGTCACCGACCTCCTGGAGGGCGGCGAACTCAGCTGACCCGCGCCGGCGGGCCCGGTTGCACGATCCGGGCCCGCCCGCACGACCTCGTCCCGCTGCACGACCGTGCCCCGCCCGCACGACCTCATCCCGCCCGTGGGCCCCACTGGCCGCTCCGATCGTGCATCCGTGTCGGGCTCGTGCATCCGTGCCGCGGGCCCTCGGACGTCGGTAGCGACACCTGCACGGTCCTGCACCGTCGGCCGGCCGCTGCGGGCCGAGGGGTCGTGCGGGTGGAACGGAGTCGTGCATGCGGAACCGGGTTCGTGAGGGCGGGATCAGACGTCAGATGCGGTCGTGGGCTCGACGGAGGGCGCCTTCGATCGCAGCCTGAACCGTGGGCCAGTCGTGCACGACCTGGGCGTAATCGAAGCGCAGCGTCTCGTACCCGAGTCGCGATGCGACGGCATCACGGGCGAGGTCGCGGTGGCGCATCGCCGGGGCACCGTGGTGCTCGCGGCCGTCGACTTCGATGATGAGTCGACCGTCGACAACGAAGTCGACGCGGCCGACACCGGAGATCGTGACCTGCGTCGTGAGCTGCACGCCGAGGATGTGGAGACGGAGGCGCAGGAGGGATTCCAGGCCGCTGTCCGCGTCAGGACGAGCGAGGTCCACGAGCCAGCGGGCGGACCGCGGCAGCGCGGCGCGGATCCGGTCTCGCGCTGCCCGCCCGATCAGTCCCTGCCGCCAGGCCGACTCGAAGGACACGAAGAAGGCCTCGTCACCCTCGCACACGTGCAGATGCCGAAGCGCGTCCTCGACAGACACGATGCCGAACCGGGTGCGTCCCTCGAAATGATGCGGGATGCACCGGCACTCGATGTGCGGGTGCGCGCGGCCGTTGCGACCGAGCCACACGTGCGGCGCATCGCTCTCCGACAGCACCCAGACTCCGTGGGCGCGCAGCGCGGTGCCGCAACTGATGGCTCCACCATGGGCAGCTGCCGCGAGTACGGTCGCGTCGGTGTCGTGGGTGGCGAACACCCCGGAGCGGACCCGACGGATCCGGCCGGCGCGCACCGCGCGCGACAACGCGGAGCGCGGGATTCCGAAAGCCCCGAGGTCGCGCCCACGGGCGATGCCTCCGAGACGAGTGAGGGTCGAGACAGGATCGAGCATCCGCTGATTCTGCGTCCTCCGGTGTCTCCACGGGGCAGGAGGGGCGTCGTGGGGATGAGTCGGGGTGTCCGGGGACTCGTGGAGGAGGAGTCGCCTGCACGATCCGGAGCCGCGGGCAGTCCTGATCTGAGGATTCCGACGTGCGGGCGGAACGTGGTCGTGCATCCGAGGCAGGAACCGCGACGGACGGAGCCCGGATCCTGGCCGAGACGGGGGACGGGACGGGACGGGGGCGGAGACGACGGATGCCGCGAGGACCGAGGTCCCCGCGGCATCCGTGTCAGGCGTGGATCAGCCCGGGTGGGTCATCGACAGGAGGTCGAGCTTCTCGTCGAGCTGCTCCAGCGTCAGCTCGCCGCGCTCGACGTAGCCGAGGTCGATCACGGCGTCGCGCACCGTGATGCCCTTCGCCACCGAGTGCTTCGCGATCTTGGCTGCGGCCTCGTAGCCGATCAGCTTGTTCAGCGGCGTCACGATCGACGGGCTCATGCCCGCGAAGGCGGCGGCGCGGTCGAGGTTCGCCTGCAGGCCGTCGATCGTCTTGTCGGCGAGCACCCGGGAGGCGTTCGACAGCAGACGGATCGACTCGAGCAGCGCGGTGCCCATGACCGGGATGGCGACGTTCAGCTCGAACGACCCGGAGGCGCCAGCCCAGGCGACCGTGGCGTCGTTGCCGATGACGCGCGCGCACACCATGAGCACGGCCTCGGGAACGACGGGGTTCACCTTGCCCGGCATGATCGAGGAACCGGGCTGCAGGTCGGGGATGTGCAGCTCGCCGAGACCGGTGTTGGGGCCGGAACCCATCCAGCGCAGGTCGTTGTTGATCTTCGTGAGCGACACGGCGATCGTGCGGAGCGCACCGGAGGCCTCGACGAGACCATCGCGGTTCGCCTGCGCCTCGAAGTGGTCCTTCGCCTCGGTGATGGGCAGCTCGGTCTCGGCGGCCAGCAGCTCGATGACCTTCTGCGGGAAGCCGAGCGGCGTGTTGATGCCGGTGCCGACAGCGGTGCCGCCCAGCGGTACCTCGGCCACGCGGGGGAGCGCCGACTGCACGCGCTCGATGCCCAGGCGGATCTGACGGGCGTAGCCGCCGAACTCCTGGCCGAGCGTGACGGGCGTCGCATCCATGAGGTGCGTGCGGCCGGACTTGACCGCGTCCTTCCAGAGCTCCGCCTTGGCCTCGAGCGCAACGGCGAGGTGGTCGAGCGCGGGGATCAGGGTGTCGATGAGCGCCTGGGTGACCGCGATGTGCACCGAGGTGGGGAACACGTCGTTCGACGACTGCGAGGCGTTCACGTGGTCGTTGGGGTGCACGGTCGAGCCGAGGATGCGGCTTGCGAGCGTCGCCAGGACCTCGTTCATGTTCATGTTCGACGATGTGCCGGAGCCGGTCTGGTAGGTGTCGACGGGGAACTCGCCGTCGTGGCTGCCTGCGGCGACCTGGTCGGCGGCCTGGGCGATCGCGTCGGCGATGGCGCCGTCGAGCGTGCCGAGCTCCTTGTTCGCCAGCGCGGCGGCCTTCTTGATGCGCGCGAGTGCGGCGATCTGCGTGGACTCCAGGGCCTTGCCGGAGATCGGGAAGTTCTCCACGGCGCGCTGCGTCTGCGCCCCGTAGAGCGCGTTCACGGGCACTCGCACCTCACCCATGGTGTCGTGTTCGATGCGGTACTCGGTGTCGGTCATTCCGAACCCTCCTTGGTTGCGGGGTCGATCCCCTCGGCTTCGATGCCGACCGTGATGACGGGCGCTGCCTCACCCTCGGCCAGACGGTAGTTGGCGCCGACGATGCCGAGACGGCCTTCGGCGACGGCGTTGCTGATGATCTCGGACGACTGCAGCAGGTCGTTGACGGTGTTGCGAAGGTGCTCGCGTCCGACGAGCTCCGCATCGATGTCGGCCACCGTGCCGCCGCCGCTCTCCGCGAGCACCTTGCGGGCGGCCGGGACGATCGGCGCGATGAGCTTCCAGATGTGCGGGGGGAGCGGGTCCGCGTCGATGGCGGTGCCGTCGATGGCGGCGCGCACCGCACCACAGGAGTCGTGCGCGAGGACCACGATGAGCGGGACCTCGAGAACGGCGACCGCGTACTCCAGGCTCGCCACGATCGACTCGCCGATCACCTGCCCGGCGTTGCGCACCACGAAGAGGTCGCCGAGGCCGAGGTCGAAGATGATCTCGGCGGCGAGACGAGAGTCCGAGCAGCCGAAGAGCGTCGCGACGGGGTGCTGCGCCGCGGTGAGGTCCTTGCGGCGGTCGACGTTCTGGTTCGGGTGCTGGGGCTCGTCGCGGACGAAGCGACGGTTGCCGTCCTGCATCTGCTTCCAGGCGGCGGCGGGGGTCAGCGGGTGGGTCATCGGGCCTCCGAGACGGTGCGGATCTGGGGGATGAGCGACTCCGCGAGCTCGGCGGTGGAGTCGGCCGAGCGGGAGCCGTAGAGAAGCACGTAGTCGTCGCCGGCCTGGGTGCCGAGGGCGTAGGTGACGTTCGCCTCCGCGCCGGCGGACCCGGGCCGATAGACGTCCCACTCCAGACCGCCGATACGCACGGTGTCGGTCGGGGCGACGCCGTTCAGCCGCTGCGGGGCCCAGGAGGCATCGGCATCGAAGGCCTGGGCGAGCTTGATGAACCCGCGCTCGTCCTGTGCCGCAGGCGCGAGGGTGACCTCCCAGACCACGGGGGCTCCGCTCTGGAGCTCGGCCGCGTTCACTCGCCAGAACTCGTCCGTGTCGGGGACGATCGCCGGGCTGCCCATGGACGACTCCACGTCCGCGGCGATGGCGGCCACGTCGATCGGCTTCGCGGCGACCGGCTCGCCCCGGGGGACGAGCGCGATGATGACGACGACGACCGCGAGGGTCACCACGAGCGCGGCGACGAGGTTGCGGACCGTCTGGCTCGACCGGTAGGCCTTGCTCGACGCGGCCTTGCGTGCCGCGGTCTCGTCCGGCGTCTCCGGTCGACCGAGGTCGGCATTGATCGCGGGACCCTTGCTCATGACGCGTCGCTCTCGTCGGGGGTGGCGGTGCGTGCAGCCTCGAGACGACGCTTCGCGCCGAGCAGCCACTCCTCGCAGCGGGCGGCCAGGGCCTCGCCACGCTCCCAGAGCGCCAGCGAGTGCTCGAGGGTGGGCGCCCCCTGTTCGAGCTCGGCGACGACCCGGACGAGCTCGTCACGGGCCGCCTCGAACGACAGCGTGTCCACGGGGGTGTCGTTCACGGCGCTCACTCCTCCATCCTACGTCGTGCCCCGGACGCCGCCCGCTCAGGCGCCTTCCGCGATCTCGCCCTCCGAGCGAACCGCGAGCGACCCTCGGTCCACCGTGAGGGTGAGCGCGCTGCCCGCAGGGGCGTCCGCCGCGTCGCGGAGGATCACGCCGCCTTCGAGGTGGGCGATGGCGTAGCCGCGGGCCAGAGTGGCGGCGGGGGAGAGGGCGCGTAGCGAGGCGCGCAGTTCGCTCGTCCGCCGGCCGGCGTCGTCGAGCTGCCGGGCGACCGCGTCGCGACCGCGGGCGAGAAGCAGGAAGGTCTCCTGCGCGCGGCTGTCGATGATCGGATCGGGCGAGCGCAGCACCGGCCGGGACCGCAGCTGCTCAAGCTGGGCCATGTCGTGTGTGAGGCGCTGCGTGAGGCGGGTGGTGGCCCGGGACCGCAGTTGCGCGATGAGTGCGCGCTGCTCCCCGACGTCGGGGACGACACGCTTGGCGGCATCGGTCGGCGTCGAGGCGCGCAGGTCGGCGACGTCGTCGAGGAGGGGGTGGTCGTTCTCATGGCCGATGGCGCTGACCACCGGTGTGGAGGCGGCGGCCACGGCTCGGACGAGGCGTTCGTCGCTGAAGCCGAGGAGTGTCTGCGGGTCGCCGCCGCCGCGCGCGATGATGATGACGTCGACCTCGGGATCGGCGTCCAAGCGGGCGAGAGCCGCCAAGGTGTCCGGCACGCAGCGATCGCCCTGCACCGCGGCGTACGCGGTCTTGAATCGCACCTGCGGCCAGCGCAGCTCGGCGTTGCGGTGGACGTCCTTCTCGGCGTCGGAGCGCTCACCGGTGATGAGGCCGATGACGTGGGGGAGGAACGGCAGCCGCTTCTTGCGGGCGGGATCGAAGAGGCCCTCCTGGCGGAGCTGCACGCGCAGCCGTTCCAACCGTTCGAGCTGGTCGCCCAGTCCGACATGCTTCATGGCCGAGACCGCGAAGCTGAAGTCTCCGGAGCGCACGAAGTAGTCGGCCTTGACGGCGGCGACGACGTGATCGCCCACGCCCAGGTCGGCGGGGATGCGGCCGCGCACGCTCGACCAGACCCGGATGGAGATCTGTGCATCGGAGCGGGTGTCCTTGAGGCGGGCGAAGACGTTGCCGGCGCGGACGTTCCAGGAGGTGATCTCGCCCTCGACCCACACCGTGTTCCACCGTGCGACGAAGTCGCGGATGGTGGCGTTCAGCCGCGCGACCGAGGTCGGCGCCTGCGCCGTGGAGTCGCGCGGGGCGACGGCATCCGCCGGCGGCGTCTCTCCCGGTCCCGTCGTCGCTTCGAAGACTGTCATCTGCTCCCGTTCCTGCCCGCGCACTCTCCGGCCCCGTCCAGCCGGGCGACGGTAGAATCGAGGGGTGACTTCGACTGCCGTTCATCTTCCCGCTCCTCGCATCCCACGAGTGCGCGCCGCGGCCGGGCGGCTTCAGGATAACCCGGTGCCCGGACACAAGCGCGTCCTGCTCGCCGCCCCCCGCGGATACTGTGCGGGGGTGGACCGTGCGGTGGTCGCCGTGGAGAAGGCGCTGGAGCGCTACGGCGCCCCCGTCTACGTCCGCAAGCAGATCGTGCACAACATCCACGTCGTGACGGAGCTCGAGGCCAAGGGCGCGATCTTCGTCGAGGAGGTCGACGAGGTGCCGGAGGGCGCGCACGTCGTCTTCAGCGCGCACGGCGTCTCCCCGGCGGTCGTGAACGCCGCCTCCGACCGTGGCCTGCACGCCATCGACGCCACCTGCCCGCTCGTCACCAAGGTCCACCGCGAGGCCGTGCGGTTCGCGCGGGACGACTTCGAGATCCTGCTCATCGGCCACGACGGACATGAGGAGGTCGAGGGCACCGCGGGAGAGGCGCCCGATCACGTCACGGTCGTCAACTCTCCGCAAGAAGCCGACACCGTGCAGGTGAAGGACCCGTCCAAGGTAGTGTGGCTGTCGCAGACGACGCTCTCCGTCGACGAGACGATGGAGACGGTGAACCGGCTCCGCACCCGGTTCCCCGAGCTGCACAACCCGCCGTCCGACGACATCTGCTACGCCACGCAGAACCGGCAGGTCGCCATCAAGAAGGTCGCTCAGCGCGCTGATCTCGTGATCGTGGTCGGCTCCGCCAACTCCTCCAACAGCGTGCGGCTCGTCGAGGTCGCCCTCGAGTACGGAGCCAAGGCCGCCTACCGCGTGGACTACGCCGAGGAGATCCGCCAGGAGTGGCTCGACGGCGTGGAGACGGTGGGCGTCACCAGCGGCGCTTCCGTCCCCGAGGTGCTCGTGCGCGAGGTGCTCGACGCGATCGGCGATGCCGGGTATCGCGACGTGGAAGAGGTCAAGACGGCGGAGGAGGACCTCATGTTCTCCCTGCCGAAGGAGCTCCGTCAGGACGCCACGGGCCAGCGCGACGCGCGCGCCCTCGGCGGCCGCGCCTCCGCAGGAGGGGGTGCATAGCGGTGAACGCCGCGGAGGCGGAGCCGACCCTCATCGGGTCCGTGCAACGCGCGCTCCGCCTGGTCGACATCGTCGCGAACTCCCCGCGTCCGCTTCCGGCCAAGATGCTCTCATCGATCACGGGGCTCACTCCGGGAACGACCTACAACCTCGTCCGCACGCTCGTGCACGAGGGGTACCTCAGCGCCGAACCGGACGGGCTCGTGCTGGGCGGACGCTTCCCCGCGTTCCAGCAGCAGATCGACTCTCGTGGGGTGTTCCTGGCTCGGGTGCGCGCCGCTCTGCGCGCAGTGACGGAGGACGTGGGCGCCACGGCCTACCTCTCCCGATATGCGGACGGGGAGATGCATCTCGTCGATATCGTGGACGCCGTACGGAATCCGCGCATCGAGCTCTGGGTCGGGCTGCACGCCAGCGCCCACGCGACCGCGCTGGGCAAGCAGATCCTCGCGGCGCTCTCCGAGGAGGACCGCCTGGACTACCTCTCCCGGCACCGGCTCGAGGAGCTCACGCCTCGGACGATCAGCGACCGCCGGACGCTCCTCACGCAGCTCGAGCAGACGCCGGGGTGGGCGATCGACCGGGAGGAGTATGCGATCGGAGCCACCTGTGTCGCGGTTCCGGTCATCGCCCCCGGGGTGACGGCGTCGCTGGCCGTCTCCCTGCCCGCGGACCGGGCGGTGGTCAACCGTCGTCTCGTGTCGAACCTGCAGCGCACGGCCCGGCGGCTCTCCCTGCAGCTCGGGGCGGACGCCCTGGACACCGACGGCCCGGACGCCGAGTTCACCATCTGAATTCGGGGCCCTGGTGTGGGCATCGAGGGTTCCCTATGATCGAAGGCGTAGTGGCTGACAACGCCCTACTGATCGCCTACGGCGTCCCCAGCGCCGGCGACCAACGGGATGAGGAGCGTCCCCAGCGCTCCACGTCCGCGGCCCCGAGAAGTCCCCACTTCTCCGGGGCCGCTATCGGTTGGGGGTCCGACTTCTCTGAACGAGCGAGCTGAGCCTCGGCCGATACGATGGCGGGATGACCGACCAGCGCCCCCGATACGGGGAACTCGCCACACCAGAGGAGCAGCGGAGGGCAGCGGGGCTGCCGCCCGTGGCAGAGGTGATCGCCCCGTCGGCTCCCGTCTCGGACCCCGCGCCCGCGGCTCCTGCTCCGGCGCGCCCCTCCTCAGTGGATCGGTTCGCGACGATCGCGCTGCTCGCCTACGGCCTCGTGAACGTCATCGTCACCGGCCTGTCCTACCTCGACATCGTCCCGGTGATGAACCAGACCATGGGCATGCTGGGCATCGAGGGGGAGTTCACCAACTACGCCGCGGGGCGCACGTGGGGGACGATCGCCGCCGTCGTGCTGGCAGTCGGCTGGTGCGTCACGGCGGCCCTGTCGATCCGTCGCCTGCGTCGTGGCCGCCTCACCTGGTGGCTCCCGCTCGTCGGAGCCGTCATCACGCTGGGCATCGCCTCGTTCTGCCTCGTCGTGCCGATGATGGGCGACCCGGCCTTCATCGCCTACCTCGACCAGGCGACCGGGGCGCGCTGACGCCGACACGCAGACGAAAGGGGCCCGGCAAGACGCCGGGCCCCTTTCGTGTGTCTGGTGGTGTCAGCTCTTCGACTGGCCGTACGAGCCGAGCTGGCGGGTGGACTCGACCACGCGGGCGGCCATCGCCGACTCGGCGATCTTGCCCCAGGCGCGCGGGTCGTACTGCTTCTTGTTGCCGACCTCGCCGTCGACCTTCAGCACACCGTCGTAGTTCTTGAACATGTAATCGGCGATGGCGCGCGTGTAGGCGTACTGGGTGTCGGTGTCGATGTTCATCTTGATGACGCCGTTGGCGACCGCGAGAGCGATCTCCTCGTCGGTGGAGCCCGAGCCGCCGTGGAAGACGAGGTCGAGCGGCTTCTCGCCGGTGTTGTACTTCGCGGCGACCTCGGCCTGGATCTCGCCGAGCAGTTCCGGACGCAGCTTCACGCCGCCCGGCTTGTACACGCCATGAACGTTGCCGAAGGTGAGGGCGGCGATGTAACGGCCCTGCTCACCCAGGCCCAGCGCCTGCACGGCCTGGTCCACGTCGGCGAACGTCGTGTAGAGCGCCTCGTTCGAGCCCTCGTGCTGCACGCCGTCCTCCTCACCGCCGACGACGCCGATCTCGACCTCGAGGATGGCGTTGATCGCCTTCATGCGGGGGAGCAGCTCCTTGGCGATCTCGATGTTCTCTGCGAGCGGCACGGCCGACCCGTCCCACATGTGGGACTGGAAGATCGGGTTGCGGCCAGCCTTGACCTCTTCCTCCGAGGCGGCGATGAGCGGCTCGACGAAGCCCGCGAGAGCGTCCTTCGGGCAGTGGTCGGTGTGCAGGGCGACGGTGACCGGGTAGTTCTTGGCGACCTCGGTGGCGTAGCGGGCGAAGGCGAGAGCGCCGGTCGCACGAGCCTTGACCGTGTGGCCGGCGAAGTAGTCGGCGCCACCGGTGGTGACCTGGATGATGCCGTCGGAGCCGGCCTCGGTCAGGCCCTGGAGGACGGCGTTGATCGTCTGCGAGCTGGAGACGTTGAACGCGGGGTACGCGAAGCCGCCTGCCTTCGCGCGGTCGAGCATGTCGGCGTACTGATCCGGGGTGGCGACGGGCATGAGAACTCCTGCGGTAGGTGAAGCCGGGACAGCTGCCACTCTATCGGGGCGGGTGTCCGGCTTCGGCAGGAGGAGTCGCGCGTCGGTGGGCACCGTCCTTCGGTGGTGTTAAGAACGGCGATTTCTTCCTCGCTCAGAGGCGGAAAACGGGGCGATCGATCCGGTGCTCGCGGATAGGCTGGGGTTCATGGTGAGTCTGACTGCCGACCTGAGCCCGCTGCGTCCCGACCGTAACCTCGCGATGGAGTTGGTGCGTGCGACCGAGGCGGCGGCGATCCGTGCCGTTCCGTTCATCGGTCGTGGTGCGAAGGAGGCTGCCGACGGCGCCGCCGTCGACGCCATGCGGGCGTTCCTCGGGACGGTCGACTTCCAGGGCCGCGTGGTGATCGGCGAGGGCGAGAAGGACAACGCCCCGATGCTGTTCAACGGCGAGGTCGTCGGGACGGGACGCGGGCCGCTCTGCGACATCGCGGTGGACCCGATCGACGGCACGTCGCTGACCGCGGCCGGTCGGCAGAACGCGCTCTCGGTGATCGCGGTGTCGGACCGCGACACGATGCTCGACGCCTCCAGCGTCTTCTACATGGACAAGCTCGTCACGGGGCCCGCCGGCGTCGGCGTGGTCGACATCCGCCTGCCGATCGGCGAGAACATCCGCAAGCTCGCCGGCGCGCTGGACAAGCCGGTGGACGAGATCGTGGTGTCGGTGCTCAACCGTCCGCGGCACGAGCAGCTCATCCAGGAGATCCGGGACGCCGGGGCCGGAACCCGTCTCATGAGCGACGGCGATGTCGCCGGCGGGATCAACGCCGCACGCCACGACGCCCGCACCGACATGTGCGTGGGCGTCGGCGGCAGCCCGGAGGGCATCGTCACCGCGTGCGCGATCAAGGCCCTCGGCGGCCACATCCAGGGCCGGCTCTGGCCGCGCGACGACGACGAGCGTCAGCGCGGCATCGACGCAGGACTCGACATGGACAAGGTCTACGAGGCGGACGACCTCGTGCAGGGCAACAACACGATCTTCGTCGCGACGGGTGTCACGGACGGCCAGCTCGTCGCCGGTGTGCGCCGTGAGCGCGGTTACGTCTACACCGAGAGCGTGGTCCTGCGGGGCGCCTCCGGAACCCTCCGCCGGATCGCGTCGGAGCACCTCGTCTCGAAGTGGCTGTGACGGCTCTCCTGTCGGCATGATCGCGGGCCGGATTCTCGCCATCGTTACCGACCCGGTATCGCCTCCTCCACGAGTCGGGCCCGGTTCGGCGAGCTGCCGTGCCAGAATTGTCACTGGGTTTGTCGCCGTCGACGGAGCCGCCAGGCACCGCAGGCACAGGAGGGCGAACGCATGACAACGCAGCACACGAGCGGCTCGAAGAGCGCCGCGCCGACCAAGATCATCACCACGAACACCGGACGCATCCTCCGGGTGAGTGCCGATGCCGAAGCGGCCGCCGTGGCCCCGCCGGCACCGGTTGCGCAGCCGGCCGTCGATCCGGCTCGCCGCGCCGACGTGCTGTTCCGCGTCCGCCGCGCGGAGGGGCACGAGGTGAGCGCCTGGTGGATGATCGGCGCCTTCCTCGCCACGAGCGGCCTCGTCATCGTGCTGCTCAGCGGCGTCCCTGGCGTCGCCTGACACTCCGCGATCGGGGATCCGGTCGCGTCCGCCGTCACTGCTCCCGGTCGTGGAGCGCGGCGGCGTGGTCGAGGCGCGCGCGAACTTCGCCGACGTCGGCCTGCATCGTGTCGGCGGTAGCCTCGGCCTCCGTCGGGACCAGCAGTTCGGGTGCGGTGAAGCGCCGTCCGTCCGCGGTGATCGCCGAGACAGGCGCGAGGGCCTCCGCATCGACGCCGGGGAACTGCCGGGCGGTCACGAGAACCCGGGACTCCAGGGAGCCGGCGAAGCGGTTGTAGCTGTCGACCGTGCGCTCGATCGCCCGCCGCAGATCGTCGGCGTGACCGGCGAGGGTGCCGAGGCGCTCGTACAGCTGCGTGCCGAGCGCGAGCAGCGTCCGGGCCTCGGTGGACACCTCCTGCTGGGTCCAGGTGTAGGCGACCGTCTTGAGGACCGCCCAGAGGTTGACGGGGGAGGCGAGGGCCACTCGTCGGCTGAAGGCGTAGTCGAGCAAAGTGGCGTCCTCATCGATGGCGGCCGCCAGCAGCGACTCGCTCGGCAGGAAGCAGATGACGAACTCGGGGCTGGCGTCGAGGCCCGACCAGTACGCCTTCTTGGCGAGGGCGTCGACGTGGGCGCGGACCGCGCGGACGTGCTTCTGCATGTGCGCGCGGCGCTGAGACTCGTGGGCGTCGCCGAGGGGGAGGGCGGAGGCCTCGAGGTAGGCGTCGAGGGGCACCTTCGCGTCGACGGCGATCGACGTGCCGCCCGGAAGGCGGACCACCATGTCGGGGCGCCCCTGGCCGCGGTCGGAGGTGATCGTCGCCTGCAGGTCGAAGTCGACATGTCTGGTCAGCCCCGCCGCCTCGACGACGCGCCGCAGCTGGGTCTCGCCCCAGACGCCGCGGGTGGACGTGGAGCGCAGCGCACCCGCCAATGACTCGGTCGTCGCGCGGAGCGCTTCATCGGACTCCTGCGCGCGCCGGAGCTGCTCGGCGAGTGTGCCGAACTGCGCCTGACGCTCGCTCTCGATCGCGGCGACCTTGGACTGCATCTGCTGGAGACTCTCGCGGACCGGCGCCAGAGCCTGCAGCACGGCGTTCTGCTGCTGGACGCGCTGTGCCTCCGCCCGCTGCTCGGTGCGAGCGTGCTCGACCGCGTCCCGATAGAGGTCGTACTGGCGATCGCGGTCGTCTCGCGCGGCCGCGAGTTCCGCCTGCGTGCGTGCGATGTCGGCGGCACTGCGTCCGGCTCGCAGGAACCAGCCCAGAGCGACGCCCGCGGCGAGGGCCACGAGCAGAAGAACGATCGACAGGGCATCCATGGCTCCATGATGCCCGGGGCCTCCGACATCGCCGGGAGGACGCGAGGTGCGTCAGGCGACGGCGCGCTCCAGCGCCGGTGCGGCAGGCTCCGTCACGCGGAGGCCGAGGGCGTCGGCGAGGCCGAAGACATCCGCGGCCCCGGCGCGCGCGGCCGCGTCCACGATGATCTGGGCGCAGGCGAGGGCATCCGCCAGTGCGTCGTGGTGCGAGAACTCCGCGTACCCGGCCGCCGCGGCGGCGAGGGGCAGGCGGTAGGAGTCGAGCTGATAGGTCTTCCGTGCCACCTGGAGGCTGCACAGCGACCGGTACGGCGGGCAGATCTGTCCCGTGACCTCCGTCGCCCGTCGCAGGACGTTCAGGTCGAAGCCGGCGTTGTGGGCCACGAGCACGTCGGCGCCCGCGAAGCCGCACAGGCGGTCGAACTGATCGACCCACGTCGCCGCCGACAGCACCTGCTCGGGGCGGATGCCGTGGATGCGGACGTTCCACTCCTGGAACTCGTCGTGGCCGGGCGGGGGCTGGATCAGCCAGTTCGCGGTGGCGACGACCTCCCCGTCCCGCACCCGCACGAGTCCCACGGAACACGCGGAGGCCGGGCTGGAGTTCGCGGTCTCGAAGTCGATCGCAGTGAAGTCCAGTGGCACGTCCTCACTCTCTCCCGGGCCTCCGACGTCGCTGTGCAGGCTCGCCGTATGCTGGCCACATGGCGGACGAACTCGCGAGATCCTTCGGTGCGGCGGCCGGAAGCTACGAGGCCGGACGGCCCGAGTACCCCTTCGAGGCCGTCGCCTGGATGCTCGAACCGATGGCGGACGGTGCGCGTCGGGTCGCCGATGTCGGCGCCGGGACCGGCAAGCTCACGCGGGCGCTCGTCACGGCTGCGGACGCCGAGGTGGTGGCGATCGATCCGGACCCCGCGATGCTCGCCGCCCTTCGCGACGCCGTCCCCGGGGTGCCCACGTTCGTCGGGACCGCCGAGTCGCTGCCGCTTCCGGACGCGAGCGTGGACGCCATCGTGCTCGGCCAGGCCTGGCACTGGGTCGAGCCGGTCGCCGCCTCGGCGGAGATCGGTCGCGCGGTGCGGCCGGGCGGGGTGCTCGGTCTCGTCTGGAACCTCCGCGACGAGCGCGTCGACTGGGTGCGCCGGCTCACCGACATCATGCACGGCAGCAACGCCGAGATCATGCTCGCGGCGGGCGACCCCGTGGTGGCGGAGCCCTTCGGCGCTCTGGCGCAGGACCGCTGGGAGTGGTCGCGCCCCATGACGCGGGAACTCCTGCACCGCATGGCCGCGTCCCGCAGCGCTGTGATCACCGCCCACGATGCCGAGAAGGCACGGATCCGCCGCGAGATGGACGCCCTGTTCGACGAGCTCGGCCTGCACGGGGACGGTGTGATCGAGGTGCCCTATGTGACGAGGGCCTTCCGCGCGGTTCGCGACTGAACAGGCGTCCGCGCCGTATCAGGCGCTTTTCCCACCCTGCCGCCTGATCCCGCGTGGGTGCCTGCCCTCGCGAGGGGTGAGGCGGGGGAGAGCGGCGCAGGTAGACTCATACCCCGTGGCTCTCACTATCGGAATCGTCCGTGATGGGAACGTCTAACCCCGCTTGGAAAGCGTCAGCCATCGCTGTATAGTCAGCGTGTGCTGACTATTGCTTCTCGCGTCGACGTGATGAACAGGCTCGGACGGGCAATGGCCGATCCGACCCGTTCACGGATTCTCCTCACGCTGCTGGATGGCCCCAGCTATCCGGCCGTTCTGTCACGGGGACTCGAATTGACGCGGTCGAACGTCTCGAATCACCTAACGTGTCTGCGCGACTGCGGCATCGTCGTCGCTGAGCCGGAGGGGCGGCAGACCCGCTACGAGATCGCGGATCCGCATCTTGCAGCGGCGCTCGCGAGTCTTGTGTCGGTGACGTTGGCGGTCGACGAGAGCGCACCATGCGTCGATCCGGCATGCTCGGTTGCCGGCTGCTGCGACGCAGGGGAGCCCCGATGACCGCGCTCATGCTCGCACCTGAGCGCCGTGACGTGCTGCGCCGCCGCATCCGGGTCGTGGTTGCGATCACGATCACCTGGAACGTCATCGAGGCGGTGGTCGCGCTCATCGCAGGCGGCGTTGCCTCGTCCGCGGCGCTCATTGGGTTCGGATTGGACTCGATCGTCGAGGTGCTCTCGGCAGCGGCGGTCGCATGGCAGTTCGCGGCGCCTGACCCGCAGAAGCGAGAAAAGGTCGCGCTGCGGGTGATCGCAGTCTCGTTCTTCGGTCTCGCCGCGTACGTGAGCGTCGACGCCGTGCTGTCGCTGTTCGGCCTGCGGGATCCTGAGCACTCGCCGGTCGGGATCGCAATCGCGGCGTTGAGCCTGCTCGTGATGCCGTTCCTCAGCTGGTTCGAGCGCCGCACCGGTCGCGAGCTCGGTTCGGCCTCCGCCGTCGCCGACTCGAAGCAGACCCTCATCTGCACGTATCTCTCGGCCGCGCTCCTGGCGGGCCTGTTACTCAACAGCCTGTTCGGGTGGGCATGGGCGGATTCCGTAGCCGCGCTGGTGATCGCTGTGTTCGCTGTTCGAGAGGGAGTCGAAGCGTGGAAGGGCGACGCATGCTGCGCCGCTCCCGTGGCTGTGCTGACCGGGGAGCGGGAACCTGACACCTGCGAGGACGGCTGCTGCGCCCGGTAGGCGGCGGAGGCCGAGTTCTCGCGGCGTTATGCTCATAGAGCCATGCCTAACTTATCCATAGGAATCGTCGGCCTGCCCAACGTCGGCAAGTCCACCCTCTTCAACGCTCTCACCAAGAACGACGTGCTCGCGGCGAACTACCCGTTCGCGACGATCGAGCCGAACGTCGGCGTGGTGAACCTGCCCGACCCGCGGCTCCAGAAGCTCGCGGAGATCTTCGGGAGCGAGCGCATCCTGCCCGCCGCCGTGTCGTTCGTCGACATCGCCGGCATCGTGCGCGGGGCGAGCGAGGGGGAGGGGCTGGGCAACCAGTTCCTCGCGAACATCCGAGAGGCCGACGCGATCGCCCAGGTGGTGCGCGGGTTCTCCGACGACGACGTGGTGCACGTGGACGGGGCCGTGAATCCGGCGTCGGACATGGAGACCATCAACGCCGAGCTCATGCTCGCCGACCTGCAGACCGTCGAGAAGGCGATCACTCGGTACGAGAAGGATGTCCGCGGCAAGAAGATCGACCCGTCGGTCCTCGAAGCCGCGAAGGCCGCCAAGGACGCCCTGGAGCGCGGGATCCTGCTCTCAACGAGCGGCCTCGACCTCGAGCCGATCCGCGAACTCGGGCTCCTGACCGTCAAGCCCGTCATCTTCGTCTTCAACGTCGACGAGTCCGTGCTGACCGACGACGCCCGCAAGGCCGAGCTCGCCGCCCTCGTCGCGCCGGCGCAGGCGATCTTCCTCGACGCGAAGATCGAGTCCGAGCTCAAGGACCTCGACCCCGAGGACGCCGCCGAGCTCCTCGCCTCGACAGGGCAGGACGAGTCGGGTCTCGACCAGCTCGCCCGCATCGGCTTCGACACCCTCGGTCTGCAGACCTACCTCACCGCCGGCCCCAAGGAGGCCCGCGCCTGGACCATCCCCAAGGGATCGAAGGCCCCGCAGGCCGCCGGCGTCATCCACACCGATTTCGAGAAGGGCTTCATCAAGGCCGAGATCGTGTCGTTCGACGACCTCGTGGAGACCGGATCTGTGCAGGAGGCCCGCGCCAAGGGCAAGGCGCGCCTCGAGGGCAAGGACTACGTCATGCAGGACGGCGACGTCGTGGAGTTCCGCTTCAACAACTGAGTTCGAGTCTCGGGCTCTTGACCTGGTTTCGCTCGATCTCGAACAAGTTCGGTTGAGCGTGGCGACAGCTTTGTGAGATATTGATGTCGCAATGAGCTACGAAGACTATCGAGGTCGTTTCGACGACGTGCAGAACCAATACAACGTCATGGCGCTGGTTGGAAACGGGTTCGACATTCAGGCGTTGTCCGGACTTGGCTCTCTGACCGACACCCGCTACGAGTCGTTTTACCACTATCTGAAGTACCGGAAGTTCGACGGCGAGAACAAGATTCTCGAGCGAATGGAGAGCTTGCGCGGCACCGCTGAGAACTGGAGCGACATTGAGTCAGCAATTGAGGGCTTGCTCAACGTGGATCGAGTTGACCCTCGCGCCATTGCCGACGATCTTAAAGACGTGCAACGGGAGTTCTCTACCTTTCTGGACCAGGTTGTGACTCCAGACCTCCTTGCTCAACTTGGCGAGCGGGCCGTTTCAAACAACTCCAGTATGGTCAGCTTCACCGAGTTCCTAGGAGACATCAGCGATTCGGAGGAGTATTACAAGATGCGGCTTCCCCGGCACATCAACATAGGTGACTTGTTGAACTTCAAGTTCGTGAACTTCAACTACACCACGCTCCTGGATGATTTCGTCTATCTCGATCAGATGCAGTTCGATCCGCATCCTTACAAATGGTCGGATCGCAACATCAATTTCCATCCGAATCCGCTTGGACACCCGTATTCCGAGGCGCACCCGGAGTTTCACCCGGAGAATAAGTCTTTCCATATGGTGTCCTACTTGGTATCTGATGTTGTCCACCCGCATGGGATACAGTCCATCCCGCGATCGCTGCTTTTCGGCATAGACGAGGCACCGAAGCGCGCGCAGAAGCTATCGAAACCGTACTGGGCGCAGAACAAGGTCAAGTACGGCGGGCTGTTTCCAGCTACTGACTTGTTCATCATCTTTGGTTGCTCACTGGGAGAAACAGACCGATGGTGGTGGAGAGCCATCATCGACGGAATGCGCGATAACGAGAATGCAGACCTTATCCTTTACTGGCGCCGTGGCTCCGGGGATAGTGCTTTGACCGCCCCCGAACTGCGCGAGAAGTTTGCGACCGCTGCGGGATTTCGGAATGACGCGGACGTCCTGGGTTTGCTCGGCGAGAGAGCCCGCGTCGTGCTCTACGACGACGCGAGTGAGCGAGCATGGCTAAACACGAATGCGATCACGCCGCCGTCGTGGGTGAGTTAATGGTTGGTTGGCGCACATTCAAGGCTCCGAACCAAACGCCTATCGGTGACGTAACGCGGTGGAGTTCCGCTTCAACAACTGAGTCCCGGACGACATGACCCGAGTGGCGCGGACAACATAGTCCGAGGGTGGACGCTTGAGATTAGTTTCGACGCAAGATATTGTCGATTTCCAGCTCCGGCAATTTGGCCATCGTCCGACGTGCCCACTCGGGGTCAACCATGGCTTGCGCGAACGTGATCTGCAGTTGGGCTTCTTTCATCGTGTAGTGGAGCAACTCCGTCCAGTAGACAATTTCTACGTGCCGCCTCGAGCTCACGACGGCCATCAGGAAGGCCGTGGCGCTCTGATTCATGCTATCCAGGCACTCATACGCCGGCATGTAGAACCCCACAGGTCTTGGGCCATGGAGGAAGACACCCGACGAGTCCGCGACTGCTGACTTCACAGATCCACTGTGCGAGGCGTGGACGTGGTGACTGGCGTTCGAAAAGCGGGAGCTTGCATCGTCGTTTCCGTACGCTCTGCTCATGTCTGCGTAGGTCACGCGACGGTCGTCGAAGGCGGGCGATGCCCAGCCGTATGGTTTGGACATTGAGACGCAATGTTGCCGGATGACGCGCTGATACTGCCTGTCTATTGTCTGGGAACCCTCGTCAGCAAGGCCTCGAATATGACCGTCCTCCTTCCGGCGCCACATCTCCACATGGTGACTTGCCTCGAATCGTCGTGCAATCTCCGTGCTGCTTCGTTCGATGAACGCCGCGATCACGCCGAGCTCCACGGCGGTCCGCATGCGGGCTTCAGCTCCGTCGGGAAATCCGCGTTCGAGCAGTGCGAAGGTTTCGTTAGTTGCGGTCATGGCCCGCTGGAGCAGTCCTGCCAAGCTTGAACTCTGCGCCTGCCGACGTAAGGGTGAGCATCCCGTCTCCGATTTGGGCGAGACCAGCCGACTTGAGGAATCTGCCGTACTCGCCCCAGGTGAGCGGCGCGGTCGTTGCCGGTGCTCCGATGCTGGTCTTGTGGCCGAAGACGTCGGCGCTGAGATCGGGACGGGCTTCCATTGCCGTGGCCGCACCGGCATCGACTTGATCCACAAGCTCAAGTACGAGTCCGACCCAGGCGCGCTTGCCGCCATGAAGTGCGGGAAACGTTGCTCCTTGTCGTCGCCACAGGGCCCGCTGTTCGAGCAGAGTGGTCTCGTCGAGGGCTTTCTGCGGAATCATGGATGGATTCTATGGCATCGTTTTGAGTCTTATTGAGACCCAGGAGGACGTGCGCGCGAGGACCTCAATCGGGCCGGTGACGATTCCCAAGAGCACGGGTGCCGTGCGGCTCAGTGGTTCCTCCGCAGGCTCTCTTGGCTCAGCAAGGTGGACGCCACCCTCGACGTTCACGTAATACTTGATGACCTGCCCGATGGAAAGCTTCTCGCCTTCGATCTCTGGAAATCGATCACTTCAGCGCGGGTATGCGTGCGTTGGCGCGGCTTTCCGGAGCGTGAGGACTCCCCGGGCGCGCCGAAAAGGAGACCGGCGCCGACTGCACAGCCTTATCCGCGACCGCGAGGCGCGACCGACTCGCTAGCGCCGTACACCCGCGTCCGGCCCATGGCGATCCTCGAACGCACGGAGCGCGCGCCTCGCGCGGTGGGTCTCGACGATACCGACGATGATCCCGGCGGCGAACACGATGATGCTGAGAACGCGCCACAACCCGGCGGGCGCATCGAGGAGGAACGCGACCGTCCAGCCGACCGTCATCACCGAGGAGAACACGATCGCGTAGACGCCCCAGTTCCGCCGCCGTTCCAGCGCCATGCGCTGCTGGATGAGCGACGGCTCCGGTCCGCCCACGGGCCCGCTCATACCCGGAGGGAGGAACCCTCGTCGCTCGCGGCCGGAATCGGAACCGCAGCGCCGGAGCGTGTGCGGAACCACAGGGTGAGCTCGAACAGGGCGCGCTCCATCGTGGAGGCGTCCGCGCCGTCGACGAGGTCGTCGAAGGAGTCGCGGAAGCCGGTGGGGGCGGCGGTGCTCCCCGTGCGGAACGACCGGTAGCCCATCGACCAGTCGGAGAAGAGCCGGGCGGTGATCGGCGTCTCCAACAGGATGCGCATCGCGCGGTGACGCGGATCGTCGGCGATCGTGTCGACGAGTCGGCGCACGGCCTCGACCGGTCCTTCGAGGACCTGGAGGAAGCGTCCCTGGCGGAAGAGGAGGAGGCCCGTGATGTCGCGGGCCGCGTTCGACCGGCGGCACTGCTCGAGCAGCTGCTCCAGAGCGGTCTCACGGAACGGCTGCGCCGCCGTGCTGGTGTAGACGAGGCGGAGCAGCCCGTCGGCCCTGGCCGCCGTCACCCCTGCACCAGCTCCGGGGCGCCGAGGGCGGCGTCGCCCTCTGAGGGGCCGGCGTGGGCGACGACCTCCGTGGTCGCGTCGCTCAACGTGGCGTGCAGGCCGAGCGGCTGCGCGGACGCGGAGAACGCGGCGAAGCGGCCGTCGGGCTGACGGTCGACGTAGCCGAGGAAGTCTCCGCCACGGCTTCCGACATGGAAGCCGTCCTCGACGCACGCCCAGAGGACATCCGATGCGGGGTGGGGGGAATCAGGCACGGCTCCACCCTACGGCGGGCGGCCGACATCGCCCCGGGCCTTGCGCTGACCCGCCTCGATATGGCACACGCACCGAACGCCGCCTCAGTCGCCGGCGCGCGGTCGTCCCGGCTCCCGCCAGCGCGGCGGCACCGGGGCCGGCGTGATCGGCTCGACGCGGTCCGGCGTCGGCAGGCTCGACGCAACGCCGGCGTGCAGGACGAGCCCCTCGCCCGCGTGCCGGATCGTCACCGGCTCACCCGCGCTCAGCCGGTAGGTCGTCTCCGCCGGCGTGATGTCGACGTGCAGGATGCAGCCGTGCAGCCGCACCCCGAACGCGAGACGGGTGACGCCGTCCGGGAGCTGGGGCCGGAAGGACAGACCGTCGTCTCCCTCTCGCATGCCCCCGTAGCCGGCCGTGACCCCCGTCCAGATGCCGGCGAGCGCCGCGATGTGCAGTCCCTCGTCTGTGTTGCCGTGGAGGTCGTCCAGGTCGAGGGCAGCGAGCTCCGCGAGGTACGCAGATGCCAGCTCGAGGTGACCCACCTCGGCGGCGATCACGGCCTGCGCCGCCGCGGAGAGGGAGGAATCGCGCACGGTGAGGGCGTCGTAGTAGGCGAACGCCCTGGCCTTCTCCTCCCACGTGAACTCCTCGTGCGCGGTGTAGAGCGCCAGCACGAGGTCGGCCTGCTTCAGCACCTGTTTGCGATAGAGGTCGAAGTAGGGGAAGTGACTGTGCAGCGGATAGTCGTCGGGGCCGGTGGCGTCGAAGTCCCACCGGGCGTGCGCGGTGAATCCCGCCGACTGCGGGTGCACCTTCCGATCCTCGTCGTAGAGCACGGTCATGCCGGCGGCGGCGGCCTCCCACGCGGAGATCTCGTCGTCGTCCACGCCGAGGCGGGCGGCGACGTCCGGATGCCTCCGGACGGCTGCCACCGCTCCGCGGAGGTTCCGGCGGGCGGAGAGGTTGGTGTAGACATTGTCGTCGACCACGGCGGTGTACTCGTCCGGACCGGTGACACCGTCGATGTGGAAGCCGCCGGTCTCGTCCCACCGCCCGAGGGACGCCCATAGACGAGCCGTCTCGACGAGGATCTCCGTGCCCGCCTCCCGCTCGAAGTCCTGGTCACCCGTCGTCCGGACGTAGTGCATGACGGCGCCCGCCACGGCCGCGTTGATGTGGAAGGCGGCCGTACTCGCGGGCCAGTATCCGGAGCTCTCCCGACCGTCGATCGTGCGCCAGGCGAAGGACGCGCCGCGCAGACCGAGCGTGCGCGCCCGCTCCTTGGCATGATCCAGCGTCGCATGCCGCCAGCGCAGTGCCTGGAGCGCGGCATCCGGAGCGGTCGAGGTGAGCACGGGCAGCACGAACGCCTCGAAGTCCCAGAACGTGTGGCCCTCGTAGCCCGAGCCGGTGAGGCCTTTGCCGGGGACCGATCGGGCTTCGGCTCTCGCCGATGCCTGGAACACCTGGAACAGCGCGAAGCGCACCGCCTGCTGCAGCCGGGCATCGCCGTCGATACGGACGTCGCCGCACTCCCAGTACCGATCGAGGACGGCACGCTGTCCCGCCACGAGCGCGTCCCACCCCAAGCGAGCCGCTTCCTCCACGGCCTCCTCCGCGCGGTCACGCAGCGTCTGCGGTGCGAGGGACGCCGACCACTCGTGTCCCACGAGCTTGACGATCTCGAGCTCCTCGCCGGGGGCGAGGTCGACGCGGATGCGCGTGCGCGCCAGATCGTCGTCCACCTCGGTCGTCACGTCCGGCGTCCCCTCTCCGGAGATCTGCACGAGATGGTCCGCGCTCACCGCCACACGCAGACCGCTGCGGCGGGTGCGGTGCAGCAGCGTGCTCCGCGCGCCGCGCTCCGATGCCGCGACGGCCTCCAGCGGACGGGCGAGGAGCTCCTGCACCCGCGGATCGTCATGGGTCACGGGGAGCGGCTCGTTCGCGAGCACCTCGGACAGCACGGTGACCGCGAGCGGAGCGTCGAGCGCCTGCACGCGGTAGCGCACGGCGGCCAGCGACCGGTGTTCGAGGGAGACCAGACGGGTCGAGGCGAGGTGCACCCGACGCCCCTCCGCGGACTCCCAGTCGACCTCCCGGTGCAGGGTGCCTGCGCGAAGGTCGAGGCGGCGGGCGTGGGCGTGGACGGTCCCATGCTCGACGTCGAACGGCTCGTCGCCGACCAGCAGGCGGATGAGCTGCCCGTTCGGCACGTTGATCACCGTCTGCCCGGTCTCGGGGTACCCGTAGCCGTCCTCGGCATGCGGCATCGGGTGTTCCTCGAACACGCCGTTGAGGTAGCTGCCGGCGACACCCCGGGGATCGCCCTCGTCGAGATTGCCCCGCCAGCCGATGTGGCCGTTGGAGAGACCGAAGACGGACTCCTCCTGCGCGAGATGGGCCGTGTCGACGCTCTCGATGCCGACGGCCCAGGGTTCGATGGTGAACTGCGCCGTCATCGGCGCGCCCCGGCCCCGAGGCGCCTGTCCGAGGAGGAGGTGAGGATGCCGAGGAGCATGGAGTTCCCTTCTGCCGGAGACCGTGGGCCTCGACGCTATCGATCCCGTCGAAGGGGCGCGAGGGCGTTGCGTCGCGCGGACCGGGTCCGGTAGGGCGGTCGCTGTGCGCCGGGGCGCGGCGGCCGCCCGTTCCGGGGCACCGGTGGGTCTGCTCACTCCTTGTGGAGCGCGTCCTGCGCGGCGCCGGCCACCTTCTCCACGACGTTCGGCAGCTCGGTGGTGCCGTAGAAGCGCGCATCGGGGTGGGTGGGCGGAGGCATCTCGGCCGTGGTCGTCGGGCCCTCGTGGTAGCTGAACTCGCCGTGCCCGTCCGGCGTCGGACCCGATGCCCAGGTGCCTTCGGCGGCAGCAGGACCGTCGCTGAAGTTGAGGTACTGGTACGACACGTCGCGGTGCTCCTTCGAAAGCGGGAAGTTGCTGGGCACGGGCAGCTTCTCGGCGCCCTCGGCCTTCAGTTCCTCGGCAGCGGCGAGCCACTGGTTCTGGTGCATGGTGTCGCGCGCCAGCAGGAAGCTCAGCAGATCCCGCACGCCGTGATCGTCGGTCATGTGGTACAGCCGGGCGACCTGCACCCGGCCCTGCATCTCGGCGTTCGCGTTGGCCATGAAGTCGGCGAGGAGGTTACCGCTCGCGGTGATGTACGAGCCCTGCCACGGGTTGCCGTTGCTGTCGACCGGGCGGGCGCCGGCACCGGCGACGATGCCCTGCTGCACATCCGTGCCGCCGACGATCGCGGCGACCGTCGGGTCGTCCTGCACGGCGTCCTCCGTGATGCCGAGCGGGGACTTCTCGAGGAGCTGCGCGATCATGACCGCGAGCATCTCGACGTGGCCCATCTCCTCGGCGCCGATACCGAAGACCAGGTCGCGGTACTTGCCGGGGATGTGCATGTTCCATGCTTGGAATTGATACTGCAGCGCGACGGTGATCTCGCCGTACTGCCCGCCGAGGACCTCCTGCAGCTTGCGCGCGTACACGGCGTCCGGTGCCTAGCCGCCGCGCCGGTGTTAGCCGGTCGGCGGCGGCGCCGTCAACCCCCGCCCTCCTCGGCGGCGTAGCGGGCATGCTGTGGGCATGGGGATCGGACGGCAGCCGCGGAGGACGCGATCGGAGCGTTCCTCGGTCCAGGGGAGGATGGGCAATGCCGGGGGAGGGCCGGCCGAGCTGCTGTCCCGCGAACTCGGTTCGCCGGTCGTGTTCCTGGGCGCGGGGCTGCCCGAGGATCACTGGCATGCGAGCGACGAGAGCATCGATCTGCGCATGCTCATTCGCGGCGCCGCGACTCTCGCGCATCTGTGGCGCGAGCTCGCCGCCGCCTGATGACTCCGCCGGGGGATGCGAGGAGGAGGCTCGTCCCCCGGCGGGCTACGCTGGACGCAGGCGCCACCGCCCGGTGCCCGGTCGCAGGAGCCCGGTGCGGACGACGCCTGCGAACCTGACACCGACGGCTTGAGGAGAACGACGCCGATGACCGACACCCAGATCTTCGAGCCCGAGGGCCGCGCCATCCCCTTCGTCGACGAGGGTGACGGGCCGGTCAAGCTCGTGCTCATCCAGGAGCGCGGCCTGGCCGCCGACGTGCTCGGAGTGGTCGGTCACTACCTGGCCGAGGAGGCCGGATTCCACGTCGTGCGGATCGGCCATCGCGCGGATGACGCCGACACCTCGATCGAGGACCGCGTCGCGGACGCGCTCGCCGTCATCGACCACATCGGCCTCGGCGACACGTGGATCGGCGGACACGGCTTCGGCGGCACGATCGCCCGGTCGTTCGCGCTGGCTCATCCGGAGCGCGTGAACGGTCTCGCACTGCTCGGCGTGGAAGACGTGGAGACGCCCCTCGCCCCGGTGATCCCGGTGCTGCTGATCCAGGGGACGGCCGACGAGGTCACCCCGCCCGCGAACGCCGAGAGCCTGCGCGTCACGGCTCCGGAGCGCGCCAGCATCAAGGTCGTCGAGGGCGGGGATCACCTCTTCCCGATGACGCACCCCATCGAGACGGCCGTCGTGCTCGAGGAGTACCTGGACTGGGACTGAGGGTGACGTCGCGGGTCAGAGGTCGCTGAAGTCGTTCGAGGGGACCATGATCTGCGTGACGGTGTCGCCGTCGAGCACGAACATCGTGTAGACGATCCCGGTGGAGCCGGGGCGGGTCAGGGACTCCGTGTCGGGGACCTCGCGCCCGCCGAGCCCGAGCTCGTTCGCGGTCGCCGGGTCCTCCGCATCCGTCAGCGCCCAGGCGTCGGCGGCGCGGAGCTCGGTGCGCGTGCTGCCGACGCGGAATCCGTCCTCCGTGACGACCGGGAGACCCGCGACCTCGGCGGCCGTGACGGAGACGCTGGCCGGGGCCTCGCCCGTGCTGTCCGCCAGGACGCGCAGACCTCCCCAGTCGTACGCCTCCAGTGTGGAGGGCTCGCCGGGGAAGATCTCCACGCCCTCCGCCTCGGGAAGCTCGCCGGTGGCCTCCTGGAGGAGCTCGAGAAGGGCGGCGGAATCCGTGTAGTCGGCGCTCCGCTCCTCGGCGCCGGTGACCGTCAGGCCGTCCAGCGACACCACGATCTGCGCGGAGATGGTCTCCGTCGGCGTCGGCGACGGGCTGGAGACCTCCGAAGGACGAGGGGACGCGGACGGCTCGGCCGAGTTCGCGGGAGCACAGGCCGTCACGGCGAGCGCGGTGGCGGCGAGGGCGAGAAGGAGAGAAGAGAGTCGTCGCATGGTCCCGATGCTAGAGCGTTCGGGGCCGGCGCTGACGCCGGCGCGGTACTCGTTATCGGTCCGTGTCCGGAGACGGACGAACGCCGCGGCCGGGGAGGCCGCGGCGTTCGAAGTCTGAGGTCTCAGGCGACCTGAGGGAGCACGGCGAAGGACACGGAGCCCTCGTCGTCGACGCCCGCGTCGAGGATCTTGTCGTCGAGCGCGGAGGCGGCGGCCTCGTCGAGGAACAGGCGCGTGCCCGACAGCTCGACGACCTGATCGGCGGGCTCCGGGTCGGCGGTCACGGCGACGGCGAGCCGGGCCGCGCCCGACTCGTCCTGCGCCTCGGCGGTGTGGATGCGCAGCCCGGCGGCCGGCGCGTCGTTCTGCCGACTCACGAGGGTCGACACGATGGCGGTGGCGTTGTCGGTGAGGGTGAGCACGAGCTCTCCTTTCCGGTTGGGGCATGACGCGGTCGCGGCATGTCCGGACCACGATTCCCTATCGTCTGGATCCCTTCGACCCCCTTGCGCGGAGCGGGGCGCTGCCCTTAACCTCGCAGCCGCTTGCGGAGGAAGACCTGGTCGGTGCCGTCGCCCTGTGGGATCCGTTCGCGCTCTTCGTAGCCGCAGGACTCGTACAGCCGGATGTTCGCCTCGCTGAGGCTTCCGGTGAACAGCTCGGCCTCGCGGGCGTCGGAGGCCTGCTCCGCCGCGTCGAGGAGCTTCCGGCCGATGCCCTCGCCCTGCATGTCGGGGGCGATCGCGATCCGTCCGATCAGGAGCAGGTCGTCGTCCTCGACGAACCGGATGGCCCCGACCAGACGACCGCCGATCCGGGCGCCGAGACCGCGCTCCGTGGTGAGCTCGGCCTCCATCTCGGCGAGCGTCTGGGTCAGCGGCGGCATGTCGACGCTCCCGTAGATCGCCGCCTCCGACACGAAGGCCGCCCGTTGGATCGTGAGCACCTCGCCGGCATCAGCCGCCGTCAGAGGGGCGATGACCACCTCGGGCCGATCCTCCTGTGCTGCTGTTCCCACTGTTCCGCCTTTCTCGATGGCCCTGTCGCCTCCCTCACGTTCAGGGGTGCGACCGGCGGGTGTCAACCCCCTCGGAACGGGCCGTGCTGCGGGCTACCGTGCCGGGAGGAGGTCACACCATGGCAGACACGAAGTCCAAGAAGACCAGCAGCTCCAACAGCAAGGACGGGGCGGCGAAGGCCGGCGTCAAGACCACGCGCCAGCAGAATGCGGAGAAGGGGTTCACGGCATCCCCGACCCTCGCGGCGAACCTGCAGGCCGTGCTCGTCGATCTGATCGAGCTCTCGCTGCAGGGCAAGCAGGCGCATTGGAATGTCGTAGGACGGAACTTCCGCGACACCCACCGTCAGCTCGACGAGATCATCGAGGACGCCCGGACGTTCAGCGACACCATCGCGGAGCGCATGCGGGCCCTGCATGCCGTCCCCGACGGACGCAGCGCCACGATCGCGAAGACGACCACGCTGCCGGAGTTCCCGACCGGTGAGGTGTCCACGACGGAGACCATCGACCTCGTCACCGCGCGCCTGGAGGCCGCGGTGGGGACGATCCGCGACGTGCACGATGCCGTCGATGAGGAGGATCCGACGTCCGCTGATCTGCTGCACGCCGTGATCGAGCGATTGGAGCAGTTCGCCTGGATGGTGAGCGCGGAGAACCGCAGCCCCGCCGGCCGCTGACGCCCCGCCGTCCGACCGCCGCCCTCGTCGCGCTCACGCCGACGGGGGCGGCGGTCCTTCGTGTGCCCGCACCCGCGACCGGGCGCGCCGCAGCAGGCCGGGCAACGCCATCCAGAGTCCGAGCACGAGCACGAGGGACGCGACGAGCGCGATGATCCCGGCGGTCCTGCTGACCGTGAAGTCGACGATGAGCGTCGTGACGCCGATCGTGAGGGCCCCGATCACGAAGAGGTCGATCTTCACCAGGCGCGCCGCCGTCCGGACGAGCTCCGGCTTCAGCCGGCTGCCGAACAGGGCGCGGTGGATGCCGACGGGGGCGAGGGCGAGGATGGTGGCGAGAGCGGCGAGCGCCACGAGCACGACGTACAGGTCGCGCTGGAACTCGTCCATGTCGGTGAAGCGCGGCTGGAACGCCACCGCGAGGAGGAAGCCGGTGAGGATCTGCGTGCCGGTCTGCATCACCCGGAGCTCCTGCAGCAGCTCTTCCCAGTTGCGGTCCGCGCGCTCGTTCGGGGTCTCGTCGCGGCCGTCGTCGCGGTCGTCGCGCTCGTCCGCGGCGCCACGGGGTTCTGCTGTCATGGCGATAGTCTCGTGGGCACGATCCGCCGCTGTCCAGGACCTTGCGCGGCCCGGCGGACAGGCCTCAGGAAAGGACCCGAGATGACCCTGCCCCCGATCGACGAATGGTGGCCCGAGCTGTCCGACGAGGCGCGCCGAGCGGTCATCGGCGGTGGCTCGCGGCACCTCGACGAGGACGTCCGCGAGGAGATCCGGGAGATCACCGGAGCGGTGGTCGGGATGATCGAGTCGCTGTCCGACGACGACCTCGCGTACGCCCGCGACCACGCGCCCGCGGAGGAGTGAGCCGTCACGCCTCCGGCCGCGCGGCCGTCTCCTCGCGCAGCCGCGGCTCCGTGCGCCGCTCGGGGCGCACACCGTGCTTGTCTGCGTAGAACGCGCGGATCCGGTCCATGTCGGCGGCCACGTCGCCCGTGAGGTCGAGGGTCGGCCCGAGGCCGGTCGTCATCGTGTGGCGGTCGACGAAGCCGAGGGTGACCGGCATGCCGGTGGCACGCGCGATGCGGTAGAAGCCGCTCTTCCAGTACTCGTTGCCGCCGCGGGTGCCGTCGGGGGTGACGACGAGGCCGAACACCGTCCCGGCGTGCACCTGGTCCACGACCTCGCCGACGACGCGCGCCGGATCCGCCCGGTCGACGGCGATGCCGCCGAGGCCGCGCATGATCGGTCCTCGCCAGCCGCGGAACAGGCTCTTCTTGCCCAGCCAGTGCACCTCGATGCCCAGGCGCCAAGCGATCGCGAGCATGAGCACGAAGTCCCAGTTCGAGGTGTGCGGAGCGCCGATCAGGACGGTCGGACGCGTGGGGGCGGCGTCGGCGACGAGGGTCCACCGGCTGACGGCCCAGTACACGCGGGCGAGAAATCGTCGGAGCATCCGTCCAGATTAAGGGGAGCGGCCTTTCGATCGCCTGGCGGGCGGGCCGCGGAGGCGTGCCTGAGCGCCGCGGTGAGGGCGGGATCCAGCCCGGGGACGTCCTCAACGGGGACGGCGAGCGCGAGCAGCGCCCTGCTGAAGTAGTTGCGCGCCGCCGCCGCCAGGGTGATGTCCACGATCTGCCGATCGCTGAACCCCGCCTCGCGCAGCTCCTGCGTCTCCGCGTCGGTCATCGCCGACGGATCGGTCGACAGGCGCGCGGCGAAGCGGATCACGACCTGCTCCTGATCCGTGAAACCGCTGTCGTCCCCGGCGGCGAAGGCGGCGAGCCCTTCCTCGTCGACGACTCCGGCGCGGAGGGAGCGGCGGCCGTGGGCGAGCAGGCAGTGCGCGGATCCGAGGGCCCGCGCCGCCCCGAGGGTAGCCGCCTCGTACACACGGACGCCGATGGACGGGACGACCGCACGGACGAGCGCCTCGAAGGCGGCGTGGGCTTTGGGGTTCACGGCCATGGCCCTGGTGTGTGCGAACACGATGCCGTCGTCGGCGAGGTCGCTCTCGTACATCGCGGCGACGTGGCCGGTCGCGGTGGCCCGCTCGGGAGGGTGGATGATCATGGCGCCTCCTCGGCTCCGGGGGCGCGGGACGAGGGTGCGCACCCCCTCGCCGGGAACGATACGCCGCTCCGAGGTCGCAGAGAAGAGCGTGCGGCGCCCGGTGCTCCTGGCAGGCGTACGATCGAGGGATGACCGAATCGAAGCAGGAGAACACCGGGCAGGACGCGCCGCTCGGGCTGCAGCCGCTGCCGGGTGCGATCGAGCTGCTCGACGGCGATGCCGCCGGTTACTGCAGCAACGGCGTCTGCCACATCCCCGCCCCCAAGGAGCGGTGAGCAGCAGACGCCGTCGGTGTCTCTGCGCGGTCAGTGACCGCCGTGCGCCGCGTCGCCGATGTCGTCGGCGGGCTTGCGCACCAGCGGGCTGAGGGCGACCGCCGCGAGCGAGATGATCGCCGCGATGAGGAACGCCGTCCGCGCACCCGGGGCACCCGCCACCGCCCGCGACAGGCCCTCGTCCTCGCCGGCGTGCAGGATGGCCGAGTACGTGACCGTGAGCAGCGCGACGCCGGCCGCGCCGCCGACCTGCTGCAGCGTGTTCAGCACCGCGGAGCCGTGCGAGTACAGCGAGCGGTGCAGCGACCCCAGCGACGAGGAGAACAGCGGCGTGAACGACATCGCGAGGCCGACCGACATGGCCGCCTGCACGATGATCAGCAGCCACCACACGGTGTGCTCGCCGACCGTCGAGTAGAAGAAGAGCGAGGCCGAGACGAGGATCGTGCCGGGGATGAGCAGCGGTCGGGTGCCCTTCGCGTCGTACACGCGACCCATGATCGGGCCGAGGAGGCCCATCAGCACCGAACCGGGGAGCAGGATGAGGCCCGACTCCAGGGCGCTGAGTCCGGCGACGTTCTGCAGGTACTGCGGCAGCAGCGTGAGGGTGCCGAACATCGACAGCGCCAGGATCGTCATGATGATGACGGCCAGCGAGAAGTTCGCCGAGCGGAACACACGCAGGTCGAGCAGCGCGTCGTCCACCCGCTGCAGCACGAGCTGCCGCCAGACGAACAGCGCGAGCGCGACGGCGCCGACGACCAGGGCGATGACGCCGGTCGTTCCACCCGAACCTCCCTCGCCGCCGAACTGGCTGAGGCCGAAGACGATGCCGCCGAAGCCGAGCGCCGCGAGCGGGATGGAGAGCACGTCCAGCGGAGCCTTACGGGTCTCGCCGAGGTTGGTCATCCACTTCGCCCCCATGCCGAGCGAGATCAGGGCGATGGGCAGCACGATCGCGAACAGCGCGCGCCAGTTGAACGCGTCGAGCACGGCGCCGGCGAGCGTCGGACCGATGGCTGGCGCGAGCGAGATGACGAGGCCGACGCGGCCCATCATGCGGCCGCGCGACTGCGCGGGCACGACGTTCATGATCGTCGTCATCAGCAGCGGCATCATGATGCCGGTGCCCGCCGCCTGGATCACGCGGCCCACGAGCAGCACGGAGAAGCCGGGCGCGACGAGAGCCACGAGCGTGCCGAGCGAGAACGCCGTCATCGCGGCGATGAAGACCTGCCGCGTCGTGAAGCGCTGCAGGATGAAGCCGGTGGTCGGGATGACCACCGCCATGGTGAGCATGAACGCGCTCGTCAGCCACTGCCCGAGCTCGGGCGGGATGCCGAGGTCGGTGTTCAGGTGCGGGATCGCGATGCCCATCGTCGTCTCGTTGAGGATGGCGACGAAGGCGGCGACGAGCAGCAGCCAGATGACCCGCATGTCCTTGCGGGGGATGCCCCCGCTCGATGCGGGGGGCGTCGTGATGGAGCCGGTATCGACGGCAGACATGGGCGGCCTCCAGGGCATCGGAGAGAAGGGGAAGGTGCGAGAGTTCGCGAGAGTCATTCAGCGTAACGGGTCGGACGGACATTTCATTCCGAAATCTGGGATATCGCTGAACGTCGGGACAGCGGAGCCGGTGTCGTGGGAGGTGAGTACGCTGGCGCCATGAGCATGGGCGGGATGGGCGGCGGTCCGCGGGGCGGTTTTCGCGGCGTGGACGAGGACGCCCAGCGTCGGCTCAACGCGGAAGCTCCGAAGATCGACGGACTCGGCACCCGGGTCGTCGCCCTGTTCAGCGCCTACCGGTGGCGCATCCTCTTCACCGGGGTCCTCGTGGTGCTCGGCGCGGGCATCGCGGTCATCCCGCCGCTCCTCGTGCAGCGCATCTTCGACGACGCCCTGTTCCCCGTCGACGGCGGCGGCCCCCACCTCTCGCTGCTCGGCGTGCTCGTCGGGGCGATGGTCGGCCTCTTCCTCTTCTCGGCGGTCCTCGGCGTCGCGCAGACCTGGCTCACCGCCACGGTCGGCAACAGCGTCACGGGCGACCTCCGGGTGCGGCTGTTCGAGCACCTGCAGGCCATGGAGCTCGGCTTCTTCACCCGCACGAAGACCGGCGTGATCCAGTCCCGGCTGCAGAACGACGTCGGCGGCGTCTCCGGCGTGCTGACGAACACCGTCACCAGCATCCTCGGCAACGCCGTCACGGTGATCGCCTCCCTCGTCGCGATGATCCTCATCGACTGGCGCCTCACCCTCATCGCCGTCGTGCTCATGCCGTTCCTCGTGCTCGTGCAGCGACGCGTGGGACAGGTGCGCGCCCGCATCGCGGGGGAGACCCAGGAGTCGCTGTCCGAGCTGACCTCCATCACCCAGGAGACCCTGAGCGTCTCGGGCATGCTGCTCTCCAAGGCGTTCAACCGCCAGCGCACCGAGTCCGAGCGCTACCAGCAGGAGAACCGCAACCAGGTGCGCCTCCAGGTGCGGCGGGCGATGAGCGGTCAGGGCTTCTTCGCGGTCGTCCAGGTCATCATGGCCAGCGTCCCTGCCGTCATCTACCTCGTCTCCGGATACCTCATCGCGGGCGGGACGGGAGCGATCACCGCGGGGACGATCGTGGCCTTCACGACGGTGCAGGCGCGGCTGCTCATGCCGCTCATGGGGCTCATGAGGGTCTCGCTCGATCTGCAGACCTCGTCCGCGCTGTTCGCCCGCATCTTCGAGTACCTCGACCTCGTCCCCGAGATCACCGACGCCCCCGATGCGATCGCCGTGGCGCGGGCACCGGGTCCGCGCGGACGCATCGAGTTCCAGGACGTCGTGTTCCGGTATCCGGACGCCGCGGCCGACTCGCGTCCCACGCTGCACGGGGTTTCCTTCGTGGCCGAGCCCGGGCAACACGTCGCCTTCGTCGGCCCCTCCGGTGCGGGCAAGACGACGATCCTGTACCTCGCACCGCGCCTGTACGAGGCCAAGGGCGGCGCGGTGCTGTTCGCGGGGGCCGACGTGCGCACCCTCACGCAGGAGTCGATCATCGACGACGTGGGCATCGTCTCCCAGGAGACCTACCTGTTCCACGCGACGATCCGGGAGAACCTCCGCTACGCGAAGCCCGACGCGACGGACGAGGAGCTGGTCGCCGCCTGCACCGCGGCCAACATCCACCACATCATCGCGGGCTTCGAGAAGGGCTACGACACGGTCGTGGGGGAGCGCGGGTACCGGCTCTCCGGTGGCGAGAAGCAGCGCATCGCGATCGCCCGTGTGCTGCTGAAGGACCCGCCGGTGCTCCTGCTCGACGAGGCGACCTCCGCCCTGGACACCGTGTCCGAGCGCGTGGTGCAGGAGGCCCTCGACGAGGCGGCCAAGGGGCGCACGACCCTGTCGATCGCGCACCGCCTGTCGACGGTCATGGGGGCGGACGTGATCCACGTGCTGGAGGCCGGGCGCATCGTGGAATCCGGCACCCACGCCGAGCTGCTCGCGCAGGGGGGCCTCTACGCCGAGCTGGCGGCGCAGCAGGTGGCCGCGTCCCGCGTGCTCGACGCGGAGATCGAAGCGGAGGCCGAGGAGGAGGCGGCGATCCGGGGCGGTGTCGAGGAGGGCGTCGAGACCGGCCTCGCCGCGCGCCGTGCGGATCGCGAGCCGGAGGACTCCGCCGCAGCCGACGCCGTCGTGGCGCTGACGACGGGCGTCCCGCTGCCGACGGCATCGAGCACCGACGCCCGGCCGCGCCGGACCGACGGGTGACGACCGCGAGGGTCAGTGCACGGAGAGCCCGCCGTCGATGAACAGCGACTGGCCCGTGACGTAGGCCGAACCCGGACCGGCGAGGAAGACCGCGGCTGCGGCGAAGTCCTCGGGGAGGCCGTTGCGTCCGATCATCGTGCGGGCCGCGAGGGCCGCGATCGTGGCGGGGTCCTTCTGCAGACGGGCGTTCAGGGGCGTGAGGACGAATCCCGGGACGAGGGTGTTGCTCGTCACGCCGGTGCCGCCCCAGGCCTCGGCCTCCGAGCGCATGAGCGACTCGACCGCTCCCTTGGAGGCGCCGTAGACCCCGCTGCCCACGAACGCGCGGTGCGCCTGCTGCGAGCTGATGTGGATCAGTCGCCCGTACCCGCGCGCCGCCATGCCCTGCGCCCAGCGCTGACCGAGGAGGAACGGGGCGAGCGCATTGACGGTCATCGTGACGTCCCAGTCCGCCTCGGTGATCTCGGCGTAGGGCGGACGGATGTTGATGCCTGCGGAGTTGACGAGGATGTCCGGCTCACCGAAGGGGACGGCCGCAGCCTCCGCGACCTCGTGGATGCCGTCGCGGGTGCTCAGATCGCCGACGACGCCCGCGGCCCCGTACCCCTGGGCGTTCAGCTCCTCGACGGTCTCGGCGATGCGCTCCGCGCCGCGGGCGACGATCACCGTCGCCGCGCCGGCCCGGGCGAGCGCCGTCGCGATGCCACGGCCGATGCCCGAGCTGCCGCCGGTCACGACCGCGGTGCGGCCGTCGAGCGCGAACAGCGAGGAGAGGTAGTCGGTCATGCGGGGGTCCTTCGGGCGGGGCTCACCACGCGAGGGCGTCGGCGAGGGTGGGGTCGGGGCGGGCGTCGGCGAACTCGGGAAGGGCGCGCAGCTCGGCCAGGAACGCGGAGACCTCCGCCGCGTAGGCGGGGTCGGGGTGCGTGTCCGCGATCTCCCGGAGCGGAGCGACGTCCATCGCGAGGATGAGGTCGAGCCGGGCGGTCACGGCGGCGTGCGCGCCCGCCTCCTGCAGGACGCGGATCCCGCCGCGGAGCGCGGCGAGGTAGTCGCGGAGCACGGGGAGCTGCGCCTTGCTCTGGGTGATCGAGGTGCCGTCCGCTCGGACGCGCCAGCGCACCACGACGTCCGGCAGCACGTCGAAGGCGCGTGCCCGGGTGTACATCGTCTGCGCGACGACCTGGTCCTCGTAGGCCACCCCTTCCGGGAACCGCAGATCGGACCACATCTCCGTGCGGCTCACCTTGGACCAGGCGACGATGTTCGACACGGCCTGCGGGTGCTCCGCGAGGGTGGTGCCGAGGCGGGCAGGAGTCGTCGCCGCGGCCACCCACGGCTGCACGCGGCCGGGCACATATCCTTGCCCCACGGGGCGCAGCCGCACGTAGGCGCCGGCGGCGAAGTCGCTCTCCGTGCGCTCGAGCGTGCCCACGAGCGTCGCCAGCGCGTCCGGCATCAGCTCGTCATCCGCGTCGAGGAATCCCGTGAAGGGCGTGTCGACCCGTGCGAGGCCGACATTGCGCGCGGCGCCGAGCCCGATGGAAGCCTCATGCCGCACCACCGTGAAGCGGGCATCCCTCGCGGCGGCGTCGGCGAAGATCGCTCCCGTGTCGTCGGTGGAGCCGTCGTCGATGAGGATGGCACGCCACCGCTCGTCCGTCTGCGCGCGGAGGGAGTCGAGAGCGGCGGGGGCGAACGCGGCGATGTCGCGTCCTGGCACGATCAGCGTCACGATCGGGGTGGGGGCGGTCACTCCGCCGAGTCTAGAGCCGTCGTCAGCCGCGGACGGCGTCGACCGCCTCCGCGACCAGTGCGGCGAGGTGCTCGGGAGCGTCCGCCGGGAGGGCCGCCCGCCCGAACGTGAACCGCACGGCCGTCTGGGCGACCGCGGGGGCGATGCCGCACGCGAGCAGCACGGGGGAGGGCTCATCGCTGTCGGCCGCGCAGGCGGAGCCGCTGGACGAGATCACCCCGCGGCGCTCCAGCCCCAGCAGCACCGCCTCGCCGCTCACGCCGGAGATGGTGAAGCTCGCGGTGCCGGGGAGCCGGTGCACGGGATCCCCTGTCAGCGCGGCGTCGGGCACCCGTCGGGTCACCTCGGCGATGAAGCGCGCTGTGGCGGCCCGCACCCGCGGCGCCGCGTGCTCACGCTCCCGCTCGGCGAGCTCCAGTGCCGTCGCCAAGCCCACCGCTCCCGCGACGTCGACGGTGCCGGACCGCCGTCCGCGCTCCTGACCGCCGCCGTGCAGGAGGGGTTCCAGAGGGAGCCGACCGCGGACGACGAGCGCCCCGGTGCCCTTGGGAGCACCGAGCTTGTGCCCGGCGATCGACACGGCGTCGGCATCCAGCTCGTGCAGGGGCAGCCAGCCGGCCGACTGCACGGCGTCGATATGGAGGGGCACGCGGCGGGCGCGGACGACCTCACGGAGTGCCGCGATGTCCTGGACGGTGCCGATCTCGTTGTTCGCGTGTCCGACGGACACGACGGCCGTGTCGTCGGTGAGCACCGTGTCGAGGGCGTCCGACGTGATCCGCCCGGTTCCCTCGACCGCGGGCATCGCCACCGTCACCCCGTGGAACCGCGCGAGGTACGCCGCCGACTCCCGGATCGACTCGTGCTCGATGGGGGACACCACGACCCGCTGCCGCCCGGAGGCGAGCGCTCCCAGGGCGAGGCCCTTCACGGCGAGGTTGTTCGCCTCCGTGCCGCCGCCGGTGAAGACGACGTCACCCGCCCGCACCCCGAAGACGCGGGCGACCCTGGTGCGGGCATCCTCCAGCGCGCGCGCCGCCGTCTCGCCCGCGGTGTGATGGCTGGCGGGGTTGCCGAACACCTCGGTGAGGAAGGGCTCCATGGCCGCCCGCACCTCGGGGCGTACCGGCGACGTCGCGGCGTGGTCGAGGTACAGCACGGACTCAGTCGATCCGCAGGTCGAGTCCGAGGTCCAGCGCCCGCGCGGAGTGCGTGAGGGCTCCGACCGAGATGACGTCCACCCCGGTCTCGGCGATGGCGCGGACGGTGGTCAGGTCGACGCCGCCCGAGGCCTCCACGGTGGCGCGCTCGCCGATGAGGGCCGCACCGGCGCGCAGGTCGTCCAGGGAGAAGTTGTCCAGGAGCACGGTGTGCGCACCGCCGTCGAGCACCGCCGGGATCTGGTCGAGACGGTCGACCTCGACGACGACGTGGGCGGTGTGCGGCAGCCGCGAGAGCGCCTCGCGAAGAGCCGTCGCGAGGTCGAGTCCGGATCGCTGGAGCACCGCGAGGTGGTTGTCCTTCGCCATGACCGCGTCGGAGAGGGAGTATCGGTGGTTCCGGCCGCCGCCGGACACCACGGCGTGCCGCTCGAACGCCCGCAGTCCTGGCGTGGTCTTGCGGGTGTCGGCGATGCGCGCCCGCGTTCCCTCGACTTCGCGGACGTAGGCGGCCGTGAGGGTGGCGACGCCCGACATCCGCTGCACGAAGTTCAAGGCGACGCGCTCGGCGGTGAGGACCGCGCGAGCCGGTCCGGTCACGGTGGCCAGCACGTCGGAGGCGGTGAAGGCATCGCCGTCGCCCACGTGCAGGTCGACCGTGACGTCGGGATCGGTGAGGAGGAACGCGGTGGCGAAGACCTCGCCGCCGCTGAAGACCCCGTCCTCGCGGGCGACGAGGTCGGCCGTGGCGGTCGTCTCCGCGGGGAGCAGGGTGGTGCTGGTGAGGTCGCCCCACGGCGCGTCCTCCTCGAGTGCAGCTCCGACGACGCGGTGCAGGGTGGCGCGGGTGAGCATCAGGCGGTCTCTAGGATCGGTGCGTGTGCCGGGGTCGGCGCGGCGGGGGCGGGGTCATCGCGGTGGTGGGCGCCGACCGAGACGGGGCGGGCCAGGGCGGCGCGGATGGTGGCCTCGGCGACCCGCAGCAGGTTCCGGTCCTCGTGCGCGCGGGCGTCGGAGGGGGAAGGTGTCTCGACGGCCCAGCCGCGCACGATCCGGAGCGCGCGCTGCAGGCCCGATCCGGTCCGGTGCAGGCCGACCTCGTCCCACAGCAGCCGCTGCAGCCCGGCGCGGTCGAACCGGGGGAGGGCCTCCGGTGCGGAATCCGTGTCCGTCGGTGACGGACACGGGGTGATGTCGCCGGCAGCGGGCCACGGTCCGTCCAGCGCGGCGGCGGCCCTGGCTGCGAACACGGCGCCTTCGAGGAGGGAGTTGGAGGCGAGCCGGTTGGCTCCGTGCACCCCCGTGCGGGCGGTCTCGCCGACGGCGTAGAGCCCCGGGATCGTGGTCCGTCCGTGGCGATCGGTGACGACGCCGCCCATGAGGTAGTGGGCGGCGGGGGTCACCGGCAGCGGCGCCCTGGACCAGTCGAAACCGCGAGCACGCGTCACCCGGTCGATGGTGGGGAAGCGGCGGGCGAGCGCGTCCGCACCCAGCGCCGTCGCATCGAGGTGCACGGGCGCCCCCTGCCGGGCGGCCTGTCGGGCGATGGTCCGCGCGACGACGTCCCTCGGCGCGAGCTCGCCGTCGGGATGGCTGTCGAACACGAACCGTCGGCCTTCCTGGTCACGGAGGACGGCACCCTCGCCGCGGACGGCTTCGGAGAGGAGGAAGACGGGGCTGCCGGGAAGCGCGGTCGGGTGGAACTGCACGAACTCCAGGTCGGCGACGGCGGCGCCGGCACGCAGGGCCGCGGCGATGCCGTCGCCCGTTGCCTCCGGCGGATTGGTCGTATGCGCGTAGAGCTGTCCCGCCCCGCCGGTCGCGAGGATCACGGCGTCGCCCCGGATCTCGGCCGTGTCCCCGTCGCGGAGGACCATGATCCCCCGGACCCGTCCCTCCTCGACGACGAGGTCGAGGAGCATCGTCCCCTCGCGGACGGGGATGGACGCGCGCTGAATCGCTGCGCACAGCGCCGCGGAGATCGCGGCGCCGGTGGCGTCACCTCCGGCGTGCAGGATGCGGGCATGGGCGTGCGCGGCCTCCCGCCCGCGGGCGAGAGAGCCGTCCGGTGCGCGATCGAAGGCGACGCCGCGGGCGAGGAGCTCGGCGATCCGGGCGGCGCCGTCCGCCACGAGGGCGTCGACGGCGGCTGGGTCGCACAGACCCGCTCCCGCGCTGATCGTGTCGGCGGCGTGCGTGGCCGGTCCATCTCCCGGCCCGTAGCTCCCGGCCACGCCGCCCTGCGCGAGAGGCGTGCATCCGCCCCCGAGGCCGCCCTTCGTCACGACCGTCACCGTGTGCCCGGCCTCGTGCGCGTGCAGCGCGGCGGTGAGCCCGGCGATGCCGGAGCCGACGACGACGACGTTCATCGCGCCCCGGCGGGCACCGGCGGCTTGGCGGCCAGCATCCGCTCGAGCGCGAGGCGAGCCGGGTCGGCGACATCGGCGGAGACCGTGATGCGGTTCGGTGTGCGACCGGCGACCAGCTCCTCCAGGACCCACGCGAGGTAGCCCGGGTGGATGCGGTACATGGTCGAGCACGGGCACACGACCGGGTCGAGGCAGAAGATCCGGTGCTGCGGGTACTGCGCGGCCAGGCGGCGCACGAGGTTGATCTCCGTCCCGACCGCGAACGTCGTCGGCTCCGAGGCCTCGGCGATGGCACGGCGGATGTACTCCGTGGAGCCGGCCTCGTCAGCCGCGTCGACGACCTCCATCGGGCACTCCGGGTGCACGATCACGCGGACCCCCGGGTGCTCCGCGCGGGCCTGGTCGATCTGCGCCACGGTGAAGCGGCGGTGCACGGAGCAGAAACCGTGCCAGAGGATCACCTGCGCGTCGGCGAGATCCTCCGCCGTCGAGCCGCCGAGCGCGCGCCGCGGGTTCCACAGCGGCATCCGGTCGAGAGGCACCCCCATGGCCTTCGCGGTGTTCCGGCCCAGGTGCTGATCGGGGAAGAAGAGCACCCGACGGCCGCGGGCGAAGGCCCACTCCAGCACCGTGGCGGCGTTGGACGAGGTGCACACGATGCCGCCGTGCCGCCCGACGAAGCCCTTGATCGCCGCCGAGGAGTTCATGTAGGTGACGGGGATCACCGGCACGCGGCCGTCGGCGTCCGGGGTCTCGAGATCGCCCAGCACGTCGGCGAGCTGCTCCCAGCATTCCTCCACCTGGTCGATGTCGGCCATGTCCGCCATCGAGCAGCCCGCGGCCAGGTTCGGCAGGATCACCGCCTGATCGGGCTGCGACAGGAGGTCGGCGGTCTCGGCCATGAAGTGCACGCCGCAGAAGACGATCGCCTCCGCGTCCGGCCGCATCGTGGCGGCGGTGGCGAGCTGGAACGAGTCGCCCACCTCGTCCGCATGCGTCACGACCTCCTCGCGCTGATAGAAGTGCCCGAGGATCACCACCCGGTCCCCGAGCGTGGCTTTCGCGGCTTCGATGCGGCGGTGGAGCTCCGCCTCGCCGGCCTCGCGGTAGGCGGCCGGGAGCTCTCCCTGCCGAGGAGCTCCGGTCGGGATGACGTCTCCCATGGAGGAGCCGGGGCCGTAGCCGGGGCGCGTGTCGAAGTCCCACGGTCCGACGGCGAGGTCGGTGGTGCACGTGGCGTCGGTGGACGCCCCGCCGACGATGGCCTGGATCGCATGGTCGACGGACGGGTCCGCCGGGGGGACCGCGGGCGTCGGGACGAAGGTGATGCTCATCGGGTTCTCGTTTCCTCGGGGCGGAGCGGGCCGCGGTCGGCCAGCTCGACATCGGTGTCATCGCGGTACAGGCGGGCGGGGCGGTGGCTGCCGGTGCGGAAGCGATCGGTCCGGGTGAGGTTTCCCGCCGTCTCCACCTGTCGCCGGAAGTTGGCCGGATCGAGCGAGCGTCCGAGGATCGACTCGTACGCCTCGCGTAGTTCGGCGAGGGTGAACTCCGCGGGCAGGAAGCCCTGGGCCACACGGCTGTAGCCGACCTTGTTGCGCAGCCGCCAGAGCGCGTACTCGATGATCTCGTGATGATCGAAGGCGAGCGCGGGGAGGTCGTCGGCAGCGAACCACTCCACGTTCTCCGGCGCGCGACCCGAGGCCTGGTGTGCGGCGATCTGGGCCTCGACGTCGTCCTGGCGGAGCAGGGCCCAGTACACGATCGAGACGACCCGCGTGGGGGAGCGGTCGACGGCGCCGAAGGCGTAGAGCTGCTCCAGGTAGGTGGGGGCGAGGCCGGTCGTCTCGGCGAGCGTGCGGGCCGCGGCGTCGACCGGCGACTCCTCGGGGGTGAGCCACCCGCCGGGGAGCGCCCATCGCTCCGCGAACGGCTCGCGGGTGCGGCGGACGAGGGGGAGCGCGAGCACGGGCGGACCGTCGTCGCCGCGGCGCAGCGTGAGGATCACCGTCGAGACGGCGACGCGGATGTCCGCACTTCGAGTCATAGGCACCTTAACCTCCGGAGTCGATCTTAGTGTCATTCGGACCTTTAGTGGGCGCCTGTGACGAACAGAAGCGTCGAGTCCGAAACGTTATCTCCTCCCCGCCGGAAGGCTTGTCCCCCCGAGGTGGGTTTGTTAGGTTACTGTCCTAACAAACCCCTTCGAGAGTGGCCACCGGCCGCCTCCCGGGGTTCCCGTGAACCCCGCCCGGGGTTCGGCTCCAACCGGAGAATCCCTCCTGCAGTGCAGCACCGAGAGGAAATGAAGAATGATCCGTAACGGAAAGCGCAAGATCGCGCTCACGGCGGTCGCGGGGGCCTCGGTCCTCGTCCTGGGCCTGACGGCCTGCGGCGGCGGCGGTAGCGATGACGGAGGCGGCAACGCGTCCAGCGACCGCGCCCTCCGCGTCTGGGCCGGCAGCACGACGCCGATCACCACGAACTACAACCCGTTCGCTCCGAACGTGCTCCACGGCGCACTCGGACCGATCTACGAGCCCCTGTTCTTCTACAACAAGACCAAGGACGAGGAGCCCATCGGCCTCATCGGCGAGTCCTTCGAGTACAACGAAGACGGCACGCAGATCACGGTGAAGATCAAGCCGGACCTGAAGTGGAGCGACGGCGAGCCGCTCACGGCCGCGGACGTCGCCTTCACCTTCCTGTACGAGGCGAACAACCCCAAGGGCAACCAGCTGATCTCCGCGGAGGCCACCGACGACACCACGGTCGTGCTCACCTACGGCATCGCGCAGTACACCACGGAGTTCCAGCGGATGGGGTCGAGCTACATCCTCCCCGAGCACATCTGGAAGGACGTCGACGACTTCGCGAACTTCACGAACGAGAAGCCGGTCGGCTCCGGGCCCTACGTCGTCGACAAGACCACCAGCGAGTCCTACACCTTCGTGGCGAACGAGAACTTCCGCGACGCCGACGACCTCGCCATCAAGAAGGTCCAGTACATCGCCGTCGACAACAACCAGACGGCCCAGGACCTCGTCGCCGCGGGCGAGCTGGACTGGACCGGGATGTTCATCCCGAACCCGGACGACGTGACCGGCAACGGCAAGATCGAGTGGATCAACACGCCGCAGGACCCGTCGGTCCTCTACACGTGCTCGAACGCCGACCTCGGCTGCACGGGCCCGCAGACCGACGTCGCGGTGCGTCAGGCGCTGAACGTCGCGATCGACCGCGCCACCATCAAGGACAAGGCGTTCGTCGGTCTCACCGCCGACATCTCGCCCGCCTACACGCTGCTCCCTCGTGACGAGAAGTGGCTCACGGACGACGCGTACGAGGTCAGCCCGCAGGAGGCCAATGTCGAGGAGGCCACGTCCATCCTCGAAGCCGCCGGCTACACCAAGGGCTCGTCGGGCATCTACGAGAAGGACGGCGTTCCGGTCGAGCTCAGCCTGATCTCGGTCGACGGCTGGACGGACTACAACGACGCCGCGAAGCTGATCGCCGAGCAGGCCGAGGCCGCGGGCATCAAGGTCACCCCGTCGACGGTGCAGTGGCAGGAGTTCGTCGACACCCGGCAGTCCGGTGAGTTCCAGCTGATCGTCGGTGGTGTGGTCGGCACGACCATCGCCGACCCGTTCCAGATCTACCGCGACTGGTTCGGCGGCACCGAGGTGCAGTCCACCAGCCCGGTCGGCACCGAGATCCCCCCGGGGCGCTGGAACTTCAGCCGCTACAACAACCCCACCGTCGATGCGGCCATCCAGCAGGCCATCAGCACCGAGGACGAGGGCGAGCGCAAGGAGCTCTACGCGACCATCCAGGACGCGATCGTCAATGACGTGCCCTACATCCCGCTCGTGATCAACGCCACGCAGACCTTCTACAACACGAAGGACTACACCGGGTGGCCGACGGAGGAGAACCTCTACGCGTTCCCGCCGTCCTGGGGCGCCATCGCCGCCGGTTACGTGCTGACGCAGATCAAGCCCGCCGGCTGAGTGACGAGAGGAGCAGGGGAAGCAGGAAGTCAGGACGAGTGACATGAAGTTCTATGCACGAAGGATCGGGTTCTACGCGTTCACGCTGTGGGCTGCGATCTCCATCAACTTCCTGCTTCCCCGGCTGATGCCGGGGGATCCCGCCGACATCATGATCGCCAAGATGCAGCGGGCCGGCGGAGAGGTCTCCGAGACCACCATCCGCAACATCAAGCTCCTGCTCGGCGGTGATGACTCCTCCCTCTGGGAGCAGTACCTCGCCTACTGGGGGCGCATGTTCCAGGGCGACCTGGGCGTGTCCGTGACGAAGTTCCCGACTCCCGTCGCCGAGCTCATCGCGGGTGCTCTCCCGTGGACCCTGGTGCTCGTCGGCACCGCCACCGTCATCTCCTTCCTGCTCGGCGTCGTGCTCGGCGCCTGGGCCGGGTGGAAACGCGGCACCTGGGTCGACCACCTCATCCCGGCGACCACCGTGCTGCAGTCCATCCCGTACTTCTGGCTCGCGCTCGTCCTCATCGCCGTCTTCGCGGTCGGGCTCGGCTGGTTCCCGATGTTCGGCGGCTACGACGTCTTCGACTTCCCGGACGGCCCGGAGCCGACCTGGGCGTTCTTCACCGACGCCGTCGCCCACTCGCTCCTCCCCGCGATCACGATCGTGATCAGCTCCGTGGGGGGCTGGATGTTCGGCATGCGGAACATGATGGTCTCCACACTCGCCGAGGACTACGTCCTCACGGCCGAGGCCAAGGGACTGCGGCCGCGACGCATCATGACGACGTACGCGGCGCGCAACGCGGCCATCCCGTCGATCGCGGGCTTCTCGATCACCCTCGGGTTCGTCGTCGCCGGCTCCATCGTCATGGAGCAGGTGTTCACCTACCCGGGTGTCGGCAAGCTCATGTTCCAGGCCGTCACCAACAACGACTACGCGCTGATGCAGGGACTGTTCCTCGTGATCACCCTCACGGTGCTCGTCGCCAACTTCTTCATGGACCTCGTCTATGGCTTCATCGACCCGAGGGCTCGCCAGAATGTCTGACACGAAGAACCCGCTCCTCGTGGAGGAGCCTCCCACCGTCGCCCCCGAGGGCACCGTCGCCCTGGCCACCCAGCGTCAGGACCGCCGGCGTCGCCGGATCCTGCCCAGCACATCGCCGAAGTTCATCGTCGGGTCCGTGCTCGTGCTCGCCATCGTGCTCTTCGCGATCATCGCGCCGTTCTTCACGCAGAACCCGCGCAGCACCGACAACCCCGCCCTCGCCGCGCCCTCGGCGGAGCACTGGCTCGGCACGACCAAGCTCGGCAACGACGTGCTTGCGCAGCTCGCCGTCGGGGCGCAGGGGTCGCTGCTCATCGGCGTGACGGCCGGCGGCATTGCCATCGTGCTCTCCCTCCTCTTCGGCGTCCTGGCCGGGTACCTCGGCGGCTGGCGGGAGGACGTCCTCGCTCTCCTGACCAACGTCATGATCGTCATCCCCGGGCTGCCGCTGGTCATGGTGATCGCGTCGTTCGTGCCGCAGCGCAGCTGGCAGCTCGTGGCCTTCGTCCTCGGCATCACCTCGTGGGCCGGCGCGGCCTACGTACTGCGACTACAGACCCGCTCGCTCCGCACCCGCGACTACGTGTACGCCTCGAAGGTGGCGGGGGAGAAGTCCTTCCGGGTGATCCTCGTCGAGATCATGCCGAACCTGCTCCCGCTGCTGACCGCGCAGTTCCTCTTCGCGATCATCTTCGCCATCCTCGGCGAGGCGGGCCTGTCCTACCTCGGCCTCGGTCCGAACTCCTCGATCACCTGGGGCTCGATCCTCAACGACGCCCAGTCCGGTCAGGCTCTCGGCCGCGGGGCGTGGTGGTGGTTCGTGCCGCCGGGCATCATGATCGCGATCCTCGGCGCGGGACTCGCGCTGATCAACTTCGCCATCGACGAGGTCATCAATCCGAAGCTGCGCAACGCGCCCGATGCGGCCCGTCGTCTGCGCAAGGCCGCGAAGGAGAAGGGGGTCACCGCATGAGCGACGCCGTGCTCACCGCCAGGAACGTCTCGATCGAGTACGAGGTTGACCCGCCCGTCAAAGCCGTCCGCGACGTGTCGCTGACCCTCCACCGGGGTGAGATCCTCGGACTCGCGGGGGAGTCGGGCTGCGGCAAGACGACCCTCGCGTACGGGATGAACCGGCTGCTCAAGGCGCCGGCGCTGATGACCGACGGCGAGATCGTTTTCCACGACCGCGACGGCCATGACATCGACGTCGTCGGACTCGACGGGGACGGGCTGCGCGCCTTCCGCTGGGACAAGATCTCGATGGTCTTCCAGGGGGCGATGAACTCCCTCAACCCCGTCATCTCCGTCCGCGCGCAGATCTTCGACATCTTCGACACCCACCGCCCCGGAATGTCGAAGAAGGCCAAGCAGGAGCGCGCCGAGGAGCTGCTCACGCTCGTCGGCGTCGACCCCGGCCGGCTCACGAGCTTCCCGCACGAGCTCTCCGGCGGCATGCGCCAGCGCATGATGATCGCGATGGCGCTCGCGCTCGACCCGCAGGTCATGATCATGGACGAGCCCACCACGGCGCTCGACGTGGTCGTGCAGCGCGGCATCATCCGGGAGATCATGCGCCTGCGCGAGAAGCTCGGCTTCGCCGTCATCTTCATCACCCACGATCTGCCCATGCTGATCGAGATCAGCGACCGCATCGCGGTCATGCTGCAAGGGCGGATCGTCGAGCAGGGCACCGCGGAGGAGATCTACCGCAACCCGCAGCACGAGTACACCCAGCGGCTGCTGTCGAGCTTCCCGTCCCTCACGGGCGAGCGAGGCGACTTCGTCCGCAGCGGCGGCGTGAACCGGGAGGTCATCCGATGAGCGTGGACGGGACGAGGCGCGACGGCACCCTCGAGGCGAGGAACCTCGTCAAGGACTTCCACCTGCGGTCAGGGTTCCGCACGCGCGTGCTGCACGCGGTGAAGGACGTGTCGTTCACGCTGGAGGCGGGGCGGACCACGGCTCTGGTCGGCGAGTCCGGTTCGGGCAAGTCGACCATCGCCCGGATGCTGATGAAGCTGGAGACGCCGACCTCGGGAAGCATCCTGCTCGACGGCGAGGAGTCCGGCACGCGGGGGACGGCTCTCGAGCGCTACCGGTCGGACGTGCAGATGGTCTTCCAGGACCCGTTCGCCTCGCTCAACCCGTTCCACACGATCGTCCATCACCTGGAGCGTCCGATCCGGCTGCACCACCCGAAGCTGGACGGCGGCGAGGTGCGGGCGCGGGCGATCGAGCTGCTGGAGCGTGTGCGGCTCACCCCGGGGGAGAACTTCGCCGAACGGCGTCCGCACGAGCTCTCCGGCGGGCAGCGGCAGCGCGTGGCGATCGCGCGGGCCCTCGCTCCCGGTGCCCGGTTCATCGTGGCCGACGAGCCGGTGTCGATGCTCGACGTGTCGATCCGGCTCGGCGTCCTCAACCTGCTCGCCGAGCTGCAGCGCGAGGAGAACCTCGGCGTCCTCTACATCACGCACGACCTCGCGACCGCGCGGCACTTCTCCGACGACATCATGGTCCTCTTCCAGGGTGACGTCGTGGAGCGGGGAACGGCCGACGAGGTGATCCTGAGCCCGCAGCACGAGTACACCAAGACCCTCCTGGCGGCGGCACCGGAGCCGGAGAACCTCGGCAGGCTCCGCGACGAGGTCCGGGCGGAGCTCGCCCTGGGCTCCTGAGCGGGCGGGGGAGACCGCTAGACTGAACCCACAATCGAAGACAGGCCGAACGACCGACGCGGGAGAGCCCCGGCGCATGCAGCCGGGCACCGAAGGAGCAAGCCTCCCCGCCAATCTCTCAGGTACGCGTACCGCGGAGGTCCGGCCGCTCTGAAAAGCGATCCCGAGCACCGGGGGATCCGCCGACGGTGAAAGCCCTGCGCACGCGGGCGAAGCTCTCAGGCCCATGACAGAGGGGGAGTTCCCAGGGACGACGTCGTCGTCCCGCCCGACCCAGCCCGGGAGAACTCCATGTCCGACCCCCGCTACACCACGTTGCGCGAGCGCCATGAGGCGCTCGGCGCCTCCTTCACCGATTTCGGCGGCTGGCAGATGCCGGTGCGCTACACGTCCGACCTCGCCGAGCACCACGCGGTGCGGCAGGCGGCGGGCATCTTCGACATCTCGCACATGGCGGAGTTCTCGGTCCGCGGCACCGGCGCCGCGGCCTTCCTCGACTACGCGCTCGCCGGACGGCTGTCGGCGCTCCCGATCGGCAAGGCGAAGTACTCGCTGCTGCTGACGCCCGAGGGCGGCATCGTCGACGACGTGATCGTCTACCGCCTGGCCGACGACGACTTCCTCATCATCTCCAACGCGGGCAACCGCGACGCGGTGCGGCAGGCGCTCACCGTGCGCGTGGCGGACGCGGACGCGGGCGCCGTGGAGGTCGCCGACGTCTCGGACGACTACGCGCTGATCGCCGTTCAGGGCCCGCGGGCCGAGGAGATCCTCGCGGCGACGGCGGGCATCGCCGACGTCAGCGTCCCCTGGGCGGAGCAGAAGTACTACGCGTGGGCGACCGCGTCGTTCGCCGGGGAGCCGCTGCTCCTCGCCCGCACCGGCTACACCGGGGAGGACGGCTTCGAGCTCCTCGTCCCGGCCGCCCACGCCACCGCGCTGTGGGACGCCGTGCTCGACGCCGGCGCCCCGCACGGCCTGGTGCCCGCCGGCCTCGCCGCCCGCGACACGCTCCGCCTGGAGGCGGGCATGCCGCTGTACGGGCATGAGCTCAGCCTCGACACCGCACCCGCCCAGGCCGGCCTCGGCCGGGTCGTGGTCGCCGCGAAGGAGCGTTTCGTCGGCAAGGAGGCACCGGCACCGGCCGACGACGCCCGCATCCTCGTCGGGCTGACGGCGGAGGGGCGACGCGCCGGCCGCGCCGGCTACGCGGTCGTCGACGCCGACGGCTCTCCGATCGGCGAGATCACCAGCGGCGCTCTGAGCCCGACGCTGGGCCACCCCATCGCGATGGCCTTCGTCGACCCTTCTTCCGCCGAGGAGGGAACCGCAGTATTCCTTGATGTGCGGGGGACCCGTATCCCCGCGACCGTGACCGCCCTGCCTTTCTACCGGAGGAACAAATGACCGACCTCAGCGCACTCCGCTACACCGACGAGCACGAATGGATCGCCGGTGACGGCGCCACCGTCACCATCGGCATCACCGACTACGCCGCCGAGAAGCTGGGGGACGTCGTCTTCGTCGAGCTCCCCGCCGTCGGCACCGAGCTGACCGCCGGCTCCGTCGTCGGCGAGATCGAGTCCACCAAGTCGGTCGGGGAGCTCTACGCCCCGGTCGCCGGCACCGTCGTCGAGATCAACGACGCCGTCGTCGACGATCCCTCGCTCGTCAACGCCGAGCCGTTCGAGGGCGGCTGGCTGCTCAAGGTGTCCGTCGCCGCCGGTGCGCTGGACGGACTGCTGGACCGCGACGCGTACGTCGCACTCACGGAGGGCTGATCCGGACGTGGTTGCATTCGCCGATCGTCACATCGGACCGACCGAGGCCGCCCAGCGCACGATGCTCGACGCGCTGGGTCTCGGCTCCGCCGGCAACGGGACGCTGAGCCCGGTCGAGGAGCTCATGCGACAGGCCGTCCCCGCCTCGATCTACACGGGACCGGAGGACGCGGTCGCCGACTCCCGCATCCCGGTCGCCGCGTCGGAGACCGAGGCACTGGCCGAACTGCGTGCCCTCGCCGCGCGGAACACGGTGAACCGCTCGATGATCGGCCTCGGCTACTACGGCACCGTCACGCCGCAGGTCATCCAGCGCAACGTGCTCGAGAACCCGTCCTGGTACACGGCCTACACGCCGTACCAGCCCGAGATCTCGCAGGGGCGCCTGGAAGCGCTCATCAACTTCCAGACCATGGTGGCCGAGCTCACCGGCCTCACCACCGCGAACGCGTCGATGCTCGACGAGTCCACCGCGGTGGTGGAGGCGATGCTGCTTGCGCGCCGGGCCTCGAAGACCGCGTCGAACGTCTTCGCGGTGGATGCGGATGCGCTGCCGCAGACGAAAGCGATGCTCGCGTCCCGGGCTGAGGCGCTCGGCATCGAACTCGTCACGGTCGACTTCGCGGCGGGGGAGGAGCTGCCCGCCGAGCTCTTCGGCGTCTTCGTGCAGTATCCGGGGGCCTCGGGCCGCGTGTGGGACCCGTCCGCGGTGTTCGACGCCGCGCACGTCGCCGGTGCGCTCGCCGTCGCGGCCGCCGACCTGCTCGCGCTGACGCTCCTCACCGCTCCCGGCACCCTCGGGGCCGACGTGGCCGTGGGCACGACCCAGCGCTTCGGCGTGCCGATGGGCTTCGGCGGCCCGCACGCCGGCTACATGGCCGTGCGCGCAGGCCTGGAGCGGCAGCTGCCCGGACGCCTCGTCGGCGTCTCCGTCGACGCCGAGGGCAAGCCGGCCTACCGTCTCTCGCTGCAGACCAGGGAGCAGCACATCCGCCGCGAGAAGGCGACGTCGAACATCTGCACCGCCCAGGTGCTCCTCGCGGTGATGGCGTCGATGTACGCGGTCTACCACGGCCCGGACGGGCTCCGTGAGATCGCCCGCGACGTCGCCGCCAAGACGACGACGCTGCGCGACTGGCTCGTCGAGGCCGGCGCCGAGGTCGTCCACGAGGACTTCTTCGACACGCTCGCCGTGCGCGTGCCCGGCCGGGCGGCGGAGTACGCCGACCAGGCGCGAGGCGGCTTCGGCATCCTCCTGCGGGTCGCCGACGCCGACACGATCGGCATCGCGGTCGACGAGACGACCACGGTGACCGAGCTGCACCAGGTCGCGCAGGTCTTCGGCGGGAAGCAGGAGCGCGCCTTCGGCTTCGGTCTCGGCGACGCGGACGCGCTGCCGGACGCCCTCCGCCGCGAGGACGAGTACCTTACGCACCCGGTGTTCCACAGCCACCGCAGCGAGACCGCCATGATGCGGTATCTGAAGAGCCTGTCCGACCGGGACTACGCCCTCGACCGCGGCATGATCCCGCTCGGCTCGTGCACGATGAAGCTCAATGCCGCCACCGAGATGGCCGCCATCACGTGGCCGGAGTTCGCGAGCATCCACCCGTTCGCCCCGGAGGCCGATGTCCGCGGCTACCTGGAGCTCATCGACCAGCTCGAGGGCTGGCTCGCCGAGATCACCGGGTACGACGCGGTGTCGCTGCAGCCGAACGCCGGCTCCCAGGGGGAGCTGGCGGGTCTCCTCGCGATCCGCGGCTACCACCGCGCGAACGGCGATGACCACCGCATTGTGTGCCTCATCCCGTCCTCTGCCCACGGCACGAACGCGGCCTCCGCCGTGCTCGCCGGCATGAAGGTCGTCGTGGTGGCGAGCGACGCGCTCGGCAACGTCGACCTGGACGACCTCCGCGCGAAGATCGCCCAGCACGCCGACGACCTGGCGGCGCTGATGATCACGTACCCGTCCACGCACGGCGTCTACGAGGAGCAGGTCGTGGAGATCACCGGGGCCGTGCACGCGGCCGGCGGTCAGGTGTACGTCGACGGCGCGAACCTCAACGCACTCCTCGGCTACGCGCGCTTCGGCGACCTGGGCGGCGACGTCTCGCACCTCAACCTGCACAAGACCTTCGCGATCCCGCACGGCGGCGGCGGCCCGGGCATCGGTCCGGTCGCGGCGAAGGCGCACCTCGCGCCGTACCTGCCGTCGCACCCGCTCGCGCAGCGCGCCGAGCACTTCGGCGGGCACACGTTCGAGGGCGCGGTGATCTCCGCGGCCCCGTACGGCTCCGCGGGCATCCTCCCAATCTCGTGGGCGTACGTGCGCATGATGGGCGCGGAGGGGCTCCGGCGCGCGACCGCCGCGGCGGTCCTCTCGGCGAACTACATCGCCGAGCGCCTCGGCGGGCACTTCCCGGTGCTCTATACGGGGGAGAACGGACGGGTCGCGCACGAGTGCATCCTCGACCTGCGTCCACTCAAGGAGGCCACCGGCATCTCCGTCGACGACGTCGCCAAGCGCCTGATCGACTACGGGTTCCACGCGCCGACCATGTCGTTCCCGGTCGCCGGCACCCTCATGGTGGAGCCCACCGAGTCGGAGGACCTCGACGAGATCGAGCGGTTCATCGAGGCCATGATCATGATCAAGGCCGAGGCGGACGCCGTCGCCGCGGGGCGCTGGCCCGCGGACGACAACCCGCTCGTGCACGCCCCGCACACCGCCGTCTCGCTCATCGCGGGGGAGTGGACGCACGCCTATACCCGCGAGGAGGCCGCCTATCCGGTGCGCTCCCTGGTGGCGGCCAAGTACTGGCCGCCGGTCCGCCGGATCGACCAGGCGTACGGCGACCGCAACCTCGTCTGCGCCTGCCCGCCGATCGAGGCCTTCGCCTGACACGGACCCGCACGACGAACGGCGTCGCGCCCGCCTCCCGGCGGCGCGGCGCCGTTCGGGTTACGCCATGTTTCCGTCATGTGACAGATGGTCACCACTCAGTAACAGTTCGTTAGCCGAACGTCCTGGACGCGCGACCACCGGGTTACGCTCAGGTATCCCTGCGCGCTCGATGATGAGCCGCGCAGAATTCCCACGTCCACAGGAGGACAAAAGTGAAGCGCAACAAGATCGCCCTCGCGGGCAGCGCACTGTTCGTGATCGGCGCCCTGACCCTGGCAGGCTGCGCCAGCGGCGGCGGCAACGATTCCGCGGAGGAGACGCCCTCGGGTGACCCGACCGCGGTGATCTCGGTCAACAACACCGAGCCGCAGAACCCCCTCATCCCGACCAACACCAACGAGGTCGGCGGCGGCCTGGTGCTGCAGAGCATCTTCGCGGGCCTGGTGTACTACGACGCCGAGGGCGCCGTGCACAACGATCTCGCCGAGTCGATCGAGACCGAGGACGCGCAGACCTACACGATCAAGATTAAGGCCGACCAGACCTTCGCCAACGGAGACCCTGTCGACGCCGAGTCGTTCGTCAAGGCCTGGAACTACGGTGCCGCGCTCGACAACAAGCAGCTCTCGAGCTACTTCTTCGAGTCCATCGAGGGCTTCTCCTATGAGGAGAACGTGCCGGAGCTCTCCGGCCTCAAGGTCGTCGACGACCTGACCTTCACCGTCAAGCTGAAGCAGCCGGAGTCCGACTTCCCGCTGCGCCTGGGCTACACCGCGTTCTTCCCGCTGCCGGCCTCGGCCTGGGACGACCTCGAGGCCTTCGGCGAGAACCCGATCGGCAATGGCCCGTACGTCTTCGCGGAAGAGGGCGCCTGGCGGCACAACGAGAGCATCGAGCTCGTCAAGAACGAGGACTACACCGGCCCGCGCGAGGCGCAGAACGGTGGCGTCGACATGAAGCTCTACGCCAGCACCGAGGCGGCCTATGCCGACCTCCAGGGTGGCGAGCTCGACATCATCCAGGAGATCCCGGACACCGCTCTGCAGACGTTCGAGACCGACTTCCCGGACCGCACGGTGAACCAGCCGGCCGCGGCGAACGCCACCATCACCATTCCGGAGCGCCTCGAGCACTTCAGCGGTGAAGAGGGCCAGCTGCGCCGCGCGGCGATCTCGCACGCCATCAACCGTGAGGAGATCACCGACGTGGTCTTCAGCGGCACCCGCACGCCGATGAAGGACTTCACCTCGCCGGTGATCGACGGCTACTCCGAGGACATCCCCGGCTCCGACGTGCTCGACTTCGATGCCGACAAGGCGAAGGAGCTGTGGGCCGAGGCCGACGCTATCGCACCGTGGACCGGATCCTTCCAGATCCAGTACAACGCCGACGGCCCCAACCAGGGCTGGGTCGACGCGGTCGCGAACCAGATCAAGAACAACCTCGGCATCGAGGCCTCGGGTAAGCCGATCCCGACCTTCGCCGAGCACCGCACGCTGATCACCGAGGACAAGGCGACCACCGCCTTCCGTACCGGCTGGCAGTTCGACTACCCGTCGATGTTCAACGGCCTCGGCCCGATCTTCGGTACGGGTGCAGGCTCGAACGACGGCGACTACTCGAACCCGGAGTTCGACAAGCTCCTCGACGAGGGGTCTGCGGCCCCGGACGTCGAGGCGGGCATCGCCAAGTTCCAGGAGGCGCAGGAGATCCTCTTCCAGGACCTCCCTGCCATCCCGCTGTGGTACACCAACGCCATGGGCGCCTGGGGCGAGTCGGTCGAGAACGTCGAATTCGGGTGGGACACCTGGCCGATCCTCTACCAGGTCACGAAGGACGGCGAGTAAGTCTGACAGCACGAACCTGTGAGGCGGTGACGGTCGTCCGTCGCCGCCTCACAGGCTGTGTTGGTCACACTGACTCCGCCTCCTGACTACGGGACAGACGCATGCTCGGCTACATCCTGAGACGTCTTCTGCAGGTGATCCCCGTCTTCTTCGGGGCCACCCTGCTCATCTACTTCCTCGTGTTCGCCATGCCCGGTGACCCGATTCTCGGGCTCTTCGGCGACCGGACCCCGAACCCGGCCGTGGTGGCACAGCTGCGCGAGCAGTACCACCTGGACGACCCGTTCCTAGTGCAGTACTGGTACTACATCACCGGTGTCTTCCAGGGCGACCTCGGCACGACCTTCTCCGGCCGGCCGGTGTCGACCGTGCTGGCCGAGACGCTTCCCGTCACCGGTCGACTCGCGGTGATGGCCATCGCTATCGAGTTCACGCTGGCGATCATCATCGGCACGATCTCGGCGCTGCGCAAGGGCAAGCTCTTCGACCACACGATGCTCATCGTCGCGCTCGTGGCGATCGCGATCCCGATCTTCGTCGTCGCGTTCCTGGCGCAGTACTTCCTCGCGATCAAGCTGGGCTGGTTCAAGCCGACCGTCGGGTCGGACAACGACTGGGGTGGCCTGTGGCTGCCGGCCATCGTGCTCGGCTTCAGCCTGTACGCCGTGAGTATGCGGCTGATGCGCAGCTCGGTCATCGACACGCTCAACCAGGACTGGGTGCGCACCGCGTACAGCAAGGGACTGTCGCGCGGTCGCGTGATCCCCGTGCACGTGCTCCGCAACTCCCTCATCCCGGTGATCACGAACTCGGCGACGAACTTCGGCGTGCTGCTCGTCGGCGCGACCGTGACCGAGGGCATCTTCAATGTGCCGGGCGTCGGCAACACCTTGTACCAGGCCGCGATCCGCAACGAGGGGCCGACGGTGGTTTCCTTCGTCACGGTGTTCGTGATCCTGTACGTCGTGGTCAACCTCATCATCGACCTGCTGTACGGTCTGCTCGACCCAAGGATCCGCTATGCCTGACCCCACCACGCAGAATCACTATGTCGCTCCGGTCGAGACGGAGACCATCTCCGTCGATGCCGTGCGGATCGCGGAGAAGCCGCGAAACCTGTGGCGAGACGCGTGGACTGACCTGCGTCGTCGTCCGTTGTTCTGGTTCTCGGTCATCCTCGCGCTGTTCTTCCTGGCGATGGCCCTGTTCCCCACGTTGTTCACGTCGGTACCGCCCAACAGCCAGTGTGAGCTGTCCAACAGCAATGCCGGCCCCGCGGACGGTCACCCGCTCGGCTATACGTTCCTGGGATGCGACATATACTCCCGTATCGTCTGGGGCGCACAGACCTCGCTCTCCGTCGGGCTCCTCGCGACCGCGATCTCCTCGATTCTCGGTCTGATCATGGGGGCGCTCGCGGGGTTCTACGGCGGCTGGCTCGACTCGGTGCTGTCTCGGATTGGCGACATCTTCTTTGCCATCCCGTACATCCTCGCCGCCGTCGTCGTCATGACGGTCTTCTCCCAGTACCGCTCGGTGCCCGTGCTCGCACTCGCCATCGGTGGCTTCGCGTGGGCGGCGACTGCGCGCGTCGTGCGGGCCGAGGTGCTCCGCGTCCGGCAGTCCGACTTCGTCGTGGCCTCCCGCGCGCTCGGGCGCTCGAAGTTCCGCACGCTGGTGGGACACGTCATCCCGAACGCGCTCGCGCCGCTGCTCGTGGTGACGACGCTGGGACTCGCTGCCTCGATCGTCGCGGAGGCCACGTTGTCGTTCCTCGGCGTCGGTCTCGGAAGCGACGTGATGTCGTGGGGAAATGACATCGGACAGGCGCAGAAATCGCTGCGTGTGGCGCCCATGGCTCTCATCTATCCGTCGATCGCGCTCACGCTGGCCGTGCTCGCCTTCGTCAGCCTCGGCGAGCTCATCCGAGACGCCATCGACCCGAAGGCGAGGGCACGGCGATGACCGCACGCGCAACCGCACAGATCCCGCTGCTCAGCGTCCGTGACCTCACCGTCGCGTTCCGCACTCAGGAGGGGGAGAAGGAGGTCCTCCACGGAGCGAGCTTCGACATCTTCCCGGGTGAGACCGTCGCCATCGTGGGCGAGTCCGGTTCGGGCAAGTCCACCACGGCGAGCGCCATCGTGAACCTCCTGCCCGGAACCGGTGTCGTCACCGGAGGATCGATCACTCTCGACGGCCGGGAGCTGACGAAACTCGGTCGCCGGGAGATGGAGGCCGTCCGCGGTCGCGAGATCGGCTTCGTCCCGCAGGACCCGATGTCGAACCTCAACCCGGTGTGGAGCATCGGCTTCCAGGTGAAAGAGGCGATCCGTGCGAACGGGATCGCCCGGGGCCGCGAGGCCGTGAAGGCGCGGACGATCGAGGTGCTGAAGCAGGCCGGACTCGCCGATGCCGAACGGCGTCTGCACCAGTACCCGCATCAGTTCTCCGGCGGTATGCGCCAGCGGGCGCTGATCGGCATCGGCCTCGCGGCCGATCCGAAGCTCCTCATCGCGGATGAGCCGACCTCGGCGCTGGATGTCACGGTGCAGCGGGTCATCCTCGATCACATGGCGACGCTCACGCGTGACAAGGGCACCTCGGTGCTCCTCATCACGCACGACCTCGGCCTCGCGGCCGAGCGTGCGGAGAAGATCATCGTGATGAGCAACGGCAACATCGTGGAGGCCGGGCCGAGCCGGCAGATCCTGGAGAACCCGCAGCATCCATATACCCAGCGACTGGTCGGGGCCGCACCGAGCGTCGCGTCGCAGCGCATCCAGGCGGTCGTGGAGGATCGGGGCATCGAGACGCTCGACGACCTCGCCGCCATCCCACCCACGGTGCGCGTCGCCGGACTCACCAAGGACTACAAGATCCGTCAGGGGAACTTCCGCAGCGAAGCCTTCCGGGCGGTCGACGACGTCTCCTTCGAGATCCCGCGGGGGAAGACGCTCGCGCTCGTCGGCGAGTCGGGGTCCGGCAAGTCGACCGTCGCGAAGATGGTCCTGAAGCTCGAGGAGCCCACCAGCGGCACCATCGAGATCGACGGCCAGGATGTGTCCCGCCTCTCGAACGCGCAGGCGTTCGGGTTGCGTCGCCGCATGCAGCCGGTGTTCCAGGACCCGTACGGATCGCTCGATCCGCTGCGCAACATCGGGAACACGATCTCGGAGCCGCTGCAGATCCACGGAGTGGGCGACCGCGCCGCGCAGCGGGCGCGCGTCGAGGAGCTCCTCGACCAGGTGGCCCTGCCCCGTGCACTGGCCACCCGGTACCCGAACGAGCTGTCCGGCGGTCAGCGGCAGCGCGTCGCGATCGCTCGCGCGCTCGCCCTCAAGCCCGACATCGTCGTGCTCGACGAGGCGGTGTCGGCGCTCGACGTGCTCGTGCAGGACCAGATCCTGCAGCTGCTCGCCGAACTCCAGTCGGAGCTGAACCTCACCTACCTCTTCATCACGCACGACCTCGCGGTCGTCCGGGTCTCCAGCGACCTGGTCTGCGTGATGGAGAAGGGCAAGGTCGTCGAGCAGGGCACGGTCGACGAGATCTTCGCGAACCCGCAGCAGGAGTACACGGATCGTCTCCTCAAGGCGATCCCGGGGGCGTCGATCCCGCTCGGCGGCCGCTGAGGTGGCATCTTCCGCACACCCCGAGGGCGCACGGACCTTCCGTGCGTCCTCGGGCACCGTCGTCTTCGTCCTCAGCATCCTGCTGGTGCTGTTCCTGCTCGGGGACACCGTCGTCAACGGCAGCATCGTGCAGGCGCTGCTCGTGGCGCCCTGGCTGCTGCTCGGTCTGTGGATCGTGTACGAGACGGCCTTCGTCTCCTTCGTCCGCGTGGATCAGGAGGGGGCCGTGGTGCAGAACCTGCTGCGTCGCACGACCTTCGGCTGGGCGCGTGTGCAGGACATCGACATGCGCTGGCAGCTCGAGTTCACGCTCGACGACGGTCGCACCCTGAGCTGCTGGGGCGGACCGGCCAAGGCGCGTCCGCCTCGTCACTCCCGTGATGACGACGCGGTGCCGAAGGTGCCGTCGGCGCTCCGGGTGCTCACCGGCATCCGCGATCTGTGGAGCACGGCGCCCGCGACGGCGGATGCGCCGATCCGACGCAGCTGGGACGGTCCGGCCCTCATCGCCCTCGCCGTCATCGTGCTGTGGGCCGTCGCGGCGCTCGTCGTCGTCAACCTCGGCTGAGCGCGCCTCAGCCGGGGAGACCGAACAGGCCGGGCCAGGTCGCCGCGGCCCAGGGGTAGCCGACGAACGCCGCCGCATCGATGAGGAAGTGCGCCACCAGGAACGGCAGCAGTCGACCGGTGCGGTGGTAGAGCCACCCGAAGAGCAGTCCCATCGCGAGGTTGCCGATGAAGGCGCCGGGCCCCTGATAGAGGTGGTACGTCGCACGGAGCACCGAGGTCGAGACGATGATCGTCCACGGCGACCACCCGAGCTGCCGCAGGCGGGCGAACAGGTACCCGAGCACGACGAACTCCTCCTGGAGCGATGCGCGGGCGGCGGCGAGCAAGAGGATCGGCACGGTCCACCAGTGCGCGTCCAGACCGGCGGGGTTCACGGCCACGAACAGTCCGAGCGCCCGGCCGCCGAGGTAGAGCGCCAGTCCCGGCACGCCGATCGCGAGGACGAGGAGCACGCCCCGGCCGATGTCGCCGCCCACGCGAGTGCCGTCGAGGCCGAGGCGCTCCAGGTGCGGGCGACGGCGCTGCCACAGCAGGAAGCACACGAGGAGCACCGGCACCAGGGCGAAGCCGATGGACAGCACCTGATAGATGAGGTCGAACACCTCCCGGTCGCTGCGGGAGGGGTTGAGGGTGGCGGTCTGATCTGCGAGGGGCGTGTCGTCGGTGAGCCGATAGGCGAGCTGCACGATCGCGTAGACCGCGGACTGACCCAAGCCCAGGGCGAGCACGATGGCGATCTCCCACCACAGGCGCGCTCGACCCTCACGCGGTTCGTCGCGCCGGGTGGGCGCGGTCGACGGCGTCTGCGGCGCCGGGGGAGTCGGGTCGGGGAGGGTCACGGGACGATGGTACGACGTGCGTTCAGGAACCCGATCCGCGCGTACGTTATCCTGGAACGTCGGCTTCCCGGCGCAACCCCACACTCTTTGAGGACCCTTGTATGGCGCACGCCCTCCGCTCTGACCTCCGCAACGTCGCAATCGTCGCCCACGTCGACCACGGCAAGACCACGCTCGTCGACGCGATGCTCCGCCAGACGGGCTCCTTCGGCGAACACTCGCACGTGGAGGAGCGCGCCATGGACTCCAACGACCTGGAGCGCGAGAAGGGCATCACGATCCTCGCCAAGAACACGGCGATCACCTACAAGGGCAAGCACGCCGACGGCAAGGAGATCACGATCAACGTGATCGACACCCCCGGCCACGCCGACTTCGGCGGCGAGGTCGAGCGCGGCCTGTCGATGGTCGACGGCGTCGTGCTGCTCGTGGACGCGAGCGAGGGTCCGCTGCCGCAGACCCGCTTCGTGCTGCGCAAGGCGCTCGAGGCGAAGCTGCCCGTCATCCTCCTCGTCAACAAGACCGACCGTCCGGATGCCCGGATCGCCGAGGTCGAGGAGGAGGCGCACGACCTCCTGCTGGGCCTGGCCTCCGACCTCGTCGACGACGTGCCCGATCTCGACGTCGACGCGCTGCTCGACGTGCCCGTGGTCTACGCCTCCGGTCGCGCCGGCGCCGCGTCGCAGAACCGTCCCGCCGACGGGTCGCTGCCCGACAACGACGACCTCGAGCCACTGTTCGAGGCCATCCTCGAGCACGTCCCGGCCCCGGCCTACGACGACGAGGCTCCGCTGCAGGCCTGGGTCACGAACCTGGACTCCAGCCCCTTCCTCGGTCGCCTTGCCCTGCTGCGCGTCTTCAACGGCACGCTCAAGAAGGGCCAGACGGTCGCCTGGGTCCGCTCCGACGGCACCACCAGCAACGCCCGCATCACCGAGCTGCTGAAGACCCGCGCCCTGGAGCGCTACCCGGCTGAATCCGCCGGTCCCGGCGACATCGTCGCCATCGCCGGCTTCGAGGACATCACGATCGGCGAGACCATCGCCGACCCCGAGGACATCCGTCCGCTGCCGGCCATCACGGTCGACGACCCCGCGATCTCCATGACGATCGGCACGAACACCTCGCCGCTCATGGGCAAGGTCAAGGGACACAAGCTCACCGCCCGCATGGTGAAGGACCGCCTCGACCGCGAGCTCATCGGCAACGTGTCGCTCAAGGTCGTCGACATCGGCCGTCCCGACGCCTGGGAGGTGCAGGGCCGCGGCGAGCTGGCCCTCGCGATCCTCGTCGAGAACATGCGCCGCGAGGGCTTCGAGCTGACGGTCGGCAAGCCGCAGGTGGTCACGAAGAAGATCGACGGCAAGGTCTACGAGCCCTTCGAGCACCTGACCATCGATACGCCGGAGGAGCACCTCGGCGCGATCACTCAGCTCCTCGCGAACCGCAAGGGTCGCATGGAGAACATGACCAACCACGGCACCGGCTGGGTGCGCATGGAGTTCGTCGTGCCCTCGCGTGGTCTCATCGGCTTCCGCAGCGAGTTCCTCACGACCACCCGCGGAACCGGTATCGCCAACGCGATCTCGCACGGCTATGAGCCGTGGGCGGGGCAGATCACCACCCGCCAGAACGGCTCGATCGTGGCCGACCGCTCGGGTGTCGTCACCCCGTTCGCGATGATCGCGCTGCAGGAGCGCATGTCGTTCTTCGTGCAGCCGACCGAAGAGGTCTACGAGGGCATGGTCATCGGCGAGAACTCGCGCGCCGACGACATGGACGTCAACATCACCAAGGAGAAGAAGCTCACCAACATGCGCTCCTCCACGGCCGACAACTTCGAGTCGATGACGCCGCCGCGCATCCTCACGCTGGAGGAGAGCCTGGAGTTCGCGCGCGACGACGAATGCGTCGAGGTGACTCCGGAGAAGGTCCGCATCCGCAAGGTGATCCTCGACCAGACCGTCCGCGGTCGCGAGGCCTCGCGTCTCAAGCGTCAGGACGCGAACGCCTGATCGCACCGCACTCCTTGAGAGAGGGCCCCACGCCGCCGCCCGGCCGCGTGGGGCCCTCTCTCATGAAAATCCCAGGTGAGGGCTAGTTTTCGCTCAGGTTGATGACGCAGACTCGTTGACTTGCGCCCGGGGCGAGCTCCCGATGAGTCCCCGATATGGGCGTACGACGACCCGAAAGTCAAAGCCTTGCTTCAGAAGACCCGTGCGCTTCGGCGCGCCTCCGACGCGGCAGCCGCTCGCGCCACCGTCACCCGTACCCCCCTGATCGCCCTCGGCGCCGCCACGGCCGCGCTCGTCGGCATCACCCTCAGCGTGGGCCTCGCCTCCGCCCCGGCGGCCGGAGCAGAGCGCTCCGACGCCACCGCCGCCGTCACGAGCCACGACCTCGGCGCCGAGCCCCTCGCCCGCATCGCCGATCAGGCCGTCATGACGGTCGCGAACGCGACCGATGCGGTCGCCGCGGCGAAGAGCCTGACCGCGGAGGTCACCGAGTCGGGCCTCGACGTGGGCGCGGCGGCGTCCGTGGACACCACCGCTCTCGAGGACGACCTGGAGACCCTCGCCGACCGATCCACCCTCCCGCTGGTCCTCATCACGGTGACGGCCGAGCAGGCCGAAGCCGAGACCGAGAAGGTCGTGACGGCCACCGCAGACCTCCAGGCGGCCTTCACGGCCGCGCAGGAGAAGAAGGCGGCGGAGGATGCTGCCCGCGTCGCCGAGGAGAAGGCGGCGGCCGCAGCAGCCGCGCTCGCCTCCGCGAACACGCCGGACGGCGCTCGGGCCACCGCACAGCAGATGATGGCGGACCGCTACGGCTGGGGCGGCGACCAGTTCTCCTGCCTGAACTCGCTGTGGAACAAGGAGTCCGGCTGGAACTACCAGGCGTACAACAACGACGGGGGAGCGACCGGCATCCCGCAGGCGCTGCCCGGCAGCAAGATGGCCTCGGCGGGCGCCGACTGGCAGACGAACGCCGCCACCCAGATCGCCTGGGGCCTGCAGTACATCGCCGACGCCTACGGCACCCCGTGCACGGCCTGGGGGCACTCCCAGGCCATGAACTGGTACTGAGCCGAAGAGCCATCCGCCGACCCGGCCTCTTGTGGGCGAACCGGCCCCTTGTGCGCGAACGCAAGGGGCCGGTTCGGTCGCAAGGGGCCGGGCCGGGGGAGTGATCCTCAGCGGAGCTCGGAGATGAGCACGGCGCTCGTCCCGGGCGCGATGGCCTCGAACACGTGGGCCGCGTCGCCGGCATACGTCAGGTAGTCGCCCGGGTTCAGCACCACGGCATCCTCGGGCGGGCCGACCCGCGCCTGTCCGGCGATGAGGATCACGTGCTCGATCGTGCCCGCATGGTGGGGGTCCGAGCGCCGGGGGTCGCCGGGCTCCGCCTGGATGAGGTACACGTCGCGCCGGGCGCCCGGAGGGCTCGCCGAGAGGAGGGTGGCGCTGTAGGCGGCGGCAGAGGAGGGCACGCCCGCGAGGTCATCGGCGCGGATGAGGGTGGGGGAGTTGGCCTGCTGGTCGACGAGCACCGCGAAGGGCACGCCGAGTGCGACGCCCAGCGCCCACAGCGTCTCGACGCTCGGGTTGCCGGCACCGCTCTCGAGCTGGGAGACCGTCGCCTTGGAGATGCCGGCCCGCCGGGCGAGCTCGGAGACGGACAGGTTCGCCGCCTCGCGCTCGCGGCGGAGCGTGCGGGCGATGCGGGTGCGGAGATCGTCCATGCGTTCATCATGGCAAACGATCGTTCGCTTGACTATGCATCCGGGCATGTTCAGAATGATGATCGTGTGTTCAGCGAAGCGAACGGGTGGCGGTCGATGACCGCTGAACGTGAGGTGTGGCGCGAGGCCCTCGGCGTCGTGCTCGCCACGAGCGCCTATGGCATCTCCTTCGGTGCGCTCGCCGTGGCCGCGGGCCTCGACGTGTGGCAGGCGTGCGTGCTCAGCCTCCTCATGTTCACCGGCGGGTCCCAGTTCGCCTTCGTGGGCGTCTTCGCCGCCGGCGGACTGGCCGCCCTGCCGTCGGCGATCGCGTCCGCCGCCCTGCTCGGGGTGCGCAACGTCGCCTACGGGATGCGCATGTCGCCGGTCGTCGGCGGGGGACCGGCACGACGAGCGCTCGCCGCGCACTTCACGATCGACGAATCCACCGCGGTGGCTATCGCGCAGGACGATCCGCGCCTGCGCCGGGTGGGCTTCTGGGTCACGGGGGTCGGTATCTTCGTCGGCTGGAACCTCACCACGCTCGTCGGCGCGCTGGTCGGCGACGTGCTCGGCGACCCGAAGGCCTGGGGGCTGGACGCCGCGGCGGCCGCGGCGTTCCTCGCCCTGCTGTGGCCGCGACTGCGCCGGCGGCAGGCGGTCGCCGTCGGCATCGCGGCGGCCGTGATCGCGGCCGCCCTCACCCCGTTCCTCCTGCCCGGACTCCCCGTGCTCGTCGCCGCTCTCGTCGCTATCGTCGTCGGGTGGTTCAACTGGCTGGAGACACCGCGAGCCGCAGAGGTCGTCGACGGGGAGGCCGGCGCATGAGTCTCTGGAGCGCCATCCTCCTCGCCGCCCTGATCTGCCTCGCCCTGAAGGCCGTGGGCTATCTCGTGCCGCCGAAGGTGCTCGAGGCGCCCCGGCCCGCCCGCATCTCCGATCTCCTCACCGTCGCGCTGCTCGCCGCCCTCGTCGCGGTGCAGTCCCTCGGCGACGGGCAGGCCATCACCGTCGATGCGCGTGTCCCCGCCCTGCTCGTCGCGGCGGGACTCCTCTGGCTGCGGCAGTCATTCCTCGTGGTGGTGGCGTCCGCCGCCCTCGTCGCCGCGCTGCTGCGGCTGTGGGGTCTCGCCGCCTGACGCGTCGATTCGCCGGACTCCGCCCGGGTAGGATCGGGGGGTGCGCGGGAAGTGGTTGTCGAGGGTGCTGTCCTGGGTGGCCGCTGCCCTGGTGGGCGGGGTCTACGGAGTGGCCGGAACCATCGCGCACAGCGTCCTGTGGGGCCCGATCCCGATCGGCCTGATCGTCGCCGCGATCGCGTGCGCCGCGATCCTCATCGCGGTGCGGGCGCTCACCCATGACCGGGGCGCCGCGGTCGCCGCCGGACTCGGGATGCTGGGCATGATCGTGCTCATCTCGGGCGTCGGTCCCGGTGGCTCGGTCGTCGTGCAGGAAACCCTCGCCGGGCGCATCTGGACGTATCTCGCCGCCGGCATCGTGCTGCTCGTCATCGCGTGGCCGTCGTTCTCCCGGCAGCCGGTCCGCCCCGCCACGCCGTCCTCGGAGGAACCCGAGGTCCACGGGTCGTAGACTGAGGGGGTGACGTATGTGATCGCCCTCCCGTGCGTCGATGTCAAGGATCGCGCCTGCATCGACGAGTGCCCCGTTGACTGCATCTACGAGGGCGAACGGTCGCTCTACATCCACCCCGACGAGTGCGTGGATTGCGGAGCGTGCGAGCCGGTGTGCCCCGTCGAGGCGATCTACTACGAGGACGATCTGCCCGACGAGTGGCAGGACTACTACAAGGCCAACGTCGAGTTCTTCGACGAGATCGGCTCGCCCGGCGGCGCCGCCAAGGTCGGCGTCTACCCGTTCGACCACCCGATCATCGCCGCGCTCCCGCCGCAGGGCGAGTAGGCCCGCTCCGTGAGCGTCCGCGACCTCGCCGACTACCCGTGGGACGCCGTGGTCCCGTATCGTGAGCGCGCCGCCCGGCATCCGGGCGGACTCGTCGATCTCTCCGTCGGCTCGCCGGTCGATCCCACGCCGGAGATCATCCGTCAGGCCCTCGCCGCAGCGACCGACGCCCACGCCTATCCGCAGACCGTCGGCACCCCCGCGCTCCGGGAGGCGATCGTCGACTGGTACGCCCGCCGCCGTGGCGTCCCGGACCTCCGGGTCGACAACGTGCTGCCGACGATCGGCTCCAAGGAGCTCGTCGCGCTGCTGCCCACGCTGCTGGGGCTCGGCGCCGGAGACATCGTGGTCCACCCCCGCGTCGCCTACCCGACGTACGACGTCGGCGCGCGGGTCGCGGGAGCGACGCCTGTCGCGGCCGACGACCCGACGGAATGGCCGGAGGGGGCGCGGCTCATCTGGATCAACAGCCCGGGCAACCCGGACGGTCGCACGTGGACCGTCGAGGAGCTCTCCGCGGCCGTGCAGCGGGCGCGTGAGCTGGGGGCCGTGCTGGCGAGCGACGAGTGCTACGCCGAACTGGGATGGGACGGTCCGTGGGCCGAGGAGCCCATCCCGTCGGTGCTCGACCCCCGGGTGACCGGCGGCACGCGGGCGAACCTCCTCAGCGTCTACTCTCTGAGCAAGCAGTCCAACCTCGCCGGCTACCGGGCGGCCTTCGTCGCCGGCTGCGCCCGCGTGGTCGGCGAACTCCTCACCGCACGCAAGCACCTCGGCCTCATGCCGCCCGCGCCCGTCCAGCGGGCGATGGCCGTCGCCCTCGGGGACGAGGCTCACGTGGGGGCGCAGAAGGAGCTCTACCGTGAGCGGCGGGCGCTGCTGCTTCCCGCCGTCGAGGACGCCGGCTTCCGCATCGACGGCTCGCAGGCCGGGCTCTACCTCTGGGCGACCGAGGGGCGCGACGCCTGGGAGTCGATGGCGCGTCTCGCGGACCTCGGGATCCTCGCGGGCCCCGGGCACTTCTACGGCGCCTCGTCGCCTGAGCACGTGCGGCTGTCGCTGACGGCGCCGAGCGACCGCGTAGCCGAGGCGGCTCGGCGCCTGCGCGACGCGGTTCTGTAGGAACCCTCCCTGTTGCGCCGATCTCTTTGGCCGTTGTCACAGTAGGCCTGCGCGACGACTAGGCTGTAAAGGCGATTCGGTCGGCACCCGGCCAGGCGCTCGGCGCCCGAGAGATCGCCAGTTCCGGCTTGATCAAGAACTTGCTGACGCCCGCGACGCCGGGGCGATCAGACAGAAGGAGGAGGTCCGCGTGAGCGCTGCGGCAGACCAGACGGCGAAGCTGACGATCGGCGAGACCACCGCCGAATTCCCCCTGGTGCGCGGTACCGCGGGCCACGACAGCATCGACTTCTCGACGCTGACCCGTCAGACCGGTTACACCGGTCTCGACTACGGCTTCGTCAACACCGCCTCCACGAAGTCGGACATCACGTTCATCGACGGAGACAAGGGCATCCTGCGCTACCGCGGCTACCCGATCGAGCAGCTCGCCGGCAGTACCAGCTACCTCGAGGTCGCGTGGCTGCTCATCTACGGCGAGCTGCCGTCCGCCGTCGAGCTGGCGGAGTTCGACGAGAAGATCCGCCGCCACACGCTGCTGCACGAGGACCTCAAGCGCTTCTTCTCGGCGCTGCCGCACACCGCGCACCCCATGTCGGTGCTGTCCTCCGCCGTCGCGGCCCTGTCGACGTACTACGAGGGCCAGACCGACCCGCACAACCCCGAGCACGTCGAGCTGAACACCATCCGCATGCTCGCCAAGCTTCCGGTCATCGCCGCCTACGCGCACAAGAAGAGCGTCGGCCAGGCCTTCCTCTACCCGGACAACTCGCTCGGCTTCGTGGAGAACTTCCTGAAGCTGAACTTCGGCGTGAACTCCGAGCCGTACGAGATCAACCCGACCATGGTGAAGGCCCTCGAGCTGCTGCTGATCCTGCACGAGGACCACGAGCAGAACGCCTCGACCTCCACCGTCCGTCTCGTCGGCTCGACGGGGGCCAACCAGTTCGCCTCCGTCTCGGCGGGCATCCAGGCCCTTTCCGGGCCCCTGCACGGCGGCGCGAACGAGGCCGTCCTCACGATGCTCGGCCAGATCCGCGACTCGGGTCAGAGTGTCTCCCGGTTCGTCGAGCGGGTGAAGAACAAGGAAGAGGGCGTGAAGCTCATGGGCTTCGGGCACCGGGTCTACAAGAACTACGACCCGCGCGCCAAGCTCGTCAAGGAGGCCGCAGACGAGGTGCTGAGCTCGCTCGGCGTCACCGACCCGCTCCTGGACCTCGCGAAGGAGCTCGAGGAGATCGCCCTCGCAGACGACTACTTCCGTGAGCGGCGCCTGTATCCGAACGTCGATTTCTACACGGGCGTGATCTACAAGGCGATGGGCTTCCCCACGCGCATGTTCACGGTGCTGTTCGCGATCGGTCGCCTTCCCGGCTGGCTCGCGCAGTGGCGCGAGCTGCAGCTCGACCCGCAGACGAAGATCGGCCGTCCGCAGCAGCTCTACACCGGGTCGCCGGAGCGCGCGTTCCCGACGCGCTGAGCGCGGCGCCGCAGACGCCGAAGGCCCCCTCGCACCGGAGTGCGAGGGGGCCTTCGCCATTGTGAGGCGTGAGCTGGGATCAGCGTCCCTGCGCGCCGCGCGTGCCCTGACGGCCCTGGCCGCCCTGACGCTGCGAGCCCGGCGCGCCGCCCTGGCCCGCGGAGCGCGGGCGACGGCGACGGCGGGACGGCGGGGTGGTCGCGGTGCTCTTCTCGCCGCCCGCCGGCCGCTGCTTCGCGGAGCGCTGCTGCTGCGGCTGCGGGGGAGCCGGGCGCACGTGCGGAGCACGCTCGGGGACGAGCTCGGTCACGGCGTCGGCGGTGAGGTTCTCCAGCGGTGCCGTGATCGCGGCCTTGCGCAGGAGATCCTTCACGTCGCGGCGCTGCTCGGGCAGGACCACGGTGACGACGGTGCCCGCCGCCCCGGCTCGCGCCGTGCGGCCCGAGCGGTGCAGGTAGGCCTTGTGCTCGACGGGCGGGTCGACGTGGACGACGAGGTCGACGTTGTCGACGTGCACACCGCGGGCCGCGACATCGGTCGCGACGAGGACGCGGACGCCCCCGTCGGCCGGGTCGGTGGAGAAGGCGCCGAGGTTGCGCTCGCGTGCGTTCTGGGAGAGGTTGCCATGCAGGTCGACGGCGGGGATCCCGGCGGCGGTGAGCTGCTTCGCGAGCTTCTTCGCCTGGTGCTTGGTGCGCGTGAAGAGGATGCGACGACCGGTGCCCGAGGCGAGGTCGCGCACCAGCACGGTCTTGTTCTCGGGGGAGTCGACGACGAGCACCCGGTGGGTCATCTCGCCGACGGGCACGCTCGCCTCGTCGACCTCGTGGCTGACGGCGTTCGTGAGGAACCGGCGGGCGAGGGTGTCGATGCCGCGGTCGAGCGTGGCGCTGAACAGCAGGCGCTGACCGTCGGCGGGCGTCGCCGAGAGGATGCGGGTGACGCCGGGGAGGAAGCCGAGGTCGGCCATGTGGTCGGCCTCGTCGAGCACGGTGACCTCGATGGCGCTGAGGCGCACGACCTGCTGCTTCATGAGGTCTTCCAGGCGGCCGGGGCAGGCGACGACGATGTCGACGCCGCCCTGCAGCGCCTGCTCCTGCGGACGCTGGCTGACGCCGCCGAACACAGTGGTGACGCGAAGGCCGACGGCCTCGGCGAGCGGGGCGACGGTCGCGGCGATCTGGGTGGCCAGCTCGCGGGTGGGGGCGAGCACGAGGCCGCGGGGCAGGCCGGACCGGCGCTTGTGGCCGGAGGCCGCCAGGCGGGCGACGAGCGGGAGCGCGAAGGCGATGGTCTTGCCGCTGCCCGTGCGTCCGCGACCGAGGAGGTCACGGCCGGCGAGCGAGTCGGGCAGGGTGTCACGCTGGATCGCGAACGCCTCGGTCTTCCCGGAGGCGGTGAGAACGGTGGCGAGCTCGGCGGGAACGCCGAGCTCGAGGAAGGAAGGCATGCAGAGAACTCCGTCAGCGCACGAGAACGGCGCGGGATAGTGGGGTGAGGTGGGCGAAGACGCAGCGAGTGCGCGTCCGTTCGCCGTGCGAATGGCCAGTTCGGGCTGGAGAGGGGAGCGCGGGCGCTCGCTTCGGTCCTCGGAGACCCCTAGACGACGACGATGCTGACCGGCCGGCGGCGCGGGCAACGACCCCAGTCTACCAGCGGAGACCGGTCGAAGGCTGCAGGTGGGCTGTCAGGCGTGGAGCGCTTCGTTGAGCGTCACGCCGACGCCGGCCCGACGGACGGCCTCGACCGCGCCCGTGAGCGAGTTGCGACGGAAGAGCAGGCCGTCCTGGCCCGAGAGGTCGGCGCCCTTGACGGTCTTGCGTCCGCCATCGGCCGTCGCGGGACCGTCGGCGAGCACGATCTTCGTCCCGGCGGTGACGTAGAGCCCGGCCTCCACGACGCAGTCGTCGCCGAGGGAGATGCCGATGCCGGCGTTCGCGCCGAGAAGCGTACGGGCGCCGATCGACACGCGATGCGACCCGCCGCCGGAGAGCGTGCCCATGATCGAGGCGCCGCCGCCGATGTCGCTGCCGTCGCCGACCACCACGCCCTGCGAGATGCGCCCCTCGACCATCGAGGCGCCGAGGGTGCCCGCATTGAAGTTGACGAAGCCCTCGTGCATGACCGTGGTGCCGGGGGAGAGGTGGGCGCCGAGCCGTACGCGCGAGGCGTCGGCGATGCGTACCCCGGCGGGCTGCACGTAGTCGGTGAGACGAGGGAACTTGTCCAGGCCCTGGATCTGGATCCCGGCGCGCTGAAGCTGCGGGCGCAGGCGTGCGGCATCGGCGGGGAGCAGCGGGCCGGCATTGGTCCAGGCGACGTTCGGCAGGTGACCGAAGATGCCGTCGAGGTTGAGGGTGTTCGGCCGCACGAGCAGGTGCGACAGCGCGTGCAGGCGCAGATAGGCGTCCGCGGTGGAGGTCGGGGCCGCGTCCAGGTCGATCGTGAGCTCGACCACCGCGAGGGTGACGTCGCGGCGCTCGTCCGGACCGGTCTGCGCGTCGAGCGCGGTGCGCGCGGCGGCGACCTCGGCCTCGGACGGCGTGGAGGAGCGGACCTCCGGGTACCACGCGTCGAGGACCGTGCCGTCGCTCGCGGTGGTCGTCAGGCCGAGTCCCCAGACAGATCGTGCGTCGCTCATGCCTCCACGGTATCGCGCCGACGACGGTGTCCCGTCCCGCATGACGGGCATCAGTAGGCTGGGGGCATGGTGCTCGATCTGACCGCGTCCTCCGCCGACATCACCCGCGCGATCTGCGACGTCCCGAGTGTCTCCGGCGACGAGAAGACACTCGCCGACCTGATCGAGGAGGCCGTGTCCGGTCTGCCGCACCTGGAGGTCATCCGGCACGGCAACACGGTCGTCGCCCGCACGGATCTCGGTCGGGCGCAGCGCGTCGCGATCGCCGGGCACATCGACACCGTGCCCCTCAACGACAACCTGCCCACGCGCGACATCGAGATCGACGGCGTGCCGTATCTGTGGGGAAGGGGCACCGTCGACATGAAGGCGGGGGTCGCGGTGCAGCTCAAGCTCGCCGCCGAGCTCACCGACCCCGCGATCGACGTGACCTGGATGTGGTACGACAACGAGGAGGTCGCGGCGTCCCTGAACGGCCTCGGACTTCTCGCCGCGGCACGACCCGACCTGTTCCAGGCCGACTTCGCCATCCTCGGGGAGCCGTCGAACGGTCAGGTCGAAGGCGGGTGCAACGGCACGCTGCGGGCGATCGTGCGGACCACGGGCGTCCGCGCGCACAGCGCCAGGGCCTGGATCGGCGAGAACGCGATCCATCGCGCGGCCCCCATCCTCACCCGACTGTCCGAGTACCGGGCGCGCGAGGTGATGGTCGAGGGCCTGCTCTATCGGGAGGGGCTCAGCGCGGTCCGCATCGCGGGAGGAGTCGCGGGCAACGTCATCCCGGACGCCTGCGAGGTCGAGGTCAACTACCGCTTCGCGCCGAGCAAGTCCGCGGCCGACGCCGAGGCTCACGTCCGAGCGGTCCTCGCCGGATTCGACGTCGAGATCACAGATGCCGCCGAGGGCGCCCGCCCCGGCCTGGACGCGGACATCGCGCGCCGGTTCGTCGCGGCTGTCGGTGCGGAGCCGCAGCCGAAGTACGGCTGGACCGACGTGGCGCGCTTCTCGGCCCTCGGCATCCCGGCCGTGAACTACGGGCCGGGCGATCCGCATCTCGCCCATCACGACGAGGAGCGTGTGCCGCTCGCCCAGATCGACGCCGTCGAGCGGGGTCTGCGCGCATGGCTGACGTCGCACTGACGCTCGCACGGCGCTGGGCGCGGATGCCGCTGGCTCTGCGCATCGGCATCGTCTACGTCCTCGCACGGGTCGTGACGACCGGATTCCTCATCGCCGCTGCCTCCCTGTCCACGGTGTTCTCTCGCTTCGGCGGCGACGCCGGGCTCGTGGACTTCGTCCTCGGCTGGGATGCGCAGTGGTACTGGCAGGTGGCGGTGCACGGCTATCCCACCGACCTTCCGCTGACCGACGACGGGAAGGTGGCAGAGAACGCCTGGGCGTTCATGCCCGTGTTCGCGTATGCCGCGAAGGCGTTGGGCTTCGTGCTCGGATCCTGGGGCGCGGGCGCTCTCGTGCTCTCGCTCGGAGCCGGCTACCTGGCCTGTCTCGCCCTGCATCGTCTGCTCCACGACCGCATCGGGAACGCGGCGGCGCTGTGGGCCGTCGTCTTCTTCGCGTCCGGACCGCTGGCCGCCCTCTTCCAGGTCGGCTACGCGGAGACGCTCTTCCTGCTGCTGCTCTTCCTCGCGCTGGATGCGACGATCCGGCGGAAGTACGCGTGGCTGTACGTGCTCATCCCGGTGCTGGGGTTCACCCGCCCCGGGGTGCTCGCCTTCGCCCTGTACCTCGGCCTGCACGGCATCCTCCGCTGGAGAAATCGCCGCACCGATCCGCTGGGCGCCCGAGAGGTCGTGCACATCGTCGCCCTCGGTGCGCTCGCGACCGCCACCGGGTTCGCTTGGCAGCTGATCGCCGGTGTCGTGACCGGCGACCCCGGCGCCTACCTCGCCACCGAGCTCGCTTGGCGACGACACTGGATCGCCGGCGGCGTCGAGGGCTTCGTGCCCTTCGAGGGATGGGTGCAGGCATCGCAGTTCTGGTTCGAGCTGTGGGGCCTGCCGGCCGGCTGGGGGCCGGTCGCGCTCATCGTGCTCGTGGTCGCGGCGGCCGCCGCGCTGCTGCTGTCCCCGCAGGTGCGGGCGCTCGGCCCCGACCTCCGTCTCTGGAGCGCGAGCTACCTGCTCTACCTGCTCGCGGTGTTCTTCCCGCAGTCGAGCACCTTCCGCCTGCTGCTGCCGCTCAGCCCGGCGTGGGGTGCGGTCGCGGTGCCCCGCTCACGAATCTGGCGCCTCGGGGTGCTGGCACTGTGCCTCGTCGGCCAGTGGGTGTGGATCTACCACGTGTATGCCCTCGGCAGCACGTTCTGGCAGGTGCCCTGACGACGCGGGGGAGCGGATTGTGTCCCCGCGTCGTCCACGGCACGGTCGCACCCGATAAACTCGTCCCATACCACCGGAGGAAAGGGAGCCACGATGGCAGCGATGAAGCCGAGGACCGGAGACGGACCCATGGAGGCCGTGAAAGAGGGACGACTCATCATCGTGCGTGTTCCGCTCGAAGGAGGAGGCCGCCTGGTCGTCTCCGTGAACGACGCCGAGGCCAAGGAGCTTCACGACGTGCTCGGTGCCGTCGTGGCCCCGGCCTGATCGAACCCGGTCCGCGGAAGCGCGACCGCAGAGGGCGAGGGATCGCGGATCCCCCGCCCTCTTCGCGTCCGGGGCGTCTGCTCAGGCGCGGTCGTCGAGGCGGATCAGCTGCAGCAGGCCCTCGCCCGCGGGGGAGACGGTCGCCAGCACCGCCGACGACTCCTGCGTCTCCTGGACCAGCGATCGATAGGCGGCGGTGATGTCGTCGCGCTGGACAGGGTCGGCCACGCGGCCGCCGGCGAGGATGCGGGGCACGAGCACCAGGCCACCGGTACGGGCGAGACGGAGTCCGTGCGAGACGTACTCGATGACGTTCTCGGGGTCGGCATCGACGAGGACGATGTCGTACGACGCCTCGTTCATGCGGGGGAGCACGTCGATCGCGCGCCCGGCGATGAACCGCGCGCGGGTGGCGGGCACCTTCGCGTCCGCGAACGCCTGGCGGGCGGCGGCGAGGTGCTCGGGCTCGTTGTCGATCGAGGTCAGCACCGCGTTCGGGGCCCCGCGCAGCAGCCAGAGTCCGGAGACGCCGGCGCCGGTTCCGATCTCGACGATGGAGCGGGCGGTGCCCGCGGCGGCGAGCACGGCGATCTGCGAGCCGACGACGGCGCTGATCGGGGCCGCCCCCAGCTCCACGGCGTGGGCGCGAGCGCGGGCGATGGTCTCCGGCTCGACGATGGACTCGCGAAGGAAGCGCGCGTTGGCGTCGTGCTCGCTCATGACCTGCCTCTCCCTGCGTGCATGGCTGATGTGTCCAGGGTATTCGCTCACCGCGCGCAGAGCCCGCAGGCGCGGCGGTAGCCTGGTCACATGACGTTCGGCCTCACCTTCGAGAAGCTGCTGCTCATCGGCCTGATCGCAGTGCTGATCATCGGCCCCGAGCGTCTGCCGCGTGCCGCGGAGGCCTTCGCGAGCATCGTGCGCAAGGCCGGCGAGTACATCCGCGACACGAAGTCCCGCGTCCGCGAGGAGATGGGTCCGGAACTCGACGACGTGGACTGGCGCAAGCTGGACCCGCGGCAGTACGACCCCCGGCGCATCATCCGCGACGCGCTCCTGGAGGAGCCGGAGCCCGCGACCCCCGCGCAGGCGACCGCGACGATCGCGGAGCCGGTGGCCCCGCGCACCGCGCCGCCGACCTTCAGCGCGGAGAACCGACCGCCGTTCGACACCGAGGCGACCTGAGTCGTCCGTTCAGGAGATCCGGGCCCGCAGCATCGCCAGCTCCTCCTCGCTGAAGAGCGAGCGCGGGATGGCGGTGGCGACCGAGGAGTCGCGCACCTTGAAGATCACGGCGTCCCTGCCGACACGGAGGCTCTGGAACGTGCGGTACGGGATCTCGGAGCGGCGGCGATCGCTTCCCAGCTGCAGCCTGTCCTCGTCCAGCGCGACCCAGACCACGCTCTCGACCGGCATCGCGGTACGGACGGCCCTGCGGGCGCTCGAGGTGGTCAGGATCACCGCGTAGGCACCCAGCGCCACCGTCATGGCGGGCAGCCAGGCGACGATCGTGCTGACCTCCGCTCCGCGGGAGAGGAGGGCGTTGAGCGTGAAGACGGAGAGGACCAGTCCGGCGGCGAGTGCGACCCACATCACGATCGCGACGGGTCTGGTTAGGGAGTACACGGCGGCGTCACGTGCCATCCGCCGCAGCAGGCTCTCATCCACGGTCACAGAACGGTGCGGCATCCGTCCATCCTTCCACGCGGCCTCATCCGATCGACATCGGCAGCGAGCGTCCGGCGAGGCCACGGCCCCGTCGGGCGAGGCCGGCGGCCATCGTCCGGATCGCCTGCGCGGCGGCGTCGTCCGGCGCGGAGGTGACGACCGGGACGCCCTCGTCCCCGCCCTGACGGAGTGCCGGACTGAGCGGGATGGAGGCCAGCAGCGGCACCGGCGCGCCGGGCTCGGACAGCGCCTCCGCGACCGCTGCACCGCCGCCCGCACCGAACAGGTCGACGACGGTGCCGTCGGGGAGGGTGTACGCGGACATGTTCTCGATCACGCCGATCACGCGCTGACCGGTCTGGCGCGCCACGAGTCCGCTGCGGATGGCCACGTCGGAGGCCGCTGCCTGGGGAGTGGTGACCACGAGCACCTCGGCGTGCGGGAGGAGCTGCCCGATCGAGATGGCGATGTCGCCGGTGCCCGGCGGCATGTCGATGAGCAGGACGTCGAGGTCGCCGAAGAAGACGTCGGTGAGGAACTGCGAGACCGTGCGGTGCAGCATCGGTCCGCGCCAGGCCACGACGGACTCCCCGTCGCGGAGGAACATCCCGATGGAGATGGTCTTCACCCCGTGGGCGACCGGCGGCAGCATGAGGTCGTCGATGCGCGTCGGCTGCGTGCCGGCGGGGATGCCGAGCAGTCCGGGGATCGAGAAGCCGTGCACGTCCGCATCCACCAGGCCGACGGCGAGGCCCTGGTCGGCGAGGGCGACCGCGAGGTTCGCGGTGACCGTCGACTTGCCGACGCCGCCCTTGCCGCTGGAGACGAGGATCACGCGGGTGAGGGAATCCGGCCCGAAGGGCATGTGCCGTGCCGGGCGTCCCGCGCGAAGCCGCTCGGTGAGGGCCTTGCGCTCGGCCGGGGTCATCACCCCCACCTCGACCTCGACGTCCGTGACCCCGGGGACCGCGGCCGCGGCACCGCGCACGTCGCGCTCGATGCGGTCGGCGGCGGGGCATCCGACGATTGTCAGCACGATGCCCACACGCGCCACCCCGTCCTCGACCGAGATGTCGCGCACCATGTCGAGGTCGCCGATCGGTCGCCGCAGCTCCGGATCGGTCACCGCCGCCACCGCGGCCCTGACGTTCTCGGCCGCGGTCATGAGGCGGTGCCGCCCGCGGGCTTCTCCTCGGCGTCGCCCAGCTCGGCCAGCAGGGCACGGAGCTCCTGCCGCAGCACGTCGCGGGTGACCACCTGCGCGTTGCGCTCTTCCAGCGACATCCGCAGCGCGACGATCTCGCGGGCGAGATACTCGGTGTCGGCGAGGTTCCGCTCGGCGCGCTGCCGGTCCTGCTCGATCTGCACGCGGTCGCGGTCGTCCTGGCGGTTCTGCGCGAGGAGGATGAGCGGCGCGGCGTACGAGGCCTGCAGTGACAGCATGAGGGTGAGCGCGGTGAAGCCCAGCGCGGCGTCGTCGAAGCGCACCTCGTGCGGCATCAGCGTGTTCCAGCCGATCCAGAGGATGCAGAAGAGGCTGAGGATGACGAGGAACGCCGGGGTGCCCATGGCGCGGGCGACCCACTCCGTGAAGCGTCCGAAGCGGTCGCGGGAGGTGGAGCGGGGGCGGGTGCTCGTCCGTCCAGGCGCGTCGAGGCGGGCGGCCCGCTCCTTGCGCGCCATCAGCGCGCCTCCGTCACGGGCGGAGTCACATCGTCGCTGTCGTGAGTGCGCCAGTCGTCCGGCAGCAGGTAGTCGAGCACGTCGTCGATGCTGATCGCGCCGACGAGGCGGTGGGCTGCGTCGATCACGGGCAGCGAGACGAGGTCGTAGCTGGCGAGCATGCGGGCGACCTCGGCGGCGGAGGCGGTGACGGGCACCGGCTCGAGGCTGTCGTCGAGGATGGCGCCGAGCCGCTCGTGCGGTGGATAGCGCAGCATCCGCTGGAAGTGCACGAGGCCGAGCAGCCGGCCGGTCGGCGTCTCGAACGGCGGGAGCGTGACGAACACGGCCGCGGCGAGGGCCGGGTGCAGCTCATGGCGGCGGATGAGCGCGAGCGCCTCCGCGACCGTGGCGTCGGCAGACAGGATGATCGGCTCCGGGGTCATCAGACCGCCGGCCGTGTCGGGGCCGTAGCGCAGCAGCATCCGCACGTCCTCGGCGCGCTCCGGCTCCATCCGCTGGAGCAGCTGCTCCAACTGGGCGGGCGGGAGCTGGGCGAGGAGGTCGGCGGCGTCGTCCGGTTCCATCTGATCGAGGATGTCGGCCGCGCGCTCCTCGCCGAGGCGGTCGAGGATGTGCACCTGCTCGTCCTCCGGCATCTCCTCCAGGGCGTCGGCGAGGCGGTCGTCGGAGAGCTCCTCCGCGACCTCGATCATCCGCTGCTGGGGGAGGTCGAGGAGCGTGTTGGCGAGGTCGGCGGCGTGCAGCTCCGAGTAGGAGGCGACGAGCTGCTCGGCGGACTGCGATTCGCCCGGTGCGTGCTCCTCGGTGACCTCGCTCCAGGCGGCGAACGTCGTCGGGCCCTTGGCGAACGGCGACGCCCCGGTCTTCGGTCGGCGCAGGAAGAGCTGGCTGATCGCCCACTCGCCGAGGCGGTTGGGCTCGATCGCGACATCCTCGATGACGGCAGTGCCGCTTCCGTCCGTGAGGCTCACGCGTCGGCCGAGCATCTCCGCGAGGACGCGCACCTCGCCGGCGCGCGGCGAGAAGCGACGGACGTTGATGAGCCCGGTGGTGATGACCTGTCCGGACCTGATGGATGTGACTCTACCGATCGAGAGGAACACGTGGCGGCGGCCGGGGATCTCCACGACCAGTCCGATCACGCGCGGGGCCGCGGTACTTCGATACACGACGACGACGTCCCGGACCTTGCCGAGCCGGTCGCCGACGGGATCGAAGACGGCGCACCCGGCCAGGCGCGCGGCGAAAACCCGTTGTGTGCTCACCCGACCAGCGTAGCCCGCGGCGTGCCGGGACGGCGGTCGCGGCGGTCGCTCGGCCGGACGCGGGGCACGACGTGGAAGAATAGCCGGATGAGCATGCTGAATCGCCCCGCGAGCGGCACGGACACCGGTGAGATCGTCGCCTCCATGCGCGACTACGAGAGCGCGCAGAAGGCGGTGTCGAAACTGATCGCCGGAGAGGTCCCCGCGCGCGACATCGCGATCGTCGGTCAGAGCGTGCGGACGGTCGAGCGGGTGACCGGACGGCTCGGCTATGCTGCGGCCGCACGGTCGGGAGCGATCAACGGCATCCTCATCGGCCTGTTCCTCTCGGCGATCCTCGTCCTCGGCAATCCCGAGGTGCCGATCCAGCTGTTCGTCGGCTTCGTCCTCATCGGCGTCGCCGTGGGCATGCTGCTGAGCCTGATCACCTACGCGATCGTGCGCCGCCGTCGGGACTTCGCGAGCGTGACGCAGTTCGCCGCGGATCACTACGAGGTGACCGTGCAGCCCGGTTCGCTGGCGAAGGCGCGCCAGGTCCTCGGTGCGCAGCGCGTCGCCCCGGTGCGTCCGCCGGTGAACCTGGACGAGCCGCCGAAGTACGGCGAGCGGATCCCGGCCGGCTCTCCCCAGCCCTCGCCTGAGCCCGCACCGGCGCCTGAGCCTGCCCCGGCGCCTGAGCCTGCACCGGCGCCTGAGCCTGCACCGGCGCCTGAGCCCGCGCCCGAACCGGGACTTCCGCCGCGACCCGCCGACCCGGAGACCGGCACCCCCGGATCGGTGAGGTGACCCCGGAGCCCACGCCGGTCCGCATCGAGGTCGCACTGCCGACCGGTACGACGACGGTGTCCGCCGACTGGACGCCGGGCACCGGTGACGATGTCGTGCTGATCGCCCACGGGGCCGGAGCGGGGAAGGACCACCCCTTCCTCGTCGGGTACGACCGCGCACTCGTGGCGCTCGGGTACACGACGCTGCGCTTCAGCTTCCCGTACGCCGAGCAGGGACGCCGCATGCCCGGTCCGGCCGCGCACGCCGTCGCGACGTGGCACGCTGTGGTCGCCGAGGCCCGCGCGCGAGCGCCACGAGCCGCCGTGTGGGCCACCGGGAAGTCCTATGGCGGGCGCATGGCCTCCCAGGCCGTGGCAGAGGGCCTCGTCGTGGAGGGCCTGGTCTATCTCGGCTACCCGCTCCATCCGCCCGGCCGCCCGGACAAGCCCCGGGTCGCCCATCTGCCGTCGATCACGGTCCCGCAGCTGTTCATCGAGGGCACGGCGGATCCGTTCATCCAGCCGATCGCCCAGCTCGACGACGCCGTCGCCGGCTGCCAGGACGCCCGGGTGCACTGGGTCGAGGGCGGCGGGCACTCCTTCGAGGTGAAGGGGCACCGGCGGCCCCCTGCCGAGGTCGGCGCGGACATCGCGTCCGTTGTGGACGCCTTCGTCGCAGCACGACGGGGCTGATCCTCCTCCGAATCGGAGAAACCGGCCGAACCGCGTAATGAACGGCCGGCTCCCGCATCTCTTCCGTGGGAGGCGGCCGCAGGTCTTCGGGGGGAGACACGGCACCGGCACGGGCACCATGCCGGGGGTGGCTCCAGGGATCCTCGGGGGAGGCCCCTGGTCGACCTTCGTCTCCGCGGAGGGGGAACGGGCCGCCGGTCTGGGGAGAGCGGCGGCCCTCCGTCCTCCCCAGCCTCGGCTCAGCGGCTGCGGTCCGAGCTCAGCGCTGCAGACGGGCCATCCACGCCTCGACCTCATCGGCCGTGCGGGGGATGTCCGCGGAGAGGTTGACCGGGCCGTCCTCGGTCATCAGGATGTCGTCCTCGATCCGGACGCCGATGCCGCGCAGCTCGGCGGGTACCGTGAGGTCGTCGATCTGGAAGTACAGCCCCGGTTCGATCGTGAAGACCATGCCCGGGGTGAGGATGCCGTCGTAGTACATCTCGCGGCGCGCCTGCGCACAGTCGTGCACGTCGATGCCGAGGTGGTGCGACGTGCCGTGCACCATGTAGCGCCGATGCTGGCCGCCCTTGTCCGCGTCCAGAGCTTCCTCGGCGGTGACCGGGAGCAGGCCCCACTCCGCGGTGCGGGCGGCGATCACGGACATGGCCGCCGCGTGGACATCGCGGAAGCGGGCGCCGACCTTCGCCGCGGCGAGGGCGGCGTCGGCCGCCTCCCGCACCGTCTCGTAGACGCGGCGCTGCACCTCGGTGAACGTCCCGGACACCGGCAGCGTGCGGGTGATGTCGGCGGTGTACAGGCTGTCGGCCTCGACACCCGCGTCGACGAGGATGAGGTCTCCGGGGATGACCGTGCCGTCGTTGCGCGTCCAGTGCAGGTAGCAGGCGTGCGGCCCGGACGCGGCGATCGTGTCGTAGCCCTCGCCGTTTCCATCCTCGCGGGCGCGCCGATGGAAGACTCCCTCGACGACGCGCTCTCCTCGGGCGTGCGCGACCGCGGCCGGGAGCTCGCGGATGATGTCGTCGAAGCCGCGGGCGGTGATCTCCACGGCCCGACGCATCTCGGCGATCTCGAAGTCGTCCTTGATGAGACGCAGCTCCGAGACGAAACGCGTGAGGGACTCATCCTCCTCGAGGACGAGCTCGCCGTCGAGCGGGGCGAACTCGTGCAGGTGCGCCGTGGCCACCTGCAGGTCGGCGGCGACGCCGTCCAGCGACGGACGCGGACCGATCCAGAACTCGCCCACCGTGGCGTCGGCGTAGAACTCCGTCGTCGTGCGGTCGGCGCGCTCGCGGAAGTAGAGCGTGACGTCGTGCCCGTCGTCCGTCGGCTCGAAGACGAGCACCGAGTCCGGCTCCGCGTCGGACCCCCAGCCGGTGAGGTGCGCGAAGGCGGAGTGCGCGCGGAAGACGTAGTCGGTGTCGTTGCTGCGCTGCTTGAGCGAGCCGGCGGGGATCACGAGCCGCTTGCCGGGGAATGCGGCCGAGACGGCGGCCCGGCGGCGCTCGGCGTACGCCGCCTGGGCGCGCGGCGCGGGCAGGGTATCCGGACGCTCGGCCCACCCGGTGGAGATGGTGTCGAGGAACCCCTGCGGGAAGGGCTGCTTGCGATTGGTCGAGCTGTTCTCGACGGGGGCTTCGACGGTCTCGTCAGCGATGGTGTCGTTTTCTCCGGTGCTCATCCGTCCAGTCTCTCACCTGGACGCGCCAAGCGCGGATCAGCCGGTCGGCTCGAGCTGCACGATGAGGGCGCGATGATCGCTCCCGCCGGCATCTTCGAGGACAGCGGACCCCGTGGGCCGCCAGTTGGGGGACGCCATCACGTGGTCGATGGGGGCGCCGGCGAGGGCAGGGAACGAGCTCGGCCAGGTTCCGGACATCCCGTTCCCGGTCCGGGAGGCAGCGTCGCGGCAGTACCCCATGTCGCCGCCGTCGACGCCGAGGGAGGCCATGTGATCGACGGTGGCGTTGAAGTCGCCGGCGAGGATGAAGTCACCCGCGGGGCACTGGTCGGCGATCCACTGCAGATCGCTCTGCCACTGCTGCATCTCCTCCATGCGCGGCGCGACCGCGTGCACGGCGACGATCGTGGGGCCATCGCCGTCGATCGGCATCAGCACGGCGCTGGGCACGGATCCGGTGTTGTTGCTCCCGTCCTTCGACGACTCGATGACGGAGTACTCGCCGAGCTCGGGGGCCACGAGGACCGTCGTCTGCCACGATTGCGGGCCGTCCTCCACGTCCGGGCGGAACTGCACGTGGTGCACCCACATCGGATGCCCCTGCTCGCGGAGCATGAGCGCGATCCGCTCGCCGACCTCCTCGGTGGTCTCGGGCAGCGCCACCACGTCGGCTTCCTGCTCCAGGATCTCCTGGGCGATCTGCTCGGCGGAGACGGCCTCACCCGCGGTGTTCCAGGTGAGCACCCGCAGGCTCGTGTCGGTTCGCTCGGGAAGGGCGGTCACGCCGAACCCCCGCGTCGCTCCGATCACCCCGGTCGCGCCGGCACCGAGCAGGGCGACGATCAGGATGGACGCCGCGAAGCCGCGCAGCGGCCGGGCGAGCAGGAGCAGCAGCGCCAGCACCGCGATGATCAGGAATCCGCCGAGCACGAGCCCGCGGGCGGCGACGAGCTGCGCGAACGGGTACGTCTGCTCGAGGTTGAAGAACTGCGGCCACACCACGACCGCCGTCGCGATCGCGAAGAGCACGGTGAGCAGGATCCCCAGGAGTCGAAACATCCCCTTCAGCCTAGAAGCGTCGCCTGTGAAGTCCCTGCCTCGCGCCCGGCCCGTCGCCGCGATCGGGGTCCCGGAATCCGCGCCACGCGCGTCGGCGCTCGGTACGCTCGGAGGATGCCCGTTCCGCCCGCCGGTCCCGCCGATCTGCACCTGCACTCCAACCACTCCGATGGCACCGAGGCGCCGGGCGAGGTCATGAGACAGGCGCATCGACACGGCGTGCGGACCGCCGCGCTCACGGACCACGACCGCACCACGGGCTGGACGGAGGCCGGGGACGCCGCCGTCGCCCTGGGCATGACCTTCCTTCCCGGGATGGAGCTCTCCGCCAAGCACGAGTGGCGCAGCGTGCACGTGCTCGGCTACCTCTTCGATCCGGACGACGCGGCGCTGCGGGCCGAGACCGACCGGATCCGGAACGACCGCATCGGGAGAGCGGAGCGCATCGTCCGCAACATCGGCCGCGACTATGACCTGCATTGGGACGACGTCCTGGCCCAGACCACGCTCGACGCGACCGTCGGCCGCCCGCACATCGCCGACGCACTGGTGGCGCGCGGCATCGTGCGTGATCGGGGCGAGGCCTTCGACGGCATCCTCCACCCGCGGGAGGGGTACTACGAGCCGCACTACGCCCCGGACCCGCTGACCGCCGTGCGACTGATCACCCAGGCGGGAGGTGTGGCGATCATCGCCCATCCGGTCACGGCCGGCCGGGACCGGATGATGCCGGTGCCGTACATCGAGCGTCTGGTCGACGCGGGGCTGGCCGGGTTCGAGGTGGACCACCGGGAGAACACGACCGCCGGCAAGAAGCTGCTGCGCGAGCTGGCAGCTCGGCACGACCTCATCGTCACCGGGTCCAGCGATTACCACGGCACCGGAAAACCGAACGTGCCGGGGGAGAACACCACCGCGACGGACATGGTCGCCCGGATCATCGATCGCGCCTCCGGCTCCGGCCCGCGGCGTCCCTGACTCCGGGGGACTGTCGGCGGTCTCCCGGCGTTCTGTCGAAACGGACCGATACGGTCCGAGGCATGCAACGTGCCACCTCGCTGGAGCGCCGCGTCGATGCGACCGCTCGCCGACTCCTCCGTGCGGTGCCGACCTCGGGCTTCCGTGCCGGGCTCGCCGAGTTCGTCGTGTTCGTGCTGAAACAGGCATGGGCGTGCGTGTTCGGGGCAGCCTTGCTGGTGGTGATCGTCGCGGCCCGCCTCTGGTATCCCGACGACGCGGCACTGGCCCGCAACGATGCACTGACGATCGCGGCCGTCCTGATCCAGGTGGCGATGCTCGTGTTCCGCCTCGAGAGTGGACGGGAACTCTGGGTGATCGTGCTCTTCCACATCACCGGCACCGCGATGGAGCTGTTCAAGACCGACGTCGGCTCCTGGGCGTACGCGGCCGACGGCATTCTCCGCATCGGCGGTGTCCCGTTGTTCAGCGGTTTCATGTATGCGGCCGTCGGCTCGTACATGGTGCGCGTGTATCGGCTCTTCGACCTCGGGTTCACCCGCTACCCCCGCCGGTGGGTGACGGCTGTCCTGGCGGCCGCCATCTACGTCAACTTCTTCACCCACCACTGGTGGTGGGATGCGCGCTGGGTGCTCTTGGCAGCGGTCGTCGTGCTGTGGCTGCCCACGATCATGCATGCGCGCGTATGGCGCCGCACCATCCGCCTGCCGCTGCTGGCCGTCTTCGCCGGAGTGTCGGTGTTCATCTATCTGGCCGAGAACATCGGCACCTGGGCGGGTGCCTGGGCGTATCCCGACCAGGCGGATGTGTGGCAGCCCGTGTCCCTGAGCAAGCTCAGCTCGTGGTTCCTGCTGATGATCATCTCGGTCGTGCTCGTCGCCTGGGTCTACCCGCCGCAGGTCCCGGCTGCACTCCTGGAGAACGAGGGGCGCCGCACGGAAGACCGTGCGGCGCCCCTCGGACGATGATGATGCGGATCAGGCGCCCGTGACGGGTGCCGCTCCGGTGCCGGAGCCGCCGCGACGACGGCGGCGACGACGTGCCGGAGCGGGCTTGCCGTCGTGGTGCTCCTTGCCGGCGCCGTCGTGCGTGCCGGCACCCTCGGCGCTGCGGTCGGCGGCCTGCGCGGTCGAGCCCTCGGCGGAGCCGCCCTCGCTCGCCCCGTCGGCGAAGGTCGAGCCGACGGGCGTGGAACCCGTGCGGCGGCGGCGACGGCGGCGCGTGCCGCCCTCCGCGGAGCCTTCGGCGGCGGCATCAGCGGCGCGCTCCGGACGACGGGTGCGCTCGGTCTTGACCGCCTCCTTCTTCGGAGCGCTCACGAGCCGCCCCTTCGTCCCCTCGGGGATGTCGAGGTCGGTGTAGAGGTGCGGGCTCGAGGAGTAGGTCTCGATGGGCTCGGGCTGGCCGAACTCAAGGGCACGGTTGATGAGGGCCCACTTGTGCAGGTCCTCCCAGTCGACGAACGTGACGGCGATGCCGGTCTTCCCCGCGCGGCCGGTACGTCCCGCGCGGTGCAGGTACGTCTTCTCCTCGTCGGGGATCGTGTGGTTGATGACGTGCGTGACGTCATCAACGTCGATGCCACGCGCGGCGACATCGGTCGCCACGAGGACGTCCTTCTTGCCCGCCTTGAACGCGGCCATGGAGCGCTCGCGCTGATCCTGGCCCATGTCGCCGTGCACGCCGCCCACGTTGAAGCCGCGGTCGGTGAGCTCGTCGACGAGTCGCTGCGCCGCACGCTTCGTCCGCGTGAAGATCACGGTCTTGCCGCGTCCCTCGGCCTGCAGGATGCGGGCGATGACCTCGTCCTTGTCGAGCGAGTGCGCGCGGTAGACGAGATGCTTGATGTTCGCCTGCGTCAGACCCTCGTCCGGGTCGTTGGCGCGGATGTGGATGGGGCTGGTCATGAACCGCCGCGCGAGCGCGACGATCGGACCGGGCATGGTCGCCGAGAAGAGCTGGGTGTGCCGCACTGCCGGCACCTTCTGGAAGATCTTCTCGATGTCGGCGAGGAAGCCGAGATCGAGCATCTTGTCGGCCTCGTCGAGCACGACCTCGGTCGCGTTCGAGAGATCGAGCAGGCGCTGGCCGGCGAGGTCGATGAGGCGACCCGGCGTGCCGACAACGATCTGCGCCCCGGCCTTGAGCTGGTCGATCTGTCCCTCGTAGGCCTTGCCGCCGTAGATGGCGACGACGCTCGTGGAGCGGTTGCTCGTGAGGAGGTCGATGTCCTCGTAGACCTGCACCGCAAGCTCGCGGGTGGGGACGACGATGAGGGCCTTGACGCCCGGCTCTGGGTCCTTCCCGAGTCGCTGCACCACCGGGATGCCGAAGCCGAAGGTCTTGCCGGTTCCGGTCTTGGCCTGCCCGATGATGTCCTGCCCCGGGAGGCCGAGGGGGATGGTCTGCTCCTGGATCGGGAAGGCATCGACGATGCCCTTCGCAGCCAGTGCGTCGACGATGTCCTGATCGATGCCGAGTTCGGCGAAACTTGTCACTGTTGTTCAGATGCCTGTCCGGCGACCGTGCGATCGCCTCGTAACGGAGCCACGCCGTCTCGTGTGCCACAGGCGCGGGGCCCCGCTCCGACGGCGGGGACACGCCCAGCCTACCGGAGCGGGGGCTCGGGGCAGGGAGGACGTCGTCGCCCGAGTATTGTGAACGACGTGGCCGACTCGGGAGGAACACCTCGTGGTTAAGTGGTTCTGGCAGCGCGATGCCGCGCCGCGACGCACCCTGGCGCTGCGCAGCCGGGGCGAGCAGAGCGATGCGACGCGCGTCGACTTCGCGGAGTTGGCGCCGGAGCTGGACCGGTTCCTCGGCCAGGCGGCCTACCTGCAGCTGGGCTACTTCGAGACGCTGACGCGGCTCATCCGCGCGACTCCCGAGCTGGCCGAGAAGGAGTCGCTGTCCCGGGCCGCCGGCGCCGCGCTCACCAAGCACCGGGGCATCGTCGACATCATCGCGGCACGCGGTCAGGACCCGACGCAGCTCATGCTCCCGTTCCGCGAGCATCTGGACGCGTTCCGGCGCAAGACCATCGGGGCGCGCCCGCGTGAGACCCTGCTCGCCGTCTACATCACGGCGGGCATGCTCGACGACTTCTACCTCGCGCTCGCCTCGAGCTACGGCGAGACAGGGCGGCGCGTCGCCGAGATCCTGCGCGAGGACGATGCGCGCCACGAGATCGTCGCGATCATCCAGGAGACGATCGAGAGCGACGAGGAGTGGCGTTCGCTGCTGTCCATGTGGGCACGGCGTCTCGTGGGCGACACCATCCTCGTCTGCCGTGCGGCGCTGCGGCCGGAGGTCCTCGCCGTGGAGGAAGCCCGCATCGAGCCGGTGTACACCGAGCTGATGGGAGCGCACGCCCGACGCATGGATGCGATGGGACTCGCGTCCTAGCTCAGATCCCGAGCGCGGCCTTCGCCTGCGCGTCACCGCGTCGACGCGCGGCGGTGAGCGCCCCGGTCACCAGCGCCGCGACCACCGCCGCGCCGAGGATGCTCGCGAGCCATAGCCAGACGCTGTCCTCGCCCACGCCGGCCCATTGCAGGCTCGTGTAGACGATCGCCGAGACGGCGGTCGCGATCGCCGGGGCGAGGGCGACGCCACGGCGTTCGCGACCGCCGATCAGGAAGTGCGCGGAGATGCCGAGAACGCACGCGCCGACGAGGGCGAGGAGGATGTACATGCGCGGGTCAGGCGACGAAGCCCACGCGACGCGACTCCTCGGTGCCCAGCTCGATGTAGGCGAGGTTCGCGGTCGGCACGATGTAGGAGTTGCCCTTCACATCGGCGAAGCTCAGGTGCGAGGCGCTCTGCTCGAGTGCCGCGGAGACCTGGGTGCGGACCTCGTCCGCCGTGGCAGCGGTGTCGAAGCTCAGCTCGCGGCCGGTGTTGATGATGCCGATGCGGATTTCCACGGATGCTCCTTGAAGGTCGTCGGACTCGGCCAACTCTATCGCGCGGCGAGCAGCGGAGACCGGCGACGGCGGCCGTTTCGCCCTGAGCGCACATCCGGTGACGGGCCTCGCCCCCGACGCCGATGTCCGCGCCTCCCGATAGCGTGGAGGGATGATGTCGGATGCCGCCCAGCGAGCCGTGATCACGGCGTCGCCGACCGCGTCCGGCGTCGTGATCGGCGCCCCCGGCACCGGTAAGACGCGCACGCTCGTCGACCGGGTCGTGCAGCTTCTCGAGGTCGAGGGCATGCAGCCGGAGGAGGTGCTGGCGCTCACCCCGAGCAGGCAGGCGGCGACCGCGCTGCGCGACCGCATCGGCGTGCGCATCGGCCAGGCGACGCCGGGCCCGCTGGCCCGATCGCTCGGGTCGTTCGCATTCCAGCTCGTGCGCGGCGCGATGGTCCGGGAGGGGGCTGAGCCTCCGGCGCTGCTCACCGGCGCCGACCAGGATCGCATCATCGCCGAGCTGCTGGCGGGCGACGTCGAAGACGGTCGGATCGTCTGGCCCCCGGCGCTCAGCGAACCCGTCCGTGCGTCGAAGGGCTTCCGCTCCGAACTCCGCGCCTTCCTCGCGGAGTGCACGGAGCTGGGGGCGAGCCCGGCGGAGCTGCGTGCCACCGGTGATGCGGTCTGGACGGCGGCCGCCGACTTCGTGGAGGAGTACCGCACCGTGCTCGACGCCCTGCGGTCCGCCCACCGCGACGCCGCCGACCTCCTCGCTGAGGCGGCGGGGATCCTCCGTACGGCGGACGCCGCGACGCTCGGAGCGCTGGCACCCCTGCGCGTGGTGCTCATCGACGACGCCCAGGAGCTGACGCGCGGCGGGATCGGCGTGGTGCGCGCCCTGCTCGACCGCGGCATCGCGGTCCAGGCCTTCGGCGACCCCGACATCTCCTCCGGCGCCTTCCGGGGCGCGAGTCCCGAGCTGTTCGCCCAGCTCGCCGGTGCGCTCGGCACCGTGCACGTGCTCGACGGCGCCCATCGCCAGCGCCCGCTGCTGACCGCGCTGACGCGTACGGTGACGCAGGCGATCGGCGTGTCCGGACGGGTCGAGCACCGCCGCCCGCCCGCCCCGGTCGCGGGGGACGACGAGGCCGAGGTCTCGACCTTCCTCGCGCCGTCGCCCTACGAGGAGTTCGATCGCATCGCCGGGGTCATGCGCGACTGGCACCTCAGCGCCGGCATCCCGTGGGACCGGATGGCGGTCATCGCCCACGACACCCGTCAGGTGACGGCCCTGGAGACCGAGCTCGCCGCGCGCGAGATCCCGACGAGGGCCGCTGGAGTGCAGCGCCCGCTCGGCAGCGAGGGGATCGTGCGCGACATCGTCGGCATCGTGCGGCTCGCGTTGACCCCGGACGAGGAGCGCACGGTTGGGGCCTGGGAGGAGGCGCTGCGCACACCGTTCGGGGGCATGGACGCGATCGCGCTCCGGCGGCTGCGCGCGCGGCTCCGCCACCTCGAACTCGGGCAGGGCGGCTCGACTCCGGCGCGCGAGCTCCTGCGCGCGGCGATGTCGGAACCGGCCACCCTCACCCTCATCGACGCTCCGGAGTCACGGACCGCCGAGCGCTTCGCCGAGACCGTGGCGGGCGTCGCCCGTGCCGCGGCGGAGGGCGAGACGATCCATGATCTCCTGTGGCGCATCTGGGAGCAGGCCAGGGCCGTCGACGGGCGGCGGCTGCAGGTCGCGTGGCGGGAGATCTCGCTGCTGCCCACCGGCGCCGAGACCGCGCGGTCGCTCGACGCCCTCGTGGCCCTCTTCGACGCGGCCAAGCGCTTCGTCGAGCGCACCCCGAACGAGCGCCCGGAGGTCTTCGTGCGCGACATCCTCGACAGCGAGGTGCCGGAAGACACGCTGTCGTCGCCCGAGCGTCCGGGCACGGTCACACTGCTCACGCCGGCCACCGCGCTCGGCACGGAGTTCGATGCCGTGGTCGTCGCAGGGGTCCAGGACGGCGTCTGGCCCAACGTGCGGCTGCGCGGTGGGCTCCTGCAGACCTGGCGGCTGGCGGACACGGTGACCGCGGCCCGCTCCGGCCTGCCGGCCCAGGTGCCGGATGTCCTCGACCGGCGCCGCGCCGCGCTCCACGACGAGCTGCGGCTGTTCGTACGGGCGATCTCGCGCGCTCGCCACCGGCTGCTCATCACCGCCGTCGACGACGACGATCTGACGCCCAGCGCCTTCTTCGGGTTCCTTCCGCCGCCGGAGCCGCCGGAGCGCCATGCCTCCGCGGAGCACCCGCTCACGCTGCGCGGGCTGGTCGCGCGATACCGTCGGGTGCTCACCACGACGCCAACCGAATCCGCGCGGCGCGAGGCGGCCGCCCAGCTCGCCGTCCTCGCCCGGGAGGGGGTGCCCGGAGCTCATCCGCACGACTGGTACGGGGTCACGGCGCCGTCGACGGCTGCGCCGCTGCGCGATCTCGCCGCGAACGGGGCACGGGTGTCTCCGTCAGCTGTGGAGTCGTACGAGGAGTGCGGCCTCAACTGGGTCGTCTCGGCCCTCGGAGGTGACACCGTCATGCCGCCGACGGCCGGTATCGGCACGATCATCCACGAGGCGATGGAGCGCGTTCCGGACGGCGACCTCGAGCGCATGCGCGAGGTCGTCGAGGAGCACTGGCCGGAGCTCGACTTCGAGACGGCGTGGATCGGTCGCAAGGAGCGCCGTCGCGCCGACCTGTTCGTCGACCGGTTGCACAGCTATCTCGGGGAGGTGAGGCGAGACGGCGGTCGTATCCTCGGCAGCGAGGTGGAGTTCCGGTTCGCCGTCGATGTGTCCGGTGCGACCGCCGAGCCCACCGTGCACCCGGTGGGCGAGGACCGCGGTCACCGTGCCATCGTGCACGGCTACATCGACCGGGTCGAGGCGTACCCGCCCGGGGCGGGCGAGCATGGCCCGGCCCGCGGCCGCGGCTGGCAGTCGATGGCCGGCGGGCCGGAGGGGACCACGGTGGTCGTCGACCTCAAGACCGGGAAGACCGATCCGGAGTCGGACGGCGGCGTGGTCGCTCACGCCCAGCTGGCGGCCTATCAGATCGCGGTGCAGGAGGGCCTCGTGCCGGGGGCCGCGCCGGCCTCGCTCGGGGGCGCGCGTCTCGTCATCGTCTCGAAGACGTTGGCCAAGAGCGACTACCGGGTCGCGCACCAGCACGCGCTGGACGGCGAGGCCCGGTCGCAGTTCCTGAACCGGGTCGCCGAGGTCGCCCGCGGCATGTCGGCGGCGAGTTTCACGGCCCAGGTCGAGGCGCACTGCGCGGACACGCAGCGCCGAGTGCATCCGTGCCGCATCCACACCGTGCCGGCGGTGAGCGCATGACCGCAGGAACCCCGGACGCCGTGCTCTCGGCGACCGATATCGCCGCCGCGCTCGGACTCCCGACCCCGACTCCCGCCCAGCAGCAGGTGATCGAGGCCCCGCTCGAGCCCGCTCTCGTCGTCGCCGGGGCGGGCAGCGGCAAGACGGAGACCATGTCGGCCCGGGTGGTCTGGCTCGTCGCGAACGGGCTCGTCCGCCGGGACGAGGTCCTCGGCCTCACCTTCACCCGCAAGGCGGCGGGGGAGCTGGCGGAGCGCATCGGCGCCCGCCTCGCCGTCGTCGACGAGTACGGTCGGCGGGGCCTGCTCCCGCATCTCCCGGAGATCGTCGCCGGAGAGGCGCTGCGTCGGGTGGCGGGGGCCGCGCCGGGGCGTCAGCGGGAGCTCGTGCGCGCCCACGTCCTCGACGACCTCGCGCGGCACTACGGCACGGGCGAGGAGTCCGGCGCGGTCCGCACGGCCGAGGACCTCCTCATCCGCCCTCGCGTGTCGACCTACAACGCCTTCGCGGACGGCATCGTCCGCGAGCACGCCGCGCGCATCGGTCGGGACCCCGATGTGGCGATGCTCAGCCAGGCAGCGTCCTGGATGCTGGCGCGGGAGGTCGTGCTCCGCAGCGACCTCCCGGAGCTGGAGGAGGTCGACTACGCCCTGGGAACGGTCATCGACGCCGTGCAGCGGCTCGCCGGCGAGGCTCTCGATCACCGGGTCGACCTCGCGGACGCCGAGCGCCTCGCCGCGGCGCAGGCCGCGGCGTTCGAGCCCTACCGCTCCCACGCCGACGTCGAGAAGGCGGCGGTCAACCTCCGAAGCCTGTCGACCCTGACCCGTCTGGTCCGCGACTACATCGCCGAGAAGGACCGGCGCGGGGTGCTCGACTTCGCCGACCAGGTGTCCGGCGCGTTCGACATCGTCGAGTCGGCCCCGGATGTCCGCGCCGAGCTCCGCGAGCAGCATCGGGTCGTGCTGTTGGACGAGTACCAGGACACCTCCGTGATCCAGACGCGCTTCCTCGCGGAGCTGTTCCGCGACACGGCCGTGATGGCCGTCGGCGATCCGCATCAGTCGATCTACGGCTGGCGCGGGGCCAGCGCCGACAACCTCTACGCGTTCCCCCGGTCGTTCTCGAGCGCGGGAGGGGTGCGCACCTACAGCCTCATGACGAGCTGGCGCAACGACCGGAGCATCCTCGATGTCGCCAACCGGGTCCTCGAGCCGCTCCAGCGTCCGGGACTCGACGTCCCGCCGCTGGAGCCGCGGCCGGGCGCGGGGGAGGGCACGGTCGGCGTGCGCTACCCGTTCACGGTCGACGATGAGGCCGCCGAGGTCGCGGCCTGGTTCGCCGAGCGCCGCGCCGCCCACGACGCGACCTCGGCCTCCCCGCACACCGGCGCGATCCTGTTCCGGTCCAAGCGCCACATGCAGACCTTCGCCGGCGCGCTCGCCGCGCGGGGGATCCCGCACCGCATCCTCGGACTGGGCGGACTCCTCGCCACGCCCGAGGTCGTCGACGTGGTCTCGACGCTGCGGGTGGTGCACGATCCGACCGCCGGTTCGGCGCTGATCCGGCTCCTCACCGGCCCCCGCTTCGGCGTCGGGGTGGCCGATATGGCGGCGCTCTACGAGCTGGGGCGCGCGCTCGCGGAGCGCGACACCGCCCTCATGCCCCTCCCTGAGGAGGTGCGGGCGCGGCTGCGCTCCTCCCGTGGCGCCGATGAGGCCGTCTCCATCGTGGACGCGGTCGACATCGTGCGAGCAGTGCGCGACGACTATCGCCTGCTGGAGGGCATCACCCCGGAGGGGCGCGCCCGGATCCGGGCTGCCGGGGAGATGCTGGAGCGCCTGCGCCGCGCGTCGTCCCAGCCCATCCCGGAGCTCATCCGGCTCATCGAGCTGGAGCTCAGGCTCGACATCGAGCTCGCCGCCAACGAGACACGAGGACCGGCGCGCGTCGCGGCCACCCAGTTGCGCGCGTTCGCTGACGAGGTGCGCGCGTTCCTCGCCGCCGATGAACGTGGCACGATCGGCAGCCTGCTGGCCTGGCTCGACAAGGCGGAGAGCACCGACGAGCTGATGCCGCGTCCGGAGCCGCCGGAGCCCGGGGTCGTGCAGCTGCTCACGATCCACGGGTCGAAGGGCCTGGAGTGGGATGCCGTCGCGGTCGTGCGCCTCGTCATCGACGAGCTGCCGGGGCGTGTGTCCGACACCTCCGGGTGGTTCGGGTTCGGGGTCGTGCCCTTCGCGCTGCGCGGAGACCGCGACGCGCTTCCGCGCTTCACCTGGGATCCGGAGGAGGCGATGGAGGGCGAGACCGATCCCGGCAAGCGGCAGAAGCTCGCCCAGGCATCGCTGTCCGGCGGCGCGACGAAGGCGAATCCGCACGGCGGCGCCCTCAAGCGGTTCAAGGACGCCTACCGGGAGTACCAGCGACAGGAGGAGCGTCGTCTCGCCTACGTGGCGATCACCCGCGCGAGGAGCGACCTGCTGCTCAGCGGGGCGCACTGGGCGGGCCAGAAGGCACCACGCACCCCGAGTCCGTACCTGCAGGAAGCCATCGACGTCCTCGGACTCGACGAGATCCCGCCGGTCGATCCGGATGAGAACCCGTACGACGGCCCCGGGGCCACGCTGCACTGGCCGCTCGATCCGCTCGGCGGGCGGCGTGGGGTGGTCAGTGCCGCGGCCGCGGCCGTCGGAGAGGCCCTCCAGGACGACGCGATCGTGCCGACGGAAGAACTGCGTCGGCTGCTGGACGAGCGCGCAGCCCGCCAACGCGGGACGGACGCGCAAGCTCCCACCCGCGTGCCCGCCTCCCGGTTCAAGGACTACGTCACCGACTACACCGGCACCCTGTCCTCGCTCGTGCGTCCGATGCCGGAGCGTCCGTACCGCCAGACCCGTCTGGGGACCCTGTTCCACGCGTGGGTCGAGCAGCGCTCCGAACTCGTCGGTGTCGGGACCCGGGTCGATGAGGCGCTCTGGGAGATCGACGAGGACCAGCCGGAGGGCGACACCGCCCCGGGCGCTCCCGCATCCGGTGCTGCTGCGGACGCCGCCGACCTCGCTGCGCTGCAGGAGACCTTCGAGCGGAGCGAGTGGGGCCCGTTGCAGCCGCTCGCCGTGGAGATCGAGATCGACTTCGCGCTGGGGGCCGGCCTCCCGGGCCTGCACTCAGCTACGGACGCGCACATCGTGATCTGCAAGCTCGACGCGGTGTACCGACGCGCCGACCGCGGCGGACGGATCGAGATCGTGGACTGGAAGACCGGACGGGCGCCACGGACGCCACAGGAGCGCGAGGAGCGGATGCTGCAGCTCGCCCTCTATCGGCTCGCGTACCATCGGCGCTTCGGCGTCCCGCTGGAGGACATCGACGTGGCGCTGTACTACGTGGCCGATGACCTCGTCATCCGCGGGGATCGCGTCTACTCCGAGGAGGAGCTCTTCCAGCGCTGGAGCGCCGCCCGCGCCGCGCGCTGAGCCTCTTCGGAGTCGTCGTCGTCCGCTGCCGGGGACGAGGCGAAGGCGGGCGACTCGCTTCGTCCGCTCCCTCGCGTCTCGGCGAACGCATGTGCGACGCCGGAGAGGTCTTCGGTCTCGATGCCCGCCACGGCGGCGCGGTGCTCCGCGTCGGGTTGAGACGGTGCTCCCGCAGGCGCATCCCGGTCGGCCGACACATCGACCGGGGCATCGCGGTCGGCGTCGTCCGCCTCCGCCGCCCAGAGCTCTTCGGGGTTGTAGGCGTCGGTCTGCATCGAGGTGTCCACCTCGGGAGCGGCCGCTGCCGGCACCCGGTCGAGCGCGTCCATCGCGGAGTCGACATCCGAGCGTCGATCGCCTGGCACGCCGAGGTCGTCATGGCGCAGGCCGTCGGCCAGAGCCTCGAGCAGCGCCGCGGCGTCCGCCACGATGTCCTCGCGCCGCAAGGCGTCGCCGTGGACGAGCCAGCGCGCGAACTCCAGTTCGGCGAGCAGGCGCGCGCGAACCTCGAGGCCGGCGTCGGGAGTGCGATCCATGGCGCGGGCATACGAGCCGTGCACGTCGGCCGCGGCGTCGGGAGCCGCGGACAGCCAGGACAGGTCGAGCGCCGGATCGCCGACGGCCAGACCGTGCCAGCCGATCACGCCGGTGACCTCGGGACCGCGCTCGGGATGATCGTCGAAGAGGAACGACGTGGCCTGCGCGCCGCCGAGGATGACCGTCGACTCGAAGCGCCAGAGGTCGTCGTCGGCGACCGCGTCCCGCCACCGCACCGTGAGGCGGGCGGGGACGCGTCCCGTGGCGGCCGCGGTGTCGACGAGCCGCTCCAGCTCGGCGCGGCTCTCCTCCGCGCTGCGCATCACCAGCCCGGCGCCGCGCACGACCGACGTCGGCAGTGCGTGCACGGCGGCGATCGCCGCACCCATGGACTCTGCGGCCCCGCGTCCGGCTGGCACCATCGCCGCTTCGATCTGGAAGCCGGGGAGCAGCTCGGTCACGAGCGCGCGCCCTTCGCCCACCCGGGTCTCGCCGATGTAGCCGGGCGCGCGGAACGGCAGCATGGCGCGGGCGCCGTCGGTGAGCGCTCGCAGCGCCAGGGCCTCTGCCGCCAGCTCCCGCGCCGCGTCGTCGTCGTCCGCCACGCGGATCGCGAGTTCCCGGCCGTCGGCGAGGGAGGCGACGGCGGAGTCGAAGCGCCCGTCGCCGTCCGCGGTGAGTGCCCGGGTGCCCGTGACCTCCGCGCCGGGAAGTGCGGCCGTCACCGCCGCGGCTAGAGTGAATGGAGAGCGTCCCATGCCCCCAGGGTAGGTCGGCTCAGGGGCGGTCCCGCCTCCGCCACGCCCGTGAAAGAGGGAGTCGATGAGCATTCCGCGCCCGTTCTTCGACCGCGCCGCCGAACTCCGCGAGGAGGAGGGCGTGATCGAGCGTCTGCGCGACGACGCGGGCTCGCGCGTCGTCGTCGTCCGGGAGGGACGGGTGCGGGTGGCAGCCTCCGCGCTGCTGCGCGTCTCCGCGGACGAGGTCGCGGACGGGACATGGGCGCTGCTCGGCCGGGATGCCGACGGCGGCGCGCTCCTGCTCGCCGCGCTCCCGCCGGAGACCGATGCCCTCGACACCGCGCCGGATGAGATCTGGCTCGGACTCCGCGACCTGGGCGGGCGTCTCGACGCCGGGGAGTCCGAGGTGCTCGTCGCCGCGGTCGCACTGGCCGGCTGGCTCCGCGACGCCCCGTTCTGCCCCACCTGCGGCGGAGGAACGGAGCTGCGCAACGCGGGCTGGTCTCGGCGGTGCCTGGTGTGCGGGCGCGAGCACTTCCCGCGGACCGATCCTGCCGTGATCGTCGCCGTCGAGAGCGCGGACGGCGAGCGGCTGCTGCTCGGCGCCAACGCAAACTGGGGCGGACGCATGTACTCCTGCTTCGCGGGTTTCACCGAGGCGGGCGAGTCCCTCGAAGCCACCGTGCACCGGGAGATCGAGGAGGAGTCCGGCGTGCGCCTCTCGGCGCTGCGCTACATCTCCTCCCAGCCGTGGCCCTTTCCGCGCTCGCTCATGATCGGCTTCCGCGCCGTCGTGGAGGACGAATCGGCGGCCAGGGCCGACGGTGAGGAGATCATCGACGTGCGCTGGTTCACACGGGCGGAGATCGGTTCCGCGCTCGCCGGGGACGGCCCCGTCGGGCTGCCGGGGCCCGCGTCGATCGCGCGCGCTCTCATCGTCGACTGGTTCGAGGATCGCCCGTGAGCGCACTCGATGCCCTCGACGAGCGGCAGCGAGCGGCCGCATCGGTGCTGCGAGGACCGGTGGCGGTGCTGGCGGGGGCCGGTACGGGCAAGACCAGGGTCATCACCCACCGCATCGCGCACGGGGTGGATACCGGTGCCTACTCTCCGTCGCGCGTGATGGCGGTGACCTTCACCGCGAAGGCTGCCGGCGAGCTCCGCGGTCGCCTCCGTGCCCTGGGGATCGAGGGTGTCGCGGCTCGCACCTTCCATGCCGCCGCTCTCGCGCAGCTCAACTTCTTCTGGCCCACGCTGGCGGGGGCTCCCGCGCCGTCGATCATCGACAACAAGGTGCGTATGCTCGGCCAGGCCGCCGATGCCCTCCGCCTGCGTCCTCGAACGGCGACCCTGCGCGACATCGCGTCGGAGATCGAGTGGCGGAAGGTGTCGATGATCTCGATCGACCGGTACGCCGAGCTCGGACGCCCGGTCAGCGGGGTCGACCCCACGCAGCTCGTGGAGTTGATGCGCGGCTACGAGGCGCTCAAGGACGAGCGTCACCAACTCGACTTCGAGGACGTGCTGCTCGCGTGCGCGGGGATGCTGGAGACCGAGCCGCGTGTCGCAGCGGCCGTCCACGAGCAGTACCGGCACTTCACGGTCGACGAGTTCCAGGACGTGTCGCCGCTGCAGAACCGGCTTCTGGAGCTGTGGCTGGGGGACCGTCACGACATCTGCGTCGTCGGCGACGCCAGCCAGACGATCTACTCCTTCGCCGGAGCCGACCAGCGGTTCCTGCTCGATTTCGAGCGGCGGCATCCGGATGCGACGGTCGTGCGACTGGAGACCAACTATCGGTCGCAGGCTCCTATCCTGACGGCGGCGAACGCGCTGATGCGCGGTCGCCCCGGGGCGTTGGAGCTGATCCCCGCCCGGGAGCAGTTCACCGCCGAGCCGCCGACGATCACGGCCTACGACTCGGAGGCCGAGGAGGCCGCAGGCATCGCGGCCGGTGTCGCCGCCCGCATCGCCGACGGCGCCTCGCCGGCGGAGATCGCCGTGCTGTACCGGGCCCACGCGCAGTCGGCGGTGCTCCAGCAGGCGCTCGCCGCCGAAGGGATCGCCACCTCGGTACTCGGCGGCACGCGGTTCTTCGCCATGCCGGAGGTGCGTCAGGCGATCCTCGCGCTTCGAGCTGCCGCCGTGGCGCCGACCGAGCACGGATTCCTGCCCGGGGTGCAGCGCGTGCTTCGGGAGCTGGGGCTGACCGAGGAGCCGCCGACCGCCGGGGGAGCGCAGCGCGACGGCTGGGAGGCGCGCCGGGCGATCTTGCGGCTCGCCGAGGAGGCGGGTCCGGAGACGACGCTCCGGTCGTTCAGCGACGAGCTCATGGCCCGTGCCAAGGATCAGCACGAGCCGACCATGCGGACGGTGACCCTCTCGACGCTGCATGCGGCGAAGGGCCTCGAGTGGCCGCATGTCTACCTCGCCGGATGGGCGGAGGGGTCTCTCCCCATCTCGTACGCGACGACGTTCGAGGCCGTCGATGAGGAGCGACGCCTCGCGTACGTCGGGATCACGCGGGCTGCGCGCACGCTCGAGCTCTCGTGGGCGCGATCGGCAGGGCGCGGCGAACGGGCACCGTCCCGGTTCCTGGCGGAGATGGGGACGACGGGTCGCGGCACAGGCATTCTGCGCGAAACCGCACCGAACGCCACACGATCACGCCGTCCGCGCTGATCCGGCCGATGCGCGCCGGATCGGTCGCGGCCAGGAGGTGCGCCGCGACAGCACCCGCCGACGCCACCCTGGCGAGCGTGAGGCGCCCGGGGTCACGGCCCACGAGCTGAGCGTGGAGCAGCGGCCAGGCCGGGTCGCGCGCCGTGTCCTCGGCATCCCGGCAGCTCAGACACGGCGTCAGCCCGGGGACCACGAGCGGCCCCACGGTGATCCGCCCCGGCTCGACGGCGATCGGGAGGTGCGGGTGGTCGGCGCGCAGCATCGGGGCGAACTGCACGGCGGCTGCCGCACCGGGGACGAGGACGACGGCGACCACCGTCGAAGCCCGCGCCTCCGCCTCCGCGAGCGGTACCCCTTCGTCGGCGAGCGTCTCGCACAGGCGCCCCGCAGCGCGGGCGTCGGTGAGGCCGAGCGCGGAGACCCGGGCCGTGCGCGGTCGGTCGGGCTCGTCCCTCAGGGCCGGTTCGACGGCGGCCAGCAGCCGTCGGGCCTCAGCCCACGGCGCGCCGGCGCGATGCGCGATGACGTCGAAGGAGCTGAGCCGGAAACCGCCGCGCATGCGGCTGAGGAGCCGTTCGACCCACGGTGCGGACGCCGGCACCCGGATGCCGCCGTCGTCGCCGATCTGGAGGGTCGTCCCGTCACGCCAGAGCAGCGGGAATGCGGGATCGAGACGGGTCAGGGTCGTCGGGGAGAGCGGCACCCCTCGATTCTGCGGAGCCGCACGGGGCCGCAGGCCGGTTCGAGGGATCGGTGGAGAAATCGGCGGGCCGTCCGCGGTCGGGGAGGGAGAGTGACCCGCCGTCCCCGACCACGCATAGTGCTGGCTCAGACCGGGCGGTCACCCTCGGGAGCGTCGTCGTCGCCGCGGTCGTCGGCGCTCTCCGTGGGCGTCTCCCCGGAGAAGTCGTCGCCGTCCAGCAGGCGGGCAAGGGCCTCGTCGAACTCGTCGGCCACCGGCTGCTCGCCGCGCTCAGCGGCCTGAAGGCGGGCGATCAGCGCTGTCGGGTCGTCGATGTCCTCTGCGGTGGGCATGAGGTCCGGGTAGTCCCACAGGGAGTCCCGGGCCTCGACACCGACGGCGTCGGTGACCGCACGCCACATGGCCGAGGCCTCCCGGATGCGCCGCGGTCGGATCTTGAGCCCGACCAGCGCGCCCAGAGCGTCCTCGGCGGGACCGCCGACCGCACGCCGACGCCGCGCCGCCTCGGCGATCCTGCCGCCGTCCGGCAGCCGGGAGGTGGCGTCCGCGGTGACGACGTCGACCCACCCGTCGATCGTCGCGATGAGGTTCTCCAGCCGGGCGAGGGCTTCGCGCTGCGCCTCGGTCTGCGTGGGGAGGAGGGCGCCGCCCTCGATCGCCGCGCGCAGCTCCTCGGGGTTCGAGGGGTCGAGGCGGCTCGCCACATCCTCCAGAGCGTCGACGTCGACCGTGACGCCCCGGGCGAAGTCGGTGATCTGCGCCATCACATGCAGGTGCAGCCACTTGGCGTGCCGGTACAGGCGGGCATACGCGAGCTCGCGCGTCGCCACGTAGAGGGCGATCTGATCCGCGGGGATCTCGAGCCCCTCCCCGAAAGCGGTGAGGTTCTGCGGGATCACGGCGGCCGTTCCCGCCGGCAGCACGGGGATGCCGACATCGCCGCCGGAGACGACCTCGAGGGAGAGGTTGCCGAGTACCTGCCCGAACTGGGCGGCGAAGACCGAGCCGCCGAGGCCCCGCATCAGGCGTCCCGCCCCCTGCACCACGCCGCGCATCTCCTCCGGCACCTGGGTGTCGAGGGCAGCCGTCAGCGCGTCGGCGATGCTGGTGGACACGGGGTCCGCGATCTCCTTCCACACCGGCAGCGTCTTCTCGACCCATTCGCCGCGGGTCATCGCCACCGGCGGGTCCGCGAGCTCGGAGATGGTGGTCGCCTCGCCCAGCCAGAGGCCGGCGAGAGCGAACGAGTCGGCGAGGGAGGACCGCGAGCCGTCTCCGATGCCCTGGCCCTCGCGGTTCGCGATGTGCAGGGCCTGCCGCAGGGAGTTCTCCCATGGGTCGCCGCCGAAGGCGCCCTGAAGCTGCGCCATGATCGTCTGCATCATCGCGGGGTCGAACGTGAAGCCGTCCATTCCCTGGAACGCGTCGCGCAGCGCCTCGGGGTCGATGTCTCCGCCGCCCTGGTTCGAGAGCATCCGTCGCAGGAACTCCTGGAAGTCCTCCGGGTTCGGTTCGTTGTCTGCCATCTCGCTCGCCCTCTCAGCACGTCTGAAGCCGTGGCATCTACGCTAGTCACAGGTTTCAGTGCGCGACCCCGAAGCGGGCAGATCGCTGTACGCCGCTCGCGAACGACGGAGGATTGCTGTGGAACGACCGCGCGCAGGGAAGCTCGGACTCGGTGTCTGGGCATTGGTGGTCGCGCTCGCCGCGCTCGCCGTCCTCACCTTCCTGCCGTCGCCGTATGTGATCCAGCGTCCGGGCCCCGTGTACGACACCCTCGGCACGGCGAAGAACGCCGACGGCGAGCAGGTCCCGCTCATCAGCGTCGAGGGGACCGAGACGTACGAGACGGGCGGGACGCTCGACCTGACGACCGTCCAGGTGGTCGGCAACCGGGAACGGACGCCGAGCTGGTTCGAGCTCGCTCTCGCGTGGATGGACGCGTCTCGGGCCGTCGTGCCGCTGGACGCGGTGTTCCCCGAGGGTGTGACCACCGAGCAGCGGGACGAGCGGAACGCGATGCTCATGGTCGACTCGCAGCACGAGGCGACGGCCGCCGCGCTGAACGAGCTCGGCTACGACACCGGAGCCGAGGTCGTGGTGGTGGACGCTGTCGAAGGATCGCCGGCCGACGGCCTGCTGCAGGCGGATGACGTGATCACCGCGATCGACGGCACGCCCGTCACCTCGGCGACCGCACTCCGCGAAGCCATCCAGGAAGCGGGCGGCGATCCGGTCGCGCTCACGGTGCGCCGCGACGGCGACGAGCAGACCGTCGAGATCACGCCGGAGGAGCAGACGCAGGACGGCACGACGACGTGGCTGATCGGCATCACCCTGCGCACGGACTACGACTTCGAGGTCGACGTCACGATCCAGCTCGACAACGTCGGCGGCCCGAGCGCGGGGATGATGTTCGCCCTCGGGATCATCGACACCCTCACACCGGGCGAGCTGAACGGCGGCAAGGAGGTCGCGGGTACGGGCACGATCGATGCCGAGGGGACCGTCGGCCCGATCGGCGGCATCCGCCAGAAGCTCTACGGCGCTCGCGACGCCGGTGCGGACTACTTCCTCGCGCCGGAGGCCAACTGCGATGAGGTCGTGGGGCACGTCCCGGACGGCCTGCAGGTCATCCGCACTGCGACCCTCGACGACTCGCTCGCGGCGCTGGAGGTCATCGCGGAGGACGGCGACGTCGACGCGCTGCCGACCTGCGACGTCCCGACCACCTGAGTCGGCGCGGGTCGTGACCCCGCCGTGACCGGTGTGACAGCCTGCCCACAGCGAGCGGTGCCTAGGATGGAGGGGTGACCTCGACCCCAGCCCAGCCCCCGGCCACGCCTCGAACCTCCCGACGCATCCTCGGAATCTCCCTGGTGATCATCGCCGCGCTCATCGCGGCGTTCTTCGTCTTCGCGTCGCTCTACACCGAATTCCTCTGGTTCGACCAGGTCGGCTTCACCGGCGTGCTCACCACGCAGTGGATCGCGACGGCGGTGATGTTCGTCGTCGGCTTCCTCGGCATGGCGGTGCCGCTGTTCGTCGTCATCCAGCTCGCGTATCGGCTCCGCCCGGTCTACGTCCGGCTGAGCTCGCAGCTCGACCGCTACCAGGAGGTCATCGAGCCGCTGCGCCGCCTCGCGATGTGGGGCATGCCCATCTTCTTCGGCCTCTTCGCGGGGTTCGCGGCGGCCGGCAACTGGAAGACCGTGTGGCTCTGGGCCAACGGCGTCGCCACCGGTGAGGTCGACCCGCAGTTCAAGGTCGACACCGGGTTCTACATGTTCGCGATGCCGTTCTACTCGATCCTTCTGGCGTTCGTCTCGGCGGTCCTGCTGCTGAGCCTTCTCGTCACCGCACTGGTGTCGTACCTGTACGGCTCGGTGCGCGTCGGCCAGGGCGAGCTGCGCATCTCGAAGCCGGCCCGCATTCAGCTCGCGGTCATCGCCGGTCTCTACCTGCTCGTGCAGGCGGCGAGCCTGTGGCTGGACCGCTACAAGACCCTCGTGGAGCCGGACGACCGGATCACCGGTGCCGCCTACACGGGCGCCAACGCGACCATCCCCGGCCTCGGCATCCTCGCGATCATCGCCGCCGTCGTCGCCATCCTCTTCTTCATCACGGCCGTCATCGGCCGCTGGCGCTTCCCGCTCGCGGCGACCGCGCTGCTGATCGTGGCCTCGCTCGTCATCGGCATCGGCTACCCGTGGGTGGTCACCACCTTCCAGGTCAAGCCGAACCAGAACGCCTACCAGGCCGAGTACTACCAGCGGAACATCGACGGCACGAAGGAGGCCTACGGCGTCGCCGACCTGGAGACCACGGCCTTCGAGGCCGAGACGGATGCCGAGGCGGGCCAGCTCCGCGCCGATGCCGAGACCACCGCGTCGATCCGCATCATGGACCCGAAGGTCATCCCGCCGACGGTCCGCCAGCTCGAGCAGTACCGCGGTTACTACCAGTTCCAGACGACCATGGACGTCGACCGCTACGAGATCGACGGCGTGAAGCAGGACACGGTCGTCTCCGTCCGCGACCTCGACATGTCGGGTCTGGGCGACGGTGACAACTGGAACAACCGCGTCGCGGTCTACACGCACGGCTACGGCCTCGTCGCCGCGGCAGGCAACCAGCGCACGACCGACGGCGAGCCCGTCTTCCTGGAGCGCGGCATCCCCACCTCGGGCTTCCTGTCCGAGCAGGGCGACTTCGAGCCGCGGGTCTACTTCGGCGAGAACTCCCCGGAGTACTCGATCGTCGGCGCCCCGGAGGGGGCCGACCCGGTCGAGATTGACTACCCGCGCGGCAAGGACGGCTCGAGCGAGACGAAGACGACGTTCTCCGGGAACGGTGGACCGAAGATCGGCGACAGCTTCACCAAGCTGCTCTACGCGCTCAAGTTCCAGTCGGAGCAGATCCTGTTCTCGAACCTCGTCAACGAGGACTCGCAGATCCTGTACGACCGCGACCCGAAGACGCGCGTGCAGAAGGTCGCGCCGTACCTCGAGCTCGACAGCGACCCGTACCCGAGCGTCGTAGACGGCCGCATCGTCTGGATCGTCGACGGCTACACGACGAGCTCGACCTACCCGTACTCGACGAGCGTGAGCCTGTCCGATGCGATCGCCGACTCGAACGTGCCGACGCCGTCGCTCGCGATCGACGACATCAACTACATCCGCAACTCGGTCAAGGCCACCGTCGACGCCTACGACGGATCGGTCACGCTGTACGCCTGGGATGAGGAGGACCCGATCCTCAAGACCTGGCAGAAGGTCTACCCCTCGACCCTCAAGCCGATCAGCGAGATGTCCGGCGAGCTCATGAGCCACGTCCGGTACCCGACCGACCTGTTCAAGGTGCAGCGCGACATCCTCGGCATCTACCACGTCGACAAGGCCGGCTCGTTCGCCCAGCAGGACAACCGCTGGCAGACGCCGAACGACCCGCGCAGCGACGCGATGCTGCAGCCGCCGTACTACCTGACCATGCAGATGCCAGGCCAGGACGAACCGCGGTTCTCGATGTTCTCCACCTTCATCCCCGCCTCCCAGGGTGCGGGGGGCAGCCGTGACGTGCTGATGGGCTATCTCGCCGTCGACTCGGATGCCGGCGCCGAGAAGGGCGTGAAGGCCGAGGGATACGGGCAGTTGCGCATGCTCGAGATCGACACCGACACCACGGTGCCCGGCCCCGGTCAGGTGCAGAACACCTACAACTCGGACACGGCCGTGGTCCCGCAGCTCAACCTGCTCCAGCAGGGGGAGTCCGAGGTCATCTACGGCAATCTGCTGACCCTGCCCGTCGGTGGCGGTCTGCTCTATGTCCAGCCGGTCTACGTGCAGTCGTCCGAGGGGACGCAGCTGCCGCGTCTGCAGAAGGTGCTCGTCGCCTTCGGTGACCGGGTGGCCTTCGAGAACACCCTCACCGAGGCGTTGGACACGCTGTTCGGCGGCGACTCCGGCGCGACCGGTGGGGACGACGAGGTCGAACCCACCGATCCGGGCACGACCGATCCCGACACCGGGGAGACGCCGACCACGCCGACCCCGACGGACGAGCAGGCCGATGCCCTGGCGAAGGCGCAGCAGGCACTGCTCGACCGCCAGGCGGCTCTCGCCGAGGGCGACCTGGAGAAGTTCGGCGAGGCGGACAAGCGGCTCACCGCGGCCGTCGAGAAGCTCCTGGAACTCGAGGCCGCCGCAGGAGAGTGATCCTCCCCGCGCACACGAAAGGGCGCCCTCATAGGGTGCCCTTTCGCGTTCCCCGGTACCTGTGCGCCGGAAGCCGGTCCGCCGCATCAGGCACTCGCGCGAGATCAGGCGTGACTCTGCCCGGTGGCCTGATGCGGCGCGGGTGCATGGTGGCGAGCGTGTTAGCGTGGGCATGTACCGCACCCGGTGGCGGCCTTCATTTCCTGACTCAGCTGGAGGCCCGCAATGCAACACCCACCCCGCGCTCGATTCTTCCGTCGCGACGACAGAGACCAGCTCACAGACCTGGTCAACGCACACCTCTCGACCGTGATCCCGGGAGCCCGCGTCTCGGTCAACACCGTTCTCAGCGCCCTCGAGCGTCAGCCGGACGAGTACGTCCTCGACCCCTGGGTCACTGAGCGCGCGACCATCGTCGTCGAGCAACGCGAACGTCTCGTCGCGGCGGCGCATCTGCAACGGTTCTCCGGCGACGCCCGCGTGAGCGACGACTATCGCGACGCGGGGCTGATCCAGTTCGCGCTGGCCTTTCCGGACTCCGATGACCCTTCGGCCTTCGATGTGCTCCTGCGCGCGTGCGTGGTCCAGCTCCGGACGTGGCGTGTGGCGGCGGTGTACGCAGAGGGACAGCTCCCGTTCCCGGGAGTCACCGGGGTTCCCGACTCCTGGCCCCACGTGCGCGAAGCCTTCGCGAGGGCGGGGTTCGTGCACGCGGGAACGACCGAGGTCGTGCTGATGGCGACGCCGACCGAGCTCGTGGGAGCGGGAGCCGGAAGCGAGGGGATCACGGTGCGCCGCGAGCTCGGTTCCGGCGGGGTCCGTTTCATCGCACGCACCGACGGTGCCGACACCGGGTACCTCGAACTGGACCTCACGGTCGGTCGCCCCGAGCGCCACCCCGTCGGCCCCGTGCTGGCGGAGGTGTCCGATGAAGACGCCGAGGACCCGATCGTGCGGCGCGTGCTCCTGGCAGAAGCCGGCCGGTGGCTGCTGGTCGGGGGCGTGCACGCCGTCCTCGTCGTCGTCGATGGCGAGGACGCGCAGGAACGGACCCGATGGACAGGATTCCGGGAGGTCACCGAGAACTCCCGGGGTTGGCGGTACGTCGGCGAGTAGTCGCCCCGCGCATTCAGGCACTCGCGCCGCTTCAGGCGACCCCCTGCCCGCGGGCCTGATGCCGCGCGGGTGCCTGGTTTCGTGCGCGGCACACCAGGACAGGCGTTCTCGCGGCAGCAGGCGGGCGCGCGAGGTCAGGCGACCTCTGGGCAGAAAGCCTGAGCTGGCGCGACTGCCTGAGTAGGCGGAGGGTTTTGTCCGGGACGGACCGTCGCGCGGGGAGGGGGTGGCATGGGAGGGTGGAGGGAAACAGGGAGGGTGTCGTGACTGAGCGCATCGTTGTGGGAGTGGTGGACACGTCGGCGGGACGACGAGCACTGGAGTGGGCGGCGCACCGCGCACGGTCGCGGAAGGCCACGCTGCTCCTCGCGAGCGTCGTCGGGGGAGCGGTCGGCGCCGTCGGAGAGGGCCCCGTGGTGGACGCCGCGATCGCGGCTGCGCGGAGTCTGCTGGAGGAGCACGCGGAGACGCTGAAGGATCGGGGCCTGGACGTCGACCTCGTCGTGCTCCGCGGCGACCCGGTCCGACAGCTCGTCTCGACCACCGCGGGCGCGAACCTCCTCGTGATCGGCAGCGACTTCCGTCCGGATGACGCGGACAGCCCTCGACGCGGGGCGCACGGACTGCGCATCGTCGCCGACTCGTCCTGCCCTGTCGTGGTGATCCCCGACATCGAGACCGCCGACCGTCGCGGTGTGGTCGTCGGTGTGGACGGGTCGCCGATCTCGGAGGCCGCGGTCGCCTTCGCCGCCGCCGAGGCCGACCGCCTCGGCGAGCCCCTCATCCCGGTGACGGTGTGGACCCCCGTCCCGCTTCCGCGCGGGGCGCGGGCATACCCCGAGCAGTACCTCTCCTCCATGCAGGAGCTGTCGGAGGAGACCCTCGCCGTCGCCCTCGCCGGACTGCGCCAGACGTATCCGGATCTCGAGCTCCAGCCCCGGGTGGAACGCGGCTACCCGTCCGAGGTCATCAACCGTGCGGCCGCCACCGCGAGCCTCGCCGTGGTCGGATCGCACGGACGAGGGCCGGTCGCCCGCTTCCTGCTCGGCTCCATCAGTCATGAGGTCCTCGCGGCCCTCGCGGCGCCCACTGCCGTCGTCCGCTGACCGGCTCGACGGCATCCGCGGGTCTAGAGCGGGCTGGTCAGCACCTCGTGGAGAACGCGACGGCTGTCGTCGCCACCCGGTCCTGACCCGCCTGCGAGTGTCACCAGGGCCTTCCAGAGCGCCCAGCCGCGAGCCCGTCGCCAGGTCGCGGCATCCAGGTCGACGGCGTCGCGGAACGCGTCGCGCGCGTCGCCGTCGAAGTACGTCCATGCCATGACGAGGTCGCAGGCGGGATCGCCGACGCCGCAGGTGCCGAAGTCGATCATCGCCGACAGGCGGCCGTCGCTGACGAGCAGGTTGCCCACGGCGACATCGCCGTGGAACCAGACCGGCGCGGACTCCCACGCGCTGCCCGTCGCGGCGAGCCAGACGCTCCGGCACAGTTCCGCATCCAGGGTGCCGTCCAGCCGCTGGAGCGCGGCCTGGACCTCGTCGCTGTAGACGCTCGGATGCGAACCGCGGAAGAACGAATGCCGGCCGGTGGCCCGCCCTTCGTGCACGGGGAGAGACCTCAGGACGCGGAGGAGACCTCCGAGATCCACGGCGAGGCGAACGCGATCGAGTTCCGTGGCGCGGTCCACGGTATCGCCGTCGAGCCACCGGCGGATCGACCACGGCAACGGGTAGCCCCGGCCGGGAGCCCCCAGCGCCACGACGGAGGGAACCGCGACAGGCAGCCTTCCCTCGAGGAACGCGAGCGCTCTGCTCTCCTTGTGCACGGCCGCGGCATAGGGCTCGGCGACGGGAAGCCGCACCGACAACTCGTCGCCCAGCCGGAACGTCCTGTTGTCCCACCCCTGACGCGCCACGGCGCGGACGGGCAGGTGCGCCCAGCGGGGGAACTGCTCCTCGACGAGCTCCGCGACGACGCGCGCATCGATGTCGACCGGTCGGCTCACCCCTCGATACTCGCAGAGGTCGCCTCTCGTTGTGGCTCGACCGGCCTCCGAGCACCGGGATGGGGCGCACGCTCTAACGGCGGGACGAGGAGAACAGCCGGGGCCCCTCGTCGTGACCGTGGCTCGTGAAGCCGTAGAAAGCCGGGAGGAGCAGGAAGACGATCGACGCGACGAGCGGGTGCACCGCGACGCCGAGGACCCCGGCGGCGAGGTACAGGGCGACTCCGATGAGTGCGCGCGGGCGTTCGTGGGCGAAGTAGGAGTCGTCGACGTCTTCGTGCGTGAGGTCGGGGTGACGAGCCAGGTACGAGAAGAAGAGCAGCCACGCGGAGCACAGCAGAGCCCCGACGAGAGCGTAGAGCGCCACGGCGACCCGCTCGTCTGCGAGATTCCCGGTCCTCGCCGTCACCGCGATCACCGCGGTGGGCCAGGGGACGAGTGCGAGGGTGGCGAGGATGCCGAGGTTGGCCCATTGCAGGCCGCGGTCCATCACCCGGATCCGCGTGAAGGCGGCCTTGTGGTTCAGCCAGATCACCGCGATATAGACCTACGAGACGGCATACGCCAGATAGGTCGGCCACTCGTCGAGGAGGGCGGGCAGCAGCTCGCCCTCCTCGGCCCGGGGTGGTCGGAGATCGAGCACGAGCAGCGTGATGACGATGGCGATGATCGCATCACTGAACGCGACCGCGCGGCCGGGATCCGCTCGTCCCGCGGCAGGCGCCGGCGAGCGCCGGTCCCGTCGGCCGTCCGTCCCCATCTTCGTCGCCCTCGCGCCCGTCGGGTCACGCCGCCGTCGAAGTGCGATCCGGGTGCAGCACGACCTTCGTCCTGCCGTCGTCCCGATTGTCGAAGTGCTCGTACGCCTGCGGTGCCTCTTCGAGCGGCAGATCGTGGCTGACCACACGGGAGGGTGTCGCCTTGCCGCCGGCGATGAGGTCGCGCAGTCGTCGGTTGTACTTCTTCACCGGACACTGACCGCTCCCGAGCTTCTGGCCGCGGAACCAGAACTCCCCGAAGTCGAAGGCGAGCTTGCCCTGCTTGGCCAGCTCATCCGTGGCGCCGGGATCCTGCGGGATGAACACGCCGACGACGCCGATCTCGCCCGTGAACCGCACCGACTTCACGAGCCGGTTCAGCGTGAGGGTCGGGTCCTCGGTGCCGCTCGGGTCGTGGGCCTGATAGCCGACGCATTCGCAGCCGTTGTCGGCGCCCAGCCCCATCGTCATCTCGTTGACCGCCTCGACGGGGTCCACCGCCGAGTCGTCGATCGCGATCGCCCCCAGCTCCTCGATCTTGCGCAGGCGGTCGGGATGCCGATCCACGACCATGACCCTTCCGGCCCCCTTGAGGATCGCGGAGTAGGCGGCCATGTAGCCGACGGGGCCCGCGCCGTAGATGACGGTCTGGTCCCCGGGCTTCACGTGGGCGAGCTCCGTGGCGTGATAGCCGGTGGGGAAGATGTCCGCGAGCATCACGTAGTCGTTCTGCTTCTCCTCGGCGTCCTCTCCCAGGCGGAGACAGTTGAAGTCGCCCCACGGCACCCGGAGGAGCTCTGCCTGACCACCGGCCCACGGCCCCATGTCGGCGAAGCCGTAGGCGGCTCCCGCCCACTCCGGGACGGGCTGCGCGGTGAGACAGTAGTTGGTGAACCCCCGCTCGCAGTTCTTGCAATGCCCGCAGGCGACGTTGAAGGGCAACGCGACGTAGTCGCCGACCTTCACCTTGTCGACGGCCTTGCCGACCTCGATCACCTCGCCGAGGTTCTCATGGCCGAACCATCGGCCGGTCTCGAAACTCGTCCGGCCTTCGTACATGTGCAGGTCCGAGCCGCAGATGTTCGTCGTGGTGATGCGCACGAGCACGTCGGTGGGGCGTTCGATACGGGCATCCGGTACGTCGGTGACGCTGACCGTATGCGGGCCTTCGTACACTACTGCTCTCATGTCCTCTTCCTTTCAGCGATGTGAAACGTCGATGGAGTGGCGCAGTGAGGAGCGCTGGTCAGGCCATGTCGTTTCGGCTCAGTCTGTGAGCCGGGCCATCGTGACTCCGCGGCGGTGCGCGACGGAGGGCCTTCCCAGATCCGGGGCGGGGGAGGACAATGCGGGAACCGCGCGGCGAGAGCGCCGGCCTGCGGTGACGCCGGACATGCGAAAGGCCCTCCGGCCTGGGATCTCTCCCGGCCAGAGGGCCTTCATTTGTTGCGGGGACAGGATTTGAACCTGCGACCTCCGGGTTATGAGCCCGGCGAGCTACCGAACTGCTCCACCCCGCGGCACAAGAGATAACTTATCACGGATCCGGGGAGGCGTCGAATCGAGCGCGGCACCGGCAGGTGCGAGAGGATGGCGTCATGTCTGAGAACACCGCCGTGCCCGTCGCCGTGTGCCAGTTCGCCCCCACCGATTCGCGCGAGCACAACAGGGAGCAGATCGCCGAGCTCGCCGCAGAGGCCGCGCGGCTCGGGGCGAAGCTGATCGTGTTCCCGGAGTACTCGAGCTTCTTCGTCGACCCGATGGACGAGCGCCTGGCGGCGAACGCGGAGCACCTGGACGGCGAGTTCGTGACCGGGCTCATCGGTCTGGCCGCGGAGCTCGCCGTCGTCATCGTCGCGGGCGTCACGGAGAAGGCCTCGGACGAGGGGCGCGTGCGCAACACCGTCGTCGCCGTGCGCGGCGACGGCATCCTCGCGGTCTACCGCAAGCAGCACCTCTACGACGCGTTCGGGCAGACCGAGTCGGACTGGGTGGAGCCGGGAGACATCGGCGAGCCCGCGGTGTTCGAGGTCGGCGGAGTGCGCTTCGGACTGATGACCTGCTACGACCTGCGGTTCCCCGAGCTGTCGCGGTTTCTCGCGGTCGCCGGCGCCGAGGCGCTCGTGGTGCCGGCGGAGTGGGTGCGCGGACCGCTCAAGGAGCAGCACTGGACCACCCTGCTCGCGGCGCGGGCCATCGAGAACACGGTGTTCGTGATCGCCGCGGACCACCCGGCGCCGATCGGCGTGGGGCACTCACGCATCGTCGACCCGCAGGGCGTCGTCCGCGCCGGTATCGGCTCCGAGCCGGGAGTGGCCCTCGGTGTGGTCGATGGCGCGGTGATCGCCCGCGTCCGTGCGACGAACCCTTCGCTGCGGGCACGGCGGTACGCCGTGGTCCCACGCTGACCGCGCCCCTCAGGGGTGCAGGCTCGCGAGGCGCGTAGCTGCCTCCTCCAGCACCTCCACGCGCTTGCATGCCGCGAAACGCACGAGCCCCGCGTACGTCGGGCGCCGCGCGGGGGACACGAAGGCGGTGAGCGGGATCGCCACGACACCCGCCCGTTCCGGAAGCGCGCGGCAGAAGGCCGCCGCGTCCGTGCCGCCGAGGGCCGTCGCATCGGCCACCGTGAAGTAGCCGCCCTGCGGTGCGTGGACCGTGAAGCCGGCTGCGCGCAGACCGTCGCCGAGGATGGCGTGCTTGCGGGCGAGCGCGGCGGCGGCATCCGAGAAGAACGCGTCGTCGAGGCGGAGGCCCACCGCCACAGCCGGCTGGAACGGGGCGCCGTTGACGTACGTGAGGTACTGCTTGACGGTCAGGACGGCCGTGATGAGCGCGGCGGGGCCGTGCACCCAGCCGATCTTCCACCCCGTGGTCGAGAAGGTCTTCCCCGCGGACGAAATGGTGAGGGTCCGCTCCGCGGCACCGGGCAGGGTGGCGATCGGGACGTGCGGGGTGTGGAAGGTGAGATGCTCGTAGACCTCGTCCGTGACGATCATCGCGTCGTGCCGCGCGGCCAGGCGCACCACCTCGCGGCGCACCTCCTCGTCGAAGACGGCTCCGGTGGGGTTGTGCGGGTCGTTGACGAGGATGATCCTGGTCCGGTCCGTGACGGCCTCCGCCAGCTGATCCAGGTCGGGCTGGAAATCGGGCGCCAGCAGGGGCACCGTCCGGAGGCGAGCGCCCGCGAGCGCCACCGCCGCGGCGTACGAGTCGTAGTAAGGCTCGAAGACGACGACCTCGTCCTCCGGCCCGTCGATGAGGGCGAGCAGGGTCGCGGTGAGGGCCTCGGTGGCGCCGGCCGTCACGATGACCTCGGAGTCCGGGTCGATTGCGAGGCCGTAGAAGCGCTGCTGATGCTCCGCGATGGCCAGAAGCAGATCGGGGTACCCGCGCCCGGGCGGGTACTGGTTGAGGCCGTCGGCGATCGCGTCGCGTGCGGCGGTGAGCACCGCCGCCGGGCCGTCCTCGTCGGGGAAGCCCTGGCCCAGATTGATCGAGCCGGTTCGGGCCGCCGCGGCGGACATCTCTGCGAAGATGGTGGGCGCGACGGAACCGTCCGCGTCGAGCAGACCGGCACCGGCCGCCGTGCGACGCCATGCGCCGGGGATGACACTCATGAAGAACAGGCTAAGGCCATAGCGGAAACTCAAGCTCGGCATAAGGAACGCACAGGGATGCGGGGCATCCTGGAGGAGCGTTGAAGGAGCACACCATGAACCAGGACAACCCGCAGGACCGCCCGGCACCGGCGTCGGACGACGCTGTGTCCGCCGGACACACCCCCCAGATCCCCCAGACCCCCGAGGCCGCGCCGAGCGCGCCGTCTCCGGCCGCCGACGGCACCCCTGCGACGGGCGCACCGGCTGCCTCCGCCCCGGTCGCCCCGCAGGGCCACCACATGCCGCCGACGTTCGCATCGCACGCCGCCGGTACGCCGACGGTGGCCCCCGTGCCGCACGGGCTGGCCGCGCCCGGTCCGGCCGCCGCCGGCGTCCCCGGCGCTGCATTCGGCGTCCCGGCGCAGGACACCCGCCCGCTCGACGGCACCGTGCCGCCGGCGGAGCCGTCTCCCGCCGCCACGAAGGAGAAATCGCGCGGTGGCACCCGCGTCGCGGCGTTCATCGTCGCGGCCGCCCTCGTCGGTGGCGTCGCCGGCTTCGGCGGCGGCGCGCTGCTCACCGGGCTGCAGGACTCGCCGTCCTCCGGGTCGGCGCAGGGACCGCAGACCGTCACGGTGAACAATCCCGGCTCGGTCAACGAGACCACCGCGGTCGCGACCGAGGCTCTTCCCTCTGTCGTGACGATCGAGGTCGCCGGCTCCCAGGAGGCCGGCAGCGGCTCGGGCGTCATCATCAGCAAGGACGGCTACGTCCTCACCAACACGCACGTCGTCACGCTCGGCGGGGCGGCGGCAGACCCGACGATCCGGGTCACGACCTCCGATGGGCGCATCTACGATGCCACCGTGGTCGGCACCGACCCGATCTACGACCTCGCGGTGATCAAGCTCACCGACGCCGAGGGCCTGACTCCGATCGCATTCGCAGACTCGTCGAAGCTGAACGTCGGCGACACCGCCGTAGCCCTCGGCGCCCCGCTGGGCCTGGCGAACTCGGTCACCACCGGCATCGTGAGCGCGCTGAACCGCAGCATCCAGATCGCCTCCTCCGCGCTTCCCGACTCCTCCTCCGAGGACGCCCCGCAGCAGCAGGCGCCGGAGGACGGGCAGAGCGAAGGGCCGTTCCAGTTCGATCTGCCCGGCAACAGCGGGCAGCAGGCCACCGAGTCGATCTCGATCGCCGTGATCCAGACGGACGCCGCGATCAACCATGGCAACTCGGGCGGCGCCCTCGTCAACAGCAAGGGCGAGCTGATCGGCATCAACGTCGCCATCGCGAGCTCGGGCAACTCCGAGGAGTCGGGCTCGATCGGCATCGGCTTCGCCATCCCGTCCAACATCGCCAAGCGCGTCGCGGACGAGATCATCGCCGACGGCGCGGCCACCCACGGCCTGCTGGGCGCATCCGTCCGCGATGCCTCCGGCGTCGAGGGCGCGACCGAGGCCGGTGCGTACATCGCCGAGGTCACCGACGGGGGCGCGGCCGCGGCCGCCGGTCTCCAGGTCGGCGACGTCGTGACGAGCTTCAACGGGGTGCCCATCACGAGCGCGACCGACCTGACCGCGCAGGTGCGTGCGGCGGCGGCCGACAGCAAGGCTGACGTGACCTACGTCCGCAACGGCAAGCAGAGTGAGATCGAGGTGACGCTCGGCACGCTCGCCGGCTGATCCCGACGGTCAGAGAAGGACGCCACCCGCGCGATAGGCTCGCCGGGTGGCGTCCTTCTCTTTCGGCACCGGCAACGCGGCCAAGCTGCTCCGGATCCCGCTGTACGCCCTCGGTCGTCTCGGCACCCTCGTCGTGCCGCGCGGTCGGCGATGGGTCTTCGGCTGCGGTGCCGGCGTCGGCGACGGCGCTCTCGCCCTGCAGCGGTATGCGGCAGGGGAGGGGCATGAGACCCTCTGGCTGACCGGATCGGCGCGCGAAGCGGCCGACGCCGAGGCCCTCGGCCTGCGGACCGTCCCGCGGGGCGGGTTCCGCGGATGGTGGGCGACCGCGCGCGCCGGCGTGCTGATCGTGACGCACGGCCTCGGCGATGTGAACCGCTACGGCAACGGTGGCGCCTTCGTCGTGCAGCTCTGGCACGGTATCCCGCTCAAGCGCATCGGCCTCGACTCGCCGGCCACCACGCAGGTGCCCGCCGTCCCCGGCGCCCCGATCCTCCGGCGCCTCGTCGGGCTGCTGTACCGCGGCGCCGCGCAACGGATCCGCGTCCTGCCCGCCGCCTCGCACCGGGCCAGGGCGCGCCTCGAGTCCGCGTTCGGGCTGAGCGACGGCCGGGTCGTGGTCACGGGGGAGCCGCGCGTCGATGTGCTCTCCCTCGGCACGCCCCAGGAACGCCGCGCGCATGCACGGGCTCTGCTCGCGGAGGCCCTGGGCGCGATCGGCGACGCCCGACGAGTGGTCCTCTACGCGCCGACGTGGCGGGACGGCGCCCCGGACCCCTCGGTGCCGACGGCCGAGGAATGGATGCAGATCATCCGGGTGCTGGAGGAGCACGACGCCGTCCTCCTCGTTCGTTCGCATCCGCTCGGTGACGGCAGCTACACGCCACCGCTGACGACCGAGCGAGTGCGCGCGCTGCCCAGCGCGGTCGTCAGCGACGTCACCCCGGTGCTGGCCGCGGTCGACGTCCTCATCACCGACTACTCCTCGCTCGCCTACGACGTAGGGCTCCTGGACATGCCGGTGGTCTTCCTCGCACCCGATGTGAGGGAGTACGCCCGCACCCGCGGCTTCTACGGGCGCTTCGAGGACGTCGCCGCTTCAGGCCTCGCGACGGGATGGGAGGCGGCGCTCGTCCGGCTGGCGACGCTGCTCGGCGACCCCGCCGCGTTCGACGAGGCTGCCCGACGTTCCGCTACGCTCAGCGCGGAGATGCACGCGTTCCGTGACGGTCAGAACACTCGTCGGGTATACCGGACGATCCGTGCGCGGGGGATCCCTGCGCCGAAGGGAGCAGCATGACGACGGCCCGCATCGATGACACGGCACAGGCGCTGGTCATCGCAGGGACCGGGCAGCGTCCGGAGAGTGCCGAACTCTCCGGACCGCGGGCGCGGGTGGAGGCCCGCGTCACCGGCGGGGGGAAGACCTGGAAGGCGACGTTCGTGCTCCGCGCATCCCGGTGGGGTGGCCCGGAGCTGCCCCTGCCATCAGGTGAGTACGAGCTGCGTATCGGCGGTGCCGATCTGGCGGAGCTGCGTCTCGCGCCGGTCGTGCTCCCGGGCGTGCGGATCGCCGTCGAAGGCGCGCTCGTCCGCATCGCGGCACCCGTCGATCCCGTGTACGACACGGCAGAAGGGCGCTCGACACTCGAGGAGCGCTATGTGGCGCAGACCGGCGGGACGGAGAACGCCGTGTTCTTCGAGAGCTTCTACGGCCGGAGCGTCGGGTGCAACCCCCGCGCCATCGATCGGGAGCTGGCGCGGCGTGCTCCGCAGGTGCGCCGGTACTGGAGCGTCGCCGATCTGTCGGTGGAGGTGCCGGACGGCGCGATAGCGGTCATCGAGGGCAGCCCGGAGTGGTGGCGCGCCCGCGGTGCTGCACGACTGCTCATCGTGAACGACTGGCTGCGCCGTCGCTTCGCGCGCAAGCCGGGGCAGAAGGTGCTGCAGACCTGGCACGGCACGCCCCTCAAACGTCTGGCGCTGCACCGCCCGGGGTTCGACCCCCGGCGGATGGCGGCGGTGGTCAAGGAGTCCCGGCGGTGGGACGTGCTGCTGGCGCAGAACACCTACTCCGCGCGCATCCTCCGCAAGGCCTACGCGTTCTTCGGGCGGCCGATCTGGGTCGACGGCTATCCTCGCAACGATGCTCTGCGCACCGGGGATCCGGTCGCCGTGCGCGCGGCGCTCGGCATCGGAGCCGACGAACGCGTGCTGCTCTACGCCCCGACGTGGCGTGACGACCGTGCGGAGATGGTCGACTTCGTCGATCCGGAACTCCTCGCGCGGCAGACGAACGCCGTCGTGCTCGTGCGCGGTCACTCGCGCACGCTGGGGGAGGGCAGGGACCGTGCCGGCGCGCGGGTGATCGACGTGACCGGCTATCCCGAGACGTCGCAGCTCCTGCTCGCCGCCGACGCCCTCGTGACGGACTACTCCTCCGTCATGTTCGACTTCTCGGTGACGGGCAAGCCGATGTACTTCCTCGTGCCCGACCTCGACCACTATCGCGGTCAGCTCCGCGGCTTCTACTTCGATCTCGCGGAACGCGCGCCGGGCCCGCTGGTCCGTACGCAGGACGAGCTCGTGGCCGCGCTGGACGACCAGGGCCACCGGGAACGGTACGCGGAGCGCTATGCCGCGTGGCAGCGGCAGTTCAACGCGCTCGACGACGGCCGGGCCGCGCAGCGGGTGGTCGACCGGATCCTCGACCTCGGATTCGTCACCCCGTAGCCGTCGGCGTTCAGGGCAGGGGAGTGTTCCGCGTGCCGAGCCGCGATGCGTCCACCGTGTCGCCGGCTCCGCGCAGCACCCCGCCGAGGAAGCCGAGGCCCCACGAGAGGTGCATCGTGGGCAGCACGAGGAGCGTCCACAGGCGTTGCCGCACGCCGCCCCCGCCCGGCGCGAGAGCCACGCCGACCACGAGCAGGACGTAGAGCGCGAGCGGGACGTAGACCAGACCCGAGGCGATGAGGGAGACGATGCCGGACACGACCCCGGTGAGCTGCAGGATCCCGAGGACGACGGCGAGCACGACGAACAGCAGGAGCACGGGTGGGGCGAAGTAGCGCAGACCGTTGCGGCGCCCGAAGCGGCGCACCAGCTCTCCTCGCCAGGCCCCGGTCGCGCGGAACTGTCTGGCCAGTCGCAGCCAGCTCTCCCGCGGCCAGTAGGTCACCGACAGCTCGGGATCGAACCACACCCGGTGGCCGGCCTGACGGATGCGCAGATTCAGCTCCCAGTCCTCGCCGCGGCGGATCGACTCGTCGAAGAGACCGACCTCGTCGAGCACCTCCCGCCGCATCACGCCGAGGTAGGCGGATTCCGCCTCGCCCTCGACGCGGCCGCCGTGATACGCGCCGCCGCCCAGGCCGACCGGGGAGTTGTACAACCGGGCGACGGCCTTCTGGAAGGGAGTCCGGCCCTCGGCGTGCATCACGCCGCCGACGTTGGCCGCCCCCGTGCGCTGCAGCGTCTGCAGGGCACGGGCCGCGTAGCCGGGGGCGAGCTCGGAGTGCGCGTCGACCCGGATGACGGTGGGGTAGCGGCTGGCCCGGATCGCGGCGTTGAGTCCGACGGGGATGTGCGCGGCGGGGTTGTCCACGAGGCGTATCCGGTCGTCGGCAGCGGCCAGTCGGCGGGCGAGGGCCGTGGTGCCGTCCGACGACGGTCCCAGCGCGAGGACGAGCTCGGCCGGAACCCCGACCTCCTGAGCGAGCACCGACGCGACCGCGTGCTCCAGGTAGGCGCGTTCGTTGAGCACCGGCATCACGAAGGACACCCCGGTGACGGGGGCGGGGGATCCGTTGGCTGGCACACGTCGATCATGTCACGCCGCTCCTGCCCCGCCCTCCCAGGCAGAGCGCGGTGGTCGCGGCTCAGCGGGGGCCGCGAGCGGACGAACTATCCTGGAGGGATGGGTGCACTGTCTGACGCGAAGAAGGCCTACCGTCTCCTGCGGCGGGCGCTCGCTTCGCGCTCCGCGGTGCAGCGTGTCCGCCGTCGGCTGGCGGATCAGGCGCCGTACCCGGCAGATCACTTCCGGGTCGCCGTGTACTTCGCAGACGGCGCGGTCAACATGTATCAGATGCGGCAGTGGTACCGCCCGCTCGCCGCGCTCGCCGAGCGGTGGCCCGTGGTGGTGCTCGCGCGCCAGGCGACCGGCGCGGAGAAGCTGCTGGAGGAGGACGGCCCGCCCGTCGCGTTCGTGCCGAAGGTGCGCGATCTCGAGCGGTTCCTGGCCACACAGGACATCCGGCTGGTCCTCTACGTGAATCAGAACACCCGCAACTTCCAGATGTTCCGGTACGGCCGTCGCTGGCATGTGTTCATCAATCACGGCGAGTCCGACAAGATGTACATGACCACGAATCAGTACAAGGCCTACGACTACGCCTTCGTCGCCGGTCAGGCGGCCAGGGATCGGCTGTCGCGGACGCTGTGGGACTACGACGTGGAGAGCCGGACGATCGAGATCGGACGCCCCCAGGCGGACCACTACTCCGGCTCGCTCCCGTACACGCCGGACGACCGTCTCGTCGTCCTCTACGCCCCGACGTGGGAAGGCGATCGTCCCAGCGCGCATTACGGCTCCATCGCCTCGCACGGCGAGCGCCTGGTGGCGCGACTGCTCGCGACGGGCGAGCACCGGGTCATCTACCGCCCGCACCCGCGCAGCGGTGTCATCGACGAGGCCTACGGGGCGGCGCATCGGCGCATCGTCGCGGCCATCGCCGCCGCGAACGCGGCCGACTCGACCGCGCAGCACGTGTACGACGACGGCCCCGAGCTCGGCTGGCAGCTCGCCGCCGCCGACGTCGCCGTCGTGGACATCTCGGCCATGGTGTACGACCGCCTCGCGGCGGGAAAGCCGCTCATGATCACGCGCCCTGTCGACGAAGAGGCCGCCGTCGACACCACCGGCTACCTCTCCGACTGCGAATGGCTGTCCGCGGAGGCGGCGGACGACATCGTCGCCGAGGTCGAGCGCGTGCGGGAGGACGAAGCGGCCGTCGCGCGCCTGCAGATGTGGGTGCGCCACTACTTCGGCGACACGACCCCCGGCGTGGCGACGCAGAAGTTCCACGCCGCCGTCGACCGGCTCATGGGGGAGTGGGAGCGGTGGCGCGACCGGGAGATCGGTGCCGTCCGCGGTGATGCGGACGATGACGACGACGAGGCGGACGACGAGGACGCATGAGCGGCGACTTCTCACGTTCCGCTGCGCTCGTACCGCGTCTCGAGGTCGTCGACGCGACCGGATCGACGAACGCCGACCTGCGGAGAAACGCGGACGACGCCGACGCCTGGCCGCACCTCTCGGTCCTCCTGACCCGGCACCAGACGGCCGGACGGGGGCGGCTGGATCGCCGGTGGGTGGCCCCGGCGGGTTCGGCGCTCGCGGTGAGCGTCCTCCTCCGCGATCTGCCTGCCGAGCCGGCGGCGCGAGGCTGGATCCCGCTCGCCGCCGGGGCGGCCATGACCGAGGCCGTCGCCGCACAGCTTCCTGATGCCGCCGTCGTCCTCAAGTGGCCGAACGACGTCCTCGTCGACGGCCGGAAGATCTGCGGCATCCTCGCCGAGGCCACGCCGACGGCCGTGATCGTCGGGGCGGGCGTCAACACCGCCATGACCGCGACGCAGCTTCCGGTTCCCACGGCCACCTCCTTCGCGGTGCAGGGGACCGTCGTCGACGAGGACGAGCTGCTCCGTTCCTACGTGTCGGCGCTCGACGGCCACCTCCGCGCGCTCGCCGCGGCGGACGACGCGACCGCGAGCGGTCTGCATGCGGCGGTGACCGCGCGGTGCGCGACGGTCGGACAAGCCGTGCGCGTCTCGCTCCCCGGCGGGTCCCTGCTCGAGGGCGTGGCCGTCGGCATCGACGACGAGGGGCGTCTCCTCGTCGCGGCGGAGGGGACCGTGCACGCGGTCTCCGCGGGTGACGTCGTGCACGTCCGGCCTGCGTGACGCGGGGACACGCCGTCTCGCGGACGGTGTTGTCGGCGATCGCGGGCACAATGGGGGTGTGACCCAGCCCGTGACGCTCGGCGGACGCCCGCTGATGCCGCCGCCCGGCACTCCCGCCGAGGAGTTGCTCATCGCGCGCTTCCGCGGCCACGCTCGCCGGCTCTTCTGGTCGGCGCTCGTGCTCGTCGCCACCTTCGGGGCCACCGCCTACTTCTACGGCAACCTTCCGGCCGGCTTCGAGGACTGGATGCTGCTCGCCGCCGCCGGGGTCGTCGTGCTCGTCGCCGTCGTGATCCCCTTCATCGTCTGGTACTCGCGGACGACGACGATCACGACCCGTCGTGTCATCGCGGCCCAGGGCTTGGGCGCGCGCAACCGCCGCGAGATGTCGCACGCCCGCGGCTACACGATCGGTGTCCGCCGGGGTCCGCTGCAGCGGATGTGGGGCTGCGGCACCATCACGCTCTCGAACGGCGTGGACGCACCTCTCCGTCTCGTGAACGTCCCGAACGTCACCCTCGTGCACGAGACGCTCGCGGATCAGATCGAGGTCGGACAGATCCTCGCCCATCGCGACGCCCAGGCGAGCGGCGACGAATTCGCCTGAGCGCGAACTCGCGACCGCCTCCCGGCCCGTTCGCTTCGCCGTTCCCCGGACCAGCGAGCGTGCGGAAGAATGGGCATAACGAATGGAGGCGGCACATGGCGCTGCGTGTGGGCGTGATCGGCGGAGGACAGCTGGCACGGATGATGATCGCTCCGGCGGTCGAGCTCGGTCTCGAACTGCGGGTGCTCGCCGAGGAGGAGGGCATGGCCGCGGGCCTGGCCGCCACAGCGGTCGGCGACTACCGGGACCTCGACACCGTGCGCGCCTTCGCCGCCGACGTCGACGTCCTCACCTTCGATCACGAGCATGTGCCGCAGGAGGTGCTGCGTGCCCTCGTCGCCGAGGGGATCGCGGTGCATCCCGGACCGGATGCCCTCCAGTTCGCGCAGGACAAGCTCGTCATGCGCGCCCGCTTGGCAGAGCTCGGCGTGCCGCAGCCGGAGTGGGCCCCGGTCCGTTCCGCCGATGAGCTGCAGCGCTTCCTCGACGAGCACGATGGTGCCGCGGTGGTCAAGACGCCGCGGGGCGGATACGACGGCAAGGGCGTGCGGGTCGTGCGCTCCGGTGTCGAGGCGCAGGACTGGCTCGATGCGCTCGAGGGCTCTGACGCCCTGCTCGCCGAGGAGCTCGTCCCCTTCGTCCGCGAGCTCGCCCAGCAGGTCGCGCGCCGACCCGGAGGCGAGATGATCTCGTATCCGGTCGTCGAGACCGTGCAACGCGATGGCGTCTGCGCCGAGGTGATCGCCCCGGCGCCCGCGGCGACCGAGCGTCTCGCCGAGGTCGCCGAGGACATCGGTCGTCGCATCGCGGAGGGCCTCGGCGTGACCGGGATGCTCGCGGTCGAGCTCTTCGAGACGGACGACGAGCGCATCCTCGTGAACGAGCTCGCGATGCGTCCGCACAACAGCGGGCACTGGAGCCAGGACGGCGCCGTCACCGGACAGTTCGAGCAGCACCTGCGTGCCGTGGCTGATCTGCCTCTGGGCGACACTCGGCCTCGTGCGGCCTGGGCGGTCATGGTGAACATCCTCGGAGGTCCCGTGGAGGGCACGCTGGGGGACCGTTTCGAGGCGGCGATGGCCGCGCACCCGGACGCCAAGATCCACACGTACGGCAAGGCACCGCGTCCCGGTCGGAAGGTGGGTCACGTCAACGTCGCAGGGGACGACCTCGACGACGCGGTGTACGTCGCCAGGGCGGCCGCGGCCGCCTTCGTCTGAGGATTCCCGCGGCGGCGCACGGGAAAAGACGTGTGCCGCTCGGGTGTTCTCCCAGCGCGAGACCGTAGCCTGATCTGGTGACCGAGCCACTGCACTCCTCCGCCGTCCCTCTGGTCGGCGTCGTCATGGGATCCGACTCCGATTGGCGCGTCATGAGCGACGCGTCCCAGGCGCTCACCGACTTCGGGATCCCGCACGAGGTCGAGGTCGTCTCGGCCCACCGCACGCCGGACAAGCTGATGTCCTATGCGCGGGAAGCCCGAGCTCGCGGCCTGCGTGTCATCATCGCCGGCGCCGGCGGTGCCGCCCACCTTCCGGGCATGCTCGCGTCGATGACGGCACTTCCCGTCGTCGGGGTCCCCGTGCCGCTCGCGTACCTGGACGGTATGGACTCGCTGCTGTCGATCGTGCAGATGCCCGCGGGCATCCCGGTCGCGACGGTCTCGATCGGCGGTGCGCGCAACGCGGGTCTGCTCGCGGCCCGGATCCTCGGTGCCGCGGACGACGAGCTGGCCGACCGTGTCGAGGCTTATGCCGCCGACCTCGAGGCCCAGGTCGAGGAGAAGAACGATCGGCTGAAGGGCTCGCTGTGACCCTTGCGCCCCCGCGCGCGACGCGACGTCCGCTCATCGAGACGCGGCCGCTGCGACACCCGGATACGGCCGACGCCGGGCTCATGTCGAAACGCGCCTGGTGGCTCGTCGGTCTCAACGTCCTGCTGCCGGGGTCCGCGCAGGTCCTGGCGGGCAATCGACGCCTGGGGAGATTCGGACTCGGCGTCACCCTGACGACGTGGTTCCTGGCCCTCGTCACCGTCGGGCTCGTGCTGTTCGCCCGCCCCGTCTTCCTCTGGCTCACGATCGGCGGCGGCTTCGTATCGGCGGCGCTTCTCACGCTCGTGCAGGTGCTGCTCGTGGGAGTCGTGGTCCTCTGGATCGTCCTCACCTTCGACACGCTCCGCCTCGTCCGACTGGTCAAGGTGCCCGCGCCGTCGCGGTTCCTCGTGCCGGTCGTCGCGCTCGTCCTGCTGGGGCTCGTCGGAGGCGTCTTGGGCTACGCGGCCACCGCGGTGGGCTCCGTGCGCGGCAGCGTCGGGGCGATCTTCGGGCAGAGCGGCCCGAGCCTCCCGCCCAGCGACGGCTACTACAACATCCTGCTGCTCGGCGCAGACAGCGGGGACGGCCGCGACTCGATGCGTTTCGACAGCATCTCCGTCGTCTCGGTCAACGCCGAGACCGGAGCAGTGACCATCACCGGGATCCCGCGTGAGCTCCCGCACGCGCCGTTCAGCGACGGCAGCCCGATGCAAGAGCTCTATCCCGACGGCTTCCAGGGCCACGGGTCGTCCACCTGCGGCTGGAACGGGTGGATGAACCATGTCCGCAACGCCGCGGAGGTCTGCCGGGAGGACAAGGGGACCGGGCTCTATCCGGATGCGGAGGCCACGGGTTCGGCGCCGGGCATCGAGGCGACCAAGGATGCCGCGGAGGGCGTGCTCGGTATCGAGATCCCGTACTACGTCTTCGTCGACATGCACGGCTTCGCCGACCTCGTGGATGCTCTCGGCGGCGTCGACATCACCGTCACGGAGCGCCTGCCCAAGGGCGGCCCGCCGGAAGGCTGGTCCGGCACGGACGTGAACGAATGGGCGATCGGCTGGATCGAGCCCGGGCAGCAGCACATGGACGGCGACACGGCCCAGTGGTACGCCCGCTCGCGCTACACGACCAGCGACTGGGACCGCATGAAGCGGCAGCGTGAGCTGCAGGAGGCGATCCTGGCCCAGTTCACTCCGCAGACCGTCCTCACCCGCTTCAACGAGGTGGCGGCTGCGGGCACGGCGCTCATCAGCACCGATCTTCCGCAGGGCAAGCTGCCGGAGTTCTTCGACCTCATGCTGAAGGCCAAGGAGCAGCCGGTCCAGACCGTCGAACTGACACCCGAGAACGGCGTCGACGAGTTCGACCCGAACTACGGCTTCATCCACGAGCTGCTGCAGCAGAAGCTGCACCCGCCGACGGAGACCCCCGTCCCCGCTCCCTGAGTCCGCAGGGGACGACGCAGCCCACGGGCGATGTTCCCGGGAACATCGCCCGTGGGCCGTCCGGTGCATGACCGGATTCGCCAGACGACGGTGATCGGAGGGGGAGGGATCACCGTCGTCCAGCCGGCCACCGCGCAAGGCGGCGACCTGGCTCAGGCGCGCATGCGGCGCGCGATTCAGGCGCGCTTGCGGCGCGCGGCTCCGACGGCGACGAGGGCGCCACCGGCGACCAGAGCGACTGCTCCGCCGCCGATGATCCACGGCGACACCGATCCACCGGTGAGCGCGAGTTCCGTGCCGCCGGTGAGCGGCAGCTCGGTCCCGGCGGGCGCGGCGGTGCCGGGATCGTGGTCGCAGCTGGAGGCAGCGGCGTTCCCGTGCGACACCGTCACCGTGGCGGTGTAGGCCCGGGAACCGGCGAAGTCGAGCGCGTAGGAGCCCTGACCGTCGGAAGGCGGGCGGAACGTGACCGTCAGGCTGCCGTCGGATGCGGCGGTGTTGCCCGAGATGGCGGCGGCACCGGCGTTCTGCCCCGAGACGGACACGCCGACGGTCTCCGCCGGCTCGAAGTACCCGGCGCCGAAAGCGACGGTCGAGACCTCACAGGTGTCGATGATCGCGTCGCCCACCTTCGCGCCCGGAGGCGAGGGGTAGGAGTCGCTCGGCGCCGCAGAGGCGACGGTCGGCGCGGCCAAGATGAGCGCGCCAGCGGTAAGGCTGATGGCAGCCAGTTTCTTCAGCATGATTTCTCCCCAGAATGTCACGCGGAATCGCCTCCGGACACACCCCTGCGTCCGACTGCGCGAAGTCCTCTGCCCCCACGGCAGGTTCACGGACCCCGGTTATTCCCCAGTGAGACGACAGTACCTCATCCGTCGGCGATTGTCACGAGCCGCACTGCAGGGTGTCGCGGGTCAGCTTCGGGGCGACGATCAACGGGGTGTGCTGCACCTCGGTGAGGCGCGCTCCGGCGCCGTCGCCCTGGAACTCCACCGTGATCGTGGTGGAGGCGCCGGGGGCGAGGAGCACCTCGTGCTGCACGACGGAGCGACCGCCGATGGTCGTCGTCTGCACGCCCTCCTCCGTGCCGTCCCGGTCGATATGCGACGGCAGGGCACCGTCCGGACCGTAGACGGCGATCAGGGTGCGCACGCTGCCGGCCGGCACGCCGTAGATGCCGTCCCCGGTGACGTACGGAGGCAGAGAAGTGGCGGCGTCGGCGGGGGCCGTGTTCGACCAGGTGACGCGCACCTGGGTCGTCGGCACCCCCGCGCAGGTCCCCACCGCCGTCGCGATCGAGGCGCGGGTGTAGTAGTCCATCTTCCCGCCGGTCCCGTCGTTGATCAGGACGCCGACCACCGCGGCGTCCTCATCGTCCTGCGGCATGGCGCCGCCGAGCGCGCTGGCGGCGAGGAGCGACTCCTCCGACTCGTGCGCGCTCCAGATCCGGATGCGGCCTTCGCCGGCGGCGTCGGCGAGAGCACGGACGAGGGCCTGCGGCTCCGCGTGGGACAGAGCGGCCGAGAACAGCCCGCCGGCGGCCTGGGCGAAGATCGCGTCCTGAGCCGCGGGATCGGGGATCGCCGCGTAGATCTCCGAGAGGAGCAGGTCGGTCACGGTGTCCGCAGTCGCCGTGAAGGGCCCGAAGGAGAGATCCCCGGTGGCTCGCATGAGGTGTGCGGCGACCACGGCGTCCACCGCGATCACCCCGTCGACCTTCCCCCCGTAGCGTCCCTCCCATCGGGCGGCGATGGTCTGCCCCGCTTCACGGAAGTCGGGGATGCTGGTGATGTTCTGCAGATAGCGGCCGGGGCGGTCCTCGAAGAGCGCGACGGTGCTGTCGCTGAGGGGCAGCGCCGTGTCCAGCGGGGGGAAGTCGCGCGTCGACGCCTGCCGTTGCAGCGTGACCTTGCCGTTCTCCGCGCGCAGGAGCGCGATCGAGCCGATGATGCCGCCCGATGACCGCAGCTCTGCGTTGTTCTGCATCGCGAGAACGTACGTGCGCGGGCCCTCGCCGCCGAGCATGGTCGGCAGCAGGACGGAGGCGCCGTGCAGTGCGCCGACCGCCGTGGCGGCCTGGGTGACGGCGCCGCGCATCTCCCGCACCGCGTCAGCGAGCGGCGGAAGGGTGGCGTCGGCGTCGATGCGGCGGGCCCGCTCCTCCGCCACGGTCAATGCCGCGCTCGCAGTGGCGAGCGGCTTCTCGGCGGCGGCGAAGGGGGCGAGGTCGATCGCCCCGCCTGCGAAGCCGAGGCTCGTGAGGTCGACGTCGTCGGCGACGTCGAGCAGCGGACCGAGGGCTTCCGTGGAGACGTCGTCGGCGATCTCGGCGACCTCGCTCACCGCGCGGAAGTTCGGGCCGATCCAGGGCAGCACAGCGAACGCCTGCCAGATCGGGTCTCCCGTCAGCGATCGGGCCGACTCCGCGTTGCGCGAGATGCGGGCGGCGACCGGGGCTGCGCCATCGAGATCGCCCTCGGCGATGGACTGCTTGAGCTGACTGGTCGCTTTCGAGATCTGCTGGAGGTTGTCGACCGCGCCGATGCCGCGCACCGTGACCCAGCCCAGCGCGAGGACGAGGAACACGAGGACGAGGCCGACGGTCCACCCGACCCATCGGCGGCGGACGGGAAGGCGACCATCGCTCACCCTGGCATTCAAGCACGGCGACGCTGCCTGCCGCGCTCCCGATGCTGTGGGAACGCTGAGTAGCGGTGTGGACGGGTGATGCGCTCCCGGGGTCGTCGGCGTCCCGCGGTTAGCCTGATCGCATGGGTGCTCGACTGCGTGTTGTTCTGGATCAGCTCGTCCATGTCGTCGACCCCGATCAGGCGGCGGCATCACGGGATCTCGCCGCCGGGCTCGTCCAGACGGCCCCGCCGAACTGCACGGTCGACGCGATCGTGCCGTCGGGGGTGGACGTCGACCTGCGCGGTATCGGAGAGGTGCGCACCCTGGCGGTCGGACGCCGTGAGCTCGCCGCGTCCTGGCAGCTCGGTATCGCCCCGGGAGTCGGCGGCGGCCTCATCCACGCACCCACGCTGCTCGCTCCGCTGGTGCGTCATGACCGCGTGCACGACAACGACCAGACGACCGTCACCCTGTGGGATCTGCGGGCCTGGGAGGCGCCGTCCCACCTGTCCAGGGGCGCCGTCGCCTGGCAACGCGGGATGCTCCGCCGTGCCGTGAAGCACGCGGACGCCGTGGTCGTCCCCTCGCATTCCATGGCGCAGCGGCTGTCCGGCCTCGTGAAGCTCGGCGACCGCATCCGCGTCATCGCGGGCGCTCCGCCCCAGGGTCTCGTCCTCCCGGAGGACGCCACGTCGCGCCGCGACACACTCGGCCTGCCGTCGGAGTACCTCGTCCTGTCCGGCCCGCAGGACACCCTGGCCGCCGGGTTCCGCGGGGCGGTCGCGGCCGGTCTCGACGCCGTGGTGATCGGGGCGGCGGAAGGCGCGGAACCGCGCATCGCCGAGATCGCCGCCGCTGCCGGACTGCCCGAGCGTCGCGCGCACATCCGAGGGTCCCTCGAGGTGTCGGACCGCGCCGCCGTCGTCGCCGGGGCCCGCGTCTTCGTCTCCACCGACGCCGTCACCGGATGGCCCTGGCGCGCCGTGGAAGCGATGTCGCTGGGTGTCCCCGTGGTGGCCGTGGAGTCCGGGTGTCATCACGACGTCCTCGCCGACGGGGGAGCGGTGGTCGCCGAAGAGGCACTGCCGGAGGCGATCGAGGACGCGGCGGGCGCCGGAAGGGAGCGCCTGCGCGTGCTCGCCGCCGACCGGTCGCGGGCCTTCTCCTGGGCGAGCGCCGCGGAGCGGGTGTGGAGTCTGCACGCAGACCTCTGAGCACCTGAACGCCAGCTTCGCATCCACGCGACACGCCGGGAGCTGATCGCGTTTCCGTGGCAACAGTGGCATCATCCCGCAACTTCCGTCACACTGGTCACATGTCTCGACGTGCCCCACGCTCTCGAAACACCACGAAGGTCACCCGCCTTCTCACCTGTTTCCTCGCTGCCTCCGCTCTGGTGATCGGCACGGTGGTCCCCGCCACCGCCGCCTCCGCCGCGACCTCGGTCGCACCGACCATCGCGCGCACCGCCGTCGATCCCGCGCAGACGGGGCTGGCCAAGACGTCCCTCGTCGGGTTCACCCCCGGCAACATCATCAGCGACGCCACCTTCACGAACTCGGGCACCATGACCGAGGCGCAGATTCAGACCTTCTTCAACAGCAAGGTCTCGCGGTGCCTCGGTGGGCGTGATGAGAACAACGAGGCGATCGTGTGCCTCAAGGACTTCCGGATGGATACCGTCACCCGTCCCGGTGACCAGTACTGCAGCGGATACTCGGGCGCGGCGAACGAGTCGGCAGCGCGCATCATCTACCGCGTGGCTCAGGCCTGCGACATCAACCCCCAGGTTCTCATCGTCATGCTCCAGAAGGAGCAGGGGCTCGTGACCCACACCTGGCCGAGCGCCTGGCGGTACCGCATCGCACTCGGGCAGGGCTGCCCGGACACGGCGCCGTGCGATCCGAACTACATCGGGTTCTTCCACCAGATCTACGGCGCGGCGCGCCAGATGCAGATCTACATGGAAGGCAAGTGGTTCCAGTGGTACGCGCCGGGACGGACGTGGAACATCCTCTGGCATCCGAACTCCTCGTGCGGCTCGGCGCCTGTCCGGATCGCGAACAAGGCGACCTCGGCGCTCTACTACTACACCCCCTACCAGCCGAACTCGGCGGCGCTCAAGGCGGGTTACGGCAGCGGAAACAGCTGCTCGTCCTACGGCAACCGGAACTTCTACAACTACTTCACAGATTGGTTCGGATCCACGCAGGCCGTGGATCCCCTGTTCGCGATCAATCAGCTCTACACGAAGCTCGGCGGCGCCGGTGGGGTCTTGGGTGCGGCCGGTGCCAAGCCGTCCTGCACGGCTTCGACGACCCGGTGTACCTGGAACTATGCGAAGGGGCTCATCACCTGGACGCGTGCTCTCGGAGCGCTGACGGTGTACGGCGACGTCTACACCGCGTATGCCGCCCAGGGCGGTCTCGGTGGCAAGCTCGGCTATCCGGCCGTGACTCCCAAGGCGGTCACGGATCCGAACGGGAACGGCATCTCCCAGCAGTTCGACAAGGGATGGATCCATTCCTCGAGCAAGGGGACGTTCGCGTCGTCGTCGACGGTCATGACGGCTTACAGTGCGGCCGGATGGTTGCGCGGCACCCTCGGCTGGCCGACGGGTGCGGAAAGCTGTGCGTCGGGACGATGCCTGCAGACCTTCGCCGGCGGAGTGATCCGGTACGACACCGGGAAGCCTGCCTACGTCGTTCCACCCGTCGATGACTCGAACATCCTCACCGTCTACACCGCGCAAGGCGGATCGACGGGCGCGCTGGGTTACGCCGCGGCGGCCACGCAGACCGTGGTCGATCCGAATGGCAACGGCACGGCGCAGCGCTTCGATGGGGGGTGGATCCATTCCTCCGCAGCCGGGACATTCGCCTCGTCGACGACGATCATGACGGCGTACAGCAAGGCTGGCTGGGTCCGTGGCTCATTCGGCTGGCCCACGGGGCCGGAGAAGTGCTCGGGGGACGTCTGCACGCAGCCGTTCCAGCGTGGCGCGCTGCAGTACACGAAGGGTGGGGCGGCAGGCCCCGCGGCGAGCGTCACCAACTCCGCGATCAAGACGGTGTACGACGCCACCGGCGGCGTGAACGGCCCGCTGGGGTACCCGCTGAAGTCGGTCCAGACGGTGACGGACAAGAACGGCAACGGATTCGCTCAGCAGTTCGCAGGTGGGTGGATTCACTCGAGTGCTCGGGGGACCTTTGCCAGCTCGACGGCGATCATGTCGCTGTACTCGGCCGCAGGGTGGATCCGCGGAAACCTGGGTTGGCCCACCGGGGCGGAGAGGTGCTCCGATCTCGGGTGCTCACAGACCTTCGCGAAGGGTACCCTGACGGTCCCGAGCGCTGGTTCGGACGGGGCCAAGGTGACCGCGGCGATCCGTGGTCTGCACGACGCCATCGGCGGCGCGACAGGGTGGATCGGGGCTCCTGTGGCTCTGGTGCAGCACGTCACGGACCCCCAGGGCAACGGCGACGCGCAGAAGTTCGCCAAGGGATGGATCCACTCGTCGGCGAAGGGGACCTTCTCGTCCTCGGCGACCGTCATGGCAGGGTACAGCGCGGCAGGGTGGCTGCGCGGACCGCTCGGGTGGCCCATCGCGGAGGAGAAGTCCGTGACGGACCCGAACGGCAACGGGCTTGCCCAGCAGTTCGCCGGTGGATGGGTGCATTCCTCGGCGGCCGGATCGTTCGCTTCATCCTCGGCGATCATGTCGGCGTACAGCGCCGCGGGGTGGCTGCGCGGATCCCTCGGATGGCCGACCGGTGCGGAGACAGCCGTGACCGACAAGAACGGGAACGGTCTCTCGCAGAAGTTCGCCGGTGGCTGGATCCACTCGTCTTCACACGGGTCCTTCTCATCCTCCGCAACGGTCATGAAGGCGTACAGCGCTGCCGGCTGGCTCCGCGGCCCGCTGGGCTGGCCGATCGGTCCGGAGACGTGCGTGAACGGTTCGTGCGGGCAACCGTTCATGGGTGGATCGATCCGTTATGAGTCGGGCTCGCCTGCGGTCGCGATCCTGACCAATCAGAACGCGGCGATCCAGAAGGCGTATCAGGCCGCCGGCGGTGCCGACGGACCGATGGGCCATCCACTGGCTGCGCTCCAGACTGTGACCGACAAGAACGGCAACGGCTTCGCCCAGAAGTTCACGGGTGGCTGGATCCACTCGTCCGCGGCGGGCACGTTCCCGTCGTCCACGGCGGTGATGGATGCCTACAGCGGCGCCGGCTGGCTCCGGGGCGCGCTCGGCTGGCCGGCGGGCGCGGAGACGTGCGCGGGGGACGTCTGCCAACAGGCTTTCGTCGGTGGCACCATCCGCCTCACGGGAACGAACGACGACGTGTTCCTTACGAACAAGAACGCGGCGATCCAGAATCTCTATACATCCATGGGCGGTGCGAAGAGTTCGCTCGGCTACGCCTCGTCTCACCTGCAGGTCATCTCGGACCCCAACGGCAACGGCTTCGGGCAGGCCTTCACCGGCGGATGGATCCATTCTTCGGATCGCGGCACGTTCGCGACCTCCACGGCGATGATGAAGCTCTACAGCGCTCGAGGATGGATTCGCGGAGACCTCGGATGGCCGACCGGCCCGGAGACCTGCACGGCGACCACCTGCACGCAGACCTTCGCGAACGGCACGCTGTCTTTCACCAGGTGAGGAGGAGGCGGTCCGATAGACTGGCGATATGAAGGTACTGCTCACAGGAGCTGACGGATTCATCGGATCGCACCTGGCGGAGCAGCTCGTCAGGGACGGACATGAGGTGCGGGCACTCGTCCTGTACAACTCGTTCGACTCGCGCGGATGGCTCGACGGGCTCACCCCCGAGGTGGCCGCGGAGATCGAGTTCCTTCCCGGTGATATCCGCGATCCGGCGCTAATGATGTCGGCGGTCCGGGACCGTGACGCGGTGCTCCACCTCGCCGCGCTCATCGCGATCCCGTACTCGTACGCGGCGCCGGACCTCTACGTCCAGACCAACATCCAGGGTACGCTCAATCTGCTCAACGCCGCGCGTGCCGCCGGCGTGAGCCGCTTCATCCACACGTCGACGAGCGAGGTCTACGGCACCGCACGGTACGTGCCGATGGATGAAGGCCATCCGTTGCAGGGCCAGTCGCCGTACTCGGCGTCCAAGATCGCCGCGGATCAGATGGTGAACGCGTACCACGCCTCCTTCGGGCTGCCTGCAGTGACCATCCGCCCCTTCAACACGTTCGGTCCGCGGCAGTCCGCCCGCGCGGTGATCCCCACGATCATCAGCCAACTCGCCGCGGGCAAGCGTGAAGTACAGCTCGGCGCACTGACCCCGACGAGGGACTTCACGTTCGTGCCCGACACGGTGTCCGGGTTCACAGCGGCGCTCACCACGACGGCGGCTGTCGGCGAGGTCGTCAACCTCGGCGTCGGGTTCGAAGTCTCCATCGGTGAGACTTTCGACCTCATCGCCGAGGTCATGGGCGTGGACGCGGTGGCTACGGAAGACCCGGCGCGCCTGCGTCCGGCGAACTCCGAGGTGGAGCGGTTGTTCTCGAACAACGCGAAGGCGAGGGAGCTCCTCGGCTGGACTCCGCACTACGACGGCACGGAGGGCTTCCGTGAAGGCCTGCGTGTGACGGCGGAGTGGTTCACCGACCCGGCGAATCTCGCTCGATACCGCACTGACGCCTACATCGTATGAGTGCCGCCACAGAGATCGTCCACCGGTTGCGCGAGGTCGTCGGCGACGACGAATTCGTCGGTCTGCACATTCCCGACATCACCGATGTGGAGAAGCGGCGAGTGATGGAGTGCCTCGACTCGACCTACGTGTCCAGCGTGGGACGGTTCGTGGGAGAGTTCGAAGGCGCGGTCGCCGACTACACAGGGGCGGCGCACGGCATCGCCGTGTCCAACGGGACTTCAGCGCTGCAGGTCGCGCTGCAGCTGGCGGGCGTGCGTCGCGGAGACGACGTGCTCGTCCCGGCCTTGTCCTTCATCGCCACGGCCAACGCCGTCATGCATGCCGGTGGTCAGCCGTACTTCCTCGACAGCGACGAGGGAACGCTCGGACTTTCGGTCGAGGCGGTGGCGGCGGTGCTCCGCAGTGCGCGGACCAGCTCTGAGGGGCTTCTCAACCCCGTCACCGGCAATCGGATCGGCGCGATCGTTCCGATGCACACTCTCGGACATCCGATGCGCATCGGCGAGCTCGTCGCCCTGGCGGACGAGTACGGAGTGCCGGTCGTGGAGGACGCGGCGGAATCGCTGGGAAGCCGCGTCGGGGAGAAGCACACCGGCACGTTCGGTCGGCTGGGAATCTTGAGTTTCAACGGGAACAAGATCCTCACCACAGGCGGCGGCGGGATGATCCTCACCGACGACGACGAGCTCGCCCACAGAGCGAAGCACCTCACCACGACGGCCAAGCAGCCGCACCGGTGGGAGTTCGAGCATGACGAGGTCGCTTTCAACTATCGGATGCCCAACCTCAACGCCGCCCTCGGCGTCGCTCAGCTCGAACGTCTCCCGGCTTTCGTCGATGCCAAGCGTCGGCTGGCCGCGCAGTACAGCGCGGTGTTCGCGGAGCTCGACGGCGTCACCTTCCTCGAGGAGCCACCCGGCACGAGCAGCAACTACTGGCTCTGCGCGATCCGCCTCGATGACGGGGCTGGAACCCGCGACGATGTGCTGGAGGCGACGAACGCTGCCGGGCTGCAGTGCCGTCCCTTCTGGAACCTGCTCCCGCACCAGGCCCCCTACCGGAATCTGCCGCACGGTGGCTTCCCGGTGGCAGAGGCTCTGCACGCGAGTGTCGTCTGCATCCCCAGCTCCCCGGCACTGGCTGACGCATGAGGAAGGTAGCCGTCCTGACCGGAACCCGCGCAGACTACGGGTTGTTGCGCGGACTGCTGCGGCAGATCGTCCAGGATCCTGAGCTGGAGTTGCAGCTCCTCGTCACGGGTACGCATCTCCGTGACGACTTCGGACGAACCGAGCGTGAGATCGAGAGAGATGGATTCCGGATCGCGGCCTCCGTGCCGATCTGGTCCGGAGACGACACCCGGGCCGCGGTGGCCGCCGACGTCGGCGCCGCACTGCCGGCGTTCGCCCAGGCGCTTACCGCGCTTGCACCGGACGTGCTGGTCGTCCTCGGCGACCGGTTGGAGGCCTTCGCCGCTGCCACGGCCGCGACGATCCTCTCGGTGCCGGTTGCCCACATCCACGGGGGCGAGGTGACCGAGGGAGCGATGGACGAGGCTCTCCGTCACTCCATCACGAAGATGTCGTACCTCCATTTCGCCTCGACCGAGGAGCATCGGCACCGGGTCATCCAACTGGGTGAGGACCCGCAGCGCGTGTACTTCCTCGGAGCGCCGATCGTCGACGCGCTCGCCGGTATGGACCTGCAGTCGCCGTCGGACGTGGAGAAGGAGTTCGGGATCCGGCTGCCCCAGCCGACCGCCCTGGTCACCTTTCATCCGGCGGTGATGGATGTCGCGCCGCCGGACCAGCTCGTCGAGGAGCTGCTCGCGGGCCTCCTCGCGGTGGACGGGCTCCACATCGTGCTCACAGGTTCGAACTCGGACATCGGAACCTCCGATGTCCGCGCCCTCATCGCTGCGTTCGTCGCGGAGAACGGCGACCGCGTGGATTTCGTGGAATCGTTCGGCCAGCGCGGATACCTCAGCGCCATGGCGGCCGCCTCGGTGGTCGCCGGCAACTCCTCCAGCACGGTGCTCGAGGCCCCTGTTCTCGGGATCCCTTCGGTTCTGGTCGGCGATCGGCAGAAGGGACGCCCGCTGTCTCCGAGTACCGCCACGCCGGAGCCGCACAGGGAGGCCATCGCCGCCGCGCTCCGCTCCGCTCTGCAGGGCCGGTCCGGAGCGACGGAGGCGGCGATCTTCGGGCGTCCAGGATTCGCGCTGCGTGCGGCGGCGGTGCTGCGTGAGAGTGCACTCCCGCATCCGCCGCGAAAGACTTTCCATGACCTTCCGAAGGAGTCGACCTCATGACCGCACCCGTATTCGTGATCGCCGAGGCCGGCGTGAACCACAACGGATCGATCGAGACGGCGGAGGAACTCGTCGATCTCGCCGCGTCCTCCGGTGCCGATGCGGTGAAGTTCCAGACGTTCTCCGCCGACGATCTCGCGCTCGAGTCGGCGGGACTCGCCGACTACCAGCGCACGTGCGATGACGATCATCGATCGCAACACGACCTGCTGCGGCGGCTCGAACTGACGCATGACGAGTTCCGACGTCTGCGAAACCGCTGCGCGGAGCGTGGCATCCAGTTCCTCTCCACTGCTTTCGACCTGCAGGGGCTGGACTTCCTCGTCGACGAGCTGCGGATCCCGCTCGTCAAGATCGCCTCCGGGGACCTCACCTTCGCTCCGCTCCTCGTCGCCGCCGGCCGCACCGGATTGCCTGTCATCCTGTCCACGGGAATGGCAGACCTCGCGGAGATCGACCGTGCTTTGCGCTTCCTCGCCGCGGGGCTTCAGCAGCATGACGGCACGCTGGAGCGCGGGGCACGGCTGACGCCCGACGTCTTGGACGAGGCGTGGCGACGCCGCGACGAGGTCCGGGATTTCGCCGCGCATGTCACGATCCTGCACTGCACGACCGAGTATCCGGCGGCCGACTCCCACCTCAATCTGCGAGCGATGCAGACGATCGCCGGCGAGTTCGGGCATCGAGTGGGCTATTCCGATCACTCCCTGGGGTCGCTCGCCTCGGTCCTCGCCGTGGGGATGGGGGCGACCGTGCTGGAGAAGCACTTCACCTTCGACGTCGCCGCCGAGGGGCCGGATCACGCCGCCTCCCTGGACCCCGATGGGCTCCGCGATTATGTGGCTGACGTTCGCCGAGTGCCGGTCATGCTCGGATCCGCAGAGAAGCGGTGCCAGCCGGTGGAGGAGGGCAACCGGGCGGTCGTCCGACGCAGCCTCGTGGCGGTGCGGGACCTTGCGGCGGGTGAAGTGATCGGTGAAGACGACGTCGCCTGCTTCCGTCCGGCATCCGGTCGGACCTCCTTCGATTTCTGGGAGGTCGTCGGGACGTCGGCGACACGGTCCTACACGCGTGGTGATCTCATCGATGCATGACCTCCTGCTGCTCGGAGCAGGCGGCCACGCCCGGTCCGTCCTCGCTGCGCTGCGCGGCGGGGAGGCAGTCGTCAGAGGCGCACTCGCACCCTTCGCTCCGGAACGCTCACTCGGTGTGCCCTACCTAGGTGACGACAGTGTGCTGGCTTCGTTCGACCCGGACGATGTGGCGGTCCTCAACGGTCTCGGTCCGGTAGCCGCCCGTGCTCGTCTGCACGAGCTGGCGGTCTCGCTCGGGTTCCGAGTCGAGAGCGTCGTTCACCCCCGCGCGATGGTGGACGCCGCCGCGACCGTGTCGCCCGGCGCGCAGCTCTTCGCCGGCGCCGTTGTCAACACCGGGGCGGTCATCGGCGCCGGGGCGGTGGTGAACTCCGGGGCGGTGGTCGAGCATGACTCCGTGGTCGGGGACCATAGCCATATCGCGCCGGGAGCCGTCGTCGCAGGCGGGGTGCGGATCGGCGACGGCGTCCATGTCGGGCTCGGCTCACGGATCATCGAAGGGGTCACGGTAGGGTCGGGATGTGTGGTTGGGGCGGGAGCCGTGGTGATCCGCGACGTGCCTGCGTGGACGACGGTCGTCGGTGTCCCGGCCCGCCCTATCACCGACAGGAGGGTGTCCCGTGACGGTTGATCGACCTATGCTCGTCGTCTCGCCCGACGTCAGCATCCGGACGGCTCTCGAGCGGATCGACCGGGGGGCGTTGCAGATGGTCTTCGTGGAGGATGCCGACGGTCGGTTGATCGGTGCGTTGAGCGACGGCGATGTCCGCCGCGGTCTCATCGCCGGCTCCGAGCTGGGCGACGCCGTGGCGACGGTCATGAACCGCACTCCGGCGACGGTGGGCCCGCATGCAACGCAGGACGACATCGCCGCGCTCAAGGCGCAACGAGGTATCCGTGTCGTCGCGGTCGTGGACTCGCGAGGGCGCATGATCGACATCGTCGGTGAGAACGAGCGCATCGGGACACCGCTCGACATCCCCGCCGTCTTGATGGCAGGCGGTCGAGGGCAGCGGCTGTATCCGCTCACCAAGGACATCCCCAAGCCCCTCGTGCCGCTCGGTGAGACGCCGATGATCGACATCATCCTGGGACGGTTGCGCAGCCAGGGGTTCCGACGCGTCTACGTTTCGGTGAATCACCTCGGACATCTGATCGAAGAGCACCTCGGTGACGGGACGGCCCACGGCCTCGAGATCAGCTTCCTCCACGAGCCCGCTCCGCTCGGCACCGCTGGCGCGCTCGCGCAGCTTCGGGGACGCATGGGCACTCCGTTCGTGGTGATGAACTCGGATCTGCTCACACAGGTGGATCTCCGGCGCATGCTCTCCTTCCATCGCTCCCTCGGAGCCGCCGCGACCATCGGCGCCCGGGAGTACGGCTTCGAGATCCCCTACGGCGTGATCCGTCGCGACGGCGACAGCGTCGTCGAACTCGCGGAGAAGCCGTATCACAGCGAGTTGGTGAGTGCGGGCATCTACGTCCTGGAACCCGACGCCCTGGAGGCGCTGGGGGAGGACGAGTACTGCGACATGCCCAGCCTGTTGGCGCGCCTGATGGACGGCGGGCAGCGGGTCGGAGCGTTCGAGATCCATGAGGAGTGGATCGATGTCGGACGCCCAGAGGATCTCGAGCGCGCCAGGCAGGCGTGGGAACGGAACGGCCGATGAGGATTTGCACGATCACGGTGCGAGCGGGATCGAAGGGTGTCCCGGGGAAGAACTTGCGTGTCGTCGCCGGTCGGCCTCTCTTCGGCCACTCCGTCGCGCAGGCGGTGGCGACCGGTCTCTTCGACGAGATCGTCGTCTCCAGCGATTCGGAGGAGATCCTCGCTCAGGCGCCGGCCTTCGGTGCGACGGGCGTGGTCCGCCGGCCTGCGGAGATGGCGACGGATACGGCGGGGAAGGTCCCGGCGATCGCACACGCCGTGCGCACCACAGAGGAGCGCACCGGGGCCCAGTACGACGTCTGCGTCGACCTCGACGCCACCAGCCCCTTGCGGACGATCGATGACATCCGCGACGCGGTCGCGCTGTTCGAGAGTGCACGGCCCGAGTCGCTGATCACCGGTGCCGAAGCGCGCCGCAATCCGTACTTCAATCTCGTCGAGGAGCAGCCGGACGGCACCGTCGCGGTGAGCAAGACCCCGGACGACGCCGTGCTGCGTCGCCAGGACGCGCCCCGCTGTTTCGATATGAACGGCTCCATCTACGTGTGGCGCCGGTCGTCCCTCCTGGACGATCAGGTCGTCTTCTTCCCGTCGACGATTCTCTTCGAGATGCCGGCTGAGCGTTCGATCGACGTCGACAGCGAGTTCGATTTCCGTATCGTGGAATGGCTCATGGGTCAGAGGAGCGACCTGTGAGTCAGGACGCTCGCGACATGGATGTGCGCACCTCTCCGGCTGTCCGCGCCCTGCTCGATCTCGAGGACGCAATGCCGGACAGTCTGCTCGAGGTGCTGCCTGGATCCACGGTGCCCTTCTGGGCGCAGGTGCGAGTGCAGATCGCGTGGGCACTCGCCGAGCAGGACACCGGCAGCGTCGCGGTGACCTCTGCATCCACGTGGTCACGACGTGCCGAAGCGCGGCGGGTGCTCCGCGGGTTCCTGCCGAGCCGTTGGGACGCCGTCCGGCGGGCACGCCCGCACGACGTCCTCTTCTACGTGTCGGGTGCCACCCTCGCTGCCGAGGCGAACCGGGCTCGCAACTGGCTCGTCGACGACTTCGCCGAAGCCACCCCCGGAGCGGTCGTCGTTCAGCTCCGCCCCCTCCCGTCGCCCCTCGGATCGCCCTCGTTCCGGCCGACCCTGAGCATGGAGGCTTCCGTGGCTCGCGCGCGGTGGCGCGAGCGGGGCAATCCCGTCCCGGCCTCCACCGTCTCCAGCGCGATGACGCTTCTCTCGGACTTCGCTCAGCGACTAGGCCGGCCCGCGGACGCCTTCGCCGCCATCGGGGCACGTGCCATGCGCGATGCCCGGCTCCGTCCGTTCCAGCTCGCCGAGCTCGAGCGCATGCTGGACCGCGTGCGTCCGCGTGTCGTCTTCTACGACAACGGCTCGTACACGTACAACGGCGAGTCCGTTGGGCTGATGAAGGACGCAGGCGCGTACGTCGTGGAACCGCAGCACGGCTGGATCGGTCCTTCGCACGCCGCCTACAACTTCGGTCGGGTCTTCGCGCACCCCTCGTTGGCTCGTGCGATCCCGGACGAATTGCTCACCTTCGGTGACTACTGGTCGCGGTCCGTCCGTCACCCTGGAGCGGTGACCGCGATAGGCAAGCCCCACCTCGAACGACAGGTCGCTTCAGCGCCTGCACAACGCCCGAAGCGGATCCTCGTGGTGTCATCGCGCAGCGACCCGGCCGCGAGCGACGCTTTCGTGACGACACTGCGCGCTTCCCTGGATCGCGAGTGGGAGGTGGCTTTCCGACCGCATCCCGGCGAGCGCAGCGGCGTCGAACAGCGTTACCCGAGCATCGCGGCGGATGCCGGGATCGAGATCGACGTCACCCCGGACGTGTATGAGTCTCTGAAGACCACCGCCGTGGTGGTCGGGGAGGCGAGCACCGTGCTGTTCGAGGCGCGCGCTTTCGGCTGCCTTGTGATCGCTCGCGACAGCGCATTCGCAGAGACCGTCATCGGGGACGCCTTTGGTACGCGGATCCGCGGAGTCGAGGAGGCCGTGGAACGCCTGCGGGGACTCACGGACGACGAGGCCCGCCTCGGGGAGGCTGACCCGGACATCTGGGCGCCCGGAGCGGTCGAGACGTATAGGCGCTGGCTCGCGGATCGAACCGCGAAGTGAGGTTCGACGCCAGGACGCGCGTCGCTGGAGGGGGCTTTCAGCGTGTCTGACCTAGAATTGCTTCGTTCCGCGGCGGTATCCGTCGCCGCGTCCTGAATGAGTGGGCCTGTGACCGTAACCCGAGATCTTTTCGCTGCCGTCCCGCGCAACCAGTTCGACACCCCCGGAAAGAGTCGTGGGCTGATCGACGTGGTGCGCTGGCGGTACCTGCTGCGTCTGCTCGTCCGGACCGGCGTCACGACCCGCTATCGCAACTCGGTCCTTGGGTGGACATGGTCGTATGTCCGGCCCGGGGCGCAATTCCTCGTCTTCTGGGTCGTCCTGGGTCTGTTTCTCAGCCTCGACCGTGGCATCCCGAACTATGCGGTGTATCTGTTCTCGGGGATCATCGTCATCAACCTGTTCTCCGAGGCCTTCAAGAACGCGACCACCTCGATCGTCGGCAACGCGCCGCTGGTGCGAAAGGTGTTCCTGCCCCGACAGCTCTTCGCCGTCTCTGCGACGATCGTGGCGCTCGTCCATTTCCTGCCGCAGATGGCTCTCCTGCTAGTGGTGTGCCTTTTCCTCGGCTGGCTGACTCAGATCTCCGTCTTGGGTCTCCTCGCGATGGTCGCGGCCGTGGTGATCGTGATGGTCTTCAGCCTCGGACTCGGACTGCTCTTCGGCGCGCTCAACGTCCGGTACCGTGACGCCGAGAACATCGTCGAGCTCTTCCTCCTCCTCGCGACCTGGGCATCGCCGGTGCTTTACAGCTGGACTCAGGTGCAAGACGCCGTCGTGAACACACTGGGATGGCCGCAGTGGATCGTCGAGATCTATCTCCTGAACCCCATCACCCAGGCGGTGGAGTTGTTCCACTACGCATTCTGGCGCCCCGTGACAGAGGGCGTCGTGACGGCGACGGGGGAGACGATGGCCTCCCTGCCCCCCGGACTCGCGTGGAACACCCTCTTCGCGTTCCTCATCGCCGCCGCAACGCTCCTGATCGGCCAGGCGGTCTTCCGTCGGCTCGAGGGAAGGTTCGCCCAGGATCTATGACAATGCAGACCACGCAGCGCCCGAGCATCATCGTCGACGGCGCCCGCAAACGTTTCACGCTCAACCACGCGTTCTCCCTGAAGGACACGGTGGTGTCCTGGATCAAGCGGCGCAAGCTCACGAGCGCATTCGAAGCCCTCAAGGGTGTGGACCTCGTGATCGACGAGGGCCAATCGGTGGCCATCCTCGGTTTCAACGGGTCAGGGAAGTCGACCCTGCTCAAGCTCATCTCCGGTGTCATGGAACCTGATGAGGGCGAGGTGCTCACCCGAGGACGGGTCGCCGGCCTCATCGAGGTCGGCGCCGGTTTCCACCCGGAGCTCTCGGGGCGGGAGAACGTGTTCCTCAACGCGGCGATCCTCGGGATGAAGAAGCACGAGATCGAGGCGAGATACGACGAGATCGTCGCGTTCAGCGAGATCGAGCAGTTCATCGACCAGGAGGTCAAGCACTACTCGTCGGGCATGTTCATGCGGCTGGCCTTCTCCGTCGCGATCCATGTCGAACTGGATGTGCTGCTGGTCGATGAGATCCTGTCCGTCGGCGACGCACCCTTCCGAGAGAAGTGTCGTCTGAAGTTCGAAGAGCTCATCGCAGCAGGGAAGACGTTGGTGGTGGTCAGCCACGACATGGAGATGGTGCGGGAGCTGTGCACCCGCGGTGTCGTCATCAGCAAGGGGCAGGTCGTCTACGACGGAGATATCGAGGGCGCCATCGCCCTGGTGGACGCGTGAGCGCCTGGCTGGCGCAGACGCCGGCGCTGGTGACTGCGCTCGCTCTGCTCGTGATCCCCGGACTTCCTGCCGGCCTCATGCTCCGCGGCGTCTCGGCCGTCGTTCGTCTCGGTGCCTCGATCGGCGTGTCTCTGGGCATCGTGGCCGCGTCGTCGCTTGTCGCTCCTCTCCTCGGAATGCGCTGGAGCCTGCTTCCGGTCGGGATCGTCAGCGCCGTGGTCTGGGCAGTGGCGGCGATACTGCGTCTGTTCGGTCGCCGCTCGGCAGTCATCGCTCATGTCCGGACGGGCCTCGGTGTGTGGCTCGCGATCGCGGCGGCCTTCATCGGGTGGGTCGTCATCCTCATGGTCGGCATCGGAAGCCCGGACGACCCCTCGCAGCTCTACGACGGTCTGTTCCACCTGAATGCTGTCGAGTTCGTCGCGGCCACGGGGGATGCGTCGCCCCTCCACATGACGATGGTGCTCCCCGGCCACAGCACATCGTTCTATCCGACGCTGTGGCACGCCCTCACGAGTCTGGTGCTCCCCGTCGCGGGAGACGTCGTGGCCGCGACCAACGTCGTGACCATCGCCGTCATCGCTCTCATCTGGCCCGTCGCCCTCGCCGCTGTGACGAGAGTCGTCTTCCCCTCGCGTCCCGACGCGGCGATTTGGGCTCCGCTGGTCGGCTTCGCCTTCAGCGTCTTCCCGCTGGGATTCCTCAACTGGGGCGTCCTCTATCCGAACCTGATCGGCACAGTGCTGATTCCGATCCTGATCGCGGCCGTGCTCCTCGCGTTCGCGCCGGCAGTCTCCTGGCCCGAGCGGACTCTGCGCATCCTCGTCGCTCTCGCCGTTGCCGCGGGAACCGGTCTCGGGCATCCGTCTGCGCTCCTGGGGGGCCTGGTGCTCCTGCTCCCCTTCGCCCTGTGGCGCGCGTGGGAGGTCGCTCGTCGCGGGGGGACGGCGACCCGAGTGGCCGTGGGTGCAGGCGTCGTCGTCGGGTTTGTGGCCTTCGTGGCGCTGTGGAGCAAGGCGAACGTCACCACTCACGAGTGGCTGCCCACCCAGACGATCGCGCAAGCCACGGGGGAGGTGATCTTCCTCAGCCCCGTGGGGCGCAGCACCGGACTCCTCCTGGGCCTCCTGGTCCTTCTCGGCATCTGGCGCGTCTGCAGAGATCGCCTCTGGTGGGTGCTGTCCTCCTACCTCGTCAGCGTCGTGCTCTACATCGCCTCCGCGTGGCTCCCGGTGCTGCCCCTGCGCAGCTTTCTCGTCGGGATCTGGTACGACGACACGACTCGGGTGGCCGCTCTGCTAGCGATCTGGGGGCTTCCACTGGCCGCTCTCGGGATGACGCTCGTCGTCGACAGGCTGCGTGCGCTCTGGCGTGCGGGGCGACGGGTCACGGCCGTCATCCTCATCGCGGTCGTCGCCGTCCTGGCGGCCACTCATCTGCTCGCCGTGCGCAACGATCTGCGCTACATGCGTGATGTCAGCTATCGCTTCGACAGTGCGTCCCAAGGACTCTCTCCCGACGAGGCAGCTCTGTTCGAGCGCCTGGAGACCGAGCTCCCGGAGGACGCGCTGGTCATCGGCGATCCGCTCACGGGCGCGGGGCTGCTCTTCGCCTACACCGGGCATGATGTGGTCTTCCCGCACGTGACCGGCCGGTACGGCGCGGACGCGGCGCTGCTGGCGCGCACCCTGGTGGAGGGGGACGCGGCCGTCTGCGACGCGATCGAGAACCTCGGGGTCACGCATGCGCTCGACTTCGGCGACACCGTGCTCTTCCAGAACCACTACACCACCTACGACGGTCTGCACCATCTGGGCGAGTCCTCGATCCTCACCGAAGTGGACCGCGTGGGGGACGCGGCGCTCTACGAAGTCACGGGTTGCGACTAGCGTCCTTCTCGTGCTCCTCCGCTTCGAGCAGCGAGATCTTGCGAGCGAGCAGGGTGAGCTGACGCTGCAGAGCGACGTTGCGCCGGTACTGGGAGTACACGAAGGCGAGGAACATCACGATGAGGCCGTACAGAACGAGGTCGGTGCCACGGCCGACCCCGACGAGTTGAGCGAGCCAGCTGAGCCACTGCGGGAACAGCACGGAGAGCACGGCGACGACGACGAAGAGCCCCATGAGCAGGCGCCGGATGGCGAGGTGGCTGTCGGCGCCGGTGCGGCGCATCATGAAGACAGCGAGGATGACGATCGCGGCGATGAGAAGGACCTGGATCCACATGATCAGCGCACCACCAGGTCGACGAGGATGTTCACGGAGTTCAGCACGCTCTGGCCCTTCGCCTTCGAGTAGTCGGTGTAGAGGAGTTCCACGGGATACTCCTTCCATGGCAGACGGGTCCGCCCCAATTCGAGCACGATCTCGGTGGCGTGTGCCATGCGGTCCTGCTTGAGCTCGATGCCCTCGGCCGCGTCCCGGCGGATCACGCGCAACCCGTTGTGGGCGTCGGTGAGCTTCAGGCTCGTGGTGAGGTTCGTGACCCACACGGCCGTCTTCAGGATGACCTTCTTCATCCATCCGGGGTTGGTCCGGTCGTCGAGGAAGCGGGAGCCGAACACGATGGCGACATCTTCGTCCCTGGCGAGCTGGAGCATGCCGAGGGCGTCCTCCACTCGGTGCTGGCCGTCCGCGTCGAAGGTCACGATGTAATCGCACTCGGGGTGTGCCAGAGCGAAGTCGATCCCCGTCTGCAGGGCTGCCCCCTGACCGAGATTGACCGGATGCTGCACGAGGTGCGCCCCCGCCGCGGCGGCTTCCGCCGCCGAGCCGTCGCTGGATCCGTCGTCGACGCAGACGATGTGGGTGAAGTGGGGCTTGAGGCTCTCGATCACGCCGCCGATCACGCTGGCTTCGTTGTAGAGGGGGATCACGACCCAGGCGCGAGGATCGGCGGGGGAAGGCGCGGGGACGCTCGAGGACATGGTTCTATTGTGTCAGGTGTCGATTCGGGCGCCGGTCCACCGAACAGCAGGGGCAGGATGTCGAGGAGACGACGCGCCGTCATCGCGACACGGCTCTACACGCCGGAGGTGACCGCCGCCAGCTTCCGGATGGAGGCGCTCGCCCACGCGCTGGCCGCCGACACGGATGTCACCGTCCTGAGCACGAAGCCGCCGCGGGACACGGTGATCGCCGATGCCCCTGGCGTGGTCGTGCGTCGCGCGCCGGTGCTCAGAGACCGCAGCGGAGCCATCCGCGGGTACGTCCCGTACCTGTCGTTCGACGTGCCCCTCTTCTTCCGGCTGCTGGTCCGGCGGAGCGACGTGATCGTCGCCGAGGCGCCGCCGACGACCGGGTTCGCGGCCGCGATCGCCGCCTTCCTCACTCGACGCCCGCTGGTCTACTACCCCGGCGACGTATGGACCGACGCGGTCGCCTCGATGGACGCCCCCGGCCCGGTGGTGGCGGTCATGCGGTTCGTCGAGCGCTTCGTCCTGCGCCGCGCGGCACGGTCGCTGGCGGTCTCCACGGAGGTCGCCGATCGGCTTGCCGCGATCGGCGGGCGACCGGAGCGTGTCGTGACGGTGGGCAACGGGATCGACACCGCGGTCTTCCGTCCCGACGTCGTCCCGCACGAAGCGGAGCGGCCCTACTTCGTCTACACCGGCACGATGTCGGAGTGGCAGCAACCCGACGTCTTCATCCGTGCGCTCGCTCTGCTCCCGGATGAGGACGTCGAGCTCCGGTTCTTCGGACAGGGAGCCGTGGAGGCAGAGCTGAAGGAACTCGCTGCACGGCTCGCACCGGGCCGGGTGCACTTCGGAGGACTCGTCGGCCCCGCGACCTCGGCCTCGTGGATCCGTGGAGCCGTCGGGGCGCTGGTGAGCATCGTCCCCGGGATCGGCTACGACTTCGCCCGACCGACCAAGACGTATGCGGCGGCCGCGGTCGGGACCCCCGTGCTCTTCACGGGCGCGGAGACCGGCGGCGAGGTCGTGCGTGCGGGCGGACTCGGCGAAGCCGTCGGATTCGACCCGGAGGAGGTGGCGGCGGCCATGCGGCGGCTGCTCGGCGAGTGGGCGTCGGGGGAGACCGAGCGCATCCGGGAGGCTCGGGCCGCGTGGGCGGTGGACAACGCCTCGCTCACCACCGTCGGCGCCCGCGCCGCGGAGGTCGTTCGCGGCGCGCGTCGAGGTTCGCGGAGCAACGGCAAGTAGAATCTCGTCAGTGCTGCCTCATCGCGCAGCGTGCAAGGAGCCCCGTGACTGAAACCTCCCGCGTGCGGATCGTCGATTCCGCCGATGTGTCCGCCGACGCCGTCATCGGCGACGGATCCTCCATCTGGCACCTCGCCCAGGTCCGCGAACAGGCCCGCCTCGGCGAGAACTGCATCGTGGGTCGCGGTGCGTACATCGGTACCGGTGTGGAGATGGGCGACAACTGCAAGGTGCAGAACTACGCCCTCGTCTACGAGCCCGCCAAGCTCGGCGACGGCGTGTTCATCGGCCCCGCCGTCGTGCTCACCAACGACACCTACCCCCGCGCGATCAACGCCGACGGGAGCCTGAAGAGCGCCCACGACTGGGAGCCGGTCGGGGTCACCATCGAGCGCGGCGCATCGATCGGCGCCCGTGCCACCTGCGTCGCCCCGGTGACGATCGGCGCCTGGGCGACGGTCGCGGCCGGCGCCGTGGTCGTCAAGGACGTCCCGGCGCACGCCCTCGTCGCCGGCGTCCCGGCCCGGCGCATCGGCTGGGTCGGCGAGGCGGGTGTCCCGCTCACCCGCGGCGACGACGATCACACCTGGGTGTGCCCCGCGACCGGGGCGCGCTTCATCGAGACCGACGGAACACTGACCAAGGAGACCGTGTGAGCGAGTTCATTCCCCCCGCCAAGCCCCTCATCGGCGACGAAGAGCGCGAAGCCGTCGATCGCGTCCTCCGCAGCGGCATGGTCGCGCAGGGCCCCGAGGTCGCCGCCTTCGAGCAGGAGTTCTCGGCGCACTTCGTGCCCGGCCGCCCGTCGGTGGCGGTCAACTCCGGCACCGCAGGCCTGCACCTCGGTCTGCTCGCCGCGGGCGTCGGCCCGGGCGACGAGGTCATCGTGCCGTCCTTCACGTTCGCCGCGACCGGCAACTCGGTGGCGCTCACCGGGGGCACCCCGGTCTTCGTCGACATCGAGCCGGACACGTTCTCCCTGGACCCCGAGGCGGTCGCCGCCGCGATCACGCCGAAGACCAAGGGCATCCTCCCCGTGCACCTCTACGGACACCCGGCCCGCATGCGCGAGCTCGAGGCGCTGGCCGCCGAGCGCGGCGTCGCCCTGTACGAGGACGCGGCGCAGGCGCACGGCGCGTCGCTCGACGGCCGCCCGGTCGGCTCGTTCGGCGAGTTCGCCATGTTCAGCCTCTACCCGACGAAGAACATGACCAGCGGCGAGGGCGGCATGGTGACCACGGCGACCGACGAGATCGCCCGTCAGGTCAAGCTGCTGCGCAACCAGGGCATGGAGCGGCAGTACGAGAACGAGATCGTGGGCTTCAACGCCCGGATGACCGACATCCACGCCGCGATCGGTCGTGTGCAGCTGACCAAGGTGGACGGCTGGACGAAGACCCGTCAGCAGAACGCGGCCTTCCTCGATGCGAACCTGCAGGGCGTCGTCGTCCCGCCGGTCGCCGATGGTGCCGTGCACGTGTACCACCAGTACACGATCCGCGTCCCCGAGGACCGGGACGGCTTCGTGGCCGCGCTGAAGAGCGAGCACAACGTCGGCGCCGGCGTGTACTACCCGATTCCGAACCACCGGCTCCCGTCGCTCGCGCACTTCGCTCCCGGGCTCGACCTTCCGGAGACCGAGCGTGCGGCGCGCGAGGTCGCCTCGCTGCCGGTGCACCCGTCACTCAGCCAGGACGACCTCGAGCGCATCGTCGCCGCGGTGAACGCCGTCGCGAAGGCGGGTGCCTGATGGCGGACCTGCGCGCCGGCCTCCTCGGCGTCGGGATGATGGGCCGCCACCACGCCCGCGTGCTCCGCGAGCTCGACGGTGTGGAGCTCGTCGCGATCGCCGACCCCGGTGGCGACCCGCACGGCGTCGCCGGCGACCTGGAGATCCTGCACGACATCGACGCGCTCATCGGCGCCGGCATCGATATCGCCGTGGTCGCCGTTCCCACGCGATTCCACGAGGACGCGGCGCTCAAGCTCGCGGCCGCCGGCGTGCACACCCTGGTCGAGAAGCCGATCGCGCACACGGTCGACGCCGGCCAGCGCATGGTTGACGCCTTCGCTGCGGCCGGACTGGTCGGGGCGGTCGGGCACATCGAGCGCTTCAACCCCGCCGTGCAGGAGCTGCGTCGCCGGATCGAAGCCGGCGAGCTCGGCGCCGTGTACCAGGTGGTCACCCGCCGGCAGGGTCCGTTCCCGTCGCGGATCGCCGACGTCGGCGTGGCGAAGGACCTCGCCTCGCACGACGTCGACCTCACGGCCTGGGTCGTGCAGAGCGATTACGAGCGGGTGTTCGCCCAGACCGCGTTCAAGAGCGGTCGCGAGCACGAGGACATGATCACGATCACCGGCCGGACGGCCAACGGCGTGATCGTGAACAACATCGTCAACTGGCTGAGCCCGATGAAGGAGCGCGTCACGGTCGTCACGGGGGAGAAGGGCGCCTTCGTCGCCGACACCTCCACCGGCGACCTCACCTTCTACGCCAACGGCACGATCCCCCTCGAATGGGAATCCGTGTCCTCCTTCCGCGGGGTCTCCGAAGGAGACGTCACGCGCTACGCGTTCGCCAAGCGCGAGCCGCTGCGCGTCGAGCATGAGGCCTTCCGCGATGCCGTGCTCGGGCAGCAGACCGACGTCGTCACCATGGAGCAGGGACTGCGGACGCTGACTGTCGTGGAGGCTGCTCTAAGCTCCGCACGCAGCGGTGATGCCGTCGTCATCTGAGTCATGATCCAGCTCGTCCGGACGCTTCGCCGTCTTCTTCCTTTCCTCCCGTCGTCGGCGAAGAAGTTCCTCGGGATCTTCGCCGTGGTGACCTCTGTCCTGGCTCTGGTCGACGTCGTCGCGCTGATGCTGCTCGCGCTCACCCTCGCCGCCAGCGTGACGAGAACCGACATCGTCCTCCCCCTCATCGGCACGGTTCAGGCTGATCAGGTTCTCTGGCTCATTCTGGTGCTCGCGGTGATCGTCGTGGCCAAGTCTGCGGCGAACGTGTGGCTGCAGTGGATCGCGACGCGACGGTTCGCCTCCTACGAGCTCGCTGTCGGTCAAGAGCTGTTCGGCGCCTACATCCGCTCATCATGGACGGATCGGATCTCGCGAAACAGCGCCCAGATCGTGCAGATGTCTGACACCGGCATCGCCAGCGTGATCGCCGGGTTCCTCCTCCCCGCCACCACGCTCCCCGGCCTCATCGTGACTTCGGTGGGCGTGGTGACAGTGATCGTCGTCGCCCAGCCGGTGACGGCCCTCGTCACGATCGTCTATCTCGGTGGGATCGCCGTCCTCCAATACCTCGTCCTGAGCGGGAAGACCCGCCAGGCGGCCCGTGTAGCGCGCAATTCGTCTCTTCGTGTGGCCACGCTGATCTCCGGGATGGTGGCATCGCTGAAAGAGATCACGCTCCGGGGCAAGGCGGATGAAGTGAGCGAGGTGATCCGCGTGAACCGGCAGCGCACCGCGCGGGCTCGCGCGAACGCAGGATTCCTTTCGGCGGTTCCTCGCTTCATCTTCGACGCTGCGATCATCGGCGGTTTCGTGATCGTCGGAGGAGCTGCCTTCCTCCTCGGCGGAATCGATCAGGCGATCTCCGCGGTGGCGCTGTTCGGTATCGCCGGCTTCCGTCTCGTGCCTTCCCTCACGGGCTTCCAGTCCGTCATCACCCGAACGATCACGTCGACCCCCTACGTGGACGCCGTCATCGCCGACGTGGAGGCGTCGAAGAAGTTCCTTGCAGACCGCGAACAGCTGGGTAAAGAACCCTTGCCGGGGGCACCGCGGCTCCTCCAGCTCTCCGGAGTTGGGTTCACGTTCCCGGGCAGCGACGTGGCAGCGGTCCGCGATGTGGGCATCCGCATCCCGATTGGGACGACCGTCGGGATCGCCGGTGCGTCCGGCGCCGGCAAATCGACCCTGGTCGACCTGCTCCTGGGGCTGCTGACCCCCACCGAGGGATCGATCACGATCGACGACAAGCCTCTCGAGGACGTGCTCGAGGCATGGCGATCCCACGTGGGGTATGTGCCTCAGGAAGTCACCTTGTTCGATGGCACGATCGCGCAGAACATCGCGCTCACCTGGGGTGATGACGTCGACCTCGTGCGTGTCGAGGATGCCGCTCGTCGCGCACAGCTCTGGAGCGTGATCGAGCAGCGTGCCGACGGTCTCCAGGCGCGTGTGGGGGAGCGGGGGCTCACGCTATCGGGCGGACAGCGTCAGCGGCTGGGCATCGCGCGCGCACTCTACTGCGATCCCTTGGTCCTCGTCCTCGATGAAGCGACCAGCGCCCTGGACACCAAGACCGAGGCGGACGTCTCCGCAGCCATCCGCGACCTCAGGGGCGATGTCACCGTGATCGCCGTGGCACACCGCCTGAGCACGATCATGGATTCGGATCAGATCCTCTTCATGCAGGACGGGACGGTGGCGGCGCAGGGCACTTTCGCCGAGGTCGTCGCCGCCAGCCCCGCCTTCGCCGATCAGGCGAAGCTGGCGGGGCTCGCCTGAGAGAGGACGTCATGAGCCTGCGCAACAACGCCGTCGAAGCGGTCCGTGCCGTCACCGGACTCATCCCCGATCCTCTGCTCGCCCGGATCATGCCCGGGACTCTCGGCTGGGATCAGGGAAGGATGCAGGTCGCGTCTGCTCCCGAGGCGGAAGTGCGTCTGCTGATCGCACCCACGAACTCGGCTGGCCAGGCGCACCAGTGGGCGCACGCTGTGGAATCCCATCTCCCGGGTGTGGGCGCAGTGAACTACATGACCTCGAACGAGCGCACGGACAGATTCGGCTTCCCGTCGGACGTTACCGTGCCCGACTCCGGTTACCTCTTCGCGCACGGATGGCAATCGCGCCAGCGGCGCGCCATCGTCGAGGGGTTCACGCACGTCCTCGTGGAGTCGGGACGGCACCTCTTTGGTCCCCGGCCCTGGCGGTCTCCGCTGGACGTCCTGGACGACGTCGCCGCCCGAGGCGTTCACGTCGGCCTGCTGTGGCACGGCAGTGACATCCGGGTACCGAGTGCGCACGCCGCCTGGGAGACCGATTCCCCCTTCGGGGCGCGCGGTCGATATCCCCGTGCGGCGACGGCGACACTCCAGGCCAATGCGGAGCGTCGGCGCCAGATGATCCTCGACTCCGCGTATCCGTCGTTCGTCTCGACGCCGGGGCTGCTCGACGTCCCCAGGTCGCAGTGGCTACCCGTCGTCGTGGATCCCTCGCGATGGAGGACCGACTCGGAACCGCTACGCCACGACGTCCCGGTCGTCGCCTATGTACCGAGCAACTCCGCGATGAAGGGCGACGAGTCCGTCGACAGCCAACTGGAGGAGCTGGCCGCCGAAGGACTCATCCGCTACACGAAGCTCGAGGGCATAGCGTCGGCGGACATGCCAGCGGTGTACGGTTCCGCCGACATCGTCCTGGATCAGTTCCGTCTCGGAGACTACGGGGTGGCGGCCTGTGAGGCCATGGCCGCCGGGCGCGTGGTGATCGGTCATGTGCATGAGGATGTCCGGGCGGCGGTCCGCGTCCACACCGGCATCGACCTGCCCATCGTCGAGTCCCGGTTCGACCGGGTCGGTGAGACGATTCGCGGGATCCTCGCCGACCCGCACTCGGCGCGTCGCCTCGCGGCCGACGGCAGACGCTTTGTGGAGCAGGTACATGACGGCCGGAGATCCGCGGCCGTGCTGGCGACGTTCCTCGGGGTCACCGATCCCGCGGACGGAAAGGAGAACCGTGGCGTCTGAGACCCCCCGCCCTCGCATCCTGTGCATCTCTTTCTCCGAGGTGGTGTCCGACTCCCGCGTCCTCCGGCAACTCGACGTTCTGGCCGAGTTCGGTGACGTCACGACCCTCTGCTACGGAGATCGACCAGCGGGCGCCGTTGCGCACATCGAGATTCCCCGACAGCTGCCGTCGCTCCCGCAGACGCCGTCCGGGGTCCTGAAGCTCGCGTTGCGACGCTACCGTTCGGTAGAGCTCGAAGCACCGGCGCTGAAGGAGGCTCTTCGACTCCTGGGTGACCGTGAGTTCGACATCGTGGTCGCCAATGAAGCGCGGGCGCTTCCCCTGGCGTTCCGCGTTCAGGGTGCACCGCGCATCTGGTGCGACCTCCACGAGTGGGCGCCGGAGGAGCGAACCCATGTCCTCTCCTGGCGGCTTCTGATCTCGCCGTTCATGCGGTGGGTGTGCGCGGAGTACCTCCCGCGGGTCGACGCGGCCACCACGATCAACGACTCGATCGCAGAGATGTACGCGGATGCGTTCGCCGTCACTCCGGAGATCGTCCGCAATGCCATCGCCCACCGGCCCGATCTGCAGCCCTCACCGGTTCGCAAGGGTCTCGTGCGCCTCGTCCACAGCGGCGGCGCCGTGCCGGGGAGGAACATCGAGGCGATCATCGATGCTGTCGACGAACTGGGGGACGGCTACTCACTGGACTTGTACCTGATCCCCTCACGGCAGGGGGATTCCTACTGGAGGGATCTTCAGGCGCGCATCGCTGCCAGCCCTCGTACGACCCTGCATGCCCCCGTGCCACCTGACACGCTGCCGGAGACCCTCAATCCCTTCGACTTGGGTGTCTTCATCCTCCCGCCCCTCACGCCGAACCACCGGTACATGCTCCCCAACAAGTTCTTCGACTTCGTGCAGGCCCGGCTGGGCGTGGTGTTCGGCCCGTCGGTCGAGACGGATCGCCTCATCGAGAATGAGCATCTGGGACTGGTCACCGGGGGGTATTCGGGAAGCGATGTCGCCGCATCGATCCGGAAGGTGACCTCGGACGACATCGAGGCGTTCAAGCGGTCGGCCGACGCGGCGTCACGGACGCTCTCCTCAGAGCGAGATGTCGCGGTCGAGCGGGCGATCCTCTCCCGCTTGGCAGCGCCGCGGGACTGACTCGATCGCCTCAGGGCGTGGTCAGGCTGCCGGACGCCGCGAGGTGAGCAGAGCGCGGGCGGGGGCGAGGCCGAAGACGCCTCGTGTTCCGGCGGGCGCCCACCCGTGCAGGGCCTTCCAAGCTGCAAGCACGCTGTCCCTTTCGAGCGCGACGATGAGGTCTGCCTGTGCGACCGCTCGTCGCAGCTCCGCGCTCCGACGAGCGGCGGCCGCGAAACGCCGGCTCCCGTCGAGCGGGCTCAGCCGCTTGATGTTGCGCCCTATCACCGATGACTCCAGTGCTCTGGCGAGCCGACTGCGGGAGGGGAGCGCCGCCGCTCCGAGCCGGATGAGCGGGCTCGCGTCCTGGGCGTCGCTCGCGACAGCGGTGACGAGCGTCACACGGTCACCTTCCCGGTCCAGCGGCAGCGATTCCAGGGCCGAGGCGAACGAGCCGCCGGGGGAGAGGAGCAGGATGTTCATCGTCCGACCTCCCCAGCGGCGATCCGCTTCGTCCAGGCCTCGATGCGAGGCGTCAGCTGCGCGGCACGGGAGTACCGCTGAGAATACGTGCGTGCCGTCGTCCGGTCGTCGTCGCTCTGCGTCGCCGCGTGTTCGGCCGTCGCGATGAAGGCGTCGGCGATCGCCTCGGCCGTCATCGCGACGGAACCGTACCATCCGGGGTAGTCGGCGAGCGTGCGGGACGTCTCGTTCTCCGGGTCGTGCACGGAGACGATGGGCAGCCCTGTGGAGGCGTACTCGTAGACCTTGCCGCCGGTGATGAAGCGCCCCGCGCCGAACGTCAGGACGAGGGCGTCGAACGTCGCGTACGTCGCGGCGATGTCGGCTCGTCCCACTGGCCCGAGGTACCTGATGTCGTTCTCCTCGAAACGCTCCATCGCCTGCACCATGTTGGCGCCGGGGACACCGAAGTGGTCCAGGTATCCGTAAAGATCCATCCGCGCGTCGCGCACGAGAGTGCTCCGTTCCCGAGCGAGGGCCCAGCCGTCGATGAGTTCCTGCAGAGGGATCGCGCCGGAGATCGTGCCGATGTAGCCGAAGACCAGCCCGTCATCCCGGCCGTCGCGAGGAGGGAAAGCCAGCGGGTTGTCATAGCCGTTCTCTACGACCAGGAAACGGTCGGAGAACTCGGGATACTGCTCGGCATACCAGTCCCGGATCGGAGTGTTGACGAACCAGACTTCCGCGGCGTCCTCGATAAGCGTGCGCTCCCACCGGCCGGCGCGGCTGCGAGGCTCGATCACTCGCCGTCCGGAGTATATGTCGACAGCCCACGCATCCCGGTGGTCCATGACAGCGGGCACGCCGAATTCCGTGCTCAGCACGTGACCAGGGATGAAACCGACGTTCGGGTTCGCTGTGCCGATGGTGAGGTCGACGGGGGATTCGTGATGGATCCGCCGAGCTGCCTCTTCCAGGACCGGACGCCACCCGCCGTAATTGCGTTCCGGGAAGGAACGCTGACCGCGCCAGGACTGAATGGTGTTCCAGATCTCGGGAGCATGCGCGCGCAGCCACGACCATTCGCCGAGGTCGTTCGCGAAGGCGCCAGAGGTGAACGGAACTCGGATGATCTCGATGGCCGGGTCTACCTGCGCCTCGAGCGTCAGATCGACGCCTGTGGACATTTCGAATACTTCGCGCGGAACGGTCAGCACCGTGACCTTCCAGCCCGCTCGAGCGAAGGCGTTCGCCGTCGCCCAGGCGCGATAGACACCGCTCCCACGAGAGGGAGGGTATCCCCATGCGACATACAGCAGGTGCGGCGTCTTCGTGGTCACTGGCGCTCCTCGATCACGGGTTCCTCCGTCGGCCGTCGGTCGTTCCGGCGCATCGCGCGCTGCTCGACCTTCTTGTTCTGCCATGCGCGCAGGCGCTTCTCGACCGGGCGCTCGATGAAGGCATGCAGAGCCCATGCCGCGATGATCGAGGACCCGAGAAGGACGAGGATCCAGATCACGCCGGCGACTCCGTGCTGAGGGCCCAGAGAGCCCAGCACGATGTAGATCAGTGTGGCGTGGATCAGGTAGAACGCATAAGACCACTCGCCGAGGAGCACCAGGGGGCGTGAACGCGCGATCCGCGTCTTCCCTGCGAGATCCGCGGCGGCGAAAGCGCAGATCAGCAGAGCGAAGAGGGCTGTCATGATCTCACTGACGAACGAGGCGAGCACGTCGTAAACGGGAGCCAGATACGGCACCCTCTGGAAGATCTGGAGCCCAAGGAGGAAAGCGACGAGAAGCGTGATCGGCACGAAAACCGGTATCCGTGGCCGCCACCCCAGGCGGATGGACCAGGCAAGGCACATCCCGATGACGAACTCGTTGAGCCGAAGGATGGGCCAGGGCAAGCCGGCGAGCCACCCGGCGGGATCGAGGATGATCAGCGCACGGGCTCCGACACTGAGGCCGAGGACGCCCACCGCCGCCCACAGCGCAGCGCGGCTCGAGAGGAGCTTGAGGACGCGCGTGATGAAGGGGTGCATCGCGTAGAAGAACATCTCGGCCGTGAGCGTCCACGCAGCGGGATTCCCCGCGAAGAGCACCGCCGGGTCGCGGGACCAGCCTTGGAGCAGCAGCACGCACAGGACCAGGACCGCGATGTCGAAGGGCTTCACCCAGGTCTGTTGCGGGTCAGGGGAGTAGCTGTAGAAGACCGGGATCGCAACGATCAGGGTCACGATGTGCAGCGGATAGATGCGGGCAAAGCGTCGCCAATAGAAGGTTCCGATGCCGACCGTCGGACGCCACGACCAGGTGAGCACGAATCCCGAGAGGATGAAGAAGAACGCCACGCCGAAGTTGCCGTACCTAGCGACGTCGCCGATCACCCCGGGGAGGGGGACGACGTTGCGGACGTGGAAGAAGAAGACGGCGAGCGCGGCCCACCACCGCAGGCTGGTCAGTGAGTCCAGTCGGGGCGTCCGCGCCTCGGTGACGGTAGCGCTGGCCATAGGCTCCCCATTGTAGAGGTGTGGACCGGTCAGAGTGGCAGGTAGAGTCGGCGATCGTGAAGATCGTCAGCGTCGTCGGCGCCCGCCCGCAGTTCGTGAAGCTCGCTCCCATCCACAAGGCGGCGCTCGCCGCCGGAGTGGACCACGTGATCGTGCACACCGGCCAGCACTACGATCCGATGCTGTCCGACGTGTTCTTCGACGATCTCGGGATCGGCGCACCGGACGTGCACCTCGGGGTCGGGAGCGGGTCCCATGGCGTGCAGACGGGCGCGATGCTCGCCGCGCTCGACGCGGTCTTCGACGAGCACCGTCCGGACTGGGTGCTGGTGTACGGCGACACGAACTCCACGGTCGCCGCGGCGCTGAGCGCGGTGAAGATGCACATCCCCGTCGCGCATCTCGAGGCGGGTCTGCGCAGCTTCAACCGCCGGATGCCCGAGGAGCACAACCGGGTGATGACAGACCACGCCGCTGACCTGCTGCTCGCTCCGACGCAGGTCGCCGTCGATCATCTGGAAGCGGAGGGGCTTTCCGCCCGCACTGTGCTCGTCGGCGACGTCATGACCGATGTGCTGTTCGAGGTGCGTGATGAGGTGGCAGGGCGGCCCTCGATGTTGCTGGAGGAGCTGGATCTGGAGGCGGAGGGGTACTACGTCGCCACCATCCATCGCGCCGAGAACACGGACGACCCCGCTCGTCTCGCCGAGGTGGCAGCGGGCCTCGCGGGTCTGGACAAGCCGGTCGTCCTGTTGGCGCACCCTCGGGTGGTTGCCAAGGCGGCGGCGCACGGCATCCCGCTCACGCAGGGGTCCCTGATCGCACACCCGCCGCTCGCCTACCCGGATCTCATCGCCGCCGCGTTGTCGAGCGCGGGCGTCGTGACGGACTCCGGCGGGCTTCAGAAGGAGGCCTTCCTCCTCGGCGTCCCCTGCACGACCGTGCGCACGGAGACGGAATGGGTGGAGACGGTCGAGCTGGGCTGGAACGTGCTCGCGAACACGGCGGAGGAGATCGCAGCCGGCGTGACCCGTCCTCGCCCACAGGAGACCGCGGCGGCGCCGTACGGCGACGGTCACGCAGCCACGCGGGTCATCGAGGCGCTGCAGTCTCACGGCGCCGACATCTGAGGGGGACCTCGTCGCTGGGAGTCCGCCCATGCTGCGCCCCATAGACTGGACCCCATGCGTATCGCCGTCGTGGCCCTCGGAAAGATCGGGCTTCCCCTCGCCGTCCAGTTCGCCTCCTCCGGTCACGATGTGGTCGGCGTCGATGTCAACCAGAAGGCGGTCGACATCATCAACGCCGGGCAGGAGCCGTTCCCCGGTGAGGCCCACCTGGCGGAGAAGCTGCAGGAGCTCGTTCCGGCCGGCCGGCTTCGCGCGACGACCGATTACGCCGAGGCGATCCCGGGAGCCGACGCCGTCGTCCTCGTCGCCCCCGTGTTCGTGAACGACGAGACGTGGGAGCCGGACTTCCAGTACATGGACTCGGCGACGCGCTCGCTCGCCGAGCACCTCACGCCCGGCACCCTGGTGTCGTACGAGACGACGCTGCCCGTGGGGACGACCCGGAACCGCTGGAAGCCCATGCTCGAGGAGGGTTCCGGCCTGACGGAGGGCACGGACTTCTTCCTCGCGTACTCGCCGGAGCGCGTGCTCACCGGGCGGGTCTTCGCCGACCTGCGCAAGTACCCGAAGCTCATCGGCGCACTGTCCGACGAGGGGAACCGTCGCGCCCGCGAGTTCTATGAGGCGGTCCTGCAGTTCGATGAGCGTCCCGATCTCCCTCGCCCGAACGGCGTGTGGGACCTCGGCACGACCGAGGCCTCCGAGATGGCGAAGCTCGCCGAGACCACGTACCGCGACGTCAACATCGGCCTGGCCAACCAGTTCGGGCTGTTCGCCGCTGCCCACGGGATCGATGTCTATAAGGTGATCGAGGCCTGCAACTCGCAGCCGTACAGCCACATCCACCGCCCGGGCATCGCCGTGGGCGGACACTGCATCCCGGTCTACCCTCGTCTGTACCTCTCCACCGACCCCGACGCCGACATCGTGCGGGTGGCGCGCCAGCTCAACGCCTCCATGCCGGAGCGCCTGGTGGCGCAGGCAGAAGGCATCCTCGGCGACCTGAGCGGTCTGCGGGCGGTCGTGCTCGGAGCCGCCTATCGCGGCGGCGTCAAGGAGACGGCCTTCTCCGGTGTGTTCCCGACCGTCGAGGCGCTGCGCGCCCGCGGTGCCGAGGTCGTCGTTCACGACCCGCTGTACACCGACGAGGAACTGCGTCGACTCGGGTTCGAGCCGTACGACCTCGGCGGACCGGTCGATCTCGCCATCCTCCAGACCGACCACGCCGACTATCGTGAGCTCAGCCCGGCCCAGCTGCCGGGAGTGAAGCTCCTCGTGGACGGTCGCGCGGCCACGGACGCCGCGCTGTGGTCCGGGACGCCGCGTCTCGTGGTGGGGACGGCAGCCTGATGGATCTTCTCGTCGTCGGGTCGGGTTTCTTCGGCCTCACCATCGCCGAGCGCGCCGCGGAAGCGGGCCGCAAGGTCACCGTCATCGACCGCCGCTCCCACATCGGCGGCAACGCCTACAGCGAGGCGGAACCCGAGACCGGGATCGAGGTGCACCGCTACGGCGCGCACCTGTTCCACACGTCGAATGCGACGGTGTGGGAGTACGTCAACCGCTTCACGTCGTTCACGAACTACGTGCACCGTGTCTACACGACCCACAAGGGCGTCGTGTTCCCGATGCCGGTGAATCTCGGGACGATCAACCAGTTCTTCCAGGCCGCGTACACGCCGGACCAGGCCCGTGCGCTCGTCAGGGAGCAGGCGGGCGAGTTCGATGTGAAGTCCGCGACGAACTTCGAGGAGAAGGGCATCGCGCTCGTCGGGCGCCCGCTGTTCGAGGCGTTCTTCCGCGACTACACGGCGAAGCAGTGGCAGACCGACCCGCAGAAGCTCTCCGGCGACATCATCAGCCGGCTCCCGGTGCGCTACACCTACGACAACCGCTACTTCAACGACACGTGGGAGGGGCTGCCCACCGACGGCTACACCGCGTGGCTGGAGCGCATGGCCGACCACCCCAACATCGAGGTGAAGCTGGACGTCGACTACTTCGACGAGTCCCAGGCCCTGAACAAGAAGGCCACCGTCGGGCAGGTCCCGGTGGTCTACACGGGCCCCGTCGACCGCTACTTCGACTACGCCGAGGGCGCGCTGAGCTGGCGTACGCTCGACTTCGAGCAGGAGGTGCTGGACGTCCGCGACTTCCAGGGCACCAGCGTCATGAACTACCCGGACATGGACGTGCCGTACACGCGCATCCACGAGTTCAAGCACTTCCACCCGGAGCGCAAGGACGTCTACGAGTCCGACAAGACCGTCATCATGCGGGAGTTCTCCCGCTTCGCCGAGCGCACCGACGAGCCCTACTACCCGGTGAACACCCCGACTGACCGCGAGGGCCTGCTGGCCTACCGCGAGCTCGCGAAGGGGGAGAAGGACGTCCACTTCGGCGGTCGCCTGGGCACGTACCAGTACCTCGACATGCACATGGCCATCGGGTCGGCGCTGTCGCTCTGGAACAACACTCTCTCCTAGACTCGGAATCGTGAGTCACGCTGCTGTCGGGGCGCCCGGGACGCCCCGGCGCTATCTGCATTCGCTGTGGCTGCTGTCGGCCCGTGACCTCAAGGTCCGGTACGCGACGAGCTTCCTCGGCTACGTGTGGTCTGTTCTCGACCCGCTGGTGATGAGCGCGATCTACTGGTTCGTGTTCACCCAGGTGTTCCGTCGCGACGTCGGTGAGCAGCCGTACATCATCTTCCTCATCAGCGCGCTGCTGCCGTGGGTGTGGTTCAACAGCTCGGTGTCGGACTTCACGCGGGCGTTCAAGAAGGACGCCCGTCTCGTCCGCTCGACGTCGATCCCGCGCTCCATCTGGGTGAACCGCATCGTGCTCAGCAAGGGCATGGAGTTCCTGTTCTCGCTGCCGGTGCTGGTGCTGTTCATCGTGGTCAATCTCCTGTTCGAGAGCCATCCCGACCAGGTGGTGCAGATCGGCTGGGGCGTGCTCTGGGTGCCGGTGGCGATCCTCATGCAGACGATACTGCTCGTCGGCCTCGGCCTGCTGGTCGCGCCGCTGTGCGTGCTCTACACGGACCTCGAGCGCACCACGGCGCTCATCCTCCGGGCGATGTTCTACGCCACCCCGATCATCTACAACGTCACGGACCTGCCCGGTGTCTTCCAGACGCTCGGCGCCTTCAACCCGCTCGCCGGGATCTTCATGCTGTATCGCATGCCGTTCTTCCCGGACCAGTGGAACCCGTTCACGCTCACGGTCAGCGCCGTGATGTGCCTGCTCATCCTCGCGCTCGGCGTCTGGGCGTTCCGGCGTCTCGAGCGCCCCGTGTTGAAGGAGCTGTGATGGACGCCGCGATCGACGTGCAGGGCCTCGGTGTGCGCTTCCGCCGCAACCGTCGCGGGCAGCGCAGCTTCAAGGACCTGTTCGCCGGGGCATCCCGGCGGTCGCGTCCCGGGGAGTTCTGGGCGCTCCGCGACGTCTCGTTCACGGTGCAGCCGGGCGAATCGATCGGCGTGGTCGGACGGAATGGGCAGGGCAAGTCGACGCTGCTCCGCCTCGTGGCCGGTGTGCTGCTGCCCGATGAGGGCTCGGTCAGCGTCAATGGCGGCGTCGCTCCGCTCATCGAGATCACCGGCGGTTTCGTCGGCGATCTGACGGTCCGGGAGAACGTCCGGCTGACTGCAGGACTGCACGGCATGTCGAAGGACGAGGTGGCCCGCCGATACGACGACATCATCGCGTTCGCCGAGCTCGCCGGGTTCGAGGAGACGCCGTACAAGCACCTCTCCAACGGAATGAAGGTGCGCCTCGCGTTCTCCGTCGTCTCTCAGCTCGACGAGCCCATCCTGCTCGTCGACGAGGTCCTCGCGGTGGGCGACAAGGCCTTCCGTGAGAAGTGCTACAAGCGCATCGACGAGCTGCTCTCAGACGGTCGTACGCTGTTCTTCGTCAGCCATAACGAGCGCGATCTGCGCCGCTTCTGCAGGAGGGGACTCTATCTGGACCGCGGCACGCTCGCCCTGGATGCCCCGATCAACGAGGTGCTCGACCGCTACAACGCGGACTACTCCGTCTGAATCGTGCTCGGACCCCGGGGCGTCAGAGTCCCACGAGGCTGCGCAGGTCTGCCGCCGCAGCGCGCGCGCTGTCGATGGCCGCTGACGCACCCGAGCCGTCCTCGACCGCCGCGCGCAGTGCCGTGAGCCGCTGGGCGTAGGTCTCCACGCCGGAGCGCCAGGAGTCCTGGATGGAGGACGGCGGCAGGGCGTCGCCCAGGCGCTGGGCGTCCTCCTGGAGGGAGTCCACGACGGGAAGCGCATCCTGACCGCTCGCCCCGGCGACGATGTCGAGACCCCGATCGGCGGAGTTCAGCCACCCGGACACCTTGTCGCGGAACACCTCGATCGTCGGATCGCCGATCGGGGGCGCCGTCGTGATCGACGTCGGCTCGGGGGTCGTCGTCGGAGTGGGAGTGGCGGTGGGCGTCTCGGAGGGGGTGGCCGTCGGAGACGGACTCGTGCTGCCGACGGGCTCGGGGCCACCGTCGCGCGGGAGCAGGAAGAACAGCAGGATACCGACGATCGCGAGCGCCGCGACGCTGAGACCGACGATCAGCCACACCCGACCGGTGCGCTTCGGCGCGGGGGGAAGTGGGGCCCATCGCACCTCGGGCTGGGGCTCGTCCATCTCAGGCCTCCAGGGGGCTCATCGGCTCCCAGGTGCGATCGCGACCGATGCGGCCACCGTCCCTGAGCCCACGGAACAGGTTGCTCGTGCCGCGGACGGTGCGCTCGACGAAGACGAGCCGGATCAGCTCCTTGAAGAACGTCGCGGTCGTCCCGAGGCCGAACAGCACGGGGTTGTAGACGCCGTGCACGCGGTAGTACTGCTTGATGAAGGCTCGGTTGCGCATGATGTAGTAGCGGTAGGCGTTGCTCGAGGCGTTCATGTGCCGGATGCCCATGTCCCACTGCCGGATCTCGCGCGTGCGGCGCAGCACGAACTCGTCGACGATGACCGCGGTGGTCAGGCGAGACGCCAGCCACCCGTACATCTGGTCGTCCCAGTAGATGAAGAAGCGCGGGTCGGGGAGGCCGATCTGCTGCACGATCGAGCGGTGGATGAACATGCCCTCGAAGCAGCCGCTGTTCATCTCCTTGTACCCCGAGGAGTCGAAACCCGCCGGGGCGAACGGGATCGGGATGCCCATGCGCTCCGCGATGCGGTACTGCCAGTAGAACTCGCTGCCGTCGTAGTCGTAGCGCCGTCCCTGGATGCTCTTGAATCGCGGCGCCCAGGCGCCCATCCGGGCGAGACCGTCCGGGAGCACCTCGACGTCGTCGTCCATCATCCAGATCCACTGGGCGCCGAGATCGTACGCCGTGCGCATGCCCTCGCTGAAACCGCCGGAGCCACCGGTGTTGACGTCGAGACGGCGATAGACGAGGTCGGTTCCGATGTCGTCTCGGAAGGACTCGACGACGTCGGTCGTATCGTCCGAGGAGGCGTTGTCGATCACGATCACGTGGCCCGGCTTCGGGTCCATCGCGGTGATGCTGGTGAGCAGGCCGGTCAGCAGATGCGAGCGGTTGTACGTGACGATGACGATCGCGGCGGAGGAGGGATCGAAGGGACGGGCGTCGGCGGTCATGCCTTCTCCTCGAAGACCTGCTGCCAGGATTCGGCGGAGACCAGGTCCGGCAGAGCGGCGCGGTACTGGCGCTGGAGCTCCGGCCACCGTCGTCGCAGCTCGGCGTGCAGGCGCACGGACTCGCGCAGCATGCGGCGGTACTTGGCGCGGTCGCGCGTGTAGATGTTCTTCCCGGAACCGTCGGCGGCGCTCACGAGAGCGCTGTCATACAGCGGGAGGCGCCACCAGTGCGCGTCGCCCTTGCCGAACTCCACCTCGGGCTGAGCGATGTTCGCGGGGTCAGGGCGGTGCACCCAGTGCGAGAGGAGCGTCTTCAGGGTGAAGATCCGCAGTCGCACGCCGGTCGGGCTGTCGAACTCGTTCTTCGGCAGCCGCTTGTAGACCTGGCGGCCGCGGCGGGAATGGAGCACCCGGGCAGGGTCGCGATGGATCACCGTCTCCGGGTACTCGGCGGCCAGGGCGCGTGCGGCCGGCATCGCCGTGCCTAGGTTTCGGCGCATATGGTCGGGTCCGGAGAGCACGTCGCGCAGAGCCCGGTTGCGCAGCGCCACCGGGTAGTACTGCATCATCATGAGATGCTTCAGGTCCACGCGGCGGCTGTGCACGATGAGGCGGCCGCCCCGGGGTGCTCCGGAATGCAGGAGCCCGGCGACGATCCGGTTGCGGGCGTGGAAGTAGGCCTGCCAGTCGATCGAGTCGTCCTTGTTCACCCAGGAGACGTGCCAGAGCGCCACACCGGGCATCGACACGGTCGGGAAGCCCGCCTCGCCGGCACGGAGGCAGAATTCCGCGTCGTCCCACTTGATGAACGCAGGGAGCGACAGTCCCACCGTGCGGACCGCGTCGAGCGGGATGAGGCACATCCACCACCCGTTGTAGTCGGCGTCCATCCGCATGTGCAGCAGCGGCGACTGGCGCAGATTGGCGACACCGAAGTCGTGCGGCATCTTCTCCTGGTAGAGGTTGCGCCACATGAAGGGGCCCTCGTCGACGACCTCCGCCCAGCCGTGCAGCTTGGGGCGGTCGAGGAGGTCGAACATGTGTCCGCCGACGAGCACGGGCGTGGTGGCGAACTGACCGAAGACGATGGAGCGTCGCAGCGACTCCGGCTCGATGCGGACGTCGTCGTCCAGCAGCTGCACGAAGTCGCTCTCGGGGCGCTGCAGGGACTCGTGCATCGCACGGGCGAAGCCGCCCGATCCGCCGAGGTTGCCCTGGCGGATGACCTGCAGGGTCTCACCCAGACGCTCGGCGACCTCGGCGTAACCGTCCTGGTCCGCGACGAGCTGCGTGCCCTGGTCGACGAGGAAGATGCGGTCGACGAACTCCAGCGCATCCGGAGAGGAGGCGAGCGCCCTCAGGGTCTCGACGCAGTAGTCGGGCTTGTTGTAGGTCGTGATCCCGAGAGAGGCCTTCCCGGTGCGGGCGGGGGACTGCTCGGTGGTCCACTCCGCGCCCTCGAGCACGGCCGGCTTCTCGTCGGCGACGATGTCGAACCAGATCCAGCCGCCGTCGCTGTACTGGGTGAGGTCGAGGTCGAACGAGGTCGTGGCCTCGCCGGTCACCTCACGCGTGGCCACGCGCTGGCGCACACCGCCGCCGTTGGAGCGGTAGACGAGGATGGTCGCCGGCCCCGTGGTCCGTACGGTGAGCTGCACCTCGCGGACGCTCGTCCAATGCTGCCAGTATGACGCGGGGAACGCGTTGAAGTAGGTTCCGAGGGAGACACGCCGACCGGCCACGATCCGGGCGCGGTGCCGTCCCAGGATGTTGCCGAGATGCGCGCGACTGGAGACCCGGACCGGTTCCTCCTCGATCACGGACCACGTCTCCGGGTCTGCGTACAGCGGGAGCAGATCGGGGTCGCGATCGAGCGGGAAGACGACGTTCTGAAGGACGTGGGCCACAGGGAGGTTCTCCGTTGTTGATGCCGCGGCCGCTGCCGGAGGGCAGCGCGGGACTCGACGAGCAGTGAGTAGCCTACCGGTGGTCGCCTTCGGATCTGCGGAGAGCCGATCCCCTGCGCTCGGCGTGGCTGGCTAGACTGACCGCGATGAAGGTACTGATCACCGGCGGGGCCGGCTACATCGGATCGACCGTGGCGACGGCGTGCATCGAGGCCGGGATCCAGGTCGTGGTGCTCGACGATCTGTCCACCGGGCTGGCGGCTTTCGGTGAGGGACGCAACCTCTACGTCGGCGACATCGCCGACGCCGACGTCCTCGACCGGCTGCTGGCGGACCACCCCGACATCGATGCCGTCGTGCACTGCGCCGCCCGGATCGTCGTGCCGGAGTCCGTCGCCGATCCGCTCGGCTACTACGACAGCAACGTCGGCAAGACGATCACTCTGCTGCGACGCCTGCGCGACGCCGGCATCGCGCGCATCGTCTTCAGCTCGTCTGCCTCGATCTACGCGGGGGAGACCGGCGACGGCGTGGATGAGGGCGGCCGCCTCGCCCCCTCCAGCCCCTACGCGGCGACGAAGGCCATGGTCGAGCAGATCCTCGCCGACGCCGCAGCAGCCGGCGACTTCCGCGCCATCGCGCTCCGCTACTTCAACCCGATCGGTGCCGACCCGAAGCTGCGGACCGGACTGCAGAATCCCACGCCGTCGCATGCGCTCGGCAAGATCATGCAGGCGCGGGCGGCGGGGGAGCCGTTCCAGATCACCGGCACCGACTGGGCGACCCGCGACGGATCGGGCCTGCGGGACTACATCCACGTCTGGGACCTCGCGCTCGCGCACGTCGCGGCGGTGGCCCGGTTCGACGATGTCGCGACGCCGGAGCAGCCGTATCAGGTGATCAACCTGGGCACCGGCGACGGCGTCACGGTCCGCGAGCTGGTTCAGGCCTTCGAGAGGGTGACCGGGGACCCGCTGCCCGTCGTCGAGACCGATCGCCGACCCGGGGACCAGGCCGGCGCCTTCGCGATCGTGGAGCGGGCGCGCGAGGTGCTGGGGTGGCGCGCGGAGCGCTCCGTCGACGACGGCGTCCGCGACGCCCTCGCCTGGGCGGAGAAGCTCCCCACCGTCCGCTGACGGCGCGCCGTCACTCCTGCGGGCGCAGAGTGGGGATGGCGCCGGTATGCGCGGCGTCGATGTTCTCGCGCCACGAGCGGGACTGCCCGGCGCGCAGGGCGCACAGGGCGAGCATGAACCACCCCGCGCCGACGAGTGTGAAGCTCTCGAACATCGAGTCCACCGCGAGAGTCACGAGCGTGATGGGCGTCCAGGCGTACACGACGGAGCGGCGGACGCTCGCGACCAGCCAGGAGCGGATCAGCGCGATGCCGCCGAGCAGGAGGAACAGCACCAACCCCGCCGCGCCGAGCTGCAGCAGCACGTCGAAGAAGGCGTTCAGCGCGCTCTGATGCCGGTCGTCGAGCTGGAAGTTGATGAACGTGAACGGATACTCTCCTCGGGCCCAGTCGCCGAACCAGCCCCATCCGGTGATGGGCTTGACGGCCACGAAGTCGAGGATCATGTTCCACAGCTCGGCCCGCATGGAGAAGTCGGATCCGGCGTCGAGCAGCGCGATGATCTGGTGACGCAGGGCGAATGCGACGGTGAGTGCGAGGGCGACCAGGACGCCCAACGTCCATTGCACGAGGTTCCGACGGGCCGGGGCGGTATGGCGGACGATGGTGAGCGCGACCGTGACGATTCCGACGGCGACGGCCAGCACGAGCACCGTCGGCGAGGACGACAGGAAGGCCAGCCCGCCGGCGAGGGCGACGGAGACCACCGCGAGAGGCGGATCGACGGATTGGGTGCGCCACTCGATCACGAAGGTGATCAGGGCGAGCACGGCGATGAAGCCGAGCATGTTCCGGCTGCCGAACAGTCCCTGGACCGGGCCGCCGGAGGCGAGATTGCCCTGGATGTCCAGGAAGGCGAACGGGAGGTCGAGGAGCACGCCCGAGAGGATCTCCACGCCGAGGGAGATCCCGAGCAGGACGCGGAGGGTGTCGCCCAGCGCGCGGACGGTCTGCAGCGTGTCGCGGATGTGTCCGATGGTGATCGCGAGGAATGCGTAGCCGAAGAGCGAGAGCCAGCCCAGGATCGTGTCGGAGCGGTCGGTCGTCCACACCAGGCTCACGAGAGCCCAGGCGAGGAAGGCCAGCAGCGAGGACGGCGCGATGCGCAGCGGGGACAGCTCCTCTCTCCGCACCCAGAGGATCGCGGCGCCGAGCAGGCACAGGGCCGTGATGATGGTGGCGAGGGTGACGGCCGACGTCATCCGTCCGATCGCGAACGAGCCGAACACGGCGGTCAGTGCCGCCAGCGTGAACGCCCGCGCCATCTCCGCCGAGCCGAGGAGGCGGGCGAGCGGGTGTGCCACCGTCACGGCACCCGCCGCGGCGTCGCGCCGCGTTCGAAGACGAGATCCCGCTCGCCGACGCCTACCAGTGGCACCGACTTGAGCTTGAACGACAGCATCACCAGGAGCAGCCACCCCCACAGCATGATGGGGGTCGACTCGGTGAGCCCCTGCACCAGCAGCACGACGGTGAACAGGCTGGGCAGCAGCGTGAGCGGGGAGTAGGGGCGCCGCGCGTCGAGGTCCCACCGGGGGCGGTCGACGGCGAAGAACCAGGAGCGCCACAGGAGGCTGGCGTAGGCCACGGCCATCAGTACGAGGCCGACGATGCCGAGCTGCAGCAGCACGTCCAACCACATGTTGTGGGCGTGGAACACGGTGATCCCGTGGTCGACGATCCAGCCGTCGAAAGCCGGGTCCGTGGGCACCCACGGGCTGGAGAAGCCGTTGCCGATGACGGGGTGCTCGCCGACCCGTTCGAGGACCGCCGCCCAGATCTTGTCGGAGCGGCCGGTGAGGTCGGCGCTGCGGCCGAGGAGGCCGAGGAGGGGCTCGCGCAGCAGCCACACGGCGAGAACGCCGAGGACGGTGGAGCCGATCGCGACGACGTAGATGCGAGTGCGCGCGGTGGGCGAGGCCGCTCGACGCATCAGCAGGGCGACGACGAGGACCACAGCGGCCGCGGCGGCGCACACGAGCGCGGTCGCCGACGCGGTGCGGACGAGGAAGTATGCCGCGAGGAGCATCCACAGCGCGAGCGTGGTCCGCCAGCGGGCTCGCGCGGCGAAGAGCACGCCGAAGGTGATCAGCGCGAACAGCGACACGATGCCGAGCAGGTTCGCGTTGCCCAGGATGCCCTGGATGCGTCCGCCGTCGAAGAGGTTGTCGCGGACCCAGTACCACTGGGGGTCGATCTTCCCGTCGGGGATGTCGGCGAAGTTCGGCAGCAGGGGACCGTGGAGGACCAGCGACACCCACAGCTCGAGGGCGAGGGAGAGGCCGAGGATCCATTTGAAGGCCGACGACAGGGCGCGCACGATCTCATGCCAGGTCAGCACGTGTGCGATGAACAGACCGTTCACCGTGACGGCCGCCAGGAGCACACCCGTGGCGACGGTGGGGACGCGCCACTGCGACCAGGCGACCGAGAGGAGGGCGAGTGCCGTGTAGCCCATGGCCGCCCACGGCAGCCGACGCCAGCGGAAGGACTGCGGGCGCTTCCTGGCGAGCATCGGGACGCCGATCGCGAGGGTGGCTGCGCTGAAGAGGGCGAGCACGATCGCGGCCCCGATCTCGCCGACGAGGTTGTACACCGCCGAATGCGCGAAGGCCACGAACAGGACGGCGATGACGTATCCGCGTAGCAGGAGATGCCCCGTGGACTCGCGCTCGGGCGCGGTGGGCGGGGCTGCCACCGGGTGCTTGGTGTACTGGGCCATCGCGACTCAGGCTACCTCGACGGGCCCGGATCCGACCTGTCCGTCGCGCCGGGCTCTACGCTGGGGGGCATGCTGCGCAGCCTCACCAACGTGCCCCGCGACTACGCCTGGGGATCGTCCTCCCTCCTCGCCGAGCTCGAAGGCCGCACCCCGACGGGCGTGCCGGAGGCCGAGGTGTGGTTCGGCGATCACCCGGGCGATCCCGCCGACCTCGCGGACGGCGGGACGCTGGACGAGGTGACCGGGGGCACGCTGCCGTACCTGCTGAAGCTCCTCGCCGCCGCGCGGCCGTTGTCGATCCAGGTGCACCCGACTAGGGAGCAGGCGCAGGAGGGGTGGGCACGGGAGAGCTCGCTGCCGCTGGACGACCCGCGGCGGAACTACCGCGACGCCAATCACAAGCCGGAGCTGATCGTCGCCCTGAGCGATCGCTTCGAGTCGCTCAGCGGCCTGCGTCCGGTCGCGGACACCCTGCGACTTCTCGACTCCCTCGACGACGTCCCCGGGGTGCGCTCCCTGCGGGAGCGGCTCTCGGGCGAGGGTGACCCGCTCCGGGGCGCGATCGGCTGGCTGCTCGGAGGGCAGGCGCAGGGCGACGTCGACGAAATCATCTCTGCCGTCGTCAGCGCCGCCTCCGGTGACGCAGGGGAGCGGGAGCCGGCTCTGCGGGCGGTGGCCGCGATCGCCGAGGCCTCGCCGGGCGACCCGGGGGTCGTCGTCGCCCTGCTCATGAACCACGTGGTGCTGCGCCGCGGCGAAGGCGTCTTCCTGCGGGCGGGACTCCTGCACGCCTACCTCTCTGGCCTCGGCGTGGAGATCATGGCGGCGAGCGACAACGTGCTCCGCGGCGGTCTGACCCCCAAGCGCATCGATGTCCCCGAGCTGCTCGCCGTGCTGGACACCACCCCCGGCGAGGTGCCGGTGCTGCGGCCGACGGCCGACGAGGCCGTGACGACGTACTCCGTGCCCGTCCCCGATTTCGCGCTCCAGCGGGTCCGGATCGATGACGCTCCGGTGACCCTGGACGTCTCCGGCCCGACGATGGTGCTGGCCACGGCCGGGGCGGTCCATGTGACCGCGGAGTCCGGCGTCGAGACCGTCGTCCCGGTCGGCACGGTGGCGTTCGCCGACGCCGACGAGCGCTCCCTCACGCTCTCCGGTGCGGGCGAGGCCTTCGTCGCGACCCCCGGCCGCTGAGGCGTCGCCCCGGGTCGGCGACACGCCGAGGGACGTCCAAGAACCTTCAAGAATCGCTTGAGGGTTTACGATCCGCGACTTGACCGGAGGGAATGACACGGGTGTAATTAGGTGAGCACGGCCCGCCAGGGGGGCGGTTTCTGAAGGGTTGGAGGTCGAGATGACGGGTTACCGTTCCGATGTGCCGGAGAACTGGTTCGTCGATCCGGTCAACCTCGGTGTCCCCGGGGTCCGCCGGTCCGACCAGGATGACGACAACGCCCTCGCCTGGCAGAGCGACGCGCTCTGCTCGCAGACCGACCCCGAGGCGTTCTTCCCGGAGAAGGGCGGCTCGACGCGGGACGCCAAGCGTATCTGCACGGCGTGCGACGTCCGTGGCGAGTGCCTCGAGTACGCGCTGGCCAATGACGAGCGCTTCGGCATCTGGGGCGGTCTCTCCGAGCGCGAGCGGCGCAAGCTCAAGCGTCGCGCCAGCTGACCCGACTTCGCGGCGCGGCTTCCCGGGCGCGCCGGGAGCGGTGCGCATCCCGGCGTGACGCCCCGCATAGGCTGACCACGTCATGCCAGCCCGAGTTCATGCCCTCATCGTCGCGCGCCCCGGCCCCTCCGCCCGCGCCCAGCTCCTCCGCACGCTCGACGCGGTGCGCTCGCAGACGCTCCCGCCCGCGGCCGTCACGCTGATCATCTGCGGCGACGCCACCACCGCACGGGAGAGCGAAGCCGTCGCCGCGACCGTCGAGGGCATCATCGAGGCGCGCGCGTCGACCTCCTTCGCCGAGGCTCTCGATCTGGCGCGCCCCCGCGTCCTCGACGGATCGGCGATCTGGATCCTCGCGCAGGACACCGCTCCGCACCCGCGTGCGCTGGAGCGCCTCACGGGCATGCTGGAGCGCTCGCCGTCCGCCGCGATCATCGCGCCGAAACTCGTCGCCACCGACAACGAGCGCGAGATCGTCTCCTTGGGCGTGAGCATGACCACGTTCGGCCGCTCGGTCGAGCTGGCGGCCGGGGAGTTGGACCAGGGCCAGCACGACCGGATGGACGACGCCCTCGGCGCCGACATCCGCGGCCTGCTCATCCGCGGCGAGGTGCGCGAGGCGTTGCGCCCCGATCCCGCCCTCGGCGGTGCCGACGAGGGTCTCGACCTCGGCGTGCGCGCGCGGCTCGGAGGCGGCCGTGTCGTCCTCGCTCCGGCTGCGCGGGTCTCCGCCGCCCCGGACGGCCCTGCGGCGCTCCCTGCGGGACGAGCACGCCGCGCCTTCGTCACCCGCCTCGCACAGTTGCACCGCCGCCTCGCCTATGCGCCTGCCGCCGCCGTGCCGCTGCACTGGCTGACGTTCCTGCCACTCGCACTGTGGCGTTCCCTCACCCATCTCATCGGCAAGCGGCCGGAGGCCGTGTTCCCGGAGTGGGGGGCGGCTCTCCTCGCGATGGTCCGTTTCGGCGCCGTCGCCCGATCGCGCGCCCGGATCCGTTCGTTCCGTTCCTCCAGCTGGGCGAGCATCGCCCCGCTGCGCGTCACCCCCGCACAACTGCGTCGTCGGCTCGACGACGGGCACGGCAGCGAGCACGGTGCCGTCAGCGAGCTCCGCTTCTTCTCCGGGGGCGGAGCCTGGGCGGTGCTGGCCGCGCTGGTGGTGAGCATCGCCTCCTTCACGAGTCTCCTGGCGTGGCCGGCGCTGGGAGGCGGTGGCCTCCTGCCCTTGCGTGAGACCGTGGGCGCGTTGTGGCAGGACGCGGCATGGGGTCTGCGCGGGGTCGGTGTCGATCTCGTCGGACCGGCCGACCCGTTCGCCGCGATCATCGCCGTCCTGGGGTCGCTGTGGCCGGGCGCGCCGTCCTTCGCGATGGTGCTGCTGTGGATCCTCGCGCTGCCGCTCGCCGTCCTCGGCGGATGGTTCGCCGCGACTCGGGTCACCGATCGGGCCGGACTGCGCATCTTCGCCGGCATCGCGTGGGCGCTCGCGCCGACCTTCCTCACCGCGCTCGTGGACGGGCGTCCTTCTGCCGTGCTCGTCCACCTGCTGCTCCCATGGCTGTTCCATTCGGCGGTGGTCGCCCACCGCTCCTGGGGCGCGGCGGGCAGTGCGTCCCTGCTCCTGGCGGCGGTCGTCGCCTGTGCGCCGGTCCTGGCTCCGGCCCTCGCGCTGCTGTGGGTCGTGGCTCTGGGGATCGTGCTCGGCACGGCGCAGTTCCGAGGGGCGGGCCGCCTGCTCTGGCTTCCCCTGCCCACCGCGGTGCTGTTCGCTCCCCTGATCTTCTGGCAGCTCGCCCACGGCACCGCGCTCGGTCTGCTCGCCGATCCCGGCCTGACGTGGCTCGGGCCGCAGGCGTCGGCTGACGCCGCCGGACGCCTGGCGATCGCCGGGGGCTTCCCGACGAGCGATCTGGCGGGCTGGGCGAGCGTCGTCCCCGGAACCTGGGCAGCGCTGCTGTGCGCACCGCTCGCGCTGCTCGCGCTGGGGTCAGCCGTCTCCCCTCGATGGCGGGCGGGCATCACCCTGCTGGTCGTCGCGCTCAGCGGACTCGCGACCGCCTTTCTCGCCGTCGGGATCAGCGTCGCCGCCGCGGGGAGCGCTCCGGTGCCGATCTGGCCCGGCACCGGTCTGAGCCTCGCCTGGATCGGCGTCGTGGGTGCCGCGACGATCACGCTCGACACGGCGATCACGCTGCCGCGCCTGCGCGTCGCCGCCACAGGGGTGGCCGCCCTCGCTCTCGTGGTGTGCGCCGTCCCCGCTCTCACCGCCTTCCACACCGACCGCTCCGCACTGACGAACGGCCCCGAATCCACCCTTCCCGCCTATGTGCGAGCCCAGGCGGCCGGGGATCGGCCGATCTCCACTCTCATCCTCACGCCGCAGAACGACGGCGGTCTCGCTGTCGACGTGGTGCACGGTCCCAGCGAGACCCTCGGCTCGCAGACGACGATGCTCTCGACGGCGGTCGAACCGCAGGGGACCGACATCGCGACTCTCGCCGTCGACCTCATCTCCGCCCGCGACTTCGACGCGCCGGCGGAACTGCTCGCGCAGGGGATCAGCTACGTCCTCCTCGCGGAGGCGCCGGGTGAGGGGGATCGCGCACGCACACTGCGCACGGCGTCCGTCGCCGCGATCGACCAACGGGCCGGCCTCGTGCAGGCAGGGTCGACGGATCGAGGAGTCCTCTGGCGTCTCGAGGGCGAGCCGGCGGCGCCGGCGTCGCTGAGCGCGACCCAGGAGGGCACGGCCCGGATCGTCGTGACGGTGCAGCTCCTGGTCCTGCTCGCCGCGCTGCTCCTGTCCATCCCGACGCGCGCGTCGCGTCGGGCGGCGCGGGCGCAGTCGCGGATCGTCGGCAGGGCGCCGGAGGAGCCGCTGGTGCTCCCGCGCCATGCGGAGGACACCGTGCCAGACGCAGCCGACGTGCCGCCGGTCGGCGCCGTCGAGGATCCGCAGGACGAGCCCGCGCTGGCCGACGAGGCGCTCGCCCCGATCGCCGACGCCCAGCCGACCGACGAAGACCATGACGACGTGCCGGACGGCGATCCCACCGACACCCCTGCGTCCGTCGAGAGCCGAGGAAGCACCGGCACCGAGGAGGACCACCGATGACCGGCAACCGTGCGTTCCGCGTCGCCGCGACCAGTGCGCGCGTCGTCACCGGAGTCGTGGTCGCCGCGGCCTGTGTGCTGGGCGTCGCGACCGCCGTGCACGCCCCTTGGCCGACCGTGACGCACGAGCCGGCACAGCAGCAGGTGACTCCGCTCCCCGGGGACAGCGTCCTGGTGTGCGCGGGCGATTTCCACGCTCTCGGTCGCAACACGGCCGCCCCGTCGGAGATGCGCCGGGCGGCGACTCCTGAACTCACGACAGGGGGCACGAGCGGTGTCCCGTCGCAGGCGGGGCTCGCCGTCCCGGATCTGGTGGACGGGCAGGAGGTGCCCGTGCTCACCGGTGCCGTCGAGGGACGCACGGCGCCGCTCATCGCGGGAGCCGAGTCGTCCACCCTGGCCTCGGACGACCTCGCCGGTTTCGCGGCTTCGCCCTGCGGCATCCCGCGGCTGGAGTCGTGGCTCGTCGGAGGGTCGGTGGGCACCGGAGCCGAGGACGTGGTCCTCCTCGCCAACGCGTCCGACGTCCCCGCGACCGTGACCCTCGCGGTCTACGGATCGGCGCGTGGCGGTCGTACCGTCATCGTCCCGCCGCGCACGCAGACGGCGCTGCCGCTGACCTCCGTCGCCGCAGGGAACGACATCCCCGTCGTCAAGGTGAGCGCGGTCGGGGCACCGGTCCGCGCCGTCCTGCAGTCCGCGCTGATGCAGGTGCTCGACCCGGTGGGGGCCGACCAGCAGGAAGCGGTGCCCGGGCCTCAGCAGCGCGTCGTGCTCCCGGGCGTGCAGGCGTTCGCCGCGACGGGGGACCAGGGGGACATGACGGTGCTGCGACTGCTTGCTCCCGGCGCGGACGCGCTCGCCCAGGTCCGTGTGACCGCCGAGGGCGGCGGCCCCGGTCTGGACGAGTTCACGGTGCCGCTGACCGCGGACGAGCCGGCCCAGGTCTCGCTCAGCGGACTCGAGCCCGGGACGTACACCGTGGAGATCGAGGCCGACGCCCCGGTCATCGCGGGAGTCCGTCAGCAGGACGGCTTCGGAGCGGATTCCGACTTCGCGTGGGTCACCCCCGCCCCCGAGATCGATGCGGAGGTCGCGTTCGCGGTGCCGTCCGGTCCGTCTCCGCGACTGCAACTGGCCAACACGTCTGACGAGGACACCACCGTCTCGCTCTCGTCCGTCGACGGCGGCTCGCCGCAGGAGATCGTCATCCCGGCGGGGGAGACCCGTGGCCTCGATGTCGCCGCGGAGACGACCTACCTGCTCCGGCCCTCGGGCGAGGTGCACGCCGCCGTCGCGATGACCGCGCCCGGCGCCGTCGCCGTGCTCCCGGTCCCACCGTCCCCTGGTGTCGAGACGTCGATCACCGTCTACCCCTGACGAGCCGGATCAGTGGTCGTGGCCCAGATCCCACGGCTCCCGGCCCACGTACTCGGCCGCCGCGCGGAAGACAGCGCTCTCGATCGCCATCCGTCGATGCGCGGCGTCGTCGTGACCGGGCGGAAGAAGGCGTTCGATGGGGATGCGGAAGAGGACGATCCTCCGCTGCTCACGGTCGAGATGCCAGCGCGGCACCTCGCCGTCGGCGTCGTATGACGGCAGCGCACCGATCTCGAACCGGACGTCCTGGAGCTCCGGCCACGTCCCGCGGAGGAACTCGACCGCGGTGCCGACGGTGAGATCGAAGCGATCGATGCGCCCGTCCAACGGGGCGAGCGGAGGCTTGACGACCTCGCTGCGCCCGAGGCGGCCGTGTCGGCCGTGCCTGGCACCGCGGCGAGCGGTGGAGGCGGGGACGGAACGGCGACGGGGCATGTCGAAAGTCTAGGCGCAGCGGCCACTTCCGGCGCGGCACCGCCGCCGCGGTCGGATGGAGTCGTACGCTGACGGAGATGGACGGACGACTGTGCTCGAAGGTCGGCTGCGCGCGCGAGGCCGTGGCCACCCTCACGTATGACTACGGCGACCAGATGGCTGCGCTCGGCCCGCTCGGCGCGGCGAACGATCCGCAGGCGCACGACCTCTGCGCGCCGCACGCCGACCGGCTCTCGGTCCCCGCGGGATGGCTCGTCGTCCGCCACGAGGCGCTGCGCGCATGAGCGTCGACCGGCCCTGACCGGCGAGGCCGTCAGACGCTCAGACGACGACCGGTCAGGCGCTCCGCGCGCCGGTCCGCGTTGGCGAGCGCGCGGCGTTCGCGCTCGCGCCGGAGAACGGTGACACCGACCAGGACGAGCTCGGGTGGCGCAGCCGGCAGCGGGGAGATGAAGGGCGCGGCCTCGGCGAGCAGATCACGGGCCACTCGCTCCCGTGCAGCCGGGAGCATGCGAGGAGCGCTCACCAGGAACTGCGAGATGCGCCGGGCGAGTCGGTCCGGAAGGCGCGCCACATCGGCCACCTGCGCCCACGCCGTTAGCTGCGGAGGCAGCACCGGCGCGAGCGTGACCAGCTTCGGAGTGCGCACCCGCTGGCTGTACGTGCCGGCGACGAGGTCGCCGAGGCGCTGGGATCGTGCGGTGAAGGCGCCGACGAGCACGGCGAGGCCGCCGAAGGTGAGGTAGATCTCGAGGACGCCGAGGAGCGCGCGGATGAACGCGTGGCGGAATCCGGCCGCTCCGCCGTCCATCCGCACGATCCTCCCGCCGATGGCCAGCTTTCCGAGGCTGCGTCCCTTGAGCGCCACCTCCATCGTGATCGGCAGGACGACGAAGCTGAGGACGAGGGAGGCCACGAGGGCGATGCGGTCCGTGGCCGGGTCGAGCACGCCGATGTCGAGGAGCCAGATGCGCAGGAGGATCGATCCGATGAAGACGGCATAGCCGAGCAGCATGTCGATGACGGCGCCGGCCGCCCGAAGGAGGAACCCCACGGGCTGGACGTCGATCGCGACCGCCTCCCCGGAGAGCACCTCGTCGGAGACGTCGATCTGCGCGGACATGAGTACAGTAAATCAGGTGGATGCCGATGCCCTCACCGATGCGCGCCGGTCCGAATGGGAACGGCTGGACACCCTCAGCCGCGCCCGTCTGGACGGCGCCGGGGTGGACGAGCTCATCGTGCGGTACCGCGCCGCCTCGGCCGACCTCGCGGAGCTGAAGACCTCCGTCGGGGAGTCGCCGCAGGGCGCCTACCTCTCCACGATCCTCGTGCGCGCGCGGCTCCGGCTCACGGGTGCCGCCGACAGCATCCTCACGCAGACGTCGCGGTTCTTCCGGCTCCAACTGCCCGCAGCCCTGTACCGGCTGCGGTGGACGACCCTCGTCATCGCCCTCGCCTTCGTGGCCGTCGCCGTCGGCACCGCGGCCTGGATCGCGAGCGACCCCGCCCTGGTGGCCACGCTCGGGCCGCCCGACACTCTTCAGCAGTACGCCGACGAGAGCTTCACCGGGTACTACACGGAGAACCCCGCCGCCGTGTTCATGGGCATGGTCTGGACGAACAACGCCTGGATCGCGATGCAGTGCGTGCTGTTCGGCGTGACCGGGATCTGGCCCGTCTACATGCTCGTGCAGAACGCCATGGGTCTCGGCACCTCCGGAGCGGTGATGGCCGTCCATGACAAGGCCGACCTCATGGTCCTGTACATCCTTCCGCACGGCATGCTCGAGATGACGTGCATCTTCGTCGCTGCGGCCGCGGGTCTGCACATGTTCTGGGCCTGGGTCGCCCCGGGCCATCGCACCCGCGGCGAGGCGCTCGCGGAGGAGGGCAGAGCACTGGCCACCGTCGCCCTCGGTCTCGTGTTCGCGCTCTTCCTCTCCGGACTCGTCGAGGGTTTCGTGACCGGATGGGCCCTGCCCTGGCCGCTCAAGATCGGCATCGGTGCCGCGGCCCTCGCGGTCTTCCTCATCTACATGCTCGTGACCGGCCGACGCGCCTCTCGTCGCGGCGAGACCGGTGATCTCGTGGAGTACGAGTCCGGCACGCCGCGGCTCGTCGCCGGGTGAGGGCCGGCGTCCGCGGTCAGAGCCGCCCCGCCGCCTTGAGCTCGAGGTAGCGGTCGGCGATCCGCGGCGGAAGGTCTTCGGGATCCGCGGCGATGGCCTCGCCACCGGCCCGACGGATCGCGTCGGCGACGTTCTCGGCGTCCCGCAGCGTGCGCTCGGCGGCGGCGGCGAGGTAGACGTCCTCCCTGGACCGTCGGGCGCGGGCGAGCGCGGCGATGCCGTCGTCTGTCACCGAGCCGACCAGCACCGTCATGGCCCGCGAGGCGTCGGGGAAGGCGCCGAGGAAGCCGCGAGCCGATTCGGCGGCGTCCTGCGCCGTGAGGACGACGAGTAGGGAAGGGCGCGTGGTCAGCGTACGCACCGCTGCGAAGGCCGCATGCCAATCCGTGTCCACGAGTCGGGCGTGCACCGGAGCCATCGCATCGGTGAGCGCGGGCAGGAGCGCGGCGCCGTCCACTCCGGTCACCCGCGCCCGGGCGACCCTGTCGTGCATGAGGAGGTGGACGTGATCCCCCGCCCGTGCGGCGAGCGCCGACAGCAGGAGCGCCGCCTCCAACGCCGCATCGAGCCGCGTGCCGTCACCGACCCTGGCGGCAGCCGTGCGGCCGGTGTCGACGATGAGGACCACATGCCGGTCCCGCTCGGGACGCCAGGTGCGGAGCATCGTCGTCCCCGCCCGCGCCGTCGCCCGCCAGTCGATCGAGCGGACGTCGTCCCCGCGGACGTACTCGCGCAGCGAGTCGAACTCGGTGCCCTGGCCGCGGACCTGGATGCTCGTGTTGCCGTCGAGCTCGCGCAGGCGCGCCAACCGGGAGGGCAGATGCTTGCGCGAGGTGAAGGCCGGGAGCACGCGGATCGCGCCGCGGACGGGGTGCTGCGCCTGTCGGCCCGCGAGCCCCAGTGGCCCGCGGGACCGGAGCACGACGAAGGCACTGACGAGCTCGCCCCGGCGCCGCGGACGCAGGGGGATGTCCACCCGCCGTCGTTCGCCGGGCGGGATGCGCAGGTGCTGCCGCTCGGACGGCGCTCCCGCGGTGGGCTGCCAGGCGTCGCGGAGGAGGACGTCGAGCAGCCGGGCCCCGCGGTTCTCCACCGCCACGCTCACCGGGATCAGCTCGCCGAGGCGCGCGCGCGACGGGACCCGACGGGTGACGGTCGCCGCGCGCGGGTCGCCTGCGAAGACGAGATCGACGCCGACGAGGAGGGCGCAGAGACCGATCCACCCGCCCAGGACGGCGTAGGGCGGGAAGCCCGCCAGTCCGGCGAGGACCAGCGGCACGATGCCGACGGCGAGGGCAACGGCGAGACGGCCCGTGACGAACACCTAGATCGGCACCCGGGTCTGCTGGACCACCGACGTCAGCACGGCGTCCGCGGACACGCCCTCCATCTGGGCGTCGGGGCGGAGCTGGAGACGATGCCGCCACACCGGCACGAGCATCGTCTGGACGTGGTCGGGGGTCACGGCGGTGGAGGCGTTCAGCCACGCCCAGGCCTTCGCCGCGGCGAGGAGGCCGGTCGAGGCGCGGGGGCTGGCGCCGAGCTCCACGGACGGCGACTGCCGGGTCGCCCGGGCCAGATCGACCACATAGCCGAGGACGTCGTCGGTCACGTCCACCCGGGCTGCGGCGCGCTGGGCGGCGCGGATCTCGTCGGCGCCGATCACCGCCTCCACTCCCGTGAGGTCCCGCGGGGAGAAGCCCTGGGCGTGGCGTCGCAGCACGGACACCTCCGCGTCCCGCTCCGGCATGCCGACGACGAGCTTCATCAGGAAGCGGTCGAGCTGGGCCTCCGGCAGCGAGTACGTCCCCTCGTGCTCGATCGGGTTCTGCGTCGCGGCGACGAGGAAGGGATCGGGCAGCGCGCGGCTCACACCGTCCGCCGAGACCTGGCGTTCCTCCATCGCCTCCAGGAGCGCCGCCTGTGTCTTCGGCGGTGTGCGGTTGATCTCGTCCGCCAGCAGGATGTGGGTGAAGACCGGTCCGGCGCGGAAGTCGAACTCCCCGGTCCGGGCGTCATAGACGAGAGACCCTGTGACGTCCCCCGGCATCAGGTCGGGCGTGAACTGCACCCGCTTGGTGTCGAGGCCCAACGCGCGTGCGAACGAGCGCACGACGAGGGTCTTCGCCACCCCCGGCACCCCTTCCAGCAGCACGTGGCCCCGAGCCAGGAGCGATACGAGGAGGCCGGTGACGGTGCCGGCCTGGCCCACCACCGCTTTGTCGACCTCGGTGCGGACGCGGTGCATGGCCTGCCGCAGCGCGGCGTCGTCGGCGGGACTGTTCTCGTCGGTCACGGGGTCTCCTCGGCTTCGGTCGGGAAAGGGATGCGGGGTGGACGGGTGCTCATGCGGGGCTCCCCGGGGGCTGTGTGCTCGTCTCCACGGCTGTCTCCAGCTCGTCCAGGCGTCGGGCGAGGGCGACGAGCGCGGCGTCATCGCCGGGCGGTGGCCCCGCCAGAAGACTCTGCAGTGTGCCGCGGGGGATCCGGAGGCGATCGGCGGCGGCGTCGGCGATCTCGTCCGCGTCGGCGTGCACGGCCAGCCCGAGGCGTCGCGCGAGTCGTCTTCGGGCGCCTTCCCGGAGCGCTTCGGCGGCGTGCGCGGCGTCGGCGGCCCTGGCGGTGAGGCGGGCGCGTCCGTGCATGGTCTCCGACGCGCGCACGGTGACGGGGAGCGTCTCGGCGACGAGCGGACCGAATCGCCGGCCTCGGGCGATCGCGACGGCGAGGCCGGCGATGAGCAGCAGCAGGATCGCCGGCGTGACCCATTCGGGGGTGAGCGTGCCGAGGGTGTCGGGGGAGGCGGTCTCGATGTCGGTGTCCTCGAAGGACGGCACGTACCAGACGACCCGGTCGGTCTGCCCGAGCAGGGCGAGGGCGAGCGCGGCGTTGCCGTCTTCGGCGAGAGCCGCGTTGCTGAACAGCTTCACGCCCTCGACGACAGCGCGGTATCCGTTCCTCTCATCGACGAGGACGGCGGCGGCGCCGTCTTCGCCGAAGCAGCCGGTGACGCCGTCGGCGGGGGCGAAGAGCCGATCGGGGCGGATATCGCCGATCTCGGCGAAGGCGGGCACGGCGCACCCGGCTGATCGCGGCGATGCCGAGCCGGAGGCGTTCTCTCCGATGGCGAGTTCGCTCAACAGGTGCGTTCCCGTGGAGAGGAAGACGACTCGGTCGGCCGGGGCGAGGAGATCCGCCAGCGCGTCGTCGGAGAGGGCGTAGGGATTGGTCAGGGCGAGGGTGCTGTCCGCGTCGAGAGCGGCGACAGCGGCGGCCCGGGAGCGGACGACCTCCACCTCGACCCCCTGATCCCGCAGGATCTCGGCCAGGGCGAGGGCGCCGGTTCCCGAGCGGCTCTCCGGATCGAGGGTGCCGCGCGCGCCGGGTCCGCTCGCCGCGAGCTGGGAGGCCGCGAGGGCGACCCCGATCACGAGTGCCGCGACGAGGAGCCATCCGAGGACGGAGGCGGTGCGACGCCGCGGACGCTCGGCGGTGCCGCCGGCGGCGAGGGCGGGTGCGGTCGTCGTCAAGCGGGCACCTCCTCGGGGCGGCGGGCACGGAGGCGTTCGTCGGTCGCAGCGAGGTGCCGGTAGTCGTCCTCGGTGGCCGGGTGCCGGAGATAGCGCACATCGTCGAAGCATGCAGCGGCGCGCCGGAGGGCGTCCGCCTCATCGGCGAACACCGCGCTCGCGGAGCGGGCGAGCGACTGCGCGGTCGCGCCGGGCGCCGGATCGATGAGGTCCCGTTCGAGCAGGTTGCGGGCGATCGCGCGATACCGGAGCACGACGGCGGTGTCCCAATCCTCCTGGCGTGCGCTGCGCTCGGCATCGGCGCGGAGCTGTGCGGCGCTGCGGTCGTCGGCGGCACCGAGTAGGTCGCCGGGCGCGCGCCGGATCGTCCGGGAGCGTCGGGGGCGTCCCCAGACGATCAGCGCGGTGATCAGGGCCGCGGCGATGAGGACCGTGACGACGATGAGCGCGGTGGGGCCGACGTTCGCCCCGTTGTCCCCGCTGAAGAGATCGGTGAGGAAGCGCATCACATCGCGGGCGAGCAGATCGAACCAGGTGGGCTTGGCGTCCGCGTACCGCGGGTTGGACAGCTCCTCCTCGGCCCAGCGTCGTGCTTCGTCCCCATCCGGGACGAAGACGTCGTCGAAGCGTCGCATCATGGCTGCGGGGCGCTGCCCGGAGCTGTCCATCCGCCGCCGGCCTCGGCGGGGGGTGAGGCCGACGGCGCCGGTGCGGGCGGGGGCGGCGGGGCGAAGGCGGGGGGAGCGGGAGGCGCCGTCTGCACGCCGGGCGCGGGCGGTGGCGCGTACCCGGGGGGACCGTACGCCGGGGGACCGTACCCGGGGGTGCCGTACCCGGGGGTGCCATACCCGGGGGCACCGTATGCCTGCGTCATCATGACGTGCTCCGGCACCTGGCGCGGCGGGGGAGCACTGGTGACGGCTCGCGAGGGATCGACCGCGAACGGATCGCCGAGCTGCTCCTCGGGGAGGCCGAGGTCGCGGCGCTCGACATGGGAGAGGAGGGCCTGGTCCAGACCCTCGTAGCGCATCCGGCAATCGAGGTAGACGAGCACGCCGCCGGTGCTCTGCACGACGATGGCGATCGCCTGCAGGATCAGCAGGAGCACCTGCGGGGCGAGGAGAGCGAAGACGTACCCGACGACCGCGCTCGGCTCACTGGCGCCGGTCGGCGCGATGACGGTGCCGAGGAACGAGGAGAGCATGGCGGTCGGGAAGCTGACCACCTGCATCGCGAGGCCCATGATCAGGCTGATGAGGAAGGTGACGCCGAACGCGACCCAGAACCGGCCGCGGGTCAGGCGCCAGGACCGCACGAACGCCTCCCGGAAGCGCGCGCGCTCCAGCACGAGGATCGAGGGGACGAGCAGCAGCTTGGTCGACAGCCAGACCGTGAGCGGGATCGCTGCCAGGCCCAGGAGGACCACGACGAGCACGACGATGCCGATCATCTCGGGGGTGCCGCCGAGGCCGCCGGCGATGAGCGCGCCGATGACCCCCGCGACGATCGCCAGGCCGCCGAAGAGGGCGACCACCGAGAGGGACGCGAACCCGGCGAGCCGCCAGAACGCCGGGAGCATGCGACGCCACAGCATGCGCAGTGTCGCCTTGACGCCGATCGTGGCGTAGCCGACCTCGGCGGCCACGACGCCCTGCATGAGAGCGGTGAACGCGATGGACGCGAGCCCGACGATGAGTCCGGCGAGGAGGTTGATGGCGATGGTGCCGGCGAACACGGCCTCGAAGTCGGGGGAGGAGGGCGAGACCGTCTCCAACCGGGAGAACGTCGTGAACAGGACGACGCCCATCACCCCGGCGGTGGCGATGACGACCACGAGCTGGATGACGACGGCGAACCCGAACAGGACCTTGGGATTGTGCCGCAGCGCCGCGAAGGCCTTGCCCAGCAGCATGCCGAAGGTCAGCGGGTGAAGGGGGATGATGCCCTTCCGGGGAGCTGGGGTCCACGTCTGGCCGCTCACGGGCCTCCCTCCGTCGTGCGCTCCCATCGTGTCATATCCTCGTGCTGAGGCGCAGACCTGCGGAGGGCGGGACTCGGTGCCATAAGGTAACAGTTATGACCTCACGCATCCTTGTGGTCGACGACGACACCGCGCTCGCCGAGATGATCGGCATCGTGCTGCGCACGGAGGGATTCGAGCCGGTGTTCTGCGCGGACGGCGCGCGCGCCGTCGACGAGTGGCGCGCGCAGCGTCCCGACCTGGTGCTCCTCGACCTGATGCTCCCCGGTATGGACGGCATCGAGATCTGCACGCGGATCCGCGCCGAGTCGGGGGTGCCGATCATCATGCTGACGGCACGCAGCGACACGGCCGACGTGGTGCGCGGTCTCGAGGTCGGGGCCGACGACTACATGGTCAAACCGTTCAATCCCAAGGAGCTCGTGGCGCGCATCCGTACCCGGCTGCGGCCGACGCCGCAGGCCTCCAGCGAGCAGCTGCGGATCGGCGACCTCACCGTCGACGTGGACGCGCACGAGGTGCGCCGCGGGACGACGCCGATCGCCCTCACACCGCTGGAGTTCCAGCTCCTCGTGGCCCTCGCCTCCAAGCCCCAGCAGGTGTTCTCCCGGGAGATGCTCCTCGAGCAGGTCTGGGGGTACCACTACAAGGCCGACACCCGGCTCGTGAACGTGCACGTGCAGCGCCTGCGGGCGAAGGTGGAACTCGACCCGGACAACCCCAAGATCGTCATGACGGTCCGCGGCGTGGGCTATCGCGCCGGCAGCGTCACCTAGGGACCCCATGGCCGCGACGACAGCGACCACGGCCGTCGCCGTCCTCCGCGACTGGCGCGGTTGGCCGGACGTGCTGGCGGCGCTGTGGCGACGGTCGCTCCGGTTCCGCACCCTCGCGATCACCCTGGTCGCCACCTCGTTGGCGATCTTCATCACGTGCGTCACGATGGCGCTCGTCATCCAGAACGACCTCTTCGTCTCCCGGAAGAACGTGGCGCTGGAGGACGCACGGCGTGCGGTGGACCAGGCGCAGTCGCTTCTGGACGTGGCGGAGGTGGGCGATGATCCCGCCGCTCTGACCGATCTGTGGAACGGCATCCCCGACACCCTCTCCCGGACGTCGAGTGCTGATCTGCTCGCCGGCTTCAAGATCCAGGACGGCTCGGGGGCGGTCCGGCTCAACGGCTTCACCGCCGGACTCACACCGGATCTGCTGAGCCCCGAGCTGCAGGCCAGGGTCCGCGAGTTCGACGACCGGCAGGCCTGGCAGTCCGTCGCCCTGCCCACGGAGGACGGCGGCGTGGTGCCGGGCATCGTCGTGGGGCAGCAGCTCCAGGTGCCGCAGGCCGGGTCCTTCGAGATCTACTTCGCCTACGACCTCGCCGACGCCGACCAGACCCTCGTCTTCGTGCAACGCACCCTGTGGATCGCCGGGATCGGGCTGGTGGCCATCGTCGCGGCCATCTCCTGGATCGTGCTGCGGACGGTGTCCACTCCGATCGTCCAGGCGGCGGAGACGAGCGCGCGGCTCGCGGCGGGTGACCTCGGGGTGCGGCTGGAGGTGCACGGTGAGGACGAGCTCGCGACGCTCGGTCGCTCCTTCAACGCGATGGCCGACAGCATCGAGGCGCAGATCAAGGAGCTCGGCGAGCTGTCGATGGTCCAGCAGCGCTTCGTGTCCGACGTGTCGCACGAGCTGAGGACCCCGCTGACGACGATCCGCCTCGCCGCCGACATGCTCAACGACCAGCGCGACGAGTTCGACCCCACGACCGCACGCACCGCCGAGCTCCTGCACGCGCAGGTGCAGCGGTTCGACACGCTGCTGGCCGACCTGCTGGAGATCAGCCGGTACGACGCGGGGTCCGTGCAGCTCGAGCTGGAGGCGACGAGTCTCGCGCAGCTCGCGGAGGACGTCATCGAGCAGATGCGGCCGCTCGCCGAAGGACACGGCACGGAAGTCCGTCTGGTGGCGCCGGGGGGCTACTCGCCGGTGGACATGGACCCGCGCCGCGTGCGGCGGGTGCTGCGCAATCTCATCGGCAACGCGATCGAGCACGGAGAGGGACGCCCGGTCGTCGTCACGGTGGACAGCAACCAGCACGCGGTGGCGGCCGGTGTCCGCGACTTCGGGCTCGGCATGGACCCCGGGGACGCGGAACGGGTGTTCGATCGTTTCTGGCGGGCCGATCCGTCGCGCCAGCGCACGATCGGCGGCACGGGGCTCGGACTGTCGATCGCCCTCGGCGACGCCACGCTGCACGGCGGGACCCTGGCGGTCTGGTCGGAGCTCGGCGTCGGCTCGCACTTCGTGCTCACCATCCCGCGCCACGACGGAGTGCTGGACGGTCCGAGCCCGATCCCGGTGGAGCCGCAGGAGCCGCTCGCCGAACTCGGTGATGCCACGCAGCCGATCTCCATCGCCGAGGCCTACTCCGATCTGCTCGACGGGAAGGATCAGTCATGAGCACGCGCATGAGGAGTCGATTCGTCCGTGGCGCCGCACTGGCGTTGGTCGCGCTCCTGCTTCCCGCGTGCGCCGGGCTGCCGACGAGCGGAGACGTCGCCGTCGGGCTGGAGCTGGGGGAGTCGCCTGACGACGTCGACGTGCTCCCGGTGGCCTCCGGTCCCGTGGCGGGGGCGGGGCCAGAGGAGATCGTGGAGGGGTTCCTCGAAGCCGGCATCACCACCTCCGACAACTGGGCGACGGCCCGGGAGTTCCTGGCCCCGCCGCTGCAGCGCAGCTGGCGGCCTTCGGCGGGGGTTTCCATCGACGCCGGGCCGGAAGCCCGCACGTTCACCTCCGACCTCGCCGACGATCAGCTCGAAGACGCCGAGGAGGCCGAGGTCCAGGTCCTGCTCGAGCTGGTCGCGAGCGTCGACGACTCCGGGGCGTACAGCGGCGCCCCCGGCGATTCGAGCGTGCCGTTCGCTCTCGCCCGTGGCGAGGACGGCGAGTGGCGGATCACCGAGGCACCGGACGGCGTGGTGATCGACCAGAGCAGGTTCCCGAACGTGTTCGAGGGATACTCGCTGCAGTGGTTCGATGCGCGCTGGTCGCGGCTGGTCCCGGACATGCGATGGTTCCCGCGACGCCAGAGTCCGGCGACGACCGTCACGCAGGCACTCGTCAGCGGCACGCCGGCGGAGTGGCTCGATCCGGCTGTGCAGACGGCTTTCCCCGCGGACGTCCAGCTCGCCCAGGACGCGGTGCTGATCACGGGGCAGGCGGCGGAGGTGGCGCTGACGCGCCCCGCGGCGAGCCTGGACGACACGACCCTGGCCCGGATGCGCACACAGCTGCAGGCCACGCTGAAGGCCGCGGGGGTGAACGTCACCCAGGTGCGCTTCAGCGTCGACGGCAGAGCGCTCGATGCGGGGGTCGTCGACGTCGTGGGCACCACGCCGGAACCGGGGACGCTCGTGCTGAAGGACGGCAGGTTCGGTCGCATCGTCGGCGACGAGATCGCGTCGATCCCCGGGATCAGTGCGCAGATCCAGGCCGTTCCGCAGCCGATCTCGGCGATCGACGTGGCCGCGGACGATGCGACCGCCGCATTGCAGCTGGACGACGGCCACGTGTACCTGGCGACCGAGGATGCCCGCAACGAGCTGGATGCCCGCCCGGGTCTCGTGCAGCCGTCCCTCGATCCCTATGGCTACGTGTGGTCGGTGCCCGCGGGAGCGCCGCAGGCACTGCTCGCGGTCGGCCCGGATGTCGTCGGGCACCAGGTGGCCGGCGCGTGGCCGAACGCCTCGGCCATCTCGGACATCCGGGTCGCCGCCGACGGCGCCAGGGTCGCTGCGGTGGTGCGCGTCGGCGGCCAGCTCTGGGTCGTCGTCGCGGCAATCGTCCGGGACGGCGCCGGGGTGCCCACAGAGCTCGGTGAAGTGCGACAGCTCATCCAGCTCACCGAGCCGTCGACCGGGCTCGTCTGGCTGGGACCCGATCGGCTCGCCGTGCTCACGGATTCCACGACGCCCCGGCTGATCATGCAGCCGGTCGGCGGACCGGCATCGGCGGAGAGCGCGCCCAGCGATGCCGCGTCCATCGCCGGTGCCAGGACTCCTGCAGGCGTGCGCATCCTGGACACCACGGGGCAGTTGTTCGCGCACGCCGGTTCGGCGTGGCGGGAGATCGCCGAAGGGGTCTCCGTCCTCGCCACACGCGCCGGCGAATGACCTTTCCTGCACGGAACGGGATCCCCCTCGATCGGTTTCACCGCTGCCGCGGGATGATTCGCGAGCACGCTTCCGGCGGCAGGATCTCGGCATGGGGATCACGACACGGATCGGCGAGCTCGCCGCGGAGACCGGGGCGTTGCTGCTCGCGGCGAGCTGCGCGGGGTGCGAGCATCCCGGTACCGTGCTGTGCGACTCCTGCCTGGGCGCTCTCGCTCCCGTGCCGCGGGAGGTGCGTACCCCGGACGGGCTGCGGGTTCACGCCGCCCTCGTCTTGGATGGCCCGGTCGCTTCCTGCATCCGGCGGCTGAAGGGAGCGGGGCAGACCGTGCTGGCCCGGCCGCTGGGTGCCGCACTCGCCGCTGTGCTCCTGCCCGCCCTCGTGCCGGGGGCGTGGGTGGTCCCCGTCCCCACCTCCCGGGCCGCGTTCCGCCGGCGCGGCTACCGCGTGCCCGAGCTCCTGGTGCGGCGCGCCGGTGCGGAGCCGCAACGCGTCCTCGCGCTCACCCGGCGCGTGCGGGATCAGCGGGAGCTGCCTGCTGCGGCGCGGTCCGACAACGTCCGCGGGGCGATGCGCGCGCGCCGACAGGGGCACGGTGCGCCTGCGGTCCTGGTGGACGACGTGGTGACGACGGGGGCCACGCTCGACGAGTCCACGCGAGCCCTCGCCGCCGTCGGATTCGTGGTCGTCGGGGCCGTCGCGCTCGCCGCCACGCCGCCGCCGACCGAATCCGGATGAGGTTCATCGGAGACTCACTGGAGACACAGGGCCTCAGGCCGTGACATCCGCGGCGGGTCGGACTACGGTGGGGTGTCACAAGGCGACCACGGTCCGCCCTTGGCCGGGTGGACCGGGACAAGGAGGCAGCAATGGAAACGAGCATCGTGGGCGTCGGAGTGGGCATCACCGATCGCTTCCGCACCGTCGTCGAAGAGAAGATCGCCAAGATCCAGACCCTCGCCGCCAAGGCGCAACGTCTGGACGTGAAGGTCACGCACCGGGTCTACCGCAACGGTCGCGTCCCGGATGAGACGGTCGAGCTGACCCTGGTTGGCAAGGGCCCCGTGGTCCGTGCCGAGGCCGTCGACGGCGACAAGTTCGTGGCGCTCGACCTGGCGATCGACAAGATGACCGAGCAGCTGCGCCGCGCGAAGGAGAAGCGCGTCGACGGACGGCAGCATCCGCGCGGACCGCACTTCGAGAAGGGCAGCGGTTCGCTCGAGGGCATCGATGTGCAGCCGGCCTCCGCCGAGGTGCTGCACGCCGTGGCGACGGGCAGCATCCCGGTGCAGACCGAGGAGGAGGAGGACTACTCCCCGGTAGTCATCCGCACGAAGAGCTTCGAAGCGGAGTGGATGACCGTGGAGGAGGCCGTCGACCGGATGGAGCTCGTCGGGCACGACTTCTTCCTCTTCGTCGATGCGCGCACGGACCACCCGAGCGTGGTCTACCGCCGCAAGGGCTGGGACTACGGAGTCATCGCCCTGAGCACGCAGGCGCCGCCCGCCGAGGCGCTCGCCTCCTGAGACGACCGAGAACGGCCCGACCCCGCGGGGGTCGGGCCGTTCTCGTGCAGTGGTGCGGAACGTTAGTCGAAGATGCCGTCCAGGAGGCTGCCGATGACGAGGCCGCCGAGGATGCCGGAGGCGAGGTCGCCACCGCCCATGCCGCCGCCGCGACGAGGGCCGCCACCCCAACCGCCGCCGCCCCAGTCCTGGTCCTGCGGGCGCGAGGAGTCGATGTCGCGCTGTGCGAGCTGGAGAGCCTCTGCCGCGAGATGAGCCACCCGGCGGGCCTGGGTCAGTGCCGCCTCGCGGGTGTCCTCGGCGGGGAGGAGAGCCGGCAGGTCGACCCGCAGCCGCTCGGCCTCCGCCAGCCGCGTGCGCGCGTCCGCGCCGATCCATCCGCGGTGGCCGGCGATGAGCCCGCGAGCGACGCCGAGCTGGCGGTCGGCGTCGTCCATCGCGTGCTGCACCTGTGCGATGGACGGCAGCGGGTTCTCGGCGCGGTGTCGCGCGGTGGCGATGGCGTGGTCGAGGCCCGCGTTCGCTTCGCGCAGCTGCGAGAGCTCGGCGAACGGGTCGTTGGGCTGACCCGAGGGGGTGAGCGCGGCGAGAGCCGCCTGCAGACGGGCGACGGCTTCCGCCACCGCGGGCGTGGACGGAGCGGTCCGCGCCGCGATGAGGTCGTTGCGGGAGTCGGCGATCACCTCGGCGAGGGTCGATTCGGCGCGCAGCGCCTCGATCTCGAAGTCCTCCACCGCATCGAGCAGGGCGCCCGCACGACGCGTCGCCTCGGTGGCCGTCTCCAATGCGAGGTTCGCCTCCTCGTTCTGCTTGGCGGCACGGCGGCGCTCCGAGATGTCGGCGCTGTGGGTGGCGAAGCGGATCAGCTGCTCCGCCTCGGCGGCGCTCGCGGTGATCTGGTGCATCGCGGAGTCGGAGTAGCGCGCGGAGAGCCGGGACACGGTCTCGTCCGTCTGCGGGATGCGGGCGCTCAGCGCCTCCGCGTCCGCCCGGACCTGCGCGATGATCTCGGGCGCGCGCCGCACCTTCGCGACGGACTCCGCGAGCACGGTGGTCTTCTCGTCGAGCAGGTCCTGGGCCCAGTCGCAGAGCTGAAGGATGCGCGCGTTCCGCGTGCGCAGCTCCTCGTCGGTGTCCGGGATCTCGTCGTGGTTGAGCTGGTGGAGCTGGAACGCCTCTCGCAGGTGCGTCCGCACCGACAGCAGCGCGGCCTTGAGGTCGGCGGTCAGGGACTCGCCGAGCTCGGCCTCCGCGAAGACGAGCTCGTCGGAGGTGGTGCGGATGCGCTCGTCGGCGGCGACAAGTGCCTGCTCCGCACGCCGGGCGAGGTCCGCGTCCTGCGCGGCGAGTTCTTCCTGTTCGCGTTTGCGTCTGCCCCAAAATCCAGCCATGTGCCGATCCTAGTTTCCCGGGCGCGTGCGCGGGCTGAGCATCCGCTCCAGGCGAACGGAGGGCGTCGTCGCCGAACTCTTCAGGCGGGCACCGCGACGGGGTCGCCGCCGGCGACGGCGGACGGCAGCGTCTTCGCCGGGCGCCCTCTCTTGGGGCGTTCCGTCGTGAGCTCCAGGGCCATCTCCGGATGCGGGTGCTGCGCGAGTCGTGCCTCCGCCTGGTCGAGCCATCGCAGCTCGGCCTCCGCGGCGCACACGAGGGAGTCGAGGACGAGCGACCACGCGAGGTCCTCGGGACTGCCCGCCGCGAGTCCGGGGGAGGGCGTGCGGCGCAGCTCGTCCAGCCGCTGCTGCGAGGCGTCCCGCTGACTGCGGAGGATGGTCGCGGCATCGACTCCGGGCAGGGTGGCGGCGACCGCGAGCTTCACGGCGAGCTCCTCGCGCGTCGCCGGGGCGCGGAGCACCGGAGCGGCGAGCCAGCGCGCCGCCTCGGCCGAGCCCGCCGCGGTGATGCGCCAGTAGACATGGCCGTGCTCGTCGGCCTCCCCGCGCTGGACCAGCCCGTCGCGCTCGAGCCGCTCCAGGGTGTTGTAGATCTGGCCGACGTTGAGCGGCCACGTCGATCCGGTCCGGCGGTCGAACTCGTGCCGCAGCTGGTAGCCGTAGCAGGGGCCCTGATCGAGGATGGCGAGCAGGCTCTGGCGTACGGACATGACCGGTCTCCTGAAGGCTGGCGGATGGAAAGCAGTGCCGAGTATATGCATACCGGGCAACTTCCCGGACGCGACGCGGCGGACCCATGCAGGCGACGTGGAGGTCACAGGCCGGTAACATGGCAAAGTATGCCTGGCGCCCGCCTCACGGCGGCCGGCGAATGACCCAATGACAGGGAGATGACATCCGTGGCGAATCCTCTTGAGAAGCTGCTGCGCGCAGGTGAGGGGCGGATCATCCGCCGTCTGAACCAGGTGGTGAAGGCGGTGAACGCCCTCGAGGAGGACATCTCCCAGCTCACGGACGACGAGCTGCGCAACGAGACCGCCGAGCTGCGCGCCCGCTACGAGAAGGGCGAGACGCTCGACCAGCTCATGCCCGAAGCCTTCGCCGCGGTGCGTGAAGCCGCCAAGCGGACACTCGGCATGCGCGCTTACGACGTGCAGATCATGGGTGGCGCCGCCCTGCACCTCGGGAACATCGCCGAGATGAAGACCGGTGAGGGCAAGACCCTCGTCGCCACCTTCCCCGCCTACCTGAACGCGATCGCCGGCGAGGGCGTGCACGTCATCACCGTGAACGACTTCCTCGCGAGCTACCAGGCGGAGCTCATGGGCCGCGTCTACCGCGCGCTCGGCATGACGACCGGGATCATCGTCTCCGGCCAGACGCCCGCCGTGCGCCGCGAGCAGTACGCGGCCGACATCACCTACGGCACGAACAACGAGTTCGGCTTCGACTACCTCCGCGACAACATGGCCTGGCGCAAGGAGGACCTCGTCCAGCGCGAGCACTTCTTCGCGATCGTCGACGAGGTGGACTCCATCCTCATCGACGAGGCCCGCACGCCGCTCATCATCTCCGGGCCGTCCTCCGGCGAGGCGAACCGCTGGTTCGCGGAGTTCGCCAAGATCGCGCGCACACTCGTCGCCGGCGAGGACTACGAGGTCGACGAGAAGAAGCGCACCGTCGGCGTCCTCGAGCCGGGCATCGAGAAGGTCGAGGACTATCTCGGCATCGACAACCTCTACGAGTCCGCCAACACGCCGCTCATCTCGTTCCTGAACAACTCGATCAAGGCGCTCGCGCTGTTCAAGAAGGACACCGACTACGTCGTGATGAACGACGAGGTCATGATCGTCGACGAGCACACCGGGCGCATCCTCGTCGGGCGCCGCTACAACGAGGGCATCCACCAGGCGATCGAGGCGAAGGAGGGCGTGCCGGTCAAGGCCGAGAACCAGACCCTCGCCACCGTCACGCTGCAGAACTACTTCCGCCTCTACGACAAGCTCGCCGGCATGACCGGTACCGCCGAGACCGAGGCCGCCGAGTTCATGTCGACGTACAAGCTCGGCGTCATCCCGATCCCGACGAACAAGCCGATGATCCGCAAGGACCAGCCGGATCTGGTGTACAAGAACGAAGCCGCGAAGTTCGCGCAGGTCGTCGAGGACATCGCGGAGCGCCACGCGAGCGGGCAGCCGGTGCTCGTCGGCACAACCAGCGTCGAGAAGAGCGAGTACCTGTCGCGCCTGCTCGCCAAGAAGGGCGTCAAGCACGAGGTCCTCAACGCGAAGAACCACGCGCGCGAGGCGGAGATCGTCGCCCGCGCCGGCCGCCTCGGGGCCGTCACGGTCGCGACGAACATGGCCGGTCGAGGCACCGACATCATGCTCGGTGGAAACGCCGAGTTCCTCGCGGTGCAGGAGCTGAAGGCGAAGGGCCTCGACCCGGTGGAGACGCCGGAGGAGTACGAGGTCGCCTGGGACGAGACCTACGAGGCCATGAAGAAGGTCGTCGAGGAGGAGGCCGAGAAGGTCATCGAGGCCGGCGGCCTCTACGTGCTCGGCACGGAGCGCCACGAGTCGCGCCGTATCGACAACCAGCTCCGCGGTCGTTCCGGACGTCAGGGCGACCCGGGCGAGAGCCGGTTCTATCTGAGCCTCACCGACGACCTCATGCGGCTGTTCCAGTCGGGCGCCGCCGAGGCGATCCTGGCCCGCACGAACTTCCCCGACGACGTCCCGATCGAGTCGGGCCTCGTGTCCCGGGCGATCCGCAGCGCGCAGTCGCAGGTCGAGGCGCGCAATGCCGAGATGCGCAAGAACGTCCTCAAGTACGACGACGTCCTCAACCGTCAGCGCGAGGCGATCTACGCCGACCGCCGCCACATCCTCCAGGGCGACGACATCGCCGATCGGGTGCAGCACTTCATCGAGGACGCGATCAGCGGCGTCGTGAAGGACCACACCGGCGAGGGCCACAACGAGAGCTGGGACTTCGACGCCCTCTGGACCGAGCTGAAGACCCTGTACCCGGTGAGCGTCACGATCGACGAGGTCGTGTCGGAGGCCGCCGGACGCAAGGGCGGCATCACCGCCGAGGGCCTGACGCGCGAGCTGCTGTCGGACGCGAAGATCGCCTACGAGAAGCGCGAGGAGTCGCTCGGTGAGGCCGCGACCCGCGAGCTCGAGCGCCGTGTCGTCCTCCAGGTGCTCGACCGCCGCTGGCGCGACCACCTCTACGAGATGGACTACCTCAAGGACGGCATCGGCCTCCGGGCGATGGCGCAGCGCGATCCGCTCATCGAGTACCAGCGTGAGGGCTACGCGATGTTCCAGTCGATGATGGGTCAGATCAAGGAGGAGTCGGTCGGCTACCTCTACAACCTCGAGGTCGAGGTCCGTCGCGCCGGCGATGCCGAGACGGCAGAGGTCGAGGCCAAGGGGCTCGCCACCGACGGCGGAGAGCAGCGCCTGGAGTACTCGGCGGCGAACGACGCCGGAGAGGTCGAGGTCCGCAACGACCGCGGGCAGGTCCAGCAGGCCGCGACCGACCGGATGCGCCAGGCCGCGGCACGGGCGCAGGCTCCGCAGCAGGCCGAGCCGGAGGAGGCCCCGCGCGGCGCCTTCGGCCAGCGCACGGAGCCGGCCGCCCCGGCGGCGGGCAACCGCGAGCAGCGGCGCGCGCAGAGCAAGAAGAAGAAGTAGCCTTCGGGTGACGAGGAGGGCCAGTCCGTGCGGATTGGCCCTCCTTGCGTCCCTGTAGGCTTGATCGATGACACCATCGCGCACCTTCGACCAGTCGTCGAAGCTCAAGAACGTCCTGTACGAGATCCGCGGAAACGCCCTCGTCGAGGCGGCGCGATTGGAGGCAGAGGGCCACCGGATCCTCAAGCTCAACACCGGCAATCCCGCGATCTTCGGCTTCGACGCCCCGCATCAGATCGTGCACGACATGCTCGCCGCGCTCCCCACAGCCCACGGGTACAGTGACAGCAAGGGCATCATCTCCGCCCGGCGTGCCGTGGTGAGCCGGTACGAGGAGATCGAGGGGTTCCCCCGTTTCGATCCCGATGACGTGTACCTCGGCAACGGCGTCTCCGAGCTGATCACCATGACCATGCAGGCGCTGCTGGACGAGGGGGACGAGGTCCTCATCCCCGCTCCCGACTACCCGCTCTGGACGGCCATGACGAGCCTCGCGGGCGGCACGCCCGTGCACTACCTCTGCGACGAGGAGCAGGGCTGGCAGCCCGACCTCGAGGACATCCGGTCGAAGATCACCCCGCAGACCAAGGCGCTCGTGATCATCAACCCGAACAACCCCACCGGGGTGGTCTATTCGCAACAGGTGCTGGAGGGCCTCGTGCAGATCGCGCGCGAGCACCAGCTCCTCATCCTCTCCGACGAGATCTACGACCGCATCCTCTTCGACGACGCGGTGCACATCCCGACGGCGACCCTGGCCCCCGACCTGCTCTGCCTCACGTTCAACGGGCTCTCCAAGACGTACCGCGTGGCCGGCTACCGCTCCGGCTGGATGGTCGTCACCGGGCCGCAGGACCACGCCAAGGGCTTCATCGAAGGCATCACGCTGCTGGCGTCGACGCGGCTCTGCCCGAACGTCCCGGCGCAGCACGCCGTGCAGGCGGCGCTGTCCGGCGTGCAGTCGATCGACGCCCTCATCGCACCGACCGGGCGGCTGCACGAGCAGCGCGACATCGCCTGGGAAGGTCTGGAGGCCATCCCCGGCGTGTCCTGCGTGAAGCCGCAGGGCGCCCTCTACGCGTTCCCCCGCCTCGACCCGGACGTGCATGAGATCCGCGACGACGCCAAGCTCGTCTACGACCTGCTGGTGTCCGAGCACATCCTGCTCGTGCAGGGGACGGGTTTCAACTGGCCGACGCCGGACCACCTGCGCCTGGTGACCCTGCCAGAGCCGCGAGTGCTGAGCGAAGCCGTCGAGCGCCTCGGGAACTTCCTGTCGAGCTATCGGCAGTAGTCTCCACGGAGACGGACGGGTCGAGGTCGGCCGCGAGCCGGCGCACGGCGGCCACCAGCGCCGACCGCGGCGCGACATCGGAGATCGGCCGGGCATGCAGGAGAGCCGCATCGACGGCACGGCGGTCCAGAGGGAGGAAGGCGATATCGGTGAGCCCGGCGAACCGCTCCAGCGTGCGTCGGATCTGACTGCGGGCGTCGAGGCCGAGCGGCCCGGGACGGACCTGGTTCACGACGACCGTCACCGGAGTCTGGCCGACCAGACGCCGCAGCTCTGCATGGTCCCGTAGGAAGCGGCTGATCCCCAGCGGGTCCGCCAGGGCCACGGCCACGACCCGGTCCGCCTCGCTCAACGTCGCGACGGTCGCGGCGTGTCGCCGCGGGCCGACCACGTCGTACATCGCCTCCTCGTCCGTGTCGACGGCGGCCGAGACGTCCACCACCGTCTCTTCCGCCCACCTCCGGCAGACCGACAACGTCGCCCGCATCCGCGCGTCGGAGAGCTCGGGCCAGCGGCTCGGCCGGTTGAGGCCCGCCAGCACGTCGACCTCGGTGCCGCCTGCCGCGAGCCGGGCGGACAGGCGGGTCAGCTCGGCCGGATCGAGCGCACCGGCCTCGGCACGACGGCAGGCTGCCGCGAGCCCGGGGCCGTCGTCGTCCATCCCGAGGAGCAGAGCCAGAGAGGGCGCCACGGTGTCGGCGTCGATCAGCGCCGTCCGGCGTCCGCGCCGCGCGAGTTCCACGGCGAGCTGAACGGCGATCGTGGAACGCCCTGGTGCTCCGTGCGAGCCCCAGATAGCCGTGAGGCGGGACGCCGCCGTCGGTGTGCCCGCGACAGGGGGCCGCACGTCGGTGGAGAGCGCTGCAGCGATCTCCCACCCCGGAGCATCCGCGCGCAGCGGCGGGGCGAGGCCCATCCGCAGGACCGCCCGACTGTCCGTGCCCCCGAGGGTGACGATGCGGACACCGGCGCGATCGCACGCCGAAAGGAGTTCGGGGGTCAGCACAGCCCTGGTCGCGGGGGCGACGACAGCCTCCACGTCCGGTTGCAGGCGGGCGATGATCGCGGAAGCGGACGCGGACGGAAGGCTGAGCGCTGAGACGCCCTCCCATTCGAGTTCGGCGACCAGCTCGTCGGCTCGAGGCTGGGTCACGGCGAGGAGGACGACGCTCACGACCCGGCTCCGACCGGGACGACCGAGAGCGCGGCGCCACCGGTGACCGCGGCGAGGACCGCAGCGACGTCGCTCCGATCGATCACGATCTCCAGCTCCGCCGCATTCTCCGCCAGCAGTCCCTCCGGCTCGAGGACAGCGCGGACGACGACGTCTCCCACGAGGATGCGGGGTTCATCGTACGAGCGTCCGTCGTCGCGCAGCGGTGCCTGCCAGATCTCCACCTCGGTTCCCGCTGCGACGTCCTCCGGGAGACCCACGCTGCTCTCGACGACGACCGTCGTCGTGCGACTGTCCGAGGCCGCCGTCGTCGCTGTCCTTGGCACCAGCTCGCCCTCCGTGAGCGTTCGGATGGCGACCTGTCCCGCAGGGAGCTGATCCGGCCGGAGGTACTCGTCGGTCGCCGCGCCGAGCGCCACATCGACCGTCTCGAGATCGGCGGCTCGGAGGACCTCCCCGCGAACGATCGTGCGTCGTGCCTGGAGCACCGGGACCGCCTGGTCCGACGAGGTGAGCACGAACCAGACGCCGGCGATCGATGCGAGGACGAGCACGATGCCCACCGCGAAGCGGGCATCGCCGCGGAAGCGACGAGGGGAGCGGGAGAGCGGGGCCATGGCGATATGGTCACAGAAGCAGGGGACCGGGCCGTCGAGTTATCCACAGGCTCGCGCCTGCCCGTACGGCGTCCGCCGTGGGCACCCAGAATGAGGGCATGACACCCCCGCACCCGCACACCCCCCGGTTCCTCGCGCCTGCGCAGGTGGCAGAGCTGCTGAGCATCGACGTGGACGAGGTCATCGCGCTCGTCCACGCCGGTCACCTTCGCGGCGCCCCCCTGGGCGCTCCCGCGCGCTGGCGCATCGAGGAGCCGAGCATCGAGGAGTACCTGGCCGCGCAGACGGAGGAGGCGCGCCGGATGGCCCTGTGGCGGCAGTCGCAGGCCGCGAGCTTCCCCGAGCTGTGGGGCTCCTCCGCGGCGCGGCACCGCTGAGCGTCAGAGCGTCGCCGTCCCCTGCACCCGGATCGCCGCCAGCGCCGTGTACGGCACCATCCTGAATCCTCGGACGGCGTCGGCCCGACGCGCTGCGCCGCTGTCGTGCTCGGCGAGGTCGAGATGATCGGCGGCGGCGCGATCGATGGTCCCGTGGAGGTCGTCCCCGACGAGGAGACGGAGGTGCACCGGGAGGCGACGACGCGCGAGGTCGCGGAGAGCGAACCCCAGCGACATCCGCTCGCGGAGCGTCAGCGCCCCCTGGCTCTCGTCGACGAGGCTGCTCAGCATCGCACCATGGTCGACGCTGAGCCCGAGGACCGATGTCATCGGGATCAGCAGCAGGGAGCTCGGCACGCGCGCGCCCTGGGGCACTCGGGAGACGGCGGCGAGCCAGTCCACTCCCAAGGACCGCAGCCCGACGGGGACGCGGGCCCCGTCGGCGAGGTGGAGCGTCGTGTCGGTGTGCTCGGCGCACAGATGCCGCAATCGTGCGCGCAGATCGAGCCGGGCGATGCGGAGCCGCTCGGACTCGGCGTCGCGGGCGGCGCGTTCCGCCTCCCACTCCGCGGCGAGCTGTCCTTCCAAGTCGTCGAAGAGGGATTCCCAGTGCACCCGACCGAGCGTAGGGGCCGGCGTCGCCTCGTCCGAGTTATCCACATCGCTGCCGAGACCGCACTCCTTTCGGCCCGTGGTGCGGTCGTCTACGGGTTGTCCACAGACCTGAGCCGGTGGCGCCCGCACCGCACCGGGATCGTGTTCTACTGACGGCTCGCCGACCCCGTGAAGGGAGATCGAGATGATGCTGGCCGAGTACTTCGGACCGCAGCCCACCCCGGCCGATGAGCTTCCGGACCCCGCACTCCTCGTGCGGAGCCTCACCCAGGGCGCGCTCGAGGCTCTGGCGGGGGTGCGGGAGGTGGATCAGCTCGCCCGGTGGTTCAGCGAGGAGGCCTACCGCAGCGTGGTCGTCCGGGCCAACCTCGCCGCCCGTGCGCGCAGCGCTCGTGGTGTCGCGCCGACCCGGCCCACCTTCGTCATCCGCACCGTGCGGGTGACCCACCCACGGGACGGCATCGTGGAGGCAGTCGTGGTGGTGGCGGGACCGGGGCGCACACGTGCCGTGGCCATCCGGCTCGAAGGGCTGGACCGACGGTGGCGCGCGACGTCGCTCGCCATCCTCTGAGGCGGGGGAGCCTAGGCTGGTGAGGTGTCAACCCTCAGTGATCTCGCCCAGGCCCAGGGCCTTCTGACCGACGACGACGTGGAGTGGCTGCACCGGCTCGCCGGTGACGGACAGCTCCTCGCTGACCTCGCCTCCGCCGACATCGTCCTGTGGATCCAGACGGACGACGGATCGTTCGTCGCCGTCGCGCACGCACGACCGAGCGGCGCGGCGACGCTCTTCTACCGTGACATCGTCGGGGAGCGGGTGCGTCCGCAGTGGCGCACTCAGGTGCAGGGCGCCTTCGAGTCGGCGGAGATCGTGGACTCCTCCTCGCCCGACTGGTTCGAGGAGACGCCGACCAGGGTCCGCGCCGTCCCGATCGTCATCGAGCGTCGGGGTGAGGATAAGGCTCCCCGCGTCATCGGCGTGGTCACCCGGCACACGAACCTCGGGGAGGTGCGTACGCCGTCGCGTCAGCAGATCACCTTCGACGAGTGTGCCAACGACCTGTTCCGCATGATCGCAGACGGCAGCTTCCCGGACCCGGCAGCACCGACGTCACCGCGCCGTGGCGCTCCACGGGCGTCGGACGGCCTGATCCGGATCGACGTGGACGGCATCACGACTTTCGCCAGCCCCAACGCCCTGTCCGCGTTCAATCGGATGGGTTTCGACGACGAGTTGGAGGGGGAGTCCCTGGCCGAGGTGACCACCCGGCTCGTGCCGCCCTCCCGGCAGGTCGACGAGTCGCTGCCCGTGGTGGTGACCGGACGGGCACCGTGGCGGACGGACATCGAGGCGCGTGGCGTGACGGTCTCGCTCCGTGCCATCCCTCTGAAGGATCACGGCACGCGCATCGGGGCCATCGTGCTCTGCCGCGACGTCTCGGAGCTGCGCCACCAGGAGCAGGAACTCATCACCAAGGACGCGACGATCCGGGAGATCCACCACCGCGTCAAGAACAACCTGCAGACCGTGGCCTCCCTGCTCCGGATCCAGGCGCGACGCACGCACTCCGACGAGGCGCGGGATGCTCTCACACAGGCCATGCGTCGTGTGGACGCGATCGCGGTCGTGCACGATACCCTCGCCCAGGGTCTGACGCAGAAGGTCGACTTCGACGAGGTCTTCCATCGCGTGCTCAAGCTCGTCGCCGAAGTGGCGTCGGCTCCCAACACGCGCGCCCGCACCCAGTCGACGGGACACTTCGGCGTGCTCCCGAGCGAGTACGCCACTCCGCTGGCCCTGGCCCTGACGGAGGTCGTGACCAACGCGGTGGAGCACGGCCTCGCCGGGCAGGAGGGTGTCGTGACCATCGACGCCAAGCGCACCGAGGACAATCTCCGCGTGACGGTCCGCGACACGGGCCACGGGCTTCCGGAGGGCCGGATCGGTCGGGGCCTGGGCACACAGATCATCCGCACCCTGATCCAGGGCGAGCTCGGTGGCACGATCGACTGGCGGGGGAGCGAGGGCGAGGGGACCGAGGTGGTCATCGACATCCCGCTGCGCTGGCTCGAGCGCTGACGCTCTACCGGAACATGCAGAAGCGGCCTGAGACGATGTCTCAGGCCGCTTCTGCGAATCTCAGGAAGCGCGGCGGGCGCGTGCGGCGCGACGCTTGAGCGCGCGGCGCTCGTCTTCGGACAGGCCGCCCCAGACGCCCGAGTCCTGGCTGGTCTCCAGGGCGTACTGCAGGCAGATCTCGGTGACCGTGCACGTCGCGCAGACGGTCTTGGCCTTCTCGATCTGATCGACGGCCGGGCCGGTGTTCCCGACGGGGAAGAACAGTTCGGGGTCGACGGTCAGGCAGGCGGCCTTGTCACGCCAGTCCATGGGGGCTCCTCGGTGTGGATTTCATGAGATGTCGCGATGCGACCTCTCGATTCGGGTGACGGTTCGGGTTCCGCTACCCTGTTGAGATACGGGCGGATGCCCGCTGATTGTGATGCGAACGCGAACGTTCGCCCCACGCCGCTGTGGGAGCACATGACTTTCTCTATTCTGTTACATGAATACCCTGAAATCAAGGGTTTTCTCGTCATTCGATCCCCGGGAGGACACCCGTGCGCGCACCGGGAATCGCCCGCGCCGCCGCCGCCGTCTTGGCGGTCGAAGCCGTCGCCCTGCTCGTGTTCGCCGCGATCGAGATGGCCGGCCTGGGGGCGGGGGACGCGGCGTCGCTGCCGACGGCCATCGCCCTCATCGTCCTGACGCTGATCGGCGCCGCGGCGCTCGCGGCTTTCGCGTTCGGCACCCGGGCCGGACGCTCCTGGGCGCGATCAGGCGGGGTGGTGTTCCAGGTCCTCGCGATCGCGCTGGCGCTCGGCGCTCTCACGCTGCCGCCCATACCGTGGGCCTTCGTGCTCGGACTCGGTATCCCGGCCGTCGCCGGACTGACGCTCCTCATCGCGAGCGCGCGCCGCGAGGGGACCCGACGCGAAGCGGACTGAGTCCGCGCCGTCCTGTCAGGCGTCGATGCCGAGCTGCTTGCGCAGCCGCGCGACGTGACCCGTGGCCTTCACGTTGTACTGCGCGCTGGTGATGACGCCGTCCTCGTCGAGGACGAACGTCGAGCGGATCACCCCTTCGACGAGCTTGCCGTAGTTCATCTTCTCGCCCCAGGCGCCGTACGACTCATGCACGGCGTGATCGGGGTCGCTGAGCAGCGGGAACGTGAGGCCGTCGCGGTCGCGGAAGGCGGCGAGCTTCGCCGGTTCGTCCCTCGAGACGCCGACGACCTGATACCCGGCGCCCTGGAGCGACGAGATGCTGTCGCGGAAGTCGCAGGCCTCGGTCGTGCACCCCGGGGTCATCGCCGCGGGGTAGAAGTACAGCACCGTCTTCGTGCCGCGGAGGTCGGCCAGGCGGACGGTGTTCCCGTCCTGGTCGAGCAGGGTGAAGTCGGGGGCGGCGGTTCCGGTTTCCAGGCGTTCGGTCACCGCCCCAGCCTATCGTCCGGGGGGCTGCTCCGCCTTGTCGGCGAAGGTCTGCAGGAGGCGCTGCAAGGAATCGAGGCGAGCGCGTCCGGTCTCGCTCAGCTCTCCGCGGTCCGCCGCTTCGATGAGGGCGCAGTCCGGGGCATCGGGCAGGTGGGTGCAGCCGCGCGGGCAGTCCTCCGCGATCACGGCGAGCTCGGTGAAGGCGGCGAGGATGTTCGCGGGGTCGACGTGCCCGAGGCCGAAGGAACGGACACCGGGGGTGTCGATGACCCAGCCGGTGCCGTCGGCGCCCTCGTAGCGCAGCGAGACGGTCGAAGAGGAGGTGTGGCGTCCGCGGCCGGTCACCTGGTTCACGTGTCCGGTGGCGCGGCCCGCGGTGGGCACCAGGGCGTTCACCAGCGTCGACTTGCCGACACCGGAGTGCCCGACGAAGACCGTCGAGTGGCCGACGAGCGCAGCGCCGATCTCGTCGATCGGCATCTCGTCCTTCGCGCTGGTGAAGACGCGGAGGTCGAGGCCGTCGAAGTGGGCGAGGAATGGCGCCGGGTCGGCGAGATCGGTCTTCGTCACGACGAGGAGGGGTCGGATGCCGGCGTCCAATGCGGCGACGAGGTAGCGGTCCACGAGACGGGCGCGGGGCTCGGGGTCGGCCGCCGCGACGACGACGAGCATCTGGTCCGCGTTGGCGACGATCACGCGCTCGACCTCGTCGGTGTCGTCGGCACTGCGACGGAGGAGCGAGGTGCGCTCGACGATTCCCACGATCCGGCCGAGCGTGCCCTCGTCTCCCGAGGTGTCGCCGACGACACGAGCCCGGTCGCCCGTCACGATCGGCGTGCGCCGCAGCTCCCGCGCGCGCGCCGCGGTGATCGTGCGCTCCTGCGGGGTGTCCTCGTCGAGGAGCACGGAGTACCGGCCCCGATCCACGCCGAGGACGCGGCCGATCTGCGCGTCCTCGTGCGCAGGACGGCGTTTGGTGCGCGGCCGGTTGGCCTTCGGGTTCGGACGCGTGCGGATGCTGCTCTCGTCGTAGTCCTCGAAGTCGTCCTCGAGGTCGTCGGCGTCGTTCAGCCAGCTCACCCGTCAGCCTCGCAGCATCCGCTCCCAGAGCATGGTGAACTCCGGGAGGGTCTTGGCGGTGGTGCCGATGTCATCGATCACGACATCCGGGACGCGGAGGCCGATCAGCGCGCCGGTCGTCGCCATCCGGTGGTCGTGGTGCGCGGCCCAGGTGCCGCCCCGGAGCGGGCCGGGAACGATGCGGATGCCGTCGGGGAGCTCCTCGGCGGTCCCGCCGAGCGCGCGCAGGTTCCCGACGAGCGCCGCGATCCGGTCGGTCTCGTGGAGACGGATGTGGCCGATGCCGCGGATGGTCGTGGGGCCCTCGGCGAAGGCCGCGAGACCGACGAGGGTCGGCGTCAGCTCGCTGGCGGCGGAGAGATCGAGATCCAGTCCGCGGATTCCGGATCCGGCCCGCACGGTGAGCACCCCGCCGTGCCGGCTGACGTGCGCACCCGCCGCCTGCAGGATCTCGGGGAGCAGCGCTCCGGGCTGGGTCGAGTGCGCCGGCCAGCCGGTGATCGCGACGGAGCCGCCGGCGACGAGGGCCGCGGCGAGGAACGGGGCGGCGTTGGAGAGATCCGGCTCGATCGGGATCTCCTTGGCGCGGGGGACTCCGGCCTCCACCAGCCACTCGCCGACCGCGGGGCGCTCGATCCGGATGCCGCGGCGGCTCAGCGCCTCGATGGTCATGTCGATGTGCGGCAGGCTGGGCAGGCGCTCGCCGGTGTGCACGAGGTGCAGACCGACGTCGAAGCGCGGGGCGGCGAGCAGCAGGCCGGACACGAACTGGCTGGAGGCCGACGCATCGATCTCCACGCGGCCACCGCGGATGTGGCCATGGCCGCGGATGGTGAATGGAAGGGCCCAGGTGCCCTCGTCGTCGATGTCGACGCCCAGGTCGCGCAGGGCGCTGATCAACCCGCCCATGGGGCGGTGCAGAGCCGTCTCGTGCGCGGTGAGATGGACATCCTGCTCGGCGAGGCCGGCCAGCGGCGCGATGAAGCGCATGACGGTCCCGGCCTGGCCGCAGTCGATCGTCGTGCCGCCGCGGAGCTTGCCGGGCGTGATCACGAGGTCGGGACCGAACTCGTGGCCGGCCTCGACCTCCTCGATACCGACGCCGAGCGCGCGGAGGGCCTCCACCATGCGCTGCGAGTCGTCCGAGTGGAGCGGGGCGATCAGGCGACCGGGGCCGTCCGCGATCGCTGCGATGAGGAGTTCGCGGTTCGTGAGGGACTTGGAGCCGGGGATCGTGAGCTCGGCGTGCACCGGGCCGTCGATCGTGGGCGCGGGGTAGGCGCCCTGCACTCGGGTGGGGGAATACCTTTTGGCGCTCATCGGTTCTCACCTTAGTAAACACAGCGCCGTCATCGTGAGAGGCGGCCTCGGTGCGAAGGGAAGAGGATGCCTGCGACGCTGGAACGCGAGGTGATCGACCTCAGCCGCCTAGACTGGCCGGTGATGGACGACACCGCAACCGCAGCCACCGTCGGCGACCCTCGGCGCGAGTTCGAGGAGCAGGCGCTCCCCTTCATGGACCAGCTGTACGCCGCCGCGATGCGTATGACGCGCAATCCCGCCGACGCTGCCGATCTCGTGCAGGAGACCTTCGTCAAGGCCTACGGCTCGTGGTCGACCTTCGCGCAGGGCACGAATCTCAAGGCGTGGCTGTACCGCATCCTCACCAACACGTACATCAACATCTACCGCAAGCGGCAGCGAGAGCCCTTCCAGGGCACCATCGACGAACTCGAGGACTGGCAGCTCGGCGGCGCGGAGTCGACGACGGCTTCGCACAGCCGGTCGGCGGAGGCGGAGGCCATCGACCGCATGCCGGCGTCGGTCGTGAAGGACGCGCTGCAGGCGGTTCCGGAGGACTTCCGGCTCGCGGTGTACCTCGCCGACGTCGAGGGCTTCGCGTACCAGGAGATCGCCGACATCATGAAGACCCCCATCGGCACCGTGATGAGCCGTCTGCACCGTGGCAGGCGGATGCTGCGGGAGCTGCTGGCCGACTACGCCGCGGAGCGGGGAATCGCCGCGGCTGACCCGAGGAGCAAGAAATGAGCGACTGCGGCTGCGACAAGGCCCGTCAGGATCTGGAGGAGTACCTCCGCAACGAGGTGTGCAAGACCGAGCACGCCGAGATCCGCGAGCATCTGGAGAACTGCCCGGCGTGCCGGGACGAGGCTCTGGTGGCGACGACCCTCACCGAGGTCATCGCCCGCGCCTGCAAGGAGACCGCTCCGGAGGAGCTGCGCGACCAGGTGTTCGCCCGGCTCCGCGAGGTCCAGGCCGCGCAGCACTGAGCGCCCCCGGGGCGCGGAGCGTCGGAGACCGCCCGTAGGCTGTGTGCATGGCCCTCATCGATGCGCGCGGGATCCCCGCTGACCAGACGTCCGTCGACCGCCTCGCGGGGGAGGGCCTCGAGTACCGGGTCCTCGATACGACGGATTCGACGCGCGTCGCCGCTTTCCAGCGGGCGATGGCCCGCGGGTTCCTCGGCGCCGACCCCTCGGAGGCGGCTCGTGAGGAGGGCGTGGGCACGCTGAGGAGCCGGCGCAACATCGGCGTCTACGAGCCCGACGCCCCGGCCGACCGCTTCCCGGTGGCGACCATCGACTCCTGGGTGACGCCGCTGACGATCCCCGGCGGCGAGATCGGCATGTGGGCGATCAGCGGCGTCACGGTGGCAGGCACGCATCGCCGCCGTGGCATCGCGCGGGCGCTGCTGGAGGGGGAGCTCCGTGCCGCCGTCGGGGCCGGCCTCCCGATCGCGGGGCTCACCGTATCCGAGGCCACGATCTACGGGCGCTACGGCTTCGGTTCCGCGGTCCCGGTGTCGCGGTTCACTGTCGACGTCCGCCGCGCCGGGTGGGCGGGTCCCGTTCCGGCGGGCCGCGTGGAGTACATCGAGCGGCAGGAGCTCGCCGACGCGCTGGCGGAGGTGCACGAGCGCGCCCGCACCGCGCGGTCGGGGCAGGTCCCGGGGTGGGCTGCCCGCTGGGCGGGCATCGGCGGGCTCTCGACCACCGACACCGACCGGGACCGGGTGCGCGGCGTCCGCTATCGCGACGAATCCGGTCAGGTGCGCGGCGTGATGGCCTTCCACCTCAGCGAGCGCGGAGGAACATTCCGGTTCGCGTTGCACGTGCGCCTGCTCGTCGGCGAGACGGCGGAGGCGACGGCTGCGCTGTGGCGGTTCGCGCTGCAGCACGACCTCGTCGATGAGGTGACCGCCGATCTCCGACCGCTCGACGACGCCCTGCCGTGGCTGGTCGCGGATCCGCGCGGCGTCACCCAGGAGGTGCACGACCACGGTTGGCTCCGCGTCCTGGACGTCCCGTCCGCGCTCACGGCCCGGACCTACGCCGCGCCGCTGGACGCGGTGCTCCGCATCGACGACGCGCTCGGTTTCGCCGCGGGCACCTGGCGCCTCCGTATCGACGCCGAGGGCCGGGCGCACGTCGACGATGCTCCGGGCGCCGAGGCCGACATCGTCCTCGACGTCTCCGCGCTCTCGTCGATCTACGCCGGCAGCATCCGTGTCGCCGCGCTGCACGGTGCGGGCCGGATCGTCGGCGCGCCCACGGACATCGAAGCCCTGGACCGTGCGTTCGTCGCCTTCCCGGCGCCGTCCCTCGACATCTGGTACTGACCGACGGACCGAGAAGGGCGCCCCGGCCGAAGCCGGGGCGCCCTTCGTCGTCGGAGAGGCGGTCAGCCCAGGGTGACCGCCGCGCGGATGAGCGTGGCCTGCTCGGTGGCGTGCACCTTGGACGAGCCCGTCGCCGGCGAGGCAGACGCCGGACGCGAGACCGGGCGGAAGGAGCGGTCGCCGGGGACGTCCGCGAAGGCCAGTGCCAGGAACGGCCAGGCTCCCTGGTTCTCCGGCTCCTCCTGCACCCACACGAGCTCGGCGTTCGGGTACGAGTCGGTGATCTTCTTCAGCTCTTCGATGGGCGTCGGGTAGAGCTGCTCCAGACGCACCAGGGCGATCTCCGGGTTCGGGTTCTTCTCCAGCTCGGCGCGGAGGTCCCAGTGCACCTTGCCGCTGTGCACGAGGACGCGCTTCACGGCGGAACGGTCGAGACCGCGGTCGTCGTCGAGGACCGGCTCGAAGCGGCCGCCGGTGAACGCCTCCACCGGGCTGGTCGCGCCGCGCAGGCGCAGCATCGCCTTCGGCGTGAACACGATCAGCGGCTTGCGCGGACGGGCGTAGGCCTGACGGCGCAGCAGGTGGAAGTGCGACGCCGGGGTCGACGGGCGCGCCACGATCATGTTGTCCTGGGCACACAGCTGCAGGAACCGCTCGATGCGTGCGGAGGAGTGGTCCGGCCCCTGACCCTCGTAGCCGTGGGGGAGCAGGAGTGTGACGCTGGACTGCTGACCCCACTTCTGCTCCGCGGCGGAGATGTACTCGTCGATGACCGACTGGGCGCCGTTGACGAAGTCGCCGAACTGCGCCTCCCACAGCACCAGGGCCTCGGGAGCCTCCACGGAGTAGCCGTACTCGAAGCCGAGCGCGGCGTACTCGCTGAGCAGCGAGTCGTAGACGAAGAAGCGGCCCTGCGCGTCGGACAGGTTCGACAGCGGCAGCCACTCCTGGCCGTTCGCACGGTCGTGGAGCGCGGCGTGCCGCTGCACGAACGTCCCGCGGCGCGAGTCCTGGCCGGCGAGGCGCACCGGGGTGCCCTCGACCAGGAGCGAGCCGAAGGCGAGCAGCTCGCCGAAGCCCCAGTCGATGTTCCCGTTGCGGCTCATGTCGAGGCGCTTCTCCAGCAGCTGCTGGATCTTCGGGTGCACCGTGAAGCCCTCGGGCTTGTTCACGAACGCGTCGCCGATGAGGCGGATGACCTCGGCCGGCACACCGGTGACCTCGGGGGCTCCGACCTGGTCCTCGACCTGCGGGGCCTCCTCCGGGGCGATCGGGGTCGCACCGGTCTCGGCGGCGTGCGTCTCGGCGAAGGCGATCTCCAGACGGTTCTGGAAGTCGGCCTTGGCCTCGTCGTACTCCTCCTCGGTGATGTCGCCGCGACCGACGAGAGACTCCGTGTAGAGGCGGCGGACGGAGCGCTTCGCCTGGATGAGGTCGGTCATCAGGGGCTGCGTCATCGACGGGTCGTCGCCCTCGTTGTGGCCGCGTCGGCGGTAGCAGACGAGGTCGATCACGACGTCGCGGTGGAAGCGCTCGCGGTACTCGAACGCGAGCTGCGCGACGTGGATGACGGCCTCGGGGTCGTCGCCGTTCACGTGGAAGACGGGCGCCTGGATCGTCTTGGCCACGTCGGTCGCGTAGACCGAGGTGCGGGCGTCGCTCGGCGTCGTGGTGAAGCCGACCTGGTTGTTGACGACCACGTGGATCGTGCCGCCGGTGCGGTAGCCGCGCAGCTGCGACATCTGCAGCGTCTCGACGACGACGCCCTGGCCGGCGAAGGCCGCGTCGCCGTGGACGAGGATCGGCAGCCAGGCGAAGGTCCCGATGGGCTTGCGGTCCTGCTTGGCGCGGACGATGCCCTCCAGCACGCCGTCGACCGTCTCCAGGTGGGAGGGGTTGGCCGCGAGATACACCGGCAGCGCCGAGCCGTCGTCGGCGACGAACGTGCCCTCGGTGCCCAGGTGGTACTTCACGTCGCCCGAGCCGCGCTGGTTGCCGGGGGTCTGCGTGCCCTCGAACTCGCGGAAGACCTGGCCGTACGTCTTGCCGGCGATGTTGGTCAGCACGTTCAGGCGGCCGCGGTGAGCCATGCCGATCGCGGCGCCCTCCAGCCCGGCCGTGGCCGCGCCCTGGAGGATCTCGTCGAGGAGCGGGATCAGCGACTCGCCGCCCTCGAGCGAGAAGCGCTTCTGGCCGACGAACTTCGTCTGCAGGAAGGTCTCGAAGGCCTCGGCCTCGTTGAGCTTGCGCAGCACGCGCAGCTGCTCGTCGTGGCCGGGCTTCTGGTACTTGACCTCCACCTTCTCCTGGAACCAGCGGCGCTGCTCCGGGTCCTGGATGTGCATGTACTCGATGCCGAGCGTGCGGCAGTACGAGTCGCGCAGCACACCGAGGATGTCGCGGAGCTTGGCGACGCGGCGTCCGCCGAACCCGCCGGTGACGAACTCGCGGTCGAGGTCCCAGAACGTCAGGCCGTGGCTCTCGATCTCCAGGTCGGGGTGCGAGCGCTGACGGTACTCGAGCGGGTCGATGTCGGCCATGAGGTGGCCGCGCACGCGGAAGGAGTTGATGAGCTCCTGCACCCGGGACTGCTTGTCCACGCGCTCGGCGAGGTCGACCGCGATGTCCGGGTTCCAGCGGATCGGCGCGTACGGGATGCGCAGCGCCGCGAAGATGTCGTCGTAGAAGCCGCGCTGGCCGATCAGCAGCTCGTGCACCTTCTTCAGGAACTCGCCCGAGCCGGCACCCTGGATGACGCGGTGGTCGTAGGTGCTCGTGAGCGTGATCGTCTTGCCGATCGCCAGCTCGTTGAGCGTCTTGTCGCTCGCGCCCTGGAACTCGGCCGGGTACTCGAGGGCGCCGGCGCCGATGATGCAGCCCTGGCCCTTCATGAGACGCGGGACCGAGTGCACCGTGCCGATGCCGCCCGGGTTGGTCAGCGAGACCGTCGTGCCCTGGAAGTCGGCGGCGGTGAGCTTGTTGGCGCGGGCGCGGGTGACGAGATCCTCATAGGCGGCGAGGTACTCGGTGAAGGTCATGGTGTCGGCGCGCTTGATGCTCGGGACCATGAGGGCCCGGGTGCCGTCCGGCTTGGGCAGGTCGATCGCGATGCCGAGGTTGACGTGCGCGGGGGCCACGACGGAGGGCTTGCCGTCGATCTCGGCGTAGAAGACGTTCTGGCTGCGGAACTCGTCGAGGGTGCGGATGAGGGCCCAGCCGATGAGGTGGGTGAAGCTGACCTTGCCGCCGCGGGTGCGGGCCATGTGGTTGTTGATGACGATGCGGTTGTCGATCATCAGCTTGGCCGGGACCGTGCGGACGCTCGTAGCGGTGGGGACGGTGAGCGATTCGTCCATGTTCGCGGCGAGGGTCTTCGGCAGACCGCGCAGCGGGGTGACCTTGTCCTCTTCGGACGGCGGCTGCGTCTCCGTGGACTCCTGCTTCGGCTTCGGCGCCTGGGCGGGGATCGGCGCGGCGGCCGCCGGCTTCGCCGTGGTGCGGGCGACGGGCTGTGCACCGATCACGGGGATGGGAGCGGTCACGGGGTGCGCCGGTGCCGTGGTCGCGGCGGGAGAGGCAGCGCCTCCGGCTGCGGTGGTCTCGGAGTGGTACTTCTCCAGAATGGGCCACCACTCCTTGTCGACGGAGTCGCGGTTCTCCTTGAACTGCTCGTAGAGCTCTTCGACGAGCCAGGAATTGGCTCCGAACCCCCCGTCGCCACCGACGCCGGTCACCTGGTTCGACACGCTCTATCGCCCTCTTTCATCGCTGAAGATCTCCGATGCGGACGCACGACGCAGGATGCGCTCGGGCCCGCACACTCTCGACCACCAAGCCTAACCTGTTTCGACCGCAGAGACGTCGAAGAGACCGACCCGTGCCGCGCCGATCTGGGTACCGTGGAGGCATGGAGTTCTCAGGTGCGCAGCCGACCGTCGATCTGACCTACTCGGACGTCTTCCTGGTGCCGCGCCGTTCGGCCGTCACCAGTCGCCTCCAGGTCGATCTCGCTCCGCACGACGGTACGCCGGCGACGCTGCCGCTCGTCGCCGCGAACATGAACTCGGTGACCGGGCCGAGGCTCGCGGCCGTGCTCGCGCGCCGCGGGGCGCTGGGCGTGCTGCCGCAGGACCTCCCGCTCCAGGAGCTCGACGCCGCGATCCGCGACGTGAAGGGTCAGCCGGTGCTCTGGGACACGCCGCTCGTGCTGCCCCCGGAGGCGACCGTCGCGGACGCCCTCCGCCTGCTCCCCGCTGCGGCGGGCCACGGGATCGTGGTGGGCTCCTGCGCGGCGCCGATCCCCGTCGACCGCATCGTCGGCGTGCTCCCGGCCACCCGTCTCGCGACCGCGCTGCCCGACGCGCAGCTCGGCGACCTCGTGCACCGGGGGACGCCGTCGATCGACGCGGACGACATCGGCTCCGAGCGGCATGCCTTCGACGTCATCACCGAGGCGGACGTCGAGATCGTCACCGTCGTCCACCACGGATACCTCGTCGGGACGCTGAGCGCCCGCAGCGCTCTGCGCGCCACGCTGTACCGGCCGGCCGTGGACGCCGACGGGCGCCTCGCCGTCGCCGCGGCGGTCGGCATCAACGGCGACGTCGGCGCCAAGGCGAAGGCGCTCGCGGCGGCCGGGGTGGACGTGCTCGTCGTGGACACCGCGCACGGCCACCAGGAGGGCATGCTCCGGGCGCTGCAGGAGGTCGCGTCCCTCGGACTCGGGCTCCCCATCGTCGCGGGGAACATCGTCACCGCGGACGGCGTGCGTGATCTCGTCGACGCGGGCGCCTCGATCCTCAAGGTCGGCGTCGGCCCCGGGGCGATGTGCACGACGCGGATGATGACGGCGGTGGGTCGTCCCCAGTTCTCCGCGGTGCTGGAGACCGCGCAGGCCGCCGCCGAGGCCGGAGCGCACGTCTGGGCCGACGGCGGGGTGCGCTACCCGCGGGACGTCGCGCTCGCGCTCGCGGCCGGTGCGGCCTCCGTCATGGTCGGCTCCTGGTTCGCCGGCACGATCGAGGCCCCGGGGGAGCTCCAGCGCGATGCGGACGGGCGTCTGTTCAAGGAGTCCTGGGGCATGGCCTCGACCAAGGCCGTGCAGGCGCGGTTCGGTCGGCTCGACGCCTACGAGCGGGCGCGCAAGGAGCTGTTCGCCGAGGGCATCTCCTCCTCCAAGATCTACCTCGACCCGCTGCGCCCGGGGATCGAGGACCTGCTCGACATGATCACGTCGGGCGTGCGGTCGTCCTTCACCTACGCCGGGGCCGCGACCGTGCCGGAGTTCCACGACCGCGCCCTCGTCGGACTGCAGTCGGCGGCGGGCTACGAGGAGGGCAAGGCGCTGCCGGTCAGTTGGTGATCACCCGCCGCGACCACAGTCCGCTTCTGTAGAATCGAGCGCACTATGGACGACCCTCCCAGTTGCCGAACATCGCCCCACCGTCCCGTTCTCTCCCCGGAGAGGAAGATCTGATGGACTACATCATGTTGGGCGTGGGGCTTCTGCTCACGGTCGGCACCGGCCTCTTCGTCGCGAGCGAGTTCGCCCTCGTGAACCTCGACCGTGCGGACCTCGAAGCGCGGCAGGCGCGAGGCGAGTCCCGCCTCTCGCTGACGATCAGCGCCCTGCGGCACACCTCGACGCATCTCTCCTCCGCGCAGCTCGGCATCACGCTGACCACGTTGCTGACCGGATACACGATGGAGCCGGCGCTGTCGAACCTCCTGCGCCCCACGCTCGTCGCCTGGAACATCCCGGAAGCCGCCGTCGCCCCCATCGCGACCGTGGTGGCGATGTTCGTCGCGACAGTGCTGTCGATGATCCTCGGCGAGCTCGTCCCGAAGAACTTCGCGCTGGCGCTGCCCCTGGCCACGGCGAAGCTCGTCGTGCCGTTCCAGATCGCCTTCACGACGGTGTTCAAGCCGGCCGTGGTCGTGCTGAACGGCAGCGCCAACGGCGTGCTGCGCAGCATGGGCATCGAGCCCAAGGAGGAGCTCTCCGGCGCGCGCAGCGCGGAGGAGCTCTCCTCGCTCGTGCGACGCTCGGCGAGTGCCGGAGTGCTGGAGGCCGACACCGCGACGCTGCTCGACCGCACGCTCACCTTCTCCCGGCTCACGGCGGCGGACGTCATGACGGCGCGCCCGAGCATGCACGCGATCGCCGCCGGCGACTCGGTGGACGACGTGATCCAGCTGGCGCGTCGCACCGGCCACAGCCGCTTCCCGGTCTTCGATGAGGACCTCGACGACATCACCGGCGTCGTGCATCTCAAGGCCGCCATCTCGGTGCCGCGGGAGCGCAGGGCCGAGGTGCCCGTGGGTGCCCTCGCGACCGACCCGCTCCGCGTGCCGGAGACCGCCCACGTCGACGCGCTCATCTCCGACCTCCGCGGTCGCGGCTACCAGCTCGCGGTCGTCGTCGACGAGTACGGCGGGACGGCGGGCATCGTGACGCTGGAGGACCTCGTGGAGGAACTCGTCGGCGAGGTCTCCGATGAACACGACCGGAGCAGGGCCGGCGTCATCCGCAACCGCGACGGGGTGACCTTTCCCGGCGAACTGCGTCCGGATGAGCTGCGCAGCCGTGCGGGCGTCGAGGTCCCGGAGGGCGATGTGTACGACACGGTCGGCGGCTACGTCATGAGCGTCCTCGAGCGGGTGCCGGTCGTCGGCGACGAGGTGCCGCTGGAGAGCGGCACGCTGCAGGTGGTCCGCATGGACGGCCGCCGGGTGGATCGGGTGCGCTACGTCCCGAGACCGGATGCCGTCGTCATCGAGGGGGTGTCCCTGTGAGCGATTGGGGAGGCCTCGCCTGGCTCGTCGTCCTGCTGGCGGCGAACGCGTTCTTCGTCGGCGCCGAGTTCGCCGTGATCTCCGCGCGGCGCTCGCAGATCGAGCCGAAGGCGGAGCGCGGCTCGCGCCCGGCCAAGACGGCGCTGTACGCCATGGAGCACGCGACGCTCATGCTCGCGACCTCGCAGCTCGGCATCACGATCTGCTCGCTGCTCATCCTGAACGTGTCCGAGCCCGCTATCCACCATCTGCTCGCCGTGCCGCTGCACGCGCTGGGCTGGTCGGACGGCGCGGTGGACGTCGTGTCGTTCACGATCGCGCTGCTCATCGTGTCGTTCCTGCACGTCGTGTTCGGCGAGATGGTCCCGAAGAACCTCGCGTTCTCCGTCCCGGACCGGGCTGTGCTGCTGCTGGCGACGCCGCTGGTGTGGGTGTCGAAGGTGTTCATGCCGGTGATCTGGCTGCTGAACGCGGCGGCGAACGGCGTGCTGCGCCTCTTCCGCGTGGAGCCGAAGAACGAGGCGGCGTCGACGTTCACCCTCGACGAGGTGGCGACCATCGTCAACCAGTCGCGCCGTGAGGGTGTGCTCATGGACACCGCGGGCACGGTCACGGCCGCGGTCGAGTTCACCGACAAGAAGGCGCGCGACGTGGCCGTGCCGCTGGGCGACCTCGTCACGCTGCCGCAGACGACCACGCCCGACGACATCGAGAAGGCGGTCGCCCGCTACGGGTTCTCGCGCTACGTGATCGTCGACGACGAGGACGTCCCGATCGGCTACGTCCACCTCAAGGACATCCTGCGGGCCTCGGAGGGCCCGGATGCCGAGGCCAAGGTGCTCGAGCCGATCCCCGGCAAGCGCATCCACCACATGGTGCCCGTGCAGGAGGACACCGATCTGGAGGACGCGCTCGCCGTCATGCGACGGGCGGGTCGCCACCTGGCCAAGGTCCGCGACGCCCGGGGGGAGACCACCGCCGTGCTGTTCCTGGAAGACATCCTCGAGGAGCTCGTCGGCGAGGTGCAGGACGCGACCCGTCGCGTCCGCGGCCACTGACATCCGGACACGCGAAGGCCGCCGGCTCCCTCGGGAACCGGCGGCCTTCGTCGTGGGCGTCAGCGCCAGTGCGCTCGCTCGTACTGCGGCGGCCAGGCGACCTCGTCGCCCAGCTCGTGTGCGGCCCGCAGCGCGAAGTGCGGGTCGCGCAGCCACTCCCGTCCGGCGAAGATCGCGTCGGCCGCCCCGTCGGCGAGTACCTGCTCGGCCTGGGCGGCGGCGGTGATGAGGCCCACGGCCGACACCGGGATCCGCCCGCCCTGGCGGACGGTCTCGGCCAGCGGGACCTGGTAGCCGGGGGAGACGCTGATGCGCTGGTGCGCGACGAGGCCGCCGCTGGAGACGTCGATGAGGTCGGCGCCGCGCGCGGTCGCCCAGCCGCCGACCGTCGCGGCCTCCTCGGGCGTGAAGCCGCCCTCGGCATGATCGGTCGCCGAGATGCGGACGAACAGCGGCACGTCGTCGCCGGCCGTCTCGCGCACCGTGTCCACGACACGCAGCAGCAACCGGGCCCGGTTCTCCAGCGAGCCGCCGTAGGCGTCCTCTCGGAGGTTCGACAGCGGAGACAGGAACTGGTGCAGGAGGTAGCCGTGGGCGCCGTGGATCTCGATGACGTCGAAGCCCGCATCGAGCGCCCGCCTGGTCGCCGCGGCGAACCCGTCGACCACGCGGTCGATGCCCGCTGCGTCCAGGGCGACCGGGGCGGCGAACCCCTCGTAGGCCACCGCAGACGGTGCGCTGGTGATCCATCCGCCTGCCGCGGCGGGGACCGAGCCGCGCTCGTCGGCCCACGGCCACCAGGTCGAGGCCTTCCGCCCGGCGTGCGCGAGCTGGATGCCCGCAGCGGACCCTCGATCGTGGATCGCGCGGACGATCGGGGCCAGTGCGTCGCGCTGAGCGTCGTCCCAGAGGCCGAGGTCGCGCGGGGAGATCCGCCCCTCCGGGACGACGGCCGTGGCCTCGGCGACGATGAGTCCGGCACCGCCCGAGGCGAACTGCGCGAGGTGGGTGTGATGCCATTCCTGCGCCACGCCGTCGACGGCGCTGTACATGCACATGGGGGACACCCAGAGGCGGTTGCGGAACGTGGCGGAGCGGATGGTCAGCGGAGAGAAGAGAAGACTCACCGTTCGACGGTACCGCCGGCGCGGACCGGACAGGGCCGTCGGGCTAACGTGGAGTCATGAGCGACGTGCGCGAGTGGTCCCGCAGCGACGCGGCGCGGTTCTTCCGCACGCCGACCGCCGAGGATGACAAGTACTCGCGGGGCGTCGTGGGCGTGCGCACCGGATCGGCCGCCTATCCCGGCGCCGCGGTGCTGGGCGTCGAGGCCGCGTGGCGCACCGGTGCCGGTTTCGTCCGCTACGTGGGCGCGCCGCCCGCGGTCGCGGCGGTGCTCGCCCGGCGCCCGGAGACCGTCGGCGGGCCGGACGCCGGACGCACGCGGATCGGCGCCTGGGTGATCGGGTCCGGGACCGATCCGGACGACCGGAGCACGGCGGAGGCGCAGGCGCTGCGGGAGATCGTCGACGGCGACGTCCCCGTGGTCATCGACGCCGGAGCGCTCGATCTGGCGCCGACCGCCCGCGCCCCGTTCGTCGCCACGCCGCACGGCCGGGAGTTCGCGCGGCTGCGCGAGCATGTCGGCATCGACGGGGCGGGGGACGATCTCGCCGATGTCCGCGACGTGTCCGCCGCGATCGACGGCGTGGTGCTGCGCAAGGGCGCGCGCACCGTCCTCGCGGCACCCGACGGCACGCTCATCGCCGTCGAGGCGGGGACCGGCTGGCTCGCGACGGCCGGGACCGGGGACGTGCTGGCGGGGATCGTCGCCGCCGTGATCGCCGCGAATCCGGGCAGCCCGCTCGTCGAGTCCGCCGCGGCGGCCGTCTGGCTGCACGGGCACGCCGCCCGCCTCGCCGCCGCGGCGACCGGGGGCGCGAGCGGTCATCCGATCGTGGCGCTCGACGTCGCGGAGGCGCTGCCCCGCGCGGTCGCGGACCTCCTGTCGTGAGGACCACGGCCCGGAGGAGCGTGCTCGCGCTGTGGATCGCCTTCCTCCTCGTCCACGTCCTGACCGCATGGCTGGGCTGGGTCTACCCGAGCCAGCCCATGGGGGACGTCGTGCTGGTCTACGAGCCCTGGGCGACGGCCGCGTGGAGCGGCGGGGAGACCGTGGGCGTCACGGAGTCCTGGGTGTACCCGCAGCTCGCGCTCCTGCCGATGATGCTCGCTGCCGTGCTCGCCGCCCCGTTCCTCCCGCTGCTCGGCGTCTCCGGCGCCTACCTCATCGGCTGGGCGCTGCTGGTCACGGTGCTCGACGCCGTCGCCTTCGCCGTGCTCGTCGGGCGCGGACACGTGCGGGCGCGGCGCACCGCCGCGTGGTTCTGGTGCGCGGCCCTGCTCCTCCTCGGACCCATCGCGCTGTACCGCATCGATGCCGTCACCGTGCCGATCGCCGTCGTGGCCGGCCTCTGGCTGGTGACCCGCCCGACCATCGCCGCGGCGCTGCTGGCCATCGGCGTCTGGATCAAGATCTGGCCCGGTGCGCTCCTCCTCGCGGCGGTCGCGGCCGGGAGGGCGCGGCTGCGGATGCTTCTGGCCGCCGCGGGCGTCACCGCCGGTGTGGTGGTGGTGCTCCTGATGCTCGGCGCCGACACCGAGATCCTCGGCTTCCTCACCGCGCAGACCGGCCGGGGGCTCCAGATCGAGGCGGTCGCCGCGACGCCGTTCCTCTGGATGGCCGTGACGGGGGCCGCCCGCATCGAGTACAGCTACGACATCCTCACCTTCCAGATCGTCGCGCCGGGCGCGGAGGTCGTCGCGACGGTCCTCACCCCGCTCCTGGTGCTCGCCGCGGCCGTCGTCACCGTCGTCGGCGGGGTCAAGGCCGCGCGCGGTGCGTCGTTCGCGCGACTCTTCCCGCCGCTGGCCCTGCTCCTGGTGACGGTGCTCATCGGCCTGAACAAGGTCGGCTCGCCGCAGTTCCAGACCTGGCTGCTCGCACCCGTGATCCTGTGGCTCGTGCTCGACCGCCGCAGGGCACGCACCGCCGCCGCCCTGGTGCTCGCGCTGTGCCTGCTCACGTGTCTCGTGTATCCGCTGAGCTATGACGGGCTGCTGCGTGCCGAAGAAGCCCCCGTCCTGCTGCTGACGATGCGCAACGTCCTGCTCGTCGTCCTCGCCGCCGTGAGCGCCGTCGCGCTCGCGCGGGTCCCCGCCGTCCGTCGTCCTCGAAACCAGGAGTGAACCCATGCTGATCGCCTTCTCCGTCGCCCCCAGCGGCACGCCCGCCGACGGCGCCGAGCGCACCGATGCCTCCGTGCACGATGCCGTGGCCGCCGCGGTGCGCGTCGTCCGCGCGTCGGGCCTCCCGCACCGTACGACGAGCATGTTCACCGAGATCGAGGGGCCCGACTGGGACACCGTGATGGACGTGGTCAAGCGGGCGACCGAGGCGGTCATGCCGTACGGATCGCGGGTGTCCCTCGTCCTCAAGGCGGACATCCGCCCCGGCTACACGGGAGAGCTCGACGCCAAGGTCGAGCGCCTGGAGGCGGCGATCGAGGAGTCCGACGACCGGTAAGCTGAACCGGTGAATCCCTCGACACCTTCGAGGGGTGCGGCGAAGTGGGCGCTCCTCTCCCTCGCCATCGGCAGTTTCGGCATCGGCATGACCGAGTTCGTCGTCATGGGCCTGCTGCCGAACATCGCCGCCGACCTCCTCCCGTCCGTCTGGGCGTCGAGCCAGGAGGAGGCGCTGAGCCAGGCCGGCTGGCTGATTTCGCTGTACGCACTCGGCGTCGTCGTCGGCGCCCCGACCATCGCCGGCTTCGTCGCCCGCTACCCGCGGCATCGGGTGATGATCGTGCTCGCCCTCGCGCTGACCGTCTTCAACGCCCTCACCGTGGTGCTGCCGACGTTCGAGCTCGTCGGGGTCTCGCGCTTCCTCGCCGGACTCCCGCACGGCGCGTACTTCGGCATCGGCGCGCTGGTCGCCGCCGATGTGATGGGGCCGGGCAACCGTGCCAAGGGCGTCGCGTTCATCCTCACCGGGCTCACGGTCGCCAATGTCGTCGGCGTGCCGCTGGGCACCTTCCTCGGCCAGGAGTGGGGCTGGCGCGCGGCCTTCGCGGTCGTCGCGCTCGTCTTCGCGCTCGCCACCGTCTTCATCGCGCTGTTCGTGCCCGCGCACCCGGGGAACCCCGGACGCACGATGCGGGCGGAGCTCGGGGTGTTCCGCATCGGTCAGGTCTGGTTCACGCTCGGGGTGGGGGCGATCGGCTTCGGCGGGTTCTTCGCCGTCTACAGCTACATCGCCCCGCTCGTGACGGAGGTGGCGGGGTCCCCGGACTGGGTCGTGCCGATCGTGCTCGTGCTCATGGGGCTCGGCATGACGGGCGGGAACCTCGTCGGCGGTCATCTCGCCGACATCGACCTCCGCCGCACGCTGCTGCTGGGCCTCGCCGCGATGGCCGTCGTGTTCGCTCTCCTCGCCGTGCTCTCGTTCTGGATCGTGAGCCTGAGCCTCGTGGTGGTCCTCGTCGGGTTCGTCTCGTCCGTGCTGAGCCCGACGATCCAGACGCGGTTGATGGACGTGGCCGGCGACAACCAGTCCATCGCGGCGGCCATGAACCACTCCGCCCTGAACATCGGCAACAGCCTCGGTGCCTTCCTCGGCGGCATCGTGATCGCGATCGGCTGGGGCTTCACGGCGCCGGCATGGACCGGGGCGGTGCTCGCGGTGGCCGGACTCCTCATCGCTCTGGTGTCGTTCCGCGTGGAGGCACGGCGGGTGGCGCAGACGCCGGTCCTCGCGTCGTAGAGTGACGGGGTGACCGCTCCCGACGACGACCTCCCCCTCGCCGGGACCGTCGTGCTGCTGCGCCCGAGCCCCGGCGGCTTCGAGGTGCTGCTGCTGCGCCGTCCGTCGCGAGGCTCCTTCGCGGACGCCTGGGTGTTCCCCGGCGGGAAGGTCGAGCCGGGGGACCGTCAGGCGGGCGCCGCGGACGTCGAGGACGCGCGCCGTGCTGCCGCCAGAGAGACCGCGGAGGAGGTCGGACTCGTCGTCGACGACCTGGTGCCTCTGTCGGAATGGCGGCCGCCCGCAGAGGCGCCCGTGCGGATCCGCACCTGGTTCTTCCTCGCCCTCGCCCCCGACGCCGAGCCGTCGCCTGCCGCCGACGAGGTCGTCGAGCTCGCCTGGGTGTCACCGGGCACGGCCTTCGAGCGGCACGCGGCGGGGGAGTGGCGGCTCTTCCCGCCCACCTGGCTCACGCTGCACCGGCTCTCCGCCTTCATCGACGTCGAGGCCGCGCTGGCCTCCGGCGGAGCGGTCGAGCTGTTCCAGACGGAGGTGCGCGACGGGGGGCGGGCGTTCGGCTGGGCACAGGGGACCCTGCACGCCCACACCCTGCCGTGGCGGTTCGACCCGGCCTGACGCGGTTCAGGCGTCGAGCAGGCGCCGCAGGTGCGTGCCGACGGCCTCGGTCTCGATGAGGAACCCGTCGTGGCCGAAGTCGCTCGTGAGCACCACCGCCTCGCCGTCGAGCACGTTCCGGATGCTCCGGGCGATCCGCTGCTGACCGTCGACGGGGAAGAGGCGGTCGCTGTCGATGCCGAGGACGAGGGTCGTCGCGGTCACCGCCTTCAGGGCCTCCTCCACGCCGCCGCGGCCCCGGCCGACGTCGTGCGAGTTCATGGCCTCGACGAGGGCGATGTAGCTGTTGGCGTCGAAGCGGCGCGTGAACTTGTTCCCGTGGAAGTCGAGGTAGGACTCCACGGCGAAGCGTCCGCCGTGGCCGAGCGGCGACACGTCCGACTGCCAGGAGCGCTGGAATCGCTGGTTGAGCTCGATCGGGCTGCGGTAGTTCAGCAGCGCCATGCGGCGGGCCAGGGCCAGGCCGCGGTGCGGGCCGTCGCCGTCCGCGAGGTCGTAGTACTCGCCGCCCTGGAAGCGCGGGTCCATGCGGATCGTCTCGAGCTGCACGGTGTTGAGCGCGATCTGGTCGGCGGTGGTGACCGGGGGCGAGGAGAGCACGGCGAGGCGCTGCACGCGGTCCGGCTGCGCCACGGCCCACTCGAGCGCGTGCATGCCGCCCATCGAGCCGCCGATCACCGCCGCCCAGCTGTCGATGCCGAGCGCGTCGGCCAGGCGCACCTGCGCCGCCACCTGGTCGCGGATGGTGAGGTAGGGGAAGCGCGACGCCCACTCGTAGCCGTCCGGGGCGATGCTCGCGGGGCCGGTCGATCCCTGGCAGCCGCCGAGCATGTTCGGCGCGATCACGAACCACTCGTCGGTGTCGAGCGGCGCACCGGGGCCGACGACGTCCTCCCACCAGCCGGCGGTCGGGTGGCCGGCACCGGCCTCTCCACGCACATGGCTGTCCCCGGTGAGGGCGTGCAGGACGAGAACGGCGTTATCGCGAGCCGCGTTGAGCTCGCCCCAGCTCTCGTACGCGAGGCGGATGCCGGGGAGCTGGGCTCCGCTCTCCGTGGTGAAAGCGCCGAACGCGGCGAATCGGCGGCCGCCGACGGGGTCGCCGTCCCGCCAGGCGCCGGTGGCCGGCGGGCGGGCACGGAGCAGCCGGACGTCGGCCTCCGTCACCGGTGCCGACGGCACCGTGTCCTCGGAGGTCGTCTGCCAGTCCATGTCTCCATTCTCGCCTGGCGGGTGCGTCCCGGCCCGCAGGTTACGACACCGGACACGACGAAGGCCCCGGACCGTGCGGTCCGGGGCCTTCGCGAGGGCATGCGCTCAGGCGCGTGCGGCCTCCGAGACGGCGCGCGCGGCGGCGAGGGCCTGGTCGAGATCGGCCTTGAGGTCCTCGATGTTCTCGAGTCCCACGGACAGGCGCACGAGGCCGGGGGTCACGCCCGCGGTGAGCTGCTGCTCCGGGGTGAGTTGCGCGTGCGTCGTGGAGGCCGGGTGGATGACGAGCGAGCGCACGTCGCCGATGTTGGCGAGGTGGCTGAACAGGGAGAGGCTGTTGACGAACTCGCGTCCGGCCTCGACCCCGCCCTTGAGCTCGAACGAGAGCACGGCGCCGACACCCTTCGGGGCGTACTCGTTCGCCTTGGCGTACCAGGGCGAGGACGGCAGGCCGGAGTAGTTGACCGCGGCCACGTCGTCACGGCTGTCCAGCCACTCGGCGATCTCCTGGGCGTTCTGCACGTGGCGCTCGATGCGCAGCGACAGCGTCTCGACACCCTGGATGAGGTTCCACGCGCTCTGCGGGGCGATGGCCGAGCCGAGGTCGCGGAGCAGCTGCACGCGGGCCTTGATGATGTAGGCGAGCGGGTCGCCGACCGCGGCCGTGTAGCTGGCGCCGTGGTAGGAGGGGTCCGGCTCGGTGAGACCGGGGAACTTCTCGACGTTCTCCGACCAGGCGAAGGAGCCGCCGTCGATCACGACGCCGCCGATCGTGGTGCCGTGGCCGCCGAGGAACTTCGTGATCGAGTGGACGACGATGTCGGCGCCGTGCTCGAACGGACGGATGAGGTACGGGGTGGCGATCGTGTTGTCGACGATCAGTGGGACGCCGCTCTCGTGCGCGATGTCGGCGACCGTGCGGATGTCGAGCACGTTGATCTGCGGGTTGCCGATGGTCTCCGCGAAGAAGAGCTTCGTGTTCGGGCGGACGGCGCGACGCCACTCCTCGGGGTCGTCCTGGTTCTCGACGAAGGTGACCTCGATGCCGAGCTTGGCGAGGGTGTACTTGAAGAGGTTGTAGGTGCCGCCGTAGATCGAGCTCGACGCGACGAAGTGGTCGCCGGCCTGCGCAATGTTGAGGATCGCGAAGGTCGAGGCGGCCTGACCGCTGGAGAGGACGAGGGCGCCGGTGCCCCCTTCGAGCGCGGCGAGGCGCTGCTCCAGGACGTCCTGGGTCGGGTTCTGGATGCGGGTGTAGATGTTGCCGAACTCGGCGAGCGCGAAGAGGTTGGCGGCGTGGTCGGCGCTGTCGAACACGTAGGACGTGGTCTGGTAGATCGGCGTCGCCCTGGCCTTGGTGACGGGGTCGGGGGCGGCGCCCGAGTGGATCTGCTTGGTCTCGAAACGCCAGGTCTCGGGTGCGGACATGTGTTCCCCCTGGAACGGTCGGAAGGTCGGATGGGCTGGTGCCCTTGCAGCGAGAGTACGGAATATCGCGCCGTGTCAACAACGACCGGGAAATGTGACGTAACACGATGAGGGGCCGAGAACGGGCGGAACCTCCGCGGACATCGTACGGTGGAGGGCATGGCCAACAGACGTGCAGTGGTGACAGGTGCGAGTTCCGGGATCGGTCAGGCGACGGTGCGGGTGCTGCGGTCTCGGGGGTGGGACGTCGTCGGCGTCGCCCGCCGTGCCGACCGGCTCGCCGCGCTCTCCGCGGAGACGGGGGCATCGACCATCGCCTGCGACCTGACCGACGACGCGGCGGTGGCGGCGCTCCTCGCCGAGCTGGAGCGCACGGGACCGGTGCACGCGCTCGTCCAGGTGGCCGGCGGCGCGCGGGGGACCGACCGCGTCGAGGACGCCGCGCTCGCCGACTGGCAGTGGATGTACGACGCGAACGTGCTCGCAACCCAGCGCCTCGTCGCCGGGCTGCTGCCGCTGCTCCGCCGCACCGCGGACGCGGACGGCCATGCCGACCTCCTGTTCGTGACCTCGACGGCCGCGCAGACCGCCTACCCGGGCGGCGCGGGCTACAACGCGGCGAAGGCGGCTGAGGCGATGCTCGTCCGTGCGCTGCGTCAGGAGCTCAACGGCGAGCCGCTCCGGGTGGCCGAGGTCGCCCCGGGCATGGTGCACACCGAGGAGTTCACGCTGAACCGGCTCGGGGGCGACGCCGTCGCCGCGGAGGCCGTGTACTCCGGGGTCGAGGCGCCCCTTCGCGCCGAGGACGTGGCGGACGTGATCGCCTACGCCCTGGACGCGCCGGCCCACGTGAACCTCGACCTCATCACGATGCGTCCGGTCGCGCAGTCGGCGCAGCACCTGCTCGCGCGGGGACCGCTGCGGGTCCGGCCCGTCGAGTGACCGGAGGACGCACCCTCGCCGAGCTCGCGGACGAGGGGCTGATCGACGCAGGGTGGGCGGAGGCGCTGGCTCCGGTGCAGGACACCGTCACGGCGCTCGGGGAGCGGCTGCGCGCCGAGCAGGCGGCCGGCCACGGCTACCTTCCGGCGGGGCCGAACGTGCTGCGTGCCTTCCAGCGACCGCTCGCCGACGTGCGGGTGCTGATCACGGGCCAGGACCCCTATCCGACCCCCGGGCACCCGATCGGGCTGTCGTTCGCCGTGGACCGCGACGTGCGCCCGCTGCCACGGAGCCTGACGAACATCTACAAGGAGCGGGAGACCGACCTCGGCCTTCCACCTGCGCCGCACGGAGACCTCACCGCGTGGAGCGATCAGGGCGTGCTGCTGCTGAACCGAGTCCTGACCGTCCGCCCCGGTGCGGCCGCCTCCCACCGCGGCTGGGGGTGGGAGCAGGTGACGGAGCTCGCGATCCGTGCCCTGGTCGCGCGCGACCAGCCGCTCGTCGCGATCCTCTGGGGGCGGGATGCCGCGAACCTCCAGCCGCTGCTCGGCGACACCCCGGTGATCGCGTCGGCTCATCCGTCCCCTCTCTCCGCCCGCCGCGGCTTCTTCGGCTCCCGGCCCTTCTCCCGCGCGAACGCGCTTCTGGAAGAGCTCGGCAGTGCTCCGGTGGACTGGAGGGTGGAGGGCGAGGGCCCTGGTCTCTAAGCTGAGCGCATGCAGTTCGAGCCCGGGGACCGACGTCGCGTTCTCCCGCGTCATCTCCGCAGGACCACCGCGCCGGACACGTTCTCCTATGTCATCCGTCCCGCGCGGGCGGCGGATCTGCCCCACGTCCGGGAGATCTACAACCACTTCGTCAGCAATTCGGCCGTGACCCTGGACGAGCGACGCAGCAGCATCCCGTACTGGAGGGACAAGTTCACTCTCCTGGAGCGCCTCGGGCTGCCGTTCCTCGTGGCCGTGTCGCCGTCCGGTGCGGTGCTCGGATACGCGCTCGTGCAGCCGTGGGCCGGTAAGAACGCCTACCGCTACACCGTCGAGGACGCGATCTACCTCGGGCCGGGGGCTGCGGGGAAGGGGTTGGGATCGGCGCTCCTGCAGGCGCTGATCGAGGCCTGCGAGCAGCGGGGACTCCGCGAGATCATCGCCGTGATCAGCGATCAGGGGGCGGAGGCCTCGATCCGGCTGCACGAGAAGCTCGGCTTCGTGGAGGCCGGACGCATGGGGCGCGTCGGTCGGAAGTTCGGGCGCGATCTGGGCACGGTGTCGCTGCGCCGCCCGCTGCGTCCGCGTCGTCGTTCCCTCTTCCCGCGCTGACCCACCCCTTTGCGTGCCTCCCACCCCGTTGCGGGCGCACGCAACGGGCCGGAGCAGCCGCAAAGGGGTGGGTCGGCGATCAGGCGTCGGGGATGACGGGGATCGCGGAGAGCAGGGTGCGGGTGTAGTCGGCGGTCGGGTGCAGGAGCACGTCGCGGGTCGGACCGCGCTCGACGATGCGGCCGTCCTTCATGACGACGACCGCGTCGCAGAGGTTCTGCACCACGCCGATGTCGTGCGACACGAGCAGCAGCGTGAGCTCGTCCGCGACCCGCAGCTCCGCGAGAAGCTCGAGGATCTGCGCGCGCACCGTGACGTCCAGCGCCGACAGCGGCTCGTCGCCCACGAGGATCCGCGGACGATGGACGAGAGCGCGCGCGAGAGCGATCCGCTGCCGCTGTCCGCCGGAGAACTCGTGCGGATAGCGGTCGCCCATCTCGGGGTCGAGGCCGACGCGGGCGATGACCTCGCGCACCCGGGCACGGTGATCGCCGTCGATGCCGAGGGCCCACAACGGCTCCCGCACGATCTGCCCCGCGGTCATCCGGGGGTCGAGGGAGGCGTAGGGATCCTGGAAGACGAGTCCCGTCTGCCGACGCAGCCAGTGCAGCGACCGGGCGGAGGCCCCCGCGTCGACGATCCGGCCGGCCACCGACACGGTTCCCGCGGTCGGTCGGTCCAGACCCAGCAGGAGCCGCACGAGGGTCGACTTCCCCGAGCCGGACTCGCCGATGATCCCGAGGGACGCCCCCTCGGAGACGTCCAGGTCGGTCGGCTCCAGGGCCGTCTGCCGCCGGGTGCGCTCGAACGCCGTCCGCTTCGGCATGACGAAGTCCCGTCGCAGCCCGCGCGCTTCGATGAGGCTCATGCCTCTCCTCCCTCAGGCCGCCAGAGCGTCGCGGTCGCGTCCCGCAGCAGCCCCTGCGTGACAGGAGAGGTCGGCGCGGTCAGCAGTCGCGACACCGGCGCGCTCTCGACGACCCGACCGTGTTCGAGCACCACTCCCTCCGTCGCCACCTGGGACAGCACCGCGAGGTCGTGCGTGATGAACAGGAGCGACATGCCCTCGTCGGCGACGAGCCCGAGCATCAGGGACAGGATCTCGGCCTGGATCGTCACGTCCAGGGCCGTCGTGGGCTCGTCGGCGATCAGCAGCCGCGGACGGCAGGCGAGGGCCATGGCGATCGCGACGCGCTGCCGCTGGCCGCCGGAGAGCTGGTGCGGATACCGGTCGACGATGGTCTCCGGGTCGGGGAGTCGCACGCGGGCGGCTTCCGCGATCGCCCGGTCACGGGCCTCGCGCCGGCCCAGGCCTTCGTGGATGCGGATGGACTCCGCGATCTGGCGGCCGACCGTCCGGATCGGGTTGAGCGCCGTCCGGGGTTCCTGGAACACGATGCCGATGTCGTCGCCGCGCAGCCGGGCGAGCTCACGGTCCGGCATCCCGATCAGCTCGGTCCCGTCCCACCGGATGCTCCCGCGTGCCGTCGCCCCCTCCGGCAGCAGTCCGAGCACGGCGAGCGCCGTGAGGGACTTCCCGGAACCGGACTCGCCGATCACCCCGAGGCGGGTGCCGTCGGGGACCTGGAGCGAGATGCCGTCGACCACCCGGCGTCCGTCGATCTCGATGACGAGATCCTCGACCGTCAGACTCATGCGACCACCGCCGGTGTGTGCGTCTCAGCGGCACGGTGCCGCAGGGTGGGGTCCGTGGCTTCCCGGAGCCCGTCGCCGAGCAGGTTGAGGGCCAGCACGGTCAGGGTGATCGTGAGCCCGGGCCAGATCACGGTGAGCGGGTGCACGCCGATGTAGCGCTGGAGATCCGCGAGCAGCAGACCCCAGCTCGGTTCCACGACCGAGGCCCCGAAGCCGAGGTACGACAGGCCGGCCTCCGCGAGCACGGCCACGGCCATCGACCATGAGAGCTGCACGATGAAGACCGGTGCCACGTTCGGCAGGAGGTGACGGACGAGGCTCTGCGCGGGGGTGAGGCCCGACGCGCGCGCGGCCAGCACGAAGTCGCTCTGCTGCACGCGGCGCAGCTCCGGCCGCGTGACCCGCGCGATGTTCACGCCGAAACCGATCCCCACCGCCCAGATCACGACCCAGAGCGACCCGCCCCACACCGACGAGATCATCATCGCGATCAGCAGCACGGGGAAGGCGATGAGGATGTCGACGAACACGGCGACCGTCTCCCGCACGAGCCGGGTGGTCAGGGCGCCGAGGGCGGCGAGGGCGATCCCCACCACTGTGGCCACGAGTCCGGCGCCCACGCTGACGAACACAGTGGTCCGCGCCCCCGCCATGAGCAGGCTCAGGATGTCGCGCCCGGTGTCGTCGGTCCCGAGCACGTGCGGCCACCCCGGCGGCAGCCAGCGGTCGCCGATGTTCGAGGCCCGCGGGTCGAACGGCGTCCAGAAGAGGGACACGACGGCCGCCAGGGCGACGAGGGCGATGACGATCAGTCCGAACCGGCCGGTCGAGGTGCGCCAGAGTCGAGGGAACCAGCGCGTGCTCATGCGGCCTCCCGCTGTCGAGGGTCGATCGCCCGGTGCAGCAGATCCACGAGGAAGCCGACCACCAGCACGAAGCCGGTCAGGACGAGCAGCTCACTCTGCACCTTGACGAGGTCGCGCGTGCCGACGTCGGTCACGAGCATGCGGCCGATGCCCGGAAGCGTGAACAGCTGCTCGATCACGACCGACCCGACGATGATCCCGGCGACCTGGAGGCCGAGGACCGTGATGATGGATAGCCCGACCGCCGGGATGCCATGCTGGATGAGGGCGCGGGTCTTCGTCAGCCCCTTGGCGGCCGCGGTGCGGACGAAGTCCTGTCCGGCCGCCTGCAGGGTCGCGCTGCGCACGAAGCGCATGAGCATGGCGCCCTCGACGATGCCGATGGTGAGGGCCGGCAGCAGCAGCGCCTCGATCGCTCTTCCCGGCGTGGACCATCCGGTGCGGGGGAAGCCCTGGGGCGGCAGCCAGCCGAGCCACACGGAGAACACGACGATCAGCATCATGCCCGCCCAGACGACGGGCACCGCCGCGAGCGCCTGGGCGCCGACGCTGAGCGCCGTGCCGTCGCGGTGGCCGCGGCGCAGGGCGGCGAGGATGCCGAAGGGCACAGCGATGAGCACGGCGATCACCAACGACATGATCCCGAGCGGAACGGTGACCTGTGCCTTGAGCAGCAGCTCCTCGCCGACGGAGGCACCGGACAGCAGCGAGGTGCCCAGGTCGCCGCGGAGGATGCCGCCGATCCAGTCGGCGTACTGCGCGAGCAGAGGCTGGTTCAGCCCCAGCGACTCCCGCAGCGCCTCGACCTCGGCAGGGGAGGCCTGGGTGCCGGCGATGAGCTGGGCCACGTCGCCGGGGAAGACACGCAGCGTGAGGAAGATGAGCGCGCTCGACACGAGGAGCCCTGCGATCAGCAGGGCTCCTCGGACGAGCGCGTAACGCAGCACGGAGCGTCGACCGTCGTCAGCTCGCGGCGGAGACGGTCACACCCGCGAGGTTGATGCGCGAGTTGATCGAGTCCTCCGGGAAGCCGCTGACGATCGGGCTCACCGCCGTGATCGTCTGACCGTTGTAGAGCCAGTCCGCCGCGTGGTCCTCGGAGACGATCCGCGCCGCCTCGGCGAGGAGCTTCGCGGAGGCATCCGGGTCGACCTCGGCCAGCGCCTGCGCGTAGAGGTCCTGCACCTCGGCGTTGTCGTAGCCGAAGTAGTAGTCCGGGTTGGCGAAGTTGCCGAAGTCCCGGGGCTCGACGTGCAGGACGAAGCTGAGGTCGTAGTCCTTGTTGGTGTACACGTCCTCGAGCCAGGTCGGGAACTCCACGGAATCGACCTCGAGGTTCACGCCGACCTTGTCGAAGTCCGAGATGAGGACCTTGGGGACGGTGGTGCCGTAGAACGACGGGATGGTCAGGGTGAGGTCGAGGTCCTCCTGGCCGGCCTCGGCGAGCAGCTCCTTGGCCCGCTCAGGGTCGTAGGAGATGACGTCGGAGAGGTCCTCATAGCCGGGGTCGAGCTCGGGGATGGGGCCGTACAACGGCGTGCCGGCGCCGACGGCCTCGATGAGCGCGTCGTGGTCGATGGCCAGGCGCAGCGCCTCGCGGACCCGGACGTCGTCCAGCGGAGCCTTCTTGTTGTTGAAGGCGAGCGTGGCCTTGTCGGTCGTGCGGCCCGTCGTGAGGGTGAAGTCACCCGAGTCCTCGAGCTGCGGAGCGAGGTTCGGGTCGACGGCGGTGAGGACGTCCACGTCACCGGCGAGAGCGGCGTTCACTCCGGCCGTGAAGTCGGGGATGTACTGGAACTCGACCTCGGCGACGCCCGCCGGCTCGCCCCAGTAGTCGTCGTTGCGGGCGAAGGTGATCGTGCTGCCCTTGTTCCAGCGCGTGAGGGTGAACGGTCCGGTGCCGTTCTCCGCGGTCTTCAGGTCGGTGGTGTCGCCCTTCTTGAAGACGAGGCCGGCCGGGCCGGTGAGGGCGAAGAGGAAGTTCTGGTTCGGCTCGGACAGCACGATCTCGACGGTCGTGTCGTCCGGAGCGGAGATCGAGGAGACGGACGCGAACTCCGCGTTGCCCTGCACCGTCGCGTCGGTGCGGACGGTCTCGTAGGAGGAGACGACGTCGGCCGCCGTCAGGGGCGAGCCGTCGTGGAAGGTGATCCCGTCGTTGAGGGTGAAGGTGTACGTGAGGCCGTCGTCCGACACCTCGTACTCCGAGGCGAGCCGCTCGACGATCTCGTTCTCCTGGGTGCGGCTGACCAGTCCCTCGTAGATGTTGTCGATGAGGATCTGCTCCAGCGCGGCACCGCTGGTGTGCCGGATGTCGAGGTTGGTGGGCTCGAGCACGAGACCGACATGCAGGGTGGCGTCGGGGTCGGGCTCGCCACCCGTGGACGGGGCAGGCTCGGCAGAGCCGGAGCAGGCGCTGAGGATCACGGCGGTGGCCGCGAGCGCGGAGATCAGCGCGAGGCGTCGATAACGTCGGAACATGGGTGTTTCCTCTCGGTGCGGCAGGTGCTGTGTGCCGGTGGGACGAGCCTAGGGTCGGGCGGGATGCGGCGCGGCGGCCGTGGAACGGAACGTCATATTCCGGCCGCGGCCGCGGAGCCGACGAGGGCGGCGAGGTCGCGAGGCGCCGTCTCCTGCACGTTGTGCGTGGCGTCCATCGCGACGACGCGCGCTTCGGGGAGGCGGCGCTGGAACTCCTCGGCGTCGGCAGCGCTCACGAAGCCGCGCTCGGCGCGGACGAGCGTGACGGGCGCGGTGACCGCCGCCAGGTCGTCCCAGCCGTTCTCGTGCAGGACGGACGGGTCAGCCGAGGTGCCGGGGTCGTGGGCGGCGAGTGCGGTGGCGGCGAGGTGGGCGAAGTGGTGCTTCCATTCGACCCGGCCGTCCGGACGGACGCGGGTGTTGAGGAAGACACCGCGCTCGGTCTCGGGGCGGGTGCCGCCGAACCCCAGGGACATCGCCTTGTCGACGAGCTCGTCTCGGGTCGCGAAATCCGTCGGCCCGGCGTAGAACTGCCGAAGCGCCGCAGGGCCGGCGGTGACGTCGATCCCCGGCGTGATGTCGACGACGATCAGCGCGGCCACGAGGTCCGGCCGGGCCGCGGCGACGGCGGCCCCCGTGAGACCGCCGAGCGACTGTCCCACCAGGATCTGCGGCGAGGAGGTCCAGGCGTCCAGCGCGGCGATGACGTCGGCGGCGAGGGTGCGGGGGGAGTAGTCCGCATCGTCGCGCCAGGAGGAGTCGCCGTGGCCGGCGAGGTCGATCGCCAGGAGCGGCTGCCCCAGGGCCAGCGCCGTCGTGTCCCATGTGTGGGCGTTCAGGCCGGCGCCGTGCAGCAGGGTGATGCGTGGCGGCGCGGACCCGAAGCGCAGCCCGCTCACGACGCGACCCTCAGGGAGGGGGAGCGTCAGGCGCTCCACGGTCGGAAGGGGAACGCCGAGCGCGTCGGCCTGCGCGGGAAGATAGGAGAACTCGCTGGTGTCGATCGGCACGCGGCTATTCTGCGCCCCGTTTCGACCCCACGGGAAATGCCGGAGCAAAGTGAGAAGAAATAGGGCGTCCAGACAGGGCGATATGCAAGGTAATCGCGTAGTCAGGTTGGCAGAGTGCATTTCCGAGTGGCCGGTCCTGCACCGTCTCCTGCGCCCGTCGCCGAATATCATGGAGGTATGACCGAACAGCGCGTGCACCTGTCCAAGACGGAGCCTGCGGCCTATCAGGCCCTCGACGCCTTCTCGAAGACGGTCGGCACGATCTGTGCCGAGAACGGCATCGACGATCGGCTGAAGGAGATCGTCATGATCCACTGCTCGCAGCTGAACGGGTGCAGCTACTGCACGCGGATCCATGTGGACCGTGCGGTCGCCGCCGGGCTGGACGTCGACACGATCAGCCAGATCGCCGTCTGGCGGGAGAGCGGTGTGTTCAGCGACCGGGAGCGTGCCGCCCTCGAGCTGGCGGAAGCTTTCACCTTCATCGCGGAGGACGGCATCTCGGACGACGTGTACGACCTGGTGGGGAGTGTGTTCACGGAGAAGGAGTACGCCGCGTTGAGCTGGGCATGCGTGTCGATCAACGCCTTCAACCGCATCGTCATTGCGGGGCGGTACCCGGTGCCCCCGCGCAGCCCCCAGGCGGGCGCGTGACGATCCTCGACGTCGACGGCGTGGCCAACGTCCGGGACGTCGGCGGCATCCCTGCGGAGGGCGGACGCATCCGCAGCGGCGTACTGCTGCGCTCCGGTCAGCTCTCCACCGCGACGACGAACGGCGCCGCGCTCCTGAGGTCGGCGGTGCGCCGCATCGTCGACCTCCGCGACGGCGAGGAGGTCGCCGCGGAGCCGAGCGAGATCGAGGGGCCGGAGACGACCCATCTGCCCCTGTTCCTCGGATCCGTGCGCTCCTTCTTCGAATCCGACACGAGTCTCGACGACCTGTACCTGCATCTGCTGGAGGAGAGCGGCGATCGCCTGGTCGCCGCCGTCCGCGTGATCGCGGCCGGGGAGCCGACGCTGGTGCACTGCACCGTGGGCAAGGACAGGACCGGGGTGACGGTCGCCCTGGCCCTCTCGGCGGTCGGCGCTGATCGGGAAGCCGTCATCGACGACTACGCCCTCACCGAGTCGCAGCTGCCCGCCGAACGGTCGCGGCGGATCGCCGCCTATCTGCGGAGTCAGCATCCGGAGGCGGTCCATGCGGTGGATCTTGCCACCCGCTCGCCGGCCGAGGTGATGCGTCGCCTGCTGGCCCAGGTCGACGAGCGGTGGGGGTCGGCCGCCGGCTACCTGCGCGCGAACGGCATGACCGAGGAAGAGCTCGCCGCCCTGCGTGATGCCCTCGTCGAGCCGGTGTCGGAGGACACCACCCGCGAAGGTTAGGCAAGCCTTCGCTTGGTGTACGATGGGATCACCATGGACACCACGCTCGACACCCGAGGCACGCGCGCGGCTCGCCGCGCGGCGCGCCGTCGCGCACACCACCTGGTGACCGCCGATGAGCACTCGCTGCTCGACCTCGAGGCATTCCTCGCGACCCTCCCGCTGTGCGCGTCCGGTCGCATCTTCATCGAGGTTCCTGATGTCTCCGACATCGGCGTCATCCACGCGCCCGGTCGCATGACCGTCACCTGGCTCGCGCGCTCCGCGCGCTCGGGAGCCCCGGGAAGCGGCCGTGGCTGCGCGCCCGGTGAGGCTCTGGCCCGAGCCACCTGCGCATGGGCGGACGAGATGCTGGTGGACGACGAGGTCGAGACCCACGTCACGCTGCTCGGCGGCTACCTCGGTACCGCTGACATCGTCGAGCACCTCACGGACCGCCTCCGCGTCGCCGTGAACCGGATCCGCGTGCCGGAGCGCTTCGGACTGCTTCGCGTCGAGGGCTGAGTCAGCGCGGGCGGCGCACGTAGTTGCCGTCTTCCAGCCCCGCTTCGATCTCGAAGCGGTTCCGCAGCGGGTCGCGTCCCGCGAACAGATAGAGCACCGGCATCAGGAAGCCGTAGCGCAGCCACTGCTGCTTGTGCACGGCCTCGTGGCGCAGCACCGCGTCGGTGGGCCGCGCGTCGCCGGTGAGGAAGCACCCGCCCACGCAGACGCCGCCGCGGTGGAAGGCCCATCGGGGCATGCCCCGGAACACCCAGAGCCCGCCGCGCCGTTCGATCGGGCCGGTGCTCCACAGCGTGCCCCAGATCCAGCCGACGGCCGTTCCCCAGAGGTAGCCCAGCCGGCTGATCGGCGAGCGCAGCAGGAAAGACGGGATGCGGCGGTCCGCACGGCGTCCGCGGGCGAGGCGCTCCGCCGCGACCGCCTCCCAGTCGGGTGCCGGGCTCACGCGACGGCTCCGACCAGGCGCAGGATCGCTCCGAGGTCATCGACGGCGTCGGCCGGAGTGCGGGGCGCGAAGCCCGCGATGGTCGCCCCGGCGAGGGGGACGCGGCTCCGGAGCTCCCGGATCGCCGTGCTCAGGGACGCGGGAGTCACGCCGAACGGTACGGCGGCGGAGACTCCGGTGAACGACGCCGGGTCGAGGACGTCGACGTCGATGTGCACCCACACCCGCTGCGCGCCCGTGGCCTGCACGGCGTCCGCGAGCGCCCCCGGGTCGTCGAGGTCTGCCACGCCGACGTTCCGGAGACGGTCCAGCTCGTCTGCTTCGGCGTCGTCCACGTTGCGGACCCCCACGGTGACGACACGGTCACGGGGAAGACCGGGGGAGAGGGCGAGCTGCGGTTCTCCCTCTCCGAGGACCGCGCGCAGGGCCATGCCGGAGAACGCTCCGGACGGCGACGTCTCCGGAGTGTGCAGATCGGCGTGCGCATCGCACCAGACCACGGCGAGGTCGTCGGTGCCGCCGGGGAGCGTGTCGAGGGCGGCGACGGTGATGCTGCAGTCGCCGCCGATCAGCACGGTGCCTGCTTCGAGATGTCCGGCGACCAGCTCGCGCGTGCGTGCGAGGGCGCTGAGCCGCCGGACACCCGTGCCCAGCGCCTCACCGGCTTCGACTGGAACGTCGAGGATGGTCGTCGCCGCACGCGGCAGATCGCCGGCGATCGCCGACGCGCCGTCGACGAGGAGCATCGCGCGCGCGGCGGGCGAACCCTGCCACTGCGGCACGACCAGGAAACGCACCATGGGGGACCTCCCGGAGACGGAACCGCGGATGCCCGGGCGTGCACCCGGGCATCCGCGTCGGTGTCAGTTGCCTTCGAGCGCCTGACGCGGCGCGCTGCCGCCGGCCTTCAGCTCGGCGAGGCGCGCCTCGACCTCGGTCAGCTCGCCGAGATCCTCGAGGCTCTCGAACTGCGCGTCGAGGCTCGAGGCGGCCAGCTCCGCCTTGCCCTGGGCAAGAGCCTCCTGGCGGCGGACCTTGTCCTCGAACCGGCCGAGCTCGCTGGTGGGGTCGAGCACGTTGATGGAGCTGACCGCGTCCTGCACCTTGGTCTGTGCCTCGGCGACCTTGGCGCGGGCGAGCAGCTCGCTGCGCTTGTTCTTCAGCTCGTTGAGCTTGTCCTTCATGCCGTTCAGGCCGCTCTTGAGCTTGTCGACGATCTCGGTCTGGGCGGCGATCTGCGGCTCGGCGCTCGTCGCCTCCCGCTCGGCGCTGATCTGGCGCTGCAGGGCGATCTTCGCGAGGTTGTCGAACTTGTCGGCGTCGGCGGTGTTGCCCGCGCCGCGCATCTCGTCGGCCTTGCGGCTGGCGGCGAGGGCCTTGTTGCCCCATTCGTTGGCCGCCTGCACGTCTTCCTCGTGGTCGCGCTCCAGCAGCCGCAGGTTGCCGATGGTCTCCGCGATGGCGGACTCGGCGTCGGCGATGCTGTTGGTGTAGTCGCGGACGAGCTGGTCGAGCATCTTCTGCGGGTCCTCCGCAGAGTCCAGGAGGGCGTTGATGTTCGCGCGGACGAGGGTGGAGATCCGTCCGAAGATGGACTGCTTGGTCATGCGTGGTTCCTTTCAGAGGGGCGTCTTCGAGAGCTTGGCGTATGTGTCTGTGCGGGGGATCAGAAGCGTCGACCTCCGGAGCGTCCGCGTCCGCCGCCCCCGCGGGATCCGCCTCCGCCGAAGCCGGAGCTGCGGAAGCCGCCCGAGGAGCGCCAGCCGCTGCTGCGCCGGGACGAGCCGCCGCCCCCGCCGCCGGCGAGGAGTCCGCCGATGATCCCGCCGAGGATGTCGCCACCGATGCCGGAGCCGCCGGAGCGGGACCCGGAGCCGCCGAAGACTCCGCCCCAGCCGTCGTCCGGATAGCCGCCGGGGGTGTACGCGCGCAGATCGGCCTGCGCGGCGGACGTGGCCTGGCGTGCGAGATCGAGGGCGCGCTGGGCCTCGGCGAGGGCCTTCTCGACATCCGACGTGCGCAGGGTGAGGGCCTGGGTCAACGCGGCGTCGGCAGCGGCGAGGCGCGTGCGGGCGGTGGAGCCCACGGTGCCGCGGCGCGTCTCGATGAACTCCCGGGCGGCCCGGACCTCGGAGGCCGCCTGGGCGAGGGTCTGCTCCAGGAGCTGCTGGGCCCGTCGAGCGCGCTCCACGGCTTCGTGTCCGTGCGCGATCGCACCGTCGATCTGCGCGTTCGCCGCCGTGAGGGCGTCGAGGGCCCGCTGCGGGTTGCGAGGCGTCGCGACGAGATCGGCCTGTGCCCTCTGCAACTGTGCGGTCACCGTCTGGGTGGCACTCGCCAGGGCACCGGTCGGGTCGGGCAGTTGCGCTGCCGCAGCGACATCGCCCTGGAGCTCGGCGACGAGCGCCTGCGCCTGCGCCTCGATGCCGGTCAGCTCGGTGCCGAGCGCGGTGATCGCCTGGATCAGCTGCGCCGCCTGCGCCACCGCCTGCTCGGCCGTGCGGATCGCGAACGCCGCTTCACCGGTGCGCCCGTTCGCGAGGGCCTGGGCCGCGGCGTCGATCGCCCGATCGGCCAAGGCTGCGCGCTCCTGGGCCTGAGCCGGGTTGTCCGTCACGGTGATCAGGGCGGCCTGGTCGTAGGTCGCGACGAGAGCGGCGAGGGCGGGAGCAGCCGAGGCGAGGAGCGGCGTCAGATCGGCGCGCTCTCGCCGCACCCGCTCCAGCTCCTGCGGCGCGTTCTGCTCCAGCCGGCGCAGCTCGTCGAAGGCCTCGGTGTTGTCGTCGAGGATCTCGTCGATCTCGTCGGCCAGCCGGATGATGCGGATGTGCCACGCACGGCGGTCGTGGACGGAATCCTCGATCTCGTCATCGAGCTTCTGCCGCAGATCGAACGCCTCGGCGATCTTCGCCTTCGCCTCGTCGACGGCGCGGGAGAACTCCGCGGTCGCGCCCTCGCCGTACTGCGCCACGGCGAATCCCAGCTCCTCCCGGCTGGAGGTGATGGCGTCGTCCGCACGCACGAGCGCGACGCCGGCCTGCTGCTCGACCTGGGCATCGGTGAGCGTGGAGAACGGGTCGGCGGGGTCGGGTGTCTCCGGCATGGCGCCCCGCTCGCGGATGGCCGCGGTACGGCGTGCGCGCCGGACCAGAGCGACGATGAGCCAGATGAGGAGGGCGGCCGCGACCACCCCGACGACGATCAGCGTGACGCGGAGCGCTCCGGCGCCGCCGTCCCCCTGGATCTCGTCGGCGGCCAGCGTGATCGCGCCGACCCAGTCGCCGTCGCCGGCGAGCGGGGCGATCGCGTCTTCGATGGCGGCGAGCTGCCCGTCGCTCAACGGCCCGGAGGAGTCCGCGGAGATGTAGAGGCTGCGGCCGTCCACGGCGATCGCGAGCAGGTACTGATCGGGGCCGAGCCGGTTGTCGTTCGCGACCTGATCGGCCCATTCGACGCTGTCGTTCGGGTCGGTGAAGTCGTCGACGAGGACGACGAAGAGATCGGCGGAGGAGTTGTCGGTGAGCTCCTGCAGGCGGGACTCGACCTGTTCTTCCTCGGTGGGGGAGAGGACGCCGGCCTGGTCGGTGACATACCCGGAGTCGAGCGTGAGCGGATCGGTCGCGGACGCCGCCGAGGCGGACAGCGCACCCGTCGCGACCGCGAGGGCCAGAGCACCCAGCGTCAGCCACCGTTTCGTCATCGTGTTCCCTCCGACCGGCAGCCGAGCCCCATGTGTCGAGTCTATGCACTGGGTCCGACACGCGACAGCACTCGCGCGCGTCTCGGCGTTCGCCCTCAGCGGAGACACATACGCTGGAAGGCATGGACGACAGGTACGGATCCGACGTGCTGGCAGCGGGCTGGCGCGAGCGCGGCGTGAAGCCGGTGCCGCAGGTGCCCGCCGAGGTCGACCTCGTGGTCGAGGTCGCGGCGGACGGATTCTGCGGCGCCGTGACGAAGGTGCAGGGTGGCACCGTCGAGCTCGAGGACCGGCTGGGACGGCGACGGCTGTTCCCCCTTGGCGGCGGCTTCCTCATCGACGGAGCACCGGTGCGCCTCACCGTGCCGGCGGCATCCGCGCAGGGACCCCGCCGCACCGCCTCCGGCTCCTTCGCCGTGGCGGATCAGCGGGCGCGGACGGCGCTGCCCAGCCGCATCCTCGTCGAAGGGCGGCACGACGCCGAGCTCGTGGAGAAGGTGTGGGGGGCCGACCTGCGCGTCGAAGGCGTCGTCGTCGAGTACCTCCAGGGCGTGGACCTGCTGGACGACCTCCTCGCCGCGGAGCCGCCGAGCGCGCGCCGGCGATACGGCGTCCTCGTGGACCACCTCGTGCCGGGGTCGAAGGAGTCGCGTATCGCCGAGGCGGTCGCTCGCGGACCGCACGGTCGCCATGTCCGCATCGTCGGACACCCGTTCGTCGATGTCTGGCAGTGCGTCACCCCTCGAGCCCTCGGCATCGCCGCGTGGCCCGAGATCCCGCGCGGGGTCGACTGGAAGACCGGGATCTGCCGCGCCTTCGGCTGGCCGCACGAGACGCAGGCCGACACCGCCAGGGCCTGGCAGCACATCCTGTCGAAGGTCACGACCTACCGCGATCTCGAGCCCGCACTCCTCGGCCGGGTGGAAGAGCTGATCGACTTCGTCACCGCGCCCGCCGGCTGACCGCGTCCGGCGGCCGGTGTCCCGGCGACTACCCTGGATCCATGCCCGAACCGCGTACCTTCCGCGATGAGCCGGTGTCCTTCGTGCGTCGGAGCGGCCGGATGTCCGAGGCGCAGGAGCGCGCCTTCACCGATCTCGCCCCGCACTATCTGCTGGATGTGCCGCGCGCGGTGGCGTGGACGTCCGTGCATTCCGAGGCACGGCTCGACGTCGCCGCCGAGTACGGCCGCCAGGCGGATCTCTTCGTCGAGATCGGCTCCGGGCAGGGGCACGCCATCGTCGCTGCCGCGTCGAGCCGTCCGCACGACGACTTCCTCGCCGTGGAGGTCTTCCGCGCGGGGGTGGCCCGAACCATGCTCGATGCCGACCGGGCGGGCGCGCGGAACCTCCGCGTCGTGGAGGCCAACGCGCCGGAGGTGCTGTCCTCCTACCTCCCGGAAGCGGCGGCGGCCGAGGTGTGGATCTTCTTCCCCGACCCGTGGCACAAGAAGCGTCACACGAAACGGCGTCTGGTCCGGCCCGGATTCGGGGACACCGCTGCCAGGGCGCTGCGCGACGGCGGCCTGCTCCGGCTCGCGACCGACTGGGAGGACTATGCGCTCCAGATGCGGGAGGTGCTCGACGCCGAGCCCCTGTTCGAGCGGGCCTTCGAGGGCGACTGGGCCGAGCGGTTCGACGGTCGGGTCATGACCGCGTTCGAGCGGAAGGGTCTCGCGAAGGGGCGCGACATCCGCGACCTCGTGTACCGCCGACGGGATCGTGCATGACGCAGGCCCCTCCGAGCGCGCCCGTGGGGGTGCGCCTCGTTCCCGCGGCGCTGGTGTGCGCGGCCGCCCCGGCCTTCTTCGTGGTGGCGCTGCCCTGGCTCGGCTGGCTGCTGCTGGCGCTGGGCGTCGGCGCCGCTGTGCTCGTGGAGCGCCGCGAGGGGCCGCTCCCCGGGGCGGACGGATCGCGGCGGCCCTCGCTCAGCCGTGACCTCTCGCTGATCGCGCTCGGCATGCTCATCGTGAGCGTCATCCCGCTCGCGGCGGAGCTCGACAACCTGGCCATGCTCCGCTTCACCCTCGCGCTCGGCGGCGCGGTGCTGGTGCCGTATCTGGTCTCGCGGTTCGTCTTCCGCGACCGGGCGATCCGGTTCCCCTGGCGGACCGGGCAGCGCTGGGGACTGCTCCACTGGGGCTGGCTCGTCGCCGTTCTCGTGCTCGGCTGGCTGATCCTGCCCTTCTACTTCATCACCAGCGGCGTCTATCAGAACTGGCCCGTGGTAGACACGCCCGATCTCATCGCGCGGCTGTTCGTCGGCGTCGGGGCGGTCGGCATCTGGGACGAGCTGTTCTTCATCTGCACCGTCTTCGCGCTGCTACGACGTCATTTCCCTGATGCGCTCGCGAACGTGCTGCAGGCCGTCGTGTTCGTCTCCTTCCTCTGGGAGCTCGGCTACCGCGAATGGGGCCCGCTGCTGACCATCCCGTTCGCGCTCCTGCAGGGATTCATCTTCCTCCGGACGCACTCGCTCGCCTACGTCGTCACGGTGCACCTCCTCTTCGACGCGGTGGTCTTCGCCGTCCTCGTCCACGCCCACAACCCGGAGCTCCTGCCGATCTTCCTCGTCTGACGGGGTGACTTCGCGGTCGTCAGCGGCCACACTCGATGCATGGCCGAGTGGGTGCTGCACGTCGACATGGATCAGTTCGTCGCCGCGGTCGAGGTGCGGCGCCGTCCCGAGCTGGCCGGACACCCGGTCATCGTCGGGGGCCGCGGTGACCCGTCCGAGCGGGCCGTCGTCTCGACGGCGTCGTACGAGGCGCGCGCCTTCGGCATCGGGTCGGGCATGCCGCTGAAGATCGCGGCGCGCAAGGCACCGGAGGACGCGGTGTTCCTGCCGGTGGATCACGCGGAGTACGAGCGGGCCTCCGAGGAGGTGATGACGGCGTTGCGGACGCTGCCCGACGTGGTGCTGGAGGTGATCGGGTGGGACGAGTGCTTCCTCGGCGTCGTGACCGATGACCCGGAGGGCGTCGCGCGGGCCGCCCAGCGCGCGGTCGAGGAGGCGACGGGTCTGCAGTGCTCGGTCGGCATCGGAGACAACAAGGTGCGGGCGAAGATCGCGACGGAGTTCGGCAAGCCGCGAGGCGTGTTCCGGCTGACCGCCGACAACTGGTTCGCGGTGATGGGCGACCGGCCGACCCGTGATCTCTGGGGCGTGGGGCCGAAGGTGCAGAAGCGGCTCGCGGCACACGGCATCGCCACCGTGCGCGAACTCGCGGCGGCGGACGAGGAGACCCTCGTCGCGGAGTTCGGTCCCAAGATGGGGCGGTGGTATCTCGGGCTGGGCTCCGGGCTGGGGCCGCGGATCGTCGACGACACTCCGTGGGTGGCACGGAGCCACAGCCGGGAGACCACGTATCAGCAGAATCTCACGACGCGGGAGGCCGTGCAGGAGGCGCTGCGCGAGCTCGCAGGACACGCCTTCGACGACTGCGCCGCCGAGGGGCGCCCGGTCATGCGGGTGCATCTCAAGGTGCGGTACGCCCCGTTCGAGACGAGGACCGTCGGCCGGAAGCTCCCGGCTCCCACGGCGGATCGAGAGGACGTGGTCGCGATGGCGCTCGCGCTCGGTGAGACCCTCGACGCCGACCGCGAAGTGCGCCTGCTCGGGGTGCGGGCCGAGATGACGATGCCCGACGAGCCGGACGGTATCGAGCGCACGCCTGTGCGCGGACGCATGTGACCTCAGTCGCGGATCATCGCGGCGATCGCGCTCACCTCGATGAGCGCTCCGGGCACGCCGAGGCCCGCCACCCGCGCGGCGGTCACGAGGGGCGGAGCGCCGTCCCTGGCGAGGGTGGCGGCCACGGCGCCGTACGCCGCGCGCAGATCGGCATCCTGGTGGATGAGGATGGTCCAGCTCACGACGTCGTCGAGCGTCGCCCCTGCGGACTCGAGCGCGACCCGCGCGTTGTCGAGAGCGCGAAGGGCCTGCGCCCCCACGTCGGGGGAGACGACGGCGCCGGAGGCGTCGACGCCGTTCTGCCCTCCGATGTAGACGGTGGTCGCCCCCGGCGGGATGACGGCGGCGTGACTGAAGGCGGGGCTGCGGACGAGGCCGTCCGGCTGCAGGAAGGTGATGTCCATGCGCAGATCATGCCCGAGGGCACCGACATCGCGCACCCGGGTCTCACACGGGATCGGGCGGCACGAGCGGTGGCGGGGCCGGGACGCTGGTGACGGTGCCGGTGGTGCCGAGGCCGCCGAGGGCGTCGAAGACCGCGACCACGACGGCGGCGCTCACGAGGGCGCCGTGCAGCGGGTGGTGCCAGAACTGCAGCCGCGCGATCAGCCGGTCCCCGCTCACGCTGATCACGAGCGCCCGCACGCCTTCGTGCCGGTGCACGCCCTCCGCCGTCCTGGCCGCATCGACGAGCGGATCGAGCACGCCGTCGATCCGGGTCGTCCCGTCCCGCCGCACCCTGACCTCCACCTCGCTGCGCCGGGCTCCGCGGGTGGAGTCGTTGACCACGGGATCGGAGAGCAGGCGTGCGTTGGGGACGTGGAGGGTGCGGCCGTCGACCGTGTGCAGGATCACCGCGCGGGCGTTGAGCTCGGTCACCGTCCCGGCGATCACAGAGTCCAGCGCCTCCACCACGATCTCGTCGCCGATGCGGACCGTCTGCCGCGCCTGCAGCAGCACGCCGGCCGCGAAGTTGTCCGCCACGCCGCGGAGGACGAGGATCGCGACGATGCCGAGGATGACGACGATCGCGAGCAGGGGCTGCACGTTGGCGCCGAGCATCGCGAGCGCGATGCCGAAGCCCAGCAGGAGGATGGCGTAGCCGACGAACTGCGCGATCGCGGTCCCGACGGCGGGGGAGATTCCGGGTGCACGCCGGAGCAAGGCTGTGGTGCCCCGGCGTGCGAACCGCGAGACGATCCAGGTCGCGAGGGCGACGAGCAGGGCGAGCAGGAGCTGCCACCAATCGATGTCGGTGGGCAGCAGATCCTGCAGGTCCATGCTGCGGGCTCCTCGCGGTGGTGGGGGCGGGCCCGGGGCCTACTGCAGCGCCTTCGCCTTGATGAGGGAGTACTCGTCCGGCGTGATGGTTCCGGCGTCCAGCAGTGCCTTGGCCTTCGCGATCTCCTCGCTCGGACTGCTGCCGGCCACCTGCTGGATGTACGCGTTCGCGGCCTCCTGCGCACGGCGGGCTTCCGCACTGCTGCGTTCGGCCATGCCGTTGCCCCGGGCGATGAGGTACACGAGCGCCGTGAGGAACGGCACGAAGATCAGGAAGAAGATCCACACGGCCTTCCACCAGCCGCTCAGCTTGTGGTCGCGGAACAGGTCCCCGATGATCGCGAACAGGGCGAAGAGATACGCGGTGAAGGCGAAGATCCACAGGAACCACCAGATGATGTCCCAGAACGATGCCCAAAATCCCATGACTGCTCCTTTCTTGGTGCCGCCGTCTCCGGGGCACGCTGGGAACATACCGGCGGGCGCAGCGCCGGTGCACCGGTTCCGTCAGGAGTTCACCCGGGTGACTCGCCACGGTGAGACGGCTCCGGCCGGTCGCGCCCGGAGCGTCGGCAGTACGCTTCCCTCGACGGCGGAGGGAGTCCCATGAGCACAGTGCACCGGCCACCGTGGCTGCTGAGCACTCTGGACGGCTACCAGCGCCGCTGGATCGTGCGCGACGTGCTGGCCGGGCTCTCCGCGGGTGCGGTCGTGGTTCCGCAGGCCATGGCCTACGCGACGATCGCGAATCTCCCGGTGCAGGTCGGCCTCTACACATGTATCGTCCCCATGCTCGTGTACGCCCTCCTTGGTGGCAGTCGGGCGATGAGCGTCTCGACGACATCGACCATCGCGACACTCACCGCGACGACGCTGGTCTCGGCAGGCGTCGCCGCGGGCGCGGACGACGCGATCGGCGCGCTCATGATGCTGACCCTCCTGGTGGGAGCGGTGCTGCTGTTGGCACGGGCGTGTCGGCTGGGATCCCTCGTCGAGAACATCAGCGGAGCGACTGTGCTCGGGCTGAAGATCGGGGTGGGGGCGACAGTCGCCGTCGGGCAGCTCCCGAAGCTCCTGGGGGAGTCCTTCGACTTCTCCGGCCACGGCTTCATCCGCTCCCTGGTCGCCGTCGGGGAAGCGCTCGACAGCGTCAACACCCCGACGCTCCTGCTCTCGGCGGGATCCATCGCCACACTCCTGCTCCTCAAACGCTTCGCTCCGCGGGTCCCCGGCACTCTCGTCGTCGTCGCCGCAGGCATGCTGCTCGTGGGTGTCGGACGGATCGACGATCTCGGTGTCGACCTCATCGCCCCGGTGGCCGGTGGTCTTCCCGTTCCGGGGATCCCGGACCTGTCCGAGGCCGCGGCACTCGTCCCCGGAGCGCTGGCGATCGCCGTCATGGCCTTCCTGGAGTCCGCCGCGGTCGCACGCAGCCTGCGCCAGGCGACGGAGCCGCAGATCGACAGTGACCAGGAGCTCTTCGCAACCGGCGCGGCGAACACGGTCGGTGCCTTCTTCGCGGCCATGCCCGCGGCGGGAGGGTTCTCGCAGAGCGCCGTCAACCAAGGCGCCGGTGCGCGCTCCCAGCTGGCCACGCTGACCACTGTCGGGCTCGCCGTCCTCGTCGCGTTGTTCCTCGCTCCCGTGCTGAGCCTGCTGCCCGAGGCGACGCTCGCGGCGATGGTCTTCACGGCGGTGGCCGGACTCGTCAACATCCCCGAGCTCGTGCGCTGGGCGCGCATCAGCCGGATGGACTTCTGGGTCGCGACCTCCGTGGCGGCCATCGGTCTCACCGCGGGGCTCCTCCCCGCGGTGGCTGTCGGCGTCGTCGTGACGCTGGTGCTCGTGCTGCGAGAGCTCAACATCCCTCGCGTCCGCGTGGTGGGGAGGCGGGGGAGCGCGCTCGGGCTGGAGCCCGAGCGGGGGCTCTACACGGCGAACGCGCTCGCCAATCGGCGGCTCATCGTGCAGACCGTCGCCGCGCAGGCCGAGCCGGTGCGGACGCTCGTGCTCGGACTGCCGCAGCAGGTGGTGATGTCGATCACCGTGCTCGACGCTCTCGAAGCCCTCGATCGGGAGCTGGCGCAGCTCGGCGTGGAGCTCCATCTCGCGGCTCTGCCTGCGGACGCGACCGCTGTCGCGGCTCGGACGTCGTGGTACTCCGCCCTGGCGGCGGACGGACGCGTGCACCCCTCGGTCGATGTCGGGCTCCGGGCCGCGGCGGACCGCGAGGAGCGGCGGCGTTCACCCGGGTGAAGTGGCCGATGAGCGGTGACGTGCGGCCACCGCCTGCCTAGGCTGACGGCACGGAAGAACCACGGGGCAATCGAGACAGGGGAGACGATGCCCGACCGCAGCCGGAACCGGAGAGCGAGGCGGGCATGGCGGCGCGCGCCGGGGTGACGTGGCGATGGTCGCGGTTCGGTCTCGGCGTGCTCTACGCGGTGCCCGCGATGGCGGTCGCGCCGTTCGATCCCGCTGTCGCGCTGGCTCTGAGCATCGGGGTCCTGCCGGCGGCAGTCGTCGGGCTTCCTGCACGGCGACGAGCGCGCTCGGCGATCCCCGTGCTCGGGACGCTGGTCGCGCTGGGGCTCCTTCTCGGTGCCACGCTCGCGCTCGTGCCGGTCCTCGCCGTGCTCGCCGTGGCTGTGCTGGCGGTCCTCGCCAGCATGCTCGCCGCGCGGGAGCGCGCCGGTCAGCTGGCCCTGACCCTGGTCCTGCCCATGGTCGGGATCGGTCTGAGCTTCCCACTGTCGACGACGACCGTCCTCCTGGCCGGCGCGATCGTCGCCGGCTCGGTGTACGCGTGGCTCATCGCCCTGCTCTGGCCGGAACACGAGGCGGGCGTGCGGGCTGCGGCATCGATGCCGAAGGGGCGCGCCTTGCTGATGTACGGGTTCCTGCTGGGTGCCGCCGCCGCGACGGCGGCGGCCATCGGCTTCGCGACCGGGGTCGAGCACGTCGGCTGGGCGACCGGCGCCGTGCTGCTGGTGATGCGTCCGGTGCGAGGCCAGCTCGTCCTCCGCAGCGTCGGTCGGGCGGCGTCGGTGCTCGTCGGGGCGCTGGTCGCGGCGGGGTTCGCCCTGTTGTCTCCGAGCGGGGTGGCGATCGGGCTCGCAATCGGTGTCGTGGTGGGGTGTCTCGGCGCAGTCCAGGAGAGCCGGTGGTACGTCGCGCCGGCCTTCACGACCTTTCTCGTGCTCACCCTGCTGCTGTCGACGTCGGACGAATCGCCGACGTCGCGGTTCCTGGAACGGACCCTCGAGACGCTGCTGGGAGTGGCTCTCGCCCTGTTCTTCGGCGTCCTCGTGCCGACGCTTCTCGCGATGCGACGGCCGTCGCGGGCGGACGTCTCCGAGTGAGCACCTCTTGCGGGACCGCTCCCACTGTGCAATAGACTGCCCGCCAGGGGGAGCAAGGTCGAAATCGGGGGGTTTCGAGTGCTGCACAGTGCAAGAACGGCGGGAACGAGCGAGAGCTCTGAACCCGCTCCGATGAAGGGCGAGGTCCGTCGAGAGCGCCTGCTCTCGCGGTTGACTGCCGCGATGGACGGGCCGTGGACGCTCACGCTCGTGAGCGCGCCGGCAGGATCCGGCAAGACCCGGCTGCTGTCGCAGTGGGCGCAGCGTCTGCGTGCCGATCCCCGCATCCACCTCGTGTGGGTGTCCCTGGAGCGCGGCGAGGCGGACCTGCCGCTCCTGCGCGGCGCCCTCGAGAGAATCGACGATCCCGGACTCCAGGACGCGCTCGCGGCTGTGCCCGCCGTGCGCTCCGCGACGACGGCGCGTGCGCTCGCCAGAGCTCTCCGCGAGGCGAGGAACCGGATCGTCCTCGTCATCGACGACGTCCACCGAGTTGAAGACGAGCACACCGCCCAACTGCTCTCGACGTTCGTGCAGAGCGCTCCCGGCACCGTGCACGTGGTGCTCTCCGGGCGCGGGACGCGGGCGATCCCCCTGGCACGACGCCGCATCGCCGGCGTGGCCCTCGAACTCGATGCCCGTGCGCTCGCCTTCACCCCGGCCGAGGTCCGCGCCTTCTTCGGCGCGCGAGGTCTCCGGCTCTCTCAGGGCGAGGTCAGCACCGTGCTCGCCCGTACCGAGGGCTGGGCGACCGGGCTGCAGCTCATGATGCTCGACGCCGCCGGGGCGCAGACCGTCCTCGGGCCCACGCTGCGCGGGGACGCCCCCGAGGTGGCGGACTACTTCGTCGAGGAGGTGCTCGCCGAGCTCGATGGCGAGCTGCGCTCCTTCCTCGAGACGACCGCGGTCGTGGACCGCTTCACCCCCGAGCTCGCCGCCGTGCTCTCCGGGGCCGACTCCATCACCGCCACGATCGACCGACTGCTCCGCCTCAATGTGGTCGCGGGTCCGGACGCCGAGGATCCGTCCCGCTACCACTATCCGCCGCTGCTGCGGGAGTTCCTTCTCAGCCGGCTGCGGGAAGGCGGTGCCGACCGCGAGGAGCGGCTCCACCGGCGTGCCGCGGAGTGGTTCGCGCAGCATGGGCAGCACCTCCTCGCGTTGCAGCACGCCGTCCGCGGCGGGGAGACGGCCTGCACGGCCGGCGTCCTGCGGCGCTGCGGGATGCAGCTCGTGCTGGACGGCCGGGCGGATACGGTGCGGCGAGTGATGGCGGAGCTGCCGACCGCCCTGCGCGCCGTGCCCACCGTCCGGATGCTCGTCGCCGCAGCGGAGCTGTCCTGCGGAGATCCGTCGGCCGCCGTGATCGTGCCGCCCGTGGGCGCGGGAGAGTCCGACGCCGACCGTCGCTGGCGCCGCGGGATCGACGTGCACGCGGCGCTGCGGCGGGGCGGTATCGCCGAGGCTCTCGACGGCGCTGGAGCCGATCTCCACGACCTCAGCGGAGAGGAGCAGCTCGACACCTACGCCATTCTGGAGGCCGCGACGGCGAAGCTCTATGTGGGACGACTCGACCAGGCGGAGGCGACAGCGCGCCGTGCCGGTGACCTCGCTCGAGCGATCGGCGCCCGCGCGGCGGAACTGCAGGCGGAGGCGGTCCTCGCCACCAGCGTGCTGTTCCGCGGCCGGCTCCGTGACGCGATCGAGGCGGGAGCCGCCTTGGAACGCCGCTGGCACGAGCTCGGTGAGCCGGACAGCCCGTTCTTCGAGGTGACCAGGGTGTGGCGTTTCTGGGGCCCCTACGAGGGCATGCAGATCCTGGAGGGGCCTGAGACCCTGGAGTACTCGGCGCGGGTGATCGCCGAGGGCGGGGAGACCGCGATCGCGCGGGGCCTGCAAGGGCTGCGCGCGCTGCTCGGTGCAGAGCAGGGCGCCGATCCCCACGACGCGGCCGTGCGGCTCCTCGCCACCCTTACTCCCCGTGACGATCTGCCGCTTCCGCCGCACTGGTACGCCATGATGGGGCCCTTCGCGGTGCACGCCTTCGATCGGCTGGGGGAGCCGACGCTCCGAGACCGGTTCATCGCCGACATCGAGGATGCGCTGGGGGACACGGGAGACGTGCTCGTGCTCCGGGCTATCGCCGCTGTGCACGACCGGCGCGATGGCATCGCCCGCGGCGCGCTGGCGCCGGTGCTGGAAGGTGCCTTCCCGTGCCTGCTCCCGGCCTCGCTGATCGACGCCTGGCTGGTGGAGGCGGAGCTCGACGTGCACGACGGGGAGCCGGACCGGGCGCAGTTCGCGCTCGCCACCGCCCTCGCCCTTGCGGAGCCGGAGGAGCATGTGCGCCGGGTCGCCGAGGCGGGCCCCGTCGTCGCCCGCCTGCTCGCGGCCCGCGCGACGGCCGGAGCCCGCACGCACTTCGCGGATCGGGTGCGGGAGCGGCTCGCCGCCGCCGGTGTGCTCGTGGAGGAGGAGCTGACGCAGCGTGAGCGCATCGTGCTGAGCGCCTTGAGTCGCAATGCCACGCTCCGCCAGATCGCCCAGCAGGAGTACATCTCCCCGAACACGGTGAAGACGCATGTGCGCAACATCTACCGCAAGCTCGGGGTCTCGGATCGCGATGGCGTGACAGCGGCCGCCCAGGCCCTCGGATTGCTCTGAGGGCCTGGACGGCCGCCGGTCGTCAGTCGCGGGCCATGGCCGCCGCCAGGTGCGCCTCCAGGTCGAGGTAGGCGTCGTCGGCGACGTCGAAAACGACCTGCGTTATGTGGCCGCCGCGGAAGTCGAACCCGTAGCCGTACAGGGACGACACGGGGTCGGCGCTGTCCCGCCCGATCGTCAGGCCTTCGCCGCAGAGCGAGAAGTGGCCGAGAGTGGTGTGGAGCTCCATTTCGCCTACGACGGCGTCATTGATGTGAAGTCGGAGGGGGCCCACGGCCTCCAGCGAGTCTCCAGTGTGCGTTTTCGTGAACTCGATCCCGACGATGTGGGAACCGGGTGCCGGAATCGGTGCAGATACGTGATTCTCAGGAGGGATGCCGAGGTAGTTGTAGACGTAGTGCACTTCGCCGTCCTTGACGAAGAGTGTGTGTCCGCCGAAGCGGGAGCCGTGCGCGAAGATGACGCCCTCGGTGTCTGGCGTGAACTCGATCTCCGCGGCGATCTTGAAGGAGACGCCGTGGGTGTTCGCCGCCGATCGCTCGGGCACCTCACTGGTGCCCGGGTAGTAGACGAATCGACCGGACGGCGGTACGGGTTGGTGGAACTCCATGTTGAGGAAGGTCTGCAGGTCTTCGGGGTTGCCGATGATCTGGAGGTCGTTCAGTGGGAGCACCGCGTTCGCCTTCGCCTCCTCCATCCAGAGGGCCTTGAGCTCCTCCAGCTTGTCGGGATGCTCGGCGGCGAGGTTGACGGCCTCGGCGCGATCGACGTCCGTGTGATAGAGCTCCCACTCGTCGTCGAGAAAGTGGCCGCCCCCGCTCATCGGGCCATGCATGGCCACGGCCTTCCACCCGTTGTGCCAGATGCCGCGCTGTCCAAGCATCTCGTAGTACTGCGTCTCCTTCGCTGTCGGCGCGTCTGGGGCGGCGTCGAACGAGTAGGCCATCGAGACGCCGGAGAGCGGCGTCTGCTCGATGCCGTTGTAGACCTCCGGGAACTCGACGCCGCAGGCTTCGAGGATCGTCGGCACGATGTCGGTGGAGTGGTGGTACTGATGACGCACCTCGCCGCGGGCCTTGATGCCGGCGGGCCAGTGGATCACCAGCGGATCGCACACGCCGCCCTGGTAGGTGTAGCGCTTGAACATCTTGTAGGGCGTGGAGAAGGCCGCGGCCCATCCGGTCGGGTAGTGGTTGTAGGTGTCAGGGGACCCCAGCGCATCCCTCATCGTGATGTTCTGCGTGATGTCGTCAGGTACCCCGTTGAAGAACTTGCCCTCGTTGACGGAGCCGTTGGGGCTGCCCTCGCCGGACGCGCCGTTGTCGGCGCAGTAGATGATGAGGGTGTTGTCGAGCTGCCCGGACTCCTCCAGGTAGTCCACGATGCGGCCGACCTGGGCGTCGGTGTACTCGCTGAAGCCGGCGTAGACCTCCGCCATGCGCGAGAAAAGTGCCTTCTCCTCGTCGTTCAGGGTGTCCCAGGGACGCACCTCGTCGACAGGTGTGAAGGTGCCCTCCGGCATCGGGTTGAGCGCGGTGAGCTCGGTGCCCTCCGGGACGATGCCCTTCTCGATCATCCGGGCGAGGACCCACTCGCGGTAGGCCTCGTAGCCGTCGTCGAACACGCCCTTGTACTTGTCGATGTACTCCTGCGGCGCGTGGTGCGGGGCATGGTTCGCGCCGGGGCAGAACCACATGTACCAGGGCTTGTCCGGCTCGGTCTGCTTGACGTCGCGGATCATCGACAGCGCGCGATCGGCGAGGTCCTTCGAGAGGTGGTAGCCGTCCTCGGGGAGGTAGGGCTGGTCGATGTAGTGGTTGTCCTCGGCGAGGGACGGATACCAGTTGTTCGTCTCGCCGCCGATGAAGCCGTAGAAGCGGTCGTACCCCTGCGCCAGCGGCCAGTGCTTCTTGGACGCGCCGGCCGTCCACTCATCGATCGGGACGTTGTGGTTCTTGCCCACCCAGAACGTCGACCAGCCGGCGTCGCGGAGGACGTGGGCCATCGTGGTGTTCGAGTCGGGGATGTGGGAGTTGTAGCCGGGGAAGCCGGTCGACGACTCCGAGATCGTCGCGAAGCCGTTGAGGTGGTGGTTGCGTCCGGTGAGGAACGTCGAGCGGGTGGGGGAGCACAGCGCCGTCGTGTGCCACTGGGAGTACGTCAGACCGTTCTGCGCCAGGCGATCCATGGTCGGCATGTTGATGCGTCCGCCGTACGGGGACCAGGCCGCCATGCCGGTGTCGTCATAGAGGACGACCAGCACGTTGGGTGCTCCCTCGCGGGGCTTCGCCGGGAGGAACGCCTCCCAGTCGGCCTCCGAATCGCGGACGTCGAGTTCGATTCTGCCCTGGAAGTCACGGGCCATGTCCATCTCCTTTATCTCTGCCGAACCGCCTTTCCCCGCACAGTACTGCCGGGTCAGGGCCGGGGTCACGGGTCCCGTGACGCGTTCATCCGGGTGATCTCCGTGGCGCGGCGGCGGCGCGCTCAGAAGCTGCCGATGCCCTTGCCGATCAAGGACACGCCGATCACGAGCAGCAGCACGGCCATGATGACCGCATTCTCGGCGGCGAGCCATCCCCGCAGCGCATCGAGCGGGGCGCGCAGCCGTGCGGCGGCGACGAGATAGCCGATGACGGGCACGAGCACGGTCGAGGCCCCGATCAGCGTGAAGACGGCGATCACGAGGATCGTGGAACCCCCGTCGAGCGACGCGCTGCCGATGTCGATCCCGGCTCCGGCCGCCAGGAGGAGGTTCTTCGGATTCACGGCGGAGAGGAGGAGTCCGAGGCCGAGCGCCGTGCCGAAGGACATCGTGTCGATCGCTTTCATCCACGACGGCAGGGCCGCCGGCTGCCCCGCTTTCGGGCGCTTGCGCCACTGACCGACCGCCAGCACCAGCAGCAGGATTCCGAGGATGAGCTGGATGACCCCGCGGATCGGACGAGAGGCATCGGGATCCTCTTCGGGGAGGACCGCCGACAACAGGGTGAAGACGCTGACCGCCAGGACGATGCCCGCAATCCAGCCGAGCAGGAAGCCGACGCTCGTGACCCGTGCCTTCGGGGACAGGAGCATGAGGATGGCGGCGATGATCGGCACAGGGCTGATCGCGACGCCCACGGCGAGGGGGAGGATCTCCCCGATGACGGCACCCATTCAGCTGCCCTTCCTGTTCGGAGCCGGCGAAGCGGCATCGGTCGGAGCGAGGTCGGTGATCGCGGCGCGGTTGGTCGCGTACACGGGCTCCCGGTCGAGCAGGCCCAGCGCGCGGAGGCGGCGGAGCGTGTTCGGGCGGACGCGACTGAAGGCCAGCGGGATCGACTGGGCGTCGAGCCACTCCCGCAGCGCCTGGAACGCCTCGGCCCCGGTGACGTCGACGTCGGTGACGGCTTCCATGTCGATGACGACGTGGTGGACGGCGGACGGGCCGGCGGCGCGGACGGCCTCCTTGACGGCTGCGGAGAACACGGCGCCGTTCGCGAAGAACAGTGGAGCCGCGAGCCGGACGACGATGACCCCCGGTGCCGTGGTCGTGCCCGCAGGAGCGTCCTCCAGGAGGGACTCGCCGGGGTCGCCCGAGGCCTCCAGCACATCGATGGCGGGGTGGGAGGCGCGTTGGGCGAGGTTGATGAGGGCCAGCACGAAGGCCACGACGATTCCTGCGATCGAGCCGACGAACAGGGTCACGAGGAAGCAGACCGCGCCGATGACGAACTCGAACCGGTCCAGGCGCCACAACCGGACGAAGTCGCGGATGCCGAGGAGCGGGATGATCGCGACGCCGACGATGGCCCCGATCGCCGGCGAGGGGATGTCGGCGAGCAGCGCGGTGCCGAAGAGCAGCAGCAGGAGCGTCCCGACGGCGAGCACGAGGGCGGGGAGCTGCGTGCGCGAGCCCGCCTGATCCATCGCCGCGGTGCGTGAGGTCGAGGACCCGACGGCGAAGCTGCCCTGCGCGCCGGCGGCGACGTTCGCGACGCCGAACGCCAGCAGATCCCGGTTGGCATGGAACGGGTAGCGGTGCTTCTCGGCGTAGGAGCGCGAGACGAGCAGGCCCTCCGCCGTGGTGACGAGAGTCAGGGCGATTGCGGAGGGGACGAGCGCGAGCCACAGCGACCAGTCGATGATCGGCCAGGTGAGCGCGGGAGGGCCGGCGGGGACCTCGCCGAGCACGTCCACGCCCCGTCCGTCGAGGCCGGTGAGGACGACCACGACGGTCGTCGCGACGAGGACGATCAGTGCCCAGGGCACCGACCGGAGGTAGCGCTGCCCGACGAGCAGAACCACGACGGAGCAGGCGGCGAGGAGCACGGACCAGCCGTTGAGCGAGGGGAGTCCGGTGACCAGTGCGACGACCTTGTCGACGAACTCCGCGCCGGAGTCGATCTTCACCCCGAGCATCTTCGCGATCTGGCTCACCATGATGTCCAGCGCCAGTCCGCCCACGAAGCCGACGAGGATCGGCGTGGACAGGAAGTTCGCCAGGAAGCCGAGCTTGAAGACGGCGAGCAGCAGGAACATCCCTCCGCAGAGGATGGCCTGGGCGAGGGCGAGGGTGGCGTAGTCGGCGCTTCCCGCGACGGCCAGGCCGCCGATCGAGGAGGCCACCAGGGCGGCTGCCGCGGCGTCAGGAGAGGCGACCAGCTGACGCGACGACACCACGAGCGCGTAGACGACGGTCGGGACGATCAGTGCGTACAGCCCGGCGGTCGCGGGGAGCCCGGCGATCTGGGCGTAGCCGATGTTGAGCGGGATGGCGATCGCCAGGAGGGTGACTCCCGCGGTCAGCTCGGTGACGAGGTTGCGTCGGGTCAGGCCCGCGAGCGGACGCGGCATGCGCTCTCCCTTCGTCGCCGGTGGTGTCCGGCTTCACGATGGCATCGTCGGACGGCGACGACCAGAGCGGCGGGCAACCTCGCCCTGGTGATTTCGCGGTGCGGTGCCGGCGGCGCGCGGCGTCAGCGTCGGCGGAAACGGCGTCGAGTCGGCGCCGCGGGCGCCGTCGGCGTCGGCGACGGCTCGGGGAGAGCGGTGCGGTCGCCGCTGACCCAGCGCACCCAGGTCGATCCCGGGTCGCCCTCCAGGACGAGCGCGCGTACGAGGAGGGTCAGCGGGATCGACAGGATGGCGCCGAGCGGCCCGATCACGAAGGTCCAGAAGATCACGGAGAAGAAGCTCAACGTGAGGCTCAGGTCGACCGCGTCGCTGACGAACTTGGGTTGGACGAGCACCTGGAGCACGACGTTCACCACGCAGTACACGGCGATGACGCCGAGGAGCAACGGCCAGCCGCCCACCACGAAGGCGAGGATCGCGGGCGGGATGAGACCGAGCACGAAGCCGATGTTCGGGATGAAGTTCGTCACGAAGGCGAGGATCGCCCAGACCACCGGGGCGGGGACGCCCATCCACCACAGCGCGAGGCCGTCGATGATCGCCACGACGGCGCCGAAGGCGGCGTTGACGACGTAGTACCGGCGAACCCCCGTCTGCAGATGGGCGATGCGCCGCAGGACCGGGCCGTGCGTGGTGCCGAAGAGCGCCGGCGCGGTCCGGTATCGGGCTGCGTCTGCTGCGAGGAAGATGATGTAGGCGCAGACGAAGAACAGGGCGGTGGCGACGCCGAGCACCGCGCTGCCCAGGCTCCCCGCCACACCGAGCAGGGTCTCGGGATCGAGGATCGAGGCGGCCGCATCCGCCGCCTCCTGATCCAGCCCGAGGGACTGCAGCCAGGCGACGACCTGATCGGCGGCGCGCACGAGGCCGTCCTGGGACGCCAGGTCGCCGACGAGTCGGGCGAACTGGGTGCCGGCAAGCCACAGCAGCGCCGCCACCGCCAGCAGGATCACGTAGGCGAGGACGATCACGGCCGTCGTCCCGATCCAGGCGGGTCGGCCAGGGCGCTGGAAGGGCCGACGGATCGGCTCGCCGATCACGACGATGACGATCGCGAGGGCCAGGGGGCCGAAGACCTCACGCGCCAGCGAGACGCCCGCGAGGACGATCGCGCTCGCTGCCAGGATCAGCAGGGTCCGCAGAGCAGGGGAGATCGCGCGGTCTGTCGCGGGGCCGGGAGGAGTCGAGAGCGGGGTCACGCCGCCAGCGTAGCCCCCGGCACTTTCATCCGGGTGATTGCGGGCTCACCCCCTGGAAGGGGGCGCGGACCCGTGGTTTCGTGTTGCCATGTCGCCTCCCGTACGTTCCACGAGGCCGGGACCGACGATGCGCTTCCGGCCACCCGCCCCGCCCATCGGCGTCCTCCCGCGGGAACGCGTGATGTCAGCGATCACGGCGGCGGTGGCCGCCGACGGGGTGACGGTCCTCAGCGCACCGAGCGGTTACGGCAAGACGACGGCCGCCACGGCCTGGGCCGCGACGCGCGACGACGTCGCCTGGCTCACGCTGAGCGCCTCGGACGACGATCCCGCGCTGCTGACGTCCGGGGTCATGAATGCGCTGGCCCTCGCCGCCGACCGCGCGGGCCGCACATTCGCCGTGCCCCGTGACGTCGAGGACCCGGTCCGCGCCTACCGGCAGATCTGCGCGGCGCTGCAGGATGCCGAGCATCCGGTGCACCTCATCGTCGACGATGCGCACCGCGCGGGCGAGGGCTGGCGCGAGGGGCTGCTCGGCCTGCTCGCCGACCAGCCTCCGGACGGTCTCCGTCTCGTCCTCGTCGGCACGACGCTGATCGAGGTCACCCTGTCCCGACACCGCCTCATGCACCCCGGATCGTTCGTCGGCGTCGACGTGCTCCGGTTCTCCACCGAGGAGATCCGCCGTCTGATGCTGTCCCTCCCCGGCGGACTCGACGCGACTGCGGTCCGAGAGGAGACCGGCGGGTGGCCCATCGCGGTCCGGCTCGTGCTCGTGGGCGGTGCCCTGCCGTCCACCGCCGGGTCGACGGCATCCTCCTTCCTCAGCGAGTACGTCCGCGAGCACGTGCTGGCTGCGCTGCCGCCGGGACTCGCCGACTTCGTGCTCGACGGCACCGTCTGCGCGGAGCTGACCCCGGAGACCGCGGCGGTGGTGACGGCGAGGGGGGACGCCGCCGAGCTCCTCGAGAGCTGCGTCCGACTCGGCCTGTTCCTCGACCGTTTCGACGGCCCGACCGGCCCGATCTATCGGTGGCATCCGGCGTTCGCCCGTCGGTGTGCCGACCTCGCGCGGACGGATGCCGACAGGTATGCCGCCGCGCACCGCCGCGCCGCCCGCGCTCTGGAGGGTACGGACCCGATCGCCGCCGTGACGCATGCGCGCCGCGCCGGGGACCCCGTCGGTGCCAGGGCCATCCTGCTCCGCCACTGGCTGGGGCTCGTGGTCGGCGCGTCGGCGGGGGACGTCGAGCGGACGGCGATCTCCCTCCTGCGGGACACGCCGGATGATCCACAGCTCCTCCTCGTGCGGGCCGGTGCCAGCGATATCCTCGGAGACCATCGCGTCGCCCGAGAGCTGTGTCGCCGAGCCGAGGCGCTCCTCGATCGGACGCCGGGCACGGGCGACCCGGCGGTCTTGGTCATCGTCCGCCTGCTGCTGGCGGAGTCCTCCGCCGAGACGGCCGTGTCTGGTCCCGAGATCCGCGCGCTCCTCCAGGCCGAGGACGACCGGATGTACGGCGGCCGGGTGGCCCTCAACCATCTGCTCGGATGGACAGCGCTGCGCAATCGGGAGGCGCCGGATCTCGCGATCGAGTACTTCTCCGCCGCGGCGCGGGAGGCGCGGGAAGCGGGAGACCGCGACCTCACCTCCCGCGCGCTCGGTCACCTGGCGTACGGCCTCGCCGCCTCGGGTCGGCTCTCGGAGGCTGCGACCGTCCTGGCCGAGGAGGAGAGCCTCGGAGACACCGTTCTCCCACGGAACACCTTCGCGAGCGGAAGCGCCGAGGCCGCCGCCGGATGGGTCGCCTACTGGTCCGGCGAGGCGGAGGAGGCGGTGCGGATCTTCGAGGCGGCACGCGAGGAGGCGGGTTCCGGGCGGGATCTCGCCGGCCATGCGCGCATGATGGGCGCCTATGCCGCCGCGCTCACGGGAGACCCCGCGATCTGTCGTCGGGCCGCCATCGGGGTGCAGGAGCTCCCCATCGACGTCGTGCAGGGGGTGGCGTGGCCGGCGTTCCGCGAATCGTCGGTGGCGCTGCTCGAGGAGGCGGTGGGGCGGAGGGAGCGCGCGCTGCGCATCGCGAAGAAGTACGCGGGCGGCACCGACCTCCCGCTCGTGGGAGTGGCCCTGTCCGGCATCCTGCGTCGCGCCGAGGAGCATGCGGCGGCGCTGGAGATGCTCCGATCGTTGCGGGGCGCCTCCGAGCTGTCGTACGTCAAGGCCGCCACGCTCATCACCGCGGCGGTGCTGCGGCGCGGGACCGGACACCACGAGCAAGCTCATGACCTGTGCGAGGCCGCGCTCGCCCTGGCCTCGCAGGAGAACCTCGTCGTGCTCTTCGGCCCGCGGGAGGTCGCGGTACGGCGCCTGCTGCAGGCCCAGGTGCATCACGGCACGCAATTCGAGGAGTTCATCGAGAAGTGCCTCGCCGTCGACGCCGTGGGGTCAGTGACGGACCGGCTGTCGGAGCGAGAGCGCGACGTCTTCCATCAGATGCAGACCGCACGGACACTGCCGGAGATCGCCCAGGAGCTGCGCGTCTCGGTCAACACGGTGAAGACGCACCAACGTGCGATCTACCGGAAGCTCGGGGTCTCATCCCGCCGGGAGGCCGTGTACGCCATGGTCTGAGTCGGGAGGGATGTCAGGCCTGTGCACCGAGCGTCGCCACCAGGGCGGCGTTCGCGACCGCGGAGGGGATCGCCTGCGTCGCCAGGATACGATCGCCGCCGTCTTCGACCTCGCGGACGAAGCGCACGTCCCAGCGCTGTTCTACCAGGATCACCGCAGCGACCGCCCCCTGTGGCACCCAGGGGAGGAAGTATCCGACGTCGTCGAGGGAGATCAGGCCCGGCGCGTAGAGGGGCAGACCGGCGAGCGAGAAGTCGTCTCCGTCGACCTCCGTGATGCGGTGCCCCTCGGCGGCGTCGTGGCGCACGACGAGGAAGTCGAGCACGCGCAGCGTGCCGTCCTCGACCTGACGCAGCAGCGGTTCGAGGACGGGTGGTCCCGGGTGTGCGTTGCGGAGCTCGACCACGACGAACGCCACGTCTCCCAGCACCCGGCTCCTCATGGCCACCTCGATTCGCTCCGTCCTCCGATGGTGACAGCCGCGCGGAGAGGGAGTCCCGAATCCTCACCCGGAGCGGGTGAGGATTCGGCGAGCGGGCGACGATGGCGGTGCCATTCTGGACCGCGGATGAAGGGTGACGACATGAAGGAGTTCCGATTCGGACCCGTCGAGTTCTATCTCGTGGGCTTCGACGGTGATCGACCGGATCCGTCCACGTTCGGGGCGCTGACCGACCTGGTGTCGACGGGCGTGGTGCGCGTGCTGGACTTCGTGCTGGTGACGCGGACGGCGGACGGGGAGCTCGAGATCCTCGAACGGGAAGAGGCTGAGGAGCCCCTGACCCTCGACGGCCTCGAGCCGATCGTGTCCGGACTTGCGAGCGAGGACGACGTCCGCGCCTTGGCCGAGGTCGTGCCACCGGGGCGGTCGGCGGCGGTCGTGGTCCTGGAGCTCCTCTTCGCCCGGACCCTCGCCCAGGCTGTGGCCGAGGCGGGAGGCCAGGTGCTGCGCAGCGAGCGCGTTCCGGCTCCCGTCGTCAACGCGGTGATGGACATCCTCGAACAGGAAGGTGATTGACATGCCCTTGCGGAGATTCGGTCGGCCGGGGCTCATCGGTCTCGCCGCGCGGACCGCGGTGGTCGCGGGGACGGCGACCGCGGTGCAGGGAGCCGCGATGCGGCATCAGGAGCGCCGTGCGCAGAGCGAGTACGAGCAGCAGCAGTACGAGGCCGCCCAGCAACAGGCCCAGCTGGACGACGCGGCTCGGAACGCGGCTGCGCAGTATGCGCCGCCGCCGAGCCCGCCGGCCGCGCCTCCCGCACCGGCCGACGACCTGATCGCCCGGCTTCAGGAGCTCGGATCGCTGAAGGCCTCCGGCGTGCTGACTCAGGAGGAGTTCACCGCCGCGAAGCAGAAGCTGCTGAGCTGAGCGTCGCGACGATCGAGACCAGACGCCGATGAGCGAGATCGAAGACCTGCGGGAACGACTGCGCGCGCTGGAGCTGGAGAACGAGGCGCTCCGACGCCCTCGACGCCGGATCTCGGCCCGGAGCATCATCGCCGGGATCGTGCTCGTCGTCGCCGTGCTCCTGGCGCCGATCGCGGCGATGGGGACGTGGGCCCGACTGCAGCTCGTGGATGCGGACCGGTTCGTCGCGACCTTCGCTCCGCTGGCCGAGGACCCGGACGTGCAGGACTTCGTCGCCGACCAGGTGACGGCGGCGATCGACGAGCAGGTCGACCTGGATGCGGTGGTCGGCGAGCTCTTCGACGGCCTGCGTGCCCTCGACCTCCCGCCGCGTGCCACAGCCGCCCTCGGGTTGCTGGAAGCCCCGGCCGCGTCGGGGTTGTCGTCCCTGATCGACGGCGTCGTGCACGATGTGGTCTCGTCGCAGCAGTTCGCCGACATCTGGGCGGAGACGTTGCGCTTCACGCACGAGCGCGCCGTCGCGATCCTGCAGGACGAGCCCGGCACCGCGCTGGAACTCAGCGACGACGGCGTGCTCTCGGTGGACGTGGGCGCGGTCGTCGAAAGGGTCAAGGAGGCTCTGGCGGAGCGCGGGGCCGGGGTGGCCGACCTCATCCCGGTGATCGATCGCACCATCCCCGTGGTGCAGGCCGACGCGCTGGTGCTGGTCCGCACGGTCTACCAGATCGCAGTGACGGCGGGGTTCTGGCTGCCCTGGGTGGTCCTCGGCCTCGTCGTCCTCGGCGTGCTGCTCGCGGTGAACCGGCCGCGGGCGCTGTTCTGGACGAGTGCGGGTTTCGCCGTCGTCTTCTTCCTCCTCGCCGCCGGGATGGGCGTCGGGCGCGGGTTCTTCGTCAGCGCCGTCAGCCCGTCGATCATGACGGCCGCGGCGGCCGAATCGCTCTTCGATCAGCTCACCGCGCTCCTCGGCTCCACGATCGTCGCGCTCGCTCTGGTCGGGGTGCTCATCGCGCTCTGGGCCTGGCTCGCCGGGTCGAGCCGCAGCGCCCTCACGGTGCGGCGCGTCACGGAGAGCGGGTTCGGGGCGCTGCGCGACGCGGCTGAGGCGCGCGGGATCTCGACCGGGCGGTTCGGGCGGGCGGTCGACCGCTATCGCGGTGCGATCCTCATCGCGGGGATGGCGATCGGGGTCCTGATCCTTCTGGCGACGCGTCCGGTCACCTTCGGAGCCGTCCTCGGCGTGGCGCTCGGCGTGCTCGTGCTGACGATCCTCGTCGAGCTGCTGCGGCGCCCAGGGCCCGCCACGGTCGTCGAGGACGCCGCCGACGCCGAGGCCACCCTGCCCGGGTGAGGACCCCTGTCGGGATGTAGGCCGGGTCCGGAGACTCGGATCGAGGCGCGCGCGGCCGCGCCCAGAGCGAAGGAGAGATGATGCCGGAATTCAATGCGGACTTCGCGGGCGAGATCAGGCTGGACGTCCGCGACTCCCGTCCCGACTGGTCGCCGTACGAGCTGCGGAAGGCGCCCGAGGGCGCTCCGAACGTCCTCGTGGTGCTCTACGACGACACCGGGCTCGCCTCCTGGTCGCCGTACGGCGGCCGGATCTCGATGCCGACCATGGACCGTCTCGCCGCTGGCGGCCTCACCTACACGCAGTGGCACACCACGGCGCTGTGCTCCCCGACGCGGTCCACCATGCTCACGGGACGAAATCATCACGTCAACCGCGCCGGCGTCATCATGGAGGGCACGAACGGCTTTCCCGGCTTCGCGGGACGGCTTCCCGCGGAGTGCGCGACGATCGGACAGGTGCTGCAGGAGAACGGGTACAGCACGTTCTGGCTCGGCAAGAACCACAACGTCCCGGAGGAGGACATCGCTCCGGGCGGCAGCCGCTCGATGTGGCCGCTGCAGCTCGGGTTCGACCGCTTCTACGGATTCCTCGGCGGCGAGACGAACAACTGGTACCCGGACCTCGTGGAGGACAATCACTTCATCGAGCAGCCGTACGGCCCGGAGGAGGGGTACCACCTGTCCAAGGACCTCGCCGATCAGGCGCTCGCGATGATCAGGAACCAGCAGGCGTCGAATCCCTCGAAGCCGTGGTACATGTGGTTCTGCCCGGGGGCGAACCACGCGCCGCACCACGCTCCGCAGGAATACATCGACAAGTACAAGGGCGCGTTCGACGACGGCTACGATGCCTACCGCGACTGGGTGCTCGCCCGGATGATCGAGAAGGGCGTGCTGCCGGAGGGCACGCGGATGACGCCGTTCAACCCGCTGCCGGAGGACGCCGCGAACCCCGCCGACCACGTGCGTCCGTGGTCGGAGCTGAACGACGACGAGCGGAGGCTCTTCGCCCGGATGGCCGAGGTCTTCGCCGGTTTCTCCGAGTACACGGACGCACAGGTCGGGCGGATCGTGGACTATCTGGAGGAGACGGGGCAGCTGGAGAACACGATCATCTTCTACTGCGCCGACAACGGCGCCTCCGGGGAGGGGTCGCCGGACGGCTCGGTGAACGAGAACAAGTTCTTCAACGGCTATCCCGACGACCTCGCCGAGAACCTCGCGATGATCGACACGCTCGGGTCCGCCGACACCTACAACCACTACCCGACGGGGTGGGCGGCGGCGTTCTCCACCCCCTTCCAGATGTTCAAGCGGTACTCCCAGTACTCCGGCGGCACCTGCGACCCGATGGTCGTGCACTGGCCGAAGGGCATCGCCGCGAAGGGGGAGCTGCGCCACCAGTACCACCACTCGGTGGACGTCGTCGCGACGGTGCTCGACGTGATCGGCATCGAGATGCCGGAGTCGTTCCGTGGGGTGCCGCAGCGACCGCTCGACGGCGTCTCGATGCGATCTTCCTTCGACGCCGCGCCGGACGGGCCGACGACGAAGACGGTCCAGTACTACTCCATGCTCGGGACGAGGGGCATCTGGAAGGACGGCTGGAAGGCCGCCGCCGTGCACGCGCCGCTGAGCGGCAAGGGTCACTTCGATGATGACGTCTGGGAGCTGTACCACGTGGCGGAGGACCGCTCCGAGTCGGACGACCTGGCCGCGACCCACCCGGAGAAGCTGCAGGAGCTCATCTCCGCGTGGTTCGCGGAGGCGGAGGCGAACTTCGCGCTTCCGCTCGACGACCGGTCGGCCCGCGAGATCCTCACGGTCCCCAGGCCTCAGGCGGAAGAGCCCCGGGAACGGTACGTGTACTTCCCCGGCACCGCGGCGGTGCCGGAGAGCGTCGCGGTGAACATCCGCGGGCGCTCTTACAAGATCATCGCCGACGTGATCCTCGACGAGGGGGCGGAGGGCGTGCTGTTCGCCCACGGCTCTCGCTTCGGCGGGCACTCGCTGTTCCTCAAAGACAACAGACTCGTCTACGTGTACAACTTCCTCGGCATCCCACCGGAGCAGTCGTTCTCCTCCGACGAACTCACCCCGGGCCCGCACACCCTCGGCGTGGAGTTCGTCCGCGAGGGAGCGGGGGAGCACGGCGAGTCCGTCGGCACGGCCACGCTGTACGTCGATGATCGCGCCGTGGCGTCGGGTCCGATGCGGGCGCAGGTCGGGAAGTTCACGCTGTGCGGCGACGGTCTCTGCGTGGGGTGGGACAGCGCCGACCCGGTGAGCGCCCAGTACCGCAACCCGTTCCCGTTCACCGGCGGCAAGCTGCTGGGCGTGGCGGTGGACGTGAGCACAGAGCAGTATCTCGATATGGAACTCGAGGCGGCGGCGATGCTGTCGCGGGAGTGATCGAACGGAGGGGGCCGAGGCCTAGCATGAGGTCATGACGGCGATGATCGAGATCCCCGGCGGAACGCTTCTCATGGGGTCGGACGAGTTCTACCCGGAGGAAGGACCAGTCCACGAGCGGCGCGTGGAGGCGTTCACGCTGGATCAGCATCCCGTGACGAACCGCCAGTACGCCGCGTTCGTCGAGGACACCGGGTACGTCACGATCGCCGAGCGGCCGATGGACCCCGCCGACTATCCCGGCGTGCATCCGGACGACCTCGTCCCCGGCGCCATGGTTTTCACACCGACCACCGGCCCCGTGGACCTGCGCGACTGGCGGCAGTGGTGGCGGTGGGAGCCGGGGGCGTCCTGGCGCCACCCGTTCGGGCAGGGGTCGTCGATCGACGACCGCCTCGACCATCCGGTCGTGCAGGTCGCGTATCCCGATGCCGCTGCCTACGCCGCGTGGGCCGGCAGGCGCCTGGCCACCGAGGCGGAGTGGGAATGGGCGGCGCGCGGTGGGCTCGTCGGTGCCCGCTTCGCCTGGGGTCAGGAGACGAAGCCGGACGGCACCCTCATGGCCGACACCTGGCAGGGTGCCTTCCCCTACCGGAACGACGGCGCAGACGGGTGGATCGGCACCGCTCCGGTCGCCTCGTTCCCCGCGAACGGCTACGGCCTGCACGACATGATCGGCAACGTCTGGGAGTGGACGGACGACTACTGGACGCATCGCCACGTGCCGCCGGGTGCGGCGGGTGTCGACGCCGGTCAGCGCGCGAGCCTGTTGTCGTCCGAGCCCGGGTCACCCATCCCTCGCCGCGTGCTCAAAGGCGGCTCGCACCTCTGCGCCCCCGAATACTGCCTCCGCTATCGCCCCGCGGCGCGGTCGGCCCAGGCGGAGGACACCGCAATGACCCACATCGGCTTCCGCTGCGCTCTCTGACCGGTGTTCTCCGCCTCAGACGGAGTCGGGGAACACGGACGCCCAGTCGTCCTTCACGCTGACCACGGTGTAGCCCCGGTCGGCTGCGGCGTCCAGGGCCCGCTCGGCTCCCGTGTCGTAGGGGGTGTCGTCGCGGCCGCCATCGTCGTGATGGATCAGCAGTGCGAGCCCGGGCCGCGGGCCGCCGTGCGCGAAGTCGAGCATCGGCATGTCGCCGTTGGAGTTGCCGGCCGCCAGCAGCGGGCGCCGGCCGATCCGACTCCAGATCCGCACCGGCTTCTCCGGTCCGTCGTCGAAGAACGCCAGGGCCGAGGAGTAGCGGATGCTGGCATCCTTCTCGTCGTAGGAGAGTCCGAGCGCCGAGCCGATCACCCGCTCGGGAGGGATGCCGTAGTTCGCCTGGGTCATCGGCCGCATGAAATCGCGCTCGCCGCCCGACACGATGTAGCACGTGAAGCCGTGGCTCTCGAGGTACCGCAGCAGCTCGACCATCGGGCGGTACACCGATTCGGCGTAGGGGCGGCCCAGGAGCGGGTGCTGGGCCGTGCGGTAGAACTCCGCCACGGAGCGGGCGTAGTCCTCCACGCTCACGCCGTCGGTCAGTCCCAGGAGCGCCTGGATGATGACTCCGAGGTCGGAGTCGTCGCCGGCGTAGTGCTTGTCGATCGCGGTGCCGAGCCAGGCGAGGTCACCGGTGACCGCTGCTCGGTAGGGCTGCCGGTCGGCCAGGGACGGGTCGCGGGTCGCCTCTTCGCGCCAGCGCTCGACGACGTAGTGCAGCTGGGTGGGCATGGGCTTCTCCGACCAGAGAGTGCCGTCGTTGTCGAACACCGCGATGCGTTCGTCGACGGGGACGGCGTCGGTGCCCTCCGTCACGGCGGCGACGAACGCCTCGATCGTGCGCCGCGTGCCGGTGTCCCGCCAGGAAGCCAGAGGTGAGGAGTCCATGACCGCGATCTTCACAGGCCCGGCGACGGATGCCGAGCGTCCCTCACCCGGAGCGGACGAGTCCCGCTGCGGCCCGGGCGTGCGGGAATACCCTCGGAGGGTATAGAGTTGTGCCGAAGGAGTACCCCAGGGGGGTATCCCGAGGAAAGGAAGCATGATGAGCACGAGCGAGTACCAGGTCACCGGAATGACCTGCGGCCACTGCGAGATGGCGATCCGCGACGAGGTGTCGCGCATCCCCGGTGTCGAGGGTATCGATGTCAGCGCGCAGAGCGGGAGACTCGTGGTGCGCAGCTCCGCCCCCGTCGACGACACGGCCGTGCTGGCCGCCGTTGACGAGGCGGGCTACCAGGCGGTCCGGTCCTGATGGACACCCCGTCCGCGACCAGCGTGGAGCTGGAGATCGGCGGCATGACGTGTGCGTCGTGCGCGATGCGGATCGAGAAGAAGCTCAACCGTCTCGACGGCGTCACCGCGACCGTGAACTACGCCACCGAGAAGGCGACGGTCACGGCGCCGGAAGGCGTGGACACCGCCGTGCTCATCGCCGAGGTCGAGAAGACCGGCTACACCGCCGTCGTTCCCGCGCCTCCCTCGCCGAAGGGTGCGCAGCCCGACGGAGAGCAGCCGGATCCGGAGCTCACGGCGTTGCGTCACCGGTTGATCGCGTCCGTCGTGCTCACCGTCCCGGTCATCGCGATGGCGATGATCCCGGCGCTCCAGTTCACGTATTGGCAGTGGCTGTCGCTCGCGCTCGCGGGCCCCGTGATCGTGTGGGCGGCGTGGCCGTTCCACAAGGCGGCGTGGATCAACCTCCGGCACGGTGCGGCCACGATGGACACGCTCATCTCCATGGGCACGATCGCCGCCCTGCTGTGGTCGTTGTACGCGCTCTTCTTCGGCACCGCCGGGATGCCCGGCATGACACACCCGTTCGAGCTCACCGTCGCGCCCAGCGACGGCGCCGGGAACATCTACCTCGAGGTCGGGGCGGGGGTGACCACGTTCATCCTCGCCGGGCGCTACTTCGAGAAGCGCTCGAAGCGGCAGGCCGGTGCGGCGCTCCGGGCGCTGCTGGAGCTCGGCGCGAAGGAGGTCGCCGTGCTCCGGCAGGGCGTCGAGACCCGGATCCCGACGAGCGAACTGCGGGTCGGGGACGCATTCGTCGTGCGCCCGGGGGAGAAGATCGCCACCGACGGCGTGGTGGTCAGCGGCACGTCCGCGGTCGACGCCTCGATGCTGACCGGCGAGTCGGTGCCCGTGGAGGTCGGTGCCGGCGATGCCGTCACCGGAGCCACGGTGAACGCCGGGGGACGCCTGGTGGTGCGTGCGACCCGCATCGGCGCAGACACCCAGCTCGCCCAGATGGCGCGGCTCGTGGAGGAGGCGCAGACCGGGAAGGCCGAGGTGCAGCGCCTCGCGGACCGTATCTCCGGGATCTTCGTGCCGATCGTGATCGTGATCGCCCTCGGCACGCTGGGAGTGTGGCTGGGGGCCGGGTTCCCGGCGTCCGCCGCCTTCACTGCCGCGGTCGCGGTGCTCATCATCGCCTGCCCCTGCGCGCTGGGGCTGGCCACGCCGACCGCCTTGCTCGTCGGCACGGGTCGCGGTGCCCAGATGGGCATCCTCATCAAGGGCCCTGAGGTGCTCGAGTCGACTCGGAAGGTCGACACGATCCTGCTCGACAAGACGGGGACCGTCACCGCCGGCCGCATGACGCTGACGGCGGTGCACACCGACGACGGCGTGGATGGCGAGGAGCTGCTGAGGCTCGCCGGTGCCCTCGAGGACGCCTCCGAGCACCCCATCGCGCAGGCCGTGGCGGCCGCGGCCACCCGGGAGCTCGGTGCCCTGCCGAGCGTCGAGGAGTTCGCGAACGTCGAGGGCAGGGGCGTCCAGGGCATCGTGGACGGCCACGCCGTCGTCGTGGGACGCGCCTCGTTGCTCGCCGACTGGTCGCAGCACCTGTCCCCGGGGCTGGCTGCGGCCAAGGCCGAGGCGGAGGCCCAGGGCAAGACCGCGATCGCGGTGGGCTGGGACGGTCGTGCCCGCGGGGTGCTCGTCGTCGCCGATGCGGTCAAGGCCACGAGCGCGGAGGCGGTGGCGCAGCTCCGGGCGCTGGGACTGACGCCTGTCCTGCTCACCGGCGACAACCGCGCAGTGGCAGAGCAGATCGCCCGCGAGGTGGGCATCGCCGAGGTGATCGCCGAGGTGCTGCCCCAGGACAAGGTGGACGTGGTGCGCCGGCTCCAGGACGAAGGCAAGGTCGTCGCGATGGTGGGAGACGGCGTGAACGACGCCGCGGCCCTCGCCCAGGCCGACCTGGGGATGGCGATGGGGACCGGGACAGACGCGGCGATCGAGGCGAGCGACATCACCCTCGTCCGCGGCGATCTGCGCAGTGCGGCGGACGCGATCCGCCTGGCCCGGCGCACGCTCGGCACGATCAAGGGCAACCTGTTCTGGGCCTTCGCCTACAACGTCGCAGCGATCCCGCTGGCGGCACTCGGCCTGCTCAACCCCATGCTCGCCGGTGCGGCGATGGCGTTCTCCAGCGTCTTCGTCGTCGGCAACAGCCTCCGCCTGCGGTCCTTCCGCAGCAGGGCGGTGGACACCCCGTGAACGAGAGACAGAGGAGTACCGACATGTCCGATTCCCCCGCAGGATCCTGCTGCAGCGTTCCGCGCCAGAGCGGCGTCTCCGCCGAAGGGCGCACCGACCTGCTCGCCGCGCCGGCCGAGGGCATGGCCGAATGCCCGGTGATGGCCGGCACACCGGTGGTGATCGCCACGGCCGAGGCCGCGGGGCTGTACCGCGACCACGAGGGCACGCGCTACTACTTCTGCTGCGCGGGCTGCGGGCCGGCGTTCGACGCCGATCCCGCGAAGTACACCAGGGCGGCCTGAGCCCCCACCCGTGCGGGGCCGCGACAGATCCGGCCCCGCACGGCATCATCGACGTTGGAGGGAAGACATGAGCACCTCGCATCACGACCATTCCGCGCACGGCCACCCCGTTGAAGCGGAGGCCGACACGCACGCGGACCACACCGGCCACGGCGGTCACGGGGGACATGGCGGTCACGGCGACCACGTCGCGCAGTTCCGGCGGCTGTTCTGGATCATGCTCGTCCTGGCCGTGCCGACCGTGCTGCTCTCGGGCATGTTCGCGATGATCGTGGGCTACCCGCTTCCCGACATCCCGGGCCTGGTCTGGGTGTCGCCGGTCCTCGGCACGGTCATGTACGTGTGGGGAGGCAAGCCGTTCCTCACCGGCGCCGTCAGCGAGATCCGTGCGCGGCAGCCCGGCATGATGCTGCTCATCGGGCTCGCGATCACCGTGGCATTCGTCGCGTCGTGGGGAGCGAGCCTCGGCCTGCTGCATCATGAGCTCGATTTCTGGTGGGAGCTCGCGCTCCTCATCGTGATCATGCTGCTCGGGCACTGGATCGAGATGCGGTCGCTGGCGCAGACCACCTCCGCCCTCGACTCGTTGGCCGCGCTGCTGCCGGACGAGGCCGAGCGCGTCGAGGGCGATCAGGTCGTGCGAGTCGCCCCGTCGGACCTCCGCGTGGGCGATGTCGTCGTGGTGCGTCCCGGCGGCAGCATCCCCGCCGACGGGCGGATCGTGGACGGCCGCGCCTCGATGGACGAGTCCATGGTGACGGGGGAGTCCCGCACCGTCACCCGGACGACCGGCGATCCGGTGACCGCGGGAACCGTCGCCACCGACTCCGGCCTCCGCGTGGAGATCACCGCGACCGGAGACGATACGACGCTCGCGGGCATCCAGCGGCTCGTGACGGAAGCGCAGAACTCCTCGTCCCGCGCACAGCGTCTGGCCGATACGGCCGCCGGCTGGCTGTTCTGGTTCGCGCTCGGTGCTGCCGCGATCACCGCGGTGGTGTGGAGCGCGGTCGGCCTGCCGGACGACGCCGTGATCCGCACGATCACCGTGCTCGTGATCGCCTGCCCGCACGCGTTGGGCCTGGCCATCCCGCTCGTCGTCTCGATCGCGACCGAGCGCGCGGCCCGTGGCGGCGTGCTGGTGAAGGACCGGCTGGCCCTGGAGAGCATGCGTACCGTCGACACCGTGCTGTTCGACAAGACCGGCACGCTGACCAAGGGCGAGCCCGTCGTCTCCGCGGTGTCGGTGGCCGGTGCGGAGACCGCGGAGGAGGTGCTGGCGCTCGCCGCGGCCGCCGAGGCCGACAGCGAGCATCCGCTGGCGAAGGCCATCGTCCGGGCCGCTCGCGACAGGGAGCTCCGCGTGCCGGCGAGCCGCGACTTCTCGTCCTCGCCGGCAGTGGGGGTGACCGCGACGGTGGACGGTGCCGTGATCCGCGTCGGCGGCCCGCACCTGCTCACGGAGGAGGATGCCCGCGAGCTGCCCGTCGCGGAAGGGTGGCGTGCGGACGGCGCGATCATCCTGCACGTGCTGCGGGACGGCCGCGTCATCGGGGCGCTCAAGCTCGCGGACGAGGTGCGTCCGGAGTCGCGGGACGCGGTCGATGCGCTGCATGCGCTCGGCGTCCAGGTCGTGATGATCACCGGCGACGCGGAAGCCGTCGCGCACACCGTCGCGGCCGACCTCGGCATCGACCGTGTGTTCGCCGGCGTCCGGCCGGAGGACAAGGCCGCGAAGGTGCAGGAGCTGCAGCGTGAGGGCCGCAAGGTCGCGATGGTGGGTGACGGCGTGAACGACGCCCCCGCGCTCGCTCAGGCCGACGTGGGCCTGGCGATCGGCGCCGGCACGGACGTGGCGATCGCCTCCGCCGGCGTGATCCTCGCCGGAGACGACCCGCGTGCGGTGCTGTCGGTGATCGAGCTCTCCCGCGCCTCGTACCGGAAGATGAGGCAGAACCTCTGGTGGGCGGCCGGGTACAACCTGCTCTCCGTCCCGCTCGCCGCGGGTGTGCTCGCTCCGATCGGGTTCGTGCTGCCGATGTCGGTCGGCGCGGTGCTCATGTCGCTGTCGACGATCGTGGTGGCGCTCAATGCGCAGCTGCTGCGGCGGCTCGATCTCCGTCCGGAGGTCGTCACCGCGGACATCCTGCAGCGCTGAGCGCCACCACGCCGCCGTCTCGGTCCCGGCTCAGCGCCGACGGCCGAGGCGGCGGAGAGCGCGGACGCTCAGGACCGCCGTCAGCACCCAGGGCCCCACGACGATGATCGGGTCGAGCCAGGTGTGCCGGAGATCGATGCGGCCGCGTCCGAACCGCGACGCGAGCGGACGATGCTGCGGTTCCGCGAGGACGCCGGTCTGCGTGATGGGGTCGTCCGGCCGCCGGGTGATAAGGGAGCGGGCGTGCGCGGTCACGGCATCGACGCGGTCGCCCAGCACGAGCAGCAGCCAGCGGGTGTTCTTCGTCTCGCTGAACCGGTCGTAGGCCACGCGCCGGATGGCGCCGGACAGGCCGTGCAGCGGCTGGGCGGTGCCCCAGACGGGAGGCAGCATCCCGTGCTCGATCGAGCGCTCGCGACCGCGGTCGGGGCCCTGACGCTCGGGGAGGTCCCAATGCGCGCCGGTGTCGCCGACATCCTCCAGCTGCTGCCAGGTGCGGCGGTGCTCGGGGGCGAGGTCGGCGCCCCAGCCCGGGATCCGGGCACGCAGCTCATCGGGGGTCGGTGCGGGGATGGGTCGGGATCCTTCGTACGGCATGGTCATTCCTCTCCGACGACGATGAGCGGTTTGATGCAGTCGTCGAGCTTGGACGAGAACACGTGGTAGGCCTCCGCGATGTGCTCCAGCGGGAAGCGGTGCGTCAGCAGCTCGGACGGACGGATGTGCCCCGCCTGGATGTGTTCGAGCAGTCGCGGCCACTGCCTCTTCACGGGAGCCTGGTTGCCGCGCACCGTGAGCCCCTTGTTCATGATGTCGCCGAGGCGCACCGAGGTCACCAGCGGGCCGTAGGCACCGAGGATCGACACGGTGCCGCCCTTGCGCACGCTGTCGATGGCCCAGTTCACCGCGACGGGGGAGCCGCCCTGCAGCTTGAGCTTCGCGGCGGTCACGTGCTGGACGACGCTGCCGTCCGCCTCCGCGCCGACCGCGTCGATCACCACGTCCGCGCCGAGGTAGCCGGTCGCCTTCTTCAGCGCGAGCACGATGTCACCGGCTTCGTGCAGGTGCATCGTCTCGGCGAAGGCGAAGTCCCGTGCCTTCTCGAGCCGGTAGTCGAGGTGGTCGACGACGATGACCCGTCCTGCGCCGAGGAACCAGGCCGAGCGGGCGGCGGCCAGACCGACGGGCCCGGCGCCGAACACGACCACCGTGTCCCCTTCGGCGATGTCCGCCTGCTGCGCGCCGAAGTAGCCGGTGGAGAACGCGTCGGTGAGCAGCAGCGCGTCCTCGGAGGCGAGCCACTCCGGGATCACCGAGGGGCCGACATCCGCGAACGGCACGCGCACGCGCTCCGCCTGCCCGCCGTCGTACCCGCCGGTCGTGTGCGAGTAGCCGTAGATCCCCCCGACCGCGGTCGCGTTGGGATTCACGTTGTGGCAGTTCGAGAAGAGGCCGCGGCGGCAGAAGTAGCACGAGCCGCAGTAGATGTTGAACGGCACCATCACCCGGTCACCCGGGCGCAGCGTCTCCACGGAGGGACCGACCTCCTCGACCACCCCGACGATCTCGTGACCGAAGGTGTGCCCGATGCGGGTGTCGGGCATCATGCCGTGGAAGAGGTGGAGATCCGACCCGCACACGGCGGCTCTCGTGACCCGGACGATCGCGTCGTTGGGGTGTTGGATCGTCGGGTCGGGTTTCTCCTCGACGCGGATCTTGTACGGTCCGCGGTAGGTCATCGCCTTCATCGGGTGCTCCTTCGCTACGTGGAGTGACCGACGCTAGGCACCGCCTCGGGGATGACTCAGGGCATTGACGGATGGCGCAGGGGAGCGTAGAGGACCGAGGTCAGGCCCCGGGCGGGAGCCCGATCTCGGCGCGTGCCCGACGGCTGCGGGCCGCGAGCACGAGTCCGCCGAGGACCGCGGCGAGGAGTGAGCCGACGAGCACGCCGATCTTCACGTGATCGTCCGCGACGCTGCTGCTGCCGTACGCGAGCTCACCCACCAGCAGCGAGACCGTGAATCCGATGCCCGCGAGGAGGGACATGCCGGCGAGATCCGGCCAGCGCAGCGTCTCGTCGAGGCGCAGCGCCGGCACCCGGCTCAACAGGAAGGTCGTGAGCAGGATGCCGACCGGCTTCCCGAGCACGAGGCCCACGATGATCCCGATCGTGATCGGATCGGTCAGGGCCGAGACGAGACCCTCCACGCCGCCGATCTCGACCCCGGCTGCGAAGAACGCGAACACCGGCACGGCGACGAGGGTCGCCACGATGCCCCAGCGATCCGCGAAGTGCGCGGCGAGACCGTCGTACACCGGGGCGCCGTCGGCGTCCGTCCCCGTGCGCACCCGCGCGCGGGCCGTCGGACGCACCGGCACCATGAAGCCGAGCAGCACGCCGGCCACCGTGGCGTGCACGCCGGACGCATGCACGAACGCCCAGACGGCCAGGGCGAGGGGAAGCAGGATCCACCAGGACCGGATGCCGTTCTGCACGGCGAGTGCGAAGCCGGCGAGGGGGAGGAGCGCGAGGATCAGCCAGGGGAAGCTGATGGTCTCGGTGTAGAAGGTGGCGATGATGGTGATGGCGATGAGGTCGTCGATGATCGCGAGGGTCAGCAGGAACACCCGCAGCGCCGGCGGCAGGAAGCGGCCGACGACGGCGAGCACCGCGATCGCGAACGCGATGTCCGTGGCCGTGGGGATCGCCCATCCGCGGAGGACCTCGGCGCCGGAGGACGCGTTGATCGCGACGAAGAACAGGGCGGGGACGATGACGCCGCCCACTGCGGCGGCGATCGGAAGCGCGGCACGGCGGGGGTCGCGGAGGCGGCCGGCGACGAACTCCTCCTTCAGCTCCAGTCCGACGACGAAGAAGAACACCGCGAGCAACCCGTCGGCGGCCCAGGCGCCGACACTGAGCTCGAGGTGCCACTCCGGGATCCCGAAGCGGAAGTCCCTGACGGCCTCGTACCAGGAGGCGGCGGGGGAGTTGGCGAGGATCAGGGCGGCGAGCGTGGCGGTCAGCAGGAGACCGCCGCCCAGCACGTCGCTGCGGGCGGTGGAGCGGATGCCGCGCCAGAGCTCATGCGGCGCGAGACGGAAACGGGCAGGGGACGACGAAGAAGACACAGGGATACCTCACGGCAGATGGATGGGTGACGCGATGTCGCCGCACCCGTCCGGGCGCGGCCTATCCCCGTGGCGGCGGGCAGCCCGCGATCTCGCCGTGCGAGAGGGTGCCCCAGACGCTCGTCCACCCGTTGGTGCCGGGGTGCAGGACCACGCGCATCCACTCCGTCATCGGCGTCGCGGACGACAGACGGCGCGGAGCGCGCGTCGAACCGGCGATGTGGAGGGTGGGCACGGATCCAGGCTACCGCGACGAGCGCACCCGGGCGATCGCAGTCGCAGAGGCTGGACCGCGCTCGGGGCGTTCGCTACGTTCGAGGCATGGCGTCCAAGAGAGTGCTCACCGTCGCGATCGCCGTTCTCCTCTGCAGCTCTGTCGGGATCCCGGCCGCGGCGCTCGGTGCCGTCCCCGCTCCCTCCGACGGGACCGCGGTGGTGACGGTCCGTGCTGGCGGCGACCGCATCTCCGATGACGAGGTGGGCCCGCTCGCGGATGTCCAGCTCGGACTCTTCGCGTCGCAGTCGGCGACGACGCCGGAGGCTCTCTGCACGTCGGATGCCGATGGCGACTGCAGCTTCGTCCTCAGCGGCGCCCAGCTCGGCCGCACCTACTGGGTGGGAACGGTCGGGGTGCCGGCCGGATGGTATGCCAACGACGCCCTGCGCACGGGCCCGGCGAGCGGATCGAGTTCGACGGCCTCGGCGTACCGTTTCCCGACGCCGGCCGTGGAAGCCGGCCAGACCTACCGTTCTACGCGCGAATTCATGATCTCCTCCTCGAACTCGCTGCCGACGCGGTCGAACGGCGTCTGGCAGCAGTCCCGGGTGAACCCCGCTCTCGACGCGAAGTGCGGGTCCGACATCGCCATCGTGATGGACCTCTCCGCCTCGGTGGGGTCGGCGCTCCCGCAGCTCAAACAGGCCGCCGATGCCTTCGCGAACGCGCTCGTCGGGACGCCGTCTCGCGGGTCGGTGTTCAGCTTCTCCCGTCAGTCCCCGAGCATCGAGTCCGCCACCGGGGAACCCAGCGAGAACCGTCCGGAGTTGGTCTCGCTGTCCACGCAAGCAGGGGCGGACGCGTTCACGGCGCAGTACGCCGGGTGGAGCCTCGGCTCGGGGACGAACTGGGACCGCGCGTTGCAAGAGGTCGCCGCGGCGTCTCCCCGCTACGACGTCGTCGTCGTGCTCACCGACGGCAATCCCGACCGCTGGGGAGCCACGCACGGGGATGGCTCGAACACCCACTTCACCGACGTCGAGGCTGCGGTGTTCTCGGCGAACGCGCTCAAGGCCGAGGGCTCGCGGATCGTCTCCTTCGGGGTCGGCGCCGGAGTGCAGGGGGTCAGCGCCCTCAATCTCGCCGCGATCTCGGGGCCGGTCGCTTTCGACGGGGACAACCTCGCCGAGGCCGACTTCTTCCAGACCCCCGACTACGCGGGCGCCGCAGAACAGCTGGGGCAACTCGCCTTGGCCGGGTGCGCAGGCTCCCTGTCGGTGGTGAAGCAGATCGTGCCCGGCAACACGACCGAGGAGGACGTCACAGGCGCCGTCCCCGCCGGGGCCGGGTGGACGTTCGACGCCCAGCCCGCGACGGCGGGCACGGTCATCGCCCCGGCATCCGCGACCACCGTCGCGGATGGCACGGGTACGGTGTCGTTCGAACTCACGCCGCCCGCCGGAGCCAGTGCCTCCAGGGTCACGGTGGCGGAGCGGCAGCAGGATGGTCACACGCTCGTGACGCAGGGAGGGCAGAACGCACGCTGTGTCGATCTGCGGACGGGCGAACGAGTCCCGGTCACGTCGTCCGGCGCCACAGGATTCACGGTGGACGTGCCGGCGGCCGCTGCCGTCAGCTGCACGATGTACAACCGTTCCCCTGTACCGACGTCGGTCGTCGTCGACAAGGAATGGGTCGTCGACGGAGGCCGCTATCCGGACGGCGCGCAGCCGGCCGGAATCACGGCGGCACTCGGTCTCACGGGACCGGGGAGCGCCGGCACCACCCCGCAGCCATTCGGCGCGGTTCGCGACGGGTATCGCGCGGGCGACGCCGTGACGATCTCGGAGGTGACGACGCTGGAACCCGAGGAGTGCTCCCTCGTGTCCAGCTCGGTGAGGTCGACCACCGGGGTGACGATCGCCGAGACGGTACCGGCCGCCGTGACCCTCGAGTCCGGTGCCAACGCCTTCGTCATCACGAATGTGGTGACGTGTTCGTCGGACCCGACGCCTGCCCCGACCGAGCCGGGGTCAGGTGCGGAACCGCCCGCCGACACGGGGCCGCTCCCGGCGACCGGGCTCGACGGCTCGCGGCTGGCGCCCACGATCGCGGGCGCCCTGACGGCGGTGGCCCTGGGACTGACGCTCGCGCTCGCAACCCGCCGTCGTCGTGTCTGAATCGGAGAACCCCCGCCCGGATCGGGCGGGGGTTCTCGCTGTACGTGCCCCCGACAGGAGTCGAACCTGCGACCTACGGTACCGGAAACCGGCGCTCTATCCACTGAGCTACGGAGGCGTACCGATCGACAATATCACTCGTCGGGGGTGGTCTCCGACCCACCGGCCTCCGTGACCGGCGCGGCGCGCAGTTCGTCGAGCGCCGCGGCGAGCTTTTCGGCGAGATAGCGGTGGCCGTCGGTGGACGGATGCTTGCGGCCGACCTCCACGTCGATGACGGCGAGATAGTTGTCGTCGGTGATCCAGTCCCGCTCGATCGGGGAGATGTACCACCAGCCGCGAGCCGAGGCGAGAGCCGCGAGATCCCGGTCGATCCGTGCCGTCTGCGCGCCCACCGGCAGCTCGTGCGGCGCGGGACCGAGCACGACGATGGCCGCCTCCGGGTACAGCGCCGTCAGCGCGTCCCAGGCGGCGGTCACGGCCTCGCGGTAGCCGGCCGCGCCCTGCGCCCGGTCGTTGATGGAGCCCTGGATGATGACGAGGTCCGGAGCGAGAGTCGGGTCCAGTGCCGCGATGCGGTCGCCGAAGGTGGGGCCGTCGATGCCGGGCTTGAGGTAGCCGCTGCCCCGGACGCCGTCCACGATGGTCGTGCCATGCAGGAGGTCGGCGAGCACGTACGCGTAGCCGAGCGTGGGGTCGGAGGCGGCCGAGCCGTAGGTCCAGGAATCGCCGAACACGAGGACGGTCGGCTCGTCGGGGAGCACGAGCGGCGCGGGGGCGATCACCGCGATGGACTCGTCTCCGGCGGCGGCACCGGCGGGGAGGGACGACGGCGCCGGAACCCAGGGCCGCCAGACCCCGAGAACGCCCGCGGCGACGGCGACGAGGAGGGCCGCGGCGATGCCCGCGATGCGCAGTCGACGAGGGGCGGCGGGGGCGTTCATGGTGTGAGAGTAGATCACGGACGGCGGATCGCAAACTCCCCGGGACACGGGGCGACGGAATGGGCCCGCGCGCCCCCGTAAACTGGGGGATCTATGAATCCTGAAACGCTCGCCCACGCCCTCCTCGCCGTCCTCGCCCCCATCGCCGAGGAACGACGTCCGGGCGAGCCGTTCGACCTCACCGCCGCTGACATCGTGCTGGAGCGCCCGCGCAACCGCGATCACGGCGACTGGGCCTCGAACATCGCCATGCGCCTGGCCAAGCCCTTCGGCACGAACCCGCGTGAGCTCGCGCAGCAGATCGCTGACGGACTGGCCGATGTGGACGGTATCGCGAGCGTCGAGGTCGCGGGCCCCGGGTTCCTCAACATCCGCCTCGACGCGGCGGCCGCCGGCGCGCTCGCGAAGGTCATCGTCGACGCCGGCCCCGCCTACGGGACGAACTCCTCGCAGGAGGGCGTCAGCGTGAACGTCGAGTTCGTCTCGGCCAACCCCACCGGTCCGCTGCACATCGCGCACACGCGCTGGGCGGCTCTCGGCGATGCGATCGTCCGACTGCTCCTCGCGAGCGGAGCCCGTGCGGTGCGCGAGTACTACATCAACGACGCGGGCGTGCAGATGGACCGCTTCGCGGCGTCCGTGCTGGCTGCGGCGAAGGGGGAGCCCACGCCGGAGGGCGGCTACCCGGGGGAGTACATCGCGACGCTGGCCGGCCGCGTGCTCGAGGCCCGTCCCGACCTGCTCGACCTCCCGGGGGAGGAGCAGCTCACGGTCGCCCGCGAGCTCGGCTACGAGTACCAGCTCGCCGAGATCAAGAACTCCCTGGAGCGCTTCAACGTGCCGTTCGACGTCTGGTTCTCCGAGCGCACCCTGCACGCGAAGGACGCCTCGGGGTCGAGCCTGATCGACCAGGCCGTCGACCGTCTGCGCGAGCAGGGCCACGTGTTCGACGAGGACGGCGCCGTCTGGGTGCGCACGACCGACTTCGGCGACGACAAGGACCGCGTGATCCGCCGCTCGAACGGCGAGTACACGTACTTCGCGGCCGACGCCGCCTACTACCTGAACAAGGGCGACCGCGGCTTCCGCGACAAGATCTACCTGCTCGGCGCCGACCACCACGGCTACGTGCACCGTCTCAAGGCGGTCGCGGGGGCGGCCGGCGACGACCCCGCGAAGAACATCCAGGTGCTGATCGGCCAGATGGTCTCGATCAACGGCGCCCGCCTCAGCAAGCGTGCCGGCAACATCATCGAGATGGACGACCTGCTCGACTGGCTCGGCACGGACGCGCTGCGCTACTCGCTGGAGCGCTCGCCCGCCGACTCGCCGCTCGACCTCGACCCGGAGCTGCTGCAGAAGCGCACGAACGACAACCCGGTGTTCTACGTGCAGTACGCACACGCCCGCACCCACAACGTCGCGCGCAACGCCGTCGACTCCGGCATCGACCGCTCGGTCTTCGCCCCGGAGACGCTCACGCATGAGACCGAGGCGGCCCTGCTGGGCGCACTCCAGGAGTTCCCGCGCATCGTCGCGTTCGCCGCCGAGGTGCGCGAGCCGCATCGCGTCGCGCGCTACCTGGAGGAGCTCGCCGGGCTGTACCACCGCTGGTACGACAACTGCCGTGTGATCCCTCTGAGCGATGCCCCGGTGGAGGACGTGCACCGCACGCGCCTGTGGCTGAACGATGCCGCCGGCCAGGTCTTCCGCAACGGGCTCGACCTGCTCGGCGTCTCCGCGCCCGAGCGCATGTAGGGAGCGGCATGAGCGACGACAACCCGACCCTGCCGTACCCGAAGCCCTCGGACGAGCACCCGACGCTCGTCGTCCCGGACCCGGCGGACGGTCGGGGCAGCGCCGGAAGCCGTCGCCGACGGTGGCCGTGGGTCGTGCTCATCGTCGTGGTGGTGCTCGCGGCCGTCGTGGTGGCGGCGGAGCTCGTCGCCCGGGCGGTGCTGCCCGGCGTCGTGCGTTCGATCGTCATCGAGCAGCTCGATCTGCCGGCCGATCAGCAGCTGGACGTCGAGACCGAGGGGATGCTCCTCCCACAGCTCCTCGCTGACCGTCTCGACACCCTGCGGCTGTCGACGGACGCCGTCACGCTGCAGGGCATCACCGGTGCGGCTGACGTCACGGCGACCGGCGTTCCGCTGCGGGGCGGCGACCTCGACGGCGCCGACGGCACCATCCGCATCGACCAGGAGCAGTTCACCGCTCTGCTCGCCGACTCGGATCTCCCGGTCGACACTGTGGAGTTCGCGGCACCGAACGCGACGCTCGGGGGCTCGTTCGACGTGCTCGGCGCCGCGGTCCCGGTCTCCGTCACCCTCACTCCCGGGGCTGTCGAGGGCGACCTCGAACTCACCCCGGTGGCGGCCAGCATCGGCGGCGTGGACATCGATCTCGACAGCGTCGGGTCGTCGCTCGGCTCCCTCGGTGACGGGATCACGCAGCCGCGGCGGGTGTGCATCGCGGACCAGCTCCCGGCCGGTCTGACGCTGACGGGGGTCGAGATCGTCGACGATCAGGCCGTGATCGACATCGACGTGGACGGGGCGATCGTCACGGATGAGGCGCTCCAGGAGAAGGGATCCTGCGACCGCTGACCGGACCCCGCTTCAACCGGGCAGGCGCTCCTGCAGCCGTGCGGCGAGCTCCACCGGCTGTTGCAGGGGGATGCCGTGTCCGCATCCACGGAGGACCTCGAGGGTGCTGTGGGGATGGACACGGTTCAGCAGCGCGGCGGAACGATGCATGAGCGGCTTCTCGTCGCCTCCGACGAGGACGAGTGCCGAGCCGGGGTGCGTACTCCACGCGGACGGCGGTGCGAAACGCAGGTTCTCCTCGACGGCACGCAGCAGGGTCGTGCGTGAGAGGGCGGCGGAGGTCTCCAGATAGCGGGGGAGCAGTGCGTCCGGGATGAACAGTTCGCGCGCCTGCAGACGCGCGAACCGCTCGTTCCTGGCGAGCCCGGCCGTGAGCCGCAGCAACGCGAGGGTCGGTCGGACGGCGCGCAGCGGTTCCGCCTGGGCGCTGATGACGACGGCGTCGGCGACGAGGTCCGGCCGTCGTGCCGCGAGCAGGACGGCGAGCTGCGCGCCGAGGGAGAAGCCGACGACAGTGGCCGGTCCGGTCTCCCGTTCCAGCAGGGGGATGAGCCTCGCCACCGTCTCCTCGTGCGACGCGTAGTCCTCGGCCGCACTGCGGCCGTGACCGGGAAGATCCGGGACGATGACCCGCCGCGCGGGATCGAGGTGCGCGCGCAGCGGTTCCCACATCCAGCCGGCGACGCCGCCGCCGTGCAGCAGGAGGAGCGGCGTGGCTCCTGGGGGACCCGATGTCTCGTGATGCATGTCACTCCGTCTCGAAGCTCGCGGCCATGCGGCCGACCGTGTCGATGGCGCTCTTCAGCGTTCCTCGGTCGAGCGGTCCCAGCGTGCGGGCCGCGGAGAGCAGTCCGAGGGTGGCGCTGGAGAGCGCGAGGGCGAGGGCTTCGGGCTCCACGTCCGGCACGATCCGGCCCTGACGCTGGAGGCCACGGATCCCGGCGACGACCTGCTCGTGACGTGTCCGGTACCGGGACATCGGTTGCGCGGCGACGTGGGCCCCGAGCACTCCCGCGTCGTCGAGGAACGCGGCCGTCATGAGCTCGTCGTCGAGCAGCGCCGTCGCCGTGGTGCGGTAGAGGGCGCTGAGCGAGGGCTGCAGTCCTGGGGTGCGGGCGACGGCGTCGGCGATCCGCGCGGTTCCGCGCTGGAGCAGGGCGTCGAGGATGTCGCGCTTCGCGGCGAACTCCAGATAGACGGCGCCTTTGCCGATGCCGGCCGCGCGGGCGATCGCCGCGACGCTCATCGAGTCGAACCCCTCCGCGAGGACCATCCGCTCCGCCGCGTCGAGGATGCGTGCCCGGCGGTCCGGGACGAGCGGCCTAGGCATCGGAGCCTCGGGCGAACCACTCGCACAGGGCGGGGATCACGAGGTCGGGACGGTCCCGCTGCACCCAGTGCCCGGCGCCGGGGGCCACGAGGAGCTGCCCGTCGGGCAGGATCTCCGCGGCCGCCTCGATCCGTCGGAGAGGGACGCCGGAGTCGCGGTCGCCGTGCACGAGGAGGACCGGGACGCGGATCTCGGCGAGCCGATCACGGTAGTCGGTGCGCAGTCGCAACGGCCACACCTGATCCCGCTGCCAGTCGCCGAACGTCGTGAGACCGGAGCCGGTCGCTGCCTCGGCGAGCACCGCATCGACGAGAGCCGGGGTACGGGCGTCGGGGGAGCGGACGAGATCCTGGAGGCCTCGCGTCATCGCCTTCCGGTCGCGTGCGTAGACGCGTGTCATCGCACCGAGCAGGCCCGAACGCAGGAGCAGGAAGGTCGACAGGTGCGAGAGGGTGCCGAGGGCGCCGTCCGCCAGGCGTGGCATCAGTCCGTAGCTGCCGAGGAGGGCGGCGGCGTGTGCTCCGTCCGGGCGGTCGAGCAGATGGCCCAGCGTCATGCCCGCGCCCATCGAAAGACCTCCGATGGCGTAGGCGTGCAGCCCGAGGGCGTCGACGAGGTCGCCGACGTATTGCACCAGGCGCTCCTGGGTGAGCGGCGCATCGAGGCGGGGGCTGCGTCCGAAGCCCGGGTGGTCCGGCGCGACGACGCGGTGTCCGGCCGCCGCCAGCGCCGGCCCGACCTCTCCCCAGGAGAGCTCCGCACTGTCGGCCCCGCCGCCGTGCAGCAGCAGCACGGGCGGTTGCGTCTCCACGGAGGGGTGCCATTCCAGGACCGACACCGCGGCGCCGGGAACGGTCACGGTGTGCCGTCGTGGTGCGGACATGCGCCCCCTCTCGTTGTGACCACCATATCGAATGCGGTCACAACGAGGATGGTCAGTCTTTCTTGGCCGCCTTCTCGGCCGTGCCGTTCTCCTCGGCCGCCGCGCGCTGGGCGTCGCGCAGCTCTGCCGTGGCGATCTTGACGTCGACCTCGGCGCGCTGCAGCCGACGCTGGACGAACGTCCGCGCGCCGAACCGCTCGTGCAGGCGGTCGCCGCGCTCCTCTTCGGCGGTGACGATGTAGGCGCACGCGACGAGGATGACCTGCGTGGACAGCTGGAGCCAGATCAGGAGCGCGAGGAGCGAGGCGAACGACGCGAGGAGGGGATTGCTCGTCGCTCCGCCCACGAACAGCCCGGAGAGCTGCTGCAGCACGATGAGGCCGAAGGCGCCGAGGAAGGCGCCGCTCCACAGGGAACGCGCGGCGGGCCGGACGCCGGAGAGCAGGAGGAAGGCGCCGACGATCAGGGCCGCGTCGAGGATGAAGACCACGAGCAGGGACAGGAGACGGACCGTCCAGGCGAGCAGTGGCGAATCCGACGGCACCCCGAGCAGATCGCCGATCCAGGTCACCCCGAGCTGTCCGATGAAGGTGATCCCGGCGGCGAGTACGAACGCGAGCCCGATGCCGACGGCGAGCAGGAGGTTGCGGACGATGACCCAGATCCACAGGATGTCCGCCTGGATCGTGCCGGCGATGGTCCGGATGGCCGTGCGGAGCGAGCCGATGGCGCCGAGCGCGGCACCGATCAGCGCGACGAGGGAGACGATGCCGGCGATCGAGAACGACGCCGGGGTCCGGAGGTCGTTGGTATTGATGACGCCGCCCTCGCCGATGAGCCCGGGGACCGCGGACTGCACGGCGTCGATGATCGCGCGCCACGCCTCCGGGTTCCCGGAGAGCCAGAGGGCCGCGAGGGAGAAGCCGAGGAGCACGCCCGCGAACACGCTGAACAGGGCGCGGTAGGTCACGCTGTCGGCGAGCATCGGACCGCGGCGTTCGGAGTACAGCAGCACCGCCCTCACCGGTCGCCGAGCCAGGGCCCAGGCGATCACCGGGCCCGTGACGCGGGCGACGAGTCCCGGGCGGGCCGGGGCTGCGGAGCGGTTCTCGGAGTCTCGGTTGTCGGTGTCTGCCACGTGCCCACCCTACGAGCCGGACGGTACCGCTCCCCAGGGGGTTGACGCGGCGTGTCACCATGACCAGGGCCCGACAGAGGGTGCCCTAGAATCGGGGCAACTCGATGTGCGCCTCCGCCCGAGATCCGTCCCACGATTGGTGTTCCGTGCTCGACTCTGCCGCCACGCTCGCTCCGGACTGGCTTGTCGTCCCCGAGGATCCGAACGATCTCGCGCCGGGTGTCTGGCCATCGTCGGCCACGCGCGACGAGGACGGCGGCCTCGTGCTCGCCGGAGTGCCAGCGCCCGAGCTCGCCCGTACCTACGGCACGCCGCTCCTCGTCCTCGACGAGGACGAGGTGCGTCGCCGCGCCCGGGCCTTCCGCGACGCGTTCGACCGCGCCGCGTCCACGCACGGCACCACCGCGCAGGTGTACTACGCCGGCAAGGCCTTCCTGTGCACGACGGTCGCCCGCTGGGTCGTCGACGAGGGGCTCCGCATCGACGTGTGCACCGGTGGCGAGCTCGAGGTCGCCCTCGCCGCGGGGGTCGCACCGGCGTCGCTGGGCTTCCACGGCAACAACAAGTCGGTCGCCGAGCTGGAGCGCGCGGTCGCTCTCGGTGTCGGCACGATCGTCGTCGACAGTGCGATCGAGATCGAGCGCCTCGCCGCCATCACGGCGCGCACGGACACCGTGCAGCGCGTGATGGTCCGGGTCATCAGCGGCGTCCACGCCGAGACCCACGACTTCCTCGCCACGGCCCACGAGGACCAGAAGTTCGGCTTCCCGCTCGCCGAGGCCGAGGCCGCGGTGGCGCGGATCCGCGAGATCCCGGGGCTGGAGTTCGCGGGCCTGCACTGCCACATCGGCTCGCAGATCTTCGGCGTGGCCGGCTTCCGCGAATCCGCGTCGCGCGTGCTCGAACTGCACGCCGCCCTCCTCGAAGGTGGCCCGGTGCCGCAGCTGAACCTCGGCGGCGGCTTCGGCATCGCCTACACCCGCGTCGACGACCCCACGCCGATCGACGAGCTCGCCGACGGCATCGTGGCGGCAGTGGCCGAGGGCTGCGCGGCGCGGGGCATCGCGGTGCCTGCGCTCTCGTTCGAGCCCGGGCGCGCAATCGTGGGCACGGCGGGCGTGACGCTCTACGAGGTAGGGACGACGAAGGACGTCACTGTCGCCTCCGGGGCCACGCGGCGGTATGTCAGCGTCGACGGCGGGATGAGCGACAACGCCCGCACAGCCCTCTACGGCGCCAGCTACTCGGCCCGCCTCGCCTCGCGGACGGGGACCGACGAGCCTCAGCTGAGCCGGGTCGTCGGCAAGCATTGCGAGTCCGGCGACATCGTCGTCGACCACGAGTACCTTCCCGGAGACGTCACGCCGGGCGATCTCCTGGCCGTCCCGGCGACCGGCGCCTACTGCGCCTCGCTCTCGAGCAACTACAACCACGTCCCGCGGCCGCCCATCGTCGCGGTGCGCGAGGGGCGCTCGCGGGTGATCGTCCGCGGCGAGACCGTCCACGACCTGCTGGCCCGCGACGCGGGCATCGACGGGGCGCACGCCCCCGAGGGAGCACGATGACCCACCATCGAAGGAGCATCCATGACTGACTACAGACGACTTCGCGTGGCGCTGCTGGGCGCCGGAGCCGTCGGCTCCCAGGTGGCGGCCCTCCTGCTCCGCCACGGCGACGAGCTGGCCGACCGTGCGGGTGCTGCGCTGGACCTGGCGGGCATCGCGGTGCGCAACCTCGACGCGCCCCGCGACGTCGACCTCCCGAAGGAGCTCTTCACGACCGACGCCGAGTCGCTCATCCTCGGCGCCGACATCGTGATCGAGCTCATCGGCGGCATCGAGCCCGCGCGCACGAACATCCTCCAGGCGATCGGCTCCGGAGCCGACGTGGTCACGGCCAACAAGGCACTGCTGGCCACCCACGGGCCGGAGCTGTTCGAGGCGGCGGATCGCGTCGGCGCCTCGGTGTACTACGAAGCGGCGGCCGCGGGCGCCATCCCGATCATCCGTCCGCTGCGCGATTCCCTCGCCGGCGACCGCGTCGTGCGGATCATGGGCATCGTCAACGGAACGACGAACTACATCCTCGACCGGATGGACACGGAGGGCGCCGACTTCGCCGACGTGCTGGCGGACGCGCAGCGCCTCGGATACGCGGAGGCCGACCCCACCGCGGACGTCGAAGGCTACGACGCCGCGCAGAAGGCCGCGATCCTCGCCAGCCTCGCCTTCCACACCGCGGTGCCGCTGGAGGCGGTGCACCGCGAGGGCATCACCGCGATCACGGCATCCATGATCGAGGAGGCCCGCGCGGCGGGCTTCGTGATCAAGCTGCTCGCCGTGTGCGAGCGCATCGAGGCCGACGGCGCCGAGTCCATCTCGGTGCGGGTCTACCCGGCCCTCGTGCCGGTCGCCCACCCGCTCGCCTCCGTGCACGGCGCCAACAACGCCGTCTTCGTCGAGGCCGAGGCGGCGGGCTCCCTCATGTTCTACGGCGCGGGCGCGGGTGGGATCCAGACGGCGTCCGCCGTGCTCGGCGACGTGGTCTCGGCCGCTCGTCGGCACATCGCCGGCGGCGTCGGGGTGGGCGAGTCCACGCGGGCGAACCTCCCCGTCGTGCCCATCGGCCATGTCACGACCCGGTACCAGATCACCCTCGAGGTCTCCGACGCCCCGGGCGTGCTGGCCACCGTCGCCGGGATCCTCAGCGACGGCGGCGTGTCCGTCGCGACCGTCGTGCAGACCGTCGAGGGGGAGGACGAGCCGACCGCGCGCCTCATCATCGGCACGCATCGCGCGACGGAGCAGGCCCTCAGTGACACGGTGGACGTGCTGGCGGGCAGCGACGTCGTCGCCCGCGTCGTGTCCGTCCTCCGGGTGGAAGGCGAGTGACCACGGTGACGGCCACGGCTCCCGCCCCCGAGGAGCACGGTGCGCGCGTGGGACGCACGGTCGAGGTGACGGTGCCGGCGACGAGCGCCAACCTGGGCCCCGGCTTCGACACGCTCGGCCTGGCGCTCAGCATCTACGACCGCCTCGAGGTGACGGCGCTGCCCGAGGGGCAGCTCGAGATCGAGGTCTCCGGTTCCGGCGCCGAGGAGATCCCGCGGGATGCGTCCAATCTCATCGTCCGCACGATCGCCTACGTGTTCGCCGACGCAGGCCGCGCGATGCCCGGCCTGCGCATCGTGGCCGAGAACGCCGTCCCGCACGGCCGCGGTCTCGGCTCCTCTGGTGCGGCCGTCGCCGCCGGCGTGCTCGCGGCGAAGGGGCTGCTGGCCGGCGACGTCGACATCTCCGACACCGATCTGCTGCGCCTCGCGACCGAGCTGGAGGGCCATCCGGACAACGTGGCGCCCGCACTGTTCGGCGGACTCACGATCGCGTGGATGGGGGAGCGGGGCCCGCAGCACAAGAAGCTCCTCGTGCACCGCGGCGTGTCGCCGCTCGTCCTCGTCCCGGCCTACACGATGTCCACCTCGCAGGCCCGTTCCCTGCAGCCGCCGCACGTCTCCACGGCCGACGCGGTGTTCAACGTGTCCCGGTCGGCGCTGCTCATCGCGGCGCTGATGCAGAGCCCGGAACTGTTGCTCGACGCGACCGCGGACCGGCTGCATCAGGATTACCGCGCCGGCGCCATGCCCGAGACGCAGCGCCTCGTGCAGGCGCTGCGCGCCGCGGGATTCGCGGCCGTCGTCTCCGGCGCCGGACCCAGCGTGCTCGTGCTCGCCGACGGGCCTGGCAGTCGTCTGGACGCCGTCGATGTGGCCAATCGGGTGACCGACACCCCGTGGGAGGCGCTCCTGCTCGCCGTCGACGTCCGTGGTGGTACAGTGGGGGATCGAGCGGAGGGCTCCACGTAGCATTCGTGAATCTGGCCCCATTGCATCTCTTGCAAGACCCGCACGCGAACCCCTGAGGCCCAAGTGCCGAGGCTGGCTGACGCCGAGCGTCAGCCCGTGCGATCGTGCGCAGCACCCGTTGTGCGCGTTCACGCTCATTTCCCATGACCTATAAGGGAGTACTCGTGGAGAACCTCTCCGAGACCCAGAACGATCAGGCGGCTCCGACCGCCGATGCCCCCGTCGCCGAGCAGGCGACCGAATCCGCTCCGGCCAAGAAGCGCGCACCGCGTCGGGCGAATACCGCCACGGCTGCGGCCAAGGCGGCCAAGGCCGCGGAGGAGTCCGGTTCGGCCGAGGCCCCTGCGGCTGCCGCCGCCTCCGCCGAGGCTGCGGAGGCGGCCCCGAAGGCGAAGGCTCCGCGCCGCACGCGGGCGAAGAAGGCCGACGCCGAGGCCCCCGCTGAAGCCGCACCGGCCGAAGCGGCCCCCGCTGCCGAGACCGTCGAGGCGCCGGCCGAGGCCCCCAAGTCCGCCCGCGGCCGTCGCACGAAGAAGGCGGACGACGAGGCTCCGGAGGCGAAGACCGAGAAGGCCGAGGCAGCACCCGCCGAAAGCGCGACGGAGACCGCCGAGGCGGGCACCGCTCAGGGCGGCCGCGCCAAGAACGACGCGGCGAAGAACGACGCAGCGAAGAGCGAGTCGAAGAACGACAGCGCCGCCGCGAAGAACGAGGCCGAGGCGGACGCTCCGGCGAAGGATGCGTCCGGCGAGGGAGACAGCGGTGAGGAGCAGGGCGGTCGAGGCCGCAACCGCAACCGCAACCGCAACCGTGGCCGGGGTCAGGGCGGCGGCCAGGAGCAGGCGCAGAACGCGCCGGCCGACGACGACCAGTCGGGTAACGGCAACGGCCGCAACCGTCAGCGCAACAAGCGTCGCAGCGGCGGCCAGGCCGACGAGTTCGAGACGGAGATCACCGAGGACGACGTCCTCATCCCGATCGCCGGTATCCTCGACGTGCTCGACAACTACGCTTTCGTGCGCACCACCGGCTACCTGGCCGGCCCCAGCGACGTCTACGTCTCGCTCGGCCAGGTCAAGAAGTACAACCTCCGCAAGGGCGACGCGGTCGTCGGGTCGATCAAGCAGCCGCGCGAGGGCGAGCAGCAGGGCCGCCAGAAGTACAACGCGCTCGTCAAGGTCGACTCGATCAACGGCCTCTCGGTCGACGACGCGGCCACCCGCGTGGAGTTCGGCAAGCTCACCCCGCTCTACCCGCAAGAGCGCCTGCGCCTGGAGACGGCTCCGGAGAAGCTGACGCAGCGGATCATCGACCTCGTCGCGCCGATCGGCAAGGGCCAGCGCGGCCTCATCGTGGCGCCGCCGAAGGCCGGGAAGACCATCGTCCTGCAGCAGATCGCCAACGCGATCGCGCAGAACAACCCCGAGGTGCACCTCATGGTCGTGCTCGTCGACGAGCGCCCCGAAGAGGTCACCGACATGGAGCGCACCGTGAAGGGCGAGGTCATCGCCTCGACCTTCGACCGTCCCGCGGAAGACCACACGACGGTCGCCGAGCTCGCGATCGAGCGGGCCAAGCGTCTCGTCGAGCTGGGCCGCGACGTGGTCGTGCTGCTCGACTCGATCACCCGTCTCGGTCGTGCGTACAACCTGGCCGCTCCGGCGTCCGGCCGCGTGCTCACCGGCGGCGTCGACGCGTCCGCGCTCTACCCGCCGAAGCGCTTCTTCGGTGCCGCCCGCAACATCGAGAACGGCGGATCCCTCACGATCCTCGCCACCGCGCTCGTCGAGACCGGCTCCAAGATGGACGAGGTCATCTTCGAGGAGTTCAAGGGCACCGGCAACAGCGAGCTGCGCCTTTCCCGTCAGCTCGCCGACAAGCGCATCTTCCCGGCGGTGGACGTGAACGCGTCCAGCACGCGCCGCGAGGAGATGCTGCTCTCGGCCGACGAGGTCAAGATCACCTGGAAGCTGCGTCGCGCTCTCGCCGGGCTCGACCCGCAGCAGGCCCTGGAGGTCGTGCTCGGCAAGCTCAAGGAGACCCACTCCAACGTGGAGTTCCTCGTGCAGATGCAGAAGTCCATCCCGACGCTGCCCTCGGGCGCCCACGGGCACGACAACAACATCCGCTGAGGTCCGACGTGTTCGAGTCCGTCCAGACTCTGATCGACGAGCATCGCCGGGTCCAGGAGGAGCTCTCCGACCCGGCGGTGCACGCCGACGCGGCACGCGCCAAGCGCGTCAACCGTCGGTATGCCGAGCTGTCGCGCATCGTCGCGGCGCATGAGGCGTGGACGGGGGCCGTCGACGATCTGGAGGCAGCGCGGGAACTGGCCCGCGAGGACGAGGCGTTCGCCGCGGAGATCCCCGCTCTCGAAGAGGGCGTGCAGGCGGCGCAGGAGCGGCTGCGGCGCCTGCTCATCCCGCGGGATCCGGATGACGCCCGCGACGTGATCATGGAGATCAAGGCGGGGGAGGGCGGCGCGGAGTCGGCCCTGTTCGCCGCGGATCTGCTGCGCATGTACGTGCAGTACGCCGCGTCGAAGGGGTGGAAGACCGAGCTGCTCGAGCGCAACGAGTCCGACCTCGGCGGCTACAAGGACGTGCAGGTCGCCATCAAGGGTTCCTCGTCCGACCCCGCGCAGGGCGTCTGGGCGCATCTGAAGTACGAGGGCGGCGTGCACCGCGTGCAGCGGGTTCCCGCCACGGAGTCGCAGGGCCGCATCCACACCTCCACGACCGGCGTGCTGGTGTTCCCCGAGGTGGACGAGCCCGAGGAGATCCAGATCGATCAGAACGATCTGAAGATCGACGTGTTCCGCTCGTCCGGCCCCGGTGGACAGTCGGTGAACACCACCGACTCCGCTGTCCGCATCACGCACGTGCCCACCGGCATCGTCGTGTCCATGCAGAACGAGAAGTCGCAGCTGCAGAACCGCGAGGCGGCGATGCGGGTGCTGCGTGCCCGGCTGCTGGCCAAGCAGCAGGAGGAGCTCGATGCGGCCGCCTCCGACGCGCGCAAGTCGCAGATCCGCGGCATGGACCGCTCGGAGCGCATCCGCACCTACAACTTCCCCGAGAACCGGATCGCGGATCACCGCACCGGGTTCAAGGCGTACAACCTCGATCAGGTCATGGACGGTGCGCTCGACCCCATCATCGAGAGCGCCATCGCCGCCGACGAAGAGGCCCGTCTGGCTGCCGTCGGCTCCGAGGGCTGAGCGGCTCCCGCGACGGCGTCAGGTGCGCGCGGCGTACCGGTGCTCGGGACGCCCGGTCGACCCGTAGCGCAAGCGCACCTCGACGATGGTCCGTGCGGCGAGAGCCGCGAGGTGCCGTTGCGCCGTGGCCCGGGAGATGCCGACCCGCTCGGCCACCTCCGCGGCGGAGGCCTCGCCGTCGCCGAGCGCCGCGAGCACGCGCTGCTCGGTGGCCGAGCGCGACAGGGAGACCGGCTCGCCGCCGCCGTGCAGGATCGCCAGCGCGCGGTCCACGTCTTCCTGCGTGACGGGCCGATCACCCGCGAGCAGGTTGCGGTAGCGGGTGTACCGGTCGAGGAGTCCCGTGAGAGCGCGTCGGTCGAAGGGCTTCACGAGGTAGCCCACGGCGCCGGCGCGCAGTGCGCGGCGCACGGTGGGCGCGTCGTCCGCGGCGGAGATGAGGATCGCGTCGACCCCGAGCTCGCGGACGAGTCCGATGCCGTCCCCGTCGGGGAGGTAGACGTCGGCGAGCAGGAGGTCGGGGCGTGTCGAGCGCACGAGGTCGCGCGCCTCGGCGCAGGACCGCGCGGTCCCGGTCACGGCGTATCCGGGCTGATCGTCCACGACCGTCCGGTGCAGGTCGGCCACCCGGAAGTCGTCGTCGAGGATGAGCGCGCGCAGCGGATCGGTCATGGGTCCTCCTTCGGGACACGCGGGGCGGGGTCGACGGCATCCCCGAGCCGGGCGGCGAACACCGCGCCGTTGCCGGGACTGCCGGGGTCGATGATCCAGAGGTCGCCTCCGCTCCGGCGGGCGATCTCCGTCGCGAGCGGCAGACCGATGCCGTGCCCGTGCACGGCGTCCTCGCTTCCGTCCTCGACGGCGCTCGTCCGTGGGTCGGGCTCGCGCAGACCGTCGCCGGAGTCGGCGACGGTGACGACGAGCGCGTCACCGTCGCTCAGCACGGAGACGTCCACCCACCGCGGCTCCCGCGTGCCTGCGACGGCGGCCACGACCGCGTTGTCGACGAGATTGCCCAGCACGCTCGCCACGTCCTCGGCCCGGCGGACGGTGCCGATCAGGTGAGTCTCGTCCCCGATCCGCAGGGCGACGCCCCGTTCGGCGGCCTCGACGCCCTTGGCTCCGAGGAAGGCGTGCAGGAACGGGTCGCCCACGAGGTCGAGTCCGGTGACGGGGAACGCCACCGGACCGCGACTCACCAGCTCGCCGAGGAATGCCCTGGCGTCGTCGACGCGACCGGCGTCGAGGAGGCCCGCGGCCACATGAAGGCGGTTCGCGAACTCGTGGCGCTGGACACGCAGCGCGGAGGTCATCGTCCGGACGGCCTCCAGCCGCTCGGTCAGGGCGATGAGGTCGGTGCGGTCGCGCACGATCAGCACATCGCCGAGCGCGCGCCCGTCGCGTCGCACCGCGCGCGATTCGAGGTACAGCATCCGGTCGCCCACGACGGCCTCCGCACGGTCGCGAGCCCCGATGGCGGTGTCCCGCACGATCGGGGGGAGCGGGAGCGTGTCCACGGTGTGGCCGACCGGATCGTGGAGCCCGAGGAGCCGGTCCGCCGCCGCATTGCTCACGCGCACGACACCGTCCTGATCGACGGCGAGCACGCCGTCGCCGACGCCGTCGAGCACCGCCGTCTGATTCTGCACGAGGGCGACCAGCTCCTCGGGCTGCACGCCGATGGTCAACCGTTCCCAGCGGCGGCGCAGGAGCAGGAAGGTCAGGAGGGCGAGGGTGAGCGCGCTGGCGGCGGTGAGAGCGAGAGCGGTGAGGAGGGGCGGCAGGTCGTCGAACACACCCGCGCGCTCGAACCCGACGCTGATCTCGCCGACCGGTGTGCCGGAGTCGTCGCGCACCGGCACCTTCGCGCGGGCGGACTCGCCGAGCGTGCCGGCCTGCCAGTCGACCACCTCGTGGCCCGCCAGCACCTCGGCGAAGGGGGTGCTCACCACCTCGCCGATCCGCGACGGCAGGGGATGGGCGAGGCGGATGCCCTGGTCGTCGGTGATGACGACGAACAGGGCTCCGGTGCGCGCCGTGACGGCGGCGGCGATCTGCTGCAGCTCCCCGTCGCGCAGCGCCTCCGCATCCGGCTCGTCGTCCGACGCGGAGATGGCGGCGACCGCCGCCCGCACCTGCGCGTCCTCCGCCAGGGTCCTCGCGATGCCGAGCGCGGTCGACTCCGCCTCGGCGCGCAGCTGCTGGACGGCGAGGGCGAGGTACACGCCCGTGCACAGCGCGACGACGAGGGCGACGGCGGCGAGGTGCAGCAGCAGCGCGCGGGTCGCGAACCGGACCCGTCTCCGCGGGGACATCGACACCTCCTCGACGCGCAATATGCGCAGAAGTCACGGTACGCGCACAAGGCCCGGGAATGCGGCATACCGCGCTCCGCGTCCCCGGATTCCCTAGCCTCGTCAGGATCCGTCAGCGATGACGGAGCGACGACGAAGGAGTCACGCATGTTCCACGCATCGACCGCGCTGATCGCTGCTGCCGAGGAGGAAGCCCCCACCTACGACGTGGCCTTCGTACCGCCGGAGGGCGTGCTCGTCATCCTCGGCTTCACGATGGTCCTCGTGTTCATGACGCTGATCATGACCAAACGCCTCACCCCCATGGTGGCCCTGATCCTGGTGCCGACCGCCTTCGGGCTCTTCGCGGGAGCGGGGCTCGGGCTCGGCGACATGATCCTCGACTCGATCGGCACCATGGCGCCCACGGCGGCGCTGCTGATGTTCGCGATCATGTTCTTCGGCATCATGATCGACGTCGGACTCTTCGACCCCCTCATCCGGCTGATCACGCGGGTGCTCGGCGACGACCCCGCGAAGGTGGTGCTCGGGACGGCGATCCTCGCCGGCGCGGTCTCCCTCGACGGCGACGGCTCGACGACGTTCATCATCACGACCTCCGCGATGCTGCCCATCTACCTGCGCCTCGGCATGAGCCCCGTCGTCCTCACCTGCGTCGCCGGTCTCATGAACGGCACGCTCAACATCGTCCCGTGGGGCGGCCCGACCGTGCGCGCCGCGACCGCGCTCGGTGTGCAGCCGACGGAGATCTTCGTTCCGATGCTCCCCGCTCTGGGCGCAGGCATCGTCGTGGCGCTCGGGTTCGCCTGGCTCCTCGGCCTGGGGGAGCGGCGCCGCCTGGGACGGATCGACGCGGACGGCCGGCTCACCGGAGCCGACGGCGGCGTCCTCTCCTCGGTGCCCCGGATCTTCCGCGGCGCCGAGCTCAAGCCGGGCGCTCGTGCCTCGCTGCGCACCGGCAACCTCGTCGTCGTCGCCGGCGGACACGCCCCGGTCGCCGCCGGGAGCGTCGACCCCGCGGACACGGCGATGGCCGACACCATGCTGGACCCCGCCCGGCCGACCCTGCGCCCGCGGCTGATCTGGTTCAACCTGCTGCTGACCGTCGCCGTCATGGTGCTCCTGGTGATCGACATCCTGCCGCTGCCCTACGTGTTCATGGTCGGCGCGGGAATCGCCCTCGTCGTCAACTTCCGCGGCATCAAGGAGCAGGCGGCCGAGATCGTCGCGCACGCCCCGAGCATCGTCGGCGTCGTGTCGATGGTCATCGCGGCCGGCGTCCTCGTGGGGGTCCTCTCCGGCACCGGCATGGTCGACGCCATGGCGACCTGGATCACGAACGTGCTGCCGCCCGCGCTCGGACCCTTCCTCGCTCCGATCACGGGCGTGCTGTCCATCCCGTTCACGTTCTTCATGTCGAACGACGCCTTCTACTTCGGGATCCTCCCGGTGCTCGCCCAGAGCGCGGCGAGCTTCGGCATCGATCCGGTCGAGATGGCCAGGGCCTCGATCACCGGGCAGCCGGTGCATCTGCAGAGCCCGCTCGTGCCCGCGATCCTGCTGCTCGTCTCCCTCGCCGGGGTGAACCTCGGAGACCACCATCGCAAGGTGCTGTGGCGCGCGGTCATCGTGTCGCTCGTGATGCTGGGGATCGGGATCCTGGTGGGCGCCGTCCCGTTCTTCGTCGCGTAGTGACCCCGCCCCGGTGCCGCGCTAGGCTCGCCCCGTGATCACACTCCTGTACCGCGGCCTGATGTATCTCGTGTCGGCCGGCCTCGGTCTGCTGGCGGCGGACCTGCTCCTCGACGGTTTCCAGATTCAGTGGGACCAGTGGTGGGGGTTCGTCGTGTGCATCGTGGTGTTCGCCGTGCTGCAGAGCGTCCTCTCGCCGTGGGTGAGCAGGCTCGCCGATCGCTACGCGCCCGTGCTCATGGGCGGCATCGGGATCTTCTCCACGCTCATCGCCCTCATGGTCGTCGTGCTCCTGCCCATCGGGGGCCTGCGCATCGTCGACCTGACCGGGTGGCTGCTGGGCGCCGTCATCGTCTGGCTGGTGACGGCGCTCGGCAGCGTGCTGCTTCCGCTCGTCTTCCTGCGTCGTCGGATGGAGGGCCGCAGCGAGCACCGCTCGGGTCGCCGGGCGGCGCGTCAGATGGAGTAGTCCGGGGCGGTCAGCAGGGCTCTGGTGTCCTCGCCGGCGGTCCGCTGGCGCGGCTTCGCCGGCACCCCCACGAGCACGCTGTCGGCGGGCGCGTCCTTCGTGACCACGGCGTTGGCGCCCACCACCGAGCGGGCGCCGACCGTGACGGGGCCGAGGATCTTCGCTCCCGCGCCCACGGCGACACCGTCGCGCAGGGTGGGGTGCCGCTTGCCCACGTCCCGTGTCCGACCGCCGAGGGTCACACCGTGGTACATGAGCACGTCATCGCCGATCTCCGCGGTCTCGCCGATCACGACGCCCATGCCGTGGTCGATGAAGAAGCGCCGTCCGATCCGGGCTCCCGGGTGGATCTCGACGCCGGTCAGCCAGCGGGACACCTGCGACCCGGCGCGGGCGAGGAGGCGGAAGCGTCGCCGCCACAGCGCGTGGGAGACGCGGTGCGCCCAGACAGCATGCAGGCCGGGGTAGAGCAGAGCCACCTCGATCGCGCTGCGCGCGGCCGGATCGCGAAGGCGCGCGGCGGCGATGTCCTCGCGCATTCGCCCGATCATGCCCATCGACGACCTCAGTCCTCCCGCAGATCCTCGAACAGGGCGGTGGAGAGGTACCGCTCGCCGGTGTCCGGGATGATCACGACGATGGTCTTGCCGACGTTCTCCGGGCGTGCGGCGACGGTCAGCGCGGCCGAGACGGCGGCACCGGAGGACATGCCGACCAGCAGTCCCTCCTTCGCCGCGAGCTCGCGGGCCACGCGCAGCGAGTCCTCGAACTCCGCGGTGATGATCTCGTCGAGCACCTCACGGTCGAGGATGTCGGGCACGAAGTTCGGGCCGATGCCCTGGATCTTGTGCGGTCCGGGGTGTCCCTCGGTCAGGACGGGGGAGTCCTTGGGCTCGACGGCGATGACCTGGACCTCGGGCTTGGCCGCCTTCAGCGCCTGTCCGGTGCCGGTGACGGTGCCGCCCGTGCCGACGCCGGCGATGAAGATGTCGACCGCGCCGTCGGTGTCCCGGAGGATCTCCTGCGCCGTAGTCTCGCGGTGGATCTGCGGGTTCGCCGCGTTCTCGAACTGGCGGATCCAGACGGCGCCGGGGGTCTCGTCGACGATCCGCCTGACCTCCTCGATGGCCCCCTTCATGCCCTTGGTGGGGTCGGTGAGGACGATCTCCGCGCCGAACGCCTTGAGCAGCACACGGCGCTCCTTCGACATCGAGGCGGGCATGGTGAGGATGACGCGGTAGCCGCGCGCGGCGCCGACCATGGCGAGGGCGATGCCGGTGTTGCCGCTCGTCGACTCCACGATGGTGCCGCCAGGGGAGAGCTCGCCGGCGGCCTCGGCTGCGTTGATCATGGCGATGCCGATGCGGTCCTTCACGCTCGACGCCGGGTTGTAGTACTCGAGCTTCGCGAGCACGGTGGCGCCGAGACCCTCGGTCACGCGGTTGAGGCGGACGAGCGGGGTGTTCCCGAAAGCGGTGGTGATGTCGGGGTGGATGCCGGACATGGGGGAGCCTTCCTGTGCGGGTGCGCTGCCGCTCCAGCCTAGGCGAGCGTGATGGGGCGCGGGGTATTGTGACGGCTGCGCACTCTACGCTGGAGCCATGCCCGACCTCTCTCTCGCCGCGGCCGTGCGCGCCGCCGCGCAGCGTCTCGCAGACGCCGGCGTGCCCGACCCCCTCGTTGACGCGGAGCTGCTCGCCGGGCACGTCCGTGGACAGCGTCGGGGAGAGGTGCAGGCAGCGGTGATCCGCGGTGACCGACTCGACGAGGAGGATGCGACCGTGCTGGACGCCCTCGTCGCCCGGCGAGCGGGCCGCGAGCCCCTGCAGCATCTCACCGGCACCGCGCCGTTCCGGCACCTGGAGCTCGCCGTCGGCCCCGGCGTCTTCGTCCCGCGTCCCGAGACGGAGACGGTGGTGCAGTACGCGATCGACGCTCTCCTGGGCTCGGGGGAGCCGTCGCCGATCGGGGTCGACCTCGGCACGGGCAGTGGCGCGATCGCGCTCGCGATGGCCACGGAGGTGCCGCACGCCCGGGTGTACGCCGCTGAGCTCTCTCCGGAGGCGCACGCCTGGGCGCGACGCAACGTCGAGGGCGTCGAGAACCTCACCCTCGTGCTGTCCGATCTCGCAGACGCGTTCCCCGAGCTCGACGGCACCGCGAGCGTCGTCATCTCCAACCCGCCGTACGTGCCGGCGCAGGCGATCCCCCGCGACCCGGAGGTGCGCCTGTTCGACCCGGCACTGGCGCTCTACGGCGGAGAGGACGGCCTCGACGTCGTCCGGGTGCTCAGCACCAGAGCTCTCCGCCTGCTGCGATCCGGCGGAACCCTTGTGATCGAGCACGGAGAGCTGCAGGGCGCTCCGATCCGCGAGCTGCTCGCGGCGGACGGCTGGCGGGCCGCGGCCACCCATCGCGACCTGACGCTGCGCGATCGCACCACCACCGCCGTGCGTCCCTGATCAGCAGACGTCGAGCTCGTCCCGAACCCGCCCCGCGTAGAATCGAACCGTCATGTCCCCCATCTTCGACTGCAGCGACGAGGCGCAGCTGCTCGCTGGGATGCGCAACGCGCGTCAGGCGATCGGCCGCGGCGACCTCATCGTCATCCCCACCGACACCGTCTACGGCGTCGCCGCCGACGCCTTCTCGCCGCCCGCGGTGCAGCGCCTCCTGGATGCCAAGGGGCGCGGCCGCAATCAGCCGCCGCCTGTGCTCGTCGGCACGAAGGAGACACTGACGGCCCTCGCGGAGGCTGTTCCGGAGCCGGTCCAGCGCCTGGTCGACGCGTTCTGGCCGGGCGGACTCACGATCGTCCTTCCTGCGCAGCCCTCTCTGGTGTGGGATCTCGGGGAGACCCAGGGCACGGTCGCCGTCCGCATGCCCGAGGGGCGCGTGGTTCTCGAACTGCTGGCCGAGACCGGGCCGCTCGCGGTGTCCAGCGCCAACCTCACCGGCAAGGCGGCGGCGATCTCCGTGCTCGACGCGGAGAAGATGCTGGGCGACAGCGTCGCGGTGTACCTGGACGACGGCATGAGCAGGAACGGCGTCGCCTCCACGATCGTCGACGCGACCTCTCTCGTGCGCCGCGGCCCCGATGCCGAGGAGGGCGTCGTCCGGATCCTGCGGGACGGCGTCGTGACCAGGGAGCAGCTGCGCGAGGTACTGGGCGATCTGCTGGAGCCGGAGCCGCAGGACGGGGATTCGTGAAGCAGTACCTCTTCACGATCATCGTCACCGCCGCGATCACCTTCGTGCTGACGTGGGCGGTGTGGCGGTTGAGCCTGCGCTTCAAGCTGTATCCCGGCATCCGCGAGCGGGATGTGCACACCACGCCGACGCCCCGCCTCGGCGGCGTCGCGATCTTCCTCGGCATCGTCGCCGCCTTCGCGGTATCGGCGGCCAACCCCTTCTTCCAGAGCATCTGGACGCCCCCGCAGACCATGTGGTCCATCCTCGCCGCCGCACTCCTCATCGCCGTGATCGGGGTGATGGACGATCTCTGGGACATCGACTGGATGATCAAGCTCGGCGCGCAGTTCCTCGCCGCGGGCATCATCACGGTCGGCGGCGGTCTGCAGATCCTCTCCCTGCCGTTCGGCGACCTCATCGTGGTGTCGAGCTGGCTGAGCATCACGATCACGATGTTCGCGATCGTGATCGTCATGAACGCCGTGAACTTCATCGACGGGCTGGACGGCCTCGTCGCCGGTGTCTGCCTGATCTCCAACGGGGTCTTCTTCGCCTATTCGTACATCTTCACGCGCGACTCCGGTGCGTCGAGCTACTTCAACCTCTCCACCTTCCTCGCGGCGGTCCTCATCGGCGCGTGCCTCGGCTTCCTGCCGTTGAACTGGAGTCCGGCGAAGCTGTTCATGGGCGACTCGGGGGCACTCGTGATCGGTCTGCTCATGGCGACCTCGGCCATCGCGATCACCGGGCAGATGGATCCGTCCGCCCTGGACCCGGAGCGCCTCGGGCGCTCGCAGCTCATCGGCGCCTTCCTGCCCATCCTGCTCCCGCTGCTCGTCGTGCTCCTCCCGCTGCTCGACTTCGGGCTCGCCGTGCTGCGTCGGATGAGCGCCGGCCGCTCGCCGTTCTCCCCGGACCGGAAGCACCTGCACCACCGGATGCTCGACCTCGGGCACCGCGACCGCGACGCGGTCCTCATCTTCTACGCCTGGACGGCCGTCATCTCCCTCGCCGTCCTCCTGATGTACGTCGGCGCCCGGGAGGACTGGCCTGGCCAGTACCTTCCCGGCGTCGCCTTCGGGGTCGTCGGCATCGCCGCGTGCCTCGTCATCACCCTGAGCCCCACCCGCCGACGCAAGACCGCCGCGGGCGCTGCGCCCGACCCGATCCCTCTGGAGCCCCGATGAGTCCCAGCCCCGTTTCCAGCACCCCGATCCTGCGTCGCACGCTCGTCTGGTCGGCGGTGGCCACCGTCGTGCTGGCTCTCGTCGCCGGCGGGATCGGCTTCGTGGTCGCGCAGCGGGAGGGGCTCGTGAGCGGCCTCCTCGGCGTGCTCCTGGCCGCCCTGTTCCTCGGCATCACCGGGCTGAGCATCCTGATCGCCAACCGCTGGTACGGTGACCCGCTCTACGTGCAGCTGTTCTTCGCGATCGTGCTGGGTGGCTGGCTTCTGAAGCTCGGGGTCTTCGTCGTCGTGATGATCATGCTCGCCGGACAGCCGTGGATCGAGCCGATGGTGTTCTTCCTGTCGATCGTCGCCGGGGTGCTGATGTCCCTCATCATCGATGTCGTCGTCCTCACCCAGATGCGGCTGCCGAACGTCAGCGACACCACACTGCCCACCGAGGTGCCCGAGGACCGCGCGCCGGGGGCGGCGAACGATCCCTCGGACGGCCCGGCGGACACCGCCCCGCGGTCTTAGGGCACCCTTGGATTCTGATAGTGTTGAGGAGTGCCCGCCGCTCGCCCGCGAGCGCTTGCGCTGTGTAGCACACCGACCATCGTCGCCCCGGTTCTGACCGGTGCCCCGAAGCTGGAGCCCGCGCTGTTTAATCTTGCTGCGACCCTGACCCCCCGACTCGCGTCCTCGGATGGCGAGTTCCACGGCCCTTCGATCGATGAGTTCTTCCCGGAGATCCTCTTCCACGTCGGACCCATCCCGGTCAACCGGATCCACCTGATCCAGTTGCTCTCGGTGATCGCCGTCGTCCTGATCCTCTGGCTCGGCACCCGCCGCATGAAGGTCGTGCCCGGCCGGTTCCAGAGCCTCGTCGAGATGGGCCTCGGCTTCGTCCGCGGCGGCATCGCTCACGACCTGCTGGGCCGCAAGGACGGCGATCGCTTCCTGCCGATCCTCACCACGATCTTCTTCATGGTGCTGTTCATGAACATCACGGGCATCATCCCGTTCCTGAACATGCCGGGAACGGCGATCATCGCGGTTCCGCTCACGCTCGCCGTGGTCAGCTACGTCACGTTCATCTATGCCGGCATCAAGAAGAGCCCGAAGAACTTCTTCAAGAACGCGCTCTTCCCGTCGGGCGTGCCGTGGCCGGTCTACTTCATCGTCACGCCGATCGAGCTCATCTCGACGTTCATCATCCGCCCGGTGACCCTCACCCTGCGATTGCTGATGAACCTCGTCGTCGGCCACATGATCCTGGTCCTCTGCTTCGCAGCGACCCAGTTCTTCTTCTTCACCGCGGGCGGCGGCTGGGCTGCCCTCGGTATCGGAACCCTCGCCTTCGGCGGCGCCTTCACTCTCTTCGAGATCCTGGTCGCCGTCCTGCAGGCCTACGTCTTCACCGTCCTCACCGCGGTCTACATCCAGCTCGCGGTCGCAGAAGAGCACTGAGCGGGCGGGCAACAGCCCACCCACCCAACGAAAGGAAAAACCCGTGGACGCAACTACGGTTCTCGCTGAAATCAACGGCCACCTCGCGGCGGTCGGCTACGGCCTCGCGGCCATCGGCCCGGCCATCGGTGTGGGCATCGTGGTCGGCAAGACCATCGAGGGCGTCGCCCGTCAGCCCGAGCTGGCCGGTCGCCTGCAGGTCCTCATGTGGATCGGTATCGCCTTCACCGAGGCGCTTGCGTTCGTCGGCATCGCCGTCGGATTCATCCCCTTCCCGTAATCCCCACCGACTTCTGAAGGAGACAGGATGCTGAACGCTCTTGTCACGAACCTCGCGGCAGAGGGTGAGGCGGCGAACAACCCGCTGATCCCCGCGTGGTACGACATCATCTGGTCGGGCTTCTGGTTCCTCATCATCCTCGCCGTCGTGTGGAAGGTCGCCCTTCCCCGTCTCACGAAGATGCTCGACGAGCGGTCCGCCGCCATCGAGGGCAACATCGCCAAGGCCGATGAGGCGCAGAAGCAGGCGGAAGCGGCTCTCGAGGAGTACACCCGGCAGCTCGCCGAGGCACGCACCGAGGCCGGTGAGATCCGTGAGGCCGCCCGTGAGGACGGCAAGAAGATCATCGCCGAGGCGAAGGAGACCGCAGCCAGTGAGGCCGCGCGTCTGACCGCCACCGCGCACACGCAGATCGAGGCCGAGCGCCAGACGGCTCTCGTCTCCCTGCGCAGCGAGGTCGGCTCGCTCGCTCTCGACCTCGCCGGCGGCGTGGTCGGCGAGACGCTCTCCGACGACGCTCGCGCGGCCGCCGTGGTCGACCGCTTCCTCGCCGATCTCGAAGCATCCGAGAAGGCGGCTCAGTAATGGGCAGCGCGACCGCTCAGGCACTCGCGGCATCCACTCAGACGCTTGCCGCAGCGAAGGACGTCACCCTCGAGACCGCGCGCGAGCTGTTCGCGGCCGCGCGGGCCGTGGGCGAATCGTCTCAGCTGAGCGGCGCGCTGGCTGACCCCTCGGCTCCGACCTCGGCCCGGCAGAACGTCGTGTCCGCGGTGTTCGGGCAGTACGGCTCCGCTGCGCAGGACGTCCTGCGCACCGCGGTCGCCGAACGCTGGTCGAACGCGTCGGAGCTGATCGACGGTCTCGAGGAGCTCGCGATCCGGGCGGCGACCGTCGCCGAGCCCGGCGCGGACATCGAGGGAGAGCTCTTCGGCTTCTCGCGGGTGATCGCGGCGAACCCGGAGCTCGAGCTCGCTCTCGGCAGCCGGCTCGGGGGAGAGGACGCGAAGGCCGCCCTGGTCGAGCGCCTCCTCGGCGATGCCTCTGCCAGCGCTCCGACGGCCCTCATCGTCACGTCCCTCGTGCGTCAGCCGCGCGAGCGTCGGGTGCGGCAGCTGCTGAGCCGGGCGATGCGCATCGTCTCGAGCCAGCGCGGCCGCCTCGTGGCCACGGTGCACACGGCGACCGAGCTCAGCGACGCCCAGCGCACGCGACTCGGCCAGACGCTCTCGCAGCGATACGGCGGCCAGGTGTCCCTCAACGTCGTCATCGACCCCAGCGTCGTCGGAGGCCTGCGTGTGCAGATCGCCGATGACGTCATCGACGGCAGCATCTCCGCACGACTCGCCGACCTTCGCCAGAAGCTCGCGGGCTAACACGACTTCGCGCGGGGAACCGCGCACCCAGATACAAAGGGAAGACAATGGCAGAACTATCGATCAGCCCCGACGTCATCCGTGACGCGCTGAAGGATTTCGCCGCCGCGTACGAGCCCACCGGGGCCGCGGCGACCGAGGTCGGCACCGTCATCGACGCCGCCGACGGCATCGCTCACGTCGAGGGACTTCCCGGCGTCATGGCGAACGAGCTCGTGACCTTCGCCGACGGCACCAAGGGTCTCGCGCTGAACCTCGACGAGCACGAGATCGGCGTCGTCGTCCTCGGCGACTTCACCGGCATCGAGGCCGGTCAGGAAGTCACCCGCACGGGTGAGGTCCTCTCCGTCCCGGTCGGTGACGGCTACCTCGGCCGCGTGGTCGACCCGCTCGGCAACCCGATCGACGGCCTCGGCGCGATCGCGACCGAGGGTGTCCGCGAGCTCGAGCTCCAGGCCCCCGGCGTCATGCAGCGCAAGTCGGTCCACGAGCCCATGCAGACCGGCATCAAGGCCATCGACGCGATGATCCCGGTCGGTCGCGGCCAGCGCCAGCTCATCATCGGCGACCGCCAGACCGGCAAGACGGCCATCGCGATCGACACGATCATCAACCAGAAGGCCAACTGGGAGTCCGGCGACGTCAACAAGCAGGTCCGCTGCATCTACGTCGCCATCGGTCAGAAGGGCTCGACCATCGCTTCGGTGAAGGGCGCGCTCGAGGAGGCCGGCGCTCTGGAGTACACCACCATCGTGGCGGCTCCGGCGTCCGACCCCGCCGGCTTCAAGTACCTCGCTCCGTACACCGGATCGGCGATCGGCCAGCACTGGATGTACGGCGGCAAGCACGTCCTGATCATCTTCGACGACCTGTCGAAGCAGGCCGAGGCCTACCGTGCCGTCTCGCTGCTGCTCCGCCGCCCGCCGGGCCGCGAGGCCTACCCGGGTGACGTCTTCTACCTGCACTCGCGTCTGCTCGAGCGGTGCGCGAAGCTGTCCGACGAGCTCGGCGCCGGCTCGATGACGGGTCTCCCCATCATCGAGACCAAGGCGAACGACGTCTCGGCATACATCCCGACCAACGTGATCTCGATCACCGACGGCCAGATCTTCCTGCAGTCCGACCTCTTCAACGCCAACCAGCGTCCTGCGGTCGACGTGGGCATCTCGGTGTCGCGTGTCGGCGGTGACGCCCAGGTGAAGTCGATCAAGAAGGTCTCCGGAACGTTGAAGCTGGAGCTGGCGCAGTACCGCTCGCTCGAGGCGTTCGCGATGTTCGCGTCGGACCTCGACGCCGCGTCGCGCCGTCAGCTCTCGCGCGGTGCCCGTCTGACCGAGCTGCTCAAGCAGCCGCAGTACTCGCCGTACCCGGTGGAGGAGCAGGTCGTCTCGATCTGGGCCGGCACCAACGGCAAGCTCGACTCGATCGAGGTCGAGGACGTGCTGCGCTTCGAGCGCGAGCTGCTCGACTACCTGCGTCGCAACACCAAGGTGCTCGACACGCTGCGGGAGACGAACGTGCTGGACGACGCGACCGTCGCCGAGCTCGACAAGCAGACCGACAACTTCCTCCTGGAGTTCCAGGGCGGCAAGGGCCACGCCATCGGCGCCCCTGGTCACGAGGAGCACGCTGCGGCCGAGGCCGAGGACGTCAACCAGGAGAAGATCGTCAAGGGTCGTCGCGCGTAATCGCGTGAGGTACTGATTCATGGGCGCTCAACTCAGGGTCTACAAGCAGAAGATCTCTTCTGCTCAGACGACCAAGAAGATCACGAAGGCGATGGAACTCATCGCGGCTTCGCGCATCCAGAAGGCGATGGCACGCGTCAAGGCGTCCACCCCCTTCGCGCGAGCCGTGACGAGGGCCGTGTCCGCCGTCGCGACGCACTCGAACGTCGACCACCCGCTCACCCGCGAGCCCGAGACGATCCGCCGTTCCGCGGTCGTGATCTTCTCGTCGGACCGCGGTCTCGCCGGAGCCTTCAACTCGCAGATCCTCCGTGAGGGTCTCGAGGTGGCGGAGCTCCTGCGCGAGCAGGGCAAGGAGCCGGTGTTCTACCTCGTGGGCCGCAAGGCCGTCGGGTACTTCCAGTTCCGTCGTATCGAGGCCGCTGCAGAGTGGACCGGCGACACCGACACCCCCTCGTTCCACACGGCAGAGGAGATCTCGCAGACGCTTCTCGAGGCCTTCAACCGTGGGGGAGAGGACGGCGGCGTCGACGAGATCCATCTCGTGTACAACCGCTTCGTCAGCATGATGACGCAGTCGCCGGAGTCCGTGCGCCTGCTGCCGCTGGAGATCGCGGAGGCCGACGACTCGGAGGCGGGCAGCACCGTCTACCCGCTGTACGAGTTCGAGCCCGACGCCGAGACGGTGCTCGACGCGATCCTGCCGGTGTACATCCAGAGCCGCGTCTTCAACGCCCTCCTGCAGTCGTCCGCCGCCAAGCAGGCCGCGACGCAGAAGGCGATGAAGTCGGCCAGCGACAACGCCGACAAGCTCATCACCGACTACACCCGCCTGCGCAACAACGCGCGTCAGGCCGAGATCACCCAGCAGATCGCCGAGATCGTCGGTGGCGCCGACGCTCTCGCATCGAGCTGACAGACCCTCAGGAAAGAGACGAAGAAATGACCACCACCGCCACGGCTGAGCAGCCGGCGACCGCGGTCGTCGGGCGCGTCGCCCGCGTCAACGGTCCGGTTGTCGACATCGAGTTCCCGCACGACTCGATCCCCGACATCTACAACGCGCTGAAGACGACGATCACGATCGGCGAGGAGTCCACCGAGATCACGCTCGAGGTCGCGCAGCACCTCGGCGACGACCTGGTCCGCGCCATCGCCCTGAAGCCGACCGACGGCATCGTCCGCGGTCAGGAGGTGCGTGACACCGGTGAGGCCATCTCGGTCCCCGTCGGTGACATCACCAAGGGCAAGGTCTTCAACGTGATCGGCGAGGTCCTCAACGGCGAGCCCGGTGAGACCATCGAGGTCACGGAGCGCTGGCCCATCCACCGCAAGGCCCCGAACTTCGACCAGCTCGAGTCGAAGACCACGATGTTCGAGACGGGCATCAAGTCGATCGACCTCCTCACCCCGTACGTGCAGGGTGGAAAGATCGGTCTCTTCGGTGGTGCCGGTGTCGGCAAGACCGTCCTCATCCAGGAGATGATCCAGCGCGTCGCGCAGGACCACGGTGGTGTGTCGGTGTTCGCCGGTGTCGGTGAGCGCACCCGTGAGGGCAACGACCTCATCCACGAGATGGAGGAGGCGGGCGTCTTCGACAAGACCGCCCTCGTCTTCGGTCAGATGGACGAGCCGCCGGGGACGCGTCTTCGCGTCGCCCTGTCGGCTCTGACGATGGCGGAGTACTTCCGTGACGTGCAGAAGCAGGACGTGCTGCTCTTCATCGACAACATCTTCCGCTTCACGCAGGCCGGTTCCGAGGTCTCCACGCTGCTGGGCCGCATGCCTTCCGCCGTGGGCTACCAGCCGAACCTCGCCGACGAGATGGGCCTCCTCCAGGAGCGCATCACCTCGACGCGTGGTCACTCGATCACCTCGCTGCAGGCGATCTACGTGCCGGCCGATGACTACACCGACCCGGCTCCGGCCACCACCTTCGCGCACCTCGACGCGACGACCGAGCTCTCGCGTGAGATCGCGTCGAAGGGTCTGTACCCGGCCATCGACCCGCTGACCTCGACGTCGCGCATCATGGATCCCCGCTACTTGGGCGAGGACCACTACCGCGTGGCCACCACGGTCAAGCAGATCCTCCAGAAGAACAAGGAGCTGCAGGAGATCATCGCCATCCTCGGTGTCGACGAGCTCTCCGAGGAAGACAAGATCGTCGTGTCGCGTGCACGCCGCATCCAGCAGTTCCTTTCGCAGAACACCTACATGGCGAAGAAGTTCACGGGCGTCGAGGGTTCGACCGTGCCGCTGAAGGAGACCATCGAGTCGTTCGATGCGATCACCCGCGGTGACTTCGACCACGTCGCCGAGCAGGCCTTCTTCAACGTCGGTGGCATCTCCGACGTGGAGGAGCGCTGGGCGCAGATCCAGAAGGAGAACGCCTGACCATGGCGCTGCACGTCAGCCTCGTCTCCGCCGACGCGGAGGTCTGGACGGGAGAGGCGAGCCTCGTGGTCGCCAAGACCGTCGAGGGCGAGATCGGCTTCATGTCCGGTCACGAGCCGGTGCTGGCCATCCTCGCCGAGGGCCAGGTCCGGATCACCCAGACGGATGGCGCCAAGGTGCTGGCGAACGCGCAGGACGGATTCCTCTCGATGGAGGGCGACGTCCTGACGATCGTGGCCGGCAACGCGGCACTCATCTCCTGACAGTCCTGTACATCGCGTCCGCCTCGACACCCGCCCGGGTGCCGAGGCGGACGCGTCTCTTTTCCCCGAGGTCCCATGAAGATCCTGCTCCCGCCGTCCGAGACCAAGCGCGAGGGCGGTGACGGCGGCCCCCTGGACGTGTCGGTGCTCGCGCTTCCCGATCTCGCTCCGCAACGGGATGCCGTGATCGATGCCCTCGTCGCTCTCGCGGACGACGAGGACGCCGCCCGGCGGGTGCTCAAGCTCAGCGAGCGGCAGCGGGGAGACGTCGCGCACAACCGGGCCCTGCGGACCTCGGCCACGATGCCCGCGGTGGACCGCTACACCGGGGTGCTGTTCGACGCCCTCGATGCGGCGTCGCTGTCGGCTGCCTCCCGCCGTTGGCTGGATGCCCATGTGTGGATCCACAGCGCCCCGTTCGGCCCCGTCGCCGCTCTGGACGCGATTCCGACGTATCGCCTCGCGGCCGGCACGGCGGTGCCCGGGATGGCGCCGCTCCGCCGTCACTGGGCCGAGCCGACGACGGCGGCGATCGCGGCCGACGCCCCCGCGTTCGTCCTCGATCTGCGCAGCGAGGCGTACGCGGCGCTCGGTCCCGTGCCTGACGCGGTGTCGTCGGCGTATGTGCGGGTCGTCACGGCGCAAGGGAGAGCCCTGAACCACTTCAACAAGAAGAGCAAGGGGCTGCTCGTGCGCGCGCTGGCGGAGGATCGTCCGCGGCTGGGCTCGCTCCGCGCCCTGCAGCGGTGGGCCCAGGCGCATGACTTCGTGCTCCGGAACGGTGCGGTGGGCGGCGAGGTCGAGCTGGTCGTCGCCGACTGACGGTCACTCGAGCCCGGCGAATCGCCTCCGGCGGTCGTTGCCGCCCCCTGGGTGCACCGCTACCATGTCCAATGCGAGGCGGGGAGTCTCGTGGTGGGGGACGAAAGCCGTCTCCCCTGACCAGAGAATGTGAGCCTCATGGGTTACGACGACTACGGAGCGGGCTATCTCGGCCTGCTCTTCGCCTACTTCTTCGTCATCCTGCTGATCGCGGTCGCCGGATACGTCCTGGTGTCGCTCTTCTACATGAAGATCTTCCAGAAGGCCGGGGTGCAGGGGAACTGGCGCGCCTGGGTGCCGGTCTACAACTCCATGATCTTCTTCAAGCTCGGCGATCTGAGCCCGTGGCTCGTCCTCTACGGCATCGCGGGTGCCGCCCTGCTGAGCTGGATCGGCATCGGCTTCCTCTTCTCGCTCGCCCTCGGGGTGCTCTCGGTCATCGCGGCGTGGCGCGTGGGCCTCAAGCTCCAGAAGGACGCCGTCTGGGTGGTCCTCTACGTCTTCCTCTCCATCGTGTGGCTCGGCATCAACGCCTTCGACAAGTCGCGCTGGAACCCCAACATCCAGCCGGCTTCCTGGGCGGGCAACGCTTTCCTCGGCGACCGCACGGTCTGGGACGGGGTTCCCGTCCAGCCGGCAGCGGTCGCGCCGCAGCAGGGCTACGGCGCTCCGCAGGGGTACGGCACTCCGCCGCAGGGGTATGCACCGCCCACACAGGCGTTCACGCCGCCCGCTGCGCCCGGCTATGCGCCGCCGGCTGCTCCCGCCGCCCCGGCGACGGGCGCGCCGGTCCCTCCGGTGCCGCCGACCACTCCTCCGGCACCTCCCGCAGCTCCGCCCACGACGCCTCCGGCTCCGCCCGCGGCTCCGCCCGCGGCTCCTCCGGCTCCGCCGACCACGCCGAACGACCCCACGCAGCCGCCTGCGTGACGACAGAAGAAGAACCCCCGGTCTCCGGACCGGGGGTTCTTCGCGTCCGTGGTCCCGGCGCGTCCCGGCATGCCGCTAACGTGGAGGCATGAACTCGTCGCACCGGAGGGTCGTTCACGCTCCGCCCTTCGCTCCGCGCCCCGATCACCGCGACCCCGGTGCGGACCAGGAGAGCGAGTTCCATTACGATGTGTGAGTATCCTGCGCCCGCCCCATTCGCCGCAGGTCCATCGGAGGCAGTTCGTGGCTGAGACCAAGACGCACACCGTCACGGTTGCGCATCGTCCGTTGCTGCTGTCCTGGGCCGGGGTGACCGACCAGGGGCGGCGCCGAGAGACCAATCAGGATGCTCTGCTCGCCGAGTACCCGCTGTTCATCGTCGCGGACGGCATGGGCGGCCACGCCGGTGGCGAGATCGCCAGCCAGAGCACGGTCACCCGACTGCGCGCGGTGGTGGACGCCGACGAGGTCTCTCCGTCCTCGATCGAGAAGGCGCTCGCTCTCGCCGTGGACGACATCGCCGGGCACCCCGACACCACCGATGAGGGCACGGGCACCACGCTCACCGGTGTGTACCTGGAAGAGCACGACGGCGAACCTCACTGGGTGGCGCTGAACATCGGCGATTCCCGCGTCTATCTCCTGCGCGACGATCGGCTCCTGCAGGTCACGACCGATCACTCCGTCGTGCAGGAGCTCATCGCCGCCGGCAAGCTCAGCCCGGAAGAGGCCGAGGGACACCCCTACAGCAATGTGATCACCCGTGCAGTGGGCGCGAGTGAGCTCACGGCGCCGGACTACATCACCATCGACGTGCGCCCGGGAGACCGGTTCGTCATCTGCTCCGACGGTCTCACGAAAGAGCTCACGGACTATGGCATCCAGCACTTCCTCCGGGCCCACGCCGACCCGGCCGAGAGCGTCGATGCGATGCTCGCCGCGGCACTCGACAACGGCGGCCGTGACAACGTCACGGTGATCGTCCTGCAGGTCGACGACCCCGACGACTCCTCCTCCCCATCAGCGGAGTCGGGGGAGTAGCGCTCCGCACCCTGTGGAAGGGCCGTAGCCGCCCGGAGGATGAGCTCCACTGGAGTCATGGACTCCTCGCCTCTGCTCCTCCCGTCCGCGATACCGCCCGCCCGGCGCCGCGCGCTCCCCCTCGTCGCCGCCATCGTCCCGGTGGGCGTGGGCCTGGCTCTCTGGGGCACGACCGGCGCCGTGCATGCACTGTGGTTCGCAGCGCTGGGGCCGCTGATGCTGGGAGCCTCTCTCGTCGACTCGGCCCGCGGCCGACGGCGGGAGCGACGGCTCGATGCCGACCGGGTGAGCGCCGCTTGGAGCGAGCTCGAGGCGGAACTGCACCGTCGCCACGCACGCGAGCGGGCGCAGGAGGAACGACGCCATCCGGACGCCGCCTCCTGTGTGCGGGATCGCCCGCTGCGCGATGCGCGGCCGCCGGGCGAAGACACCTCGCTCGTCGTGGGACGCGGGTCCCGGGTCAGCACCGTGCGCTGCGAGGGCGGAGACGACGAACGCGCCGACGACTTCCGCCGTCGATGCGGCGTGCTGGATGACGTGCCTCAGGTCGTCCCCCTCGGACGAGGGGTGTGTCTTCGCGGGCCCATTCCTCTCGTACAGGCCGCGGCACGCGGCTTCGTCGTCCAGCTCTGCCTGCGCTTCTCGCCCAGTGTGCTCTCTCTCGTCGTCGGCCCCGACGTGGGCGAGCCGGCCGCGGCGGCGTTTCCGCACGTGCAGCGGGCGCGACGCGGTGGGTTCCGCCTCGCTCTCGCTGCCGAGGCATCGTCGGAGCCGAGTGCTGACGCGGTGATCTGGGTCCTGCCGGCCGGCAGCGACGTGCCGGAGGGGATCACGACCGTGCTCGACATCGAGGAACCCGGTGCGGCGGTGCTGCGCACTCCGGACGGCGTCGTCGAGCTCGACGTCGAGTTCCTGTCGTCCGCGCAGGCGGAGGCGGTCGCGGAGCTGTGCGGCGGGCAGGCGGACGCGGCTCGGGCGGAGGCGTCAGTGGTGGTGCTGCGAGAGCTGCCGCAACCGCCGATGGGCACGGGTCTCCTCGTCGCCCTCGGTCGCGGAGCACACGGTGAGCCGATGACCGCCGACATCGTCGACGACGGTCCGCACGCGATCGTCACGGGGATGACGGGCACGGGGAAGAGTGAACTCCTCGTCACCTGGGTCGCGGCTATCTGCGCCGGGTACGGCCCGGACCGGGTGAACTTCCTCCTTGCGGATTTCAAAGGGGGAACCGCCTTCGAGCGCCTGCGGGACCTGCCGCAGGTCGTCGGCGTTCTCACGGACCTCGACGAGACGGAGGCACGGCGTGGCGTCGCGAGCCTGGCCGCGGAGATGCGTCGCCGCGAGAGCGCGCTCGCTGCGGCGCGGGCGCGCGACGTGCAGGAGACCGATCTTCCGCGGCTCCTGATCGTCGTCGACGAGTTCGCCGCGCTGCTGCAGGAGCATGCGGAGCTGGCCGCGGTGTTCACCGACGTCGCGGCGCGGGGCAGAGCCCTGGGGATGCACCTGGTCCTCGGCACCCAGCGTGCCGCCGGGGTCATCCGCGATGCCCTCGCCACGAACTGTCCGCTGCGGTTGAGTCTGCGCGTCGCCGAAGCCGCCGACAGCAGGGCCATGCTCGGCACCTCCGGCGCGGCCGAGCTTCCCGGCGGACCGGACGGCCGAGGTCGCGCGCTGCTACGACGTCCGCAGGACGACGCGCCGCTGGCGGTGCGCATCGCCCTCACCGACGACGACGTCATCCGAGGCATCGGGAAGCGATGGGCCGGAGCGCAGGCATGCCCACCGCCCTGGCAGCCTGCTCTCCCGGCACGCCTGCCGCTCCCCACGCTGATCGAGCACGCAGGGGCCGCGGGGCTGTCCGGCGCCGACTCCCGAGTCGTGCTCGGGCGTGCCGACGACCCCGAGCACCAGAAGCAGCCGCTCGAACTCCTGCGCCCTGGCCGTGAACGTGGCCTGGTCGTCCTGGGCGCCCCGGGAACGGGAAGGACGACGGTCTTGCGGGTGATCGCGGCGCAGCATCCGGACAGCACATGGTTCCCCGACGACCCCGAGGCGGCGGTGGACCTGCTCGCCGCGTGGGCCGAGGGCGAGGTGGCACCACCCGACCTCCTACTCGCCGACGATCTCGACCAGCTCCACGCGGTCCTCCCGCTCGAGGTCGGCCACGAGTTCGTCCAGCGTTGGGAGCAGCTGGTGCGCTCAGCGACCGGCACCACCTGGGTGCTCACGGCCGGCCGGATGACGGGGCCGCTGGCACGGGTGCTGGAGGCGCTTCCGCGGCGCGCACTCCTGCGGATGCCGACACGCGTGGAGCATATCGCGGCGGGCGGTGAGGTGGCGCACTTCCGGCGCGACCGTCCGGCGGGGCGGGCCATGCTCGGCGACCGGGAGATGCAGTTCGCCTGGGTGGAGGCCTCCGGCGCGCTCCGCCGCAGCGGAGTGCCGGGGCGAAGCACCGCCGCGTGGGTGCCGCAGACGGAGATGGCAGCGTTGGTCACCCCCGGCGCGCCGGCCGTCGTCGCTGCGCTGAAGACGGCACACCCGGAGTGGGACGTGCGTGGGGTGGGTCCGGAGGTATGCGGGACAGGGAAGCCACTCGTGCTGGTGGCGGATGCGGAGACCTGGCAGCGTCACGTGGCCTTATGGCAGCAGGTGCGCTCGCGCGGGGAAGTGCTCATCCGCGCCGAGCGGCCGAGCGAGCTCCGTCAGCTCGTCGGCGTCCGAGCTCTGCCGCCCTACGCGCGGCCGGACGCCGGGCGCGCCTGGTCCGTGATCGGGGACCGCCCGCCACGACGGGTTGTCCTTCCGGCGCTGGGGCGTCGGTGACCCCTCCGTCGGCCGCGGCAGCGTTCGAGGCGGTCTGGTCAGATCCCTGCGCCCGGACGGATGGTGCCGACGCTCGCTCCGCCTCCGTGCACCGTGAGCGGCAGGGCATCACTCAAGGCAGCCACCTCAGCGTCACGGAGCCCGCCCGCGCGAGCCAGCAGAGTCGCGGCGACGATGGTCGACGCGCGAGCGCCGCCGTCCAGCATCTTGAGCGCGACCGTCGTCCCGTTCGGAGCCACCATCACCATGACGCCCTCCGCGCCGCCCTTGGCGAAGACGCCGAGGCGTTCGATCGCGATGGTGTCGGGGCGCCCGGGGCCGTCGATGGTCCAGGGGTTCTCGCGAACCGCCTTCACCAGCGATCCGGCCACGCGGTGCAGGGCGAAGGGGGAGCGCTCGGAAGCGGTTCCGATGCGATGGATCGCGCGGGCCAGGCCCGTGAGGGTGAGGGCGTACACCGGGGCGCCGCAGCCGTCGATCGCGGTGTGGGCCATCTTCTCGCCGGTCAGCCGCTCGACGACGTCGCGGATGTGGGCCTGGAGCGGGTGCGCGGGGTCGAGATAGCCGTCGGTCGGCCAACCGGTCGCGATGCAGGCGCGGAGCATGGCGGCGTGCTTGCCGGAGCAGTTCATCCGGACGCGCGCCTCCTGGCCGTGCTCGCGCACCATCTCGTCGCGGGTCGCGGAGTCGCTCGGCCACGCCGGGGGACACGCGAGGTCGTCCTCGTTGAGGCCGCCGGCGGTGAGCATCTCGCGCACGACCTCGGCGTGCCGGTCGGTTCCGGAATGGCTGGCTGTGGACAGAGCCAACTGCTCGCCCTCGAGCACGGCGCCCGCCGTGAGACAGGCGACCGCCTGCACCGGCTTGAGGCTGGAACGCGGGAGGATCAGCGCCTCCGTGTTGCCGTGCCGCGCGACCACCTCGCCCTCGGGGGAGAGCACCACGGCCGCCCCGGCGTGACGCGACTCGATGAAGCCGCTCCGCTCCACGACGGCGAGTTCGACGGAATCCTGAACGGTGAGAGTCTCCAGCACCCGACAACTCTACCGGCGGGTGCGGCTCGCCTCCGTCGAGGACGGAGCCCGGGTGTCGGCGCCGCCTGACAGACTGGGATCATGCCAGAGCAGACGACTCCGCGGCCCCTCGGCGAGCACCGGTACGCCCTCACCTCCACCTGGACGGGCAACACCGGAACCGGCACGAGCGGCTATCGCGACTACCGCCGTGATGTCACGATCGAGGTCGAGGGGAAGCCGGAACTGCTCGCGTCGTCCGATAAGCCCTTCCGTGGCGATCCGTCGCGCTGGAACCCGGAGGACCTCCTGCTGGCTTCCCTCTCCGAGTGCCACCTGCTGTCCTATCTGCATGCGTGCGTGACGGCCGGCGTCGTGGTCGTGTCCTACCGCGACACCGCGAGCGGCGTGATGCGCGAGAACGGCGCAGGCGGCGGGTCCTTCGCCGAGGTGCTGCTGCGGCCGGAGGTCGTCGTCGCCGAGGCGTCGATGATCGAGGCGGCCGAGCGGGCGCACGCCCAGGCGAACGAGTGGTGCTTCATCGCCAACTCGGTCAACTTCCCCGTCCGGCACGAGGCGACGGTGACGGCCGCCGGCTGAGCGAACCGTTCAGCGGCGCTCGTGCGGGAGCGCCTGCTTGATCTTCTCGATCGTGTTCTGTGCGGGCGCCTCGTTGTAGGTGCCCGCGAGCTCCTGTCCGGAGAGGGCGTGGATCGCGGCCATGATCTCGTCGGTCGCGAGTCGGCGTGCGCGGCCGCTCGTGGCCGGTCCGTGCGGGGACAGATCCAGGGGCTCCCCGAAGCGCACGGTGATCCGCTCGGAGAGCGTGGGCATCGTGGCTCCTACCGGCATGACCTTGTCGGTGCCGATGAGTCCCACGGGGACCACGGGGGCTCCCGTCTGCAGGGCGAGGAACGCCACGCCCGTGCGGCCCTTGTACAGCCGGCCGTCGGTGGAGCGGGTGCCCTCGGGGTACAGCGCGACGGCGAGGCCCTCGTCGAGGAGCTGACGCTGCAGGTCGAGGGCGTCGAGAGCCGCCTGGCCGGCGCCGCGGCGGACCGGGATCGCACCGATCGACTCGAAGAACGTCTTGGAGGCCCAGCCCTTCAGGCCGGTGCCCTCGAAGTAGCTCGACTTGGCGAGGAAATGCACGGGACGCGGGGCTGCCACGGGGATGGCGATGGAGTCGATGAACGACAGGTGGTTGCTGGCGAAGATCACCGGGCCGGTGGTGGGGACGTGTTCGCGTCCTTCGATGTGCGGCCGGTAGACGAGCCGGGCGAGCGGGGCAATGAGGCTGCGGCCCAGGGCGTAGGTGAAGCCGGCGTGCCGGGGCTTCGGGGAGTCCTCTGAGGGGGTTTCGGGGTCCACGGACTGCTCAGAGCTCATCAGAGCAGGCTACTCCCGGATCCATGCCGACGTGGGAATGAAGACTCGCGCCGCCGCTTCCCAGCGCGAGCAAAGGGCGATGAGGCAGGATGGAAGCTCCCGCCCGCGATCGTGAGGTCTTCCTGTGCGCACCCGTCCGCTGCTCGTCCTGTCCACCGTCGCTGCGGCGACCCTGCTGCTGGCGGGCTGCTCCGGGAACGGCGATCCGCAGAGCACCTCCTCTCCGGACGCCTCCGGGTCGAGCCAGTGCCTCGTGAACGCGAAGGCCGGCGACACCTCGGACGCCATCGAGGTCGACGGCGAAGGCCTCGACGCCAAGATCACGGTTCCCGCCGATGCGGAGTTCGCGAACGTCGAGCGGACCGTCGTGTCCGAGGGCGACGGGGACGACCTCGCGGCGAACGACCTCGTCTCCGTCCAGTACCAGATCGTCGATGCCGCCAGCGGCGACGTGGTCGACTCCTCGGCGCGTGGCGAGGACGGCACGCTCCCCGTGCTCCTCGACCCGAACCAGTCGTCGCTGTTCGTCGCCGCGCTGGAGTGCGAGCCGGTCGGATCCCGCGTCGTCCTCGCGATCCCCGGCAGCGCGCTCGGTGAGGGCCAGAGCAACATCGTCGTCTACGCGGAGGCCGTCGACCGACTCCCCGAGGTCGCGACGGGTGAGCCGGTCGAGCCGACCGCCGGCATGCCCGAGGTCGAGCTCGACGACGACGGCAAGCCGACCGTCACGATCCCGGACGGCGACGCGCCGGCCGAGACGAAGGTCTCCGTCCTCAAGCAGGGCGACGGTGCGACGGTCGCGTCCGGCGACCTCGTGGTCGTGCAGTACCTCGGCGTGAAGTGGTCCGACGGCGAGGAGTTCGACTCCAGCTGGAGCCGTGACGCCGCCCCGGCGCAGTTCCAGACCACGGGGGTCGTCGCCGGCTTCCAGAAGGCGCTCGAGGGGCAGAAGGTCGGTTCGCAGGTTCTCGTCGTCATGCCGCCGTCCGACGGCTACGGCGCGAGCGAGGGCCACGAGCTGCAGGACGAGAGCCTCGTGTTCGTCGTCGACATCCTCGCGACGACTCCGGTCCAGCCGCAGCAGTAGCCGCCGTCTCGGACGGCGCAGACACGTGTCCTAGGCTGGCGTCATGCGTCGCGTCATCATCCTCGGCTCCACCGGTTCCATCGGCACCCAGGCGCTGGATGTGATCCGCGCCAACCCTCGACGCTTCGAGCTCGTCGGTCTCGCCGCGGGGTCGAACGCCGCGATGGTGTCCGAACAGGCGGCGCAGTTCCAGGTGGAGCACACCGCTCTCGGCGCGGCGGAGGCGGAGCAGCTGGTCCGCGACGTCGAAGCCGATGTGGTGCTGAACGCCATCACCGGCTCGATCGGTCTGGGCTCGACGCTGGCTGCGCTGGAGGAGGGGCGGACGCTCGCCCTGGCGAACAAGGAGTCGCTGATCGTCGGCGGCGATCTCGTGCTGGCCGCAGCAGCCCCCGGCCAGATCGTGCCGGTGGACTCCGAGCACTCCGCTCTCGCGCAGGCCCTGCGCTCCGGCACACACGACGAGATCCGTCGGCTGGTGGTCACGGCCTCAGGCGGGCCCTTCCGCGGGAAGTCGCGCGACGAGCTCACCGCCGTCACGCCGCAGGATGCGCTCGCGCACCCGACGTGGAACATGGGACGCACGGTCACCACGAACTCCGCCACGCTGGTCAACAAGGGCCTCGAGGTCATCGAGGCGCACCTGCTGTTCGACGTGCCCTACGACGACATCGACGTCGTCGTGCACCCGCAGTCGGTCGTGCACTCCATGGTGGAGTTCATCGACGGATCCACCATCGCCCAGGCCTCTCCGCCGGACATGCGGCTGCCGATCTCGCTGGGCCTGGACTGGCCGCACCGGGTGGGTGGGGTCGGTCGGCCGTTGGACTGGACCACCGCCACGTCGTGGACGTTCGAGCCGCTCGACGACGCCGCCTTCCCCGCGGTGGCGCTCGCGAAGGCGGTCGGACGTGTCGGAGGCACGTTCCCCGCGGTCTACAACGCCGCCAACGAGCAGGCCGTGGACGCGTTCCACGAGGGACGCCTGCCGTTCCTCGGCATCGTCGACACCGTCCAGCGCGTCGTGGACGCGCACGACGCGCCGGATGCGCTGACCGTGGAGTCGCTCGCAGCGGCGGAGGACTGGGCGCGGCGGAAGGCCGATCAGCTCATCGCCGCCGCCTGACGCGACGCGGGCTCAGTCCTCGTCCGGGTACGGCACGGGCCAGCGCGGCTCCGGCACCGGCCAGCCGGCGGCCTTCAGTGCACGCCGGGAGAGCTCGCGGGCGGAGTATGGCGTCCGCACCCCGCGGATGTCGCGGTAGTCCTGGTGCCCGGGGCCGGCCCAGAGGATCGCGTCGCCGTCGCCGACGAGTCCGACGGCGGCCACGATCGCGGCCTCCGGCGGGGAGTACTCGTGGATCTCGGCGTCAGGCCGGGCGCGACGCGCGCCCTCGACGAGGGTCGCGCGGATCGACGCCGGGTCCTCGAACCGCGGGTGATGATCGGTCACGACGAGGATGTCGCTGCCCTCCACCGCGGTGCGGGCCATGTCGAAGCGCTTGCTGGCGTCCCGGTCTCCGTCGGCGCCGAACAGCATGAGCACCTTGCCGGGGGTCACCCGTCGCACGGCCGCCAGGGTCTTCTCGAAGGCGTCGGGCGAGTGGCCGAAGTCGACGAAGACCGCCGGTCCTCGCGCGCCCGAGACGAGCTGGGTGCGGCCGGGCAGATAGGCGTGGATGCCGCCGTCACGCTGCAGGGCTTCGACGATGCGATCCCACGCATAGCCGCCCTCGAGCAGCATGACGATCGCGAGCGCCGCGTTCGCCGCCATGTGCGGACCGATCACCGGCACCGTCGTGGTGAGGGTGCCGGCCGGTCCCGTCATCGTGAACGTCGTGCCGGTCGTCCGCTCGTCGTCGATGACGACCACCCAGTCGGCCTGCGTCGCCGCGTCGGCGTCGGCCGCGATGGAGGGTGTCCCGACGGTGACGACGGGGATCTCGGAGCGTTCGACGACCAGGGCGCCGGAGGAGGAGTCGAGGCAGACGACGCCGCGCACGGCACGATCGGGGCGGAAGAGAGGCAGCTTCGCCTCGAAGTACTCCTCCATGTCCGCGTAGTCGTCGAGGTGGTCGTGGCTGAGGTTGGTGAACCCCGCGACGTCGAATCGGATGCCGTCGACGCGGTGCCGGGACAGGGCCTGGGCGCTGACCTCGACCGCGACGGCCTCGACCTCGCGCTCGCGCATGAGCGCGAGGAGGGCGTGCATCTCGGAGGCCTCGGGGGTGGTGAGCCGCGAGACGATGACCTCACCCGCGATGTGCCGTTCGGCGGTGGAGGAGAGCCCGGTGACGACGCCCATCTGGTCGAGGATGCCCTCGAGGAGGTGGGAGACGCTCGTCTTGCCGTTCGTTCCGGTGGTCGCGAACAGGAGGGGGAGCGGATCCTCCGCGCCCGTGCCGTACACCCAGGCGCTCAGCGCGCCGAGCACGCCGCGGGGATCGTCGACGATGAGGATCGGGAGACCGGCGTCCGCGGCGATGTCGGCACCCGCCTGGTCCGTGATGACCGCGACGGCTCCCTTCTCGGCGGCGGTCTTCGCGAAGTCCGCGCCGTGGCGGTTCACGCCGCGGATCGCGACGAACGCCTCGCCGGGACGCAGGTCGGCCGTGGCGAGGGTGATGCCACTGAGAGCGACGCCCTCCACGTCGCCACGCACGGAGCGGGCGAACAGCGAGGCGAGTTCGGACAGCTCGCGCCGGGGCGGGTTCGCCGGGCGGAGCACGGGGGGCAGGGTCGGCTGTTGTTCCATCGACATGTCGTCTCCATGTTCTCACGACGGCGGTGTCAGCTCGGGCGGGTCGGTCCGCCGCGCGCCGGAGTCGGGCGCGGCGGACCGGGGATCAGGCGCGGCGGCGGAACGCGAGCACCGCGACCACGAGCGCCGCGACACCGGCGAGGAGGCCGCCGGCGCCCAGGGCGATGCCCAGCGCGTCGTCGCCGTCGTCCGCCGTCGCGGGCTGCGGCGCGGCGCTCGAGCCGTGACCGTCCGCGGCGCCGTCCGTGACCGTCACGACAGGCGCAGGCGAGTCGAGGTCGTGGGGGTCCTCACCCTTCTCGGCGAGCTGCGTCCACTCGGTCGCGCCGTCCACGCACTGCTGGACCACCGGGAAGGCGAGCGACTCGGGCGTGTCCTCGTCCAGGCCCACCGACATGCTCACGGCACCGCGCAGGTCAGTCGGCACCGGGGTGAGGGCGGTGTACGTGACGGCGCTCACGAGACCGTCGTCGCCGCGCTCGACCTGGATCGTCCAGTCGCCGTCGAGCGTCGGGGCGACCGAGGCGAGGCCGTCCGGCATGGTGATGCGCAGGGCCGTGGTGGGCGAGGTGCCGCAGCCGTGCGAGAACGAGAAGGTCAGCACGCCGTGGTCGCCCGCGGCGAGCTCGTCGGGGCTGACGCTGACGTGCGCCCCGGCCATCGCGGGCACGGCGAGGGCGAGGGCGAGTCCGCCGACGATGCCGGTGGCTCCGAGGAAGGCGCGGCGCGGACGACGGGGACGGATGGTGGTGTTCGACATAGGGTCTCCAGATGCTCGTGTGCGGGCGCGCCGGAACTGCGCAGCCCGGAAGAAAGGGCCGTCGAACGGGGACGGCCGGATCGAGGGACGGCTCAGCCGCCGACGAGCACCGGAGGACCGCGTCGCGAGACCACGGCGGTCGTCGCGACGTCGAGCGGAGGGAGAAGAGCGGAGCGCAGCGGACGCGGGGGTGCCGGAGGCGTGGTGGCGGGTGCCGTCCCGCGTCGGAGAGCGGCCAGGAACCAGCGGGCGATCGTACGCAGCACGCTCTCGCCATGCCACAGCAGCACCGTCGTCAGCAGGGCGGCTGCGAGGTGGGCCGACAGCATCAGCGCTCCCGGCCCTGGGGTCGGTGACAGCGGGCCGAGCGCGCTCAGGTCGAGGTGGTGGGAGTGGGCGCCGAGGCCGGGGGCGTCTCCGGCGGTGGGAGCACCCAGAAGCTGGAAGAGCAGGTGGAACGCGCCCTGCGCCAGGATCACGGCCACCGCGACCCGCGCGCGCGACGACCGCTCGCCGACCACGGCGGCGGAGAAGGGCACGAAGAGCGCGGCGACGGCGGCGATGAGCAGCGGGTGCGGGGCGGCGCCGCCGGCGAGCGTGTGCGAGACGGCCGCGAGGAGTGTGGCGATCGCGGACACGGCGGCGGCGCGGAGGAAGCGCAGCTGCCGGGACGTCATCGTGCCAGCCTAGCGACGCTGCGCGAGCCGGGCGGATTCCTAGGCTGCGGGCAGTAGCGTGGGCCTGTGGAATTCCTGCTCTATCTGGGCGGCATCGTGTTCATGCTGATCGGCCTCGGCCTCTCGATCGGTCTGCACGAGGTCGGCCACCTCGTCCCCGCCAAGCTCTTCGGCGTGCGTGTCGGCCAGTACATGATCGGCTTCGGGCCGCGCCTGTGGTCGAAGCGGATCGGCGAGACGGAGTACGGCTTCAAGCTGCTGCCCCTCGGCGGGTTCATCTCGATGTCGGGCATGTATCCGTCGTCGAAGGACAGCGGGCCGGCGTCCGGGGCGTTCCGCACGCTCATCCAGGACGCGCGCTCGGCCAACGACGAGACGATCGCGGAGGGCGCGGAGGACCGGGTCTTCTACAAGCTGCCGGTGTGGAAGCGCGTGATCGTGATGCTCGGTGGACCGCTCATGAATCTCCTGCTGGCCGTGGTCATCTTCACCGTCCTCGTCAGCGGGATCGGTGTGCAGCAGGGCACCACGACGGTCGCGGCGGTGAACGAGTGCGTGGTCCCCGCATCGTCGACGGCGACCGAGTGCGGGGCCGACGATCCGGAGTCACCCGCCGCGGCGGCCGATGTGCAGCCCGGCGACGTCCTCGTGTCCATCGACGGGAAGCCGGTGTCGACCTTCGCCGAGGCCACCGCCATCGTCCAGGCCTCACCGGGCGAGCCCCTCGCCCTCGTGGTGCGCCGGGACGGCACCGAGCGGACGCTCACCCTCACACCCATCGCCGCGGAGCGCACCCTCACGGATGCGAGCGGGCAGCCGGTGCTCGACGACGACGGCGAGCCCGTCGTGAAGGAGGTCGGCTACGCGGGGATGATCGCGCAGATGGGCTACGTGCAGCAGCCGCTGACCGCCGGCCCGCAGCTGGCGGCGGATACCGTCGCGCGGGTCGGCTCGCTGATCGTGACGCTGCCGGTGCGGCTGTGGGACGTCGGGGTCTCGCTGGTGACGGGTGGCGAACGCGATCCGAACGGTCCGCTGAGCGTCGTCGGCGTCGGACGCCTCGCGGGCGAGGTGGCCGCGACGGACGCTCCGGTGCTGAACCGCTTCGCCGTGCTGCTCGGCCTTCTCGGCTCGCTCAACGTCGCGCTCTTCGTCTTCAACCTCATCCCGCTGCTGCCGCTCGACGGCGGACACATCGTCGTCGCGCTGTGGGAGGGGGTCAAGCGGGCGTGGGCGAAGCTCTTCCGACGGCCGCCGCCGACGCCGGTCGACGCCACCAAGCTCGTGCCGCTGACCGTCGTCGTCGCGACGCTGCTGATCGCGATGGGCGCGCTCCTGCTCGTGGCCGACCTGTTCAACCCGGTCAAGCTCCTGGGCTGAGCGGCCGGAGCGCGCTCAGCGCAGGGCGTGCGCCGCCAGGCGCTCCAGCGTGCGGATGCCGTCGCGGGACAGGATCGATTCGAGGTGACCCTGCACCGAGGCGAAGCCGTCGCCGCGCAGCGCGTAGACGTCTCCGGTCACCGGATCGGCGGAGACCTCGGCCGCGCCCACCGTCGTCACTCCCGGGTCGACCCGCGCCGTGAAGGTGTTGTAGAACCCGATCGAGGCGTCCTCGCCGAACACCGGCACGGCCTTCTGCAGCCCCTGGTGCGGAGCGTCGAGGGGCGTCAGCGCGATCCCCATCCGGTCCGCCAGGATCTGGTGGCTCAGGCACACCGCGAGCAGCGGCGACTGCGCCTGCAGGCGGGCCGCCACCACCTCCCGCATCCGTGCGATGCGCGGGCTCGCGTCGTCTCGGGGGTCGCCGGGGCCGGGGCCGGCGACGACGAGATCGGCCGTCTCGACCGCCTCGTCGTCGACCGTGTCCCAGGAGGCGATCGTCACGTCGAGCCCGAGATGGCGGAGCTGATGCGCGAGCATCGTCGTGAAGCGGTCCTCGGCGTCGACCACGAGGGCGGAGCGGCCGGAGAACGGACCCGTGAAGTCCTCGCCCTGCGGGTTCAGCCAGAATTCGGCGAGGCGGGCGTTGCGCGAGGAGAGGAGCGCGGCGACGTCCGGGTCGTCGGCGAGACGCCGGGGCTCACCGGGGGCGTCGGCGTCGCTCCGCGCCTCCGCCACACGGTCCCGGTCGATCGCGCCGATGGCTCCCAGCACGCCCGCGGCCTTGCCGTGTGTCTCGGAGACCTCGCCGTGCGGGTCCGAGTGCCGGACGAGGGTGGCGCCGACGGGCACGCTCAGCGCGCCGTCCTGCAGGTACACCGTGCGGATGAGGATCGGGGCGTCGAGGTCGTGCCCGCCGTCGCCGTGGGGGGTGAACAGCGCGGCCACCCCGGAGTAGTACCCCCGGGGCTTGCGCTCGTGCCGCCGGATCACGGCACAGGCGTTCTGCATGGGCGAGCCGGTCACGGTCGGGGCGAACATCGTCTCGCGGAGGATGTCCCGCGGGTCCAGTCCGCTCCGGCCGCGCAGCATGTACTCCGTGTGCGTCAGCCGCGACATCTCCTTGAGATGCGGGCCCGTGATGCGTCCGCCGTCGGCGCAGACGGCGCTCATCATCTTGAGCTCCTCGTCGACGACCATGAACAGTTCCTCGGTCTCCTTGGTCGACGTGAGGAAGTCGGTGAGCGTCTCCTTCGTCGCGCCGCCCGCCGGATGCCGGAAGGTGCCCGAGATGGGGTTCATGGTGACGACGCCGCCGCGGGCCACGACATGCGCCTCGGGGCTCGCGCCCACCGCGATGTGACCGGGGGTGACGACCGCGAACGTCCAGTAGGCGCCGCGCTCGTGAGTGAGGAGCGCTCGGAACCAGGTGAGCGCCGCGGTGCGCTCATCGGCGTCGACGGTCGCGGTGAAGTCGCGGCGGATGACGAAGTTCGCGCCCTCGCCGCGGCCGATCTCATCGGCGATCACCGTCTCCACGATCGCGGCGTACTCCTCGTCGGCGATGTCGAAGCCCTCGTCACGCAGGGGGACAGGGGAAGAGGGGAGCGCGTCGAGCACGGCGGCGGTCGGCAGGTGGAGGTGCTCCGCCACGACGAGACAGCGCAGCGGGGCGCCGTCGTCCTGAGCCACGAAGCCGCGCTCGCGGACCTGTCGATACGGGACGAGGGCGAAGACCTCCCGCGGCTCTCCGTCGACGGTCAGCGGGATGTCGGCGAGCAGCTCGACGTCGGTCACGTCGCCGGTGAGCAGCTCCACGGTGTCTGTGCCGTCCCGCGCGATCAGCACGAAGGACGCGGTGGGATCGGCGCTGAGCTCGTCGAGGCGAGAGAGGGTCATCGATGTCTCCTGTGCGAGGGCTCCGGCTCGGCGCAACGAAAAGACCGCCCCGGAGGCGGTCTGGATTCGAGGGAACGCGAACACACCGCCTAGGAGGCGGGCCACCAGGTGATGTGCGCGATCATTGGGGCGAAACTACCACACCCCGCCCTGCCGGCCGGGCGGCGTGACGTCACCAGAGAGAGCCGCCGGTTCCCGCTTCCTCGTCGTCGAGGCAGTGATCCACGAGCAGGCGCACGCCGCGCGCGATCTCCTCGTCGTCCAGGTGTGGAGCGCCGGCCGGCGCGGTGCTGCGGGACCAGGGCAGATGGACGAAGCCGGCGGGCACGTGCGCGGGGACGGCGGAGAGCGCCGTGTACAGCACGTGGTTGCACACGTACGAGCCCGCGGAGAGCGAGAGGCGTGCGGGGAGACCCGCATCGGCGAGCAGGCGCACGAGGCGCTTCACGGGGAGGGTGGCGAATCGGGCGGCCGGACCGTCCGGATGGCTGTGCTGGTCCACCGGTTGCACGCCGTCGTTGTCGGGGATCCGCGCGTCGATCAGGTTCAGCCCGACGCGCTCGACCGCGACCCGATCGCTTCCGCCGGCGAGGCCCGTGCACACGACCGCGTCGGGGGAGTGCTGGGCGATCCGCTCCCGCAGGAGCGCGGCCGATCGGGCGAACGACACCGGCAGCGTCGCGACGACCAGGTCGTGAGGGCCGTCGTATCCGGCGGCGACTGTCTCCACGGCCTCCGTCGAGGGATTGCGGGCTGCGCCGTCGAAGGGATCGAAGCCGGTGAGGAGGATGACCGCCATGTCCTCAGCGTAAGCGCCCGCATCCAGCCCTTCTGCATCCTGGCGGCGTAGGCTGGGATCGTGCCAGCAGTGAATCTTGGGATGCCGAAGGTCCCCGAAGTCCTCGCCCCGCGTCGCAAGTCCCGCCAGATCAAGGTGGGCAAGGTGCTCGTCGGCGGCGATGCGCCCGTCAGCGTGCAGTCGATGACGACGACGAAGACGACCGACATCAACGGGACGCTGCAGCAGATCGCGGAGCTCACCGCCTCGGGCTGCGAGATCGTGCGCGTCGCCGTTCCCTCGCAGGACGACGCCGATGTGCTGCACATCATCGCGAAGAAGAGCCAGATCCCGGTCATCGCCGACATCCACTTCCAGCCGAAGTACGTCTTCCAGGCGATCGACGCCGGGTGCGCGGCCGTGCGCGTCAACCCGGGGAACATTCGCAAGTTCGACGATCAGGTCGGTGAGATCGCGAAGGCCGCCAAGGACGCGGGCGTCTCGCTCCGCATCGGCGTGAACGCGGGCTCGCTCGACCGTCGCCTGCTCGAGAAGTACGGCAAGGCCACGCCGGAGGCCCTGGTCGAGAGCGCGGTCTGGGAGGCGTCGCTGTTCGAGGAGCACGACTTCCACGACTTCAAGATCTCGGTCAAGCACAACGACCCGGTCGTCATGGTCAAGGCCTACCGTCAGCTCGCCGAGCGGGGCGACTGGCCGCTGCACCTCGGCGTGACCGAGGCGGGCCCGGCCTTCCAGGGCACGATCAAGAGCGCGACCGCCTTCGGCATCCTGCTGGGGGAGGGCATCGGCGACACCATCCGCGTGTCGCTGTCCGCCCCGCCGGCCGAGGAGGTCAAGGTCGGTCACCAGATCCTCCAGTCCCTCAACCTCCGGGAGCGCAAGCTCGAGATCGTTTCGTGCCCGTCGTGTGGTCGGGCGCAGGTCGACGTGTACACGCTCGCGGAAGACGTCACCGAGGGGCTCAAGGAGATGACGGTGCCGCTGCGCGTCGCGGTCATGGGCTGTGTCGTGAACGGTCCGGGCGAGGCGCGCGAGGCCGATCTCGGCGTCGCATCGGGCAACGGCAAGGGACAGATCTTCGTCAAGGGCGAGGTCATCAAGACCGTCCCGGAGGCCGACATCGTCGCCACGCTCATCGAGGAGGCGAACCGCATCGCCGCCGAGATGGGACCGGACGCTCCGCTCGGTACCGCCCAGGTCGTCACCGCCTGATCCGAGGAGCGCCATGCCCACGCCCACGATCGTCACCTTCCCGGACGGCAGCCTCCGCGGAGACGCCGTCGTGACCCGTGTGACGGACGACGCGGACGGGACGGTGATCGTCGTCGACGGCACCCCGTTCCACCCCGTCGATCACACCTGGCCCGATCAGCCCGGCGATGCCGGCGCGATCTCCGGCGAGGACGGGTCCGTCCGCGTGACCGAGGCGCTCATGGCTGCGGTCTCGGACGACGGCGAGTTCGCCGTGGGCAGCGCGATTCCTGTCAAGCGCGGGACCGAGGGCTGGACCTGGCTGGTCGCTCACCGGCTGGAGGACGCGGCGCCGGCGTGGCTCGCAGAGGGGACTCGCGTGGTGCTCTCGGTCGACGGGGCACATCGTGCCGGCCTCAGCCGCGGTCACACCGCGTGCCACCTCGCCTCCCTCGCCCTGGATCTCGCGGTCGCCGACCTCTGGCGCAAGGACCCGGGGGAGGATGCGCTGGGAAACCCGGACTTCGAGGGACGCGCGAACCAGTCCAGCCGCATCCACGAGGGCGGTGCGGTCGACGAGTACCGGCTCGGCAAGAGCCTGCGCCGCGCGGGCTTCGACACCGAGACATTCGCGGCCACGCTGACGGACCGTGAGCAGCGCATCAACGCGCAGCTCGCCGCGTGGGTCGCCTCCGCTGCCGCGAGCCGCATCGAGGTGGACGGACCGACCATCGTCGACCGGCGGCACTGGCACTGCGACCTCCCCGAGGGTGAAGCCGTGATCCTCTGTGGCGGCACCCACGTCCGTTCCCTCGCGGAATTCGCCGCCATCACGGTGACCCTGGATCTGTCCGACCCGCAGCTCCTCGTGATGACGACGACCGCGACTCCCGCCGCCTGAGCTGTCGCCCGCCTCAGGCGCTCGCGCGAGGACAGGCGCCAGTCGCCGGTGTCGCCTGTTGTCGCGTGACTGCCTGTTCCCGCGACGTGGTCAGCGCTCGAACCCCGCCTGCACCCGACCCCCCGCGAGTTCCAGTTCCTCGCCGACCCGCGCCGCGAACCCCGGGATGTCTCCGGCGAGCAGCGGAGCGCTGAGCTGCTCCGCGCGCTCGGGACTCCACGCGCGCAGACGTCGGGGGAGCCACTTCCCGGAGCCGATCCACTGCCCGTCGGCCAGCAGCATCAGCTCTGCCATGCGCTCGAACAGCAGGCCTGCGACCACGCGCTGTTCGAGAGGATCCGTCGCGTCGCCCAGGTCGTCGAGGAGATCGGTGATCACGTACCGCCGGAACCGTGACTCGCGGTCTTCCATTGTGGGGCCGGCGGCGAGCACGGCGCCCCACCGGGCCCGCAGGTCGTCGAGCCCAGGCCCGGAGCGCACAGGCACGCCCTCAACGAGCATGCGCACGATGACAGGTCGGTGCTGTGCGACGCCGCGGTTCGCCCATGTCTCGAACCCTGCCGCCGTGTAGGCGAACACCTCGAAGATCTCGCCCTCGAACTCGAAGGTGGCGGCCTCGCTCGCCTGGGCGTCGTCGGCGAAGAGGTCGTCGTCGATGAGCAGGAGGTCGATGTCGCTCGTGTGCGTGCGCTCGTCGCGGGCCGTGCTCCCGGCGACGATCGCGGTGCGTGCGCGCGGATACCGCTCCACGAGGAAGCGCTCGACGCGCTCGGCCTGATCCATCTCGACAGGGTATCCGGCGGGGACACAGGCGATCGCGGCGACACAGGCTCTGGTGCCGGTAAGCGCCTGATCCGGCGTCCTCGCCTGACCCGGCGGAGTCAGACGGCGAGCTCGATCTCGCCCGCGGCGATGTCCACGCGCACGACGCGCAGCCGCACCACATCGCCGGGCTTCGTGTCGGGGGTCACCGGCGCGGTCGTCGTCACCGCAGGCTCCGCGATCTGGACAGCAGCCCGCTCGCCTCGGAGCTCGATGACCGTCGCCTCGACCGACTGTCCCACCAGAGGTGTGAGCAGCGCGGCCTCGACGCGGTTCACGGTGTCCGCGTCCAGCTGCGACGCCCGTCGGCCCGAGGCCTGCATGAGCGCGGGGAGGTCGCCGAGGGAGGAGCGCACCCACTCCGGCACCGGCTGTCCCGTCGACACGGCGAGGCAGATCGTGAGGACCCAGCGGTCGACGAGCCTCCGGAGGGGAGCGGTCGCGTGCGCGTACGGGGCTCCGATCGCGGCCTGCACGGCGTCGGCGGGCGGCTCCCCGTCGAACACGAGGTACCCGGCACCGCGGAACAGCGAGGCGGCGGCTTCCAGCACCGGCAGGGTCATCGGGTCGGAGCGGTCGAGGCCGCGGAGGTACTCGCCGTAGGTGCCGCCGGTCCATGGCCGCCCGAGCGCCTCCGTCTGGTGCCGGAAGGCCGCGAAAACCGTCTCGTCGGGTTCCGGCATCGTGCGGAGGATGCCGGCGCCCGCGTCGATCATGAGCGCCGCGGCCGCCATCCCGGTCATGAGCGACAGCTGCGCGTTCCACTCCTCGACGGGCAACGGGCTACGACGCTCGATCGCGTAGGAGCCGTCCTCGGTGCGCACGACCTCCTCGTCCGGGACGTTGAGGCTGGCTCCGCCCCTTCGGCGCTCCTGCTCGAGGCGGAGGGCACCGATCTCCGGCAGCAGCGCCGCGTGGCCGCCGTCGCCCCGGTCCAGCGCCTCCTGGGTGGAGGCGTAGTCGAGCTGAGCACGGGACCGGATGAGGGCGCGCTCCAGCCGGAAGTCGGTCACGGTGCCCGCGGCGTCCAGCGCGAACGTCCACACGAGTGCGGGACGGTCGACATCGGGGAGCAGGGAGACGCGGTCCTCGCTCAGCACCGGCGGATGCAGCGGGATCGTGCCGTCCGCGGCGTACAGGGTCTGTCCCCGTCGGCGGGCCTCCGCGTCCACGGCACCACCGGGGGTGACGAAACCCGGCACGTCCGCGATGGCGTACCGCACCCGATAGCCGTCGCCGTCGCGTTCGAGGTGGAAGGCCTGGTCGAGGTCACGGGCGCCCGTCGGGTCGAGGGTCGCGAACGGGATGTTCGTGAGGTCGAGATCCGGGGTCGTCGCCGAGGCCGCCTCCGCCTCGGCGAGCACGTCGGCGGGAAACGCGGTCGGTGTGTCCAGGTTCTCCCGGAGCGCCGAGAGCGCCGCGGCGAGGTCGGTCTGGGCGGCGGAGGGGGCGACATGCGAGCGGCGCTGGGGCATGCCGCCAGCCTAGGTCGACCGCCGCCCCGATCCGGGGCATCCGGCCCGCGTGCCCGCACCGGCCGCTAGCGTGGGGACATGACCACTGCTGCCAAGGCCCAGACCCTCGTCGGACTCTATGACGCCCCGGAGATCCTCCGTGTGGTGAACGTGTGGGATGTCGTCTCCGCACGCGCCGTCGCCGCGCTGCCGGAGACGAAGGCGATCGCCACCGCCGGTCACGGCATCGCCGCGTCGTTCGGCTACGACGACGGCGACACCCCGCGTGACGTCATGATCGACATGGTCGGCCGGATCGCGGCGGCCGTGTCGGTCCCCGTCACCGCCGACCTGGACGACGGGTACGGCGACGCGGGGGAGACCACCCGCCTCGCGATCGCGGCCGGCGTCGTCGGCGCGAACGTCGAGGACCGCCTCAAGCCGCTCGACGAATCGGTCGCCGTCGTCGAGGCCATCGTGAAGGCTGCGGAGGCCGAGGGCGTCCCGTTCGCCCTCAACGCCCGTACCGACGCCTTCGTGCGTGCCGGGTCGCGCCCCGTGGAGGAGAGCATCGCGGACGCGATCCAGCGCGGGCGTGCGTTCCTCGATGCGGGTGCCACCGCGGTGTTCGTCCCCGGCATCCTCGACGCGAACGTCACCCGTCAGCTCGTCGAGGGGATCGGCGAGCGCAAGGTCAGCGTGATCGGCATCCCCGGCGCGCTCGCCGCCTCCGAGTACGAGAAGCTCGGCGTGGCCCGCATCTCCTACGGTCCGCTGCCGCAGCGCGTGGCGCTCACGGCTCTGCAGGAGCTCGCCGAGAGCCTCTACGGCGGCGGTGTCGTGCCGCAGGGACTCCCGGCCCTCAACTGAGCGACGAGGCGGGTGACCGCGGCTCACTACACTTGAGCCGTGGTCACTCGTCTTTCGAACTTCTTCCTCCGTACGCTCCGCGAAGATCCTGCCGGTGCCGAGGTCGCCAGTCACAAGCTGCTGATCCGCGCCGGGTACATCCGACCGCAGGCGGCGGGCATCTTCGCGTGGCTGCCGCTGGGTCTGCGCGTCAAGGCGAAGATCGAGACCGTCATCCGCGAGGAGATGGCCGCCGCGGGTGCCCAGGAGGTGCACTTCCCCGCGTTGATGCCGCGCGAGGCGTACGAGGCCACCGGCCGCTGGGACGAGTACGGCGATCTGCTGTTCCGCCTCCAGGACCGCAAGGGCGGGGACTACCTGCTGGCGCCGACGCACGAGGAAGCGTTCACGCTGCTCGTGAAGGATCTGTACTCGTCGTACAAGGACCTGCCGCTGACGATCTTCCAGATCCAGGACAAGTATCGCGACGAGGCCCGGCCCCGCGCCGGGCTCCTCCGCGGCCGCGAGTTCACGATGAAGGACGCCTACTCCTTCGACTCCTCCGACGAGGGGCTGGACGCGAGCTACCAGGCGCAGCGGGACGCGTACGAGCGCATCTTCCAGCGGCTGGGCCTCGAGTACGCGATCGTGCAGGCCGACGCGGGGGCCATGGGCGGTTCGCGCAGCGAGGAGTTCCTGCACCCGACCCCCGTGGGCGAGGACACGTTCGTCCGCAGCGCCGGCGGCTACGCGGCCAACGTCGAGGCCTTCAGCACGCCCGTCCCGGCTCCGGTCCCGTTCGACGCCGACGGCGCCCCCGTGATCTTCGACTCGCCCGACACCCCGACCATCGAGACGCTCGTGGCGCACTGCAACCGTGAGCTCGACGGCGGGTACACCGCGGCCGACACGCTCAAGAACGTCGTCCTCGCCCTGAAGCACCTCGACGGCACCCGTGAGCTCGTGATCGTCGGCATCCCCGGCGACCGCGAGGTGGACGAGAAGCGCGCTGAGGTGGCGTTCGCCCCGGCGGAGGTCGAGACCGCCACCGCGGACGACTTCGAGAACAACCCGCTGCTGGTGAAGGGCTACATCGGTCCGTGGTCGCCCACGGGTGCCGTGCTGGGCGAGGAGTCCGCCACGGGCATCCGCTACCTCGTCGACCCCCGCGTGAGCGAGGGCACGAGCTGGGTCACCGGCGCGAACATCGACCAGAAGCACGCGCACTCGGTCGTCGCCGGGCGCGACTTCGAGGCGGACGGCATCGTGGAGATCGCGAACGTGCGTGCCGGCGACCCGGCGCCCGACGGCTCCGGTCCGGTCGAGCTCGCCCGCGGCATGGAGATCGGTCACGTCTTCCAGCTCGGGCGGAAGTACGCGGAGGCGCTCGGCCTCAAGGTCCTCAACGAGAACGGCAAGCTCGTCACGGTCACCATGGGGTCGTACGGCATCGGCGTCACCCGGATCCTGGCGATCATCGCGGAGCTGAACAACGACGACAAGGGCCTGATCTGGCCGGCCTCGGTCGCGCCGTTCGACGTGCAGGTCGTCGCCGCCGGTCGCGACCAGGTCGCCTTCGACGTCGCGGAAGACCTCTCGGCTCAGCTCGAGGCCGCAGGGCTCGACGTGCTGTACGACGACCGTCCGAAGGTGTCACCGGGGGTCAAGTTCGGCGACGCCGAGCTCGTCGGGGTCCCGAAGATCGTGATCGTCGGTCGCGGTGCCGCCGACGGCCAGGTCGAGTTCTGGGACCGTCGCACGGGGGAGCGCGAGGCGGTCTCGGTCGCCGAGGCCGTGGAGCGGCTCTCCGCCACGCGCTGAACCGGCGCTCCCGGTCGCTCAGCAAGTGACGCGGCCGTGGTTCATGATGTCGTCGTCCGGGGTGTCTCGGGTCACCAGCGCCTTGAGCGCCCCGGCGGCCATCGCGACCTTGCCCTTCGCCGGCTCCCAGAACTCGGCGACGACCGGGGTGACCGCGAGCAGGGCGATGCCGGGGGTCTCCAGCCCGTCCTCGAACCAGATGTCGAGGGAGGGGGAGTAGAGCTCCTCCATCTTCGCGCGATCGTGGACGACCTCGGCGGTGCCGGCGACGGACACATAGCGCATGCCCTTGGCGTCGCAGTACGCGAGACCGACATCATGGTGGCGGCGCGCCTCCTCGACCTTCTCCGTGTCCTCCGCGGTGAAGAACCAGATGGCACCCGCCTCGTCCATCTGCCTGGTCGACATCGGCCGGCTGACGAGGTTCCCGTCCGGGTCGGTGGTGGTGAGCATGGTGAAGTCGATGTCCTCCACGAGTTCCTTGATGCGGGCGAGGGCCTCGGGTCCGGTGATCTCTGTCATGTCGCCATGGTGGCGCCACCGCCGACCGAAGGCACGGGCGTTGACACCGCGTCCCGGCCGTGCTGCGGAGCGCGGGCGCGCGGATCCTCGGCGTTGCGTCCCGCCGCCTTGGTGCCGCGTGGGACGCTGGGGGGCATGACCGAGGAACCGCTGCCGGCCGCTCTGAGCGACGAGATCAACCATGTGCTCGACGAAGCGGGGGTGTCCTCGGACCGTCGGCTCGTGATGCGGATGCTCCGCACGGCGCTGCTCCTCGGTGAGGACGACACCGACCGCCTCGACCTCAAGATCGCCTCCGCCGCCCTGGCCGAGATGCGCGACGCGTTCCGCCTCTTCGCCCCGTTCCGCGGGGTGCCGAAGGTGACGGTGTTCGGGTCCGCGCGCACCCTCCACGACGACCCGCTGTACCTGCAGGCGCGCGATGTCGCCGCGGCGCTCGCGAACGACGGCTGGATGGTGGTGACGGGCGCCGGCCCCGGGATCATGCAGGCCGCCGCCGAGGGGGCGGGGCCCGCGCTGTCGCTCGGCGTCTCCATCCGGCTCCCCTTCGAGGAGAGGGCGAACAGTCTCGTCGCGGGAAGCGATCAGGTCGTCGCGATGAAGTACTTCTTCACCCGCAAGCTCATGCTCATCAAGGAGTCGAGCGGCTTCATCTGCCTTCCGGGCGGGTTCGGCACGCTCGACGAGATGTTCGAGCTGCTCACCCTGCAGCAGACGGGGAAGGCCGAGCCGACGCCGATCGTGCTGCTCGACGAGAAGGGCGGATCGTTCTGGCAGGGGATGCGGCGCTTCGTCGACGAGCACCTCGCGCCGATGGGGGTGATCTCCCCCGGGGACTTCGATCGCGTCGTCATCACCGACTCGGTCGAGGAGGCCCGGGCCGAGATCACCGGGTTCTGGCGCAACTACGACTCGCTGCGGTGGGTGGGGGACACGCTCGTGCTGCGACTCAAGGCCGAGCCGACGGACGCAGAGATCGAGGAGCTGAACACCGCCTTCGCGACGCTTCTGTCCTCGGGGCGCATCGAACGGACGGCTCCGCGTTCCCCGGAGGTGGCCGACGACGACCGGCTCGACCTCCCGCGCCTCGCCCTGCACCTGGATCAGCGTCAGGTGGGCAACCTCTTCCGCCTCATCGGCGCCCTCAACGCTCTCCCGTCCGCGCCGAAGGCCTGACCCCCGCGGGTTCTCACGACGCAACAGGCGTCCGCGCGGAGACAGGCTTCTCGCACACGGAGCGCGTGGTGTCGCGGGACTGCCTGTGCCCGCGAGGACTGGATGGCCCGGGGGTGCGGCACACGGTATCGTTGTACGGATGTCGCGCGTGCATTCGGGCGCGACGAGAGCTGAATAGGGAGGCCGTCATGGACATCGAACTGAGTCTGCTGCGAGGGATCGAGAAGGAGAAGGCGATCCCGTTCGACGAGCTCGTCGCGATCATCGAGCAGGCGATCCTGACCGCGTACTCCAAGCACGTCTCGCCCGACGGTGCCACGCCCGAGGGTGTCCGCGTGCACCTCGACCGCAAGACCGGCCACGTCGCCGTCCTCCAGGTCGTCCGCGACGACGAGGGCGCGATCATCGGCGAGGAGGAGACGACCCCGGACGACTTCGGTCGCATCGCCGCGTTCGCCGCCAAGCAGGTGATCAGCCAGCGCCTCCGGGACATCGCCGATGACGCCGTCCTCGGGGAGTTCAAGGGCAAGGAGGGCGACATCGTCGCCGGCGTGATCCAGCAGGGGCCCAACCCGCGCATGATCCACGTCGACCTCGGCACCGTCGAGGCGATCCTCCCGCCCGAGGAGCAGGTACCCGGCGAGGAGTACACGCACGGGTCTCGTCTCCGCGTCTACGTGACCAGCGTCGCCAAGGGGCTCAAGGGCCCGCAGATCACCGTCTCGCGCACGCACCCGGGTCTGGTCCGCAAGCTCTTCGCGCTCGAGGTGCCGGAGATCGCCGCGGGGCTCGTCGAGATCGTGGCGCTCGCGCGCGAGGCGGGCCACCGGACCAAGATCGCTGTCAAGGCGAACGACCCGGCGATCAACGCCAAGGGTGCCTGCATCGGTGAGATGGGCCGCCGTGTGCGTGCTGTCACCGAGGAGCTGGCGGGGGAGAAGATCGACATCGTCGACTACGACGCCGACCTGCCGACGTTCGTGGCGCACGCGCTGTCGCCCGCGAAGGTCACGAGCTCGTTCGTGCTCGATGCGAGCACCAAGGCCGTCCGCGCCCTCGTGCCGGACTACCAGCTGTCGCTCGCCATCGGCAAGGAGGGCCAGAACGCGCGTCTGGCTGCCAAGCTCACGGGCGCCAAGATCGACATCCAGCCGGACAGCGTCCTCGACTGATCCCTGTCCGTCCTCGCGCCACGCCCGGCGGCGGCGAGGACGGACGGAACGCAGGTGTAAGATGGAACCCGTACGAACGTGCGTCGGTTGCCGCACGCGTGCTCCCCGGTCCACTCTGCTCAGGGTGGTTGCCCAGAACGACACTCTCATCCCCGATGAGCGTGCTGTCCTGCCGGGGCGCGGCGCGTGGGTGCATCCGACACCCGAGTGCATGGAAGCCGCTCTGCGGCGTCGAGCTTTCGGAAGAGCACTGCGTGTGACCACTCAGCTGGACACACGGACCTTCGAACAGCACCCACCAAGAAACAAAGGCTGAACAGCTATGGAAACAAAGTGAACGGCTCGAAATGAGACCCGTCCGCGACTAGTGGTCTGCCCTGTCTGGGCAGACCGACCCAGACAGGAGAATTGTGGCTGGTAAACCACGCGTACATGAGATCGCCGCCGAACTCGGCGTCGACAGCAAGGTCGCTCTTGCGAAGCTCAAGGAACTCGGCGAGTTCGTGAAGAGCCCGTCGTCGACGGTCGAGCCCCCGGTGGCGCGCAAGCTGCGCGCCGCGATCGAGGCCGACCCGTCGCTCAAGGCGGGGTCTGAGCCCGCTGCCGCGAAGCCCGCGGCGAAGCCGGCACCGAAGTCCTCGGCGCCCACCCCCGGTCCGAAGCCCGGCCCCAAGCCGGGTCCCGCGGCTCCTGCCGCTCCGGCACCGGCACCCGCTCCCGCGGCGGAGAAGGCTCCGGCGCCCGCGAAGCCGTCGGCTCCGGCTCCGGCCGCACCGTCCTCCGGTGACGGCAACGCGCCGAAGCCCGGCGCGCCGCGTCCCGGCAACAATCCGTTCTCGTCCGCGCAGGGCATGGGCCAGCGTCCCGCCGGTCCTCGTCCCGGCAACAACCCCTTCGCCTCCGCGCAGGGGATGGGCCAGCGGCCGACCCCCGGCAACATCCCGCGCCCGCAGGCGCCCCGTCCCGGCGCTCCGCGCCCGGGTGCCCCTCGTCCCGGCTCGCCGCGACCCGGTGCACCCCGCGGCGGTCAGGGTGGTCGTCCCGGTGCTCCGTTCCAGCAGCGTACGGGCGGCCCCGGTCGTCCCGGCGGTGGTGGCGGTCCCGGTGCAGGTCCCCGTCCCGGCGGTGGTTTCGCCGGTCGTCCCGGTGGCGGCGGTGGCCGTGGCCGCGGTCCCGGCGGTGGTACCGCCGGCGCCTTCGGCAAGGGCGGTGGCAAGAGCAAGCAGCGCAAGTCGCGGCGGGCGAAGCGGCAAGAATTCGAGATGCGGAGCGCCCCGGTCGTCGGTGGCGTCAACGTCACCCGCGGCAACGGGGAGATCATCCGCATGCGTCGTGGCGCGTCCATCGCGGACTTCGCCGACAAGATCGAGTCCCTGACCGGCTACACCGTGCAGCCGGGCACCCTCGTCACGATCCTCTTCAACCTCGGCGAGATGGCCACGGCCACCGAGTCGCTGGATGAGGCCACGTTCGAGGTCCTCGGTGAGGAGCTGGGCTACAAGGTCCAGATGGTCTCGCCTGAGGACGAGGACAAGGAGCTCCTCGAGGGCTTCGGTCTCGACCTCGAGAAGGAGCTGGAGGAGGAGAGCGAGGACGACCTCGAGATCCGTCCCCCGGTGGTCACCGTCATGGGTCACGTCGACCACGGTAAGACCCGCCTTCTCGACGCGATCCGTCAGACCAACGTGATCGAGGGTGAGGCCGGCGGCATCACTCAGCACATCGGTGCCTACCAGGTCTGGACCGAGCACGAGGGCATCGAGCGGGCGATCACGTTCATCGACACCCCCGGTCACGAGGCGTTCACCGCCATGCGTGCCCGTGGTGCACAGGTCACCGACCTGGCGATCCTGGTGGTCGCGGCCGACGACGGCATCATGCCGCAGACGGTCGAGGCGCTGAACCACGCTCAGGCGGCGAACGTGCCGATCGTGGTCGCGGTGAACAAGGTCGACAAGCCCGAGGCCAACCCGGCCAAGGTGCGTCAGCAGCTCACCGAGTACGGTCTGGTGGCCGAGGAGTACGGCGGCGACGTCATGTTCGTCGACGTGTCGGCCCGGGCCAACACCGGTATCCAGGAGCTCCTGGACGCGGTGCTGCTCACGGCGGACGCCGGTCTCGACCTCACCGCCAACCCGAACAAGGCCGCTCGCGGTGTCGCCATCGAGGCGAAGCTCGACAAGGGCCGCGGTTCGGTCGCGACGGTGCTGATCCAGTCCGGAACCCTCCGGGTGGGCGATGCGATCGTGGCGGGCACCGCTTACGGCCGCGTCCGCGCGATGATCGACGAGAACGGCGAGATCGTCGAGGCGGCCGCGCCGTCTCGTCCGGTCCAGGTGCAGGGTCTGAACTCCGTGCCGCGCGCCGGCGACGTCTTCATCGTCACCGAGGAAGACCGCATGGCCCGTCAGATCGCGGAGAAGCGCGAAGCCGTCGAGCGCAACGCCCAGCTGGCCAAGGCCCGCAAGCGCATCTCGCTCGAGGACTTCACCCGTGCTCTCGAAGAGGGCAAGGTCGAGTCGCTCAACCTCGTCATCAAGGGTGACGTCTCCGGTGCCGTCGAGGCGCTGGAGGAGTCGCTCCTCAAGATCGAGGTCGACGACTCGGTGCAGCTGCGCATCATCCACCGCGGTGTCGGTGCGATCACCGAGTCCGACGTGAACCTGGCGACGATCGACAACGCGATCATCGTGGGCTTCAACGTCCGCCCCGACACGAAGGCGCGCGAGCGCGCCCAGCGTGAGGGTGTGGACATCCGCTTCTACTCCGTCATCTACAACGCGATCGAGGAGATCGAGAGCTCGCTCAAGGGCATGCTCAAGCCGGAGTACGAAGAGGTCCAGTCGGGTGTCGCCGAGATCCGCGAGGTGTTCCGCTCCTCGAAGTTCGGCAACATCGCCGGTGTCATCGTGCGGTCGGGGACGATCACGCGCAACGCCAAAGCCCGCGTCATCCGCGACGGCGTCGTCATCGCCGATGGCCTGGCCATCGAGTCGCTGCGTCGGTTCAAGGACGACGTCACCGAGGTGCGGACGGACTACGAGGCCGGTATCGGCCTCGGCAAGTACAACGACATCCAGGTCGGCGACGAGATCGAGACGACCGAGATGGTGGAGAAGCCGCGCGGCTGATCCGCACGACTGCGGCGGCTGCCTCCTCCTCCCGTGACGGGGGAGGGGGCAGCCGCCTCCGCGGTTCGCTGGGAGCCGCGATGCACAGAGGTGGGAGAAGGAACTATGGCTGGTGAACGACAGGCCCGACTCGCGGATCGCATCCGCGTGATCCTCGCCGAGCGCTTGGAGAAGGGGCTGCGCGACCCGCGTCTCGGCTTCGTGACCATCACCGACGTGCGTGTGAGTGGTGATCTGCAGCACGCCTCCGTGTTCTACACGGTGCTCGGTACCGAGGAGGAGCGCCTCGCCAGCGGTGCCGCGCTCACGTCCGCGACCGGAATGCTGCGCAGCGAGGTCGGACGACAGCTCAGCACTCGACTCGTCCCCACGCTCGAGTTCATCCCGGACGCGCTCCCGGAGAACGCCGATCACATCACCGCTCTGCTGCGCGAGGCGCAGGAGCGCGACGCGGAGGTGGCCAAGCTGGCCTCGTCCGCGACCCACGCCGGTGAAGCCGACCCCTACCGGTCGGACGACGACGAGGACTGATCCCGTCTGATACCCTCAGGTCCGCGGCGGGACAACCGGTGGATCTGGGGGGATCGACATTCAGCCCACGAGCACGCCCGCGGGGCTCTTCGTCGCGCCTGCCGTCGTCGAGCCGTTGCTGGATGAGCTTCGACGGCGCGACCTGTGTTGCGCGCCGCACGTGGCGGCGCAGCTCGCGGCTTCTCTGCCCGAGGACGTCGACGCCGTCCTCGCGGTGGCCGCCGGCCTGACGCCCGAGCAGCGCCGCGGACTGAGTCGGCTCCCGTGGCCGCTGCCGTCTGCGGCGGTCCGGGCAGGCATCCGAGGGCTGGCGAGCCCCGACCGGCTGCTCCTGCTCACGGTGGTATTGGCGCTGGAGGACGAGCTGGAACCGATCCTCGCGGCCGCTGGGCGCAGTGTGGAGGAAGTGCGCGCGAGCGCCGCCGCGCCGCATCTGACGATCCACGCGGGCTCCATCCGGCTCACGGACCCGCGCACGGCCGTGGAGGTGCACGAGGCCGCGTCGCCGGCGGAGGTCGTGCTCGTGCACAGACGACTGGCCGACGTCGCGGTCGTCCGCGGAGATCGGACCGGCGCGGCGTGGCATCGCGCGCGGTCGTGTGCCGTGCGAGACCGACGAGCCGCTGTGCTCTTGACGGCCTGCGCCCGCCTCGCGGCCGACGCGGGGCTCACCGAGCGCGCGCTGCTCCTGGCCGCTGAGGCCGCCGCGCACGCGACCGGCGCCGTCGGCGAGGAGGCTCGGGTGCTCGCCGGCAGCGCGGCGCTCGCCTGCGGCCACGCCGCGGATGCCGAGGCGTGGCTGAGCGGTCTGTTCCCGGGCGCCGCGGAGCATCGACGGGTACGGGCGCTCGGCCCCTACCTCGCCGCCCGCACCCTTCGGCACGGCCACGTTCCCGCTGTCGATCCGCGGCGGCTCGCCTCCGGCTCCGATACCGACGCCACGGCCTGGGCACGATCCGCGGGGCTCGTCGCGATCCTGTGCGCGGAACGTCGCGACGGCGGGGCGGAGTGGCGCTGGCTCGCCCAGGTCCGCGAAGCCTCCCGCGCGGGGACGGACCGTGCGCTGCGTGATGCCGTGGTGGGGGTGTGCGCTCTCCTCGCCGGCGACGTCATGCCGGCTAGCGGGACCGCGGGCCTCGGGGGGCTCGGCGGCGTAGCGGCGGCGCTGCACACGGCATGCGCGGGCGACATCGACGAGGGCCTGCGGCTGCTGCGGACGGGAGGACTCCCCGGGGCGGAGGGGGATCCGGTGTTCCCCGGCTTCGAGAGCAGCCCGGTGGTGCGGGCCTACCGCGCCGTCACCGAGGTGCTGCTCCTCGTCTGGCGCGGAGACATCGGTCCGGCCAGGGAACTGCTCCGGCACGCGGCAGTGGAGCTGCCCGTCGCGATCCCGTTCGCCGGTCTCGGCGTCGTGCTGGCGCGACGGCTCGACCTGGCCGTCCTCGGCGCCCTGGGACCGATCGCGCGCGCTCTCACCGACGTGCTCCCTCCCGCCGTGGAGTCGGACGTGCTGGTCGATCGCGCCGTCGAGGCCTTTCTGGACGGGTCTTTCGAGGCGGCCGTCGGAGCCATGGGGCTGTGGCGGGACCGCGGCGCCCCGCAGCCGCTGTTCGCGGTGCCGGGAGTCGACGAGGCCGTGCTCTGGGTGCCGGGGGGATACCGGCCGGGGACCGTGCGCCCGCCGGAGAGCGAGGTCGCCGCGGCGTTGCGGCGGGCGGTCGTCGGTTCCGCCGGTCCCACATGGCGCACGGACCAGGAGGAGCTGCGGGCGGTAGCGAGCCGGCTTCGGTCTCCGTTCGCCCGAGGGCGGGTCGAGGCGCTGCTCGGGGTCCGATCCGGGCTGCACGGAGACGTGGTCTCGGCACGCGGGCACCTCGCGCAGGCCGAGCGGCTGTTCGAGGTCGCCGGAGCGCGGGCCTGGGAGCGCGCGGTGCGACGACGGCGGGAACGGCTCGAGGCGTCCGGGACCACGGCGGACGGGACGGCGGCCCTGCCCGCCTGCCGGAGCGCCTGGGGTCAGCGACTGACGCCCCGGGAACTCGAGGTGGCGATGCTCGCGGTCGGAGGGACGGCGAACCGCGCGATCGCGGAGCGGCTGTCGGTCTCCGTCCGCACGGTCGAGGTGCACCTCGGACGCGCGTTCGCCAAGCTGCACGTCCGCAGCCGCGTCGAACTGACCGTGCTGGCCCATCGCACCGAACAGCTCCTCTGAGCGCTCACCGTGGCAGGGAGAGGCCCTCCCCGTCGGCTTCCGCGAGCCCGTCGGCGATGAGGGAGTCGATCGCTCGATCCCGCTGATGCGCGTCGGGCCAGTCCGGGAGGACGGCGGTGAGCGGGACCGTGGCGGGGGCGGCACGCAGAAGCCGGAGCACGGCGCCGCGGGCCTGCCGGTCTGATCCCTCGTACGCGGCCTGTCGTCGCCTCCCATCCCCGGTGTCGGGCCGGCCGGCCGCGAGCCAGGCGCAGGCGTCCGCCAGCGGGCAGCGCTCGCACTGCGGTGCTCGGGAGGTGCAGACCGTCGCACCGAGTTCCATCGCCGCGGCGTTGATGACGGATGCGGCGACGGGGTCCTCGGGGAGTATCGCGGCCATGAGCGCGAGGTCGCGGCGGGAGGGAGACCCCGGTTGCGCTCGTCCCTCGATCGCCCGGGCCAGCACGCGCCGGGTGTTGGTGTCGACGACGGGATGACGGTCGCCGTACGCGAACACGGCCACCGCACGGGCGGTGTAGTCGCCGATCCCGGAGAGGGCGAGGAGGGCGTCGACGTCACGCGGCACGACGCCGCGGTGGCGCTCGACCACCTCGACGGCCGCACGGTGCAGCCACAGGGCGCGCCGTGGATAGCCGAGGTTCGCCCATTGCTGCACGACCTCCGCCGGAGAAGCGGCCGCCATCGCGCGGGGTGTGGGCCACCGCGTCAGCCACGCGTCGAGGTGCGGGATCACGCGGCTCACGGGCGTCTGCTGCAGCATGAACTCGCTCACCAGCACGCCCCAGGCACCGAAGGCTGCGTGGAAGTCCGGACGGCGCCAGGGGAGGTCGCGGGCGTGTTCGGCATACCAGCCGTGCAGGGGCGTCATCGTCGCGGGAGACGGTGCGGGCGCGGCCATCCCTCCACCCTAGGCGAGCGGGTACCGCTCCCGGTCTCGGTAGGCTGGAGGGATGGCGACCCCCGGCATCCTCCTCGTCGACAAGCCCGGCGGGCTGACCAGTCACGACGTGGTCGCCCGCACCCGACGGGCTTTCGGGACCCGCAAGGTCGGTCACGCCGGGACCCTCGACCCGATGGCCACCGGACTGCTCGTCATCGGCATCGAGGGCGCGACCCGCCTCCTCACCTACATCGTGGGAGCGGACAAGACCTACGAGGCGACCATCCGGCTCGGTGCCGTCACGTCCACCGACGACGCCGAGGGGGAGACACTGCGCCGCGCGGATCCCGATGCCCTCGCTGCGATCGCGGACGCGACGATCGACAGGGGAGTGGCCGCGCTCACGGGGGCGATCTCCCAGGTCCCCAGTGCGGTGTCGGCCATCAAGGTCGACGGCCGCCGCGCCTACGATCGTGTCCGTGCGGGCGAGGAGGTCGTCCTCGAACCGCGGGATGTCGTCGTCTCCCGGTTCGACGTCGTCGCGCGACGTCGCGACGACCACGCGATCGACCTCGATGTCGTCGTGGACTGCTCGTCCGGAACGTACATCCGCTCGCTGGCCCGCGATCTGGGCGCCGCCCTCGGCGTGGGTGGTCACCTGACCGCCCTCCGCCGCACCCGCGTCGGCCCGTTCGCCGTGCGCGACGCCGTGACGATCGACGCCCTGGAGGGCGCCCCCGTGCTCACCCCCGGCGAGGCTGCCGGCCGCGTCCTCCCCGTCCTCCGCGTCTCGGCGGAGGAGGCGCGTGATCTGCGACACGGCAAGCGATTGGCCGGCGTCGCTGCGCGGCTGGACGGCCCGCTCGCGGCCGCCATCGAAGACGACGGCGGCCTGGTGGGGATCGTCGAGAAGCGCGGCGCCGATGTGAAGAGTGCCATGAACATGCCGGAGGTCTCCCGATGATCCTGTGGTTCACGATCGTCCAGATCGTCGTCGCCCTCGCCGCGGGGCTCTTCTGCCTCGGCGCGGGATTCGCCGGTCGGCGCCCCAGTGACTTCTCCGTCGGAGCGCTCGCTCTCGTCGAGGTGCTGCTGATCGTGCAGATCGTCGTCGCCATCGTCGCGCCGCTCGTGGGGAACCCACCCACCGGGGACCTGCTGGAGCTCTGGGTGTATCTCGTCTCGGCGGCCCTGCTGCCCGTGGGCGCGGTGCTCTGGGCCCTCATGGAACGCAGCCGGTGGAGCACGGTCGTCCTCGGCGTGGCCGCCCTCGCGATCGCGATCATGCTCTGGCGCATGCAGGTCATCTGGACCGTGCAGGTCGCCTGAGGAGCACCCGGAGCGGACGCCGCGGAGCCCACTCGGCTCTAGGATGGAATGCGCTATGAGCTCCACCGCCCCCTCCACTCGGATGACTGGTATCGGTCGTGTCCTGGTGATCGTCTACGCCGTGATGGCGCTGGCGGCCACCGGGCGCAGCTTCGTGCAGATCGTCCGTCGGTTCGACGAGGCCCCGTTGGCCTACAGCCTCTCGGCGCTCGCCGCGGTCGTGTACGTCCTGGCGACGCTCGCGCTCGTCTTCGCGCGTCGTCGCGGCTGGTACACCGTCGCGTGGGTGGCGATCGTGTTCGAGCTCACCGGTGTGCTGGTCGTCGGCGCGCTCAGCCTCGTCCTGCCCGACCTCTTCCAGCACGAGACCGTCTGGTCGCTGTTCGGGCGCGGCTACCTCTTCATCCCCCTGGTCCTTCCGATCTTCGGGATCTGGTGGCTGCGCACGCACCGGCCCGTCGACGCCGCGCCTCCGGTCGAGGTCGCCGCGTGATCGTGTTCCGGAGTCCGGACGAGGTGCCGGAGGACTTCGGGCCCAGCGTCGTCGCCATCGGCAAGTTCGACGGCGTGCACGAGGGGCACCGCGCCGTCATCCGCCGCCTGGAGGAGGCTGCCGCGGCCTCGGGGAGCCGGGCCGTCGCCGTCACGTTCGACCGCAACCCCCTCGCCGTGATCCGCCCCGACCGGTGTCCCGAGAACGTCGTGACCGTCGACCGCAAGCTGGAGCTCCTGGGCGAGCTCGGGCTCGACGCGACCCTCGTGCTGACCTTCGACGAGACGCTTGCGGCCCTCAGCGCGGAGGACTTCGTCGCCGATATCCTCGTCGGCGCGCTGCACGTGTCCACCGTCCTCGTGGGCGCCGACTTCCGCTTCGGACACCGGGGCGCGGGCACCCCCGACCTGTTGCGCGATCTCGGTCCCCGGTACGGCTTCACCGTCGAGGTCGTCGACGACGTCTACCTTCCGGGGTCGAGCCGCCGGGTCTCGTCGAGTTGGATCCGCGAGCTCCTGATGGCCGGCGATGTCGTGGAGGCGACTCGCGCCCTCGGGCGGTATCCCGACGTGCGCGGCGTCGTCGTCCACGGGCTGAAGCGCGGACGCGAGCTCGGGTTCCCGACTGCCAACCTCTCCACGATCGTCGATGCGTTCGTGCCGGCCGACGGCGTCTACGCCGGCTGGCTCGTCGACCACGACACGGGCATCCGGCATCCGTCGGCGATCTCGGTGGGCACGAACCCGACGTTCGACGACGTGCTCGTGCGGCAGGTCGAGGCGCACGTGCTGGGGGAGACCGGACTCGATCTCTACGGTCACGACGTGACGGTGGAGTTCGTCGCGCGGCTGCGCGGCATGGTCGCCTTCGAGGGCATCGAGAAGCTGATGACCCAGATGGCCGCCGATGTGACGCAGGCCGCGACGATCCTGGACGTGTCCGCGTAACACGACGGCGCCGCGTTCCTGCGGCCGGTGCTCGCGATGACATAGAATGGGATCAGGCTCCCGCCGGTCCCGCACTCATCGCGTGCTCCGGAGGGAACACCGATCCACAGTCCGCACGGTCCTGGCTCACGCCACACGCGGACGACGAGAACGGCTCGCGGCTCCCCGGAGGCGCCGGAGCCCTTCAGGCTCAGGAGGAGCATGCCGACCACGGCAACCGCCGCCCCGCGGCGTAAGAAGACGTCCCGTCGCGACGACGAGGCACCGCTCATACCGATCCTCGCGCGCAAGGTGCGCGAGATCGAGGCGAAGTCCCAGCGCGGCAAGCTGGGCCCCACGAACCGCACGAAGTTCCAGGTGATCGCCTTCCTGGTGCGCGAGGAGCGCGCCCGCGTGAAGGCCGATCCCGAGATCACCGACGCGGCCCGTGCCGAGCTGCTCAAGCGCCTCGACGGCGTCGCGACGATCCTCGCGAAGACGGCCGCACGGGACACCTCGCTCATCCAGCTGCTCGAAGCAGACCAGGCCACGTCGCCCGTCGCGAAGCGGATGCGGCGCGACTGGCTGCTCGAGTCCGGCGCGGAGCTCCCGCCGGAGGAGCTCATCATCGCCGACCCGGCGCCCGTGCAGACGCCCGTGGTGCCCGCGGCCATCGCGGAGCGTCAGGTCACCCCGCCCTCGGTGGAGGCCCGTCAGCTCGCCAACCCGTTCCTCGCGCCCGACCTGACCCCGCGACCGGCCAGCACGCCCCGCCGCCGCCTCGATGGCTGGGAGCTCATGGGGCCGCTGTACAAGGCCTTCGAGACCGGCGCGGGCGGTGCGGCGGCCTCGATGGAGCTTCCGCCGGCCCCGGAGTTCGACCACATCTCGCCCAAGGGGCGCGAGGTCATGGTGCACCAGTCGCGTTTCCTCGAGGCTGTGCGCGCCGGCCACCGCAGCTTCCTGCTCGCCGACGAGCCGGGCCTCGGCAAGACGGCGCAGTCGGTGCTCGCGGCCTCCGTCGCCGGCGCCTATCCGCTGCTCGTCGTCGTGCCCAACGTCGTGAAGATGAACTGGGCGCGCGAGGTCGAGCGGTGGACGCCGCAGCGTCGTGCCACGGTCATCCAGGGCGACGGCGACGACATCGACGCCTTCGCCGACGTGTTCATCGTCAACTACGAGATCCTCGACCGTCACATGTCGTGGCTCGCGTCGATCGGCCTGCGCGGCATGGTCGTCGACGAGGCGCACTTCATCAAGAACCTCTCGTCGCAGCGTTCCCAGAACGTGCTGTCGCTCGCGGCGCAGGTGCGTGAGCGCACCCCGGGGCATGATCCGCTCATGCTCGCCCTCACGGGTACCCCGCTCATCAACGACGTCGAGGACTTCGACGCCATCTGGCGTTTCCTCGGCTGGACGAATGGGGAGAAGCCCGGACCCGAGCTCATGGAGAAGCTCGACGCGACGGGACTCACGCCGGCGGACAAGGCCTTCTACCCGGAAGCCCGCGACGCGGTGATCTCGATGGGGATCGTGCGACGGAAGAAGAAGGACGTCGCCGCCGACCTGCCCGACAAGCTCGTCGCCGATCTGCCGGTGCAGCTCGACGACGAGTTCGGCCGCAGCATCCGCCAGGCCGAGCGCGAACTGGGGGAGCGGCTGGCCGCCCGCTACCGTCGCATCATCGAGGCGCGGGGCGACCGAGGACTCGCGCCGGGAGAGATCGACGACGACATCGTCCGCCTCGTGGCGCAGAACGAGCTCGAGGAGTCGAAGGCCGCTGGGACCGGGGGAGACAACGTCTTCACCATGGTGCGCCGCATCGGCCAGGCCAAAGCCCTCCTGGCGGCCGACTACGCCGCGCAGCTGCAGCGGTCGGTCGGCAAGGTCGTGTTCTTCGCGAAGCACATCGACGTCATGGACCAGGCGGAGGCGCACTTCGCCTCGGCGGGCATCCGCGCGGTATCCATCCGCGGTGACCAGACGAGCACGGCGCGGCAGCAGGCCATCGACGATTTCAACGGCGACCCCGAGGTCGGCATCGCGGTGTGCTCGCTCACGGCGGCCGGCGTCGGACTCAACCTGCAGGCGGCGTCGAACGTCGTCCTCGCGGAGCTGTCGTGGACGGCGGCCGAGCAGACGCAGGCCATCGACCGTGTGCACCGCATCGGGCAGGACGAGCCGGTCACGGCGTGGCGGATCATCGCTGCCCACACGATCGACACGAAGATCGCGGAGCTCATCGACCAGAAGCAGGGCCTTGCGGCCCGCGCCCTGGACGGCGAGGCGACGGAGGAGGCGGCGAGCGAGTCGGTGCAGCTGGCGGCGCTCATGCATCTTCTTCGCGAGGCTCTGGGCGGCCGCTGAGACGGCGTCAAGAACGCGGCTTCTTAACGTCGTTCCGCCCGCGACATCCTGTCGCGGCGCGAACTTCGACGGAATCGCTCGTCGTGGCCGTCAAGATCGCCGGTTTTCGACGCGCTCGAATGGCCACGCGAGGGGGCGGCGCGCTAGTGTCGATCGCAGGCACTGTCGCCTCACCCCCATCCCTCGACCTCCGAAGGCAGCAGCATGAAGATCGGCATCCTGACGAGCGGCGGCGACTGCCCCGGACTCAACGCGGTCATCCGCGGCATCGTGCTCAAGGGCACCACGACCTACGACCTCGAGTTCGTCGGCATCCGTGACGGGTGGCGCGGCGTCGTCGAGGGCGACTTCATGCCCCTGACGCGGCATGAGGTGAAGGGCCTGTCCAAGGTGGGTGGCACGATCCTCGGCACATCCCGCACCAACCCGTACGAGGGGGAGCGCGGAGGTGCAGACAACATCGCGAAGACCCTCTACGGGCACAAGATCGACGGCATCGTCGCCATCGGCGGCGAAGGGACCCTCGCCGCGGCGGACCGCCTCGCGAAGGACGGCATCAAGGTGCTCGGCGTCCCGAAGACGATCGACAACGACCTCCGTGCCACCGACTACTCGTTCGGCTTCGACACCGCCGTGAACATCGCCACGGACGCCATGGACCGGCTCCGCACTACGGGCGACTCCCACCAGCGCTGCATGGTCGCCGAGGTCATGGGTCGTCACGTCGGCTGGATCGCCCTGCACGCAGGCATGGCCGCCGGTGCGCACGTCATCTGCATCCCCGAGGTGCCGATGTCGCTGGACGAGATCACTGCTCTGGTCACGAGCGCCCACGATCGCGGTCGCGCACCGCTCGTCGTCGTCTCCGAGGGCTTCAAGCTCGCCGGCATGGACGAGGCCTACAGCGACAAGGGTCTGGATGCGTTCAACCGCCCGCGGCTCGGCGGCATCGGCGACCTGCTCGCCCCCGAGATCGAGCGGATCACGGGCATCGAGACGCGCGCCACGATCCTCGGGCACATCCAGCGCGGCGGCTCGCCGTCGGCGTTCGATCGCGTCCTCGCGACTCGGCTGGGACTGCACGCCGCGGACGCGATCGTCGACGGCGCCTGGGGGCAGATGGTCGCGATGCAGGGCACCGATATCGTCCGCGTTCCGTTCGCCGATGCTCTGGGTGAGCTCAACACCGTGCCCCGCTACCGCTACGACGAGGCCGCCGCCCTCTTCGGCTGACCGCCTCCCGGCTTCAGGCTGACCCGCGGCTTCAGGCTGACGCGTGGCTTCAGGCTCTCGCTCACGTCGCGCAGCTTCAGGCTGACGCGTGGCTTCAGGCATCGTGCTGTCTTTCGTGCCTGAACTCCCGTGAGAGCCTGTGTCCGCGCGGCCGCCTGTTCTCACGGCCCGCGCTGTGTGAGGCCCTCGCGTGGCCTCAGGCATCCTGCTGTCTTTGTCGCCTGAACTCGCGCGAGTGCCTGGGCTTGTGCTCGATCTGCTACCAGCGAGCCGCCGGACGGCTCGCGCGATGGAGGCCCTGCGCGAGCGCGGCTAGGACGGTGTCCTCGACATGACTGTCGTCGACCATGACCTGGTGGTAGTCGAAGCGCAGGACGGTGTAGCCGCGGAGGGCGAGCCTCGCGTCGGCAGCGAGGTCTCGTCGCCGGTCGGCCGCAGCGCTGTGGTGGCGGAAGCCGTCGATCTGGATCGCGAGCCGTTCGCCGATGACACCGTCGAGCGGATGGCCGTCCACCCACACCTGCTGTCGCACGTCGATGCCGATCGCGCGCATCCGTTCGATGAAGACCGTCTCGGGGCCGGAGTCGGACCGGCCGCGGACGGTTCGAGCGAGGCGTTTCGCGGCGTCGCATCGCCATCGCACCCGCGCGAGCGTATCCAGCTCCACCGCCCCGTGGCGGATGGCGGATTCCCAGATCGCGCGGGCCTCGACGGGCGGCCGACATCGCGCGACCTGGAAGAGGACATTCAGGACGGGATCGATCGCCGCGTGCGGATGCGCCGGCACAGGCCCCTGGGCGCAGTGCACCTGGACGCCGCCGCGGTCGAACCGAGAAGCGGTACGGGGGAGGGCGACGTGTACGTCCGTGGCCCCGACATCCCACCATCCGGCGAGAGCCGCAGCGCTCACACAGGTGACTCTCCCGCCAACCGAAGCAGCCGCCCGGCGCCGTGGATCGACATCGGGGATGAGGAGCCACGACCGGCGCACGCGCTCGAGTGTGCCTTCCTGCACCGCGCGACGCATCTGGTACTCGGTGAAACCCGCCTCACGTACGCGCGACGAATGCGCGGATCCCCCCTGCTCTCGAACCCAGCTCTCGACCCTCGTGCGTCTCACCCCTCCACCCTGAGCACTCGCCCGGCCCCCTTCACCGCCGCACCATGCATGGGGATGAGCTTCGCGGGATCCTTGCCCTGTGCAGAACCAGTGGTCGCGTGTGGTCACCACAAGTCGCCGGGATCAGGCAGCGACAGCCCCTCGCGACTGATGTCGCGCGCTTGCCTGAGGCCGCGCGGAAGCCTGAGCCGACGCAGGACGCGTGAGCACAGGCGTCCGCGCGAGATCAGGCCAGGAGAACCGCGAGTGCCTGATGCCGCGCGAGGGCCTGATGCCGCGGGTCAGGCGAGGTGGAGGGTGTCGAGCAGCCAGGCGAGCTCGAACGCGCGCTCGCGCCAGGAGTTGTACCGCCCGCTCACGCCCCCGTGCCCGGCGACCATCTCGCACTTGAGCAGCACATCCTTCGCACCGGCCTCTCGCAGCCGGGCGACCCACTTCGCCGGCTCCACGTAGAGCACGCGGGTGTCGTTCAGCGAGGTCACCGCGAGGATCCTCGGATACTCCACGCCGTCGCGCACGTTCTCGTACGGCGTGTACGACTTCATGTACGCGTACACCTCGGGGTCGTGCAGCGGGTCGCCCCACTCGTCCCACTCGATCACCGTGAGGGGGAGCGAGGGGTCGAGGATCGTGGTCAACGCGTCGACGAACGGCACTCCCGCGAGGATCCCGGCGAACAGCTCCGGCGCGAGGTTGGCGACCGCGCCCATCAGCAGACCGCCCGCGCTCCCGCCTTCCGCGACGAGCTGGGCCGGGGTCGTCGTGCCCTGGTCCACGAGGTGCCGGGCGCAGGCGACGAAGTCCGTGAAGGTGTTCCGCTTGTGCAGGAGCTTGCCCTCCTCGTACCACTGCCGGCCCATCTCGCCGCCGCCGCGCACATGCGCCACGGCGAAGACGACTCCGCGATCCAGTTCCGAGAGTCGGGCGACGGAGAAGCCCGGGTCGATGGAGTGCTCGTACGAGCCGTAGCCGTAGAGGTGGACGGGCCGGGGCGTCGCGCCGGGCTCTCCGAAGGAGCGCTTCCAGACGAGCGAGATCGGCACGCGCGTGCCGTCCTCCGCCGTGGCCCATTCCCGCCGCTGTCCGTAGTCGGCGGGGTCGTAGTCGCCGAGCACCGTCACCTGCTTGCGCAGCACGAGCTCCCGCGTCGCGAGGTCGAGCTCGTACACCGTGCCCGGCGTGACGAACGACGTGTAGCCGAGACGCAGGAATGGGGCGTGCCACTCCGGGTTGCCGCTGACACCGGCGGAGTAGAGCGGCTCGTCGAACCGCAGCTCCTCCACCGCGTTCGTCGCGTAGTCCAGCAGTCCGACGCGTTCGAGGCCCTCGCTGCGGTACTCCACCGTGGCGAAGTCGCGGAACGCGTCCACCCCGAGCAGTCGTCGTCCCGGCTGATGCGCGACGACGACGCGGCGCTCGCCCTGCGGGTCGTCCGCCGCCACGGAGACGAGCTCGAAGTCGAGGGCGTCGTCGTTGTGCAGGATGAGGAGCCGGTCCTCGCCGTCGACCACCGCGTGCTCGAGCGAGTACTCCACGCCTTCGCGTCGCGGCCACACCGTGCGCGGCTCCGCGGTGATGTCGCCCGCGAGATCGACGAGGTACTCCTCGCTCGTGATGCTGGACCCCACGCCGATCACGAGGTAGCGACGGCTGCGGGTGATCCCGGCACCGAGCCAGAACTTCTCGTCGGGCTCGTGGAAGAGCGTGATGTCGTCCGACACCGGGGTCCCGAGCCGGTGCAGCCACAGGGTGTCCGGACGCCAGGCGTCGTCGCGGGTCGTGTAGAGGATGCCGGTGCCGTCCGGGGTGAAGAACGCGCCCCCGGTGTTCGGGATCTCGTCGTCGAGGGTGACGCCCGTCTCCAGGTCGCGGACGCGCACGGTGTAGAGCTCGTCGCCCTCGAAATCGGTCGACCACAGCAGCTTCGTCGCATCGTCGGAGGTGTCGAACGCGCCGAGCGAGAAGAACTCGTGCCCCTCCGCCTCGACGTTGCCGTCCAGCAGCACCACCTCGCCGGGCACCGGCACCCCCGGCTCGAGGCGCGGCGGCGTCCAGTCGCCTTCGACGGCGGCGGCGCGGCAGTGGATACCGTACTGCGCACCCTCCTCGGTGCGGCTGTAGTACCACCAGTCTCCGCGTCGCGTCGGCACGGAGAGGTCCGTCTCCTGGACCCGGCCCTTGATCTCCTGGAACAGCGTCTCCCGCAGATCGGCTAGGTGTGCGGTCTCGGCCTCGGTGTGCGCGTTCTCCGCCTCCAGGTGCGCGATGACCTCGGGGGAGTCCTTCGCGCGCAACCACTCGTACGGGTCGTCGACCGTGTCGCCGTGGTGCGTGCGGAGGGTGGAAAGGCGGGCGGCGATCGGGGCGTCAGTCACCGTCCCACGCTATCCCAGGTCGAGTTGACCGGCACGGGGGACGGTGGCAGGATTTACCGGGGCCGGTAAACGGAAGTCAAACCCACGGTGAACTCTTCGTTCGTCACGTCGATCCCGTCGACATCTCCCTCTTCCTCAAGACCGAAAGCGAACGGTGGAAACCGCAGCCCTCATCGTCGTGCTCGTCATCGCGCTGGCACTCTTCTTCGATTTCACGAACGGGTTTCACGACACCGCGAACGCGATGGCGACGCCCATCGCGACCGGGGCGCTCAAGCCCAAGACCGCGGTTCTCCTGGCCGCCCTGCTGAACCTCGTCGGCGCCTTCCTGTCGACGGAGGTGTCCAAGACCATCTCCGGCGGCATCATCCAGGAGGATGCGATCATCGCCGCAGGGGCGGAGTTGTTCCTCTCGCTGATCTTCGCTGGACTCATCGGCGCGATCACCTGGAACATGCTGACCTGGCTGCTCGGCCTTCCGTCCAGCTCCTCCCACGCCCTCTTCGGCGGTCTGATCGGCGCGACGCTCGTGGGTGCCGGCCTCGGGGGCATCGATTTCGGCGCCGTGCTGTCCAAGATCGTCCTCCCCGCTCTCATCGCCCCGATCACTGCCGGCATCATCGCGTACGTCGCGACGAAGATCGCCTACTCGGTCACCCGTCGTTATGACGGCAAGCCCGACGGGCGCGACGGCTTCCGCTGGGGGCAGATCTTCACGTCCTCTCTCGTCGCCCTGGCGCACGGCACCAACGACGCGCAGAAGACGATGGGTGTCATCACCCTCGCGATGATCACGATCGGCTGGCAGTCCGGTGCGCACCATGAGCCCGAACTCTGGGTCATCGTCGCCTGTGCCTTCACGATCGCCCTCGGCACGTATCTCGGTGGCTGGCGCATCATCCGCACGCTGGGCAAGGGCCTGACCGACGTCAAGCCGGCACAGGGCTTCGCGGCCGAGAGCTCGACGGCAGCGACGATCCTCGCCTCCAGTGCCCTCGGCTTCGCCCTCTCCACCACGCAGGTGGCCTCGGGATCGGTCATCGGATCGGGTCTCGGTCGCCGCGGCTCGACGGTCCGCTGGCGGACGGCCGGCCGCATCGGCGTCGGCTGGCTGCTGACACTGCCCGCAGCCGGAGGCGTCGGCGCCCTGGCGGCGCTGCTCGTCGTCTGGCTCGGTCCCTGGGGCGTGGCCATCGACGCCGTGCTCGCCGTGGTGATCATCCTCGGGCTGTACCTGCGTTCCCGGAGGAACGCCGTCACGCCGGCCAATGCCATGAGCGACGTCGCCGAGTCCCACCTCGCCGTCGAGGTCCCCGACACCCCGCCCCCCACGCGTCGTCAGCAGCGCATCGCCCAGGCGAAGGCCGAGGCGAAGGCCCGCGCCGAGGCCAAGGAGAAGGCGAAGGCCGAGGCCAAGGACAAGGCGAAGAAGAAGGCCAAGGCCAAGGCCGACGCGAAGGCCGCGAAGACCGGCAGCGTCTCCTCGTCCGATACGTCGCAGAACGGGGACTCGGCATGAACGTCACGATCGACTGGATCGCCTTCCTGCAGGTGTTCGCCGCCGCGCTCATCGGCGCCGCCGCCATCGTCACCTTCTACGCCCTGGGTCTGCGTCTGCTCGTGCGCAGCGGGCGAGCGCCCGTCGTGAGCCCCGCGGAGTTCACCGACGCCATCACGGTGATCTCCGAGAAGGAGCTTAAGCGGGCCGCCAAGCAGGCGGCGAAGGCGGCGAGGAAGAGCCCGCTCACCGAAGGGCAGAAGACCCTCGCCCTCGTGGGCGCCTACGGCTGCTTCGTGCTCTGCGGGGCCGCGGTCATCGCCGGCATCCTGCTCATCGTCGTCGGACACTGAGCGTCCGGCGCGCCAAGGAGGAGCGTCGGCGCCCGCCCCTAGGCTGAGGGCATGTCCGCACTCAACGGAACGCCCCCGGTCTTCGGCCGGTACGCCCCCGCGTCGCATGTCCTGATCCATGTCAGCGACCCGCACTTCCTGGCCGGCGGTGCCGCGCTGGGGGGACGGTACGACGTCGAGCGCACGTTCGCGCGGACGCTCGAGGCGATCCGCGCCGTGCATCCCGCTCCCTCCGCCATCGTGATCACCGGGGACCTCGCCGACCTCGGCGAGCCGGATGCGTACCGCCGGCTCCGGGCCGCGATCGAGCCGGTCGCCGCCGAACTCGGCGCACCCGTGGTCTGGGTCGCGGGCAACCACGACGAGCGTCCGGCGCTGCGCGAGGCCCTCCTCGACGCCGAGCCCACCGAGGAGCCGGTCACCGGGGTGTGGGATCTCGACGGGCTGCGCCTCGTGGCCCTCGACACCAGCGTTCCGGGCTGGCACCACGGCGACCTCGATCCGGCGCAGCTCGGGTGGCTCGCCGAGGTCCTCGCCGAGCCTGCGCCGCACGGCACGATCCTGGCGATGCATCACCCGCCGCTGCCCAGTCATCTGCCGCTGTTCGACATCCTCGAGCTCCGTCATCAGGACGAGCTCGCCGCCGTCATCCGCGGCACCGACGTCCGTGGCATCCTCGCCGGCCACCTGCACTACTCCGCACACGGTCTGTTCGCCGGTGTCCCGGTGAGCGTGGCGTCCGCGACCTGCTACACGATGAACGTCGCCCGTCCGGCGGCGGAGGTGAACGGCATGGACGCCGCCCAGGCCTTCCAGCTCGTGCACGTGCGGCCGGAGACCCTCACGCACACGGTCGTCCCGGTGGTCGACGCGCCGACCGGCGACTACTTCTCGGAGGAGTGGATCGCCCGGATGGCGGCGTTGACCCCGGAAGAGCGCCTGGAGGCGTTCTCCCGGAAATCCCCGCAGGGACCGGCGTAGACTGGTCGCATCCCCCACTTTTCCGTTCGCCACGACCCACGAGGATGTGACATGGCTTCTGCCGCGCCCGCCAATACACGCACTGAGACCGATTCGCTGGGGAGCATGGAGATTCCCGCCGACGCGTACTGGGGGATCCACACCGCCCGCGCCGACGCGAACTTCCCGATCACGAAGCGCCCCATCTCGGTGTACCCCGAACTCGTGATCGCGCTCGCGATGGTGAAGCAGGCCAGCGCCAGGGCCAACAAGGAGATCGGCGTCCTCGACGCCGAACGGGCCGACCTCATCGACCGCGCGGCGCAGCGCGTCATCGACGGCGAGTTCCACGACCAGTTCACAGTCGGCGTCATCCAGGGCGGCGCCGGCACCTCGACGAACATGAACGCGAACGAGGTCATCACCAACATCGCCCTCGAGATGGCCGGACGCGAGAAGGGCGACTACGCCTTCCTCTCTCCGATCGACCACACGAACCGCAGCCAGTCGACCAACGACGTCTACCCGACCGCGGTCAAGATCGGCCTTTCGCTGACGCTGCGCTCGCTGCTCGACGAACTGGACGCGCTGCGCGTCGCGTTCCTCGGGAAGGCGGGGGAGTTCCACGACATCCTCAAGGTCGGCCGCACGCAGCTCCAGGACGCCGTGCCCATGACGCTCGGCCAGGAGTTCCACGGTTTCGCCACGACCCTGGGTGAGGACCACAGCCGCCTCACCGAGAACGCCTCCCTCATGTTCGAGATCAACATGGGTGCGACCGCCATCGGCACCGGCATCACGACCCACCCCGACTACGCGCCGGCGGTGCTGAAGCACCTGCGCGAGATCACCGGGCTCGACCTCGAGACGGCGACCGACCTCGTCGAATCCACGAGCGACACGGGCGCCTTCATGTCGTTCTCCTCGTCGCTCAAGCGGAACGCCATCAAGCTCTCGAAGATCTGCAACGACCTGCGCCTGCTGTCGTCGGGTCCGCAGGCGGGCCTGGGCGAGATCAACCTGCCGGCGCGGCAGGCCGGCTCCAGCATCATGCCCGGCAAGGTCAACCCGGTGATCCCGGAGGTCGTGAACCAGGTGGCGTTCGCCGTGGTCGGCGCCGACATGACCGTGACCATGGCCGTCGAGGGCGGTCAGCTCCAGCTCAACGCCTTCGAGCCCGTCATCGCGCACTCGATCTTCCAGTCGATCACCTGGATGCGTCAGGCCATGTGGACGCTGCGCGTGAACTGCGTCGAGGGCATCACGGCCAACCGCGACCGCCTGGGCGCGATGGTCGGCGCGTCGGTCGGCGTCATCACGGCGCTCACGCCCTTCATCGGCTACGCGGCGGCCGCGGCTCTGGCCAAGACCGCTCTGCTGACCAACCGCAACGTCGCCGACCTGGTGGTCGAGGCCGGGCTCATGTCGCGCGACGAGGTGACCAAGCAGCTCTCTCCCGCCCGCCTGTCGGGGCTGGAGGCGGTCACCGCGGCCATCCCGATCGTCACCCCCGACGACCTCATCCAGATCTGAGCGTCGACCGGATACGCGAAGGGGACGGGAGCGCGCAGCTCCCGTCCCCTTCGTCGTGTCCGGGTCAGTCGAGGATACGGCAGTGCGTCGTGAGCTCGCCGATCCCGTCGATGCCGACCGTGACGGTCGAGCGGTCGCGGAGGAAGATCTGCGGATCGCGGGAGTAGCCGGCCCCGCCGGGGCTGCCCGTCGAGATCAGGGTGCCGGGCAGCAGCGTGAGCGACTGGGAGAGGTGGGCGATGAGCTTCGCCACCGAGCGCACCATCTGGTCGGTACTGGCGTCCTGCACGGTGTGTCCGTCGACGACGGTCCAGATGTGGAGGTCCTGCGGGTCGGCGATCTCGTCGGCGGTCACCACGAACGGGCCGGTCGGGGTGAAGCCGTCGAACGACTTGCAGCGGGACCACTGCGCCTCGGAGAACTGGATGTTCCGCGCGGTGATGTCGTTGACCACCGTGTAGCCCCATACGTGCGTCAGGGCGTCGGCCTCCGGGACGTCCTTCGCGGGGGTGCCGATGAGCACGCCCAGCTCGGCCTCGTAGTCGACGGCCTCGCTGAGGCTCCGGGGCCAGGAGGTCGTCTGGTCGTGCCCGGTGAGCGAGTTGGGCCACAGGGTGAAGACCGTCGGCGCCGCGTCGGTCTTCAGGCCGAGCTCACTGGAGTGCGCGGCGTAGTTGAGGCCGACGGCGAGCACGGCGGGCGGGCCGATCACCGCGGAGGCGAAGCCCCAGCCGTTCAGAGGGTGACGCGGAGCGTCGCCGTCGCGCAGGGCCGTGCGGAGCTCGTCGAGTCCGGCGTCTCCCCGCTCGATCAGCTGCTGCAGGGTGGCAGGCGTGTCGGACAGGAGATCGGAGACGAGGATGGCGTCCGAGCCCTCCACCACGGCGAGAACCGCACGAGGGGAGTCTGGACGGCGCAGGTGAGCGAACCGCATGCTTCTACGCTACCGGGTGCGTGCGGCTCGTCGGGTGGAGGAAGGCCCCAGAGCCCGGCGCGGATGCTTGTGCCCCATAAGCTTTGACCATGACCTTCGGAGGACCGTCCGACCCCCACCAGCCCGAGCGGTACACGCCCCCGTCCGCGCCACCCGCGCAGCCGAGCGCGTACTCCGCCGCGCAGTACGCACAGTCCCCGTACCTGCCGCCGTCGTTCGGACAGCAGCCGGGCTACGCCTCTGCGCTCGCGCAGCCGACGCCCTACACGCCGCCGGCCCCGGTCGCGCCGTCGCCCGCGGAGTCGCTCCCGGCTCTCCCGGTGCCGAACAGGAAGGGCCGCACGATCTCGCTGTGGCTGTTCGGCTTCCTCGGGTTCCTCCTTCTCGCGCTCATCGGCTACTTCGGCTGGGCGCTCGGACCGACCGCCTCGGTGATCGGGCTCGTCCTGGCGTTGATCCCGCTCACCGTCGTCTTCCTCGGGGTGCGCATGATCGACCGCTGGGAGCCGGAGCCCAAGCGACTGGTCGCGTTCGCGATCGCCTGGGGTGCCGTCGCCGCCGTCGGTCTCACGCTCCTCGTCGACATCGGCCTCACGATGCTTCTCGGCATCCGCTCCGAGGAGTTCTCGGCGGTGATCCAGGCGCCCATCGTCGAGGAGTTCTGGAAGGGCCTCGGGGTCTTCCTCATCTTCCTGCTCGCGCGACGGTCCTTCGACGGTCCGGTCGACGGCGTCGTCTACGGGGCGCTCGTCGGTGCGGGCTTCGCGTTCACCGAGAACATCCAGTACTTCGCCATCAGCCTGATCGAGGGCGGCGGAGAGCAGCTCGGCGTCACGTTCATCGTCCGGGCGGTGCTGTCGCCGTTCGCCCACGCGATGTTCACCTCGCTGACCGGGTTCGCCATCGGCCTCGTCGCCCGCCGTCATGCGTCCGCGGGTGCGGCGGCCGGAGCCGGCCTGCTCGGCATGGTCGGAGCGATCCTCCTGCACGGGTTGTGGAACGGGTCGGCGACCTTTGCCGACTTCTTCGGGCTCTACTTCACGCTGCAGGTGCCGCTGTTCATCGGCTTCATCCTCGGGATCATCGCCCTGCGCCGGGAGGAGGCCCGGCTCACCCGGGCGCGCCTGGCCGAGTATGCCGCCGCCGGCTGGTTCACGCCGGAGGAGGTCACCATGTTGGCGACGCCGTCCGGACGCAAGGCGGGGCTCGCCTGGGCGGCACAGCTGCGTGGTGATCGCCGGCCGCTGATGCGCGAGTTCATCAAGGACGCGACGGCTCTGGCCGCCGTCCGCCAGCGGGCGATCACCGGTCGTGACCCGCTCGCGGTCGAAGACGAGCGTGCCCTGCTGATCCGGACGAGGGCGACACGAGCGGCGCTGCTGGCCTACTGAGCGGCACGCCCGGAGACAGACTCAGCGCCCGGTGCTGCGGCGATGCCTGCATGTCTCCCGGGCGCTGAGTTGATCTGCCACCAGGGTGCACCCGGCCCCGGGGATGTGTCAAGAGCCTCCGCGCCGGGGCGGTGGAGGCGGCTCGACGAGGTGTTCGCTGTGAGCAGGTGCGGTCGCGTTGACCGCGCGCGCGACGGTCGGGTTGGATGGAGCCATGACTGATCGCACAAAGCCCGAGTTCGACGCCCCGACCGGCCCTGCGCCCGCAGAACTGGTCATCCGCGACCTCATCGAGGGTGACGGTGCCGAGGCCAAGCCCGGCGACACCGTCACCGTCCACTACGCCGGTGTGGAGTTCGAATCCGGCGAGGAGTTCGACTCGTCGTGGGGTCGCGGCGAGACCATCCAGTTCCCGCTCCGCGGCCTGATCCAGGGCTGGCAGGACGGCATCCCCGGCATGAAGGTCGGCGGTCGTCGCGAGCTGATCATCCCGCCGCATCTCGCCTACGGCCCGGCCGGGGGAGGGCACTTCCTCTCCGGCAAGACGCTGATCTTCATCATCGACCTCGTCGCCGTCGGCTGACGGCCTCGTTCGGAAGCGCCCCGCACCCTGTGGTGCGGGGCGCTTTCGATGTCTCCGGACTTTCTGCTCGACACGGGAATACATGCGAGTGAATGTATGTTGTGGGAAGGGTGCCGCGGACGATCGCGGCGCCATCCCTTTCGCCGCCACCGCGGCCGACGACTCCTGAGGAGCATTCATGAGCAGCATCGACATCCCCGGTTACCGCCCCGGCACCTGGGTCCTCGACCCGTCCCACAGCGAGGTGACCTTCAGCGTCCGTCACATGATGATCTCCAAGGTGCGCGGCACCTTCGGCGTGAAGAGCGCGACGCTCGTGGCCCCGGAGAACCCCCTCGACGCCAAGGTCGAGGCTTCCGTCGACGTGACCTCCGTCGACACGAAGGACGAGGGCCGTGACCAGCACCTGCGCTCCGCCGACTTCTTCGACACCGAGAACTTCCCGACCATGGACTTCGTCTCGACCGGCGCGCGCGTCGAGGGCGGCGACTTCCTCGTGGACGGCGACCTCACCATCCGCGGCATCACCAAGCCCGTCACCTTCGAGCTCGACTTCGGCGGCTTCGGCAGCGACCCGTGGGGCAACTACAAGGCCGGCGCCTCCGCCAAGACGGTCATCAACCGTGAGGACTTCGGCCTCACCTGGAACGCCGCGCTGGAGACCGGCGGCGTGCTCGTCGGCAAGGACGTCACGATCACGCTCGACCTCCAGGGTGCGCTGCAGCAGGACTGACGCGCAGACCTCTCCGAACCCCGGGCCCGTCAGGGCTCGGGGTTCTCTGCGTCGTAGGCGCGGAACCGGGGGTGTCGTCGGGCGAGGAGCGCGACGAGGGCGATCACCAGGATCCCGCCGAGCAGCGGGGGGAACCACAGCGAGGTCAGCGTCGCGAGCGTCCCGGCGTACAGGGCGCCGACGCGCGGACCTCCGGTCACCACCACGACGAACAGGCCCTGCAGGCGTCCGCGCATGGCGTCCGGTACCGCCGCCTGCATCATGGTGTTGCGGTAGATCGAGCTCACGTTGTCCGAGGCCCCGGAGAGGGCCAGCGCCATGCAGGCCGCGACGATCAGTGCGACGTGCGGCCGGTCCTCGCCGGCGGGTGTCCCGGAGAAGGCGCCGATCAGGAGGACGAGGCCGAACAGGGCGATCGCGGCGCCGTAGGCCTCGATCGCGCGGGCGATCCCACGGCCGTGCCACCGGTACTGCACCACACGGCCGGAGAACAGGCTCGAGGAGAAGGTGCCGACGGCGACCGCCGCCGTGAGGATGCCGGTCGTGAACGCCCCGCCGCCCAGGATCACGGTGCCCAGCGCCGGGAAGAGGACGAGCGGCTGCCCGAACGTCATGGCAGTGATGTCCATCACGTACTGCATCCGGATGTTGCCCGCCCGGCGGAGGAAGCGCCAGCCGTCGACGAGCGAGGCGAGGCCGGGGCGCACGATGTCGCCCTCGGGGCGCAGAGCGGGGAGGGTCCACAGGCCGAGGAACATCGACAGCATGAGCACGACGTCGATCGTGTAGGTCCAGCCGTATCCGGTGAGGGCCACGAGGAGCCCGGCCAGGGCGGGGCCGGCCATGACCGTGAGTCCGAAGGCGACGCCGTTGAGCGCGGACGCGGCCGCGAGCATCCGGCGGGGGATGAGTCGGGGGACGATCGCCGTCCGCGTGGCCATCCCGACGGAGTTCGCCGCCGAGTTCACGATGCTCAGCGCGTACAGCCACCAGATCGTCTCCGTCCCCGTCCACGTGAGCGCGGCGAGGAGCGCGGTGGAGGCGAAGGTCACGGTGGCCGCGATCAGCGCGACCCGCCGGCGGTCGAACGCATCGGCGAGCATGCCGCCGTAGAGGCCTGCGAGGACCATAGGGAGAAGGCCGGCGACGGCGATCATCGAGACGGCGAACGTGCTCGCAGTCAGATCGAACACGTGCAGCATCACGGTCACAATGGTGAGTTGACCGCCGATGCCGGCGAGGGTGGAGCCGATCCACATCCGGGCGAAGGCCGGACTCGCCTTCAGCGGGGTGAGGTCGATCAGATGGCCGCGGCGGGAGCTCACAGGGCGATCTTCTTCTGCACATCCCGAGCCTAGTTGACCGGTGCGCCTCGCTCCGGACCCCGTGTCCCGCCGTGGTCGTTCGGGCTGGTAGACTCGTCAGGTTGCCGTTCGATCGGCCGCGGATAAAGAGAGCTCACGCATCAGGCGTCGGGCGCCGCGCAACAAGCAGAGAGGGGATCGAATCTATGGCACTGGAAGCAGACGTCAAGAAGGCGATCATCGAAGAGTACGCGACGCACCCCGGTGACACCGGATCCCCCGAGGTGCAGGCCGCGATGCTGACGCAGCGCATCAAGGACCTCACCGAGCACCTGAAGGAGCACAAGCACGACCACCACTCGCGTCGTGGTCTGTTCCTGCTCGTGGGTCAGCGCCGTCGTCTGCTCGGCTACCTCCAGAGCGTCGACATCGAGCGCTACCGCTCGCTGATCGCACGCCTTGGTCTTCGCCGATAAGGCACCACGGACCCAGCGTTCAATCGCGCAGAACATTCTTGAGAAGGCCGCCCCACGGTGTGGGGCGGCCTTCGTCATTTACGCGCGGTGTGGATCCGCTCAGGCGGTCGTCTGCACCAGGTCGGGGTGGTGGATGGCTGCCACGTCGGGGTGCGCCCGCAGGCGGGACTTCATGGCGTTCTCGCCGTAGGTCGCGTGGATCGGATTGCTCGGGTCCTCGGTGACGCCGGTCGCCTCGGCGGCGAGCTCGGCGGGGAGCTCGAGGAGCGGCAGCTGCTGGTCGAGTGCGGGGTTGAAGAAGAACGGGATCGAGATCCGCTCCTCCGGCGCCCGCGGTGAGATCACGCGGTGGTTCGTGGCCTTGAGGTATCCGCCGGTGGCGTACTCCAGCAGCTCGCCGATGTTGACCACGAAGGCGCCGGGCACCGGGGGAGCCGACACCCACTCGCCGTCACGCTCGACCTGGAGTCCGCCCTTGCCGGGTTCGACCCAGAGCAGCGTCAGCACACCGGAGTCCTTGTGCGCACCCACCCCCTGCTGCGGCTCCGGCTCGTTCGTGCCCGGGTACCGCACGATCTTGATCAGGGTCGACGGCTCGCGGAACGGCTCGTCGAAGTAGGTCTCCTCCGCTCCGAGGGTGAGAGCCCAGGCGCGCAGGAGCTTGCGGGCGATCTCGGTCAGGGCGTCGTGCCACTCCGTGACGATCTCCTTCAGCTCCGGCTGCGCGGCGGGCCAGAGGTTCGGGCCGGTGAGGCGGTTGAAGACGGGCCCACCCTCGACCGGCTCACGTTCGGGGCCGATGTCGATCTGTTCGCGCCAGTCGACCTTGCCCTGGGTCCGCTCGCCGCCGATCCGGGTGTAGCCCCGGAAGTGCGGGCTGTTGACGTTCTCGATCGCGAGCTTGTCCTCCTCCGGCAGTGCGAAGAAGTCGAGGGCGGCCTGGTGCAGCCGCGCCTCCAGCTCCGGCGAGATCCCGGTGCCGGTCAGGTAGAAGAAGCCGACGTCGTGGGTGGCCGCGCGGAGGTCGTCGCGGAAGCGCGCCGCGGCCTCGGGGCCGTCGTCGAGCTGGGACAGGTCGAGGATGGGGAGCGAGAGTTCAGCCATGGACCGAGGCTATGTCGCGGATGAGCCCCGAGGATGCTCTGTTGCACTCCATTACTTCGGTCTGCGGTGTCGGGCGAGGGTCGGTCGCAGTGCTATAGTCTCGGTGGTAAGGGATGCCTTACCTCAGTCGCCCGTCAGAGAGTGTGTCTCCCGTGCTCGCCACTTTCCTCATCGGACTCCGCGAGGGTCTCGAAGCCGCGCTCGTCGTCGGCATCCTCGTCGCCTACCTCCGCCGGCTCGGGCGTCGCGACGCGCTGCCGCGGATGTGGGCGGGCGTCGGCCTCGCGATCGCTCTCGCCTTGGGCATCGGGGCGGTCCTGACCTTCGGGGCCTACGAACTGACCTTCCAGGCCCAGGAACTGATCGGCGGCGGTCTCTCGCTGGTCGCGGTGGCGATGGTGACGTGGATGATCTTCTGGATGCAGCGCGCCGGCCGCACCATGAAGGCGACGCTCGAGGGCGGCATCGACCGGGCGCTGACGGCCGGCGGACTCTGGGCGCTCGTCGCGATCGGCTTTGTGTCCGTCGCTCGCGAGGGCATCGAGACGACCCTGCTGCTGTGGTCGATGGTGCAGTCCTTCGGCGACGCCCCCTCGGCCCTCCTCGGCGCGCTCCTGGGACTCTCCGTGGCCGTCGTGCTCGGCTGGCTCATCTCCCGCGGGGCGCTGCGCCTGGATCTGCGGCGCTTCTTCGCCTGGACGGGAGGCTTCCTCGTGATCGTCGCGGCCGGCGTCCTCGCCTACGCGCTGATGGATCTGCAGGAGGCGGGCGCGCTTCCCGGCCCGTTCACCGCCGCCGCTCCGCTCGACCCGGTCACCGGCGCCGTCGCCGTGGGCGCGGCCGGCTTCCCGTTCGGCTGGGCGTTCGACGTGTCGGCGGCGATCGCTCCCGGCGGCGCGCTGGCCTCCGTCCTGCAGGCCACGGTCGGCTTCATGCCTGCCATGACCTGGCTGCAGGTGCTCGCCTGGGGCCTCTACCTCCTCGTCGTGGGCGGGCTCTACCTCCGCGGCCTTCGCTCGGCACGCCCTTCGACGCGCGGCGCCTCGGCCGCCACCCCGACCTCCTCCCTCACACAGCAAGGAGCAGCATGATCACCTCGCACCGGGTCCTCGCCGCGGCCGCCGCCGCTGGTACCGCCGTCCTCCTCCTCAGCGGCTGCGTCGCGAAGAGCGACGCCGCGGCGACCGGGGCGTTCGACGTGTCGTCCACCGACACCGATTGCGCCGTCTCGGGCTCCACCGCGAAGAGCGGCACGTTGACGTTCGACGTGAAGAACGACACCGACCAGGTCTCCGAGTTTTACCTGCTGGCCGAGGACGGTCTGCGCATCGTGGGCGAGGTGGAGAACATCGCCCCGGCCGCGTCCCGCACACTGACGGTCGTCGCGCAGCCCGGAGACTACTTCACGCTCTGCAAGCCGGGCATGGTCGGCGACGGGGTCGGCCGGGCCTCTTTCACGGTGACCGGAGACCGGGTGGCGGTGGACGGCCCTGATGCCGAGCAGAAGCAGAAGGCCGTCGATCTCTACGGGGCTTTCGTGAAGGATCAGGTCGGGCAGCTCGTACCGGCCGTGGAAGACCTCGTGGCCGCGTACGAGTCCGGTGACGACGAGGCCGCGCGCACGCTCTTCCCGCAGACGAGGGCCTTCTACGAGCGCATCGAGCCCGTCGCCGAGGCGCTCGGGGACCTCGACCCGCGGATCGACTTCCGAGAGGTCGATGCGGTCGCGGAGGGGCTGGACTGGACCGGCTTCCACCGCATCGAGAAGGACCTCTGGGTGCCGGCGAAGGACGCGTTGAACGCCGACGGCGAGACGCCGGCGTGGCAGGACTGGGCGCCGTCCACGCCGGCGGAGCGTGCCGACTACGGCGACCTGCTGCTGGCCGACGTGCAGGAGCTGTACGACTACGTGCACTCGGACGACTTCACCACCGCGCTGGCTGACCAGGGGATCGGCGGCATCTCCAACGGCGCGATCGCGCTGCTCGACGAGGTGGCCACGGGCAAGATCTCCGGCGAGGAGGACTGGTGGTCCGGCACGGACCTCTTCGACTTCGCCGCGAACGTGGAGGGCTCCAAGATGGCCTTCTCGCTCGTGCAGGACTTCGCCGCAGCACAGGGCGACGACGGTAAAGCGCTCGTCGCCGAGATCGAGAACGGCTACGCCGCCCTCGAGAAGTCCCTCGCCGCGCACGGCTCGCTCGCAGAGGGCTTCGTCGGCTACGGCGAGCTGACCGAAGCCGACAAGCGCGAGTTCACCGACCTCATCAACGCGCTCGCCGAGCCGCTCTCGCAGCTCACCGGCACGGTGCTCGACTGACGACGGCCCACGGAGGAGCACGGACGTGAACGAGTCGGAATCTGGCGCCCGGGAGGCGCCGGCGCCCCTGCCGTCGGAGCCCTCCGGCGGCGGCCTCAGCCGCCGCGGGCTGCTCGGGCTGGCCGTCGGCGGTGGCGTCGCCGGACTGGCCGTCGGGCTGGGGGCCGGGACGGCCGGCGGCGTGGCGCTCGGACGCGCACGAGCCGCGGAGGAGGCCGAGTCGCGGTACGAGTTCTTCGGCACGCACCAGGCGGGCATCACGACGCCCGTGCAGGACCACCTGCACTTCGCGAGCTTCGACATGATGCCCCGCACCGACAGGGACGACCTCCTCTCCCTGCTGCAGGACTGGTCCTACGCGGCGGCGCGGATGACGCAGGGGCTGGAGGTGAGTGCGAGCGGCGCGGTGAACGGTTCCGCCGACGCGCCCCCGGACGATACGGGGGAGGCGCTGGGGCTCCCCGCCGCGGGCCTGACTCTCACGTTCGGCTTCGGGCCGGGGCTGTTCGAGAACGAGGACGGCGATCGCTACGGTCTGGCCGCTCGGCGGCCGCCCGGTCTCGAACGGCTCCCCGCCTTCCTCGGGGATGATCTCGACCCCGAAGCGTCGCACGGCGACCTGTGCATCCAGGCTTGTGCCGACGACCCCCAAGTCGCGGTACACGCGATCCGCAACCTCAGCCGCATCGCGTTCGGACGGGCCCGCCTGCGCTGGTCGCAGCTCGGATTCGGCAAGACCTCGCGCACGACGGCAAGCCAGGCCACACCCCGCAACCTCTTCGGCTTCAAGGACGGCACGGCCAACATCCTCGCCGACGATACCGCGGCGCTCGCCGACCACGTCTGGGTCGCCGACGCTGACGAGCCGTCCTGGATGGCGGGCGGTTCGTATCTGGTCGCCCGGAAGATCGCCATGCTCATCGAGACGTGGGATCGGGTGCGCCTCGCGGAGCAGGACACGATCATCGGACGGGACAAGGGGGTGGGGGCGCCGCTCTCCGGAGGGGACGAGTTCACGCCACCGGACTTCCATGGCACGACGATCGATGCGAACAGTCACGTCCGGCTCGCGCATCCCGAGCAGAACGACGGCATCCGCATCCTGCGCCGCGGCTACAACTACGTCGACGGCAACAACACTCTGGGGCGCCTGGACGCGGGGCTGTTCTTCCTGTCCTACCAGCGTGATCCCGCGCAGTTCATCAGCCTGCAGCGACGGCTGTCGATCGACCGTCTGAACGAGTACATCCGTCACGTGGGCTCAGGGATCTGGGCCATCCCGCCGGGAGCGCGCCCGGGTTCGTACGTGGGGGCGGAGCTGTTCGCCTGAGCAGGACTCAGGGGGAGACCGCGACCTCTTCGAGGACAGCGACGATCGCGGCCGCGAAGGCGTCTGCCCCGGCGTGATCGTGCGCCGTGGCGGTCACGACGGCGTCGCCGAGGAAGAGGAGGAGCTGGCCATGGGCTCCGTGCAGCCGCCACGCCCGCCCCGGACCCTGCCAGCCCGCGAGCGCATAGCGGTCGTAGCCCGGGTTGACGCCCGCGACGACGCCGTGCTCGTGCATGGCGTCGATCCACTCCGGGGCGACGAGTCGACGTCCCTGCCAAGAACCGCGATCACGGATGAGCATCCCCAGGCGCGCGACCTCCTCGGTGCGGAGCGGCAGGCCGCCACCCGCCTCGATGCGGCCGTTCGGGCATCGCGACCAGCCCACGTCCTCGATGCCGAGCGGGGCGAAGAGGCGCGTCGAGAGGTAGTCGCCGACGTCGCCCACGCGGGCCGAGAGAGCGGTCATCGCGGTGTAGGTGCTCGCGTTGGAGTACTGGAACACCCGCCCCCGCGATGGCCGTCGCAGGAACTCCCGTGCCAGATCCGGCCAGTCCGTCATCAGCGTCTCGGACCACGGCAGGTCGATGCCGCTCGACATCGACAGCAGATGACGCAGGGTGACGCGAGCGACGCCCTCGCCGAGTTCGTGCTCCGGAAGGAGGGTGGCGACGGTGTCGTCCAGGTGGATCAGTCCGTCGTCGGCGGCGAGGGCGGCGGCCAGCACGCAGACGCCCTTCGCGATGGAGTGCACGTCCTCCCGGACGTCGGGCGTCCAACGGTGACCTGCGGTGTCGTCGCCGATGCGCACGTGGAGCCCGTGCGCGGCGAACCCCTGGGAGTCGGCGATCGCCACGAGCCGGTCCCGGACCTCGGACGCGGGGTGGGCGGCTGTCATCGCGGACGCCGGGAGCCGGTGGGATCGTTCCGGCGGCCTTCCCGCGAGGCGAGCTCGGGGTCGGCGAACAGCCACCGCGGCCGCGGCTCCACGAGCGGACGGAACACCCGCCGCACGGGCTTGGTGGCGAGCAGCAGCGCGAGGACCACCGACAGCGCCGTGACCGCAGGCAGCCAGAACCAGGTCGGCTCGAGATCGCGCAGCACGCCGCTCTCCCGGAACGGGTAGAGCACGAAGGAGTGCAGGAGGTAGACGTACATCGTGTACTGGCCGAACGTGGTCCACCAGTAGGAGCCGCGGGGGATGAGGGCGAAGAAGGCGGCGCACAGCACGACAGCCAGCAGCATGAGCAGGATGCGGATGCCACCGGCCCACCACTGGTCGCCGACGAGATCGACGTAGGAGTCTTCGTAGAACAGCCAGTGCCGCAGGTCGACCGTCTGCCACAGCGGCAGCCAGTTCCACGCCGCCCATCCGGCCGTGCCGAGGACGACGAGCGCGAGGACGCGGCTCCACCACGGGCGGACGTCGAGGAGGCGGAGGCGGTCGACGACGTTTCGCTCCCGGAGCCACCAGCCCAGGGTGAAGAACGGCAGCAAGCCCAGGGTCCGGGAGAGCGAGAACGTGCTGTCGACGTTCGGGAGGTAGCCGGCGCCGACCGAGATCACGACCGTCCACAGCAGCGGCCAGCGCAGCAGCGCGAGGTAGGGGAGGACGAGACGGAAGATCCCGAGCGCGAGGAGGAACCAGAGCGTCCAACTGGGCTGGGTCGGATTCGGGGTGGTCTCTCCCTCCACGAGCCACTTCGTGAGCGTCCAGAGCGCCTCGAAGATGACGTAGGGGAGGATGATGTCGGTGATGACGCGGGCCATCTGCGTCCGGGTGGGGGAGCCCGACTTGGAGAAGTAGCCCGAGATGATGGCGAACGCCGGCATATGGAACGCGTACAGCGCCAGGTAGAGGGCGAAGGCGATGTCCGAGTCGTAGCTGAGGCGCTGGATGGCGTGCCCCAACACCACGAGGACGATGCAGGCGTATCGCGCGTTGTCCCAGAAGGGCACGCGTCGGCGTTTGCGGGCGACCGGCCCTGTGTGGGGCCCCGTCGTCCCGACTCCGGTGGTGCTCATTCTCCGAGGCTACCGGCCGGGAATAAAGTTGCCCTGCACGCGTTGACCCAATTACATTCAAATGAATAGAACCGGATGTCCGACATCCGATTCGGAGAACACGGAGCAATCATGAGCGAGCAGTCAGGCGCGCAGGCGATGCAGTTCGGCATCATGTCGGTCAGCGACATCACCCGCGACCCCACCACGGGAGTCACCCCCAGCGAGCAGGAGCGGATCAAGGCGACGCTGGCCATCGCCACGCATGCCGAGGAGGTCGGCCTCGACGTCTTCGCCATCGGCGAGCACCACAACCCGCCCTTCTGGTCGTCCAGCCCCACGACGTTCCTCGCCGCGCTCGCCGCCCAGACCGAACGCCTCATCGTCTCGACCTCGACGACGCTGATCACGACGAACGACCCGGTGCGCATCGCCGAGGAGTACGCGATGCTGCAGCACGTCTCGGACGGCCGCATGGACCTCATGCTGGGCCGCGGCAACACCGGGCCGGTGTACCCGTGGTTCGGGCAGGACATCCGTCAGGGCCTGCCGCTCGCGATCGAGAACTACGCGCTGCTGCACAAGCTGTGGCGTGAGGACGTCGTCGACTGGGAGGGCAAGTTCCGCACCCCGCTGCAGGGCTTCACCTCCACGCCCCGTCCCCTCGACGGCATCGCCCCGTTCGTGTGGCACGGTTCGATCCGCACACCGGAGATCGCGGAGCAGGCCGCGTACTACGGCGATGGATTTTTCGCGAACAACATCTTCTGGCCGAAGGAGCACTACCAGCGCCTCATCGAGCTGTACCGTCAGCGCTTCGAGCACTACGGCCACGGCACGCGCGAGCAGGCGATCGTCGGTCTCGGCGGCCAGGTGTTCATGGCCGCGAAGTCGCAGGACGCGGTGAACCAGTTCCGCCCGTACTTCGACAACGCGCCCGTCTACGGTCACGGCCCCAGCATGGAGGACTTCACCGAGATGACCCCGTTGACCGTGGGATCGCCGCAGCAGGTGATCGACCGGTATGCGGCGATGCGCGAGCACTACGGCGACTACCAGCGCCAGCTGTTCCTCATCGACCACGCGGGTCTGCCGCTGAAGACGGTCCTCGAGCAGCTCGACATCCTCGGTTCCGAGGTCGTGCCGGTGCTTCGCAAGGAACTCGCGAAGGACCGCCCGGCCACGGTGCCCGACGCGCCGACCCATGCCGCGCGCGTGCAGGCGACGTACGGAGACGGGCCCACCCGGCAGGCGCGCCCCGGTGCGAACCGCGGAGACAACCTCACCGGGGATTCGCCCTACCAGGACACGCCGGCGCCCGCGGGTGCCGCCTTCGGACTCGGCCGGAAGGAGGCCTGACATGACCACGCGTCGTATCGCGGTCGTCTCGGCGGGGCTGTCCAACCCGTCGTCCACCCGGATGCTCGCCGACCGGCTGGCCGCGGAGACCGTGAAGGCGCTCGCGGAGCGCGACATCGAGGCCACCGTCGACGTGATCGAGCTGCGCGACCACGCGCACGACATCACGAACAACATACTGACCGGCTTCGCGCCTCCCGCACTCGAGACGGCGATCAACACCGTCGTCTCGGCCGACGCGCTGATCGCGGTCACCCCGATCTTCTCGACGAGCTACTCCGGGTTGTTCAAGTCGTTCATCGACGTGCTCGACCCGGACGCGCTCACCGGGAAGCCGGTGCTGATCGGAGCGAACGCGGGAACGCCGCGGCACTCCCTGGCGATCGACTATGCGATCCGACCGCTGTTCGCCTACCTGCATGCCGAGGCCGTCTCCACCGGCGTCTTCGCGGCGTCGAGCGACTGGGGCGGCGCGGGAGACGACGTCGCGCCGCTGGCGAAGCGGGTCGAGAAGGGCGCGAGGGAACTCGCCGAGGCGGTCGCGCGCCGGGATGCCACCGCGGTCGTCGACCCGTACGACCCCGCCACGTACCTGGGTGAGGGGCGCTCCTTCGGCCACATGCTCGGCGGTCTCGCCGGGGAGTGACCCGTCCCCGCTCCGGACATGCCGGTGCCCCGCGCCCACCCCGGGTGCGGGGCACCGGCATGTCCGGCGGGTCACCCGGAGAGGGCGCGTTCCCGCCAGGCGTACTCGGTCTCGGGACGCCCCCGCCCGCCGGGGCGGCCGCGGCGCACCGCGACACCTGTGAGGACGAGGTGCTCGAGGTACCGACGCGCGGACACACGGGACAGTCCCGTACGCTCGGCTGCTTCGCGCGCGGAGAGCGGTCCGCGCCGCCGCAACTCGGCGCGCACGCGCTCGAGGGACGAGGCGGACAACCCCTTGGGGAGGACGATGCTCCCGGTCGCCCGTCCCAGCAGCGCGTCGATCTCCTCCTGCGTGGCCGGTCCGCTGGTCGCCTGCGCGTGCGCGCGGTGGTCCCGATAGTCGTCGAGACGCTCCCGGAAGACCGCGAACGAGAACGGCTTCACGAGGTACTGGAACACACCGAGAGCGGCCATCTGCCGCACGACCTCCGCGTCCCGCACCGCCGTGACGGCGATCACATCGACGGCCGTGGCCCGAGCCCGCAGTGTGCGCAGCACCTCGAGTCCCGAACCGTCGGGCATCGTCACATCGAGCAGGACGAGATCGAACGCGTCCGCTCCGCCCTCTCGGAGGGCCGTCAGCGCTGCACGCGCGCCCGTGCACTCGCCGGCCACGGCGAAGCCGTCCAGACGCCCCAGATAGGTGCGATGGAGCTCGAGGGTCAGGGCATCGTCGTCCACGAGCAGGGTGCGGATCATCGGCGGCGTCTCCCGTCGCGCGCGGCCGGTAAGAGCACCCGGAAGGTCGTGGGCGGTCCGAGTACCGTCACCGAGCCTCCCGCGTCCGCCACGACAGACCGCACTAGGGCCAGGCCGACACCACGCCCCTCCGCTCCGGCCGGCTTCGTGGAGTACCCCGATGCGAAGATCCTCTCCCGCAGCTCGGTGGGGATCCCCGGACCGCTGTCTGCCACCTCGAGGAGGATCTCGTCGTCCGCGGTCGGCTCCAGGCGCACGGACACCCACCGCTCCTCTGCGCTCGCGGCCGCGTCGAAGGCGTTGTCGACGAGGTTGCCGAGGACGGCGACGGCATCCACGGCGGACAGCGGGGTACGGGGCGTGTCCGGCGCGATGTGCACCCGCCACTCGATGCCCCGCTCCTTGGCCTGGGAGGCCTTGCCGAGGAGCAGCGCGCCCACAGCGGGATCGCCGTGGCGCCGTGCCGTGACCTGATCCACGAGCGATTGACTCTGCCGGGCGGTGTCGGTGAGGATTCCGATCGCCTCGTCTGCACGCCCCAGCTCCATCAGCGCCACTGCCGTGTGCATCCGGTTGCCGTGTTCGTGCGTCTGGGCGCGGAGAGCTTCCCCGAGTGTCCGGATCGACTCGTAGGAGGAGACGGCATCGCGGACATCGCCGGGAGGGAGGTCTCCGGCGAAGCGGCGCGTGACGCGTCGGGCGAGGAGCGCTCCGCCGACGCCCAGCAGCACGAGCGCGCCCGTGAGCGCGAAGGAGAGGGGGAGGCGACGGACGAGCGTCTGCGCGATGGTCTCGGTGGTGACGCCTGCGGCCACCCACCCGACGGGGTGTCCGTCGGCGAGGACGGGCACGATCGTCCGGACGGACGGTCCGAGCGTCCCCCGGAACTCCTCGGTGAGCGGGCGAAGGGAGGACGGGACCGTCCCGAGGTAGCGCTCGCCGATCCGGTCCGGCTCGGGGTGCGTCACGCGCACGCCGTCCGTCGTCATCACGGTGACGAAATCGAGGTCGGCGGTGGTCAGGACCTCGCGTGCGTACGGCGCGAGATCGCGCGCCGCAGCCTCCCGGTCACCCGTCTGCAGGGCCGACGAGACAAGCGGGGAGGCGGCGATCGCGGAGGCGGTCGCCGCAGTCACGCGCTCCGCCTCTGCCCTGGCCGCCCGCTGGGCCTCCGCGACGAGGAACACGGCCACCAGGATCCCCAGAAGCACCGTCGTCACGAGGAGCAGCACGAAGACGCGAGAGGCGGCGCTGCGCTCGGGGTCAGGGGACGGCATCGTTCTCCTCGATCGTCGACGCTCGGGACCGTGACCAATACGACCACAAATAGGGCGGGGCCGCGACGCCGGGAGACCGTGGAGGAGCAGCGGCACCGGCGCCGCTGCCGCAGACGACGACGTCGACGATCGAGGAGGACGCATGGCGCTCACGACAGGATTCTCTCTTCCCGGATTCCACTGGAGGCGGGGAAAGCACGCCTGGGACCGGCACACCTGGCTCTACGTGTCGGTCATCATCGCGGTGGTGCTCGGCGCCGCCGTCGGCCTGCTGTGGCCCGAGGTAGGACGGGCGTTCGAACCGCTGGGCACGGCGTTCGTGTCGCTGATCAAGATGATGATCGCCCCGATCATCTTCTGCACCATCGTGGTCGGGGTCGGCTCGATCGCGAAGGCGGCGACCGTCGGCAAGATCGGCGGACTGGCGCTGCTGTACTTCCTCACGATGTCGACGTTCGCGCTGGCGATCGGCCTCGTCGTGGGGAACATCATCCATCCCGGTACCGGCCTCGACATGGCGAACGCGAGCTACGAGACGGAGTCGGGCGACGCGAAGACCACGCAGGAGTTCCTGCTCGGCATCATCCCGGCGACGTTCTTCTCGGCGTTCACCGGGGAGAGCGTCCTCCAGGTGCTCTTCATCGCTCTGCTCGTCGGATTCGCGCTTCAGGGCATGGGGGAGCGCGGGGCGCCGATCATGCAGGCGGTCACCCAGCTCCAGAAGCTTGTCTTCCGAATCCTCGGGATGATCCTCTGGTTGGCGCCCGTGGGTGCTTTCGGCGCCATCGCGGCTGTGGTCGGCAAGACAGGGGCGGCGGCGATCTGGAGCCTCGGCGTCCTGATGGTCGCCTTCTATCTCACGTGCATCGTCTTCATCGTGATCGTCCTCGGGCTCCTGCTCTGGGCGGTCACGCGGGTCAACATCTTCGCGCTCATGAAGTACCTTGCCCGGGAGTATCTGCTGATCGTGGGAACGTCCTCGTCGGAGTCGGCGCTTCCCCGGCTCATCGCGAAACTGGAGCACTTGGGCATCTCGAAGCCGGTCGTGGGCATCACCGTTCCCACCGGCTACTCCTTCAACCTCGACGGAACGGCCATCTACCTCACGATGGCGTCGCTGTTCATCGCGACGGGCATGGGGCAGCCTATGTCGATCGGGGAGCAGATCGGCCTCCTCGTCTTCATGATCATCGCGAGCAAGGGGGCCGCGGGGGTGACCGGCGCTGGTCTGGCGACGCTCGCCGGCGGCCTGCAGGCCTACCGGCCCGATCTGGTTGACGGGGTCGGGGTCATCGTCGGCATCGACCGGTTCATGTCGGAGGGGCGCGCCCTGACGAACTTCACGGGAAACGCCGTGGCCACCCTCCTCATCGGCACCTGGACGAAGCAGATCGACCGCGACCGCGTCGGCCGTGTGCTGTCCGGGGAGCTTCCGTTCGATGAATCGACCCTCGACGGGGTGGACCCGCATGCGGCCCCCGCGGCGGATGCTGTCGGCGTCCCGGAGCTGCAGGAGGCAGCGGTCACCGAGATGGCGGCGAAGGAGGAACGGGCCCGCCAGCGCACACTCGGTCGCTGATCTCGACGCAGAGGATGCGGGAGGCCGGACCGGGCTCCCGCATCCGGGCGGTCAACCGCTCTTGCGTCGGAACTCGCGTCGCGTCTGCGGGGCGTTGGCGGCGTGCACGGCGGAATCGCCGTCGAGGTGAGCCTCGCCCTGCCGGTGGTGCGCGTTCTTCTTCTCGAGCGCTTCCTTGAACTTGCGCTTCAGGTCCTCGGAGGAGGAGCCGGCGCCTTCTTCGGTGCTCATGCTCCCGAGCCTAGAGCACGGGCGGACGAGCGGCGAGGGCACCGCGTCGGTCGCGACCGGCCCCGAGGCGGTGAACGGGAAGCGATGCGCGGATAACCGGTGACGGGTGATCCAGCATCCGGTGAACATCCGGTGCCCGACGCCGATTCCCCTCGGCGGGGACGGGGAGCGGCGCCATCCTGAGGGGGTGAGAGTCGCGATCGTCACCGAGTCTTTCCTTCCGCACATGAACGGTGTGACCGGATCCGTGATGCAGATCCTCCGTCACCTGGAGCGCCGAGGGCATGACGCCCGTGTGCTCGCTCCGGCCGCGTTCGGCATCCCGGCAGAGCTGCACGGCGCGCCCGTCACCGCGATTCCCAGCGTCCCGCTCCCGGGGTACCGCGACGTGCGGGTGGGCGCGGCGACCACTCGGAGGATCGGCGCGGAGCTCGACCGCTTCCGTCCCGACGTCGTCCACCTGGCGTCGCCGTTCGCGCTCGGGTGGCGGGGCCTGCTCGCTGCAGAACGCGGCGGAGTCGGAACGGTCGCGGCATACCAGACCGACGTGGCTGCGTACACGGAGAGGTATCGCGTCGCGGTCACGACGGGAATCGCCCATGCCCACATCGCTCGACTGCATCGGAGGGCGACCCTTACCCTCGCGCCGTCCACCGAGTCGGCACAGCAGCTGAGCCGGCTCGGCATCGACCGCATCCGGTCCTGGGGGCGGGGTGTGGACGCCGAGCTCTTCCACCCTTCCCGGCGCAGCGACGCGCTCCGGGACGAGTGGGGAGCCGAGATCGTCATCGGCTACGTCGGACGCCTCGCCGCCGAGAAGCAGGTGGAGGATCTCGCCGCGCTGCACGGCATCCCTGACACGCGTCTCGTCATCGTCGGAGACGGCCCCCGGCGGGAGCGGTTGCAGGAGCAGCTTCCCGACGCCCTGTTCCGCGGGCGGCTCGAGGGGGAGGCGCTCGCCGCGGCGCTGGCCTCCTTCGACGTCTTCGTGCATCCGGGGGAGAGCGAGACCTTCGGACAGACGCTCCAGGAAGCGCATGCGAGCGGTGTCCCCGTGGTCGCGACAGGCAGAGGCGGCCCGCTCGACCTCGTCCGGCCCGGCGTCGACGGGTGGCTGTACCGACCAGGAGACCTCGCAGACCTCCGCCGTCGCGTGACCGATCTCGCCGGAGACGAGCGCCGGCGTCGGGCGTTCGGGGAGGCGGGCTGGAGGGCGGTGCAGGGCCGGAGCTGGGCGCACTTCGGAGATCAGCTCCTGGATCACTTCGAGGAGGCGCGGACGCTGTTCGCCGTGGACCGTCGTCTGCGCGCCCGCCGCCTCGTCCGGCCGGAGCCGGCCCCGCCCGCCCCCTCGCGCCGCTGGCGCCGGATCGTCGCCCTCGGCGATTCGGTGACCGAGGGGCTCTGCGACCCCGGACCCGACGGGGCGCTCCGCGGGTGGGCGGACCGGCTCGCACTGCTCCTCGCCGCGCGGGGAGGCCTTCACTACGCGAACCTCGCGATCCGCTCGAAGCGCGTGGCCGATGTCTGCGGCCGGCAGGTGGAGAGGGCGCTGGACCTCCGCCCCGATCTGGTCACCGTGCTGGTGGGCGCCAACGACCTCGTGAAGCACCGCGTCGACGTGGCCGCGCTCGCCGCGAGCCTGGAGACCGCGGTGCGGCGGCTGCGCGCGACGGGTGCCGACGTGATCCTGGTCACCCCGTTCCTGCCCGCCCGCCGCGCGGCGGTGCTGTACGCCCGGCGCTTCTCCGCCTTCGCCACGGCGCTCGCCGGGGTCGCTGCCCGGACCGGTGCGATCCTCATCGACACGGATCTGCATCCGGAGCTGGGGGAGCGGCAGCACTGGGGCGAGGACCTCGTGCACCTCGGCAGTCGAGGGCACCGCTTCCTCGCCTATCGCGTCGCGGAGGTGCTCGGGGTGCCGCACGCCGACGCGTTGGGAGCGCTGGATGCGGCGTTGCACGAGAACGAGCCGATCGGACGTGCCGCCTGGTGGCGGCAGTACGCGCTCCCGTGGGTGTGGCGACGACTGCACGGCCGCGCCGCGGGGGACGGACGTCGGGCGAAGCATGACGACTACGTCTACCTCGGGCGCTCGACTGCTCCGCAGGACGCCGGCGTGGTCTGACCGACGGGAGGCCTCAGCGTCGTCCCATCCCGCGGTATGTCCAGCCGGCAGCACGCCAGGCTTCGGCGTCCAGACAGTTCCGCCCGTCGATCACGATACGACCCCTCACGAGTCCGCCGGCGTGCTGCGGAGTGAGCTCGCGGCGGTACTCGTCCCACTCCGTGACGACGACGACCGCGTCCGCGTCCCGCAGGGCGTCGTCCCTGGACGCGGCGTACCCGAGTTGCGGATGCCGTGCGCGGGCGTTTTCGATCGCCGCGGGGTCGGTCACCAGGACGTCGGCGCCCAGTCCCCGCAACCGCACGGCCACCTCCAGAGCGGGAGAATCGCGGACGTCGTCGCTGAAGGGCTTGAATGCCGCGCCGAGGACGGCGATCCTCCGCCCGAAGACGAGGCCGCCGAGGGCATCCACCACCAGCCTCACCGCACGATCCCGTCGGCGGAGGTTGATGGCATCCACCTCGTGCAGGAAGCTGACGGACTGCCCGCGTCCGAGCTCTTCGGCGCGGGCCGCGAACGCGCGGATGTCCTTGGGCAGGCAGCCGCCCCCGAACCCGATCCCCGAGCCGAGGTAACGGCGGCCGATGCGCGAGTCGTGTCCGAGTGCTTCGGCGAGGAGGGTGACGTCCGCTCCGGCCGCCTCGGCGACTTCGGCCATGGCGTTGATGAACGAGATCTTCGTGGCGAGGAAGGCGTTGGCGGCCCCCTTCACGAGCTCCGCGGTGGCGAGGTCGGTCACGAGGAACGGCGAACCCGCGTCGATCGCCGCGGCGTACACGCGGCGGAGCAGATCGACGGCGGCGGCGCCCTGCGGGGAGTCCTCCGCGCCCACCACCAGACGGTCGGGGCGGAGGGTGTCATGGACGGCCCAGCCCTCCCGGAGGAACTCGGGGTTCCAGACGAGGGTCGCGCCGGACTCCGCGATCCGACGGGCGAGACGGGCGGCGGTGCCCACCGGGACCGTCGACTTCCCGGCTACCACCGCGCCCGGCCGCAGGTGGGGGAGCAGCCCGTCGATCGCCGCGTCGACGAAGCGGAGATCAGCTGCGGGGCCGGAGTCGGACTGCGGGGTGCCGACCGCGAGGAAGTGCACCTCCGACCCGGAGGCGGCCGCCGGATCCGCGGCGAAGCGCAACCGCCCTGACCGCACCCCGTCCTCCAGGAGCTCGGCGAGGCCGGGCTCGAAGAAGGGCGCGGCACCCGCGGTGAGGTCGGCGACCTTGCCCTCGTCCACGTCGATCCCCACGACATCGTGCCCGAGCGAGGCCATCGCCGCGGCGTGCACCGCCCCCAGATACCCGCATCCGATCACCGACATCCGCATGGGCTCAGCCCAGCCGAGCCGTCTCTCGCTCCGGCGCACGCACGATGAACGCGGGGTGACGGTCGAGTGTCGGGATCGCGCCGCGCGCGCAACCCTCGGGTCTTGACGGACACGCTGGTAGTGTGGTCGAGGGTGACTCCGGTCACCCGACAATTTCACATCGACTCATGGAGCGATCGGCGGAGAAGCTGGTCCCCTGTGGTGGGTTCCTCGGCGCATGTCGGGTGGCTTTCTACTGGTGGCCAGCGCAGGCGAGATTCGCGGGAGTGCCCGCGCGCCCGAACCCTTCCGTTCCGCTCCTTTGAACACGCTCGCGCGTCACACGGATTCGCGAGTCTAAACAAAGAAGGAGAGACCTCTTGGAAGGTCCTGAAATCACCGCCACCGAGGCCGTTCTCGACAACGGCCGCTTCGGCACCCGCACCATCCGCTTCGAGACCGGCCGCCTCGCGCAGCAGGCTCAGGGCGCCGTCGCCGCCTACCTGGACGGCGAGACCATGCTCCTTTCGGCCACGAGCGCGGGCAAGCACCCGCGTGAGGGCTTCGACTTCTTCCCGCTGACGGTCGACGTCGAGGAGCGCTCCTACGCCGCCGGCAAGATCCCCGGCTCGTTCTTCCGTCGTGAGGGTCGTCCCTCGACCGAGGCGATCCTGGTCTGCCGTCTGATCGACCGTCCGCTGCGCCCGTCGTTCGTCGACGGCCTGCGCAACGAGGTCCAGATCGTCATCACGGTCCTCTCGATCGCCCCGGGCGAGTTCTACGACGCCCTCGCGATCAACGCCGCGTCCGCGTCGACCCAGATCTCGGGTCTGCCGTTCTCGGGCCCCGTCGCCGGTGTGCGTCTCGCATTCATCCCCGGCCACGGTCAGCACGAGGACCAGTGGGTCGCGTTCCCGACCGCCGAGCAGGTCTCCGAGGCCGTGTTCGACCTGATCGTCGCCGGTCGCGTGGTCACCAAGGCCGACGGCTCCGAAGACGTCGCGATCATGATGGTCGAGGCCGAGGCGACCGAGGGCAGCTGGAACCTGATCAAGGCCGGTGCCACCAAGCCCGACGAGACCATCGTGGCCCAGGGCCTCGAGGCCTCGAAGCCGTTCATCGCCCAGCTCGTCAAGGCCCAGTCCGAGCTCGCCGCCACCGCGTCGAAGGAGCCGGGCGTCTACCCGGTCTTCCCCGCGTACAGCGACGAGGTCTACGACTTCGTGTCCGAGCGCGCGTTCGCCGAGCTGAGCGACGTCTACCAGATCGCCGACAAGACCGAGCGCCAGAACGCCGACGACGCGATCAAGGACCGCGTCAAGGCCGAGCTCATCGAGGCCACCGAGGCGGGTTCGCTCCCGGCCGCGGCCCCGCTGGAGTTCTCCGCGGCGTACAAGTCCGTCACGAAGAAGATCGTCCGCGGTCGCATCCTCACCGAGGGCACCCGAATCGACGGTCGTGGGCTGGCGGACATCCGTCCGCTCGACGCCGAGGTGCAGGTCATCCCGCGCGTGCACGGCTCCGCGATCTTCCAGCGCGGCGAGACCCAGATCATGGGTGTCACCACGCTGAACATGCTCAAGATGGAGCAGCAGATCGACTCGCTGTCGCCCACGACCAGCAAGCGCTACATGCACCACTACAACTTCCCGCCCTACTCGACCGGTGAGACCGGCCGCGTGGGTTCGCCGAAGCGTCGCGAGATCGGGCACGGCTTCCTCGCCGAGCGCGCTCTGGTGCCGGTGCTGCCGAGCCGCGAGGAGTTCCCGTACGCGATCCGTCAGGTGTCCGAAGCGCTGAGCTCCAACGGCTCCACGTCGATGGGCTCCGTCTGCGCGTCGACCCTCTCGCTGCTGAACGCGGGTGTGCCGCTGCGCGCTCCGGTCGCCGGCATCGCGATGGGTCTCGTCTCGGACGAGGTCAACGGGGAGACCCGCTACGCGGCGCTGACCGACATCCTGGGTGCGGAGGACGCGCTCGGCGACATGGACTTCAAGGTCGCCGGTACGAGCGAGTTCGTCACCGCCATCCAGCTCGACACGAAGCTCGACGGCATCCCGTCGTCGGTGCTCGCGGGCGCTCTGACCCAGGCCAAGGACGCTCGACTGACCATCCTCAACGTCCTGAACGCCGCGATCGACGCCCCGGACGAGATGGCGCCCACCGCGCCGCGCGTCATCAGCGTCCAGATCCCGGTGGACAAGATCGGCGAGCTGATCGGCCCGAAGGGCAAGACGATCAACGCGATCCAGGACGAGACCGGCGCGCAGATCTCCATCGAGGAGGACGGCACCGTCTACATCGGCGCGACCGACGGCCCCTCGGCCGAGGCCGCCCGTGCCCAGGTCAACGCGATCGCCAACCCGACCAACCCGGAGGTCGGCGAGCAGTTCCTCGGCACCGTCGTGAAGATCGCCACCTTCGGCGCCTTCATCTCGCTGCTCCCGGGCAAGGACGGTCTCCTGCACGTCACCGAGGTGCGCAAGCTCGCCGGTGGCAAGCGTGTGGAGAACGTCGAGGACGTGCTCTCCGTCGGCCAGAAGATCCTCGTGAAGATCACGAAGATCGACGACCGTGGCAAGCTGTCGCTCGAGCCCGTGCTCGACGACGCGCCCGCTGCGGACGAGGCTCCGGCTGAGGACGCCGCCGAGTAGGACACGGCTGACACGGAACCCGGGCTCCTCCGTCAGGAGGGGCCCGGGTTCCGTCGTCTGCGCCGTGATCGAAACGTTATGGGAAGTTTGCGTGGCGTTCCCCGGATTGGTCGGGACGTTCGCGCACGTCGCATACCCTCGAAGTACGCACCGGGGGGTGCCAGCGAAGCAGTGATGTCGATCGGCTCCGGCCGATCGCGGCGGGGGTGAGAGTATGCGGTTGTTCAGCGTAGGCGCAGGAACACCTGCTGAACGCGCCCCGCAGGAGCATGAGGACCACCCCTCCGCACCCATCCCGATCGTCGGTCCCGGCGTCGGGGAGTCCATCCGCGCCGCCCTCGGCGAGACCGGGTACGAGACGTTCCCGCTCATGCTCGGTGCCGCGGAGTTCGGATGGAACGTCGATCTCGAGACCAGCCACGGCATCCTCGACCGCTACGTGGAGTTCGGCGGCAACGCCATCCATACCGCAGACGGGTTCTCCGGCGGTCGGAGTGAGCACATCCTCGGACAGTGGCTGCGGTCGCGGGACCAGCGCGAGCGCGTGGTCCTGAGCGTGCGCATCGGCGCGCACGCCGACAACCCCGGTCTGGGCTCGGTCAACCTCGTCCGTGCGGTCGAGGGCTCGCTCACCCGGCTCGGCGTCGAGCGCATCGACGTGCTGTACCTGGATGCCACGTTGGATGCGACCACCAACCTCGAGGACACCCTGGCCACGGTCGAGTGGCTCATCGAGGCGGGGAAGATCGGGGCGCTCGGCGCGTACGGCTTCACTCCGGAGAGGCTCGTCGAGGCGCGCATCCTCGCGTCCGCGGGATACCCCAGGATCACGGTGATCGACACACCGTACAACCTCGTGCGTCGGCAGCCGTTCGAGGGCGATCTGCGGCTCGTCGCCGGCGCTCAGAACCTCGCCGTGACGCCGTCCCATGCGCTGGAGCACGGGTTCCTGTCGGGCCGTCATCGGACCAAGGCGATCGCCTCGCGTGGCGTCCGCGGCGAACAGCTGCGGGGTCACCTCAACCGCCGCGGGACCAAGGTGCTGCGGGCGCTCGATCAGGTGGCCGCGGAATTGGCCGTCCCCGTGGCGGCCGTCTCCATCGCGTGGCTGCTCGCGCAGCGTACGGTCGCCGCGCCGATCGTGAACACGTTCGCGACCGACCACGTCGACGAGCTCATGCAGGGCGCTGGTGTCACGTTGTCCCGGGTGCAGGTTGCCGACCTCACCCGCGCGGGCGCCTGAGCGTGCGTCGCCCGTGACATAGGGTGGAAGAGGAAGACCGGCGGATGCTGGCGATGAGGCGAGCGAGCGAGTTGTGACGCACTACATATATCTGGTCAGACACGGTGAACATCAGGATGCCGAGCACGGCCTCGCCGACGGACCCCTGTCGCCGCGCGGCCAGCGGCAGGCGGAGCTCATCGCGGACCGCCTGTCCGGCCTCCCGCTCGACGCCGTGTGGCATTCGCCGCTCCTCCGCGCCGCGGAGACGGCGCGTGCCATCGCCGGCCGGCTCCCGTCCGTGGATCCGGAGCCGTCCGCCCTGCTCTTCGACTGCGTGCCGACGGGGATGACGGAGGAGACGCCGGCGGTGTTCGAGCCCTTCTTCGGTTCTGTGACCGAGGCGGAGATCGAGGCGGGCCGCGCGCAGATGTCGGATGCTGTCAACGAGTTCCTCGTGCGGAAGACCGGCGACGTGCACGAGGTGCTCATCACTCACAACTTCGTGATCTCGTGGTTCGTGCGGGAGGTCCTCGCCGCGCCGGATTGGCGCTGGATGACTCTCAACCAGTCACATTGCGGTCTGACGGTGATCGCCCAGAAGCAGGGACGGCCGTGGACCCTGCTCACGCACAACGACACCGGCCATCTTCCGATGGAGCTGCGGACGGGCATCCCGGACGCGCTGCTGGTGTGATCGACGCCTCCGCGTGCCGCGACCTCCGCCCGACGCCCGGAAATAGACTGGACGCATGACCACGAAGGTAGCCCTCGTCGGCGGGACCGGAAAGCTCGGAACGATCATCGGCGCCGTGATCGCTGAGCTGGACGGCTTCGAGGTGAGCCGCGTCCTGACGTCGGCGAGCGACCTCTCGGAGCTCGCGGGTGCCGACCTCGTGATCGACGCTTCCACACCGCAGGTCAGCATCGACGTAGTGCGCACGGCGGTGGATCACGGTCTCAACATCCTCGTCGCCACCTCCGGCTGGTCGGCGGAGCGGATCGCCCTCGTCCGGCCGCTCGTCGAGGCCGCCGACACCGGGGCGGTCTTCATCCCGAACTTCTCCCTCGGCTCGGTTCTCGGCTCGGCCCTCGCCGCGGCCGCCGCACCCTACTTCGGTTCGGCGGAGATCGTCGAGGCGCACCGGGAGACCAAGGTCGACTCGCCGAGCGGGACGGCCGTCCGCACCGCGGAGCTCATCGCCGCCGCGCGTGCGACCCAGGGTCCGGTGAGTGCGCCGCATGCGGATCAGCGCGCCCGAGGACAGCAGGTCGGCAGCGTGCCCATCCACTCGCTCCGCCGTCCAGGGGTGATCGCCAAGCAGGAGGTCATCCTGTCCGGTCCGGGGGAGTCGCTGACCTTCACGCATGACACCACCGACCCGGCCCTGGCGTATGCGCCGGGGATCCGCCTGGCCGTGCCCTATGCGGCCACCGCCACCGGCGTCGTGGTCGGCCTGGAGAACATGCTCGACATCGGCCTCCGCTCGTGATGTCGCGGATCGGGGTCGGGCTGATGGCTGCGGCCCTCCTGCTCTACCTCGTCGTGGCGGGCTGGCTGGCCGTCATGTTCCTCGCCGTGGGGACGCCCGTCTCCATCGGGATGGGCATCACGCTCCTCGTGCTCGCACCTGTGGGTGGGTGGGCGCTGGTGCGTGAGATGCTCTTCGGGTTCGGTGCCGACCGCCTGGGCCGGCTGCTCGACGCCGAGGGCGGCATGCCGCCGGTCGAGACCGAGCTGACGCCCAGCGGACGCATCGCCCGCAAGGATGCGGACGCGCTCGTCGCGCGGTACACGGCGGAGGCGGAGGCGGCGCCCACCGACTGGCGGGCGCGCTATCGCCTCGGCGTCGTGCAGGACGCGGCCGGACGCCGCAAGGACGCCAGGGCGAGCATTCGGCGGGCGATCAGCCTGTCCCGCGCCTGACGTCGGACGGGTTCAGGCCAGCGTCGCCTCGAGCGTGATCTCGATGCCCGCGAGCGCCTGGGACACCGGGCATCCGGTCTTCGCCCCCTCGGCGATCTCCCGGAACTTCTCGGCGGTCAGACCCGGCACGGTGGCGTTGACGTTGAGGTGGCTGCCGGTGATGCCGACGCCGGGCTTGAACGTCACCGAGGCGCTGGTGTCGACGCGCTCCGGGGGCGTGCCGTTCTCGGCGAGCGCGTGCGAGAGCGCCATGCTGAAGCAGGAGGCATGGGCCGCGGCGATGAGCTCCTCCGGCGTCGTGGTCGTGTCGCTGCCCTCGCTGCGGGACTTCCAGTCGATCGGGAACGTGCCCAGATGCGAGGAGGAGAAGGCGACCGTGCCGGAACCCTCCGTGAGCGATCCGGTCCAGGTCGCGGCGGCTTCACTGGTGACGGGCATGATTCCTCCGGTTCTGACGCCACCGGGGGAGCGGCGTCGCTTGGTGGTCAGCCTACCGAGCGACCGGGCCGTCGGAAACCGGCGTCAGGCGGCGCGGCGCGGTCGTCCGGTGAGCCCGACGCGCTGCAGCAGCAGGTAGAGCTGGCAGCCCAGGCAGAAGGCGAACGCGGCGTTGAGGAAAGCGGCGAGGAACGCCGCGGCGGTCGCGATCGGAAGGGCCCACGGCACGCCGGCGAGGTGGAGCAGGAGGCCAAGCCCCACCACGACGAGGCCGACGCCCTGGGCGAACCGCGGGGGACGGGGGTCCTCCAGCTCGGCGGGTGGCGCGAGGCGCGGACGGACGAGGCGGCGGTAGAGGACGCCCCACGGTGCGGTGGCGGGAGAGACGACGCCCCAGAGGAACAGGAGCGCGATCAGCGTGGCGAGGAGGAAGCCAGGGTCGAGGACGCGCGCGACAGGCCCTGCGGCGGAGACCGCCCAGCCGCCTCCTCCGATGAACGCGAACTCCGACGATGCCGTGAGCGCGAACCAGCGATCGGCGGTCCGCGCGGTGGAGATCCCGATGAGGGCCAGGAACGTCGCGACGGCGAGCAGGACTGCGGTGATCCCGGCGGCGAATCGGGGCCCGCGCGGATCGATTCCGGGGGGAGGGGTCATCATCTGCTCCAGACGGCGGCGAGGGCGTGGGTCAGGCTCTCGCGAGCGGGTATGCCCGCAAACCGGGCCTTGACGCGCCCGGTAGGGTCAAGCACGAAGGTGGTCGGTGTCTGCAGCACACGGTAGCGCGCGGAGAGATCCGGACGGTGCATGAGATCGATCTCGATGTGCGCGAGGCCGGCGTCCCCGGACGCATAGGAGCCCAGAAGACGACGCACCTGGGGGCAGCGGGCGCAGGTCTCCGTGCTGAACTGCACGAGCGTCGCGGTGGCACCCAGCGCCGCGCCCTCCGCATCGGCCGGATCGAACCGCAGATCGCCGCCGTCGCGGCGGCGGCCCTCTCTCCCGCGGAGCACGAGACCGACCACGGTGGCGAGCACCAGAAGCGCTGCCAGGGCGGCGAAAGCGAGCGCGGGGGACATCCCTCGAGGCTAGAGCCGCGGCTGTGGAAGCGTCGCGATGTTTCAGTACGTGACGCGCGGATCGCGTCACGGTCACCGCCTCCGACGGGAGCGGGGCGGGTATCCTGACAACCATGAGCGCCGCTGTCCCGACTCCGTACGAAGACCTGCTCCGCGATGTGCTCGAGACGGGCACGCACAAGAGCGATCGCACCGGGACGGGGACCACGAGCGTGTTCGGTCGCCAGATCCGCTTCGACCTCGCGCAGGGGTTCCCCCTCGTCACCACGAAGCGCGTCCATTTCAAGTCGATCGCGTACGAGCTGCTCTGGTTCCTGCGCGGCGACTCCAACGTCCGCTGGCTGCAGGAGAACGGCGTCTCGATCTGGGACGAGTGGGCGGACGAGGACGGCGACCTCGGCCCGGTGTACGGCGTCCAGTGGCGGTCCTGGCCGACTCCCGACGGCGGCAGCATCGATCAGCTGACCGAGGTCATCGAGCAGATCCGGCGCTCACCCGACTCGCGGCGCCTGCTCGTCTCCGCCTGGAACCCCGCAGACATCCCCGATATGGCCCTCGCGCCGTGCCATGCGCTCTTCCAGTTCTACGTCGCCGACGGAAAGCTCTCCTGCCAGCTCTACCAGCGCAGCGCGGACATGTTCCTCGGCGTCCCCTTCAACATCGCCTCCTACGCGCTGCTGACGATGATGATCGCGCAGCAGGTGGGGCTGGAGCCCGGCGACTTCGTGTGGACCGGCGGGGACTGCCACGTCTACGACAACCACGTCGAGCAGGTGCGCGAGCAGCTCACGCGAGAGGCCTACCCGTACCCGACGCTGCGCTTCGCGCGGAAGCCGGAGTCGATCTTCGACTACCGGTTCGAGGACTTCGTCGTCGAGGACTACCAGCACCACGCACCGATCAGGGCGGCGGTGGCGGTATGACCTGGGTGGGGCTCATCTGGGCCGAGGCCGCCGGCGGCGTGATCGGCGCCGAGGGCGGCATGCCCTGGTACGTGCCGGAGGATCTGGCGCACTTCAAGGAGACCACGCAGGGCGCGCCGGTCGTCATGGGACGCAAGACCTGGGATTCGCTGCCCGAGCGATTCCGCCCCCTGCCCGGTCGCGACAATATCGTCGTGACCCGCCAGCAGGACTGGACCGCGGAGGGCGCCCGCCGTGCGGCCACGGTGTCCGAGGGCGTCCGCGGTCGGGAGAAGGTGTGGATCATCGGCGGCGCGGAGATCTTCCGCCAGGTGATCGCCGATGCCGACCGCCTCGAGGTCACGGAGCTCGACCTCGAGGTCGACGGCGACACCTTCGCTCCGCCGAAGACCGGATGGCGCGTGGTGGATGAGGGGGAGTGGCAGACCTCCCGCACCGGTGTCCGGTATCGCTTCCTGAGGTACGAGCGCTGATGCCCACCGCACTGATCACCGGAGCCAGCGCCGGGCTGGGCGCCGAGTTCGCCCGTCAGCTGGCTCGTCGGCGCGCCGATCTCGTGCTCGTCGCCCGCTCGGAGGAATCGCTGTCCGCTCTCGCGACGGAGCTGCGCGGCGAGTGGGGAGTCGCTGTCGAGGTCCTCCCGGCCGATCTGTCCGAGGAGGCCGGCGTCGAGCGCGTCGCGGCTCGACTCCGCGATCGGGACGACCCGATCGACCTGCTCGTGAACAACGCCGGGTTCGGGTTGCCGTTGCAGTTCGCCGACAACGACATCGAAGACGAGGTGCGGCACCTGCGCGTGCACGTCGAGGCCTCCATGCGCCTGATGCATGCGGCCCTGCAGACCATGCGGAGGCGGGGAGGCAGGATCATCAACGTCGCGTCGGTGGCCGGGTTCATCTCGCGGTCGACGTACTCGGCGTGCAAGGCCTGGCTCATCGACTTCAGCCGATGGGCGAACACGGCCTACGGTCCGGACGGCGTGAGCGTCACGGCGCTCTGCCCCGGTTTCACACACACTTCCTTCCACGAGCGGATGGGCCTCGCGGTCGGCGAGGAGGGCGTGCCGACCTTCCTGTGGCTCGATGCCCGCGATGTCGTTCGCGAAGGGCTCCGCGACGCCGCGCGCGGGAAGTCCGTGTCCATCCCCTCGCTGCGCTACAAGGCCGTCGTGGCCGCGACGAAGGTGCTGCCCCGATCCTTCACTGCGGCTATAGCCCGTCGCGGCCGGGTCTGACGCTTCCGGTCAGCGGAATCGCCCGAGGCGGATCCCGGCGAGAGCGAGCGTGCTGCCGAGGTGCTCCCACCGGTGCGCACGGTACCCGGACTCCTCCCGGAGCTCGCGTTCCGCGGCGGCACGCGGGTCCTCGCCGTCGGTGCCGCCGGCGGGCACCTCGACGGACGGGCCGATCGTGTAGCGATCGACGGTGACCAGGCAGACCCGGTCGTCGGCGTCCATCGCGACGATGAAGACCGCCGGGTTCTTGACCGTCATCACGCCGTAGACGCCCGGGCCGCCCGGCCTGGTGACGTCGTCCTCGCGGACGCGGATCCAGGCGTTCTCGTAGGTCGTGCGTGAGGCGTGCGCGATCCAACCCATCGTGCGAGCCTACGGCCGACGGAGCAGGAGCATGCGGACGCGTCCGCGACAGCGGCATCCGACCCGATACGCTGGACGCATGACGCACTCGGGCAACCCTTTCGGACAGGTTCTCGTCGCGCTCGTCACTCCGATGACGGCCGACGGCGAAGTCGACTGGCCCGCCGTCGAGAAGCACATCGATGACGTGATCACCGCAGGCGCGGACGGCATCGTCGTGACGGGAACGACCGGCGAGACCTCGACCCTGACGGACCCCGAGAAGCTCAAGCTCGTCGAGGTCGGCAAGTCCGTCTCCGCAGGCCGCGCGAAGATCATCACCGGCGGCGGATCGAACGAGACCGCGCACGCCATCGAGCTGTACAAGGCCAGTGAGAAGGCCGGCGCCGACGGCATCATGATCGTCACGCCGTACTACAACAAGCCGACGCAGGCGGGCATCCTCACGCACTTCCGGCTCGTCGCCGACGCCACCGACCTGCCGGTCATCCTGTACGACATCCCCGGGCGGACCGGGGTCCCGATCAAGTACGAGACGATCCTCCGGCTCGCGAAGCACCCGAACATCCTCGCGGTGAAGGATGCCAAGGGCGACTTCTCCGAGGTGAGCCGTGTGCTCAACCAGACCGACCTCATGTACTACTCCGGTGACGACGCGAACGTGCTGCCGCACCTGTCGATCGGGGCGACCGGCCTCATCGGCGTGACGGCGAACGTCGCCGCTGCTCCGTACCGGACCATCATCGATGCGGTGAACCGGGGCGACCTCGCCACCGCGACGGCCGAGCACAAGCGACTGGAGCCGCTCGTCCGGGCGGTCATGACCCACGTCCCCGGAACGGTCGCCGCGAAGTACATCCTGCACGGGCTGGGCCGTATCTCCAGTCCGCGTGTCCGCCTTCCCCTCGTCGGCCCGGAGGAGTGGGAGGCCGCCCTCATCGAGGACGAGCTCGATCTCGTCAGCGGCGTGCCGGGGGCGGACTTCTCGAACTTCCGGCCCGACCGCAACGCGGCCGCGGGCGGCGCCCTGCCGAAGGTGCACGGCACGACGCGCTGAGCCGCGTCACCATGAACGAACGGACGCGTGGAGTGTCCGACTGAGGAGACAGCATGTCCATTCCCCTGGCCGAACCGTCCGCTCTCGACGAAGGGACGCTCCGGGTCATCCCGATCGGCGGCCTGGGGGAGATCGGTCGCAACATGACCGTGTTCGAGTACGCGGGCAAGATCCTGATCGTGGACTGCGGGGTCCTCTTCCCGGAGGAGCACCAGCCGGGCGTCGACCTCATCCTCCCCGATTTCGAACCCATCCGCGATCGTCTCGACGACATCGTGGGCGTGGTGCTGACACACGGGCACGAAGACCACATCGGGGCCGTTCCCTACCTGCTGCGGCTGAAGAGCGACATCCCGCTGATCGGCTCCGGACTCACGCTCGCCCTCGTCGAGGCGAAGCTGAAGGAGCACCGCATCAAGGCCTTCACCCTGACGGTGAAGGAAGGTCAGCAGGAGAAGGTCGGACCGTTCGACCTCGAGTTCGTCGCGGTGAACCATTCCATCCCGGACGCGCTGGCCGTCGCGATCCGCACCCCCGCGGGCATGGCCCTCGCCACCGGCGACTTCAAGATGGACCAGCTGCCGCTGGACGGCCGCATCACCGATCTGCGCGCGTTCTCGCGCCTGGGGGAGGAGGGGGTCGACCTCTTCCTCGTCGACTCCACGAACGCCGACGTGCCCGGCTTCACGCCCACGGAGCGCTCCATCGGCCCTGTCCTCGACCAGGTCATCGGCAAGGCTCCGCGGCGGGTGATCGTCGCAAGCTTCTCCAGCCACGTGCACCGCGTGCAGCAGGTCATCGACGCCGCGCACGCGCACGGACGTCGGGTGGCGTTCCTCGGCCGCAGCATGGTCCGCAACATGACGATCGCGGAGCAGCTCGGCTACCTCAAGGTCCCGGCGGGGGTGCTGATCGACTTCAAGAAGGCGCGCGACCTCCCGGACGAGCAGATCGTCTACATGTCGACCGGTTCGCAGGGGGAGCCGATGGCCGTGCTGAGCCGCATGGCCAACATGGACCACGCCATCGAGGTGAGCGAGGGCGACACGGTCATCCTAGCGTCGAGCCTCATCCCGGGCAACGAGAACGCCGTCTACCGCGTCATCGACGGGCTCACGAAGCTGGGCGCGAACGTCGTGCACAAGGCCAACGCGCGGGTGCACGTGTCGGGGCACGCCGCGGCCGGCGAGCTGCTCTACTGCTACAACATCCTCCAGCCGAAGAACGTCCTCCCTGTCCACGGGGAGTACCGGCACCTGATCGCCAACGCCAAGCTCGCCCAGGACACCGGGATCCCCGAGCAGAACACGATCATCGCCTCCAACGGCACCGTGATCGACCTGAAGGATGGTGTCGCCCGGGTGGCCGGGCAGCTCGACCTCGGGTTCGTCTACGTCGACGGCTCGACCGTCGGCGAGATCACCGATGCCGACCTCAAGGACCGCCGCATCCTCGGTGAGGAGGGGTTCATCTCGGTCATCGTCGTGGTGGACGCCGCCACCGGGCGCATCATCTCCGGTCCGGAGATCCATGCCCGCGGTGTCGCCGAGGACGACGCGGTCTTCGACGACGTCGCACCGAAGATCGTCGCCGCCCTGAAGGAGGCGTCCGGCAACGGCGTGCGCGACACGCACGCGCTGTCGCAGGTGGTGCGTCGCACGATCGGCCGCTGGGTGAACCAGAAGCTGCGCCGTCGTCCGATGATCGTCCCTCTCGTCATCGAGGCCTGACCCTCGGATCACGGCGCGCCCTCGCGCGCCGTGATCGTCGAGTTCCGCGTGGTGACGCGGAGATGTCGGTCTCGGGTCGTACCGTGGAGGCATGGCCAGGAGCAGCACCAAGACCGAGCGCGCCTCGACGAGCGCCCCGTCGCGCCCCAAGCGGCAGGCGGCTCCGAAGGCGCAGCCCGCTCCGAAGAAGTACATCGACGAGGCGGACAAGCCGCCCATCGCCGCGCGCGCCTGGAACGGGCTCGCGCACGGCGTCGGCGGACTATTCCGGGCCTTCGGGCCCGAGACGCTGCAGAAGGACGACCGCAGAGACGGCTTCCCGTTCCTGCTGGTGATCCTGGCGGCGCTCGGCGCCGTCAACGAGTGGTTCTTCATCGGCAACCAGGTCGCGGCGAACATCAGCGCCTACTCGGTGGGGCTCTTCGTCGGCCGGGTGGCCTTCATCATGCCGGTGCTGCTGCTCCTTCTGGCGGGATGGCTGTTCCGGCACCCGTCGTCCGTGCACGACAACGGGCGCATCGGCATCGGCTTCGGGATGTTCGTGCTCGCTCTGGCGGGCATCTTCCACGTCGCCGGCCCTCGTCCCCACCCGAACCAGGGCATGCCCGCGCTGAGCGAGTCGGGCGGTCTGCTCGGGTGGCTCGTGGGGCAGCCACTGACGTACCTGACCGACATCCCGGCCTACATCATCCTCGGGCTCCTCGCCGCCCTCAGCATCCTCATCCTCACGAAGACCCCGCCGAACCGCATCGGTGCGCGCCTGGGAGACCTCTACGCGTGGATGTTCGACGCCGAGCGCCCGCAGAAGCCGGCGAAGGACACCGCGGACGCGGTCGACGAGGCCGATAAGGTCGACGATCCGGACGTGCTGCCCTGGTGGCGGCGCAACAAGACCGGTCGCGAGGAAGACCCCGACGAGGGGACCCTCGCCTCGGACGACATCACCGCGCTGCTGTCCACGAGCGAGGCCACCCCGGCGTACGACCAGGCCGTCACGGTGGCGAACCCCTACGACGCGGCGACCGAGGTGCTCAGCGACGTCCGCTCGGTGACCGACGCGCTCGCAGAGCAGCAGACGACTGCGCTCCTGGACGACGAGTCCGACACCGGCGAGATGCCGGAGCTCCCCGGACTCGACGGCTTCGGCACGGAGGGGCCCGGCGACCGCGGCCCGCAGGCGCCGGTGGCCCCGTACATCCTTCCGTCGCCCGGCGTGCTGTCCGAGGGACCGCCCTCGGTCGCGCGGTCCGAGGCGAACGACCGGATCGTCGAGCAGATCACGAGCGTCCTCGACCAGTTCAAGGTCGACGCCAAGGTCACCGGCTTCTCCCGCGGCCCGACGGTCACGCAGTACGAGGTCGAGGTCGGCCACGGCGTCAAGGTCGAGAAGATCCTCCAGCTCAGCAATAACTTCGCCTACGCCGTCGCCTCCAACGACGTCCGCATCCTCTCGCCGATCCCCGGCAAGAGCGCGATCGGCATCGAGATCCCGAACACCGACCGCGAGACGGTCGCTCTCGGCGACGTGCTGCGGTCGGCCGCCGCGCAGAAGAGCACGCACCCGCTCACGATCGGCGTCGGCAAGGATGTCGGCGGCAACTTCGTCGTCGCCAACCTCGCGAAGATGCCGCACCTCCTGGTCGCCGGTTCCACCGGCTCCGGTAAGTCCAGCTTCGTGAACTCGATGATCACGAGCCTGCTCATGCGGGCGCGCCCGTCCGACGTGCGCATGGTCCTCATCGACCCGAAGCGCGTCGAGCTGACCAGCTACGCCGGTGTTCCGCACCTGATCACCCCCATCATCACGAACCCGAAGAAGGCGGCCGAGGCGCTGCAGTGGGTCGTGAAGGAGATGGACATGCGGTACGACGACCTCGCGTCGTTCGGCTTCCGCCACATCGACGACTTCAACCGGGCCGTGCGTGCGGGCGAGGTGGAGGTGCCTCCGGGAAGCGAACGGGTGCTCAAGCCGTACCCGTACCTCCTCGTCGTGGTCGACGAGCTCGCGGACCTCATGATGGTCGCCCCGCGCGACGTCGAGGACTCGATCGTCCGCATCACGCAGCTCGCTCGCGCCTCCGGCATCCACCTGGTTCTCGCCACGCAGCGCCCGAGCGTCGACGTCGTCACCGGCCTCATCAAGGCGAACGTGCCGTCCCGTCTCGCGTTCGCTGTCACGAGCGTCACCGACAGCCGGGTGATCCTCGACAGTCCCGGCGCCGACAAGCTCATCGGCCAGGGTGACGCGCTCTTCTCGCCCATGGGCTCGTCGAAGCCGTTCCGACTGCAGGGTGCGTGGGTCGACGAGAAGGAGATCGACGCGGTCGTCAAGCACGTCACGCGTCAGGCGCGTCCCGAGTACCGTGCCGACGTCCAGGAGGCGATGGAGCCGGCGAAGAAGAAGGAGGTCGACGAGGACATCGGCGACGACCTCGAGCTCCTGCTCGCGGCCGCCGAGCTCATCGTCTCCTCGCAATTCGGATCCACTTCCATGCTGCAGCGCAAGCTGCGGGTCGGCTTCGCCAAGGCCGGACGCCTGATGGATCTCCTCGAGTCGCGTGAGGTCGTCGGCCCTTCGGAGGGCTCGAAGGCGCGCGATGTGCTCGCGACCCCCGAGCAGCTGCCGCAGGTCATGGCGAAGCTCCGCGGAGAAGACGTCCCGTCGGCTCCGTCGGCTCCGGCGGCTCCGGCTGCGCCCGCGGCCGCGGCGGTGCCTGCCGAACGTGATCCGTTGGAGGCGCAGTACGACGGCCTGCCGGTCGTCGAAGCGGAAGGCGACGAAGACGCCTGGGGCCTGACGGGACGCGACTGATGGCGATCCCTCGGCAGCTCCCCAACGCCATCACGGTGGCGCGCATCCCGCTCGCCGTCGTGTTCTTCGTCCTCCTGCTCCTCGGCGGGACGTACGGCCTCGCCGATCTCACCGTGCGCTGGATCGCCGCCGTCCTCTTCATCGTCGCCATCTCGACCGACTGGGTCGATGGCTACCTCGCGCGTCGATACGACATCGTCAGCGACTTCGGAAAGCTGTGGGACCCGATCGCGGACAAGCTCCTCACCGGCGCGGGATTCGTGGGGCTCGCGATCCTGGACGAGGTCTCCTGGTGGATCGTGGTGATCATCCTCGTCCGCGAGTGGGGGATCACCATCCATCGGCTGGTCGTCGCGAGCGAGCACGTTGTCGCGGCCGCCTGGATGGGCAAGATCAAGACGGCCTTCCAGGGCGTCGCCCTCGGCTGGGCTCTCCTGCCGCTGCACGTGTTCATCGGGCTCGGCCCGTGGACGGTCGTGACGACCGTCCTCATGGTGATCGTGCTCGTGCTCACCGTCGTCAGCGGGATCGACTACATCGTCGCGCAGGTGCGCGGCGCGCGTCAGAGCCGATGAGCGGCACGACGCCAGCCGAGGCTCTGGAAGCTCTGCGTGAGCGAGGCTGGACCCTCGGTGTCGCGGAGTCGCTCACCGGCGGTGCGGTGTGCGCGGCGCTCGTCGCGATTCCCGGCGCCTCCGCGGTGCTCCTCGGCGGCGTCGTCGCCTACGCCACCCCCGTCAAGCACACGCTGCTCGGCGTCGACACCGACCTGCTGGAGCGATACGGGCCGGTGTATCCGGAGGTCGCGCGGCAGATGGCTGCCGGAGTGCGCGGCGCCGTCGCGGTGGATGGTCTCCCCGCCGATGTCGGGGTGTCCACCACGGGGATCGCGGGCCCGGAGTCCCCGGATGGGCAGCCCGTGGGCACCGTCCACATCGGCGTGATCACCCCGACAGTGAGCCGGACCCGACCGTTCCACTTCGAGGGGGACCGCGAGGCGGTGCGAGCGCAGACGGTCGCGGCGGTCCTCGATGTGCTGGCCGCGGCGCTGCGGGAATAGCGACCCGCCGCGTCATGTTGATACGGATGTGCTCACATTTAAGCCACAGAGTGCAAGGGTAGATTCTGTGCAAGCCAGGAGGACTAGACTGGCCGTCTCTTCGAGGGAGACCTCGATTCATGAACTGCGGAGGAGGTTCCGATGATTCTTGTACGACAGGAGATCGGCGACGTGCTGAGGGACTTCCGTCTGCAGAAGGGGCGGACGCTCCGGCAGGTCGCGAGCAAGGCGTCCGTCGCCCTCGGCTATCTCAGTGAGGTCGAGCGCGGACAGAAGGAGGCATCGAGTGAGATCCTCGCTTCGGTCGCAGAGGCGCTCGACGTCCCCATCTCCACGATCATGCGCGAGGTCGGGGACCGCATCTCGGTGCTCGAAGGCATTCAGGTCTTCCCCGACGTGGTCCCGGACGACCTGGTCGCCTCCGTGGAGCCCGAGCTCTCGCTCCGCTGACACTCGGAGATCACCCTTATGCGACGCAGTGAGTTCCTGCGCGCCGTCGACGCCGAGTTCCATGCCCGAGCCTCTTCTCTGGTGAATGACCTCGTGCTCTCCGGCATGGGGGGACGAACGGCGCTCGAGGCTCTCGAAGCCGGGGTGCCTCCGCGCGATATCTGGCTCGCGCTCTGCGCCGACATGGACGTCCCCGAATCCCGTCGCCACGGCGTGGGGCGTCTGGAGCCGCGCGGCCGGTGACGGCGGCTTCCCGGGTGTGCGGAAGTCCGACACGCCCAACCGGCGTGTTGTCGAAAATCTGTTCGAACCAGGCGTAGTCTTCTGCACAAGTGGTCAGACGGTTCTGATCCCCACGATCCCCGGCTCCTCGACGCAATGTCGGAGGCCCGCCGTACCGTGAGGTCCAGGCTGAAAAGCCATACGCCTTGTCGGAGAGTTCCTTCCGCCGGAAGAGCCGCGACAGCCTACAGGCGGCAGCACACGCGCAGAAGGAGCACACCATGCCATCACCCGCCGACCGCGAGAAGTCCCTCGAGACCGCCCTCGCCCAGATCGACCGCCAGTTCGGAAAGGGCTCGGTCATGCGGCTGGGCAGCGATGAGCGTGCCCCTGTGGCCGTTATCCCCACCGGCTCCATCGCCCTCGACGTCGCCCTCGGCGTGGGAGGCCTGCCGCGTGGCCGCATCGTCGAGATCTACGGCCCGGAGTCCTCCGGTAAGACGACGCTGACGCTGCATGCCATCGCCAACGCCCAGCGGGCCGGCGGCATCGCGGCGTTCATCGATGCCGAGCACGCGCTCGACCCCGACTACGCCGCGAAGCTCGGCGTCGACATCGACGCTCTTCTCGTCTCCCAGCCCGACACGGGTGAGCAGGCGCTCGAGATCGCCGACATGCTCGTGCGTTCCGGAGCCATCGACCTCATAGTCGTGGACTCGGTGGCGGCCCTGGTGCCGCGTGCCGAGATCGAGGGTGAGATGGGCGACTCCCACGTGGGTCTCCAGGCCCGCCTCATGTCGCAGGCGCTGCGCAAGCTCACCGGTGGGCTGAACCAGACCAACACCACGATGATCTTCATCAACCAGCTGCGCGAGAAGATCGGCGTGTTCTTCGGCTCGCCCGAGACCACCGCCGGTGGTAAGGCGCTGAAGTTCTACGCCTCCGTGCGTATGGACATCCGCCGCATCGAGACGCTCAAGGACGGCACGGACGCGGTAGGTAACCGCACCCGCGTCAAGATCGTCAAGAATAAGATGGCCCCGCCGTTCAAGCAGGCGGAGTTCGACATCCTCTACGGCGTCGGTATCTCCCGCGAGGGCAGCCTGATCGACTTCGGTGTCGAGCACGGGATCGTCAAGAAGTCCGGATCCTGGTACACCTACGACGGCGATCAGCTGGGCCAGGGCAAGGAGAACGCGCGAACGTTCCTGCTCAACAACGCCGACATCGCCTTGGCGATCGAGAGTCAGATCAAGCAGAAGCTCGGTATCGGCGGCCCGGCCGCGGCTCCGGGTGCTGATGAGCTGGCTGAGCGTCGCCCGGCCTGATGAGTGATCAGCGTGGGGGCGATTCCGAGCGGATCGCCCCCATCATCCCTCTCTTCGGCGGAGCTGCGCGCACCGAGCGTCCGGCTGATAGCGGGGCAGACGACCCGTCGTCCGCTCGGCCTGTGCGGTCTGGGTCGCAGGCGGACGCTGCGGGACTCTGGCGCTCGACGTGGCACGAGCCCGCGCCCGCAGGGTCATCGTCGGCTGACGATGGTTCCCCCAGCGCCCGGCACCCCGCTCGTGGTGCCTCGACGCGAGCCGCTTCCGGGGGCGGGAAGACCACCAGGTTGCGCGCCGTCGGCGGCGTGTCCCGAGCGACAGAAGAGGGAACGGACGCAGAGAGCGACGCGTCGGCGGAGGAGATCCGAACGACGGCGGAGGAGTCGTTGGTGCGGAAGCTGCGAACGCGGTCGCTGTCGATCTCCGAGGCCCGGCTGGTGTTGAAGGGACACGGACTCGCCACGGACGCCATCGACGACGTGATCGACGACTTCGTACGGCGGGGTTACCTCGACGACGCCGTGCTCGCGGAGCTCCTCGTGACGTCCGGTGTCGAACGCAAGGGGCAGGGCCGGGTCGCCCTCTCCCGAGCGCTGTCGCAGCGGGGCATCCCCCGTGAGGTCATCGACGCGGCTCTCGACGAGCTTCCCGACGACGACGCCGAGCGGGCGCTGGAGTTCGCCCGGACCAAGGCCCGCTCCATGGGACGTCTCGATCCGGACGCGGCGCTTCGCCGATTGGTCGGACAGCTGGCTCGCCGCGGGTACGGGGGAGCGGTCGCCATGAACGCGGCGAAGACGGCGCTGCGGGAAGCCTCGTTCGGCGGGGGCCCCTCCGGCGTCCGGTTCGTGGATTCCGACTGACGGTTCGCACGCGATCGGCTCTCGGTGACGCTCGTACAATGGGAGCATCATGACTATCCCCCGCAGCGAACCGACGATCATCAGCGCGTCGTCGGCGGCCGTCGACGACGACGGGCGCCAGCGATCCTACGAAGTGCGCACCTTCGGCTGCCAGATGAACGTCCACGACTCCGAGCGTCTGTCCGGATCCCTGGAGAGCGCCGGCTACATCCGCGCTGAGGCCGGAGCCGAAGCCGACGTGGTGATCATCAACACCTGCGCCGTCCGAGACAACGCCGCCGGGAAGCTGTACGGCACCCTCGGGCACCTGGCCGCCGTCAAGCGCCGCAAGGCCGGGATGCAGATCGCCGTCGGCGGCTGCCTAGCGCAGATGGACAAGCAGGCCGTGCTTGACAAGGCTCCCTGGGTCGACGTGGTCTTCGGCACGCACAACATGGGGTCCTTGCCCGGTCTCCTGGAGCGCGCGCGCCACAACGGCGATGCCGAGCTCGAGATCCTCGAGTCCCTCGAGGTGTTCCCGTCGACCCTCCCCACCAAGCGCGACTCCGCGCACAGCGGCTGGGTGTCGATCTCCGTCGGCTGCAACAACACCTGCACCTTCTGCATCGTCCCGAGCCTCCGGGGCAAGGAGAAGGACCGTCGGCCGGGAGACATCCTCAACGAGATCCGCCTGCTGGTGGAAGACGGCGCCATCGAGGTGACGCTCCTCGGGCAGAACGTGAACTCGTACGGGGTGGAGTTCGGCGACCGTCAGGCGTTCGGCAAGCTCCTCCGTGCCGCCGGCGAGATCGAGGGCCTCGAGCGCATCCGCTTCACGAGCCCGCATCCCGCCGCCTTCACGGACGACGTGATCGACGCGATGGCGGAGACGCCCGCCGTCATGCCGCAGCTCCACATGCCGCTGCAGTCGGGGAGCGACCGGATCCTCAAGGCGATGCGCCGTTCCTACCGCAGCGAGCGCTTCCTGGGCATCCTCGACCGCGTCCGCGAGCGCATCCCGCATGCGGCCATCACGACCGACATCATCGTCGGCTTCCCCGGCGAGACCGAGGAGGATTTCGAGGAGACGATGCGCGTCGTCGAGCTGTCGCGCTTCTCCGGCGCCTTCACCTTCCAGTACTCGATCCGTGAAGGGACCCCGGCGGCGACCATGCCCGACCAGGTGCCCAAGGAGGTCGTGCAGGCGCGCTACGACCGGCTGATCGCGCTCCAGGAGCGCATCTCGCTCGAGGAGAACCAGAAGCAGGTCGGCCGTGAGGTCGAGGTTCTCGTGTCCACGGGCGAAGGCAAGAAGGACACGGAGACGCGTCGCCTCACCGGGCGGGCGCAGGACAACCGGCTCGTGCACTTCGAGGTCACTCCCGGGTCGGAGCTGCCGCGGCCGGGTGACGTCGTCACGGTGACGGTGACGCACGCCGCGCCGTTCCACCTCCTCGCCGACGACCCGACGGGTGCCCCGCTCCGCATCCGCCGGACGCGCGGTGGCGACGCCTGGGATCGGGGACAGGCCGAGTCGTGCGCCGTGCCGGCACCGAGCGACGGCGCTCCGCGCGCTGTCTCCCTCGGCCTGCCGACCCTCCGCGTCGGAGTGTGACCGCGCCTCGGCTCTGGGCCGTCGTCGGCGCGACCGGCACGGGGAAGAGCGATCTGGCGCTCGATCTCGCCGGGGAGCTCCGGCGGAGCGGCAACCCGGCGGAGATCGTCAACGCCGATGCCATGCAGCTCTACCGCGGCATGGACATCGGCACCGCGAAGCTGTCGGTCGCCGAACGTCGCGGCATTCCGCACCACCTCTTCGACGCGCGAGAGGTGACGCAGGACGCCGCCGTGGCCTGGTATCAGCCTCTTGCACGAAAGGCTGTGCAGCGGATCCACGCGGCAGGCGGCGACGCGATCCTCGTCGGCGGATCAGGACTCTACGTCTCGAGCGTCGTCTACGAGTTTCACTTTCCGCCTCGGGACCCCGCCATCCGCGCGCGTCTGGAGGAGGAACTGGATCGTGATGGTGTCGAGTCGCTGCTCCAGCGGCTGCGTGTGCGCGATCCGGAGGCCGCGGCGCGCGTGGACCCGCGCAACGGGCGACGCGTGGTCCGGGCCCTCGAAGTCGTCGAGCAGGGGAGTGCGACGCACGGAGCGGCACTGCCAGAGAGACCCACACTCTGGTATCCGCACACGCGTCTGATCGGGCTGCACGTGGATCGGGGCGAGCTCGTCGCCCGCCTCGATGCGCGCGTGCGTCGGATGTGGGAGCACGGCCTGGTGGCCGAGGTCGCCGGGCTGCGGGACCGCGGTCTGGAGCGGGGGACGACAGCCCCGCGGGCGATCGGATACGCGCAGGCGCTCGCACAGCTGGACGGACGCTCCACCGCCGAGGAGGCGATCGCCGAGACGCAGGCGCTCACGCGGCGCTACGCACGTCGGCAGGTGTCGTGGTTCAAGCGCTACCCGGAGCTGGAGTGGGTGACGCCACCCGTGGCCGTCGCCGACCTGTTGCGGGACTGACCGCGATGTCGGTGGCCCGTGCGAGCATGCGCGTATGGCCACTCACTACTTCACCGCGTCCAGCCTGGACGGCTTCATCGCCACTGCCGAGCATTCCCTGGACTGGCTGCTGAGCCAGGACATCGACATGGAGGGCCCGATGGCGTACCCCGCCTTCGAGAAGAGCATCGGTGCGCTCGTGATGGGGGCATCCACGTTCGAGTGGGTCATGCGCCACGAGGAGGGCCGCTGGACGTACACGCAGCCTACGTGGGTGCTGTCGCATCGTGATCTCACGGTGCCGGAGGGGGCCGATGTCCGGGTGACGAGTGCCGACATCCGCGACGTGCACGCGGCGATGCTCGACGCCGCGGGTGGCAAGGATCTCTGGGTGGTCGGTGGGGGAGACCTCGCCGGGCAGTTCGCCGACGCGGGGCTGCTGGACGAGGTCTGGGTGCAGTACGCACCGGTGACCCTCGGCAGCGGGGCCCCGCTGTTGCCGCGGCGACTCGATCTGGAACTGATCGAGGTGGCCCGCAACCGCAGCTTCCTCTGCGGGCGCTATCGCGTCGCAGGAGCCGCTGCTGGGCCTTCGGCTCCCTAGACTGGTCGCATGGTCGCATTCACCAAGGGGCACGGTACCGGCAACGATTTCATCATCATCGCCGACCCCGATGGCGGGCTGGAGCTGACCGCGGAGCAGGTCGCGGTGCTTTGCGATCGGCATTTCGGGATCGGCGCCGACGGGGTGCTGCGCGTCGTGCGATCCTCCGCTATCCCGGAGGGTGCAGCGGCCCTGGCAGAAGAGCCGGATGCCGAATGGTTCATGGACTACCGCAACGCGGACGGTTCCGTGGCCGAGATGTGCGGCAACGGGATCCGCGTCTTCGCCCACTACCTCGTCCGCTCCGGTCTCGCGGCGATCGAGCCCGGCAGCACGCTTCCGATCGGCACCCGAGCGGGGATCCGTGACGTCACGCGCAGCGTGAGCGGCTATCAGGTCGACCTCGGCGCGTGGAAGCTGTCGGGAGACGACCCGCTGGTGCGCGCGGACGGGCTGACCGTCACCCGTCCGGGCCTGGGGATCGACGTCGGGAATCCGCACGTCGTGGTGGCGCTCGCGTCCGACGCGGAGCTCGGCCTCCTCGAACTCACCCGCACGCCCGAGCTGGAGCCGGCTCCGCCCGCGGGAGCCAACGTCGAGTTCGTGGTGCCCGGTGAGCCCCTCGTGCGCGACGGCATCGGGCACGTGCGGATGCGTGTGTTCGAGCGCGGGGTCGGAGAGACGCTGAGCTGCGGAACGGGCGTCGCCGCCACGGCTCTCGCTGTGCGCTACTGGGCCGGCGCTCAAGCCCCGGACAACTGGCAGGTCGAGGTTCCGGGCGGCACACTGGGCGTCCGCATGTTCCCCGCCGAAGACGGGGAGCACGTCGCGCTGTCCGGGCCGGCGCAGCTCGTCTATCAGGGCGAAGTCGATCTCGCCTGAGGCCGCCGAGCGGCGGACCTCTCAGACGACGTCGATCGGCTCCGTGGGGGTCGTTCCGTGCTTTCGCACCTTGAGGATGCGGTAGCCCTTGCCGGTCGCCGTCCGGAAGACGCTGAAGCCGGGCTGGAAGGTCGCCGCGATCCAGCGCTGCAGGGAGTCGGCGCCGAGGTTCCGCTGCACGACGAGCCACGCATCGCTGCGCTCGTCGAGCCTCGGGATCCACTTCTCCAGCAGACCGTGCAGCTCGTTCTTCCCGACCCTGATCGGAGGGTTGGACCGGATCGTGCGAAACGTGACATCGGCGGGAACATCCTCGGGCAGTGCCGCGTTGACATTGGTGAGGCCGAGGGCGGCGGCGTTGCGACGCACGAGGTCCAGAGCCCGCTCATTCACATCGACCGCCCAGACGGTCGCGTGCGGTGCGGCCAACGCCATCGACAGGGAGATGGGCCCCCACCCGCTGCCGAGGTCGAGAAGATGACCTCCGGGAGGAACGGGAGGCATGTTGGCGAGAAGCACTGCGGTGCCGGCGTCGAGTCGATCAGGGCTGAAGACACCACCCGCGGTGGTCACTTCGAGCTCACGTCCTGCCAGGGATACGCGGATCTTGCGCAGGTTCTCGGGGCTAGCCGGGGCCGCAGTGAAGTAGTGGTCGGACCCCATACGGTGAGCGTACCGGACGGCGCGGGCTAAGGTTAAGGCTCGCGAGGAAACCAGAGACAGGAACGGATGACGGAGACGAAGACACCCTCCACCGACGACCAGACGGTCGACCGCGTGCTGGCGAACGCAGAGAAGCGCTCGGAGGTGCGGACGTTCGGTGCCGCGCAGGCGCTCCAGGACGAAGCCACCGCCGCACACTCGACGGCAGACGGCGACCAGTGGGACCTCGAGGATCGGCACGCGCTGCGGCGTGTGGGCGGTCTGTCGACGGAGCTCGAAGACGTCACCGAGGTCGAGTACCGTCAGCTGCGCCTCGAGAACGTCGTGCTTGTCGGCGTGTACCCGCAAGGGGCCCAGGAGGACGCGGAGAACTCCTTGCGCGAGCTCGCCGCCCTCGCGGAAACGGCCGGCGCCGTCGTGCTCGACGGCGTCCTGCAGCGCCGTCCGCACCCGGACGCCGCGACCTATCTCGGACGCGGCAAAGCGCAGGAGCTGAAGGACATCGTCGCGGCCGTAGGGGCTGACACCGTCATCGCCGACACCGAGCTGGCCCCCAGCCAGCGACGCGCGCTCGAAGACGTCGTGAAGGTGAAGGTCATCGACCGGACCACCGTGATCCTCGACATCTTCAGCCAGCACGCCAAGAGCCGGGAGGGCAAGGCCCAGGTCGAGCTCGCGCAGCTCGAGTATCTATTGCCGCGCCTGCGCGGTTGGGGCGAGTCGATGAGCCGACAGGCCGGTGGACAGGTCGGCGCCGGTGGCGCGGGCATGGGCTCGCGCGGTCCCGGTGAGACCAAGATCGAGCTCGACCGCCGACGCATCCGGACGAAGATGGCCCTCCTGCGCAAGCAGATCCGCGACTTCGCGCCCGCACGCGAGGCGAAGCGGGCCGAACGCAAGCGGAACACCATCCCCTCCGTCGCGATCGCCGGGTACACGAACGCCGGGAAGTCGAGTCTTCTCAACGCTCTGACGAGCGCGGGCGTGCTCGTGGAGAATGCGCTGTTCGCGACCCTCGATGCGACCGTCCGTCGGTCCGAGACCGAAGACGGCCGCGTGTACACGCTGACCGACACGGTCGGGTTCGTGCGCAACCTGCCGCATCAGCTCGTCGAAGCCTTCCGCTCCACGCTGGAGGAGGTCGGCGACGCCGACGTCGTGCTGCACGTGGTCGACGGGTCGCACCCCGACCCGGCGGGCCAGCTGCAGACGGTGCGGGACGTGATGGGCGACGTCGGCGTGCGCGACATGCCCGAGATCGTCGTCTTCAACAAGGCCGACCTCATTCCGGAGGACGAGCGGCTGGTGCTGCGCGGCCTGGAGCCCCGGGCACACTTCGTGTCGTCGCGTTCCGGAGAGGGCATCGTCGAACTCCGCGCGGCGATCGAAGAGGCTCTGCCGAAGCCGGCCGTGGAACTCCACGCCGTGATCCCGTACGACCGCGGCGACCTCGTCGCGGCGATCCACGAGACCGGCATGCTGTTGTCGGTCGAGCATCAGGAGGCGGGTACCGCCGTCCATGCGCACGTGTCCGAGCGCCTCGCCGCCGAGCTCGCGGCCTTCGTCGTCAGCGACTGACGGCGAAGGCTCAGCGAGCGAGGAAGCGTGCCTCGACGGTCGCCGTGAGGACGATGTCCTGCGGCTCGTACTCCATGGCCGGCGCGGTGTCGGCCGCGAAGGCGACCACCCCGCGTGACTTCCCCAGCGGAGCTCCGGGCGATGGCGCCGCGGAGAGCAGGCCCATGTCGGCGATCTCCAGGGGCGTCACCTCGGCGAGGCCGAGAGCGGTGGCGTAAGCCTCCGCTCTCGTCACCGCGACGCCGACCGCCTGTGCGGCGACCTCCCGTTCCACGCGGACGCGGGTCTCGAGGGTGAGGTGCCAATCGACCCCGCCGATCTCGACACCGTCCCACGCGGAGATGTCGGAGATCCAGAGGGAGAGCTCGGAGGCCTCCGCGAAGGTCGCGGTCAGGTCGATGCTCGCGTAGTACACCGCGGCGAGCCGCTTGCCATCGGCGTTCCAGGGGCGCTCGGCGCGCACGGAGAGCCGCGTGCTGCTCCAGTCGAGGGCGGAGCCCGCGTCCACGCGTCCCACGATGCTGCTGCGGACCGGCTCAGCCAGGCGCATGACGTGATCGACGACGGTCGCGCGCTCCGGACCCTCGGCGCGCACCGAGACGCGGATGGTCGCCCGTTCGGGCGCCAGGCGGGCTTCGTGTTCGCCGCGGACGGTGACTGTCACATCGCTCATGGGGCGACTCTACGCGACGGGCACGGCCGCCGGGAATGGCGGCGGAGGCGCAGACGTTGTAGTCTGTGATGCTCGGGCGCTCGTCGTCCGAGGCTGACAATTCCACAGCGTGACAGCGGCTCCTTCGAGAGAAGGACCACGGGGCTGATCGGTTTCGACAGCGCCTGTGAATCCACGAGAAGCGGGCCGAGGATGCAGAGTTATCTCGTAAACGCTCTCTGCAAAACAATAGTTGCCGAAACCAAGCGCAACGACTTCGCCCTCGCTGCCTAAGCGAGCCCGATAGTCCGTCAGACCGTAGGTGATTCCGATACGGATCCTGGCGTCATCTAGGAATCTTGCTGCGTGACGGCGTCTGGACGTCACGTGGGACTCCTCCCAGGCTGGGCTCGTCGACTTAGGTGTCTGTGACAAAGGTCGGAGCCGAGCAGAACGCTTCCACAGACTGCGCCCGGAGAAGGCGTGGAGACTCAGCGTTGGACGGGGGTTCGATTCCCCCCAGCTCCACCAGGTCGCTGTCACACAGAATGAGGCCCGCCCCCCTGGTGATCACCAGGGAGGCGGGCCTTTTCGCGTCGTGGGAACAGGAGGCCGAGACCCCCGCAGCGTGGGTGCTCGGCCGGCGGGGGGACCTCGCCACGAACGTGACCATCGCGCTGAGCTACGTCGGCGACGACGGGCGGACGTACGATAGGCTCCGCGGCGCGGCGACCGTGATCGTTTACGCGGTCACCCAGCGGACGCCGTCGGCGTCGGGGGCGAAGCGGCGTCCGCCGTCCGTCTCCAGCTCCTCCATGAGCGGGATGATGACGCTCCACAGCGCCCAGTGCTCCGGAGTTCCTTCGCCGCCTTGCGCCTTCCCTTCCCACCGGGCGGCCGCCGGAAGGGGAACGCGGAAGCCGAACCGGGTCCCCGTCGAGTCGGTGACCTCTGCGCTCAGCGACCCTGCTCCGGCTGCGAGCTCCGTCAACGTGAACTCCCGGGGGACGATGAGCGTTCCGCGCGCGCGATCCCAGGCCTGACGGACAGCCGTCAGGAACGGCCCCGCGATGATGTCGGTCGTCATCAGAAGTCTCCTTCCCCGATCGGCGGGACAGCGCCCACCCGTTCGACTCCCTCACTGCGATGATCGCAGGCGCGAGCGCCGGGTGTCTGTCCCCTCTTCGGGGGACGCGAACGGACACCAGGAGGGCGCTGGTTCAGGAATGCACGCGGTGGGCAGCCCTGGTGGCCGAGGCAGGCGAGGCCTAGCATTCGGTCATGGGGTTCATCATGTACGACAGCACGAGCCAGCTCCACATCGAGGACCGCGCGCTCGCGCACCTCAAGGTCGTGATCGCGACGAAGCTGCGACGCAACGAGAGCTTCACGGTGTCGTGGACCCACCCCGAAGGCGACGCATACGGACGCTCCACCATCTGGCTCCACCCGTCGATCCCGCTGCGCTTCACCTTCGAAGGGCGGGAGCCGCCGAAGCTCAATCCGAAGTGGATCGACGACCTCATGCAGTCGGCGAACTCGACCGGAGGCATCACGCTCGTCGACGAGATCGTCCAGAGTTCGACGACGGAGTGACAGTGCAGGAGCCCCACCTCGTGCGAGGCGGGGCTCCTGTCATCGGGACAGCGGGCTCAGTGCGAGCGGTCGGGGTCCTCGGCGAGCACGTCGTCGCCGTCGTCATCCGATCCGTCCGTGGGCGGAACGGTGCGCGGCTCGCCCTTGTTGTCCTCGGCGCCGAGGTTGTCGTTCTCCTCGGGGCCGGGGGAGGGCTCAGTGCTGATGTCGTTGCGGTCGCTGTCGTTACCCATGGGCGTTCCTTTCCTCGGATGCCTCCAGCCTCGTCGATCCGCGGCCGCGGGCCCAGCCGCTTGACAGCGCCGGCGGGATGGTGTGTGCCGTCAACTCTGTCCTTCGATGAGGAGGAGTCCCTGCTTCGTGTCGGCGACCTTCACCCAGCCATCGCCGAAGAGGTAGGTCATGCCGTACCCGTCTTCGTCCGTGCTCATGGCGAACTGCGGGTCTTCGGTGACGTACACGCCCTGCGCGTCTTCCTCGCTCCGCCAGCCCTCCTCCACGAGGCCAGCTTGTGCGCGCTCCGCATCCTCGGTGGACACGAGGGACCAGCCGTACATCTGACCATGGTCCGAGGGAACGCCGAAGTCGGCCCAGAAGCAGAGGAGTCCCTGGGTCAGCTCGACGCCCCCGACGCGGAACTCGCGTGGCTCGGCGGTCCACCCCGCGTCGGTGAGGGCCGCGACGGTGCCTTCGGAGATCATGGACTCGCACGTCAGCTCGTCGCCGCCCGGCGCCGTGCTCGCGCCGGCGTCTGCCGTGGGCATCACGGAGCCCTGCGACGGCGACGGACCAGGCGCGCCTCCACCGGTGCATGCGGTGAGGATCGAACCCGCGAGCACGAGACCGGTCAGGATCGCGAATCGTCGGGTGGTCATCGTGGCCTCGGAGAGTCAGTCGTGCAGGAGACGGAGGAAGTCGTCGTGAAGGGTGCCGTTGGTAGCGAGCGTCGAGCGGGCGGAGATCGTCTCGGAGCCGTCGAACGCGGTCATGCGTCCGCCCGCCTCCCGGACGATCGCCACGGCCGCCGCGATGTCGTACTCCTTCACATCGAACTCGGCTACTGCCTCCAGCCGTCCCTCGGCGAGCAGCATGTAGGCGTAGACGTCGCCGTACGCCCGATCCCGCCAGACACGCTCGCTCAGGCGCAGCAGGGCATCCAGCTGTCCGGCGTCGCGCCACTGGGTGATGCTCTGGAAGCTCACGCTGGCATCGTCCAGCGAGGAGACGGTGGAGGTGGTGAGACGGCGCTCGGTGCGGTCGCTCACCGTCCAAGCGCCGTGTCCTGCTGCGGCCCACCAGCGCCGCCCGAGGGCGGGCATGCTGACCACGCCGACACGGGGCACACCATCGATCGCCAGGGCGATCATCGTCCCCCACAGAGGGACGCCGCGGAGGAAGTTCGCGGTGCCGTCGATCGGGTCGATGATCCACTGCCGGGCGGTGCTGCCCTGAGCCCCGAACTCTTCGCCGAAGATGCCGTCGTCGGGACGTTCCTCCTCGAGGATCCGGCGGATCGCGCGCTCCGTCGCCAGGTCGGCGTCCGTCACGTGCGAGCGGTCCGCCTTCGTGGAGATCTCCAGGTCGGCGGCGTCGAAGCGGGGGAGGGACTGGGCGTCCGCGGCATCGGCGAGGCGAAGGGCGAGCTGCAGGTCGGCGCGCAGGTCGGCGGCATCGGGAGTGGCGGTCACGCTCTCAGGATAGTCGTCGCCCCGACCGCGCCCGCAGAGACCATCGGCCAGGATCGGCGGGCGAAACGCCCGGGCCACGCCCGGGCCGCGGCGGATTTCGTGTCGGCGCCAACCGCTGGTAATGTAATTCCTCGGTCGGGGTTATCCCGGGCCACGCACCTCTAGCTCAATCGGCAGAGCAACTGACTCTTAATCAGTGGGTTCAGGGTTCAAGTCCCTGGGGGTGCACGGAACAAGCCTCGGAGATCTCGCCATCTCCGGGGTTTTTTCTCTGCCTGCTTTGGGGTTGCATCGCTCCGGGCGAGATCGAAATCGTGCCTCTCGCGGCCAGGGAAGGCACGGTTTCGCACCCGCAGCGGGACAGACGCGACGGTGCGCGAGGCCGGATCGAGAATGCGCGCTGCGGGTGGGCGGGCGAGGCTGCGGGTCAGGCGCGGCGGACGGAGAGGAGCTGCCAGCCCTCGGGGACCTTCGCCTCGATGCCTGCTATGTCGTCGGCCTCGATCTGCTCGACGCCGTCGATGCGCTGGAACGTTCCCGTCGCCTCCATCTTCGCCTCGCCCTTGAGCATGCGCACCGGGGCGGACGTCAGAGCGTAGCCCGGCTCGCGCTGCGCATCGAGCTGAGTGTGGACGTCCTCCAGCGAGATGCCTGTGACGTCGACGGTCATGGATCCGCGGGGGCGGATGAGAGCGACGAGCATCCGTCCAGTCTACGAGCGAGTCGTGCCCTCAGAGATCCCAGTCGAGCGTGGAGCGGACATCGATGGGGGCGTCTCGTCCGGCGTCCTCGCGGATCAGGTAGACGATGACGCGGGACTGCGCGGTGATGAGCACGCTCGTGAGCGTGTCACCCGTCGCCAAGTCGATGAACGTCGGTTGCGAGCGCGCCGCCGCTTCGATCCGAGACATGAGGTCCGCGACATCCGTGCTGCGAGGCAGGAGGAAGTCGTGCCCATCGATCTCGATGTGCGTCGTCGTCATTCCCGTCTGGTTCCCCATGCGCTCCACGGTACGAATCACCTCAAGACCCGACAAGAGGGGTTGAACCCCGCAGGCGAGCGTGTTAGGACCGCGTGAGAGCGCTCTCGCTGCCGTCCGGCTGCTGCTGGTCCGCGGGCTCGGGGACGAGGTACAGACCGCTCGGGGCATTCGCGGTGAATGCGAGGGCCTCGATCCAGGCGCGGTTGACGCTGGGTTGGCGACTGCCATGGTACTTGTACACCAGTGAGCTTCCGGCATGGATCCAGACCGTCGTGCGGCCGCCGCCCATGCTGACGTCGTCCTTCCAGGTGAAGCCGAAGGGCTCGCCACGGCGGAGCTTCGCGGTCATGACCAGCTGGATGTGCGTGAGAGCGCGGTCTTCGATGTCGACCTTGACGCTGTTCTCGTAGATGAACTTGCCCATCGCAAGATTCCCTTCTCTCCACGGGAACCTGTGCTAAGAGGCGCGGCCGAGGTGACCGCTGGTGTGGGTGTGCTCAGCGTGTCACACATCCGCCCGATCTCCTATCCCACCGGGGTGTCGTGCGTCCGCGCGTGTCGCCGCGTTTCACCCGACCGGGGCGAGGAGCGTGGGATCCGTGGGATCGACGGTGCGCGTGTTGCTCACCTTGCGGTCCACGACGTAGCCGTGCAGCGTCGCGGCGACATCGGCGGAGGTGTGATCGAGCATCGCCAGCGTGTCGAGCTTGGTCTGCCCGGTGAGCTTCTCCGGTGCGAGCCAGGCGTCCCAGGTGTCGGGAGTCAGGAACGCCGGCATCCGGTCGTGCACCTCGCCGCCGGCGTCTCGCGCCTCTCGGGTGACGACGACGAAGCAGCGGACCTTCTCTCCCGCATGCTCCATCGACCAAGTGAGACCGGCCGCGGCGAGCAGGCCGTCTCCGTGGAGGAAATGCGGGGTCTTGTGCCCCTTCTCGCCCGTCCATTCGAAGTACCCGCGCATCGGTACAAGGCAGCGCGCCGCGGAGAACGCCGGCGCCCAGAACCCGGCGGCGAGCTTCTCCATCCGGGCGTTGATCAGCGGGGCGCGCTGCGGACGGTTGGGGGGACTCTGCCAATCCCATCGCACGAGTTCGAGGATGCGGCCCTCACCGCGGTCCCGGACGATCGGGGCGCTTTCGGTCGGCGCGATCGAGTAGGCGCCGTGCCAGGACTTCCACCAGTCCTCCGGCCGGCCGCCCTCGGCGACGAACTCCCGGATCAGCTCGTCCGTCGTCGCGTCGTTTGCGAATCGTCCGCACATGTCATCGCCTCCGTCTCGCCGGTCGCTCGCGCCGCGGCCCGCATCGCCTCCATCATGAGGCACGGCGCGGACATCCGGGGCGTCACACCACGTCGATCACGGTGCCGGCGGTCAGATCCGACAGCTGGACGAAGGTCAGCGGCATGACGGTGTGTGGATGACCCGCCGCCGCCCAGATCACGTCGTACGCCTGCAGGGCGCTGTCGATGAAGGTGGGGAGGGGCGCGGGGTGGCCGACGGGCGCCACCCCGCCGATCGCCTGCCCGGTGGCGTCGCGCACGGTGGCGGGTGGTGCCATGACGACTTCGCTCGCCTCCATGCTTCGCGCCAGGACGGCGAGATCCGCCCGGTGCCCGCCGCTGGTCATGACGAGGACGGGGCGGCCGTCGGCGAGGAAGACGAGGCTGTTGGCGATCGCGGCGACATCACAGCCGATGGCGGCGGCCGCCTCGGCGGCGGTGCGCGCCGAGTCCGGGAGGACCCGGATCTCGGTCTCGACACCGGCCGCGAGGAGGTGTTCCTGCACCCGTCGGCTGCGCTCGGGGAGGGGAGGAGCGTCGGTCATGACCCCACGGTAGCCGAGCGGGTCAGCCGGCGTCACCGACGAGGATCGCCGCCGCGTCCTCGGTGGTCGCGTCAGCCGGTTCGTCGTCGATGTGCGCGAGGACCTTCCGGCCGAGGAGGATCGTCAGTGCGGCCAGCAGGACGGCGGCGGCGGCGAAGAGATACGGCACGGTGGCGCTGAACAGGTGCCACAGCAGCGCCGCGATCGGCGGGGCCATCGCGCCGCCGAGGAAGCGGACCGCGGAGTAGGCCGAGGAGGCGACGGAGCGGGGGAGGTCTGTCGCCTCCATGACGGCCTCGGTCAGCACGGTGTTCATTACGCCCAGGAGCAGGCCGCCCACGATGATGCACACCACGAGAGCGGCAGGCTCGGCGACGACAAGTCCCGCGACCACGAGGTCGACGGCGAGCAGGGGCAGCACGGTGAGGATCACATGCGTCCTCGGCATCCGGCGCATCAGCACCGGCGCGACCCACACGCTGGTGATCGCGAGGGCGACACCCCAGCCGAAGAACGTCAGGCCGATGCCCATCGCTCCGAAGCCCAGGGGGAAGGGCGAGAACGCCAGCAGCACGAAGAATCCGATGTTGTAGAACAGGGCGGCCACGGCGAGGATCGCGAGCGCCGGACGGCGCAGGGCCGTGAACGGGGCGGAGAACTTCACCGGCGTGCGCTTCTCACCCGGACCCCGCAGCAGCACGAGCACCGCGATGAAGGCGATGGCCATCAGGGCCACGACGCCGAAGAACGGTCCTCGCCAGCTCTGCTCGCCGAGGATGCCGCCGAGCAGCGGACCCACGGCGATGCCGAGGCCGAGAGCCGCCTCGTACAGCACGATGGCCGCGCTGCTGCCGCCGGATGCGGCGCCGACGATCGTGGCCAGCGCGGTCGAGATGAACAGCGCGTTGCCCAGCCCCCAGCCGGCACGGAAGCCGATGACCGCGTCGACGCTGCCGCTGATCGCGCACAGGAAGGCGAACACGACGATCAGGCCGAGACCGACCAGGAGGGTCGCCTTGGCGCCGATCCGGCTGGAGATCCAGCTCGTGACGAGCATCGCGAGGCCGGTGACGAGGAGGTAGCTGGTGAAGAGCAGCTCCGTCTCGACCGGGGAGGCCTCGAGCGACTCCGCGATCGCCGGGAGGATCGGGTCGACGAGCCCGATCCCCATGAAGGCGACGACGCACGCGAAGGCGACGGCCCACACCTGGGCGGGCTGCCTCCAGACCGAGGGGGCGGTGTTCAACGGATCTCTCCTGTCCGATCTGCGGAGGTGCGGGCGGCGAGGATCTCGGCCGCACGGGTGAGGGCGTGCCAGTCGTCGTCGTCCAGGTCGGCGAACCGCGGTGCGATCGTCTCCCGGAACTCGGAGCGCCAGGCGGCCAGGGCTGCCGTGCCGTCGGGGGTCGCGGCGACGACGGTGGCACGGGAATCGTCGGGGTCGGGGGAGCGGCGGACGAGGCCCTCGCGCTCGAGGGTGCCGAGCAGCCGGGTCATCCCGGGCTGCGTCGTGCGGGCCGCCACGGCGAGCTCGCCGACGCGACGGGGACCTGACTGGTCGAGCAGGCTGAGCACACGCCACTGCGCGGCGGGGGCCTCGTTCCCCGCGTCCTGGGCGGCGATGCGACCCAGCGCGTAGCCCGACAGCACGAGGGACGGGATGACCTCGGAGCGATTCATACCAGAAAGTATATACCTCTTGGTATGTATCGAGTTCAGCGTCGGGCGTGCGCGATCCTCGCGGAGAGCTGATGGGCGTGCGCGAGGAGGATCCGGCCCAGCTCGGCCTGGCGCTCCGGGCCGAAGCGGAAGGCGACACCGGTGAGGCTGAGCGCCCACTCCGGGCGTCCGGCGCGGTCGAACACCGCCGCGCCGAGGCCCCAGCTCCCCTCGACGATCAGGCCGGGGTTGACGGCGAACCCGCGTTCCTTCGTCTCGGCGAGGCGCTTCCGCAGCGGGCGCTCGCCGTGAGCACGTCCCCAGTTCTCGACGAGCTCCGGATGGCGCTCCAGGTAGGCATCCACATCGTGGTCGGGGAGGAAGGCAAGGATCGCCAGGCCGGCGCTCGCCACGCCGAGCGGGAAGCGCACCCCCTCGCTGAGCACGAACGAGCGGATGGGGAAGGAGCCCTCTTCCCGCAGCAGGCAGACCGTCTCGTCCGCGCGCCGGACGGAGAAGAACGCGCTCTCCTCGGTCTTCACGGCGAGCGACCGCACGATGTCCCGGGCCAGGGCCGTCACGTCGTATCGAGCGGCGGCCACCGACCCCATGAGGAAGAGCTCGGGTCCCGGCATCCAGCGCGTGCTGTCGGCGTCGCGGTCGACGAGACCCTCCGCGCGCAGGGCGCTGAGCAGGCGATGCGCGGTGGGTCGGGAGAGCCCGGCGCGTGCCGCGAGCTCCTGCAATGTGGCGCCGTCGGTGCCGGCGGCCGTCACCAGCCGCAGGAGCCGCGCCGCCCGCGCGACCGCCTGAGTTCCGGGGACGGGATTCGTCGCAGTGTCCACATCGTGGACGCTAGTGGTGCGGGCGTCCACATCGCAAGAGGGTGCTGGCCGTGACTCCGCCGGGACGGGAGGCTGGAGGGGACACGGAACCGAAGGAGCAGACGTGATCGACAAGCAATGGGACTCCGCGGAGGCCGCCGTCGCCGACATCCCGGACGGCGCTTCGCTCGCCGTCGGAGGCTTCGGACTCTCCGGGAACCCGATCGCGCTCATCGAAGCGCTCCTCGCGCAGGGCACGACCGACCTGAGCGTCGTCAGCAACAACTGCGGAGTGGACGACTGGGGACTCGGCGTCCTGCTCGCCGCGCAGCGCATCCGGAAGATGACCTCGTCGTACGTGGGGGAGAACAAGGAGTTCGAGCGGCAGTTCCTGTCCGGGGAACTCGAGCTGGAGCTGACCCCTCAGGGCACGCTCGCCGAGAAGCTGCGGGCGGGAGGATCCGGAATCGCCGCGTTCTTCACCCAGACGGGCGTCGGCACCCAGGTCGCCGAGGGGGGCCTTCCTCGCCGGTACCACGCCGATGGCTCGATCGCGGTGGCCTCGCCGCCCAAGGACGTGCGCACGTTCGCCGTGCACGGTGAGCCCCGCGAGTTCGTGCTCGAGGAGGCGATCACCACCGACTTCGCCCTGGTGCACGCGGCCCGCGGCGACCGGCACGGCAACCTGGTGTTCACGAAGGCCGCGCGGAACTTCAACCCGCTCGCCGCGATGGCCGGCCGCGTGTGCATCGCGCAGGTCGAGCGGCTCGTCGAGCCCGGCGAGCTCGACCCGGATGCGATCCACCTCCCCGGGGTCTTCGTGCACCGGATCGTCGAGGTGGGCGAGGACATCCCCAAGCGGATCGAACGGCGGACCGTCGCCGCGGAAGGAGCCTGACATGGCGCTCGCGAGAGACCAGATGGCCGCGCGCGCAGCGGTCGAGCTGCCGGACGGCGCGTATGTGAACCTCGGCATCGGCCTGCCCACGCTCGTCCCCAACCACGTGCCGTCCGACGTGACCGTGGTGCTGCAGTCGGAGAACGGCATCCTCGGGGTCGGTCCGTACCCCCGGGAGGACGAGGTCGATCCGGATCTCATCAACGCGGGGAAGGAGACGGTGACCACGCTCCCGGGGGCGGCGTTCTTCGACTCCGCCCTCAGCTTCGGCATGATCCGCGGCGGGAAGATCGACGCCGCCATCCTCGGGGCGATGCAGGTCTCCGCCACGGGCGATCTCGCGAACTGGATGATCCCCGGCAAGATGGTGAAGGGGCCCGGAGGGGCGATGGACCTCGTGCACGGCGCGGGACGGGTGATCGTGCTGATGGAGCATGTCGCCAAGGACGGCTCGGCCAAGATCGTCGACGCCTGCACGCTGCCTCTGACCGGGCGCGGCGTCGTGGACCGGATCATCACGGACCTCGCGGTGATCGACGTGACGCCGGAAGGGCTGGTCCTGGTCGAGCTCGCCCCCGGCGTCACGGTGGAGCAGGTGCGGCAGGCCACGGAGCCGCCCCTCCGCATTGCCCCGGAACTGGACAACGGAAGGACCGAGATCAATGAGTGAGAACGATGTCGTCATCGTCGCCGCGGCGCGCACCCCGCAGGGTCGGCTGAAGGGGCAGCTCGCCGCGTTCACGGCGCCGCAGCTGGGGTCGTTCGCGATCCGCGGTGCCCTGGAGCAGGGCGGAGTGGACCCGGAGGACGTCGACGCGGTCATCGTGGGACAGGTGCTCGCCGCCGGATCCGGACAGAACGCCGCCCGGCAGGCGGCCATCGGCGCCGGGATCGGCTGGGACGTCCCTGCCCACTCCGTGAACAAGGTGTGCCTGTCCGGGCTCACGGCCGTGATCGACGCGGCGCGCATGATCCGGACCGGGGACGCCGAGGTCGTCGTCGCCGCCGGCATGGAGTCCATGACCCGCGCACCGCACCTGCTCATGGGATCGCGCGATGGCTGGACCTACGGCACCGTCGAGGTCCTCGACCACATGGCCTACGACGGGCTGACGGACGCCTACGACCGCGAGAGCATGGGCGCGTCCACGGAGCGCCACAACGCGCGGTACGAGCTCACCAGGGAGATGCAGGACCGGGTCGCCGCGCTCTCGCATCAGCGGGCCGCCGCCGCGCAGGAGAGCGGTGTGCTCGATGCGGAGATCGTCGCCGTCGAGGTGCCGCAGCGCCGGGGGAAACCCGTGCGGGTGACCCGAGACGAGGGGGTGCGCCCCGACACCACGGTGGAGACCCTCGCGGGACTGCGAGCCGCCTTCGCCGAGGGCGGCTCGATCACGGCGGGCAATTCGTCCCAGATCTCGGACGGCGCCTCCGCCGTGGTCGTCACCACGCGGGCGATCGCCGAGGCCAAGGGCTGGCCGGTGCTCGTGACCGTCGGCGCGAGCGGCCAGACCGCCGGCCCGGACAACTCGCTCCAGGCGCAGCCGGCCCGAGCGATCGAGCAGGCATGCCGGAAGCAGGGGATCACGCCGCAGGACCTCGATCTCGTGGAGATCAACGAGGCGTTCGGGGCCGTGGTCGCCCGCTCGCAGACCGAGCTCGGGCTGGACGATGAGATCGTCAACGTGCACGGCGGCGGCATCGCGATCGGTCATCCGATCGGCGCCTCCGGCAACCGTCTCGTGGTGCACGTCGCGCACGAGCTGGCCCGCCGGGGAGGCGGAACCGCGGCGGTCGGCCTGTGCGGCGGCGGCGGTCAGGGCGAGGCGCTCATCCTCACCCGTTGACGCGGGAGGCGCGGGGGCGCGTCAGGACCGCTTGTCCTGGGCGTGCCCCTGCGCGTCGGCGAGGGCCTTCTGCGAACGGAACTGCAGACGCTGCGCCTTCTTGGACTTCTTCACCGACTGCGGGGAGTCGGCGTCCACCGGCACGCCGTGGCGTTCGCGGCGCATGTCGACGACCGCGCCGACCGCGAGCGCCATGGTGATGCCCCAGCTCACCCACGACAGGAGCGAGCGCCAGGTGATGGGTTCGTTGCGGGTGCCGCGCAGCAGCGAGATCCCAGCCGAGATCGCGGCGACGAGTCCGGTGCTGAAGAGGTAGCGCATGCCCCTACGGTACCCGCAGCCGGGGTGCGGGGGCCGGAGCCTTGACAAGCCGGGGGAGAGGCTGGCAGGGCGCCCGCCCGGGGCACCGGATATCATGGGAGGGTCGCGGTTCGCCCGCGGCCGCAGAAACCGTGTATCTACCGGCCGTCGGCGTCTCCGGCGGACAGCGGCGGCACCCGACATCGCGTCGTCGACGCGCGAGAGCCATGACACACGCCAGCACCACGCCGGATACCGCCGAGCCGAGCCTCTTCCGCCTCGCCGGCCTGCCCTACTTCCTCATCGCGTTCATCGCGCGGCTGCCCTTCGCCATGATGGTCGTCGGTGTGCTGACCGTCGTCGTGTCGGCGCGGGAATCGCTGTCCCTCGGCGGGCTCACGTCCGCTGCGGTCGGTCTCGGCACCGCCTGCTTCGGCCCGCTCCTGGGCGCCGCGGCCGACCGGTTCGGTCAGCGCACGGTCCTCCTCGCACTCGCCGTGGGCAACGCGGCGATGCTCCTGCTCTTCACGGCGGTCGTCTACGGCCCGGCCGCCGACGGGTTCGTGCTTCTCGCCGCGATCGGCATCGGCGCGACGGCCCCGCAGGTGGCGCCGCTCTCGCGCTCCCGTCTGGTCACGATCATCGGCGAGCGGATGCCGGCGGAGCGCCGTGCCCGCACCGTCTCCGGCACGATGGCGTACGAGTCGGCCGCCGACGAGACCGTCTTCGTCTTCGGGCCCTTCATCGTGGGCGTGCTCGCCTCGGCGATCGCGCCCTGGGCCCCGCTGGTCGGCGCCGCCGTGCTGACCCTGGTGTTCGTCGGGGCCTTCGCGCTGCACCCGAGCGGACGTCACGTCTCCCAGGACCGCACCGACGACGGTCGGGCGCCGTCCGCCGTGTCCGAGCTGTTCCGGCCGCAGCTCCTCATCGTCGTCCTCGGCATCCTCGGCGTCGGCATCTTCTTCGGCACGATGCTCACCTCGCTCACGTCGTTCATGGCCGACCTCGGTGCCCCGGAGCAGGCGGGCCTGCTGTACGGCGTGATGGGCGTCGGCTCCGCGCTGCTGGCCCTGGGCGTCGCGTGGCTCCCCGCCCGGTTCTCGCTGCGTGCGCGCTGGCTGGTCTTCTCCGGAGTGCTGCTGGCCGGCTCGCTGCTGCTCGGCATCGTCGACTCGCCTGCGGGGATGATGCTCGCCCTGGCCATCATGGGCATCGGCATCGGGCCGACGCTCGTCACCCAGTACAGCTTCGGAGCGGCGCGGAGCCCCCGTGGCCGGTCGGCGACGGTGATGACGATGCTCGGCTCCGGCGTTATCGTCGGCCAGTCGATCGGCGCCGCGGTGGCGGGAGAGATCGCGGAGAGCCTCGGCACCTCCGCCGCCCTGGTCCTCCCGGTGATCGCGGCCGGCATCGCGTTCGCGGCGGGCCTCGGGAACTGGGCCCTCAGCGGTGTGCACCGCGCGACGTCCGCTGTCAAGGCCTGAGGGAGGACCGGCGGTCGGCGCGCATCCTCGATAGGTTGGAAGCTCCTGGACCGAGGAGTGCCCCTGTGACCGCTGCTGATTTCGTCGTCGTCGCCAACCGCCTCCCGGTGGACCGGGTCGTGGGCCCCGACGGCGAGGAGACGTGGCGGACGTCGCCCGGCGGCCTCGTCGCCGCCCTTGAGCCGATGATGCGCCGCGTGCACGGCGCCTGGGTCGGCTGGCCCGGTCAGCCGGACGTGGAGCTCGAGGCCTTCGACGCCGACGGCATCCATCTCATCCCGGTGGCATTGAGCTCCGAGGACGTCGCGGACTATTACGAGGGCTTCGCCAACGACACCATCTGGCCGCTCTACCACGACGTCATCGCACCGCCGCAGTATCACCGCGAGTGGTGGGACGCGTACGTGCGGGTCAACCGCCGGTTCGCGGAGGCCGCCGCGGCCGCCGCCGCCCAGGACGGCACCGTCTGGGTCCACGACTACCAGCTCCAGCTCGTGCCGCAGATGGTCCGCGAGCTGCGCCCCGACGTCACGATCGGCTACTTCCACCACATCCCCTTCCCGGCGCACGGCCTGTACGCGCAGCTCCCGTGGCGTGACCAGGTGCTCCGCGGGCTGCTCGGCGCCGACGTCATCGGCTTCCAGCGGGCACAGGATGCGACCTACTTCCTCACCGCCGTGCGGCGGCGGCTGCGCTACGAGGTGAAGGGGTCGAACATCACGGTCCCGGATCAGGGAGGCTCGCGGACGGCGATCGCCAAGGCGTTCCCGATCTCCATCGACACCGCCCCGTACCTCGAACTGGCCGCCAGGGAGGACGTGCGGGCGCGTGCCGCGGAGATCCGCGCCAGCCTCGGCAATCCCCAGCGCATCCTCCTGGGCGTCGACCGCCTGGACTACACCAAGGGCATCGGGCACCGGATCAAGGCCTACGGCGAGCTCCTCGAAGACGGCCGCCTGGACGTGGAGGACGTCACCCTCATCCAGGTGGCCAGCCCGAGCCGGGAGCGGGTGGACGCCTATGCGCACCTCCGGGACGAGATCGAGCTCGCGGTGGCCCGCATCAACGGCGACCATGACACGGTTGGCCACTCCGCGATCCGCTACCTTCACCAGGGGTATCCGCGCGAGGAGATGGTCGCCCTGTATCTCGCGGCGGACGTCATGCTCGTGACGGCGCTGCGGGACGGCATGAACCTCGTCGCGAAGGAGTACATCGCCACGCGGACGGACAACCGCGGTGTGCTGGTGCTCAGCGAGTTCACCGGAGCGGCGGACGAGCTCCGTCAGGCGGTTCGCGTCAACCCGCATGACATCGCCGGTCTCAAGGACGCCATCATGGAGGCGGTGGAGATGTCGCCCGCCGAGCAGGGACGCCGCATGCGGTCCCTGCGGCGACGGGTGCTGGACAACGACGTGAACGCCTGGTCGTCGTCCTTCCTCCAGGCTCTGGCGGACGTCCGCAGCCGCTGAGCGCCCTCCCTGCCCCCCTTCTTCCTCTCGATCGGAGACACCGTGACGCGCCCCTGGATCCCCGGAACCGCCGACGCCGACCTCACCGCCCTCGCGACGACGCCGCGGCTGGTGGTGGCCCTCGACTTCGACGGCACCGCCTCCCCGCTCGTGGTGGACCCCATGGCCGCACGCGCCCTGCCGGAGGTCGCCGCGCAGATGGACCGCCTCGCCGCGATGCCGAATACGGTCGTTGCCTACGTCTCCGGGCGCAGCATGCACGACCTCCGGGAGATCACCGAGCACACCGACGACTCCGTCGTGGTGCTCGCCGGCTCCCACGGCGCGCAGTACTGGTTCCCCGGTGAGGGGGCCGCCGACGCGCCGGGCGATGCGACCGAGAACGGGGCGCGGGAGGAGCTGTGGGCGGCCGCGCAGCCGATCATCGACCGCTACGAGGGGGCGGAGCTGGAGTCCAAGACCTTCGGAATGGGCGTGCACACCCGCCGCGCGGACCGGGACACCGAGGAGAAGGTCTTCGCCGAGATCGACGCCCTCGTCGCCGAGCGCTTCCCGCACTGGCGGCGGCGCGCCGGTCACCGGGTGCTGGAGTTCTCGTCGCGGAACGAGGGGAAGGACGCCGCGATGATCGCCCTCCGGCAGCGCTTCGACGCGACCGGGATCCTCTTCGCCGGCGACGACGTGACCGACGAGGATGCGATGCGCGTGCTGGAGGAGGGCGACCTCGGCGTGCGCGTCGGGCCGGGGGAGAGCGCCGCGACCCTCCGTGTGGACTCCCCACAACAGATCGCCGCGCTTCTGGAGACGCTCGCGAACGAGAGGGTCGTCGCGCAGGAATAGACTCTCGTCATGTCCTCGCATGATCCCTCCACCAGCGCGCCCATCGACATCAAGCCCCGCAGTCGCGTCGTCACCGACGGCATCGAGGCCACGACCTCCCGCGGCATGCTCCGCGCCGTCGGCATGGGGGATGCCGACTGGGACAAGCCGCAGATCGGCATCGCGTCCAGCTGGAACGAGATCACGCCCTGCAACCTGAGCCTCGACCGGCTCGCGCAGGGGGCGAAGGAGGGCGTGCACTCCGGCGGCGGCTACCCGCTGCAGTTCGGCACGATCTCCGTCTCGGACGGCATCTCGATGGGGCACGAGGGGATGCACTTCTCGCTCGTCTCCCGCGAGGTCATCGCCGACTCGGTCGAGACCGTGATGATGGCCGAGCGCCTCGACGGCTCCGTCCTCCTCGCCGGCTGCGACAAGTCCATCCCCGGCATGCTCATGGCCAGCGCGCGCCTCGACCTGTCCAGCGTGTTCCTGTACGCCGGATCGATCGCACCGGGCTGGGTCAAGCTCTCCGACGGCACCGAGAAGGACGTCACGATCATCGACTCGTTCGAGGCGGTCGGCGCCTGCCGTGCCGGTCTCATGAGCGAGGAGGACCTCAAGCGCATCGAATGCGCCATCGCTCCCGGTGAGGGCGCGTGCGGCGGCATGTACACCGCCAACACCATGGCCTCCGTCGCCGAGGCGCTCGGGCTCAGCCTCCCGGGCTCCGCTGCGCCGCCCGCTGCCGACCGCCGTCGCGACTACTTCGCGCACCGCTCGGGCGAGGCGGTCGTGAACCTGCTCCGCCAGGGGATCACGACGCGCGACATCCTCACCAAGGAGGCGTTCGAGAACGCGATCGCCCTCGCGATGGCCCTCGGCGGCTCGACCAACGTCGTCCTCCACCTCCTCGCGATCGCCCGCGAGGCCGAGGTCGAGCTGAGCCTGCACGACTTCAACCGCATCGGCGACAAGGTCCCGCACGTGGCCGACATGAAGCCGTTCGGCAAGTACGTCATGAACGACGTCGACCGCCACGGCGGCATCCCCGTGATCATGAAGGCGATGCTCGACGAAGGGCTGCTGCACGGCGACGCGCTCACGGTCACCGGCAAGACGCTCGCCGAGAACCTCGCCGAGCTCGACCCGCAGCCGATCGACGGCGAGGTCATCCACACCTTCGACAACCCGATCCACGCCACCGGCGGCCTGACGATCCTGCACGGATCGCTCGCGCCGGAGGGCGCCGTGGTCAAGACCGCCGGCTTCGACGCGGCCGTCTTCGAGGGCCCCGCGCGGGTCTTCGAGCGGGAGCGCGCCGCCATGGACGCGGTCGCCGAGGGCAGCATCGAACCGGGGACGGTCATCGTCATCCGGTACGAGGGTCCCAAGGGCGGACCGGGCATGCGCGAGATGCTCGCCATCACCGCCGCCATCAAGGGCGCGGGGCTCGGAAAAGATGTACTACTCTTGACGGACGGACGATTCTCAGGCGGCACAACCGGCCTGTGCATCGGCCACATAGCACCCGAAGCGGTGGACGCAGGTCCCATCGCCTTCGTGCGCGATGGTGATCTGATACGGGTCGATATCGCAGCTCGCTCTCTCGATCTACTCGTCGACGAGGCAGAGCTCGCCTCCCGCCGCTCTGGCTGGGAGCCGCTTCCCCCGCGCTACACCCGAGGCGTTCTTGCCAAGTACTCGCGCCTCGTGCGGTCCGCCGCCGAGGGCGCGACGACCGGCTGATCCATCGACCGGCTCAGCAACCGCTCGATCGGAGCGCCGGTGTCCCGCACAGTTCATCAGAAGGAAAGTCATGACTGCTGACTCCGTCTCGGCCGTGCCGAGGCCGCCCGCCCGTCCATCCGCTCCGGAGATCACCGGTGCAGAGGCCGTCGTCCGCTCGCTCGAGCTGCTCGGCGTCACGGACGTCTTCGGCCTTCCCGGCGGCGCGATCCTCCCGGTCTACGACCCGCTCATGGACGCCTCGCAGCTCCGCCACATCCTCGTGCGGCACGAGCAGGGCGCGGGCCACGCGGCCGAGGGCTACGCGTCCGCATCCGGCAAGGTCGGCGTGTGCATCGCCACGTCCGGTCCCGGAGCGACCAACCTCGTCACGGCGATCGCCGACGCCTACATGGACTCGGTGCCGCTGCTGGCGATCACCGGTCAGGTGTTCTCGACGCTGATGGGGACGGATGCGTTCCAGGAGGCCGACATCGTGGGGATCACGATGCCGATCACGAAGCACTCGTTCCTGGTGAAGGACGCCGCGGACATCCCCGGCGCGATCGCCGCGGCCTACGAGATCGCCGGCACCGGTCGCCCCGGTCCCGTGCTCGTGGACATCACCAAGGATGCGCAGCAGGCGACGGCGCCCTTCGTGTGGCCGCCGAAGATCGACCTCCCGGGGTATCGCCCGGTGACCAAGGCGCACGGCAAGCAGATCCAGGCGGCCGCCGCCCTCCTCGCGGAGGCGAAGAAGCCGGTGCTGTACGTGGGCGGAGGCGTTGTCCGCGGTCGGGCCGCGGCCGAGCTGCTCGAGCTCGCCGAGTCGACCGGCGCGCCCGTCGTGACGACGCTGATGGCGCGTGGCGCGTTCCCCGACTCGCACCCGCAGCACTTGGGCATGCCCGGCATGCACGGCACGGTTCCCGCGGTGCTCGCGCTGCAGGAGGCCGACCTCCTCGTCTCGCTCGGCGCCCGGTTCGACGACCGGGTCACCGGCAAGGCCGCCCTGTTCGCTCCGAACGCGAAGGTCGTGCACGTCGACATCGACCCGGCGGAGATCTCCAAGATCCGCACGGCCGACGTGCCGATCGTGGGCGATGTGCGCGACGTGCTCACCGACCTCGACGCCGCCTTCCGCGGAGCGACGGCCGACGCGAAGCCCGACATCGAGGAGTGGTGGTCCTACCTCGACGGACTGCGGAACGAGTTCCCGCTCGGGTACGCGCCGACGACCGACGGCCTGCTCGCCCCGCAGTACGTGATCCAGCGCATCGGCGAGCTCACCGGGCCGGAGGGCATCTTCGCGTCCGGTGTGGGGCAGCACCAGATGTGGGCCGCGCAGTTCATCAAGTACGAGCGTCCGAACGCCTGGCTGAACTCCGGCGGCGCGGGCACGATGGGCTACTCGGTGCCGGCGGCCATGGGCGCCAAGGTCGCGGAGCCGGAACGCCAGGTCTGGGCGATCGACGGCGACGGTTGCTTCCAGATGACCAATCAGGAGCTCGCCACCTGCGCGATCAACAACATTCCGATCAAGGTCGCGATCATCAACAACTCGTCGCTGGGCATGGTCCGGCAGTGGCAGACGCTGTTCTACGACGGCCGTCATTCCAACACCGACCTGAACACCGGGCACGGCACGATCCGCATCCCCGACTTCGTGAAGCTCGCGGAGGCGTACGGCTGCCTCGCGATCCGCGTGGAGAAGGAGGAGGAGGTCGACGCCGCCATCCAGCTCGCGCTGGAGACGAACGACCGCCCCGTGGTGATCGATTTCGTCGTGAGCGCCGACTCCATGGTGTGGCCGATGGTGCCGCAGGGGGTCAGCAACAGCTATGTCCAGTACGCGCGCGATCACGCGCCTGCGTTCGACGAGGAGGACTGAGCCATGTCGACCCACGTCCTGAGCCTGCTGGTGGAGAACACCCCCGGCCTTCTGACCCGCGTCGCCGGCCTGTTCGCGCGCCGGGGTTTCAACATCGACTCCCTCGCCGTCGGCGTGACCGAGGTGCCGGGAATCTCCCGTATCACGGTCGTCGTCGATGTGGAGGAGCTGCCGCTCGAGCAGGTGACCAAGCAGCTCAACAAGCTGATCAACGTCATCAAGATCGTCGAGCTCGACCCGGCGTCGTCCGTGCAGCGCGAGCACATGCTCGTGAAGGTGCGCACGGACAACGCCAGCCGCTCGAACGTGATCGAGGTCGTCAACCTCTTCCGCGCCTCGGTCGTCGACTACGCCGCCGATGCCCTCGTCATCGAGGTCACCGGAGACAAGGGCAAGGTCGAGGCGCTGCTGCGCGCTCTCGAGCCCTTCGGCATCAAGGAGATCGCCCAGTCCGGCCTCCTCGCGATCGGCCGCGGCGGCAAGAGCATCACCGAGCGCGTCCTGCGCGGCTGACCCTTCGACAGACTCTGGGACCGCGCGTCCCGCACAACCACAACCAAGGAGAGAAACCAGTGAGCACCGAGATCTTCTACGACGACGACGCCGACCTGTCCCTGATCCAGGGCAAGAAGGTCGCCATCGTCGGCTACGGCTCGCAGGGCCACGCCCACGCCCAGAACCTGCGCGACTCGGGTGTCGAGGTCGCGATCGCCCTCAAGGAGGGCTCGAAGTCCGCCGCGAAGGCCGAGGAGGCCGGCTTCCCCGTGAAGACCGTCGCCGAGGCGACCGAGTGGGCCGACGTCATCATGATCCTCGCGCCGGACCAGCACCAGCGCACGATCTACAGCGAGTCCATCGCCCCGAACCTGACGGCGGGCAAGACCCTGGCCTTCGCGCACGGCTTCAACATCCGCTTCGGCTACATCGACGCTCCCGAGGGCGTCGACGTGATCCTCGTCGCGCCGAAGGCTCCCGGCCACACCGTGCGCCGCGAGTTCGTCGCCGGTCGCGGCATCCCGGACATCATCGCCGTCGAGCGCGACGCGTCCGGCCAGGCCTGGGACCTCGCGCTGTCGTACGCGAAGGCGATCGGCGGCACCCGCGCCGGCGTCATCAAGACGACCTTCACCGAGGAGACCGAGACCGACCTGTTCGGCGAGCAGGCCGTGCTCTGCGGTGGCATGAGCCACCTGGTGCAGGCCGGCTTCGAGACCCTCGTCGAGGCGGGCTACCAGCCGCAGATCGCCTACTTCGAGGTGCTGCACGAGCTCAAGCTCATCGTCGACCTCATGTGGGAGGGCGGCATCGCCAAGCAGCGCTGGTCGATCTCCGACACCGCCGAGTTCGGCGACTACGTCTCCGGTCCGCGCGTGATCGACGAGCGCGTCAAGGAGAGCATGAAGGGCGTCCTGTCCGACATCCAGTCCGGCGCGTTCGCGAAGCGCTTCATCGAGGACCAGGACAACGGGGCCGAGGAGTTCCTCGCCCTCCGCGCCAAGGAGGAGCAGCACCCGATCGAGGCGACCGGCAAGGAGCTGCGTTCGCTCTTCGCGTGGAAGCAGCAGGACGAGGACTACGTCGACGGCAGCGCCGCGCGCTGATTCGACTCGCGAACGAACGGGCGTCCCTCCGGGGGCGCCCGTTCGGCGTTTCGCGTGCCATTCACCGACGCAGACATCGGATGTCTGTGCCAGGATGGACGCATGCGACAGGAATGGTTTGATGACGCCCGCTTCGGCATGTTCGTCCACTTCGGCCTCTACAGCGGGGCCGCGCGGCACGAGTGGGTGCAGAACTACGAACGCCTCACCGACGAGGAGTACCGCCCCTACTTCGACAACTTCGATCCCGACCTCTTCGACGCCGCGGCCCTGGCGAGGACAGCCAAGGAGACGGGGATGGGCTACGTCGTGCTCACGACGAAGCACCACGACGGCTTCTGCCTCTGGGACTCGAAGCTGACCGACTTCACCTCCGTCACGGCGGTCGGACGGGACCTCGTGCGCGAGTACGTCGACGCCCTCCGTGCCGAGGGGGTCCGCGTCGGCCTCTACCACTCGGTCATCGACTGGCATCACCCCGATTTCACGGTGGACTGGAACCATCCCCGACGCGACGACGAAAACGCGCACGCCCTGAACGAGGGGCGCGACATGGCCCGCTACCGCGAGTACTTGCACGGTCAGGTCCGCGAGCTGCTCACCGAGTACGGCGACATCGACTACCTGTTCTTCGACTTCACCTACCCGGAGTCCAAGGACGGCTGGGAGGGCAAGGGGCCGCAGGACTGGGACGCCGAGGCGCTGCTCGCGCTGTGCCGCGAGCTGCAGCCGGAGATGCTCGTCAACGACCGTCTCGGCATCCCCGCGGACTTCGTGACGCCCGAGCAGTACCAGCCGACGGCTCCGATCGTCCGCGACGGGGTGCCCCTCGTGTGGGAGGCGTGCCAGACGCTCAACGGCTCCTGGGGCTATCACCGGGACAACACCGACCAGAAGTCGCCGGTGCTGCTCGTGCAGATGCTCGTCGACTCGGTGTCGATGGGCGGCAACATGCTGCTCAACATCGGTCCGGACGGGCGCGGGGCGATCGCGCCCCGGGATGCGGCCACGCTCGCCGAGATCGGGGAGTGGATGCGGCTCCACGACCGCGCCGTGATCGGGGCCGGTCATGCGCCGTTCACGCCGCCCCGAGAGGGCGTGTACACGCTCCGCGGCGACCGGCTCTACCTGAGCCTGTTCAGCTGGCCGCTGGGCTTCGTGCATCTGCCCGGTCTTGCGGGCAAGGTCTCGTATGCGCGCCTGCTGAACGACGGGTCCTGGCTGCGTACGAGCGTCAGCGACCCGGACCAGCAGGCCGACCTGATGACTCCGGCGGGCGAGGCCGAGGGGACGCTCACGGTGCATCTGCCGGTGCGGCGTCCCGACGTGCTGATGCCGGTCATCGAGCTGCGCCTCACGGGGGAGTGAGGCGGGCGGTGGCGGCGGCTCAGGCCGTCGCCACCGGTATCTCCATGCCCTCCAGCGCGAGGCGGGCGGCGCCGTGCAGGATCGCGTCCGCGCCGGTGGCCGCGGCCTCGATCCGCAGGCGCTGGGTCGCGAGCGGGTGGCAGGCCTCGTAGACCCGGCTGCGCACCGCGGCGATGAACGGCTCGGAGGCGCTCATGCTCCCGGTGAGGAAGAGGGCGTGCGGGTTGAAGAAGTTCACGACCCCGGAGAGCGCCTGACCCAGGTGGGTCCCGGCAGTGCGGACGAGCGTCGTCGCCAGCGGGTCCGCGTCCCGTGCCAGTGTCAGCACGTCGGCCGTGGTGCGGACGTCGGTGTTGCCGCGCTCGCGCATCTGGCGGACGAGGCTCGCGCCGCTGGCCACGGTCTCCAGGCAGCCGGTGTTGCCGCAGGAGCAGGGGATGTCCCCGCTGCCGTCGATCCGCGTGTGCGTGATGTCGCCGGCTGCGGCGGTCGCTCCCCGATGGATGTGCCCGTCCACGATGATCCCGCTGCCGATCGCCGTGCCCGCCTTGACGGTGATGCTGTGCTGGGTGTGCCCGAGCTGGCGACGGTGTTCGCCGAGGGCGGCGAGATTGGCGTCGTTGTCGACGACGACGGGGACGCCGTGGCGCTCCGCGAGGTGCTCGCCGACGCGGAATCCGGGCCACCCCGGCATCCGCGATGGCTGGTCCACCGCACCGGTGGCGACGTCGACGGGGCCGGGCAGGCTCACGCCGATCGCGTGGACCCGCGTCTCGGCGAGCAGGCGCTCGAACACCTCCGACACTCTCTCCAGCGTGGCCTCCGGGCCGTCCGCGACATCGATCGCGATGGTCTCCGAGTGGAGCAGGCCGCCGCTGAGGTCGTGCCGCCCGATGCGGGCATGGCGCCCGCCGAGATCGGCGGACAGCACGATCCCGTCGCCGGCGATCCGGAGCACGCGCGGCCGTCGTCCGCCGCGGGAGGTGCCGGCCCCGGCCTCCTCCAACACCCCGGCATCGAGAAGCGCCTGCACGCGTAGGCCGACGGTGGAGGCGGCCACGCCGAGAGCGGAGGCGAGCTCCGAGCGGGAGCGGGCCTGCCCGCGCGCGACGAAGTCGAGGATGCGCCGGGTGTGCGGATCGTCGACGGGGGTGTCGGCGGGGTTCGTCATGGAGGCCCTTCGTCTCGGAGCATCGTCAGCGTAGCGGGGGTGTCGCATGTTTCGGGGGAGTGACGAATTATCACCACCCTATAAACATCGGATGTTCAGCTTGCGGCACCTTGCGAACTATGACAGCGTAACTTCATACGAAATCCTAATTGGTTAGTTCGAGTCTCGAAATAACCGTTCCCTTCTCAGGAGGCATTCAATGAAGAAGTTGCTTGTGGGGGCTGTCGCCGCTGTCGCGGGCGTGGCCGTGGCGATGACCGGTTGTGCGAGCAGCGGGGGATCCGGAGGCTCGGCCGACGGCGACACCATCGTCGTGGACATGTGGGCCGGCAGCGAGTCGGACGTCGACGCGCTGGAGGCGCAGATCGAGTTCGCGCAGAAGCAGAACCCGGACATCAAGATCAAGCTGCAGACCTCGCCGTGGAGCGACTTCTTCACGAAGCTCACCACCAACATGGCCAGCGGCAACATGGCCTGCATCACCGGCATGAGCGGTGCGCAGCTCGGCGGCTACACGGCGGGCTTCCGTCAGCTCAGCGACGAGGACCTCGAGACCGCGGGCATCGACTGGTCGGAGTTCAACCCGAGCGCCGACGGCATCCTCAGCTTCGAGGGCAAGGTCTACGGCGTGCCGTTCGACGTCGCCACCATGCTCGTCTACTACAACCAGGACATGCTGACGGCCGCCGGCGCCGCGACTCCGGAGATCGGCTGGACGTTCGACGACTTCGCCACGATCGCGGCCGACGCCACCAAGGACGGCAAGTACGGCTTCGGCATGGGTATGGGCGGCTACCAGTGGATGTCGATGCCGATCGCCTACTCCGCCACGCAGCCCGCCTCCGAGGACGGCACGCTGCACATCGACGATGAGGACTTCGTCGACGCGGCCTCCTGGTACGCGGGACTCGTCACGGAGAAGAAGGTCGCGGCTCCGGTCGCCTCCGCTTCCGACACGGGCTGGGGCGAGAACCAGTACACGGGCGGCAACGCGGCCATGGCCGTCGACGGCACCTGGAACGCGGTCAGCTACCTCAACAACGAGTCCGGCTTCGCCGCCGGCATGGTGCCGCTGCCCGCCGGCGTGGACGGCAACCCCGGTCCGATCCTCGGCTCCGGCTACGGCATCGCGGAGAACTGTAAGAACCCGGAGGCCGCGCTGAAGGTGCTCGGCTCCCTGGTCGGCGAGGACGCCCAGGACTACATCGCCTCGTCCGGCCGCTCGTACCCTGCCCGCATCTCGTCGCAGCCGCTGTACTTCGAGTCGATCGACGAGCAGTACCGGGACCAGGTCCAGTCGGTGTTCGAGGCCGCGTTCGGCGACACGGTGCCGCTCTACATGACCAAGAACTGGCAGAAGCTCGACAGCTACATCCAGCCCAACCTCGTCAGCGTCTACAACGGCCAGATGACGATGGAGGAGCTGTTGTCGAACGCCCAGGCACAGTTCGGCGAGTAAGCCGGATCCGGCCCGCACAGCAGTAACAGAGAAAGACAACGAGATGACGATCACGACGAGACGTCGAGGATCGCTCGCCAAGGTCGAGGGCCGCCAGGCGCTGGGTTTCGCAAGCCCGGCCCTGGTGGGCCTCGCCCTGTTCACGATCGTGCCCGTGGGGCTGTCGATCGTGATGAGCGTGTTCGACTGGCCGACCTTCGGCGAACGCACCTTCAACGGGGTGGACAACTACGTCAAGCTGTTCACCAGCAGCCCGGACTTCTGGCCCGCGCTGCGGAACTCGGCCGTGTACACGCTGCTGTACGTGCCGTTGAGCGTCGCTCTCTCGCTCGTGCTCGCCCTCGGACTCGGCCCCCGCATCCGCGGCCGCGGTGCCCTGCGCGTCCTCTTCTTCATCCCCGTCGTGACCCCGATGGTCGCGAACGTCCTGGTGTGGAAGATGATGCTGCAGCCGCAGGGGCTCTTCAACGGCCTCTCGGTCACCTGGTTCGGCATCGAGCTGCCGAACTTCCTCGCCGACCCCAACTGGGCGATGACCATGGTCGTCGTCATGAGCGTCTGGCAGGGTCTCGGCTACAACATGCTGATCTTCTCCGCGGCCCTCGAGCAGCTCCCGGAGAGCGTGCTGGAGGCCGCCAGTATCGACGGTGCGCAGGGGTTCCGGCGCGTCTGGAGCATCATCATCCCGATGATCTCGCCGTCGATCTTCTTCGCGACGATCATGACGATGATCACCTCGCTCCAGGTCTTCGTCCAGCCGCAGATGCTCACCGGAGGCGGCCCCGGCAACGCCACCAAGCCGCTCGTGATGTACATCTGGGAGCAGGGCTTCACCTTCGGCGACCTCGGGCTCGCCGCCGCCGCCGCATGGATCCTCTTCGCGATCATCATCGCGATCACGGGCATCCAGTTCGCCGCACAGAAGAAGTGGGTGCACTATGAGCACTGAGACCCTCCTCCGGCCCACCGGCACCGCCCCGCGGCGTCAGCGCGAGCGGGAGCGGGCCCGCGGCGCGGCGACCACGCCCGGCGCGCGTGCCCGGCTGATCCTCGCGCACGTCACCATCTACGTCGCGGCGCTCATCTTCATCGCGCCGCTCGTCTACGCGTTCTTCTCGGCCCTCAAGCCGAACTCCGAGATGTTCTCGATGCCGCCGACCCTGGTGGGCTCCGAGATCCGCTGGAGCAACTTCGTCGACGTCTTCGCCTACGGACCGTTCCTGACGTACATCATGAACTCGTTCATCGTGGCGATCGGTGGCACCCTGGTCGTGCTCGTGGTGTCCACCACGGCCGGATACGCGTTCGGGCGCCTGCGGTGGAAGGGCAGGGACGCGGTGTTCGTCCTCTTCCTCGCCACGCTGATGGTGCCTGCCGAGGTGCTCGTCATCCCCATGTTCCAGGTCATGCAGTGGTTCAACTGGGTCGACACCTATCAGGCGCTCATCCTGCCCTTCGCGTTCGGCGCCTTCGGCACGTTCCTGATGCGGCAGTTCTTCCGCGGCATCCCGTACGAGCTGGAGGAGGCGGCCCGCGTCGACGGCGCCGGCCCCGTCCGGTCGTTCCTGCAGATCATCCTGCCGCTGTCGAAGTCCGCGGTCGCGGTGCTCGCGGTCTTCACGTTCCTGTCCTTCTGGAACAGCTACCTCTGGCCCCTCATCGTCACGGTCGACTACAACGCGCACGGCACGCTGCCCGTCGGCCTGGCGAGCTTCGCCGGCCTCACCGGCACCCGCTGGGACCTGCAGATGGCCGCCGCGATCATCTCGATGATCCCCACCACTCTGCTCGTGATCGTGCTGCAGAAGCATCTGGTCAAGGGCATCGCGATGGCCGGGCTGGGCGGACGATGAGCGCGGTCGGGCAGCAGACGGACGACCCTCGACGAACGACCACGGGCCTCGGGTCCGACCTGGCGTTGGCGGGGGTGGACATCGGGGGCACGAAGATCGCGGCCCTCGTCGTGGATGCCTTCGGAGTCGTCCTCGCACGCGGAAGCGTGCCGGCGCCCGCGAGCGTCGGCGGCTCGGCGATGGCGGATACGGCGGCCGGTCTCGTCGCGCGGCTGGCGACCGAGGCCGGTGTCGCGGTCGCCGCGGTGGGGGTGGGTGCCGCGGGGGTCATCGACCACGAGAGCGGCACCATCCGCGCCGCGTCCGCCCTGTTCGCGGACTGGGCGGGTTTCCCGCTCGGCCCGGAGCTGGCGCAGCGCCTCGGCGTCCCGGTGCGGGTGGAGAACGACGTGAACGCCTTCCTCCTCGGAGAAGCCGCCGCGGCGGGTCCGAGCGTGCCCGATGTGCTCGGCGTGATGCTCGGCACGGGCGTCGGCGGCGCGCTGGTCATCGGCGGGGAGCTGCACCACGGCCCGCACGGCGCGGCCGGGGAGATCGGGCATACGCCCGGGTACAGCGACCTCGTCTGCACCTGCGGGCAGACCGGTCACCTGGAGACCCTGGCCTCCGGAACGTCGATCGCCCGGCGGTTCGAGGAGCGCACCGGGCGTCCGGTGGACGATGCCAGGGAGGTCGCGGAGGCCGCCAGGGCCGGCGACGCCGACGCGCGCGCGGTGTTCCACGACGCCGGGCGCGCGCTCGCCCTCGCCTGCGCGAGCGCCGCGACGCTCCTCGACCTGCCGACCGCCATCGTCGGCGGCGGGGTCACGGCGGCCTGGGACCTCCTGTCGCCGTCGATCGAGCAGACCCTGCGCACCGACGCCCCGGTGTCCGGCATCGCGCTGCGCATCGTCCCCGCCGTCCTCGGCGCCGACGCCGTCGCGCTCGGTGCCATCGAGAGCGCCCGGCGCGCCCTCGCCCCCGTTTCCTGACCACGACTGCGACCGCAGAGGAGAACAGCACCGTGACCGCACGTCCCGAAGCCCACGAGATCTGGATGGGGCCGCTGCCGCCGCTCGCCGAGGGCGGGCTCGCGCGACCCCGGATCGGCATCGGCGGCATCTCCATCGAGTCGAGCACCTTCTCCCCGCACATCTCGGGGGACGAGGCCTTCACGATCCGGACCGGCGATGCCCTGCGGGCGTACTACCCGTTCCTCGATGCCGGGCGTGAGCTCGCCGAGGCCGCGGAGTGGGTCCCGCTCACCCACGGCCGGTCGCTGCCCGGCGGCGCCGTGGATCCGGACACCTATCGTCGGATGAAGGACGCGCTCGTCGAGGGGATCCGCACACAGGGGCCGTTCGACGGCTTCTTCTTCGACATCCACGGCGCGATGAGCGTCGTCGGGATGGAGGATGCCGAGGGCGATCTGGCCCTAGCGGTGCGGGAGGCGCTCGGTCCGGACACCCTCGTCTCCACGTCGATGGACCTGCACGGGAACGTCTCGGAGACCCTGCGCGACGCGGTGGATCTGCTCACCTGCTACCGCATGGCCCCGCACGAGGACTGGCTGAACACGAAAGAGCGGGCGGTGTGGAACCTGCTCGACCGTCTCCGTGGCCCGCACGGCGGCGACGTGCAGGCGCGGCGACCCTTCACCGCCTGGGTGCCCGTTCCGGTGCTCCTGCCGGGGGAGAAGACGAGTACGCGGCTGGAGCCCGCGCAGAGCATCTATGCCGAGCTCCCCAAGATCGAGGCCCTGCCCGGTGTCGTCGACGCCTCGGTGTGGATCGGCTACGCGTGGGCGGACGAGCCGCGCTGCCAGGCCTACGTCGTGGTCACCGGGGACGACCGGGAGGTCATCGCCCGGGAGGCGGAGCGCGTGGCCCGGATGTTCTGGGAGGCGCGGGAGGACTTCGTGTTCGTCGCGAAGACCGGAAGCCTCGACGAGGCGCTGGAGGAGGCCCTGGCGTCCGGAGCCCCGCGTCCGTACGTGATCTCCGACTCCGGGGACAACCCGACGGCCGGGGGAGCGGGGGATGTGACCTGGACCCTCGCCCAGCTGCTCCGGCGACCCGAGCTCACCGACGGGACGCACACGACGCTGGTCGCCTCGATCTTCGATCCGCGGGCTGTCGCCGAAGCCGTGGAGGCGGGCGTCGGTGCAACGGTCACGCTGTCCGCCGGTGCCGCGGTCGATGCCGGGCCGCACGGACCGGTCGACATCACCGGCACGGTGTTCTCGGTCACCGACGGCGACCCGGACGCCGGCACCCAGGTGGTGATCGCTGTCGGCGGGCTGCACGCCATCGTGACCGCGCGCCGCAAGCCCTTCCACCATCTCTCCGACTTCCGGATGCTGGGGCTCGAGCCGACGACGGCCGACGTCGTGGTCGTGAAGATCGGCTACCTGGAGCCGGAGCTGTACGAGCTGGCGGCGGGATGGACGCTCGCGCTCACCCCGGGCGGGGTGGACCAGGACCTGCTCCGTCTCGGACACCATCGCCTGCGCCCCGGGGTGTTCCCGTTCGACACGACAGGCGACCCCGATCTGACCGCGGTGGTCGTGCGCCGCGGCGCCGACGAGGAGGACACGGCATCATGATGAACTTCGAGAAGCGCACCGGCCCCGACTTCGGTGCGGCGGCCCCGGTCTACCCCGCGAACGGCGTGCCGGACTGGTATCGCGACGCCAAGCTCGGCTTCTTCGTGCACTGGGGCCTGTACTCCGTGCCGGCGTGGGCCGTGCAGCACGGGGAGGGCGTGAACATCCCCACCGAGGACGCCTATGCGTGGCACCAGTACGCGGAGTGGTACGGCAACACGGTGCGCATCCCGGGCAGCCCGACGTGGGAGCGCCACCAGCGCACCTACGGCCCCGGGACCTCGTACGAGGACCTCGCCGACCGATGGGACGCCGACGCCTTCGATGCCGACGCCTTCGTCGGTGAGCTCGTGTCGGCGGGGGCGCGTTACGTCGTGCCCACGACCAAGCACCACGAGGGCTTCTGTCTGTGGGACACCGCCACGACGGGGTTCAATGCCGTCGCGCGCGGCCCTCGCCGCGACCTCATCTCCGAGTTCCACGACGCCACGCGGCGGGCCGGAGCCAAGTTCGGCGTGTACTACTCCGGAGCGCTCGACTGGCACGTGAGCGACTTCCCGCCGATCGAGTCGGACACCGACCTGTTCCGGTTCCGTCGCAACGACGCCCACTTCTCCCGGTACGCCGCTGCACAGCTCGAGGAGCTCGTGGAGCGCTTCGCGCCCGACGTGCTCTGGAACGACATCGAGTGGCCGGACGGCGGCAAGGGCACGGAGGACTACGCCGTAGCCGCACTGCTGCGGCGTTACTTCGACGCCGTTCCGGACGGCGTCGTCAACGACCGGTGGGGCGTGCCGTACCACGGCTTCCTCACCCGCGAATACACGGACATCCCGGACATCATCCCCGAGCCGTGGGAGTCGACCCGCGGGCTCGGCTACTCGTTCGGGTTCAACCAGGCGGAGGACGAGCGGCACTCGCTCTCCGGGGCGGCCCTGATCCGGCTCCTCGTCGACGTCGTCGCGAAGAACGGCAACCTGCTCATCAACGTGGGCCCCGCGGCGGACGGGTCCATTCCGGCGCTGCAGCGGAAGGCGATGCAGGAGCTCGGCGGCTGGCTGGCCGTGAACGGCGCGGCGATCTACGGCACGCGGCCCTGGACGCGGATGGGGGAGCGGACGGGGGCTCCTCGTCGCTACACCACCTCCGGGGCGACCGTGCACGTGCACGCGCTGGACCCGGCGGCAGGCGAGTTCGAGCTGCCGTCCGAGCTCGCGGGCGCTGCGCTGTCGTGGGCGGACGGGACTCCGGCCCAGACGTCCGCGGGCGGCGGTTCGACGCGCATCGTGATCCCGGCCGGACTCCGCGAGGCTCCGGTCGCCGTGCTCACCGCGCACGGCGCCTGACACCGGCTCCGCAGAAGGGCCCCCGTCGGTGATCCGACGGGGGCCTTCGTCGCTGAGCTAGGGGCGCGTGCGCTCCTCGAGAACCTCGATCACGTGGCGGTACGGGCGGCCGGTGGCGCGGGTCATGCCGATCTCGCACGTGCGGTTGGCCGACACGAAGGCGTCGAAGCCGCCGCGGGCCGCATCGGCCGCGGAGACCTCGGCCGATTCCTGCGCCGTCGCGCTCGCGGTGAGCTCGGGGTGCAGCATGCCGCGGTCGCCGGCGAACGCGCAGCAGCCCCAGCCATCGGGCACGAAGACCTCGTCGGCGACGGCGGCAGCGATCGCCGTCAGTGCCCCGGTCGCGCCGAGTGCGGTCGTCGAGCAGGTCGGGTGCACGGCGATCGAGGGGAGCTTCGCATCGACGGAGAGGCGCGGCAGCACCTCCCGCGCGACGAACGTGGTGGCGTCCTCGATGCGCAGTCCCGCGTACTCCGGGTGCGCGGCGACGGCCTGGGTGAGCATCACGTCGAGGCCCTCGGTGCAGGAGGCCGCATCGCAGACGACCGGGAGCTCCCCGTGGCGGCTGGCGTCCCAGAGCGAGGCCAGCACCCGGTCGGACATGAGGCGATAGCCGTCGAGGTGTCCCTTGGACTTCCATGGCGTCCCGCAGCAGAGCCCGCCGTTCTCCTCCGGGACCACGACGGGGATCCCGGCGCGGTCAAGCAGCGCGCGCAGGGCGTCGCGGGAGCCGGGCCCCTCGTCCTCCGGGCCGAACATCGTGCCGATGCAGGCGCCGAAGAAGACGGCCTGGGCATCGGGTGGCGAGACCGGCTGGGGCGGCGCGGTTCCGCCGCGGGGGAGGCCGCCGTCGTAGAGGGGCACGGTGTCGGCGCCGAGCACCGCCCGTCCGATCCGCGTCGCGCCGCGCACGAGCGGGACGGGGAGGGCGTCGGCCACCGTGAGGGCGACGCCCCCGGCGCGCGTGACGGTGCTCCAGTGCTTCGCCGCGGTTCCCCACGCGGCCCCCTCCACGGCGTTCTCCTGCTCGGCGCGGAGTCGGCGGACGAGGTCGCCGGTGTTGATGTCCACCGGACACGCGACGCCGCACATGCCGTCGACCGCGCAGGTCTGCACGCCGTCATAGTCGTAGTCCGCGCGCAGGTCGCGCAGCAGCGCCGTGTCGCCCTGCTCCTCGGCCCAGGCCATGTCCCGGCGCAGCACGATGCGCTGCCGCGGTGTGAGCGTGATGCTCTTGCTCGGGCACGTGGGCTCGCAGTAGCCGCACTCGACGCAGCGGTCCACCTCGCGCTCGACCGTGGGCACGCGCTTCAGGTCCTGCAGATACGAGTCCGGGTCGTCGGAGAGCACGACGCCGGGGTTGAGGATGCCGTCCGGATCGAACAGCCGCTTGATCTCCCACATCATGTCGGTGAGCTCGTCGCCGTACTGCCGCCGGACGAACGGTGCCATGATGCGGCCGGTGCCGTGCTCGGCCTTGAGGGATCCCTCCTGCGAGAGGACGAGCTCGACGAGGTCATCCGTGAAGCGGCGGTACCGCGCCACGCTGTCGGGGTCGTCGAAACGCTCGTTCAGCAGGAAATGGACGTTGCCGTCCTTCGCGTGCCCGAAGATGACGGACCCCTCGTAGCCGTGTTCCGCGAACAGCTCGATCAGGCGTTCGCAGGTGGCCAGCAGTCGGGGGACGGGGACGACGATGTCTTCGAGGAGGGCGGTCGTGCCGGACGGCCGCGCTCCGGCGACCGCCGTGTAGAGGCCCTTGCGGACGTGCCACAGCGCGGCGCGCTCTCCCGCGTCCGTGGTCAGTCGCGGGGCGACGGCGAGAGGAAGGGCGTCGAAGTGTGCCTGGGCGGTGGCGCTCGCGACGGTGAGGCTCTCGTCGTCGGCGGCGTGCACCTCGACGAGGAGGGCGGCGTGGCCCTGGACGTCGATCTCCGAGATCGCGGCGGGGACGTCGCTCAGACCCTGGGCGACGCGCAGTGAGGCGGCGTCCAGGAGCTCGATCGTCGCGAGTCCCAGCTCGGTGAGAGAGGGGAGCGCGGCCATCGCCGCCGACAGCGTCTCGAAGACGAGCAGACCGGTGGCGATCGCGGGGCGCACCTCGATGGTGCGGAAACGGGCCTCCGCGACGAAGCCGAGGGTCCCTTCCGATCCGATGAGGAGGTGTTCGAGGATCCGCACCGGGTCGTCGAAGTCGAGCAGGGCGTTCAGTCCGTAGCCCATGGTGTTCTTCATCGAGAACTGCTGTCGGAGGAAGGTGACGTTCTCGGGCGCGGCGAGCAGCCGCTCCCGGAGCGACGACAGTCCCGCGAAGAGCGCGGGTTCCGCGGCGCGGAGCACCTCCGCGGCATCCGCGCGTCCGGTGTCCAGGACGGTGCCGCTGGGCAGCACGACGACCATCGAGGTGATCGTCTGATACGAGTTCTCCGTGATGCCGCAGGCCATACCGCTGGAGTTGTTCGCGACGACGCCGCCGATCGTGCAGGCGATCTCGCTGGCCGGATCGGGTCCGAGCTTGCGGCGGTACCGGGCCAGTCGCGTGTTCACCTGCCGGACGGTGGCCCCGGGGCCGACCCGGACCGCGGCGCCGTCGTCCTCGACGTGGATGTCGCGGAAGTGGCTGCGCGTGTCGACGAGGATGTCGCCGCTGATGCCCTGTCCGGAGAGGCTGGTGCCGCCGGAGCGGAACGTGAGCGTTCGTCCGGCCGCGCGGACCGCCGAGAACGCGCGGGCGACGCCCTCCGCGTCCGCGGGCGACAGCACCGCGTCCGGGACGAGCAGGTAGTGCGAGGCGTCGTGGGCGCGGGCGAACCGGTCGATGGATCGGGCGTGGACCTGCGTCTCGGTCCCCAGCAGCGCGGGGTCGAGGGGGTGGTCGAGGGTGGTGGGCACGGTGCTCCTCTGCTCCGCTCGAAGATTGTCTGACAAGTGTACTGAACGACGGCCGCCTCACTAGACTGTTCCGCATGACCTCGATCGCGGAGCGCCCCCTCGGCGTGGTCGGCGTGGTCGACGCCGTGACCGGACAGCTGCGCAGCCGGATCCTCTCCGGCGAGATCCGCTCGGGGGAGCCGTTGACCGAGGCGGCCGTCTCCCAGGCCTACGGCGTCGCCCGACCCAGCGCCAAAGCGGCCATCGAGCAGCTCGTTGCCAGCGGGCTGCTCGTGCGGACGGCGCACCGCACGGCGCGCGTGGTCGGCATCGAGGCGGAGACCGTCCGCGACGTCTACCGCACGCGGATCCGGCTGGAGAGCGCGGCGCTGCGCGAGTTGGCGGAGAGCGCCGCCGTCCCGGCGGCCGCCGTAGCGGCGAACGCCGAGCTGCAGGCGATGGCACCGGGCCCCGATCCCGCGACGGTCGATCCCGACCTCCGTTTCCACACGGCGCTCATCGACGGGTTGGGCAGCGAGCGCACCAGTCGCATGTACCGGAGCGTGCTGGACGAGGTGCGGCTGTGCATGGCGCAGGTGCAGGGACGGCGTCTCCTCGACGCGGAACTCATCGCCGCGCAGCACGCGGAGATGCTCGAGGCCGTCGCCGCCGGGGACGCGGAGCGCGCGGCCGCGGTGCTGCGTGCACACCTCGCCTCGGCGGAGGACCGTCTCGTCGAGGCCCTGAGCGCCTCCTGACGTCAGCCTTCGTTTGCGGGCGCGTCCTGGATCTCGATGGGTGCGTCCGTCGTGTCGGCCCAGACCGGAGCGGGCAGAGGGGTATCGACCTGGCCGGCCTGGATCGCGCGGAGGGCTTCGGTGATCTCGTCGGCGTTCTCGGGCACCGCCAGGCCGCAGGTGCGCAGCTCGGACGCGAACTGCAGGGTGAGCCGGATCTTCCCCGCCTCGATGGCCTCGGAGGTGGTGCCGGTGCGGATCTCGCTGCCGGTCTGGATCGCGGGCACCTCGTCGCAGACGTGATAGACCTTGCCGCCGTCGACCCACACGACCTCGTCCGCTCCGAGGAGCTGGATCACAGCGGACTGGTCCGCGGTGTACTGCTCGACGGACGGCGGGGCGAAGCTCGTCCCGATGACCGCCGCGAGGACGGCCAGGACGATGCCGACGATGCCGGCGGTCGCCTTCTGTCCCTTGTCCATGTCCTTGTTCAGGAAGATGAGGATGACCAGGGGGAGGAAGGCGACGACCGCGATGATCGCGCCGAGCTGGTTCTGGACGAAGAACCGCGTCTTGTCCGCGCGTCGCGCCGGGTCGAGGGTGTTGGCCTTCTTCCACAGGATCGAGCCGATGATCGACAGCGCGGCGATCACGACCAGCAGGACGAGCAGGGCGATGAACGCCCACTGCGGGAACTGCGCCGTCGCTCCCTGCTCTTCCAGGAGACCGGTGTCCGGATCGCGGAGCAGCGTGCCGCCCTCGTCGACGAACTCGCGCTGGCGCAGGAGCCAGAAGATGCCGACGGCCTCGCCCGCGATCGCGAGCGCCCAGAGGACCGCGGCGATGATGCGGAAGCGCGTCGCGGAGGCCTTGGCCTCCGGGGTCGGCGTCCAGCCCGCGGGCGGTTCGCCGGTCGTGGCGCCGGTCGTGGGACGACGCGGCGCGGCGGAAGACGTCTGCTCGTTCTCGGCCATGGTTGTCCTTTCCCCCGAAAGTGCCCGGCGACCTCACCGAGGCATCCCCGAGCCTAGTGGCCGCGGTGTCCTACGCTGGAGAGATGACATCCGATTCGGACGACGCCCTGAGCTGGGAGGGCGACGACAGCGCGGAGCGACGCCCCCGGGACGCCGCACGGCGCTCCACGCCCGCTCCGGAACCGACGCCGGTCGAGGCCGTCGCGCCTGCGGCGCCCGCACCCGCGTCGGTGGACGAGACGACCGCGGCGCCCTCTGGTCTCAGCAACGCGATGCTGGTCCTCGTCGGGGTCGTCGGGGGCGTCTACCTGCTCTACACCCTGGGGTGGATCGCGGGCGGTCTCCGGCTGCAGCCGCTCGCCTCGTTCCTCGTCGCCGATTTCATGTTCCTGCCCTGGTTCGTGCTGGCCATCGCCGCCCCCGCGCTGTGGTTCCTCGCGACATGGGTGCTGACGCGGGGCCGGGCCTCCTGGATCCGTGCCGCCGTGCTCCTGGCGGGCGTCGTGCTGCTCGTGCCGTGGCCGTTCGTGACCGTGGGGGTGATCGGCTCATGACCGCTCCGAAGGCACCGTCCGCCGTGGCGACCGGCTCGCCGCGCTGGCTCGTGTGGACCGTCATCGCCCTCGCCGGCCTCTTCTACGCCTACGCGGTGTGGAACGCGGTCGCGCACCTCATCACCATGGCCCAGACCGGCCTCACCGGCACCGGATGGGCGACGCTCCTGTTCGGCGTGGTGTTCCCCGTCATCGTGTTCGGGTTCGCCTACGCGATCGGCCGGCGGCGGCGGGTGGGTGAGCTCGCCCTGACGTTCCTCGCCGGACTCGGGATCGTCGCGGTGTTCTGGATGAGCCTGCTCGCGCTGAGTCTGACGCTGCCCAGCGCCTGAGCAGGATCCGTCACGCCGTCACACGGCACGGAGCGGTCCCGGTGCTCGGGTAGAGTTGTCGCGATCGCGCCCCCGACGGTGTGCGGCGCATCGGCCCCTCCCGCCTGTCGCGCTGCCCCGAAGGATCCACTGTGCCGAAGCCTGTCGTGCTCATCGCCGAAGTACTCTCTCCCGCCACGATCGAGGCGCTCGGCCCCGACTTCGACGTCCGCCACGTCGACGGAACCGATCGCGAAGCGCTGTTCGCCGCCCTCGCGGACTCGGACGCGGTGCTCATCCGCTCCGCGACCCGCATCGACGAGGAGGCGCTGTCACACGCGCCGAAGCTCAAGGTCGTCGCGCGGGCCGGTGTCGGCCTCGACAACGTCGACATCAAGGCCGCGACCGCGGCCGGCGTCATGGTCGTCAACGCCCCGACGTCGAACATCGTCTCCGCCGCCGAGCTCACGGTCGGCCACATCCTCAGCCTCGCCCGCAGGATCCCGGCCGCGCACGCCTCGCTGTCCGCCGGCCAGTGGAAGCGCAGCTCCTTCACCGGTGCCGAGCTCTTCGAGAAGACCGTCGGCATCGTCGGACTGGGCCGGATCGGCGCTCTCGTCGCCGCTCGCCTCGCCGCCTTCGACATGCGCGTCGTCGCGTACGACCCCTACGTCACCTCGGCGCGCGCCCAACAGCTCGGCGTGCAGCTCCTCTCGCTCGACGAGCTCGTCGCCGAGGCCGACTTCCTCACGATCCACATGCCCAAGACCCCGGAGACGACGGGCATGATCGGCGCCGAGCAGTTCGCCGCGATGAAGCCGACCGCCTTCGTCGTCAACGTCGCCCGCGGCGGGCTCATCGACGAGGAGGCGCTGCACGAGGCGCTCGTCGCCGGCGAGATCGCCGGGGCCGGCCTGGACGTCTTCACCTCGGAGCCCCCGGCCGAGGGTGGCAGCGCCCGCGCGCTCCTCGATCTCCCGAACGTCGTCGTGACTCCGCACCTCGGTGCGAGCACGGAAGAGGCGCAGGAGAAGGCCGGCGTCTCGGTCGCGCGCTCGGTGCGGCTCGCGCTCGGCGGCGACCTCGTCCCGGATGCCGTCAACGTCGCGGGCGGCGTCATCGACCCGTACGTGCGTCCCGGCATCTCGCTCGTGGAGAAGCTCGGCCAGATCTTCGCCGCGCTGGCCACGTCGCCGCTCACGAGCCTCGACGTCGAGGTGCACGGCGAGCTCAACGACTACGACGTGAGCGTGCTCAAGCTCGCCGCCCTCAAGGGGGTCTTCACGAACATCGTGAGCGAGACCGTGTCGTACGTGAACGCGCCCCTCCTGGCGGAGCAGCGCGGCATCGCGGTGCGCCTGCTCAAGGACGATGTGAGCGAGGAGTACCGGAACGTCATCACCCTCACGGGGGCGCTGTCCGACGGATCGCAGCTCTCGGTGTCGGGCACGCTGACCGGACCGAAGCAGGCCGAGAAGCTCGTCGGCATCAACGATCACGCCCTGGAGCTGCCGATCGAGAAGCACCACGTCGTGATGCTCTACACCGACCGCCCCGGCATCGTGGCCGTCTACGGGCAGAAGTTCGGCGAGGCCGGGATCAACATTGCCGGCATGCAGATCTCGCGGCTCGCGGCGGGCGACCAGGCGCTCAGCGTGCTGACGCTCGACTCGCCCGTGTCCGAAGAGCTGCTGGACGACGTGCGGGGCGCCATCGACGCCGATCTCTTCCGTCAGATCGAGATCACCGAGGTCTGACACCGCAGAGCGGGGGAGAAGGGCGGGAGCGCAAGGCTCCCGCCCTTCTCCGTATCTGCGGCCTCATCCGGCGTCAGGCGGTGGCGCGCAGCACGAGCGCGATGAGATCCGCGAGCTCGTCGCTGCGCGGGACCAGGCGCTCCGGCCCGTGCACGTCGAGCGAGTTGTTGAAGTAGAGGCCGTCGCTCACGAGCATCACGAGGTCGAGGCTGGCGGTGTCGCGGACGTGTGGGCGGATCGTCTCCGCCCAGCGGCGCCGGGTCTCGCGGAGCATGTCGGACGCGGCGGTCGAGCCGCCCTGGGCCAGCCGGGTCGTGGCGATGAGCGCCCGATCGAGGGCGTCGTCCTCCATCACCGAGGTCCGGACGTAGTACGCGACGGGACCTTCGTCGGCGGTGCGCATGCGCTCCAGATCGAGGGTGGTCAGATGGTCGAGACGCTCCAGGAGCCCGGCCTCCAGATCGTCCTTGGAGCGGAAGTGATACAGCAGGCCGCCCTTCGACACCCCGGCGGCCTTCGCCGTGGCCTCGAGCGTCGCGGCGCGTTCGCCCTCGTCGATCAGGATCGCCTCGAAGGCGTCGAGGACCTTCTCACGGGCGAGGGGAGGGCGGGGCATCGGTCATCCTCTGAACGGGATCGGGAGGGCGGCATCTGTTACTATACCAGCCGGACGGTTTAGTAACGAGCGGTCCTCAGGAAGGAAAGGTGTTCCATGACCCGTACTGCGTCGATCCCGACGACAGAGACGGAAGCTCCCCGCGTCGGGGCTCGGGGGTGGGCGGCGCTCGTCGTCCTCATGCTCCCGGTGCTGCTGGTGTCGGTGGACAACACGGTGCTGAGCTTCGCGCTGCCCGAGATCTCGATCTCGCTCGCGCCGAGCGGGGCCGAGCAGCTCTGGATCATCGACGTCTATCCGCTCGTGCTCGCCGGACTCCTGGTGACCATGGGGACACTCGGCGACCGTTTCGGGCGTCGCCGCCTGCTCCTCATCGGGGCCACCGGGTTCGCCGTGGTCTCCGCGCTGGCCGCCTTCGCGCCGACCGCGGGCCTGCTGATCGCCGCCCGCGCCCTGCTCGGCTTCTTCGGCGCCATGCTGATGCCGTCGACGCTGTCGCTGCTGCGGTCGATCTTCCAGAACCGCGACCAGCGCCGCATGGCCATCGCGGTCTGGGCATCCGCGTTCTCTGCCGGATCCGCGCTCGGCCCTATCGTCGGCGGCTTCCTCCTCGAGCACTTCGCGTGGGGCTCGGTGTTCCTCATCGCCGTGCCGGTGCTCATCCCGCTGCTCATCGCCGCACCGCTGCTCGTGCCGGAGAGCCGTGACCCGAACCCCGGCCGCATCGACCCGCTCAGCATCGCCCTCTCGATGGCCGCGATGATCCCGGTCGTCTACGCGATCAAGTCCTTCGCGGTCGATGGTCCGTCGCTCTACGCCGGAGGATGGGCGCTGCTCGGTCTCGTGATGGGGACGCTGTTCGTGCGCCGTCAGCTCCGCGCCGACACCCCGATGCTCGACATGGCGCTGTTCCGCCGTGGCTCGTTCTCGGGCGCGATCCTGGTGAACCTGCTCAGCGTCGTGGCCCTCGTCGGGTTCCTCTACTTCGTGTCGCAGCACCTCCAGCTCGTGCTGGGGCTCTCGCCGATGGTCGCGGGCCTCGCTCTCGTGCCGGGGATGGCGGCGATGATCGTCGCCGGACTCACGGTGGTGCCGATCTCGCGGCGGGTGCCGCCGCACGTGCTCATCCCGGCGGCGCTGGTGTTCTCGGTCGCGGGCTACCTCATCGTCGCGTTCACGACGCACGAGCACGGCGTGGCTCCGCTGATCCTCGCCTTCGCCGTCCTCGGCATCGGCATCGGCGCGGCCGAGACCATCTCGAACGAGCTCATCCTGTCCAGCGCCCCCGCGGCGAAGGCCGGTGCCGCCAGCGCGGTGTCCGAGACGGCGTACGAGCTCGGTGCCGTGCTGGGGACCGCGATCCTGGGCGGCATCATCACCGCGTTCTACCGCGGCGCGCTGGTGCTGCCCGAGGGGCTTCCGGCGGGCGTGGCCCGCGCTGCGCAGGAGACGCTGGCGGGCGCCTACACCGCCGCCCACGAGCTCCCGGCCGCGCTCGGCGACGCCCTGTGGCAGGCGGCGGCCGACGCGTTCGGCTCGGGAGTCACGGTCACCTCGCTCATCGGGGCGGGCCTCGTCGTCGTCGCCGCGGTCATCGCGGCCGTCACACTGCGCAAGGCACCCACGCACTGACCACTACGCTGGGGGGACCGGCCCGTTCGACCCGCGGTCGCGCCGCGGTCGGTCCACCCCCGTGCAGTGCGCAAGGAGTCTCATGTCGCGTGTCGTGAAGCTGGCCGTCATCCCGGGTGACGGCATCGGTCCCGAGGTCATCGCCGAGGCGGAGAAGGTGCTCGACGCCGTCACCGCCGACAGCGACGTGACGTTCGACAAGACCCGCTTCTCGCTCGGTGCCGACCGGTACCTCGAGACCGGCGACACGCTCACCGACGACGACCTCGCCGCGATCGCCGCACACGACGCGATCCTCCTCGGCGCGGTCGGCGGCACGCCGGGCGACCCGCGGCTGAAGGACGCGAACATCGAGCGCGGACTGCTGCTGAAGCTCCGGTTCACCCTCGACCACTACGTGAACCTGCGCCCCTCGAAGCTCTTCACCGGAGCTCCTGGTCCGCTGTCGGACCCGGGGGAGATCGACTTCGTCGTCGTCCGCGAGGGGACGGAGGGTCCCTACGTCGGCAACGGCGGGGCGATCCGTAAGGGGACGCCGCACGAGGTGGCGAACGAGACCTCCGTGAACACCGCCTTCGGCGTCGAGCGGGTCGTCCGCTACGCGTTCGCGCTTGCCGAACGCCGCCGTCAGAAGCTCACGCTCGTGCACAAGACCAACGTGCTCGTGCACGCCGGTGCGATCTGGCAGCGAATCGTGAACGAGGTCGCTTCCGAGCACCCCGACGTCGCCGTCGACTACCTGCACGTCGACGCCGCCACCATTTTCCTCGTCACCGATCCCTCGCGCTTCGACGTGATCGTCACGGACAATCTCTTCGGTGACATCCTCACCGACCTCGCCGGCGCCGTCACGGGCGGCATCGGCCTCGCCGCCTCGGGGAACATCAACCCCGATGGCGCCTTCCCGTCGATGTTCGAGCCCGTGCACGGCTCGGCTCCGGACATCGCGGGTCAGCAGAAGGCCGACCCGACCGCCGCGATCCTCTCCATCGCGCTGCTGCTCGACCACCTCGGCCTGACGGTCGAGTCGGCGCGTGTGAGCGCCGCGGTCGAGGCGGACATCGCCGCTCGCAGCGGTGCCCGCACCACCGCGGAGATCGGCTCCGCGATCACTGCCCGTCTCTGAACGGCGGGCGTAGGCTGACAGGGCGCGAGGATGCGCCCACCCCACGAGGATTGGATGACGACATGACGACGATCGACGCTGAGACGAGCGTGGCTCCCCTGGAGTTCGCCGTGACGAAGAACCTGAACGCGGCCTCGCCGGCACGCGTCGCCGAAGTGCTGGAGAGCCCCGGGTTCGGGGTCGTCTTCACCGACCACATGGTCGACATCTGCTGGTCGGCCAAGGGCGGCTGGCACCGTCCGCGCGTGCAGCCCTACGGCCCGATCCCGCTCGACCCCGCGGCGTCCGTGCTGCACTACGCGCAGGAGATCTTCGAGGGCATTAAGGCCTACCGGCACGCGGACGGTTCGATCCACACCTTCCGGCCGGACCGCAACGCCGCGCGTCTGCAGGCGAGCGCCCGCCGCCTCGCGCTGCCGGAGCTGCCGACGGAGTACTTCATCCAGTCGCTGCGGGAGCTCATCGCCGTCGACGGCCGCTGGGTGCCCTCCGGTGCCGACCAGAGCCTGTACCTGCGGCCATTCATGTTCGCCAAGGAGGCGTTCCTCGGCGTGCGTGCGGCGCAGAAGGTCGCCTACTACGTGATCGCGAGCCCCGCCGGTGCGTACTTCACCGGAGGCGTGAAGCCGGTACGGATCTGGCTCTCCGAGGATTACGCCCGCGCCGGCCGCGGCGGCACCGGCAAGGCGAAGACGGGCGGCAATTACGCCTCCAGCCTCCTGCCGCAGGCCGAGGCCAGTGCGAAGGGCTGCGACCAGGTCGTGTTCCTCAACGAGAACCGCGACGTGGAGGAGCTCGGCGGCATGAACGTCGTGTTCGTGTTCAAGGACGGGCGCGTCGTCACGCCGGAGTCCGACAGCATCCTCGAGGGCATCACGCGCGACTCGCTGCTGCAGCTCGCTGAGGACCGAGGCTACACGGTCGAGAAGCGACCGATCTCGATCGACGAGTGGCGCGAGGGCGTGGCCTCCGGTGACATCGTCGAGGTGTTCGCCTGTGGCACGGCCGCGGTCGTGACTCCGATCGGCGCGCTCGTGGGTGAGGGCTTCGACGAGCCGCAGCCGCTGGGCGAGCTCGCGTTGTCCCTCCGCGAGGAGCTCACCGACATCCAGTACGGGCGCCGCGAGGACAAGCACGGCTGGCTGCTTCGCCTCGACGCCTGATTCGATTCCCCGAGACCCCGTCCTCCCGCCGACACCCCGCCGTGTCACCGCGTGGAAGGCGGGGTCTCGGCGTGTACCCGGGGGCTCGCGCGCTGGGACGCTTCCTGCACAATGCGGGGGGAGTGGGGGAAGAGGGGCGGGGGGGGTGGGGAAGGNGAAGAGGGGAGGGAGGGAGAACGCGGGGGAGAGTGAGGGGATGTCGCGGCGCCTCTCGTTCTCTGAAGGCTGGGATTTCGTGCGGTCGCGGGAGGAGGTCCTCGACGCGGGGGTCACGGAGCGGGAGCTGGAGGGGGCGGTCGCGCACGGCAGGCTGCGACGCGTGCACCGCGGGGCGTACGTCGACGCGGAGGTCTGGGACCAGCTGTGGCCCGAGGGAAGGCAGCTCGTGCGGGTGTGCGCCGTCCGTCGGGCCAGCCCGGGCGGAGGTCCGGTGTTCTCGCACCTCTCCGCGGCAGCGCTCTGGGGGCTCCCGCTCGTGGGGCCGATCCGGGACGACGTGCACACCGCGATCCGCAGCCGTCGGCACACCAGGACCGAAGCCGGGGTCGTCCGACACCAGATGGCGCTCGACGAGGGCGACATCGTCCGGCGGCACGGGCTCCGGTGCACGTCGCTGGCCCGTACCGTGTTCGACCTCGCCCGGCTGCTGCGCCCGGAGGCCGTCGTCGCGGCCGGGGACGCGGCTCTGCGGATGGTCTCGATTGACGGACACGAGGTCGACCACGATGAGGTCGACGCCTGGCGAGCCGAGGTCGACCGGCTGTGCGTGCCAGGGCTCCGGGGCGTGCGGCGCGCGCGATGGATCGGAGCCTTCGCGGATGGACGGGCGCAGCTCCCGGGCGAGAGCGTGAGCCGCCTCCAGCTCCACCGACTCGGCTTCCGGGACATCGATCTACAGGTTCCCCTCGTGGGCTCCGACGGTGCTCGGTATTTCGCCGACTTTGGGTTCCCGCGGTCGCGGGCCTTCGGGGAGTTCGACGGGGAGGACAAGTACCGGGATGCGGAGCTGCGGACGACGTCCACGGCGGCCGATGCGGTGCTGGCGGAGAAGCACCGCGAGGACGAGATCCGCGGGGTCACGGGGTGGCGCGTGGTGCGCTGGGGCTCCGCGCACATCCGCACCCCCGAAGATCTCGGACGACGGCTCGCCGCGTTCGGCGTCCGTCCTCCCGGCTGAGGTCGGTCGAGCCCCCGGGCTCGCGTCGAGACCCCGCCTCACCTGCGCGCGCGAGGCGGGGTGTCGACGAGAAAGCGGGGTCTCGGGGGTGGGGCAGGGGATCTAGGGTGGAGGGATGAAGATCGCCCGGTTCAGCCACGACGACGCCATCATGTACGGGATCATCGACGACCGCGAGCTCGTGGTCCTGGCCGGGGACCCGATGTTCTCCGGGTACGAGACCACCGGCGCCCGCGTCCCGCTGACCGAGGTCACGCTGCTCGCGCCCGTGATTCCGCGCTCCAAGGTCGTGTGCGTGGGGAAGAACTACCACGACCACGCCGCCGAGATGGGAGGAGTGGCCCCCGAGGAGCCGCTGCTGTTCCTCAAGCCGAACACCGCCGTGATCGGCCCCGACGACGCGATCGTGCGCCCCGTCGCACTCTCCGAGCGGACGGAGTACGAGGGCGAGCTCGTGGTCGTGATCGGGCGGATCGCCAAGAACGTGAAGGCGGAGAACGCCCTCGACCACGTGCTCGGCTACACCATCGGCAACGACGTCACGGCACGCGACCTGCAGCGCAAGGACGGGCAGTGGTCGCGGGCGAAGGGCTTCGACACGTTCTGCCCGCTCGGCCCGGTGATCGAGACGGACTTCGACCCCGCACAGGCCACGATCGAGACGCGGGTGAACGGCGAGGTGCGTCAACAGGCGCCGCTCACCGACATGATCCACTCGGTCGCCGCGATCATCGAGTACGCCTCCGCGGTGTTCACGCTGCTTCCGGGCGACGTCATCATGACGGGGACTCCCGCCGGCGTGGGCACGTTCGAGGCGGGCGACACGATCGAGGTCGAGATCTCCGGACTCGGCATCCTCCGCAACACCGCGCGCGACGCCGCTCCCGCATCATGACCGAGGTCGCCCTCACGGCGACGCAGCAGCAGGCGGTCCAGCGCCGCACCGTGCTCGTGCTGTCGCTGGGGCAGGTGCTCGGCGGCATCGCGTTCGGAGCCACCGTGTCGCTCGGTGCGCTGCTCGCCGCGGACATCTCCGGCAGCGACGCGCTCTCCGGGCTCGCGACGGCGTCGGTGACCTTGGGAGCCGCGGTCTGCGCGATCCCGCTCGCCCGGATGGCCGCGCGCCTCGGACGGCGTCGCGCTCTGACCCTCGGCAACCTCTTCGCCCTCATCGGCATCGCCGTGGTGATCCTCGCGGCGTCCGTGCGCGTCTTCCCGCTCCTGCTCGCCGGCATCCTGCTGATCGGTGCGGGGAACGCGGGCAACCTGCAGTCCCGGTTCGCGGCGACGGATCTCGCGGCGCCGCAGCATCGTGGGCGCGACCTCTCGATCGTCGTGTGGTCCACGACGATCGGCGGCGTGGCGGGGCCGCTGCTGCTCGGCCCGGGGGAGGTCGTCGGGCAGGCGATCGGCATGCCCCCGCAGACGGGTTCCTACGTCTTCTCGTTCGTCGCGCAGTGCGCGGCGCTCGTGCTCTACCTCGTCGCCCTCCGCCCGGATCCGCTGCTCGCCGCACAGAGACTCGCGCAGGCGGCGGCCGCCACGACGAGCGCCGCCGTGGCGGACCGCCCGCGGGTGGCCCGCTACGCGATCTTCGCGATCGCGGGCTCGCACGTGGTGATGGCGTCGGTCATGGCGATGACCCCCGTGCATCTGTCCCACATGGCGCACGGCGCCCACGGGGCGGCGGCGACTCCGGCCGACGTCTCGGCGCTCGTCGGCATCACCATCGCACTGCACGTCGGCGGCATGTACGCGCTCTCGCCGGTGTTCGGCGTGCTGGCCGACCGCTGGGGGCGGCTGCGCGTGGTGCTGCTCGGGCAGGCTCTGCTCGGCGGCGCCCTGGCCTTCGCCGTCTTCGCGGGCACCGCGGCGTGGGGCGTCATGGTGGCGCTCATCCTCCTCGGCCTGGGGTGGAGCGCCGCCACGGTCGCCGGTGCCGCCCTGCTCACCGAGGCGTCCGCACCCGACGTCCGCACGCGGCGACAGGGACGCAGCGACTCGCTGATGAGCCTGTCTGCCGCCGCCGGGTCGGTCCTCGCCGGCGTCGTGCTGGCCAACTTCCAGTACGCCGGGCTCGGCATCGCGGCCTCCGTGCTCGTCCTCGCGATCGTCGCGCTGTCGCCGCTCGCCCGGAGCAGCGCGCGGTGAAGGCCTGGGGCGGTGTCGGAGAGGCCTATGCCGCCTCGTACGCGGCCCTGTGCGCGGGGACTTTCGACGTTCTCGTCGCCGCCCTCGGACCGGCGGAGGGTCGCAGCCTCCTCGACGTCGGGGCGGGGGAGGGGGGCCTCGCGGTCCGCTTCGCCGGCCTGGGGTGGGACGTCACGGCCTGCGAGCCCGAGCCGACCATGCGCGCCGTCGCCCACCGGAGCCACCCGACGCTGCGCATCGTCGACGGCGGCCTGCCGACGCTGCCGTTCGCCGACCGTTCGGTCGACGTCGTCGTGGCGAACTTCGTGCTGAACCACGTCTCGTCCCCGCGGACCGCCGCCCGGGAGCTGGGTCGGATCGCACGGGAAGCGGTCGCCGCGACGACCTGGACCCGTTCCCCGTCGTGGTTCTGGAACGAGGTCGTCGAACGCGCGGGGCTGAAGCCGTCCGCGGGGGAGAGGTTTCCGGCCGAGGAGGACTTCGACCGCACGGCGGACGGCTTCGCGGCCATGCTCGTCGAGGCCGGACTCCCGGAGGTGTCGGTGAGCGAGCACACCTGGACCTGGCCCGCCGACCCGGACGCCCTGTGGGTCTCGGTCGAGGGCGGCGTGGCCGGCGCCGGGGCGCAGTATGCCGGGCTCTCCTCCGCCGAGCGATCCCGGTTCCGCGTGGGGTTCGAGGAGACCGTCGCGGCGCATCGGGTGGGTGCGGTGCTCCCGCTGGAGCACCGCGCGGCGGTCGCGGTCTCGCGCCGGGGCTGACCGGCCCGCACCCGTAGAATCGAAGGGCTATGGCTACTCCGCATCCCCTCACCACGACCGCCAGCGGCGCCGACGTCCGCGTCCGCTTCTGCCCCTCCCCGACGGGGCTGCCGCACGTCGGCATGGTCCGCACGGCTCTGTACAACTGGGCGTACGCCCGTCACAACGGCGGGAAGATGGTGTTCCGCATCGAGGACACCGACGCCGCCCGCGACAGCGAGGAGAGCTTCCGCCAGCTCGTCGACGCGCTCACGTGGCTGAAGATCGACTGGGACGAGGGCGTCGAGGTCGGCGGCCCGCACGCCCCGTACCGCCAGTCGGAGCGGCACGACATCTACCGCGAGGTCATCGACAAGCTCCTCGCGACGGGCGCGCTCTACGAGAGCTACTCGACGGCCGAGGAGATCGACGCCCGCAACGAGGCCAACGGCCGCGCGAAGCAGCTCGGCTACGACAACTTCGACCGTGACCTCACCGATGAGCAGAAGGCCGCCTTCCGCGCCGAGGGTCGGCAGCCCGCCCTCCGCCTGCGGGTGCCGGACGAGGACCTCACGTACGTCGACCTCATCCGCGGGGAGGTCACCTTCCCCGCGGGCTCCTTCCCGGACTTTGTCGTCGTGCGCCCCAACGGTGTGCCGCTGTATACGTTCGTAAACCCCGTCGACGACGCGCTGATGGGCATCACCCACGTGCTCCGCGGCGAAGACCTCATGCCGTCCACCGCGCGCCAGCTCTCGCTCTACGCGGCGCTCATCGACGCGGGTGTGACGACGTTCGTGCCGCGGTTCGCCCACATGCCGCTCGTGCTGGGGGAGAGCGGCAACAAGAAGCTCTCCAAGCGCGACCCGCAGGCCGATCTGTTCCTGCACCGGGAGCGCGGCTTCATCCACGAGGGCCTCCTGAACTACCTCGCGCTCCTCGGCTGGTCGATCGGCCCGGACCGCGACGTCTTCTCGCTCGACGAGTTCATCGCCGCGTTCGACATCGAGAACGTGAATCCCAACCCGGCCCGCTTCGACCAGAAGAAGGCCGAGTCGATCAACGGCGACCACATCCGCATGCTCGACGTGAAGGACTTCGCCGAGCGCACGGTGCCGTATCTCGCTGCGGCCGGCCTGTTCGACGAGCCGACCCACGAGCAGCTCGTCCTCGCGTTCCGTGCGGCTCCGCTGGTGCAGGAGCGCGTGCAGCTGCTGGGCGAGGTGCCGGGCATGCTCGGCTTCCTGTTCCGCGACGAGGTGTCGTATGACGCGGACGCGCTCAAGGGGCTGCCGGCCAACGCCGCCGAGGTGCTCGACGCCTGCGTCACCGCCCTGGAGCCGGTCACGGACTTCACCCCGGAGAAGATCCAGGAGGCGCTGTCGACGGCGCTCGTGGAGAACCTCGACCTCAAGCCGCGCGTGGCCTACGGGCCGCCGCGTGTGGCCATCACCGGGCGCCGCGTCTCGCCGCCGCTGTTCGAGTCGATGGAGCTGCTGGGCAAGGACGAGTCGCTGCGCCGCCTGCGCGCGCTCTCGGCGTTCCTCGCGAACTGATCCGCGACGCGCCCGAGCGGCGACACGGCACCGGTGGTTTTGGTGATCGGTCGCCGCTCGGGTAAGCTTGATTCTCGGTGCGAGGCTCCGGTTTCGCCCTTGGGGTATGGTGTAATTGGCAACACGGCTGATTCTGGTTCAGTTGTTCTTGGTTCGAGTCCAGGTACCCCAGCCAGTCAGAGAAGGCCCGGATTCACGGCGAAGAGCCGCGATCCGGGCCTCTGTCGTTCCCGGGCAGGACGGGGCCCACGAGGCGTCCGTGACGCGGATGAGGTTGCCGTTCCGTAGGCTGGAGGCATGGGATTCCGCGAGACCGTCCGCCGCCTGAACGACGCGAACAGCGTGACGCACGGGGTGGTGACCACTGTCCTCACGGCCGGCCTCGCGGCGATCGAACCGCGCCGACTCACGACCGGACGCCGGGTGGCTTATCGGAGCGCCATCGCCGCGCTGACCGCGTGGACCGTGTGGGCGAGTCTCCGGCCCGCCGACGAGCCGGACCTCCTCGGTCCGATCGGCCGCGGGGCGGTGGCCACGGGCGCCGGCGGCACTGCGTTCGGACTCGCCGAAGCGGGCGAGGCTCTCGACGCGCGCCTCCACGACGGTCTCGTCCGCGCCGGCGCGCGGCGCCCGCGGTTGTGGCTCGTCGCAGGACAGGCTCTTCTGTCGCTCGGATCCTGGTGGGTCGGCCGACAGGGCACGCGAGCCGATTCGGAGCGCACCGAGGATGCCGAGCCGGCGGATCACGTCGAGCTGACGGCGGAACTGCGTGCCCTCGCCGAACTCCTGCTGTCCGCAACGGATGATCACGGTGCTCCGGCGCTGCGTGCGCAGCTCGTCGACGCGCGGCTGGTGCGCGACGACCCTGAGGAGGCGTTCTGGCCCTGGCTGAGCCTGGAGACGCCGACCGAGGGGCCACGGGCCGTGCCGGGCACGGCGACCTTCCCGGTGCTCGGCCGGTACCGCACGCTCGACGACCGTTCGTTCGACGTGCGTCTGCGTGTCGAAGGCGGACGGATCGACGGCCTGCACATCGACGAGGGCGATGACTGGACGGACGAGCAACGGACGCGCTGGGATGAAGCGGACCTCGATCTGAGCGCTCTCGGGAGCTGGCCGACGGCGGACGCGCTCGAGCTCTTCATCGAGACCCCCGACGGGTATCGGTCGGCGGCGCAGTGAGGCTGTGCGCCGAGCCCGGTCGCCCTCGGCTGAGGAGCGCTCACGCGGCATCGAGGAAGGGCTCGTACCGGTAGCCCGTCTCGTCGAGGATCGACACCGTCGATTCGGGGACCTCGAGGAACGCGCCCGGCAGATCGTTCAGCGGCTCGGAGACGATCACGTGCGCATGCCGACCGAAGACGCGCAGACGATCCGCATCGGGGTACATCCCACGAAGCGTCTCGATGTCCGTGGAGTGGAAGAGGGAGCGGGAACGTCCGACGGTCGAGTAGCGGAAGGCCCACACGGTGGTGCCGTCGGACACCGCGAAGGTTCCCTGCACGGGGAATCGGACACCGTGCTCGTGCCCCACGCGCTCGGCCTCCCGAACCGCCGCCCGCATCCCCGCGATCGGATCGTCCTGCAGGCCGAGGGTCAGGGCGAGGTGGAACAGCACCTCAGAGTCGGTGGTGCCCTGGATCTCCGGGTAGAGGGAGGGATCGACGGCGAGGGTGAGGTCGCGTTTCACGGTCAGGAACTCCGCCACGCCGCCGTTGTGCATGAAGAGCCAGTTCGCGTGCCGGAACGGGTGGCAGTTGGTCTGCTGGACCGGCGGCCCGGCGGCAGCTCTCACATGGCTGAAGAACAGCGGGCTGCGTATCGTGCGGGAGATCTCGCGGAGGTTCAGGTCGTTCCAGGCGGGCTCCATGCTGCGGAACAGTGCAGGCATCGGAGGCTGCCCAGAGCCGTCACCGTTCGACACCGGATACCAGCCGAGGCCGAACCCATCCCCGTTCACGGTCTCCGCGCCGAGCGGCGAGTCCAGGGACTGCGCCACGAGGGAATGTCGCGCGTCGAGGATCACCTCCGACGGATGCAGCGGTTCTCCCACGTACGCCAGCCACCGACACATGTCGACACCTCGTCCCCGACCCGATCAGGTCTGTGCCCGACGATACGCCCGCTCGCCCTTCCCGGCGACAGCGGCGGATGGGGAACCGGCTACTCGCACTCCCCGAGGAACCCGAGATAGCACACGGCCTCATGCGTGACGGCCGGCTCGGCATCGTCGTTCGAGACCTGGCGCGTCGCCGTCTCCGGCGTCCGGGTGAGATGCCCGAAGTCGCCCAGGGAGGCCACGTACATCCCGTCCGCGTCCTCCGCGATCATCCGGTCGATCTCGGCGCGGTGCTGCGCGCACAGGTCCGCGGAGGCGGGGACGAGGTCGACCCCGGCGCACGCGCCCGCGTACTCGGCCTCCATGAGGCCGATGCAGTCGGTCCAGTCCTGGTCCACTGCGCACGGGCTCACGCCGTCGTCGGCGACGAGGTACTTGCCGGTCTCGTACTCCTCGCTGTGGAAGGTCTCGGGCTTCTCCGGCACGTCGATCTTGGTCCAGTGACGTGCTGTCGTGAGGGCGAACACCGTCACGATCGCGGCGATCAGGAGCAGCGCGCCCACGATGCCCAGCGTCACCCAGAGTCCGACCCGGCTCTTCCGCTCCGGGCTCTCCGCGGGCGCGGGGGCCCACGGGTCGGCCGCGGGTGCGGGCGGGGGTGCCGCGGCGAATCCTGGAGCGGCGGCGACGGGGAGCTCGTGTCCCCCGAGCGGTGCCGCTGCGGGCTCGGACGCCACCGGCGCCGTGGTCGCGAGGAGATAGTCGTACCAGGCCCGGCTCGCCTGCTCGTCCGCGGCGACCTGCTGCGCTTCGGCGTCGGTGAGCACGAGACCCCACGCGTCACGGGCCGGTGCATGGGGGAGGGCGGAACGGAATTCTTCGAACGACACGGGCATGCTCGCAGAATATCGGCTTCTTCCCCGCGACCCCGGCGGTCATCCGATGTCCCCGGCTCCTGGAACAATGACGAGGTGATCGGTATGAAGTCCTTCTGGAACGCGTTGCCCACCGAGGGGCGCTGGCTGCTGTCGACCGTGGCGATCCAGACCCTCGGGCGGGGGATGACGCTGCCCTTCACGATCATCTACCTCCACGAGGTCCGCGGATTCGACCTCGGGTTCTCAGGTGCCCTCATGAGCCTCATCGCGATCACGGGGCTCGTCGTCACCGGTCCCGGGGGCACGCTCATCGATCGCTTCGGCGCCCGGCGCGTGCTGATCGTGGGCCTGCTGGCGATGATCGCGGGGTGCACGCTCCTCGCCTATGCCACGCATCCCGCCGTCGCGACCGTCGCGGTCGTGCTCATCGGAATCAACTTCGGGGTCTCCTGGCCCGGCTTCAACGCGCTCATCGCCTCGGTGGTCGACGGCGAGGTCCGTCAGCAGTACTTCGGCGTGAACTTCGCCCTCGTCAACCTCGGCATCGGCGTGGGCGGGATCATCGGCGGCTTCTTCGTCGACGTGACGGAGCCGTCGACCTTCACCACGATCTTCCTCATCGACGCGGCCACGAGCCTCATCCCGCTCGCTCTGCTCCTCGGCCCGCTCCGGCACGTGCGCACGCAGCCGGACCCCGACCCGTCGGCCACCACCGAGGGCGGCTACCGGGAGATCCTGCGGCGCCCTGCGGTGCTCTGGATGACGCTGCTGACCTTCTTCTCCGTCTTCATCGGCTACGGACAGATCGAGGCGGGATTCCCCGCCTACGCCCGTCAGATCGCCCAGGTCTCGACCGCCGTCGTCGGCATCTCGTTCGCGGTGAACACGGCCGTCATCGTGCTGCTGCAGTTCGCCGTCCTCCGGCTCATCACCGGGCGCCGGCGCACCAGAGTCATGCAGGTCATGGCGCTCATCTGGGCCGTCTCCTGGGTCATGCTCGGCGCCGCGGGCCTGCTTCCCGACTCGGTCACGGCCGCGATCGCGGTGATCGCTTTCATGGGCGTGTTCGCGTTCGGCGAGACCATGATGCAGCCGACGATTCCGGCCATCTACAACGATCTCGCGACGGACCGCACCCGTGGGCGCTACAACGCCCTCAACTCCGCGGCCTTCCAGGGCGGGGCGATCCTCGGCCCGCTCGTCGCGGGGGTGCTCCTGGGGGTCGGCGTCAGTGGCTGGTTCATCGCGGTCATGGTCGCGGGCAGCCTCGCCGTCGGCGTGCTGGCGGTGGTGCTGGAGCGGGTGCTCCCGGCGGCGGCCAACGGCAGCAGCGCCGAGGTCCATCGAACGGACGAGGTCGAACGGACGCCGCCGGTCTAGGCTCCGAGTATGGCCCTCGAACCGCTCTTCCTCCGTCTCGACCGGATCGCGGGTGGGCGGCAGGCCGGTGTGCTGATCAGCGACGCCGGTCGCACCCATCCGCGGACCGTCCGTGCCTTCACCTGGATCCTCTGGCTCCTCGTCGCCGAACTGGTGCTCGGGGTGGGTGCCGTGGTGGTCGCCCTGGTGCTCGCCGCCGACGGCGACAGCGTGCCCTTCGCCGTGTGGATGCGCACCCTCGTGGTGCTGGCGATGACGGCGACGCTGTTCTACTTCGCGTGGCGCGCGCGCCGCGGATGGCGCTGGGCCTACCTCCGGCTGCGGTTGTTCGCGCAGATCTTCCCCGTCATCACACTCGTCATGGCGGCGATCCCCGGCCTCTACCCGGTGTGGATGGTCACCGAGCAGATCGTCTTCAGCCTGATCATGATCGGGATCGCGGACTTCCTCACCAGCGACCACATGCGGGCGGTCTTCGCGAAGGACGCCGACGCGGATAGCACGCCGGCGGGGTGAGACGCCACTCCCTACCCGCCGAGACTGCGGTCACTCCACACTCGGAGGAGCTGCACGGCGGGAGGAGAGACGCATGGCGCGACTGGTGCGAGTGGTACCCGGCCAGGACCCGGGTTTCACGCGGAAGCGGACGAGCTCGGGATTCCGGTACGTCGATCCGACGGGGGAGCCGGCGCCCGAGGCGGATCGCGAACGCATCAGCGACCTGGTGATCCCGCCGGCATGGCAGGACGTGTGGATCGCGGCCGACCCGCTCGCGCACATCCAGGCCGTGGGCATCGACACGGCCGGGCGCAAGCAGTACCTCTACCATCCGCTCTGGCGGGTCTCCCGCGACCGTCGCAAGTTCGTCCGTGCGCTGGACCTCGCCGCGGCCCTGCCCAGCGCCCGGGCGCAGGTCACCAAGGCTCTCAAGGAGGACGGGCAGACGAAGGAGCGCGCTCTCGCGATCGCCTTCCGCCTCCTCGACGACGCCGCGCTGCGGATCGGTTCGGAACGCTACCTGGCGCGCCACGGCAGCCGGGGCCTGACCACGCTCCGCCGCCGCGACGTCCGCATCGACGGCGGCGACGTCGCCCTCTCCTTCCAGGCGAAGAGCGGACAGACCGCCGCGATCGAAATCACCGACGAATCCCTTGCCGAAGCCCTCACCGACTTCGCGAGCGGCGCCTCGACCGCCTTCCTCCTGGCGTACCGCAAGGGTCGGCGGCGGGTGAAGATCACGCCCGCCGAGGTCAACACGTACCTCAAGGACGTGCTGGGTGCCAGCTTCTCCGCCAAGGACTTCCGGACGCTGCACGGCACGATCATCGCGGCGGACGCCCTCGCCCGCATCGGAGCCCTCGACCGCCGCGGTCACCGGAACCAGGCCGAACGCCTCGCGGTGCAGGCGGCGGCGACCGCCCTCGGCAACACGACCGCGGTCGCCCGCAACAGCTACATCGATCCCCGCGTGTTCCGGCAGTACGCTCGGGGGCGGACGCTCGATCTCGACGTGACCCCGGAGACCGCGATCCGGCGACTGCTGGGCGGACCGGAGACGTCGCGCAAGGTCAACCGGCGAGGAACTGGGCGGCGCGGCTGAACGCGCCGATGCTCCCCGGTCGCCCCCGGGAAGATGCCAGGATGGGGGGATGCACACCGCGAACCTGACCCGCGAGGAGACTGCGGCGCGATCCGCCGCGATCACCCTGCACCGCATCCGCGTCGAGCTGGACCTGACCGGAGCCCCGGAGTGGGCGCGCACGGGCTTCCCGACCACGACGGTCCTGGAGTTCGATGCGACCGTCCAGAGCACGTGGCTGGACTTCATCGGCGAGGAGGTCGTCCGCGTCGAGGTGAACGGCGAGGAGCGGGCCGTCGTCTATGACGGGGCGCGCCTCGCGATCGACGGCCTCGCGGCCTCGAACGTGGTCCTGGTCGAGGCGGTCGGTGCGTACAGCCGGTCGGGGGAGGGCCTGCATCGGTTCCACGACCCGGTTGACGACCGCACCTACCTGTACACCCAGTACGAGCCCGCGGACTCCCGTCGGGTGATGGCCTGCTTCGAGCAGCCGGACATGAAGGCGGAGTACACCTTCATCGTCGACGCACCGTCCGGGTGGGAGGTGCTCTCGAACCAGTCGCCGGCACACGTCGACCTCGGCGTCGGCGTGCAACGGGTGCAGTTCGCCCCCACGCTGCCGATCTCCAGTTACATCACCGCGGTCGCGGCCGGTCCCTATGCCCGCGTCGACGGGGAGTGGACCAGAGACGAGCAGCGGGTGGCCCTCGGGGTGTTCGTCCGCCGCTCGCTCGTCGACCACCTCGAGGCCGACGAGATCCTGGAGGTCACTCGACAGGGGCTCGACTTCTTCACCGACGCCTTCGCCTATCCCTACCCGTGGGGCAAGTACGACCAGATCTTCGTCCCCGAGTACAACCTCGGCGCGATGGAGAACCCCGGTCTGGTCACCTTCACGGAGGGCTATCTCTCGCGCGGTGCGGCCACCGAGGCGCAGCGGGCGGGCCGGGCCAACACGATCCTCCACGAGATGGCGCACATGTGGTTCGGCGACCTCGTCACGATGACATGGTGGGACGACCTCTGGCTCAAGGAGTCGTTCGCCGATTACATGGGCTCGCACGCCTCGGCGGTGGCCACCCGCTTCCACGATGCGTGGGTGACGTTCGCCATGCGTCGCAAGGCCTGGGCTTATCAGCAGGATCAGCTCCCCACGACCCACCCCATCGTCGCCGACATCCCCGATCTTGAGGCCGCGAAGCTGAACTTCGACGGCATCACCTACGCCAAGGGCGCCTCGGTGCTGAAGCAGCTCGTCGCTTTCGTGGGCGACGAGGCGTTCTTCGAAGGCGCCCGGCGGTACTTCGCCGCCAACGCGTTCGGCAACACCACCCTCGACGACTTCCTCGTCGAGCTCAGCGCGGTGTCCGGCCGGGACATGACCGACTGGGCCGCCGCCTGGCTGCAGACCACGGGCGTCTCGACGATCTGGACGGAGACCGACGCGGACGGAGGACACCACCTCGTGCAGGACGACGTCCGTCCGCACCGCCTGCGGATCGGGCTGTACGACCTCGTGGACGGCCGCATCGTGCGGCGGGAGCAGCGGGAGCTGGACCTGATCGGGGAGCGCGCGGACGTCGACCTCCCCGAGGCCGATCTCGTGCTGCTCAACGACGACGACCTCACCTATGCGAAGGCGCGCCTCGACGAGCGGTCCCTCCGCACCGTCGAGGAGTCGCTGTCCGACATCGAGGACCCGCTCGCCCGTGCGCTCGTGTGGTCGTCGCTCTGGAACGCCACCCGCGACGGCGAGCTCGACGCGGTCCGCTTCGTCGCGATCGTGCGGGCGCACGCCCCGCGGGAGTCGAACGGCGGTCTGCTGGCCGCGGCGCTCCTCGACGCTGCTTTCGCGCTGCGGCATTTCGTCCGCGACGACCGACGCGATGCGGAGCAGCGCGCCTGGACCGAGGCCACGTGGTCGGCGCTGCAGCAGGCGGAGGCCGGCAGCGACGCCCAGCTCTCCTGGGCGCGCGCTCTGGCGGCGGCTTCGGCTTTCGACGACGTCCACCACGCCGAGATCCGCGCCCTGCTCGACGGCGACGTGCCGGAAGGGCTCGTCGTCGATCCCGATCTCCGGTGGCAGCTGCTCACAGCCCTCGTCACGACGGGTCACGCCGACCTCGCGGACGTCGCGGCGGAGGAGCAGCGGGACGACACCGGGGACGGACGCACTGCGGCGCGCCGCGCCCGCGCCTCCGTCCCCGACGCGGCGGCGCGCGCGGCCGCCTGGACGGCCGCGTGGGACGACCGGTCGCTCACCAACGACCACCTCGATGCCGAGATCGGGGGCTTCCGCGCCGGCGGCCGCCGCGACCTCATCGAGTCCTTCGACGAGGAGTACTTCGATCGGATCGGAGCCGCGTGGACGGAGCGGAGCATCGAGATCGCTCGTCGACTGGTGATCGGTCTGTTCCCCGCGCGGTCTTCGTTGGACCTGGTCGATGCCTGGCTGTCGGCCAGCCCCGAGGCGCCGGCGGCGCTGCGACGACTCCTCATCGAGCAGCGAGACCACCTCGCGCGTGACCTGCGGGTACGGGGCGCTCAGGGCTGACCGACGGCGATTCCGGCAGTGGTCAGCGCCTCAGGCTCTTCGCGATGGCCTTGCCCTCGGAGGACTCTTCCAGCGTGTCCCAGAGGTCTGCGGAGCTCAGCGACACGTACACCCCTGGTCCGCCCTGCCCGCCGCAGTCGTCCCCGTAGGAGACGACGCCGATCTGATAGGCCGTGGCGCGCGCCGGAGGTTGGCGGAACAGCGGCCCGCCGCTGTCTCCCTGGCACGAGTCCTTGCCGACGACTCCGGCACACATGTTCACTCCCGGGCGGAAGGAGTCGTAGCTGAGCTCGCATTCCGCTGTCGCGAGCATCGGCACCTGGACCTGACGGAGCCGGTCCGGGAAGTTCCCGAGAGCGGGGTCGGTGTTGCCCCAGCCGATGACGGTCGCCGACTGTCCGGGACGAAGGAGAGCGTCCGTCCCCTTGGTGGGCAGCTTCACGGGCACGATGCCCGAGACCGGGCGGTCGAGCCTCACGAAGGCGAGATCGTAGGCGTCATCCCCCTGGAGGTAGCGCGGATGGACGATGACCGGGCCACCGGCGTCCGCGCCGGCGAGACCGCGATCCTGACCCTGACTGCCGTCGGACAGCACGGTGCGGCCGACTGTCACCGACACTCCGTCCACGGCGGGCACCGGCAGCCCGCTGAGAGGGTCGGCGTCCGTGACGCAATGCGCGGCGGTCATCACGAGGCGCGGCGCCACCAGCGAGCCACCGCAGAAGGCCTCGCCGGCGGACTGGAGAGAGGCCATGAACGGATAGGCGTCGTTCGGCACCGCCGTGCCGCCGATGATCCGCGAGGTGGCCCGTTCCTCGCGGTCGCTGGAATCGCCGTCCGCCCATGCCGCCGCCGGGGGACCGACGAGGCCGGACGCGACGAGGGCGGCGCCGGCGAGGGCGAGCCCGATCTTCTTCCTGCTCTGGTGAACTCCGGTCATCTTCATGGGGACTGTTCCTTTCGTGACAGGTAACACGTTACGAGCGGCCAAGTACAGCATCCGGTCGCGACCGGAGCAAGAGCGCGCCGGTATGCTGGCCCGTGGTCAGGAGGCGCGGTCGGCTGTCGCCTCCACAGTCATCCCCATCACCGTCCGCACGATCCACGGATGCGCATGGTCGTCGGCGATGTGGGTCATGCCGAGCTTCTCCGCGACCCCTCGTGACGCCTGGTTCTCGGGGTGGATGATGGCGGTGAGGAGTATCGGCGCGAACGTCTGGGCGACAAGGTCGACGCAGGCGCGCGCCGCTTCGGTCGCATAGCCGCGTCGCTGGCGGTCGGTGCGGACGTGATAACCGACTTCGAGCACGGGGGAGCCGTTTACCGACTGCCAGGTGAGACCGCAGTCGCCGAGGAACTCCCCGTCATGCGTCTCGATGATCCAGAGACCGTGGCCGTCCTCGCGGTAGCGCTGCTGCATGCGCGCGATCCACTCGGCGGCCTCCGTTCGCGACTTCGGTGCCGGGTAGTGGGCCATGACCTCCGGATCCCCGAGGAGCGCCGCCATCTCGTCGAGGTCGTCGGCGGTCATCTCTCGGAAGGCGAGCCGCGGCGTCGGGGCGGGCAGGAGGCGTCGCGGTGGGGTCACAGATCCACGGTGTCGCCGGGTTCGAGCACGAGGAACTCGCCGCCGCCCTGCTCGGTCGCCCACTGCAGTCGCTGGCGGTGCATGTTCTTGCCGATCACGGACAGGGTCATGTCGTGCGTGCCGAACGCCCGGCGGGGCTTCACGGCGAGCACGTAGTCGATGGCCTCCCCGATCTTGAGCCACGGGGCTCCGAGCGGCGCGGCGAGGGTGCCGACCTCGACGCCCTCGGGCACCGCATAGGAGTCACCGGGGTAGTAGAACGTGTCGTTGACGAGCACGCCCACGTTGTCGATCGTCGGGATCGACGAGTGGATCACCGCGTGCGTGCCGCCGAAGAAGCGCAGGGTGAAGGCGCCGACCTCCACGGTCTCGCCGGGGGAGACGACGGTGACCTCATAGCCCTGCGCAGCTTTCGCCACGCCCTCCGGCCCGAAGATCGGGGTCCCAGGGGCCGCGCGCAGAATCCGGTCGAGGTGCTCCGGCGTCCAGTGATCGGGGTGCTCGTGCGTGAGCACGATGGCGACCAGTCCGGTGAGATCGTGCAGCGGGGCGGTGAAGGAGCCCGGATCGATCAGGAGGGTGTCGTCGTTCTGGTCCAGACGAAGGGTGGCATGTTCGAACTTGGTGACGCGCATGAGTCGAGTCAACTCCTTCCCGGAGCCTGCGGCAAACAGAAATCGGCGCGCCACGCCCGGGATCACGGGTGGACCGGCCTCGATTTGGCGCAGCGAGAATCGCCGTGGCATACTTGAACGGTTGTCGCGGAACGGAAAAGTTCCGCAAGACGGCCCCATCGTATAGCGGCCTAGTACGCCGCCCTCTCACGGCGGTAACGCGGGTTCGAATCCCGCTGGGGTCACACAACACGACGATAGCCCTCCGGTTCTCCGGGGGGCTTTCGTCGTTCCGGAGCGTGCGCGTCAGTCGTCCGCGCGCAGCGACAGCGTACGGAACGCGCGAGCCCGGAGCGGCACGAGCATGAGCGCCATCATCGCGCCACCGGCCACGACGAACGGCACCCAGACGGTGCTGAGGGAGGCCAGCGCGCCGAAGCCCGCCATCGCGAGCGGCATCAGGCAGTCGTCGCCGAGCCGGGTGAGGGAGCCCATCCGACCGAGGAAGGCGGTGTCCACCGTCGCAGCGAAGGTCGCGCTCAGCAGCACGGAGGCGTAGCCCGCGGTGGCGCCGACGACGGTGGCGGCGGCGGCCACCGTCCAGGCGGGGCCGAACCCGAGCGCGACGATGCCCGCTCCCTGGACGACGAGCGCGCCGAACCCGCTCCGCGCCTCGTGGCGCGGCCGCCATCTCGCGACTGCGGCAGCCCCCACGGCGGCGCCGAGGCCGAGCAGGCCCTCGAAGAGGCCGACCGCGGGAGCCCCCCACCCCTCGTCGTGCGCCCGCAGAGCCAGGCCGATGCCGACGGCGGGTCCCACGGCGAGATTGAGTCCGGAGAGGGCGATGACGAGCGTGCGCGTCGTGGGGTTCGCGCCGAGGTGGGCGAACGCCGCGCCGATCGCGCGCAGGGACGACGTGCGCGGAGCCCGGGCGAGACGGAACCGCGGGCGGAGGGCGATCGCCAGGAACCCGACGACCAGGGCGAAGGTCACCGCGTTCGCCGACGCGCTCCCCGCGAGACCGGCCTGGGCGACGAGCAGGCCGCCCAGCGCGGCACCGCCCATCGTGCCGAGGCGGGACGCGGTCTGGATGACAGCCGCGTAGGAGGGGAGGTCGTCGGTGCGCACCAGCTGTCGCCCGATGGTGCCGGCCGAGGGTTCGTAGAACGCGTCGCACACCCCGAACGCCACGGCGGCGGCGAGCAGGACGGGCACGGTGGGCGCATGCGAGACCGTCCACACGGCAGCGGCGACGAGCACGCCCACACGCACCGCGTTGCAGACGATCATCACTCGGCGGGCGTCGGCACGATCCGCGATGACTCCGCCGAAGAGCAGGACCATGGCGCGCGGAATCGTGCCGGCGGCGACGATGAGTCCGGCGATGGCGGGGGAGGCGATCTGCACGGCCGTCCACGCCAACGCGATCGTCCACACGGCGTCGCCGGCGTCGGACAGAGCCTTGACGCCGATCCACGCGTGCACCATCCGGTCACGCCGGAACGGAGGGGGAGGGGAGAGCTCGACGGGCGGGGTGAGCGCGGTCATCACGGCTCCGTGGGGAACGCGTGGGCGAAGAAGAACACCGGCGTGCGCGCCTGGCCGTCGCCTTCGTCGATCGAGGTCTGCCACTCCCGCACCACGCGCAGCACGCGCGTGGAGAGGTCCCGCAGTTCCTCCGGGGTCGCCCACGCGGTGGTCTCCGTGTTGGAGGCGTCGTAGTCCGCGACGGCGGGGTCGCCTCGGCGGCGGTGCCAGCGCTGCAGACGGTCGATCTGCATGCGAATGCCCTGCCGCTGCGCCTCCCGGGCGAGGAGTGCATCGCCGGGGGAATCGGCGAAGTCCTCCACCGACCAGGTCAGGCCGCGCCGGGCGACCGTCCACCAGCTCGTGCGCCGATCGCCGGTCGGGTCGGCGGCGCGCTCGACGATGCCGGCACGCTCGAGCATCCGGAGGTGATGGCTGATGCTGCCGACCTGACTCTCGAGCGCGCGGGCGATCGCCGTCACCTGCGAGGTGCCGTACAGGAGGAGGTAGTCGTAGATGCGTCGTCGCAGCGGATGGTGCACGGCGGTGATCACGGAGATGTCTTCCACGCCCCGAAGGCTATGCAGCGGTTCGGAGACGCACAAGACTTCTTGTATACCGCGGGACGGCGGGCTACTCCTCCGTGCGCAGGGAAACGGCCGCCGCCTTCCGGCGCCGTCGGCCGCGACGGACGAGCCAGACGATCAGCACGACGACAGCGGCCACCGCGAGCCAGGGGAGGAGGAAGCCGAACGCGACCACCAGGGCGTTCAGCGAGACCACCAGACCGTTCCATCCGGCTCGCAGCCCGTCGCCGAAGCCCGCGGGGTCCGCCGCGGCCGGTGCGTCCGCCCTCGACAGATCCACGGTGAGAGACGACAGGGCCACCTGGTCCTCCAGCGCGGCGAGCTGCTGTTCGTACGACTCGAGCTGTGCCTGGCGATCGGTGAGCGCGACCTCGGCCTCGATGAGATCGGCGACCGTGCCCGACTGGCTCATGAGCTCCGTCAGCCGCTGCACCGAGGCGCGGGTCGACTCCACGCGGGCGCGGAGATCGATCGCGGTGGCGGTGACGTCCTGCTTCGTGACGGAGGACGAGAGCACCTCCCCGGTGTCGCCGAGGGCGGCGATCACCGTGGTCAGGTCGTCGGCGGGGACGCGGACCGTGATCCAGCCGTATCCGGAGTCGGCGGGGACCCGCTCGGCGGGAGCATCCGACGCGACCGCCTTGCCGACCTCGGTGCTCTCGACGTAGCCGCCGTGCTCGACAGCGAGGTCGCCGATGGCGGCGGCAGCCTCGGCGATGTCCTTCACCTGCATCGACGCCTGGGCCGAAGCGACGATCTCCCGGCCGTCTTCCGCGGATGCTGCCGCGTCCGATCCGACGGCACCGGGCAGGGTCGCCCCCTCGACAGCGCGGTCCGGCACGGCCGACCCCGCCTCGTCGGTCGACCAGCCCACGACTCCGTCCGCTGTGGACACGGAGGAGCCGCCCCCGCCCACGGCGCCGAGGATCGGCGGCGTCACCAGGACTCCGACGACGAAGGCCGCCGCGATCCCGCCGGCGGTGAGCCACCGGCGTCGACGTCTCCTGGCGCGCTCTGCGCGCGGCGAGACAGGTGGCCGTTCGCCCTGGATCTCGGTGAAGACGGCCTCCTCGATCCGTGCGATGGTCGCGTCGGACACGGGCGGGAGGCTCTGTTGCGGGGTCTGGTCGTTCATGCGTCCCTCACTTCCTTGACAGCGCCGCGCAGCTGGGTGCGCACGCGTGAGAGACGGTTCCGGACGACGGCGTGCGTCACACCGAGCTCGTCGGCGGCGGCCTGGTAGGCGTAGCCCTCGGACGCGCACAGCCGGAAGATCTCCCGGTCGAGCTCGTTCAGGGTGCCCACCTCCGCGGCGATCCTCGCGGCGAGCGCCGCCGTGATCACCTGGTCCTCGACGCTGACGACGTCGGGGAGCTGGTCGTCGGCCGCGTCCGCCGTGTGCGCCTGGTCGCGGCGGCGCTGGCGCAGTCGGTTCGCGGCCTGGAAGCGGCAGATCGTCGCGAGCCAGGGGAGGATCGACTCTCCCTGCAGCTCCAGGCCCGGAAGCTTGCGCCAGGCGACCACGAAGGTCTCCTGCGTCACGTCTTCCGCGTCGGCGACGACGCCGAGGATGCCATGGGCGATCCAGTACACGGGCCGCACGTGGGCGCGGTACAGGGCGCGGAAGGCGCTCTGATCGCCGGTCGCCGCCTGGGCGGCCCAGCGCTGGTCACTCGTCTGTCCGGGCATCCTGATTCCGTTCGGTGTCTCTCCTGGAGAGTGTCGGCGGATGTCCCATCGTCTCAGCACGGATTCGGATCCGCCGTCGTATGTCGACTTCCTCGTCCCGACGACCCCCACCTCCGGTAGCATGGCCCGGGCGAGAGGGAGTATCCCGAATCCGCGCGTAACGTCATCACGAGCACCGACATCGCTGCTCCGGGCGCGCGCCGCACATCTGCGGGGGAGAGACTTTCGACTCATTCCCGACCCCTCGCGAAAGGTGCACAGCGCCCGTGGACATCCCTGTCTGGTTCGAGATCACGTCGATGGTCGTCCTCACGATCATCCTGATCGCCGACCTGCTCCTCATCCGGCTGCGACCGCACATCCCCTCCACCAAGGAGTCGACGCTGTGGGTCGTGTTCTACGTGGGCCTCGCGCTGCTCTTCGCGGTGCTGTTGGGGAACGTGGGCGGATGGCAGAACGCCGGGGACTTCATCACCGGGTGGGCGCTGGAGTACAGCCTCTCCGTCGACAACCTGTTCGTCTTCGTGCTGATCATGGCGCAGTTCGCGGTGCCGCGACGCCTCCAGCAGCAGGTGCTCATGGTCGGCATCATCATCGCGCTGATCCTGCGCGGGCTGTTCATCCTCGTCGGCGTGACGATCATCGAGAACTTCTCGCCGATCTTCTACCTGTTCGGCGCCTTCCTCGTCTACACGGCCATCCGCCAGGCGATGCCGGAAGGCGAGCACGAGGACGACGTCAAGCGCGAGAACTTCATCGTCCGGCTGCTCCGCCGCCGGATCGACATCAGCGAGACCTACGACGGCTCGAAGATCCGCACGACCGTTGACGGGAAGCGGATGTGGACGCCGATGATCATCGTGTTCATCACGATCGGCGTCACCGACCTCATCTTCGCGATCGACTCGATCCCCGCGATCTTCGAGATCACGACCAACGGCTTCCTCGTCTTCGCCGCCAACATCTTCGCGCTCATGGGGCTGCGCCAGCTCTACTTCCTCCTCGGCGACCTCCTGGACCGCCTCCGCTACCTGCACTATGGCATCGCCGTGATCCTCGGGTTCATCGGCATCAAGCTGATCCTGCATGCGCTGCACATCAATGAGCTCCCCTTCATCAACGGCGGCGAGCACGTGGAGTGGGTGCCGGACATCGACAACATGGTGTCGCTCGCCGTGATCCTCGTCTCGATGACCGTGGCGACGATTGCGAGCCTGGTCGCGTCGTCCCGGGAGAAGCGCGCCGAGAAGCGCGCGGCCGCGATCCGGGACTGATCCGGCACTGATCCGGCGAGGCGCGGGTCAGAACGCCTGCAGATTGGCCTGCAGGCCGCCGTCCGCGTACTCGCGCCGGAGGAGCCCGCGACGGCGGAGGATCGGCACCAGCTCATCAAGGGTGCGGTGCAGGGTGACCGGATGGAAGTCACCCCAGAGGAGCACGCCGTCGTTGCCCCACTCGCCGAGCTCCTCGACGAGATCGGCGAACTCCTCCGCGGTGCCCACGAAGCCGCTGCGATCATGCAGGCGCCCGGTCCTGGCGAGTGCGGTCAGGTGCGCGCGGAGCGGGGCATCCTCCCCGCGATCCCCGATGAGCCGCTGGATGCTCCCGCGGGAGACGTGGGCTCCGAAGATCGAGGGGTCGAGCGGGCTGTCCAGATCGAGGGCCGTGAGGTCGGTCTCCAGGTCGCTGGACTGCTTCCGGGCGATCTGTGCGAGCGCGGCGTCGTCCGGGTGGGCGGAGGCGGCCACGATCCGGTCGGCCTCCTCGGCGGACGCCGTGATCACGGGCTGGATGGCGAAGAGGACCTTGACGTCCTCGGCCCGGCGTCCGCGGGCGAGAGCCGCGTCGTGCACCCGCTGGCGATACTCCCGCACCGCCTTCTCGTGCAAGGGGGCGAGCGCCAGCTGGACGTCGGAGTTCGCCCCCGCGAACGCCAGTCCGCGTCCGGAGCCGCCGGGGGAGACGATGGCCGGTTCGCCGTCGGTGAAGGGCAGGGCGTTCAGAGGGCCGTCGAAGTCGTAGTGGGCGCCGCGGTGCTGCACCGGACGCATGCGCGTGCCGTCCGCGTATACCCCGGAGACGGGATCGGCGACCAGTGCACCGTCGTCCCAGCTCCGCCAGAGCGCGCGGATGCCGGCGAGCCATTCCTCCGCACGGTCGTACGCCTCGTCGTGGCCGAGCTGCGGGGCCGCGGAGAAGTGCCGGGCGCTGCCGGTGTCGGTGACCACGTTGAGGCCGAGCCGGTGTCCGCTGAGATGCTGCAGGGTCGCGAACTGACGGGCCGACGTGTAGGGCAGCGAAGCCGCCGGGTTCACCGTGGGCACCACCCCGAGATGACGGGTCGCCTGGAAGAGGTACGGTGCGAGCAGCAGGGAGTCGTGCTTCGGGCCGCCGAACGCATGACGCACGCGCAGATCGATGGTGTCCGCCGACCCGAGCGAGGGGCTGTCCTCGATGATCACGAGGTCGAAACCGGCCTGCTCCAGGGTGCGCGCGGCCTCCTGGTAGACCTCCGGGCGCGTCCAGTCGTAGTCCCAGTCCAGGGACGGATACCCCCACCCCTGAGGGCCGAAGCCCCGGGCGAGGAACCATCCGAAGTGCTGCAGGCGGCTCATGCCACCGTCTCCCTGACGCTCTCGAGCACCCGCGCGAGGTCGCCGATCAGGTCGTCGACATCCTCGATGCCGATCGACAGCCGCAGGGTGCCGGGGCCGACACCGAGGGTCCGACGTTCCTCGTCCGTGCGCTGCGCGTGGCTGGTCGTGCCGGGATGCAGCACGAGCGACCGCACGTCGCCGATGTGCGTCATGTGCGTGAAGACGGACACCTCCTCCACGAAGCGACGGGCCGCGGAGAGACCGCCGCGCAGGGTGAAGGTGAAGATGGAGCCGAACCCGCCCTCGAGGTAGCGCAGCGCGGTCTCGTGGTGAGGATGCGAGGGCAGGCCGACGTAGTCCACGCTCTCCACGGCGTCGTGTGCGGCGAGCCAGCGTGCGACGGCGAGGGCGTTCTGCGACTGGCGCTCCACACGCAGGCCGAGCGTCTCGGTGCCCTGGCCGATGAGGAACGCGTTGAGGGGCGAGGGCGAGGCACCGAACCGCGGGGCCACCGACTCCCTGGCGTACCCGATGCGGGCGCGGCCGCCGTGTCGGGCGAAGGCGCTGGGTGCGCCGCCCCGCCCCGGCAGCACGAGGTGCGGGGCGTTGTGCCCGGCACGCTCGGCGTCGAACCGGCCGTCGTCGATCACCACGCCGCCGAGCACCGCGCCCTGGCCCGCGAGGAACTTCGACGCGGAGTGCACCACGATGGCCGCGCCGTGCTCCAGCGGCCGGAGGAGGGCCGGGGTGGCCAGGGTGTTGTCGACGATCAGGGGGACGGCGATCTCGTCGGCCACGGCACTGACCGCCGCCACGTCGAGGATGTCGTTCCGCGCATTCGCGAGCGACTCCGCGAACAGCGCCCTGGTCGTCGGGCGCACGGCGTCGCGCCAGGCATCCGGGTCCGCGATGTCATCCACGAACGTCGTCTCGATGCCGAGGCGGGCGAGGTTGTCCAGGAACAGCCCGCGGGTGCCCTCGTAGATGTGGGTCGAGGAGACGATATGGTCGCCGGCCCCCACGACCGAGAGCAGGGCGGTCGTCACCGCGGCCTGTCCGCTGGCCACGAGGACGGCGTCGGCACCGGATTCCAGACTCGCGAGCTGCCGCTCCACCGCATGCACGGTGGGGTTCCCGGTGCGCGTGTACCCGAATCCGGTGCCCGTGCCGAAGTGGTCGGCAGCGTGATCGAAGTCGTCGAATTCGAACCCGGCCGTCAGATAGATCGGGGTCACGCGGGAGGCGGCAGCGGCCCGGCCTCTCGCGGCGTGCACGGCGCGGGTGGCGAAACGGGCGGTGTCGGCGGTCATGCGGGGCCTCTCGGTCGGTCGGGTGAGCAACAGAGTGTCACGGCGTGTCTCGGCGTGTCCCAGCGGTGGTAACCTGACGTCATGCGGACCGTGCTCCTTCTTAGCGGCCGCGGCGAGACCTCGATCTGAGCCCCTCCTCGTCGCGGAGTCCATCGTGGGCCGAACCGCCATCCACAGGAGACACGCCATGACCACCACCGCCGGTGCGGATTCCGCACGCCCCAGGACCCTCGCCGAGAAGGTCTGGGATGACCACCTCGTCGTCAAGGGCGAGGACGGCCAGCCCGACCTCATCTACATCGACCTGCACCTCGTGCACGAGGTCACCAGCCCGCAGGCCTTCGACGGCCTCCGCAGCGCGGGGCGCCCGCTCCGCCGGCTCGACCTCACCATCGCCACAGAGGACCACAACACGCCGACGTGGGAGATCGACAAGCCCATCGCCGACCTGACCAGCCGCACGCAGATCGAGACGCTGCGCCGCAACGCCGCCGAGTTCGGCGTGCGTCTGCACTCGCTGGGGGACGCGGAGCAGGGCATCGTGCACGTCGTCGGCCCGCAGCTCGGCCTGACCATGCCCGGCATCACCGTGGTCTGCGGCGACTCGCATACGTCCACGCACGGTGCGTTCGGCGCGATGGCGTTCGGCATCGGCACCAGCGAGGTCGAGCACGTCATGGCGACCCAGACGCTGCCGCTGAAGCCGTTCAAGACGATGGCCATCACCGTCGAGGGCACGCTGCGTCCCGGCGTCACGGCGAAGGACATCATCCTCGCCGTGATCGCCAAGATCGGCACCGGCGGCGGTCAGGGCTACGTGCTCGAGTACCGCGGCAGCGCGATCCGCGCGCTCTCCATGGAGGGTCGCATGACGATCTGCAACATGTCCATCGAGGCGGGTGCGCGCGCCGGCATGGTGGCTCCGGACGAGACGACGTTCGCCTACCTCGAGGGCCGTCCGCACGCGCCGAAGGGCCAGGACTGGGACGACGCCGTCGCCTACTGGCGCACGCTGCCGACCGACGAGGGCGCCACGTTCGACGCCGAGGTCTTCATCGACGCCGACGAGCTGGAGCCGTTCGTGACGTGGGGGACGAACCCCGGTCAGGGCAGCTCGCTCTCCGCCACGGTGCCGAACCCGGCGGAGATCGCCGACCCGAACGAGCGGGCCGCGGCCGAGCGGGCGCTGGAGTACATGGACCTGACGCCGGGAACGCCCCTGAAAGAGGTACCGGTCGACGCGGTGTTCATGGGCTCGTGCACGAACAGCCGCATCGAGGACCTCCGGGCCTTCGCCTCCATCATCCAGGGCAAGAAGAAGGCCGACGGCGTCCGGGTGATGGTCGTTCCCGGCTCCGCCCGCGTGCGACTGGAGGCCGAGGCCGAGGGCCTGGATCAGGTCATCAAGGACTTCGGGGCGGAGTGGCGCTTCGCAGGGTGCTCGATGTGCCTGGGCATGAACCCCGATCAGCTCGCCCCGGGGGAGCGCTGCGCCTCCACCTCGAACCGCAACTTCGAAGGGCGCCAGGGCAAGGGCGGCCGCACCCACCTCGTGTCGCCGCTCGTCGCGGCGGCGACCGCCATCCGCGGCACCCTGTCCAGCCCGAGCGATCTGGAGGCCTGACCATGGAGAAGTTCACCACCCACACGGGCATCGCCGCGCCGCTGAAGCGGTCGAACGTCGACACCGACCAGATCATCCCTGCGGTGTTCCTCAAGCGCGTCACCAAGACGGGCTTCGAGGACGCGCTCTTCCACGGCTGGCGTCAGGATCCCGCCTTCGTGCTCAACCAGGCGCCGTACCAGGGAGCGTCCATCCTCGTCGCCGGCCCCGACTTCGGCACCGGTTCCAGCCGTGAGCACGCGGTCTGGGCCCTTCGCGACTTCGGCTTCAAGGTCGTGCTGAGCCCCCGGTTCGCCGATATCTTCCGCGGGAACGCGGGCAAACAGGGGCTTCTCGCGGCGACCATCTCCGAAGCGGACCTGGAACGGTTCTGGGCCTTCATGGACGCTGTTCCCGGTGCGCGGATGACCGTCGACCTCGAGGCGCGCACCGCCGCCATCGGCGACCCCACCGGGGGCGCGGAGGGTGGCTTCCAGGCCGACATCGGGATCGACGATTACACTAGATGGCGGCTCCTCGAAGGGCTCGATGACATCGGGCTCACGCTGCGCAACGAAGACAAGATCGCGCAGTTCGAGGCCCGTCGCGAGTCGTGGCGGCCGCGGACCCTCCCCGTCCAGTGAGACGGAGGGGGCGGGGGAGCCAGGGGTAAACCCGCCCCCGATGAACGAAGTGAGGCCCCGAATGACGACACCCGTGCGCGACGCTCTCTCCGACGACGTCCCCGCGCTGACCGGAGACGTCCTCGCCATCCGTGGAGGTCGTCCGCTGCGCGGACGCGTCGATGTGAAGGGCGCGAAGAACCTCGCCACCAAGGCGATGGTCGCGTCCCTGCTCGGGGAGACCACGAGCGTCCTGCGCGACGTGCCGGCCATCAGCGACGTCGCCGTGGTGCGCTCGCTGCTCGAGGTGCACGGGGTCCGGGTGTCGGAGGGAGACGAGCCCGGCTCGCTGGTCTTCGACCCCAGTGACGTCGAGTCGGCGCATTTCGAGGAGATCGACGCCCACGCGGGCGCCTCGCGGATCCCGATCCTCTTCTGCGGCCCGCTGCTGCACCGCCTGGGTCAGGCGTTCATCCCCGACCTCGGCGGCTGCCGCATCGGCGACCGTCCGATCGACTTCCACCTGGACGCTCTCCGCAAGTTCGGGGCGATCGTCGAGAAGCTGCCCAGCGGCATCCGCCTCTCGACGGGAGGGACCCGCCTGCACGGCGCGAACATCCACCTGCCCTACCCGAGCGTCGGCGCCACGGAGCAGGTGCTCCTCACCGCGGTGCGCGCCGAGGGCATCACCGAGCTCCGCAACGCGGCGATCGAGCCGGAGATCATGGACCTGATCGCCGTCCTGCAGAAGATGGGCGCGATCATCTCCTACGAGCCGAACCGCGTCATCCTCATCGAGGGCGTCGAGAAGCTCCGCGGCTATGACCACCGGTCGATCTTCGACCGCAACGAGGCGGCCTCGTGGGCGTCGGCCGCTCTGGCCACGGACGGCGAGATCTTCGTCGGCGGTGCCAAGCAGCAGGAGATGCTGACCTTCCTCAACGTCTTCCGCAAGGCCGGCGGCTGGTTCGACATCCAGGAGGACGGGATCCTCTTCCGTCGCGATGGCGACATCAAGCCGGTCGTGATCGAGACCGACGTGCACCCGGGCTTCATGACCGACTGGCAGCAGCCGCTCGTCGTCGCGCTCACCCAGGCCCACGGCCGCTCGGTCGTGCACGAGACCGTGTACGAGAACCGGATGGGCTTCACCGAGGCGCTGGTCAAGATGGGCGCCGACATCGTCGTGCACCCGCGCGGTCTGCAGGACGGGCCCCGGCGCGTGCCGCGTCGTGATCTGGAACAGGCAGCCGTCATCACCGGTCCCACGCCTCTGCACGGCGCCGACGTCGTGGTGCCCGACCTGCGCGGCGGCTACAGCCACGTGATCGCGGCCCTGACGGCCACGGGCGAGTCGAAGGTGTCGGGCGTCGACATCCTGAGCCGCGGATACGAGAAGTTCCTCGCCAAGCTCGACGCGCTCGGCGCCGACTTCGACGTCCTCCGGTGAGCCCCATGGCTTCCCGGTCTCCGGAGAAGACCCGGCCGAGCGTGTTCTGGCCGCTCGCGGCGATCGTCGTCCCGCTGGTGTCGCTGATCGCGAAGGTCCGCATCATCGGTGCGGAGAAGGTCCCGCGAGAGGGCGCGTTCGTCCTGGCCCCGAACCACTACTCGGAGTTCGACCCGCTGATCGTCGCTTTGGCGGTCTGGCGGATCGGGCGCGCTCCGCGGTTCATGGCCAAGGAGAGCCTCTTCCGCGTGCCGGTGCTCGGGTGGTTCCTGCGCAAGACGGGGATGATCCCGGTCGCACGCACCTCGTCGGCGTCGTCTGCGAAGCAGACGATGGCTCAGTCGGCTGCACTCGTGGAGCACGGCCGTGGCGTCATCGTGTACCCGGAGGGCACGCTCACCCGAGACCCCGACATGTGGCCGATGCGCGGCAAGTCGGGCGCGGTACGGCTCGCCCTCGCCGACGGCATCCCGCTGATCCCGATGGCCCAGTGGGGGACCCAGGCGATCATGGGCCGTTACCAGAAGGGGCTCAGCCTCTGGCCGCTCCGCAAGCCCGTCACCGTGATCGTCGGCGACCCCGTCGACGTCTCCGACCTCCGCGGTCGCGCCGGCGAGCCGGCGGCTCTCACGGAAGCCACCAACCGACTCATGAACGCGATCACCGCGCTGCTGGAGCAGGTGCGCGGCGAGAAGGCCCCCGCAGAGCGCTGGAACCCGGCGAGCCACGGCCAGAAGGAGACCGGACGCCTTGACCCCTAAGAGAACCGTGGCGGCCGGACCCCGCGTCGCCGTGATCGGCGCCGGCAGCTGGGGCACCACGTTCGGCAAGATCCTCGCCGACGGCGGCGCCCACGTGACGATGTGGGCGCGCCGTGCGGAGCTGGCGCATGAGATCGACGAGGCGAAGCGCAACTCCCGCTACCTGCCGGGCATCAATCTGCCCCGGACGATGGCGGCCACACACGAGCTGGCGACGGCGCTCGACGGCGTCGACCAGGTGTACCTGTCCGTGCCGAGCCAGTCGCTGCGGGAGAACCTCAAGGCGCTGCGCCCGCTGATCGCCGCGGGCGACGCCAAGATCGTCAGCCTCATGAAGGGCGTCGAGCGGGGCACCGGCCTGCGCATGAGCCAGGTCATCCAGCAGGAGCTGCAGTGCGATCCCGACCGGATCGCCGTGGCCTCCGGACCGAATCTCGCCCTGGAGATCGCGCGGGAGCAGCCGACCGCGGCCGTGATCTCGTCGCGCAGCCAGGAGACGGCGGACGTCGTGGCTCGGGCCGCGCGCAACTCCTACTTCCGGACGTTCGTGAACACGGACGTCATCGGCACAGAGTTCGGCGGGGTGCTCAAGAACCTCATCGCCGTCGCCATCGGAATCGTCGACGGCGTCGGCTACGGCGAGAACACGAAGGCGTCGATCATCACCCGCGGCCTCGTCGAGATGACCGACTTCGCAGTCGCGAACGGTGCCCAGCCGGAGACCCTGCAGGGGCTGGCGGGGCTCGGCGACCTCATCGCGACATGTCAGTCGCCGCTGAGCCGCAACAACACGGCCGGGCGGCTGCTCGGACAGGGCTACAGCTTCCAGGATGTGGTGAAGCAGATGCAGCAGACCGCGGAGGGTCTGGCCTCGGTCGCTCCCGTGCTGCAGCTCGCCCGCGAAGCCGATGTGCACATGCCGATCGTGGAGCAGGTGAAGATGGTGCTCGACGGCAAGATGGATCCCCGGGACATCGCCCCGCACCTCACGACGGACGACGACACCCCGCAGGGGGAGAGGACCAACCATGGACAAGCAGACGGTGGTGGTGCTCTTCGGAGGGCGCTCCAGCGAGCATTCGATCAGTTCCGCAACGGCGGGGGGAGTGCTGGGCGCGATCGATCGTGACCGGTATGCCGTGATCCCGGTGGGGATCACCCGCGAGGGCGCCTTCGTCCTGGAGGACGACGACCCGGCGAAGTTCCCGCTCGACGCCGCACATCTCCCGGAGGTCGTCGACAACGGCACCCGGGTGCTCTGGCCGGAACCCGGCGGCGATCGCACCCTGCGGGTCGTGCACCCGGGCGGCGAGACCGAGGGGCTCGGCGAGATCGACGTCGTGCTGCCGATCCTGCACGGACCCCACGGCGAGGACGGCACGATCCAGGGCTACTTCGACACGCTCGAGGTCCCGTACGCCGGCGGCGGCGTCCTCGACTCGGCGCTGTGCATGGACAAGCACTTCATGAAGATCGCCCTGCAGGCCGCTGGGATCTCGGTGGCGCAGGGCGTGACCGTGCGTCGCCGGGACTGGGACGCCGATCCTGATGCCCTCCGCGCCCGCGCTGCCGACCTCGGCCTGCCCGTCTTCGTGAAGCCGGCGCGCGCCGGGTCGAGCGTCGGCGTCTCGAAGGTGTCGGCGCCGGAGGAACTCGACGCCGCCCTCGCGATCGCGTTCGCCGAGGACGACAAGGTGCTCATCGAGGCCGGCGTCACCGGGCGGGAGATCGAGGTGGCTGTCCTCGAGACGGCCGACGGCGTCCGCGCCTCCCTCCCCGGCGAGATCGTGCTGAGCGACCGCGGCTTCTACGACTTCGAGGGGAAGTACCTCGGCGGTGACGGCGTCGAGGTGGTGTGCCCGGCGGAGCTGACCGACGCCGAGGTGGCCGCGGTTCAGGAGGCCGGCGTGCGGGCCTTCCGGGCGGTCGACGGTCGCGGCCTCGCCCGGGTGGACATGTTCCTCACCCCGACCGGCGAGCTCGTCGTGAACGAGCTCAACACCATGCCCGGCTTCACGCCCATCTCGATGTTCCCGAAGTGCTGGGTCGCCTCCGGACTGAGCTACGGCGACCTCATCACCGAGCTCGTCGAGGCGGGCCTGCGTCGCTGACGTGGACGATTCCCCGCGCGCTCAGCTCGCGGGGAACTCCACCCGGTCCGTGCACTGCGCGGTGGCCGGCGCGAGCCCGGACTGGATGTTCGACGAGAGGCTGTCGACGATCGATTGGAAGTCGACCTGCTCGCCGCGGCGGATGATCACCTCGACGGCCGGCTCGCGACCGTAGGTGACGAGGCGCTGGCGCTCTTCCTCCTGCTCCAGGACCAACCAGTCGACGCCGCCCAGAGTGGTGCAGACGAGGTCGGACGGAGCGGGCGGCTCCACCCCGCAGCGCAGGACGACCGTGGGATCCCCCCACGCGCCCGTGGCCTGCGCGTCGGTCCACACGCGCTCGTACCCGCCGACGGTGTCCGGCAGGAGCACGGAGACGTTCGCGCAGGCCGGGTCGTTCGCGTCGGCCGCCGGCTCGAGGTGCACGGTGGTGGAGCATCCGGTGAGTCCGGCGGCGAGGGCGATCGCCCCCGCGACGGCAGCGAGGCGGCGGGAACGAAGCATGTATCCAGGCTACCTTTGACGACATGCCCTCCCGACCCGACTCCGACGATCCGCGCCTGGGAGATCTCTCGGAGGGGCGCATCCTCCGCGCCATCCTCCAGCGCACTGCGCCGGGCGCGCACACGCTCCTCGGTCCCGGGGACGATGCCGCCGTGGTCGCCGCCCCCTCGGCATCGGTCGTCGCGACGACGGACACGCTCGTGCACGGTCCGGACTTCCGGCTGGCCTGGACGAGCGGGTACGACCTCGGCTGGAAGGCGGCGGCGGTCAACCTCGCCGACATCGCCGCCATGGGCGCACGCCCGACCGCGCTGCTCGTGGCTCTGGCCGTGCCGCGCGACCTCCGACTGTCGTTCGTGGAGCGCCTGGCCGACGGCTTCCGCGATGCCTGCGCGGCGCTCGCCCCCGGGTGCGCGGTGGTCGGCGGCGACCTCACGGTGTCCGAGGTGCTCACGGTGGCTGTGACGGCGCTCGGCGACCTCGAAGGGCGCTCGCCGGTGACCAGGGCGGGGGCGCGACCGGGTGATGTCGTCGCCGTCGCCGGAGAGCTGGGTCATGCCGCACACGGGTTGGCGGTGCTGTTCGGACGCTTCCGGGACGGCGAGACACCGGTGCCGGTCGATCCCGCGGCTCTCGCGTCCGGGGAGAGCGCTGCGGTCGAGGCGCAACTGCGACCGTCACCGCCCATCGGCCTCGGCGTGGTCGCGGCAGCGGCCGGGGCGACCGCGATGATGGATGTCTCGGACGGGCTCGCGCTCGACGCGCGTCGGCTCGCGGACGCCTCCGGGGTCACCCTCGCGCTGGACGGCGCAGCGCTCGGCGCGAACCCGCAGCGCGCGCTCGCGGGCGGGGAGGACCACGCCCTGCTCGCGACGTTCCCGGACGGCGTGCTGCCTCCGGGCTTCCGCGTCATCGGTGTCGTGCGTCCGCGCGGCGAGGTGGACCTGCTCTGCGACGACGGTCCCGTGGACGTCAGCGGCTGGGATCCTTACCGGGACTGGGACTCCGTCGCCGGCTGAGCCGTGGCGGAGGCGGTGTCCTCGCGGTCGGGCTCCGCCCACCAGAGGGTCGTGTCGCCGTAGGTCTTCTCCCGGAACACCCGGAGCCCGGCCGCGGCGAAGTCGGGTGTGGACGAACGCCGGGCGCGCTCCACGACCACGACGGCGTCGTCGCTGAGCAGCGGAGCCAGGGCGGCGAGGTCGCCGTCCATCGCCTCATCGTCGATGTCGTACGGCGGATCGGTGAACACGAGGTCGTACGGGCCGGTCGTCCGCCCGAGGAACGCCCGGACCGTCGCCTCCTGCACCCGGGCGGTCGCGGTGCCGGAGGCCTTCGCGACGGCCGCGACGTTGCGCCGCACGACGGCTGCGGCCTGCCGCCCGCGCTCGACGAGGTCGGCGCTCCGGGCGCCGCGGCTCAGGGCCTCGAGCCCGAGCGCCCCCGAGCCTGCGTAGAGGTCGAGCACCCGGGCGTCCGCGACCGCGTCGAGCGACTCCAGGGCGCCGAACAGCGATTCGCGCACGCGGTCGCTGGTGGGCCTGGTCCCGGCGCCGGGGACGTCGAGCCGGGTGCCGCGTGCCGTTCCGGCGATGATCCTCGTCACCCGTTCACGATACGACAGGCCGCGGACGGTCGTGTCCGTGCGGTTCCCTAGACTCGGAGCATGTCGCTCACGCTCGAATCCTCGCTGGAGGAGGCCCTCGGCGCGGCGTCGGCCAAGACGCTCGACCGGGCCTTCGGCATGAAGACCGTCGGCGACCTGCTCGCGCACTACCCGCGCCGGTACGCCGACCCGGGGGAGCTCACCCCCATCCGCGACCTCCCGATCGGGGAGACCGTCACGATCGTGGCCGAGGTGCTCTCGTCGAGCTTCCGCCGGATGCGCAACCGGCCGGGAGCCATGGTCGACGTCGTCATCGGCGACGGCGTCGGTCGCATGTCGCTGACCTTCTTCGCGAAGAACGTCGGCGCGGCGGAGTGGCGCTCCAAGGATCTGGCTGTCGGGCGCCGAGGGGTCTTCTCCGGCAAGGTCGGCGAGTTCAACGGGATGACGCAGTTCGCGCACCCGGAGTACGAGCTGTTCGACGACGAGGACGCGGCACGCCGGCGGGCGGATGCCAGGGCGGCCGTGCCGATCCCGATCTACCCGGCCACCTCCGCGATCCAGACGTGGCAGATCGCACGGCTCGTCGGGCGCGTCCTCGACGACCTCCCGACCGTCCCCGACCCGCTGACGCCGGAGATCCGCACCCGCGAGGAGCTGCTGACGGCGCGGGAGGCGTTGGAGGCGATCCACCGCCCGCGCTCCCGCAACGACATCGACCCCGCCGTCCGCACGTTGCGCATGCACGAGGCACTGACGCTGCAGACGGCCCTGCTCCAGCAACGCGACGCCGTGCGTGCCCTCGCCGCCACCTCGCGGCCGGCGGCACCTGGAGGGCTCCTGGAGCGCTTCGACGCTGCTCTGCCCTACACGCTCACGCCGGATCAGGAGACGGTCGGCGCCCAGATCGCAGACGACCTCGTCGGCTCCTGGCCGATGAACCGGCTCGTGCAGGGCGAGGTCGGTTCGGGCAAGACCCTGGTCGCCCTGCGGGCGATGCTCCAGGTCGCCGAGAGCGGCGGACAGGCGGCCCTGATCGCCCCGACGGAGGTCCTCGCGGGGCAGCATCTGCGTTCGATCACGAAGATGCTCGGCCCGCAGCTCGCCCCGCTGCTGATGCCGACGCTGCTCACCGGGCAGATGCCGGCGGCGGATCGCCGCAAGGCCGCGCTGCGCGTCGCCTCCGGCCAGGCGCTGATCGTGGTCGGCACCCACGCGCTCCTCGGGGAGAAGACCACGTTCGCCGATCTCGGTCTGGTCGTGGTCGACGAGCAGCACCGCTTCGGGGTCGAGCAGCGGGAGGCGCTGCGGGCGAAGGGGTCAAGCCCGCACGCGCTCGTCCTCACCGCGACGCCGATCCCGCGGACGGTCGCGATGACGGTCTTCGGCGACCTCGACACCTCGGTCATCCGCACGATGCCGGCGGGGCGCGCCGGCATCGAGTCGTACGTCGCGCCGTTGGCCGAGCACCCGGGCTGGTTCAACCGGGTGTGGGAACGGGCGGCGGAGGAGATCGCGCAGGGGCGGCAGGTGTTCGCGGTCTGCGCGGCCATCGACACCGCGGCGAAGACGGCCGAGGCGGGGGAGCAGGCGCTGCTCGCCCCGGAGGGCGGCAAAGGCCCTCGGTGGGGTGTCGTGCAGCTCGACGAGGCGCTGGCCACGCATCCGACCCTCGGCGGTCTGCGACGTGCGGTGCTCCACGGGAAGATGCCCTCGGAGGAGAAGGACGCCGTCATGCAGGCCTTCGCCCGCGGGGAGATCGACCTCCTGCTCGCGACGACCGTGATCGAGGTGGGCGTGGACGTCCCCAACGCCTCGACGATGATCGTGCTGGACGCCGACCGTTTCGGCGTCTCCCAGCTGCACCAGCTCCGTGGTCGGGTGGGCCGAGGAGGAGTCCCGGGGCTGTGCCTGCTCGTCACGGAGGCCGAGGCCGGATCGGTGGCCCGTGAGCGTGTCGACGCGGTCGCCGCCACCCTCGACGGGTTCGCGCTGGCCGAGGTCGACCTCGAACTCCGCGGCGAAGGCGACGTGCTCGGCGCGGCACAGGCCGGGGTGCGGTCGTCCCTCAAGCTGCTGCGCGTCGTCAAGGATGCCGCTCTCATCACCCGGGCCCGCGAGCTCGCGGAGGACATCCTCGCTGCCGACCCCGAGCTGGCCGCTCACCCCGGGCTCCGGGAGGCCATCGGACGGCGCGTCACCGACGAGGATCGCGCGGCGCTCGCGAAGAACTGATCGCCGTTCCGGGTGCCCTAGGCTGGATTCCATGAGCAGCCGGATCGCCGTCGTCCCGGGTTCCTTCGATCCGCCGACCCTGGGTCACCTCGACGTGATCCGGCGCGCGGCCGCCCTCTACGACGAGCTGCATGTGCTCGTGGTGCACAACCCGGGCAAGGAGGCGATGCTGCCGATCGCGCAGCGGCTCTCCCTCCTGGAGCGTTCGATCGCCGAGGACGGCATGGCGGGCAACATCGTCATCGGATCCTGGAGCATGGGACTCCTCGTCGACTATGCGCGCGACGTGAACGCCGGTGTGCTCGTGAAGGGCATCCGCTCGCAGGTCGACGTGGCGTACGAGTCGCCCATGGCGATCGTCAACCGGCACCTCGCCGACATCGAGACCGTCTTCCTGCTGCCCGATCCTGCGCATGCGATGGTCTCGAGCTCGCTGGTGCGTCAGGTCGCCGGTCTCGGGGGCGACGTCTCGCCGTTCGTCCCGCCGGCTGTCGCCTCGTTCCTGGACACCGGCGCGCGCGGGATCTGATCGGGGATCGCGGTCCCGTTCCCGGCGGTCTCCCGGCCCTCCTCACCGGTGACCCGGGTAGCATGGCGGGGTGCGTTCCCGACTCAACAGCCCTTTCGTCCTCCCCGTCCGTGACATCGTCCGGCGCCCGGGGGAGATGCGCGAGCACTCCTTCTCGGTGCCCCTGACGGAGCAGTGGGGGGAGGGCATCGTCTCCTTCGAGGCGGGCTCGGAACTCGATCTCGACGTGCGGCTGGAGTCCGTCCACGAGGGCATCCTCGTCACCGGAGAGGCGGAGGGCGAGTACGTCGGCGTGTGCGGTCGATGCCTCACCGACATCGCTCGGCCCGTCGAAGTCGAGTTCCAGGAGCTTTTCGCGTATCCTGGTGAGGAAGAAACTGACTTCGAGGTTCAAGACGACCACGTGGATCTTGAAACTCTCGTCAGGGATGCGGCCGTACTGGCCCTTCCTTTTCAGCCGGTGTGTCAGCCGGATTGCCTCGGGCTCGACCCGGTCACAGGCGAGAGGCTGACCGAGAGCACCGGAACGGAGCAGGCCGCTCCCATCGATCCTCGGTGGAGCGCGCTCCAGCAGATCACAGACCAGGACGGCACGGCAGAACGCGGTGCCGCCGAGAAAGAAGAGAGCTAGTCATGGCTGGTAACCCCCCGAAGCGCAAGGTCTCCCGTTCGAACACCCGCTCGCGCCGCGCGCAGTGGAAGGCCGAGGCCCCCGCGCTCGTCAAGACCATCGAGAACGGCAAGGTCGTCTACAGCCGTCCGCACCAGGCGAAGGTCGTCACCGACTCGCAGGGCACCGAGCTCTTCCTCGAGTACAAGGGCCGCAAGGTCGCCGACGTCTGAGTCGCGAACCGTGACGGAGGTCCCCGGGGGGACGAGGCCTCTCCCAGATAAGCTCCGCGTCGATATCGACGCGGAGCTTCTGGAGTTGGCCCTCACCCACCGCTCCTACGCGTACGAGCACGGCGGCATCCCGCACAACGAGCGTCTCGAGTTCCTCGGCGACTCGGTGCTGGGTCAGGCCGTGACCGTCATGCTGTTCACGCGGCACCCCGAGCTCGACGAGGGGGAGCTGGCGAAGCGCCGGGCGAGCGTCGTGTCGACGGTCGCGCTGGCGGAGGTCGCTCGCGGCATCGATCTCGGCAGCCACCTGCTGCTCGGGCGCGGTGAGGAGCAGACCGGTGGGCGCGACAAGGACTCGATCCTCGCGGACACCATGGAGGCCGTCATCGGCGCCACCTACCTGTCCGCTGGGCCCGAGGCCGCCACGGCGCTCGTCCTGCGACTGACTGAGCCGCTGCTGGCCGACCCCGAGCGGTACGGCGCGGCGATGGACCCCAAGACGAGCCTGCAGGAGCTCGCGGCCCGCCTCGGCGCCACGCCGCCGCAGTACTCCGTCGAGGCCAGCGGTCCCGACCACGACCGGCGTTTCACGGCGACCGTGGCGGTCGGCGACGTCCGGATGACGGGCACCGGCAGCAGCAAGAAGACGGCGGAGATGGCGGCCGCCCTCAGCGCCTGGCGCACGCTCAGCGAGCGTGCCTGAGCTCCCCGAGGTCGAGGTCGTCCGCTCCGGCCTCGCCCCTGCCGCGATCGACGCGGTCATCACGGGCGTCAGCGTCTTTGACGAACGCGCCCTCACCCGGCACACCGCCGGAGCCGCGGACTTCGTGCAGCGCTTGGAGGGTCGCCGTTTCACGGCGGCCGCGCGGCGCGGCAAGTTCCTCTGGCTGCCTCTCGATTCCGATGACTCCGCGCTGATCGCGCATCTGGGCATGAGCGGTCAGATGCTGCTCCGCGCGCCGGACGCGCCGTCCGAGCGCCACGAGCGGATCCGTCTGGGCATCGAGCACCCGCGACACGGGGAGCTCGCGATCGTGTTCGCGGATCAGCGCACGTTCGGATCGCTCGCCGTCGATGCTCTCGTCGCCGATGGTCCCTCGCAGGTCCCGACGCAGGTGGCGCACATCGCACGTGACCCGCTCGACCCGTTCTTCGACGACGGGGTCTTCCGGGCCGCGCTCGCCCGGCGGCACAGCGCGATCAAGCGGGTGCTGCTGGACCAGGGCGTCGTGAGCGGCATCGGCAACATCTACGCCGACGAGTCGCTGTGGGCGGCCCGCATCCATCCGGAGACGCCGGCCGACGCCCTGCCGACTCGGACGGTGAACCGCCTGCTCGCCGAAGTGCGATCCGTGCTGCAGAAGGCTCTCGCCGAGGGCGGCACGAGCTTCGACGCCCAGTACGTCAACGTCAACGGGCAGGCCGGTTACTTCGCGCACTCCCTGAACGCCTACGGTCGCGGAGGGAAGCCCTGCCCGCGCTGCGGCACGCCGATCACCCGTGCCGCGTTCATGAACCGCTCCTCGCACTTCTGCCCGCGCTGCCAGCGGAGGCGCTGACGGTGACCCCGCGCGTGGCGGGCCGGATGCACCCGGCCCGCCACCGTCTCACGCCGGGGCAAAAGCGCGATTCAGCAGCGGGCGAGTCGCCCAGGTGCTCGCCCACACGACGCCGATGCCGACGGCGACGACGGTCGCGATGGTCATCAGCGAGAGGGGCGCGACGATCAGCGCGATGCCCACCAACGGGAACACGAGCACCGCAGCGCACAGCGCGGATCCGACCGCCGTGACCAGCAGTGGCGACATGATCGCGCGACGGCGCGCGCGGTCCACGGTCTCGACCGGCATGCCCAGGTGGTGCAGGCTCTGGTGCAGGTCGTTCTTGTCGAGCACGTCCGAGGCCTGATTCACGCCGACGGAGGCGGCCACCATGAGGAACGACCCGATGAGGGTGATGATGAGACCGGTCCGGATGTCCTCTGCGAGCGCGATGCTGGAGGGATCGTCGCTCGCCCCGATCGTGTCGAGGAGCGCGACGCCGGTGCCCGCGAAGACGGCCATGAAGCTCGCCATCGCGATGCCGCCGACCTGACGCCAGGCCGCTTTCGGAGAGTCGAGAACGAGGCGAGCGGCGAGCAGCCGCTCCGGGCGCTCCGCCCGCCGGAGCTGGCGTCCCGCCGAGACTTTCAGCACCCACGGTCCCAGCAGGTTGAGCACCATGAGCGCGAGGGCGAACATCGCCGCGAGCACGGCGATGGTCGCCACGACCCCGCCAATCATGGGGAAGACCTGGATGAGCACGAACGCGGTGGCGATGCCCACGACCGCGATGACGGCGCGGATCCAGTGCACGTTCGTCGGCGCCGTGCGCGTGCGAACCCCGAGCGGCGAGATCACGACCCGACGAAGCCCCACCACGGCGCTGCCCGCGGCGAGCAGCAGGACGCCGCCCACGACGGCGGCGATCATAGCCGGAGGGAGCATGACCGCCTGCGTGCCGAGCGGTTCTCCCCGGAACGGGATGAGACCGATCACCGGGCTCAGGGCCAAGTGGCCGCCGATGCCGATGACGGCGCCGGCGGCGGCGACGAGGACAGACTCGACGACGGTGGCCGTCGTGACCCCTCCCGGGGTCACCCCGAGCAGGCGCAGCGTGGACAGCCTCTCGTCGCGGCGTCGAGCGGACAACCGGGCAGCGGCGCCGCCGAGGGAGGTCAGCGGCACCACGAGGAGGACGAGCGCGATGGCGGCGAGAGCCTGGTAGAGCACGGCATCATCGTCGGTCCAGGTCCAGAAGGCCTGGGCGCCGCCGATCACTGTGAGCACGAGGGTCGTGACCACGCCGAACGCGACGATCGGCAGGGCGAGGACGCTGCGCTGTCCGGGAGCCGGACGAAGAAGCAGGGCGAGGACGGAGAGATTCATGCGTTGACCGCCGAGCCGAGGATACGGCCGTCGCGGACGGCGACCGTGCGCGTGCAGCGTGCGGCGACGTCGGCGTCGTGCGTGACGACGATGAGGGTGCGGCCCTGCCCGGTCGTGGACCACAGGAGCGCGTCCATGACCTCGGCGGAGGTGTGCGAGTCCAGGGCCCCGGTCGGTTCGTCCGCGAAGACGAGGTCCGCACCCGTCGCCTGGGCCCGCGCGATCGCCACGCGCTGCGCCTGTCCTCCGGAGAGCTCGCCGATGCGCCGATCCTCCATGCCGCCGAGACCCAGCGCCGCGAGCCACGACGCCGCGTGGGGGAGGGCGTCCTTCTTGGCGACGCCGTTGATCATCGAGGCGAGGGCGACGTTCTCCACCGCCGTCAGCTCGGGGATCAGCAGTCCCTGCTGGAAGACGAACCCGAAGCGCTCGCGACGCAGCCGGGAGCGCGCCGCCTCACCCAGCGCGGTCACGTCGATGGCCGTGCCCGTCGAGGGCTGGAAGACCACGCGGCCGCTGTCCGGGGCGGTGATTCCCGCCAGCACGTGCAGGAGCGTCGTCTTCCCCGAGCCCGACGCGCCCATGATGGCGACGGACTCGCCACGGTGCACCGCGAGGTCGACACCGGCGAGGGCGTGGGTGACACCGTAGGTCTTGACGAGGGCGTGGGCTTCGATCACGGGTGTGTTCATGTTCCCAGCCTCGCCGTGGGGCCGTGCCGGTGTCGTCGGCCCGGCGGATGAAGCTGAGCGGTGGCCGTCATCCGGGAGGATGACGACCACCGCTCGTCGTCAGATCTTCTTCTGCCACGCCCCTGCGTACGACACGGGCACGAAGCCGATCGCCTCGTTGATGTCGAGCATCGGCCGGTTCTCCTCCGCATTGAACGTCGAGACCACGGTGGACCCCGGGACGAGCTCCCGCCAGCGCAGGAGGTTGGCGCATTTGACGATCGTGCCGAGGCGGTGACCGCGGTGATCCTTCGCGACCAGCGTCCCGAACTGGTGGGTGGTCCCGGTCTTCTCCGCGCTGATCAGCAGCTCGTTGTACGCGACCAGCGTGCCGGTGGGGACGTGCTCCACCACCACCACGGAGACCGTCTGCCCGGCTCCGGTGAGACGCGCATCGCGGCGGACCACCCGCTCCGCGTCATAGACCTCGGCGACGAAGTCCATGTCTCCGCTGGGGGCGTCGGTCGACAGCCGGGCGAGGATGTCGGCGTAGCCCGCGCGGAACTCGGGCGGAGTGGGGAGCTGCCACTCGACCACGCGATAGTCCGGTCCCGCCGCCGTGAGCGCGGCGTCCAACGCCCGGTGCAGGGGCTCCGGATCGGCGCGCAGGTCGAGCTCGCTGTTGCGCTCGACCTGTTCCAGCGTGAAGCCGTGCGCCTCGACGACGTCGCTCAGCGGTGTCGCCGGGACCCGTCCCCAGCCGGTCCGGGGCCGGAGCATGCGGTCGGCCTCCTCGGGCCGGTGCAGGGTCCAGATCTGGAGGACGCTCCGACCGCGCTCCCTCGCCTCGGTCTCGGCGCGGTCGAGCAGCGCGTCCTCGACACCGCGCCCGGTGTGGGCGGCCGGAACGAGGAGGTCGATCTCCGCGGCGCGCGCGTCCTTCTCCTGCGCGAAGGACAGGGTCACCATGCCGATGATGTCGTCCCCCTCCCGGGCGACGAATCCGAGATCCAGCGCATCGGAGTCGTCCTGCCAGTTCGGCAGCATCTGCGCGGCGTCCGGGGCGAGGTCGGGGAGACCGACCTGCTCGTCGCAGATCTGTCGGTTGAGGGCACCGTAGGCCCGGAAGTCCGCGGCGTTCGCATCGGTGAGGGTGGCCGGGACGATCAGCGGCGTGATCGTCAGTGCGGCGGTCGTCATGTCAGGTCCTTCGTGTCGGAGGGAGGTGGAGGTGCCGGGTGCCCCGGCGTCCGTCCGCAGGTGCACGGACGGACGCCGGGCCGGTGTCGAGGTGGTCGTCATCGCCCGGTCAGCGCATTCCGCGCTGCATGTCGTGCATGAGGAGGGCGTGCGATTCCGCGGCCGAGCGGTGACGCTGCTCTCCGACGAGGAACAGGTCGCCGGGATCGACGGTCCACGACCGGCGCGGACGACGGGGCCGCTGCGCCCGCTGGAACAGCCAGAGGCCGATCCGGAGCGAGAGGCGGTCCGCGATGCCGAGCTCACGGAGCTCGTCGTCGCGGGGGATCTGGAGGACCTCGCGGTCCTCGGTATCGGGCGGATGGGTGGTGCTGCGTGACAGCGTGATGTTCACGATGGTTCCTTCGAAAGGGATGGATGGGTGCGGAAGCACCACGCCAGGACCGAGTCGTCGGCCGCGGCGGGTGCGGACGAGAGCAGCGCCTGTGGCGCCGCGGAATGCGGAGGCCGGAGGCGGCGGGGATCCATGATCCAAGGGGATCAGAGGGTGGGTCGCGACAGAACAGGCGGGAGAAGACCCGGATCGGGCCTGCGTTCCCAGGCTGCGGTTCTAGCCGAGCGAGCCGTGACGGACGCCGGCGGTCACCGATGCCGCGAGGCGCGGCGCGGAGTGCGCGGGCGCGGCGAGGCCAAAGACCTCTGCGGTGTGCTGAGTGATCATCATCGGTAACCTCCTTTCGTGTGGCGATCCGGAGGCCACCGTAGCGAAACTCTCAGGAGATCGTCAAGCATTTCGTGGTAGCACCGGCGTGTCGCGATCGCACCGGGTCCGCGATGACCGCGCGGGATACCGGCCGTTCCGCGGGATTCCGGTAGCGTAGCGGCGTGAATCTCCCCGGACGAGCGGTCGCCCCATGCACCTGAAGAGCCTGACGCTCAAGGGGTTCAAGTCGTTCGCGCAGCCCACGTCCTTCGTGTTCGAGCCCGGCGTCACGTGCATCGTCGGGCCGAACGGCTCCGGCAAGTCCAACGTCGTCGACGCCCTCGCCTGGGTGATGGGGGAGCAGGGGGCGAAGACGCTTCGCGGCGGCAAGATGGAGGACGTCATCTTCGCGGGCACCTCGACCCGCGGACCCCTCGGGCGCGCCGAGGTGCAGCTCACGATCGACAATGCCGACGGCGCGCTGCCGATCGAGTACGCCGAGGTGACGATCAGCCGCACCCTCTTCCGCAACGGCTCCAGCGAGTACGCCATCAACGGCGAGAGCTGCCGTCTGCTCGATGTGCAGGAGCTGCTCAGCGACTCCGGCCTGGGCCGGGAGATGCACGTCATCGTGGGTCAGGGGCGGCTCGACACCGTGCTCCAGGCCTCGCCGGAGGATCGACGCGGCTTCATCGAGGAGGCGGCCGGCATCCTGAAGCACCGTCGGCGCAAGGAAAAGACGCTGCGCAAGCTCGACGCGATGGAGGCTAACCTCACCCGTCTGAGCGACCTTGCCGGGGAGATCCGCCGTCAGCTCAAGCCCCTCGGACGCCAGGCGGAGATCGCGCGCGAGGCGCAGACCATCGCCGCCGTCGTGCGCGATGCCAAGGCACGACTGTTCGCCGACGACGTCGTGGCGCTGCGCACGGCCCTCGCGGACCACACCCGGACCGAGCAGGAGCGGCACACGGAGCGTCTCGTGCTGTCCGACCAAGCCGAGACCGTGCGCGCCGGGATCGCTCGTCTGGAGAAGAACCAGAACTCGATCGCGGTCGACGAGGCGCGCAGCGTCGCGTTCGGACTCGAACAGGTGCAGGAGCGCATGCGGGGCCTGTACACGCTCGCCAACCAGCGCCTTGCGCTCCTCGGGTCCGAGGAGGACGACGCGGCCGTGACCGCGGTGACCGTCACACAGGCGACCATCGACGAGGCGAAGGAGGACATCGAGACGATCTCCTCCGGCCTCGGCGACGCTCAGGATGCCGCGGCTGCGGCCAGCCGCGAGGTCGTGAACGCCCGCGCCGAGCTCGACACGCTCGATGTCGACATCGCGGAGCAGAGCGCGCTCGTCTCCGAGTACGACATGCGGCTTTCGTCTCTCCGCGGGAACGCCGATGCGGCCGCGTCGGCATTGGCCGCGGTCCGCGGCGCGGTGCTGCGTCAGGAGAACGCGCTCGAGGCCGCGCACGCCCGACGACGCGAGGCCGAAGAGGCCCTGGACGCGATCGACGATGCGGAAGCTCCCGAGGGCACGGCCGTCGAGTACGCCGCCGCCTACGAGAGCGCCCAGCGTGCGGCGACGGCGGCGGAGGCGGAGCGCGAGAGCCTGCGTGAACGCCTGCACGCCGCGGAGCGCGAGGTCGACGCCCTCACGGCGAAGGCCGCTGCGTTGAGCAGTGCGCTGTCGCTGTCAGGAGGTGCCGCCGAGATCGTTGCGGAGGGCGGCCCCGGAATCCGCGGTCTCGTCGGCGATGCCGTGCAGGTGCGGGCGGGATACGAAGCCGCGATCGCGGCCGTGCTCGGTCCGCTGGCCGAGGGTGTGCTGGTCGGTTCCCCGGACGATGCCTTCGCCCTCGCGGCGGAGGCCGCAGAGCGCCGCCGGGGCGTGGTCGACTTCGTGGTCGCCGACGCCCCGAGGGAGAACCCCACCCCTCCGGACGTCGAGGGTGTGCTCGCCGCGACCGAGACGGTGACCGCGCCGGACGGCGTTCTCGGGATCCTGGCGCACGTGCTCATCGCCGTGGACCTCGATGCCGCGCGGGCCGCGCGGCGCGCTCTCGATGCTGCGGGCGACGCGTCGACTACGATCGTGACCACCGGAGGCGACGTCATCACCGCCCAGACCCTGCGGACCGGCTCCGGAGGGGAGCGCTCTCGCCTCGAACTCGCGGCCGAGCGCGATGCCGCGACCGAGCGGCTCACCGAGATCCAGATCGTCGTCGACTCCCTGCGCGAGGCGCGCCTCGACGCCGACGAGGCCGTGGAGGAGACGCGGCGGCAGGCGAAGGACGCGCTGCGCGCCCTTCGCGAGCACGACGCCGCCCTGGCGACGCACGCGGAGCAGGTCAACAAGGTGACCGTGCGCCATGAGGCCGCTGTCGCCGAATGCGACCGCCTCGAGACCGGTCTCGCCCAGGCGCAGGCCGCCGTGGCGGACGCGGAGGCGAAGGCGGAGACCGCGAAGGCGGAGCTCGACGCTGCCGTCGCGGCGCCGCGTCCGGTGCTCGACGCGTCGGCGCGGGATGGTCTGCTGGAGGCCCTGGAGCGGGCCCGCGAGGGCGAGGTCCGTGCCCGCCTGGAGGTCGAGACCCTGCGCGAGCGGGTCCGTGCCGCGCAGTCTCGGGTGACCGCGTTGGAGCGGCAGCGCGAGCAGGAGCGGGACGCGGCCGCGGAGGCCGCCCGCCGCGCCGTCATCCGCCGGGCGCAGCGCGAGGCCGCCTCCGGGGTCGTGGACGAGCTGCCGCGCATCCTCGACTCCCTCGACCGCTCGGTCACCGAGGCGCGGGTCGCGCTGGCGGAGGCGGAAGCCGCGCGGTCGGCGCAGAACGAGGAGCTCGTCGCGCTGCGCACCCAGGAATCGTCGCTGCGGGAGCGCCTTGCCGGGCTCACGGAGAGCGTGCACGGCCTGGAGCTGCAGATCCACGAGAAGAAGCTCCACCTGAACAGCCTGTTGGAGCGCGTGTCCTCGGAGCTCTCGCTGGACGAGGACGTGCTCGTCGCCGAGTACGGTCCTGATCAGCTCGTGCCGCGGGATCCCGGGACGGAGCCGGCCGACGGCGAACTGCTCGACGACACCGCGATCCCGTTCGACCGGCGCATCCAGCAGCGGCGCCTGGCGGACGCGGAGCGGAAGCTCGCCCAGCTCGGGCGGGTCAACCCGCTCGCGCTGGAGGAGTTCGCCGCCCTGGAGCAGCGCCACGCGTTCCTCACCACGCAGCTCGCGGACCTGACGCAGACCCGGCAGGACCTCTTGACGATCATCGCCGACCTCGACGAGCGCATGCAGACGATCTTCGCCAGCGCGTTCGAGGACACCAAGGAGGCGTTCGGTCAGGTCTTCCCCCTGCTGTTCCCCGGCGGCACGGGCAGCATCTCGCTGACCGATCCGGAGAACATGCTGACGACGGGGATCGAGGTCTCGGTCCGTCCCGTCGGGAAGAAGATCGAGCGGCTGTCGCTGCTGTCCGGCGGCGAGCGGTCTCTGGCCGCGGTGGCGCTCCTGGTGGCGATCTTCAAGGCGCGTCCCAGCCCGTTCTACATCCTCGACGAGGTCGAAGCGGCGCTCGACGACGCGAACCTCGGCCGGCTCCTCACGGTGTTCGAGCAGCTGCGCGAGAGCTCCCAGCTCCTCGTCATCACGCACCAGAAGCGGACGATGGAGATCGCGGACGCGCTCTACGGGGTCTCGATGCGCCAGGACGGCGTCTCCGCGGTGGTCGGGCAGCGCGTCGGCGACCGCGCTGCCGCCGCCGTCTGACTCCGGCTGCCTCCGTCCCCGGGCACGGCTTCGGAGATCGGAGCCTCCACCCGGCGTGTCGGCCGTCTGATCCGGCGCGTCGCCTGCGGTCTCCGAAGCTGTGCTCGGACGGACCAGGGCGGGTCACATCAGGAGGGACTGTTCGAATGCAGTGACGGCGGCGGGGAAGTCGGGGTGGTCCTGGGGACGGTGAGTGAAACCGGAGAGGACGATCTGCTCGGCCCCGACATCGACGAGTCGTCGGGCGATGAGCTCGTACTCCTCGTTCCAGCCGCCGGTGACCACGAGGGCCGGCACGCCAGCGAGGGAATGCTCCCGGATGCCGTGTCCCCACGGGAGATTCGCGGTCGCCCAGTGCTCCGCGACCGCGCGCTCGTCCGGCCAGGACGCGCGGTCCAGCGGGCCGCCGAACATGAGCGGACGGAACAGCGCCCAGAAGCCGTAGAGGTCGTCCTCGGCCGCGCGTGCTCGCGCCTCCGTGACCACGGCGATATGTCGCTCGATCGGCGCGTCACCGCGGGCGATGTCGTACAGGGCGGGCTCGACGAGGACGAGTCCGGACACCCGCAGACCGTCGGCGACGGCGCGGACGGCGGCGACCGCCTCGATGGAGTGGGCGAACAGGAGCGGCGTCCGGTCACGTTCTCCGGCGACGAGAGCGCCCGCCTGCGCTTCGACGGACGACCCCGGCGGGAAGCTGAGGAAGGTCCCCGACTCCGAAGCCTGGGAGGGCCAGGCAGCTGTGCCGCGTCTCCCGGCGCCGTGGAGGAACACCCGGTGCGGGAGCGGCGCGCGGTGCATCCCTGGATGCTACCCGTAGGCTGGACACATGGCAGAGAAGTCCTGGTCTCTCGGTCGCGCGCTGCGCGGCATGTTCGTGAAGCCCACCATCGACGAGACGACGTGGGAAGACCTGGAGACGGCGCTGATCACGGCGGACTTCGGCCCCGACATCAGCGAGCGCATCGTCGACGAGCTGCGCGACAAGGTCGCGAAGTACCGCACCACCGACCCCAAGGATCTCCAGCGCATGCTGCGGGAGACCCTGGAGGAGCACTTCGCGAAGTTCGACACCACTCTGAAGCTCACCGAGCGGCCCGCCGTGGTCCTCGTCGTCGGCGTGAACGGCGTGGGAAAGACGACGACGATCGGCAAGTTCACGAAGTTCCTCCGCGGTTACCAGCGGAGTGTGGTCGTGGGAGCCGCCGACACCTTCCGTGCCGCGGCCGTGGACCAGCTCGCCACCTGGGCGCAGCGCGGGGGAGCGGCCATCGTCCGACCGCAGCAGGAGGGCCAGGACCCGGCATCTGTCGCCTTCCAGACCGTGGAGTACGCGAAGCGCGAGGGCATCGAGATCGCGATCATCGACACGGCGGGACGGCTGCACACCAAGGGCGGTCTCATGGACGAGCTCGGCAAGATCCGCCGCGTCGTCGAGAAGCAGGCCCCGATCAGCGAGGTGCTCCTCGTCCTCGACGCCACGACGGGGCAGAACGGCGTCATGCAGGCGGAGACCTTCCTGCAGCACGCCGGCGTCACAGGTCTCGTGCTCACCAAGCTCGACGGCTCGGCCAAGGGCGGCTTCGTGCTCGCGGTGCAGGAGCGCACGGGCATCCCGGTGAAGCTCCTCGGGCAGGGCGAGGGCATCGATGATCTGACCGGTTTCACGCCGCACGTCTTCGTGCAGGCGCTGGTCGGCTGACACAGGGCTTCCGCCCCGAGCACCAGGCTGGTTTCATAGCGTTATGGCGATCGAACACGACTACTTCGGACTGCTGTCATCGGGCCCCGACGGCTCGATCTTCTGGTCGGAGACGGTCGAGCTCGGCGACCAGAGCGTGACCGTGGACCTGACGGCCCCGGACCAGGACGACGTCTCCGCCGACGCCCTCGACATCGCCGCCGGGCTCATCGCCGGCCTGGAGAACGTGGACGCGACCGCACGGCGCGGGATGCTCGCCGAGGTGGACGACCGCACGAGCGAGGTGACCGAGTACATCCTGCAGCAGCAGGAGGTGTTCGGCGACGACCTCCCCGACATCCTCATCGACGTGTCCGGAGACGCGGCCGTGGACATCATCCGATCGCTGCGCTTGATGAGCATGACGATCCTCGCGGACGAGCACGGCGGCTCCGAGCCGTTCGCGGTGCTGGAGTACGCGCTCGACGACAGCGCCACCGACGACGTGCTGCTCGTGAACCTGGGCTCCGACGGCAGCGTGCAGTCGGTCATGAGCGCCGACTGACCGCCGCTCGTCAGACCGCCTGTGCGAAGCCGAGGTCGGCGCTCTCCGCGATGTGCGCGAGGTGCGCGGGGATCTCCCGTCCCTTCGAGGTCATGGACTGCGCCCAGAGGCGTCCGGCCCGGTACGAGGAGCGCACCAGCGGACCGGCGAGCACCCCGAGGAAGCCGATCCGCTCCGCCTCCTCCTTGAATTCGACGAACTCGGCCGGCTTCACCCACCGCGACACCGGGAGATGACGCGGGGTCGGGCGGAGGTACTGGGTGATGGTGATGATGTCGCAGCCGGCGTCGTGGAGGTCCTGCAGCGCCTGCACGACCTCCTCCGGCTCCTCGCCCATGCCGAGGATGAGGTTCGACTTCGTGATCAGTCCGGCGTCGCGGGCCTGGGTGAGAACGTTCAGCGACCGCTCGTAGCGGAACGCCGGACGGATGCGCTTGAAGATGCGGGGCACGGTCTCCACGTTGTGCGCGAACACCTCGGGGCGCGCGTCGAAGATCTGGCCGAGGAAGGCCGGGTCGGCGTTGTGCTCGTTGGCCAGCAGCTCCACGCCGGTGTTCGGGTTGAGCTCATGGATCTTGCGCACCGTCTCGGCGTTCAGCCAGGCCCCCGTATCGGGCAGGTCGTCGCGGGCCACACTCGTCACGGTCGCGTAGCGGAGATTCATCCGCTGCACGCTCTCGGCGACGCGTCGCGGCTCGTCGGTGTCGTAGTCGGCGGGCTTGCCGGTGTCGATCTGGCAGAAGTCGCAGCGACGCGTGCACTGCGATCCCCCGATGAGGAACGTCGCCTCGCGGTCCTCCCAGCATTCGTAGATGTTCGGGCAGCCGGCCTCCTGGCACACCGTGTGCAGATCCTCGCTCTTAACGAGCGAGTGCAACGCGGAGTACTCCGGCCCCATCTTGGCCTTGGTCTTGATCCACTCGGGCTTGCGCTCGATCGGGGTCTCGGCGTTGCGGATCTCGAGGCGGAGGAGCTTGCGCCCCTCGGGTGCGGCGGTCATGCCGGGACTCCTGTCAGGTCGGGTGCGTGCGCGGTGCGGAAGGCGTCCTGCACGGCGTCGACGAGGTCGAGCGGGCCGACCACGCGGCCGGACACCTCGCTCACCGTGGTCACGCCGGCGTCGGTGATGCCGCAGGGGATGATGTCGCGGAAGGGGGCGAGACTGTTGTCGCAGTTGATGGCGAAGCCGTGCATGGTCACGCCCTGCTGCACCCGCACGCCGATCGCGGCCACCTTGTCCTCCGAGAGCGGTCGGCGCACCCACACACCGCTGCGCCCCTCGACCTGGTGCCCGTCGACCCCGAACGGACGCAGCACCTCGATGAGGATCCGCTCCAGACGCCGGACGTGTGCGACCACGTCCATCGGCTCCGGCAGCCGGAAGATCGGATAGCCGACGAGCTGTCCCGGCCCGTGCCAGGTGATCTTCCCGCCGCGGTCGACGTCGATGACCGGGGTCCCGTCCTGGGGGCGCTCGTGGTCCTCCGTGCGCTTGCCCGCGGTGTAGACGGCCGCGTGCTCGAGCAGGATGAGCGTGTCAGGGCGGGCACCGGACACGACGTCCGCATGCACGCGGCGCTGCAGGGCCCAGCCGTCGGGATAGGGGACAGGGGTCGGCATGAAGCCGGGGGTGAGGATGTCGAGCATGCGTCGTCGCTTCCCTCTAATACATGGATTGCGTCTAACAATACATCCCCGTCCGGAGTGTGGCGCGGCGCGCGGTACCGTGAAGTCATGAACCGGACTGGTCGCGCCGGCCGCCCGAAGGCCTCCTCGCGCGAGACCCTCGCCGAGGCCGCCTGCGAGCTCTTCCTGGAGCGCGGGTACGAGGCCACCTCCATCGCCGACATCACGCAGCGGGCGGGGGTCAGCCGTTCCAGCTTCTTCAACTACTTCACGTCCAAGAGCGATGTGCTGTGGTCCGGGATCGACGAGCGCATCGGCGTCGCGATCGCGGCGCTCGGCGATCTCGGCCGGGATGCCACAGGGGAGCGGGTGCGGCTGATCCTCCACGGCATCGTCCAGGACTTCGCGCCGGATCCCCTGGCTCTGGCCCTGCGGAATGCGGCGGCCATGGCGCTCGAGGATGAGCTGGTGCGCGAGACGGGGTTGCGGCTCGCCCGCCTGTCCGCCGCCGTCTCGCGCGCCGCCTGCGCCGCGGGGATCGACGTCATGCGCGCCGACGTGCTCGGGGCCGCGCAGGCCGCCGCTGTCATGTCGGCGCTCCGGGTGTGGGCGGAGGAGGGCGCGGGCCGCGGCACTCCGGACTCCGTGCTGCACGAGGCGCTCGCCCGCGTCCACGATCTCCCCTGGGGGGACTGACCGGCCTCGCGAGACCCCGGTTTCGCGCCGAGGCCCCGGTGTGCAGGCGCGCGCCGGGCGGGGTCTCGACAGCGAGGCGGGGTTTCGGCGAGTCGCCTTCGTGCCGCGCTGAGCGTGGAGGCTCCGCTCGCGTAGAATCGTACGCACCATGGCTACCTTTGGCACGCTCTCCGATCGGCTCACCGACACCTTCCGCAACTTGCGCACGAAGGGAAAGCTCACCCCCGCCGACGTCGACGGCACGGTGCGCGAGATCCGTCGTGCGCTGCTCGACGCCGACGTCGCGCTCGCGGTCGTCAAGGACTTCACCGCCAAGGTGCGCGAGCGCGCGCTCGGCGACGAGGTCAACAAGGCGCTGAACCCCGCGCAGCAGGTGGTGCAGATCGTCAACGAGGAACTCGTCCAGATCCTCGGCGGTGAGCAGCGGCGCCTGCAGTTCGCCAAGACGGCGCCGACCGTGATCATGCTCGCCGGCCTCCAGGGTTCGGGGAAGACGACGTTCGCCGGAAAGCTCGCCAAGCAGCTCGAGAGCGAGGGCCACACGCCGCTCCTCGTGGCCGCCGACCTCCAGCGCCCGAACGCGGTGAACCAGCTCCAGGTCGTCGCCGAGCAGGCCGGTGCCACGGTGTACGCGCCCGAGCCCGGCAACGGCGTCGGCGATCCGGTCAAGGTCTCGCGCGACGGCGTCGAGCACGCCCGCCGGCAGCAGCACGACGTGGTCATCATCGACACCGCCGGCCGCCTCGGCGTCGACGCCGAGCTCATGAAGCAGGCCGCCGACATCCGCAAGGCGGTCAACCCGGACGAGGTGCTCTTCGTCATCGATGCGATGATCGGTCAGGACGCCGTCAACACCGCCAAGGCCTTCCAAGAGGGCGTGGACTTCACCGGCGTCGTGCTCTCCAAGCTCGACGGTGACGCGCGAGGCGGAGCAGCTCTGTCGGTCGCCTCGGTCACCGGTCGTCCGATCATCTTCGCCTCGACGGGCGAGCGGCTGGAAGACCTCGAGCCGTTCCACCCCGACCGGATGGCGAGCCGCATCCTCGACCTCGGCGACATCCTGACCCTCATCGAGCAGGCCCAGCAGGCCTTCGACGAGGAGGAGGCACGCAAGGTCGCGGAGAAGCTCGCGAACGAGGCCTTCACCCTGGAGGACTTCCTCGAGCAGCTCCAGCAGATGAAGAAGATGGGCTCGATGAAGAAGATGCTCGGGATGCTCCCGGGCATGGGTCAGATGAAGCAGCAGCTCGAGGACTTCGACGAGCGCGAGATCGACCGCACCGAAGCCATCATCCGGTCCATGACGCCGGTAGAGCGTCGCAACCCCAAGATCCTCAACGGCTCGCGCCGTCTGCGCATCGCGCGCGGCTCCGGCATGACTGTCACGGACGTGAACCAGCTCGTTCAGCGCTTCGAGCAGGCCGCGAAGATGATGAAGACGGTCGCCCGTGGCGGCACGCCGAACATCCCCGGCATGGGTCCGGTGCCCGGCATGGGCAAGCCCGGCGCCTCGTCGAAGCGCGGCAAGAAGGGCAAGGGCGTCGGCGGCAACCGCTCCCGCTCCGGCAACCCGGCGAAGCGCGCGGCCGAGAACGCCGGCCTCGCGGCTTCCACGGCACCCACCGGCTCGGGCTTCGGCCTCGGCGGGGGAAGCGCAGCGCCCTCGGAGGCAGACCTCGCCGAGATCCAGAAGCTGTTCGGCAAGGGCTGAGCGGCCGGGAACTCAGCGCACGGCCACCGGCGCGGCGGAAGGATCGACCGTGGCCGCCGGCGTGCCTCGCGGTCGTGCCGCGAACTGCCCGCCGACGAGGGCGGCGAGCGTGATCACGATGCCCAGAAGCTGAACGAGGGTGAAGCTCTCGCCGGCGATGAGCACTCCGAGCACCGTCGCGACGATCGGCGAGAGCAGTGCGAGCAGGCCGGGCACGATCACGGGCAGCCGCTGGATACCGCGGAACCAGAGCGTGTAGGCGATGATCCCTCCCGCTGTCGCGAGCCAGAGGTAACCGAGGAGCGCCCCCGCGTCGAGGGCAGGAGGCGGGCCCTCGACCGTGAAGGTGAGGGGGAGGAGCAGCAGTCCGCCCGCACTCAGCTGCCAGCCCGCGTAGGCCACGGGGCCGACGCCGGCGGGGCGTCCCCAGCGCTTGGTGAGGATCATCCCGAGACCGGTGGCGGTCACGCCGCCCAGAGCCGCGATGAGGCCCCACAGGTCCGGCGCGGCGGCAGGGCCGAGGACGACGAGGGCGACGCCCCCTGCCCCGAGCACGGCGGCGGCGCCGGACACCGGGCGGATACGCTCCCCGAGCACGAGCGCTCCGATTCCCAGGACGATGAGCGGCTGCGCTCCGGCGACGGCCGCGGCGACCCCGCCGGGGAGGCGTTCGGCCGCGAGGAACAGTAGCGGGAAGAAGGCGCCGATGTTGAGGGCGCCGAGCACGAGGACCTTTCCCCACCAGGCGCCGTGCGGCAGGCGCCGGGCCAGCAGCACCGCGAGGAGACCCGCAGGAAGCGAGCGGAGGAGGCCGGCGAGGAGCGGATGCCCGGCGGGGAGCAGCTCCGTCGTGACCAGGTAGGTCGTACCCCACGCCGCGGGGGCGAGCGCCGTGACGAGGGTGAGGGTGAAGCGGTTCATGCTCCCAGCCTGCGCGCGACATCGCGATGAGTCCAACGCATTGTTGTCACACCATCCATGAAGGGCGATCATGGATACATGGAACTACAGCACCTGCGATATGTCGTCGCCGTGGCGGATACCGGGTCCTTCACCCGCGCGGCGGACCGCTGTCACGTGACGCAGTCGGCGCTCAGTCATCAGGTCGCGTCACTCGAACGCGAGCTGGGGGTGCGGCTGTTCGCGCGCACCAGTCGCAGCGTCCGTGCGACCGAGTCGGGAGAGGCGTTCCTCCGTTCCGCGCGGCTCGCCGTGCGCGCCGCGGATCAGGCGCGGGAGGATGCGGCGGCGGCGAGCGGGGAGGTGGTGGGGACCCTGCGACTGGGCGTCATCCCCACGGTGACCGCTGTCGACGTCCCTGCGCTCCTCGTGGCCTATCGCACCGCGCACCCGGCCGCCCGCGTGGAGCTCCGCGAGGGGAACAGCGACGGCCTCATGGCGTCGATCCGTCAGGGCGATCTCGACGTCGCCTTCCTCGGGCTTCGGGAGGGAGCGGAACCAGGAGGGGTGGCATCCCGCCCGTTACCCCACGAGCCGCTCGTGGCGGTACTGCCTCGCGGGCACCACCTCGCCGCGAAGCGGAAGGTACGGCTGAGCGATCTCGCGGACTCCGCATTCGCCGACTTCCCCGCCGGAACATCGGGACGCGCGCAGAGTGACGCGGCGTTCCTGGCCGCGCGACTCGAGCGGGACGTGGCTTTCGAATCCGACACGGCTGCGAGTCTGATCGGCCTGGTCGCTGCGGGCCTCGCCGTCACGCTGCTCGCGCCCGGGGTGGTGCGGGGCTATCGAGACGTCGTCGACACGGTGGAGGTCCAGGACGGGCCGATCCGTGTCGAGCACCTGGCCTGGGACGCCGCGGCACCGCGCAGCGCCGCGCGCGCCTTCCTCGACATCGTCCCGGCAGCCTCCTGAGACCCTGCTCCGGCTGCACGACCCGGGAGCAGATGCACGACGGAATCCTCGGAACGGGTGGGCCACCGAATCCGGATCGTGCAGGCGACTCCGCAGAAGCTTGAGCTGGAGACGACGAAGCGGGCCCGGGAAGAACCCGGACCCGCCTCGTCGTGTGGCGATCAGCGCACGTCGTCGTCGACCCAGTCCATCGACTTCGTGACGGCCTTGCGCCACAGGCGCAGCTGGCGGTCGCGCTCGGCCTCGTCGAGCGAGGGCTCCCAGCGGCGGTCCTCCTGCCAGTTCGCGGACAGGTCGTCGAGGCCGCTCCAGAAGCCGACCGCGAGGCCCGCGGCGTAGGCCGCACCGAGCGCGGTGGTCTCCGCCACGACCGGCCGCACGACCGGGACGCCGAGGATGTCGGCCTGGAACTGCATGAGCGCGTCGTTGGCGACCATGCCGCCGTCGACCTTGAGCTCGCTGAGGTCCACTCCGGCGTCCGCGTTGACCGCGTCGAGCACGTCGCGGGTCTGGAAGGCCACGGCCTCCAGCGCAGCGCGCGCGATGTGGTTCTTGTTCGCGTAGCGGGTGAGGCCGACGATCGCGCCACGGGCGTCCGGACGCCAGTAGGGGGCGAAGAGACCCGAGAACGCGGGGACGATGTACACGCCGCCATTGTCCTGGACCTTCTCGGCCAGCTCCTCGACCTCGGGAGCGGAGGAGATGATGCCGAGCTGGTCGCGCAGCCACTGGATGAGCGATCCGGTGACGGCGATCGACCCCTCCAGCGCGTAGTGCGTGGGCTGGTCGCCGAGCTTGTAGCCGACGGTGGTGAGCAGCCCGTTCTTCGAGCGGACGATCTCCTCGCCCGTGTTGAAGATGAGGAAGCATCCCGTGCCGTAGGTGTTCTTGCTCTCGCCCTTCTGGAACGCGGCCTGTCCGAACGTCGCCGCCTGCTGGTCGCCGAGGATGCCGGCGATCGGCGTCTCGCGGAGCAGCGACGAGCTCTCGGCCGCGCCGTAGACCTCGGAGGAGGAGCGGATCTCCGGCATCATCGAGCGCGGCACGCCGAACGCCTCGAGGATGTCGTCGCGCCACTCCAGCGTCTCGAGGTCCATGAACATCGTGCGCGAGGCGTTGGTGACGTCTGTCGCGTGCACGCCGCCGTCGACGCCGCCCGTGAGGTTCCACAGGACCCAGGAGTCGGTCGTGCCGAAGAGCAGGTCTCCGGCCTCGGCCTTCTCGCGGGCACCTTCGACGTTCTCCAGGATCCAGGTGATCTTGGTGCCGGAGAAGTAGGTCGCCAGCGGGAGGCCGACGATCGACTTGAACCGGTCGACGCCTTCGTCGCCCGCGAGGCGGTTGACGATCTCCTGCGTACGGGTGTCCTGCCAGACGATGGCGTTGTAGACCGGCTTGCCCGTGGTCTTGTCCCACACGACGGCGGTCTCGCGCTGGTTCGTGATGCCCACGGCGGCGATGTCGTGGCGGGTGAGATCGGCGCGCCCGAGGGCCAGACCGATCACCTCCTGGACGTTGCGCCAGATCTCGGCGGCGTCGTGCTCCACCCAGCCGGCCTTGGGAAGGATCTGCTCGTGCTCCTTCTGGCCGGTGGCGACGATGCTGCCCTTCTTGTCGAAGATGATCGCGCGGCTCGACGTCGTTCCCTGGTCGATCGCGATGATGTAGTCAGCCATGTGTTCTCCTTTGAATTCCCGAGGGGTTGAGGGGGATCAGCCGGCGAGGCTGAGCAGGCCGGGGGCGGCGAGGGCGGCGATGACACCACCGATGAGCGGACCGACGACGGGCACCCACGAGTAGGACCAGTCGCTGGAACCCTTGCCCTGGATGGGGAGGATCGCGTGGGCGATGCGCGGACCGAGGTCACGAGCCGGGTTGATCGCGTAGCCGGTGGGGCCACCGAGCGACGCACCGATCGCGACCACCAGGAGGGCCACCGGAAGGGCGGTGAGCGGGCCGAGGCCACCGGGCGTGCCGACCTCAATGTCGCCGTAGTCCGCGAACGCGAAGATGACGAACACGAGGACGAACGTGCCGATGATCTCGGTGACGAGGTTCCAGCCGTACGAGCGGATGGCGGGGCCGGTGGAGAAGACGCCGAGCTTGTTGGCGGCCTCCGGCTCCTGGTCGAAGTGCTGCTTGTAGGCGAGCCAGACCACGATCGCCCCGATGATCGCGCCGAGGAGCTCCGCGGCGGTCGCGGTGAGGAACATCGCGAAGGTGATCTTGCCGGCGACCAGTAGGCCGATGCCGACGGCCGGGTTCAGGATGGCGCCGGAGTACGCCGAGACGAGCACACCCGCGAACACCGCGAGACCCCATCCCCAGTTGACCATCAGGAAGCCGCCGCCGAAGCCCTTGTTCTTCGCCAGGGCGACGTTCGCGACCACACCACAACCGAGCAGGACCAGCATGGCGGTGCCGACGAGCTCGGAGAGGAAGTAGAGACCGAGATTGACGTCAGTCATGTCTTCGTTGACCTTTCTTGCGGGTCGGGGCCCCTCTGCCCCGACCCCTTATGGGGTAGCACCGCGAGGAGGGCGCGGTGGTCGGGGCCCCGTCAGCCGCGGGCGCGGGACGGGATGTGGAGTCCGTGTCGCTCGTTGAGCAGCACCCGCGTCTGCTCCACCTCGGCGTCGTGACGCTCGCGGTCCCAGCCGAGGAGTGGAGCCAGGGCGTCGGCGATCTCGTCGAGCACCTCCGCTCGGGCGCCGCCGGTGAAGGCGATGCTCGTGCGGCGGAGGATGACGTCCTCGAGACGGGTGACCATCTCCTCGTTCACCATCCACTCCAGCTCGCGGGTCGAGAGGTCGCCGCCGGCGAGGGGCGCGTCGTCCCCCTGCTCGACGAAGGCCCACACGGCCGCTGCCCGGGTGCCGTAGCGCGCGAGGAGCTGGTCGGCGCGAGTGCCGGCGCCGGGGAGGTTCTCCTGGATCCAGATCCGCTTCGCCTTCTCGGTACGCGGGAACTCACGTCCGCCGCCGATCGCACGACCCGCCGTGGACACGGTGCGCGTGCGGCCGAGGAGGCCGAGGACAGTGTCGGAGAGGGATTCGCCGAGCGCGCGGAACGTGGTCCACTTGCCGCCCACGAGGCTCACCAGCGGAACGGCGCCCTGGCGGTCGACCTCGACGCGGTAGTCGCGGGAGACGAAGCCGGGAGCGGTGTCCTCGTGGCGGGGGAGCGGCCGGATGCCGGAGAAGTTGTAGACGATCTGCTCACGGGTCACCGAGATCGACGGGAACACGTGGTGGATGAGGTCGAAGAAGTAGTCGATCTCCTCTTCCGTGCACACCGGCACCTCGCGCGGGTCGGCGTCGATGTCCGTCGTGCCTACGAGGACGCGCCCCTTGAGCGGGTAGATCAGCACGATGCGACCGTCGGAGTGCTCGAAGAAGATCTCGCGTCCCCGCGTGGCCTCCAGCAGCTCGGGGTGGTCGAGCACGATGTGCGAGCCCTTGGTGCCGCCCATGAAGCGGGTGTCGGTGCCGAGGGCGTCGTTCGTGAGGTCGGTCCACGGGCCGGAGGCGTTCACGACGACATCCGCGGTCACGGTGAACTCGGTGCCGCTCTCCCGGTCGCGGAGGGTGATCTGCTCGCCGTCGCGGCCGATCGCCTCGACGTAGTTCAGAGCCACTGCGCCGGGGTGGCTCGCGCGGCCGTCCTGCAGCACATCGAGCGCGAGGCGCTCGGGGTCGTGCATCGACGCGTCGTAGTACGTCGCGGTGTACTTGATCTTCGGGTCCATCGACGGCAGCTCGGCCAGCGACTTCTTGCGGCCGAGGAAGCGGTGCCGGGGCACGGTGCCACCGTCGCGCGAGAACGTGTCGTAGATGGTGAGGCCGACCTTGATGAGGAAGGCGCCGCGCTCCTTCGGCTTCCCGCTCTTGTGCGTGAGGAAGCGGAGGGGAGCGGAGAGGATGCCCGAGAACGTCGAGTAGATCGGGATCGTGGTCTGCAGCGGCTTGACGTAGTGCGGAGCGATCTTGAGCAGCCCGTTGCGCTCCTCCACCGACTCCCGGACGAGGCGGAACTCGCCGTTCTCCAGGTAGCGGATGCCGCCGTGGATCATGTGGCTCGACGCCGCGGAGGCGCCGGAGGCGAAGTCGCCGCGCTCGACGAGGACGACGTCGACGCCCTGCAGGGCCAGGTCGCGGAACGTGGAGATGCCATTGATGCCGCCGCCGATGACGAGGACACTGGTGCGCCCGGATTCGCGGAGCGCGCGGACCGCGTCCCGCTCCGGGGACGTGTGGGTGGAATCGATCATCGTCGACCCTCTCTTCCTTGCTTGCCACCAGCATCGACCTCTGTGACGCCGCGCGCAAGCTGGCTGCACATATGTGCAAGGATCGAGGGAGAGGAGGTCATCATGGCGGAATCCGGAGCGCCTTCGCGCGACGGGAAGCTGATCGCCGCGCTCACGGCTGCGCAGCTCTACTACATGCAGGACAAGACCATGGAGGTCATCGCGCAGGAGCTCGGAACCTCGCGATCGTCCGTGTCGCGGCTGCTCAGCTTCGCGCGCGAGAGTGGCCTCGTCGACATCCGGATCAACTCGCCGCTGGAACGCCTCGGGATGCTCGAGCAGCGCATCAGGGATCGCCACCGCGTCGTTGCGCACGTGGTTCCGATGGCCGAGATCGTGAGTGAGGTCGAGCGCCTGGAGCGGGTGGCGCTGACCGCCGGGCGACTGCTGTCCCAGTTCGTGGACTCGAACATGATCGTCGGCGTCGCCTGGGGGTCGACGATCAGCGCGGTCAGCCGCGGGCTCACCCAGAAGGAGACGCACAACACGACATTCGTGCAGCTCAACGGCGCCGGGAACACCCAGACCAGCGGTGTGGAGTACTCCAGTGACATCCTGCAGCGCTTCGGCAGTGCGTTCGGGGCGCAGGTGCAGCAGTTCCCGGTCCCGGCGTTCTTCGACGACCCCGCCACCCGCGAGGCGATGTGGCGCGAGCGCAGCACCCGGCGCGTCCTGGACCTGCAGGCGAAGATGGACATCGCCGTGTTCAGTCTCGGCTCTCCGGCGGCAGAGGTGCCCAGCCGGGTCTACGTCGGCGGCTATCTCGGTCGGGAGGACTACCGCAGTCTGCGGGAGGACCACGCGATCGGCGACGTGGCGACGGTCTTCTTCCGCGCCGACGGCTCCTGGCGCGACATCCGGCTCAATGCACGGGCGACCGGCCCTGGACTCGACCGGCTGCGCCGCGTTCCCCGACGCGTGTGCGTCGTCTCCGGCGTGCCGAAGCTCGCGAGCCTGCGTGCGGCGATCGCCGCCGAGCTCATCACCGACGTCGTGCTGGACGAGGGACTCGCACGCCGCCTCGTCGAGGACTGAGCGGCGCGGGGATCACTCGCCTTCGATGGACGACTGCGGCCCCGTCCGGAACTCGCGGATGAGGTGCTGGACGACAACGCGGAGATCGCCGTCCGTGGCGTCGGCGACCGCGAGCTGACGGGCGTAGCTCGCGCCGCCGTCGAGGATCGTCCCGATGCTGCCGAACTCACGGACGCATCCGAGCTCGACCGCGACCGGGGTGAGTTCCTCGATCTTCTCGGCGAGATGCTCGCGCACGGGGCGCTGCGTGCCGATCGTGTCGACGATGACCCGGGCGTCCAGGCCGTATCGGGCCGCGCGCCACTTGTTCTCGCGGTGGAACCACGCGGGGAGGTCGGGGAGGGCGGCCCCTTCGTCCAGGAGCCGGGAGAAGTGCTCGACGAGGACCTGCACGAGCGCGGCCACCGCGGCCATCTCGGAGAGGGTGGACAGGCCGTCGCACGCCCGGACCTCGATCGTGCCCCAGCGCGGAGCGGGACGGATGTCCCACCGCACCTCCGTGGCGTCGGCCATGACTCCGGTACGGACCATGTCGTCCAGGTAGCGCTCGAACTCCGACCAGTCGCGCAGCGGCCAGGGAAGGCCGGCCGTGGGCAGCTGCTGGAAGACGAGAGCGCGGTTGGAGGCGTACCCCGTGCGTTCCCCGGCCCAGAACGGGCTGGACGCCGACAGCGCCTGCAGGTGGGGGAGATAGGCCGACAGTGCGTTGATGATGGGGAAGACCTTGCGCTGCTCGTCGACGCCCACGTGCACGTGGATGCCCCAGATCATCATGTTGCGCCCCCACCACTGGGTGCGCTCGATCAGGCTGTGGTACCGCGTCTTGTCGGTCACCGACTGGTCGTACCACTGGGCGAACGGGTGGCTTCCGGCGGAGAGCAGCTCGATCCCTGCCGGGTCGGTGGCCGACCGCACCGCCGCGATCGCGTTCGCGATGTCGTCGACGGCGTGGGCCACGGAGTCGCCGATCCCGCTGGTCACCTCGATGGTGTTGGTGAGGAGCTCGCCGGTGACGGTGTGGCGTTCGTCTTCGCTCTCCGCCTCCAGCGCGGCGAGGAGCTCAGGCGCGCGACCGACGAGATCACCGGTCTCGGGATCGGCGAGCATGATCTCCCACTCGAGACCGACGGTGGAGCGGGCCGAAGCGGCGAAGTCGAGCTGCACGGGGACAGTCTGACACGGGGCCGGGCCTGCTCCGCAACGCCGTGTCGCCGGGTTTCGCACCCGGCGCACGCATCTGGCAGAATAGAGGGTCGGACGACGTGCTCGACCCTCTATCCAGCGCTCGTCCTCCTCATTTGAGCTTCCGCCGGGTGTGCACCCCACGCTCCAGGCGACCGGTTCGTTTCCTTCCACACCATTCAGGAGAATCGTGGCTGTCAAGATTCGTCTCAAGCGCATGGGCAAGATCCGCGCGCCGTACTACCGCATCGTCGTCGCCGACTCGCGCACCAAGCGCGACGGTCGTGTGATCGAGGAGATCGGCAAGTACCACCCCACCGAGGAGCCCTCGTTCATCGAGGTCGACTCCGAGCGCGCGCAGTACTGGCTCTCTGTCGGCGCGCAGCCGACCGAGCAGGTCACCGCGATCCTCAAGATCACGGGCGACTGGGGCACCTTCAAGGGCGACAAGGACGCCAAGTCCACCCTCAAGGTCGCCGGCGAGAAGGTCGCATTCGAGGCCGACGCCTCGAAGAAGTCGGTCATCAAGCCCAAGGCGGAGAAGAAGGAGGAGGCCCCCGCTGCGGAGGCCCCCGCCGCCGACGCCGACGCGGAGGCCTCCGAGGCTTCCGCCGCCGACGCCGAGTAATCCATCGTGCTCGCCGCCGCGCTCGAACACATCGTCAAGGGGATCGTCGATCACCCCGAAGACGTGCGCATCCACGAATCGTCGTCGCCGCGAGGCGACCTGCTCGAGGTGCGTGTGCACCCGGACGACCGTGGTCGCGTGATCGGGCGCGGCGGCCGCACGGCCAAGGCCCTCCGTACCCTCGTCAGCGCTCTCGCCGACGGGCGTCGTGTCCGCGTCGATGTCGCGGACGACTGACGTGGTGTCGCAGGACCGCACCCAGGGCCGTAATCAGCTGCGCGTCGGGCGCCTGGTCAAGGCCCACGGGCTCAAGGGCGCCCTGAAGCTCGAGCTCTACACCGACAACCCGGAGCGGCGCTTCGTCCCCGGGGCCGCGTTCACGTTGCAGGTGCCCGAGGCATCTCCGTGGCACGGCAAGGAGATCGTCGTCCGCGAGTACCGCGTGATGAACGGGAACCCCGTCGTCTTCTTCGAGGACGTGGACGACCGGAATGCCGCCGAGAGCCTCGTCCGCGCCATCCTCTGGATGGATCAGGACGAGGACGAGACCGAGGACAACGCCTGGTTCGACCACCAGCTCGTCGGTCTCGACGTCGTCCGCGACGAGGTGGTCATCGGCCGCGTGGTCCGGGTCGAGCACCTGCCCGCGCAGGACCTCCTGATCGTCAAGCCCACGTCGACCGGCAGCACGGACGAGGTGATGGTCCCGTTCGTCGAGGCCATCGTCCCCGCCGTCGAGGTCGCCGCCGGGCGCATCATCGTCACCCCGCCGGCCGGGCTCTTCGAGGAGCTTCCCGAGTCGGAGGATGAGACCACTCCCTCCGACACCGCCGAGTGACCGCTGATACGGTTCCCCCGTGCGCATCGACGTCGTCTCCATCTTCCCGTCGTACTTCGACGGACTGACGCTCTCCCTGCTCGGCAAGGCCCGGGGCTCGGGCCTGCTCGACCTCCGGGTGCACGATCTCCGCGACTGGACCCACGACCGGCATCGCACCGTCGACGACACCCCCTACGGCGGGGGAGCGGGCATGGTCATGAAGCCGGAGCCGTGGGGTCTCGCGCTCGATGAGCTCACGGCGGATGCCACCCCCGCGCCGACCATCATCTTCCCGTCGCCGGCCGGGGAGGTCTTCACCCAGGCGACCGCGCGCGAGCTCGCGGGGCGCAACCATCTCGTGTTCGGCTGCGGCCGCTACGAGGGCATCGACGAGCGCGTCTTCGAGTATGCCGCCGAGCGTGGCGAGGTGCGGCTGCTGAGCCTCGGCGACTACGTCCTCAACGGCGGCGAGGTGGCGACGATGGCGATGATCGAGGCCATCGGCCGTCTGATCCCGGGTGTCGTCGGCAATCCGGAGAGCCTGGTCGAGGAGTCGCACGAGGACGGCCTCCTCGAGTACCCGTCGTACACGAAGCCGTCGGTGTGGCGGGAGCGCGCGGTCCCCGATGTCCTCCTCAGCGGCAACCACGGTGCGATCGCGGCATGGCGTCGCGAGCAGCAGTTCGTCCGCACCCGCCTGCGACGGCCTGACCTGCTTCCGGACGCGCCGACCGGCGACTGACCCGGCCGCACCCATCCGCCGTGACGACCGTTGTTAGCGTCGAGGCATGGTGGATGTGACACGCGCGCGATCGTTCGAGGGCATCGGTGAGGAGTATGACCGCTACCGACCGGGGTTCCCGGAGCGTGCGGCCGACATCATCGTTCCGGACCGGGTGGCCACGGCGCTCGACCTCGGTGCCGGCACTGGGAAGTTCACGGGCTTGCTCGTCGCGCGCGCGGCGCGGGTGATCGCGGTCGAGCCCTCCGCGCCGATGCTCGCCGTGCTCGCGCGGACGTTGCCGACGGTCGATGCGCGGCCGGGGACCGCGGAGAGCATCCCCGTGCCGGACGGCTCCGTCGATGCCGTCAGCGTCGCGCAGGCGTTCCACTGGTTCGATCGGGACGCGGCGGCGGCCGAGATCGCCCGCACGCTCGTCCCTCACGGCACGCTCGGGCTGCTGTGGAATCGTGCCGACCCCGCCTGTGCCTGGGATCTCGCGTGTCACCGGGTGGCCCATCCTGCGGTCGGCGCAGACGACGACACCTCCGCGTCGGCCGCGGATCTCCCCGGTTTCGTCCTGGATGTCCACGAGGAGGTGCGCTGGACGGAGCGGATCTCCCGCGAGGACTACCTCCGACGGTGGGGCACGGTGAGCAGCTTCCTCGTGGCGGACGATGCGGAGCGTGCGGCGATGGTGGCAGACCTGGAGGCGGTGCTGGACGGCGCGGACGAGACGCGGGGAGAGGCGGAGTTCGATCTGCCCCACCTCACCGACGTGTTCCGCTACCGCCGGGCATGAGGATCTGGTCGCTGCATCCGGAGTACCTCGACCGTCAGGGGCTCGTCGCCTGTTGGCGGGAGACCCTCCTCGCCCAGGCGGTGCTCGCCGACGCCACGAAGGGGTATCAACGGCATCCGCAGCTCGAGCGCTTCCGGGCGACGGCCGATCCCGTGGCCGCGGTGGGCGCGTACCTGGCAGGTGTCGCTGACGAGGCGGACGAGCGCGGCTACCGTTTCGACCGCACGCGTATCCGGCGCGCGGAGTCGGCGGTGCCGTCGATCCCGGTCACCGCGGGTCAGCTGGCACGCGAGTGGGAGCATCTGCGGGCGAAGCTCGCCGAGCGCAGCCCGGACGTGCTCCGCCGACACGGGTCTGTGGAGCTCCCGGAGGCGCACCCGCTGTTCGTCGTCGTGCCCGGGCCGGTCGCGTCCTGGGAGCGCGCCGACCCCGCGACCGGAGTCAGTCGACGCCGAGGAACGAGCGATCCGTCAGGATGATCGGACCGTCCTCGGTGATGGCGATGGTGTGCTCGGAGTGCGCGCCGCGGGAGCCGTCCGCGCTGCGCAGCGTCCACCCGTCGGGGTCGGTGATCAGCTCGTCCGTCGTCGCGAGGAACCACGGCTCCAGGGCGAGCACGAGGCCGGCTCGGAGCGGGAAACCGCGTCCTGCGCGGCCGTCGTTCGCCACATGAGGGTCGCCGTGCATCGTGCGGCCCACGCCGTGCCCGCCGAAGTCGGTGTTGATGGAGTACCCCTCGCCGTGGGCGACGTCCGCGATCGCGGCGGAGATGTCGCCGATGCGGTTGCCGACCACCGAGGTCTCGATCGCGGCGGCCAGCGCGCGCTCCGTGGTGTCGATGAGGCGCAGGTCCTCCTCCTTCGGCGTGCCGACCACGAAGGAGACGGCGGAGTCCGCGACCCAGCCATCGACCGAGACGGCGAAGTCGAGGGTGACGAGGTCGCCGTCCCGGAGCGTGTAGTCGTGCGGGAGGCCGTGCAGCACGGCGTCGTTCACCGAGGTGCAGATGACCTTGCCGAAGGGGCTCGCCCCGAAGGAGGGGTGGTAGTCGATGTAGCAGGACTCGGCGCCGGCCTTGCGGATCATGTCGTGGGCCCGGCGGTCGATCGCCAGGAGGTTGGTGCCGACCTTCGTCTCGTCGCGCAGGGTCGCCAGCGTCTCGGCGACGAACCGGCCTGCCGCGCGCATCTCATCGATCTCGGCAGGGGTGCGCAGTTCGATCATCAGTGTCCTCTCGTCGTCCTCCATTCTCCCTGATCGCACAGGTGCCAGGCGCCTGCCGCTCTCAGCGAACACCCGTGACGCGCCGCCGCGGTCGCCGTAGCATCGGAGCATGTGGATCCGACAGGCCTTCTTCCGCTGGCTGCTGCCGTCGGCGTTCCTCCTGCCGCTGTGGCTTCTCATCGGCTGGGCCGTCTTCCAGGGCGGCTGGTCGATCCTCTGGGTACTGCTCATCGCGATGCCCTCGGTGTTCGTAGGACAGCTCCTGCTCACGCTGCTGACGCGCTCCCGCCCGTCCGTCCGCGCCGAGCGCGCCGTGTCGTGGTGGGACGTCGCCGGGTTCGGGCTCTGGCACGCGCTCACGATCGCGGTCGGCTTCTTCATCGACGGGGCTTTCGGCTGGCTGCTCGCGGCCGCCATCGTCGTGGGCATCGCTCTGGTCTGGCTGCAGCTGTGGCAGCTCTGGAACGAGGTGCGGGGGAGCGGGTCGCGGATCCGCGAGACCATCTCCTGGTCGACGATGACGCCGCCGCGCGCCGAGCGCCCGCAGACGAGCGTGCATGAGGTCATCGTGGTGCGGGAGACCGACGATCGGCTCTGACCTGACGTTTTGGCTGGGCCTGCCATCCGTGGCAGAATGGTTGTTTGTGCCGTGACCGGCTCTGCCCCAGGGGAGCCCGCGGACGCGTCAGCGCCGTTCGGCACACTCCCATTCTTGTTCCTTCCTAATCCGTGCATCCGACCTGAGGCGAGTGCAGAGAGAGACGATCATGCAGATCCTCGACGCCGTCGACGCGGCTTCGCTCCGTTCCGACATCCCCGAGTTCTTCCCCGGTGACACCGTCAAGGTGCACGTCAACATCACCGAGGGCAACCGCTCCCGTATCCAGGTCTTCCAGGGCGTCGTCATCGGCCGCCAGGGTGACAGCGTCCGCGAGACCTTCACCGTCCGGAAGATCAGCTTCCAGGTGGGTGTCGAGCGTACCTTCCCCGTGCACTCCCCGGTGATCGACCACATCGAGGTCGTCACCCGCGGTGACGTGCGTCGCGCCAAGCTCTACTACCTGCGTGAGCTCCGCGGCAAGAAGGCGAAGATCAAGGAGAAGCGCGTCAACAACTGACGCGAAGCTTCTTCACAGCACCCCGGGACACGATGTCCCGGGGTGCTTTCGTTCCGCCCCCGGTGTGCGAACCTTGTTACTGCCGTGCGCTCGCGGTGCACTCTTCGAGAAGGAACCAGATGACTGACTCTCCGTCCGCACGCCCGACACGACGGCGGCGCGGGTTCCTGGTCTTCCTCCGCGACGTTCTGGTCATCGTGGTCATCGCCGCGCTGGTGTCCTTCGTCATCAAGACGTTCGTCGTGCGCTCGTTCTACATCCCGTCGGCCTCCATGGAGCGGACGCTGCTGATCGACGACCGCATCCTCGTCGACGAGCTGACGCCGCGCTGGACCGGCTACGAGCGCGGCGACATCGTCGTCTTCAAGGACCCGGGGGGCTGGCTCGACCCGATGCCGCAGACCCCGGCACAGCCGCCGCTGGTCCAGGCCGTCGACTGGGTGCTCACTTTCGTGGGCATCTCGGCCACCGACACGCAGGACCATCTCGTCAAGCGGGTGATCGGGGTCGAAGGCGATCACGTGGTGTGCTGCAACGCGTTGGGGCAGATCACCATCAACGGGGCGCCGATCGACGAGTTGAGTTACCTGAATCTCCCCGAGGGCGACACCGCGGCCTCGAACGAGCCGTTCGATGTCGTCGTCCCCGAGGACTCCGTGTGGCTGCTGGGTGACAACCGCGACCGGTCCCGTGACGCGCGCGCACATCAGGAGTTGCCCAGCGGCGGATTCGTCCCCGTGTCGAACATCGTGGGCAAGGCGTTCCTGACGACGTGGCCGCTCGACCGATTCGGACCGATCGACGGCCATCACGAGATCTTCAACGGGGTCCCGGATCCCGAATGACCGTCATCACGCCCCGACTGACCCTGGAGCGGAAGCTCCTGGGGGAGTGCGACCTGATCATCGCCCTCGATGAGGTCGGCCGCGGCGCATTGGCGGGACCGGTGGCCGTCGGGGCAGCCGTGATGGACGCCAAAGGCGCCCGCCGTCGGGTTCCGGAGGGCCTGCGCGACTCGAAGCTGGTCCCCGAGCGTCGGCGCCCCGACGTCGCCGCCCGGGCGGCCTCCTGGGTGCAGGCCTCGGCCGTCGGCTGGGCGACCGCGGCGGAGATCGACGAGGTCGGGATCATGCGGGCCCTGGGCCTTGCCGCCTCGCGGGCCGTGGAGGCGGTCGTCGCGCAGGGGGCGACGGTCGAGAACACCCTGGTCCTGCTCGACGGCAACCACGACTACGTCTCGCGGGTGCATCCGGTGCCGCTGCGGGTGCGCCCCGTCATCAAGGCCGACCGCGACTGCGCCTCGGTGTCCGCGGCCTCGGTGATCGCGAAGGTCGCGAGAGACGGTCTCATGGCGGAGCTGCACGAGGACCATCGCGACTATCAGTGGGACCGCAACAAGGGGTACGCGAGTCCCGAGCACCGGGAGGCGATCCGCTCGTTCGGCCTCTCGCCGTTCCACCGGTCCTCCTGGGCGATCGCCGACGCACCGACGCTCTTCTGAGCGGTCGCGGCCGGGATGCCGCGCCCAGCGTCCGGCGACCATAGGATGGACTCATCATGGATGAGGAAGCCTTCGACGACTACGACCGCGAGCTCGAGCTCGCGCTGTTCCGCGAGTACCGCGACGTCGTCTCTCAGTTCCAGTACGTCGTGGAGACCGAGCGTCGCTTCTACCTGGCCAACGAGGTCAACGTCGTGCGACGGGACACCGAGCACGACTTCTACTTCGAAATCTCCATGAGCGACGTGTGGGTGTGGGACATCTACCGGGCCGACCGCTTCGTCAAGGCCGTCCGGGTGCTCACGTTCAAGGACGTGAACGTCGAGGAGCTGCAGCGCCGCGAGTTCGAACTGCCGCAGGAGCTCTCCCTCGACGGAGAGTGACGCGGCACGCTGTTCCTGCACAGCGGCGGCATTTTTCGTCGTTTCCACAACCTCTGAACTGTTCGCGTGGGACCACGACGGTGACGGAGTGCTGACGTCCATCCTGTCGGGATGGCAGCGAAAGACGACCTCGGGCGAGCCGGGGAGCAGCAGGCAGCGGATTATCTGACGAAGCGCGGGTATCGGATCGTCGACCGCAACTGGCGGTGTCCCCAGGGGGAGCTGGACATCGTCGCGATCATCGGCCCCCATGTCGCGGTGGTCGAGGTCAAGACGCGGCGGTCAGCGGCGTTCGGGCACCCGTTCGATGCAATCGACGACCGCAAGCGGCGCCGGCTGTGGCGACTCGCCTATGCCTGGCGTGCGGCACACCCCGAGCTGGCGCGCGGACGGACCCTCCGGGTGGAAGCGGTCGGCATCATCGGCGCGTCCTCGGCGACGGCCTCGATCGAGCACCTCGAGGACATCGCATGAGAACGGCGCGTACCTGGTCCGTGGCGCTCACCGGGGCCGAGGGGCATGTCGTCGAGGTCGAGGCCGACCTCTCCGCGCAGACGCCGGAGTTCCGGATCATCGGCCTCCCGGACAAGTCCCTCGGCGAGGCCGTGCAACGCGTGCACAACGCCTGCGAGAACTCCGGCCTCCCGCTGCCGCGGCGACGGCTGACCGTCAACCTCTCGCCGGCGAGTCTGCCGAAGCACGGGGCCGCCTTCGACCTGGCGATCGCGGTGGCCTGCCTCGCCGCTGGCGACGCGATCGCCCATCGCGCGGTCCGGCAGACCGTGCATCTGGGAGAACTCGGGCTGGACGGGAGGCTGCGTCCCGTGCCGGGCGTGCTGCCGGCCGTCTTCGCCGCCGCTCGCGCTGGCTTCCACCGCGTGATCGTGCCGCACGGCAATGCGGCCGAGGCGATTCTCGTCGCCGGCGTGGAGGTGCGTGCCGCCGCGTCGCTCGCGGAGGTCGCCGCCTGGCACGGCGCGGACGTCGAGGTGCCCGATGTCGAGCCGGTTCCGGGGCCACAGCCGCCGGAGGAGAAGGCGGACGAGCGCGACCTGAGTGACGTCCTCGGGCAGGAGGAAGCCGTCGAGGCGCTCATCGTCGCTGCCGCCGGTGGCCACAACATGCTCCTGAGCGGTCCGCCGGGAGCAGGGAAGACCATGCTCGCGGGGCGCCTGCCCGGCATCATGCCGCCGCTGACCGAGGAGGAGGCGATCGAGGTGGCCTCGGTCCGCTCCCTCTGCGGCGAGGCCGTGACCGGACTCGACCACCAGCCCCCGCTGGTCGCTCCGCACCACAGCGCCTCGGTGGCGGCGATGGTGGGAGGCGGATCGCGGACGGCACGTCCCGGCGCGGTCGCCCGGGCGCATCGGGGCGTCCTCTTCCTGGACGAGGCGGCGGAGTTCCCGCGGGTGGCCCTGGACGCGCTCCGTCAGCCCCTCGAGACGGGGTTCGTCGATGTGCATCGCTCCGGCTTCGTCGTGCGATTTCCGGCGCGTTTCCAGCTGCTCCTGGCGATGAATCCGTGTCCCTGCGGCAACCGGGGCGTCCGTGATGGCGACTGCATCTGCCCGCCTCAGGCGCTACGACGGTATGCCACGCGGCTCTCCGGACCGTTGCGCGATCGGCTCGACATCGACCTTCCGGTCACCCGCGTCGCGGCTTCGCGCTCGGTGACAGAGGAGCGGTCCGGTGTGACGACGGTCGAGGCCCGGAACCGCGTCGGCACGGCGCGCGCACGGGCGGAGCATCGATGGCGCGGCACGCCGTGGCGTCGGAACGCGGAGATCCCCGGCACTGTGCTCCGGCATGGCGGCTACCGTCTCCCGTCGGACGTGCGGGCCGGGCTCGATCGGGCCTTGGAACGCGGGGCGTTGACACTGCGTGGTTACGACCGCGTCCTCCGGGTGGCATGGACCATGGCTGATCTGGCCGGACGCGACCGCCCCGGCACGGACGAGGTCGGGCGGGCGCTGCTCCTGCGGACGGGGGTGGCACGATGATCGACGGACTCCTCTCCCAAAAGGACGCTCTCGACGCGGCGCGAGGCGTGCGCGGAACAGAGGAGGTGACGGAGGCGCTGGCGCGAGTCGCCTGGTCCGTCATCGCCGACCCCGGGGACGCCGTCGCCGCGACGCTCGTGCGAGAGTTCGGACCGGCCGACGGGCTGCGCTTCGCGCTGGACGGGGCGGGACGGCCGTGGCCGGTGGTCCGGGCCGTGGGGGCACGACGGGCCCTCGACGACGCGCGCGCCCGGTGGCGGCAGCGCGCCGATCCGGCGGCGGTGATCGGCGCCCTCCGTGGCGCGCGGAAGACGGGTGCGAAGCTGCTGCTCCCCGGAGACGCCGACTGGCCGCTGTCTGTCGACGATCTCGATGCGGAGGCGCCGATGGTGCTGTGGGTGCGCGGGCGCAGCGACCTCCTGACGAGCGCTGCGCGCGTTGCGATCGTAGGAGCCAGGGCGGCCACCGCCTACGGGGAACGTGTTGCCGCCGACATTGCCGGAGACCTGGCTGTCGGGGAGACGGCGGTGGTGTCCGGCGGCGCGTACGGCATCGACGGCGCAGCACATCGCGCCGCGTTGACCGTCGGCGGAGGCACGATCGCGGTGCTCGCCGGGGGAGTCGATCGTCCGTACCCCGCCGGTCATCGGAACCTTCTGTCGCGCATCGCCGTCGACGGGGTCGTCGTCAGCGAGGTGCCGTGCGGGACGGCCCCGACGCGCTGGCGCTTCCTCGCGCGCAACCGGCTGATCGCGGCGCTGGGGCAGGCAACCGTCGTCGTCGAGGCGGGATGGCGCAGCGGCTCCCTCAACACGGCGGGGCATGCGGCGACGCTCGGTAGGCCGCTCGGCGCGGTGCCCGGTCCCGTCACCTCCGCCTCGTCGGCCGGCTGTCACCGGCTGCTGCGCGAATACGACGCGGTGTGCGTCACCTCCGCGGCGGAGGTGGCCGAGATGCTCCCGGCCGGCGCGCGGTCGCAACGGGGACACGATGCGACGGACGACGCGCGGGTCGTGCTCCTCCGTGCGCTCAGCACCCGAGCCACTCGCACGGAGGCGGAGCTCGCCCAGCGCGCGGATCTCACCGTCGAGCGGACGAGGGCCCTGCTCGGACTGCTCGACCTCGACGGACTCGCGCGGCGCGACGGGGACGGCTGGCGCGGCGTGGGCGCGGCACGCACGTCGTAGACAGGCTCTCGGCGGGGCGCGTCGCTCTGCAGGCGGGGGAGCGGCAGGCTGGGGATATGGACTTCGCGGTCGCTGTCGAGGCGTTCGCCGACCACCTCGAGAAGGTGCGCCGGCTCTCGTCGGCGACCGTGAAGGCGTACCGCTCCGATCTGCGAGACCTCGGGGCGAGCGTGGGGGGCGGCCCGGTCGACCGGATCGACCTGGAGATGCTGCGCGAATGGCTGTGGCAGGCCACCCAGCGCGGCGACGCCCGTGCGACGCTGGCCCGACGCGCGGCCACGGCGCGAGCGTTCTTCGGGTGGGCGCGCGAGCAGGAACTCATCCCTGTCGACCCCAGCCTGCGGCTCGTGGCGCCGAAGCGCGCGAAGACGCTGCCGACGGTGGCGTCGAAGGACGCGATGTCGGAGCTGTTGGAACGACATCGGCAGGCGGCGGTCTCGGGTGACCCCACCGCCCTTCGGGACCACGCGGTGCTGGAGCTCCTCTACGGAGCCGCGGTCCGCGTGTCCGAGCTCTGCGGCCTCGACATCGACGACCTGGATCTCGATCGGGGGACGGCCCTCGTGCGGGGCAAGGGCGACAAAGAGCGCGTCGTCCCGTTCGGCGCGCCGGCGCGGGATGCGCTCACCGCCTATCTGCGTCGCGCTCGACCGGCTCTGCTCGCGCGGTCCGGCGCCGCTTCGCCCGCCGTCTTCCTCGGCAGTCGCGGGGGACGTGTCGGTCCGCGGACGGTCTACGAGGTGGTCGCCCGTGCGCTCGCGCCCGTCGTCGGCGCCGAGACCGTCGGGCCGCACGCCCTCCGCCACACCGCCGCGACCCACTTGCTGGACGGCGGTGCCGACCTCCGCGCGGTGCAGGAGATCCTCGGTCACGCGAGCCTGGGGACCACGCAGATCTACACGCACGTGTCGGCGGAGCGACTGACGGCGACGTATCGCCTGGCGCACCCCCGGGCCTGAACGCGGAGCCCGCCCGTCGGATCATCCGTCGCAGCAGGGCAGGAGGCGCGCCCGCAGGAGACCGCCGAACAGGAGCATCGGGTTGATGTACTCGCCGTCCCGTCGCACGCCGACGTGCACCGAGTCGGGGGGAGTGTGGCCGCCCATGGCGATCCGGCCGATGTCCTGGCCTCGGTGGACCGCATCCCCCGGGCGCAGGGGCGACTCCACGGGTTCGACCGTGCTCACGAGGCCATCCGCGTGGCGGATCGTGAGCAGCGGACGATCAACGACGACGCCCTGGAACGCGACGACTCCCTCCGCCGGGGCGACGACGGTGCCGCCCGCAGCCGCGGCGACATCCATCCCGCGGTGGCCGGGGCCATAGGCATGCGCCGGCGCACGGTAGGCGACGCTCACGCGGCGCGTCCCGTCGACGGGCCACTGCCACGGAACGTCGGAGACGAACTCCTCGGGCACGAGCGCGGGGCCGTGTGCCGCCGACGCCGCTCGCGCGACGGGAGACGGCGCGAACGGAGCGCCGCCGCACAGCAGGACCACTGCGGCGAGCACGGCGGTGATCGTCACCCGGAAGGCGGGAGCGGAGTGCCGACGAGAGCGAGGCCGAGAAGGAGGGGACGGAGGTGTCATCACGCGAGTGTGCGCCAGGGTGGCGGCGGGGGTGCAGTATCCGCCCGCCGCGCCCCGGTGCCAGGGGAGAAGGTCGAGGATCGCGCGGCTGTGGAGGACGAGCTGGCGCCGCATGATCCTGTATGCTGGACGAGCACCTCGATCTCGGGGTGACTACGCGTGCCCAGAGCGACTCCGTCGTGGCTTCCACTCCCGCAGGTCCCGTTTCCGAACGGGTGGGTGTGAGCCGGGCACCAGGATGTCCGACCGTCCGGTCGGCATGACAACCTCAACGGCGCCCCGCGCCAGAATCAGGAGACGACCATGGCTGTGGTCACCATCCGCCAGCTGCTCGACAGCGGCGTGCACTTCGGACACCAGACCCGTCGGTGGAACCCGAAGGTGAAGCGCTTCATCCTCACGGAGCGCAGTGGCATCCACATCATCGACCTCCAGCAGTCGCTTGGCTACATCGACAAGGCGTACGACTTCGTCAAGGAGACCGTCGCTCACGGCGGCACCATCCTCTTCGTCGGCACGAAGAAGCAGGCGCAGGAGATCCTCGCGGAGCAGGCCACGCGCGTCGGCCAGCCCTACGTGAACCAGCGCTGGCTCGGCGGCCTCCTCACCAACTTCTCCACCATCGCGAAGCGTCTCGCCCGCATGAAGGAGCTCGAGGAGCTCGACTACGAGAACCCGTCCGCCTCCGGCTTCACGAAGAAGGAGCTGCTGCTCAAGAAGCGCGAGCTGGACAAGCTCCACAAGTCGCTCGGTGGTATTCGCAACCTCACCAAGACGCCGTCCGCCCTCTGGGTCGTCGACGCCAAGCGCGAGCACCTCGCCATCGACGAGGCCAAGAAGCTCGGCATCCCGGTGATCGGCATCCTCGACACCAACGCCGACCCGGACGACTTCCAGTACCCGATCCCCGGCAACGACGACGCCATCCGTTCGGTGTCGCTGCTGACGCGCATCATCGCCGACGCCGCCGCCGAGGGCCTGCAGCAGAAGCACAACCCGGAGTCGGGCGACGCGGAGCCGCTGGCCGAGTGGGAGAAGGAGCTTCTCGAGGCTCCCGTGCAGGAGTCCGCTGACGCTGCCGAGGTCGTGACCGCGGACGACGAGGCCGCTGTCGTCGAGACCCCGGCCGCCGACGCCACCGCCGCCGACGAGGCCGGTGCCCAGGCGCACGACGAGGCGATCGCCGCCGCTTCCGGTGAGGAGACCGCCGAGGTCGCCGCCGCCGAGGCCGCAGACGCCAAGTAATCCCTCGTACACCCACACAACGAAGCAAGGAGCCACCACACATGGCCAACTTCACCATCGCCGACCTGAAGGCGCTGCGTGAGCAGCTCGGCACGGGAATGGTCGACACCAAGAAGGCGCTCGAGGAGGCTGACGGCGACGTCGAGAAGGCCACCGAGATCCTGCGTCTGAAGGGTGCGAAGGGCAACGCCAAGCGCGCCGACCGTTCGACCAGCGAGGGCCTCGTCGTCGCTCGCGAGCAGGACGGCGCCGTGACGCTCGTCGAGCTCGCCTGCGAGACCGACTTCGTCGCGAAGAACGAGCGCTTCATCGCGCTGGCCGACAAGGTCGCCGACGCCGTCGCCGCCGTGAAGGCCGACTCGGTCGAGGCCGCCCTCGCCGCTCCGGCGGGCGACAAGACCGTCGAGCAGCTCATCTCGGAAGAGGCCGCCATCATCGGTGAGAAGGTCGAGCTCCGTCGCGTGCGCACCGTCTCCGGTGACAGCGTCGAGGTCTACCTCCACCGCACGAGCAAGGACCTGCCGCCGCAGATCGGTGTCGTCGTCGCCTACACGGGTGACGACGCCGAGACCGCGCGCAGCATCGCCCAGCACATCTCGTTCGCGAACCCGTCGTACCTGTCCCGCGAGGACGTGCCGGCGGATGCGGTCGAGAAGGAGCGCGAGATCGTCACCGAGATCTCCCGCAACGAGGGCAAGCCCGAGGCCGCCCTGCCGAAGATCGTCGAAGGCCGCGTCTCCGCGTTCATCAAGCAGGTCGCCCTGCTGGAGCAGGACTACGCCAAGGACAACAAGCTCTCTGTCGCCCAGGTGGCGAAGGACGCCGGTATCACCGTGACGGACTTCGCGCGCTTCAAGGTCGGCGCGTAGCACTGTCGAAGGGGTTCGGATCGCTCGATCCGAACCCCTTCTTCATGCCCACCAGGCACTATCTTGAATCGGGACGAGAGGACATCCCCCATGACTGAACGCACCGGACGCCGTCGCGTCCTCCTCAAGCTCTCCGGAGAGGCGTTCGGCGCCGGTCAGCTCGGCGTCAACCCCGACGTGGTCAGCCAGATGGCGCGGGAGATCGCCGCCGCGGTCGACCGGGTCGAAGTGGCGGTCGTCGTCGGCGGCGGCAACTTCTTCCGCGGCGCAGAGCTCAGCCAGCGGGGTATGGACCGCGGGCGCGCCGACTACATGGGCATGCTCGGCACCGTGATGAACGCCCTGGCCCTGCAGGACTTCCTCGAGCAGGCGGGTGCCGCGACGCGTGTGCAGTCCGCGATCTCGATGACCCAGGTCGCCGAGCCCTACATCCCGCGTCGGGCGGAGCGGCACATGGAGAAGGGCCGCGTCGTCATCTTCGGCGCCGGCGCAGGCCTGCCGTACTTCTCCACCGACACGGTCGCCGCGCAGCGCGCACTGGAGATCGGCGCGCAGGAGGTCCTCGTGGCCAAGAACGGCGTCGACGCGATCTACACCGCGGACCCGAACAAGCACGCCGACGCGGAGCGCATCGACCGCGTGACCTATCGCGATGCGCTGCAGCAGGGGCTCAAGGTCGTCGACTCGACGGCGTTCAGCCTGTGCATGGACAACAACATGGACATGCGCGTCTTCGGCATGGAGCCGGCGGGCAACGTCACCCGGGCGCTCCTGGGCGAGCCCATCGGCACGCTCGTCACCGCCTGAGCGCCTGCACGGGACGGGAGCCCGCTCCCGATAGAATTTCCAGAACACCCCGACGATAGGAGCCACCGTGATCGCGGACGTCCTCGCTGAAACCACCACCCGCATGTCCCGGGCCGTCGAGGCTGCCAAGGAGGACTTCTCCACGGTGCGCACCGGTCGTGCGAACCCGCAGCTGTTCCAGAAGGTGCTGGTCGACTACTACGGCACGCCGACGCCGCTCGCGCAGCTCGCCTCGCTGGCGAACCAGGAAGCGCGCACGCTCATCATCACGCCGTACGACAAGTCCGCGCTCAAGGCGATCGAGCAGGCCATCCGCGACATGCCGAACCTCGGGGCGAACCCCACGAACGACGGCAACCTCGTGCGCGTCACGATGCCGGAGCTCACGGCGGAGCGCCGCAAGGAGTACGTGAAGCTCGTGAAGTCGAAGGGCGAGGACGCGAAGGTCCACGTCCGCGGCATCCGCCGGAAGGCGAAGGACGAGCTGGACGGCCTGAAGAGCGAGCTCGGCGAGGACGAGATCGCCCGCGGCGAGAAGGAGCTCGACGCGCTGACCCGTCAGCACGTCGATCTCATCGACGACGCGCTCAAGCGCAAAGAGGCCGAACTCCTCGAGGTGTAGCTCGTATGTCCGATGAATCGCGCGGCGCTGAGGAGGGCACTCCGGTGACGCGCCGGGAGGAGCGGCCGGAGGCTGCTCCCGACGGCGGCGTGCCGCTCGGCGACGCCGCCTTCCCGGCGTTCGACGCGGATCGGGTGCCACCGCGGCCACCGCTCCCGGCGCCGCCGGGGGCAGCTCCCGTCACCGCAGACCGCCTCGACACCGCCGACCACAACGCGATCCGCGAGCAGTGGCGTCAGGCGCGCGATGAGTTCGGCACGCATGTCTCTCATGCGCGCGATCAGCTCGATCAGGCGAACGAGCGCATCAAGCAGCGCACCGGTCGCGATCTGATCCTCGCGATCCTCATCGGACTCGCTTTCGGCGCGGCACTGCTTGGTTCGCTGCTGTTCATCAAGGCGCTGTTCGTGCCGTTCGCGTTGGCTGCGGCACTCCTCGGCGTGTACGAGCTCTCCCGCGCCCTGCGAGCGGCCGGACGTCGGGTCGACGTCGTCCCGCAGCTGATCGCCGCGACGTTCCTGGTCCTGTCCGCGTACTTCGCCGAGCCGTGGCTGAGCTGGGTCATGCTGTTCGTCTCCGTGGCCTTCGTCATCGTTTGGCGCCTGCTCGCCCAGATGGTCGCCAAGGATGGCCGAACGTACGGAGATGTGCTCACCGACGCCGTGATCGGCGGGTTCGTCCAGGTGTACGTCCCGTTCCTCGCCGGCGTGGCCCTCATCCTGCTCGAGCAGGAGGGCGGGCAATGGTGGGTGCTCAGCTTCATCGCGATCGCCGTCGCCGCGGACACCGGTGCGTATGCGGCCGGACTCGCCTTCGGGCGGCACCCGATGGCACCGCGGATCAGTCCCAAGAAGACCTGGGAGGGCTTCGCCGGCGCCGTGGTCGCGTCGCTCGTGGCGGGCGTGCTGCTCGCGATCTTCCTGCTCGACCTGCCCTGGTGGGGCGGCGTGATCTTCGGGGCCGCGATCCTGCTGTCCGCGACGCTCGGGGACCTCGGCGAGTCGATGTTGAAGCGCGACCTCGGGATCAAGGACATGAGCTCGTGGCTCCCGGGGCACGGAGGGCTCCTCGACCGGCTGGACAGCATCCTGCCGTCGACGATCCCCGCCCTCTGCCTGTACTTCCTCCTCTCTCCCTGGTTGGTGCTGTGATGAACGACAGTGGTGCTGTGATGGATGACGACCGCCGCGAGGCTACCGTGCAGAACACGGCCAAGCCGGCGTTCGCGCTCACGACCGGGCGCGCGAAGGGGTATCACCGCGCCGCGGTGGACGAGTTCCTCGCGTCGGCGCGACAGGCGTTCGAGAGCGGTGCGGACGACCTCACGGCCGAGGACGTGCGCACCGTCTCCTTCCCGCTCGTCAAGGAGGGCTACATGGTGGCAGACGTCGACGCGGCCCTCGGACGCGTCGAGGATGCCTTCGCCGCGCGCGAGAGGGAGCGCGCCGTGCGCGCCCTCGGAGCGGGCGCATGGGTGGAGCAGGCGAGGGCTGACGCGCAGGTGATCCTGGACCACCTGGCGCGTCCGCGTCGCCACCGGTTCGCCCGCACCGGATTCCTCACCTTCGGCTATCGCGTCGACGAGGTCGATCACGTCACCTCCCGCATCGTCCGCTACCTGCGGGACGGCGATGCGCTGTCGGCCGAGCAGTTGCGGTCCGCCGCGTTCCGCATGCAGCGCGGCGGCTACCGCGAAGAGCAGGTCGACGCGCTCCTGGACGCCACCATCGACGTGATCCTGGCGGTCCGCTGAGCACGTCTGATGGCCTCTTCAGGCAGGTATGCGTAAACTGTCCTCCATCGTGAACTCCCGAAACGACATGATGCCCGAACGTAACGACGCCCCGCTGGTACCCGCAGCGACGTCCGCGTCGGCCTCCCGCGGTACCCGCCGCTGGTCTCGCCGTCGCGGTGTCGTCGGAGTCTTCAGCTCTCTCGCGGTCGTCGGATTCGCCGCCGCGATGGTCGCGCCCACCGGGGTCGCCCTGGCGCAGCCCATGGCCACGGAGGCGCCGGACTCCGTGTATGCGGTGGCACTGGCGGACACGCAGAACCTCACCGTCACGGTGGAAGGGGCGGCGATCACCCCGGTCGAGCGCGGGTCGTTCGACATCTACGTCAAGCCCAAGCCCAAGCCGAAGCCCAAGCCGGCCCCGGCGACCACGTCCTCGTCGTCCGACGACTCGCAGGGCGGATCCTCCGGTGGCGGTGGGCTCCCGCCGTACAGCGGCGGCGGCGCTCCCGCGGAGTGGATGGCTGCCGCCGGGATCGCGCAGGGCGACTGGCAGTACGTCGACTACATCGTCTCGCGGGAGAGTGGCTGGAACCCCAACGCGACCAACTCGTCCTCCGGCGCCTGCGGCCTCGTCCAAGCGCTGCCCTGCAGCAAGGTGCCGGGCAACGGCTACAACCCGGTGGACAATCTCCGTTGGGCCACCGGATACGCCACCGGTCGCTACGGCAGCTGGGCAGGCGCGTACAACTTCTGGGTCACGAACCACTGGTGGTGAGGCGGCACCATGCCCCGCTCACGCCGACGTCCTTCCGCGCGCCCTGAGGGCGATGACTCGTTCGAGCGCCTCCTCGCCGGCTGGAAGCGCACTGAGGTCCGCCGAGGCGTGGAGTGGACGGTGCAGCCCGTCTCCGCGCTCCAGGCGCAGAAAGCGTATGTCTGCCCGGGCTGCGGACGGTCCGTCGAACCCGGGACCGCCCACCTCGTCGCCTGGCGCGCGGACGGTGTTCTCGGCGACGCCGCAGCTCTCGCCGACCGCAGGCACTGGCACAACCACTGTTGGAGGATCGCATGACCATGGAGATCCGGGGACCGCTGGAGCTTCCGGCGCGTCGCGAGGACATCGAGCTGCACACCGCGGACGGACTGACGCTCGTCGGCGAGCTCGCAATGCCGGAGGCCGCCGCCCCGGTCGCGACCCTGGTCACGCTGCACCCGCTGCCGACTGCCGGCGGCTTCATGGACTCGCACATCATCCGGAAGGCATCCGCGCGGCTGCCGGCACTGGCCGACCTCGCGGTACTGCGGTTCAACACCCGTGGCACCACATCGCCGCGCGGCACCAGCGAGGGAACGTTCGACGGCGGCGCGGCGGAGCAGTTCGATGTCGCGGCCGCCATGGGCTTCGTCCGTGACCGCGCGTTGCCGCGTCCGTGGCTCGTCGGGTGGTCGTTCGGGACGGAACTCGCCCTCAAGTACGGTGCCGACCACGACATCGAGGGCATCATCCTCCTCTCGCCGCCGTTGCATCGCACGACGGCGGAGGAGGTCGCCGCCTGGGGGAAGACGGGCCACCGCGTGGTCATCCTGGTACCCGAGTTCGACGACTACCTGCGCCCAGCGGAAGCACGGGAGCGCTTCGCGACGATCCCGCAGGCGCAGCTGATCGCCGTCGAAGGAGGCAAGCATCTGTGGGTGGGGGAGACGCAGACGCGCCGGGTGCTCACAGAGATCGTCGCCGCGGTCAATCCGTCGGCCTTGCCGCTGCCGACCCACTGGTCGACCGAGGACTGACGCCGCGGGCGGCCCTGGTCATCGTTCGTTCATACGCGGGACGAGCACCTGGCGGTAGAGGATCAGGATGCTGGCGGCCACCGGGATCGCGATGAGCGCCCCGAGCAGGCCCAGCAGGCTGCCTCCCGCGAGGGCAGCCACCACCACGACGGCGCCGGGCACGGAGACCGCGCGGCTCATGATGCGCGGAGAGATCACGTACGCCTCGATCTGCATGTAGATCAGGTAGTAGATCGCCGCCGCGAGGGCCGTGCCGGGGGAGCCGAGGCCGGGGATGAGGCAGACGAGGACGATGATCGTCGAGCCGGTCAGGGTGCCCACCAGCGGGATGAGCGAGAAGAAGAACGCGACGACCGCGAGAACGGCGGGGAACGGCGCGTCGATGATCGTCAGGTAGATCGCGCTGAGGACGCCGTTGATCACGCCCTGGCTGACCTGGCCCATGACGTAGTACCCGACCGAGTCGGTGATCTGCTCCGAGAGATCGATGAAGCGATCCCGCTTGGACGCCGGGACGAGCTGGTACACCGCGCGCTTGAGCGAGGGCGTCGAGGCCGTGAGATAGATGGTCAGGATGAGGACGATGAACGCGCCGAACACACCGCTGAGCACGGCGCCGCTGGCGATCAGCACGCCCTGACCGATCGACCCGCCGATCTCTGCGAGGTTGGTCGTCAGCCAGTCCTCCACGTACGCGAAGACGTCGTCGACGAGGAGGTTGGGGAACGTCTCCTGGATCCAGCTCCGCAGGTCCTCGATGGCCGTTCCGCGCTGCACGATCGCCGTTATCTGGGCGATGAGCTGCGAGATCTGGTCGACCAGCACCGGCAGCACGATGAGGATGATCCCGACGAAGACGGCCAGCACGGCGACGATCGTCACGAGGACCGCGAGCCAACGGGGCAGGCGTCGACGCTCGAGGAACGTGACCAGGGGATCGAGTCCGAGGCTGAGGAAGAGCGCGGTGCCGATGTACAGCAGCACGGTCGACAGCGTCTGCACGCTGCTGATCAGGACGATCCCGAGGCCCACGCCCAGTGTCGCCACGAGGGCGGTGCGGAACGGGTTGTGGATCTTCATGCGGGCTCCTCGGTACGGCTGCAGCAAGGCTACCCATGCCGCGGCTCCACGCGCCGCCGACGTGCCGCGCGACGGAGGAGGGAGAGCCCTCGTGGTCAACACACAGGTGACTTCGCTAGTCTGAAATGTCGAGTATGGCGTCGCGGGCGGGAAGCCGCGATGCGTGAGGAGACTATTCGTGCGTTTCGTATGGGCCGTGGTGGCCTTCGTGCTGGCTGCCGTGCTGATCGGTGCGGGGATCGCCCAACGCACCATCTTCGTCGGCCCTTCGTCTGAGGAAGCCCGCGTCGACATCGAGGAGCCTGCGCCCTTCGTGCTCCTGGACGGCGATGTCCTGCGGATCAACGCCGGCGCGCAGAAGCTGCTCATCCGCGGCGAGGGCGAGATCTTCACCAGCTACGGACGCACGGCCGACATGGAGGCCTGGCTCTCCGACTCGGAGTACAACCATGTGACCGTCGGGGACGACGACGAACTCGTCGTCGACCACGTCGCCCCCGCGGACGACGAGGGGTCGACCGAGACACCGGCGCCCGAGGCCACGGCGACTGCGTCGCCGGAAGCCGACGCCGATGCACCCGCGGGTCGCAACCCCGCCGGCTCCGATCTGTGGCTCGACTCCTTCACCGATGAGAACTTCCTTTCCACCGACAACATGCAGCTCCCGGAAGGGACCAGCGTGCTGATCGCCTACGACGGCACCAAGGACGCGCCGGACGACATCGTCGTCTCCTGGCCGCTGGACACCCGGACGCCGTTGGCGGGACCGCTCATGGCGGCCGGCGGCCTCGTGCTCCTCGTGGGGCTTGTCCTCTACGTGCTCGCGATCCGCCACCAGCGCCGTGGTCGGGGTCCGCGCCGGAAGGGTCCGGGACCGCTTCCCTCGACGCAGCCGATCGACGTGGCGGCCCTTCCGCCGTCCGAACGGGATGCCCTGGAGGCAGCGGACGAGGCGCAGTCGCCGACACCGGCGGGGAAGGACGACGTGGAGGACGCGGAGATCGTCGACGAGAAGGAGCAGGACGGGAAGAGCACGATGCGAGCCGAGCGCCCGAGGCGTCGTCGGCGCCTGCTCGCCCTCCCCGCCATCGGTCTGACCGCGCTGCTGGCCTCGGGCTGCACAGCCGACTCCTGGCCGGAGTTCGGGGACGCCTCCGCATCGCCGTCTCCGACGCCGACCGTGATCGCCCCCGAGAACCAGAAGCCGCCGGCGGTCACCGAGACACAGGCCGAGCGGATCCTCCGCGAGGTCTCCGAGACTCTGGTGCAGGCCGACGAGGCGAAGGACCTCGACCTCGCGGCGACCCGTCTCGACGGCGCTCCGCTGACGACGAGGACCACCGACTACGCCCTGCGCGCCAAGCTCCCGGATCGTGCCGCGCCCGCCGCGATCCCCACCGACGACGTCGAAGTTGTGCTCCCCGAGGCGACGGACCGCTGGCCGCGCACCGTCCTCATGCTCTCGAAGAGCACGGGTGACGACACCGTGCCGCCGGTGGTGCTCACCATGACGCAGGCCGACCCCTGGTCCAACTACAAGGTGACCACCATGGCGGAGATGTCGGCGGATGCGGTGTTCCCTGAGGTGGCCGCGAGCTGGCTCGGGACCTCGCTGGTCCCGGCAGACTCGGCCTTCCTGTCCGTGCCGCCGAACGAGGTCGCGGCGGCGTTCGCCGATGTCGTCGACAAGGGCGAGAAGAGTGCCTCGTACGGGCAGTTCGACGACTTGGCGCTCAATCTTGCCACGTCGATCAGGGACAGCAGGCAGAACCTGGTGCAGGGACTCGCTGATGCCGGCGCCGCGAAAACGTCCAAGGCGGCGTTCGACATGAAGCCGACGACGGCGGAACCGGTCTCGATGACGACGCTGGACAGCGGCGCCATCGTCGCGGTCTCCGTCCTCGACGTCGAGACGATCACCCCCACGTCCTCCGACGTCGTCATCCGTTTCGGTGACAACAAGGAGGCCAAGGCGCTCACCGGGGCCAATGAGTCCGCGAAGGGCGCCCAGACCACCTATGAGTTCCAGCTGTTCTTCGCCGTCCCGTCCCAGGGGTCGAGCGAACCGATCCGTCTCCTGGCCTCTCGTCAGGATCTCGTGTCCGTGAAGGTGATCAAGTGAGTGAGATGTCTCCCGCGGCCCTGCGTGGTGCCGTCGATCTGTCCAGCCTGCGCAACCGTCCGTCCGCGCCGGCGAGCGGTACGGCTGCCCCCTCGAGTTCCCCGGTGGCCGATGTCGTGATGGATGCGACAGACGAGAACTTCGGCCAGGTGCTCGAGCTGTCCCGCACCGTCCCCGTGGTCGTCGATCTCTGGGCCGAGTGGTGCGGGCCGTGCAAGCAGCTGAGCCCGATCATCGAGAAGGTGACCAGGGAGCTCGGCGGTCGTGTGCTCCTGGCCAAGGTCGACGTCGATGCGAATCCGCAGCTCGCGCAGAGCTTCCGCGCGCAGTCGATCCCGATGGTCGTCGCCCTCATCGCAGGCCAGCCGGTGCCGATGTTCACGGGCGCCGTCCCCGAGCAGCAGGTGCGTGAGGTCTTCGCGCAGCTGCTGCAGGTGGCCGCGCAGAACGGCGTCGCGGGGATGCTCCCGGTCGGCGACGCCGAGGCAGGGGAGGCTGAACCTCCCGCCGAGCCCGAGCTGCCGCCACTGCACGCGGAGGCGTTCTCCGCTATCGAGCGCGGTGACTACCGCGCGGCCATCTCCGCCTATGAGAAGGCGCTCGCGGAGAACCCGCGTGACGAAGACGCCATCGCCGGCCTGGGCCAGGTCCGCCTGCTGGACCGTGTGCAGGGACTCGACCTGCAGACGGCTCGGGCCGAGGCCGCCGCGGCTCCGCTGGACGTGCAGGCCCAGTTCGACGTCGCGGACCTCGACCTCGCCGGCGGGCATGTGGACGACGCCTTCGGCCGGCTCCTGGACCTGTTCGCGCAGCTGCCGTCCGACCAGCGCACTCCCGTGCGTGAGCGTCTCGTCGAGCTCTTCGGCCTCATCGGCGCGAGCGATCCGCGCGTGATCGCGGCTCGCAACCGACTCTCCTCGCTGCTGTTCTGATCGATCTGCGCGGACTCACGCGCGCAGATCGATCGTTCCGGTCGCTCGTCAGCCGTTGTTCACGGTGGGGACGTGCGGCTCCGGCTGATGACGGAGCCAGAGCGTGGACAGCGCGGGCAGCGTGATCGAGGCCGTCGGAGCGCCTCCGTCCCCGAGCTCCGCGATCACCATCCCGAGGTTGCCGGAACCGCGTCCGCCGTAGACGGCGGCGTCGGAGTTGAGGATCTCCTGCCAGACGCCTTCGCGCGGGAGCCCGAGACGATACCCGGTGCGCTCCACGCCGGCGAAGTTGCTGACGACGACGAGACGGCCGCCGTGCGCGTCCCGCCGTTCGAAGGCGATCACGGACGGGTCCCAGCTGGGGGCCCCGAGGCGCGTGAACCCCGAGCCGTCGCTGTCGCGCTCCCAGAGCGGCGCCTGCGCCCGGTACACCCCGTTCATCGCGGCGACGAAGTCCTGCAGCTGGGCGTGGGAGGGCTGCTCGCGGAGCCACCAGTCCAGTTCACGCCCTTCGGACCACTCCGCGAGCTGTCCGAACTCCTGTCCCATGAACAGCAGCTTCTTGCCCGGGTGTCCCCACATGTAGGCGAGGTAGGCGCGGACGTTCGCGAGCTTGTGCCAGTGGTCGCCCGGCATCTTCGACAGCAAGCTGCCCTTGCCGTGCACGACCTCGTCGTGGCTGATCGGCAGCACGTAGTTCTCGCCGAATGCGTAGACGAACGAGAACGTCATCTCGCCCTCGTGGTGCGCTCGGTACATCGGGTCTCTGCCGATGTACTGCAGCGAGTCGTTCATCCACCCCATGTTCCACTTGAACCCGAACCCGAGTCCGACATGATCCGTCGGCGCTGTGACGCCGGGGAAGCTCGTGGACTCCTCGGCGATCATGAGGATCCCGGGGTGGAGCCGGTAGGCCGTGGCGTTGACCTCTTGAAGGAAGCGGATCGCCTCCAGATTCTCGCGTCCGCCGTGGATGTTCGGCTCCCACTCGCCCTCGCGGCGCGAGTAGTCGAGGTAGAGCATCGACGCCACGGCATCGACCCGGAGGCCGTCGACGTGGAACTCCTCGAGCCAGTACAGTGCGTTCGCGACGAGGAAGCCGCGGACCTCGGGCCGGCCGTAGTCGAAGATGAGCGTGCCCCAGTCCTGATGCTCGCCACGGCGAGGGTCGGGGTGCTCGTACAGAGGCTGGCCGTCGAAGCGCGCCAGGGCGAAGGCGTCCTTGGGAAAGTGCCCGGGGACCCAGTCCATGATCACGCCAATGCCGGCCTGGTGCAGGCGGTCGATGAGGTACCGCAGGTCGTCGGGGGAGCCGTACCGGCTCGTCGGCGCGTAGTAGCCGCTGACCTGATAGCCCCACGATCCGCCGAACGGATGCTCGGCGAGCGGCATGAACTCGACGTGCGTGAAGCCCGTCTCCTGCACGTGCGCGATCAGCGGATCGGCCAGCTCGCGGTACCCCAGGCCCCCGCGCCAGGAGCCGACGTGCACCTCGTACACGGACAGCGGCTGCGCGACGGCATGGGTCGCGGCACGTCGGGTCATCCACGCGCCGTCCGCCCAGACGTAGGACGACGCGGTGACGACAGACGCGGTCTCCGGGGGTACCTGTGCCGCCAGAGCCATCGGGTCCGCTTTGAGGATCCAGGCGCCGCTCCGCGTACAGATCTGGTACTTGTACCGGGTGCCGACGGGGAGGTCAGGGATGAAGAGCTCCCAGACGCCGCTGGCCCCGAGCGAGCGCATGGCGTGGCTCTCGCCGTTCCAACCGTTGTGGTCGCCCACAACCCGGACGGCCGATGCATCGGGAGCCCATACCGCGAAGGAGACGCCGTGCTCGTCGCCCTGGGTGCGGGGATGGGCACCCAGCGCCTCCCAGAGCCGCTCGTGCCGGCCCTCGGCGATGAGGTGCAGGTCGAGATCGCCCAGCGTCGGGGCATGCCGGTACGGGTCACCGGAGACCGTCTCCTCCTCGCCGCGGTAGCGCGTCGCGATGCGATACGGGAGGGGCGGTCCGGGGTGCGTGCCCTCCCAGACGCCGTGCGCGACGTGGGACAGGGCGAGCCTGCTCCCGTCGCCGAACACGGCCTCGACGGTCTCGGCGAGCGGCCGGCGGGCGCGGACGGCGGTGACCGTACGGCCGGCAGCGTCCTTGGCGGGGTGCGCCCCGAGCACGGAGTGCGGGTCGTGATGCTGAGCGGCAGCGACCGCTTCCCACTCGGCGTCGGCGGTGTCCTCGATGCGGCTCATGCGCGCTCCCTCACCTTCAGGATGTGGACGGGCTCGTCGAAGGCGTCGAGCCGGACGTAGTTGTGGTCGCTCCAGGTCCAGACACTGCCGGTCAGGAGATCCTCCACCTCGAAGGTCTCGCCGAGCGGGATGCCCCAACGCGTGGTGTCGAGGTGGACGGTGGTCTCGCGCACCGAGTGCGGGTCGACGTTCGCCACGACGATGAGGGTGTCCGGCCTGCCGGTGCCGGTGAAGGCAGCGTCGAGGTGCTTGCTGAACACGAGGACGGCGTCGTCGTCGCTCCAGTGCAGTTCGAGGTTGCGGAGCTGCCGCAGCGCCGGATGTGCCGCACGGATCTCGTTCAGTCGCCGGAGCAGCGGAGCCAGGGACTCCCCGCGTTCCTCGGCCCCCGCCCAGTCCCGGAACTTGTACTCGTACTTCTCGTTGTCGATGTTCTCCTCGGAACCTGGGCGGGCCACGTTCTCGATGAGCTCGTAGCCGGCGTAGACGCCGTACACGGGCCCGGCCATCGCGGCGATGCAGGCACGGATGCGATACGCCGCGCGACCGCCGAACTGGAGGTACTCGGTGAGGATGTCGTGCGTGTTCACGAAGAGGTTCGGACGCATGTAGTCGGCCGTCTCGTGGGAGATCGAGGTGAGGAACTCCTCCAGCTCGGGCTTGGTGTTGCGCCAGGTGAAGTAGCTGTAGCTCTGCTGGAAGCCCACCGCGGCCAACGCACGCATCACGGCGGGTCGGGTGAACGCCTCGGCGAGGAAGATGACGTCAGGATCCGTCTCATTGACCGTCGCGATCAGCCACTCCCAGAACTGCAGCGGCTTGGTGTGCGGGTTGTCCACGCGGAAGATCCGGACGCCCTCGCCCACCCAGTGCCGGACGATCCGGAGCATCTCGGCCGCGATGCCTTCCGGATCGTTGTCGAAGTTCAGCGGGTAGATGTCCTGGTACTTCTTGGGCGGGTTCTCCGCGTAGGCGATGCTCCCGTCCGGCAGGGTCGTGAACCACTCCGGGTGGTCGCGGACCCACGGGTGGTCGGGGGAGGCCTGCAGGGCGAGATCGAGGGCGACCTCCAGCCCTTCCTTCCGGGCGGCGCGCACGAAGGCGCGGAAGTCCTGCGGGGTTCCGAGGTCGGGATGGATCGCGTCGTGTCCGCCCTCCGCCGCTCCGATCGCGTATGGCGAGCCCGGATCGCCCGGTTCGGCGACGAGGGTGTTGTTGCGACCCTTGCGGTTGGTGGTGCCGATGGGGTGGACCGGGACGAGGTAGATCACCTCGAATCCCATCCGGGCGACCTCGGGCAGGCGCTTCGCGGCGGTGCGGAACGTGCCGCTGCGCACCGTGCCGTCCGTGAGGCGACGGGCACCCTCGGAGCGGGGGAAAAACTCATACCAGGAGCCGACGCCCGCGCGGGTGCGCTCGACGCGGAGGAGCTGCTCCGTGGAGGCGGAGCGCAGGGTCGTGACGGGACGGTCGCGGAAGATCGCCGCGAGTTCAGGGTCGACCGCCGACGCAGCGGTCGTGGCGGCGTCACCTCTCCGGAGCTCCTCGGCTCGGGCGCGCAGCCGCGTGCGCTGAGCCGCGGGGCGGTCCTTCTCTGCGGCGGCGCGCTGCAGGAGCTCGGCGCCCAGGGCGGCCATCACCTCGACATCGACTCCCGCGGCGATCTTGAGGTGCGCAGCATGAGCCCAAGTGGCGAAGTCGTCCGAGAATCCCTCGAAGCGGTACCGCCAGACGCCCTCCGCGTCGAGCGCGATCGCGGCTTCCCAGCGATCGGTGCCGTCCGCGAGGGCGGTCAGCCGGTGCAGGCTCTCCTCGCCGGTCGGAGACGTCAGTCGCACGTGCACGCCGATGAGATCGTGCCCTTCTCGGAAGGCCACGACGCGGAAGGGGACGACCTCGCCTGCGAAGGCCTTGGCCGGGAACCCGCCGGGGACCGCAGGGGTACCGTCGAGCAAGGGGATCCGGGTCGTCCGCAGGGCTCCGGGGAGATCCGCGTCGGCGGCGCGCGTCGGGATCTGAACGGGGCTCCGGAGAGCCGTGGGTCGGGTTCCAGCACGTGCAGTCACATGCCGAATCTACCGCTCGGGCCTGTCGGAACCTACCGCTCGACCCCGGCGCCGAACCGTGCTATCACTCGACCCGGAACAGGCGCATGGACGTGCCGGGGATCGGCAGGACATCGCCCGGCGCGAACGTGTCCTCCACCTCCGACGGGCGCTCGTCGGCGCTCGACCAGAGGGAGACGAAGCGCGTGGCGTCATCGATCTCCTCCGGCAGCCGCACGTCGATCGGCGCCTCCGTCCCGTGCACGATCAGCAGGATGCGGTTGGCGGGTTCCTTGTCCGGCGTGGACGCGGCGACGTACTGCAGGGTGCGGTTGCCGGGATCCGTCCACTGGTTCGGTTCCATCGTCGCGCCGTCCTGGTCGTACCAGTCCATGACCGACGCGTTCGGGATGTGCTCGCCCAGGCGCGCGTACCGGCTCGGACGCAGCGCCGGGTTCTCCTGACGCAGCCGCACCAGGCGCGCGACGTGCGCCCGGAGGTCTTCCTGCCAGGGCTCGAACTCCCAGGACAGCCACGACAGCGGCGAGTCCTGTGCGTAGGCGTTGTTGTTGCCGCGCTGGCTGCGGCCCACCTCGTCCCCGGCGGTGAGCATCGGGATGCCGGCCGAGAGCAGCAGGGTGCCGAGCAGGTTGCGCATGGCCTTCCGCCGGGCGGCGAGGATCGCTGGATCGTCCGTGGGGCCCTCCACGCGGTGATTGAAGGATCGGTTGAGGTCGGCGCCGTCGCGGTTGTGCTCGCCGTTGGCCTCATTGTGCTTGACGTCGTACGAGACGAGGTCGTGCAGCGTGAACCCGTCGTGCGCCGTGACGAAGTTGATGCTCGCGAGGGGTCCGCGCTCCTCGCTAAAGGTGTTCGACGATCCGGCGAGGCGGGTGGCGAAGCCCCCGATCCCGACCGGTGCCGAGGCCCGCCGCGCGTAGTCGATGTCGCTGAGCCAGAAGTTGCGCACCCGGTCGCGGTACCGGTCGTTCCACTCGTGCCACCCCGCGGGGAAGTTGCCCGTCTGCCAGCCCCCCAGACCGACGTCCCAGGGTTCCGCGATGAGCTTGGTCTCCGCGAGGACGGGATCGGCGGCGATCGCCTGCAGAAGCGGATGGTCTGGGGTATAGGTGTGTGCGCCGTCGCGGGCGATCGCCGTCGCCAGGTCGAAGCGGAACCCGTCGATCTGCATCTCCTCCGCCCAGTACCGGAGCGAGTCCAGCACCAGCCGGGCTCCGGCATCGGTCGCGGTGTTAAGGGTGTTGCCGCATCCGGTGGTGTCGACGTACACGCCCGCGTCGTCCTGCCGGTAGTACCGGGCGTTGTCGATCCCGCGGAGGCTGGAGCGCGGTCCGCCGATCCCCTCCTCCGACGTGTGGTTGTAGACCACGTCGAGGATCACCTCGAGGCCGGCCTCGTGCAGCAGCCTGACCATGCCCTTGAACTCGGCGATGATCGCCTCTGGTCCCCGCTTCCGGGCGTCCTCCGTCGCGTAGGCGGCGTGCGGGGTGAAGAAGTTGAGCGTGTTGTAGCCCCAGTAGTTCGTCAGCCCCCGCTCCAGCAGTCGCGGTTCCGGGACGAAGGCGTGGACGGGGAGCAGCTCCACCGACGTCACCCCGAGGGTGTGGAGGTGCTCGATCATGGCCGGATGCGCGAGCCCCGCGTAGGTGCCGTGCAGCGCGGGCGGGATGTCGGGGTGCCGCTTGGTCAGTCCCTTCAGGTGGCCCTCGTAGATGACGGTGCGGTCCGTCGGGACGCGCGGTTTCGTCGAATCGCCCCAGTCGAAGCCGTCCTCGATGACCACGGCCCGCCACTCCTGGTAGCCGTGTCCCTGGGCGAGGCCCCGCGCATACGGGTCGAGAAGCAGCGTCTCCGGGTTGAACGTGTTGCCGGGCCCGTGCGGGCCCTCGACGCGGAGCGCGTAGCGGACTCCGGGCTGCAGCAACGGCGTCGTGACCTCCCAGACGCCCCCGGGCCGCCGTTCGAGCGGGGCCTGGTCGACGACCCAGTCGAGGTCCGTCGCGTCGAAGACGACGAGCTCGACGGCGGAGGCGTTCTGCGACCAGACCCGCAGCGTGCCGATGCCGTCGTGCAGCCGGACGCCGAGGTTGTCGAGGATCGCCCCACCGGGCACGACGGAGTCGAGGGACGAAGACATGGATACACCCTAAACGTGTTGCATTTCAGTCTCATGACAGGACGCACCCGGTCTCACGCGCAGACGGACCGTTCGGGGCACGGATCGGGGAGAATCGAAGCATGCGGCACTATCTCGACCACGCGGCGACCACCCCGCTGCGCCCGGAGGCCAGGGACGCGTGGCTGGAGGCATCGGTCGTCGTCGGCAACGCCTCGTCGACGCACGGCGCCGGGCAGGACGCGCGCCGGGTGCTGGAGGAGTCGCGGGAGCGCGTGGCGGCGGTCCTCGGGGCCGACCCGATCGAAGTGGTGCTGACCTCCGGCGGTACCGAGTCGATCAACCTCGCCCTCCAGGGACTGTGGCACTCGCGTCGTCCGGAGACGACCGCTGTCGTGGTGCCGGACGGCGAGCATCACGCGACGATGGACACGGTCGCAGCCCTGGTGGCGGATGGCGCCGAGGTGCGCGCGGTTCCGCTGTCTCCGCAGGCGCGGATCGACGAGGGCCGCTTCGCAGCGGCCCTTCCCGGGGCAGCACTCGCGACGGCGCTCGTAGCGAACAACGAGACCGGAACCATCAACGACGCGTCCGCCGTCGCTGCTGCGGCCGCGCACGCCGAAGTCCCGCTGCACCTCGACGCGGTCGCCGCGCTCGGACACCTGCCGCTGTCCTTCCGGGATCTCCGCGGCCATGCGGACGACGGCGTGGGCCTCGTGGCGCTCAGCATCGCCGGACACAAGGTCGGAGCGCCGGTCGGCGTCGGGGCGCTGGTGGTGGCGCGGTCGGCCCGGCTGACACCACTTCTGAGGGGTGGCGGCCAGCAGCGGGGTCTGCGCGCGGGCACCCAGGACGTGCCGGGAGCGGCGGCGCTGGCGACAGCGCTCGAACTCGCCGAGCGTGAGCGGGCCGCCGAGGGCGTCCGGGTGGGCGACCTGCGTGACCGCCTGGTCGAGGGCATCCGTGCGCGGGTGCCGGCGGCCGAGCTCCTCGGCGACCCCGATCACCGCCTCCCCGGCACGGCTCATCTGCTCTTCCCCGGCGCGGTGGGGGAGAGTCTGTTGTTCCTGCTGGACGTCGCCGGGGTGTCCGCCTCGACGGGTTCCGCCTGTCAGGCGGGGGTCGCCGAGCCCTCACACGTCGTGATGGCGATGGGGCGCAGCGAGACGGACGCCCGGAGCGTGCTGCGTTTCTCCCTGGGGCGCACCTCCACTACCGAGGATGTGGATGCGGTGCTCGCCGCGATCGGCGAGGCCTACGCGCGCGCATCCGGGTCCCGCGCAGCCAGGCGCTCGTAGACTGGACCCATGCGAATCCTTGCGGCCATGAGCGGTGGTGTGGACTCCGCCGTCGCGGCCGCGCGTGCCGTCGAGGCGGGGCACGACGTCGTCGGCGTGCACCTGGCGCTCTCCCGCGCCGGGGGGACGCTGCGCACAGGGAGCCGGGGCTGCTGCACGATCGAGGACGCCCTCGACGCGCGCCGGGCCGCCGACCTCCTGGGGATCCCCTTCTACGTGTGGGACTTCTCCGAGCGCTTCCGCGATGACGTGATCGACGACTTCGTCGCGGAGTACCGCGCCGGCCGCACCCCGAACCCGTGCATGCGGTGCAACGAGAAGATCAAGTTCGCCGCCCTGCTGGAGCGAGCTCTGGAGCTCGGCTTCGACGCCGTCTGCACCGGGCACTACGCGACCCTCCTCGATGGCCCGGACGGGCTCGAACTGCACCGCGCCTCGGACAACGCGAAGGACCAGTCGTACGTGCTCGGCGTCCTCACGGCCGATCAGCTCGCGCACACCTATTTCCCGCTGGGCACCACGCCGTCGAAGGCGCTCGTGCGGGCGGAGGCCGAGCAGCGCGGTCTCAGCGTCGCCCAGAAGCCGGACAGCCACGACATCTGCTTCATCCCGGACGGCGACACCCGGGGCTGGCTGGCCGAGAAGGTCGGCACGGCCACCGGCGAGATCGTCGACCGCACCGGTGCCGTCGTCGGTGCGCACGAGGGCGCCCACGCCTTCACGGTCGGTCAGCGGCGCGGACTCAAGCTCGGCGTCCCGGCGGCGGACGGCAAGCCGCGCTTCGTGCTCGAGGTGCGCCCCGTGTCGAACACGGTGGTCGTCGGCCCGAAGGAGGCTCTGGCGATCGCCGAGATCGCGGGGGAGCGGCTCAGCTGGGCCGGCGCCGCGCCGACCGCGTCGGTGTTCGCGTGCGACGTGCAGATCCGTGCGCATGCCGAGCCGGTACCCGCCACCGCCACCGTCACGACGGAGGGCGTCCGCGTCGTGCCCGATTCTCCGCTTGACGGTGTCGCCCCCGGGCAGACCGCCGTGCTGTACATCGGCACGCGCGTGCTCGGGCAGTTCACCATCGATTCCACCGTCTCCGCGGTCCCGGTCGGCGTCTGATCCGGGCGGATGTCGGTCGCCGCTCCTAGACTGACGGAGTGCCGGAGAACATCTCACTGGAAGACGCCCGCCGCGAGGCCGAGGAGCTGACCACCCGCATCCTCGAGGCGAAGGACGCGTACTACGGCCGCGATACCTCACTCGTCGACGATGCCACGTACGACGGCTGGATGCGGCGCCTGGAAGAGCTCGAGCGCCTGCACCCCGAGTTGCAGGGGCAGGACTCGCCGACGCAGATGGTCGGCGCCGCGGAGGCGACCGGGCTCGCGACGATCGAGCACGCCGAGCGGATGCTCAGCCTCGACAACGTCTTCTCCATCGAGGAGCTGCGCGAATGGGCGCAGAAGACGCGGGCCGCCGCCGGGCGGGACGTCGACTGGTTGACCGAACTGAAGATCGACGGCCTCGCGATCAACCTGCGGTATGAGAACGGCGTGCTGACATCGGCCGCGACCCGTGGCGACGGCCGGGTGGGCGAGATCGTCACCGAGAACGCGCTCCGGCTCCCGGAGATCCCCGAACGGCTCGCCGGGGAGGGGCACCCGCCGATCGTCGAGGTCCGCGGAGAGGTCTTCATCCCGGTCGCCGCGTTCGAGCGGCTGAACGCGGCGCAGGCGGCGTTCCGAGACCGCGCGTATGCGGACGCCCTCGCGCGCTGGGAGGCCAGGGGTGGCGCGAAGAAGCCGTTCGACGAGGAGAAGGCGCGCACCGCGGCGGCACGGCGTTTCCCAGCCTTCGCGAATCCCCGCAACGCGGCCAGTGGCGGCCTGCGGCAGCAGATCGACAAGAAGGACGGCTTGGAGCTGGAAGCGGGGCTGCTGCGCATCGAGTCGCTCGCGCTGTACGTGCACGGCATCGGTGCCTGGACGAACCCGCCGGTCGCGGCCCAGAGCCAGGTGTACGAGCTGCTATCGGCCTGGGGCCTGCCGACCAGCCCGCACACGAAGGTGTGCCGGAGCATCGACGACGTCGTCACCTTCGTCGAGTACTACGGCGAGCATCGGCACGACATCGAGCATGAGCTCGACGGCATCGTGGTCAAGGTCGACGAGCTCGACCTGCATGACGAGCTGGGAGCGACGAGTCGGGCGCCCCGCTGGGCGATCGCGTACAAGTATCCGCCGGAGGAGGTGCAGACGAAGCTCCTCGACATCGTCGTCTCCGTCGGTCGCACCGGTCGTGCGACGCCCTTCGCGGTGATGGCGCCGGCGCACGTCGCCGGATCCGTGGTCCGTCAGGCGACGCTCCACAACAAGGACGTGGTCAAGGCCAAGGGCGTCCTCATCGGCGACACCGTGGTGCTGCGCAAGGCAGGCGACGTGATCCCCGAGGTGCTCGGCCCCGTGGTCGAGAAGCGGGACGGGACCGAGCGGGAGTTCGTCATGCCCGTCGATTGCCCCGAGTGCGGCACGCCGCTGCGCGCCATGAAGGAGGGGGACATCGATCTCCGGTGCCCGAACGCCCGCTCGTGCCCCGCCCAGGTGCGCGGACGCGTCGAGCACATCGGCTCGCGGGGAGCCCTCGATGTCGAGGCGCTGGGCGAGGTGACGGCGGCGGCCCTGACCCAGCCCACGTCCCCGGCGGAGCCTCCCCTGATCACGGAAGCGGGGCTGTTCGCCCTGACCCTGGAGCAGCTCGTGCCGATCGAGGTCGTCGTGCGCGATGCGGAGACGGGTCTGCCGCGCGAGGACGAGGACGGCCTCGTGAAGACCCGCGCGCCGTTCCGACGGAACCCGACCGCGGCCGAGAAGAAGTCGGGTCTGGAGGGTCCGCAGCCGTCTTCCCAGGCGCTGACCCTGCTGGCGGAGCTGGAGAAGGCGAAGACCAAAGACCTCTGGCGGCTCCTCGTCGCGCTCAACATCCGGCATGTCGGACCGGTCGCCGCGCGGGCGCTCGCGCAGTGGTTCGGGTCGCTGGATGCGATCCGTGCCGCGTCGCGCGAGGAGCTGGCGGCGGTCGAGGGCGTGGGCGGCATCATCGCCGACTCCCTGCGCGCCTGGTTCGAGGTCGACTGGCACCAGGAGATCGTCCAGCAGTGGGCGGAGGCGGGCGTGCAGTGGGCGACACCGGGCCACCCGGGACCGGGAGCGGCGGTCGCGGCCGGGGGAGTGCTGGAGGGACTCACCGTGGTGGCCACGGGCTCTCTCGACGGGTACACCCGCGAGGGGGCGCAGGAGGCGATCATCAAGGCCGGCGGAAAGGCGGCCTCGAGCGTGTCGAAGAAGACGGACTTCGTGGCCGCGGGGCCGGGAGCCGGCTCCAAGCTTGCGAAGGCGGAGGAGCTCGGTGTCCGCATCCTCGACGCCGCGCAGTTCCACGTCCTGGTCACCGAGGGGCCTGCGGCGCTGGACTGAGGATCAGGCGCTCTCCGGCGCCGCCGTGGTGGGAGCGAGGAACTGCCGCAGCCGTGGGGAGTCCGCGAACCCCAGCTCCTGATAGAGCCCGACGGCTGCTTCGCTCGAGTGCACGGTGATCCGTTCGGCGCCCACGGAGACTGCGTGAGCGCAGGCCGCGGCGATGAGACCGCGCCCCGCTCCTCGTCCCCGATGCTCGGGAAGGACGAAGACGCTCTGGATGTCCGCGGAGAGGCGGTGCGGAGCACCCGGCCGCGGCACGCGAGGCACGAGGGCGACCCACGCCGCGCCGACGATGCGGTCGTCGTCATCGCCACGCGCGACGAAGGCCACGTGGGTGCGGTCGTGGGCCCGCCACCAGTCGCCCAGCTCGGCGGTGAAGGCGTCGAGCGACCGACCGGCCGTCAGGTCCGCGGGCACGTCCTCCCACTTGAGCTGGGCGAGCGCGGCCAGATCCTCCCTGCCGGCGCGGTCGATGCGCATTGTCGGTCCGCTCAAGCCTTGTGGCGGGGCTTACGGAAGGGCTTCTCCTCGCGGTCGCGGGGCGCCGGGCGATCGTGGCGGTCGCGCCGATCGGTCCGGTCGTAGCGGGGCGGTCGGCCACGGCCGTCGCCGTCGCGCGAGGACGACCCGCGGCGCGCCCCGGGCCCACGGTCGGGGGCGATCTCGATCAGGCGTCCCGAGATGCGCGTGTCGCGGAGCTTGTCGAGGACGGCGGAGTCGAGGTTCGCCGGGAGCTCGACGATCGAGAAGTCGGGACGGATGTTGATCGCGCCGAAGTCGTCGCGTCCCAGGCCGCCTTCGTTCGCCAGCGCGCCGACGATCTGCCGCGGTTCGACGCGGTGCCGCCGTCCCACCTCGATCCGGTAGGGGGTGTAGTCGCCGCGCCCGCGACGCTCCCGGGGCTCCCGCGGCTCCCGCGTCTGCCGCTCGCGCGGAGGACGGTTGTCGGCGGCGACCGCCTGCGACAGGGCGTCGTCTGCGGGGTCGAGGAGCAGCGGCGTGGAGCCCTGGGCGACCACGGCGAGAGCGGCCGCGACGTCGCCCTCCGGCACGTCGTGGTGCCGGACGTAGTGGGCGATGATGTCGCGGAACGCGTCGATGCGCGACGTCTCCGACAGTGCGGTCGTGATGGCGTCGTCGAAGCGGGCGAGCCGCGTCGTGTTCACGTCCTCGGTGCTCGGCAGCTGCATCTGCGTGGGCTGCTGACGCGTCGCCTTCTCGATGTGCTTGAGCAGGTAGCGCTCGCGCGGGGTGATGAAGCTGATCGCGTCGCCCGTCCTTCCGGCCCGTCCGGTCCGTCCGATGCGGTGCACGTACGACTCGGTGTCGGTGGGGATGTCGAAGTTGACGACGTGGCTGATGCGCTCGACGTCGAGGCCGCGGGCGGCGACGTCCGTGGCGACGAGGATGTCGAGCTTGCCGTCCTTGAGCTGGTTGACGCTCCGCTCGCGCTGCACCTGCGGCACGTCACCGTTGATCGCGGCGGCGGAGTACCCGCGGGCGCGGAGCTTCTCGGCCAGGGTCTCGGTCTCGTTCTTCGTGCGGACGAAGACGATCATCCCGTCGAAGTTCTCCACCTCGAGGATGCGGGTCAGCGCGTCCACCTTCTGCGCATACGAGACGACGAGGTAGCGCTGGGTGATGTTCGTGTTGGTCGCGGTCTTGGACTTGACCGTGATCTCCTCCGGGTCGCGGAGGTACTGCTGCGCGAGGCGGCGGATCTGCGCAGGCATCGTGGCCGAGAAAAGGGCGACCTGCTTCTCCTCCGGCGTCTGAGCGAGGATCTGCTCCACGTCCTCCGCGAAGCCCATCTTCAGCATCTCGTCGGCCTCGTCCAGCACGAGGTACTGGAGCTCGGAGAGGTCGAGGGTGCCCTTGGCCAGGTGGTCCATGATGCGGCCGGGGGTGCCGACCACGACGTGCACGCCGCGGCGGAGGGCGGACAGCTGCACACCGTATCCCTGACCGCCGTAGACGGGCAGCACGTGCACGCCCTTCATGCGGGAGGCGTAGGACTCGAACGCCTCGCAGACCTGCAGCGCGAGCTCACGGGTCGGTGCGAGGACGAGGGCCTGCGGCGTCTTCTGCGCGACGTCGAGCCGCTCCAGCACGGGCAGGGCGAAGGCGGCGGTCTTGCCGGTTCCGGTCTGCGCCATGCCGACGACATCGCGGCCGGCGAGGAGGGTGGGGATGGTCGCGGCCTGGATGGGCGACGGGGTCTCGTAGCCGAGATCCTTGATGGCCTTGAGGACCGGCCCAGTGATGCCGAGGTCCTCGAATCCGGGGGTTGCAGGGGACTCGTCGGGGGCGTCGGCGGGGGTCACTTCTTCAGGGGTCACTTCCCAAGGGTAGCGCGCCCGCCCACCCGGTACCTGTGCGGCCCCGTTCAGCCGCCCGCGGTGAGTGCGAGCAGCTTCTCCTTCACCTGCCGGCGCAGCACCTTGCCGATCAGCGACTTCGGCAGCTCCTCGACGATGAACACGCGGCGCGGCACCTTGTACGGCGTGAGGATGCTGCGCGCATACTCGCGGATCGCCTCCACGTCGACGTCGGCACCGGGATCGACGACGATGGCCGCGACGACCTCTTCGCCCGAGTGGTCGCTGGGCAGCCCGACGACCGCCGCGTCGGCGACCGACGGATGCTGGCGCAGCGCGTTCTCCACCTCGGTCGGGGCGACGTTGAAGCCGCCGGTGATGATGAGCTCCTTGATGCGGTCGACGATGCGCACGAAGCCGCCGTCGTCGATCGTGACGATGTCGCCCGTCCGGTACCAGCCATCGACGAACACAGCCTCGGTCTCCTCGGGCTTGCCGTAGTAGCCGGAGAACACCTGCGGGCCTCGCACGATGAGTTCGCCGGCGGAACCGGCCGGGACGTCCTCGGTGGGATTCTCCGGATCGACGACGCGGCACTCCGTGCCCGGGAGAGGGAGTCCTACGGTGCCGGGAACCCGGTTGTCGGCGACCGGGTTCGCCATGAGGACGGGCGAGCACTCGCTCAGCCCGTAGCCCTCGACGAGGTAGCCGTGCGTGGCGGCCTCGAACGGGACGACGAGCTCGTGCGGCAGCGCCATCGCGCCGGAGATCGCGACCTCGATGCCCTCGAGGGAGACGCCCTTGGCGTTCGCGGCGGCGAGAAGCCGGTCGGCGATGGGTGGGACGAGCGGGAGGAACGTCGCCGGATGCTTCTTGACGACGTCGAGCACGAGGTCCGGGTCGAACTTCGGGAACAGCACCAGACGCGCGCCCATCGACATCGCGAAGGTGAGGCAGAGCGTCAGTCCGTAGGCGTGGAACATGGGCAGCACGGCGTACACGACGCAGCCCTTGCCGCGCTGGATCGACGGCACCCAGGCCTGGGACTGTGCGGCGTTGGCGAGGAGGTTGCGGTGCGTGAGGGCGGCGCCCTTCGGCGTGCCGGTGGTCCCGGACGTGTACTGGATGATCGCCAGGTCGTCCGTGCCCGGCTGGGGATGCGAGGCGGGGATCGGGTCACCGGCGAGCACCGACTCCCAGAGCACGGTGCCGCGGACGCGCTCGGTCAGCGCAGCCCGCGACTCCCTCGCCTTCGCGACCGGCAGCCGGAGGGCGAAGCGGGTGAGGGCCGGCATCGCGCGCGTGACGTCCACGGACACGAGGGTCGAGACGGCCAAGTCGCTCGGGAACTCCTGGACTGTCGCGACGACCTTGTTCCAGACGATCGCGTGCTTGGCCCCGTGGTCCTCGAACTGCTTGCGCAGTTCGCGAGGGGTGTAGAGCGGGTTGTGCTCGACCACGACCGCACCGAGCCGCAGCACGGCGTAGAACGCGATGATGTGCTGCGGGCAGTTCGGCAGGACGATGGCGACCGGGTCACCGGCGCGGACGCCGAGATCACGGAGCCCCGCCGCGGCGCGATCGATCGCCTCCTGCAGCTGCGCGTAGGTGGTCTCCCGGCCGAAGAACTGCAGGGCCGGGGCATCCGGGTAGTCCCTGGCTGATGCGGCGACGATGTCCACGAGGGAGCCGCTGACGGGGGCGAGGTCCTCCGGAACGCCGTCGGCGTAGCTGGCGATCCACGGGCGAGGGGGCTGGAACGTGCTCACGCGCCCAGCTTAGGCGGGCCGCGCCGCGCCGAGCGGCGGGCGGCTCGCCAACTAGACTGGGGGCGTGTCTGAAATCACCCCTGATCTTGTGCGCCATCTCGGCGTGCTCGCGCGCATCCAGCTGAACGACGACGAGGTGACGCGGCTCACGGGCCAGCTCGACGCCATCGTCGACAACATCGCCAAGGTGTCCGAGGTCGCGACCGCCGATGTCGCCGCGACCAGCCACCCGATCCCGCTGAGCAACGTGTTCCGTCCCGACGTGGTCGGCGAGACGCTCACGCACGAGCAGGTGCTGCAGAACGCCCCGGACCAGGCCGACGGCCGGTTCCGCGTCACCGCGATCCTGGGAGAAGAGCAGTGAGCGACATCATCCGGCTGACCGCGGCGGAACTCGCCGACAAGCTCGCGACGCGGGAGGTCTCCAGCGTCGAGGCCACGCAGGCGCACCTCGACCGCATCGCCCAGGTCGACGACGACGTCCATGCGTTCCTGCACGTCAACGAGCATGCCCTCGGCGCGGCGGCAGACATCGACGCTCGTCGCGCCGCGGGGGAGGACCTCGGGCCGATCGCCGGTGTCCCGCTCGCGATCAAGGACGTGCTCGTCACGACGGATCAGCCGACCACGAGCGGCTCGCGGATCCTCGAGGGGTACCGCTCGCCGTACGACGCGACAGTCGTGGCCCGCTCCCGAGCTGCCGGCCTCATCGCGCTCGGCAAGACGAACATGGATGAGTTCGCGATGGGCTCCTCGACGGAGCACTCCGCCTACGGCCCGACCCGCAACCCCTGGGACCTCGACCGGATCCCCGGCGGCTCGGGTGGGGGCTCTGCCGCCGCCGTCGCCGCCTTCGAGGCACCGCTCGCCCTCGGCTCCGACACCGGCGGATCGATCCGCCAGCCTGCGCACGTGACCGGCACGGTCGGCGTGAAGCCGACCTACGGCGGCGTCAGCCGCTACGGTGCCATCGCGTTGGCGTCGAGCCTCGACCAGGTCGGCCCGGTCACCCGCACGGTGCTCGATGCGGGTCTGCTGCACGACGCGATCGGCGGCCACGACCCGAAGGACTCCACGTCGCTCGACGAGCAGTGGCCGTCCTTCGCGGCGGCTGCACGCGAGGGTGCGCGCGGGGACGGCCTCAAGGGTCTCCGCGTCGGCGTCATCCGCGAGCTTCCCGACAGCGGTTTCCAGCCGGGCGTCGCGGCCTCGTTCCGCAGCGCGCTGGCGCTGCTCGAGGCGCAGGGCGCCGAGATCGTCGAGATCGGTGCACCGCACTTCGAGTACGGCGTCGCGGCCTACTATCTGATCCTGCCGGCCGAGGCCTCGAGCAACCTGGCCAAGTTCGACTCGGTCCGCTTCGGCCTCCGGGTCACCCCGGCGGGCAACCCGACGGTGGAGGACGTGATGTCCGCGACCCGCGACGCCGGTTTCGGCGACGAGGTCAAGCGCCGCATCATCCTCGGCACCTACGCTCTGTCGGCCGGATACTACGACGCGTACTACGGCAGCGCGCAGAAGGTCCGCACGCTCATCCAGCAGGACTTCGCCGCGGCCTTCGCCGATGTCGACGTCATCGCCACGCCGTCGGCCCCGACCACGGCCTTCAAGCTCGGCGAGAAGATCGACGACCCGCTGCAGATGTACCTGAACGACATCACCACGATCCCGGCGAACCTCGCCGGTGTCCCCGGCATCTCGATCCCGAGCGGTCTCTCGGATGACGACGGGCTGCCCGTGGGCATCCAGTTCCTCGCTCCCGCGCGGGAGGACGCCCGCCTCTACCGGGTGGGTGCCGCCCTCGAGACGCTGCTCGTGGACTCCTGGGGCGCGCCGCTGCTGTCCCGTGCCCCCCAGCTGGAAGGAGGCGCGCGCTGATGGCCGCCGCCAAGCTCATGGACTTCGACAAGGCGCTCGAGCTGTTCGAGCCGGTCCTCGGATTCGAGGTGCACGTCGAGCTGAACACGAACACGAAGATGTTCTCCGACGCTCCCAACCCCGCGAACGAGGCGTACCACGCGGCGGAGCCGAACACGCTGATCGCCCCCGTCGACCTGGGACTGCCCGGTGCGCTGCCGGTCGTCAACGAGACGGCCATCCGCTCGTCGATCAGCCTCGGCCTCGCGCTCGGCTGCTCGATCGCGGAGTCCAGCCGGTTCGCCCGGAAGAACTACTTCTACCCGGACCTCGGCAAGAACTACCAGATCTCCCAGTACGACGAGCCGATCGCCTTCGAGGGGTCGGTCGAGGTGGAGCTCGAGGACGGCACCATGGTGACGATCCCGATCGAGCGCGCGCACATGGAGGAGGACGCCGGCAAGCTCACGCACATGGGCGGCTCGACCGGCCGGATCCAGGGCGCCGAGTACTCGCTCGTCGACTACAACCGCGCCGGCGTCCCGCTCGTCGAGATCGTGACGAAGACGATCTTCGGCACCGATCACCGGGCTCCCGAGGTCGCCAAGGCGTACGTCGCCGCGATCCGCGACATCGTCCGCGGACTCGGCATCTCCGAGGCTCGGCTGGAGCGCGGCAACCTGCGGTGCGACGCCAACGTCTCGCTCCGTCGTCGGGGTGAGGAGAAGCTCGGCACGCGCACGGAGACGAAGAACGTCAACTCCATGCGATCCGTGGAGCGCGCGGTGCGGTACGAGATCCAGCGTCAGGCGCAGATCCTCGCCGACGGCGGCACCATCATCCAGGAGACCCGGCACTGGCACGAGGACACCGGGACCACCTCTCCCGGACGTCCGAAGTCGGACGCCGACGACTACCGGTATTTCCCCGAGCCGGATCTGCTTCCGGTGCAGCCGCCGCGCGAGCTGATCGAGGAGCTGCGCGCCGCCCTGCCCGAGCAGCCCGTCGCCCGTCGGCGCCGACTCATGGACGAGTGGGGCTTCACCCCGCTGGAGTTCCAGGACGTGCGCAACGGCGGTCTGCTCGATGTCGTCGAGGCCACGATCGCCGCCGGGGCCACGCCGGCCGCGGCACGGAAGTGGTGGACGGGGGAGATCACCCGCCTCGCCAATGCGCAGGAGGAGGATGCGGTCGACCTCGTCAGCCCGGAGAACGTCGCGGCGCTGCAGCAGCTCGTCGACGCCGGGACGCTGACCGACAAGCTCGCACGCCAGGTGCTGGAGGGCGTGATCGCCGGTGAGGGCACGCCGCAGGAGGTCGTCGACGCACGCGGTCTCGCCGTGGTCTCGGACGACGGTGCGCTCATCGCGGCGATCGATGAGGCTCTCGCCGCCCAGCCCGATGTGATGGCCAAGATCCAGGACGGCAAGGTCCAGGCCGCGGGTGCCATCATCGGTGCGGTCATGAAGGCCATGAAGGGCCAGGCCGACGCCGCCCGCGTCCGCGAACTCATCCTCGAGCGCGCCGCGCAGTGATTCTCGCCCCTGGGCCTCCATGTCGGAGGCCCAGGGGACAATGGATTCATGGGACACGGTGATGGCAGAGGCCGCATGGTGTCCTCGGCCGATGCCGACGACTCCGGTACGCGCATCCTCCACGTCGACATGGACGCGTTCTATGCGGCCGTCGAAGTGCTGGACGACCCGAGTCTCCGCGGACTGCCGCTGATCATCGGGGCTCCGGACGGGCGCTCCGTGGTCTCCAGCGCCTCCTACGAGGCGCGACGCTACGGCGTCCGTTCGGCCATGCCCGTGTCGCAGGCTCTCCGACTGTGCCCCACGGCACGGATCGTCCCGCCGCACTTCCACCGGTACCAAGAGGTCTCGCGGCAGGTGATGGCGATCTTCGAGTCGTTCACGCCGCTCGTGGAGCCGCTGTCGGTGGACGAGGCGTTCCTCGACGTACAGGGTGTGCGCCGGCTCTGGGGGAGCCCCGCCGGGATCGCGGCCCAGATCCGTGAGCGCGTCCTCGCGGAGGTCGGCATCACGTGCAGCGTCGGCGTGGCCGCGACCAAGCATGTGGCGAAGATGGCGTCGACCATGGCCAAGCCGGACGGGATGCTCGTGGTCGCGGAACACGACACTCTCGCCTTCCTCGCGCCGCGCCCCGTGCGAGCGCTGTGGGGCGTGGGGCCGAAGGCGGCGGAGGCACTGGAGGCCCGCGGCCTCCGCACGATCGGCGACCTCCGCACCGCATCGCCCGAGATGCTGGACCGCGCCGTGGGGCCGGCGCTGAGCGCGAGGCTCGCGCAGCTGGCGCGGGGGGAGGACGCGCGTGCGGTCGACACGGAGCGCGTGGAGAAGAGCATCGGACACGAGGAGACCTTCGACCACGACGTCGCGGATCGTGCCTTCCTCCGCGCCGAGCTGCTGCGGCTGGCCGATCGCGTGGGCGCGCGCCTGCGCCGGGCCGGGTGGGAGACCGCCACGGTTGCGATCAAGATCCGCTTCGACGACTTCCGCACCGTCAGCCGCTCCCAGACATTGCCGGAGCCGACCGCGGTCGGCCAGCGCATCGGCGAGGCAGCGCAGGGCCTGTTCGCGCTCATCGAGCGTCGTGATCCCATCCGCCTTGTGGGCGTCCGTGCCGAGAACCTCCGGCCCGCAGGAGGCAGCGCGCTGGCGCTGTGGGACGAGGACGAGGACTGGCGCAAGGTCGAAGGGGCCGTCGACGAGGCCATGGCGCGGTTCGGTTCGGCGACGATCAGCAGGGCGCGCCACATCGGACGCGGTGAAGGACGGGGCGCCGCGCGGCATCCGAAGGACCACGGCGTCGATTGACCGCGCGCCGCAGGCCGCCGTCGGCTACCGTGGGAACATGCCGAACATTGCACTGGAACTCGGGAATCAGGTCGCGTCTTTCGGCGTGAAGAGCGCGTACGGGGAACCGCAGGAGATCGATGGCGTCACCGTCACTCCGGTGGCGTTCACCTACGCGGGCTTCGGCGGAGCCAGCGGGGACGGCGGAGAAGGTGGCGGAGGTGGCGGCGTCTCGGTGCCGGTGGGCGTCTACGTCCGTCGTGAGGAGGGCCTGCGCTTCGAGCCGAACATCGTGACGCTCCTCGTCGTGGCCGTGCCCTTCGTCTGGGTCACCGGTCGGGCCCTCACGCGCATCATCCGTGCCCTCAAGAAGTGACGATGCGGTCGCAGCCGCCCTCTCGCAGGCCGCGACGCTGATCGTCGAGGACGTGCGCGCACTCGCGGCGTCCAATCCTGTCGTGATCATCGACGGCGGAAGCGGCGCCGGCAAGACCTCCCTGGCTGCGCGCGTGGCACGCGCCTGGCCGGTCGCCGGTCGTGTGCAGGTGATCGCGCTGGATTCCCTGTATCCCGGATGGGACGGGCTGGACGGCGGCGCGGAGCGGGCCCTCGATGGCATCCTCCGGCCGCACGGGCGCGGCCTTCTCGGGGCCTGGCGTCGATGGGACTGGGAGCGCGGCGAGGAGGCGGAGACGCATGCGGTCGATCCCGCACTCGGCGTCATCGTCGAGGGCAGCGGGATCCTGCGTCCGTCCACCGCACGGCTGGCCGACGTCCGCGTCTGGGTGGAGTCCGGGGAGCACTCGCGCAAGTCGCGGGCTCTCGCGCGGGACGGAGACACCTACCGCCCGCACTGGGACCGGTGGGCGGCGCAGGAGCGCCGTCACGTCGAGCGGGACAGCCCCCGCGAACTCGCCACGCGGGTGGTCGAGGTTCCCTGAGCGCACTCAGCGGAGGGCGTCGGCGTCGCTCTCATCCACGGCTTCGATGAGGAGTTCGAGGCGGTATCCCAGCCAGTCGTACACCGCCTGACCGTCGCCGCCGACGTCGGGCGCGTCGTCGGTGATGCCGAGGCGCGTCGCGATCACGAGGCGGATGGCGGTGAGGGTGCGCAGCCAGGCGTCCACGTCTTCGCGGCGCACCAGAACGTCGCGGGAGACGCGGGCGTCCTCATCGGTCACCTCGGCGTCCGGATCGAACACCTGCAGCGACGCGCGCATCGTGCGGGCGTCGTGCAGGCGGCGATCGAGGAGATCCGCGCGGGTGGCCGACGCGAAGGCGACCGAAGCATCGTCGTCGTCCGGGTAGGCGTTCGGGGTGAGCCGTGCCACCCCGGGGTCATCCTGTTCGGTATCCCGGAGCAGTTCCATGAAGTCATCGACGAGCCGGGCCAGATGCATCCCCTCGATCGTGGCGACGGAGAGGGTGATCGGTGGGGTGTTCATACGGCCTTCCTGACGGTGGCCCAGAGCCCGTAGTCGTGCATCGCCTGCGCGTGCACCTCCATGGTCTCGCGGGGTCCGGTGGCCACGATCGCGTGTCCGTCGTGGTGGACGGCGAGCATGAGGCGGGTGGCATGCTCGCGGGTATAGCCGAAGTAGGTGCGGAAGACGCGGACGACGTAGCTCATCAGATTCACCGGATCGTTCCACACGACGACCTCCCAGGGCTCCAGGGGCGCAGCGGAGAGATCGGTGGCTTCATCGATCTCGGGAAGAGCGGTCGACACGGTCAGGCCCATCCGAGCTCGTGCAGGTGGGCGTCGTCGATGCCATGGAAGTGCGCGATCTCGTGGACGAGGGTGGTGTGGATCTCGTCGCGGAGTTCGTCGATGTCCTCGCATTGCGCGAGGTGCGGCTCCCGGTAGACGATGATGCGGTCGGGCAGCTCACCCATCCCGTACTGCGTGCGTTCCGGCAACGCGAGGCCGTCGTAGAGGCCGAGGAGATCCAGGCTCCCGTCCTCAGGACGGTCCTCCACGACGAACACGACGTTCTCGAGCTGCTCGACCATCTCGTCGGGCAGCTGGTCGAGCTCGTCGATCACGAGGGCCTCGAAGGCCGCGGCGTCCATGTCCATCCCCTCCAGCCTACGGGGGTGCGATGGGATCCTCAGTGCAGGAGGACGAGCAGCGCCGCGACGCCGATGAAGAGGCTTCCGAACACGGTGTTGAGGATCCGCTGGCCGCGCGGGGAGCGGGTGAGGCGCCGGAACGGGCGCGCCGCCGTGGCGAAGAACCCCCACATCACCAGGACGTCGACGACCACGACGGTGGCGACAAGAGCCAGATACTGGGGAAGCGGAGGCTGATCGAGCCGGATGAACTGCGGGATGAAGGCGAGGAAGAAGACGATCGCCTTGGGATTCAGCAGGTTCACCCAGAACCCGCGGCGCATCATCGACCAGTGGCTCTCCCGGGCATCCACCGGATCCGGCGCGTCGTCGAGCGCCGGAGCGGGGCGGGTCAGGATCAACCGGATGCCGAGGTACACGAGGTAGGCGGCTCCGGCGTATCGGATGAGGTTGAACAACACGTCCGAGCGCGAGACGAGGAGCCCGACGCCCGCGGCGACGATCACGACATGCACGATGAGCGCGATCTGCTGGCCGATGATGCCCCAGATCGATCGTTTCCAGCCCTGCGTGAGGGAGTTGGACATCGTGTTGATCGCGCCGGCCCCCGGCGTGAAGCTGATCACCACGGATGCGGTGAGAAGAGAGAACCAGACCGCCAGTGACACCAGGACAGTCTAGGGCCGCGGGAGAGGCGAAGAGGCTCGGACCAAACCGGTCCGAGCCTCTTCGAGCTGGGGTGAGTAACGGGGCTTGAACCCGCGACCTCCTGGACCACAACCAGGCGCTCTACCAACTGAGCTATACCCACCATGCGCCCGCCGAAACAGGCAACCCCACGAGTCTATTACATGTTGGAGGCGAACTCCGACACGGTGCGCGCGGCGATCTCCTTGGCGTCGTCGCTGGAAGGCCCCGGCTCGTCCACGAAGACAGCGTCCCGGTAGTACCGGAGCTCGCGGATGGACTCCAGGATGTCGGCCAGCGCGCGGTGGCCGCCGTCTTTCGCCGGAGCCTGGAAGAACACCCGGGGGTACCAGCGACGGGAGAGCTCCTTGATGCTGGACACGTCGACGTTCCGGTAGTGCAACCACTGGTCGACCTGCGGCATGTACTTCGCGAGGAACATCCGGTCGGTACCGATCGTGTTGCCGGCGAGAGGTGCGCGGCGCTCGAGCGGGACGAAGCGGCGGATGTAAGCCAGCGTCTGCTCCTCGGCCTCCTGGAGGGTGACTCCGTGCGGGATCTCGTCGATGAGCCCCGAGGTCTCGTGCATGGCGGTGACGAAGTCGTTCATGTGCGCGAGCGCGTCCGCGCTCGGACGGATGACGACCTGGAAGCCGGGGTCGAGCGGACGGAGCTCGAAGTCGGTCACCACCACGGCGATCTCGACGAGTTCGTCGACCGCGAGATCGAGACCCGTCATCTCGCAGTCGATCCAGACGAGGCGGTCGTTCTCCGAAGCAGTCACCATGTCGCCATCCTATCGACGGCCCCGACATCCAGCGGGGGAGCGCGGTACGGTAGAGACGTCCGCCTCCGTAGCTCAGGGGATAGAGCAGGAGCCTTCTAATCTCTTGGTCGCAGGTTCGAATCCTGCCGGGGGCGCAGGGAAATCCGGTCAAGACGACCGCTGTCAGCAGTGCCGCAGCGCGTCGACGGCGTCATCCGCGCGCCAGAACTCGCCGATCAGCCGGAAGCCGCCCGTCGCCAGGTGCAGCCGCTCCGCGCGGTAACGGAGGCCCAGAGGGTCGGCCACCACCCGCAGATGGCCGAGGACGTGATCGCGGCTGTCCTGGACACGCCACAGGTGATCGGCGGCACGGACGAGATGTTCTCGGCGCGATGCGAGCGGCGGTGCGGCGAGGGGCACTCCGGGAGCGGGTATCGAAGCGGTGGTGGCGGTCATGGTCTCTCCTTCCATGGTTCGAACGTACGACCGACCACCGACATTTGCCCGGGCCCCGGTATCCGCGGATGACCTGGCCTCTTCTGCACAATGCACCGCCGCTCGAGCCCGTCCACGGATCACGGGATCGCGTCCCCGCCACCTGCTCTGCGCGGTGCACGCTGGAGGGCATCCGGCCGCCGAGCCGGCAGCGAGAGGACGAACAGATGATCGACACCGTGACCGTCGTCGGGAGAGTCGCGACGGAGCCCACACCCGGGCGGACGAGCGCAGGAGTGCCTGTCACGAACTTCCGGCTGGCGAGCACGCACCGGCGCTTCGACGCTGCGAGCGGTTCGTGGGTGGACGCAGGGACCAACTGGTTCTCGATCGCGGCTTTCCGTCAGCTGGCGGAGCACGCGCGGGCATCGCTGCGGGTCGGGGACAGCGTCATCGTCTCCGGACGGCTCCGGGTGCGCCCGTGGGAGAGCAACGGGAAGCAGGGGACGAGCGTCGACATCGACGCGGACACGATCGGGCATGACCTCCGGTGGGGGACCACGGCATATCGGCCGAGCGCCAGGCCCTCACCGGCGGAGGAGGGGGAGAGCGGTGACCTCTCGACGGCGGATGATGAGGTGCGCGGCGCGTGGGATCAGCCAGCAGAGAGCGAGGCGGCTTAGACTCTGCTCGTGCTCCGATCGGTCCTCCCGCCCCGCGCTGCGGCGCTCGTGCTCGTCGCCGGTGTCTCGGCCGCCGTCCTCGCCGGATGCGCGCCGGAGCCCGCGGCCACGCCGACTCCCACGGTGACGGCCACCGCCGATCCGACGCCGTCCGCCGCTCCGGCTCTGGTGCCGGACGGGAGCGCCGAGGACAACCTCCCCGTCTTCACGGCGGTGGCGGAGCAGGTCTGGGGGACGGAGCAACGCGGGGAGGGGCGCGCGTACGTCGACGGTCTCGTCGCGGCGGGATTCGATCGGGACGCAATGCAGCTCACGCCGGACCAGTCCACGGTCGGGAATCCGGCGGAGAGCATCCAGTTCTCGGTCCGCTGGGGCGAGGAGGAGTGCCTCATCGGACAGGTCGGCCCCTCCACCGGTGCCGTCGTGACCACGGTCATGCCCCAGCTCGCCGGCGGGCGGTGCCTGGTGGGCGCGACGCGGCCGATCGACTGGTGACTCGCGTACACAGATAAGCCCACTCGCGGCCGGTAGGCTGGAGTGTCGATCTTCGACGCCAACAGAAGGAGCGGTTTTCGGTGGCTGAGTACATCTACTCCATGGTTCGTGCGCGCAAGGCGGTGGGCGAGAAGCTCATCCTGGACGACGTCACGATGGCGTTCCTGCCGGGCGCGAAGATCGGCATGGTCGGCCCCAACGGCGCCGGAAAGTCGACGATCCTCAAGATCATGGCCGGGCTCGACACCCCGTCCAACGGTGAGGCCAAGCTCTCGCCGGGGTACTCCGTCGGCATCCTCATGCAGGAGCCGGAACTCGACGAGTCGAAGACGGTCCTCGAGAACATCCAGGACGGCATCGCCATCAAGGCCAAGGTCGACCGGTTCAACGAGATCTCCGCGCTGATGGCCGATCCGGACGCCGACTTCGACGCACTCCTCGCGGAGATGGGGACGCTGCAGGAGGAGATCGACGCGGCGGACGGCTGGGACCTCGATTCCCAGCTCGAGCAGGCGATGGACGCCCTCCGCACCCCGCCCGGCGACGCGGCCATCGCTCCGCTCTCCGGTGGCGAGAAGCGCCGCGTGGCGCTGGCCAAGCTGCTGCTGCAGAAGCCCGACCTGCTGCTCCTCGACGAGCCCACCAACCACCTCGACGCGGAGAGCGTGCTCTGGCTCGAGCAGCACCTCCAGTCGTACAAGGGCGCCGTGATCGCCATCACCCACGACCGGTATTTCCTCGACCACGTGGCCGAGTGGATCGCCGAGGTCGACCGCGGACGCCTCATCGGCTACGAGGGCAACTACTCCACGTACCTGGAGAAGAAGGCCGAGCGCCTCGACATCCAGGGCAAGAAGGACGCCAAGCTCGCCAAGCGCCTGAAGGATGAGCTGGACTGGGTCCGCTCCAGCGCGAAGGGGCGGCAGACGAAGTCGAAGGCGCGTCTGGCACGGTACGAGGAGATGGCGGCCGAGGCGGAGCGGACGAGGAAGCTGGACTTCGAGGAGATCCAGATCCCCGCCGGTCCTCGACTCGGCAACGTGGTCATCGAGGCCAAGAACCTCAAAAAGGGCTTCGACGGCCGGTCGCTCATCGACGGTCTGAGCTTCAGCCTTCCGCCGAACGGCATCGTCGGCGTCATCGGCCCGAACGGCGTCGGAAAGACGACCCTGTTCAAGACCATCGTCGGGCTGGAGCCCCTGGACGGCGGCGATCTGAAGATCGGCGAGACCGTCAAGATCAGCTACGTCGACCAGTCGCGGTCGTCGATCGACCCGAACAAGACCCTGTGGGAGGTCGTCTCCGACGGCCTGGACTTCATCACGGTCGGCAAGACCGAGATCCCGTCCCGTGCCTACGTCTCGAAGTTCGGGTTCAAGGGCCCGGACCAGCAGAAGAAGGCCGGCGTGCTCTCCGGTGGTGAGCGCAACCGTCTGAACCTCGCGCTCACCCTCAAGGAGGGCGGCAACCTGCTCCTCCTCGATGAGCCGACCAACGACCTCGACGTCGAGACGCTGAGCTCCCTGGAGAACGCGCTGCTCGAGTTCCCCGGCTGCGCGGTGGTCATCACCCACGACCGGTGGTTCCTCGACCGGATCGCGACGCACATCCTCGCCTACGAGGGCACGGACGAGAAGCCCGACCAGTGGTACTGGTTCGAGGGCAACTTCGAGGCCTACGAGCAGAACAAGATCGAGCGTCTCGGCCCGGACGCGGCGAAGCCCCACCGGTCGACGCACCGCAAGCTCACCCGCGACTGAGGCGGCCATGAGCACCGACTCGCCGGGTTCCCGCCTGCACATCCCGATCCACCTCCGTTGGGGCGATCTGGATGCATTCAACCACGTCAACAACACCTCGATGCTCAAACTGCTCGAGGAGGCGCGCGTCCGCGCGTTCTGGCGTGCGGGGCCCGGCGAGGAAGCGCCGTCCACCGCTGTCCTCGACTCCGGGATCGAGGAAGGGATCCTGACGCTCATCGCGCGGCAGGAGATCGAGTACCTCGCTCCGGTTCCGTACCAGCGGCGCCCACTCGAGGTGCAGATGTGGTTCGGGAAGCTCGGCGGGTCCAGCGTCGAGGTCTGCTACGAGGTGCACAACGACCCCGCCGCCGAGCCGCGTGAGCTCTACGCGCGATCCACCGCGATCATCGTGCTCGTCGACGCGGGCACGGGACGGCCGACACGCCTGACGGCGGAGATGCGCGAGGCGTGGGAGCCGTACGTCGGCCCCTCCATCGAGTACGCACACCGCTGAGCACAGCGTCAGCGATCCTCAGGAACCCGGATCATGATCTCCTGAGCGACGCTCGCCACGAGCGTGCTCTCTCGGGTGTACACGCGCCCCGTCGCCAGACCGCGACCGCCGCGGGCGCTCGGCGACTCCTGCACGTAGAGGAGCCATTCGTCCACGCGCGCCGGACGGTGCCACCACATCGCGTGGTCCAGACTCGCGACCTTCAGCCCAGGGAGCGACCAGGACACCCCGTGGGCGCGCAGGATCGACTCCTGGATCGTCATGTCACTGAGGTAGGCGAGTGCGGCACGATGCAGCCGCTGGTCATCGGGGAGCGGGGCCCGAAGTCGCATCCACACCGCCTGCCGCGGAACCCTCTCGTCGTCGTTCGGCAGATAAAGCGGGGAGTCGACGTGCCGGATGTCGGCGGCACGCTCGCTCAGCATGCGCCGTGCGCCGCCGGCGAGGCCGGGCACACGGTCCTCATCGGGAGCGAGATCTTCCGGGACGGGCACACCGGCGGGCATCGGCTCGGCATGCTCCACCCCGGGGTCGGCATCCTGGAACGAGGCGATCATCGAGAAAATCGGCACCCCGTTCTGATACGCCTGGGTGCGGCGGGTGGAGAACGAACGTCCGTCGTGGATGCGGTCGACGGCGATGGTGATGCCCTGGCTCGCATCGCCGGGGCGGAGGAAGTAGCCGTGCATCGAGTGGACGGCGCGGTCCTCCGGGAGCGTGCGCTCCGCGGCCACGAGGGTCTGCGCGAGCACCTGTCCGCCGTAGATACGACCGCTCGGCATCGGGTGCGATGAGCCGGTGAAGATGTCCTCGGTGGTCCGCGCCTGGGTGGCGTCGAGGTCGAGGACGTCGAGAAGACGCTCCACGGTCTGGATGGCGTGCTCGTCGGCGCTCATGTGTTCCCCTCCGCGGCCCCGGGTCGCCGCTCGTTGGTAGTTTAGAACGCGTGACCCCTCAGCTCCTGCTCGCCGATCCGGACACGGCGAAGGATGTCCTCACGTTCACGGGCCGCGCGGCCCGGGTGTCCGACGAGGGTGTGCGTCTCCAGGCTCATCAGGGCGTCCTGGCGCTCACCACGGCGGTCCTCGCGCCTCAGGGGCTCTTCGATCAGACGCCGACGATCCTTGCCATGCGCATCGTCCGTGCCGACCCGGAGCTCGAGTGCGACCTCGTGATCGACGCCCTGAGCCCGACGGACGACCCGCAGCGCCTCGGGCTGCCGGAGACCGCTCTCTCGCCTGCGTGGGCCGGTGTCGCGCCGCCACGACAGGGATGGGCGCTGGAGTCGACGCTTCCCGCCTCCGTCGTCGCACAGCGCGCACAGTGGGGCATCTCCGCGGTCGCGCACGGCGCAGGACCGGGATCCGGCGAAGAGGCGGTGCGCGCGCTCCGCGCGGCGATCTGGGGAGAGCCGGACGACGACCTCGCCGGCCTGCCGCGAGGCGTCGCGTTCGCCGCAGACGCGCTCGGCTTCATCTCCGGCGAAGAGGATGTGCCCGTCACGCGTTCCGGTCGTTGGACGCGGCTCGCGTTCCGCCGCGGCCATGTGCTCGCGCGCGGTCCCGTGGCCTCCGGGCTGACCGGCGTGCGAGCCACCGGCACCCGGGCCTGACGCGGGCACGGGACCGGCGGGCAGCTCGGGATCAGCCGAGGGCAGCCGCTGCGCGTCCGGCCTGACGGCCGGAGAACAGGCACCCGCCGAGGAACGTGCCCTCCAGGGCTCGGTAGCCGTGCGCGCCTCCGCCGCCGAAGCCGCTGGCCTCGCCCGCGGCGAAGAGACCGGGAATCGGCGCGCCGCTTCCATCCAGGGCGCGACCGTCGAGATCCGTGTTGATCCCCCCGAGGGACTTCCTGGTGAGCACGTGCAGCTTGACGGCGATCAGCGGCCCGGCGGAGGGGTCCTGGAGCCGATGCGGGGCCGCGGTGCGGATGAGCTTGTCGCCGCGGTAGGCCCGCATCGAGCGCAGCATGCCGATCTGCGGGTCCTTGCTGAACTCGTTGACCATCTCCCGGTCGCGGGCGACCACCTCGCGGCGTACGGCGTCGATGTCCAGGAGCTCGCCCTCGGGGTGGGCCGCCATCTGCTCCAGCAGCGACTCCAGGTCGTTCTCGACGATGAAGTCCTCGCCCTCGTCGAGGAACGACTGCACGGGCCCCGTCGGCCCTTTCGCGAGGCGGGATTTGAGGAGCAGGGCCACGTCCTTCCCCGTGAGGTCCGGGTTCTGCTCGCTGCCGGACAGTGCGAACTCCTTCTCCACGATCTGCCGCGAGGTCACGAACCAGGAGTGGTCGTGGCCCGTCCGCCGCAGGTGCTCGAGCGTGCCGAGGGTATCGAAGCCGGGGAAGAGCGGCACCGGGAGCCGGTGTCCGGTCGCGTCGAGCCACAGTGACGAGGGCCCGGGCAGGATGCGGATGCCGTGCTGCGGCCACACCGGGTCCCAGTTCGTGATGCCTTCCACGTAGTGCCACATCCGGTCGCCGTTGATGAGGCGGGCTCCGGCGGCGGCGCTCACGCTCTGCATCGAGCCGTCGACATAGGCCGGCACGCCGGAGAGCATGTGCGCCGGGGGAGTGCCGAGGCGCGAGGGCCAGGCCGCGCGGACGAGGTCATGGTTTCCGCCGATGCCCCCGGAGGCCACGATCGTCGCCGTCGCGTCGATCTCGAACGCGCCGATCACGTCTCGGGACGAGGGGACGCCCCGGGCGGAGCCGTCCGACGCCAGCACGCTCCCGCGCGCACCGGTCACGCGTCCATCGGTGAGGATGAGTTCCTCGACGCGGTGTCGGGCGAGGACGGTGAGCCGTCCCTCGCGCTCTCCCTGCTCGACGGCGGCCGCGAACGGCGCGACGATCCCCGGCCCGGTGCCCCACGTGATGTGGAAGCGAGGGACCGAGTTCCCCGGACCGAGGGCGCCGTAGCCGCCGCGCTCGGCCCAGCCGACCACCGGGAAGAAGCCGACACCGCGGGCGCGGAGCCACGAGCGCTTCTCGCCGGCCGCGAACTCCAGGTAGGCCTCGGCCCAGCGCCGTGGCCACTCGTCCTCGGGGCGGTCGAATCCGGCGGTGCCGAACCAGTCCTGGGTCGCGAGCTCGAGCGAGTCGGTGATGCCGAGGCGGCGCTGTTCCGGAGAATCCACGAGGAACAGCCCGCCGAAGGACCACCACGCCTGCCCGCCCAGGTTCGTCCGCGGTTCCTGGTCCACGATGACGACCCGACGCCCGGCCTCGAGGGCCTCCGCGGCGGCGACGAGACCCGCCAACCCCCAACCGATCACCAGGACGTCTGCGGTCGGGGGTGTGGTCGTCATGGGGTCTCCGTTGATTCCTGACGTGAGCGGGTCTCCAGGGTCGTGCGCCCCTGGGGTGCCGTGCCGATGCCGGACGGCTCGAATGTGTTCACCATGGCATAGGCGGCGCGCTCCAGGTAGTCCCAGAGAGTGGTTTCGTGCAACGGGGACAACTGCGCCTCGTCCACGGCGGTGCGCATATGACGAAGCCAACGATCCCGGGCGTCGGGGTCGACCCGGAAGGGCATGTGACGCATCCGCAGGCGGGGATGACCGCGGGTCTCGCCGTAGGTGCTCGGGCCGCCCCAGTACTGCTCGAGGAACAGGAGCAGGCGCTCCTCGGCCGGACCGAGGTCCTCCTCCGGGTACATCGGCTTGAGCACGGGGTCGAGGGCCACCTCGCGATAGAACACCGAGACGATCCTCGCGAACGTCTCGCGCCCGCCGACCTCGTCGTAGAACGTCACTTGTCTGCACTCCCGTCGCCGCCGGTGTTCTTCTTGCGCCGCCAGATGCCGCGATCCGGGATGACGGGCACCCCGGTGACGGCGTTGGGGCGCGTCTTCGGCGGGTTGGCGCCCCGGACGCGGCGCGCACCCTCCAGTCCGGTGGGCACGACGTCCGCGAGACGCGGCACGTCGATCTCCTTCTCCAGCAGAGCGGCCCGGAGACGGCGTCGGAGCTCCTGCGCCACGTCGTCGCGCGCGTTCGCCCTGGTCTTGATGACGGCGCGCACCACGAGGGCGTCCCCGTCCACCGACTCCAGGCCCCACAGTTCCGGCTTCTCCACGATGCGGGTGCGCCACTTCGGGTCTTTCGCCAGGCCCTGCGCCGTCTCCAGCAGGATGTGCTCGACCTGTTCGAGGTCGGAATCCGGCGCCACACCGATGTCGACGATGGCACGTGCCCAGCCCTGCGACATGTTCCCGATCCGGGTCACTTCGCCGTTGCGCACGTACCAGAGGGTCCCGTTCACGTCCCGCACCTGGGTCACGCGCACACTGACGTACTCGACGACGCCGCTCGCCAGCCCGAGGTCGACGACGTCGCCGATGCCGATCTGGTCCTCGGCGACGAGGAAGATGCCGTTCAGCACGTCTTTGACGATGTTCTGGGCACCGAAACCGAGGCCGGCACCGACCGCCGCCGTGAGAAGGGTGAGCGATCCGAGGAGAGCATTGTCGATCGCGTTGACGATGAGGATGATCGCGATGATCACGAGCATCACGTTGACGATGTTCTGCAGGATGGTGCCGAGTGTGCGTGTGCGCTGGACCAGTCGCATGTCGGCCAACGGGGAGCGTTCCAGCGCCTGCGTGTCGTCGACGGCGGCCCTGTTCTTGGCGGTGTCGACGATGCGGTGCACGACCCGCCTGATCACCCGGCGCAGCACGAGCGCGATGAGGACGCAGGCGCCGATGATCAGGGCGATCTGGAGGAGCTTGCCGCCGACCTTGGTCAGCAGCGCGAGCATGTCCACCACCCACGGGGGGAGTTCGGCGGGCGTCGGCGTGGGGGTCGTCTCAGCGGATATCAGCATCGTCTCGATGGTACCGAGAGGGCCTCTGCGCCGGCTGGAAGAGCGGCGGCAGAGGCCCGTGTCGGTGGTGGAGGGTCAGTCCTCGGCGTCGCGGGACTGCGCGGCGAGGGCACGCTCCACGTCCGCGAGGTTCTCCAGCACGAGACGGCGCAGGGCGGGCGGCGCGTCCTGGTGCTCGGAGAGCCAGCCCCGCGTCGCGTCGCGCAGCGCGACGTCGGCGAGAGCGGTGGGGAAGAGCCCGACGATCAGGTACTGCGCGATCTGGTAGGTCCGCGACTCCCACACCGGCAGGAGCATGTCGAAGTACTGCGGCACGAAGGCGCCGAGCACCTCCGCACCCGCCGGATGGACGAAGCCGAGGGCAGCCGAGCGGACGATCGTGTTCGGGGCGTCGTCGCGCGCGATCAGCGCGTCCCAGGCCTCCTGCTTCGCGGCAGCGTCCGGAAGAGCGGCCCGCGCCTGCGCGGCGAACTCCGCACCCTTGGCGGTGTTGTCGGCGGCGAGCGCGGCGTCGATGGCACCGGCGTCGGTCGCGCCGATCGTCGCGAGGCCGACGAGGAGCTGCCAGCTCAGATCGGCGTCCACGTCGAGTCCGGGGAGCGTCTCTTCGCCCGAGCGCAGACGCCCGACGATTCCGGCGTGCTCCGGCGTCACCAGGTTGTTCGCGAAGGCGGTGACGAACTGGAGCTGGCTGTCGCTGCCGGCCTCCGCCGACTCGGCGAGTGCCCAGAGGCCATCCGCCACCTTCAGCCGTGCCGCTCCGCGCTCCGCCGGGGCGACGTACAGGGTCGCGGCCGTGCGCAGCTGCGCGAGGGTGGTGCGGACCGTGGTGGACTCGGTCTCCCGGCCGATGTTGCCGAGAACGAGGTCGATGTAGTCGGACGCCGCCGTCTCCGCGTCGCGGGTCTGGTCCCAGGCTGCTCCCCAGACGAGCGAGCGGGCGAGGGGATCGTGGATGTCGGCGAGGTGGGCGATCGCGGTCGCGAGCGACTTCTCGTCGAGACGGATCTTCGCGTACGCGAGGTCGTCGTCGTTGAGGAGGATGAGGTCGGGACGGTCGAGGCCCTGGAGCTCGGGGACCTCGGTGCGGTCGCCGTCCACGTCGACCTCGATGTGATGGGTGCGCGTGAGCGCGCCGTCCTGCAGCGAGTAGAAGCCGATGCCGAGACGGTGCGGACGGATGGTCGGGTAGTCGGCCGGAGCCGTCTGGGTGATGGCGAAGCGCGAGATCCTGCCGTTGTCGTCCTCGGCCACGACGGGCTCGAGGGTGTTCACACCGGCCGTCTCCAGCCACTTCTTCGACCACGTGCCGAGATCGCGGCCGCTCGTGGCCTCCAGCTCCGTCAGGAGGTCGCTGAGCTCGGTGTTGCCCCAGGAGTGTTTCTGGAAGTACTGCGAGACACCGGCGAAGAACGCCTCGATGCCGACCCACGCGGCGAGCTGTTTGAGGACCGAGCCGCCCTTGGCGTAGGTGATGCCGTCGAAGTTGACCTGCACGTCTTCGAGGTCGTTGATCTCGGCGACGATCGGGTGCGTGGAGGGGAGCTGGTCCTGGCGGTAGGCCCAGGTCTTCTCCATCGCGTTGAAGGTGGTCCAGGCCTCGGTCCACTCGGTCGCCTCGGCCGTCGCGATGGTGGACGCCCACTCCGCGAACGACTCGTTGAGCCAGAGGTCGTTCCACCACTTCATGGTGACGAGATCGCCGAACCACATGTGGGCGAGCTCGTGCAGGATCGTCACGACGCGACGCTCCTTGACGGCGTCGGTCACCTTGCTGCGGAAGACGTACGTCTCGGTGAACGTCACCGCTCCCGCGTTCTCCATCGCGCCGGCGTTGAACTCGGGGACGAAGAGCTGGTCGTACTTGGCGAACGGGTACGGCACGCCGAACTTGGACTCGAAGTAGGCGAAGCCCTCACGGGTCTTGTCGAAGATGTAGTCGGCGTCCAGGTGCTGCCAGAGGCTCTTGCGTCCGTAGACGCCGAGCGGGATCACGCGGCCCGAGGCGCTGGTGAGCTCCGAGAAGGTGGCCTCGTACGGTCCGGCGACGAGAGCCGTGATGTAGGAGGAGATCCGGGGCGTGGGCTCGAAGCCCCAGGTGGCCGAGACCCCATCGTCGTGGACGATGGGCTCCGGGGTGGGGGAGTTGGAGACGACCTTCCACTCCGCGGGGGCGGTCACCGTGAACTGGAAGGTGGCCTTGAGGTCGGGCTGCTCGAAGACGGCGAACACACGACGGGAGTCGGGCACCTCGAACTGCGAGTAGAGGTACACCTCGCCGTCCACCGGGTCGACGAAGCGGTGCAGGCCCTCGCCGGTGTTGGTGTAGAGGCAGTCGGCGTCGACGACGAGGACGTTCTCCTCCTGCAGCCCGGCGAGTGCGATCCGGGAGTCGGCGAAGACCTCGCGGGGGTCGAGCTGCTCTCCGTTGAGCGAGATCTCGCGCACGTCGCGGGCGATGAGGTCGATGAAGGTGAAGCTGTCGGGGGACGCGGAGAAGCGCACGACGCTCCGGGAGCCGAAGACCTCGGCGCCCTTGGTCAGATCGAGGGCGACCTCATAGGAGTGCGTGTCGACGACGTCGCGGCGCGCCTGCGCTTCGATTCGGGTGAGGTTCTCTCCAGGCAAAGCTGTACTCCCAGGGGTGAGGGGATGTAACCGGGGGTCGGCGCAGTTGGCGCCGACGGCAACCATGACAGCCTACGCCAGAGCGACGCGCGCGCCGTCGATCCTCACGAACCGGGGATAGTCACGGTCGTGCGGACGCTCGTCGTCCGCGGAGGTGGGAAGATGGAGGGGTGACCGCGATCGAGCCGAATGTCGTTCCCTTTGCCTCGCCCGCCGCTGCCGGCGGCGACCCCTATGTGACCACGCCCGTCGCCTACGACGCCATCCTCTTGGCGAGCTTCGGCGGCCCGGAGGGCCAGGAGGACGTGATCCCCTTCCTCCGGAACGTGACGCGCGGTCGCGGCATCCCGGACGAGCGGCTGGAGGAGGTCGCGCACCACTACCGTCACTTCGGCGGCGTGAGCCCGATCAACGGCCAGAACCGCGTGCTCAAGGAGGCGCTGGAGAAGGCGCTCGCGGCCCGGGGGATCGACCTCCCGGTGTACTGGGGCAACCGCAACTGGGGTCCGTACCTCGAGGACGTGCTGCCCGAGGCATCCGCCAACGGTCACACCACCCTCCTCGCGTTCGCCACGAGCGCGTACAGCTCGTTCTCGAGCTGCCGCCAGTACCGCGAGGACTTCGCCCGCGTACTGACCGACACCGGCCTCGGCGAGACGGTGACCATCGACAAGATCCGCCCCTTCTACGACCACCCCGGCTTCGTCGAGGCCTTCGAGGCGGGCGTGCGGGAGTCGGTGCAGGGTTACCTCGACCAGGGTTTCGCGCCGACCGAGATCCAGGTCCTCTTCTCCACGCACAGCATCCCGACCGCCGACGCCGAGCGCTCCGGCGCCCGCGACATCGACTGGGGCGAGGGCGGGGCCTACGCCGCGCAGCACCTCGCCGTGTCGGAGTGGACGATGGAGCAGGTGCGGGCGGCCGTCCCGGGAGCCGCCGGCGTGCCCTGGGAGCTCGTCTACCAGTCCCGTTCGGGCCCCGCGTCGCAGCCCTGGCTGGAGCCCGACGTCTGCGACGTGATCGCGGAGCTCCCGGCGCGCGGTCGCAAGGCGGTCATCGTGGTCCCCGTCGGCTTCATGAGCGACCATATGGAGGTCCTCTGGGATCTCGACACCGAGGCCGCCGAGGCCGCGGAGGAGGCGGGCCTCGCCTTCGTCCGCACGCCGACGCCCGGTGTCCGCGAGGCTTTCGTGGAGGGCATCGTCGACCTCATCGAGGAGCGCCTGCAGGGTCGCCCGAACGCGGAACGTCCGCACGTCACCGATCTGCCCGGCGCGTTCGACGTCTGCCGTCCCGGGTGCTGCGAGAACGTGCGCGCGGGGTTCAAGCCCGCGGCAGCCGGCATCGCCCCCTGAATCGCGGACAGAGCGGATCCTAGGATGGAGACCATGCGCATCCACATCGCCACCGATCACGCCGGACTCGAGTTCTCGACGCGGCTGCAGGAGCACCTCCGCACCGCAGGGCACGAGGTGATCGACCACGGTCCGGTGGAGTACGACGCGCTCGACGACTACCCGGCCTTCTGCATCCGGGCGGCGCAGGCCGTCGTCGTCGATCAGGCGACCGGGGTGCCGGCGCTCGGCGTCGTCTTCGGCGGCTCGGGCAACGGCGAGCAGATCGCGGCGAACAAGGTCGCCGGGGTCCGCGCGGCTCTCGTCTGGAACCTCTCGACGGCTGAGCTCGCGCGGGAGCACAACGATGCGAACGTCATCTCCATCGGCGCGCGTCAGCACACCTACGACGAGGTGACGGCATTCATCGACCGGTTCATCGCCACGCCGTTCTCCGGCGACGAGCGGCACGTCCGGCGCATCGGACAGATCGCCGATTTCGAGCGCGACGGCTCGCTCCTCCCGGACCCCCGGGCCTGACATGCCCGAGGGACATTCCGTCCACCGCATCGCGCGGCAGTTCGATCGCAACTTCGTCGGCAAGACGATGAGCGCCTCCAGCCCGCAGGGACGATTCGCCGAGGGCGCTGCCGTGCTCGACGGACGCCAGGCCGTGAGCGTGCAGGCCGTGGGCAAGCAGATGTTCCTCGAAGCGGAGGGCGACCTCTGGCTGCGCGTGCACCTCGGACTCTACGGTGCCTGGGACTTCGCGGGGGAGATCCTCGTCGACCCCACCATCGCGTCGGCCAACGGCCGGATGGGCCAGACCAATCAGCGCGGCACCGCTCTCGACGAGGCGATCCTCGACGACGCGGGGGAGAACTCCCTCGCCTCGATCGGGGCGCCGCGGCGCGCCAGGGTCCACGTGCGGATGTCCGAGCAGACCAAGGGGCTGACCGACGAGGTCGACGAATGGCCGCCGCCCGTGGTGGGTCAGGTGCGGCTGCGCCTCATGACCGACATCACGGTTGCCGACCTGCGCGGTCCCACCGCCTGCGTGTTGCAGACTCCCGAGGAGATGCTGGCGACGGTGGCCAAGCTCGGTCCCGATCCGCTCGTCGGCGATCCGGCGGAGAACGAAGAGCGGTTCGTCCGCGCCGTGCGGAAAAAGCCGACCCCGATCGCGCTGTTGCTGATGGACCAGGCGGTCGTCAGCGGCATCGGCAACGTGTACCGCGCCGAGATGCTCTACCGGCAGCGGCTGAACCCGCACACGCCCGGCCGCGACGTCCCGGAGGATGTCGTCAGGGCGCTCTGGCATGACTGGGTGCGATTGCTGGCCATCGGCGTGGAGACGGGTCAGATGATGACCATGGACGGGCTGTCTCCCGAGCAGTACCGCGCAGCGATGGCGAGCCGCGACGATCGTCACTGGGTCTACCACCGGGCCGGCCTGCCGTGCCGGGTCTGCAGGACAGAGATCGCGCTGGAGGAGATCGGCGCCCGCAAGCTGTACTGGTGCCCGCGCTGTCAGGCCTGAGGGCGGGATCCCCGGGGCTCCCGCCGCTCTAGGCTGGGATCCATGCGACAGAATCCGAGCTTCACGCTCGCCGATGTGGCCGAGATCCGCCGCGTCATCGACGCCAACCCGTGGGCGACGGTGGTGAGTGCGCCTGAGGACGGTCTGGTCGCCTCGCACTATGCCGTCCTCCTCGACGACGACCGCGATGATCTGACGGTCGTGGGGCACGTGGGCCGCCCGGACGACGCCATCCACGGCCTGGGGGAGCGGGAGATCCTGCTCGCCTTCCAGGGGCCGCACGGGTACGTCTCCCCGGGCTGGTACGGCGACGTTCCCGCGGTCCCGACCTGGAACTACACCGCGGTGCACCTGTCGGGCGTTCCCGAGATCCTCAGCACCGCGGAGAACCTCCGTGTGCTCGATGCCCTGGTCGCGCGGTTCGAGTCGCGGCTGCCCGACCCGCGCCTGATGTGGGAGCGTCCGAACGACGCGGCCTTCATCGAGAGACTCGAATCCGGAACGGTCGGCTTCCGCCTCACCCCGACGAAGGTCGTCGCCAAGCGGAGGCTGAGCCAGAACAAGCCCGCGGAGACCATCGAGGCGGTGATCGCGGCGCTGCGCGCCGAAGGGCCGTATGCGAACGCCGCCCTCGCCGCGGAGATGCGTCGTGCACAGGACGCACGGACGGGCGGAAGGGCGTGAGCGCCCTGGGAGTCGAGGTCGGAACGGTCCGTGCCGTCCGCCCCGTCGGTCCGGGGCGCGAGTTCCTGCTGGATGATGAGCCGGTCGACCTCCACCTCGCCGACGGACGCATCGTCGACATCGCGCCGACCGGGGCCCTGCCGGCGCGGGGCGAGGTCATCGAGGCCGACGGTGCCTGGGCGGTGCCCGGGCTCTGGGACAACCATGTGCACACTGTGCAGTGGGCCCTCGCCGCGGAGCGCGTGCCGCTCGGCGCGGCGGACTCGGCCGTCGGGGCCGCGAGGTTGATGCGCGACGCGCCCGTGCTGCCGGACGGCCGACGGATCGGCACGGGGTTCCGGGACGCGCTGTGGCCGGATCGGCCATCCGTGGCCGCGCTCGATGCCGAGACCGGCGTCGTGCCCACCTACCTGATCAATGCGGACGTGCACAGCGTCTGGCTGAACTCGGCGGCCCTGGCGCGCGAAGGCTTCCGCGGAGACGACGGTCTGCTCCGCGAGGAGGACGCGTTCGAGATCTCCCGGCGGCTCAATGCCGTCGATCCTGCCCACAGCGATGAGGCGGTCATCCGCGCGGGGGCGGCTGCCGCGGCACGGGGCGTGACCGGTCTGGTCGACTTCGACATGGCGTGGAACGCCGATGCCTGGCCGCGACGGATCCTCGCGGGCTTCGCCGCGCACCGTGTCGAGTTCGCGTTCTATCCGGTGGATCTCGATCGGGCCATCGCCGCGGGCCTCCGCACGGGGGAGCACCTCGCGGTATCGGATCCGACCGGGCTGGTCGGATCCCTCGTGCGGGTCGGGTCGCTCAAGGTCATCAGCGACGGCTCGCTCGGCACCCGTACCGCGGCGTGCTCACACTCCTACCCTGGCGACCCCGCGAACTACGGGGTGCTGACGGTGCCTCCGGAGGAGCTCACGGCGCTGCTGATCACGGCGGCGGGTGCGGGGATCGAGGTCGCCGTGCACGCGATCGGCGATCGCGCCGTGACGGCGGCCCTCGACGCGTTCGGCGCTTCCGGTTCCACGGGGTCGATGGAGCATGCGCAACTGGTGCGGCACGCCGACCTCGCCCGATTCGCCCGGCTCGGGGTACGCGCGAGCGTCCAGCCCCAGCATGCGGTGGACGACCGCGACCTCGTCGAGCACCACTGGGCGGAGCAGACCGCGATCGGCTACCCCCTCGCCTCGCTGCTGTCGGCGGGGGCGGAGGTGCGCTTCGGCTCCGATGCGCCGGTCGCCCCGCTCGACCCCTGGCACGCGATCTCCGCGGCGGTCTGGCGCACCGACGACGACCGGGCCGCCTGGCATCCCGAGGAGCGGCTGACGCTGGATCAGGCCCTCGACGCGAGTGTCCGCACGTCGCTCCGTCCCGGTCAGAGCGCGGACATCGTGATCCTCGGGAGTGATCCTCGCACTGCTGACGCGCCGGGGCTCCGGACGATGCCGGTCGCCACGACGCTGCTCGGCGGTCGCCTCACGCACGTCGCCTGAGGCGGCGCGCACACGACGAAGGGCGGCCCCGGACCGGAGCCGCCCTTCGTCGTGAACGTGGTGTCAGGCCGCGATGTGCGACACGAGGAACCAGCGGTCCTTCTCCAGCCCGCGCTGGATTTCGATCGCCACGTCCTGGCTCGTGAGGTCGACGTCGTCGAGGCCTTCCACGGCCGCCTTCACATCGACGAGGATCGCGTCGATGTCGGCGATCACGGCACGGATCAGCTCGTCCGACTGCGCGAAACCGGCGGGAACGCCGGTGGCGCCGGCCTTCTCGGCGACGGCGTTCACGCGCGCGTCGATCGGCAGGCCCAGAGCGACGATGCGCTCGGCCGCGGTGTCGGCGAAGTCACCCGCGTGGGCGACGATCGTGTCGAGCAGCTCGTGCACGCCGACGAAGTTGGCGCCGCGGACGTGCCAGTGCGCCTGCTTGCCGTTGACGGTCAGCGCCTGGAGGCCGAGGACGACGGGGGAGAGGAACTGCGCCGCACCGGCGGCCACAGTCGGGTCGATGGCGGTGGTGGAAACGGTCTGGGCCTTGCTCATCTTCTTGCTCCTCCGAATGAAGTTCTCTGTCTGACGAGTACAACGTTACTCAGGCTCAGGCATTCCGCAAGGAAGCTGAGGCTCCACTCACTTCCGCGTGATTCCGGGGGAGTGAGGGTAGTCTCGCCTCATGAGCATCGCTGCCGGAGCCTCCGTCCTCGCCCTCCCGGATCGCACCCCCGAGCTCGACGACACAGCCTTCGTCGCGGATGGCGCCCGCATCGTCGGCGCGGTGTCGCTCGGAGCCGGCGCCAGCGTCTGGTACAACGCGGTGCTTCGCGGAGACTCCTCGCCGATCGTCATCGGTGCTGGCAGCAACGTGCAGGACAACGTGTCGATCCACGTCGACGCCGGGCATCCCGTCCTCGTCGGGTCACGGGTGTCGATCGGGCACAACGCTGTCGTGCACGGCTGCACGATCGGTGACGGCTCTCTCATCGGGATGGGGGCCGTCGTCCTCAGCGGCGCCGTGATCGGAGAAGGCTGCCTGATCGCCGGCGGTGCGGTCGTGCTCGGTGGGACCGAGGTGCCGCCGGGGTCCCTGGTGGCAGGCGTTCCTGCGAAGGTGCGCAGGTCGCTCTCGGACGACGAACGCGCCTCACTACTGGCGAATGCCGCGATCTACCTGGAGCATGCGGCCACGCACACGCAGGCGAGCGAGGCGTGAGCCCTCGCCCCGCTAGGCTGGGGCGGTACGGGGCGGTGGCCAAGCTGGTTAAGGCAGTGGGCTCATAACCCAACGATCGTCGGTTCAAGTCCGACCCGCCCTACTACCCGTCGCGTCTGTCGTAATCGTCGCGGCGCTCTCCTGTCTCTCCTCTGGAGGTCTCGACGCCCGTCAGCCTCCGGATCGGAGCAAGAGCCATGACGACCACGAGTGGGCCGAACGCGGAGACGCGTCGTCGGATCGAGGACGTGGGGCAGCTCGCGGTGCGTCTCGCGGTCGCGGCGAGTTTCGCCCTCGCCGTCGCCGATCGGTTCGGGCTCCTCGGCGGCCCGGGGGCAGATGGTGTGTCGTGGGGATCGTGGACGATCTTCCGTGCGTACACGGCCCAGCTCATCCCGATCCCCGTCGACGTGGTGGTGGACACGGCGGCCGTGTCGGCGACGGCTCTGGAGACCGCCCTCGCTCTGTTGCTGGCCGTCGGGCTGTGGACCCGGATCGCGGCGGGAGTCGCCGCGCTGCTCACGGTGACGTTCGGCGTGACGATGCTCCTCTTCCTCGGACCGCTTGCACCGTTCCGATACCCGGTCTTCGTCTTCACGTCCGCCGCGATCCTGCTCGCCGGGCTGAAGCGCTACCGGTGGAGCATCGACGCGCTGCGAAAGGAGGTGCCGGGAGCGGGGAGAGACAACGATGCCCCCGGCACCAGGTAGACGGCGAATGCCTCTACAGACGGACGGACGCGTCGGAAGGGGAAGCGATCCGTCACAGGAGAGATGACGAGGTGACCGTTTCATGACGCCGTTTTCCGCAGGATCACGGCATATTGCGTGTGCCGCGAAGAACTCGTTCGGCCGAACCGCGTAACAGAATGCGCCGTTCTGCATCCCTTCCTGGGGACATCACTCGCGCGGAAGAAGCCATCCGCGCGAGTTCATCGATCATCTGGGGAGTCGAAAGTGCCAGTCATTCAGCATGCAATCAGATCGGGCGCGCGGGGAACGCGCCTGACGACGGTCGTGGGTGCTCTGCTCGCGATCTGTCTGGCGGCCCTTGCGGCCGTCATCGCGACGCCGGCTACGGCCCGCGCTGCGGAGGTGGCGGGGATCACCTCGTTGACCATCACCGAACCCACTGACCAGATCAAGGTCTGGGACCGGATCGCGTTCGAAGCGACCTGGGCGGTGCCGGACACGGCGACCGCGGGGGACACGTTCCGCCTCGCGTTTCCGACGAGCCCGAGCCTGACCGGGGTGCGGGATTCCTTCGCCCTGACGGCGCCGGACGGCCAGACCGTCGGAACCTGCGAGGTGTCGACCGGTGAGCTCGTGTGCACGCTCACGGACTACGTCGACAGCCACACCGACGTCAGCGGCACCCTGCACTTCCGTGCCAGGGCAGACGAGGAGACCACGCTGACGGAGATCCCGTTCACGACGGGCGGCGGGACCGTCGTTCCGGTCGACGTTCCCGGCGGGATCGGGCCGGTCCCGGAGTTCCCGGCGCCGACGACCCCGACCAAGTGGGGCGACGTGACGCTCAACGGTCGGAACATCGCGTGGGGTGTGAACATCCCGTCCTCCGCGTTGGCCGGGGAGACTCCGACGCTCACCGACACGTTCACGGCTGGCCTCGTGCTCGATCCCGCGTCCGTCACCGTGGCGTACGTACTCGCGAAGGACTGGGCGGGAGGCAAGTACACCGTGTCCACGGCGCTGCAGTCGGGCAGCGATTTCACCGTCACGGAGGTCAGCTCCGAGTCGTTCACGGTGACGGTGGACGCGCCGATCGTCGCCGACGCGATCTACGTGCTCCGTTACAAGACGGCTCTGCCCGCCGACGTCCGTCCCGGTGATGCGTTCCACAACACCGTGGCCGGCTCCCGGTGGGTCACCGAGAGCACACCGGTCATCTACTCCCAGGGCGGGGGAGATGGCGAAGGGGTGCTCCCGGTCGGCGGGTTCACCGTGACCAAGGAGGTCAAGGGTTCCGGCGCGGCTCTGGTCCCCGACGGTCGCGAGTTCCGGGTGGCCTACTCGTATCAGCGCGCAGGACAGACGGTGGAGGGCGAGCTCGCCTTGCGGTCTGGGGAGACCGATGGTCTGAAGGATCTGCCGGCGGGAACGGTCGTCACCTTGTCGGAGATCACACCGGAGGACGTCGACGGCGTGAGCTGGCAGGCGCCGGTCTTCTCCGGCGCGGGCGTGGCGATCACCGATGGCGGTGCCACCGTCACGATCGCACGGGGCACGACGGTCGCGGTGACGCTCACCAACCCGACGACGGTCACGCCGCCGCCGGTCGGGGGCTTCACGGTGACCAAGAAGGTCACGGGTCCGGGGACGTCCCTGGTTCCTGCGGACCAGACGTTCACCGTGGAGTACTCGTACGAGCTCGCGGAGCAGACCGTCACCGGTGAACTCACGCTCCGCGCCGGGAAGAGCGAGGGACTCGCGGATCTGCCGGCGGGAACAGTCGTCACGCTCCGCGAGAAGGCGCCAAGCGCCGTGGAGGACGTCACGTGGAAGAGCCCGCGCTTCAGCGGCGAAGGAGTCGACGTCCGCGACGGCGGCGCGACGCTCACGGTCGCCGAAGACGCGACGGTCGCGGTGGTCCTCACCAATGGGACCGCCGTCACTCCTCCCTCCCCTCCGGGTGGCGCTCTCGCCCTCACTGGATCCGAGGGACCCGCCGGCCCGCTCGCCCTGGGAGCGCTGCTGCTGCTTGTGGGACTGACAGCGCTCGGCGTTCGCCATCGGATGGCAGGTTCGCGCGCCGGTGATTGAGAGCTAGGAGAGGCCAGGCAGATCGATCACGCGACGATTTCTTCGTCGTCGCGTGATCGATCGTGCCATTCGGCGTCTCATGGTCATCGAGGAGTCTCCCTCGATGACCACGCCGACGCCGCAGCGCGTCGGAGAAAGGCATCTCTCATGAACAAGACGCTCATTGCCCGTGCCTCTGCCGCCTTCGGCGTCGCGGCCGCTCTCTCGCTCGGTGGAGCGGCGCTCGCTCCCGCCGCCCACGCGGAGGCGACCCCTGCGGACCCGGCCGTGTCGAAGCCGTTGAGCACGGGCGTGCTCGCGCAGCGCGTCGGGCCCGCCTGTCTCTTCTTCCAGTACACGTTCAACATGAGTCCGACCGATCCCCAGGTGGGGGACACCGTGACGTACACCATGCAGTTCCTCAACAACGGCGAGGTGGACTCCACGAAGAGCGCGCTCGCGTTCCGCCTGGACGGACTCCTCGACGACTCGACCTGGGCGGCGTCGACGCTGGAAGCGACCTCGGGCCGCCCTTCCGCGGCGGAGAACACCGTCACGTGGAACGGGCCGCTCGACGCCGGAGACGATGTCGAGCTGCGCTTCACCGGCGTGTGGACCGGCGAAGGCGATGGGCTCGCGTTCCCGCGGGTCGAGTCCTACGGCTACGCGAGGTGAGCGCGGGTCGGAGTCCTGTTTTCCACGGTATCCGCGGCGACGTGGCGCGCTCGTCGTCGAGAGGCTGAACAGACACCGACCGAAAGGCAGCCATGCAGCTCTCCACGGATTCCGAAGCGATCGTCCGCGCCACCGCCGACGTCGTCGCCACCCACGCCGACGAGATCACGACCTTGTTCTATCGGCGGATGTTCGAGGCGCATCCGGAACTGCTGAACGTCTTCAATCGCGCGCATCAGGCTCAGGGGGATCAGCCGAAGGCGCTGGCGGCGTCCGTCGTGGCGTTCGCCGTCCACCTCATCGATCCGGACGCGCCGGACTTCTCCCCGGTGATGCGACGTATCGCCCACCGCCACGTCTCGCTGGGGGTGTCGGCCCGGCAGTACACGATAGTGGGCCGCTACCTCCTGGCTGCTGTCGACGAGGTCCTCGGCGAGGCGGTCACCCCGGCTGTGCGCGCAGCCTGGGATGAGGTGTACTGGCTCTTCGGATGCTCGCTCATCGCGGAGGAGGCCCGCCTCTACGCGGAGGCGGGCACGGATACGGACCACCCGTGGCGGCCGCACCGCGTCGTGGAACGCGTGGAGGAGGCCCGCGACGCGATCTCCCTCGTGCTGGAGCCGGTCGACGGTCACATACTGCCCCATCGCACCGGGCAGTATGTGGCCGTGGCCGTCGACCTCCCGGACGGCACCCGCCAGCCCCGCCAGTACACGATCTCTTCCGCGAGCGGCAGTGCGGCGCTGCGCGTCACAGTGAAGCGCGTGCGTGGCTCGGACGGCGCACCGGACGGTCAGGTCTCCACCTGGCTACATGAGAACGCCCACGTGGGGACGGTGCTCGACGTCTCCCAGCCCGCCGGGGATCTGCTCCTCGACGATTCTGATGACGCGCTGGTCCTGATCTCGGCCGGAATCGGCATCACGCCGGTCGCAGCGATCGTGGACGATCTCGCGCAGCGGCGTCCCGATCGGCCGGTGCACCTGTTCCACGTGGACCGGGAGCCGGAGACCCACGCTCTCGTCGCCGACGTGCGCGACCGTGCGCAGCGATTGAACGACGTGCGCGCGCTGACCTGGTACTCGGCGAGCGAAGCGGAGGGCTCGGCGGTGCGCTCCGGCCGGATGGACCTGGCCGACGTCGAACTCCCGCAGACGGCGCGGGTGTTCCTGTGCGGGCCGCTGCCGTTCATGCAGGCGATTCGAGGTGCCCTCGTGGCACGAGGCATCGCGCCGGAGCGCATCGAGTACGAGGTCTTCGGTCCGGATCGCTGGGCTCGTCAGCCGAAGTCCGGCGCTGCGTGAGCCTGCGTCGAAAGCTCTGAGTGCGGCCGTGTCAAGCCCCTCCTCGAGCCCGCGGGGAACTGGCATGCTCCCCGAGAGCGGCACCGCGCCGCGGGAACGGGAGAGACTATGAGCATCGGCAGCGGAATCGCGCTCTTCGTCATCGGAGCGATCCTCGTGTTCGCGATCAACGTCGACGTGCCGTGGGTCGACCTGGACATGGTCGGCTACATCCTCATGGGGGCCGGCGTGATCATCTTCCTCATCGGCATCGTGCTGCTCGCCCGTCGGCGCCGCACGGAGACGGTGTCGCGGACGTACGTCGACCCGGCGACCGGGGAGCCCACGACCCGGCGGTCCGTCAGCTCGAGCTCCGACGAAGGGCTCTGAACGGACGCAGACGGAAAGGAGAAGGGCCGCGGGAGAACCCGCGGCCCTTCTCGTCAGACGACGTCCGCGCCTTCGAGATGTTCCTCGACGAGGGTGATACCCCCGCTCGAGTTCGCGGAATGCGCGAGCTCCTCGATCCAGCGACGGCTCAGCTCGGGCGTCTCGGCCTCGTCGAAGACGAACCGGAGCGGGATCGACGGGTGCAGCCACAGGGTGGAACGGCCGGGAGCGTCGCCCTCCGGATGGCGCCAGGAGAGCGTGAAGCTCTCGTTCCGCCGCAGCTTCGTGGCGATGACGACCTTGAGGTGCGCGAGCGCGCGGTCTTCGATCTGGATCGGCGTCTGGGTGTCGCCGTAGTACAGGCTGCCCATCGTCAGCCGACCTTCGCGGCGGGGGCTGCGGGAATGTTCATGGCGCTCCTTGGGAACGTGGGGGGAAGACGGCAGACCGCTCCCGGGGATACTTGGACTCTAGCCAATTTGCGCACGACATCGTGCGCATCAGGACGACGCGCCGTCCGGTGCGAACAGAGTATGCGCGCGGTGTCAGTCGGTCGTCACAGGGCGGTCAACACGGGCGGATTCCCGTACGCCTCGCGATACGCCACGGCGAAGCGGGAGACGTTGCTGAAACCCCACCGGCGCGCGACCGCGGACACCGACGCGCCCTTGCCGTGTCGCAGATCGCGGTGTGCGCCGTCGAGTCGGGCACGCCGCAGGGCCTCGTTCGGTGTCATGTCGAGCGCGCGGCGGAACGCGTATTGCAGGCCTCGGGTGGAGATGAAGGCCGCCGCCGCGATATCGTCCACCGTGATGGGCAGGTGCGCATTGTCCTCGATGAAGGCGAGAGCACGGCGCACCGAGGCCGGCGCCGCGGAGCGTTGGGCCGGACGGTGCAGCGACTCGCTGAACGTGGTGGGGAACGCCGACATGGTCAGCAGCAGGGCGTGGCGCTCGAGCTCGGCGGCGATGAGGGGGTCGGCGCCGTCCGGTCCGAACGAGCCGTCGATGTAGGAGAACATCCGCTCCCACCGTGCCCCGTCCTCCCGCGTGTGCGGAGCGAGCCCGGTGGCACGGAGCTCGAGGCGGTCGTCGCCAGTGATCTGCCTGATCGAGTCGCGGGCCGCCGCGCGATCGAACACGAGAGCACGGACGCGGGCGACCTGGTTCCACTTCGCCTCGACCCGGACGCCGTCCGTGAGCCACGGCTGACCGGCGTCGAGTCCTTGCCGGCCCGACCAGATCCGGGCGTCGGCGGCATCGACGCGACACACCAGCAGCTGATCCTCCGGCTCGGCACGGGAGTGCACCTGGGCCGCGAGTTGATAGCGGACGAGCGACATGGACGACGCCTCCACCGAGCGCCAGTCGAAGCGGAACCGGCGGGGGTCCACGTCCTGGAGGGTCGCCGAGGGCACGAACTGCTGCCAGGTGGACTCCACCTGCTCGATGTCCGTGGATGTGAACTGCACCGACATACTCCTTGCTGCGCCTCGTTCGGGGGTCCGGGGCTTCTTGGACACTAACCCACGCCACTGACAAGACGGTGGGGACGCCCCGGGGGTATCCACCGACCAGGCGGGAACGCCGAGGCCTCGTAGACTCGGACCATGAGTGTGCCTTCCCCCTATGCGGAGCGATTGAGCCGGATTCCGGTGCAGCGCCAGGAGGTGGAGGTGCGCGGCGGAACGACGGCGTACTGGGTCTACGGTCCGGACGACGCTGAGACGACCGTCATCGCGGTTCACGGCTTCCGGGGTGAGCACCACGGACTCGAGTCGGTCATCGCCTTCCTTCCGGAGCTCCGCGTGCTCGCGCCCGATCTGCCCGGATTCGGGGAGTCCGCGCCGCTGCCCGGTCGTCGTCACGACCTGCAGGAGTACGCGGGGTGGTTGACCGACTTCGCCGCAGCCACGGCGCCGGGTGCCGTCATCCTCGGCCATTCCTTCGGCTCCATCGTGAGCGCGGCCGCCGTCGCCGGGGGACTGGAGACGCCGCGGCTGATCCTCGTGAACCCCATCGGCGCGCCGGCGCTCGAGGGTCCGAAGGGGATCATGACCCGGCTCGCCGTGCTGTACTACGCACTCGGCGCCCAGCTCCCGCCGCGGATCGGGACTGCGCTCCTGCGGAATCGGGTGATCGTCCGCGTGATGAGCATGACCATGGCAAAGACGCGGGACCCGGAGCTGCGCCGGTTCATCCACGACCAGCACGACACCTACTTCTCGCGGTTCTCCGATCGTGACGTACTGCACGACGCCTTCGTCGCGAGCGTCTCGCACGACGTCAGGGAGTTCGCCCCGGCAATCGACGTGCCCACACTCCTCATCGCCGCCCAGCGCGACGACATCACCCCGATCGAGGCGGAGCGGAAGCTGGTGACGCTCTTCCCCGACGCGTCTCTTGTCGAGATCGCCCAGGTGGGTCACCTGATCCACTACGAGACCCCGGCCGAAGCGGCCGGGGCGATCCGTCGGTTCCTCAGGATTCCCGTCGCGCGAGGCCGATGAGCCCGGCCACCCGGAACGGGATCACCTCACCCATGGCGAGCGAAGTCTCGGTCCGCTCCACACCTTCGATCGAGAGGATCCGGGCGTCCGTGTCGAACAGATGACGGGCGTCGCGGCACGCGACACGCGCCAGCAGATCGATGGAGCCGCTCAGGCCGTGCGCCTGGACGACCTCCGGAATGCGCGCCAGCTCGTTGATGATGCGGGGGAGTTCGGTCTGCCGGACGCCGATGCTGACGAACGCCTGCAGCGGGAACCCCAGGACGTCGGGGGAGAAGGCGCGCTCGTAGGAGAGGAAGACGCCGCTCTGCTCCAGCCGGGCCATCCGCGCCTGGATGGTGTTGCGCGACAGGCCCATGCGCTCGGCGAGAGCGACGATCGTCACGCGCGGGTCGTCGGCGAGGGCGGCGAGAAGCTCGAGGTCGATCCGGTCCAGTCCAGGCATAGTGCCAAACCCTAGCAGCACGGCAGTGGAGAAAAATGAGCAACATGCTCAATCAGTATTGAGTTGCTTGAGCGAGGTGCTGACCGGACGTACCCTCAGACCATGCCGGTGATGACGCCGGCTCCATTGTGCGTCGCCCCACGAGGGCAGCCAGGGACGAGGAGGACGATGATGTCGCCGCAGACCACCCCCATCGCAGACACCGCCCAGGATCTGGAGCTCTCGGAGCGGATCCTCGATCCGGACGGGACGCGTGTCTCGAACGCCCGCCTCGACCCGTTCGTCGCCGATGTCGACGCCGCGCAGCTGCGCGCCCTCCATCGCGACATGGTCATCCTCCGCCGCATCGACGCCGAGGGCGTCGCGCTGCAGCGCCAGGGGCAGCTCGGGCTCTGGGCACCCTGCCAGGGCCAGGAGGCCACGCAGATCGGCACCGCCCGGGCCCTCGATCCCCAGGACTACGTCTTCCCGAGCTACCGCGAGACCGGCGTGATCTACGCCCGGGGCGCCGAGCCGGGCGACTACGTGCGCATGTGGCGCGGCGAGGAGGGGGCAGCGTACGATCCTGCAGCCCTACGGGTCGCTCCGCTGCAGATCATCATCGGCGCCCAGACCCTGCACGCGGTCGGCTACGCCCTCGGCATCCGGCACGAGAACGCGCCGGAGGTCGCCGTGACCTACTTCGGGGACGGGGCGACCAGTCAGGGGGACGTGAACGAGGCGATGATCTTCGCCGCGTCGTACCAGGCGCCGGTCGTGTTCGTCTGTCAGAACAACCACTGGGCCATCTCCGAGCCGGTCACGGTGCAGTCGCAGTATCCGATCGCGGGGCGTGCCCCCGGATTCGGGATCCCGAGCCTGCGCGTGGACGGCAACGACGTGCTCGCCTGCCTGGCCGCGATGCGCTGGGCGCTGGAGCACGCGCGCTCCGGAAAGGGGCCGGCGTACATCGAGGCGGTGACGTACCGGATGGGTCCGCACACCACCGCGGACGACCCCACCCGGTACCGGGACGAGGCCGAGCTGGAGTCCTGGCGGCGCCGCGACCCCATCGCACGCCTCGAGGCCTACCTCCGCGCCACCGGCGGCCTCACCGCAGAGCACGTCGCCGAGACGCAGGCGGCAGCGGACGCCGTCGCCAAGGAGATGCGGGCGACCTGCCTCGGCATGGTCACCCGTCCGCCCCTGGCGGTCTTCGACGGCGTCTACGCCGAGCCGCACACGGGGCTGGAGCGGCAGCGCGACGAGTACGCCGCCTATCTCGCGTCGTTCGAGGGCGAGGCGTGACCATGACCGAACTCACTCTCGGCAAGGCGCTCGGCGCCGGTCTCCGCCAGGCGATGCGCGACGACGAGAAGGTCGTGCTCCTGGGAGAGGACATCGGCAAGCTCGGCGGCGTCTTCCGGATCACGGACGGCCTCCTCGACGAGTTCGGGGCGGCCAGGGTCATCGACACCCCCCTCGCGGAGTCCGGGATCGTCGGCACGGCCGTCGGCCTCGCCTTCCGCGGCTACCGCCCGGTCGTCGAGATCCAGTTCGACGGGTTCGTCTACCCGGCCTTCGACCAGATCGTCTCCCAGGTCGCGAAGCTCCACTACCGCACCCAGGGGCGCGTGAAGATGCCGATCACCATACGGATCCCGTGGGCCGGTGGCATCGGTGCCGCGGAGCATCACTCCGAGTCTCCGGAGGCATACTTCGCGCACACCGCCGGCCTGCGGGTCGTCGCCGTCTCGAACCCGGAAGACGCCTATCGGAGCCTCCGGCAGGCGATCGCCTCGGACGACCCCGTCGTGTTCTTCGAGCCCAAGCGGCTCTATCACCACAAGGGCGAGGTCGATCTCGAAGCTCCGCTCGCGGACGCGCCGCCGATGGGACTCGCGCGGGTCGTGCGCTCCGGGACGGACGTCACGGTCCTCACCTACGGGGCCATGGTGAGCACCGCGCTGCAGGCGGCGGAGGCGGCGGAAGACGAGGGCGTCGCCCTGGAGGTCATCGACCTTCGTTCCCTCTCGCCGGTGGACTACGACTCGGTCGCCGCCTCGGTGCGGAAGACCGGCCGTGTGGTCGTGGCGCACGAGGCCTCCCGGGAAGCCGGACTCGCGGCGGAGGTCATCGCGAGCGTGACCGAACGCTGCTTCGAGTACCTGGAGTCCGCCCCGCTGCGGGTCACCGGCCACGACGTGCCCTACCCGCCGGCGAAGCTCGAGAAGTACCATCTGCCCGACCTCGACCGGATCCTCGATGCAGTCGACCGCGTGATGGATCGCCCGCACAGCCTGACGGGAGCAGACGCATGATCGCCGAATTCCGCCTTCCGGACCTCGGTGAAGGTCTCACCGAGGCCGAGGTCGTGCACTGGCTCGTCGCGCCCGGCGACAGCGTCACGCTGAACCAGACCCTCGCCGAGGTCGAGACCGCCAAGGCGGTCGTCGAGCTGCCGTCGCCCTATGAAGGCACGGTGTCGACCCTGCACGCGGACGCGGGAGAGACCGTCGCCGTGGGAGCACCGCTGATCGCCTTCGACATCGAGGGGGAGGATCCGCCCCCGACGCCGTCCGGTGGCGAGCAGGAGGCTTCCCCGGAGAAGGCGCAGCCGAACCTCGTGGGCTACGGAGCCGCCCCGACATCGAGTGGACGCCCCGCGCGCCGGGCGCGGCGCCGGAGTGCCGCCCAGGTGGCCTCGGCGGCCGACACCGCCGTTCTCGAGGCGGCCCCGCACGACGCGACGCCGTCGGTCGCGGTCGAGCCCATTCTGGAGCGACCACGGTCCACCCCTCCGGTGCGCGCCTACGCGAAACGACGGGGCGTCGACCTCGTCCTCGTCGCCGCGGAGATCGGTGACCGCGTGATCACGAGGGCAGACGTGGATGCGTACGCGGAGCGCATCGGAGCGGATCCGTCGCGGCCCGCCCGGGCGCCCGAGCGCGTGACCACCGCGGCATCCGGAACCCTTCCGCCCGCGGAGGGGAGGCCGCGGGAGACGCGCATCCCGATCCGCGGGGTCCGCAAGCACACGGCGGCGGCGATGGTGCAGAGCGCGTTCACCGCGCCGCACGTCACCGTCTTCCACACGGTCGATGTGACCGCGACCATGGAGATGCTGGCACGCCTCCGCGACGACCGAGCGCTCGCGGCGCATCGGATCGGCCCGCTCGCCGTCGTCGCGAAGGCGGTCTGCCTCGCCCTGCGCCGTGCTCCGGGCCTGAACGCGCGGTGGGATGAAGAGTCCGGGGAGATCGTCGAGTACGGCTTCGTCGACCTCGGCATCGCCGCCGCGACCGAGCGTGGTCTCATCGTGCCGATGATCCGGGACGCGGAGCGGATGAACCTGGTGGAGCTGTCCGCAGCGATCCGTGCGCTCGCAGAGACCGCGCGTGCGGGGAAGACCTCGCCGGCCGAACTGGCCGGAGGTACGTTCTCGCTGTCGAACATCGGGGTGTTCGGGGTGGATGCCGGAACACCGATCCTCCCGCCGGGGCAGTCCGGCATCCTCGCGGTCGGCGCCGTGCGTCGGCAGCCGTGGGAGTACCGCGGGGAGATCGCGCTGCGTCAGCTCATGACGCTGAGCCTGTCCTTCGACCACCGCCTCGTGGACGGGGCCGAGGGTGCGACGTTCCTCAAGGACGTGGCCGACATCCTCGAGGATCCGGGGCGGGCGATGCTGCTCAGCTAGCGGCGCGCAGCGCGGCCTCGGCCATCGCGACCAGCACGGTCGCGGTGGCCGTGTGTCGTCTCGTCGCGGCTCGTGTGCTGTGCGGGGTCGAGTTGATGAGACCGAAGCACGCCTGCACGCGCAGCCGCAGCTCGTCGCGGTCCAGGGGTTCCGGACGATCGAGGGCGGCGAGCGCATCCATCCAGAGCTCGATGTAGGCGCGCTGCAGGCGACGGACCTCGGCGCGGTCGTCGGCGTCGAGGAAGGCGAGGTCCCGGTCCTGCACCTGGATCACCTCGGCGTTGCCGAGCGCGAACTCGACGTGGAAGCGGATGAGTCCGCGCATCCGCTCGTCGGCTGCCGTCGTCTCCGCGGATACGCGTCGTCCGCCCGCGACGAGGTCCTGACTGACCTTGACGAGGACCGCACCGAGAAGGGCCTGCTTCCCGGCGAAGTGGCGGTACACCGCGGGCCCGGACACGCCGACGGCGGCACCGATGTCCTCCAGGCTCACGCCGCTGTACCCGCGCGCGGCGAAGAGTCGTGCCGCGGCATGCAGAAGCGCGTCGGAGCGTTCCGCCTTGGCGCGGTCGCGGGCGGTGGCGGGGCTTGTCATCTCAGTTAATCCTCGCTAACCTGAATCAACGGGTTAGTGAACACTAACCGAGAATGCATGCAGCGCGCCAGGTTCCCTCCCGGCGCGACGTGGGTCGAGGAGGACGTCACGATGCCGGCAACCCAGGAAGCGCTCGCCCAGCAACTCCGCGACCGTCTCGCCGCGGCAGCGCAGGGCGGGCCGTCCGCCTCCCGTGAGCGCCACGTCGCCCGCGGCAAGCTGCTGCCGCGCGACCGGGTGGCGCGCCTCCTCGACGAGGACAGTCCGTTCCTCGAGGTCGCGCCGCTCGCGGCCGACGGCCTGTACGACGGCGAGGCACCCGGGGCCGGTGTCATCGCCGGCATCGGCCTGGTCCACGGCCGGCACGTGATGGTGGTCTGCAACGACGCCACCGTGAAGGGCGGGACCTACTATCCGCTCACCGTGAAGAAGCATCTGCGGGCGCAGGAGATCGCCCTCGAGAACCGCCTGCCCTGCCTCTACCTCGTCGACTCGGGTGGCGCCTTCCTTCCCCGCCAGGATGAGGTGTTCCCGGATCGGGAGCACTTCGGACGCATCTTCTTCAACCAGGCGCGGCTGTCCGCGCAGGGCATCCCGCAGCTCGCGGCGGTCCTCGGCTCGTGCACGGCCGGAGGCGCCTACGTTCCGGCGATGAGCGACGAGACCGTCATCGTCCGTGGACAGGGCACGATCTTCCTGGGCGGGCCGCCGCTGGTGAAGGCGGCGATCGGCGAGGTGGTCACGGCGGAGGAGCTCGGGGGAGGGGAGCTGCATGCCCGTCGCAGCGGCGTCGTGGATCACCTGGCCGACGACGACGAGCACGCCCTAGAGATCCTCCGCGACATCGTCGCCACGCTGCCGCCGCCGCTCGCCCCGGCCTGGGACGTCGGGGAGACTCGCGCTCCGGCGGAGCTCGGCTCCCTGTACGACGTGGTCCCCGTGGACGTCAACGCCGCGTACGACGTGCGCGAGGTCATCTCACGCCTTGTCGACAGCGACACCTTCCATGAGTTCAAGGCCGAGTACGGCACCACACTGGTGACGGGTTTCGCGCGGCTGCACGGCCACCCCGTGGGCATCGTCGCGAACAACGGCGTGCTGTTCAGCGAGTCGGCGCTCAAGGGCGCGCACTTCATCGAGCTCTGCGATCAGCGGGGCATCCCCCTGCTCTTCCTGCAGAACATCACCGGGTTCATGGTCGGGTCCGACGCGGAAGCCGGCGGCATCGCGAAGGACGGGGCGAAGATGGTCACGGCCGTCGCGACCACCCGCGTCCCGAAGCTGACCGTCATCATCGGCGGCTCCTTCGGAGCAGGCAACTACTCGATGTGCGGACGTGCCTACTCTCCGCGGTTCCTCTGGACCTGGCCCGCGAGTCGGATCTCGGTCATGGGCGGAGCACAGGCCGCCTCGGTACTCGCCACCGTGAAGGACGACCAACTGTCGGCGCGCGGCGAGTCCTGGACCCCGGAGGAGCGGATGGCGTTCGAGGAGCCGATCCGGGCGCAGTACGAGGAGCAGGGCGAGCCGTACTACGCGACCGCGCGGCTGTGGGACGACGGCATCGTCGACCCGGAGCAGACCCGCGACCTCCTGGGCCTCGCTCTGGACGTCGTCGCCCGCAGCCCCCTGCCCGAGCCGCGCTTCGGCGTCTTCCGGATGTGAGCCCCATGTCGTACTCGCCTTCCTTCTCGTTCTCCTCGGTCCTCGTCGCGAACCGAGGGGAGATCGCCCGCCGGATCATCCGAACCCTCCGCGACCTCGGCATCCGCAGCATCGCGGTCTACAGTGACGCGGACGCGGACGCGCCGCACGTCCGCGAGGCGGATGCCGCCGTGCGGATCGGTCCGGCACCGGCGGGGGAGTCCTACCTCGACATCGACGCCGTCATCACGGCGGCTCGCGCCTCGGGGGCGGAGGCCGTCCACCCCGGGTACGGATTCCTCTCCGAGAGCGTCGGGCTCGCACAGGCGTGTGCGGAGAGCGGCATCGTCTTCATCGGCCCCACCGTGGAGGCCCTGCAGATCATGGGCGACAAGGCGCGAGCCCGTGAGCACGTGAGCCGCAGCGGCGTACCCGTGGTGCCGGGCTTCGACGCGCGCGGGCTGTCCGACGCGGAGATCCGTGAGGAGGCCGAGGCGGTCGGATTCCCCCTCCTCGTGAAGCCGAGCGCTGGCGGGGGCGGGAAGGGCATGGAGGTCGTCGCCGACAGCGCCGGTCTTCCCGGCGCCCTCGGATCCGCCCGACGCGTCGCGGCATCCGCCTTCGGCGACGATGCGCTCATCCTGGAGCGTCTCATCCGCCGACCGCGTCACATCGAGGTGCAGGTGTTCGGCGATGCGCACGGCACCGTCGTGGCGCTCGGGGAGCGCGAGTGCACGCTCCAGCGTCGTCACCAGAAGGTGATCGAGGAGGCGCCGTCCGCCGGGATCCCGCCCGCGACCCGCGACCGGCTGCTCGCGGCGGCCGTGCGCGCCGCGGAGAGCGTCGCCTACGTCGGAGCCGGCACCGTGGAGTTCCTCGTCGACGCGGACGCCCCGGAGGATGCCTTCTTCATCGAGATGAACACCCGGCTGCAGGTGGAGCATCCGGTGACCGAGGAGGTCACCGGACTCGACCTCGTCGCGCTGCAGCTCCGCATGGCCGATGGACAGCCGCTCGACGTCGAGCCCCGGACGACCGGCCATGCCGTGGAGGCGCGGGTGTACGCCGAGTCGCCGGAACGCGGGTTCCTCCCCTCGACGGGGACCGTGCTGCTCTTCGAGGCGCCTCCGGGCGTCCGGGTGGATGCGGCCGTCGAGTCCGGGAGCGTGGTGAGCGGGTTCTACGACCCCATGATCGCGAAGGTCATCGCGTGGGCGGAAGACAGGGAGACGGCCTTGCAGCGCCTGGACGACGCTCTCGCCCGCACCGTGGTGCTCGGCGTGGAGACCAACATCGCGTTCCTGCGCGGGCTCCTCCAGGATCGCCGGGTGCGCGAGGGAGACCTCGACACCGGCCTCATCGAGACCCTGCTCCCGCTCACACCGACGCCCCCGTCGGCAGCGCAGGTCGCTGCGGCCGCCCGCGTGGTGCAGAACCGCCCCGAGGCGTTCACCGCGCGCGCGGGAGCCGGCCCGCTGTGGTGGAGCCTCCCGGGATGGCGTCTCGGGGCCGCGCCGCACGCCCCCGAACCCGCCGCCCTGCTCACCGACGACGACGAGATCGTGCGCGCGACGCCGCCCCTGATGCGCTCCGAGCGGGTGCACGCGGCCCGCGACGCGGAGGGCGCGGTATGGGTCAGCGAGGGAGGACGGACGCTGCGGCTGCGCCCCCTGGACCGCCGCGGCCGGATGCGCAGGCGCCTCGCCGCTGCGGAACGCGAGGCCAGGGCCACGGAACCCGAGGCTCGCGCGCCCATGCCCGGCGGCGTCGTGGCCGTTCACGTCGAGGACGGGGCGGCGGTCCGGGCGGGAGCGCCCCTCGTCGCGATCGAGGCGATGAAGATGGAGCACCCCGTGCTCGCGCCGCACGACGGCGTGGTGCGGCTGCTGGTCGCGGTCGGCGACCAGGTGCGGCGCGACCAACCGGTCGCCCGCGTGACGATGGCGGAGGAGGACCGATGATGCACGATCTCACCGAGGAGGAGCGCGAGCTCGCCGCGATGGTACGCGAGTTCGCCGACACGGTCGTCGCGCCGCAGTCGTACGAGGCCGATCGCACACACACGCTCTCCATGGACGTCGTGCGGCAGATGGGAGAGCTCGGCCTCTTCGGACTGCCCTTCCCCGAGGAGTACGGCGGGCAGGGCGGCGACTACATGGCGCTCGGCCTCGCCATCGAAGCCCTGGGGCGCGTCGACCAGTCGATCGCGATCACCCTGGAGGCGGGGGTGAGCCTCGGAGCCATGCCCGTCTTCCGCTTCGGCACCGAGGAGCAGAAGCGCGAGCTGCTGCCGGATCTCCTCGCCGGTCGCGCCCTGGCAGGGTTCGGGCTCACGGAACCCGAGGCGGGAAGCGATGCGGGGGCGACGCGGACGACCGCGCGGCTCGACGGCGACGAGTGGGTGATCGACGGCTCCAAGCAGTTCATCACCAACTCGGGCACTCCGATCACCCGGTTCGTGACGGTCACCGCGGTCACCGGCCAGAGCGAGGGGCGCAAGGAGATCTCGACCATCATCGTCCCGAACGGAACCCCGGGATTCACGGTCGAACCGCCCTACGACAAGGTGGGGTGGAACGCGTCGGACACCCATCCGCTGACGTTCGACGGAGTGCGGGTGCCGGCGAGCAATCTCCTCGGCGAGCGGGGGAGCGGGTTCCGCAACTTCCTCAGCATCCTGGACGAGGGCCGCATCGCGATCGCCGCTCTGTCGACCGGCGCGGCGGAGGGGTGCCTGGAGGCGGCGGTCGAGTATGCCAAGAGCCGCACCATCTTCGGCAGCGCCCTCAGCACGCGGCAGAACGCCCAGTTCACGCTGGCGCGGATGAGGGCGCGCGTGCATACCGCGCGGCTCGCGTGGCACCATGCCGCGCGTCTCCGTGACGCCGGAGAGGCGTTCGCCGAGCAGGCGGCGATCGCCAAGCTCGTCGCGGGCGAGGCAGCGATGGACAACGCCCGTGACGCGACGCAGATCTTCGGCGGCAACGGGTTCATGAACGAGTTCCCGGTGGCGCGCCACTACCGTGACTCCAAGATCCTCGAGATCGGCGAGGGGACTACGGAGGTCCAGCTCCTCGTGATCGCCAGGGCGCTCGGGCTCGCCCGGTAGCGTGGAGGCATGACCATGCGCGAGATCGTGCAGCGCGGACTGTACTACGAGGAGTTCGAGACCGACGTCCGGTACGTGCACCGCCCCGGTCGCACGGCTACGGAGGCGGATAACGTCCTCTTTACGACGCTGACGATGAACACCCAGGCGCTGCATCTGGACGCCGCGTTCGCGGATGCCCAGGAGCCCTTCCACGCGCGCCTCATGAACTCCCTGTGGACGCTGTCGACGATGGTGGGCTCCTCCGTCGCCCAGCTCACGCAGGGAACGCTGGTGGCGCAGCTCGGCCTCGGCGACATCGCCTTCCCGCATCCGTTGTTCGCCGGGGACACGCTCACGACCGAGAGCGTCGTCGTCGACAAGCGGCTCTCGTCGTCCCGCCCCGGCCAGGGCATCGTGCAGATCGCGCACACCGGACGCAATCAGGACGGCACCGTGGTCGCGACCGCCGTCCGCACGGTGCTGGTGCGCTGCCGGCCGGAGGAGGACGCCGCATGACCTTCGACCTCGGCCCTGCCCTGCTGTTCTGCCCGGCGGACCGCCCGGAGCGCTTCGCGAAGGCCCAGGAACGGGCGGATGCCGTGATCCTCGATCTGGAGGACGCCGTGCTGCCGGAGGCGAAGAACGAGGCCCGCGAGAACATCGTCGCCGCGGACCTCGACCCCGCGCGCGTCATCGTACGGGTGAACGCCCCGGACTCCGCTGCCTTCGCGGACGATCTCGAGGCCCTGGCGCGGTCACCCTTCCGGACCGTGATGGTCGCGAAGACGGAGAGCGCGGTGAGCCTGGACGCCTTCGACACAGGCTTTACCCTGCTCGCGCTGTGCGAGACGGCGCGCGGGATCCATGCGGCGCCCGACATCGCCGCGCATCCGGCGGTCGCCGGACTGATGTGGGGCGCGGAGGATCTGGTGGCCTCCCTCGGCGGCACCTCGTCGCGGAACGCGGAGGGCGGCTACCGCGACATCGCGCGCTACGCCCGTTCCCGGGTGCTGCTGGAAGCCGGTGCGCACGGGAAGGCGGCGATCGACGCCGTGCACGTCGACATCGGCGATACCGCGGGGCTGGAGCGGGAGGCGGAGGATGCGGCGGCGTCGGGGTTCCGCGCGACGGCATGCATCCATCCGAGTCAGGTCGCGGTCATCCGGGCGGCATATGCCCCGGACGCCGAGACCGTGGCATGGGCGCGCGAGGTGCTCGCCGCTGCGGCGCAGGAGCGCGGTGTGTTCCGCTTCCGGGGACGCATGGTGGACGAGCCCGTTCTGCGGCACGCGCGCGCCGTGGTCTCCCGCGCCCGCTGAGGTCCGGTCAGAGGACGGGCGTCTCCTCCAGCAGCCGGAGGTAGCCGGGCGCGGCGACGAACCGGTGCGCGGAGCCGTTGCGCAGCACTTCGCCGTCCCGGGGGAGCGTGCCGCCGGAGACGTGGTCGATGACGGCGCGGATGACGCCGCCGTGGGTCACGACGAGCACCGACTCCGCCTGCGGCGCCGACCTCCGCCGGGCGTCCCGCGCGATCCGGTGCAGCGCGGCGATGGCGCGCACGCCGACCTCGTGCAGCGACTCCGCGCCCGGGACCTCCGCGTGCCAGTCGCCGTAGGTGGAGATGTAGTCGGGGACGAGCATGCCCTCCCCGTCGCCGAACTCCCGCTCCCGGATGTCGGGGACCACGCCGGCGATCTCCAGACCCAGGCGCTCGGCGATGATGCCGGCGGTCTCGCTCGCCCGCACGAGCGGGCTCGTGTAGACGGCATGGTGCGTCGTGCCGGCTAGCTTCTCTGCCGCCCATCGGGCGTCCTCGCGGCCCGTCTCGTTCAAGGGGATGTCGGTCGACCCTTGGATGCGACGGGCGAGGTTCCAGTCGGTCTGACCGTGGCGGATGAGGGTGAGATAGGTCACGAGAGCATCTCCTGGAGGGCGGGGAGCACGTCGCTGGTGCCGGCGGCGATGGTGACATCGGCCCAGGCGTCCGCGCGGGTCGGCTCGCGATTGACGATGATCAGAGGGATGCCGCGCCGACGCGCACGGTTCACGAGGCGCACGCCGGAGTTCACGACGAGAGAGGAGCCGGCCACGATGAGCGCCTCGCTGGAGCGCAGCAACGACTCCGCGGCACGGAAGCGGTCCTGCGGCACATACTCTCCGAAGAACACCACGTCCGGCTTGAGCATGCCCTCGCAGACGGTGCAGGTCGGGACGAGGAAGCCCTCGGTGCTCTCCGGGAGGACGTCGCCGTCCGGCGCCAGCGCCACGTTCTCCGGGACGGTGATCCAGGGGTTGCGCTCCTCGATCTGCACGGCGATGTCGCGACGGTCGAACACCTGGCCGCAGTGCAGGCAGAGCACGCGGCGCATGGTCCCGTGCACCTCGATGACGTGCGAGCTGCCCGCGCGGAGGTGCAGCCCGTCGACGTTCTGCGTGATGACGCCCGAGACCACGCCTCTGGACTCCATCTCCGCCAGGGCGTGGTGGCCGGGATTGGGCGCGGCCTGCGCGAACGCCCGCCAGCCGAGATGCCCGCCGACCCAGTAGCGGCGCCGCGCGGCCTCGTCTCCGAGGTAGGTCTGGATCGTCATGGGGTTGCTGCGCGTGCGCGCCCCCTCGCCCCGGTAGGCGGGGATGCCCGAGTCGGTCGAGATGCCGGCCCCGGTGAGGAGGGCGATCCGCTTGCCGCGCAGCAGGGTGGCGGCGTGGGAGAGCTCTGCCGACGGCTCAGCGGTGTTCGTCACGCTCACAGGACCTCCTCGATCGAGTCTACGGGGCGTGGGGTGGGCGAGAGCCGGGCTGGCAGAGTGGAGCGGTGGACCTCCAGCATGTGACCGACATCGACGACCCGCGGCTGGACGACTACCGCGGTCTCACCGACACCGCCCTCCGCGCCGTCCGCGAGCCCGCCGAGGGACTCTACATCGCCGAGACCGCCAAGGTGATCGAGCGCGCGCTGGCCGCCGGGCACGAACCCCGATCGGTGCTGGTCTCGGCCCGGCGCGTCGACGAGGTGCGGCGCATCCTGGGGGAGCGTGCCGTTCCGGTGCTCGTGGTCCCGGACGAGGTCGCGGAACAGGTCACCGGCTATCAGGTCCACCGCGGGGCCCTCGCCGCCATGCGCCGTCCGGCTCTGGCTCCGGTCGCCGATGTGGTGCGCGACGCACGGCTGGTGCTGGTGCTGGAGGACCTCGGCGATCACACCAACGTCGGCGCCGCCTTCCGCGCCGCCGCCGGCCTGGGGGCGGATGCGGTGCTCGTGTCGGCGCGCTGTGCCGATCCGCTCTATCGGCGCAGCGTGGGGGTGAGCATGGGGACCGTGTTCCAGGTGCCGTGGACCCGGATCGACGAGTGGTCGACGGCGGTCTCGGATCTCCGTGAGCAGGGCTTCGACATCGCTGCCCTCGCGCTCAGCGATACAGCCGTGGATCTCCGGCTGTTTGCGGCACAGCGGCCCGCGAAGGTGGCGCTGCTCTTCGGAGCCGAAGGCGACGGTCTCACGCGGACCGCCCTCGACAGCGCGGACACCGTGGTCACCATTCCGATGGCCGGCGGCGTGGATTCGCTCAACGTCGCCTCGGCCGCCGCCGTGGCGCTGTGGGCACTCGCTCCTGCGGAGTGAGAGTGCGCGTCACTCCTTGCCGGGCAGGATGACCGGGGAGGGCTCAGGGCGCTTGGCAGCGATGTGGTCGCCGGAGGACTGGTGGCGCAGCCGGCGGAGCACCCAGGGCACGAGGTGCTCGCGGGCCCAGCCGAGGTCTTCGCTGCGGGCGGCACGCCAGGTCCGCAGCGGCAGGGGCTCGGGCTGCATGGCCTCGAGGTCGTTCGGCACGTTGAGGGCGCGGAGCACCATCCGCGCGACCTCGTGGTGGCCGAGCGCGTTGTAGTGCAGACGATCGTCGTCGAAGAATCGCGCATCCTGCACGACCTTCAGTGCCCACTGGTCCGCGACGATGCAGTCGTGGCGCTCGGCGATCGCGCGGACGTTCTCGTTGTAGATCGCGACCTTGCCGCGGAAGGGACGGAACACGGGCGTGAACCCCGTGTCGATGCCGGTGAACACGACGACGGCCGCGCCGGTGGACGACAGGCGCGCCACCGCGTCCTCGAGCTGGGCGGCGATGGCGTCCGGGTCGGTGCCGGGGCGGATGACGTCGTTCCCGCCGGCGCAGATCGAGATGAGGTCGGGGCGCAGCGCGACCGCGGGCTCCACCTGGTCGGCGACGATCTGCGCGATGAGCTTTCCTCGGACGGCGAGGTTGGCATAGGCGAAGTCGTCGACCTGCTGGGCGAGCACCTCGGCGACGCGATCGGCCCAGCCGCGGTGGCCCCCGGGGGCCGCCGGGTCCGGGTCGCCGATGCCCTCGGTGAACGAGTCGCCGATCGCGACGAACCGCCGCCAGGGGTGCGGGGTCTCGTTCGCGACGTACGGGGTCCTGGTCGATTCCTGATCGCTCATCCGGCTCTCCTTCGCGAAGGCGTGCGCGCACGATGATGACCGCCGCGCAGTGACCGAGCCTACCCGTGCCGGTGCTTTCGAGGGGGGACGCGCGCGGCGTCGCGGTGGATGCCCCGGTGTCGGTGGGAGCGATTATCGTGGAGTCGATGCTCTCTCCGTCCTTCCCTCAGCGCGCCCCGTGGGGAACGGCGAACAAGCTGCGGGCATGGCAGCAGGAGGCTCTGGACGCATACTTCCAGGCCGACCAGCGTGACTTCCTCGTGGCCGCCACACCGGGCGCCGGCAAGACCACGTTCGCCCTCACCCTCGCGGTCGAGCTGATGCGCATGGGCGAGGTGAACAGGGTCATCGTCGTGGCCCCCACGGAGCACCTGAAGACCCAGTGGGCCGACGCCGCCGCCCGCGTCCACATCCGTCTCGACCCGCGCTTCCGCAACAGCGATTGGGCTCCGGCGCGGCAGTATCACGGGGTCGTGGTGACGTATGCGCAGGTCGCCGCGAAGTCGTCGGTGCATCGCCACCTCACCGAGGACGCGAAGACCCTGGTGATCCTCGATGAGGTGCACCACGGCGGTGATGCCCTGAGCTGGGGCGACGCGATCCGCGATGCCTACGGACCGGCGAAGCGCCGACTGCTCCTCTCGGGCACGCCGTTCCGGAGCGACACGGCGCCGATCCCGTTCGTGGAGTACCTCCCGGACGAGACCGGAGCCCGGGTCTCCAGCACCGACTACGCCTACGGGTACGGCCGCGCTCTCGCGGACGGCGTCGTCCGTCCCGTGCTCTTCCACATGTACGCGGGGAAGATGCGCTGGCGGACGAGCGCCGGCGACGAGCTCGAGACCCATCTCGGGCAGGACAACACGAAGGATGTCACCTCGCAGGCCTGGCGCACGGCCCTCGACCCCGAGGGCGACTGGATGCCGGCCGTTCTCTCCGCCGCCGACCGCCGCCTCACCGAGATCCGGCACCACATCCCCGATGCCGGCGGGCTCGTGCTGGCCACGGATCAGACCGTCGCCAGGGCCTACGCCAAGATCCTGCACAGCATCACGCGCGAGCAGCCGACGATCGTGCTCTCCGATGACGCCACCGCGTCCGAGCGGATCGAGAAGTTCTCGGAGGGCACCGCCCGGTGGATGGTCGCGGTGCGCATGGTGTCGGAGGGCGTCGACGTGCCGCGGCTCGCGGTCGGCGTCTACGCGACCTCGTCGTCCACCCCGCTGTTCTTCGCCCAGGCCATCGGCCGCTTCGTGCGCGCCCGTCGTCGCGGAGAGGCGGCGAGCGTCTTCCTCCCCCACGTCCCCGTGCTGATGAAGCTCGCGAACGAGATGGAGAAGCAGCGCGACCATGCGCTCGACCGCCAGTCCAAGGACGATGACGGCCTCGACGACTCGCTGCTGGAGAGCGCGAACCGCGAGGACGAGGCCTCCGACGCACTGACCCAGGAGTTCAGCTACCAGGCGATCTCCTCCGTCGCCCACTTCGACCGGATGGTGTTCGACGGCAAGGAGTTCGGTCAGCTCGCCGAGCCGAACACGCCCGAGGAGGAGGAGTTCATCGGCTTCCCCGGCCTGCTCGAACCCGAGCACGTGCACGAGCTCCTCATGCAGCGGCAGGCCCGCCAGTCCCGGCATCGCGAGGTCCGGGAGGCCCAGGCCGAGCCGACGCAGACCACGACGCTGCCCGCACCGCTGCACCGCACCCTGCGCGAGCAGCGCCAGCTCCTGAACAGCCTGGTGGGCCTCTACGCACGGCAGTCCGGCCAGCCGCACGGTGCCGTCCACGCCGAACTCCGTCGCATCTGCGGCGGCCCGGCGGTGGCGCAGGCGACCGTGACGCAGCTGCAGTCGCGCATCGACGTGCTGCGCAAACGCGTCCGCTCCTGAGGGCGGTCTCGGCGCCGCTTCGGATCCCCGAAATGCTGGCAATCCGTGCCAGGACGCGGCCTGCGCGACACCCCGCGGATAGCGTGGAACGGTTGCCCGGACGCCGGGCACCGTGACACCTGGAGGTTCCATGACCGCCCCTGCCGCAGCCGATTCCACGGCCGCCGACCGTCGGCGCTGGGCTCGCTATCTCGTCGAGGAACGAGCGGAGGGCGCCGTCTATCAGCGACTGGCCGCTCGCCGGTCGGGGGAGGAACGGGCGATCCTGCTCGGACTCGCCGAGGCCGAGCGCCGGCACGAGAAGCACTGGCTCGATCTGCTGGGGGGCGAACCGACGCGCCTGCCGCGGGCGGGGGTCCGCTCCCGCCTCCTGGGGTGGATGGCCGGACGCTTCGGCTCGATCTTCGTCCTCGCCCTCGCCCAGAGCGCCGAGGCCCGCTCCCCGTATGACGCCGAGCGCTGGGCCACTCCGGCCATGCGCGCTGATGAGAAGGTCCACCACGAGGTCGTCCGCGGTCTCGCCGCGCGGGGCCGTCGTCGCCTCTCGGGCTCCTTCCGCGCGGCCGTCTTCGGGGCGAACGACGGCCTCGTCAGCAACCTGGCCCTGGTCCTCGGGATCGGCGCCACCGGCGTGAGCTCGGGCTTCGTGCTGTTCAGCGGCATCGCGGGTCTCCTCGCGGGCGCACTGTCGATGGGGGCGGGGGAGTTCGTGTCCGTGCGGTCGCAGCGGGAACTCCTCACGGCCACCGAGGCGAACGAGGACGCCGCGGCGGCCGCGGCCGACCTCGACATCGACGAGAACGAGCTCGCGCTCGTGTACCGCGCCCGAGGGATGGACCAGGGCGAATCCCTGGCCAGGGCCCGCCGTATCGTCCAGGCCGCCCAGGAGGGCGTCCGCCGGGCCGCCACGGGGCCGGTGGCCGTCCAGGGCGGGGACGCGCACGAGGTCGTCGGCAGCGACTGGACGGCGGCCATCTCCAGCTTCCTCCTCTTCGCCTCCGGCGCGATCATCCCCGTCCTGCCCTGGATCTTCGGCATGGAGGGCACCGCGGCGATCGTGCTCGCGCTCGTGCTCGTCGGCATCGCGCTGCTCAGCACCGGTGCGATGGTCGGCGTGCTCTCTGGGGGCCCGCCCCTGCGTCGCGCCCTGCGGCAGCTCGCCATCGGCTTCGGTGCGGCGGCGGTGACCTACGCGCTGGGTCTGCTCTTCGGCGTCGGCGCGGTGTGAAGGCGGTGCGGTCCCGCCTCGCGCGGGACCGCACCGGAGCACCGTGGCCGCTGCGGGAACGATGAAGGCCCCGGATCCGTGGATCCGGGGCCTTCGCTCTCTGTGCGCGGAGGGGGACTTGAACCCCCACGCCCTATCGGGCACTAGCACCTCAAGCTAGCGCGTCTACCATTCCGCCACCCGCGCAGGTGTTGGATTTGATCGTTGCCGACCGAAGAATGAGATTAGCACGTTCTCGGAGGCGTCTCGAACCGAGCGTGACGCCCGGGCGTGGCACGCGGTTTCGATAGCCTGAGTCCATGACCGATTCCTCCCTGCCGGAGGTCGCCCGCGTCGCGAGCGACCTCATCCGCTTCGACACCTCCAACTACGGCGGCGGCAACGCGAAGGGGGAGCGGGAGGCCGCCGAGTACGTCGGCGCGTACCTGCAGGAGCTGGGGCTCGAGGTCGAGTACTACGAGCCCATCCCGCGGCGGACGAACGTCATGGCCCGGGTCCCCGGCCGTGATCGCACCAAGCCTGCCCTCGTCGTGCACGGTCATTTGGACGTCGTCCCCGCGGTCGCCGAGGACTGGACGGTGGACCCGTTCGCCGGCACCGTGCAGGACGGCATGCTGTGGGGCCGTGGCGCGGTGGACATGAAGAACATGGACGCGATGATCCTCACCGCCGTGGCCGACATCCTGCGCGCGGGGGAGCAGCCGGAGCGCGACCTCGTCCTGGCGTTCTTCGCCGACGAGGAGAACGGCGGGGTCGAGGGCTCCGCGCTCGTCGTGAAGGACCGGCCGGAGTGGTTCGCCGGCGCGACGGCTGCGATCAGCGAGGTCGGCGGCTACTCGATCTCGGTCGACGATCGTCGGGCGTACCTGCTGCAGGTGGGGGAGAAGGCCCTGATCTGGATCCGCCTCGTCGCCACCGGTCGGGCAGGACACGGCAGCCGCCTGCACGAGGACAACGCGGTCACGAAGCTCGCCGAGGCCGTCGCCGCCATCGGCCGCACCCGGTGGCCGGTCCGGCTCACGCCGACCACGGAGGCGCTGCTCGAGGGTTTGAGCGCGTTGAGCGGCCGGAGCGCAGACGACCCCGACGCCCTCGCCGCCGCGGCCGGTCCGGCCGAGGCCTTCCTGCGATCGACGTTCCGCACGACCACCAACCCGACGGCCCTCACCGCCGGCTACAAGCACAACGTCATCCCGGAGCGCGCCGAGGCGCTGATCGACGTCCGAGTGATCCCCGGGACCGAGGATGACGTCCTCTCCGAGCTCCAGCGCATCGTGGGCGACGACATCCGGATCGAGACCGTGGTGCGCGACATCGGCATGGAGACGCCGTTCGCAGGGGAGCTCGTCGACGCGATGGTGGCGGCGCTGGGGCGGCACGACCCCGGCGTGCCGGTCATCCCGTACCTCCTGGGGGCCGGAACGGACAACAAGGCGCTGGCTACTCTCGGCATCACCGGTTACGGCTTCGCCCCGCTGCGTCTGCCCGCCGATCTCGACTTCACCGGGATGTTCCACGGAGTCGACGAGCGTGTGCCCGTAGACTCACTTGTCTTCGGTCAGCAGGTGCTGGCCGATCTGCTGCGCACGTACTGAGCGGTCTCCACGCGCTCCGTGCCGTCCCGAAAGACGAAGGCCTCTCCATGCACCTGCTCGAAGCACTGATCCTGGGAATCGTCCAGGGCCTCACCGAGTTCCTGCCGATCTCATCCAGCGCCCATCTGCGTGTCGTCGGGACGTTCCTGCCCTCCGGGGAGGACCCGGGTGCGGCGTTCACCGCCATCACGCAGATCGGCACCGAGGCCGCGGTCGTCGTGTTCTTCTGGCGGGACATCGTCCGCATCATCTCCCAGTGGTTCCGGTCCCTCTCCGGCAAGGTGCCGCGGAATGATCCGGACGCACGCATGGGCTGGCTCATCATCATCGGCAGCATCCCCATCGTGCTGCTCGGGCTCCTGTTCCAGGACCAGATCGAGACCGTCTTCCGCTCGCTCTGGATCGTGGCGATCATGCTCATCGTGTTCGGCATCCTCCTGGGAATCGCCGATCACGTCGGTGCCAAGCGCCGCAAGCTCGACGACCTGACCTACCCGCACGGCATCGCCTTCGGTCTCGCGCAGGCGCTCGCCCTCATCCCCGGTGTGTCGCGATCCGGTGGCACGATCACCATGGGTCTCTTCCTCGGCTATGAGCGCGCCGCCGCCGCCCGCTACGCCTTCCTGCTGGCGATCCCGGCCGTGTTCGGCAGCGGCTTCTACCAGCTGTTCAAGAGCTGGGGCGAGCCGTCCTTCTTCTCGCTCGGCGACACCGTGGCCGCGACGGGTGTCGCCTTCGTCGTCGCGCTGGGCGTGATCGCGTTCTTCATGAACTGGATCTCGAAGCGCAGCTTCCTGCCGTTCGTGATCTACCGGATCCTGCTCGGCGGCGTGCTGCTCGTGCTGCTCGCGATGGGCGTGATCCCGGCGTCCGCCTGATCAGCGCTTGCGGTCGCCCCGGCCGTCGTCGCGACGCCGCAGGTAGCGCTCGAACGCCTGGGCGATCGCGTCCCCGGACGCGTCGGGGGAGTCCCACGTGTCCCGCGTGCGCTCCAGCTGCCGGATGTACTCCGCCATGTCCTCGTCCTCGGATGCGGCGGCATCGATCGACGCCTCCCAGGCCGCGGCTTCCGTGCGGAGGTGCCGGCGGTCGACATCCACCCCTGTCAGCTCCTCGAGACGGTCGAGGAGGGCCAGGGTGACCTTCGGGGACGGAGCTGCCGAGGCCACGTAGTGCGGGACGCTCGCCCAGAGGCTCACGGAGGGGATACCCGCGTTCTCAGCGAAGTGCTCGAGCACGGTGAGGATGCCGACGGGGCCTTCGTACACCGAGCGCTCCAGGGCGTGGGCCTCCCGGACCTGCTCGTTCTGGCTCGACGCGAAGATCGAGATCGGGCGGGTGTGCGGGACATCGGAGAGCATCGCGCCGAGGGTCACGAACCCCGTGATGTCGTCGCGCAGCGCGACATCGATGAATTCGGACGCGAACGCCTGCCAGGTGCGAGCGGGCTCGGCGCCGGTGAGGAGCCAGAACTCGGGGCCGGGGCCCGGGTCTCGCGGGCGCCACAGCCCCGCCTCCGGCCAGGTCATCTGGCGACGGCCCTCGGCGTCGAGGCGCGTCGCAGGACGGGTGTACTGGTAGTCGAAGTAGAGTTCCGGATCGACCGAGTGCACGAGGTCGTAGCCGCCGGCCGCCTGCAAAGCGCCGACGGCTCCGGTGGCGGCCTCACCGGCATCGTTCCATCCGTCGAAGGCGGCGATGATGATGCGCGAACCGAGAACGTCCATGCCGTGCTCCCTTCGAGGTCGTGGTTCTGGTCCCCCCAGGCTAGCCCGCGTCGAGGGGATGTGGGCGGGCCCGGCTAGCATGGGTTCAGTGAGCAACAAGCCCCGCGCGGTCCTCTGGGACATGGATGGAACACTCGTCGACACCGAGCCGTACTGGATGGCGGCCGAGACCGCTCTGGTGGAGTCGTTCGGCGGCACCTGGTCCCATGAGGACGCCCTGCAGCTCGTGGGCAGCGGCCTGATCGACAGCGCGATCATCCTCCAGGGCGCGGGGGTCGACATGGCTCCCGAGACGATCGTCTCGCACCTCACGACCGCCGTGCAGGAGTCGCTGCGGACCCAGGGCGTCCCCTTCCGACCGGGCGCCCAGGAGCTTCTCCGCGACCTCCGCGCCGCCGGGATCCCGACCGGACTGGTGACGATGTCGCTGCGCCGGATGGCGCTCGACGTGGTCGGGCTGATCGAGTTCGAGGCGTTCGACATCGTCGTCGCCGGAGACGACGTCGACAACCCCAAGCCGCACCCCGAGCCGTACCTTCAGGCCGCGGCACTCCTCGATGTGGACATCGACGACGTCGTGGTCATCGAGGACTCGCCGACCGGTCTTCGCGCTGGTCTCGCTTCCGGAGCCCTGACGATCGGCGTCCCGCACATCGTCCCGCTCGACGGCCTGGGCGCTCACGAGCTCTGGGCGACCCTCGACGGCCGGGGCGCGGCCGACCTCGTGGAGCTCTTCGGATCCCGCGCCGCGATCACGGAGGCCACTCGATGACGACCCCTACCGCTCCGCGCCCCAGCGGCCCCTTCCGCGAGGGTGATCGTGTGCAGCTCACCGGCCCGAAGGGCCGCCTGCACACTGTCACGCTCCGCGAAGACGGCGAGCTGCACACCCACCATGGCGTCCTCCGCCACCGTGACCTCATCGGCCTTCCCGACGGCTCGGTCGTGGCCAACAGCTCGGGGCACGAGTACCTGGCGCTCCGACCGCTGCTGCGCGACTTCGCGATGTCGATGCCCCGCGGCGCCGCGATCGTCTACCCGAAGGACGCCGCGCAGATCGTCATGCAGGCCGACATCTTCCCGGGAGCCACCGTCGTCGAGGCGGGTGTCGGGTCCGGCGCCCTGTCCCTGTCGCTCCTGCGGGCCGTCGGCTCGACGGGACGTCTGCTCTCCTTCGAGCGCCGAGAGGACTTCGCCGAGGTGGCGCAGGCGAACGTCGAGACCTTCTTCGGGGAGCGGCCCGACTCGTGGCGCGTCGTCGTCGGAGACCTCGTCGCCGCGCTGCCCGCGGAAGTCGAGCCCGGCACCGTCGACCGGGTGGTGCTCGACATGCTCGCGCCGTGGGAGTGCATCGAGGCGGTCGCGGAGGCGCTGACCCCCGGCGGTGTCGTGCTCTGCTACATCGCCACCGCCACGCAGCTCTCCCGTGTCGCCGAGTTCATCCGCGGTACCGGGCTGTTCACCGACCCGGAGGCGTCGGAGACGATGGTGCGCGGCTGGCATGTCGAGGGACTGGCCGTCCGTCCGGATCACCGGATGGTCGCCCACACCGGCTTCCTCCTCACGGCTCGCCGGCTCGCCCCGGGCGCCGTGGCTCCGTCGGTGAAGCGTCGCGCTTCGAAGAGCAGCTACAGCGACGAGGATGTGGAGCTGTGGACACCGGGTGCGGTCGGCGATCGCGAGATCACCGACAAGAACCTCCGCAAGCGCGCCCGCGAAGCAGGGAAAGCCGCCGAAGGCGCGCGGTTGGCGGCGGCATCGCGCGAATCCGACCACCCGACGGAATAGACTGGAGCGCGTGCGTAAAACGTCCGCCGTTCTGGCCTCCCTCAGCCTCGCCGCGCTCGCCTTGACGGGATGCAGCGTGACCTCTTCGTCCGCCGATGCCACGTGCGATCGCGACGGACACGCCAACGGCATCGACAGTGCCGTCACGGTCAGCGGCGAGGTCGGCTCCGAGCCCGAGGTGGAGATCTTCGCACCGGTGCGTCTCACGGAGACGTCCTACGCCGACGCGGTCACGGGGGACGGGCGTGCGCTCGTGGATGACGCCCAGCCGCTCATCGCGCAGATCTCGATCTACAACGGCGCGACCGGCGAGCAGATCTTCCAGACGACGTACGACGAGGAGGACACCCGCCCGTCGACGATCGGCTCCTGGGCCACGCAGTCTCCTGGGCTCGCCGATGTCCTGGAGTGCGCGACGGGTGGCACGCGCATCGTGGCGGGTCTGACTCCGGAGGACTTCGGCGAGGCGAACCTCGGTGGCTTCGGCATGGGCGAGGACGACATCGCGGTGTTCGTGATCGATATCGTCGACGCCTTTCTCCCGAAGGCCGAAGGCACGCTGCAGTTCAATGACGCGCAGGGCATGCCGACCGTGGTGCGCGCCGACGACGGCACCCCGGGCATCATCATCCCCGACAGCGCCGCCCCGGAGGAACAGGTCGTCCAGACGCTGATCCGCGGAGACGGCGAGAAGCTGACCGACGAGCAGACGGCGCTCGTCCACTTCACCGCGGTGAGCTGGGACGACAAGTCCGTCCTGCAGAGCACGTGGGGACAGTCCGCCACCGACAGCATCCGCCAGATCGCCGCCCCGGTGGCCGACGCGCTGGTGGGCAAGCCGGTCGGCTCCCAGGTCCTCGTCGTCCTGCCGAAGACCGAGAGCTCCGCCGCGATGGCCGTCGTGGTCGACATCCTCGGCGTGTCCCCGGTCTCCGCACCCTGATGGCTGCCCGGATCCCTGCCGAAGAGCGCCTGACGAACCTCGTCGTGGCGCTGATGGCGACGGAGATCGGGCTCACCAAGCAGCAGATCCTCGACAACGTCTCCGGCTATCGCCAGCGCGCCGATGCAGGGACGCGCTCGGATGCTCTGGAGAAGATGTTCGAGCGGGACAAGGACGAGCTGCGCGCTCTCGGCGTCCCGATCGAGACGATCGGTGACGCCGCCGACCCGAACGACCTGCGGGAGGCCCGATACCGCATTCCGCAAGCGGAATACGACCTGCCAGGAGACATCGAGTTCTCTCCTGCGGAGCTGGCCGTGCTCCGCCTCGCCGGTAGCGTCTGGAGTGCGGAGTCCGTCTCGGGAGACGCGCAGTCCGGCGTCCGGAAGATCCGCGCCCTGGGCATCGACGGCGATGAGCCGATCATCGGCTTCGCGCCGCGGATCACCGCACGCGACGCTGCTTTCGCGCCTTTGCAGGACGCGATCGAACGCCGCAGGGTGGTCTCCTTCGACTATCTGAAGCCGGGAGAGGACGCGCCCCGGCGCCGGCGTATCCGTCCGCTCGCGTTGGTGGACTATGAAGCGCGCTGGCATGTCTACGGGGTAGACGTCGACATCGAGGAGGACCGGACGTTCCTGCTCAGCCGCATCGTCGGCGACGTCGTCGTGAGTGCGACCACGTTCGACGCGGCGTTGCGGGAGGGCGCGGGGGAGCGGGCGTTGAGCGGCCTCGAGCGTGTCGCCGCCGAGAACTCAGCGCTGCTGGAGGTCACCCCCGGTACCGAAGCGGCACTGCGCCTGGGCCGGCGTGCGACACCCGCCGCCCAGGGCATCCATGTGCCCTTCGTCGATCTGCACATCCTGGCGGACGAGCTGGCTTCCTATGGACCCGAAGTCCGCGTGGTCGAGCCCGCACCGCTCAGGGACGCGGTGATCAGCCGTCTGCGCGCGGTGGCCGAGGCCCACACCGATGCGGAGGTGTCGGCATGAGCGCCGCTCCCAAGCCTCTTCTCGCCGCAGAACGGGTCCGCCTCTACCTCACCCTCGTCCCGTATCTGCTCGAGCACGGACAGGTCTCGCTCGCGGAGGCCGCCGAGGAGTTCGGGGTGACCCCGCGGGAGATGCGGGCGATGGTCGAGAAGCTGACCGTCATCGGCCTTCCCGGCGAGGCGGGCTACTGGCAGCAGCCGCAGGAGATGTTCGACATCAACTGGGACCTCCTCGACCTCGAGGACGTCATCGAGATCACGAACGACGTGGCCCTGCGTCGGGTGCCGCGTTTCACGGCGCGTGAGGCCGCGGCCCTGCTCGCAGGCCTGCAGATGGTCGCCGCCGTGCCCGCCGTATCCGACTCCGGGCTCGTGGCCGGCCTCATCTCCAAGCTCTCGCGGGGAGCCGCTGACGCCCCGGCCGACGTCGTCGTCGCCCCGACCGCGGTGGACGAGGTGCGCGAGGTCGTCTCTCGCGGCCTGCAGAAGGGCGTGGCCGTCTCGTTCACCTACCAGGCTCCCGACGCGGCCCCGATGACCCGGACCGTGGATCCCGTGCAGATCCTCATCACGAACGGACAGTGGTACCTGCAGGGCTGGTGCCACATGCGCGAGGCGATGCGCACGTTCCATCTCGACCGTGTCAGCGCGCCGACCCTGACCGACATCCCCAGCACGCACGGCGGCGACCGGGTGCCGGAGGCGTTCGCGGGGCTGGAGGAGGAGCGCGAGGTCACCGTCCGCGTCCCGGAGCGCCTCGCGCCGCTGCTCAGCGGTTTCGTGCCCACGGAGACGCTCCGCATCGGCGACGGGATGGTGACGACGCAGCTCCACCTCGCGGACCCCCGCGGCATCAAACGGCTCGCGGCCCGTTTCGGCGGTGCGATGGAGGTCACGGATCCGGGGATCGCGCGGACCGCCACCCGGGAGTGGGCTGCCGCCGGACTCGCGCTCTACCACCGGCCAGATGCCGAGGTTTGATCTGTAGACTGGGCGGAAAGCCCCCCTACGACGGGATTGTCGATATGTTCGCTGGAATGCAAGGCTGGCACCTGCTCATCGTGCTGGCCGTTATCCTCCTCCTCTTCGGCGCTGCCAAGCTGCCGGCTCTCGCGAAGAGCATGGGCCAATCGGCCCGCGTCTTCAAGGGTGAGATGAAGGCCATGAAGGAAGAAGACGCGGTTCGTGCCGAGTCGGCTCCCGCGGAGCCGACGACGGTGAAGGACTCGGGCACCGACCCTGAGACTCCGCCTCGCGCCTGACCGGCCGTGGCAGCCATCGAACCGACCGTGATGCCGACGGCGGATCGGGATCGGCGGATGTCGCTGGGCGCACATCTCGTCGAACTGCGCAAGCGCCTCATGTACGCGGCGATCGCTCTGGTCGTCGGCATGGTCGTGGCGTTCATCATCGCGGACCCGGTCATCCATTTCATCACCGGTCCGATCCGTATCATCTCGGAACAGCGCGGTGATGACTTCAGCGCCTTGAACTTCGCGACAGTGACGTCCGCGTTCGACATGCGTATGCGCATCGCCTTCACGATCGGCCTGTTCCTCTCCGCACCTGTCTGGCTGTGGCAGATCTGGGCCTTCATCATGCCCGGCCTCACCCGCAAGGAGATCCGTTACACCGTCGGCTTCGTCGTCGCCGCAGTGCCGCTGTTCTTCGCAGGCTGCTATCTCGGGGTGCAGATCATGCCGCACGTCATCGAGCTCATGTGGAGCTTCACCCCGGAGGGCGGCACCAACTTCTACTCCGCCCAGGAGTACTACGACTTCGTGTTCAAGCTGATGATCGTCATCGGCATCTCGTTCGTCCTTCCCGTCTTCCTCGTGGCACTCAACCTCGCCGGGGTGATGTCGGGTCGCGCGATCCTCAAGGGGTGGCGGGTGGCGATCCTCATCGCGACGATCTTCGCCGCGCTGGCGACCCCGGCCGCGGACGTGGTGAGCATGCTCATGCTGGCCGGCATCCTCATCGTCCTCTTCTTCGCAGCGGCAGGACTGTCGCTCCTCTTCGACCGACGCAAGCGCAAGCGGGACACCGCCGCTGGACTCGTCCCGGACGCCACATGAGTTCGCCGTCCGAGCGATATGCGCAGGCGCAGGAGAGTGCGGCGCATCCGGAGACGGCAGCTTTCGCGGCGCGCCAGCGCTTCCAGCTCGACCCGTTCCAGCTCGCCGGATGCCACGCGCTGGAGAACGGTCGCAGCGTACTCGTGGCGGCCCCCACCGGCGCCGGGAAGACCATCGTGGGGGAGTTCGCCATCCACCTGGCGATGCGGACCGCGACGGACAAAGCCTTCTACACCACGCCGATGAAGGCGCTCTCCAACCAGAAGTTCCGCGAACTCGTCGATGTCTACGGTGCGGACGACGTCGGTCTGCTGACGGGCGACACCAACATCAACGGCAACGCCCGCATCGTGGTCATGACCACCGAGGTCCTGCGGAACATGATCTATGCCGACTCCGCGGCGCTGCGCGACCTGCGCTACGTCGTGATGGACGAGGTGCACTATCTGGCCGACCGCTTCCGGGGAGCCGTGTGGGAAGAGGTCATCATCCACCTCCCGCCCCGTGTGCGCCTGGTGTCGCTGAGCGCGACGGTGTCGAACGCCGAGGAGTTCGGCGACTGGCTCGACACGGTTCGCGGTGACACCGAGGTCATCGTCTCCGAGATCCGTCCGGTGCCGTTGGAGCAGCACGTGCTCGTGCGTGACGACCTGCTGCCGCTCTTCGACGATCGTGCCGGCATCGCCACGGCACAGGTGAACCAGGAGCTCATGCGCATCCGGTCGTTCACCGGCTCCACATACGAGAGCAACCGCCAGGCGCAGTCGTATCGCAGCAACCGGCACGCCGGGCGGCAGGCCCCTCGTCCGCCTCGGGGCGGACGCCGCCCCGTGCGCGCCGCGAACGCGCGCCGGATCGAGCGCATGGACCGTCCCGATGTGGTCGAGCTCCTGGCGCGATCGAACCTTCTTCCCGCCATCTTCTTCATCTTCAGCCGCGTGGGCTGCGACGCGGCGGTCCAGCAGGTGCGGCGGTCCGGTCTCCGTCTGACCTCGTCGGAGGAGCGGGCCGAGATCCGGGCCATCGTCGAGGAGCGCACCCGCACACTCCAGGACGAAGACCTCGGGGTGCTCGGCTACTGGGACTGGCTGGACAACCTCGAACGGGGCGTGGCCGCCCATCATGCCGGCCTCCTGCCCGCCTTCAAGGAGGTCGTCGAAGACCTCTTCCAGAGGAAGCTGCTCAAGGTCGTCTTCGCGACCGAGACGCTGGCCCTCGGCATCAACATGCCGGCGCGGACGGTGGTCCTCGAGAAGATGGAGAAGTTCAACGGAGAGGCTCGAGTCGCGATCACCTCCGGTGAGTACACGCAGCTCACGGGCCGCGCCGGGCGCCGCGGCATCGACGTCGAGGGGCACGCGGTCGTGCAGTGGAGCGAGGGCATGGACCCGCAGGCCGTCGCCGCCCTCGCGTCGCGGCGGACCTATCCGCTCAACTCCAGCTTCCGGCCGACGTACAACATGGCCGTCAACCTGATCGATCTCTTCGGGCAGACCAGAGCCCGGCAGATCCTGGAGTCGTCGTTCGCCCAGTTCCAGGCGGACCGCGCGGTGGTCGGACTCGCCCGACAGGTGCGGGAGGCCGAGGAGTCGCTGACCGGCTACCAGTCGGCGATGGCGTGCGAGCACGGCGACTTCCCGGAGTACGCCGCCATCCGCCGCGAGCTGAGCGACCTCGAGAAGAAGAACCGGCAGGACACCCAGGCCCCGCGCGCTGCTCGGGACAAGCGGATGAAACGGATCCAGACGCTCCGGACGCGGATGCAGCGCCACCCCTCTCACCGGTGCCCCGACCGCGAGAAGCACGCCCGGTGGGCCGAGCGCTACTGGAAGCTCAAGCGCCAGACCGATCGCACGCGCCGTCAGATCGAGACCAGGACCGGCACGGTGGCCCGCGTCTTCGACCGTGTCGTCGAGGTGCTGGAGACGCTGGACTACGTCCGTCGCGGCGAGGATGGGATGCACCTGACCGATGCCGGGCGCACGATGCGGCGGATCTACGGTGAGCGCGACCTGCTCGTGGCCGAATCGCTGCGTCAGGGCCTCTGGAAGGGGCTGGATGCGCCGTCGCTGGCCGCGATGGCATGCTGCCTCGTGTACGAGCCGCGCCGCGACGAAGCGAATGCAGGGGAGCGGGGCCTCCCGAGGGGCGCCTTCCGAGCGGCCTACGAGAAGACGACCGCGCTGTGGGCTGAGCTCGACGACCTGGAGCAGGACCACCAGTTGCCGGGAAGCGAGCCCCTGGCGGCCGGGCTCGCGGGTGCGATGCACGCCTGGGCGCGCGGCGGGATGCTCGATCGTGTCCTGATCGATGCCGACATGGCGGCCGGCGACTTCGTGCGGTGGGCGAAGCAGACCATCGACCTCCTGGATCAGTTGTCCATCGTCGCGGAGGACGCCGCGCTCGCACGCACTGCCCGGGCTGCCCTCGACGGTGTGCGCCGTGGCATCGTCGCCTACTCCTCGATGTGAGATCCACCCGCATGACCGAAACCTCCGTCCGTCGACGCGCCCTCCTGCCCCTGTGGGCCGCCGTTCCCGTGGCCGCACTGGCTGCGCTGCTCATGGACCTCGCGTTTCCCGAGGCCGCGGTCTGGATCCTGGCCTTCCCGGCCACGGGGCTTCTGCTTCTCGCGCTGATCGGCCGACGGGCCGGCGGAGCACTGCTCGTGGGGCTGGTCTACGGCATCGTGTTCTTCGCTGTGCTCGTGTCCTGGACCTCGCGGTACCTCGGGCCACTGCCGTGGGCCACCCTGAGCGTCGTCGAGGGCGTCCTCACGGCCGTCGCGCTGATCCCCCTGACCCTCGCGTACCGCTGGCTGCCCCGCGCCTGGCCGGGCACCGCAGGGCGTCTGCTGACCCTCCCGGCCGTGATCGCTGCGCTCTGGGTCGGGCGGGAGCTGTTCCTCGGCTGGTGGCCGTACGGCGGCTTCCCCTGGGCCCGCCTCGGGATGAGCCAGGCCGAGAGCCCCCTCGCCGCGCTGTCCTCCTGGGTCGGCGTGAGCGGGCTGAGCTTCCTGATGGTGTTCCTCGTCGCGATGGTGATCGAGATCGTGCGCCTGGGACTGTGGCGGCGACCGGTCGCCCTGCTCGCGCCTGCTGCCCTCGTCCTGGTCCTCTTCTTCACGCCGCTCTTCCCGACGACGCCGTCCGGATCGATGCGCATCGCCGCGGTGCAGGGGAACGGGCCGACCGGCTACTTCGACGAGCGCGAGCCCTTCGCCGTGATCCAGGCACAGACGGAGGCGACCGAGCCGCTGTACGGCGACGACGTCGACCTGCTCGTGTGGCCAGAGGGCGGGCTCGATACGGATCCCTTCGCGAACTCCGCCATCGCACGACGGATGACTCTGGTGTCGAACCGCATCGACGCGCCGCTGCTCGCCAACGCCGCCACCGGCCGCGGGAACCTCTACTACAACACCTCGATGCTCTGGCTGCCGGACGGCACAGCGCCGCAGAAGCACGACAAGCGTCATCCCGTGCCCTTCGGCGAGTATGTGCCGGATCGCGCGTTCTTCAACGCTCTCGCGCCCGATCTCATCGGACTGATCCAGCGCGAGTACACCCCGGGGGCGAACCCGCCAATCGTCGAGGTCGACGATGTGCGGGTCGGCCTGGCAATCTGCTTCGACGTCATCTACGACGACGTCATCACCGAGGGCCTTTACGGCGGCGCCGAGGTACTGGTCTTCCAGACGAACAACGCCGACTTCCGCGGCACCGATGAGAATCTCCAGCAGCTCTCGTTCGCGCGGATGCGCGCGATCGAGACGGGCCGGAGCGTCGTCAACATCTCCACGGTCGGCACGAGCCAGGTCATCCTCCCGGACGGGCGGACGGTCACGAGCCTGGACGCGGATGAGGCCGGAGCGATGCTCGAGGATGTCGAGCTCCACTCCGGCCTCACGGCGGGAATCGTCCTGGGCCCCTGGCTGCAGCAGGTGCTGCTGTGGGGCGGGCTGGGCGCACTCGGTCTCGGGTGGTGGCGCGCCCGTCGGCGCTAGGCGCCGATCTTCTCGCGGGTGGGATCCTCCCCGGCACCGCGCCGGGCTCGGATGTAGGCGAGACGCTCCTCGAGAAGCTCCTCCAGCTCCGCACGGGTGCGACGCTCCATGAGCATGTCCCAGTGCGTGCGAGCGGCCTTCTCGTCGGTGGCCTCGAGGGTGACGGCCTCGCCGTCGACCTTCAGGCGGGCTTCCGCGCCGCAGGAACGGCACTCCCAGGTCTGAGGCGGTTCGGCATCGGCAGCGAACATGAGCGTGGTGTCGTGTCCGCAGGTGTCACAGGTGTAGGTGGTCTCACGGCGCTCCATGAAAACGACGCCCTCTTCGCTCTGTAGGCTCTGGGCGCCGAGTCGGATGCCGCGCAGGCTGCGATCTGCCATTGTGTGGTCCTCTCGTCGCTGTCAGGTATAACGTTCGAGCCTGTGCGCTTCATCCACGTCGGGACGTTCTCCGCGGTATTCACAGGGGAATCCCAGCGCCGGAGGATAATGGGGGCTCAGGGCTTCCGGAGCGTGGCGACGGCGAGGTCGGCGCGATCGGTCACGATGCCGTCCACGCCGGCGTCCACGAGGCGGCGCATGTCGTCCGCGTCGTTCACGGTCCAGACGTGGACCTCGGTGCCGGCCCGGTGGGCGGCGCGGAGGAGCGCCGGCGTCAGCACTCGGATCGCCCCATGACGCTCGGGGATCTGCAGGGCGTCGATCTCCCGGAGCGCTCTGGCGGGGGAGAGGCGCACGGCGGAGAGCGCACGCACCGCCGCGATCGTCCGACTCCCGCCGGAGGTGGCGGGACGGAGCCCGGTGCCGGTCTGCCGTACGGCCTCCAGCGTCGCCCGCCGGTTGGCATCCGAGAAGCTGGTGACGAGGACACGATGGGTGTGCGCCGCGAGGATGGGGCCCAGCGGCGCCGCGGCGGCCAGTGTCTTCACGTCGATGTTGAACCGGGTCTCCGGGAAGGCGGAGAGCGCCTCGGCCACCGTGAGCAGACCGCCGTGCTCGGCGAACAGGGCGGTCAGCTCCCGCGTCCTGACCTCGTGCACAGCGCGCGGATCGTGAACCAGACGGCGCAGGTCGTGATCGTGGAAGAGCACGACGTCGCCGTCCGCGGTGACCTGGCAGTCCGTCTCGATGTACTCGGCCCCCGCGGCATGGGCGGCGGCGAAGGCGGCCGCGGTGTTCTCCCAGACGCCGGACTCCCGCCCCTCGGCGGTCACGAGACCCCGATGGGCCAGGATGCGGGGCTGCTCGGCCTTGACGAAGTACGGGTGGGTCACGCGCCCGCGGGGGGAGTGGTCGACCCGGGTCCGACCTTCGGGGTGAAGGCGGTGCCGATGCCCTTGAGCGCCTCGGTCAGCTCGCTCGGGATGATCCAGAGCTTGCTGGACGGGCTCTCGCTGATCTTCGGGAGCATCTGCAGATACTGGTACGCGAGGAGCTTGTCGTCCGGCGCGCCCTGGTGGATCGCGGAGAAGACGCTCTGGATCGCCTCCGCCTCACCCTGGGCGCGGAGGACGGCGGCCTGCTTGTCCCCCTCGGCGCGGAGGATCTCCGCCTGACGGAGGCCTTCCGCTTCGAGGATCGCGGACTGTTTCGTGCCCTCGGCGGTCAGGATCGCGGCACGGCGGTCCCGCTCGGCGCGCATCTGCTTCTCCATGGAGTCCTGGATGGACACGGGCGGGTCGATCGCCTTGAGCTCGACGCGGCCCACGCGGATGCCCCATTTGCCGGTCGCCTCGTCCAGGACGACGCGGAGCTGCCCGTTGATGTTGTCACGGCTCGTCAGCGCCTCTTCGAGGTTCAGACCGCCCACGACGTTACGGAGAGTCGTCGTGGTGAGCTGTTCCACGGCGCCGAGGTAGTTCGCGATCTCGTAGGTGGCCGCGCGCGCGTCGGTGACCTGGAAGTAGACGACGGTGTCGATGGAGACGACCAGGTTGTCCTCGGTGATCACGGGCTGCGGCGGGAACGACACCACCTGTTCGCGCATGTCGATCAGCGGCCGCAGGCGGTCGATGAACGGCACGAGGATGTTGAGCCCGGGGGAGAGGGTCTTGTGATAGCGGCCGAGCCGCTCGACCACTCCCGCGGTCGCCTGCGGGATGATGCGGATAGCCCGCGCGATCGTGACGATCACGAAGATGATGACCGCGATCACCAGGATCCAGATGATCACGGTCGGGATGATCGATGCGTCGTCCACGCGTGCTCCTAGTCGTTGAGGGGTCGGACGATGGCGGTCGCGCCGTTGATCGCGCTGACGGCGACAGGCGCCCCCGCGGGGATCGCCATCGGGGTGGTCGTTCGGGCGGTCCAGGTGTCGCCGTTCGCGAGCTTCGCCTGACCGGAGATCTGCGTGATCTCGCTGAGCGCGATGCCCCGCAGGTCGACGAGCGCCTCCACGTTCGAGCGTGTGGGGTCGGCGCCGCGGTGAAGGCGCCGCAGGAGCGGCGGCCGCAGGAAGAGGATAAAGAGGGCGGATGCCAAGGCGGCGATGAGGATCTGGATCCAGACCGGGAGCCCGACGAAGTCGGTGACGAGTCCGATCACACTGCCGAAGCTCAGCATCAGGAAGGTGAAGTCGAGGGAGAGCATCTCGATGACGAGGAAGACCGCGATGAGGACCAGCCATCCGATCCATGCCCAGTGGTCGATGAACGTGACGAACGTCGAGAAGTTGTCCATGCGGCCTCCTTTGCCGTCAACGTACCACGCGCGGCGGCAGCCGACCGGCCGCCACTGCGCCCCTTGGTAATCTGTGAGAGCCGTGCGCTCACGGCGTTCCACGCACCATGAGGAGTCACCCGTGACCGACGTTCTTCCCGCAGGATCCCTCGACGGCAAGGTGGCCCTCGTCACCGGCTCATCGCGGGGGATCGGCGCCGACACCGTGCGATACCTCGCCGAGGCCGGCGCCGACGTCGTCATCAACTACCGGAACAAGGCCCCGCGCGCGGAGAAGCTCGCCGCGCAGCTGCGCGAGCTCGGCCGCCGGGCGCTCGTCGTCGGCGCGGACCTCACCGACCCCGCGTCCGTGGCCGAGATGTTCGACGCCGTCCGCGCCGAGTACGGACGCCTCGACGTTCTCGTCCTGAACGCCTCGGGCGGCATGGAGTCGGGGATGGCCGAGGACTACGCCCTGAAGCTCAACCGCGACGCGCAGCTCAACGTCCTCGACGCCGCGACGCCGCTGCTGTCGGATGGCGCACGCGTCGTGTTCGTCACCAGCCACCAGGCGCACTTCATCCGCACGACGCCGACGATGCCGGAGTACGAACCCGTCGCGCTGTCGAAGCGGGCCGGTGAGGACGCGCTGCGGGAGCTCATCCCCGGTCTCGCGGAGAAGGGGATCGGCTTCACGGTCGTCTCCGGCGACATGATCGAGGGCACGATCACCGCGACGCTGCTCGAGCGCGCGAACCCCGGTGCCATCGCCGAGCGCCGCGAGTCCGCCGGGCGCCTCTACAACGTGTCCGAGTTCGCCGCCGAGGTCGCTAAGGCCGCGATCGACCCCATCCCCGCGGACAACACCCGCCTCGTCGGCGACGTGAGCGCGTTCGCCGCGGAATAGCCGTCAGACGCGAGACGCCCCGGACCCGCTGCTGCAGGTCCGGGGCGTCTCGCGTGTGCGGATCAGACGGCGGCAGCACCCGTGGTGAAGGCCTTCTCGTCCTTGCCGAGCGTGATCGCGCGGATGATCTGCACGATGCCGAGCACGACGAGCGAGATGCCCAGGAGCAGCCAGAGCGCGAATCCGGCGATGACCGGCGAGAAGAGGACGATGATTCCGGCGATGATGCTGAGGATCGCGTAGATCAGCGTCCAGACCCGCGATCCGTCGCTGCCGAGCAGCGAGAGTGCCACGACACCATCGACGATCCAGCTCACGCCGATGAAGATCACGACGACCAGCGCCAGGGTGGCGGCGGCGACATTCAGGTTGAAGAACGCGATGACGCCGGCGACGATGTAGAGCAGGCCGAGCACGATGTGTCCGACGCGCGACCAACCGCCCTTCGCGCGGGAGAAGATGCCGAGGCCGATGTACACGACTCCCGCGACGATCAGGTAGGACGCGAAGATCGCCGTCACGATGACGGCGGACTTCACCGGCCAGACCAGCAGCGCGATGCCCGCGAGCAGCGCGAGAACGCCGGAGACCGCGAGAGCGACGCGGATGGATTTGAAGAACGACTTCGTTTCAGCGAGTGCTTCAGACATGGCGGTGAACCCCTTCTGAGAAAATCCTGTGAGGATGCCCCCAGGGTAGCGCCGGATCTCCGACAGGCGGGGGAGGAGGGCCTCCGCGCGTCGCGGATGGTCATTCCGCGTCTTCCGGGGTCATGGCAGGATCGTCACGTGACACCGGTGGATGAGGCTCGCCTGCGGGAGCTGGTCGTGATGCGGAAGGTCCGCGACCGCATCGACCGCGAGTACGCGAAGCCCTTGGACGTCGAGGCTCTGGCGCGGGGCGTGCACCTGTCGGCCGGCCATCTCAGCCGGCGGTTTCGCGAGACGTACGGCGAATCCCCGTACTCGTATCTGATGACCCGCCGCATCGAACGCGCCATGGCACTGCTGCGTCGCGGCGACCTCACCGTCACCGAGGTGTGCTTCGCCGTGGGCTGCTCCTCGCTGGGAACCTTCAGCACCCGGTTCTCGGAACTGGTGGGTGTCTCACCCCGCGTGTACCGTGAACGCGCCGCCGACGTCGAGGGCATCCCGTCGTTCCAGGCCAAGCAGGTCACCCGACCGATCAGGAATCGAGAAGCGCCGCGCCCCGAGGCGCACCTAACGTGAGCATCATGAAGATCCGCATCCATTACGCCTTCCTCCCGCACACCGACGCCGAGGCAGCCCTCGGCTTCTATCGCGACGCCCTCGGCTTCGAGGTGCGCAACGACGTCGGGTACGACGGCCTGCGCTGGCTCACGGTCGGCCCGGCCGGCCAGCCCGAGACCTCGATCGTGCTCCATCCGCCGGCCACCGACCCCGGCATCACCGACGCGGAGCGGCAGACCATCCTGGAGCTCATCGCGAAGGGCAGCTACGGCGCGCTGACTCTGGCGAGCGACGACCTGGACGCCCTGTTCGACCGGCTGGTCGCTGTCGGCGCCGATGTCGTCCAGGAGCCGATGGACCAGCCCTACGGCGTCCGCGACTGCGCCTTCCGCGATCCCGCCGGCAACCTGCTCCGTATCAATCAGGCCGCCTGACGGCCCCACCACCACGAAGGACGCCGCATGACCGCTGCCGAGCACCCCGCGGACACCCACGACCTCATCCGCGTCCAGGGCGCGCGAGAGAACAACCTCAAGGACGTGAGCGTCGACATCCCGAAGCGACGTCTGACGGTCTTCACCGGAGTCTCCGGGTCGGGGAAGAGCTCTCTCGTCTTCGACACGATCGCCGCCGAGTCGCGTCGGATGATCGACGAGACGTACAGCGCGTTCGTGCAGGGGTTCATGCCGTCTGTGCCGCGGCCCGACGTCGACGTGCTGGAAGGGCTCACCACGGCGATCATCGTGGACCAGGAGCGTCTCGGCGCGAACCCGCGGTCGACCGTCGGCACCGTGACGGATGCCAACGCCATGCTCCGCATCCTGTTCAGCAAGCTGGGCCAGCCCTACATCGGCGGCCCGACGGCGTTCTCCTTCAACATCCCGACGCAGAAGGCCAGCGGCGTCATGACCGGGCCGGGTGGCGAGAAGAAGATCGTGAAGGACGCGATCTACCTCGGCGGCATGTGCCCGCGCTGCGAGGGCAGGGGAGTGGTGTCCGACCTCGACCTGTCGCAGATCGTCGATGAGTCGAAGTCCCTCGACGAGGGCGCGATCATGGTGCCCGGGTACACCGCCGACGGCTGGATGGTGAAGGGGTTCTCGCAGTCCGGGTTCTATCCGGGGGACAAGCCCATCTCGTCGTTCACAGAAAAGCAGCGTCACCTCTTCCTCTACGGAGAGGTCACGAAGGTCAAGATCTCCGGCATCAACATGACCTACGAGGGCCTGATCCCGAAGATCACGAAGTCCATGCTCTCGAAGGACCTCGACGCGCTCCAGCCGCACATCCGCGCGTTCGTCGAGCGCGTTGCCACCTTCGCGGTGTGCCCGGAGTGCGACGGCACCCGGCTCACCGAGGGCGCACGGTCGTCGAAGATCGACGGCGTGAGCATCGCCGACGCGTGCCGCATGCAGGTGACGGATCTCGCCACGTGGGTCCGCGGCCTGGATCTCCCGGGAGCCGGGCCGCTGCTCCAGGCGCTGAGTGCCAACCTCGACGCCTTCGTGACCCTCGGCCTGGGGTATCTGAGCCTGGATCGACCGTCGGGCACGCTGTCCGGGGGAGAGGCGCAGCGGATCAAGATGCTGCGCCATCTCGGCTCCTCGTTGACTGACGTCACGTATGTCTTCGACGAGCCGACGATCGGGCTGCACCCGCACGACATCGAGCGGATGAACGGCCTGCTGCTCCGCCTTCGCGACAAGGGGAACACGGTGCTCGTCGTCGAGCACAAGCCGGAGACCATCATGATCGGCGACCATGTCGTGGATCTGGGTCCGGGTGCCGGAAGCGCCGGGGGAGAGGTCTGCTATCAGGGGAGCGTCAAGGGTCTCACGGCCAGTGGAACGCTGACGGGGCAGCACCTCGACGACCGTGCACAGCTCAAGGACGCCGTGCGTGACCGCACCGGCGCGATCGAGGTGCGCGGCGCATCCACGAACAACCTCCAGAACGTGGACGTCGACATCCCGACCGGCGTCCTGACCGTCGTCACCGGTGTCGCCGGCTCCGGTAAGAGCTCGCTCATCCACGGTTCGGTGACCGGACGCGAGGGCGTGGTGGCGATCGATCAATCCGCCATCAAGGGCTCACGTCGCAGCAACCCCGCGACCTACACGGGGCTGCTCGAGCCCATCCGCAAGGCCTTCGCGAAGGCGAACGGCGTGAAGCCCGCCCTGTTCAGCGCGAACTCCGAGGGCGCCTGTCCTACGTGCAAGGGTGCCGGTGTCATCATCACCGAGCTCGGGTTCATGGACACGATCGAGACACCCTGTGAGGACTGCGGTGGTAAGCGCTTCCAGGCGGCGGTGCTGGAGTACAAGCTCGGCGGGAAGGACATCACCGAGGTGCTCGACCTTCCGGTGTCTGAAGCCCGTGTGTTCTTCAGCGAGGGTGACGCGAAGCTCCCGGCTGCGGCCGCCATCCTCGGACGCCTGGAAGACGTGGGGCTCGGCTACCTGTCGCTCGGACAGCCGTTGTCGACTCTGTCGGGCGGAGAGCGCCAGCGCATCAAGCTCGCGATCCAGATGGGTGAGAAGGGCGACGTCTACGTGCTGGACGAGCCGACGACGGGTCTGCATCTCGCCGACGTCGACACGATCCTCGGTCTGCTGGATCGACTTGTCGATGCGGGCAAGACGGTGGTCGTGATCGAGCATCATCAGGCCGTCATGGCACACGCCGACTGGATCATCGACGTCGGACCGGGAGCCGGCCATGACGGCGGTCGCATCGTGTTCGAGGGAACGCCCGCCGAGCTCGTCGCAGACGGGTCGACGCTGACGGGCGAACATCTCGCGGCGTACGTCAACGCATGACCGAGGGCCACGGTGGCGACTTTCCCGCCCTCTCTCGTCCCGCAGATCCCTGATACGGATTATCCGATAATGCACATTATGTCAGCTTGAGAACAGAACGCTACCGCGACCATCTCCCCGTCATCCCTCGAACGCCCACCCCATGATCGCCTGCTGCACGCTCTTCAGGTGACGTTTGAACTCGTAGCCCACGAACGCGGGATGGTTGGCGGCAGCGACCGAAACCTCACGCCCGCGGACGAACGGCGGGCACGGCGCGAAACGAACACCGTCAGGGGCGCTGTCCAGGAGATCCGCAGTGATCCGATAGGGCGCCATGGCCGCACTGTGCTCCCCCGGCCCATCTGTGATGATCACGTCGGCCTCCTGCACGGCATCGCTGAGATCCTCCTTCCACGGCAGCGCGGGTGTGCGGACCTTCTCCGGGCAGGCCTGCACGACATCGATTCCGAACGCCCGATGGGCTTCCTCCCAGGCTCGACCGATGTTGCCGTCTGGTCCCACTACGAGGACTCGGAGTGAGCGGACATCCGTCTCGCGCGAGAGCGCGAAGAGATCGGACAGCACCTCGCAGGGGTGGTTCGCGTCGGTCATCGCGTTGACCACCGGGAGAATCCCAGGGGCAGCCAGCTCACGAAGCACTTGGAGATCGGCATGCCGGACGACGAGGAGTTCGACCCACGCTGACAGGTATCCGACGATGTCAACCGCGTCCTCGACGGTGTCGAGCGCCTCCGGAGGGAAGACGATCGGCTGCAAACCCATCTCCGCAGCGCCGCGTTCGAACGAGACACGCGTCCGCAGGCTCGAGGAAGGGAAGAACAGCGCGGCCGCGCCGTCCCTCCTCGCTAGGGTTCCCGCTTCGATCCGCGCGGCGCGCGCGAAGATCTCCCTCAGATCGTCCCAGGTGAGTTCGGTCAATGAGAGAAGGTGGCGCACTCCCCTGTTGTCGCGGACGGCTCCAGCCTCATGACGTCGTGAAGATCTCTTGCGCCCGCGCAACGATGTCTTCCACTCGCGCTTGGAGGAACGGGCCGGGACACTCCGTTCCCGACCACGTCTCCTGGTGGGTGATGACGTGTACTCCGGGGCTCCGGTGAAATCGAGCGTCTCCACCGCCACGGACCGCCAGTTCCAGTCCGCGCCGGTGGACGACGGCTTCGCTCCCGGGCGGATGGTCTCGATGACCGAGCCGTCGTGCCGAAGATAGAAGGTGGGAGCCGATGATCTCCTGTTGCAGCGGGAGAAGAAGTCCAACTGGTCCGTTGTCGTGCCGGTGTGGTGGATGATGAAGCGGTCGATGACCGGACTCACGGTTCGACGTTCGCTGCCCGCGATGCCCCGGTCTGCGCGAACCGTGGGGTGGGCGCAGTCCTCGAAACCGAGCGGTACCTCGAGACCTGTGACCGCGCGGTCGTAGACCGGCTCGTACTCGGACAGTCCTCGGGGGTTGTCGGGGCGTCCGGTGACGTCTGCCTCTCCCCCGGAGCTCGTGGAGAGCCAGATGCCGACGCCGGTCACCGCGACGCCGGTTCCGGCAGCGATGAGGAATCCCCGCCGCGTGTGCGTCGGGACGTGCTCATCGGCGTCCCGTGCTCCCGGGCCCTCCGGATGCTGACCCTCCCTGCCCGTGCTCACGCGGCCTGGTCGTCGTCTCGGGGTGCGCGGAACCCACCCCGCCGGCGTCGCCGTGGCCAGACGAAATGCGCGACCGAGAAGGCGAGGACCGACCACGAGATGACGAACACCCACCACGCGAGTGCCGCTCCCCCGCTAACGCTCGCCAGCACGACCGACACGATGCAGGCGCCGAGTCCGACGACGACCCCGACGACGGTGAGCTCGCCGTGGGCGAGCCACCGCGCGCGCAGCGCCGAGACGAGGCGAAGGGGCAGACCGATCACCAGCGCGGTGACGATCGACACGACGGATAGCACGACGGCGATGATGCTCGCCCCGGTGAAGGACGTCACCCCGTCGTACTCTTCCGCAACTCCGAGCGCGAGGAAGAAAGCCACGATGAACAGGAAGAAGCCACCGACGAAGAACTGGCCAAGGATGAGCGAGGCGGTCGAATCGTCGGCTCCCCGAAAGCCCCCGCGTTTCCGCAGGTCTGCCGGGATGCGGCGAGGGGAGGTCATGTCGCGATCCTACGAGATGGGATGCGCGCGTCGGTCACAATGATCGGCGGAACGTGATCATCGGCTCGCCCCCGAGCGGATGATCCGCCGGGCCCGAAGTGGCCCGAAACCCGAGGGCCTCGTACAGGCGGACGGCTGGGTTCCCTCGACGCACGGCCAACTCCATCGCCGACCGCCCTCGTCGCCGGGAAGAGTCGATGGCATCGGTCAACAACGCCCGCCCGATCCCCTGCCCGGTCTTCCCCGGTGCGACCGCGATTCGCTCCAGTACCGCCGTCATCGGCTCGCCGACTTTCCCGACAGTCACCGCGAACCCCGAAAAGGGATGGTCGACGATGGCGAACCTGATGAGCGGACGACCGAAGACGCCACGTGTCCTTTCGCCGACCGCGTGGCTGTCGACTTCTCCGTCTCGTGCGAGGAGAGCACGGACCCACAGTTGGACACATCGGTCCACATCGTCAGGGAGCGTGCCGCTCACGATGACCCCGTCCGGCACCGCCGCCACCCTCCCCTCGGCGCGGGAACTCTGGCTGAGCGTCCTGACGGTCAGGATGTTTCGACCGTGGACGGAGGACGGGCGTTCCCGTCCGGATTCGACGAAGCCGAGCTTCTCGAGCACGCGCCGGGACGGGAGGTTCCATTCCCAGACGCCGGCCCAGACGCGGCCGATTCCCACCCCAGCTGCCCATGCCACGACAGCCTGGGCAGCTTCGGTGGCATGCCCCCGATTGTGCTCGGCACGGAGCAGCTCGAACGCGAGCTCCGGCTCATCGCCAACGCCGTCACCGCCGTAGACGAGACCGCAGTACCCGATCGGATCCCCGGTGTCGGTCCGTTCCACGGTGAGCAGCGACGACTTCTCGGCATCGCGGATCTGCGCTCGGATGTCGTCCACGTCGGGGCGACCGTCCGGGTCGAGCCGCCGGTGCGCGGGGACTCGTTCGTCACGTTCGGTCCACAGGTGCCGGAACACGGTAGCGTCCTCGATCGCCTGCCTGCGCAGGCGGAGGCGCGACGTCTCCATTTCCGGGATGCGCGGCGGGTGACTCATCCTCGCAGTCTGGCACTCATCCGCCCCGCGCTGTGTTCTGCAGCGCCTAGTGGGAGGACCAGACGCCGAGCTCGTTGCCGCTCGGGTCGGCGAAGTGAAGGCGCCGGCCACCGGGGAACGCATACGGCTCCTGCAGGATCCGGCCGCCGGCGTCCTGGATCGTCTCCCTCGTCGCATCGAGATCGTCGGAGTAGAGCAGCACGAGCGGACCGCCGACGGGTCGCGGCGCGTCCGCGAGCAGGAGTCCGCCGACCTCGCTCCCGTCTCCGCGGGGCGAGAGGATTCCCGCATAGCCGGGCCCGTAGTCCCGGAAGCTCCACCCGAAGGCGGTCGTGAAGAAGCGCTTCGCCACGTCGAGGTCCGTGACGACGAGCTCGACGTAGTCGAGGGCATGGTGCTGCGAGGAGGCGGTCATGCGGGCACTCTAGCCACGGCGTCGGACATCGCCGGTCAGGAGTAGCGTGGAAGGGTGCCTCAGGTCTCCCACTCGCCCGTCTCCACGCCGGGGTGGCGGGCCTGGGCGATCTGGTCCGTCGGCGTCGCGGCCTACGTTCTCGCCATCACCAACCGCACGTCTCTCGGCGCCGTCGGCGTCGAGGCCGCCGACCGCTTCCAGGCGGATGCCTCCACGCTCGCGCTGTTCGCGGTCGTGCAGCTCGCCGTCTACGGGGGGATGCAGATCCCGGTGGGGGTCCTCCTCGATCGCTTCGGATCCCGTCCGATCATCACGGCGGGGATGCTGCTCATGGCGGCCGGACAGCTCACCATGGCCCTGTCCCCCAGCATCGGCATCGCGATCGTCGCGCGTGTCCTCCTCGGAGCCGGTGACGCCGCGGTCTTCCCCGCCGTGCTGCGACTGGTCGCCACGTGGTTCCCCGCGCAGCGCGGCCCTGTCATGGTCCAGTTCACCGGGATCATCGGGCAGGCCGGACAGCTGATCGCGCTGGTGCCGGTCGCTGCCCTGCTGCACGCCACCACCTGGTCGATCACGTTCGGCAGCATCGCCGGTCTCGGCCTGCTCTTCACGATCCTCGTGTGGCTCATCGTGCGCAACAACCCCGCGGAGAGCGGTCCCGACGTGTCGGTGAACACGGACACCGGAGTCGTGCGTGTCGTGACGTCGGCGATCGACACGGGCGTCGGCATCCGGGCGGCCTGGGCGCATCCCGGCACACGGCTCGCGTTCTGGTCGCACTTCACCACCCCGTTTGCCGGCACGGTGTTCGTGCTGCTGTGGGGCATGCCGTTCCTCACGGCCGGCGAGGGCCTGACCACCGCCCACGCGGCGGGGATCATCTCGATCTACGTGGTCGCGGGCATGATCCTCGGCCCGATCATCGGCGATCTCTCCCGCCGCCTGCCGAACCACCGCTCCCTCGCCCTCGTCCTTCCCGCCGTCGGCGTGCAGATGGCCGCGTGGATCGCGGTCATCGCCCTCCCCGGCCCCGCCCCGGACTGGCTGCTCTGGGTCCTCGCGATCGCTCTGGCGACCGGGGGCCCCGCGTCGATGATCGCCTTCGACCACGCGCGCACGCACAATCCCGTGCATCGCCTCAGCACGGCCACCGGCGTGACGAACGCGGGCGGCTTCATCGCGGCCCTGATCGCCGTGTTCGTGATCGGTCTCCTCCTCGACGCCCAGGGCGCCGGCACCCCGGACACCTACACGCTCGGCGCGTTCCGTGTCGCGTTCCTCACTCTGATCCCGCTCTGGGTCCTCGGAGTCGTGTTCATCCTGATCGAACGCAAGCGGACGCGGATCCGCATGGGGCTGGATCCCGAGCGGCGTCGCTGAGCGCCCATAGGATGAGGCTTGGCCTCCGCTCCCCCGTCGACCGCCGCCCTCCCGCGCGCCCGAGACGGCCGCACGAGGCCGCCGTTGACGGCGGGACTGCTCGCCGGACTGATCCTCGGCGCACTGTGGATCGTCTCCGGCGCCATCGCCCGACTGACCGGTTCCGACATCGTGCTGACGCGGTTGCTGAGCTTCGCCGGTATCGGATCGCTGCAGAGTCATGCCTGGCTGCTCCCCGGTGCGTGGGGCGTCCTCGTGCTGACGGTGCCGGCCGCCGTGCTGTGCAGCGTCGTCTGGGTCGTGGGACGGGGTGCGCAGGGTGTCGGCCGGGCTCCCGCGGTCGTCGAGTCCGCGCCGGACACCGCCTACTGGGGATTCGCCTGGGGCTGGATCCCCGCCTGGGCGTTCTCGCGCAGGGCCGGTGAGGAATCTGCGCGGCGGTGGTCCCCGCGCCTTCTCGGCGTCACCGTCGCGAGCGTGGTCGCTCTCGTCGTCGTCGGGAGCCTTCGTCGATCCGGCGGCCGTGGGCGATCCGGTACCGGAGCGGGCCCCGGGGGCCTCGACTCCCCAACTCCCCGCGGACGCCTGCACTCCCGACCGGGCCACGCTGCTACTCGGAACGGCCGACGGGGCCACGGGGCACCGTGCCCAGAGCATCCGTCTGATGAACATCAGCGAGGAGCCGTGCGTGGTCGAGGGGTATCCCGACATCGCCTTCGCCGACCAGAACGGGCATGCGCTCGACGTCGAGGTGCGACCCGGTTCGTCCTTCCTGGCCACCGACCCCGGCTCCGCGCCCGTCACCGTGCTGCCCCAGGGCGAGGCGACCGCGGTGATCGGATGGGACGCGAATGCCACGGACGGCGCTCTCGTGGCGCGTGCGTTGCACGCCTCGCTGCTCCCCGGGTACGACCGCGGTTCGTGGCCGGTCGAACTCGACATCGTGTCGGGCTCCGAGGTCGCGATCACCGTCTGGCACCTCGGCGCCGCACCCGCCGCGCCGTGACGGCACTCCGCGCCGTCAGCGCAGCAGGTGCTGGACCGTCTCCACGATCAACTCGACGCTGACGCGCTCCGGCACCTCCGCGTCACCCGCCTCGAACTCGGCGAGCTCCACGCCGCGGACGTCGGCGGCCGGGATCGCGGCGAACAGCGCGGCCACCTGGTGCGGCAGCAGACCGTCGCCGACCCGATAGGCCGCGGGGATGTAGCCGGGCTCCAGGACATCCCAGTCGACATGGATCCACACCGGTCGACCGGCGATAAGAGCGCTCAGCCGCTCCGGCGTGCTCTCCGCAGGGCTGAGGACGGTCACTCCCGCGCCGGCGAGGAGCTCTCCCTCGGCGGGGTCGATGTCGCGGCCGCCGACGACGATGACCTGCCGCGGGTCGATGCCCGCCCCGTGGCCGCTGTCCCACAGCCCGCAGGCGGCGGCGAGGACCATGCCACCGAGGTAGCCGGAGTCGGTGGTGTCCGGCGTGTTGAAGTCGCCATGCGCATCGATCCAGAGCACCACCGCGTCGGGGTGGTGCTCGGCGACGCTCGGCAGCGTTCCGAGGCTCGCCGCACACGTGTTCGTCACGAGGAGCGGCGTCATCTCCCCCATGATCGCCTCCTGCACGGCGGCACGGAGGCCCGTGAGCGTGTCCGAGGCCTCGGGCAGCGCGACCGACCAGTCGTCGAGCCGACCGGGCTCCGGAGTGCCGACCACGACGGGCTCCCGCCGGAGAAGCGAGGACAGGGCGTCGGCGACGCGGCGCGCCCCGACGAGGGCTCCGTCCGTGCGGTCGGCGACGCGACCCTGGTTGAGGATGAGCGCGAAGGGCCTGGTCATCCGCTCAGTCTCCCACCCGGCACAGATCACGGCCAAAACCGCCGCACCCGGCTTGCACTAACGCCGGCGCGGCGTCCATCCCGACGGGAGCCCTCCGTCGACGAAGGCGCGGTCCCTGTCCGCTGCTGCCGACCAGCCCTGCGCCTCCTCCTCGGTGTCGAAGGCGCCGCGGGCCACGCGGAAGCCGACGTCCTCGTGGTGCATGCGCGGCGCTCCCCCACGGCGGACCGAGGCGCGGACGCTCCAGGCGTCGTCGGCGAACCCGCCGCCCCGGAAGAGCCGGTAGTCGTCGTACCGCGCGGGGTCGAGGAGATCCCAGCACCATTCCCACACGTTCCCGAGCGTGTCGAAGAGCCCGTGCAGGTTCGGGAGCTTCCCGCCCACGTCCTGCGGCGTGCCGACTCCGTCGGCAGCCGTCCAGGCGGCCTCCGCCAGCGGCGCGTAATGCGGCCCGGTGGAACCGGCGCGGCAGGCGTACTCCCACTCGGCCTCGGTCGGCAGGCGGTAGCCGTCCGCTGTAGTGTCCCAGGCCACATCCTCACCCTCGAAGTGGTAGACGGGATCGAGCCCCTCCCACTCCGAGGCGGCGTTGCAGAAGTGGATGGCCCGCAGCCAGCTCACGTCGGCGACCGGGCGACGAGGATGCCGTGACGGGGTGCCCAAGACCTCGGTGACCTGTTCTTCGGTCACCGGGAAGACACCGAGGGCGAAGGGTTCGAGTTCCACGGTGCGGCGCGTGCGTCGCCGGGCGTCGTGCAGCGTCACCGTGCCGGCGGCGAGACGGACGAGCTCGATATCGCTCATGCGCGGGGTACGGCGACGCTCACGCCGGAGTCCGTTCGACCCAGGTGGGGTACTTCGCTGCGCGGCCGTCTCCCGACGAGGTCCTCGTCACGCGTCGACGCACCCAGGGCCCGACGAACTCCCGGTAGTAGGCCAGACCCGCGGGGCCGGCGGTCCAGCGATCGAGCGGCGCCCACCAGGCTGCCGGCGGCTCGAAGCCGAGTCCGTGCAGCACGCGGGCCGCGACGCGATGGTGTCCGGCCGCGTTCATGTGAAGCCGGTCCTCCGACCAGTACGCGGGCTTCGAGAGCTCCGTGTCCGGCCAGTTGAGCGCGCGGATCACGTCGGGGCGGTCCTCGATCCGCCGCAGGACCGCCTCGGAGAGCAGGTCGCCACGCCGCTGCACGAGGGAGCCCATCGGAAGCTGCCCGCTGGGGTTGGCGCCGGAGAGCAGGATCATCGTCACGCCCTCCTCGTCGCACCGTCGCAGGACCCGGCTGAACGCATCGGCGATGTGCTCCACGTCGGTCCGCGGCCGCAGCATGTCGTTGCCGCCACCGTTGAACGACAGGTGCGTGGGACGCAGGGCCAGCGCGGGTTCGAGCTGCTCCTCGACGATCGGCCAGGCCAGCTTCCCCCGGATCGCCAGGTTCGCGTACTGGATGGGGTGCCCCGCGGCATCCGCCCATCCCTGAGCGGCGATGTCGGCCCAGCCGCGCTCGCGCCCATCGGGGAGCACATCGCCCACGCCTTCGGTGAAGGAGTCGCCTATCGCGACGAAACGTACATCAGCCACGCGCCCAGCCTATTCCCGGTCCCGGACGTCACCGGTCGTCCAGCGCCGCTCCGCTCCGGTCGACGAGTCCCCACGCGGCGGCCGCCGCGACGAGGAAGCAGGCCGCGAACACGACGAACAGCAGAGGAGCGCCGCCGGCGACGAGGAGGACAGGAACGGCGAGGGGCGCCACGATGGAGGCGATGCGTCCGACCCCCGCGGCCCAGCCCGCCCCGGTGCCGCGCAGCGAGGTCGGGTAGATCTCAGGCGTCACCGCGTACAGCGCGCCCCACGCGCCGAGGGTGAAGAACGACAGGGCCATGCCGGCGCCGATGATCATCGGCACGGTCGTGGCGGTGCCGAAGACGACGGCCGAGGCGGTCGCCCCCAGGAGGAAGACCGACAGCGTGATGCGTCGTCCCCACACCTCGATGAGCCAGGCCGCCACGGCGTAGCCCGGGAGCTGCGCGAGCGTGATGATGAGGGTGAAGCCGAACGAACGGACGAGGTCGAATCCGGCGTCGACGAGGATGCTGGGGATCCAGATGAAGGCCCCGTAGTAGGCGAAGTTCACAGCCAGCCACACGAGCCAGAGGCAGGCCGTCCGCACCCGGAACTCCGCGTTCCAGAGGGTCGTGAGCCGGGCCCGCGCCGTCTTCGCGATCGCCCGCGACGCCGGCTCCTTCCGAAGAGGCGGGGTGTACTCGACCCCCGCATCGGCTTCGAACGCCGCCACGATGCGATCGGCTTCCGCGATGCGTCCGCGGGACGCCAGCCAGCGCGGCGACTCGGGCAGACCCCACCGCACGACGAGCGCGTAGACCGCGGGGATCGCGCCGAGTGCGAAGGCCCACCGCCAGCCTGCCTCGGAGGCGGGGATGACGAAGTACCCGATGAGCGCGGAGGCGGTCCAGCCGACGGCCCAGAACGCTTCCAGGATGACGATCAGCCGTCCCCGGATGCGCGCGGGGGCGAACTCACTCACGTAGGTCGAGGCGACCGGCAGCTCCGCCCCGAGCCCGAGGCCGACGAAGAAACGCAGCACGAGCAGGGCCGCCACTGACCCGACCAGAGCACTCGCTCCGGTGGCCACGCCGTAGATGAGCAGCGTGAGGGCGAAAACCTGCCGGCGGCCGAAGCGGTCAGCGAGAAGACCGCCGAGGGTCGCACCGACCGCCATGCCGACGAAGCCGAGCGAGGCGATCCAGCCGGCCTCCCCCTTGGAGATGCCCCACTGCTGTGTGAGCGCCGCGATGATGAAGGAGATGAGCCCCACGTCCATCGCGTCCAGGGCCCAGCCCACGCCGGACCCGGTGAGCAGGCGCAGGTGTCGGCGGGTGAACGGAAGGACGTCGAGGCGCTCGGCGAGCGACGTGCGGCTCGGCAGGGCGGTATCGGCCATGATTCTCATCGTAGGGCCGTCCCGTCCCGCCGAGCCGCGAGATGACGCCGGCTCAGTCGCCGTCGGCGAGGAGCTTCCGCACCCGAGGGATCACCTCGGTGCCGTACAGCTCGATGCTGCGCATCATCGACTCGTGCGAGAGGGTGCCCGTCGCGTACTTGAGGTCGAAGCGGCCGAGCCCGAGGGTCGTGATCGTGTCGGCGATCTTCGCCGCAACACGCTCGGGCGAGCCGGCGTAGAGGGAGCCCTCGGGACCGATGTCGTTCTGGAACCGCGCACGGCTGTAGGGCGGCCAGCCGCGCTCACGACCGATGGTGTTGTTCATCGCCTCGAAGCCCGGGTAGGCCTCGTCCCATGCCTCCGCGTCGGTGGGCGCGATGTGACCGGGCGAGTGCACGGCCACCGGGTGCGCCGTCGTCCCGAAGGAGGCGACCGAGCGGTGGTACAGGTCGACGAACGGCTTGAACCGCCCGGCCGGGCCGCCGATGATCGCCAGCATCAGGCCGAGACCGTGACGCGCGACACGCACGACGGACTCAGGACTCCCGCCGACGCCGACCCACGTGCGCAGACCCTTCTCGGTCTTCGGGAACACGTCCGCGTTGTCGAGCGACGGCCGCAGCGACCCGGACCACGTCACGGGCTGTTCCTTGAGGAGCTCGACGAACAGCTCCAGCTTCTCCTCGAAGAGCCGGTCGTAGTCGCGCAGGTCGTAGCCGAACAGCGGGAAGGACTCGATGAACGAACCGCGCCCGAGCACGACCTCCGCCCGCCCTCCGGACAGGGCGTCGAGGGTCGAGAAACGCTCGAACACGCGCACCGGGTCGTCCGAGGACAGGACGGTCACGGCGGTGCCCAGCCGGATCCGCTCGGTACGGGCGGCGATCGCCGCGAGCACCATCTCCGGTGAGGACACCGCGAACTCGCGCCGATGGTGCTCCCCCACGCCGAAGAAGTCCACGCCGACCGTATCGGCCAGCTCCGCCTGGGCGACGACGTTCCGGATGGTCTGCGCGCCGCTGAGCAGCTCGCCGTCCTGATCCCGGGTGATGTCGCCGAACGTGTCCAGCCCGAATTCGATGTCCATGTCACACCTTCCTATTCAGGTGAATGGAACGCGCGGACTCGAGCCGGCATTCCCATCACCGAGGGAGCAGCGCGCTCCGCAGCGTGTCCAGTCCGACGCCGCCCAGATCGAGGGCGCGCTTGTGGAAGCCCGTGAAGCTGAACGCGTCGCCCTCCGCCTGCTGGACGGCGTCGCGGACCTGCTCCCAGATGCGCTGACCAACCTTGTACGACGGCGCCTGACCCGGCCAGCCGAGGTACCGGTTGACCTCGAACTGCACGAACTGGTCCGACATGTTGACGTTGCGACGGAGGAAGTCGAGCGCGTAGTCGGCATCCCAGACGCCGTCACCGTCGAGACGGGGCTTGCCGAGGTGCACGCCGATGTCGAGGACCACGCGCGCCGCCCGCATCCGCTGCCCGTCCAGCATGCCGAGGCGATCCGCCGGGTCGTCCAGGTAACCGAGCTGCTCCATCAGTCTCTCCGCATACAGCGCCCAGCCCTCCGCGTGACCGGAGGTGCCGGCGAGCAGCCGTCGCCACGAGTTGAGCTCGGCGCGGTTGTACACGGCCTGGGCGATCTGCAGGTGATGCCCCGGCACGCCCTCGTGATACACGGTGGTGAGCTCACGCCACGTGTCGAACTCGGTGACGCCCTCGGGGACCGACCACCACATGCGGCCGGGACGGGAGAAGTCGTCGGTGGGGCCGGTGTAGTAGATCCCGCCCTCCTGCGTCGGCGCGATCATGCACTCCAGGGTGCGGATGGCCTCCGGGATGTCGAAGTGCGAGGCGCCGAGCTCGGCGACCGCGCGGTCGCTGGTCTCCTGCATCCACCGCTGAAGCGCCTCGGTGCCGACGAGCTTGCGGGCGGGGTCGGACTCCAGATGCGCGACGGCCTCTTCGACGGAGGCGCCGGGGAGGATCTCGTTCGCGATCGCCGTCTGCTCGGCCACCATGCGGGCGAGCTCTTCGCGACCCCACTCGTAGGTCTCGTCGAGGTCGATGGTGGCGCCGAGGAATCGGCGAGAGTTGAGGGCGTACAGTTCGCGCCCCACGGCGTCCGTCTCACCGGCCTCGGGTGCGAGCTCCTCGGCCAGGAAGCGCCGCAGCTCGCCGTAGGCGACTCGGGCGGCCGCGGAGTTGTCGGCCAGCGTGCGGGCGAGCGAGGCGGGAAGCTGTCCCTCCTGCGGGTCGGCGTGCGCGACGAAGGCGGCGAAGAACCCGTCGTCGGCGATGTAGCGGTCGATCTGTGTCGCGACCTCCGCGACCTGGCGGCGCGCGGGAGTAACCCCCTCGGCGATGCCCAGGCGGAGCGTCTCGATGTACCCGCGCAACGCCGCGGGCACGGCGGAGAGTCGGGTGGAGACGACCTCCCAGTCCTCGACCGTCGCGGTGGGCATCAGGTCGAAGGCGGAGCGGACGTCCTGCGCGGCGGAGGCGATGACGTTCAGATCGCGCAGGTGCCACTTCGCGTCGTGCAGCTCGAGGTCGAGGCGGAGCTCGGCACTGAGGTCGGTCTTGGTGACCTCGTCGATCGCGTCGACGGGCTCCAGCGCCGAGAGCTTGTCGAGCGTGGCCCGCGTCGCCGCGGCGATCTCCTCATGACCTTCCGGGCTCAGATCGCCGAACCGGTCGTTGACCTCGGAGCGGCCGATGTAGGTGCCGAGAGTCGGCGCCAGAACGGCGATCGTGTCGACCCATTCATCGGCGACCTTGTCGATGGCGGAGGGGGTGCGGGGTGCTGAAGTCATACCTTCCAGCCTAATCCCCGCCCCCGGCGGCCACCGGGATCAGTGCGCGGCTTCGTTCCAGTCCCGACCGCGGCCCACCTGCACGTCGAGCGGCACGGAGAGCTGAGCGGCATCCCCCATCCGCGTGCGGACGATCTGCTCCACCGCATCCCACTCCCCTGCCGCGACCTCGACGACGAGTTCGTCGTGGATCTGCAGCAGCACCCGCGACTCCAGCTTCGCGGCGTGGAGGTCGTCGTGGATGTGGAACAGCGCGATCTTCATGATGTCGGCCGCGCTCCCCTGGATCGGGGCGTTCAGCGCCGCACGCTCGGCGTTCTCCCGCAGCACACGGTTGGGGCTCGCGAGGTCGGGGAACGGCCGCCGACGCCCGAAGATCGTCTCGGTGTAGCCGACCTCCTTCGCCTTCATCACCGAGGCCCGCAGGTAGTCGCGGACCGCGCCGAACCGTGCGAAGTACTCCACCATGAGCTGCTTGGCCTCGGACTGCTCGATGCGCAGCTGCTTGGACAGCCCGAACGCGGAGAGGCCGTAGACGAGGCCGTACGACATCGCCTTCACCTTGGTGCGCATCGCCGGCGTGACCTCGGAGGGATCGACCCCGAACACGCGGGCGCCGACGAAGCGGTGCAAGTCTTCACCGCTGTTGAAGGCCTCGATCAGTCCCTCGTCGCCCGAGAGGTGCGCCATGATGCGCATCTCGATCTGCGAGTAGTCGGCGGTGAGCAGGGTCTCGTACCCCTCGCCGACCTCGAAGGCGCTGCGGATGCGCCGCGACTCCTCGGTGCGGACCGGGATGTTCTGGAGGTTCGGGTCGGTGCTCGACAGGCGCCCCGTCTGACTGCCGGTCTGCACATAGGTCGTGTGCACCCGGTGGTCTTCGCGGATCGCGGTGTCGAGGGACTCGATGATCTGCCGCAGCTTCGTCGCCTCACGGTGCTGCAGCAGCAGGCTCAGGAACGGGTGCGGGTGCGACTCCTGGAGGTCGGCGAGCACTGCGGCATCTGTCGAGTACCCGGTCTTCGTCTTGCGCGTCTTCGGAAGCTGCAGGTCTTCGAACAGCACCTCCTGGAGCTGTTTCGGGGACCCGAGGTTGAACTCGCGACCGACGACCGCGAACGCCTCCTGGGCCAGGGCATCCGCCCGCGTCGCGAGCTCCGCCGAGAACGTCGACAGCACCTCGTGCGACACGGCGACGCCCGCGAGCTCCATGTCGGCGAGCGTGCGGAGCGTCGGCAGCTCGATGTCGCGGAGCACCGCATCCACCGGCTCCGGCAGATCGTTCCGCAGCGCCTCGGCCACGCGCAGGATGAACCACGCCTCCTGCGACGGGGTGGCGCCCTCGGTCTCCGGCACGAGTTGCGACGGATCAGCCTCGGGGAGCTTCTCCCCCAGGTAGCGCTGGACGAGGTCGGACAGCGTCTTGTCCGGGAAGCTGGGGCGCAGCAGCCAGCCCGCGAGACTCGTGTCGTAGGCGAGCCCGCCCAGACGGATGCCCTGACGGAGCAGCGCCTTCACCTGCGGCTTGGCATCGTGCAGCACCTTCGGCGCGTCGGACTCCAGCCACGTACGCAGCGCCGCGGCCGCCTCCTCCGACCAGTCGAGCTCGCGCAGCTCGCTCCCGGTGGCGACACCGACGCGCGCCGGTGCGCCCGACTGGACCACGACCCGGAGAGCGACGTCTCCGTCCTGCGCCGCGGCCCAGGTGGCCAGATCCGGGGCGGACACCTGTGCCGGCGTGGGCATCTCGACGACGGAGGCCGGGTCGTCGGCAACCTCGCCCGCACCGACGGCCTCGAAGACCCGGGGCAGCAGCGTGCGGAACTCCAGCCGGGCGAAGATGTCGCGGACGGCCTCGGCGTCGATCGGGGCGACCGCGAGGTCGGCCGGTGCGACCGGCAGCTCCACGTCGGTCAGCAGGCGGTTGAGCTTGCGGTTGCGGCGGACGTCTTCGATGTGGTCGCGGAGGTTGCCGCCGACCACGCCCTTGATCTCACCGGCACGCTCGAGCAGCTCGTCGAGGGAGCCGAACTGCGTGAGCCACTTGACGGCCGTCTTCTCCCCCACCTTCGGCACGCCGGGGAGGTTGTCGCTGGTCTCACCCACGAGGGCGGCGATGTCGGGGTACTGCTCGGGACGGACGCCGTAGCGCTCCTGCACGGTCGCCGGGTCATAGCGCTTGAGCTGCGAGACACCCTGCACGGACGGATACAGCAGCGTGACGTCGTCGGTGACGAGCTGGATGGTGTCGCGGTCTCCCGAGACCACGAGCACGTCGTAGCCCTGGGCCGCCCCCTGCGTGGAGAGGGTGGCGAGGATGTCGTCGGCCTCGATGCCCTCCTGCGTCAGCACGGGGATCGACATGGCGGCGAGGCAGTCCTGCAGCAGCGGGATCTGGCCCTTGAACTCCTGCGGCGTCTCGGACCGGGTGGCCTTGTACTCCGGGTACTCGTCGGTGCGGAACGAGTGACGGGAGGTGTCGAACGCGATCGCGAGGTGCGTGGGCTGCTCGGCCTTGATCAGGTTGACCAGCATGGACAGGAACCCGTAGATGGCGTTCGTGTGCTGGTTGTCCTTGGTGGTGAAGTTGTCGACCGGGAGGGCGAAGAAGGCCCGGTAGGCGAGCGAGTGGCCGTCGACGACCATGAGGGTAGGCTTTGCGGAGTCCGTCACCCTGTCAGCCTAACGAGGAGCACGGACACCCGCAGAGGAGGATGCATGAGCGAGGTCGCCACCAGCGAAGGACTCGAGTGGGCGGCCGCCCGCGGCATGGGAGCCCTGGCCGAGAAGATGGGCATGGAGTTCGTCGAGTTCGGCGTCGATCGGTGCGTGGCGACGATGCCGGTGGAGGGTAACACCCAGCCGGTCGGTCTCATGCACGGCGGCGCCTACGTCGTGCTCGGCGAATCACTCGGCTCGATGGCGGCTAATCTGCATGCGGGAGCGGGCCGTCTGGCGGTCGGCGTCGACATCAACGCCACACACACCCGGTCGGCCACCTCGGGCGTGGTCACCGGAGTCTGCACGCCCGTGCACCTGGGGCGCAGCATCACGGTGCACGAGATCGTCGTGACCGACGATCAGGGCCGGCGCTGCTCGACGATCCGCATCACCAACATGATCAAGGACGCTCCCGCCGCGGACTGAGCGGCTCCTCCAGCAGCAGCTGGAACAGGATGTGGTCCTGCCACTCCCCCGCGATCCGCAGGTACTTCGGGGCGATGCCGATGCGCTCGAAGCCGGTGGCGGCGAGGACCCGCTGCGAGGCGACGTTGTGCAGCAGCGTCGACGCCTGGAGGCGGTGCAGCCGCAGCTCGTCCCGCGCGTGCTCCGCCACGAGGGCGACCGCGCGCCCGGCGAGCCCGCGGCGCAGTCGGGTGGAATCGATCCAGTACCCGAGATCGGCGCTCCAGAACGCGCCGCGCACGATCGTGTTGAGGTTGACCCGGCCGCGGATCTCGCCGTCGTCCGAGAGGATCACGAACCGGGAGCTCCGGCCGAGCGCGGCTTCCGCGACGCACTGCTGTGCGTTCTGCTCCTGCCACTCCTCGGTGAAGAACGCCTCGGAGCGCACCGGCTCCCAGGGGGCGAGATGCTCCCTGTTGGCCCGGTACGCGCGCGCGAGCGCGGCCCCGTCGCCGGCGCGGACCGGCCGCAGAACGTGCTCTGCGTCCAGCCGGAGCACCGGATGCCCTACTTCTTGGGAGCGAGCTGTTCGATGATCGCCTTGGCGACGTCCTGCATCGTCAGGCGACGGTCCATCGACGCCTTCTGGATCCAGCGGAACGCCTCGGGCTCGCTCAGGCCCATCTTCTCGTTGAGCAGGCCCTTGGCCCGATCGACGAGCTTGCGGGTCTCGAAGCGCTCGACCATGTCGGCGACCTCGGCCTCGAGGGTGATGATCTGCTCGTGGCGGGCCAGGGCGATCTCGATCGCGGGGAGGAGGTCGTTCGGGGTGAAGGGCTTCACGACGTAGGCCAGGGCTCCGGCCTCGCTCGCCCGCTCCACGAGCTCCTTCTGGCTGAACGCGGTCAGCAGCACGACGGGGGCGATGTTGCCCTTGTGGAGCTTCTCGGCAGCGCTGATGCCGTCGAGCTGGGGCATCTTCACGTCCATGATGACGAGGTCGGGACGCAGCTCGGTGGCGAGGGCCACCGCCGTCTCGCCGTCGCCGGCCTCGCCGACGACATCGAAGCCGTTGTCGCGGAGGATCTCGACGATGTCGAGACGGATCAGCGATTCGTCTTCGGCGACGACGACGCGTCGGGGTGCGGATGCCGTGGGCTGCTCAGCCTGTTCTTGCTCGGTCACCCCTCCATCCTAACGGAGAGGTCCCCGCCACCGGCTGAAGACGGCGGGCACGCGGGGAACCCTCCCTCGTCTGCGCTACAGTCGAAGTCGCGAGACACGGGCCGGCGTGGCGGAATGGCAGACGCGGAGCACTCAAAATGCTTTGTCCGAGAGGGCGTGTGGGTTCGAGTCCCACCGCCGGCACCAGTATCGCGAGCCCCTCGCCCCGTCACTCGGCGAGGGCGGCGAGTTCGGCCATCACGCGGGGGTGGGCGAGGATGCGGAAGTGTCCGCCCGTCTCCAGGACGACGTTCTTGGCACCGGGCAGCTCGCTCCCCTCCGGGATGTGCGGATCGAACGCGGCGTAGATCGAGACGATGCGCGCGTTCACGTCGAGCTCCCGCCCCAGCGCGACGATCGAGGGGTCGTCGGGCGCGAACGCCCGCAGCACCCGACCGGGCAGGAGCCGCGCATATCGGGAGCCGCCGAACGGCGTCGCGATGGCGAGCATGCCACGGATCCGCGCCCCCTCCGGGCCGGTCATTACCAGCTTCCCGGCGAGACCGCCCTTGCTGTGGGCGACGAGGAACACGCCGGAGAGGTCGTGCGCGCGCAGGTAGTCGGCCACCTGATCGGCCTCATCCTGCACCGGGAACTGGTTGCGGCGCAGCGCATCCACGACATGGACCGGATGACCCCTCTCGTGCAGCGCGACGATGAGCGGCTCCAGGAAGCGCCAGGTCTCGTAGACACCGGCGAGCACCACGATGGGGGCGCGGTCTCCGGTGGCGAAGTCGTCCGCCTGGTCACGGCCGAAGAACGAGCGGACCTGCCAGAACCCCGCGTAGGCGTAGTCCGCAGCCCACCAGCCCAGGATCCTCAGGACGCTGATCGTGCCCTCCCCCGTCGGATGGGTGCGGCCGGCACCGCCGTCGGCCATGCTCCCGTCGTGTGGGCCAGGATCGCGGACGCCACCGCCCGGGGCGCGGACTGCTGCGCGACATGATGATGACCGGGGATCTCCACCAATCGCGAGACGGCCGCCGCGTCGCGCAGCCGCCGGCACCACGCGCGTCCGGCGATCGGATCGTCGCTCCCCCGGACGACGAGCACCGGCACGGTCAGAGCCGCAACCCTCTCCTCCAGGGGATACGCGAGCATGTGCCGGACCTGACGGAGATACCACCGCACGCCGCAGCGCAGATAGTCGGTGAAGACGACGGCGTTGATCGCAGGGGTCTCACCGAACGTATCGAGGGCCAGTGCCTGGGCCTGGGCGCGGAGAGTCCGGTGGGCGTCATCGGCGACGGGACCGATCGTCACGACGGTCCGGACGTACTCGGGATGCCGCAGCGCCGTCTCCACGGCCCACTGCACACCCATCGAGTGCCCGACGAGCACGACCCTGTCGTCGTCGAGGCTCGCCACCACCTGAGCCAGGCCCGCCGCCATCTGCGGGATGGAGACGTCGAACCGGGGCTTCGGCAGGCCGCCGAAGCCCGGCAGGTCGACGGAGACCACCCGGGTCGTATCGGCGAGCACGGCGTGCAGCCGCGACAGGTACCGGTGCGACATCCCGATCCCGTGCACGAGGACCACGGTCGGAGCGGTGCTGCCGGCGGGCCGCGGACTCTCCAGGATGCGGAACGTCAGCCCGGAGGTGACGAGGAGACGACGGAGGACCATGGCAGCACGCTAACCGAGACCGCCGCCCCCGGCCGAGAGGCTTGACGCCCCGGCCCGGAGATGACAGAGAGGGGCGAGGCCGAAGCCCCACCCCTCTCGGAACGCCCTGCGTCAGACGCCGGCCTTGTAGATCGGCGCGGCGCCACGGAGCGCATCGCCGACCTTGTGCACGCGCAGGTCGTTCGTGGATCCGATGATCCCGGGAGGGGAACCGGAGATGACGACGACCTTGTCCCCCTCGACGGCGAGGCCGTTCCCGAGGAGGTACTCGTCGACCTGGTGGTACATGAGGTCGGTGTGCTGCACCATGTCAACGAGCGTGGAGCGCAGGCCCCAGGTGAGCGCCATCCGACGACGGATGCCCGGCTCCGGCGTGAAGGCCAGCATCGGGATGCGGGAGCGCAGGCGGGACAGACGGCGCGCCGAGTCGCCCGACTGCGTGAAGACGCACAGGAACTTGGCGTCCACGAACTCCGCGACCTCGAGGGCCGCGAGCGTGATGGCCCCACCCTGCGTGCGCGGCTTCGTGGTGAGCGGCAGGATGCGCTCCAGACCGTGCTCCTCCGTCGACTCGATGATCCGGGCCATCGTCTCGACGACGACGACCGGGTAGTCGCCCACGCTGGTCTCGCCGGAGAGCATGACCGCGTCGGCACCGTCGAGGACGGCGTTGGCGACGTCGGAGGTCTCGGCGCGGGTCGGCACCGGGCTGTTGATCATCGACTCGAGCATCTGCGTCGCCACGATCACGGGCTTGGCGTTGCGACGGGCCAGCTCGACGGCGCGCTTCTGCACGATCGGGACGGCTTCGAGCGGCAGCTCCACGCCGAGGTCGCCACGGGCGACCATGATGCCGTCGAACGCGTCGACGATCTCTTCGAGCGCGTCGACGGCCTGCGGCTTCTCGATCTTGGCGATGACCGGGACGCGGACGCCCTCCTCCGCCATGATCTCGTGCACGCGGGTCACGTCCGAGGCGTTGCGCACGAACGACAGCGCGATGAGGTCGGCACCGGTCCGGAGGCCCCAGCGGAGGTCCTCCTCGTCCTTCTCGCTGAGCGCGGGGACGTTGACGGCGACGCCGGGCAGGTTGATGCCCTTGTTGTTCGAGACGGCGCCGGCGACGACGACGCGCGTGGTGACGGTCACGCCGTCGGTCTCGACGACCTCGACGCGCACCTTGCCGTCGTCGATCAGCAGGAAGTCGCCGGGCTTGACGTCCTGAGGAAGGCCCTTGAACGTCGTGCCGCAGATCTCCTTGTTGCCGATGATGTCCTCGGTGGTGATCTTGAAGATGTCGCCCTTGGCGAGCTCGTACGGGCCGTCCTCGAACCGGCCCAGACGGATCTTCGGACCCTGGAGGTCCACGAGGATGGCGACGGCACGACCGGAGTCCTCCGCCGCACGGCGCACGTTCGCGTAGTTGTTCTCGTGCACGGAGTAGTCACCGTGGCTGAGGTTCAGTCGGGCGACGTCCACACCCGCATCGATCAGTGCGCGCACCGTCTCATACGTGGAAGTGGCGGGGCCCAGGGTGGCGACGATTTTCGCGCGTCTCAACATGTCTCCAGGGTAGAAGTGGGGGATTACAAACAGGCGACACTGCCGGCCTCAGCCTACGCGGGCTGGAGGCCGATCGCGACATCGCTCGGGCGCACCGGCTCCGGCAGCACGGTGGTGCCCATGAGGAAGCGGTCGACGTTCGCCGCCGCCGCCCGGCCCTCCGCGATCGCCCAGACGATGAGCGACTGCCCGCGTCCCGCGTCCCCGGCGACGAACACGCCGGGGATCGACGACTCGTAGCTCGCGGCGCGACGGAAGGCGCCGCGCTCGGTCACCTCCGGCCGGGTGTCCTCGGTGTAGCCGTCCTGCTCCGGTCCGGTGAAGCCCATCGCGATGAGCACCAGGTCGGCCGGGATCTCCCGCTCCGTACCGCTCTTGGGCACGCGGCGACCGTCGATGTACTCGGTCTCGGCCACGCGCAGCGCGCGGACCTCGCCGACGTCGTTCGACAGGAACTCCACGGTCGAGGCGAGGAAGACCCGCTCTCCGCCCTCCTCGTGAGCCGAGGCCACCTCGAAGATCGTAGGCATCATCGGCCACGGCTGGTGATCCGGCCGCGTCTCGCTCGGCTGCTTGCCGATGGCGAGGTTGGTGACGCTGAGCGCGCCCTGGCGGTGCGCGGTGCCGATGCAGTCGGCGCCCGTGTCGCCGCCGCCGATGACGATGACGTGCTTGCCCTCGGCGGTGATCTGGTCCGGGACGGTGTCGCCGGCGACCGCGTGGTTCGACTCGACGAGGTACTCCATCGCGAAGTGGACGCCGTCGAGGTCGCGACCGGGGATCGGCAGGTCGCGCGGGACCGTGGCGCCGGTGGCGATGACGACCGCGTCGTACCGGGCGCGCAGGTCGGCCCAGGAGATGTCCTTGCCGATCTCGACGCCGGCACGGAACCGCGTGCCCTCCTCCTGCATCTGGCGCAGGCGCGCTTCGAGCTGGCTCTTCTCCATCTTGAAGTCCGGGATGCCGTAGCGCAGCAGGCCGCCGATGCGGTCGTCACGCTCGAAGACGGCGACGGTGTGGCCGGCGCGGGTGAGCTGCTGGGCGGCGGCGAGACCGGCGGGGCCCGAGCCCACGACGGCCACGGTCTTGCCCGTCAGACGCTCCGGCGGCTCCGGCTCGACCCAGCCCTTGGCGAAGGCCTCGTCGATGATGGAGACCTCGATCTGCTTGATCGTCACGGCCGGCTGGTTGATGCCGAGGACGCACGAGCTCTCGCACGGCGCCGGGCAGAGTCGTCCCGTGAACTCCGGGAAGTTGTTCGTCGCGTGCAGCCGCTCGATCGCCGCGCGCCCCTCCCCGCGCCAGGTGAGGTCGTTCCACTCCGGGATGAGGTTGCCCAGGGGGCAGCCGGAGTGGCAGAAGGGCACGCCGCAGTCCATGCAGCGACTGGCCTGGCGACGGAGCACCGCCTTGTCGCCGGGCTCGTACACCTCTTTCCAGTCCATGATGCGCACGGGCACCGGACGGCGAGCGGGAAGTTCCCGCTCGGTCACCTTCAGAAAGCCTTTGGGGTCAGCCACCGGTCACCTCCAGGATGCGGTTCCAGACGATGTCGCCGTCGGGGTCGATCCCCTCGGCCAGTGCCTCCTCGCGCATGCTGCGCACGGCGGCGAAGTCGCGCGGGAGCACCTTCACGAACTCCGCCGCGCTGGCGTCGAAGTCCTCCAGCAGGGCGGAGGCGCGCGGCGATGCCGTGCGCTCCACGTGCTCCACGAGCAGCCCGCGCAGCACTTCGAGATCGGCGCGGTCCAGCGGCTCCAGCCGGAGCTCGCCGCTGCCGAGCGACTGCGCGTTGACCTTCGCGGTGTCCAGAGCGTGCACGTAGGCCACTCCCCCGGACATGCCGGCCCCGAAGTTGCGGCCGGTCGATCCGAGGATCACCGCGAGGCCGCCGGTCATGTACTCGAGCGCGTGGTCGCCCACGCCCTCGACCACCGCGGTCGCACCGGAGTTCCGGACGAGGAAGCGCTCGCCCACCACGCCGGAGATGAACATGGTGCCGGATGTGGCGCCGTACCCGATCACGTTGCCCGCGATGACGTTCTCGTGCGGGGCGATCGCGGAGCCACGGGGCGGCCGGATCGTGATGTCCCCACCGGAGAGGCCCTTGCCGACGTAGTCGTTCGCGTCGCCCTCCAGCCGGAGGATGATGCCCGGCGGAAGGAACGCCCCGAGCGACTGCCCGGCCGTGCCGGTGAGGGTGACGTCGATCGTCTCCTTCGGCAGTCCGGTGGCGCCGTGGCGCGAGGTCACCTGATGGCCGAGCATCGTGCCGACCGCGCGCTCGGTGTTGGCGATCGGGAGCTCCGCCATGACGGGCTCTCCGTTCAGCAGCGCCGCCTTCGCGATGTCGATGAGCTGCACGTCGAAGTGCTTGTCGAGTTCGTGGTCCTGGGCGCGGCCGCTGCGACGCGGCTCGCCGGCCGGGAACGCCGGTCCCTCCAGCACCGGGCTGAGGTCGAGCCCCTCGGCCTTCCAATGCGCGATCGCCGCGTTCGTCTCCAGGAGCTCGGTGCGACCGACGATCTCGTCGATCGAACGGTAGCCGAGCTCGGCGAGCAGCTCGCGCACCTCCTCGGCGATGAACTCCATGAAGTTCACGACGAACTCGGGCTTGCCGGTGAACCGGTCGCGCAGGACGGGGTTCTGCGTGGCGACGCCCACCGGACAGGTGTCGAGGTGGCAGACGCGCATCATGATGCAGCCGCTGACCACGAGGGGCGCGGTGGCGAAGCCGAACTCCTCGGCACCGAGCAGGGCGCCGATGATGACGTCCCGTCCGGTCTTGAGCTGCCCGTCGACCTGCACGACGACGCGGTCGCGCATGCCGTTGAGCATGAGCGTCTGCTGCGTCTCCGCGAGCCCGAGCTCCCATGGCGTTCCGGCGTGCTTCAGCGAGTTCAGCGGGCTGGCGCCCGTACCGCCGTCGTGACCGGACACGAGGATGACATCGCTGAGCGCCTTGGCGACACCGGCCGAGACCGCGCCGATGCCGGACTGGCTGACGAGCTTCGTGTGGATGCGCGCCTCGGGGTTGGCCCGCTTCAGGTCGAAGATGAGCTGCTTGAGGTCTTCGATCGAGTAGATGTCGTGATGCGGTGGCGGCGAGATGAGGCCGACCCCTGCAGTGGCGTGCCGGGTCCGCGCGACCCACGGGTAGACCTTGGTGGGCGGGAGCTGGCCGCCCTCACCGGGCTTGGCGCCCTGGGCGAGCTTGATCTGGATGTCGTCGGCCTCGGTGAGGTAGAGGCTCGTGACGCCGAATCGACCGGAGGCCACCTGCTTGATCGCACTGCGCCGCTCGGGGTCGACGAGACGGTCGGGGTCTTCCCCACCTTCCCCCGTGTTCGACTTGCCGCCGATCCGGTTCATCGCGATCGCGAGCGTCTCGTGCGCCTCCTTGGAGATGGAGCCGTAGCTCATCGCCCCCGTGGAGAAGCGCTTGACGATCGCCGAGACGGGCTCGACCTCGTCCAGCGGCACGGGCTTGCGCGTGCCGGTCCGCAGCGAGAACAGGCCGCGCAGCGTCTTCAGCTCCGCCGCCTGGTCGTCGACGAGCTTCGTGTACTCGCGGAAGATGTCGTAACGGCGGGTCCGCGTGGAGTGCTGCAGCTTGAACACCGTCTCCGGGTTGAAGAGGTGCGGAGAGCCGTCGCGGCGCCACTGGTACTCGCCACCGGTCCACAGCCGCTCATGGGCACGGGCCGCGGCATCCTCCGGGTAGGCGTAGTCATGGCGGGCCTGGTTCTCGGCGAAGATCTCCTCGATCCCGATTCCGCCGAGCTTCGACTCGGTACGCGTGAAGTAGGCGTCGATGAACTCCTGGCTGAGGCCGACCGCCTCGAACACCTGCGCGCCCGCATAGGAGGACACCGTCGAGATGCCCATCTTCGACATGATCTTCAGCACGCCCTTGCCGAGCGCGTAGATGAGGTTCTTCACGGCCTTCTCCGGGGAGATGCCCGTGATGTAGCCGGTCCGCACGAGGTGCTCGACCGTCTCCATGGCGAGGTAGGGATTGATCGCGGAAGCACCGTAGCCGATGAGCGTCGCGACGTGGTGCACCTCGCGCACGTCGCCGGCCTCGACGATCAGACCGACCTTCATCCGGTTCTCGCGCCGGATGAGGTGGTGGTGGATGGCCGACACCATGAGCAGCGACGGGATCGGGACGAGATCCTTGTTCGAGTCGCGGTCGGACAGGATGATGAACTCCGCGCCGTCCTCGATGGCCTGATCGACCTCGGCGCACATCTCGGTGAGGCGTTCGGCGAGGGTGTGGGGTCCTGCGTCGAAGTGGTAGAGGCCGCGGATCGTGGCGCTCGAACGCCCGGGCAGGGCCTTGTCGATGTGCCGGATCTTCGCCAGCTCGTCGTTGTCGATGACCGGGAAGTCGAGCGACACCGTGCGCGTGTGCTCCGGACCCCAGGTCAGCAGATTGACCTCAGGTCCCAGACCGAGCTTGAGGCTCGTGACGACCTCTTCGCGGATCGAGTCGAGCGGCGGGTTGGTCACCTGCGCGAACTGCTGCGTGAAGTAGTCGAAGAGCAGCCGCGGGCGCTTGCTGAGCACGGCGATCGGTGTGTCCGATCCCATCGCGCCCAGCGGCTCGACACCCGTCTGGCCCATCGGGGTGAGGAGGATGCGGACCTCCTCCTCCGTGTACCCGAAGGTGCGCTGCCGCCGGGTGATGGAGGCCGGCGGGTGCACGATGTGCTCGCGCTCGGGGAGGTCGGCCAGGCGGACGGAACCGGCGTCGAGCCACTCCTGCCACGGGTGCATCGTCGCGAGATCGTGCTTGATCTCCTCGTCCTCGACGATCCGGCGCTGGGCTGTGTCGATGAGGAACATCTTGCCGGGCTGCAGCCGGCCGCGGCGCTTGATGCGCTCCGGCTCGAAGTGCAGCACGCCGGTCTCGGAGCCGATGACGACGAGCCCGTCGGTGGTCTCCGTCCAGCGTCCGGGGCGCAGGCCGTTGCGGTCGAGGGTCGCGCCGACGAGCGTGCCGTCGGTGAAGATGAGGGCGGCCGGGCCGTCCCACGGCTCCATCTGGTTGGAGTGGTACTCGTAGAACGCGCGCAGCTCCGGCGAGATGTCGGCCTGCTTCTCGTAGGCCTCCGGCACCATCATCATGATCGCGTGCGGCAGGCTGCGGCCGGTGAGGGTGAGCAGCTCCAGCACCTCGTCGAACGAGGCGGAGTCGCTGGCGCCGTCGGTGCAGATGGGCAGCAGGGGCGAGATGTCGCCGAGGAGCTCGGACTCGAGCTGCGACTGGCGGGCGCGCATCCAGTTGCGGTTGCCGCCGACGGTGTTGATCTCGCCGTTGTGGGCCAGCATCCGCAGCGGCTGCGCGAGCGGCCACGACGGAAACGTGTTCGTCGAGTACCGCGAGTGAACGACGGCGAGCTCTGAGGCGAAGCGCTCGTCCTGCAGATCCGGGTAGAACGGCTCGAGCTGGAGCGTGGTGACCATGCCCTTGTAGCCGAGCGTGCGGCTGGACAGGGAGACGAAGTAGGCGCCGAGCTCGTGGCCCGCCCGCTTGCGGAGGCGATAGGCGACGCGATCGAGCGCGATGCCGGTCAGCGGCGCATCGGCCAGGGTGGCGCCGCCGGCGCTCACGAAGAGCTGCTCGAAGGCCGGACGGGCCTCGTCGGCGAGCTTGCCGAGGTTCTCGTTGGCCGTGGGGACCTCGCGCCAGCCGAGGACGCGGAGCCCCTCCGCGCGGGCGATCTTCTCGATCCCGGCCTTCTGCTGGCGGCGCTCGCTCGAATCGCGAGGAAGGAAGGCCAGCCCGGCCGCATACTCCCCCACGGGCGGCAGTTCGAAGCCGGTGACCGCGCGGAGGAACTCGTCCGGCATCTGGGTGAGGATGCCGGCTCCGTCCCCGGTGCCCGCGTCGGACCCGATGGCCCCGCGGTGCTCCAGGTTGCGCAGGGCCTCGAGGGCCAGCGCGATGATGTCGTGCCCGGCTTCGCCGCGCAGCGTTGCGACCATGGCCAGGCCGCAGGCGTCCTTTTCAAACGCCGGGTTGTACATGCCCTGCTTCGGGGGGTATGCGCCGGAGGCGCCGTAAGGGGGCTGGAAGTACACCAGTTACCGTCCTCAGATCTTCAGTGAAACCCGGGGACGTCGTCGGCCCGCTCGTTCAGTGCAATGGTTCTCCCGCCGCGAGTCGGCGTTATCGGGAGCCGTCCCCGCTCGAGGGAGCAGCGCTTGTGGCAGTGGCTCCGGCGGCGACTTCTTCGGCCGGAGGCTCGCTCACGTCCACGAAATCAGAGGGATTGTCCTGCGATTGTACATCAGCGTCCACGTCCTTCCGTCCGCGGCCCGGCTGGTACGGCGAGGGCTCGAGACCGGGGTGACGGCGCGTCTGCACCACGAGGATGACGAGGCCGAGGACCACGCCGATGATGGCGGCCCAGACGTTGCTGCGCAGGCCCAGGATGATCTCGCTCGGGTCGATGCGGATCGACTCCCACAGGATGCGTCCGGCGCTGTACCAGATGAGGTAGATCGCGAAGAGACGACCCCACTGGAAGAACAGCTTCCGGCCGAGCCACAGCAGCACGAGGACGCCGAGGCCGTTCCAGATGACCTCGTACAGGAAGGTCGGGTGGAAGAGGGTGCCCTCGGGGAGACCGGGAGGGAAGGCCGAGTTGTCGGACGGGATCTCCAGTCCCCACGGCAGGTCGGTCGGCAGGCCGTAGAGCTCCTTGTTGAACCAGTTACCGAACCGGCCCATCGCCTGCGCGAGGAGCAGTCCGGGAGCCAGCGCGTCCGCGAACGTCCAGAAGCGGATGCCCGTCCACCGGCAGCCCAGGTAGGCGCCGACGGCACCGCCGATGAGCGCACCGAAGATCGCGATGCCACCCTCCCAGATCGCCCAGACCGAGCCCGGTTCGAACGGGTTCCAGGTGTTCTTGCCCTCGCCGAAGTAGAAGTTCGGGTGGGTGAGCACGTGGAAGATGCGCGCGCCGATGATGGCGAGCGGCACCGCGAGAATGGAGATGTCGATGACCACCCACGGCTCTGCGCCGCGCTTGGTGAGACGGTGGTTCGTCATCAGCACGGCGACGATGATGCCGGCGATGATGCACAGCGCGTAGAAGTGGATCCGGAGCGGGCCGAGATCGATGTACGAGACGGACGGGCTCGGGATGCTGGCGAGCACGCCGGTGGCGGTGCTGTGGAGCGCGGAGGACATGAGTGCGATCCTACTTCTCTGAGGCGAAGCGCGCCGACGCGGTGCCGGCGGCCAGGGTTCGGGTGACGTCGGCGAGGGCCGGCACGCCGCCGTCGCGGAGGGCGCGGACGAGCGCGGTGCCCACGATGGCCCCGTCGGCATACTCGGACACGCCCGCGATCTGCTCCGGCGTCGAGATGCCGATGCCGACGCAGGCGCGGCGGGCGCCGTGGTCGCGGAGCCGCGACACGAGGGTGCGCGCCGCACGGTCGAGCTCGGCCCGCTCCCCCGTGATGCCCATGGTCGAGACGGTGTAGACGAAGCCCGTCGAGGACCGCACGACGAGGTCGAGGCGCTCGTCAGACGAGGTCGGAGCCGCGAGGAAGACCCGGTCGAGACCGAGCCGCTCGCTGGCCGCCATCCACTCGCCTGCGGCCTCCGGGGTGATGTCCGGGGTGATCAGACCCGCGCCGCCCGCGGCGAGCAGGTCCTCGGCATACCGGTCCACCCCGTACTGCAGCACCGGGTTCCAGTAGGTCATCACGAGGACGGGGACGTCGGTGGCAGCGGTGATCGCACGGATCGCCGTGAAGAGGTCCTTCATCCGGAAGCCCGCAGCGAGGGCCTTGGTCGTCGCCTCCTGGATGATGGCGCCGTCCATGACGGGATCGCTGTAGGGCGGGCCGAGCTCGATGATGTCCACGCCGTTCTCGGCGAGGGCGATCGCGGCCTGGATGCTGGTCTCCAGGTCGGGGAAGCCGACGGGCAGGTAGCCGACGAAGGCGCTGCGGCCGGCGTCGTGCGCACGCTGGATGGCCTGTTCGACGCGGCTCACAGCTGCGGCTCTCCCTTCGAGGCCGCGTCCTCGGCGGCGCTCTCGTCGGACACGTCGTGCGCGAGGGCGTCCTCGTCGTAGAGCTCGAAGTAGCGGGCGGCGGTGTCCATGTCCTTGTCGCCGCGACCGGAGAGGCAGATCGCGATCAGGCCGTCGGAGCCGAGCTCGCGGCCGATCCGCAGCGCGCCGGCGAGGGCATGGGCCGACTCGATGGCGGGGATGATCCCCTCGGTCCGGCTGAGCAGCCGCAGGGCCTGCATCGCTTCGTCGTCGGTGGCCGGGACGTACTCGGCGCGACCGATGTCGGCCAGCCAGGAGTGCTCAGGGCCCACGCCCGGGTAGTCGAGACCCGCGGAGATCGAGTGCGATTCGACCGTCTGGCCGTCTTCGTCCTGCAGCACGTACGTCTTCGCGCCGTGCAGCACGCCGGGCCGACCGCGCTCGATGGAGGCGGCGTGCTTGTCGGTGTCGACGCCGTCGCCCGCCGCCTCCACGCCGTACAACCGCACGCCCTCGTCGTCCAGGAACGCATCGAACATGCCGATCGCGTTGGACCCGCCACCGACACAGGCGACGACGGCGTCCGGGAGCCGGCCGACCTCGTCGAGGATCTGGGCGCGGGCCTCCTCCCCGATGATCTTCTGGAAGTCGCGGACCATCGCCGGGAACGGGTGCGGGCCCGCGGCGGTGCCGAAGATGTAGTTGGTGGTCTCGACCGAGGCCACCCAATCGCGGTAGGCGTCGTTGATCGCGTCCTTCAACGTGCGCGATCCGGAAGTCACCGCGACGACCTCGGCGCCCAGCAGACGCATGCGGGCGACGTTCAGCGCCTGCCGCTCGGTGTCGACCTCGCCCATGTAGATGGTGCAGTCCAGCCCGAACAGCGCCGCAGCGGTCGCCGTCGCGACGCCGTGCTGCCCCGCTCCGGTCTCGGCGATGACCCGAGTCTTGCCGAGGCGCTTGGTGAGCAGGGCCTGGCCCAGCACGTTGTTGATCTTGTGCGAACCGGTGTGGTTGAGGTCCTCGCGCTTGAGGAAGACCCGCGCGCCGCCCGCGTGCTCGGCGAACCGGGGCACCTCGGTGAGCGCGGAGGGGCGCCCGGCATAGGACGACAGCAGATGGGCGAGCTCGGCTCGGAACTCCGGGTCGGCGATGGCCTCCTCGTACGCGACGGTGAGCTCGTCGATCGCGGCGACCAGGGATTCCGGCATGTACCGTCCTCCGAACTCGCCGAAGAACGGACCGTGCTGGTCGCGCAGACTCACTTCGCCTCCAGGAAGCTCTCGAGAGTGGCGACCGGGTCTCCGGTCACCAGGGCCTCCCCGATCAACACGACATCGGCACCGACCGAACGGTAGTGCGCGACGTCGGCCGGGGTGAGCACCGCGGACTCCGCGATCTTGATCGCCGAGTCGGGGATGCGGCCCACGAGCCGGCCGAACAGATCGCGGTCGAGCTCGAGGGTCTTGAGATTGCGGGCGTTCACGCCGATCAGGGCGGCGCCGAGATCGATCGCGGCGTCCAGCTCGTCCGCGGAGTGGGTCTCCACGAGCGGGGTCATGCCGAGCTCGAGGATGAACCCGTACAGGTCGCGGAGGACGTCGGGCTCCAGGCCCGCGACGATCAGGAGCACGAGATCGGCACCCGCGGCACGGGCCTCCAGCACCTGGTACCGGGTGGCGATGAAGTCCTTCCGGAGAACCGGCAGTGAGACCCGGGCGGTGACCGCCTCCAGATCGGCCAGACTGCCGCCGAAGCGGCGCTCCTCCGTGAGGACGCTGATCGCGGAGGCGCCGCCGGTCTCGTAGAGCGCGGCCTGGTGCGCGGGATCCGGGATCTCCGCGAGGGCACCGCGGGACGGACTCGCCCGCTTCACCTCGGCGATGATCTTCACCCGGTCGGCGGGAGCGAGGAACGACAGCGCGTCCTTCGCCGCGGGGCGCGCGAGGGCGTCACGCTCCACGACCGAGAGCGGACGGGACTCGGAACGACGCTCGGCGTCTGCGACAGCGCCGGCCGTCAGGTCGGCGAGGACCACTAGTGCGCCTTCGGAGCGTACTTGGGACCCTTCACGCCGTATCCCGCCTTCGCGAGCACCCAGCCGACGATCGCCCCGATCGGGATCAGCGCGGCGGAGATCCACACCAGGGTCGGCTGCTCGAAGCAGAACGCGACGGTCGCGGCGGCGAAGCCGACGAGCATGATCACGACGGCGGTCCAGGCCGCAGGCGAGTGTCCGTGGCCGGGGTCAGCGATCGGGTTGGTCATGTTCTCCTCCGGGGGACGACGTGGGATCTGGATTCAGTCTATCGGGGTCAGCGTGTCGGGTCGGACCCGCGGGACAGCTCGTCCCAGGAATCGACCGCGTCGACGGGACCATCATGCCGCGCCTCGGCGGGCGTGTCGGTGCGGTAGCGCCGACCGCCGACCTTCCAGCGTCGCCAGGTCGTCAGCACGAGGACCGCGGCCGCGAGCAGGATCGCCCAGCCGACGAGGGCGAGGTACGGCCAGGCCGACGGCACGATGCTCGCCGCGACCTCGTGGACGGCTCCGGTCCCGGCGAGCCCGGTCGTCTCGGTGACCGTCGCGGCCACGGCGCCGTACGCATCGCCGAGGAGCAGCTGCAACGTGGACCACCCCAGGAACAGCGCCGCCGCGGCAGCCAGCACACCGAAGACGATGCGCACGGCACGGCCGGCGATCGCGAGTGCTGCACCGAGGGCGAGCACGGCGAGGCTCAGCGGGGCGAGCAGCACGAGGGCGGAGGCACCAGGGACGAGGATGTCCTCCCCCGCATCCGCGCGCTGCACGGTGAACCAGGTCTGCGTGGAGGAGATGATGCCGATGGCGCCGGCCAGCAGGAACCCCGTCACGGAGAGGGAGCGGCCGCGCTGCGCGATGCTCACGAGGCGCTCACCCCGTCGACGGCGTCCAGGTCGGTGGTGTCGAAGCACGTCCGCGTGCCGGTATGGCATGCGGGGCCGGTCTGGTCGACGAGGAGCAGGAGCGCATCCCCGTCGCAGTCGAGCCGGGCCTCCCGCACGACCTGGATGTGGCCGGACGTGTCACCCTTGCGCCAGTACTCCTGGCGGGAGCGGGACCAGTAGGTCGCACGACCGGAGGTGAGCGTGCGGCGCAGCGCCTCGGCGTCCACCCACGCGAGCATGAGCACCTCGCGCGAATCCCACTGCTGCACGATGATCGGGGCGAGCCCGTCGGCGTTGAAGGCGACCTGTGCGATGCGGTCGTCGACGGAGACCTCGTCCTGCTTCGGCGTATCGGTCATCGGACGAGCACTCCTTCCGCGCGCAGCGCGTCCTTCACATCGCCGACGGTCAGAGCCCCGGTGTGGAACACGCTCGCCGCGAGCACCGCGTCGGCTCCCGCTTTGATGGCCGGTGCGAAGTCGGTCGCCCGCCCTGCACCGCCGGAGGCGATCACCGGGATCGGCGCCACCTCGCGCATGAGGCGGACGAGCTCGAGATCGAAGCCGTCGCGGGTGCCGTCGGCGTCGATCGAGTTCACGAGCAGCTCCCCCGCGCCGCGCTCGGACGCCTCGCGCGCCCAGTCGAGCGCATCCAGCGTGGTCTGCGTACGGCCTCCGTGCGTGGTGACGACGAAGCCGGATCGCGTGGTGTCGGCGCGCTTGACGTCGAGCGAGAGCACGAGCACCTGGGCACCGAAGCGATCCGCGATCTCGCCGATGAGCTCAGGACGGGCGATCGCCGCGGAGTTCACGCCGACCTTGTCCGCACCGACCGCGAGGAGCCGCGCGACGTCGTCGACGCTGCGCACCCCGCCGCCCACCGTCAGCGGCACGAAGACCTGCTCCGCGGTGCGCTGCACGACGTCGTAGGTCGTGGCCCGCGCATCCACCGTCGCGGTGACGTCCAGGAACGTGATCTCGTCGGCGCCCTGGGCGGCGTAGTGGCGGGCGAGCTCGACCGGATCGCCCATGTCGCGGAGGTTCTCGAAGTTGACGCCCTTGACGACGCGGCCGTCCGCGACGTCCAGGCAGGGGATGACGCGACTCGCGAGGGTCATCAGAGCCTCGCCGCGTGGATCGCGGTGACCAGGATGGCCCGGGCGCCGAGGGCGTAGAGGTCGTCCATCACCTGGTTGACGCGACGCCGCGGGATCATCACGCGGACCGCCACCCAGGACGGATCGCGGAGCGGCGAGATCGTCGCGGACTCCCGGCCGGGGGCGATGGCCACGGCCTGATCGACCAGCTCGGTGGGGAGGTCGTAGTCGAGGAGCACGTAGCGGCGCGCCACCATCACGCCGCGGAGTCGGCGCAGCAGCGTCTCCACGCCGTCGGCCTCACCGGGACGGCTGATGAGCACGGCCTCGGACTCCAGGATCACGGGGCCGAAGATCTCCAGCCCGGCCTGCCGGAGCGTGGTCCCGGTGGACACGACGTCGGCGACCGCGTCGGCGACGCCGAGGCGTACCGCGGACTCCACGGCACCGTCGAGCTGCACGAGCTCGGCGTTCACGCCCTGGTCGCGGAGGAAGGATCCCACCAGACCCGGATAGGCGGAGGCGACGCGGACGCCGTCGAGGTCCTGGACGGAGGTGAAGCGTCCGGGAGGACCGGCGAAGCGGAACGTGGACGCCCCGAAACCGAGCTGCTCGATCTCGCGCGCCGGCTGCTGCACGTCGAGGAGGAGATCACGACCGGTGATCCCCACATCGAGGGCGCCGGAGGCCACATAGGTGGCGATGTCGCGCGGGCGGAGGAAGAAGAACTCGACGTCGTTCTCGGCGTCGATGACATGCAGGGTCTTGGGGTCGCGGCGGCCGGCGTAGCCCGCCTCCGCGAGCATCTCGGCGGCGGTCTCGGAGAGCGAGCCCTTGTTGGGAACGGCGATGCGCAGCATGAACGGCTTTCAGTTCGAAGGAGTGGGACCGGAGCGCATCACAGATGTCGGTAGACGTCCTGCAGGGAGAGGCCCTTCGCGAGCATCATCACCTGCAGGTGGTAGAGGAGCTGGGAGATCTCCTCGGCGGCAGCGGCATCCGACTCGTACTCTGCCGCCATCCAGACCTCGGCGGCCTCTTCGACGATCTTCTTGCCGATCGCATGCACGCCGCCGTCGAGCTCCGCCACGGTGCCCGATCCCTCGGGTCGGGTCTCGGCCTTGACGCTGAGCTCGGCGAACAGCTCGTCGAAAGTCTTCACCCCTCCAGGCTACCGGCTCGCGCGAGGTCCCTGAGCCGGGTGACGGCCGCCTCCACGTCGTCCGCACCGTAGACCGCGGATCCGGCGACGAAGGTGTCGGCTCCCGCTTCGGCCGCCTGGGCGATCGTCGCGGCGGAGATGCCGCCGTCGACCTGGAGCCAGACGGACGAGCCTCGACGCCGTGCCTCCGCGGACAGCGCCTGCAGCTTCGGCATGGTCTCGGGCAGGAAGCCCTGTCCGCCAAACCCCGGCTCGACGGTCATCACGAGGATCTGGTCGAACTCGTCCAGCAGGTCGAAGAGTCCCTCGACAGGAGTCGCGGGCTTGACCGCGACCCCGGCACGGGCGCCGATGTCGCGCAGCCGCCGCGCGAGAGCCACCGGCTCCCCCGCCGCCTCCAGGTGGAAGGTCACGCTCGCGGCGCCCAGCTCGGCGTAGCCCGGGGCCCAGCGATCCGGATCCGTGATCATGAGATGCACGTCCAGCGGGACCGGGCTGGTCTCCTGGATGCGCTGGACCATCTGCGGGCCGAACGTGAGGTTCGGGACGAAGTGGTTGTCCATGACGTCGACGTGCGCGAAGTCGGCCGTCGCGATGCGGGCGAGCTCCGCCTGCATGTTGACGAAGTCGGCGGCGAGGATGCTGGGGTTGATGCGCGGGGCGCGGGGCAGATCCATGGTCTCAACCTTCCTTCGGGGCGTCTGTCGCCTCCAGCGGTCGCTGCAGGAGTGCGAGGAACATCGCATCGGTGCCGTGCCGATGCGGCCAGAGCTGAGCGCTGCCCGTCTGCGCCCGCCCGTCGTCGGCGAGATCGATCGGCGACTGCGCCACGCCGTGCAGCACCGCACGCGCATCGAGCTCGACGAGCTTCGGCCGGATGCGCCGCACCTCCTCGACCACCGCCGTGGTCTCCGCGAGATGGGGAGAACAGGTGACGTACGCGACGACGCCTCCCGGTGCGAGAGCGTCCGCAGCCGCCGTGAGCAGGCCGACCTGCAGCGGCACGAGCTCGGCGACGTCTGCCGGGGACTTGCGCCATCGGGCCTCCGGGCGCCGACGGAGGGCGCCGAGGCCGGTGCAGGGCGCGTCCACGAGGATCCGATCGAACGCGTCCGGCCGCTCGGCCGCCAGCTCCCGGCCGTCCCGCTCGTGCACGGTGACCTCGCCCGGAACGGCGCGCAGGGCGTTGCGCACGAGCCGGGCGCGGGTGGGCACCACCTCGTTGGCTTCCAGGACGGCGTCGTTCTGCCGGGCGACGGCAGCGAGCAGGGCGGTCTTCCCGCCGGGGCCCGCGCAGAGATCGAGCCACCGCTCCCCTGTGCGCAGCGGCGTCGCCGTGGTCAGCGCGAGCGCGACGAGCTGAGACCCCTCGTCCTGCACCCGGACCGCGCCATCGGAGGCGGTCAACGCGAGGCGCGGATCGCCTCCCGGAGACGCGAACGCCGTGGCGGCGTATGGCCGGCGCGGCTCCTGGGGCTTTGCCAGACCGGGAAGGGCGACGAGCGTGACCTCGGGCGAGACGTTGTCGGCCTCCAGCAGGGCGTCCAGTTCCTCGACCCGCCCCTCAGCGGCGAGGGCGCGCCGCAGCGCCCGGATGATCCAGACCGGGTGCGCGGCGCGGAGGGCCAGGCGTTCGTCGTCCGATCGCGCTGCCGCCTCGATGCGCGCGAGCCACTCGCCCGGCGATTCGCGGGCGATCCGCCGGAGCACCGCATTGGCGAAGCTCGACGCCCCGCGTCCCGCCGTGAGGGCCACGAGGTTCACCGATTCGTTCACGGCCGCGTGCGAGGCCACCCGTGTCGCGAGAAGCTGATGCACCGCGAGCCGGAGGGCGTCGAGCACCACCGGGTCGATCGCGTCGGCGGAGCGGTCGGCCGCGGCGGCGATGATCGCGTCGTACGTGCCCCGGCGCCGGAGAGTGCCGTAGGTCAACTCAGTCGCGAGAGCCGCGTCCTGCGGGTTCAGGCCCGTCTCGGCGATCGCGGTCGGGAGGAGCAGGTTGGCGTAGGCGTCGGAGTCCGACACCGCCCTGAGCACGTCGTAGGCCACGCGGCGCGCCGGCTGGACCGACCGGTTCGGGCCGCGGCCGCCTCCGTTCCGGGCCCGGCCGTCGTGCTGCCGACCCGAGCCGGGGCGCCGTCCGTCGTTCGCGTTCACGAGCCGGCCACCGGAGTCGCGCCCTGCAGGCCCCGCCACCAGTCCGCGGCGTTCATGGGGCCCTTGCCCGCGGGCTGCAGCCGGGTGACCGCCAGCGGCGCGGTGGCCGTCCCGATGAGGACCTCCGCTCGCGTGCCCGCCATGGCGCCCGACGACAGATCCTCCGCCTCGGCACCGGCGGGTCGTGCCTCGAGGATCTTGAGCCGCTGACCGTCGATCGTCGTGTGCGCTCCCGGCTCCGGCGTGACTCCGCGGAACCGGGCGTACACGGCGTCGAACGGCTCGCGGAAGTCGAGGAGACCGTCTTCGAGCGTCAGCTTGCCGGCGAACGTCGGCTCGCCCTCCTGCGGCACGGCGCGGGCGCTGCCGTCCGCGATCGCAGCGACCACGTCGGCGGTGAGAGCGGCGCCGTCGAGTGCCAGGGCCTCCAGCGCCTCCCCCGCCGTTGATGTGCCCGGGAGTTCGACGGCACGCAGCGCGAACACGTCGCCGGCATCGAGCTCGGGGACGAGCTGGAAGACGCTCGCACCGAGGACCGGATCTCCGGCGATCAGGGCGCGCTGCACCGGAGCGGCACCGCGCCACGCCGGCAGCAGCGAGAAGTGCAGGTTGATCCACCCGGCCTCCGGCGTGGACAGCAGCGGCTCACGGACGAGCCCTCCGTACGCGACGATCACGCCGAGCTCCGGGCGCAGGGCCGCGATCTCGGTCGTCACCGCCTCGTCCAGCCGGGCAGCGTGGATGACCGGCAGGCCGAGCTCAACCGCAGCCTGAGCGACCGGCGACGGGGTCAGCACACGCTTGCGCCCGAGGGGGGCGTCCGGGCGCGTCACCACGGCGACGATGTCGTGCTCGGCGGCGAGGCGTCGCAGAGTGGGGACCGCGGCGGCGGGAGTGCCGGCGAAGACGAGGCGCATGAAGGTTCTCCGGAAGGGTCAGAGTTCTGGATCGAGGATATCGAGGCGGACCGAGAGCGTGCTGCGGGCGGCCTTGGTGCGGCCTCGGCGGCCGCTCACCGCCTCGGCCACGACGGCAGCACGGAGGGTGGTCGCGACGCGGCTCCCCGCGCCGTAGTCGAAGCGCACGAGAGCACGGACCCGCGGCGGAACGTCATCGGACTCGACGGGGACGGGGCCGAGCACCGCGTCCGCGGGCAGGGAGAGTTCGGACAGCGCCTCCAGGGCGCGAGCGACGGCGGCCGCTGACCCTTCCACGAGCGCGACCCGCGCGGTCGGGGGCATGTGCAGCGGTGCGCGGTGCTCCAGCTCCGTGCGCGCGTAGGCGGCCTGGTTCCAGGTGGCCAGCGCTCTGGCGACGGCGCCGTCGACGCCGACGAGGTGGACCGGAGCGCCGGGGGCGGCCAGGGCGGCGGCATTCGACCACCACCGCAGACACGCTTCGCCGATGCGCAGATCCGGCGCCTGCAGCATCCGCGGGCCGTCGAGCAGGACGACGGCCCGGTAGCCGCCTTCCGCGAGCGGCTCGGCGCCACGAGTGGCGACCACGAGGGCTGGACGCGCATCGACGCGCTCCACCGGGTGACTGCCGTCGGCGACGATGACGCGGACACCGGGGAAGGCGCGGCCCAGCTCATCGGCTGTCCGTTCGCTTCCCGACGAGGCGAGTCGGAGACGGGTCGAGGAACACGCCGGGCACGTCCATGCCCTGGCACCGCGCCCGCACCACCCGCAGACCGGGACCGCGCCGCGATGGCGGGCGCCGAGGGGGCCGCCGCAGTGCGGGCATCGGGCGGGAGCTCGGCAGTCGGCGCAGACGAGCGACGGCGCGAAGCCGGGCCGCGAGACCTGGATGAGCACCGGCCCGTCCGCGGCCGCGTTCCGGGCGGCGAGGAAGGCCGACGATGGCATGCGCTGCGGCGTCGGCTGCTCCATCTCCTGGGGAGTGCTGAGCACGACACGCGGGAGCACGCGCCGGGTCGCGCGGATATCCCGCAGCCAGCCGTGCACGACGAGCCGCTCGACCTCGGTCGTCCGCGTATGACCGGCGAAGAGCAGGGCCGAGCCCTCCGCCTCCTGTCGCAGCAGCGCCGCGTCCCGGGCGTGGACGTAGGGTGCGAGCGGCTCGCCCAGCAGACTGTCGCCGTCGTCCCACAGCGCCACGAGACCGGCGACGACGGGGGCGTACACGGCGGACCTGTTCCCGACGACGATGCAGGGCGCGTCCTCGAGCGTGCGCAGGAAGGAGCGGTAGCGATCCGGGTTGGTCTGTCGCGAGTCGTACCGTGCGATCGCCTCCGCGGGGACGAACCCGTCGAGGGCGGCCAGCAGCCGATCGAGGTCACGGTGGTCAGGCACGACGAGGATGCTCGACTTCCCGGCCGCGAGCGTCGTGGCCGCGGCGGCGGCGAGCATCCGCGCCCAGCCCGGCATGTCGTCGGTGAGCTGCGGGATGGCCTCGACGGCCGCACGACCGCTCTCGTCGAGCACCGCCTGCAGTCCGTCATAGAGTGCGACGACGGACGCGGCCTCGTCGTGAGCCTCGGGTTCGAGCAGCGGCGTCGGGGCGTCGGCGGTCCAGGCTTTCTCGACCCGCACCTGCCGCTTCGGGATCACCAGCCGCAGCACGTCGGACGCCGACCCTGCCGCGCGATCCGCGACGCGCCGCGCCAGTCGGTACAGGCGATCCGGCAGCACGGGGATGTCCGACACGATGCTCTCGACCTCGGAGAGCGGCCGATCGGCGTCGTCCTCCACGCTCAGCTCCACCACGAATCCGTCGACCACGCGCCCCGCGGTCCGCAGGGGCACGCGCACGCGGACCCCGGGCTCGATGTCACCGAGCTCCGGCGGGAGGGCGTAGTCGAACAGGCGGTCGAGCTGCGGCAGCGGCGACTCGAGGAGCACCCGGGCGATGCGCCGGCTCTCCGGAGAGATCAGCACCGCAGGCCCCTCAGAGCCCGGCAGCGCGCCGCAGCTCCTCGGCCCGGTCCGTCCGCTCCCATGTGAAGTCCGGCAGCTCCCGGCCGAAGTGCCCGTACGCGGCCGTCTGCGCGTAGATCGGACGCAGGAGGTCGAGCTGCTCGATGATGGCCTGCGGCCGGAGGTCGAACACCTCGTCGATGGCCCGGGTGATGACCTCGTCGGACACCCGTCCGGTGCCGAACGTCTCCACGTACAGGCCGACCGGTCGCGCGACGCCGATCGCGTAGGCGACCTGCACCTCGAGGCGGTCGGCGAGACCCGCGGCGACCGCGTTCTTGGCGACCCAGCGGGTCGCGTACGCGCCCGAGCGGTCGACCTTCGACGGGTCCTTGCCGCTGAAGGCACCACCGCCGTGCCGTGCGGCGCCGCCGTACGTGTCGATGATGATCTTGCGACCGGTGAGCCCGGCGTCGCCCTTGGGACCGCCGGTGACGAAGGGGCCCGCCGGGTTGATGTAGTAGGTGACGTCGTCGAGGTCGAGGCCCGTCGTGGCGAGGACCGGGTCGATGACGTGCTCGCGGATCTGCGCCTTGAGGTCGTCCTGGGCGATGTCCGGGTTGTGCTGGGTGGACAGCACGACGGCGTCGACGGTCTTCGGGGTGAAGCCGTCGTAGCCGAGGGTGACCTGCGTCTTCCCGTCCGGGCGCAGGAAGGGCAGCAGCCCGCTGCGGCGCACCTCCGTCAGCCGCTCGGCGATGCGGTGCGCGGTCCATGCGGCCATCGGCATGAGCTGCGGGGTCTCGTTGGTGGCGAACCCGAACATGATGCCCTGGTCTCCGGCGCCGAGACCGTCGAGCGGATCCACAGACGAGCCGTCACGGTGCTCCTGAGCGTTGTCGACGCCGTGGGCGATGTCGGTGGACTGCTCCCCCACCGAGACGCTGACGCCGCAGGAGTCGCCGTCGAAGCCGGTGTCGGAGGAGGTGTAGCCGATGCCGTTCACGACCTGGCGGACGATCGTCGGGATGTCGACGTAGGCGTCGGTCCGGATCTCCCCCGCCACGTGGACGAGGCCGGTCGTGACGAGCGTCTCGACCGCGACCCGGGAACCGGGATCCTTCGCGAGGAGCCCGTCGAGGATGCTGTCCGAGATCTGGTCGCAGATCTTGTCCGGATGCCCTTCAGTGACGGACTCGGACGTGAACAGACGCAGCGCGCTCATCGATGCTCCAGAACGGGGACGGACGGTGGGAGGGTGTGGCACCCATTCTGGACCGCGCCACCGACGTGGGGGCGGCGCGGTCGTCGAGTTACTCCGCGTGACGCAGGCGGAGCTTGTCCTCGTTGATCTCGTGCAGGGCGATGGTGAGCGGCTTGTCCTCGACCGAGGAGTCGACGAGCGGGCCCACGTTGTCGAAGAGGTTCCCCTCGTGCAGGTCGGAGTAGTAGTCGTTGATCTGACGAGCGCGCTTGGCGGCGTAGATCACGAGCTCGTACTTGGAGTCGACGCGCTCCAGCAGGTTGTCGATGGGGGGATCGATGATGCCGTTGTTGCGTCCGGCCATGGGTGGACCTCCTGATCAGGCGACGGGATTCGCCGCGAAGACGATGCTGCGGGCCCGCGACCCTTCGACGGACTCGGGGACGGGCGTGGTGCTCGACCCCGGAAACGGGTCAGCGCGCAGAGCTTGTAGACAAGTCTACGACCTCGCGAGCGGCGGTGGCGACGTCCTCGTTCACGATGAGGTGGTCGAACTCGTTCTGCGCCGCCAGCTCGACCTTCGCGGTGCGCAGTCGGCGGCTCCGTTCCTCGGCGTCCTCGGTGCCGCGCCCGACCAGCCGGTGCACCAGCTCATCCCAGCTCGGCGGCAGGAGGAAGATGAGCGTCGCGGACGGCTCGGCCTCGCGTACCTGGCGCGCGCCCTGGAGGTCGATCTCCAGCAGGACGGTCTTCCCCTCGGCCAGGGCGGCGTCGATAGGGGCGCGCGGAGTGCCGTAGCGGGAGCGATTGTGCACCACCGCGTACTCCAGCAGCTCACCGTCGGCGATCAGACGGTCGAACTCGGCGTCGTCGACGAAGTAGTAGTGCACGCCGTCGATCTCGCCGGGGCGCGGTGGTCGGGTGGTGGCCGACACGGACAGGTGGATCTCGGGGTTGTTCTCGCGGATGTGCGCGGCGACCGTCCCCTTGCCCACCGCCGTGGGGCCGGCGAGGACGAGGAGCCGGCTGCGCGCCCCGCGCGGCGTCGACACCGGGAAGCGCTCGTCCAGCCACTCCTCCAGCACCCGTCGCTGCCGCGCCCCGAGACCGCCGAGCCGCTTGACGGGCGAGATGTGCAGCTGCTCCAGCACGCGGTCGCGCTTTCCCGCGCCGATCGCCGGAAGGGCGAGGAGGAAGTCGGTGATGCGCATGGACCCCTCGACCGAGTCGGGGTCCTCCGTCGCGCGATGCAGCACAGACTGCGGGGTGACGACGCGCATCGTCAGGTCGCGCTTCACCGAGGCTCTGGCGCGTCGTCTCTCGACGGCGCGGCGCGCCGCGGCGGCCCTGTCGACCTCGGGGACGGTGCGGCGTTCCTCAGCCACGGCTGACCTCTCGATACTGGGCGGCACGGTCGGCGATCGTCTCGGCGAGGGCCGCCGGGCCCGCGGAGAGGAGGCTGCGGCTCTCGCTCGCGATCACCGAGGCGGCCTGAGGGCCGAAGCGGCGGGCGAGATCCGCGGGAGTGGCGCCCTGCGCGCCGAAGCCGGGGGCGAGGATCGGGGCGACCGGCGCGAACGGCGCGATGCCGGCCTGTTCCTGGTCCACCGTGGCACCGATGACGAAGCCGAAACTGCCCCACTCCCCCGCGGGCGTCGCGTCGGCGTTCCGACGCGACACCTCGGCGATGACGGCGGCGGAGACGGTCTCGCCGTCCGCGGTCGTCGCCTGCTGCAGCGCGGTCGCCTCGGGGTTGCTCGTCGCGGCCAGGACGAAGAGCCCCTTGCCGTGCTCCTCGGCCAGGGCGAACGCGCCCTCCAGCGCTCCGACGCCGAGGTACGGATTCGCCGTCAGCGCATCGGCCTCCAGCGGCGCGCCGGTGGGCAGCCACGCCTGGGCGTAGTCCGTCATCGTCGACCCGATGTCGCCGCGCTTGGCGTCCGCGATCACGAGCAGTCCGGCCGCCCGCGCGGCGGCGAGCACATCCTCCAGCGCGGCGAACCCGGCCGCGCCGTATCGCTCGAAGAACGACACCTGCGGCTTGACGATCCCGACGCGACCGGCGGCCGCCTCGACGGTACGGAGCCCGAACTCACGGACTCCGGCGGCATCGGGCGGCAGCCCCCACGCCGCCAGCAGAGCGGCGTGGGGGTCGATGCCGACGCAGAGCGGGCCGTGCGCCTCGAGGGCCGTGCGAGCCCGCTCGCCGAAGCGTGCCGTCATACCGCGGCCATCCGGTCCTGCGCGTACTCCTGCAGGCTCTTGACCTGGAAGCCCTCGTGCGCGGCGTCCATCCCGCTCACCGCTGCACCGAGCACGGCGATGGTCGTGAAGAGCGCCTTGTCGGCGGCCACCGCGGCGGCGCGGATCTCGTAGCCGTCCGCGCGAGCAGCGCCACCCGACGGGGTGTTCACGACGATGTCGATCTCCCCGTCGTTGATGAGGTCGACGATGTTCCGGGCGCCGGACTCCTGGGTCTCGCTGTACTTCTCCACCACCGTGACCGCGATGCCGTTGCGGGACAGGATCTCCGCGGTGCCCTCGGTCGCAACGATCGTGAAGCCGAGCTGCTGGAGGCGGTGCGCCGGGAGGATCACCGCGCGCTTGTCGGAGTCGGCGACCGAGATGAACACGGTGCCCGAGGTCGGCATGCCGCCGTAGGCAGCCGCCTGCGACTTCGCGAACGCGGTCGGGAAGTCGCGGTCGATGCCCATGACCTCGCCGGTCGAGCGCATCTCCGGGCCCAGGACCGAGTCGACCGTCTTGCCGTCGGCGGTGCGGAACCGCTTGAAGGGCAGCACGGCCTCCTTGACCGAGACCGGGGCGTCCAGCGGGACGCGTGAGCCGTCCTGCTCGGGCAGCATCCCCTCGGCGCGGAGCTCGGCGATGGTGGAGCCGGCCATGATGCGGCTGGCGGCCTTCGCCATCGGGATGCCCAGCGCCTTCGAGACGAACGGCACCGTGCGGCTGGCCCGGGGGTTGGCCTCGATGACGTAGAGGACGCCGGCGCTGATCGCGAACTGCACGTTCAGCAGACCGCGCACGCCGACGCCCTGCGCGATGGCGAGGGTGGCCTCGCGGACGCGGTCCACGTCGCTGCGGCCGAGCGAGACCGGCGGCAGCGTGCAGCTCGAGTCACCGGAGTGGATGCCGGCTTCCTCCAGGTGCTCCATGACGCCGCCAATGAAGAGATCGGTGCCGTCGTACAGGGCGTCCACGTCGAGCTCGATCGCGTCGTCGAGGAAGCGGTCGACCAGGAGCGGCTTGCCCTCCTCGATCACGACCTCCCCGGCCGTCCGCACGAAGTAGTCGCGCAGCGCATCGGTGCCGTAGACGATCTCCATGCCGCGTCCGCCGAGCACGAAGCTCGGGCGCACGAGCACCGGGTAGCCGATCTCCTCGGCGATGCGCACCGCGCCTTCCACGTCGATCGCCGTGCCGTTGCGGGGCGCGAGGAGTCCGGCCTCATCGAGCAGGCGCGAGAACAGCTCGCGCTCCTCGGCCAGGTCGATGGCCTCCGGACTCGTCCCCAGGACCGTGTAGCCGGCCGCCTCGATGCCCTTCGCGAGCCCGAGCGGGGTCTGGCCGCCGAGCTGGCAGACGACGCCGAGGATGGTGCCGCTCGCCGCCTCCGCGTCCAGGACCTCCAGCACGTCTTCGAGCGTCAGCGGCTCGAAGTACAGCCGGTCGGACGTGTCGTAGTCGGTCGACACGGTCTCCGGGTTGCAGTTGATCATCACGGTCTCGAAGCCCGCGTCAGACAGCGCGAACGAGGCGTGCACGCAGGAGTAGTCGAACTCGACGCCCTGACCGATGCGGTTCGGGCCGGAGCCGATGATGACGACCTTGGTGCGGTCGGACGGCGCGACCTCGGTCTCGGCGTCGTAGCTCGAGTAGTGGTACGGCGTCAGCGCGGGGAACTCACCTGCACACGTGTCGACCGTCTTGTAGACGGGGCGGATGCCGAGACCGTGGCGCACGCCGCGGATCTCGGCCTCGCTCTCGCCGCGGAGCTGGGCGATCTGCGCGTCGGAGAAGCCGTGCTCCTTGGCGTAGCGCAGCGTCGCGTCGTCCAGCTCGCCGGCGGTGCGGACGACTTCGGCGACCTCGTTGATGAGGACGATCTGGTCGAGGAACCAGGGGTCGATGGCCGTGGCCTCGAACGCCTGCTCGATGGTCGCGCCCTTGCGCAGCGCCTGCTGCAGGGTGACGATCCGGCCGTCGGTCGGCGTCTTCGCGATCTCGAGCAGTTCCTCGACGCTGCGCGGCTCCTCGCCCCAGTGGAAGCTGGAGCCCCGCTTCTCGAGCGACCGCAGCGCCTTCTGCAGGGCGGTGGCGTAGTTGCGGCCGATGGCCATCGCCTCGCCGACCGACTTCATGGTCGTGGTGAGGGTGGCGTCGGCGGCCGGGAACTTCTCGAACGCGAAGCGCGGGACCTTGACGACGACGTAGTCGAGCGTCGGCTCGAAGCTCGCCGGGGTCACGCCGGTGATGTCGTTCGGGATCTCGTCGAGGCGGTAGCCGAGGGCGAGCTTGGCCGCGAGCTTGGCGATCGGGAAGCCGGTGGCCTTCGACGCCAGGGCGCTCGACCGGGAGACGCGCGGGTTCATCTCGATGACGATGATGCGCCCGTTCTCGGGGTTGACCGCGAACTGGATGTTGCAGCCACCGGTGTCCACGCCCACGGCGCGGATGATGTCGATGCCGATGTCGCGGAGCTTCTGGTACTCGCGGTCGGTCAGGGTCAGCGCCGGTGCCACCGTGATCGAATCGCCGGTGTGCACGCCGACCGGGTCGACGTTCTCGATGGAGCAGACGACCACCGTGTTGTCGGCGGTGTCGCGCATGAGCTCGAGCTCGTACTCCTTCCAGCCGAGGATCGACTCCTCCAGGAGCACCTCGGTCGTCGGCGAGTCGCGCAGGCCGGCGCCGCCGATACGGCGCAGGTCCTCCTCGTCGTAGGCGAAGCCGGAACCCAGCCCGCCCATGGTGAAGGACGGACGAACCACGAGCGGGTAGCCCAGCTGCTCGGCGCCGGCGAGGAGATCGTCCATGGTGTGGGCGATGACGCTCTTGGCGACGTCCGCGCCCGCCTCGAGGACGAGCTCCTTGAAGACCTGACGGTCCTCGCCCTTCTTGATGGCGTCCACCTTCGCGCCGATGAGCTCGACGTCGTACTTCTCGAGGATCCCCTGCTCGTGCAGGGCCATCGCGGCGTTCAGCGCCGTCTGACCACCGAGCGTCGGCAGGATCGCGTCGGGCTTCTCCTTCGCGATGATCGTCTCGATCACCGCGGGGGTGATCGGCTCGATGTAGGTCGCGTCGGCGAAGTCGGGGTCGGTCATGATCGTCGCAGGGTTGGAGTTGACGAGGATGACCCGGACGCCCTCCTCACGGAGGACGCGGCACGCCTGTGTGCCGGAGTAGTCGAACTCGCAGGCCTGGCCGATGACGATCGGGCCGGAGCCGATGACGAGGACGGAGTGGATGTCGTCGCGCTTGGGCATTACTGTGCGTCCTTCTTGTTCGCGATGACCATGTCGCGGAAGCGGTCGAAGAGGTAGTTGGCGTCGTGCGGTCCGGCCGCGGCCTCGGGGTGGTACTGCACCGAGAAGGCGGGGATGTCGAGGGCGCGCAGGCCCTCCACGACGTTGTCGTTGAGGCCGACGTGGCTGACCTCGACCTTGCCGTAGCCGTGCGGGCTGTCGAAGGAGCCCTCCAGGGGCGCCTCCACGGCGAAGCCGTGGTTGTGCGCGGTGATCTCCACCTTGCCCGTCTGCTTGTCCAGCACGGGCTGGTTGATGCCGCGGTGGCCGAACGGTAGCTTGTACGTGCCGAGCCCCAGGGCCCGGCCGAGGAGCTGGTTGCCGAAGCAGATCCCGAAGAAGGGCAGCCCGTCGTCGAGGACCGCGCGCAGCAGCTCGACGTGGTCGCCCGACGCCGCGGGGTCGCCGGGACCGTTCGAGTAGAAGACGGCCACCGGCTCGATGGCCCGGATCTCGTCGATGCTGACGTCCTGCGGGAGGACGTGCACGTCAAAGCCGCGGGCGGCGAGGTTGTCGATCGTCGCCTGCTTCACGCCGAGGTCGAGCACGGCGAGGTTGCCGATGCGCTCCCCCACCGCCGGGGTGACGGTCGCGGTCTCGACCGAGACCTGGGCCGAGAGGTTGAGGCCGGTCATCTCCGGAGCCTCGCGGACGATGCGCAGCTGCTCCTCCGGGTCGAGCTCCGCCTCCGCACCCGAGAAGATGCCGCCGCGCATGGAGCCGGCGGAGCGGATGTGCCGGGTGACCGCGCGGGTGTCGACGCCGCTGATGCCGACGATGCCGTCTTCGACGAGGACCTCGTCGAGGGAGGCGTTCGCGCGCCAGTTCGAGACGACGCGCGAGGGGTCGCGCACGATGTAGCCGGCGACCCAGATGCGGCGCGACTCGGTGTCCTCGTCGTTCATGCCGGTGTTGCCGATGTGCGGGGCGGTCTGCAGGACGATCTGCCCGGCGTAGGACGGGTCGGTGATGGTCTCCTGGTATCCCGACATGCCGGTGGCGAACACGACCTCGCCGAGAGTGCGCCCGCGCGCGCCGTAGGCACGTCCGCGGTGTCGGGTGCCGTCCTCCAGGACGAGGACGGCGGGGTCGGGAAGGCGGGCCGTGGAGGCCTGCGGGGAGGAAGTCGAGAGGGTCATGACGAAGCTCCTGTGTCAGGGGCGGCGGGGATGAGCCGCTGCAGGTCGGAGATGAGGGTCGGGAGGTCGCCGCCGGTGAGGCGCACATAGCTGTCGACGACGGTCGTGTCGTCGACGTGCCACGAGATGCGCACGAGCCCGCCGGGCTCCACGACGCGATCGATGGTGACGGTCGCACGGTCGACGGAGACGAGGCGGTCGGCGGCGAGGAAGACGGTGGGGGCACCGTCCAGGGCCAGCGCGATGCCGCGGTCGGTCACGGCCAGCTCACCGCGTGCGCGGAACGCCAGCGGGGTGATCGCGAGCCGTTCGAGTGGCTGCTCGTGCCGGGTGGTGGACACGTAGAGCACCTCGTCGCGGCGCGTCACCTCCGCGTGCTCCGGCACCCCGAGCGGGGCCGTGTACGCGGCATCGCGCCGCACTCGTCGTCGCCAGGCGAACAGCATCGAGAGCAGGATCAGCAGCGCGACGGCGATGATGATCGCGACCGCGAGGTCCCGTGTGCTCATGCGCCGAGCTCCTCGACGACGGCGCCGCCGTCGACCGTGAGGACGCCGCCGTGCACCGTGTACTCCACCCTGCCGGGCAGTGCGCGGCCCAGGTAGGGCGAGTTCACGCTGCGCCCGTGCAGGTCCGCGGCGGTGAACACGCCGTCGACCGCGGGGTCGTACAGCGTGATATGCGCGGGCTGCCCGGCGGCGAGCGGCGTGCCGTGGCCGGAGAGCCGTCCGATGCGGGCGGGCGTCGCGCTCATGACCCGGCCCACGTCGGCCCAGTCGAGCAGGCCGGTCTGCACCATCGACTGGTGCACGACCCGCAGGGCGCTCTCCAGACCGACCATGCCGTTCGCGGCGGCCTGCCACTCGCACGCCTTGTGCTCGCTGGGGTGCGGCGCGTGATCGGTCGCGACGATGTCGATCGTGCCGTCGGCGAGGCCCTCCCGGACCGCGAGGACGTCCTCTTGGCGGCGCAGCGGCGGGTTGACCTTGAACCGCGCGTCGTAGCCGCGGACGAGTTCGTCGGTGAGCAGCAGATGGTGCGGCGTGACCTCGGCCGTCACGTTGACACCGCGCTTCTTGGCCCAGCGGATGATGTCGACGGAGCCTGCCGTCGAGAGGTGGCACACGTGCAGGCGGGAGCCGACGTGCTCGGCGAGAAGCACGTCGCGGGCGATGATCGACTCCTCGGCGACCGCCGGCCACCCGGCCAGCCCGAGCTCGGCCGAGACGGTGCCCTCGTTCATCTGGGCGCCCTCGGTGAGCCGCGGGTCCTGCGCATGCTGGGCGACGACGCCGTCGAAGGACTTCACGTACTCCAGAGCCCGGCGCATGATCAGCGGATCCCACACGCAGAAGCCGTCGTCGCTGAAGACGCGCACCTGGGCACGCGACGTGGCCATGGCGCCCAGCTCGGCGAGGCGCTCGCCCTTCTGCCCCACGGTGACGGCGCCGATCGGCTGCACGGTCGCATAGCCGGCCGCCTCGCCGAGGGCGAGCTCCTGCTCGACCACGCCCGCCGTGTCGGCGACCGGAGAGGTGTTGGGCATCGCGAACACGGCGGTGAACCCGCCGGCGGCGGCCGCTCTGGTGCCGGTGAGGATCGTCTCGGAGGCCTCGAACCCGGGTTCACGCAGATGGGTGTGCAGATCGACGAGACCCGGCAGCGCGACCAGGCCCGCGGCGTCGATCACGCGTGCGCCGGTGCGGGTGAGCCCCGCGCCGACCTCGGCGATGACGCCGTTCTCGATGATGATGTCGGCGCTGTCCGCACCGAGCAGCTGTGCACCGGTGATGACGAGGGTCTCGCTCACAGGTCTCCCCCTCGTTCGTCGTCTCGTTCCCCTGCCAGCAGCAGGTACAGCACCGCCATGCGCACGGAGACCCCGTTCGACACCTGTTCCAGCACCGTCGAACGGGGGGAATCGGCAGCTTCGGAGGAGATCTCCAGTCCCCGGTTCATGGGTCCGGGGTGCAGGACAATGCTACCGCCCGGCAGAGCCGCCACGCGCCGTGCGTCCAGGCCCCACCGGCGCGAATACTCCCGCTCAGTCGGGAAATACGCCGCGTTCATGCGCTCGAGCTGGATGCGCAGCATCATCACGGCGTCCGGCCCCTCCGCGAGGGCTTCGTCCAGGTCGTAGACCACGCGGACCGGCCACAGGGACACGTTCTGCGGAACCAGGGTGGGCGGTGCCACGAGCGTGACCTCGGCGCCGAGCGTCGTGAGCAGCCAGACGTTGGAGCGCGCCACGCGGGAGTGCAGCACGTCGCCGACGATCGTGACGCGGAGACCGGAGAGATCGCGTCCCCGGCTGTCCGCACCGAATCGGCGCTTGCGGATGGTGAAGGCGTCGAGGAGCGCCTGGGTGGGGTGCTCGTGCGTGCCGTCGCCCGCGTTGACGACGCCGGCGGAGATCCAGCCGCTCGTGGCGAGCGTCTGCGGGGCCCCGGAGCCGGGGTGCCGCACGACGACCGCGTCGGCGCCGATCGCCTCGAGCGTCTGTGCGGTGTCCTTCAGGCTCTCGCCCTTGGAGACGCTGGAGCCCTTGGCGGCGAAGTTGATGACGTCGGCGGACAGGCGCTTCGCCGCGGCCTCGAACGAGATGCGAGTTCGCGTGGAGTCCTCGAAGAAGAGGTTCACGACCGTCTTGCCGCGGAGCGTGGGAAGCTTCTTGACCTCGCGGGACTGGGTGTCGGCCATGTCCTCCGCGACATCGAGGATGCGCAGGGCGGTCGCTCTGTCGAGCGTGCGGGTGTCGAGGAGATGCCTCATTCGCCGATCGTCACCTCCTCGGCGCCGTCGTTCTCGAACAGACGCACGTTGACGCGCTCGGTGCGCGCGGACGGGATGTTCTTGCCCACGAAGTCGGGGCGGATGGGAAGCTCCCGGTGTCCGCGGTCGATGAGGATTGCGAGCCGCACGACGGCGGGACGGCCGATCGACTGCAGGGCGTCGAGCGCGGCGCGGATGCTCCGGCCGGAGAACAGGACGTCGTCGACGAGGACGACGGTCTTCCCGTCGATGCCGCCCGGAGGGATCTCCGTCGGCTGCGGGGACCGCGTCGGGTGCTTGGCGAGGTCGTCGCGGAAGAGCGTCACGTCGAGGGACCCGACGGGGACGGAGACCTGGGCGATCTCGCTGATCAGCGCGGCGAGCCGGTGGCCTAGCGTGACGCCGCGGGTCGGGATGCCCAGCAGGACCAGGTCGTCGGCCCCGCGATTGGACTCGAGGATCTCGTGCGCGATCCGGGTCAGCGCTCGTGAGATGTCGGCTTGGTGCAGCACAGTGCGCACACTCATCAGCCGCTCCCTTCTCCGCCTCACAGGACGGTGTTAAAGGTTGCTTGTGATCCCAGTCTAGCGGTGCGATCGGACGCCGACGACCTCGACACCGCGCTCTCTGGCGACCGCCGCGAGACGACGGTCGAAGGTCGCCAGCGTCGCGCCGAACGCCTCCGCTGTGACGAGTACCGCGCAGTCCGGGAGCTTCAGGGAGGTTGCGGCGCGGAGCCGCGCGATATGGACCGGTTCGTCAACCGTCTCCTCCCGACGCAGCAGCCCAAGGGAGTCGATCTTGGCGAGATCGGCGAGCTCTGTGCCCATCCGCGCCGGATGCACGAGCACCTCCGCGAGGGTGATCGGGTGGATCAGAAGGTCTTCCTCGGTATCGAGGATGTCGAACGCCGCATCCTGGTGGACATCGTCGGCGGAAAGGTGCGCGATGAGGACACCGGTGTCCACGACGATCACTCCGGCCAGTCCTTCCGAAGAGCGTCGAGATACCCCGGTGGATACGCGATCGATCCTCGCGTCGCCTCGAGCGCCGCCCGCCGGGTCGCGCGCCGGTGGGATCCTCGCTCTGCGAGCCGCTCCGCCCCCAGCACCGCGAGCCTCGCCACCTGCTCCGACTTCGGTAGTCCCGGCCACTCGCTTTCCGCGAGTTCCAGCGCGTCGCGCAGCGCGGCGGTCTGCGTCACCTGGATACGGGTCAGAGCGGTCGGCATCGCTTCACTGTACCACCGGCTGCGCTCGGTGGTACAGGCGTGCTCAGCTCGCCTCGCGGAGCACCGGATCCGTCACGTCGTCGATCTTCGAGGAGCGGATCGGGTGGCCGCTCGTGGAGAGGCAGCGTCCGGTCTTCAGGTCCCACTTCCAGTCGTGCATGCTGCACGTGAGGATGCCGTCCTCGTCGACCTTCCCCGTCTTGGTGAGGTCGGCGCGCAGGTGCGGGCAGCGGCGCTGGACGACCCAGTCGCCGATCTCCGCGTCCTCGGTCTGGTCGGTCTGCTCCTGGTACCAGTTCTCGACGTACTCGATCCGGTCGACCGAGAGGCACTTGAGGAACGTGGTGAGGAACTCGTTGAACTTGCCGCTGCGCCCGACCGAGAACTGCATCGACAGGAAGATCGAGTTCGACCAGTCGATCTCGTGGTCGCGGATGTTCGTCGACACGAGGTCGGCCGGGATCGTGTACCAGTACACGCACTCCTCCCCTGCGTACTCGCGGACCTTGGCGCGCGGGAAGTCGACCACCATGTCCAGCTCCCCGATGCGGAAGCGGACGTGCCCGCCGACTCCGAGGCGGATGGTGCGCGACTTCTTCAGCAGCGGCTCCCACCACTCCTTGATCGCCGCGAGCATCTCGTCCGGCGGGATGATCGCGGCGCGAGAGGCCTCCTCGTCGCGGATCTCCTGCTGGCGGGTCGCGCGCTGCTCCTCCAGGTACTCCCACTTCTCGTCGAAGATGTGGGCGAGCTCGGCCTCGGTGTAGAGCGTCTGCTCGGTGGTCACCGCACCGCCGTCGATCGTGACGAGAGTGCCGGGGACGAAGAGCTGCCCGTCGTACTTCGGTGCCAGCTCCTTCATGTGCGCGATGAACTGCTTCTGGTCCGTGAAGATGGACTCGCCGTTGCGACCCATCCCGTTGAAGTCGAAGAGGTCGCCGCGGAGGAACATGGGCGGACCCGCCATCGGGAAGACGTGCGGAGCGTCGACCTTCTCGATGTAGTACATCGCCCGCTTGTTCTGCGCCTCGCGCTTGAGGCGGGCGAAGTTCTGCTTCGCGTCCAGCGGCAGGTCGTAGACCATGGGCCACCAGATCGCCCCGGAGACCTGCGTGAAGTAGGCGTCGGGCTTCCCGAAGTGCAGCAGCTTGTCGAGATCGAGCGGGTGCGAGTCGTTCTGGTTCAGCATCGAGCCCGTGCCGTCGTCCACGCTGAGCGACGAGTCGCCGATCGGGCCGTCGCTCGGCGCGCGCAGCGGGGTGATCATCATCTTGAGCGCCCCGCGCTCGATGATCTCGCCGGCGGGCGCGTAGGTGATGTTCGTATAGCCGAGCGCCCGGATGTCCTGCTCCAGGTCGTCGATCGGGTACTCCGGCAGGAGCACCTCGATGTCCTTGCGAATGTACCGCTCCAGCAGCGCCGGATCGAAGTGGTCGCGGTGCCGGTGCGAGATGTAGAGGAAGTCGGCTTCGCGGCCGTAGCGCTCCCAGTCGAGGGCACGGTTGTCCGGGAACGGGAACCAGGACCCGAAGAAGGACGGGCCGAGCACCGGGTCACAGATGATGTTGCCGCCGACCGTCTCGATGAACATGCCGGCGTGGCCGAGTCCCGTGATCCGCATTGCATTCCTCTCGAAGATGAACCGTTCGATTGTACCGACGGCTCCCTGAGCACCCGGCGGGACGAGCCGGGGAAAACGGTCTAGTCGTCGAAGAGACCGCGGATGTCGTCGGCGGTGAGCGTCTGGGCGAAGAGCGCGTCGTCGTCGAGCACGGCGGTGAATAGCCGGGCCTTGCGTCGCTGCAGCGCGAGGACCTTCTCCTCGATCGTGCCGGTGGCAATCATCCGGTAGACGAACACCTGGCTGCGCTGGCCGATGCGGTGCGTGCGGTCGACGGCCTGCGCCTCGGCGGCGGGGTTCCACCACGGGTCGAGGAGGAAGACGTAGTCGGCCTCGGTCAGGGTGAGTCCGAATCCGCCGGCCTTCAGGCTGATGAGGAAGACGGGCTGCTCCCCCTCCGCGAAGTCCGTGACCACCCGCTCGCGATGCCGCGTCGATCCGTCGAGGTGCGCGTACGGGATGCCGGCGGCGTCCAGACGGGCGGCCGCCATGTCGAGGAAGGACGTGAACTGGCTGAACACGAGCGCGCGGTGCCCCTCCGCCTGCAGCTCGACGATCCGTTCCAGGAGCTCGTCGAGCTTGCGGGAGCCGAGGCGCGCGTCGGCCGGGTCGATCAACGCCGGAGCGAGGCTCAGCATGCGCAGGAGCGTCAGGGAGCGGAACACGATGAAGCGGTTCCGGTCCAGGTCCTCCAGCAGGCCGAGCACCTTCTGCCGCTCCCGCTGCAGCACCGTCTCGTAGAGCTCGCGATGCCCCGCGCTCAGCTCGACCTCCAGCACCTGCTCCTGCTTCGGCGGCAGATCGGGGGCAACGAGCTCCTTGGTGCGGCGGAGCACGAGCGGGCGGATCCGTCGTCGGAGCTGCGCGAGGCGGCGCTGCCGATACGGTCCGCCCTCCGCATTCTCCGGGACCTTCCCCTGCTCGATCGGCTGGATGTAGTGCTCGCGGAACTTCCGCGCCGAGGCGAACAGGCCGGGTGCCGTGAGCTTCAGCAGCGCCCAGAGCTCCTCCAGGCTGTTCTCCAGCGGCGTGCCCGTGACCGCGATGGTGACGTCGGCCGGGAAGCGAGCGACGGCGCGGTGCAGCTTCGTCGCCGGATTCTTCACGAACTGAGCTTCGTCGAGGATCAGTCCGGCCCAGGCGACGCGTGCGAACCCCTCATCGTCGAGCCGGGCGACGGCGTAGGTCGTGAGCACCACATCAGCCTCGCGAGCCACGACGGCCACGGCAGGCCCGGCGGTGGAGTCCCGGGTGACCACGCGGAGGCCCGGAGCGAACCGCGCCGCCTCGGTGCGCCAGGTGGCCAGCACGGACGTCGGGACCACGACGAGAAACGGACGTCCCTCCCCCGCCGCACGGGCATGCAGGATGAGGGCGAGCAGCTGGACCGTCTTCCCGAGACCCATGTCGTCGGCGAGGATGCCGCCGAGCCGGTGCGACCAGAGGAACGCGAGCCAGTCAAGGCCGTCCTTCTGGTAGGGCCGCAACTGTGCGGTGAGCCCCGGAGGGATCGGCACCGCCGGCACCGCGGTGGCGCTGCGCAGTCCCTCGGCGGTGGCCCGCCAGCTCACCGCGGGAAGGGCCTCGTCCGCCAGATCCTCGAACTCCTCCCACAGATCCGTCTGATGACGGCTGATCCGCGGGCCCGTCTCCCACTCGTCGAGGTCTCCGGCCTCGTCGAGGAGGTCGCGCAGCCGGTCGAGCGCCGGGTGGTTCAGCGAGAAGTAGCTGCCGTCGACGAGCAGGAGCTTTCGCCGGCCCGCGCTCAGAGCCGTGAACAGCGGCTCGAACGGGATGCTCCGTCCGTCGATGCGGACGATCACGCCGAGGTCGAACCAGTCCGGGTCGGTGCTCTCCACGGTCGACACGGTGATCTCCGGCTCTCCGGCGAGCTCGCGATACGTCTTGCGACGGCCGGACACCTCCACCTCGACGCCGTCCGCCTCCAGCGCCGGGACGACGCGGGTCATGAACTCCGCAGCCGCCACGTTATGGAAAGCCCCCGAGGGAGCGAACGCGACGCCGTGCTCCGCCCAGACGCTCCGGAGCCGCTCCGTCACCCCGGCCTCGGCCTCCGGATCCCGCACGGCCTCCGGACCAGGCCTGAACGGCACCCGCCCGAAGCCGCGATAGTCCCACTCGACGGCGTACTCCACGGTGTCTCCGCGGCGGAACGCCACCCGGAGCACGGCACGAGGCGGCGGAAGCGCGGGCAGCGAGACGCGGCCGACCGCGCGGACGGGGAGGCGGCGCGCCAGGAGCGGATAGGCATCCTGGAGGAACGCCGTCTCCTCCTCCACGGGGACGACGAGCGTCCGGGCGCGGATCAGCGACTGCGCGGGGCCCGCGAGCGGAAGCTCCGCGAGCGTCACCTGGAGGCGCGATCCGCTCTGCGCGATCTCGTACACGCCGGAGCGCCCGAGGGACCTGATGCTGCCCGGCGGTGTCTCGCGCCCGTCCACCGTCACGACCGGCCGGACCACGAGGCTGCCGTCGTCGTCGCGGGACACGGCCGCCGTGAGCTCCGCGGTGTCCGCGAGGACGAGCGTCGTCGACCGCTGCGCCGCCACGAGCGGGATGCCGAGGTCGGTCGCCGACCGCAGATGCCCCCAGAGGAGCCGCGACTCGATCAGGTCGGCGACGAGCCAGTCCCCCGCCGTGCCGGAGAGCAGCGTGTCCCGCGCGATGCTCAGCAGATCGGCGAACCACCGCGACCGTTCCCGACCGTACTGGTCCGGTGCGCGGCGGACCGCGTCCCAGGTGGCGGTGCCGAGCACCCAGGACCCCGTCGCCGCGCTCCGCTCCAGCGGACGGATGCCGAGGAGGATCTCTCCGGTCCCCTTCGCGACATCGCGTGGGGTCGCCGTGCGCTGCGGGCGTGACGCCCAGGGATTGGCTCCTCGGGCGTCGCGGACACGCACCTCGAACCCGAGGGCGAGAGGGGTCGCCGCCGTCGGAGCGGCGGCCGCGTCGAACAGGGCACGCCAATCCCGCGCGCCGTCTCCCGGGGCGGCGGAGGCGGGCGGGCGGATCATGAGACGATCCTGCCCGCCACCGCCGACACCGCCGCTGCGGCGCTCAGGCCGAGCGGGCGACGCGGGCGAGCACGCCGTGCACGAACGCGCCCGACTCGTCGGTGGAGAACTCCTTCGCGAGCTCCACCGCCTCGTCGATCGCGACCGCGGTCGGCACCTCGTCGTTGTAGAGGATCTCCCACGCGCCGATGCGCAGCAGGGCGCGGTCGACGGCGGGCATCCGCTCGAGCTTCCAGTCACGGCTGTGCGTCGTGATCTGCTCGTCGATCTCGTCGCGCTGGTCGATGATGCCGTCGACGATCTCGCGCGCGTACAGCCACGACGCCTCACGTGCGGGCTCGTTCGCCGCGCGCTTCGCCTCGGCGGCGAGGGCCACCGCGACCTCGTCGCCGCGGACGTCGGCCGAGAACAGGATGTCGAGCGCGCGCTTGCGCGCCTTCGTGCGGGCGCTCACGCCTTACTTCTCGCGGCCGAGGTACTCGCCCGTGCGGGTGTCGACCTTGACCTTCGTGCCGGTCTCCAGGAACAGCGGGACCTGGATCTCGTAGCCGGTCTCGAGCGTCGCGGGCTTGGTGCCGGCGGACGAGCGGTCGCCCTGCAGGCCGGGCTCGGTGTAGGTGACCTCGAGGATGACCGACGCCGGGAGGTCGATGTAGAGGGGGTTGCCGTTGTTGAGGGCGATGGTGACCTGCTGGTTCTCGAGCAGGAAGTTCTTCGCGTCGCCGACCGTTGCCGCCGGCAGCGTGATCTGGTCGAAGTCGGTCTGGTCCATGAACACGAACCCGTCACCGTCGGTGTAGAGGTAGGTGTAGTCGCGGCGGTCGACGTTCTCGATGTCGACCTTCGCCCCGGCGTTGTACGTGCGGTCCACGGTCTTGCCCGAGACGACGTTCTTCAGCTTCGTGCGGACGAAGGCGCCGCCCTTGCCGGGCTTGACGTGCTGGAACTCGATGACGCTCCAGAGCTGCCCGTCGATGCTGAGGACGACGCCGTTCTTGATGTCTGCGGTGGATGCCATGTGCGAGGAGTTCCGTTCCTGAGTCCGTGGGGGCCGGGGTCGGCCGACAGTCGATTCTACGGGATGCCCGGCGCGGGCCGTCGCGGGGGCACGATAGATGCTCCTCCTCGAGAGCGGAAGCCCCGTGACGCTTCCCGTCGCCCCGGGCAGCGTGGACGAGGACAGGAGGAATCGAGATGAGCGAGGACGATCGCGACCGGGACCCGACCAGGATGGCGAATCAGCCGGCGCTGCGGACGTCGTCCGGGGCGGTGTGGCTCATCGTCGCCGCGATCTTCACGGCGGTCAGCCTCGTGCCCCTGATCGGGATCGTCCGCAGCGGCGGCGCGGCGGGAACCGTCGGCCTGGTGACCGCGATCATCCTGGTCCTGGGCCTGGTCGCGATGGTCGTCATCCGCCTCGCGGTGTCGAGCGTGCGGCCGCGGCTCCGTGCGCTGGCCGCCTGTTTCCTCGCCATGGCCCTGCTGACACTCGTGGGCATCACCGTGTGCGTGCTGCTCGTCGGCCTGCCCTGATCCCGCGCGCTCAGAGCTGCGCGACGAGGTCCCGCACCGCGTCGGCGTAGCCCTCCACGCCGCGTCCGATGACGCGGACCGCGGCGACGTCGTGCAGGTACGAGTGGTGACGGAACTCCTCGCGGGCGTACACGTCGGAGATGTGGACCTCGGCGAAGGGCAACGCGACGCCGGTGAGCGCGTCACGCAGGGCGACGGAGGTGTGGGTGAGGCCGCCCGGGTTGATGACGATGCCCGCGCAGTCCGCGCGCGCATCGTGGATCGCGTCGATGAGCACGCCCTCGTGGTTGCTCTGCAACGCTCGCAGCTCGAACCCGAGCGCGGCAGCGGTCTCCGCCGTGATGCGCTCGACGTCGGCGAGGGTCGCCGTGCCGTAGACCTCGGGTTCGCGGGTGCCGAGGAGGTTGAGGTTGGGGCCGTTGACGAGCAGCAGCCGACGCGGTGCGCTCATGCGGGCACGCTCCCGGTGTCGACCAGCTCGCGGCGCATGACCCATTCCCGCCCGAAGCCCGAGGTCTCGATCTCGCCGGTCCGGACGAAGCCGCGGCGGCGGTAGACGGCCTGCGCCCGGGAGTTGTCCACGTGGACCTCGAGCACGAGGGCGCGGAGGTCGCGATCGCGGGCCCAGGCCGCCGCGGCGTCGAGGAGCGCATCGATGACGCCCGCACCGCGGTGCGCGTCCGCCACGTAGACTCCCACGACCAGTCCGGCGTCGTGCTGCTCGCGATGCGGGAGCACGGTCACGGTACCGGTCCAGGTGTCGTCGTCCGCGATCGCGACGAACTGCGCCGCGGCGGCGTCACCCGCGGCATTCGCGGCGCGCTCCTGCCAGAAGCGGTCGGGCTGTGCGGCGGCGTGCTCGACGGTGTCGAGGAAGGCCATCGGCGCGGCCGGGTCGGCGAGGGCCTGCAGCCGCAGCGCCTTGACCTCCTGCCAGTCCTCCGGCGTGATGCGCCGGACGGCGGTGGTCATGCGCCGATCTCCTGGTAGGCGGCGAAGAGCAGCGACTCGTCCGGCGCCTGGAGCACGGTGGGCTTGGCGATGTCGTCGAGGAGGATGAATCGGAGCATGCCGCCGCGGCTCTTCTTGTCGCGCTGCATCGTGGCGAGCAGCTGCGGCCAGGCTCCGGCGCGGTACGACGTGGGCAGGCCCAGCGACTCGAGGATCGTGCGGTGGCGCTCCGCGGCGGCGTCCGACAGCCGCCCCGCGAGCCGGGACAGCTCCGCGGCGTACAGCATGCCGATCGAGATGGCCGCCCCATGCCGCCAGCGGTACCGCTCGGCGTGCTCGATCGCGTGGCCGAGTGTGTGGCCGTAGTTCAGGATCTCCCGCTGCCCGGCCTCGCGGAAGTCGTCCGAGACGACCTGCGCCTTCATGTCGATCGCGAGCTCCACGGCCCGGCGGAACTCGTCCGTCGAGGTGTCGACCGCGCGCGCGGGATCGGCCTCGACGATGTCGAGGATCTCCGGGGCCCAGATGAAACCGGCCTTGACGACCTCCGCGAAGCCGGCGGTGGCCTCGTTGGGGCTCAGACTGCCCAGTTCGTCGAGGTCGCCGACGACGGCGCGCGGGGCCCAGAAGGCGCCCACGAGGTTCTTGCCCTCCGCGGTGTTGACGCCCGTCTTGCCGCCGACCGCGGCGTCCACGAGGCCGAGGACGGTGGTGGGCACCTGGACGATCTGGATGCCGCGCAGCCACGTCGCCGCGACGAAGCCGGCGAGGTCGGTCACCGCTCCCCCGCCGTAGCCGACGACGGCGTCCGTCCGGGTGAAGTCGGCTTGGCCCATGACCTGCCAGCAGAACGCGGCGACCTCGATGCGCTTGCCCTGCTCGGCATCCGGGATCTCGGCGAGCAGCACCTCGCGCGGGCCGTCCACGGTGTCGGCGAGGAGCCGGTCGCGGAGCTCGGCGGCGCGGGCCGCGAGGGTCGGCGGGTGCACGACGAGGATCTTGCGGACGCTCGGGGCCAGAGCCGCCGACACCTGGTCCAGGATCCCCCGTCCGATCGTGATGTCGTAGGCGTCGTTCCCGGTGACGCTGATGTTCGTCGTGCTCATCGCTGTTCTCTCCTCCATGCCACGATCTCGTCCGCGATGCGCTGCATCGGACGCCGCGAGGTGTCGAACGTGGTCGACGCCACCTCGTCGTACCATCCTCGCCGTTCGGCGAAGATGCGCTTCCACTTCTCGACCGGGTCCTCGCCCGCCAGCAGCGGGCGCGTCCCGCCGCGCAGGCGGTCGGCGACCGCGGCCTCGCTCACGGTGAGGAAGACCACGGGATGGGCGCGCAGCAGCGCCCGCGTCTCCGGATCCGTGACGGCGCCACCGCCGAGGGAGATCACGCCACCCTCGGCGAGGGCCTCGCGGACCGCCGCGCGCTCCAGGTCCCGGAAGTGCGCCTCGCCGTGCGTGGCGAAGATCTCGGGGATCGGACCGTGCGCGGCGACGATGCGCTTGTCGGTGTCGATGAATGCGACGCCCAGCCGCCGCGCGACCCGTCGCCCGACGCTGGTCTTGCCGGCCGCCATCGGTCCCACGAGGACCAGCGTCGGCGGCTCAGCCTCGTTCGTCATGCGCGATGAGCGCCGCCTCGGACGCGGGGGCCGTGCGCAGCTCCGCGGGGATGCCGTCGAGGTACCCCTCCAGGTTGCGGCGCGTCTCGCGGATGCTGTCGCCGCCGAACTTCTCCAGCACGGCGCGGGCCAGCTCGATGGCGACCATGGCCTCCGCGACGACGCCCGCCGCTGGCACGGCACAGACGTCGGAACGCTGGTGGTGCGCGGTCGCCTCGTCGCCGGTCGCCACGTCGATCGTGCGCAGCGCGTGCGGCACTGTCGCGATCGGCTTCATGCCGGCGCGGACGCGCAGCACGGTCCCGGTGGACATGCCGCCCTCGGTACCGCCGGCGCGGTCCGTGCCGCGGGCGATGCCGTCGGCGGTGGCGAAGAGCTCGTCGTGGGCGGCGGAGCCGCGGCGGCGCGTGGTCTCGAAGCCGTCGCCGACCTCCACGCCCTTGATGGCCTGGATGCTCATGAGCGCCTGGGCCAGCCGGGCGTCCAGGCGGCGGTCCCAGTGCACGTGGGAACCGAGCCCCGGCGGCAGGCCGTACGCGAGGACCTCGACGATGCCGCCGAGGGTGTCGCCGTCCTTCTTGGCGTCGTCCACCTCGGCGACCATGAGCGCCGAGGTCGCGGGGTCGAAGCACCGCAGCGGGTCGGCGTCCAGGGCGTCCACGTCGTCCGGGGTCGGCAGCGCTGCGCCATCCGGCACGCGCACCGGCCCGATGGAGAGCGTGTGGCTGACGAGTCGGATGCCGAGCTCGCCGAGGAACGAGCGGGCGACGGCACCGAGCGCCACGCGGGCGGCGGTCTCCCGGGCGCTCGCGCGCTCGAGGATCGGACGGGCCTCGTCGAAGTCGTACTTCTGCATGCCCACGAGGTCGGCGTGGCCCGGACGTGGCCGGGTCAGCGGGGCGCCACGACCGCGCGAGCGATCGGTGAGCTCCACCGGCTCCGGGTTCATGACCTCGATCCACTTTGGCCACTCGGTGTTGCCGATGCGCAGCGCGATGGGGCTGCCCAGCGTCTTCCCGTGCCGGACGCCGCCGGAGATCGTGAGCTCGTCCTGTTCGAACTTCATCCGGGAGCCGCGTCCATAGCCGAGCTTGCGGCGGGCGAGGTCGGCCTGGATGGCCTCGGACGACACCGGGACGCCGGAGGGGAGACCCTCCATGACGGCGATGAGTTCTGGGCCGTGCGATTCGCCGGCCGTGAGCACGCGGAGCATGTGCTCTAGTCTCCCATGCGTTTCCCCCCGCGCCGTGCCGCGTTTCGTCCGGCGGCGCTCAGAGGGTGGCGCGCATCGCGGCGAGGACAGCCTCCTCGTCCGGCAGCGGGGAGACCGGGTCGCCGTGCAGGAAGATCCGGATCTGCCGGACCGCCTGATGCAGCAGCATTCCGAGCCCGGAGACCACCGGCTGATCGCCCCACTCCGTCGCGAGCGCGGATGGCCACGGGGCATAGGCCGCATCGAAGAGCGTCCCGCCCATGTCGGACAGGCGGGAGGCGACGTCCGGTGGCAACGCGGTGCCGGAGGGCAACGTCGCCACCGTGAGGTCCGCGTCGCCGTCCACCTCCTCGAACGATCGAGGGGCGACCACGACGCCGCGACGCTCTCCGATGCGGACGAGCCCGGCGGCGCGCTCCGGCCGACGGGCGGCGACCTCGACCCGTGTCGCCCCCAGGTCGGCGAGGGCGATGAGGGCCGAGGCCGCCGTGGCTCCGGCGCCCAGGATCCGCGCCGTCCCGATCTCGCGGATGCCGGCGTCCCCGAGCGCATCGACGATCCCGCCGACGTCGGTGTTGAATCCCGCCGGGGTCTCGGAGAGCAGGAGCGTGTTGACCGCGCCGGTCAGCTCCGCGTGGGCATCCCGGCTGGCGGCGTACCGGTACGCCTCCTCCTTGAGCGGCATCGTCAGCGACAGGCCGCGCCAGGAGTCGTCGAGGGCCTCAACCGCGTCCGCGAAGCTCTCTGCGCCGATCTGACGGCGCCCGTACTCCCAGTCCAGTCCGAGCACGCCGTACGCCGCGGCGTGCAGCTCCGGCGAACGGGAGTGCCCGATCGGGTCGCCCCAGACCGCCAGTCGTCTCCGGTTCACCGAGTCCGTCACACGCGTCACTCCGCGTAGCACCCGGAATCCGGGTTGTCCTTGCACCACGCGTGCAGCTTCTTCTCGGCCTCCTGCTGCTCCGCGTACGTCGCCGAGAACACCGTCTCCCCCGTGTTGAGGTTGACCGTGACGAAGTAGAACCAGGGACCGTCGGCAGGGTGCATCGCCGCGTCGATCGCCGCATCGGTCGCGGTCGCGATCGGACCCTTCGGCAGGCCCGGGTGGATGTATGTGTTCCACGGATTCGGGTCCGTGAGGGCCTTTTCGGACGAGCCCGCGGCTCCCGCATGCAGCTCTCCGACACCGTACTGAGCCGTCGAGTCCATCTGCAGAAGCCCGTTCGTCTCGCTGTTTCCAGGCGCGAGACGGTTCTCGATCACACGAGAGACCTTGGGAAAGTCGTCGGTCCGGCCTTCACGCTGGATGATGGAGGCGATGGTGAGGATGCGCTGCTCATCCCCGGCCGGAACACCGGCCTTTGCCAGCGACTCGCGTGTCCGGTCGACCATCCGCTGGATGACCTGCGTTGCCGTGGTCTCCGGATCGAACGTGTAGACAGCCGGGAACAACCATCCCTCCAAGCTGTCCGCCTCGACTCCGTAGACCGATGGGTCCTTCACAGCCGCTTGAAGCTCCTCGAGTGGCATGCCCATCGTGTCGGCGACCTGCGGAAGGAAGTACTCGATGGTGGCGCCTTCGGGTACGGATGCCGAGTTCTCGATCTTGTTCTCCGCGTTACGGAGCGCGGCCAGGGCGTCCTCCGCCGTCATCTTCTCCTGCAGGCGGTAGACGCCGGGATAGAAGGTCACCGCGATGTTCTCGTCGATGAGGTAGTCATAGAAGACGTCCTCGGTCTTCGTGACGCCCGCCTCGTAGAGCGCCGTCGACACGGGTCCGCCGGTATCGCCCTCCTTGATCGTGACGTACACCTCGCCGGTCGCCTGACCGGGCTCCCAGTCCTTCGGCTCGCCCCACCCCATGGCGTCGGCGATGCGGTCGCCGAAGGTGTTCGCGACCCAGACGCCGCCGGCGGCGATGCCGCCGAGGATCACCAGGACGATGATCAGGGCGATGAGGCAGCCCTTGCGGCGCTTCTTCCTGGTCGGCGCGCCGTGATCGCGGCCGTCGTTCTGAGCGGCGAAGATCTCGTCGAGTCCTCCGCCCAGCGCCGGTGCGGGGTCTTCGGTGCCGGTCGACCGGCGCGGGCCCGGGGCGGGGGTCTCGTCCGCGCTCGCCGCGGCGACGGGCATCGCGCGGGTCACGACCGATTCGACGTCTGCGGCATTCGCCTGCGGCCGGTGGTCGGTCACGGCCGCATCCGCGGTGGTCGCCGCCGACGCCGAGACCGGACGGGCGGGCACATGGGCATCGGGCTCGATCCCCGCGTCGGGAGCGGGCGGCGCCTGCTGCTCGCGCGCGGCGGCCTCCCTGGCCGCACGGCGGGATCCGGGTGCCGGCGTGTCGTCACCGGCCGTCGGGACCTGCGGGGACGGAGCGGGGAGGTTCTCGAACAGATCCCCCAAGCGGGTGCTCTGCTCGTGCTCGGGCGCACGGCTCTCGCGTTCGGACATGTTCAGGCGGGCTCCTCGTCAACGGGGACCGGGGCACCGGCCGGGTTTCCGGTGCTCTTCTCCGTGTCGATCGCCTGCTGCAGCAGCACCACGGCGGCGACCTGATCCACAATGCTACGAGAGTTCTTCTGTGATCGCCCAGAACTCCGCAACGCCGCATGCGCGGAGACGGTGCTCAGACGCTCGTCGACGAGGCGGACCGGCACGCCGCTGCGCGCCTGAAGCGCCGCCGCGAACTCGCGCGCATCCACCGTCGACGGCGTGTCCGCACCCTGCATGTTCACCGGCAGACCGACGACGATCTCCAGCGGCTCGTACTCCGCGGCCAGCTCGGCGATGCGCGTGAGCGAGCGCTCGTCGCGGGGAACGGTCTCGACGGGGACGGCCAGCATGCCGTCCGGATCGGACCGGGCCACGCCCACGCGGGCCCGGCCGACGTCGATGCCGAGCCGGACCCCGCGGCGATAACCGCTCACGCGCCGCGCAGCTCCTGGGAGACGGCCTCGAGCGCGGCGGGCAGTGCCGCTGCGTCGGTACCGCCGCCCTGGGCGACGTCGTCCCGACCGCCGCCGCCTCCGCCGAGCACGCCGGCGGCGCGCTTCGCGAGCGCACCCGCCTTCGCGCCGGCACCGCGCGCGGCCTCGTTCGTGGCCACGACGACGACGGGGCGACCGTTGACGACCGCACCGAGCGCGACGACCGCGGGATCGGAACCCAGCCGGTCGCGCACGCCGTTGACGAGCTCGCGGACATCGTCCGCGGAGGCCACATCGCCCAGCGTCTGTGCCGCCACGCGGAACTCCCCGACGCGCGTCGCGGCCTCGGCGATCGCGGGGATACGCCCCGCCCGCTCCTTCGCCTCGAACTGCGCGATGCGCTTCTCCGCGGCCTTGAGGCTCGCGGCGAGATCGGCGATCCGCTCGGGGAGCTGCTCGCGCGGGGTCTTCAGGGAGGCGGTGAGCTGCGACACGAGAGCCCGCTCTGCCGCGAGCTCACGGAACGCATCCGCGCCGACGAGAGCCTCGATCCGGCGGTTGGAGGCGCCGACCGACGACTCCCCCACCACGCTGACCAGGCCGATCTCCGCACTGGTCGACACGTGCGTGCCGGCGCAGAGCTCTCGCGACCACGGGCCGCCGATGTCGACCATCCGCACGACGTCGCCGTACTTCTCGCCGAAGAGCGCCATGGCGCCCGCTTCCTTGGCCTCGTCGAGCGTCACGATGCGGGTGGTCACCTCGAGGGCGTCCTGCACGGCGCGGTTGGTGATCTCCTCGATCTCCGTGCGGGTGTCCGTCGACAGCGCCTGCGACCAGGCGAAGTCGAATCGCATGTACCCGGCGCGGTTCAGCGACCCGGACTGCGTGGCCGTCGGGCCGAGAGTGTCGCGGAGGGCGGCGTGCACGAGGTGGGTGGCGGAATGCGCCTGACGGGCGGCGCGCCGGTTCGCGGCGTCGACGATCGTCGTCGCGATGTCGTCGACCGCGACCGTGCCGCGGGAGACCTCGACCGTGTGGCTGATCAGCCCGGGGACCGGACGCTGCACGTCGAGCACCTCGAGCTCGTAGCCCGGGCCCACGATGGTGCCCTTGTCGGCGACCTGACCACCCGATTCGGCGTACAGCGTCGTCTCGGCGAGCACGACCTCGGCGATCTGCCCCTCGGCGGCGCTGCGCACCGGCGCGCCGTCGACGAGCAGGCCGAGCACGCGGGACTCCACCTCGAGGGCCGTGTAGCCGTCGAAGCCCGTCTCGCCCAGCGCCCGCAGGTCGCGGTATACCGAGACGTCTGCGAGCTGGCGCTTGCGGTTGCGGGCGTCGTCCTTGGCGCGCTGACGCTGCTCCTGCATGAGGGAGTCGAACGCGGTGCGGTCCACGTCCAACCCAGCCTCTTCGGCGACCTCCAGGGTGAGGTCGATCGGGAAGCCGTAGGTGTCGTGCAGCAGGAACGCCTCGGAACCGCTGAGGGTCTTCCCGCCGCCCTTCTTCGTCTCGTCGAGTGCCAGGTCGAGGATGGTCGATCCCTGGGCCAGGGTGCGCCGGAAGGTCTCCTCCTCGGCGAAGGCCGCCGAGGAGAGCACGGACCAGTCGCGCTCCAGCTCCGGGTACGCCGACTTCATCGCATCGCGGGAGGCGGCGAACAGCTCGGGGAACGCCGGGTCGTCGACACCGAGGAGCCGCATGGCGCGCACGGTGCGGCGCATGAGGCGCCGCAGGATGTAGCCGCGGCCCTCGTTCGACGGACGGACGCCGTCGGAGAGGAGCATGAGCGAGGAGCGCACGTGGTCCGCGATCACCCGGAAGCGGACGTCGTCCTCGTGCACGGCGCCGTAACGGCGGCCGGAGAGTTCGACGGCGCGGTCGAGCACCGGACGCACCTGGTCGGTCTCGTACATGTTCTCGACGCCCTGCTTGAGGAAGGCGACGCGCTCCAGCCCCATGCCGGTGTCGATGTTCTTCATCGGCAGCTCGCCGACGATGTCGAACTCGGTCTTGCCGCGGATGTTCTCGATGAAGTCCTGCATGAACACGAGGTTCCAGATCTCCAGGAACCGCGAGTCGTCGACAGCGGGGCCGCCGTCCTTGCCGTAGGCCGGGCCGCGGTCGAAGAAGATCTCGGAGTCGGGGCCGCCGGGACCGGGCTGGCCGGTGTTCCAGTAGTTGTCCGCGCGGCCGAGGCGCTGGATGCGCTCCGGCTTGAGTCCGATGATGTCGCGCCAGATCGCCTCGGCCTCGTCGTCGGTCTCGTAGACGGTGACCCAGAGATCCTTCTCGTCGAAGCCGAGGCCGCCGTCGGCCTCCGAGCTCGTGAGCAGCTCCCAGGCGTAGCGGATCGCGCCTTCTTTGAAGTAGTCGCCGAACGACCAGTTGCCGAGCATCTGGAAGAACGTGCCGTGACGCGCGGTGCGCCCGACCTCCTCGATGTCGTTGGTGCGGATGCACTTCTGCAGGTCGGCGATGCGCGGATGCGGTGCCGGGACCACGCCCGTGAGGTACGGGATCATCGGGACCATGCCGGCGACCGTGAACAGCAGCGAGGGGTCGTCGCTGACCAGGGATGCCGAGGGGACGATGAGGTGGTCGTTCTTCTCGAAGTAGGAGAGGTAGCGCTGCGCGATTTCCGCAGTTTTCATAGGAGTGCCGGATGTCCTTGCGTGAGGGGGCGCGCCGAGGCGCAGATGCGGGGGGTCAGTTCTCGCCCGGCTCGGTCAGCCGAGCCTCCTGCGCGCGATACGCGTCGCTGAGGATCGCGGCGAGGCCGTTGAGGCGGGCGTCGACGTCGGCCAGGATGTCGTGGCCCCGCGGGTCCTTGTTCATGAAGTGAGCCGCGACGAAGCCGCCGATCACGCCGATCAGGAACCACAGCACATTCTTCATGTCGTCATCCTTGCCCTAGAGCCGCGAAGGCGCGGTCTCTCCATCGTAGGCGGAAACGACAGGAGGCGTCGGGAACCCCGACGCCTCCTGCCTGATGCTCTTCCGCTGGATCAGCGGGCCGCGTAGTACTCGACGACGAGCTGCACTTCACAGGTCACGGGGACCTCGGCGCGCTTCGGACGACGGACCAGACGGGCCTGGAGCTTGTCGAGCTCGACCTCGAGGTAACCCGGAACGGCCGGCAGGACCTCGGCGTGACCGCCGGCGGCCGCCACCTGGAAGGGCTCGAGGCCCTCGCTCTTGGGCTTGACGTGGATGAGCTGACCCGGCTTCACGCGGAACGACGGGCGGTCGACGAGCTGGCCGTCGACGAGGATGTGACGGTGCACGACGAGCTGGCGCGCCTGTGCCGTGGTGCGGGCGAAGCCCGAACGCAGGACGAGGGCGTCGAGACGCATCTCGAGGAGCTCGACGAGGTTCTCACCGGTCAGGCCGTCCTGACGACGGGCCTCGTTGAACGCGATGCGCAGCTGCTTCTCGCGGATGCCGTACTGCTCGCGCAGACGCTGCTTCTCACGCAGACGGACGGCGTAGTCGCTGTCGGCCTTGCGCTTGGTGCGGCCGTGCTCACCCGGAGCGTAGGGACGCTTCTCGAGGTAGCGGGCGGCCTTGGGGGTGAGGGCCACGCCGAGGGCGCGGCTGAGACGCACCTTGCGGCGGTCCTGGGACTTCGTGACCACGAAGTTATCCTTCCGATGACGTGGACGTGGATTTCACGTCCGACGGACGTATCACCGCGTTCTGCCTCGGGGCGCACGCCGGGGTGCCGTCGAGGTGGGGTGTGAACGAGGAGATGCCCGAAAACTCGGTTTCGAGCCGCTCAAGTCTAACAGACGGCGGCAGACGCCCGAGGTCGTCGGCTCACCGGTCGCCGAGGATGCGCCGGATGCGCTCCAACCGTGCGCTGATGTCGCGCTCCGCGCCGAGGTTCTTCGGCTCGTAGTAGTGCCGCCCGTCGAGCTCGTCCGGCAGGTACTGCTGCGGCACGATGCCGAACTCGCTGTCGTGCGCGTAGCGGTAGCCGCGCCCGTGCCCGAGGCGCTTCGCCCCGGGGTAGTGCGCGTCGCGGAGGTGAAGGGGCACGCGCCCGAATCCCCCCGCGCGGATGTCGGCGATGGCGGCGTCGATGCCGACGTAGGCCGCGTTCGACTTCGCGGTCGTGGCCAGATACACGGTGGCTTCTGCGAGCGGGATGCGCCCCTCCGGCATTCCGATGAAGGCCACGGCGTCCGCGGCGGCCACGGCGATGCCGAGCGCTTGAGGGTCGGCGAGACCGACGTCCTCGGACGCCGAGATGACGAGCCGTCGGGCGATGAAGCGCGGATCCTCCCCCGCCTCGATCATGCGGGCGAGGTAGTGCAGCGCGGCGTCCGGGTCGGAACCGCGGATCGACTTGATGAAGGCGCTGATGACGTCGTAGTGCTCGTCGCCCTGGCGGTCGTAACGGAGCAGGGCCTTGTCGACGGCCTGTGCCACGTCGTCGGCGGTGACCTCCGGGACGACCATCTCCCGGTCTTCGCCGTCGTCGTCGGCCTCGAAGGCGGCGGCGTGCGAGAGCGCCACGGCAGCGGCGGCCTCCAGTCCGGTGAGGGCACGACGAGCGTCCCCCGACGCGAGGCGGATGAGCGCCGACCGCGCCTCGTCGCTGAGCGCGACCGTACCGGAGAGTCCGCGGGCATCCGACACCGCGCGGTCCACGAGCACGCCGATGTCGTCATCGGTGAGCGGCTGCAGCGTGAGCAGCAGCGACCGGGACAGCAGGGGCGAGATCACCGAGAACGAGGGGTTCTCCGTGGTCGCGGCGATGAGGATGACCCAGCCGTTCTCCACACCGGGCAGGAGCGCGTCCTGCTGGGCCTTGGTGAAGCGGTGGATCTCATCGAGGAAGAGGATCGTCGTCTGCCCGTAGAGATCGCGCTGGGTGATCGCCTCCTGCATGACCTCCCGCACATCCTTGACGCCGGCGGTGATCGCGGAGAGCTCGACGAAGCGGCGCCCGGATGATCGGGCGATGGCCTGGGCAAGTGTGGTCTTGCCGGTGCCGGGCGGGCCCCAGAGGATGATCGACACCGCGCCGGGGGAACTGGCCTCTGGGTCGGCGAGGGCCACGATGGGCGACCCGGCCCGCAACAGGTGGCGCTGCCCCGCGACCTCGTCCAGCGACACCGGGCGCATGCGCACGGCGAGCGGTGTCTGCCCGGAGAGCAGGGCGGAGGGAGAGGACATTCCTCCAGGCTAACGGCGGCCAGGGACACGAGGCGAGGCCGGGGCCCCGGTAGGCTCTCAGGCGACGCCGTAGACCGGCGTCGGACGGGAGAAGCAGGGCATGGCCGCACGCGGTTCCAAGAAGGCGCAGACACGCACCGAGGCGGAGCGCGCCCGGCTGCACACCGCTCGCACCCGCTGGCACCAGGACCAGATCCGTCGACGCACTCGCGACAACATCATCGCGGTCACAGTCGGCTCCCTCATCGTCGTGGGCGCCATCGTCAGCCAGGTCGTGCACGCGCAGGTGACCACGCCGGAGCCGACGCCCGCGCCGTCGCCGACCTCGTCGATCGCTCCCTCCCCGGCACCGAGCGACACCCCGAGCCCGGCACCGACCGCACCCGAGACCCCCTCGGAGTGAGGCCCGCCGGCGTCGTCAGTCCTCGTCGAGGACAGCGAGCCGATACCCGCGCTTGACCACCGTCTGAACGAGGTCGAAGTCGTCGAGGGCCTCCCTCAGCCGCGCCACCGCGACCTCGACCGCACGCGCACTGCGGCGACCGCCGGGGAGCAGCTGGCCGATCTCCGCCCTCGTGAGCACGCGCCCGTCGGCGATGAATAGGGCCTCGAGGATGCTGACCGCGCCGCGGGAGAGCGGCACGAAGCCGCCGTCGATCACCGCGCCGCCACTGCGCACCGCCAGCCGACCCGCCGCAGTCCGCCGCTCGAGGACCCCCTGTGTGAGAGGGGCGAGAGCGCTCCGGGCGAGGTCGTCCGCGGTGGGCCCGCACGACGTCGATGCCGGCAGGCCGCTCTCCACCAATCGCGCGGTCGCGGCGGCGTCGGTCGTGGCGAGCAGCAGGCGGGACGCACGTGACCGTTCGCGGATGGCGTCGAGCATGCCCAGCCGTTCCACGGTGGCGAGCCACCCCGGCAGAGCCTCCGCCACGGGGAACAGCACTGCTTCCACCTGACCGGACGCGATCCGGTACAGCGTCCGCTTCGCGCCTGCGGGGATCGCGTGGTCCGCCCGCGGCGGAGTGATCCGGACGACCTCCGAGCCCGTCGCCGCGAGGATCCGGAGAAGCGTGTCGACGTCGACCGGCTCCGGGCGCACCGGCCGCGGCACCTCGACCACGACGACACGGCAGCCGACGAGGGCCGGAGCGGGGCGCGGGGGCGCACTCACGCGGAGCCCTTCGCCGACCTCGCGCCACCGGCACGCCGATTTGCCCGTGACGGCTGTCGGACGACGCCGACCGGACTTCCGGGCCGCGTGAGGTCAGCCCCGCCAGGTTTCTCCGGAACGACGGCGCCGGCGCTTCGCAAGTCCGCGAGTGCGTCCGGTATGTCCTCCGCCCGGAGCCCGCTGACGGCGAGGAGCCCTCGATCGATCCGTACCGTCGCCTCGCGTCGTGCCGCGAGATGACCCACGACGAGGAGCAGCGTCCCGTCGGACTCGGCTTCGACCCGCACCTCCAAGACCGGAGCGGCCGTCGTCCCGCGAAGTCGCACCTCGGAGCGCGGGGTTCCGTGATCGCCGTGCCGTACGGCGGCGTCCGCCTCGGCGCACTCCTGCAGCGCGAGCGCGAGACGGCGGAGACAGGGGCCGCAGCCGCGGCTCTCCACGGCACCGTCGAGAGCCTCCGCGACGGTGCGGATTCCTCGGTCCGTGAGCTCCGCAGCCAGCACCGCCAGGGGCGAAGACATCAGCCCGTGTCCACAGGCCGGCGCACCGTCCTCGGCCACGGCGGCGGACAGGAGCTCCCGCGCCGCCCGCAGGCCATCGGGCATCCCGGGCGCGAAGCCGGCGAGCGGAGCGTGCGCCGGCGCCCCGATGACCGTCGCGCGGTGCACCACGCGCGCATCCTCCGACAGCACGACCTCACCGAACACGCGGTCTCCCCCGCTCGGAAGAGGGACGGAGACCGTCGGCCCGTCACCATCCGCGAGACGCGAGGTCACGATCTCGATACCGCCGGGGCTCCCGCGCCACCCGTGTCCCGCCGGGCTCGCGATCCGAGCGTCGAGCAGGGCCGCCGCCGCTCGATCCGCGGACGCCAGCGCAGCCTCCGTGCCGCCGGATCCAGGGTCTACGGCGACGTCGCCGATCGCCAGGACGCGCGAGTCGGGCGTCCTCCCGTCCGCGTCCACGAGGAGACCGCCGCCCACCCGCGTGGGGAGCCCCGCGTTCCGTGCCAGCTCATCCCGTGCCCGCGCACCCGTCGTCACGATGAGGTCGGTCCGCGCGAACGTGCCGTCCTGGAACTCCACGGCCGTCACCGCGCCCGTCGCGTCCGGGTCGACGCGGGTCACCCGCGTCCGCGTCCGGACGACGATGCCGCGCGCCTCGACGACCCCGCGGAGTGCGGTCGCCGCGGGAACTGTGAGGTGTGCGGGCAGCAGGCGATCGACGGTGTCGACGATGGTCGTCTGCACCCCGGCGTCGTGCAGCGCGCACGCGACGTCCACTCCACCCTCGTTGCCGCCGACGACGATAGCGCGCAGAGCCCGCGGCACCTCCGTCGCACGGACCGCCAGGAACGCACGCAGCATGTGCGCGTCCTCCATGGTGCGCAGGGCGAAGGAGCCACGGGCACGGATCCCCGGCACGTCGAGCCGCTGGGCGTGGGTCCCCGTCGCGAGCACGAGCGCGTCGTAGTCGTACCACCGCTGCGAACGAGTCCGCACGCGGTGCCCTCCCCTGTCGATCCGCAGGACTCTGTCGTCGTCGATGAGGCGCACGCGGTCGTCGCGGAACGGCGCGCGGTCGAGCTCCCCCGCCGACGCCGGGCCGCCGCCGACGACGCGCGCCAGACCGGAACGGTCGTACGGCAGGCGTCCCTCGTCCCCGAACACCGTGATCCGCACGGCACGGTCCGGGTCCTCCAGCATCCGTGCGACGAAGCGATGCGCTGCGACGCCCGCCCCCACGACGACGATCTCCGCCGTACGCGCTGCGTTGTCGTCCATGGAACTCCTGTCGACCTGGGGACTGTCGTGGTCGCGACGATAGGAGCGCCGTGTTACCCGGAGATGACGCGGAGTGTTTCCTGCGTCGAACGTTCTGCTCACGAAACGGTAACGTCCCACCCCGCGAGACCCCGCCTCATCGCCGAGACCCCGCCTCGTTCGCGCACGAATCGCGGGGTCTCGGCGGGAAGACGGGGTCTCGCGGATCAGAGAGGGCGTACTAGGCTGAGCCTCGTCCTTTCCGCCTCCCGCGGCGTGACCGCGCAAGGAGAATCATCGTGTCTGCCAACGAGCCCGCGAAGCCGACCCCGCCCGTTCCCACCCCGCCCGCCGTGCCGATGCCGCGGAAGGCGCCGACACCGGCCGCCGTCGCGCCGGCCGCGGCGAAGCCGACCCCGGTCTCGTCCGCCGGCGACTGGGGCCGCGTCTCCGAAGACGGCACCGTCGAGGTCCGCGAAGGCGAGTCCTGGCGCGTCGTCGGTCAGTACCCGGACGGGACCCCCGATGAGGCTCTGGCCTACTTCGTCCGCAAGTACGACGACATCGCCTTCAAGGTCGTCGCCCTGGAGCAGCGCCACCAGGCCGGCGGCGCCTCCGCGAGCGACCTGTCCAAGCAGGCCGCACACCTCATCGACGAGGCCACGGATGCCGCGGCCGTCGGCGACCTCGCGGGGCTCCGCGACCGTCTCACCGCGCTGACCGCGTCTCTGTCCGAGGCCACCGCCCAGGAGGCGCAGCAGGCGAAGGAGCTCGTCGAGCAGGCCGTCGCCGAGCGCACCGCCCTCGTCGAGCGCGCCGAGGCCATCGCCGCCCGCGACCTGAGCAAGGTGCAGTGGAAGCAGGTCACCGCCGAGCTCAACGAGCTGTTCGAGTCCTGGCAGGCCCAGCAGCAGAACGGTCCGCGCCTGTCGAAGGGCGTCTCGCAGCAGCTCTGGAAGCGGTTCCGCGATGCCAGGGCCGTCGTCGACAAGCACCGCCGGGCGTTCTACTCCGAGCTCGACGATGCACACAAGGCGGCGCGTGACGCGAAGTCGCGACTGGTCGAGCGCGCCGAAGCCCTGGCCCCGCGCGGCGTCGACGGCATCCCCGCCTACCGCTCGCTCCTCGACGAGTGGAAGACGGCCGGACGCGCCGGACGCAAGGCCGACGACGCCCTCTGGGCGCGTTTCAAGGCCGCCGGAGACGCGCTCTACGCCGCTCGTGCCGAGCAGGCCGCAGCGGAAGAAGCCGACTCCGCTCCGAAGATCGAAGCCCGCCAGGCGCTGCTCGAGCAGGCCAAGGCGGTCGCCGACGAGCCGAACATCAAGCGCGCCCGCGCCCTGCTCACGCGCATCCAGCGCGAGTGGGACGAGGTCGGCCGCATCTTCCCGCGCGACAAGGAACGTGCCCTCGACGACAAGCTCCGCGTCATCGAGCAGGCACTCAAGGCCCGCGAGGACGTCGACTGGAAGAAGAACAACCCGGAGACCAAGGCTCGTGCGAACGACATGAGCTCACAGCTCCACGAGGCGATCGAGAAGCTGGAGTCGGAACTGGCAGCCGCCGAGAAGGCCGGTGACAGCAAGGCCGTCAAGGAGGCCGCGGACGCCCTGGAGGCCCGTCGCGCCTGGCTCAACGCCCTGGGCGGCTGAGCTCTCCACAGATCCACTGATCTCCGCACGAGCGGGGTGCCGGCCGCCACACTGGCGGGATGCACCCCGCTCTGCTGTATCTGCCCGGCGCGCGACTCAGTCTCTGTGAACTCAGCGCCGCCCGCCTCGACGGACATGTCGTCGAGATCGGCGACGCCTACATCCCCGCAGATCTTCCCGAATCCGCCGATGTCCGTGCGAGCAGCATCGCCGCCCTGGTCCAGGAGGGTGCCGCCGCATGCGGGCCGAGCGCCGCCTGGATACACGGCGCGGGCGATGCCCCGCCGTCGATCCATCACGTGCGTCGCTGTGTGGAACGTCGCGTGCGCCCGCGCGTGCACACCCGCGTGTCGTTCCACGACACGATGGTCCCCGCGTCGGACGTGCGCCGCCTCGGCGGGATACTCGTGACATCTCCCGTCCGCACGATGTGCGATCTGGCCACGACGCTGCACCGCGATCCGCGTGTGCTGTCCTGGATGCAGGCGCTTGCCCCTGCCCACCCCGCGGCTCTTGAGGGTGCGATCCGGACCCTCAAGAGAGGGCACCGGGTTCCCGGGAGCGTCAGCGGTCTCGCCGCGCTGGAGCGTCTGGTCAGGAGGAGGTGACGCGGTACACGTCGTAGACCGCATCGATCCGGCGCACCGCGTTCAGGACGCGGTCCAGGTGCACGGCGTCGCCCATCTCGAACACGAAGCGGCTCAGCGCCAGGCGCTCGTCCGTCGTCGACACGGTCGCCGAGAGGATGTTCACGTGGTGCTCGCTGAGCACCCGCGTGACGTCGGAGAGGAGGCCGGAGCGGTCAAGGGCCTCGACTTGGATCTGCACCCGGAACACGCTCTTCGTCGTCGGCGCCCAGGAGACCTCGACGAACCGGTCCTGCTCGCCGCTGAGGGCCTTCACGTTCACGCAGTCCGCCCGGTGCACGGAGACGCCGCTCCCCCGCGTGACGAACCCGACGATCGGATCGCCGGGGACGGGCGTGCAGCACTTCGCCAGCTTCACCAGGATGTCGTTCGCGCCACGCACGAGCACACCGGAATCGCCGCCCCGGGACTCGCGGGTCTGGACGCTTCCCGGCAAGTCGATCGCCCCGGTCGTGGGCTCGTCGGTGGCGACGAGCGCGGTGACCTTCTCGAGCACCGACTGGGTCGAGACGTGCCCCTCGCCGACGGCGGCGTAGAGACCCGAGACATCCTCGTAGTGCATCTGGTGGGCGACCTCGGTGAACGAGTCCTGGCTCATCAGCCGCTGCAGCGGCAGGTTCTGCCGTCGCATCGCGCGCGCGATGGCCTCCTTGCCCTGCTCGATGGCCTCTTCGCGGCGCTCCTTCGTGAACCAGCCGCGGATCTTGTTCCTGGCGCGTGTGCTCTTGACGAAGCCGAGCCAGTCCTGGCTGGGTCCCGCATCCGGGTTCTTCGACGTGAAGACCTCGACGACGTCGCCGCTCTTCAGCTCCGACTCCAGCGGCACCAGGCGTCCGTTGACCTTGGCGCCCATGGTGCGGTGCCCGATCTCGGTGTGCACGGCATAGGCGAAATCGACCGGAGTGGCACCGGCCGGGAGGCCGATCACGCGCCCCTTCGGAGTGAAGACGTAGACCTCCTTGGCGCCGATCTCGAACCGGAGGGAGTCGAGGAACTCCCCGGGGTCTGCGGTCTCGGCCTGCCAGTCGGAGATGTGCGCGAGCCACGCCATGTCGGTGTCGGAGGCGCGGACCTCGGCCTTGCCGCCGCCGTTCATCCGCTCCTTGTACATCCAGTGCGCGGCGACACCGTACTCCGCCTGGTGATGCATCTCGTGCGTGCGGATCTGGATCTCGACCGTGCGTCCGGCCGGGCCGATCACGGTCGTGTGCAGCGACTGATAGAGGTTGAACTTCGGGGTGGCGATGTAGTCCTTGAACCGGCCGGGCAACGGCGTCCAGCGCGCGTGGATGGCGCCGAGCACGGCGTAGCAGTCGCGCACGGACGACACGAGGACACGGATCCCGATCAGGTCGTAGATGTCGTCGAACTCGCGGCCGCGGATGACCATCTTCTGGTACACCGAGTACAGCTGCTTGGGTCGGCCGACGACCTTGCCGCGGATGCGCAGGTCGCGGAGGTCTTCATCGATCTCCTCGATGACCTGGCTCAGGTACTTCTCCCGCTGCGGGGTGCGCTGGGCGATGAGGCTGTGGATCTCGTTGTAGATCTTCGGATGGAGGACGGCGAAGGAGAGGTCTTCGAGCTCCGACTTGATCGCCTGGATACCGAGGCGGTTGGCCAGCGGCGCGTAGATCTCCAGCGTCTCCTTGGCCTTCTTCGCCGCCTTCTCCGGGGGGACGAAGCCCCAGGTGCGGGCGTTGTGCAACCGGTCGGCGAGCTTGATGAGCAGCACGCGGATGTCCTTCGACATCGCGACGATCATCTTGCGCACCGTCTCGGCCTGCGCGCTCTCGCCGTACTTGACCTTGTCGAGCTTGGTCACGCCGTCGACAAGCATCGCGACCTCGTCGCCGAACTCGGCGGTGAGATCGGTGAGCGCGTAGCCCGTGTCCTCGACGGTGTCGTGCAGCAGCGCGGCGGCGATCGCGCGCGGCCCGAGACCGAGCTCCGCGAGGATCTGCGCGACGGCGAGCGGGTGCGTGATGTACGGCTCGCCGCTCTGCCGCTTCTGTCCCTCGTGCTTCTCCTTCGCCACGGCGTAGGCACGGGAGATGACGGCGAAGTCGCCCTTGGGGTGGTTGGCCCTGACGGTGCGGATCAGATTGTCGAGATCGTTGATCCGGGACGCACGCGAGAAGATGCGGGGCACCAGCCGTCGAAGACTCGAACCCTGCGATGCCGTCTGCGGCTCCGCCATCCACTCACCTCCGAATCAGACAATCCTACGCGCGCTGAGCGGGGGTCGGCCCCGCGACGGGGGCGTCAGGCTTCGACAGCCGCTTTGGCTCGCGCCGCGCGGATACGGGCGTCGCGCTCCTTGATCTGCGGCTCGTTCTCACGGAAGAGCGAGTACAGCGGCGCGGCCACGAACAGGGTCGAGTAGGTCGCCACGAGGATGCCCACGAAGATCGACAGCGAGATGTCGGTCAGCGTCTCCGCACCGAGCCAGAAGGCACCGATGAAGAGGATCGCGCCGACCGGCAGCGCGGCCACCACGGAGGTGTTGATCGAGCGGACGAGGGTCTGGTTCACCGCGAGGTTGACCGACTCCCCGAACAGCCGCGAGGTCTTCTCCCCGTCTTCCGTCGTGTTCTCCCTGATCTTGTCGAACACCACGGTGGTGTCGTACAGGGAGTACGCGAGGATCGTCAGGAAGCCGATGACCGCCGCCGGCGAGATCTCGAATCCGGCGAGGGCGTACACGCCGACCGTGATCACGAGCACGTCGAGCAGACCGATGATCGCGGCCGCCGACATCTTCCACGTGCGGAAGTAGATGGCGAGGATGAGGAAGGTCAGCGCGAGGAAGATCGCCAGGCCCCACAGCGACTGCCGGGTCACGCTCTCGCCCCAGGCCGGGCCGATGAACGAGGAGGTGACCGCATCCGGCTCGACGCCGTAGGCGTCGGCGAGGGCGCGTGCCACCTGCTGCGTCTCCGCCGCAGTCATCTGGTCGGTCTGCACCCGGATGTCCTGGTCGTTGACGATGACGACCTTGGTCGCGGCCCCGGGCACGACGGACTGCACCGCCTCGGACGCGGTGTCCTGGTCCGTGGTGTCGGGCGCGGCGACGGTGAACTGCGAGCCGCCGGTGAACTCGATCGAGAACTGGATCGGACGGAACAGCGGCACGAGGGCCGAGCCGACGACAAGAGCGATCGCGATGATGAACCAGAGGCGACGGCGTCCGACGAACGGGAAGGACGTCTTGCCCGTGTAGAGGTTGTTGCCGAACTCATTCATGGAAGGCATCAGTTGTCTCCCTCACTTCCGGCCGTGGTCTGTCTCTCGGCGGCGAGGGCCTCCGCCCGTTTGCGCTCGGCGATGGTCTGCCGGCGATCCGCCTCTCCGCGCGAACGCGCGTTCTTCGCCCCGCGCCCCGCGGACGCCGTCGCGACCTCACGGAACTGCGAGCGGCTCCGGTACACGGCGCCCAAGGCCTCCGGATCCAGACCGGAGAGCTTGTGCCCGCCGCCGAAGAACCGCGTACGAGCGAGCAGCTGCATGACCGGGTGGGTGAAGATCACGAAGATCAGCACGTCGATCACGGTCGTGAGGCCGAGTGTGAACGCGAAGCCCTTCACCGTCGAGTCGGCGAGGATGTACAGCACCACAGCGGCCAGGACGTTGATGGACTTGGAGATGTAGATCGTCCGCTTCGCCCGACCCCAGCCGTCCTCGACGGCACCCGTGATCGACTTGCCGTCGCGCAGCTCATCGCGGATGCGTTCGAAGTAGACGATGAAGGAGTCGGCGGTGAAGCCGATCGACACGATCAGACCGGCGACGCCGGCCAGCGACAGCCGGAAGCCGATCCGCCACGCCAGGATGCAGATGACGATGTACGTGAGCACCGCCATCACCGCGATCGACGCGATGATCACCGTCCCGAGCGCCCGGTACGACAGCAGTGAGTACACCGCCACGAGCGCGAGGCCGATGAGGCCCGCGATCAGACCGATCTGGAGCTGCTGGGTGCCGAGGGTCGCGGAGATCGTGTCCGAGCTCTGCACCTCGAAGCTGAGCGGGAGGGCTCCGAACTTGAGCTGGTCGGCCAGGGTCGTCGCGCTCTCCTGCGTGAAACTGCCCGAGATGCTCGGGCGGCCGTCGAGGATGACGCCGTTCATGCGCGGCGCGCTGATGACCTCGCCGTCGAGCACGAAGGCGAACTGGTCGCGCGGCGACAGCCCGTCGATGCGGTTCTGGTTGAGCCGCGTGCTGACCTGACCGAACGCGTCTGCGCCGTCGCCGTTCATCGTGAGCTGCACGATCCAGGCGCCCGAGCGCGGGTCGCGCCCCGCGGTGGCGTCGGTAATCGCGCGGCCGTCCAGCTCCGCCGGGCCGAGGATGAACTTGGCGGTGTCATCGGGCGAGCAGGCGATGACCGGCTCGTCCTTCGGCGCCTTCGACGGGTCGTTGGACGGGTTGGCGCAGTCGTACGCCTGGAACTCCGCTGCGAGCTTGTCGGTCACCCAGGACAGGTCGCTGGCATCGGTGGGCTCGGCCGTCGGCTGGTCGTTCAGCGACGGATCAGGGCTCGGGTACGGCGTGGAGTTGCCGTCCTCCCCCACGAACTCCGTGCTCGCGGCCGTCGTGTAGAGCACCGGGCGGAATTCGAGCTGCGCGCTGGACTGGATGCGCTCCCGGGTCTGCTCGTCCGCCTCACCGGGGATCTGGACGACGATGTTGCGTCCACCCTCGGTCGTGATGTCGGCCTCGGCCACACCGGAGGCGTCGACGCGCTGACGGATGATCGCCGCGGCCTGGTCGAGCTGCTCCTGCGTCGGTGCGGCGCCGTCCTCCGTCTCGGCGCTCAGGACGATCTGGGTGCCGCCCTGCAGATCGAGCGCCAGCTCGGGTGTCCACGAGCTCTGCTTGAAGACATACACACCCAGCGCGTTGATGCCGAAGAGCACGCCCGTCACCAGGAGCAGGCCGAGGAGGACCCGCCAGGCGTGACGGACAGGAGAGGATGAAGCCACGTGTGTTCAGCTTTCTGGAAGGACGGTGATCCGGGAGGCCGCGACGGCCCTCGTCTTACTTGTCGTCGGCGTCCCGCTCGAGGCGGGCGCGGGTCTCCTCCGGTGTCTCCAGCGCGGGAGCGGCGGTCTCGTCGACGACGTGGTCGTCCGCGGCGTCGGCGGGCGCGTCGACGATGGCGTCCTTGGGCTCCACGACCCGGAGGATCGCCTGGCTGTGCACCTCGATGACGGTGCCGGGAGCGATCTCCACCAGCGCCGGGGAGTCGAGGTCTTCGGCGTCGTACGCGACGATGGTGCCGTAGATGCCGCCCTGCAGCAGGACCTTGGCGCCGGGAACCGTCTTGGTCGCCTTCTCCTCCTGCTCGGCCTTCATCTGCCTCGTGCGCTTGCGCGTGTTGAAGATCATGAAGATCAGCAGGACGGCGAGGAGTCCGAAGAGGACAAATTCCATGGGCATGGGGATGGCGCCTTTCTCAGGTGCACGCACCAGCCTTTGGGCGCACAGCGGTATCGGGGAAGTCTTCAGCGATTATAGGTCATCCAACTTCAGCATCCCGTCCGGGTGCGCCACGCCGAGGTGCGCGTAGGCCTCCGGCGTCGCGACCCGCCCCCGGGGCGTGCGACCGAGGAAGCCGATCCGGACGAGATAGGGCTCGACCACGCTCTCCACGGTCTCCGGTTCCTCCCCCACCGCGACCGCCAGTGTGCTGAGGCCGACGGGCCCGCCGCGGAACCGACGGACCAGGGCGTCCAGCACCGCGCGGTCCAGGCGGTCCAGGCCGATCGCATCCACGTCGTAGAGGTCGAGCGCCGCCCGCACACCCCCGAGGGTCGCCTCGCCTCCGCCGTGCACGAGCGCATAGTCGCGCACCCGTCGCAGCAGGCGGTTGGCGATGCGCGGAGTCCCGCGGGAGCGTCGTGCGATCTCGGAGAGCGAGTCGGTCGGCAGGTCGACGCCGAGCACGGAGGCGGACCGCTCGATGACCTGCTCCAGCTCGCCCTCGTCATAGAACTCGAGGTGACCGGTGAAGCCGAAGCGGTCGCGGAGCGGGTTCGGCAGCAGTCCGGAGCGCGTCGTGGCGCCGACGAGCGTGAACGGGGACAGCTCCAACGGGATGCTGGTGGCCCCCGCACCCTTCCCGACCATGATGTCGATCCGGTAGTCCTCCATGGCGAGGTACAGCATCTCCTCCGCCGACCGGGCCATGCGATGGATCTCGTCGATGAAGAGCACCTCCCCGGGCACGAGGCTCGACAGCAGCGCCGCGAGGTCTCCGGCGTGCTGGATGGCGGGACCGCTGGACATGCGCAGCGGACGATCGCTCTCGTGGGCGACGATCATCGCCAGCGTGGTCTTGCCCAGTCCGGGAGGACCGGCGAGCAGGATGTGGTCTGCAGGGCGGGACTGGAGGCGGGCCGCCTCCAGGAGCAGCTGCAGCTGTCCGCGCACCTTCTGCTGTCCCACGAACTCGCCGAGGCTCGATGGGCGGAGCGCGCCCTCGATGGCGAGCTCGGACTCGTCGGTCGGCTCGGTCGGATCGAGGGCGTCAGCCACGGCCCTGGCCTGCCTGCGCCGGGCCGAGGAGCGCGAGCGTACGCCGCAGGAGAAGCGCCACGGAGGCCCGCTCGGCGTCCGTCGCCTCCGTTGCCGTCTGGGTGGCCGCCTCGGCCGCGACCTTCTCCGACCAGCCGAGGCCCACCAGGGCGACCGAGACCTGGGCGACGACGTCGTTGCCACTCGCAGCGGCAGCGGCCGACGGGGCGGCCACTGCCTGGACCTTGCCGGCGAGCTGCACGACGATGAGCTTCGCCGTCTTGGGGCCGATGCCGGAGACGCGGCGGAACGGCGCGTCGTCCTCTGCCGTCACGGCCTCCGCGATCTGGTCGGCGGTGAGGTGCGACAGCACACCGAGCGCCGACTTCGGGCCGACCCCGGTGACGCTGAGCAGCAGGCCGAAGATCTCCAGCTCTCCGCGATCGGCGAAGCCGAACAGCGACAGCGAGTCCTCCCGCACGATGAGGCTCGTGTGCAGGAGGAGCTTCTCCCCCACCGTCGCGGTGTGGGCGACATCGGCAGGGACGGCGACCGCGAAGCCCACGCCCCCGACGTCGATGATGACCTGGTCCGGCGTCGTGTGCAGCACGGTGCCGTGCAGAGAGGAGATCATCCTCTCAGTCTAGGAGCCGGCTCGTAGATATGTTCGAGCGACACGCTCCGCGTCGGCCCAGGCACGCTGCGCCGGAGTGAGGCCGCCGCCGGACCGGCTCGTCGAGGGAGCGCCGCGACGCCAGGCGTGACACAGGGCGATCGCCAGGGCGTCCGCCGCATCCGCGGGCTGCGGAGGCGCGTCCAGCCGCAGGATCCGCGCGATCATCGCCTGGACCTGACGCTTGTCGGCGGAGCCATACCCGGTCACCGCAGCCTTCACCTCGCTGGGCGTGTGGGTCGCCGCCGGCAGGCCGGCCTCGGCCGCGATCAGGAGGGCGACGCCGCTCGCCTGCGCCGTGCCCATCACGGTGTGCGTGTTCTGCTGCGCGAAGACCCGCTCCACGGCGACCGCGTCGGGCCGGTGCTCGGCGATCGCGGCGCGGATCCCCGCCGCGACGATCGCGAGACGGTCGCCGATCTCCGCATCCGGGGCGGAGCGGATGACCCCCACATGGACCAACGTGCCGCGGCGGGCGCGATCGACGTCGACGATGCCCACACCGCACCGGGTCAGTCCGGGGTCGATGCCGAGCACGCGCAACGAAGTGGTCACCCGATCAGGCTAGGCCGCGTGCCCCGTCGTCGGCGCGCGCCGCGCCTAGGCGTCGTCGTTCTCGAGCTCCGCCTGGACCTCGGCGGACAGGTCGAAGTTGCTGAAGACGTTCTGCACGTCCTCGCTGTCCTCGAGCGCATCGATGAGGCGGAACACCTTGCGGGCGGTCTCGGCGTCGATCTCGACCTTGAGGTTCGGCACGAACTCGACGTCGGCCGACTCGTACTCGATCCCGGCGTCCTGCAGCGCGGAGCGGACGGCCACGAGGTCGCTCGCCTCGGTGATGACCTCGAAGCCCTCGGCGTGCGGCTCGATCTCCTCGGCGCCGGCCTCCAGCGCGGCCATCATGACGTCGTCCTCGGTCGTGCCCTCGGAACCGACGACGATGACGCCCTTGCGGCTGAAGTTGTACGCCACGCTGCCCGGGTCGGCGAGGGTGCCGCCGTTGCGGCTGAGCGCGGTGCGCACCTCGGCCGCTGCACGGTTCTTGTTGTCGGTCAGACACTCGATCATGAGCGCGACGCCGTTGGGGCCGTAGCCCTCGTACATGATCGAGGTGTACTCGACGGCCTCGCCGCCGATGCCGGCGCCGCGCTTGATGGCGCGGTCGATGTTGTCCTTGGGGACCGAGGTCTTCTTCGCCTTGAGCACCGCGTCGAAGAGCGTGGGGTTGCCCTGCAGATCGGCGCCGCCCAGCTTGGCCGCGACCTCGATGTTCTTGATGAGCTTGGCCCAGGACTTCGCACGGCGCGCGTCGATGACGGCCTTCTTGTGCTTGGTCGTGGCCCACTTGGAATGCCCGGACATAAGTCTCCGCTCGTCGTCTGCGCCCCGGAACGCCGCCCAGGGCGTCGTCCAGTCTATCGAACCGTGCCGCGGTGCCGCTGTTGTCCCGCTCGCGCAGGAATTCGCGCGAGTTCAGGCACCTGCGCGCGCACGCGCCTGTTCTCGCGCCAGGGCCTGAACCCACGACACTGTCAGCGGCGAGATACCCGGTCGAGGAAGCGTCGGTGGAACCGCGTCTCGTTCGTGATCTCCGGGTGGAAGCTGAGCCCGAGCAGTCCGTCCTGCTCCACTCCGACCACGCGACCGTCGGGCAGGGTCGCGAGTACCGAGGCCTGCGGCCCGACCGCCTCCACGACGGGTCCGCGGATGAAGGCGGCCGTCACCGGCTCGTCGAACGCGGGCACGGTCAGCTCGGCCTCGAACGATTCGGCCTGACGCCCGAACGCGTTGCGCCGCACGACCGCATCGAGTCCGCCGAAACTCTGCTGTCCGTCGATCGCGTCGACGACCTCATCGGCCAGCAGGATCAGCCCCGCGCAGGTGCCGAGCACCGGCATCCCGTCCGCGATCGCGTCGCGGATCGGCTGCTGCAACCCGAACAGCCGGGCGAGCTTGTCGATCACGGTCGATTCGCCGCCCGGGATCACGAGTCCGTCGACCCGGGCGAGCTCCTCGGGCCGACGGACCAGCGCCACGTCGGCGCCGAGCGCCTCGAGGAGCGCGGCATGCTCTCGCACGTCCCCCTGAAGCGCGAGGACGCCGACGCGCGGGCTACCAGCCACGCTCGGCGAGGCGGTGCGGCGCAGGCAGGTCGCTGACGTTGATGCCGACCATCGCCTCGCCCAGGCCGCGCGAGACCTCGGCGATCACCTTCGGGTCGTCGAAGAACGTGGTGGCCTTGACGATGGCCTTCGCCCGCTCCGCGGGGTTGCCGGACTTGAAGATGCCGGAGCCGACGAAGACGCCGTCGGCGCCGAGCTGCATCATCATCGCCGCGTCGGCCGGGGTCGCGACCCCACCGGCGACGAAGAGCACCACGGGGAGCTTCCCGGTCTCGGCGATCTCCGCGACGAGCTCGTACGGTGCCTGCAGCTCCTTCGCGGCGACGAACAGCTCATCCTTCGGCAGCGCGGTCAGCGCGGCGATCTCTCCCCGGATCTTCCGGATGTGCTTCATCGCCTCGGAGACGTCACCCGTGCCGGCCTCACCCTTGGAGCGGATCATCGCGGCGCCCTCGTTGATACGACGCAGCGCCTCCCCGAGGTTCGTGGCGCCGCAGACGAACGGCACGGTGAAGCCGAACTTGTCGATGTGGTTCACATAGTCGGCGGGCGAGAGCACCTCGGACTCGTCGATGTAGTCGACGCCGAGCTCCTGCAGCACCTGGGCCTCGACGAAGTGCCCGATCCGCGCCTTCGCCATGACGGGGATGGACACTGCGTCGATGATGCTGTCGATCATGTCCGGGTCGCTCATCCGCGAGACCCCGCCCTGCGCACGGATGTCCGCGGGGACACGCTCCAGCGCCATCACGGCGACGGCCCCGGCGTCCTCGGCGATCTTCGCCTGCTCGGCGGTGACGACGTCCATGATGACGCCGCCCTTGAGCATCTCGGCGAGACCGCGCTTCACGCGTGCGGATCCGGTGGTGGGCTGCTCGGTCATGGGGGTCTCCTGTCGGATGATCCGAAATCGGTTTTGATCTAGATCAAAGGTAGCACTGTCCGATCCACCTAGAATCTCGGAGGAGGATCATGAGCGAGCAGATCAGGGGAACCACCGCGGCCGAGATCGCGGACAGCGTGCGCGCCCTCCGGGATCGCGGCACGCTCCGGCCCGGCGAGGTCCTCCCTCCCGTGCGCGAGCTCGCGGCGACCCTCGGGGTCAACCGCAACACCGCGGTCGCCGCCTACCGCCAGCTCGCGCAGGCGGGTCTCGTGCACTCGCGGGGGCGCGCCGGCACCGTCGTCGCCGGCGTCGATGTCGTGCCGCAGGAGGGCTACGCGCCCGACACCGTCCTCCGCGACATCGGCACGGGCAACCCCGACCCGGCCCGGATCCCCGATCCGTCCCCGGCGCTCCGTACGATCGGTCGCCGACCCGTGCTCTACGGGGAGCCGGTGATCGACCGGGGTCTCGAGGCGTGGGCACGGGAGTGGATGGGCGCCGACCTCACCGGTCACGACTTCCGGGTCACCGTGACCAGCGGTGCAGTGGACGCCGTCGAGCGCCTGCTCGCCCAGGCCCTGATGCGTGACGACGCCGTGGCGCTCGAGGACCCCTGCTTCCTCGCGAGCATCCATACCGTACGGCTGGGCGGATACAGGGCCATCACGGTGCCGGTGGACGAGGAGGGGATGACGGTCGACGGTCTCCGCGCCGCTCTGGACGCGGGGGTCCGTGCCGTCATCTGCACCCCGCGCGCACAGAATCCGACGGGGGTGAGCCTCTCCCCCGTCCGCGCGAAGGCGCTGCGGGCCGTGCTCGCCGACCACCCGTATGTGCTCGTCATCGAGGACGACCACTTCTCTCTGCTCTCCCAGCGTCCGTACGAATCGCTGATCGGACCCGAGCATCGGCGATTCGCCCTGGTCCGCTCGGTGTCGAAGTTCCTCGGCCCTGACATGTGCCTGGCGCTCGCGGCGACCGACCCGGAGACGGCGGAGCGCCTGGCGATGCGGCTCAGCCCCGGCACCACCTGGGTCAGCCACCTGCTGCAGCGGCTCACGCTCGCCCAGCTCACCGACCCCGCCGTGCGCGAGGAGATCGCGGAGGCAGGCCGGCACTACGCCGCGCGGAACGCCGCGTTCGCGGGACGCCTGCGCGCGGAGGGGATCGACGCGCCCGACCCGGACGGCCTGAGCCTGTGGGTCGGCTTCGAGAAGCCCGCACGCACCGTCGCCGACCACCTGATGCGGCGCGGCTGGCTCGCGCGCACCGGTGATGACTTCGCGCTCGATGAGCGCGCCGAGCCCTCACACCACCTCCGACTCACCGTGCACGACCTCTCCGAGGGCGACACGGAGACCCTCATCGCCGACCTCGTCGCCGCCGGACGATGACCACCCGACGCGGGCACCGCCCCGCCCAGAATGAAAGGGACCGGGTATGAAGATCCTGTCCATCCAGTCCGCCGTCGCGTACGGTCACGTCGGCAACTCGGCCGCCGTCTTCCCGCTGCAGCGCATCGGCGTCGAGGTGCTGCCGGTCTACACCGTGACGTTCTCGAACCACACCGGCTACGGCGCGTGGCGCGGCCCGCTGATCGACCCGGCTGACGTCGGCGAGGTCATCACCGGCATCGAGGAACGCGGCGTGTTCGGTTCCATCGACGCCGTGCTCAGCGGCTACCAGGGCAGCGAGGGCATCGGCGACGTCATCATCGACGCGGTCTCCCGGGTGAAGGCTGCCAACCCGGAGGCGCTGTACGCGTGCGACCCGGTCATGGGCAACGCCAAGTCGGGCTGCTTCGTGGCTCCGGCCATCCCGATCCTGCTCCGCGAACGCGTGGTTCCGGTGGCCGACATCATCACGCCGAACCAGTTCGAGCTGGGCTTCCTCACCGAGACCGAGCCCGACACGCTCGAGTCGACCCTCGCCTCGGTCGACCTCGCCCGAGCGATGGGACCGCACACGGTGCTCGTCACGAGCGTCGAGCGGCCCGACCGCGAAGAGGGCACCATCGAGATGCTCGCCGTCGACGACGCGGGCGCCTGGCTCGTGCAGACGCCGCACCTGCCGATGAAGGCCAACGGCTCCGGAGATGTAACGGCCGCGCTGTTCACCGCGCACTACGTCGCCACCGGCAGCGCGCAGACCGCTCTGGAGCGCACCGCCTCGAGCGTCTACGACCTGCTTCAGGCCACGCTCGACTCGGGCGAGCGCGAGCTGCAGCTCGTCGAGGCGCAGGAGTTCTACGCGAACCCGCGGATGCAGTTCACCGCCCGCCAGGTGCGCTGACCCCTGCTCGGCCCTGGGTCTGGGACGCCGACGCGACGACTCAGCGTTCGGCGGCGGGCCAGGCCTCCGCGACGGCCTCCCGCACCTCTCCGAGGAGCTGCGGGAGCGCCTTCGTCTTGGCGATGATCGGGAAGAAGTTCGCGTCCGAGCGCCACCGCGGCACGACGTGCTGGTGCAGGTGCGCGTCCACGCCCGCTCCGGCCACCGCACCCTGGTTCATGCCGAGATTGAAGCCGTCGCAGCCGGAGACCTCGCGGAGCACGCGCATCGCCGTCTGCGTGAGGGCGCCGATCTCCGCGACCTCCTCGGGCGTCGCCTGGTCGTAGGTGGCGATGTGCCGGTACGGGCACACGAGCAGGTGCCCCGAGTTGTACGGGAAGAGGTTCAGCAGCACGTACGCGGTCTCCCCGCGCGCCACGATGAGCCGCTCCGCATCCGGGTACTTCGGCGCTTCGCAGAACGGGCATTCCTCGCGCAACGGTTCCGGCCCGGCCTGGATGTACGCCATCCGGTGCGGGGTCCACAGGCGCTGGAACTCGTCGGGCACCCCGACGAAACGGGAGGCGTCCTCGAGGTCCGCCTCACCGCCCGTCATGCGAGATCCCCTGCCTTCAGCACCAGCGCGTGCGACGTGATGGCCGCGCCGATCCGGCGCACCGCGTCGGCGACCGGCACGCCGTTCTCCTGCGTGCCGTCGCGGAAGCGGAACGACACCGTGCCTGCGGCGCGATCCTGCTCCCCCACGATGAGGATGAGCGGGACCTTCGCCGTGGTGTGGGTGCGGATCTTCTTCTGCATGCGGTCATCGGAGTGATCGACGTCGGCCCGCACGCCCGCCGCGCGCAGCTGCGCGATGACGTCATCCAGGTAGTCGCCGTACTGCTCGGCCACGGGCACGCCCACGACCTGGCTCGGCGCGAGCCAGAGCGGGAAGTCGCCGGCATAGTGCTCGAGGAGGATCGCGAAGAAGCGCTCGACGGAGCCGAGGAGCGCCCGGTGGATCATCACGGGCCGGTGCTTCTGCCCGTCGGGACCGGTGTACTCCAGCTCGAAGCGGTCGGGCTGGTTGAAGTCGAGCTGGATGGTCGACATCTGCCAGGTGCGGCCGATGGCGTCGCGGGCCTGCACCGAGATCTTCGGTCCGTAGAAGGCGGCGCCCCCGGGGTCGGCCACGAGCTCGAGACCGGACTCGATCGCGACCTCGCGCAGCGTGTCGATCGCGGTCGACCACTGCTCGGGCTCGCCCAGGAACTTCGGGTTGCCCTCCTCGTTCGTCGAGAGCTCGAGGTAGAAGTCGTTGAGGCCGTAGTCGCGGAGCAGGTCGAGCACGAGGTTCAGGTTGGTGGTGATCTCCTCCTTGACCTGGTCCTGGGCGACGTAGATGTGCGCGTCGTCCTGGGTCAGGCCGCGCACGCGGGTGAGTCCGGACAGCGTTCCGCTCTTCTCGTAGCGGTAGACCGTGCCGAACTCGGCCAGACGCAGCGGCAACTCCCGGTAGGAGCGCCCGCGCGAACGGAAGATGAGGTTGTGGAACGGGCAGTTCATCGGCTTGAGGTAGTAGTCCTGGCCCTGGCGGGTGACGTTGCCCTCATCGTCGACGACCTCGTCGAGGTGCATCGGGGGGAACATGCCGTCCGCGTAGGTCTGCAGGTGCCCGGACGTCATGAAGAGATCCTTCTTCGTGATGTGCGGACTGTTGACGAGGTCGTAGCCGTTGCGCAGCAGGTGCTTGCGCAGGTTCTCCTCGATCTCGTAGCGGATGATGCCGCCCTTGGGGTGGAACACCGCCAGTCCCGAGCCGATCTCGTCCGGGAAGGAGAACAGGTCCATCTCGGCGCCGAGCTTGCGGTGGTCACGGCGCTCGGCCTCGGCGATGCGCTCCTGGTAGGCGCGCAGCTCGTCCTTCGTCGGCCACGCGGTGCCGTAGATGCGCTGGAGCTGCGGGTTCTTCTCGCTTCCCCGCCAGTACGCGGCGGCGATGCGGGTGAGGTCCCAGCCGTTGCCGATCATGCGCGTGTTGGGCAGGTGCGGACCGCGGCAGAGGTCCTTCCAGACGACCTCGCCGTCGCGGGTGGTGTTGTCGTAGATCGTGAGCTCGCCCTCCCCCACCTCGACGGAGGCACCCTCGGCGATCTCGCCCTCGGAGCCCGTCGAAGGGCCCTTGAGCCCGATGAGCTCGAGCTTGAACGGCTCGTCCGCGAGCTCCGCACGAGCCTCCTCGTCGGTCACGACGCGACGGACGAAGCGCTGGCCCTCGCGGACGATGCGCTGCATCTCCTTGGAGATCGCCTTGATGTCCTCCGGCGTGAACGGCGTGTCGACGCCGAAGTCGTAGTAGAAGCCATCCGTGATGGGCGGACCGATGCCGAGGTTCGCCTGCGGGTTGATCCGCTGCACCGCCTGGGCGAGCACGTGCGCGGTCGAGTGACGCAGGATGTTCAGGCCGTCGGGGCTGTCGATCGTGACGGGCTCGACGTCGTCGGTCTCGGTGACCGTCGCAGCGAGGTCCTTCAGGACGCCGCCGACGCGCATGGCGACGACGTTTCGGTCAGAGAACAGGGCGAAGCCGTCGGTCGGCTGGGCGTTTTCAGGCACTGATCACTCCATCTGGGTCTGGATCTAGGCTACTCGTCCGCTCGCAGGTCGCCGACCGTCACGCGGCGGTCTCCGACAGCGGATCCGCGGCCGTCGGCGCGAAGATGATGATCGCCGCCCCGACCAGCGCCACCGCGGAGCCGATCACGTCCCACGAGGTCGGGCGGAATCCGTCGACGATGACGCCCCAGGCGAGGGATCCGGCGATGAAGATCCCGCCGTACGCAGCCAGGACACGGCCGAAGTTCGCATCCGGCTGCAGGGCCGCGATGAACCCGTAGGCCCCGAGCGCCATGACCCCCAGGACCGCGAACAGCCAGCCCCTCTCCTCCTTCACCGCCTGCCAGACGAGCCAGGCGCCGCCGATCTCGGCGACGGCGGCGAGGAGGAAGAGGACGGTGATGCGCAGCACGGTCATCGCCTCAGTGTGACAGCCGCGGCGTCCGACGGGGACGATAGCGTGGGCGCATGACACGGACGATCGCCCGCTGGCTCCTCGCTCTCGCCCTCGGGGCGATGGGCGTGCTGCACTTCACTCAGACACGCGGGTTCCGGGTCGTCGTGCCCGACTGGGCGACCCGCCTGACCCGGATGGACAAGGACACGATCGTCCTGGCGTCGGGTGCGGCCGAGGTCGCGCTCGCGGCGGGGCTGGTGGCCCTGCCCCGCGAGCGCCGACGGATGGGATGGGCCACGGCGGGTTTCTTCGCCGCAGTCTTCCCCGGCAACTGGCATCAGTGGCGCACCGGGCGTTCGACGCCGGGGCTCGACACGGACCAGCGGCGGTTCGGCCGCCTGTTCCTGCAGCCTCTGCTGATCGCCTGGGCGCTGTGGGCGACCCGATGACGTCGCCCTCGATCGTCTGGTTCCGCGACGATCTCCGCCTGGCCGACAACCCCGCGCTGCGTGCCGCCGTCGAGCGCGACGAACCGATCATCGCGCTCTTCCTCCTCGACGAGGAGTCCCCCGGCATCCGTCCGCTGGGCGGCGCGGCGCGCTGGTGGCTGCACCATTCGCTGGCCTCGCTCGCCGGACGACTGCGTGAGAAGGGGGCGACGCTGGTGCTGCGGCGCGGGCCCGCCGACCGGGTCGTGCGAGAACTGGTCGCCGAGTCGGGTGCGGGAGCGGTGTTCTGGAACCGCCGCTACGGGGCGGCCGGACGCGAGATCGATGCCGGGCTGAAGGCGACCCTGCGCGACGACGGTCTCCAGGTGGAATCCTTCGCCGGGTCGCTCCTCCACGAGCCGTGGACCGTCACCACCGGGAGCGGCACGCACTACTCCGTCTTCACGCCGTTCTGGCGGGCCTGTCTGGCCCTTCCGGCCCCGCGCGCTCCGCTCCCCGAGCCCCGCGAGCTTCGCGGCGTCGGCACGCGGCTCTCCTCCGACGCGCTGGACGACTGGGGGCTGCTGCCCACCACCCCGGACTGGGCGGGCGGTCTGCGCGACACCTGGGAGCCCGGCGAGCCCGCCGCGCGCCGCCGGTTGCAGCACTTCCTCGCCGAAGACCTCCGCACGTACGACCACGCTCGCGACGCGCCGGCTGCCGGTGCCACCTCCCGGCTGTCTCCGCGTCTGCGCTGGGGCGAGCTCAGCCCCTTCACCGTGTGGCACGAGGCGATCGAGGTCGACGGCGCCGGCGGATTCCTCTCGGAACTCGGCTGGCGCGAGTTCGCCTGGCACACGCTGTTCCACTTCCCCGATCTCGCGACGAAGAACCTGCGGCGCGAGTTCGACGCGTTCCCGTGGCCTCCGCTGGATCCCGCACGCCTGGAGCTCTGGCAGCACGGCGAGACCGGAGTCCCCCTCGTCGACGCGGGCATGCGGGAGCTCTGGCACACGGGGTACATGCACAACCGGGTGCGGATGGTCACGGCATCGTTCCTCGTCAAGAATCTTCTCATCGACTGGCGGCTCGGCGAGGAGTGGTTCTGGGACACGTTGGTCGACGCCGATGACGCGAGCAACCCGTTCAACTGGCAGTGGGTCGCGGGCTCCGGTGCCGACGCCGCCCCGTACTTCCGCGTGTTCAACCCGGAGCTGCAGGCCAAGAAGTTCGACGGCGAGGGGCAGTACATCGGGCGCTGGGCCGCAGACGCCCCCACTGAGCCGATCGTCGACCTCGGCGAGACCCGCAAGGCAGCGCTCGCGGCCTACGACGTCGTGAAGCGCTCGGGCGCACCGCGGAGCTGACGCCTGGCTCACGCCCGCGGCGACCACCGGCGCATGGCAGACTGGTGCCCGTGAGCCCGTCCCGCAAGCCCGCCGTCGTGCGGGGCTTCGCGACCTCGTCGCTCGCGATCTTCGTGGCCCTGGCGGGTCACGTGAGCGGCGGCGGGGAGATGCCGGGTCCTCTCGGCATCCTGGTGCCCTGGCTGTTCGCCTTCATGGTGTGCGTGCTCCTCGCCGGACGAAGGCTCTCCCTCACCCGGCTCACCCTCTCCGTGGCCGTGAGCCAGTTCCTCTTCCACGTGCTCTTCGTGCTCGGCACGGTCAGCGCGTCCGGCGTGGCTGTCCGTCACGTGCACGGCGCTCCGCTCGTCCTCCCTGCGGTCGAGGGCTCCGCGGTCGTCGCGACCATCGACGCCTCGATGTGGCTCGGGCACGCCCTCGCCTCCCTCCTCACTGTGGCGGCTCTCCACCGCGGGGAGCGGCTGCTCCTCACCCTGCGCGATCTCGCCGTCCGACTGGTCCGCTGGGTGCGTCGACGTGCGGACGTGACGCTCGCCCCGCGCTCCGCCGCTTCTCCGTTCCGCCTCGCCGGGCTCTTCCTCGTGCCGGCGGGCCGTGGTCTTCGCCTTCTCACTCCGCTTCTCGGGCGCGCCCCGCCCGCTCTCCCCGCGCTCTGATCCGCGCCCGCGGCCTCCCGCCGTGCGGTGCGTCCTCGCGCCGTCCCCGGTGACGCGCGTTCGAACGCAGGTACCCGCGTCGCTCGGCGACGTCTGAAGAGAGGCTCTTCCATGTCCCCTGTCCGCAGATTCGCGGCCGGGGCGGTGCTGGCGGCTGTCGCGATCCTCGCGACGGCAGCGCCGGCGACCGCCCATGACCAACTCATCGAGAGCAGCCCTGCCGACGGGGAACGGCTCGACACCGCGCCCGTCAGCGTCACGATGACGTTCTCGGGCGAGCTCCTCGTCCTCGACGAGTCGACCGCCGGGGCCGTCGTCCTCGTCGTCGACGCGGAGGGTGAGGACTGGGCGACCGGCGAAGTGGAGGTCCGCGGACGGAACGTCACCGCTGCCCTCCTGCCCGACATGCCGGACGGCGGGTACCAGGTGCGCTGGCAGGTCGTCTCCGAGGACGGGCACCCGATCGCGGGGATCATCCCCTTCGCGATCGGAGACGCCGTTCCGCTGGAGTCGACCGGGAACCCGGGGCCGACCGCGTCCGCCCCGAGCGGATCGTCGACCGCATCGGATCAGAACGCAGACGAGACGGGCGATCCGATCCGGGTCCTGCTCGTCGGCGGGTCAGGGGCGGCAGTCGCCGTCGCCGTCTTCGCCGTCCTCCTCCTCATCCTCCGCCGCCGTCGCGCGGCCGCCGTGGCGCCGGAATCCGGCGACGACACGGCAGAGAACTCCTGAAAGGCATCATCATGAACACTCGCACCTCCCTCCCCCGCCTCGGCGCGGCGATCGTCCTCTCGCTCCTCGCGCTCACCGGGTGCACCGCGCCCACCGCCGAAACGCCGACCAGCGCCCCCGCCGGTGAGGTCCTCCGGATCGACGACGCCTGGGTCAAGTCGGCCGATGAAGGCATGTCCGCGGCTTTCGGCGTGCTCGTCAACGAGGGCGAGGAGGACGTGACGGTGACATCGGTCGCCTCCGCCGCCTCGCCGATGATCGAGCTGCACGAGACCGTGGAGAACGAGGCCGGGGAGATGGTCATGCGGGAGATCGCCGGAGGTTTCGTCGTCCCCGCCGGCGGCCGCGTCGCCCTCGAGCCCGGGGGGAATCACATCATGATGATGGACCTCTCCGAGCCTCTGGAAGCCGGTGACGAGATCGCTTTCACCGTCACCCTGTCGGACGACTCCACGTTCGAGTTCGCCGCGCCGGTGAAGGACTACTCCGGCGCGAACGAGAACTACGACGGCGCGGACGACCACGAGGGCATGGACCACTGATGTCCGCGCGCGTCTCGGGCGCGCGCACCGGCCGCACCGGCTCGACCCGGCGGCAGTTCCTTCTCGGAGGGGCTGTCGCCGGTGTCGGGGCCGCCGTCGCGGTCGGGGCGGACCTCGCCCTCACGCGAGCGGACACGGAGGCTCCCGCGGCCCGTGCTCCGCTCAACGGCTCCCTCACCGTTCCGTTCCACGGCGTCCATCAGGCCGGGATCGACACCCCCGCCCAGGCGCACGGCTCGTTCGTGGCGCTCGATCTCCGGCCGGAAGTCGACCGCGACGGACTTCGCCGGCTCCTGCGTATCCTCACGGACGATGCGGCGCGGCTGACCCAGGGACGCGGGGCGCTGGCGGACTCCGAGCCGGAGCTCGCCGTCGCCCCCGCCCGGTTGACCGTCACGTTCGGCTTCGGCCCGGCTCTCGTGGCACGGGCCGGCGGCAGCAGTCCGTCCTGGCTCGCTCCCCTGCCCGCCTTCCGGGTGGATCGCCTGCAGCCGGGGTTCAGCGAGGGAGACCTGCTCCTCCAGCTCGCCGCCGACGATCCCCTGACGGTCGCGCACGCGCAGCGCATGCTCCTGAAGGACGCGCGCGGCTTCGCGACCGTCCGGTGGATCCAGCAGGGCTTCCGCCGCGCGCACGGCACCGAGCGACCGGGGACGACCATGCGCAACCTCTTCGGGCAGGTCGACGGGACGAGCAACCCGCAGCCGGGAACCGACGACTTCGACCGGGTGGTCTGGAGCGATGACGGCTGGCTGGCCGGCGGCACGGGCATGGTCCTCCGCCGCATCCGCATGGACCTCGACGCGTGGGACCGCCTGGATCGCGGAGGCCGTGAGGCCTCGGTGGGGCGGACGCTCCGCGACGGTGCGCCGCTCACGGGGACGTCGGAGTTCGACGAGCCGGACTTCGACGCGACGACGGCCATCGGGTTCCCCGTCATCCCGGCGTTCGCGCACATCCGGCGCGCTCGCGGTGACGGCACGGAACGCATCTTCCGCCGGGCGTACAACTACGACGAGCGCCCGGCCGGAGACGGCGTCTCCGAGTCCGGACTGCTCTTCGCCGCGTTCCAGGCCGACGTCGCGCGGCAGTTCGTCCCCATGCAGCAACGGCTCGACGAACTCGACCTGCTCAACGAGTGGACCGTCCCGATCGGATCCGCCGTGTTCGCCGTGCCCCCGGGCTGTGCGGAGGGCGGCTACATCGGGGAGACGCTGCTCGACTGAGGTGCGGGCTCAGAGGGGTCCGCGTCGCCGCGCCGCAGCGACGGCGAGTCTGAGCCTCGCTGCACCACGTCGGGACGCCTCCACTTCGCCTCGCGGAGGGGGCGTCCCGACTGTCGCGGCCCGGTGGCCTACGACACGTCCAGATTCTTGGTGACGGCGCTGCCAGCCGGCTCCGGCACGAGATACAGGCCGTTCGGCGAGTTGGCGGTGTACGCCAGCGCGTCGACCCAGGCCCGATTGACCTCCGGCTGACGGCTCCCCACGTACTTGAACACCATGGAGCTCCCGGCATGGATCCAGACGGTGATCCGTCCGCCCCCGATGCTGGCGTCCTCCTTCCAGGTGTACGGGAAGGGCTCGCCCCGCCGCAGCTTCGCCGTCATCACCAGCTGCAAATGTCGCAGCGCGCGGTCTTCGACCTCGACCTTGGTGCTTCCTTCGTAGATGAACCTGCCCATGTCCGCCCTCCTGAGGTGATCGCCACGAAATCTCGTCCCACGGAAGAGCGATCGTCGATCGCAGGTGGTGATGTCGGTCCACCCTGTCATCGGCACCACCCCGTGGGGCCGAAGACGCCGATGTGCGGACGGGAAACGAACAGATCGTGCGAGTGGTGTCCACTCTCGGAGTCACCCCTCCACCGGCTGGACGGCGTTCCCCCAGACCCAGCAGCGGTACGTGCGCTCGCCGGCACGGAACTCGATGCCAGCCGCGAGCGGAGTGGAGCGGACGATCTTGGCCTCCACGCGGATCGCCTCCGGGCCGAACCGCACCCACGCCCGCACCCGCCGCTGGAGCGCGTGCGGATAGACGGTGACGGCGGACTCACGCAGGGCGAGCTCGCGATCGGACAGGGACTGCAGGGGGCCGCGGCGTGCGGCGGCCTCGATGGCCTGATGCTGCGACCGCATGTCATTGTACGCGGAGAGCGCGTGACCCGAGTTCCCCACACCGGCTCCTTCCTCCGGCCTCGTCCAGGATACCGATATTCGAACACATCTTCGAACTCGATCCCGGCGGCACCGAAACGCAGATTCGCACCGAGGTCGCAGAGCTCTGCCGTGAGGCTGCGACCGCGCGCGGATTTGCGACCCTGCGCGAGGGAGGAGCGGGGGGAACGGCGTGCGGGGAAGAAAAACCCCCGGCAGAACCGGGGGTTTCAGGTGGTGCGCGATACTGGGATCGAACCAGTGACCTCTTCCGTGTCAGGGAAGCGCGCTACCGCTGCGCCAATCGCGCCCGTTGGGGCTATTCAGTTTTCCCGTGAGGTGGCGACGGGATTCGAACCCGTGTAAACGGCTTTGCAGGCCGGTGCCTAGCCGCTCGGCCACGCCACCGTGTGGATTGACCCCACGTGCCGCCGATCTTCGAGAAGATCTACTGCACTCGAGCGGATGACGAGACTCGAACTCGCGACCCCAACCTTGGCAAGGTTGTGCGCTACCAACTGCGCTACATCCGCATTTCGTTCCCGGTTGTCCCGGGCACTTATGAAACATTAGCCGATGATCCGCGCTCCGCCAAACCCGTGGCGAATCTCGCGCGTGTCTCCCGGACTGGTCATCCGAGCGCTTTCCGGTCGGGTAGTATCGGTTGACGTACCCCACGGGTATGGGCGATTGGCGCAGTTGGTAGCGCGCTTCCTTCACACGGAAGAGGTCATCGGTTCGAGTCCGGTATCGCCCACAGAATCCCTTCGAAGGCCCCGGTCATCCGGGGCCTTCGGTGTTTCCGGATCGTCACAGGACCCTGCCGTCCCCCGGGCGCAAGACCCGCAGCCACCGATAGCCGTACGCGGGAAGCTCCAGCTCCACCCCGCCGTCGTCGTCGAGGGGCACGCGCCGCGCGTCGAGGAGGTCGACCAGGGTCGTACCCGCGGGCTCCTCCCCCAGCCGGAACCGCGTCGTCGCCGGCCGTTCGGCGAAGTTGTGGACGGCGATCGTGAGCCCGACATCGGCCTCCAGGGAGTGCACCAGCAGGGCGTCCTGCGGCTGATCGATGACGCGGAACATCCCCCACCCGAGCTCCGGAGACACCCGGTAGCGCGCGGTCAGATCGCGGATGAAGTGCAGCAACGACCCCCGGTCCTCGAGCTGCGCGACGGCGTTCACGTGCGCCGGGGCATAGCCGTCCGTCGGCACCGGCGCGACCAGGCGAGAGGGACGCGCATCGGAGAAGCCGCCATTGCGATCCGCCGACCACTGCATCGGCGTCCGAACGGCCTGCCGTCCCTCGATGGCGATATTCTCGCCCATCCCGATCTCCTCGCCGTAGAACAGCACCGGCGTCCCGGGGAGGGTGAAGAGCAGGCTGTAGGCCATCCGGATCCTCCGGGGATCGCCCTCCAGCATCGGCGGCAGCCGTCGGGTGATCCCGCGCCCGAACACTCGCTGCCTCTCGTCCGGCGCGAAGGCCTCGAAGACCTCCTGGCGCTCGGCCTCGGTCAGCTTGTCGAGGGTGAGCTCGTCGTGGTTTCGGAGGAAGTTCGCCCACTGCACCTCCGGTCCGAGAACCGGGCGGGCCGTGAGCGCTTCGATGAGCGGCGCGGGGTCGCGGCGAGCGAGCGACAGATAGAGCGCCTGCATCGCCACGAAGTCGAACTGCATGGTCAGCTCATCGCCGTCCGCGCCCCCGAAGTACGCCCGCTGCTCCTCGTACGGCAGGTTGACCTCGCCGAGCAGGATCGCCTCGCTGGACCGACGCTGCAGGAAGCGTCGCATATCCCGCAGCAGCTCGTGCGGGTCGGGGATGTCGGCCGTCTTCGGGACCTCGAGGAGGAACGGCACGGCGTCCACCCGGAAACCCGAGACGCCGAGCTGCAGCCAGAATCCGATCACCTTCGCGATCTCGTCCCTGACCACGGGGTTGGCGATGTTGAGGTCGGGCTGGTGCTCGTAGAAGCTGTGCTGGTACCACTGCCCGGACTTGTCGTCCTTCGTCCAGATCCCGTCGGCCTGCCCGGGGAACACCGTGTTCTTCTGGCCCTTGGGCGGCGCATCGTCCCGCCACACGTAGTAGTCGCGATAGGGCGAGTCGACGCTCCGGAGCGCCGCGCGGAACCACGGGTGACGGTCGGAGGTGTGGTTGACGACGAGGTCGACGATCACGCGGATGCCGCGGTCGCGGGCGGTGCGGATCACCTCCACGAGGTCGCCGTGGGTGCCCAGGCGAGGGTCCACGCCGTAGAAGTCGCTGACGTCGTAGCCGTCGTCGAGGTCGGGAGAGGGGTAGAACGGCATGAGCCACAGGCACGTCACGCCCAGCTGTGCCAGATAGTCGATCCGCTGCGCGAGGCCGCGGAGGTCGCCGACGCCGTCGCCGTCCGCATCCAGGAACGTCTCCACGTCGAGGCAGTAGACGACGGCCGTCTTCCACCACAGGTCGCTCGTGTCGGTGATCTTCATGTGCGCTCTCTCAGGGCGGGCAGGATCTCGGACGCGGCCGCCTTCAGGAACCCGGTCTGCTCGCGGCCCACGTGGTGCAGGTAGATCCGGTCGAAGCCGACGCCGACGAGCTCCGCCAGTCGTCCCGCGAGGGAACGGGCGTCATGATCCACGAGGACCGCCGCGCGCAGCCCCGCCTCGTCGACCTCGCCCACCGCCGCGTCGAAGTCCTCCGGCTGCTCGATGTTCCACGCAAGCGGCGGGGTGACGACTCCCTGCCGCCACTGCTCCTTCGCGGTCGCGTACGCCTCGGCGTCGTCGGCGCCCCAGCTCACGTGCGTCTGCAGGATGCACGGCCCCTGTCCCCCGGCCGAGCGGTAGGCCTCGACCACCCTCCGGAGCGCGGACGGCTCCTGGGCGACGGTCGCGAGCCCGTCCGCCCACCCGGCCGCCCACTCCGCGGTCTCGGCGCTGACCGCGGTGGCGAAGAGGGGTGGCGGCTGCGCCGGCCGGGTCCAGATCCGCGCGCGGTGCACGCGCACGAGACCGTCATGGTCGACCTCCTCTCCGGCCAGCAGCCGGCGGATCACGTCCACGCTCTCGCGCAACCGCGCGTTCCGGACGTCCTTGGCGGGCCAGACGTCGCCGGTCACGTGCTCGTTCATGGCTTCCCCGCTGCCGAGCGCGGCCCAGAACCGCCCGGGGAACATCTCCTCCAGCGTCCCGAAGGCCTGCGCGACGATCGCCGGATGATATCGCTGTCCCGGCGCGTTGACCATGCCGATCGGGAAGCGGGTGCGGGCGAGCGCCGCGGCGATCCAGCTGAACGCGAACCCCGACTCCCCCTGCTCCGGCAGCCACGGGGCCAGGTGATCGGAGCACATCGCCCCGTCGAAGCCCGCCCACTCCGCGCTGACGACCGCATCGAGCAAGGCGCTGGGCGGGATCTGCTCGTGGGAGGCGTGGAATCCGATGAAGACCATAGGCCGAGTCTGGCAAGGGACGACGCTCCGCGGCAGTGGTTGACAGGAGCGCCGGCTGCTGCCAGATGGCGGCGATGTCCGAGGGACGACGTACGCTGCTCCGGTGCCGAAACCCCGCCTTCTCCCCGGACCCTGCCCGCTGTGCGGCGGTCTCGCCGGGCTGCGGACGGACGACGCCTGGCACTGCGCGCTCTGCGACTGGCGCTACGGGGACTCCCCCGACCCCGACCTGCCGTTCCCGCGGATCGACGTCGTGTACTACCTCCGTTACGACCGCAGGGTGAAGATCGGCACGAGCAGGCAGCCGCGGCGCCGCCTGGCGAGCATCCGTCACGACGAGCTCCTCGCCTTCGAACAGGGCGACCGGGTGCGCGAACAGCAGCGTCACCGCGAGTTCGCCTCTGCGCGCGAAGGCGGCGAGTGGTTCACGCTGACGCCTGAGATCCGCGCGCACATCGCGGTCCTGCAACAGGGCGGCGACCCCTGGCACCAGTACGCCCGCTGGATCAGCGCCGCTCTCCGGGGCTGATCGCGCCTATCACTGCGCGTCCGATCGCACCAGGGGATCCCGTCCTCCGCCGAGGGCGGGCAGACTCGCCTGCGAACGGGCGCACCCGGCGCCCCGCGTGAGAGGACAGGACATGAACGGACGAGAGAACATCCCCGCCGACGACGTCAGCGCGCAGGATCCGCTCGCCGGCGACGGGAGCGGCGACCCGAACAGCGACCGCCAGTTCCTCCAGGACCTGCCTCCCGCCCAGGTCGACACCGAGCAGCAGCAGGAGCATCAGGCCGAGGCCGACGCCGAGGAGTAGCCCTCATGACGAAGGGGCGGCCGGATCGGATCCGGTCGCCCCTTCGTCTTGTCCCGCGTCAGGCGGTCGCCGCCCGTCCGCGCGTGCTCTGCGGCTGCGGCTGGGAGAACAGCACGACGACGATGACGGCGGCACCGACGACGACGTGCGGGAGCCAGACGTTCAGCGCCTCGTCCGCGAAGCCGAACAGCCACGGCGACAGGGCGAGGAAGAGGCTCGCGACGATGTCGAAGACGAGGTGCACGGGCATGGGGATCAGACCGAACGGACCCCACTCGTACTTCGTGAAGAGGCTGTAGACGATGAGGCCGATGCCGAGCACGATCGGGATGACGACGGGGGCTCCACCCATGCCGGCGAAGCCGAAGAGCCAGGGCGCGGCGATCAGAGCGATCCCGACGACGTAGTCGAGAACTCCATGGACCTTGGTCGGGATGAAACGCATGATTCCTCCTTGGGTGCCGCCGGCGGCGACTCACAGGAAGGTTCGGAGCCCCGCGTCGATCGGATGGGAACCGGCGCCGGTCTCAGCTCTGCGCCCACCCGTATCGCCGCTGGAGCGCCGCCGCTACTCGTGCGTACCGGGTACGATCCAGGGCCGCCGCCTCCCGGCGGAGACCACGCTCGTGGACGCTGTAGAGCTGTTCGATGTCGACCCACGACTCGCGGCCCTGCCCGTCCCACTCCCCGCTCCCGATCGAGAGGTAGTCTCGGTCGCCGTCATGCGGCCTGCTGGTCATCCGCACCGCGTACACCCGCTCGGACGACTGCCGTCCGATCACCAGCACCGGTCGGTCCTTGCCCCGGCCGTCGTTCTCCTCGTACGGCACCCAGGTCCAGACGACCTCGCCCGCATCCGGGGCGCCGTCCCGCTGCGGAGCGTAGGCCACGCGGACGGCCGGCATGCGCCCGGCATCGAGCCGCACGGTCTCGGTGCCGCGCGTTCTCCCCGGCTCCGCCCCGGAGTCCACCACGGTACCGGACCGCCGCTCGCGTTCCTCGGCCGTCCGCAGACGCGCGTCCGGGCGCCGCGGACCGGGAGAGGTCCGCGACGCCCGGGAGGAGCCCACTGCTCGGCGCAGGAGGTCCGTCAGTGTCTTCAGGATGCCGTTGCTGGTCGTGCCCCACACGGTCACCCTAACCGTCGTCACGCGTTCGCGAGAGCGTAGCCCTCCTCGCCGTGGACGACCTGGTCGACACCGGCGATCTCGTCCTCGTTCGTGATGCGGAATCCGATCGTCTTCTGGATCACGAAGCCGATCACCCAGGCGACCACGAAGGAGTAGATCAGCACGCCGGCCGCGGCGATCACCTGGACGGCGAGCTGGCGGGCGTCGCCGCCGACGAACAGGCCGGTGCCGGTGGCGAAGAAGCCGAGGTACACGGTGCCGATGAGGCCGCCGACGAGGTGGATGCCGACAACGTCGAGCGAGTCGTCGAACCCGAGGCGGAACTTCAGCTCCACGGCGAGGGCGCAGACGATGCCGGCGACCGCTCCGAGCAGGAGGGACCATCCCGGGGTGAGGTTGGCGCACGCCGGGGTGATCGCCACGAGACCCGCCACCGCGCCGGACGCGGCGCCGACCGAGGTGGGCTTGCCGTCCTTGATGCGCTCGATGAGGATCCAGCCGAGGATCGCGGCCGCGGTCGCGCCCAGGGTGTTCAGGCCGATGAGTCCGACGCCGCCCATGTCCTCGGCGAGCCACTCCGCACCGGCGTTGAAGCCGAACCAGCCGAACCACAGCAGGGCGGCGCCCAGCAGCGTCAGCGGTACGTTATGCGGCTTGAGGATGCCCTTCTGGAACCCGATGCGCTTGCCCAGCACCAGGGCGAGGGCCAGCGCCGCGGCGCCCGCGTTGATGTGCACCGCGGTACCGCCGGCGTAGTCGATCACGCCGATGCCGCTGTCCTCGCCGAACAGGGTCGTCCCGAGGTTCATGATCCAGCCACCACCCCAGACCCAGGCGGCGACCGGGAAGTAGCCGACCGTGGCGAACACGCCCGCGAAGATCAGCCAGCTGCCGAACTTCGCCCGATCGGCGATCGCCCCGGAGATGAGGGCGACGGTGATGATCGCGAAGGTGGCGCCGTACGCGACGCTGAGGAGGGCGACGTTCGACCCCTCACCCGAGGCGAGGCTGGACAGGCCGATGTCCGCGAAGGGGTTGCCCGCGAAAGCCGTCGGGCTGTCGACGGCGCTCATCGAGAAGCCGAAGAGAATCCACAGCACGGCGACGAGTCCGATCGAGCCGAAGCTCATCATCATCATGCTGACGACGCTCTTCGCCTTGACGAGACCGCCGTAGAAGAACGCGACGCCGGGCGTCATGAGCAGCACCAGTGCCGTCGCGGTGATCGCCCACGAGATGTTGCCGGGAGCATCCATAGGAAAACCTCACATCCGAAGTAGTTGAGAGCTTCAGTGTGACCACGGGCGATTTCGCCCATGCGTGAGGTTTGTTTCCCCGCGGTTACAGCCCGGCTCCGCGTGTGAACATCGCGTTACGCGGGCCTGCGGGCTTACGCAGAATGCGTGAGCGCGTTGAGCCGGGAGATGGCGCGCAGGTACTTCTTGCGGTAGCCGCCGGCGAGCATCTCGTCGGAGAACACGGCGTCGAGCCCGAGGCCCGTCGCGAGGATCGGGATCTGGGCATCGTAGACGCGGTCGACGAAGGCGACGAACCGCAGGGCCTCGGACTGGTCGGTGAGCTGACGCACGCCCCGCAGCCCCACCCGGTGCAGGCCGTCGATGAGCCGGATGTAGCGCGAGGGGTGCACCTGCGCCAGGTGCCGGATGAGGTCGTCGAACGCGTCGTCCGACACGGCGCCGTCCGCCGTTGCCCTCTCCACTGCGGCGCCGTACGCCGCGTCGTCCAGCGCCACGGCGTGACCGTCGATCGCGCGCTGCCGGAAGTCGACGCCGTCGATGCGCAGGGTCTGGAAGCTGTCCGACATCGCGTGGATCTCGCGGAGGAAGTCCTGCGCGGCGAAACGCCCCTCGCCGAGCGCGTTCGGCGGCGTGTTGGAGGTCGCCGCGAGCCGGGTCCCGGTGGGCACGAGCTCACCGAGCAGACGCGTCATGACCATGGTGTCGCCCGGGTCGTCGAGCTCGAACTCGTCGATGCAGAGCAGATCGGCGCCCTTCAGGAGGTCGACGGTGTTCTTGTAGCCGAGGGCACCCACCAGGGCGGTGTACTCGATGAACGAGCCGAAGTACTTCCGGCGCGCGGGCATCGCGTGGTAGATCGACGCGAGCAGGTGGGTCTTGCCCACGCCGAAACCGCCGTCGAGGTAGACCCCGGGCTTCAGCTCGGGCTCCTTCTTCGCCCTGCTGAACAGGCCGCCCCGCTTGACGGGGGCGCCGCGTCCGGCGAACCGGAGCAGCGTCTGCTTGGCCTCCTCCTGCGACGGGTAGGCGGGGTCCGCACGGTAGCTGTCGAACGTGGCGTCGTCGAACTGCGGCGGCGGCACCAGGCTCGCGAGCATCTCGGGTCCGCTGACCGTCGGCGTGCGCTCGGTGAGGTGGACGGTTCCGGTGCGGGTGGTCGGGTCGGTCATCACGGTCCTGAATCAGGCAACGGCCTGTGTCGAAGTCTTACGGATCGGGTCCCGGGGGCGCGCGGAGGATCTATCGTCGAAGGGACGGATCCACACTACGCCGTCCGTACCGCCCGCTCGCCCGCTCACCGCTACGGAGACCCCATGGCCATCGAGTTCGACTCCTCCTCCCCCAAGTTCGCCGAGTACGCCGAACCCGGCCGCCTGGTGACGACCGAGTGGCTCGCCGCCCACCTGGGAGAGCCCGGCCTCGTCGTCGTCGAGTCGGACGAGGACGTCCTCCTCTACGAGACGGGCCATATCCCCGGAGCGGTGAAGGTGGACTGGCACACCGAGCTCAACGACCCGGTGGTGCGGGACTACGTCGACGGCGAGGGCTTCGCCGAGCTGCTGAGCCGCAAGGGCATCGCCCGCGACGACACGGTGGTCATCTACGGCGACAAGAACAACTGGTGGGCGGCGTACGCGCTGTGGGTGTTCTCGCTCTTCGGCCACGAGGACGTCCGTCTGCTCGACGGCGGTCGTGACCGCTGGATCGCGGAGGGCCGCGAGCTCACCCGCGAGGCGACGAACCGCCCCGCCACGGAGTACCCGGTGGTGGAGCGCGACGACACGGTCATCCGCGCATACAAGGAGGACGTGCTCGCCCACCTCGGCGCCCCGCTCATCGACGTGCGCTCGCCGGAGGAGTACAGCGGCGAGCGGACCACCGCTCCCGCTTACCCGGAGGAGGGGACGCTGCGGGCCGGCCACATCCCCACCGCGCAGAGCGTGCCGTGGGCGAAGGCCGTCGCCGAGGATGGCGGCTTCAAGAGTCGCGCAGAACTCGACGCCATCTACCGTGACGGCGCCGGGCTGCAGGACGGCGACGACGTCGTGGCCTACTGCCGCATCGGGGAGCGCTCGAGCCACACCTGGTTCGTGCTGAAGCACCTCCTCGGCTTCGAGAACGTCCGCAACTACGACGGCTCGTGGACGGAGTGGGGCAGTGCCGTGCGCGTCCCGATCGTTACGGGCACGGAGCCCGGCACTGTCTGAGGTGGGAGAATGGCGGGGATGAACGCCTCCACCCTGCCCGAGACCCTCGCCGAGATCCGCGACGGATTCCTGGAGACCCCGGAATCGGACCGTCTGCTGCTGCTCCTGGAGTACGCCGACGAGCTGCCTGCCGTCTCCGACGAGGTGGCGGCGCATCCGGAGATGTGCGAGCGCGTCGCGGAATGCCAATCGCCGGTCTACATCTTCGTCGAGGTCCACGACGACGTTGTGACCATGCACGCCACGGCTCCGGAAGAGGCGCCGACGACCCGGGGGTTCGCGAGCATCCTCGTGCAGGGCCTCACCGGACTGACGGCGGACGAGGTCCTGGCGATCCCCGAGGACTACCCGCAGTCGATCGGGCTCACCAAGGCCGTGTCACCGCTGCGGATCGGCGGCATGACCGGCATGCTGATGCGGGCCAAGAACCAGGTCAGGCAGAAGCGCTGAGCCCCTGTGCCGCGAGCCACTCCGTGATGGCCGTGGTCCAGCCCTTCTCGTCGTAGTTCCAGAGCTTGGTGTGCCGGGCGACGGTGAAGCGCGGCATGGTCACGAGGTCCGGCCGCGCCTCCTGCAGGGCGTGCGAGGCGTCCGCGGGGACGAAGCCGTCGTCGTCGCTGTGCAGGATGAGGATCGGCGCCTGCAGCTCGTCGGCCCGCGCGACCATGTCCAGGCGGTCGAACAGGATGGGCTCGTCCGCACCGCTGAGCTTCGCCGTGAGCGGCAGCTGCAGCGCCCCCATCGCGAGGGCGGGCAGAGGTTCGCGGACCCGGGCGACCCGGGCCTGGAAGCGCAGCACGGTGCGCCAGTCCACGACCGGCGACTCGAGGATGATGCCCGCGATGCGATCGCGGTGGCCAGAGTTGACCGCAGCCTGCAACGACACCGCCCCGCCCATGGACCAGCCCATCAGCACGACGCGCTCCGCGCCGTGACGCAGCGCGTAGGCGATCCCGGCGTCCACGTCCCGCCACTCCGACGCGCCGAGGGCATAGGCGCCCGCTCGCGTGCGCGGCGCCTCGCCGTCGTTGCGGTAGGACACGACGAGCGTGGGCAGCCCGGCCGCGTGCAGCACCGGCACGGCACGGAGGCATTCCGCCCGCGTGGTGCCGCGACCGTGCACCTGGATGACCCAGGTCGAGGATTCCCCGGGGAAGAACCACGCGGGGCACGGTCCGGCCGGAGAGCCGATGAGCACGTTCTCCCAGCGCAGGTGCAGCTCGCTCGGCGACGTGTAGTAGCTTCCGCTGAACGATGCTCCGCGGTCCACCCGGGCTCCGGGTTCGATCTTCGTGAGGAGCTTGCGCCGCACGGTCGTGCTGTCCGCGCTGAGCACCGCGCCGAGCTTGACGTAGCCGTAGGTGCCCGTGGTGAAGAGGCCGTACCGCCCCGGCAGCTCGGTGTCGAGGGTGCGGCGGAGCTCGATCGTCTGGGCGCCGGTGTCGATCGCGAGGATCTCCGTGTCCTGAATGCGACTGCGCAATGGGATGACGACCCGGCGCGCCACCGCGATCACGAGGACCCCGACGGCAGCGCCCACAGCGAGGAGCGCGGGGACAACGATCGCAACGGCGTGCCTGAGACTCTTCATCGCCTTCCGACTCTAGCCTGTTGCCGTGACCGCACACCCCGAGGCCGGGACGCCCTTCGACGCCGCCGTCGCCGAACTGCGCGCGACCGCGTTCCGCGACGACATCGCGGTCCGTGAGATCCCCACGCCGCAGAATCTGGCCCCCTTCGCGATCGCTCTGTCCGCCGACGTCCGCCCGGGCGAGGACGGCGACTCCGTGTACGGGACCGGACGGTTCATCCTGCTGCACGACCCGCACGAGCCGGATGCCTGGGGCGGCGCCTGGCGCATCGTGATCTTCGCCCAGGCGCCACTCGAGACCGAGATCGGCACCGACCCCCTGCTCGCCGACGTCACCTGGTCGTGGCTCGTGGACGCGCTGGATTCCCGGGACGCGATCTACCACTCCCCGTCGGGCACGTCGACGAAGACGCTGTCGAAGGGATTCGGCGGCCTCGCCGACGAGGGCGATGGCGCACAGATAGAATTGCGGGCGTCCTGGACTCCGGAGGGCCCGTTCCGACCGCACGTCGAAGCATGGGCCGAGCTGGTCGGAATGCTGGCGGGGCTTCCGCCGGGTTCCGAGGGCATCGCCGTGATCGGCGCGCGAAAGGCTGTACGTGACTGAATACTCCGTGATCTCCGAAACCGAGGAGTTCCGCGCCGCCTGCGCTGCGCTCGCCGCAGGCACCGGCCCGGTCGCCGTCGATGTCGAGCGGGCGTCCGGCTTCCGCTACTCGCAGCGGGCCTATCTGGTGCAGGTGTTCCGGCGCGAGGCCGGGGTGTTCCTGTTCGACCCGCCCGCAATCGGTGACTTCGCTCCCCTGCAGGAGGCCATCGGTGACGTCGAGTGGGTGCTCCACGCCGCCAGCCAGGACCTCCCGTCGCTGCGCGAGCTGCACCTGGAGCCGACGGAGATCTTCGACACCGAGCTCGCGTCCCGCCTGCTCGGTCACGACCGGGTGGGTCTGGCCGCCGTCGTCGAGGACACGCTCGGCATCACCCTGAAGAAGGAGCACTCGGCGGCCGACTGGTCGACCCGGCCGCTGCCCGACTCCTGGTTGGACTATGCCGCGCTGGACGTGCTGCACCTCGTCGACGTCCGCGACGCCCTCGTCGCCGAGCTCGAGGAGCAGGGCAAGACCGCCTTCGCTGCCCAAGAGTTCGCCGCCACCCTGGCCCGAGCCCCGAAGGCCCCGCGCGAAGACCCCTGGCGGCGGCTGAGCGGTCTCCACCAGGTGCGCGGTGCCCGCAATCTCGCCGTCGCCCGCGCCCTGTGGGAGGCACGGGAGATGTACGCGCAGCAGCAGGACATCTCCCCCGGCCGTCTCGTTCCCGACCGCTCTCTCGTCGCTGCGGTCCTCGCCAACCCCGCCTCCAAGCAGGCTCTCGCCGGAGTCAAGGAGTTCCAGGGCCGCGCGAGCCGCACCCAGCTCGACCGCTGGTGGCAGGCGATCGTCGACGGCCGTGCCGCCGAGACGCTGCCGCGCGAGCGTGTGCCGAGCGACGCGCTCCCGCCGCCCCGCGCCTGGGGCGACCGCAACCCGGAGGCGGACGCCCGCCTGAAGGCCGCCCGTCCCGCCGTCGAGGCGGTCGCGGAGGAGCTGGGCATGCCCACCGAGAACCTCCTCACGCCCGAGTACCTGCGCCGGGTCGCGTGGGACGGCCCGGACGCCACGGCGGAAGGGATCGGTGCCGCGCTCTCCGCGCTCGGAGCCCGCCCCTGGCAGGTTGAACAGACTGCACAGAAGATCGCCGACGCCTTTGTAGAGGCGACGCAATCGCCCGACACCACGTCCGCGACCGCTTCGTAGGTTCGATCCAACCGATTCCTCCCGGTTTCCGGCCGTTCATAGACTGAGGCCACCGCACTAACTTGGAGGCAGAGTGGCCGAGATCTCGGACGTCTTCTTCGTCGATGGAGTGCGCACCCCCTTCGGGCGCGCCGGCGAAAAGGGCATGTACTGGAACACCCGCGCGGATGACCTCGCCGTCAAGGCGACCATCGGCCTGATGGAGCGCAACGCGGCCGTGCCGGCGGACCGCATCGACGATGTCGCCATCGCCGCGACGAGCCAGACCGGCGACCAGGGGCTCACCCTCGGGCGGTCGGTGGCGATCCTCGCCGGACTCCCCCAGACCGTCCCCGGACTCGCGGTCGAGCGCATGTGCGCCGGCGCGATGACGAGCGTGACGACCATGGGCGCCTCGATTGGCGTGGGCATGTACGACCTCGCCCTCGCGGGCGGCGTCGAGCACATGGGGCACCACCCGATCGGCGCGAACGCCGACCCCAACCCGCGTTTCGTGGCGGAGAAGATGGTCGACCCCGGCGCCCTCAACATGGGCGTCACCGCGGAGCGCATCTTCGACCGCTTCCCGCACCTCACCAAGGAGCGCTCCGACCGCTACGGCATGCGCAGCCAGCAGAAGGTGCAGGCCGCCTATGACGCCGGCAAGATCCAGCCGGATCTCGTGCCGGTCGCGATCAAGGGCGCCGACGGCGCCTGGGGCCTGGCCACCGAGGACGAGGGCCGCCGTCCGCAGACCACGATGGAGGACCTCGCCGGTCTCAAGACGCCGTTCCGTCCGCACGGCCGCGTCACCGCCGGGACGTCTTCGCCGCTCACCGACGGCGCGACGATGTCGCTGCTCGCCGGCGGCAGCGCCGTCAAGGAGCTCGGCCTCGCGCCGAAGATGCGGATGGTCTCGTTCGCCTTCGCCGGCGTGCAGCCGGAGATCATGGGCATCGGCCCGATCCCGTCGACCGAGAAGGCGCTCAAGAAGGCCGGCCTCGACATCTCCGACATCGGACTCTTCGAGCTCAACGAGGCGTTCGCCATCCAGGTGATCTCCCTCCTCGACCACTTCGGCATCGACGACGACGACCCCCGGGTGAACCCGTGGGGCGGCGCGATCGCCGTCGGCCACCCGCTGGCCGCCTCTGGCGTCCGGCTCATGATCCAGCTCGCGGCGCAGTTCGCGGAGCGCCCCGACGTGCGCTACGGCCTGACGGCGATGTGCGTCGGTCTCGGCCAGGGCGGCTCGGTCATCTGGGAGAACCCGCACTACGACGGAAAGAAGAAGAAGTGAGCTACGACGACGTCGACTTCTCGCCCATCCAGGCGCTCACCGAGGGAGAGGTCGTCACGCACTCCCCCGTGCGCGACATCCGCCTCGCCTCGGGCAAGGTCCTCGCCCTGATCACGCTGGACAACGGTCGTGACCACACCCGCCCGAACACCCTGGGCCCGGCCACCCTCACCGAGCTCGGCGCGACGCTGGACGGACTCAAGGCCCGCGCGGTGGCCGGCGAGATCCAGGCGGTCGGCATCACCGGCAAGCAGTACATCATGGCCGCCGGCGCCGACCTCTCGGACATCAGCAAGGTCGGATCGCGCGACAACGCGCGTCTGATCGCCCAGCTCGGACACAAGGTGCTCGGGAAGCTGAGCGAGCTCGGCGTGCCGTCGTTCGCGTTCGTGAACGGCCTGGCGCTGGGCGGTGGGCTGGAGATCGCCCTGAACTCCACGTACCGCACGGTCGACGCCTCGGCCGCGGCCGTGGCGCTCCCCGAGGTCTTCCTCGGCATCATCCCCGGGTGGGGCGGCGCCTACCTGCTGCCGAACCTCATCGGCATCGAGAACGCCCTCGAGGTGGTCATCTCCAACCCGCTCAAGCAGAACCGCATGCTGAAGCCCCAGCAGGCCTTCGACCTCGGCATCTTCGACGCTATCTTCCCTGCCGCGACCTACCTGGAGAACTCTCTCGCCTGGGCGGACGCGGTCCTCGGCGGCAAGAAGGTCGTGCGCAAGAACGAGCCCGGCAAGATCGAGCGCCTCACCAAGTGGCCGATCGCCATCAAGATGGCCCGCGGCATGCTGGAGTCGAAGATCGGCACCGTGCCGAAGTCGCCGTACGCCGCCCTCGAACTGCTCGACAAGGCGAAGAGCGGCACCAAGGCGGAGGGCTTCGCCCGCGAAGACGAGGCGCTGGCGGAACTCGTGACCGGCGATCAGTTCGCGGCCTCGATGTACGCGTTCGACCTCGTGCAGAAGCGCGCGAAGCGTCCGGTCGGCGCCCCCGACAAGGAGCTGGCGAAGAAGGTCACCAAGGTCGGCATTATCGGTGCGGGCCTCATGGCCAGCCAGTTCGCGCTGCTGTTCGTGCGCAAGCTCCAGGTGCCGGTGCTCATCACCGACCTCGACCAGGCGCGCGTCGACAAGGGTGTCGCCTACATCCACGAGGAGATCGGCAAGCTGGAGACCAAGGGCCGGGTGGACGCGGACACCGCGAACAAGCTGCGCGGCCTCGTCACCGGCACGACCGACAAGAGCCTCTACGCGGACTGCGACTTCGTCATCGAGGCGGTCTTCGAAGAGGTCGGCGTCAAGCAGCAGGTCTTCGGCGAGATCGAGAAGATCATCGCGGAGGACGCGGTGCTCGCCACCAACACCTCGTCGCTGTCGGTCGAGGAGATCGGCGCGAAGCTGGCCCACCCGGAGCGGCTCGTCGGCTTCCACTTCTTCAACCCGGTCGCGGTCATGCCGCTGATCGAGATCGTGAAGACGCCGGCGACGGCGGACACAGCACTGTCGACCGCGTTCGTCGTCGCCAAGAACCTCGGCAAGAACGCGGTGCTCACCGCCGACGCCCCGGGCTTCGTGGTGAACCGTCTGCTCGCGAAGGTCATGGGCGAGGCGGCGCGCGCCGTCTACGAGGGCACCCCGATCGCTGACGTCGAGAAGGCGTTCGCGCCGCTCGGCCTGCCGATGGGTCCCTTCCAGCTCATCGACCTCGTCGGCTGGAAGGTCGCCGCGCACGTGCAGGACACGATGGTGCGCGCGTTCCCCGACCGGTTCTACGCCAACGAGAACTTCCACGCCCTGGCCGAGCTCGACCAGGTCGTGGAGAAGGACAAGGGCGGCCGGGTGGTCGGCTGGACGAAGCGGGCCGAGAAGGTCCTCGCTCCGGCGGTCGGCAAGAGCCCGGCGTCCGCCGCCACGATCCTGCAGCGCGTACAGGACGGGCTCGCGACCGAGATCAAGCGGATGCTCGACGAGGGTGTGGTCCCGGAGGTCGAGGACATCGATCTGTGCCTCATCCTGGGCGCGGGCTGGCCGTTCATCGATGGTGGGGCGTCGCCGTACCTCGACCGCGAGGGGGCGTCCGAGCGCGCGTTCGGCGGCTCGTTCCACACGCCGCAGATCCGCGGTATCGAGAGCCGCTGATCACATCTCCGCAGGGGGTCGCGCCGAAGGCGTGGCCCCCTGTGTCGTCCCCGGCGTCGGCCGGGGATCCGGCTCCCCGCGTCGTGGCCAGTGCGACAGGGCGTGCTCCGCGAGGGCGGTGATGGTCAGGGACGGGTTCACCCCCGGATTGGCGGGCACGGCGGCCCCGTCGACGACATGCAGTCCGGGGTGTCCCCAGACGCGCTGATACTCGTCCACGACGCCGTGCTCCGGCGAAGCGGAGATGACCGCCCCGCCGAGGAAGTGCGCGGTGAGCGGGATCCCGAAGACCTCCGGCCAGGAGCCGCGCGCTTCGGTGGGCACCCCGCCCTCGCGCTGCAGCCGGGCGGCGATGGCACGGGCGGCGCGATGCGCCTCGGGGAGGTGGCTGGGGTTCGGTGCGCCGTGCCCCTGGGCGCTCGTGAGCTGCACGCGCCCGAAGCGCCGCCGCAGCGACAGCGTGAGCGAGTTGTCGGCGGTCTGCATGACGAGCGCGATGATCCCCCGCTCGCTCCAGCGTCGGAGAGAGGCGAGGCGCAGGGCCCGCGCGGGACGGCGCAGCACCTGCCCCGCGAGCGCGACCAGGCGACCCGGCAGGGCGCGGTCACCCGGGACCAGCACGGTGGCGAGAGCGCCCATCAGGTTCGATCCCGGACCGTAGCGGACGTTCTCGACGTGGGTGCGCTCGTCCACGTGGAATGAGGTCGTGATCGCCACGCCGCGCGCCAGTTCCACCCCCTCGGGCACTCGGACGGCGACGGCCCCGTCCAGGGCCTCCGAGTTGGTCCGCGTGAGCCGGCCCACGGCGTCGGAGATCCGTGGCAGCGCTCCGGCGTCCTTCATCCGGTGCAGGAGCTGTTGCGTGCCCCAGGTCCCCGCGGCCAGCACGACCTCTCGTGCGGTGACGGTCTGCTCCCGCCGGCGGAACCAGGCCCCGCTGCGCCGCGTCGTGACGGAGAAGCCGCCGTCCGACAGCTCCCTCACCTCGGTGACGGTGCGCAGCGGCTCGATGACCGCTCCGCGGCGCTCGGCGAGGGCGAGGTAGTTCTTCACCAGGGTGTTCTTGGCACCGACGCGGCAGCCGACCATGCAGTTACCGCAGAGCGTGCATCCCGTGCGATCCGGACCCTCGCCCCCGAAGAACGGATCGGCGACCCGCTTCCCGGGTTCACCGAACCACACGCCGACCGGAGCTCGGCGAAAAGTCGCGCCCACCCCGAGGTCCTCCGCGGCTCCGGCCATGATCCGCTCCACCGGACCCTCGTGCGGGTAGCGCTCCACCACACCGAGCATGCGCCTGGCCGTGGCATAGTGCGGTGCCAGTGCCGCGCGCCAGTCTCGGATCGACGCCCATTGGGGGTCGGAGAAGAACGCCGCGCCCGGTTCGTAGAGCGTGTTCGCGTAGTTGAGCGACCCGCCGCCGACGCCCGCGCCGGCGAGGATCATGACGTGCGGCAGCCGATGGATGCGCTGCACCCCGAAGCACCCGAGCGCCGGGGCCCAGAGATAGCGACGCACGTCCCAGCTGGTCTTCGCGAAGTCCTCGTCGGCGAAGCGCCGCCCGGCCTCGAATACGCGGACGCGGTAGCCCTTCTCCGTGAGTCGGAGCGCCGCGACGGATCCGCCGAACCCCGACCCGACGATGACGACGTCCTCATCGAACATGCGTGTCCCTCCGCTCCGCCCGGGTCATGACGGTCAGTGCCCCCGCGCGGATCGAGATGGTGCAGGAATCCTCCCCCACGCGCTCGCCGTCCGCGTAGGCCACAAGCCCCGGGGCGGCGACGGTGACCGTGCGGGCCCGGACGTGCCGCACCTCCCGGCGCGCCAGGTGCGTCCCGCGCAGGAGGAGTGGGAACAGGCGCACCAGCCGGAGGCGGCCCAGGGGCCCCACGGCGACGACGTCGAGGGCGCCGTCGTCCGGGGCCGCCCCCACGCAGACCGGCATCCCCCCGCCGTAGCTGGCCGTGTTCCCGACCGCCACGAGGATGCCGCGGGCCGGGGTCACCGGGCCGTCATCGGCACGGATCGTGAAATCGAGGGGACGCAGCCGGATGAGCTCGATCAGCAGCGCGAGGTAGTACCGCAGCGCGCCGGAGGGCCAGCGGAGGCGGTTGGTGCGATCGCTCACCCGGGCGTCGAACCCCAGAGCCGCCACGGTGAGGAAGAGGGAAGTGCCCGTCGACGTCCGCACCTCGCCGATGTCGATGGCGCGGGGCACGCCGGTCAGCGCGAGCTCGACCGCCTCCGCCACGTCCGCGCGCGGCAGCCCGAGCGCGCGCGCCAGATCGTTCCCGGTCCCGGCGGGGACCACCGTGACCGGGATGCCCGCGGCGCACACGAGTTCGAGGATGCCCGAGAGGGTGCCGTCGCCGCCGACCACGACGAGACCGTCCGGTGCCGCGTCCAGGGCCACCGCGGCCAGCCGCCTCGTGTCGGCAGCAGAACGCCCGGCGTACACGCGCACGTCCGCGCCGCACCGTCGGAGGTGAGCGAGCGCGTCGTCCGCGACCCGCTGCCCGCGGCCCTTGCCGGACAGCGGGTTCGACAGCACCGCTATGTGCCCCATGTCAGACGGTCGTCCCGATCGGGACATCGGCGAGGACGGCGCCCGGGTTCATGATGCCGCGAGGATCGAGCTCCCGCTTCACGGCCGTGAGGATCCGCACTCCGGTGTCCCCGATCTCCTGCGCGAGCCAGGGGGCGTGATCGCGACCCACGGCGTGATGGTGGCTGATCGTCCCGCCGTTCGCGAGGATCGCGTCGTTCACCCTGCCCTTCACGACGGTCCAGGCGCCGAGCGGATCCTGTCGCAGCCCGGCGAGCACCGTGAAGTAGAGGGACGCGCCGGTCGGGTACACGTGGGAGACGTGACACATGACGTACGAGCGGGCGTCCGCCGCGTCGAAGCCGTCCCGCAGCGCCCCCTCGACCGCTTCCTTCAGAGTGCGCAGGTTCGACCAGGTGGTCGCGGTCTCCAGCGTCTCGCAGAACACCCCGGCGTCGAGCAGAGCATCGCGCAGATACGGACCGTCGAAGCGTCCCGCCGCCCATTCCTCCGCGTCGCCGGTGCCCGCGGACCGGCCGCCGACCTCGGCGAGGATCTCCGCGGTCCGGTCCCGGCGCGCTGCGGCGTCGTCGCCCTCGAACACCGTCACGACGCTCGCCCCCTTCGCGAGAGCCTTCCCGATCCGGCCGACCTGGGCGAGGCTCACAGCGGTCTCGGCTTCATCCGAGAGCCGGATGACCGTGGGGCCGGCCCCCTGCTGGACGACCCGGCGGAGCGCATCGGCCCCGCGATCGAAATCGGGAAAGGTCCACGACTCGAAGATCCGCACCGTCGGTACCGGGTGCACGCGGACGCGGACCTCCGTGATCACGCCGAAGATCCCCTCGGAACCCAGGAAGAGGCGGAGGAGATCGGGCCCCGCCGCCGATCCCGGCGCGCGGCCGAGGTCGAGGTCTCCCGTCGGCGTCGCGACGCGGATCCCCGTCACCATCGCGTCGAAACGCCCGTTGCCCGCGGAGTTCTGACCGGAGGATCGGGCGGCGGCGAAACCGCCGATGGTCGCGTACCGGAAGCTCTGCGGGAAGTGCCCCAGCTCGAACCCGTGCGCCGACAGCAGCGCTTCGGCCTCGGGTCCGGTGGTACCTGCCGCGAGGGTCGCCTCGCCGCTCACTTCGTCGAGCCGGAGCAGCCCGGAGAGCCGGCGCAGGTCCAGGCTCAGCACCGCGCGATGCGGGCCGGTCTCCGGGTCCAGCGCCCCGACCACGCTCGTTCCTCCACCGAAGGGGATCACGGCGATCCCGCGCTCTACCGCCAGCGCGAGGCAGGCGCACACGGCGTCATGGTCCGCGGGGAACACGACGGCGTCGGGCGCATCCTGCTCGACAGCCCGCCGCCGCAGGAGATCGGGGGTGGAGCGCCCCCCGGCATGCCGGAGGCGCGCCGACGACGTGGCGTCGACAGCGTCGGGACCGACCGCCGCCACCAGCGCGTCGAGATCAGCGGCCGTCAGCCGGGAGGGCCGCACACGCACGTCATCCAGAGCGGGCGGACGCGGCGGGCGGGGAACACGGCCTAGCAGCAGGGGCAGCAGGCCGCGGACCGCGAGAGGGAGGTCCTTCGCCCGTTCCGGGTCGCCCCAGCCGTTCCAGCGCATCTCGGGCCTGTCGGCTCCTCTGCCGTTCCGCTGCTCCATGGGTTACAGTGTGACACATCATGGAAGAACGTCAACCTTCGGATTCTCCCACGGAAGCCTTCCCTCCCACCTGGGATGCCACGCAACGCCGAGTCCTCGACGCGGCGGACGACCTGCTCGTCCGCACCGGTGTCCACGGCGTGACCATCGCCGCACTCGCCCGGCGCTCCGGCCTCAGCCGCCCGACCATCTACCGGACCTGGCGTGATGCCGACGACGTCGTCCGTTCCGCACTCCTCCGGCGCGTCGCCACCCTCCTCCAGGAGTTCCCCAAGAAGGTCGACTCCCGGGATGCGCTCGTCGCCGACGTGCTCCGGTTCACCTCCCTCTTCCGCGCCGATCCGGTGTACGGGCATCTCCTCGACGAGGAGCCCGAGGCGTTCACCCGCTATACGCTGCACCGGGTGGGCTCCAGCCAGCGACTCATCCTCCGGTGGCTGGCCGACGCGATCGCAGCGGCACAGGCCCAGGGCTCGGTGCGCGCGGGCGAACCCGGCGAGATCGCCGTCATGCTGCTCCTGATCGCCCAGTCTGCCGTCCTCTCGCACGGCACGGTGGCCGACCTCATCGACGAGCAGGCGTGGGAACGCGAGCTCCGCGCCGCGCTGGACGGACACCTGCGGCCATGACCGCCGCCTCGACCGCCCTCCACGCGGCGCGCCGCGGAAGCGACCTCGCGGCCGCGGCCGCCGACACGTGCGACCTCCTCGTGGTCGGCGGCGGGATCACCGGGACGGGCGTGGCCCTGGACGCCGCATCACGCGGGCTTCGCGTGACCCTCATCGAGGCGGAGGACCTCGCCTTCGGGACGAGCCGGTTCAGTTCGAAGCTCGTCCACGGCGGCCTGCGGTACCTCGCGACGGGCGACGTGGCGACGGCACGCGAGAGTGCACGGGAGCGGCATCTGCTGATGTCGGTGATCGCGCCGCACCTCATCCGTCCGCTCGGACAGCTTCTCCCGTTCGCCCCGGGCGTCAGCGGCCGCCAGCGCGGGGCCGGCGCGGCGGGGATGGCCATGGGCGACCTCCTCCGCCTGCAGGCGCGCACGAGCGGGAAGGTCCTGCCTGGCCCTCACCCCGTCGGGACGGCGAGAGCGCTGCGCCTCTTCCCCGCTCTGAATCCCCGCGGCCTGCGGGGTGGCATGGTCACGTACGACGGCCAGCTGTCCGATGACGCGGCCCTCGTCGTGGCTGTCGCCCGCACGGCTGCCGGTCTCGGCGCGCGGATCCTCACGCGAGTCCGCGCCGAGCGGCTGCACGCCGACGGAGCCACGGCGACGGACATGCTCACCGGCGAACGCATCGAGATCCGGGCACGGGCCGTCGTCAACGCCACCGGAGTCTGGGCGGCGACCCTGGACGACGGCCTCACGCTGCGCCCGAGCCGCGGCACCCACATCGTCCTCGACGCCGCCGACCTCGGCCGCCCGACCGCCGCGCTCACCATCCCTCTCGAAGGCTCCATCAGCCGCTACGTGTTCGCCCTGCCGCAGCGCGGCGGGCGTGTCATCGTCGGGCTCACGGATGTCGACGCACCGGGGCCCATCCCCTCCGTCGCCGAACCCACCGAGGCGGAGATCGCCTTCCTCCTGGAGACCCTGAACCGCCTGCTCGCGGTGCCGCTGGCGCGGGACCGCGTCCGCGGGGCGTTCGCCGGCCTCCGCCCGCTCGTCGACACCGGAGCGGCTGAGACCGCGGACGTCTCCCGTCGGCATCTCGTGCGCACCTCCACGTCGGGCGTCGTCTCCGTTCTCGGCGGCAAGCTGACGACCTACCGTCGGATGGCCGAGGACGCCGTCGACCTGGCGGTGCGGCAACGCGGTCTCCGCGCCGGCCCCAGCAGCACCGCGTCCCTGCGCCTGATCGACGATCCCGCACCGATCGGCCCGCAGGACGCCGTCGTCGAGGGAGCCCCTCTCTCCCGCGCCGCCATCGAGCACGCCGTCCGGTTCCAGGGCGCCCTCACCGCAGCCGATGTGCTGGACCGCCGCACGCGGGTCGGTCTCGTCCCCGACGAGCGCGCCCGCGCCTTCACCGCAGTGGAACAGATCGTCGCCGAGACGGTGGCCGACCTCCGCTGACGACGGGAGTGCTGCTCGGGACCGCGTCAGTGGCGCTCGTGCAGCGGGAGCTCGATCGCGCCGGTCTCGCCGGCGTGTCGGGCCTTCGGGATCCGGGTGCCCAGCACCTGCGCCACGACGTCCTGGGCGATCTTCGAGGCGGTGAGCCCCGCGTCGGCGAGGATCTGATCGCGCGACGCGTGGTCGATGAACTCGTCGGGAAGGCCCAGCTCGTCGACGGCCGTGTCGATGCCCGCCTCGCGGAGCACCTGCCGCACGCGCGTGCCGATGCCGCCCACGCGGATGCCGTCCTCCAGGGTGATCACCAGGCGGTGCCGCGCCGCGAGCTCGACGACCGAGGGCTGCACGGGGATCGCCCACCGCGGGTCGATCACGGTGGCACCGATGCCCTGGGCGCGCAGCCGGTCGGCCACGTCCAGAGCCAGGGCGGCGAACGGACCGATGGCGACGATGAGGACGTCTTCGCCCTCGCCGCGGGCCAGCACGTCCACGCCGTCCGAGAGGCGCTCGAGCGCCGGCAGATCGGCGGAGACATCGCCCTTCGGGAAGCGGATGACGGTCGGAGCGTCCTCGACGGCGACCGCTTCGTCGAGTGCCTCCGTCAGTCGTGCACCGTCACGGGGTGCGGCGATGCGGATGTGCGGCACGATCTGCAGCATGGCGAGATCCCACATGCCGTGGTGGCTGGGGCCGTCGGGACCCGTGACGCCGGCCCGATCGAGCACGAAGGTCACACCGGCGCGGTGCAGCGCGACGTCCATCAGCACCTGGTCGAATGCCCGTCCCATGAACGTGGCGTAGACGGCGACGACCGGATGCAGGCCGCCGTACGCGAGTCCCGCGGCCGAGGCCACCGCGTGCTGCTCGGCGATGCCGACATCGTAGACACGGTCCGGGAAGCGCTCCGCGAAGGGGGCGAGGCCGGTGGGCCGGAGCATGGCCGCGGTGATCGCGATCACGTCCGAGCGCCGCTCCCCGACCTTCACGAGGGCATCGGAGAACACGTCGGTCCATCCGCGGCCGCCCGAGGACAGGGTCTCCCCCGTCGTGGGATCGATCTTGCCGACCGCATGGAACTGGTCGGCCTCGTCGTCGCGGGCCGGCTGGTAGCCGCGGCCCTTCTCGGTGATCGCGTGCACGATGACCGGTGCGCCGTACGACTTCGCCAGCTCCAGGGTCTCCAGCAACGCCGGAAGGTCATGCCCGTCGACCGGACCGAGGTACTTGATGTCGAGGTTGGAGTACAGGGCTTCGTTGTTGGTGAACCGGGAGAGGAAGCCATGGGTGCCGCCGCGCACGCCGCGGAACACGGCGCGGCCCACCGGCCCGAACGCGCGGAAGAGGCGATCGGACTTGTGGTGGAGGTCTTTGTAGGCCGCCGCGGTGCGGACCCGGTTGAGGAACCGCGACATGCCGCCGATGGTCGGCGCATACGAGCGGCCGTTGTCGTTGACGACGATGACGAGGTTGCGGTCGTTGTCGTCGGAGATGTTGTTCAGCGCCTCCCACGTCATCCCGCCGGTCAGCGCTCCGTCGCCGACCACCGCGACGACGTGTCGGTCCGCGCGCCCCGTCGCGGTGAGCGCCCGGGACACACCATCGGCCCAGCTCAGCGAGCTGGAGGCGTGGGAGGACTCGACGACGTCGTGGGGGCTCTCCGCCCGCTGCGGGTAGCCCGCGAGGCCGTCCCGGACGCGCAGCTTAGAGAAGTCCTGACGACCGGTGAGGATCTTGTGGACGTAGGACTGGTGGCCGGTGTCGAAGATGAAGGGATCGTCCGGAGACGAGAACACGCGGTGCAGGGCGATCGTCAGCTCCACGACGCCGAGGTTCGGACCGAGGTGACCGCCCGTCTGCGAGACGTTCTCGACGAGGAAAGCCCGTATCTCCGCAGCGAGTTCTTCCAGTTGCTCCGGCGAGAGCCGATCAAGATCGCGCGGTCCAGAGATGCTCGGAAGAATGGGCATCTGCGCCTCCTCACAGGCCTCGGCGGTGCGCCCGAACGGGTGCGGACACGCTCTCGATCCTACCGCTCGGAGCCGGGAATCCCCCGAGGGCGGCAGACCCTTGACATGCCGAAGGGGCCCGTGTCCGTGGACACGGGCCCCTTCGTCGTCGTGGCTCAGACGAGCGAGCGCAGCACGTACTGCAGGATGCCGCCGTTGCGGTAGTAGTCCGCCTCACCGGGGGTGTCGATGCGGACGACCGCGTCGAACTCGACGGTCTGCTTGCCCTCAGGCGAGTGCTCGCTCGGGGTGGCGGTGACCTTGACCGTCTTCGGGGTGACGCCGTTGTTGAGCTCTTCGAGCCCCGTGATCGAGACGATCTCGGTGCCGTCGAGGCCCAGCGACTCCCAGCTCTCGCCGGCGGGGAACTGCAGCGGGACGACGCCCATGCCGATGAGGTTGGAGCGGTGGATGCGCTCGAAGCTCTCCGTGATCACGGCCTTGACGCCCAGGAGGCTCGTGCCCTTGGCGGCCCAGTCGCGCGACGAGCCGGAGCCGTACTCCTTGCCGCCGAAGACGACCAGCGGGGTGCCCTGCTCGGCATAGTTCATGCACGCGTCGTAGATGTACGACTGCGGGCCGCCCGGCTGCGTGAAGTCGCGGGTGTAGCCGCCCTCGACGACCTGTCCGTCGTTCACGGCCGAGACCATGAGGTTCTTCAGACGGATGTTCGCGAAGGTGCCGCGGATCATGACCTCGTGGTTGCCGCGACGCGAGCCGAAGGAGTTGAAGTCCTTGCGGTCGACGCCGTGCTCCGTGAGGTACTGGGCCGCGGGGGTGCCCGGCTTGATGTTCCCGGCGGGCGAGATGTGGTCGGTGGTGACCGAGTCGCCGAGCGTCGCCATGACGCGCGCGCCCTCGATGTCCTTCACCGGGGTGAGCTCCATCTTCATGCCGTCGAAGTACGGGGCTTTGCGCACGTAGGTCGAGTTCTCGTCCCACTGGAACGTGTCGTCGTCCGGCGTGGGCAGGTTGCGCCAGCGCTCGTCACCGTCGAACACGGTGGCGTACTGCTTGATGAACTGGTCGCGCGAGATCGACGAGTCGACGATCTCCTGCACCTCGTCCGGCGAGGGCCAGATGTCCTTGAGGAACACGTCGTTGCCGTCCGGGTCCTTGCCGAGCGCGTCGGTCTCGAAGTCGAAGTGCATCGAACCGGCGAGGGCGTACGCGATGACCAGCGGCGGGCTGGCCAGGTAGTTCATCTTCACATCCGGGCTGATGCGACCCTCGAAGTTGCGGTTGCCCGAGAGGACGGCCGTGACCGCGAGGTCGTGCGAGTTGATCGCCTCGGAGACCTCTTCGATCAGCGGGCCGGAGTTTCCGATGCAGATGGTGCAGCCGTAGCCGACCGTGTAGAAGCCGAGACCCTCGAGGTCCTTGTCCAGACCCGACTTCTCGTAGTAGTCGGTGACGACCTTCGAGCCGGGGCCGAGCGTGGTCTTGACCCACGGCTTCTGCTTGAGGCCCTTCTCCCGCGCCTTGCGGGCGAGGAGGCCGGCGGCGATCATGACCGACGGGTTGGACGTGTTGGTGCACGACGTGATGGCGGCCAGGGTGACGGCGCCGTTGTCGAGCGTGTACTTCTCACCCTCCGGAGTCGTGACCGGGACGGGGTTCGACACGTTGGCCGGCGCACCGCTGCTGATGTGCACGGGGCGCGTGGTCGGCTCCTCCTCGCCGGGGACCTGACCGGGGTCGGACGCCGGGAAGGAGTGCTTGGACTCGAGATCGACGATGTCGTCGCTGGTCGAGGCCGTGGCGTAGTTCAGGATGTCCTGCTCGAACTGCGTCTTCGCCTCGGAGAGGAGGATGCGGTCCTGCGGGCGCTTCGGGCCGGCGATCGACGGGACGACCGTGCTCAGGTCGAGCTCCATGTACTCGCTGAAGACCGGCTCGTGGGAGGCGTCGTGCCAGAGCTTCTGCTCCTTGGCGTAGGCCTCCACCAGCGCGACGGCCTCGTCGCTGCGGCCGGTGAGGCGCAGGTAGTCGAGGGTGACGTCGTCGATCGGGAAGATCGCGGCGGTCGAGCCGAACTCGGGCGACATGTTGCCGATCGTCGCGCGGTTCGCGAGCGGCACCGAGGCGACGCCCTCGCCGTAGAACTCGACGAACTTGCCGACGACGCCGTGCTTGCGCAGCATGTCGGTGATGGTCAGCACCACGTCGGTCGCGGTCACGCCGGCGGGGATCTCACCCGAGAGCTTGAAGCCGACGACGCGTGGGATGAGCATCGACACGGGCTGGCCGAGCATCGCGGCCTCGGCCTCGATGCCGCCGACGCCCCAGCCGAGCACGCCCAGTCCGTTGACCATCGTGGTGTGCGAGTCGGTGCCGACACAGGTGTCGGGGTAGGCCTGGAGGACGCCCCCATTGGTGCGGTCGTAGATGACCTTCGCCAGGTGCTCGATGTTCACCTGGTGGACGATGCCGGTGCCGGGGGGCACGACCTTGAAGTCCTGGAACGCGGTCTGGCCCCAGCGGAGGAACTGGTACCGCTCGCCGTTGCGCTCGTACTCGATCTCGACGTTGCGCTCGAGGGCGTTCTCGGTGCCGAACAGGTCGGCGATGACGGAGTGGTCGATGACCATCTCGGCCGGCGAGAGCGGGTTGATCTTGTTCGGGTCGCCGCCGAGCGCCGTCACGGCCTCGCGCATGGTGGCGAGGTCGACGATGCAGGGCACACCGGTGAAGTCCTGCATGACCACGCGCGCCGGCGTGAACTGGATCTCCGTGTTGGGCTCCGCATTGGCGTCCCACGACCCGAGCGCCTCGATCTGCGCCTTCGTGACGTTCGCGCCGTCCTCGGTGCGAAGCAGGTTCTCCAGGAGGACCTTGAGGCTGAAGGGGAGCTTGTCGAAACCGGGCACCGTGTCGATGCGGAAGATCTCGTAGTCGGTGCTGCCGACCGTCAGGGTGCTCTTGGCACCGAAGCTGTTCACCGTGGACACGAATCCGTCTCCTTCTATTCGGATGGGAGCGACAGGCGCCTCCATCTTGCTCGCCGGTGCGGCCATGCGGCTAGCAAGGGGGACCTAACCAGTCTGCTCCGCGCTGGTCACCGGCGAAAGCCCGTGATTTATCTTGATGTCGAGATAAATCTATCACGCCGCCGCGGCGTCGTCGTGCGACGACGCGCGGGGATAGAGCGCGCGGACGACCAACCACGTCACCGCGATCAGGGGCGCGAACAACGGCAGCCCCATCACGAGCTTGAGGGTCCCGAGGGCGGTGACGTCGCCGGCCAGATACAACGGGAACTGCACGATCAGCCGCGCGAAGAACAGCGTGGCCCAGGCGATGCCGAGCCAGAAGAACGCGCGTCGCTTGCGACGGTCCGCACGCCAGGCGGTTCCCTCCCCCATGAGGAAGCCGACCGCGAGACCGATGACGGACCAGCCGATGAGCGCCGAGACGAGGATCGCCGAGCCGTAGACCGCGTTCGTGATGAGGCCGGGGACGAAGTTGTCCTCGCCGCGGCCCGTCCACAGCGCCAGCCCCGCAGCGGCCACAGCCGCGATCAGCCCGCCGAGAGCGGCCGACGGCGGCGACTTCTGGACCAGCCGGACGACCGTGAACACGGCGGCCAGACCGACCGAGACTCCGAGAGGCAGCAGCAGGGGTTCGGGGCGGAGGGTGAACAGGATCACGAATGCGAGGCTCGGCAGCACCGACTCCAGGATCCCGCGCCAGCCGCCCATGGCCGACCAGACGACCTTGTGCGTGCTCGCACTCTCGGACGGGTCGAGCCCGGCCTTGCGCGCTGCCCCGCCGAGTGCTGCTCCGAGGATCTCCGACGCGCTCTGCGTGCGCGGCTCCTCGGCGTCCGGCGTGGTCACGCGGAGCCCGGCGTCGCCGGCATCTTCAGCGGGATGAGGTCGCGCGGCGGCATGGGCGCTCCCCCGCGGACGACGACGATCGAGCGGAAGAGGTCCTCGACCTTTGCCGCCGCCTCGGGGTCGGACGCCGCCGCCCCGCCGATCACGCCGCGGAGGAACCAGCGCGGACCGTCGATGCCGATGAAGCGCGCCAGACGCAGGCCGGAACCCTCGCTGGCCGTCGCGGGGACCTCGGCGAGCAGCTCCTTGCCGAGCGGCCCCTCCCGCTCCTCGACGCGACCGCCCTGCGCCTTCACCTGGTCGCGCAGCTGGACGCGCGTCTCGTCCCACAGACCGCCGCTCCGCGGAGCCGCGAACGGCTGCACCTGGAGCGACGACTCGGCGTAGTCGAGCCCGACCGCCACGATGCGCTTGCTCTGCTCCTCGACCTCGAGCCGCAGGTTCAGGCCCTCGCGCGGCAGGATCTTGATCCCGCCGAGGTCGATGTACGGGCGGACGGGGTTCGCCTCGGAGTCGTCGAACGGGCCCTCGGTGGCGCGGTTCTCGGGCGCCGACTTGGAAGGAGTGTCGTTGCTGTCGGTCATTTCGCCTGTCCTGCTTCGTTCTCGGGAGTCTGTGCCTGGTAGCCGGTCGAGCCGAATCCGCCGGCGCCGCGGACGCTGTCCGGAAGCTCGTCGACCGGGAGGAACCGGGCACGGGTGACGGGCATCACGATGAGCTGCGCGATGCGATCGCCGACGGCGACATCGTACGCGCTGTGGATGTCCGTGTTGATCAGACTGACCTTGATCTCGCCCCGGTAGCCGGCGTCGACGGTGCCGGGCGAGTTCACGATCGAGATGCCGTGCTTCGCCGCAAGACCGCTCCGGGGCACCACGAAGGCCGCATAGCCGTCCGGCAGCGCGATGCGCACGCCCGTGGGCACGAGCGCCCGCTCCCCCGGCTCCAACCGCACAGCCTCGGCGGCGACGAGATCGGCTCCGGCGTCGCCCGGATGCGCATAGCCGGGGACCACTGCGGCGATAATGGGGACATCAACGGAATCGGTCACCCCATGAGGCTAATGCAGAACCCCGCAACGGACGCACGTCCCCGCTACCACGAACGACTGGCCCCCAGCCTGTGGCTGCTGGTCACCATCGCCCTGGCGGGACCGATGGTGTCCCTGATCTTCGTGCCGGTCGGCTCGACCTTCGCGCTGCTCCTCGGCGCGGCGGTCTCGGCGCTCCTCGTGGTGGCTGCCCTCGCCCTCGCTCCGGTGGTGGCGGTGCAGGACGGCGTACTCCGCGCCGGGCCGGCTCACATCGACGCGCGCTATCTCGGCGAGCCGATGGCGTTGACCGGCGAGGACGCGCGCAGCGCCAGAGGACCTGAGCTGCCCGCACGCGGGTGGCACCTCATCCGCGGCGGCATCGATGGCGTCGTCGTGGTGCCGAACACCGACGAGGCCGACCCCGTCGTGGCCTGGACGATCTCGACCCGCACGCCCGACCGCCTCGCCGCGGCCATCCGCGCCGCACGGGGCTGAGCGCACCCGCAGACGACAGCGCGCCCCTGACCGGGATGGTCGGGGGCGCGTGGGGCGTCGCTCAGAGGGCTGCTCAGGCAGCGCACTCCTTGCAGATGGGGCCATCGGGTCCCTCGTGGTCGAGCTGCGAGCGGTGCTTCACGAGGAAGCAGCTCATGCAGGTGAACTCGTCCTGCTGCGCGGGCAGCACGACGACATCCAGCTCGAGGTCGGAGAGGTCCGCGCCAGGGAGGTCGAAGCTCGACGGGTTGTCGGAGTCCTCGTCTCCGGTCGTGCCGGACAGCTTGTCCGGCACACGCTCCTTGAGGGCTTCGATCGACTCGGAGTCGTCTTCACTCTTTCGGGGAGCGTCGTAATCGGTTGCCATGCGGTGAATCTCCACTTTCATGGTGCGAGTGGGCGGGTGCGCCGTCGGGTAATCGGCGGCCATAGTTTGCATGACCGGCGGGCGTTTCGCAAATGCCCTCCCATGCGACAGGGCAAACTCACGGCACGCCCGCCGTATTCCCCGTTCGGGCCCCGCCGGCGTGACACCATGAACGCACACCCATCAGAGGGGCATTCGCATGGAAAACGTCACCATCGTCGGCACAGAGGCAGGAGTGCTCGTCCTCGCTACCGAGGCGGGCGAGCGGTTCGCGCTGCCCATCGACGCCGTGCTGCAGCGGGAGATCCGCCGCGCGACGCGCCAGGCCGAACCGGCCGCCCAGAAGCTCGCCGCGAGTCCCCGCGACATCCAGGCACAGATCCGCGCCGGTCTCACCGCCGCGGAGGTCGCCGACCTCCTCGGGATCAGCGTCGACGACGTCGCCCGGTTCGAGGGCCCCGTCCTCGCCGAGCGCGAGCACATCATCGGCCAGGCCCTCGCCGTGCCCGTCCTCATCGGCAGCGAGGTCGAGCCGGACGCGCAGCCCACCTTCGGAGCTGCGGTCCGCGCGAAGCTCGCCGAGGTGGCCGCTTCGTCCGAACGCTGGGCCAGCTGGAAGGAGGAGTCCGGTTGGATCATCAAGCTGGAGTTCTCCGCCAACGACGTCGAGCATGACGCCCGCTGGAGCTTCGATCCGCGGCGCAGCGCCCTCTCCCCTCTGAACGCCGATGCCACGCAGCTCTCCCGCCAGGGCTCGCTCCCGGAGGGCCTCATCCCGCGCCTCAGGGCGGTGGAAGCCGACCGTGCCGCTTCCCCCTACAAGGACGACAGCCGCTTCGACTCCGGTGCCTTCGGTCCTCGTCTGGTCCCGGCTCCGGTCGCAGAGGCCGACGAGCCGACCCAGCCCGAGCGCTCGGCGCCGGCGGTCCAGGACGCCGCGATCAACCGCGCGCCCGACTCCGCCTCGACGAGTCCGGAGACCGCCGACCTCCTCGAAGCCCTGCGCCGCCGTCGCGGCCAGCGGGAACCGTCGCCGATCGAGCACGAGATCGAGGAGACTCCGGAAGAGTCCGACCCCATCGCCCTGTTCGCCGCCCTGGAGGAGCCCGACGACGAGCCCGAGGCCCCCGAGCCCGCGCCGCGCCAGCCTGCTTCCGGGGACAGCGACGGCAGCGGGCGTCGACGCCGCCGGAACGCGATGCCATCGTGGGACGAGATCGTCTTCGGAGCGCGCACCGACGAGTGATCGGTCCCGGGTCGCGCCTCAGGAGGCGAACGACCCGAACCGCAGGAAGGGAACCCGCGTCTCATCCGGCGTGAGCGCCCCGTGCTGCCCCACCATGCCGCGATTGCGCTGGTCGTCGGCCGTACCGTCGTAGAGCGCCCGGACTCCCGTGGCGATGGCCAAGACATCGCCGATGCGCTCCAGGACCTCGTCTCGCACGACCGGACCGAAGAGCCCGGCCTGCACCGCCTCCGAGCGGGTGACGACATCCGCCGCGCCCTCGAGGTCACGGCGAAGGCGCGTCACAACCAGAGCGGCATCGGCGTGGGGTTCACGGTAGAGGTGCAGCATGCGCGGCTCGCCTCCCACGTGACGGATACCCGCGAGATGCGACTCCTCGAGCACGACCTGGCGGTGGAACGGCACATCGACCATCCCGTGATCCGAGGTCACCACCACGCCGACCCGCGGGGGGACACGGAGCGACAATGCCCCGTCGATCCGCTCCAACGCGGCCACCCACTCAGCGGACGCGACACCGTGCTTGTGGCCCGCCTTGTCGACCTCGGGAAGGTAGCAGTACACCAGCGAGCCCGGATTCTCCGCAGCCAGCGTGTAGGCGACCTCGACCCGCTCCTCCGGCGTGGCGGTAGGCACGAAGGTCGCTCCCCGCAAGGTCGCGCGCGTGAAGCCGCTGTGCGCGTAGGTCGCTAGTCCGACGGCGAACGTCTCCCGTCCGACCGACGCCGCGCGCTCGAACACGGTGGGCGTCCCCTGCCAGGTGAGGGGATCCAGGCCGTCCGTCTCCCACCCGCTGAGCTGGTTCACGAGCACGTCCCGTTCCGGATCCCTGACCCGGTACCCGACGAGGCCGTGCTCCCCCGGCCAGGCCCCCGTGGTGAGACTGGTCAGCGCCGCCGCCGTCGTCGTCGGGAACACCGTCTGGGCGATGTCCTTCTTCGTCATGGAAGCGGTCAGCGACCGGGCATGACCGGCGTGGCCCCGGAGGCTGATCGCCCCGAGACCGTCGATCACCACGAGCACGGCCGAATCGGCGCGCGGCAGCGTGGCGGATTCGCCGCGGAGAGCGGCGCACAGGTCGTCCGCCACCCCGACGACGCTCCGGGCGCCGGGCGGCGCGGACGGTAGCATGAAGGACATCCGAGCCAGTCTGACACAGGCTCCCGTACGCCCTCAGGAAGTCCATGCCGAAAACCCCGCCGCCCGAGCCTGTCGAGGAACGCATCCAGGACATCGATCTCTCCCACGAGATGCAGGGCTCGTTCCTGGAGTACGCCTACTCCGTCATCTACTCGCGCGCACTCCCGGACGCCAGAGACGGCCTCAAGCCGGTGCAGCGACGGATCCTGTTCCAGATGGCGGAGATGGGGCTGCGTCCTGACCGCGGTCACGTGAAGAGCGCCCGAGTGGTGGGCGAGGTCATGGGAAAGCTGCACCCCCACGGCGACTCGGCCATCTACGACGCGCTCGTCCGCCTCGCGCAGGAGTGGGCCCTCCGGGTGCCGCTCGTCGACGGCCACGGCAACTTCGGCTCGTTGGACGATGGCCCGGCCGCCGCCCGGTACACGGAGGCGCGCCTCGCCGCCCCGGCGCTGTCGCTCACCGAGAACCTCGACGAGGACGTCGTCGACTTCATCCCGAACTACGACGGCCAGTTCCAGCAGCCTGCCGTCCTGCCTGCCGCCTTCCCGAACCTGCTCGTCAACGGCGCCAGCGGCATCGCCGTGGGCATGGCGACCAACATGGCGCCGCACAACCTCATCGAGGTCGTCGCCGCGGCCACCCACCTGCTCGAGCACCCGGACGCCACCACCGAGGACCTCATGGAGTACGTCCCGGGCCCCGACTTCCCCTCGGGCGGGATCCTCATGGGGCTCGACGGCGTGAAGGACGCGTACACGACCGGTCGCGGCGCCCTCAAGGTCCGCGGACGCACGTCGATCGAGCCGCTGGGGCCCCGCCGCACGGGCATCATCGTCTCGGAGCTGCCGTACATGGTCGGCCCGGAGCGTCTGATCGAGAAGATCCGCGACGCGGTGCAGGCGAAGAAGCTCCAGGGCATCAGTGACGTCACCGACCTCACCGACCGCAACCACGGTCTCCGCGTCGCCATCGGGATCAAGACCGGATTCGACCCGAACGCCGTGCTGGAGCAGCTGTACCGGCTCACGCCGCTCGAGGACTCCTTCAGCATCAACAACGTCGCCCTCGTCGACGGCCAGCCCCGCACGCTCGGGCTCAAGGAGATGCTCAGCGTCTACGTCGGCCACCGCATCGAGGTCATCACCCGCCGCAGCCGCTATCGTCTCGCCCGTCGGGAGGAGCGCCTGCACCTGGTGGAGGGTCTGCTCATCGCGATCCTCGACATCGACGAGGTGATCCAGGTCATCCGATCCTCGGACGACACGGAGCAAGCCCGCACGCGGCTCCGCTCCGTGTTCGACCTCAGCGAGCCGCAGGCCGAGTACATCCTCGAGCTGCGTCTGCGCCGTCTGACGAAGTTCTCGCGCATCGAGCTCGAGGCGGAGCGGGACGCCCTCCTCGCGGAGATCGCTTCCCTGCGCGAACTGCTCGCCAGCCCGGCGCTGCTGCGCGCGGCCGTCGCCCAGGAGCTGGACGCCGTGGCCGAGGCCTACGGCACGCCGCGCCGCACGCTGCTGATGAACGCCGCCCCGCCGAAGCCCCGCGCGACGAAGGGCACGGTGGATCTGCAGATCGCCGACGCGCCGACGACGGTGGTCCTCTCGACCACGGGCCGCGCCGTGCGCGTGGACCTCGGCGAAGGCCAGGAGCTCACGGCTCCAGCCCGGCGGAGCAAGCACGACGCCATCCTCGCGACGGTCGAGACGACGGTCCGGGGTGAGGTCGGTGCCCTCACGAGCACGGGACGCGTCGTCCGCTTCTCCCCCGTCGACCTGCCCTCCGTGCCCGGCACCTCCGTGCAGCTCGCCGCAGGGACCCCGCTGCGCGACTACCTTGGGATCACGACCAAGGGCGAGCGCATCCTCGGGTTCGTCCGTTTCGACAGCGAGACCCCCGTCGCCCTCGGCACCGCCCAGGGCATCGTGAAGCGGATCGTGCCGTCGACCCTGCCCGCGCGGCCCGACCTGGAGGTCATCGGCCTCAAGGCCGGCGACGCCGTGGTCGGTGCAGCCGACGCGGCGGATGACGCCGACCTCGTGTTCCTCACCACCGACGCGCAGCTGCTGCGGTTCTCGGCTTCGACGGTACGCCCCCAGGGGGCACCTGCGGGTGGCATGGCGGGCATCAAGCTCGGCTCCGGCGCCGCGGTCCTCTTCTTCGGCGCCGTCGCCCCGGACACCGAGGCCGTGGTTGCCACGGTCTCCGGCGCGGAGAGCATCCTGCCCGGAACCGATCCCGGCCGTGCGAAGGTCTCGGCCTTCACGGAGTACCCGTCGAAGGGCCGCGCGACCGGTGGCGTCCGCGCCCACGCCTTCCTGAAGGGCGAGGACCGCCTCACCGTCGCCTGGGTCGGCCCGAACCCGGCACTGGCCGTCGACCCCACCGGCGCGGTGCGCAAGCTCCCGGACGTCGGGGCACGACGCGATGCCTCCGGCCAGCCGATCGACGGGGTCATCGGCAGCATCGGCCGCACGCTCGTCTGATCCGTTCCACGAAGAAGGGGACCCGGCCTCGCCGGATCCCCTTCGTCGTTGCGTTTTCCGTCAGGCGTCGATGGACTCGCGGGAGAGCTGGTCAGCGGAGTCGATGATGAACTCCCGCCGAGGGGCGACCTCGTTGCCCATGAGCAGTTCGAAGACCCGGCCCGCCGCCTCGGCGTCCTCCATCCGCACACGGCGGAGCAGCCGGCCGGAGCGGTCCATTGTCGTGTTCGCGAGCTGCTCGGCGTCCATCTCGCCGAGGCCCTTGTAGCGCTGGATCGGCTCATGCCAGCGCTTGCCGGCCTTGCGGAGCTTGGCGAGCAGCGCGTGCAACTCCTGCTCGCTGTACGTGTAGATGGTCTCGTTCGGCTTGGATCCCGGGTTGATGACGATGATCCGGTGCAGCGGCGGCACAGCCGCGAAGACCCGCCCGTGCTCGATGAGCGGTCGCATGTAGCGGAAGAACAGCGTGAGCAGGAGGGTGCGGATGTGCGCACCGTCGACGTCGGCGTCGCTCATGAGGATGATCTTCCCGTAGCGCGCGGCGTCGATGTCGAAGGTCCGACCGGAGCCGGCCCCGATCACCTGGATGATGGACGCGCATTCGGCGTTGGACAGCATGTCGCCGACCGATGCCTTCTGCACGTTGAGGATCTTCCCGCGGATCGGCAGCAGCGCCTGGAACTCGCTGTTGCGCGCGTTCTTCGCCGTGCCGAGGGCCGAGTCGCCCTCGACGATGAAGAGCTCGCTGCGCTCCACGTCGTTCGTCCGGCAGTCGACGAGCTTGGTCGGCAGGGTCGAGGACTCGAGCGCGTTCTTCCGGCGCTGCGTCTCCTTGTGCGCCCGTGCCGACACGCGGGCCTTCATCTCGGAGACGATCTTGTCGAGCAGCTGCGTGGCCTGGCTTTTGTCGTCGCGCTTGGTCGAGGTGAAACGCTGCTGGAGGTCCTTCCGCATCACCTGGGCCACGATCTGGCGCACGGCGGGCGTGCCGAGCACCTCCTTCGTCTGACCCTCGAACTGCGGCTCCGGAACGTTGACCGTGAGGACCGCAGTGAGGCCGGCGAGGACGTCGTCCTTCTCGAGCTTGTCGTTGCCGACCTTGAGTCGGCGGGCGTTCTGCTCGACCTGGCTGCGGAGCACCTTCAACAGCTCCTGCTCGAAGCCCTGCTGATGCGTGCCGCCCTTCGGCGTGGAGATGATGTTCACGAAGGAGCGGATGCGGGTGTCGTAGCCGGTGCCCCAGCGCAGGGCGATGTCGACGGCGCAGACGCGCTCGACCTCGGTCGCCACCATGTGCCCGTCGGGCTGCAGGACCGGGACGGTCTCGGTGAACGTGCCCTCCCCCTGGATACGCCAGGTATCGGTCACCGGCGGGTCGACCGCGAGGTAGTCCACGAACTCGGAGATGCCGCCCTCGTAGAGGTACGAGGTCTCCACGGGGCCGGTCGGCGCCCCGTCCTCCCCCACCCCGGCGCTCGCGGTGCGCTCGTCGCGCACTACGATCTCGAGCCCGGGGACGAGGAAGGCCGTCTGACGCGCTCGCGTCTCGAGCTCGGCGAGCTGGAACGCGGCATCCTTGGTGAAGATCTGACGATCCGCCCAGTAGCGCACGCGGGTGCCGGTGACCCCGCGCGGCGCCTTGCCGATGACGCGCAGCTCGCTGTTCTCCTCGAACGGGGTGAAGGGCGCGTCGGGTCGCTTCTCCCCGGAGTCCTGGAAGATGCCGGGCTCGCCACGATGGAACGACATCGCGTAGGTCTTGCCGCCGCGGTCGACCTCGACGTCGAGGCGCTCGGACAGCGCGTTCACCACGGAAGCGCCGACGCCGTGGAGACCGCCGGACGCCGCATAGGAGCCGCCGCCGAACTTTCCTCCCGCGTGCAGCTTCGTGTAGACGACCTCGACACCGGTCAGACCGGTCCGGGGCTCGACGTCGACGGGGATGCCGCGACCACGGTCGTGCACCTCGACGCTGCCGTCGTCGTGGAGGATGACGTCGATCCGGGAGCCGTTGCCGGCGACCGCCTCGTCGACGGAGTTGTCGATGATCTCCCAGAGGCAGTGCATGAGCCCGGGCGAACCGTTCGAGCCGATGTACATGCCGGGGCGCTTGCGGACCGCTTCGAGTCCTTCGAGCACCTGGAGATGATGGGCGGAGTACTCGGCATTCACAATCTCCGAGTCTATTCGCGAGAGGGAGCCGCCCCTCGCAGACACTCCCCGGGGCGCCGCCATCGCGGGTGCGCGCGTACGCGCTGAGCGAAACACGCCGTCGACCGGGCATGCCCCCAGGTGCAGCGTGGTTGTATTGAGCACGACCAACAAGGACGCCGACACCCGAGGAGGCCCCGAGATGAATGCAACGACCGAACGTGAGACCTCCGCTGTCGAGTACCGCCTGACCGCGATGGACCGCTGCGACTCGTGTGGAGCGCAGGCCTACATCGCCGCCGAGGTCAACGGTTCCGAGCTGCTCTTCTGCGCCCACCACGGCCGCAAGTACGAAGAGAAGCTGCGCAGCGTGGCCACGAGCTGGCACGACGAGACCGCTCGTCTCATCGAGACGGTCTGATCAGCGCCTGACCCGGCCGAGCCGGTTCAGTCCACGACCCTCCGCCGAATCCGCGGACCGAGGCGGGTGAGGATCTCCTCGCCCACCGTATCGATCCGCTCGGCGAGGGTCGTTGCTGTCTCCTCCCCCTGTGCTCCGGGGCCGAAGAGCGTCACCTCGTCGCCGACCGCCATCTCCGGCCAGCCTTCGACCGTCATCGTGGCGACATCGATGGTCGAGACCGCACGAGAGCCGGCGGGGGTGCCTACCGTCATCCCGGTCAGCGTGGAGGGGACGCCGTCCAGACTCCCGACGGCGACGATCGCGCTCTCGCCCTCCACCCGCACGACCGGCGCGACGAGACGCGCCGCAGGACGAACCCCGTCGAGCTCCGGACCGTCGGCCGAGCGGATGCCGTAGCAGAACGCGCCGATCCGCGACACGGTCCCGCGCAGCTCAGGTCGCCACCAGGACGCCGCCGAGGCCGTGAGGTGCAGGGACGCCGGCCGCGGCCCGGAGAGACCGACGACTCGGACGGCCTCGAGGAACAAGGCCTGCGCCGCGTCGTCCTCGGCGTCGCTCGCCTCGGCGATATGGCTCCAGACCCCGACGAGGGCGAGTGCGCCGGATCGCTCGGCGTCTCGGGCTTCGGCGACCGCGGCCGCCCAATCCTCCGGCCGCACGCCGTTGCGGTGCAGCCCGGTGTCGATCTTGAGGTGTACCCGGGCGCGCGCACCGAGGATCTCCGCCCGGGCGATGATCCGTCGGAGGTACTCGACCGTGCCGACGCCGAGCTCGATGTCCTGCAGGAGCGCCTCATCGATCTCCTCATCGGTCGAGGTCGCCCAGGCGAACACCGTGACCTCTCCGCCCGCGATACGCCGGACCTCGACGCCTCCGCGCACGTCGTAGCTGCCGAAAGAGGTCACTCCGGCCTCGAGGGCCGTCTCGACCGCCCAGCGGAGCCCGTGGCCGTAGGCGTCGTCCTTGAGGACCAGCATCAGCGCGGAGTCGCCCAGGCGGTCTCGGACCGCCGCGATGTTGCTGCGGAACACGGCGCTGTCCAGACGCAGTTCGGGGCGCATCGGGCCACCCATCATGCCTCCCATCCGCGCACGGCGTGCGCTCCGGGGACCGCGACGAGCTCCGCCGGGGTCATCCCGGTGAGCGTCGCCCAGCGTGCGATGGCGCCGGACGCGGGGCCGGCACCACCGAAGAAGGTGACCGCGTCGCCGACGTCCGCCGCGGTGTCCTGGAGATCGATGACGCAGACGTCCATCGCGACACGCCCGACGATGGGGTGCAGCGCGCCGTCGATCTCCACGTCGACCTGATTGCCGAGGCTTCGGACGACGCCCTGGGCGTAGCCGCCCGTCACCAGCGCGACGACGGTGTCCTCCGCCGCACGGAACGTGTAGCCGTAGGAGACGGCCTCCCCGGCCCGCAGACGCTTGGTGGACATGACGCGGCCGACGAGACGCATGACCGGAGCCGTCGCCGGGAGCCCCTCCGCGGACGGCAGCCCATAGAGGAGAAAGGGATCGAGGTCTGGCTCTCCGGTGGTGGTCGCGGTGATGCCTTCGAGACGGAGCGCCTCGACCTCTCCGGGAGAGTCCACGAGCACCTCTTCCGCCCCCGCGGCGGTAACCACCTGAGCGACGGCGAGCAGCCCATGTCCCCACGCATCGCGCCGGAGGTCGGCCCGGCGGCCGCCCGCCCGGATCGCCGCGGACGCGCCGGCCGCGAGGGCCGAGCGCGAGATCATCGCCTGCGGAAGCGCACTCGAACTCGTGTCACACACGTCTTCCAGCCTAGCTTCCGTGCTCCCAGGAGCCTGGGGGCTCCCCGCGTAGACTGGGACGTCGATCCCTAGACCCGGAGCTTCATGTCACGCCTTTCTCTCGCGCCCCGCATCCGCTATCTCCTCGGCCGCGCCCGCCGCATCGACGTCGGTTCGGTGTTCGAACGGGCCAGGGAGGCCTCGGCCCAGCACCACCGCCCCGTTCCCACGATCGTCGCCGACATGCTCTGGTCGGCGGCTCGTCACAACGTGGGTTTCCAGGACTACATCGACTACGACTTCGCGATGCTCAACCGTGCCGAGCGCGAGACGTACATGACGCACCCCGTGTCCAACCAGCTCTCGCAGAAGTACGACCACCCCGACTTCCGCTGGATCTTCCAGGACAAGATCGAGTTCAACCGCAAGTTCTCCGCGCATCTGCACCGCGAGTGGATGGTGGTCGAGGAGGGGAACGCCGACGAGGTCCGTGCCCTGACGGAGCGCCTCGGCACGATCGTCACGAAGGAGCCGGTCGGTCAGGCCGGGACCGGTGTGCACCGGTATCACGCGGCCGACATCACGGACTGGACCGAGTTCCACCGCGGCCTCCTCGATCGCGGCGAGCTGCTGATCGAAGAGGTCATCCGTCAGCACGACGACCTGGCGGCCGTGTGCCCCGGGACCGTGAACACCACGCGCATCACCGCGTTCTTCGACGGCGAGAAGGCACACATCCTCGCGATGGCCCAGAAGTTCGGACGCGGCGCGGTGAGCGACCAGATGACCTTCGGCGGCTTCTACACGATGCTCGACGAGAACGGGCACGCGGTCGGGGCCGGCTACGACTCGCACGGCCACGTCCACGAGACGCACCCGGACTCCGGGTTCCGCATCGCCGACTTCCAGCTGCCCTACATGGACGAGGTGCGCGCGTTCATCGATCAGGTCGCCCGCGTCGTGCCGCAGGTGCAGTACGTCGGGTGGGACGTCGTCGTGACCCCGGACGGCCCCGTCCTCGTCGAGGGCAACTGGGGCGCGGGCGTGTACGAGAACAAGCCCAGCGTCACCGGCATCCGCACCGGCCACAAGCCGCGGTATCGCGAGGTCATCGGCTTCTGAGCCTGTCGGACCGTCGAACCGGCCCCTTGCGCGCGAACCGGCCCCTTGCGTTTGCACGCAAGGGGCCGGTTCGTTCGTAAAGGGGTGGTTCGACCTGCTCAGACCGCGCGGACGATGCCGAGCGGAGTGGACTCGAGACCCTGACCGAGCGGGTTGTCCCCGAGGATCTTCACCAGGCGCAGCTCCCCCGCCTTGTCCAGCGTGGAGCCGAGGATGTTGCCGCCGAGATCGTTGATGTCGACCACCGCCACCTCGGCCTGGCCACCGATCAGCGTCTTCAGGTGCGCCGCGACCCGGTCCGGGTCCTTCGGCCCGAGCACCACAGCCTCGTTGTACGGAGGGATGGTGTGCTTCGTCGGGCCATCGATCGCGCGGGCCTTGTCCCCCGCGATGCGGTAGAAATCGCCCTTGCGCCCGAACGCCTTGGTGACCGCCGAGACGGCCGCCGCGAAGAGGATGCGCGGCGTACCGCACTCGCGCAGCGCCATCTCCATCGTCTCCGGCATGCCGAGACCGATGCCGTACGGCGTGCGGGTGACGTACTTCGACAGGAACAGCGCGAGCTTGCGCGGCTTGATCTCGTCCAGGCGGTAGGACCGCCCCTGCGTGATCGCGACGATCTTCTCGGTCACGAAGAGCAGGTCGCCCGGCTGGACGGCGGCCTTCGCGTACTCCGTGATGATCGCGTCGAGATCGTCGTCCGGCATCACGACACGGGTGCGCAGCGGGATCCGCGCATAGCTCTTTCCGTCGACGCTCGTCTCGAGCGCCTTGCCCTCGTTCGCCTGCATCACTCGAGGTAGTCCCGCAGCGACTGCGAGCGGCTCGGGTGGCGCAGCTTGGCCATCGTCTTCGACTCGATCTGGCGGATGCGCTCACGCGTCACGCCGAACGTGTCACCGATCTGGTCGAGCGTCTTCGGCTGACCGTCGCCCAGGCCGAAGCGCATCCGGATCACTCCGGCCTCGCGCTCGGAGAGCGAGTCGAGGAGCTGCTCGAGCTGACGCTGCAGCATCGTGAAGCCCACGGCGTCGGCGGGAACCACGGCCTCGGTGTCCTCGATGAGGTCACCGAACTCGCTGTCGCCGTCTTCACCGAGCGGGGTGTGCAGGGAGATCGGCTCGCGGCCGTACTTCTGCACCTCCACGACCTTCTCCGGGGTCATGTCGAGCTCGCGGCTCAGCTCTTCCGGAGTAGGTTCGCGACCGAGGTCCTGCAGCATCTGCCGCTGCACGCGGGCGAGCTTGTTGATGACCTCGACCATGTGCACCGGAATGCGGATCGTGCGGGCCTGGTCCGCCATCGCACGGGTGATCGCCTGACGGATCCACCAGGTGGCGTAGGTCGAGAACTTGAAGCCCTTGGTGTAGTCGAACTTCTCGACCGCGCGGATCAGACCGAGGTTGCCCTCCTGGATCAGGTCCAGGAACTGCATCCCGCGGCCGGTGTACCGCTTGGCGAGCGAGACGACGAGTCGCAGGTTCGCGCCGAGCAGGTGGCTCTTGGCGCGCTGACCGTCACGGGCGACCCACTGCAGGTCGAGACCGAGCTGGCTCGTCTTCTCGGCGGGGGACATCGCGGAGAGCTTCTCCTCCGCGAAGAGACCCGCCTCGATGCGCATCGCGAGCTCGACCTCTTCGGCCGCGTTCAGCAGCGCGACCTTTCCGATCTGCTTCAGGTAGTCCTTGACCGGGTCGGCCGTGGCTCCGGTGATCTGAGTGGAGTAGACCGGGACCTCTTCGTCATCCTTGGAGGAGATGACGATCGCTCCGGTCGGCAGCGGCTCGGTGAAGGTCGGCTTCGCGTCGTCCTCCTCCTCGTCGCCAGCGGCGTCGTCGGTCGCAGCGGCGTCGTCCTCTTCGACGACGTCGTCGGCCTTCTTCTTCTTCGCGGGGGCGCGCTTGGCCGCGGCGCGCTTGGGCGCGGGAGCCGCTTCGGTCGCTTCGACGTCCTCGACCTCGGGATCCGCGGTGATCTGATCGGCCTTCTTCGTCCGCGTGTTCTTCGTCGTGGCAGGAGTCACGTTTCGCCTTTCACGGGGCCGCTGGGAGACCCCGGGACATTTCGGACACTAGTAAGACCCTTGTCAAGTCCAGTGCTCGAAAACACTGATTGACAACGGGTCGGACTCCTAGTATCGCACACGTATGGCGATGAGGACGCATTCGCGCCCGATCCGTGCGGACGGATTCAGCCGCGCCCCGGCTTGTCCTCGTCGCCGGACGGACGCGAGGCGAGATAGCGCTCGAGCTCGGCCGCGAGTTCATCGGCACTGGGCAGGTCTCGTTCACTGAATCCGCCCTCGTCGTACGAGTCGTCCTCGGGGTCACGACCGGCCATGTAGGCGTCGTACCGCCGCTCGAGGTTGTGCACCATCTGCTGGAGTTCGTCGTTCGCGGCGACCTGCTCGTCCACGCGCGCGATGTAGTCCGCACGCCGCTCCTGCACCGCATCCAGCATGAGCACGAGACCGGTCGACGCCATGAGCTTCTCCGCCGCGGCACTGACCGCTTCCGGGTTCTCGGTCTCGGCGAGGTAGTGCGGCACGAGGAGGACGAAGCCGACGACGCGTTCCCCGCGCTCCGCGAAGCGGTACTCGAGCAGGTGACCCGCGGTCGCCGGGACCTGCGTGCGCGGACGCCACACGGAGTGCGACACCACGAGGTCGCGCCGGTTCCCGCTCACCGTCGTCCCGATGGGTCGCGTGTGCGGCACGGGCATCGCGATCGAGTGGACCCAGTGCAGTCCCGAGGCCTCGAACTCCGCAGCAAGATCCAGAACGGTCTCCGCGAAGGCGTTCCAGGCGAAGTCGGGCTCATACCCCGTGAGCAGCAGGAACGGGCGTCCCAGCGCATCCGTGGCGAGGGAGAGCTCGAGGCGGGGCGGGCGGAACTCGGCGAGGTGGTCCTGGTCGAACGAGATGACCGGGCGACGCGCGCGATAGTCGAGGAGCACATCGTTGTCGAAGATCGCGAGCGGCTGCGGCGACGTCGTCTCCCGCAGGTGATCGATGAGCCCAGACACCGCACTGCCGGCGTCGGTGAAACCGGTGAGCAGCATCACGAGAGGCAGGCCGTGGGGCACCGCGGGGGCGTTCGCGACGCGTTCGTGGATCTCTCCGGAGAAGGGCATGTCTCCATGCTACGAGCCGCACCCGGAGCCGGGCTCTGACGTGTCTCGCTGAGAGCGAACACACCCCGGCCGCCGGACCGACGACCCCGGCGCGGAGATCCTAGGATGGAGAGCATGACGCTTCCCGTGCTCTCGCACACCACCGATCAGTTCCCCGGAAGCGCTGCCGATGCCGCAGTGCTCGTCGTCCCCGATCTCTCCGAGTCGGCCGAGTCGCTGGCAGCTCACCCCGGTCTCGCCGATGTCCTGGCGGGCATCGGCTTCACCGGCGCCGCCGGTGCCTTCGCTCGGGTGTACGCACCGGAGCTGACGACCCTCCCGTTCGCCGTCGTCGGCGTCGGTTCCACCGTCGACGACGCGTCCGTTCGGAGTGCAGCCGGCGTGGCGCTCCGCTCCCTGACCGGGTTCGACACGGTCGCGCTCGGCCTCGCCGCCGGGCTCGAGGAGCACGCGGGCGCCGCGGCGGAGGGCGCCGTTCTCGGCGGCTACCGCTTCGACGACTACCGCGCCGAGAACGGCAGGAAGAAGCGGGCGACGGCGGTCGTCGTCCACGCCCCGCTCGACGACGAGACGATCGCCCGCGCCCACGCCACCGGCGAGGCTGTCGCCCTCATCAAAGACCTCGTGAACGTACCCGCCGAGTGGCAGAGCCCCGCGCAGCTCGCGCAGAGCGCCGCCGACAGCGTCGCGGATCTGGATGTCACCGTGGAGATCCTCGACGAGACCGCGCTCGCGGAACAGGGCTTCGGCGGCATCCTCGGCGTCGGCCAGGGATCCGACCGTCCGCCGCGCCTCGTCCGCCTCGACTACGCGCCGGCGGACGCGCAGCGCCACATCGCCCTCGTCGGCAAGGGGATCACGTTCGACACCGGTGGGCTCTCCCTGAAGCCGGCCGCGTCGATGGTCGGCATGAAGTTCGACATGGCGGGTGCCGCGACCTCCCTCGCCGCGCTCCGCGCCATCGCCGCCCTGCGGCTTCCCGTGCACGTGACCGCCTGGCTCTGCATCACCGACAACATGCCGTCCGGCCGCGCCCTGCGCCCCGGCGACGTCATCCGCATCCTCGACGGCACCACCGTCGAGGTGCTGAACACCGACGCCGAGGGGCGCCTCGTCCTCGCCGACGGGCTCGTCGCGGCGAGCCGGGAGAACCCCGACGTCATCATCGACGTCGCGACCCTGACCGGCGCGATCGTCGCGGCCCTCGGCCACCGCCACACCGGCGTCTTCGGCGACGACGAGACGGTCGCGGAGTTCCTCGCCGCCGCCGCGCGCACGGGAGAGCCGGCGTGGCACATGCCCCTGCCCGCCTACATGGAGGAGACGCTCGACTCCCCCATCGCCGACATGATCAACGCCAACATGGGAGATCGGATGGGCGGCGCGTCCTTCGCCGGTCTCTTCCTGCGGCGCTTCGTCGGACGCACCTCGGAGGAGGACGACGCGCCGCGCATCCCCTGGGTGCACCTGGACATCGCGGGCTCCGGTGAACACGCGGGCGCCCCCTACGGCTTCACCGAGAAGGGCCCCACGGGGGCGATGGTCCGATCGATCATCGCCTTCGCCGAAGCAGCATCCCACCCGGAGGCATGACACCCATGACAACCCACACCTTCGACATCGTCGTCCTGGGCGGCGGCAGCGGCGGGTACGCCGCGGCACTGCGAGCCAGCGAGCTCGGCAAGTCCGTCGCACTGATCGAGAAGGACAAGGTGGGAGGCACGTGCCTCCACCGCGGGTGCATCCCGACCAAGGCGTTGCTGCACGCCGCCGAGGTGGCGGATCACGTGCGTGACGCCTCCTCCGTGGGCGTCACGGCCTCGTTCGGCGGGATCGACCCCGCGGGCGTGCGCACGTACCGCGAGGGCATCGTCGCCAAGAAGTACAAAGGCCTCGAGGGGCTCGTGAAGGCGCGCGGGATCACGACGGTCACCGGGCTCGGCCGCCTGAACGCAGACCGGAGCGTCAGCGTGGGCGACGACGTCTACGTGGGTACGGACGTGATCCTCGCCACGGGCTCCTACAGCCGCTCGCTGCCCGGGCTGGAGATCGGCGGACGCATCCTGACCAGCGAGCAGGCACTCGCCCTGGACGTCATCCCCGAGCGCGTGCTCATCCTGGGCGGCGGCGTGATCGGCGTCGAGTTCGCGAGCGTGTGGCGCTCCTTCGGTGCCGAGGTGACGATCGTGGAGGCGCTGCCCCACCTCGTCCCGAACGAGGACATCGCGATGAGCAAGGGCCTCGAGCGCGCCTTCCGCCGGCGTGGCATCCAGTACTCGCTCGGCGTGCGCTTCCAGACAGCCACCCAGGACGACTCGTCCGTGACCCTCACTCTGGAGGACGGCACGGAGTTCACCGCCGACTACCTCCTCGTCGCCGTCGGCCGCGGCCCCGCCACCGCCGACCTGGGCTTCGAGGAAGCCGGAGTGCGCCTGGACCGCGGGTTCGTGACGGTCGACAACGACCTCCGGACCGATGTCCCCGGCGTGTGGGCGGTCGGCGACATCGTCCCCGGTCTGCAGCTCGCCCACCGCGGGTTCCAGCAGGGGATCGCGGTCGCTGAGCGCATCGCGGGCCTCTCCCCCGTGAACGTGCCTGACGTGCAGATCCCGAAGGTCACCTACTCCAGCCCCGAGGTCGCCTCCGTCGGTCTCACGGAGGAGGCGGCAGTCGCCGCGCACGGTGCCGATGCCGTCCACTCCTACGAGTACAACCTCGCCGGGAACGGGAAGAGCGAGATCATCGGCACGGGCGGCCTCGTCAAGGTCGTCCGTCTCAAGGACGGTCCCGTCCTCGGTGTGCATCTCCTCGGCGACCGCGTCGGCGAACTCATCACCGAGGGGCAGCTCGCGGTCGCGTGGGAAGCCCACCCGGAGGACATCGCGCCGCTCATCCACGCCCACCCGACCCAGAGCGAGGCCCTCGGAGAAGCCTTCCTCGCGCTGGCCGGAAAGCCCCTGCACGCCCTCTGAGCACCAACCGGTGCCCGAGTCACTAAGCTAGACAAGCGTCATACAACTTCTGAAGGAGACTCAGTCATGAGCACATCCGTGGTCCTCCCCGCTCTCGGTGAGAGCGTCACAGAGGGTACGGTCACCCGCTGGCTCAAGCAGGTGGGAGACACCGTCCAGGCGGACGAGGGCCTGCTCGAGATCTCGACCGACAAGGTCGACACCGAGATCCCCTCCCCCGTCACCGGCGTCATCGAGGAGATCCTCGTCGCCGAGGACGAGACCGTCGAGGTCGGTGCTCTGCTGGCCCGCATCGGTGACGGCAGCGGCGCGGCCCCTGCCGACGATGCCCCTGCTGCCGCCGAGGCCGCTCCGGCCGAAGCCGCCGCCCCCGCCGCTCCGGAGCCCGAGGCGGCTCCCGCAGCGGAGCAGCAGGCTCCCGCCGAGTCCGCTCCCGCTGAGGCCGCCCCTGCGGCTCCGTCTGGCGACGCCACCGACATCGTGCTCCCTGAGCTCGGCGAGAGCGTCACCGAGGGCACGGTCACCCGCTGGCTCAAGCAGGTCGGCGACTCGGTCGAGGTCGACGAGGCGCTCCTCGAGATCTCCACCGACAAGGTCGACACCGAGATCCCGTCGCCGGTCGCCGGCGTGCTGCAGGAGATCGTCGCCGGCGAGGACGAGACCGTCGAGGTCGGCGCCGTGCTGGCGCGCGTCGGTTCCGGTGCTGCGCCCGCCGCTCAGCCCGAGGCTCCCGCCGCTCCCGCTCCGCAGGCCGAGGCTCCGGCACAGCCCGCTGCTCCGGCACAGCCCGCAGCTCCGGCCCAGCCCGCTCAGGCCGAGGCTCCGAAGCTGTCGTTGCCGACCGAGNGGCACAGCCCGCTGCTCCGGCACAGCCCGCAGCTCCGGCCCAGCCCGCTCAGGCCGAGGCTCCGAAGCTGTCGTTGCCGACCGAGAGCGACAACCTGTACGTGACCCCGCTCGTCCGCCGTCTGGCTGCGCAGCAGGGTGTCGACCTTGCCACGGTCAAGGGCACCGGTGTCGGAGGCCGTATCCGCAAGGAGGACGTCCTCAAGGCCGCCGAGACGGCGACGGCCGCACCGGCAGCTGCCGCGGCGCCCGCTCCGGCACCGCTCGAGGTGTCGCCGCTGCGTGGGACCACTCAGCCGATGTCGCGCCTGCGCAAGGTCCTCGCCAAGCGCGCGGTGGAGTCGATGCAGCAGACCGCTCAGCTCACCACTGTGGTCGAGGTCGACGTCACTGCTCTCGCGGAGTACCGCGACAGCGTCAAGGCGTCCTTCCTCGAGAAGACGGGCGACAAGCTCTCCTTCCTGCCGTTCTTCGCGCTGGCGGCGGCGGAGGCCCTGCAGGCCTTCCCGATCATCAACGCGACGGTCGACGGCGAGCAGATCGTCTACCCGGCCTCCGAGAACGTCTCGATCGCGGTCGACACCGAGCGCGGCCTGCTCACGCCGGTGCTCCGCGACGCGGCGTCGAAGAACATCGCCGAGATCGCCCACGAGATCGCCGATCTCGCGGCGCGCACGCGTGACAACAAGCTGAAGCCCGATGAGCTCGCGGGCGGCACGTTCACGCTGACCAACACCGGCTCGCGCGGCGCGTTGTTCGACACGCCTGTCGTGTTCCTGCCGCAGTCGGCGATCCTCGGCACGGGCACGGTCGTCAAGCGCCCTGGTCTGGTCAAGGTCGGCGGCACGGACGCGATCGCGGTGCGCTCCTATGTGTACCTGGCCCTGTCGTACGACCACCGCATCATCGACGGCGCCGACGCAGCCCGCTTCCTCGGCGCTGTCAAGGCGCGCCTGGAGGCCGCGCAGTTCAGCGGTCAGCTCGGCGCCTGACTCGACGGCTTCGCCTCATCTCGGCTGGTCCGCGACGCGATATGCGTCGCGGACCCGCCATTTTTCTTCCATGCGCGCGAGAACAAGAGTGATCGCACCCTCCGTCCCGTCTTCTACAGCGGACGATGACGGCACTTCGAGCACGGCGATGTCTCCATAGCGATCGATGAGAGCGGCATCCTGGACGCCGGCGGCTCCGGCCACGAGCGGGATGACCTCCGACGGGCTCGCCGCGACCGCGGAACCGCACACCCGGTCCTCCTGAGCTTCGCACTCCTCGATCTGCGCCACGAGCCCCGGCAGGGCGAGTACCGGATCATCGCCCGTCGGCACCACCGTCGTGCGCGCCGAGGGAGCCGGCGACCGCGACTCTTCGTCCTCAGAGTCGGCTCCCGCACGATGAGACGAGGCGGAGGGCCTGCTCCCCGGGGACCCGACCGCCGGATCATCTCGCTCGTTCGGCCACAGCAAGCCGATAAGCAGCACCACCACCGCACCGGCACCGGCCACGGCGAGAACCCGTGTCCGTCGGGATCCGGTCCTCCACTCCCGTGCGGGCCGGCGCGGCCGATCGGCCTGCTGGCCGATGAGGGCTCGCGTCCTGTCGACGAGGCGGTCGCGCAGAACGAGAAGGTCGGCCGCCATCCGCGTCGAGCGCGGTCCGCCCGGTCTTTCCACCCGCGCCCGGCGTTGCCGCAGCCGCTCACGGGCAACCGGCTCGACCCTGACGCCCCGCAACGCCCCGGCAACACCCGTCTCCGCGGGAGGGGCTGCCCGGTCTTCGGCTGCCTCTTCCAAAGGTCGCGGCGCCGCCATCTCCAGGAGGTCGCTCTCCGCCTCCTCGAGCAGCCGCCGCGGCACCCTGCGCTGTGCCGCGGCCGTGCCGATTCGACCCCGGGCGCGGTCGAGAGCCCGGGCCAGCATCTTGTCCGTACACTCCGCGCGCAGCCGGCCCATGATCTCGGAGACGGCAGACACCGCCTCCTGGCCGGGCCCGACCACGAAGAGCGGCCGGCCGCCCTCGGTGAGCCACCATGTTCCCTCCGCCTCGACAACAGCCGCCGGGCCCAACTCCGCCAGTCCGCGCAGCAGACTCACGACCACCGTGCCGATCTCCCCGGGCGGCAGCCCGCCCCGTGTCCGGAGCCGTCGGTCCAGGTACGACTCCAGGCGCTCCGTGCACCAGGGAAGCAACACGTCATGCCCGTCCATCCGTCGGGCGATGTCGACCGGGGCGGCCACGTGCTGAGAGCCCGCGTACCGCCAGCCCGCCCAGCCGGCGAAGCTCTCGGCGTCGGCGCGCACGAGCGGTCCCTCCGGTGAGGTCACGAGCGCACCGAGGAAGGGCCCTTCGGAGGGATCGAGAAGACGGATCGTCCGGTGCGCTTGTGCGAGCACAGCCGGTTCCTGCAACGGAGTCTCACGCGCTGGTGTCATGTGGTCCATCCCACCCTTTCCGCCGGACCCGCCGTGCCGGTTCGGTGCCGCCGGGATGGGATCCGGTCGCGGTCCGAATTGTGCAGGAACGGTCACCCTCTGCTCTCCGCTGCACGCGAACGGCGGCATCGCAAGGCGCTCGGACTCGGTAGGCTGGTCTCCATGGCAAAGCGTGCTCCCGAACCCGAGAAGCGTCCTGGGTTCTTCTCCCAGATCAAGTCCCTCTTCCGGTTCACGCGCGAGGCCTACCCCTGGCTCCCCTGGGCGCAGGCCGCGATCCTCATCGGCGGCGTGCTGCTCGGTCTCCTGGCCGGCTACCTGATCCCGCCGTTCCAGGTGTGGACGCTCGTCCTCTGGGCGATCACCGGTCTCATGCTCGGTGTGCTCGGCGCCCTCTTCCTCATGACCCGGCTCTCGACGTCGGCCATGTACACGAAGATCGACGGCATGCCCGGTGCGACGGGTCACGTGCTCAGCACCAGCCTCGGCCGCCGGTGGCAGGCCTCCGAGACCCCGGTGGGCATCAACCCGAAGACGCAGGAGGCCGTGTACCGGACGGTCGGCCGTGGCGGCATCGTCGTCGTCGGCGAGGGCGCCCGCGGACGTCTCACGCGACTGGTGAACGAGGAGCGCAGCCGGGCGCAGCGCGTCGCCCACGGCGTGCCGATCACGGTGCTCTACGTCGGGCACGGTGAGGACGAGGTGCCGATCGCAGACCTCGCGAAGACCATCAAGAAGCTTCCGAAGGCCATCGACAAGGCCACGATGGCGGCCGTCATCCGCCGCATCGACTCGGTGTCGCAGTCGCTGTCGTCGCTTCCCATCCCGAAGGGGATCGACCCGACGAAGGTGCGGGCGCAGCGTCCGCGCTGACCCGCTCTCCGGAATCGCGAAGCGCGGCCGTCCTCACCGAGGGCGGCCGCGCTTCTCTCATTCCGAGAGCGGCTGCTTGGGGAGGCGGCGCACCTTCGCCCGCCGGCGACGACGCTCGGGGATCATCGAGCGCATCTCATCGAGCTTGCCGAAGCAGAACAGGCGGTCGTCGGGTTCGAGGACCACGTGCTTGCGCGGGTTCGGGATCACGCTCACCCCGCGGTGCAGCGTGAGCACTGTGATGTCGCGTTCCCACAGGCCCGCCTCTCCCAGCGTCTTGCCGACGAGATCCGCGGCGCCGTGGACCATGAGCTCGGCCACGCCGTATCCGGTGGAGACCGTGAGGCGCTGCCGCACGTCGATCTCCGGGAAGGCCACCTGACCGGCGATGTAGTCGATGATGGCGCCCGCGACGTCGAGCTTGGTCGCGGTCTCGATGCCCTGCAGGCCCGGAGAGGAGTTGACCTCCATCACCAGGGGTCCCTCGTCACCCTCCAGCATGTCCACGCCGGCGACGCGGAGCCCCATGATCTGGGCCGACCGCACGGCGGCCCGCTCGTAGACCGGGTCGAGTTCGATCGCCTCGACCGAGCCGCCACGGTGCACGTTCGAGCGGAACTCGTCTCCGGCCGCCGAGCGCCGCATCGCCGCGACCACGCGGTCCCCGACGACGAGCGCGCGGATGTCGCGCCCCCGGCTCTCGGCGATGAACTTCTGGATGAGCACGTTCTGCTTGGTGGAGTGCAGCGTCTCGATGATGGCCTCGGCCACCTTCACCTGAGGCGCGAGGATGACGCCGATGCCCTGGGTGCCCTCGAGCAGCTTGATCACCACGGGAGCGCCGCCGACGCGCTCGATCGCCGGTCGCACGTCGGCGCGGTTGCGCACGAAGGCGGTCGGCGGCATCGCGATGTTGTGCCGGGAGAGGATCTGGTTCGCCCGGAGCTTGTCGCGCGCGCTGGAGATGCCGTTCGCCGTGTTCGGGGTGTAGACGTCCATCTGCTCGAACTGCCGTACCACGGCGGTGCCGAAGTACGTGATCGAGTTGCCGATGCGGGGCAGGATCGCGTCGTAGTCGCTGAGCTGCCGGCCCCGGTAGTGCAGGTCGGGCTCGTCGGAGGTCAGATCGATCGCGAAGCGCAGCGTGTTGAGCACCTTCACGTTGTGGCCACGCTGCAGTGCGGCCGCGCGGAGGCGTTGGGTGGAGTACGCCTGCGGCGCACGGGACAGCACTGCGATCTTCACGGGGGATTTCCTGCCAGGATGTATCAGGTGAGTAGGTCTACCCATTCAAACACCCTTACGGGGTGGCGCGAGTGGGTGAGCCTGCCCGATCTCGGCGTCGACTGGATCAAGGCCAAGATCGACACCGGCGCCCGCACCTCGTCCCTGCATGCATTCGACATCCAGGAGTTCGAGCGCGACGGCGAGGCCTGGGTGCGTTTCCGCGTGAAGCCCTGGCAGGACAGCCAGGAAGACGCTGTCGTGGTGGAGTCCCCCATCCACGACCGCCGGGCCGTCCGGAGCTCGTCCGGGCACGCGCAGGAGCGTCTCGTCGTGCAGCTGATGATCCGGCTCGTTGACCGCGAGGTGATGGCCGAGGTGACCCTGAGCAACCGGGACGAGATGGGTTTCCGCATGCTGATCGGCCGCGAAGCGCTGCGCCGCGGCTACGTCGTGGATCCGGCGCGCTCCTTCCTCGGCGGCCGTGCACCCCGTGAGGCACGCCGGCGCAACCGCGGCCGCGCCTGAGCGTCAGGCGCGGATGAGGACCGTTCCCACGGCCTTGTCGTGCAGACCGCGCTGATCCGGATCCCACACCACGGCCGGGATCACGATCAGGAGCAGCAGCGTGCGCACGATCGGGCGCCACAGACCGATCCATCCGCCGTCGAGACGGACGACGCGCATGCCGAGGATGCGGTGCCCGGGGCTGCCGCCCGCGGTCGGGATGAAGAGGATCTGCACGACGCCGAAGATGAGCAGCGTGGCGAACGGGTCGTACTGGAAGAACGCGACGGAGAGGATGACGGCTGCCGTCCAGTCGATCGCGAGGGCGCCGATCCGGCGTCCGGGGCGGCCGATGCTCCCCGGTCCGGACTCCGGGAGTCCGAGTCGCTCACCGGGGTACGTGTTCACAGCATCCGTCACCCCTCCAGCCTACCGAGGCTGTGGATGCCCTCCGATCCTGCTCACGCTGTAACACGGACGAAACAAAGCGGATACCGTGGAGAAATCCCCCGTCCGTACTGTGCAAAGTGGCCCCGAAGCCATCGATCCGCATCACAGGAGTCGTACATGTTCAAAGATTCGTCCGAGGTACTGGCCTACATCAAGGAGAACGACGTCAAATTCCTTGACATCCGTTTCACCGACCTCCCTGGTGTGCAGCAGCACTTCAACATCCCTGCGGCGACGGTCGACGAGGCCTTCTTCACGGACGGACAGCTGTTCGACGGCTCCTCCATCCGGGGCTTCGCCAGCATCCACGAGTCGGACATGCAGCTCATCCCCGATGTGACGACGGCGTACATCGACCCCTTCCGCGAGGCGAGCACCCTCGTGATGATCTTCGACATCTACAACCCGCGCACCGGCGAGATCTACTCGAAGGACCCGCGTCAGGTCGCGAAGAAGGCGGAGAAGTACCTCACCTCCACCGGCATCGCCGACACCGCGTTCTTCGCCCCCGAGGCCGAGTTCTACATCTTCGACGACGTGCGCTACTCCGTGACCGCCGGCGAGAGCTTCTACAAGGTCGACTCCGAGGAGGCCGCGTGGAACACCGGCCGCGAGGAGGAGGGCGGGAACCTCGCCAACAAGACCCCCTACAAGGGCGGCTACTTCCCCGTCAGCCCGGTCGACAAGACGGCCGACCTGCGCGACGACATCACCCTCAAGCTCATCGATGCGGGCTTCATCCTCGAGCGCTCCCACCACGAGGTGGGCACGGCCGGCCAGCAGGAGATCAACTACCGCTTCGACACCATGGTGCACGCGGCCGACGACATCCTGAAGTTCAAGTACATCGTCAAGAACACCGCCGAGGAGTGGGGCAAGGTCGCCACCTTCATGCCGAAGCCGCTGTACGGCGACAACGGCTCGGGTATGCACACCCACCAGTCGCTGTGGAACGACGGCAAGCCGCTGTTCTACGACGAGGCCGGATACGGTCAGCTCAGCGACATCGCGCGGTGGTACATCGGCGGCATCCTGGCGCACGCGCCGGCACTGCTCGCCTTCACCAACCCGACGCTGAACAGCTACCACCGTCTGGTCAAGGGCTTCGAGGCTCCGGTCAACCTGGTCTACTCGGCCGGCAACCGCTCCGCCGCGATCCGCATCCCGATCACGGGCTCGAACCCGAAGGCCAAGCGCATCGAGTTCCGCGCCCCCGACGCCTCGGGCAACCCGTACCTCGCCTTCGCCGCGCAGCTCATGGCGGGCCTCGACGGCATCAAGAACCGCATCGAGCCGCACGAGCCCGTCGACAAGGACCTCTACGAGCTTCCGCCCGAGGAGGCCAAGAACATCCCGCAGGTGCCGAACTCCCTGCTGGACTCGCTCGAGGCGCTCCGCGCCGACCACCAGTTCCTCCTCGAGGGCGGCGTGTTCACCGAGGAGCTCATCGAGACCTGGATCTCCTACAAGTACGAGAACGAGATCCTGCCGATCGCTCAGCGCCCGCACCCGTTCGAGTACGAGCTGTACTTCGGAGTCTGAGCCGACCGCGGATCGCGACAGAGCCCGTCCCCATCTGGGGGCGGGCTCTTTCGCCGTCCGGGGCCGGGAGATGACGGCAGCCCTACCCCTCCGTACTCGTTCGAGGTGCTTTCATTCACGAATCCAGACATATCGCTGTCTTCTGACCCTGTCTTCACCTATGCTCGATCCCGCAGCCGGGGGGCTCGCAGGAAGAGGGCGGCATGTCGCAGGACTATGAGGTCGACACGGACGTGTTGCGGGCAATGGCGGCGAAGACGCGACGCATCATCGCCGACGTCGGGTCGACCGACCTCGCCCCGCCGACGAGCGCCGGCCACGAGTGGGTGGTCGCAGCCTCTGAGCGGTTCGCCGATGCCTGGTCTGCGGGCCTCGCAGCCCGGGTGACGGAGTCCGACGATTTCACCGAGCGTTTGGCGACGACGGCCCGGGTCTTCGACGAGGGGACGGATGCCGCGAAGGCCGAGGTCGACGCGATGATCTGGGAAGAGTGATGGAGCTCGGGCAGACCCGCTCCGCCGCCGCGCTCATTCCCGGCTCCCCCGGCGAGGTCAGGGCGACGGCCGAGGCATGGAAGGCACACGGCGTGGCTGCGGCACGGGTGCACGACCAGCTCGCGACGCTCGACGATGAGGGCACCTGGACCGGCGAGGCCTACGACGCCTACCTGACGCGCTTCGACCGTCAGCTGCTGCACTGGTCGAACGCGGGCGACGGGCTCCGCGAGGGCGCTCAGGCCCTGTTCACCTGGGCGGATGCGCTGGAGTGGGCGCAGGAGGAGGCCGCGCGCGCCATCACCCTGTGGGACGAGGCCGAGCAGCAGGCCGCCAGGGCACTGGCCGCGCACCGCGCTTACGTCCGCGAGCTTCGGGTCGGGCAGGGCCTACGGCACCCGGAGGTGGAGGTGCCGTTCGTCGACCCGTCCGGTGCGGCGCATGAACAGGCCAGAGAGGTGCTGTTCAACGCCCGGGCGACGCTGGAGGTCTTCGCCCGGGACTGCGCAGTCCGATTGGACCAGGCTGCAGAGGCCGCGCGCATGCCGCTCACCGAGGCTGAGGTCGCAACCGCAGCCCAGCATGCCGTCACCGAGGTGGTGTTCACTCTCGCTGTCGTGCAGCCGTTCCAGGCCACGATGGACATGCTCGCCGTCTCCGCACAGACGCTGTGGGAGCACCCGGACATCATCCTCGAACTCCTCGGCGGAGCCGCCCTGGTCATCGGCGGCGGGGCCATGATGGGCGGCGGCGGAGCGGTCGCCGTAACCGGCGTCGGCGCCGTCCCTGGGGGTGGTCTGGCCTGGGCTGGCGCCGGCGTAGCCGCGGCCGGCCTGACCGCAGCCGGACACGCTGCCGGCAGGTGGGCGAACGAGTCCGCTCAGAATCCTCCTGAGCGCCCCGCCCCACACCCCACGCACGGCGGACGGAACGTGCTCGGCCAGTACAACGGCGACGGCAAACGCCCCTGGGTCGACACAGAAAAGACCGGACTCGATCGTGTCGCCGAGGACACCGGCAAGGATGTTATCCGCAACAAGATCCGCGCGACCATCCAGGGGTATCACCACAATCCCCAAGCGACCTCAGACCAAGTTCGCTATTACGATGGCTTCATCGAGAACGCCGACGGGACGTACACCGGCATCGAGATCAAGGGCGGCACGGGCAGCCGCGATGCAGCCCAACGTGGCTTCGATGCCACCGTGAGCCCCGAACGACCAGCGACCGCCACCCTGAATGGGGAGAGAATCACAATCACTCGAGTAATTCTGGAGACCGTGAATTGAGTCAACCGACACATATCCGTCAGATCAATGACGATACTCGCGGCGCACTGGTCGATTACTTCCGGCCGTACCAGGAACAGATCCAGTTCTCGCTGCGTCAGCTCAACGGGTCCTCAACATGGGCATGGAGCCTGTGGCGCGCCCCGGAGGGCGCGGACCTCCTGGACAGCATCCCCTTCAGCGAGGAGTACATCCAGTGTGCCGGGACAGCAGAAGCCCTCACGATCGAGGTCCGTTATGTCGATCCGGACGGCACCGCGCATCAGTATGTCGTCGGGCGTCCGGGCGCGGACATGTCCGGCGAGCCCACCGAGGTCATCCACTGGGATGACGGACGGTACTCCACCACCGTGCATCCCAACGAGGTGTTCACAGCAGACGAAGCCGCGGTGATCTTCTATACCTACTTCCTCACCGACAAAGTCGCCCAGCCCTACACGCTCCGCGAGATCGACATGAGCGTCCCCGACCCCACCGAGGACGACGCGACATGAGGGTCGCCGCCCGTCACGACGCGATCGCCGACACGGTCGCGCAGCTCGCTGCGTTCTCGGGAGAGAGGAGACTGCGGTGACCTCAAGCAGGACGCACGGCCAGCAGTTCACAACGGGTCAGATGGGGTGGATCACAGAGAACAGGCGCCCCGTCGTAGATCACTTGCGCCTCATGCTCGGCCGCTTGGACGGCGTGAGTGAGTTCACGTACAGCATCTGGCGTGGCGCGGACCCGTCTAGCATCATTGGATTCCAGAAGCTTCTGACCGACTCCTTCATCCAGGCGGCCGGTTCAGCCCATCAGATAACCGTGGAAGTGCGCCTCCCCGCGCCTGACGGCGAGACCCACCTGTACACGGTAGGGCGTGGCGAGCCTCTCGACGGGACGACGACGCTGATTCCGATCAGTCGAACCCGTGCGGTGCGCGTCTTCTCGGACGAGATGTTCACCGCTGACGAGGCCGCGGTCATCTTCTACACG
>NZ_MODW01000020.1:0-140 GCF_001866135.1 Microbacterium sp. LCT-H2
AGTAAAAGTCGTAACAAGGTTACCGTAGGTGAACCTGCGGTAGGATCATTCTACACACTACTTAAACAAACGTGTTTTTCTCTTTCAGAGGAGAGCACAAACTCCCGTGAACCGTTTATTCTTTTCTTTCCATCTCATTT
>NZ_MODW01000020.1:360-483 GCF_001866135.1 Microbacterium sp. LCT-H2
GAAACTTTTCAAAAACAAATGATTCTTTTTCACAAAAAGAATTGTTTGTTTCGAAAAAAAGAAATTCCAATACAACTTTCAGCGACGGATGTCTTGGTTCCCACATCGATGAAGAACGCAGCA
>NZ_MODW01000021.1:0-140 GCF_001866135.1 Microbacterium sp. LCT-H2
AGTAAAAGTCGTAACAAGGTATCCGTAGGTGAACCTGCGGATGGATCATTAACACTTTTTACTGTAAGCGGCTTCTCCTTTCGGGGAGAAGTTCGTTTTACTCCCATATAAACCCTTTTTGTGCTGTTGTCTACTACACT
>NZ_MODW01000021.1:358-483 GCF_001866135.1 Microbacterium sp. LCT-H2
CGTAAGTTTTTTATTTTAACCCCTAGTAACAAGTTGTACTGATTGTTGATTTTGGCTTAACAACCCAAAAATACAACTCTTAGCAATGGATATCTCGGCTCTCATATCGATGAAGAACGCAGCAC
>NZ_MODW01000022.1:0-143 GCF_001866135.1 Microbacterium sp. LCT-H2
CTGCGTTCTTCATCGGCTCCTGATGCCAAGGCATTCACCATGCGCCCTTTGTAGCTTGACCTATTCAGTCAATTATTTCAAAGTTTTGCATTTAATATCACAAAGAATATTTCTTGGCTTACTTCTCATATTTGAAGTTATAT
>NZ_MODW01000023.1:0-154 GCF_001866135.1 Microbacterium sp. LCT-H2
GAACCTGCGGAAGGATCATTGAATCGATCGAATCCACTCTGTGAACCAAACGTCCCCCCTTGGGTGCGGGCTTCGGTCTGCCCCAAGGCGTCGGTTCCCTGGCTGGGGTCTTCGGACCGCAGTTAGGTCCGGCGGGCGCGCCCTCTGGCGTGTC
>NZ_MODW01000023.1:329-442 GCF_001866135.1 Microbacterium sp. LCT-H2
CAACCCACCCCAAACCACAACTTATACTGAAGCAATCGGTGAGTGCACTCTGGTGCCTCGCTCTAACCAAAGACAACTCTCAACAACGGATATCTTGGCTCTCGCATCGATGA
>NZ_MODW01000024.1:0-273 GCF_001866135.1 Microbacterium sp. LCT-H2
AGCTGCGTTCTTCATCGATGCAAGAGCCGAGATATCCGTTGCCGAGAGTCGTTTAGTTATTCAAAAGATGTGCACGCCAACACCACCCAAAAACGGGCAGGGGACGTGCGCAAACTTTGTTCAATTATCCTTGGCGCGTTTTGCGCCGGGGTTCGTTGTGCGACAAGTAAATGAACACGTTGCTCAAAAGCTCCGCGCACATCTACTCGCCAGGGGAAAGCGGAAGGAGAGAGAACAAGGCCCCAACCCACGCATTCCCCACTGTATTAGACA
>NZ_MODW01000024.1:361-438 GCF_001866135.1 Microbacterium sp. LCT-H2
CATTCCCCACTGTATTAGACAAGTTCGCAAGTTTTCTGCTTGTTGGCAGGTTTCGACAATGATCCTTCCGCAGGTTC
>NZ_MODW01000025.1:0-138 GCF_001866135.1 Microbacterium sp. LCT-H2
GGGATCATTACAAGTGACCCCGGTCTAACCACCGGGATGTTCATAACCCTTTGTTGTCCGACTCTGTTGCCTCCGGGGCGACCCTGCCTTCGGGCGGGGGCTCCGGGTGGACACTTCAAACTCTTGCGTAACTTTGCA
>NZ_MODW01000025.1:319-409 GCF_001866135.1 Microbacterium sp. LCT-H2
GGGGGCCCCGGGTGGACACATCAAAACTCTTGCGTAACTTTGCANGTCTGAGTAAACTTAATTAATAAATTAAAACTTTCAACAACGGAT
>NZ_MODW01000026.1:0-110 GCF_001866135.1 Microbacterium sp. LCT-H2
ATCCGTTGTTGAAAGTTTTGAATATTTTGGTTACTGCGTAAGCAGATTTGATGACGTTGTATAATAGAAAATAGTTGTTTGTGTTTGGCGAGCTGAGCTTTCGCCCAGCC
>NZ_MODW01000026.1:333-405 GCF_001866135.1 Microbacterium sp. LCT-H2
AGGCGGAGCGCCACCGCGCAGCTAAGCGCAGGCAGGCTCCCCCAATCATTTCTTTAATGATCCTTCCGCAGG
>NZ_MODW01000027.1:0-219 GCF_001866135.1 Microbacterium sp. LCT-H2
AACCAGCGGAGGGATCATTACCGAGTTTACAACTCCCAAACCCCTGTGAACATACCTATACGTTGCCTCGGCGGATCAGCCCGCGCCCTGTAAAAAGGGACGGCCCGCCCGAGGACCCTAAACTCTGTTTTTAGTGGAACTTCTGAGTAAAACAAACAAATAAATCAAAACTTTCAACAACGGATCTCTTGGTTCTGGCATCGATGAAGAACGCAGCAT
>NZ_MODW01000027.1:329-394 GCF_001866135.1 Microbacterium sp. LCT-H2
GGGACGGCCCGCCAGAGGACCCAAACTCTAATGTTTCTTATTGTAACTTCTGAGTAAAACAAACA
>NZ_MODW01000028.1 GCF_001866135.1 Microbacterium sp. LCT-H2
GACACCGCCGGACTCCTTTTAGACAAAATGGCCACCCATCGTTGGGTGGCCATTTTGCGTTTACGGAACGAAGAGAACAGGGAGCACCATGCCGGAAGAGGAAGAGCGCCGTCCGCGTCGCAACGACGACAGGAATCAGCGCAACGAACGTCCTTCCGGAGGTCGCCCCGTCTACCGCGACGGCGCATCTCGCTTCGGCGACCGCGGCCCGCGTCGTGAGGGCGGCTACAACCGCGATGGTGGTGCCCCGCGTCGCGAGGGTGGTTACAACCGCGACAGCGCTCCGCGTCGCGAGGGCGGCTACAACAACCGTGACGGTGCTGCCCCCCGCCGTGAAGGCGGCTACAACCGCGNTGCTGCCCCCCGCCGTGAAGGCGGCTACAACCGCGATGGT
>NZ_MODW01000029.1 GCF_001866135.1 Microbacterium sp. LCT-H2
TCAATTGAAAATCAACGTTCTACACAACTACGTCCTGGGAGGGAGTGAGCAAACAACCCGAGTCACCGGCGAGTCTCGTTAGACCGTCTACGGTACCGGAGCTACGGGCAGCCAGGAGCCACGCTCGGAACCAAAGAGTCCCGTGCAGGCGCCCCGACTTGACGACCCACCGCAGACAAGCGGAGCGTCCAAGGCTGGAAACCAGACCCGAGGGGGTTAAAGAGTATCGGTGGGNAGTCCCGTGCAGGCGCCCCGACTTGACGACCCACCGCAGACAAGCGGAGCGTCCAAGGCTGGAAACCAGACCCGAGGGGGTTAAAGAGTATCGGTGGGAGAACACCAAAGCCTTTAATGATCCTTCCGCAG
>NZ_MODW01000003.1 GCF_001866135.1 Microbacterium sp. LCT-H2
CATGTCCGAAGAGCCCCCAATGGCTCTGGCGGAGGAGCGACCTACGACATGGAGTCGTGGCGCCCAGATGTGTTCTGGTGGGTTCAGGTGGCGCAAGGATGCAACCCCTGATGCCGAGTTAGCTCACTGATCGAGCGTGCCCCGGGGGTCTACCCGGGGCACGCTCCGTCGCTCACACCCGATGTGCACGACCACAGGGACCCAAGAGCGTGCATCTGGCTGTCGCACTCTCGCTTGATATTGACGAGGCAGCAATCCCGTAGCGGCCTTGAACCGGTTTCTGAAAGTGTTCGAATCGTTAAATCCCACCGTTTCGGAAACATGCCGAAGTGGCAGATCCGGTCGCTCGCGAATGATCTTCAATGCGGCACCAATACGCACGTGAGAGATCGTCGACGAAACTCCGATTCTGCCACACGTTCGGAATGCTCTGGAAAGGTGCCTTCTCGAAACATGGAGCTTCTTCGCCAAGTTAATCGGGCAGAGTCGCGGATCGGCGAACTTCAGGTTGATTATTCCTATTGCCCGGGAGCGAAGCCTGATCACACCTGAGGGGTACTTTCCCAGGCGAAGATCGCCGCTGCAAGCATGATGAGGAGTGCGCCTCCAACAAACCACGCACCCCATACGACTCGTTTGCTCGGCTGGCGGACTGCGGCCACAATACCGAGCCCGACCGTCAAGAAAGCCCCGGCAGTGGCGATTCGGTAGGCCATCTCACCGGTTTGCCAAGTGGCCAACTCAGCAGGAGTCGGATCGTATGCCTCAATTTCGCCACCCATGGAGCCGAAATTGATGGCAGTGATGACAATCGGGATGAGAGTCAGGAGCAGGCTAACCGCAAAGGCGAGGAGCCACCATGACCATCTGAAAGTTCTGGTTGTCGGCATGGGTTCAATCACTCCTTCACCCTACGAATTGGTCGAGTCAGCCGCACGAGACTTTCGTCCTGGGAAGCTGACAAAGTTCTGTGAGAGAGCGATCGCCCGCCGCACCCCCTACGCTGAGACCATGACAGGTCTTCGGTGGGGAATCCTCGCGACCGGCGGCATCGCCGGCGCCTTCGCATCCGATCTGCGCACGGCCGGCCTCGACCTCGTCGCGGTGGGCTCGCGCTCGCAGGAGTCGGCCGACGCCTTCGCCGCACGCTTCGACATCGCGCACGCGCATCCGTCGTACGAGGCGCTGGTCTCCGATCCCGACGTCGACATCGTCTACGTCTCTACGCCGCACCCGATGCACCACGAGAACGCCCGGCTCGCCCTGGAGCACGGCAAGCACGTGCTCGTGGAGAAGGCGTTCACCCTGAACCGCACGCAGGCCGAAGACCTCCAGCAGCTCGCCGCCGAGCGCGGGCTGCTCGTGATGGAGGCGATGTGGACGCGCTACCTGCCGCACATGGTCCGCATCCGCGAGCTCCTCGCCGACGGCGCCCTGGGTGAGATCCGCGCCGTGAGCGCCGACCACACGCAGCAGCTGCCCACCGACCCCGCCCACCGTCTGAATGCGCTCGAGCTCGGCGGCGGCGCGCTGCTCGACCTCGGCATCTACCCGATCTCCTTCGTCTGGGACGTCCTCGGGGCACCGACCACCATCCGCGCGGTGGGGCGTCTGGTCGAGACCGGAGCCGATTCCGAGGTCGCCACCGTCATGATCCACGAGAGTGGAGCGGTCTCCACGACTCTCTCCTCCTCGCGCGGCGCCGGCCCCAACGCCGCGAGCATCGTCGGCACCGAGGCCCGCATCGACATCGATCGGGTCTGGTACACGCCCACCACCTTCCGTGTCGTGCGGCCGGACGGCACCGTGCAGGAGGAGTACGTCTCGGAGGTCGAGGGCCGCGGCATGCAGTACCAGGCGCTCGCGGCCGAGCGTCTGGTCCGCGACGGTCTCCTCGAGGGCGACATCCTCCCCATCGCGGAGAGCGTCGCCATCATGGGCGCCCTCGACGAGATCCGCGCGCAGATCGGCGTCCGGTACCCCGGTGAGGAGGACGACCGTGGCTGAGACGACCGACGCCCGCGTGGCGGTGTACCTGGACTTCGACAACATCGTCATCTCCTGGTACGACCGCGTCCACGGCCGCAACTCCTACGGCAAGGATCGCCAGCGCATCACGGAGCACCCGAACGACCCCGAGGTCGCCGAGCGACTGAACCGGGCGATGATCGAGGTCGGCGCCATCATCGACTACGCGGCGTCCTTCGGCACGCTCGTGCTCACGAGGGCCTACGCGGACTGGTCGTCGCCGGTCAACGCCGAGTACCGCTCGCAGCTCGTGGCGCGCGCGGTGGATCTCGTGCAGCTCTTCCCGGCCGCGGCGTACGCGAAGAACGGCGCGGACATCCGGCTGGCGGTCGACGCGGTCGAGGACATGTTCCGCCTGCCGGACCTGACCCACGTCGTCATCGTGGCGGGCGACAGCGACTACGTCCCGCTCGCGCAGCGCTGCAAGCGCCTCGGCCGCTACGTGATCGGCGTGGGCGTCGCCGGGTCCACGGCGAAGTCTCTCGCCGCCGCCTGCGACGAGTTCGAGTCGTACGACTCGCTCCCCGGCGTGGCGCGTCCGACGAAGACCACACAGCCCGCCGCCACCCCCGCGGTCGAGGTTCCGGCGGAGCCGTCCGCCCCGGCCACCTCGGACGCGGGTGCCGCGAAGCCCAAGACCGCGTCGAAGTCGCGCGCGAAGGCCAAGAGCAAGCCCACCGCCGAGGAGCCCAAGGTCGAGGAGAAGATCGACGACCAGGGCGAAGCCACGCGGCTGCTGGAGCGCGCGCTGCGTCTCGGCCACGACAAGGCGGACGCCGACGAATGGCTGCACAGCTCCGCGGTCAAGACGCACATGCGCCGCATGGACCCGTCCTTCAGCGAGAAGGCCCTCGGCTACCGGTCGTTCTCCGACTTCCTCAAGTCGCGCGACGACATCGCCGAGCTCGAGGAGACTGGGCACGAGCGCCTGGTCCGCCTGCGGGAGCCCTGAGCACAGCGGTCGTCCTCCCTGCCGTCACTGGTGGCGGAACGCGGCGTCGAAGGCAGCTTCGGGCTGCGGCCACAGCAGGGAGCGCACGAAGGCCAGAGCCTCGGGCGCTCCGTGCAGGCGGTCCATGCCGGCGTCCTCCCACTCGATCGAGATCGGCCCCTCGTAGCCGACCGCGTCCAGCGCACGGAAGGCGTCCTCCCACGGCACGTCGCCGTGGCCGGTGGAGACGAAGTCCCAGCCGCGCCGGGGGTCGCCCCACGGCAGGTGCGAGCCGAGCACCCCGGCCCGGCCGTTCCGCGGGCGCAGACGGGTGTCCTTGCAGTCGACGTGGTAGATCCGGTCGGCGAAGTCGACGATGAAGCCGACCGGGTCGATGTTCTGCCACATCATGTGCGAGGGGTCCCAGTTGAAGCCGAACGCGTCACGGTGGTCGATCGCATCGAGGGTGCGGACGCTCGACCAGTAGTCGTACGCGATCTCCCCCGGATGCACCTCGTGGGCGAAGCGCACTCCCTCCCCGTCGAACACGTCGAGGATCGGATTCCACCGGTCAGCGAAGTCCTGGAAGCCCTGGGCGATCACCGTCTCCGGCACCGGCGGGAACATCGCGACATAGGGCCAGATCGACGACCCGGTGAAGCCGACGACGGTGTCGACGCCGAGCTTCCTGGCCACCCTGGCCGCCCGCTTCATGTCCTCCGCGGCCCGCTGCCGCACGCCCTCAGCCTCGCCGTCGCCCCAGATATTCGGGCGCAGGATGCCCTCGTGCCGGAAGTCGATCGGGTCGTCGCACACCGCCTGCCCTGCCAGGTGGTTGGAGATCGCGAACACCCGCAGGCCGTGCCGGTCGAGGATCTCGCGCCGGGAGGCGACGTAGGCGTCGTCCTCGTCCGCCCGACGGAGGTCGAGGTGGTCGCCGGACGCGGCGATCTCCAGACCGTCGTAGCCCCACTCCGCGGCGAGGCGGGCCACCTCCTCGAACGGGAGGTCGGCCCACTGGCCGGTGAACAGGGTGACCGGGTGACTGCTCATGGATACTCCTTCGTCTCGCGGGGCTTCGTGTCGCGAGCGGGGGTTCAGGCCCCGAGGGCGCGCAGGTGGGCGATGCTGCGGGCGGCGAGGTCGTCCTGGCTCGCGGCGAGCGGTCTCCACACGGAGGCGGCGACGGCGATCGTCGCGTTCTCGCCCGTGAAGCTCTCCAGTCCCAGGGCGCCGCGGTAGCCGGCATCGTCGAGCGCGCGGAGCATCTCCGGCCAGTCGGTGTGGTCGTCGCCCACGGCACCGCGGTCGCTGCCGCACACCTGCACGTGCGCGATGGCGGCGCCGGCCGCGCGGACCGCGTCGGCCGGCCGCTTCTCCTCGATGTTGAGGTGGTAGGTGTCGAGGGCCAGCCCCACCCCGGCACCGAGCAGCGGCGCCAGCGCATCCAGACTCTGCGCCACGGTGTTCAGCACGCTGGTCTCGTAGCGGTTGAGCGGCTCGACGGCCAGCGTCACGCCGATCGCCGCGGCCTCCCGGGCGAGCGGAGCGAGGTTCTCCCGGAGCTCGCCGACGACCTTCGCCCGTTCCGCCTCGTCCATGCGCCAGGTGACGCCGGTCGGCGCGTAGAAGGGTCCGGCGACGATCGAGGCCCCGAGCACGGCCGCGGCGTCCAGGCACGCACGGAGGTAGTCCTGCGTCGCGGCGACGTCTCCGGCGCGCGCGAGCAGCGAGCGACCAGGACCCATCGCGCCGACCACGACCGCGCCCATGCCGAGGCCGTCCAGCACGGTGCGGGCCCGGAGCGGATCCCAGTCGCCGACGCTCTCCAGCGGCAGCTCCAGGGCGTCGTAGCCCATCCGCGCCGCCGTGCGGGCGAGCGGCTCCAGGGTGTCGTCCGTCAGCGGAGACGTCCAGACCCAGGTGTTGACGGCGATCGTGCGGGGCATCGTTGTCCTTGTGATCGTACGGGTGCTCCCACCCTCCCATTCGGCGCGGGCCGAGCGGAAGGGCGGGAGCACACGGGGTTACGGGATCTGACGCTCCTGCCAGACCGTCGGGTAGCCGGGGAGGTCCTCGCCGCCGAACTTGGCGTAGTGGCCGTCGGGCATCCCCTCGTTCGCCGCGAGGTAGTCGTCCAGCTCGGCCTCGGTGATCGGCTTCTGCGGGAGCACCCACTCCTTCGGCACCTCTTCACCCGCGAAGATCATCTGCGCCGCGAGCAGCGGGGTGCGCCACTGGAAGTTCGAGTACACCGGAGCGAGGCCGGTGAGACCCGTGTCCTTCCACTTGCGCAGGAAGCTCATCTCGTCCTCGCCGGTCATCACCGGGTAGTCGGCTCCGGCATCCTCGAAGGCCTCGATGGCGGCGACGGCACCGTCACCGGCGTCCATCCAGATGCCCTGCACGTCGCCCTTGGCGAGCTCGTCGCTGATGATGCTCTTGATCTCGGCGGGGTCGGCACCGGTGAAGTGGTCGACGGCCTCGATCCCGGCCTCCTCGAACAGCTTCTCGGCGCCGGCCCAGCGGTGCTCCAGCACGTCGACGCCGGGGAGGATCCGGAGAGCCACGACCTTGTCGCCCTCCTCCAGGTTGTCGATGAGGAACTCCGCGGTGTCGATGCCCCAGGCGAAGCCGCCGATCGGGTGGATGAACGTGACGGGGCAGTCGGTGTTCACGCCGCGGTCGAACACGACCACCGGCTTGCCCGTCTCGCACGCCCGCTCGACCGCGGGGGTCATCGCCGCCGTGCTGTTCGGCGAGATGAGGAAGACGTCGCAGTTCCCCTCGGAGATGAAGTAGTCGATGTCGGCGATCTGGGTGTCGTCGGAGTCCTGCGCGTCGCGGGTCTCCATCTCGCTGATCGCGCCCGACTCCTGCAGCACCTTCAGCTGCTCGTTCATCGTGATCCAGCCCGTCTGCCGCCACGGGTTCGAGATCGAGGCGTTCGCGAAGCAGGCCTTCTTGGCGCCGGTGCTGGCGAACTCCGACGTGTCGACCATCTCGGCGTTGATGTGCTGCAGGTAGGGCTGGTCGGCGGGGCCCTGGGGGTCGACGCCGCGCTCCTCGTCCTGCTTGTCGAAGAGCTCCTGGTCGAACCACTCGGTGGTCTCGGCCGACTCCTCGGGGTTCTCCGACTCCGCCGGCGCCACGGACGGGTCGGTCGTGCACCCGGCGAGCGCGATGAGGCCGAAGAGGGCCACCCCTGCGGTGGCGATCTTCATCGATCGTCGCATTGCTAATCTCCTCTGGTTGTAGGGCTTGATGCGGTGGTGCGGTTCTCGGCGTTCTCGGTCCCCGCGGTCGGGACGTCCGTCGGCTGGGGACCGCGCCGGCGGCGGGCTCGGAAGGCGACCCCCGCATAGGCGACGGCCGCGATGATGATGACGCCCTGCACGGCGTCGCGGAGCGTGGAGGGCACGCCCGCGATGTTCAGGAGCAGGAACAGCGCTTCCAGCGCGAACGCTCCGGCCACGGCGCCGACGATCCACCCTCGTCCTCCGCCGAGCACGACGCCGCCGAGCACCACCGCGGTGATCGCGGTGAACTCGTAGCCGCGGCCGACGGACGGGTGCACCCCCGCGTACCCGACGAGCAGGACGGCGGAGAGGGTGGCGGAGAGGGAGGACAGCACGAACGCGCGGGTCGTGACCCAGGCCCGGCGGGCACCGGCGTAGTCCACCGCGCGGGCGTTGTCGCCGATCGCGATGAGGGTCTTGCCCAGCGGGCGCGTGGTGATGACGATGCCGAGGGCGAGCCAGGCGGCGAGCAAAAGGACGGCCCAGGGCAGGAACTCCAGCACGGGGAGGTCGCGGATCCCGCCGCGACCGATCTCCCGGAAGCTGTCGGCCGGGTTCCCCGTGGCCGCGCCGCCCGTCCACCACATCACGCCGCCGAGCAGGGCGAGCATCATGCCCAGCGTCACGATGAACGACGGCACCTTGAGCAGCGTCGTGAGGACGCCGTTCACGAGCCCGACGACCACACCGAACACGATCATGAGCAGCAGGACAGGGAGGGTGCGGGCGTCGTCCTGGCCGACGAGGTTGCCGGCGATGATGACCTGCGCCGTGATGAGCGATCCCTGGGAGAGGTCGAACTCCCCCGCGATGATCACGAAGTACTGCCCGATCGCGACGATCGCGATGGGGGCGACGCGCTGCAGGTACCGCATGAACTGCCCGGGCTCGGCGAAGCTCGGGTTGAGCACGGCGACCGCGACGAGCAGGATCACGAGCAGCAGGAAGACCGCCCCGCGGGGGCTGACGAGCGTGCGCAGCGCGTTCATGAGCGTCCTCCTTCCCGCACGGAGGCGGTATCCCCGGCGCTGTCGACGGCGGCGACCTCGGTGGTCGGATCCGCGAGCTCGGCGGCCGCGACCGCCATGTCGGCTTCGGCCGCCTTCGCGGCGTCGTCTCCCCCGGTGCGCGTGCCGCCGGCGCCGAAGCGGGGACGACGCCGCACGATGGCCCGGCGGCTGTAGACGGCGACCGCGGCGACGATGACGATGCCGCGCACCACGTCCTTGAGGAAGGGATTCACCTGCAGCACGCTCATGACGTTGTCGACGACGGCGAGGATGGCGACGCCGCCGATGGTGCCCCAGATCGAGCCGCGTCCGCCGAGGAGCAGGGTGCCGCCGAGCACGACCGCGGCGATGGAGAGCAGCGCGTAGCCACCCTGCTGACCGACCGTCGGGCTGCCGACGCCGAGACGGCTGGCGAGCAGGAGTCCGGCGAGGCCCGCGAACACGGAGCACAGCACGTGCGCCCAGATCAGCGGGAGGCGGGTGCGCACACCGCTGAGCCGCGCGATCTCGGGGTCGCCGCCGACTGCGTAGAGATGGGCGCCGGTACGGGTGCGGTTCAGCAGCACCCAGACCAGCACGGCGAGCGCGATCATGATGAGCGTGGACACCGGGATCGGTCCGACGCCGGTCGCGCCGATGAGCTGGAACGCCCACGGGACCTCGCCCGCCGAGCCTTCGAAGTTCGTGTTGAGGATGCCCTGGAGGATCAGCCCGACGCCGAGCGTCGCGATGAAGCCGTTGACCTTGAGCACGGTCACGATGAGCCCGTTCACGAGCCCGATCCCCGCGCACACGAGGAGCGTCACGATCACCGCGAGCGGGATGTTCCCCGCGTTCCCGGCCATCATCGTCGCCGCGAGCAGGCTCGACAGGCTGATGACGTAGGTGACCGACAGGTCGAGCGAGGCCCCGAGCACCACGAGCGTCTGCCCGATGGCCACGAGGCCGAGCACGCTCATCCCGGTCAGGATGTCGCGGATGTTCCCCGGGCTGAGGAAGTTGCGACCGACCGTGGCGACGAGGATCGCGCCGACCACGAGCGCGAGCAGCAGGATGCCGAGCACGATGACGGTCGAGTCGATGCGGAGACGGGCTCCGGTGCGGCGGCTCATCGCGCACCCCCGTTCGTCGAAGGACCGCGGTCGGCGCCGGTGGCCGCCGCGAGGATCTCGTGCTCGGCCGCACCGGCCGGCAGCTCGGCGACGAGTTCGCCGTCGTGCATGACGAGGATGCGGTCGCTCATGCCGATGACCTCCGGGAGCTCGCTCGAGACCATGAGCACGGCCTTCCCCTGTGCCGCCAGCTCGCGCATGAGCTGGTAGACGGCGTACTTGGCCCCCACGTCGATGCCCCGGGTCGGCTCGTCGAAGAGCACGATCTGCGGCTGGGTGAGCAACCACTTCGCCAGCACCACCTTCTGCTGGTTGCCGCCGGACAGGAAGCGCACCTCCTGGTCGAGACCGCGCGAGGACACCTCCAGTGTGCGGAGCACCCCCGGCACCTCCCGGCGCGACGCGGCGGTGCGTCCCGCGAACACGTTCCGCACCACGAGCAGGGCGTTGTCGAGGATCGACTGCCCCAGCGCGAGCCCCTGCGCCTTGCGGTCCTCGGAGACGAGGGCGAGTCCGGCGCGCACAGCCGCGCGTGGTCCGCCGATCCGCACCGGCTTCCCGTCGATCCGCACGGCGCCGCGGGTGAAGGCCTGGATGCCGAACACGCCCTCCACCAGCTCGGTGCGCCCCGACCCCTGGAGCCCGGCCACCCCGACGATCTCCCCCGCACGGAGCGTCAGCGACACCCCGTCCACGTAGGCGTTCCCGCAGCCGTCGAGTTCGAGTCGGGGCGCGCCGACTGCGGTGCCGGCCACCGGGTCAGGGAAATACGACTGGATCGACCGCCCCACCATCCGGCGCACGAGCTCGTCGGTGGTCAGCGCCGCGGTCTCGTCCGTGGAGACGAGGGCGCCGTCCTTCAGGATCGTGATGCGGTCGCAGAGGTCGAAGATCTCCTTCAGCCGGTGCGACACGTAGATGACGGCAACCCCTCGGGACGTGAGCCGGCGGATGATCGCGTACAGCAGCTCCACCTCGCGGTCGCTGAGGGCGGCGGTCGGCTCGTCCATCGAGATCACCTGCGCGTCGAACGACAGCGCCTTCACGATCTCGACGATCTGCTGCTCGGCCACCGTCAGCGAGCCCACCCGGGACTGCGGATCGATGAAGGAGACGCCGAGGTCGCTCAGCAGCTCCCCGGTACGCACGTTCATGGCCCGGACGTCGATGAGCCCCGCGCGCCGCGGCTCCCGGCCGAGATAGACGTTCTGCGCGACCGTGCGCTCCGGGAGCAGGGTGAACTCTTGGAACACCGTGACGATGCCGGCGTCCATCGCCTGCCGCGGGTGCGCGTGGCGCACTTCCGCGCCACGGTACGTGATCGTCCCCTCGTCGGCCGGCTGCACGCCCGCGATAATCTTCATGAGGGTGGACTTGCCCGCGCCGTTCTCGCCGACGAGGCCGTGCACCTCCCCGGGCCGCACGTCGAAGTCGATGCCCTTCAGCACCTCGACGCCGAAGAACGCCTTGCGGATCCCCGCCACCTGCAGCACGGGCTGCGTGGTCGTCACGGTCATGCCGGCACCTCCGTCCAGCGGCCCTGGTGGGCGGCGGAATCGAGCACCGCCGCGGTCAGCACGGCGGCGCGGTGGCCGTCGGCGAACGTCGGCAGTCCGTCAGGGACCTCGCCCGCGATCGCGGCGTAGACGTCGGCGACGAAGCCGTTGAAGGCGTCCTGATACCCCATGGCATGCCCGGCCGGGACGCGCTGCAACCGGGCGGACTCCGGGTCGGCCGTGGCGGGGTCGCGCAGCAGCAGCCGCGACTCCTCGCGCATGCCGACCCAGAGCTCCTCCGGCCGTTCCTGCTCGAACCGCAGACTCTGCCGCGTGCCGTGCAGCTCCAGGGTGAGGGCGTTCTTCCGGCCGGCCGCCATCTGGGAGATGAGCAGCGTGCCGAGGGCCCCCGCCGTGGTCTCGACGAGCACGGCGACGATGTCCTCCGTGTCGACGGCCTGCCCGGCCCGCTCGGCGAAGACCCGGCGGGTGCGGGCGCTCAGCGCGCGGATGCGGTCTCCCGTGACGAACTCGAGCAGGTCGCACAGGTGCGAGCCGATGTCGGCGAACGCCCGGGAGGCGCCGCCGGACGAGGATCGCACGCGCCAGTCGTCGTCGGTGGGCCGCAGCATCCAGTCCTGCAGGTAGGAGCAGTCGAGCGTGAGGAGGTCGCCGGCCTCGCCGCGGGCGACGCGGGCCCGGGCCTCGCGCACCATCGGGTGGTAGCGGTAGACGAAGGGGACGGCGGCGACGAGGCCGGTCTCCTCGGCGGCCCGGGCGAGCATCGCGGCGTCCGCGGCGGTGGTCGCGAGCGGTTTCTCGCACACGACGTGCTTGCCGGCACGCAGCGCCCGCAGGGCGAGGTCGGCATGCGTCGCGTTCGGGGTGCAGATGTGGACGACGTCGATGTCATCCGCGGCGAGCAGGTCATCCGCGTCGTGCGCGGCGCGTTCGGCTCCGAGCATCTGCGCGGCGTCCCTGGCTCCCTGGGCGGATCGGGTGGCGACGGCGCGCAGCGCGCCGCCCGCGTCTCGGGCGGCCGTGCGGTGCACGCGGGCCATGAAGCCCCCGCCGAGGATCCCGGTTCGGATCGTCCCGAGACCGGTGTCAGTGACATCCGTTGTCATGCCGGTGAGTCTGACACAGCCGTACCTACTTTTACTAGCACCTCGTCAAAAGTTGTTTGTAACGAAACCGAAGTCGCACAACCGACTGCGAGAAGTGCTGTGCTTTACTGACGCCATGGTTGACGTGCTGAGACCGCTCGCGGCGCCCTCCCCCGGGACCGGCGAGATCTTCCAGATCCTCCGTGACGGACACGCGCGCACCAAGGCGGAGCTCGCCGCCCTCACCGGCCTCGCCCGCTCCACCGTCGCCTCCCGGGTCGACGCGCTGCTGGCCGCCGACCTCCTCCGCCCCGCCGGTGAAGCGGTGTCGACCGGCGGCCGCCCTCCCGCCCGCGTGGCGTTCAACCCGCGCGCCGGACTCGTCCTCGCCGTCGACCTCGGAGCCACGCACGCGACCGTTGCCGTAGCCGACCTCGCCGGCGTGATCCTCGTCGCGCGCACCCGCACCTTCGACATCGGCGACGGCCCCGAGGCCCTGCTCGACGCGATCCTCGCGGAGGGGACGGCCCTGCTCGCCGCGACCGCCGACGGCCTTCCCCTCGTGGGCGTGGGCATCGGCGTGCCCGGCCCCGTCGAGCACTCCACGGGGCGCCCGACGAACCCGCCGATCATGCCGGGCTGGGACCGCTTCGACGTCCCCGGCTACGTGCAGCGCACGTTCGACGTCCCCGTCCTCGTCGACAACGACGTGAACATCCTCGCGCTCGGCGAGCAGGCCACGAGCTGGCCACGGGTGGACGACCTCGTGTTCGTGAAGGTCTCGACCGGCATCGGCGCCGGCATCATCGCCGGCGGTCAGCTCCAGCGCGGTGCCCAGGGGTCGGCGGGCGACATGGGTCATGTCCAGGTGCCGATGAGCGCCGGCTCGGGGCGGGAGCCGGGCGACGAACGGGATCTCGAGGCCCTCGCGAGCGGTTCGGCCCTCGCCGTGGCGCTGCGCGCCGAAGGCCACGACGTGCACAGCGCCTCCGACGTCGTCGACCTCGTCCGCGCCGGCAATGCGGCGGCCATCGAGGCCACCCGCCAGGCGGGTCGCGATGTCGGCGAGGTGCTCGCGACGGTCGTGAACCTGCTCAACCCGTCGATCATCGTGCTCGGCGGCAGCATCGCCCGCGCGGGCGAGCACCTGCTCGCCGGTGTCCGCGAGGTCGTCTACCGCCGCTCGATCCCGCTCGCCACCCAGCACCTCGCGATCGTGCAGTCGCAGGCGGGCGACCGCGCGGCGGTGCTGGGGGCGGCGATCATGGTCGCCCGCGAGGTGCTCTCCCCCGCGAACGTGGACCGCTACGTCGCCGCGAAGGGATCGAAGTCGGCGGGCAGCGCGCCCACCTGATCCAGCGTGCTCGCGACCTCCACGAACGTGCGCCGCGCTGCGGCTTCCTCGATCGAGAGGAGCGTGTCGAGCACGTGGTACCCGAAGTCGCCGGTGGCGACGTGCGGTCGGTCCTCCGCGATCGCGCGCACCATGTCGAGCAGCCCGAGCCCGCGCCCCGCGAGCACCCCCTCCGGCGCGACATCGACGACCTCCTGCACCACCGGCTCCGGCGGCACGAAGTGCCGGGACAGCGGCCGGGTGATCGTGATCGGCCCGCCGAACGTGTTCGGGTCGGGGATGACGAGGGTGCCCTCGGTTCCCGTGATCTCCACGATGCCCTGCCGCACCAGCGGCGAGTCCGTGCTGTAGAGGCTCTGCGCCTGACCGCCGCCTTCGAAGTCCATCAGGACGCTGAGCGTGGACGGGATCTCGACCGGGAACTCCTCCCCGGCGCGGTCGCCGACCTGCACGCGGCGGGTCGGCGACCCCTGCAGCCCGAGGGCGGCCACGGCGGCCACCGGCCCGAAGACGTGGACCAGGGTCGAGACGTAGTACGGCCCCATGTCGAGGAGCGGCCCCGCCCCCTTCGCGTAGAGGAATGCGGGGTTCGGGTGGAAGATCTCCGGCCCCTGCCACTGGAAGGTCGTCTGGCCGAACAGCGGACGGCCGATGTCGCCGCGCGCGATCGCGCGCTTCGCGGTCTGCACACCGGGGCCGAGGACGGTGTCGGGCGCGACGCCGACACGGAGTCCGGCCGCTGCGGCCGTCTCCAGCAGGCGTCGCGCCTCCTCGCGGTCCACGCCGAGCGGCTTCTCGGTCCACACGTGCTTCCCGGCGGCGACGATCGCCTCCGAGACGGCGACGTGCGCGGCGGGGATCGTGAGGTTCACGACGATGTCGATGTCGGGATCGTCGAGCACGACCTCGACGCCCCCGGCCCGCGGTACGCCGTACGCCGCGGCCTGCGCGCGCGCTCGCTCCTCGACGAGGTCGCCGATCGCCCGCACCTCCACGTCCGGGAAGCGCGTGAGGTTCTGCAGGTACTGGTCGCTGATGTTGCCCGCGCCGATGAGGCCGACGCCGACGACTCCGCCCCCGCGCACCATCAGTGCGCCGCCTCGGCGTCGAGGAAGACCCGGCTGCGCTCGATGGCGTCGAACAGATCGCCGTCGTAATGGTCGAACTCCACGATGGCGAGCTCGAGCGCGGACGCGGCGGCGATGGCCTCCCGGAGCGGCACGGCCCCGTCGCCCGCGGGCACCTGATCCGCCGGCGGGTAGGCATCGAGCAGCGCGGGGTCGAGCGTGCCGTCCTTCGCGTGCACGGCGATCACGCGCTCGCCCAGGCGCTCCAGGAGGGCCACCGGATCGACGCCGCCGCGGGCGACCCAGTACAGGTCGACCTCCAGCACGACGCGCTCGTCGAGGTGCTCCGCGAGGATCTCCAACCCGGTCACCCCGTCGAACACGGCCTCCAGCTCGTGCGCGTGGTTGTGATAGCCGACCCGCACACCCGCCTCGGTGCCGATCTCCGCCGCTTCGTTGAGCAGCCGCGCGGTCTCGACGATCTGGTCGACCGATTCCCAGCGCGCCGGCTCGGTGTAGGGATCGATCACCGTGTCCATCCCGAGCGTCTTCGCGGCCGCGAAGACCTCGGCGGGCGGCGGGACGGGAGCCGTGGTGCCGGAGCCGTCAGGGCGCACGAAGGTCGGCGTGGCCAGGAACGCGTGCCCGGAGGGGGCGGTCAGTCCCGCGGCCGACACCGCGGCGGCCATGGCCTCCGCGCGCCGCACGAAGTCGTAGGGCTCGACCGCGGTGAACCCACGCGCCGCCACCGCGGCGAGCGTGCCCTCGAGGTCGGCCTCCAGCTGCTCGCGGATCGTGAACAGCTGCAGAGAGGTCTGGATCGTCATCGGTCGTGCTCCTCGGTCGTCGGTGACAGGAGGGCGTCGCGCGCCCTGCAGGCACGCTAGCACCGAATACCTCCAAGTGGAAGTTTCTAGTCGGTAGACTCGGGATATGCCCGCCGCATCCTCCGACGACTCCGGACGCCCGCGTCCCCGCGGGGCGTACGCCAAGGGCATCGCCCGCCGCCAGGAGATCCTGGACCGCGCGATCGAGGTCTTCGCGGCCCGCGGCGCCGACCGCACGAGCCTGCGGGCGATCGCGAAGGAGGTGGGGGTGACGCATGCCGCCCTCACCCACTACTTCGGATCGCTGGAGGAGCTGCTCGTCGCGGTGTACGTGGAGAGTAACGCCCCGGGACGGAAGACCGAGCCGGAACCCGCGAACCCCGTCGAGGGGATGATCCGGTCGGCCAGGGCCAACCGCGAGGTCCCCGGTCTGGTGCAGCTGTACTCCACGCTCGTCGCCAGCGCGCTCGAGGAAGGCCATCCCGCCGCCCGCGGCTTCGCGACCGAGCGTTTCGCCCGCCTGCGGGCCGACATCGCCGAGACGGTCAGGGAGCAGCAGACGGACGGGCGCATCCGGGCCGACGTCGATCCTCTCGCGGTCGCCGCCCTCGTCGTCGCCGCTTCGGACGGCCTGCAGACCCAGTGGCTCCTGGATGACACGGCTCCGCAGCACGAGGCCCTCGCCCTCCTCGACCGTCTGCTCCGCCCGGCGGACGGCGCGGGTCGGGACAGCGTCCCCGAGGGCTAGGCTCGAACCGTGACGCCCGTGCCGCAGTCCCCGTACGCGAGGGCCCTCGGCGAGCGCCTCGCCGAGCTTCATCCCCGGCTCCGGACCTACTTCCAGGCGGTCCCGGACGGGATGGTCGGCGTGGGCGAAGGCACGTTCCAGCGCGTCGGCACGCCGCGCCGCGCGCTGTGGCCGCTCCTCCGCCGCCTCGAGCGGCGCGGGGTGATCGCCGCCCGTTGGGAACGCGACGTGCCCTTCCGCATCGAGAACCGGACCATCGCCTCCCGCGCGATCGCCGAGCGCACCTTCCGGTTCGCGAGCGGGCCATGGGTGATGCGCGACGCCGTCGCGCCGACGCGGCACGGCCGCATCGTCGACGAGCTCGGCGAGCCCGGGCTGGTCGTGGCCTGCTTCACCGTGGAGCCCCGCGCGGGCGCCCTGCACCTGACCAGTCTCGCGGTGGGCATCCGCCTCGGGCGCTTCCGGCTCCGCATCCCGCGGATCGTGGCTCCCGTGGTCCGGCTCGTCGAGCGCTGGGACGACGAGGCCGGTCGCCAGCGGGTGCGCCTGACGGTCGACGCCCCGCTCCTCGGCCGCCTCTACGAGTACCGGGGCGATTTCGATTACGCCCTCGAACCCGATCGGAAGGACGACAGCGCATGAGCACGGACCGGGTGGTCATCGGCGGGGCCACAGGATTCATGGGGCGCTTCCTCACGGCCCGTCTCCAGGACGCCGGCCGCGAGGTCGTCACGATCTCCCGTTCGGGAAGCGACCTCACCTGGAGCGATCAGGACGGCATCGACGCCGCCGTCGACGGGGCCTCGCTCGTGATCGGCCTCGCGGGCAAAAGCGTGAACTGCCGCTACACGCCGCGCAACCGTGCCGAGATCTTCCGCTCCCGCCTGGACACGACCGCGGCCCTGAGCCGCGCCATCTCCCGCGCGGCCACCCCGCCGCCGCTGTGGATCAACTCCTCGACGGCCACGATCTACCGGCACGCGGAAGACCGGCCGATGACGGAGTCCTCCGGCGAGATCGGCACGGGCTTCTCGGTCGAGGTCGCCAAGGCGTGGGAGCGTGCCCTCTTCGCCGAGGCGCTCCCCGGCACCCGCCGCGTGGCCCTCCGCACCGCCATCGTCCTCGGCGACGGCGGGGTGCTGGAACCGCTGCGCACCCTCGCGCGGCGGGGCCTCGGCGGCCCGCAGTACGACGGGTGCTGGCCGGTCGGTCCCGCGCGCCGCGCCGCCGGCACCGCGCACCTTCCCGGCGCCCGTCGCGGGCGACAGCGCTTCAGCTGGATCCACATCGAGGATGTGGCGCGCATCATCGAGTTCCTCGAAGAGTCCCCCGCTCTGGACGGGCCGGTCAACGCCGCCTCACCGCACCCCGTCGACAACGCCGCCTTCATGGCCACCGTGCGCCGCGTGCTGGGGGCGCAGGTCGGCCCGCCGATGCCGCGCTGGATGCTCGAGCTCGGCGCCATCGGCATCCGCACCGAGACCGAGCTCGTGCTCAAGAGCCGCTGGGTCCTCCCCGAGAAGCTCACCGCCGCCGGCTTCACCTTCCGCTACCCGGACCTCGAGGAGGCCGTCCGCGCCTCCTTCGCCGCCGCCGACGCGAACGCCCGGACGCACGCGGCGTGACCCGGCGGGCGCAGAGCTCGTCAGTCCGATTCCCGGAGCGTCGGGAACGTCCAGGTCCCGTCGAAGACCTCGGGGCGGGGTCGATAGAGGCGGACGAGGTAGTTCCAGCCCTCCGTGATCGGCAGCACGTTCGGCACGCCCTCCGGATGGTCGCCGAAGCGGACGGTGATCGTGCCGTCGTCGTTGCGGACGCCGGTGATGTCGTTGATCGTGTAGGCCTCGCGATCGTTCGGCTCGAAGAAGCCGTCGGCGTTGTACACCGAGATCGACCAGAAGCCGTCGACCGGCACCTCGCCGACCGTGAGCTCGTACCGGCCCACCGGCAGACGCGGATCGACGCCGATGTAACTCGCCTCGGATGACGGCAGCCCGCCCCAGCCCGCCGCCGTGCCGATGAGGTGCCGCACCGGGTCGACCTCGTCCTCGCTGCCGAACATGCGGTCGAAGCCGCGCAGGTTCCGCGCCAGCGCGAGCAGCGCCTGGCGGGTCTCGTCGAGGCTGACGGTGTCGTAGTCCGGCATCGCGAACGGCGTGGCCGACCCGCTGCGCAGCGCGATGCGGTCCTGCAGGGCCCCCACCTCCGCCACGTCCGCCGGGTCCGCCGGGTCCACGAGGATGCGCACGGCCAGCACGACGTACGGCGTCCCGAACTGCGCCACCGTCAGCGTGTGCTCGCCCGCCTCGTGGAAGATCGCATCGACGTAGTGGTTCTCGTCGACGACCATCGCCGAGAGGTAGCGGTCGCCGTGCTCCGGGATGGTGAACGTCGCGCCCTCCCTGATGTCGAGGACCGCGAAGCTATACAGGGTGTCCCGGTTCAGCCGGATCACGGTCTGCCGGTCGATCGCGGCCGGAGCCCTGTTATGCAGGAACCGATCCACACCCCCGGCCTCCTTCTGGAGGTCGCGCATCATGCGGTGGGTCTCGGCGAGGGCGAAGTTGTCGACGTTCACGAGGATGCTCATGACGGCATCCTGGCAGGCCGGACCGCTCGGCGGCTAGGACGAAGGAAGAGCGTCGTCTCCCCGTTCCCGACGCCGCTTCTCGATCTCCTCGCGGAGCCGCCACTCCTCGATCTCGCGGTCGAGGTCCGCGATCTGCTGCTCGGTGGAGCGGACGTCGACCGGCGGCGCGGGGCGTGCGACCGTGGCCGTCGGGGCGGTCGGGCGCTCGGCGCGCCGCATCCGCGGGAGCCGGACACCACCCTCCCCGTACTCGCGGCCGATCGCGAACCACAGCGCGCTGCCGATCAGCGGCAGGAGGATCACGATGATGATCCAGACCATCTTCGGCAGATACTTCACCTGGGAGTCGTCGCGCGTGATGATGTCGATCAGCGCACCGATCATCAGCGCGATGACCAGAAGCGAGAACAGGAACGGCATGGGTTCAGGGTAGACGACGCGGAGACCGGAACCGCGACCTCACGGCAGCAGGTGTCCGGCGGCGCGGAAGAGCTCGTACCACTCGGCCCGGGTGAGCACGAGGTCCACCCCGGCTGCCGCCTCCTGCACGCGGTGCGGCGTCGTGGTGCCGAGCACGACCTGCATCCCGGCGGGGTGCCGGGTGATCCAGGCGGTGGCGATCGCGGTCGGTGTCACTCCATGGATTCCGGCCAGACGCTCGATCACCGCGTTGAGCTCGGGGTAGTCCGGGTGTCCGAGGAAGACGCCGCCGCCGAAACCGCTCTGGTAGGGCGACCAGGCCTGCATGGTGATGCCGTGGATCCGGCAGTAGTCCACGATGCCACCGCCGTCGCGCCCGATGCTCTGATCGTGCCCGGCCATGTTCGCGGCCACCGGCTGCGCGATGATCGGCGCGTGCGTGAGGGACAGCTGCAGCTGGTTCGCGACCAGGGGCTGCCGCACCGCGGTCTTCAACAGCTCGATCTGCGAGGGCGTGTGGTTCGACACCCCGAACGCCCGGACCTTGCCGGAGGACTCGAGGTGGTCGAAGGCACGAGCCACCTCGTCCGGCTCGACGAGCGCATCCGGCCGGTGCAGCAGGAGCACATCGATGTGGTCGGTGCGGAGGGCTGCGAGCGAGCCTTCCACCTGTCCGACGATGTGGTCGTAGGAGAAGTCGAACATGCCCTGCGCCGGCACGATGCCGCACTTGGTCTGCAGCACGATCTCGTCCCGCTCCGCGCCGCCGAGCTGCAGGGCATCCGCGAAGCGCGCCTCGCAGTGGTGCATCTGGCCGCCGTAGATGTCCGCGTGGTCGAAGAAGTCGATCCCGGCGTCGCGTGCGGTCGTGTACAGCGCGCGGATCTGCTCGTCATCGAGGCTGTCTATGCGCATCATCCCGGCGATCAGGGCCGGAGCGGTCGTCGATCCGAAGGAAACGGTCTTCATGCGCCCACGCTACTTCATCGCGTCCCGGCCGCCCGTGGCACGAACGGGCCTCTCCTCAGGGCGCGCAGGGGAGCAAGCGCGTGACGGGGACGCCGAGGACCATCGCGATCCCCGCGACATCCTCCATCGTGAAATCCGCACGCTCCTCGAGGAGGTCGGCCAGGGTGGCAGGGGCGATCCCGGCCTGCTCGGCGAGCTCCATGAACGACACTCCGGCGTGCAATCGCGCCGCCTCCACCGCTGATGCCATCAGATGACGCAATTCTGTCCCCATGCGCCTACGGTACCGCCCCGCACGGACACCCACACTCCCACAACCCGCCAATATGACGGCATCCTGCTCTCGGTGCGCTGCTAAGGTGAGCCGGATGAAGACACCAGCCGAGCAGTTCAACGAGGCGATCGGTCGTCAGATGCGGGCGGAGATCGCGGCGGCACGCAGCAGCATCGCTGCCATGGCGCGCGACGTGGGCATCGCCCGGAGCGCGCTCGACAACTACGTGACGGGCAAGCGCGCCATTCCCGTCCCCGTGGTCTACGCGGTGTGCGCCACGCTCGGGGTCGAGCCGCACGTCCTCGTCGCCCGGGCCGAGGAGCGCCTGGCCGCCGACGGCATGTCGGCGATCATCACCCCCTTCCGGCGCCGCACCGATGTCGCCACCCCGCGCGACAATACCCGCGAGGTCGCCTTCGAATCCGGATCCACCCGCGAGACGGACACCGACGACCTCTACGAGTAGACGACATCGACCGGACGGAGGCCCATGCAGCAGCTCCTCCGCCTGGCCGACGAACTCGATCTCCGTGTGATCGAACGCACAGGTCCCACCCCCGGGGGCTTCCAACCCGTCACCCGGACCATCCGGCTCGCTCCCGGGATGAGCAGGCGTACCGCCCGCAGCGTGCTCGCCCACGAGCTCGGCCACGCCCATCTCGGCCATCAGCCCACATGGCAAGCCACCTTCCGCGCGCGACAGGAGCGACAGGCCGATGAGTGGGCCGCGCGATGTCTGATCACGCCGGCGGCGTACGCAGCAGCGGAGCAGCTCCGCGGCACCCACCTGGCCAGCCTGGCGTTCGAACTCGACGTGACGATCGAGATCGTCCTCGCGTTCCAGCGTGTGCTCCTCCGGAAGCACCCGTCCGAGCCCGCCGCCTGATGATCGGCGACGGCGGGCGACGCTGGTTGAATGACACCATGGCCTTCCTCGTCGCCCCCGCCCCCGTCACTCTCACCGGCGAGCTCGTCGAGCTCCGCCCTCTCGACCGGTCGCACGTCGACGGCCTCGTCGAAGCGGTCACCGAGGGCGACCTGTGGAGGACGGCCTGGTACACGTCGGTTCCGGCGCCCGACGGCGTCGCGGCTGAGGTCGACCGCCGCCTGGGCCTCGTCGCCACCGGCGAGATGGTGCCCTTCACGGCCTTCGACGTCGCGGGACGCGTGCTGGGACTGACGTCGTACTACGACATCGTCGCCGACGTCCCCCGGCTGCACATCGGATACACCTGGAACCGCCCGTCCGCCCATGGCACGGGCACCAACGCGGAATCGAAGCTGCTGCTCCTCCGCCACGCCTTCGAGACGCTGGGGGTCTTCCGAGTCGGACTGACGACCCAGTGGGTGAACTTCCAGTCCCGCGCCGCGATCGAACGGCTGGGAGCGAAGCAGGACGGCGTGATGCGAGCCATGAGCCGCTACCGCAACGGCGCACTCCGCGACAGCGTGGAGTACTCCATCATCGAGCCGGAATGGCCCGCGGTGCGGGCGAACCTCGAAGCGAGGCTCGCCCGGCGACGGTGAGCGCGGGGAGCCACCCCGCGGCGGTCACTCGGTCGGGCTGCCGGTCCAGTTCTTGGAGCGACGCGTGGCGGAACCGCGCTGACGCATCGCGAACCCGAGAGCCAGCGAGACGAGCAGGATGCCGCCGACGAAGGTGAGCGCGGCGAGCGTGTCCGGCATCTCGTGGGCGATCCCCAGCAGCCAGAAGCCTCCGAGGAACATGATCATGAAGAAGAGGAAGCTGAGGATCACGGGATCTCCTGTCGTCGGTGCTCTACCAGGATAGCCCGGACCCGGAAAGGCCCTGTGCCGCCGCCCGGATGTCTGGTGGAGTCGGACCATGGACACCTCCCTCACCGCCCTCGCGATCTCCTGCACCCTCAAGCCCTCCCCCGCATCGTCGAGCTCCGATCTGCTCGCACGTCAGCTGCTCGATGCCCTCGCCGAGCACGGGGTGACGGGTGACCTCGTCCGCGCCGTCGACCTCGACATCCGCCCCGGCGTCGAGAAGGACATGGGCGACGGCGACCAGTGGCCGACCCTGCGTCAGCGCGTCCTCGACGCCGACATCCTCGTGTTCGTCACGCCGACGTGGATGGGGCAGCACTCCAGCGTCGCCCAGCGCGTGCTGGAGCGCCTGGACGCCGAGCTCAGCGAGACGGACGAGCAGGGCCGCCCGATCCTCTTCGACAAGGTCGCGATCGCCGGTGTCCTCGGGAACGAGGACGGCGCGCACCACATCTCCGCGATCCTCTTCCAGGCGCTGAACGACATCGGCTACACGATCCCCGCGCAGACCTCGGTGTACTGGAACGGCGAGGCCATGCAGACCGTGGACTACAAGGACCTCGACGAGACCCCGGAGGCCGTGAGCTCCGCGATCACGACGGCGTCCCGCAACGCCGCGCACCTCGCCCGGCAGCTCGCCCGGCAGGCGTACCCCGCCGAGTAGCGGCTGCGCTCAGTCGGCTGGGCCGTCGACGACCTCGTCCACGAGGCTGATGCCTCCCGACGAGCTCGCCTCCACCATGAGGGCCTGGACCCACTTCACGTTCAGCTCCGGCGTCTCCGGCTCCGCGAAGGTGAAGCGCAGCGGGATCGACGGGTGCAGCCAGATCGTCGAGCGCCCGGGTACGTCGCCGTCCGGGTGCCTCCAGGACAGCGTGAAGCTCTCGTTCCGGCGGAGCTTGGTCGCGATCGCGACCTTCAGATGGGCCAGGGCGCGGTCCTCGATCTGGATCTCGCTGCCGGAGCCGTACTGCATGGTTCCCATCCCACGACTCTACGGGCGGACACGGCGCCGACGCGAGCAGCGACACTCGTGGTCGTCGTCGGCGCGCCGGCACGGACGAGGTGTCGGCATCGCTCTCGCTGAGCGGCACCGAGGCGTCAGCGGTGCAGACCCGCGCTCACCGCGACGGTCATCCGGCGGCCCGACGCTGGAGGAGCTGGCGGACGTGCGCCTCGATCTCGGCGTCGTCGACGAAGCCCATGCGGGCGTACGGGGATTCCGGTGCTGCCGGGAGGCTGACGGGCGCGGCCGGCGCCATCTCCTCGGCGCGGGCACGGAGCGCGGCGACCCGAGCGGCCTTGCGGCGCTCCTCCTGCGCATCGATCTCGGCGCGAGCCGCCTGGGCGCGCGATCCCGTGACCGACACCATCGGCTCCGGCAGCGGACGCGGGGTCCAGGTGGCGGGGCCCTGGTCATGCAGAGCCGGAGCGACCCTCTCCGCGACGGTCTCGACGGCCGCGGGCTGCGGACGCCGTGCAGCGCGCACAGCGACCGCGGCCATCCGCTGCAGGACGATGGTGGCGATGAGGGCTGCCACCCCACCGCTCCAGAGGAGCACCGCTCCCCCGGTGGCCAGGAGCTGCCAGATGCCGAGCCCGACGGCTGCGAGGCCGAGGCCGAGCGCGACGGTCGCCGTCAGCCGCACCCGTCGGCGGGCGCGAGCCCGACGGATCACGGGATCGGCGCGGGTGGCGGCGAGTTCCTGGCGGAGCGCCTCGAGCTCCGCGGCTTCCCGCTGGGCCTGCAGCCGCTTCGCGAGCTTCTGCTGGGCGACGACGGTCCGGGCGTTGAGCTCCATGTGCACCTCGCTGGGCGTCTCGCTCGTCTCGGCGAGGATCCGCAGCGCCTGATTGAGCCGCACGGCGTTCCGCTCGGCCGCGTTGTACTGGAAACGACCGCGCCAGGAGGGCAGCAGGTACAGCATCCACAGGAGCACGGCGACGAGCACGATCACTCCCCCGCTCAGCACCGGCCCGTCCATAGGTCAACGGTAACGGCGGCGGACCGGCCGCGCCGTGCAGTCGGGGCGCGTGTCGCGGCGTGTCCTTCCGTAACGGGCGACGTCAGAGGCTGATGCGGTCCGCCGGCGGGATCGTCGCCGCGTGCGGCGGCACCTGCCCGTGGATCCACCGGGCGAGGACGCCCTGGGGAACCTCCTCCTGCGTGAGGGCGAAGGCGTAGTGGTCGCGCCAGTCCCCGTCGATGTGGATGTACCGACGGCGCAGCCCCTCGTACCGGAAGCCGAGCTTCTGCACGACCCGCAGGCTCGCGGCGTTCTCGGGCCGGATGCAGATCTCCATCCGATGCAACCCGTACTCCGTGAAGCAGGCATCGGTCGCGAGCGCGACCGCGGTCGGGGTGATCCCCCGCCCCGCGAAGCGCTCGCTCACCCAATAGCCGATCGTCGCCGAGCACAGCGAGCCCCGCGCGACGCCCCAGACGTTCAGCTGTCCGGCGACCTCACCGTCGTACTCCATGACGAACGGGTAGCCGCCGCCATCCCGGTACTGCTGGAGCAGCCGGCGAATGCTGACCCGCATGTCGAAGGAGACCGCCCCGTGCGGGATCGTCGCCTCCCACGGCTGCAGCCACGCGCGGTTCGCGAGCAGCTCCTGCTGCAGAGGCCGCGCGTCCTTCGTCCGAATCAGACGCAGTTCGACCGGTCCGTGCCGCATCCCCGTCGACAGCTCCACGCCGCACCTCCGCCGACCGCGAGGCGCCTAGAGGCGCTCCGCGAAGTCCTTGAGCCAGGGGCGCAGCTCCGAGCCCAGGTCGTCGCGGTCGGCCGCGAGCTGCACGATCGCCTTGATGTAGTCCACACGGTCGCCGGTGTCGTAGCGGCGGCCCCCGAAGACGACGCCGACCACGCCGGGACCGCCGTCCGCCGTCGCGAGCTCCTGCAGGGCATCGGTGAGCTGGATCTCGCCGCCCTTGCCAGGCTCGGTGCGCTCGAGGATCTCGAAGACGGACGCGGGGAGCACGTAGCGACCGATGATCGCGAGGTTGGACGGGGCGTCCTCCTTCGCGGGCTTCTCGACGAGGCCCGTGACGCGCACGGCGTCGGATCCCTCGATCGCCTCGACGGCGGCGGCGCCGTACATGTGGATGCTGTCCGGGTCGACCTCCATGAGGGCGATGACGGCGGCGCCCGTACGCTCGTGCTCCGCGATCATCTCCGTGAGCAGCGGGTCGCGCTCGTCGATGAGGTCGTCGCCGAGCAGCACGGCGAACGAGCTGTCGCCGACGTGCGTCCTGGCGCGGAGCACGGCGTGGCCGAGACCCTTGGGCTCGCCCTGGCGGACGAAGTGGATGTCGGCGAGGTCGCTCGACTTCATCACGCGCTCCAGGCGACCGGTGTCGCCCTTCTCCATGAGCTTCACCTCGAGCTCCGGCACGGAGTCGAAGTGGTTGGAGATCGCGTTCTTGTTGCGCCCGATGATCACGAGGATGTCCTCGATCCCGGCGTTCGCCGCCTCCTCGACGACGTACTGGATCGCCGGCTTGTCGACGACGGGGAGCATCTCCTTCGGCATCGCCTTCGTCGCGGGCAGGAATCGTGTCCCCAGTCCGGCGGCGGGAATGACAGCCTTGATCTTCTCGTGAGCCATTCCCACAGCCTACCGGTGGGGGCCGCCCTAGACTCGGACCATGGCTAACGACGTCGAGCACGCCAAGCGAGCCCTCCGCGCGGAGCTGCGCGAGCGGCGTCAGCTGCTGTCCGATCCGCAGCGCGAGGCCGCTGCCGCGGCGATCGGCGAGCGCCTCGACGCCCTCGTCGACGAGCTCGGCGCCCGCTCCGTCTCCTGCTTCCTCTCCACCACCACGGAGCCGGGCACCAGGGAGTTCGTCACCCGCGCGGTCCGCCGCGGGATCCGGGTCCTCCTCCCCGTCACTCGCTCCGACGGACTGCTCGACTGGGCGGTCGCCGACGACACCGACGAGATCGCGGAAGGCCTGTACGGGCTACCGGAGCCGACCGGCGAGGTGCTGGGACCGATCGCGGTGAACGACGTCGACCTGATGATCGTCCCCGCCGCCGCCGTCGACCGCTCGGGGATGCGCATGGGCTGGGGCCGCGGCTACTTCGACAAGACCATCGGCTCCATGGAGAAATGCCCTCCGGTGTACGCGGTGATCTATGATTCCGAGGTACTCGACGAACTGCCGCGCGAGGTGCACGATCAGCCGGTCGACGGCATCGTGACCCCGTCGCAGACGCTGCATCTGTCGCCTCGGCGACGCTGACCCGCAAGGACCGCCATGCCTACCTACGCCTATGCCTGCACCGCGTGCGGGCACCAGTTCGACGCCGTCCAGAGCTTCTCCGATGACGCGCTCACGGTCTGCCCCGAGTGCGGCGGCGCACTGCGCAAGCAGTACGGCTCGATCGGCGTGACCTTCAACGGCTCCGGCTTCTATCGCACGGACTCGCGCGCCAAATCCGGGGGTTCGAAGGATGCTTCGGCATCATCGAAGTCGGATTCGACGACGAGCGCCAAACCGGCTGCTGCGTCGACTCCCGCCTCGAACTGAGGCCCAGTCGACTTGGGGGTTTCCATGCTCAAAGGTTTCAAGGACTTCCTGCTCCGCGGGAACGTCATCGATCTCGCCGTCGCGGTCGTCATCGGCACCGCCTTCACGGCCGTCGTGACGGCCGTGGTGAACAGCGTCATCAACCCGCTCATCGCGCTCTTCCTCAAGGCCGATGCGGCCGGCAAGTTCGGCATCCAGATCACGAACATCTACGGCGAGAAGGTCACCTTCCCGATCGGCGACCTCATCTCGGCGATCATCAGCTTCCTCGCCGTCGCGGTCGTGGTCTACTTCGTCTTCGTCCTGCCGATGAACACGTTCAAGGCCCACGTCGAGGCGCGCAAGGGCACGCCGGCCGAGGAGCCGGAGGAGGAGCCGGCCGCCGCGACCGAGGCGGAGCTGCTCGTCGAGATCCGCGATCTGCTCAAGACCCAGCAGGGCCCACGCGGCGTCTGACCGCACCGGCCTGACGACCCACGGCTCTCCTCGGAGGGCCGTGGGTCTTCCTCTTTCCGGGGGGCCGCGTCAGTAGTGCGGAGGCACGTCGCGGAGGAGCTGGTCGTCGTTGGGCCCCTTCCGATCGCCGGGGGCGGACCGGCGCGGCGTCTCACCCTCCGGGACCTCCGGCGTCGGGTCGCTGCCCTCGACGGGCGTCAGACGCGCCCGCCGGGAGCCCGGCACCCGGACGACCCGCTGACGCGGCTCGTCACGGCCGTCAGTCATTCCGGTGGTCGCCGAGGTCGAGGGGCTGCGTGTCGTTCTCCGCGCGCGGCGCCGACTCCGAGATGCCGAGCACCGTCGCGATCCGCGACGCCACGGTGCGCGGGTCGCTGTAGAGGTCGAACGCGTGCACGCGGACGTAGTGCCAGCCGAGGCGGCGGAGCACATGAGGGCGCAGTCGGAGCGTCTCGCGCAGCGACTCCCCCCGGGACTCCGGATCGGACTCGATCACGACGGCCTTGCCCTTGTGCTGCGCCACGAGCGGCAGAAGCCCCCGGTAGTCGACGTCGACGGAGGCCCCGAGACGCCGGAGCTCCCTGGCCAGTGCGAGCGTGAGCGGGTCGGCCAGATCCTCCAGCCTCGCATCGCGGGCACGAGCCGCGAGACCGCCGAGGATCGACATGAGCGTGGCCGCGCCGTGCTCGAGACGCCCGTCGTCGAAGGCCGAGGGGCGGATGGACGAGACGATCACCATGGAACGCCGCGCCCGGGTCATCCCGACCGTCAGCAGCCGCTCGCCGTCCGGCGTCGACAGGTCGCCGAAGTCGCTGAGGACCCGGCCGTGCTTGGTGAGCCCGAAGCCGAGCGAGAAGATGACGCGGTCGCGGCTCTCCGCGACGGACTCCTCGAGCGTGAGCACGGCGAACGGCTCCGCGGTGTCGCGCGCGACGAAGTCCGCGACGTCGGAGCGGCCGGCGAAGGCGGCGGTCACAGCGGCGCGCACACGCTCCGCGTGACGGGTGCTGGCGGTGACCACCATGAGCGACTCCGTCGGGCGATGCACCGCGTGCTCGACGACCAGCGTGACGACGCGGGCGACCTCGGCGTCCGGGCTCTCGACGGCGCCGGAGACGGGATCGGGCGTCCCGGTGCCTCCTTCGACGTAGTCGACCGTGAGGCTGCCGCGGCCCAGGTACGATCCGGCCCACGGAAGGGAGACGATCTCACCGCCGTAGAAGGCGTCGTTGATGAGCTCCGCGAGATCCTCGCCGCCGGCACGGTAGCTCCGGGTCAGCGTCATCACGGGGAACAGCTCGGACAGGCGCTCGAAGACGGAGACCTCGTCGAACGGGACCTCCTCCTCCCAGTCCTCCACGGGGTCGACCGCGATGCGGAAGGGAGAGGGCCGCTGCGTGACCGGGTCTCCGAAGGCGACGACCTGGCGAGCACGGCGGATGGCCGGGGCCGCCTCGGCGAGGTTGATGGCCGCGGCATCGACGAGGAGCACGGTGTCGAACTCCACCGCGTCCGGGATCTCCGGGACGAGGTAGGGCGACGAGATCCAGACCGGAGCCAGCACGTCGACGAGGGTCGGTGCGGCGCTGACGACCTCGGCCGCCGTCGTGGCGGACTGGGTCAGGGCGCGGCGCAGGTTCTGGGACTGCTCGGGCTCGTCGACGATGGCGATGCGCCACTGGTTCGCGAGCTGCCAGGCGAGCAGCGGTCCGGCCATGGCCGCGTGCGCCTCGTCGACCAGCCGGAAGTCGCGCTCGAGGCGGTCGACCACCGCGGTGTTCGCTCCGAGCAGCGCACGGTTGTCCTGCAGCGCTCGTTCGAGGAGGGACTGCCACCAGGCGTACTCGAGCTCGTCCCCCACCCGCGCTTCGGAGACGTGGCGCACCGAGAGCTCGGTCAGCAGGGGCTCCAGGCCGAGAAGGGCGAGCTTGTCGCGCAGCTGCGCGCGCTCGACGAGGTTCTCGAAGACGTCGGACTTCGCGGCGAGACCCGCGAGCATGCGCACGAGTCGCGCGACCGGCAGCGAGGACAGCGGTTCGCGGCGGCCGAGTGCCGCGTCCAGCTCGGCGAGCTCGGCCTCCACCCGCTGCCAGGCGGCGAACACGTCGGCGAGCCCGAGCGGGATCTCCGGGGCGACGCCCGCGTCCACGTAGCGCTGCCACTGGGTGCGCTGGGTCTGGATGCGCAGCAGCGCCTCGTGCATCTCCGTCACGTGCACGCCGGGGCGGACATACTCCTTGGCGAGGCGGCGGAGCCGACGGCGGTTGGCCCCGGACATGCCGGGCGCGTCCCGTCGCGAGCCGTGCGCCTGGATGAGCTCGCCGAGCGGACGCTCGAACACCGTCGGGCTGAACCGGTCCAGGGTGTCGCGGATCCCCTGCAGCAGCTCGAGGTAATCGCCGAGCTCGTCGATCGTGGAGAACGGCCGCATATGGGTCTGCGCGATGAGCTCGTACCCGCGCTCGAGCAGGGCGGGCACGCTGTCGGCGTGGAGGCGTCCGGCGAGCTCATGGGCGGCGCGGGCCGCTTCGGTGCTGCCGAAGGTGACCCCGTACCAGGGCGAGTCGTTCGGTCCGACGCGGAATTCGCCGAGGCGAGCGGCCTGCGCCAGCGCTGCGGCCGCCTCCGTGCGGTCCTTGGCGAGCCTTCGCAGGGCGTCCACGCTCAATCGAGCCGTGGTCGACGGCGGGATCGACAGGGACGCGAGGCGGGTGAGGTGGCGGGTCGCGTCCAGGACGGAGGCGTCGAGACCGGGGACGGGGACGGTCAGCGCATCACGGTAGTCGCGCAGTACCGTGCGCAGCCGCACGAGCGCGTCGTCGACCTCGCTCACCTTGGGTGCGGTGGCCTTCTCGTTCCTGCCGATCGCACGGACGAGGTCCCGGCGCAGGCTCGCCGGGGACACTGCGAGGCCATCGAGGCCGATGCCGGCGAGGCGGTGGCGCACACCATCGAGCGTCGACCGGCGAGCCGAGACGACGAGCACCTTCTTGCCCGCGCGGACGAGCTCGCCCAGCGCGTTGATGACGGTCTGGGTGCCCCCGGTGCCCGGCAGCGTCGCCACGGTGAGGGAGTGACCGGCGGTGATGCGGGCCAGCACCGCCTCCTGCTCGGCATCCGCGTCGAGGAGCAGCGTGTCCGAGGCGGGCGCGCGGTCGTCCGGACCGACGTGGTGCGGGACGGCGCGCGGTGCCGTGACCTGCTCGCGATCGCCGACGTGGCCGCCGAGCGCGTTGAGGACCGGGTGGTCGAGGGTGCCGCCGTCCTGGGCCATGGCTCCCGCGACGTCGGCGAAGGTGGAGACGACGAGTCGCGGCTCGACGGAGAACGTCTCGATGGATCGGGTCAGGCCGCGCAGGCTGTCGATCACGGGCTGCGGCTTGAAGATGCCGCCGTCGTAGGCGAGCGCGGCGAGGGCCGCGGCGTCGAGGGACAGACCGAAGTGCTCGCGGGCGACGCGGACGAGCTCCGGATTCACCTCGAACGCGCCCTGCAGCTTGAGCTCGAAGTCGGTGTGGTGGCGGCGGATCGCGAGCGGGCGCAGCAGGACGGGAGCGGCGAACGTCGCCCCGCCGATGCGCCATCGGGCGACGCCGACGGCGAGGTGCACCGCCTCGATGCCGCGAACCGTGCGCAGCTCGGTGTTCTTGGCCGTGATCCGCTCCGCGGCCAGTCGCGCGGTGCGCAGGCCCACCTCGTCGCGGAAGAGGTTGGACAGGAGCGTCGACTTGCCGGTGATGAACTGCGGAAGACTGCCCGGGTGCGCCTTGGAGATGTCGATCCCGGATTCGGGCCCGTCGCGGAAACTGCTCAGCGGCGAAGGACCGCCCAGATCGGCGGCTTCGGCCCGCAGACGCGTGCGCTCGGCCTCGGCGGCGTGCGCGATGCCGACTCCGGTGGACGAGTCGTGCAGGTCACCGAGGGACACAGCGCTGTCCACCGCTGTGTTGTTCGCAGACCTGCTTTCCCGTCGCCACACACTCACACCCTAGGCGCGACACCGTCGGAGATCGGTATCCACGGCGGGTTTCCGGTGAAAAACAGCCGGTACGACGCCCGCTCGGACTGCTCCTCCCCGCGCGGTCGTGCGCTCACGTTGTCCACGGAACGCGCGACCAGGCCGACGACCGGTTCTCTCGGGTCGAACGGGCCGGTCAGGATGGGGACATGACTTTCCGCTACGACTTCGCTCCGACGCCCTTCGGCGACGCCCTCGCGGTCTTCTCCGACGAGGGCATCGTGCGCTTCGATCTCTCCGAGTCCGCAGACCCGCAGGTGCCGTGGCTGCTCGAGAGCGTGTCGCGACAGCTCGGTGCAGTCCCGGAGCCCGACCCCGGCGCCGCCGACGAGCTCGTCCCGCTCCTCGACGCGTACTTCGACGGCGAGCCCGTGCGCTTCGACGAGCACATCCGCCTCGACTGGCGCCTCGTGGACGGGTTCCACCGGACGGCGCTGCACACCGTGAGCGACATCCCCTGGGGCCAGACCCTGAGCTACGGAGACGTCGCGGTGCTGGCCGGCCACCCAGGGGCAGCGCGCGCCGTCGGGACGGCGTGCCGCCTCACGCCGTTCTCGATCATCGTGCCCGTGCACCGGGTCGTGCGCTCCGACGGTTCGCCGGGGCACTACGGCGGCCACCCGGAGCGGAAGCGCTTCCTGCTGGACCTCGAGTCTCGGTGAGACCGCCCCTGGGGTGCGGGCCCGGCGAGTAGGCCGCCGGGCCCGCACCCGAGGAGGTCGCGTCAGTGGTCGACGGCCTTCTCCGCACCGAAGCCGGTGAGCGAGCGGACCTCCATCTCGGCTGCCAGCTCGGGAGACTCGCGCCGGGTGCTGGTGACGGTTCCGAGCCAGCCGAGGGCGAACCCGAGCGGTATGGACACGATGCCCGGGTTATTCAACGGCCAGATGGCGATGTCGATCCCGGGGATCATCGACGTGGGCGTGCCGGAGAACACGGGCGACAGGATGATGAGGATGATCGCCGAGCCGAGCCCTCCGTACATGCTCCACACCGCGCCCCGCGTCGTGAACCGGCGCCAGAACAGGGAGTAGAGGATCGTCGGCAGGTTGGCCGACGCCGCCACCGCGAAGGCGAGCGCCACGAGGAAGGCGATGTTCTGCCCCTGCGCCCCGATGCCGCCGACGATCGCGAGGATGCCGATGACGATGACCGTCCGGCGAGCGACGCGCACCTCGCCGTTGGGATCAGCCTCGACCGGCTTGCCCTCCGCGTCTTTCCGTCCCTTCTGGATCACGTTCGCGTAGATGTCGTGCGCGAACGACGCCGCCGCCGTGATGGTGAGTCCGGCGACGACCGCGAGGATCGTGGCGAACGCCACCGCGGAGATGAACCCGAGGAGCACGGGACCGCCGAGCTTCAACGCCAGCAGCGGCGCGGCGGAGTTCACTCCCCCTGGTGCCGCGGCGATCACATCGGCGCCGACGAGCGCACCGGCTCCGTAACCGAGCACCAGCGTGAGCAGGTAGAACCCGCCGATCAGCCAGATCGCCCATACCACCGAACGCCGCGCCTCCTTGGCGGTCGGCACGGTGTAGAAGCGCATGAGCACGTGCGGCAGCCCCGCGGTGCCGAGCACCAGTGCCATGCCCAAGGACAGGAAGTCCCACGGGTTGGCGCCGTACTGCAGGCCCGGCGCCAGCACCGCCTCGCCCTTGTCGGAGTTGGCCACGGCAGCCTCCAGCAGGGTGTTCAGGCTGAAGCCGTTGATCGCGAGGACCCAGATCGTCATCGCCAATGCGCCGCCGATGAGGAGGACCGCCTTGACGATCTGCACCCAGGTGGTGCCCTTCATCCCGCCGATCAGCACGTAGACGATCATGAGGATGCCGACGACGGCGATGACGACCGACTGCCCGACGCGCCCGTCGATCCCGAGCAGCAGGGATACGAGACCGCCCGCACCCGCCATCTGCGCGAGGAGGTAGAAGAAGCAGACAGCGAGCGTGGTGATCGCCGCCGCCATCCGCACCGGGCGCTGCTTCAAGCGGAACGAGAGCACGTCCGCCATCGTGAACTTGCCCGTGTTGCGCATGAGCTCCGCCACGAGCAGCAGCGCGACCAGCCAGGCGACGAGGAATCCGATGGAGTAGAGGAATCCGTCGTACCCGTTGATCGCGATGGCACCGCAGATGCCGAGGAACGATGCCGCGGACAGGTAGTCGCCCGCGATCGCGAATCCGTTCTGGGGTCCCGTGAAGGAGCGTCCGGCCGCGTAGTAGTCGGCGGCCGTCTTGTTGTTCCGGCTGGCGCGGATGACGATGAACAATGTCACCGCGACGAAGGCCAGGAAGATCGAGATGTTGAACACCGGGTTGATGTCGAGTGCGACATCCTCGGTGGCCGTGCGGATGATGGTCATGCGTCCGCCTGCGCCTTCTCGAGTTCTTCACGGATCTCCGACGCCAGCGGATCGAGCTTCCTATTCGCGAATGCGACGTACGCCATCGTGATGGCGAATGTCGTCACGAACTGACCGAGCCCGAAGAGCAGCCCGACGGTGATATCGCCCCAGACGCGCTGGGCCATGAAATCGCGGGCGAATGCCGCCAGCAGCACGTAGACGAAATACCACACGAGGAAGAACGCGGCGAGGGGGAAGATGAAGGACCGCTGCGTCCGTTTCAACCGCAGGAATCGGGGGGATTGCTCGACGGCGACATAATTGATCGCACCGTTCTGAGGGGTCGGAATTGGTTCGCTCATGGGGCCTCCTTGCCACATGTCCGCTGCACGCGCGGCCGTCGCCGCCCGAGTGGTAGGGTCGACGCTACGAAACGGGGAACGGTGCCGTCACCCCCGAAAGTAGGTATTCGTGAGCTCTCCGATCACCGTCGAATCCGAGGCGGAGCTCGTCGCCAACGCGGTGCGCGAGCTGGCGCGGCGCACCCGCTTCCCCGTCGCGTTCGGCGGGCTGATCGACGAGGGCGTCGTGAGCGTCACGAGCATCGTCGGGGCCCGCACGCGTGCTCTCGACGGGCTCCGCGTGCGCCCCGAGCGTGGCCTCGGGGGCCGGGCGATGATGGAGCTGCGTCCGCGGATGACGAGCGACTACGGGTCCTCTCGCCAGATCACCCACGACTACGACGTCTTCGTGCTCGGCGAGGGTCTGCGGACGCTGCTCGCCCTGCCGATCGTCGTCCAGGGCCGCCCTCGCGGCGTGCTCTATGCCGGAGCCTGGGCCGAGGAGAGGATCGGCGGCGTGACGACGGCCCCGGCCATGCAGGTCGCGCAGTCCGTCGCCGACGAGCTGCGCATCCGGGACGAGGTGCAGCGCCGCCTCCGCGCTGCATCACCCGCGCCCGCAGCGGTCGCGCCCGCGCAGCGCGAGGAGCTGCGCGAGAGCTTCGCCGAGCTCCGCAGCATCGCCGCCGCGGTCGATGACGCCGACGTCCGCGCACGACTGGCGCAGGTCGAGCGCCGGCTGCTGACCCTCGCCGGAGACGACCTCCCGATCACGACCGGGCCGGTCCCTGTTATCCACCTCTCCCCGCGCGAGACGGACGTGCTCGCGTGCGCGGCACTCGGATCGACGAATGCCGAGATCGCCGCCCATCTCGGTCTGCGCGAAGGCACCGTCAAGGCCTATCTCGGAACCGCGATGTCGAAATTGGACGCGTCGACGCGGCATGCCGCCGTGACCAAAGCGCGTCGCGCGGGCCTGCTCCCCTGAATCGGCATTCTCCGCGGATGCGTCACACGGCGCCATGAAGGAAGCGCCTTTGTTGTGCGCATTCCCGCCGCCGCGATAAAGTCGCTGGCATGGCGAGAAGAATTGTGCACCAGCTGGTCGACGATATCGACGGCACCGTCCTGGAGGTCGGAGAAGGCGAGACCGTGCATTTCTCGCTGAACGGCACCTCCTACGAGATCGATCTGAATTCCGCGCACGCCGAGGAATTGCGCCAGGCACTCGAGCCGTACATCACGGCTGGGCGTCGGGCGGGATCCGGAGCGTCCTCCGGCGGGGGCCGCTCCTCGTCCTCGTCTTCGTCGCGGAAGCGGCCCTCACGTAATCCCGAGGTCGCGGCGATCCGCGCCTGGGCGAAGGAGAACGGGTACACGCTCTCGGAGCGGGGCCGCGTTCCGGCCCCCATCCTCGACGCGTACCGCGCCGCTCATTGATCCGGTCCCGCCCCACCTCACGGTCGGGCGGGATCTTCTTTCGCGCCCTCGATCGCCCAGGCCTCGTCCCGGAGGGTGATCTCCTCCGTCATGTCCTGCAGGAAGCGGATGACCACGTCGCGCTCCGCCGCCGACAGCCGCGCGGCCGCGTAGAAGCGCTTGGCCTGCTGACGCCCGACCGTCTCCATCGCGGCATGCCTGGTCTCCGGGGTGATGGTGATCGCGAGGGCGCGGCGATCGGTGGGATGCGGCGCCCGCCGGATGTGCCCGCCCTTCTCCAGCCGGTCGAGGAGCTTCGTGGTCGCCGCGGTCGAGACGCCGAGGTGGTGGGCGATCCCGCTGGGCGTCGCCACGACCGAGCGGTTGTCGCACACGATCAGATAGTGCAGCGCCCGCATGTCGGTCTCGTTCAGCTGCATGTACCTCCGCGACGCCTGCGAGAGACGCTGCTCGGCCTCGCGCAACCCGCCCAGCGCCTCCATGAGGCGCCCGATCTGACGCAGGTCCTCCGGAGCGACACCGGAGCGATCGACGAGCGTGCTGCGGGGGTCGCTGGCGTCGACGTCGTAGATGGAGCCCTGGGCGAGCCCGTCGGGCCCTGCGGTCGCCGAAGCCTCGGCGACCGGGGTGGTGCGGGGCTCGGAGGGCATGCGATCATGTTACACACCAACAGCTTCATGCTAAGTTGATATTTCGCCAGGTTAGCTAAACGACGAGAGGGAGCCATGGACAACGTCACACTCCTCGCCGAAGACGGGACTGCCGTCGGCATCCTGCCGAAGAGCGAAGTCCACACGACCGACACCCCCCTCCACCTCGCCTTCTCCTGCTACGTGCAGGATCGAGAGGGACGCCTGCTCGTCACGCGTCGCGCCCTCGGCAAGCGCACGTGGCCGGGCGTCTGGACCAACAGCTTCTGCGGTCACCCGCAGCCCGGCGAGGACATGATCGAGGCGGTGCGCCGCCGCGGCTCCGAGGAACTGGGGATCCAGGTCACCGACGTGCGGCTCGCCCTCCCCGACTACCGCTACCGCGCCGTGGACGCGAGCGGCATCGTCGAGAACGAGATCTGCCCGGTACACATCGCGGTGGTCGACGGGCAGCCCGTCGCGAACCCCGACGAGGTGGCGCAGTGGGAATGGGTCGATGTGGACGACCTGCTCGCCGCGGTCACCCGCACCCCCTTCGCCTTCAGCCCCTGGCTCGCGGAGCAGCTCCCGCTCCTCCGGCGACACGGAGAGGTCTGAACCATGGTCGTCACGCTGACAGAGGAAGACCTCGGCACCCGCATCGAGGCGGTGCTGCGGCAGCGGTTCACCGAGCGCACCGCCGCCGCCGAGCACTACGGGTCAGAGTTCGCAGCACTGTGGCAGACCGCCGCAGAGCACGCCCTCGGCGGGAAGCTCCTGCGTCCGCGCATGCTCATGGACCTGCTCACCGCACTCACCGCGGCTCCGCTCACGGAGAAGGACACCGCACGGGCGATCGATGTGGCCGCTCATGTCGAGCTGCTGCACTTCGCGTTCCTCCTGCACGACGACGTCATCGACGGCGACCTCACGCGCCGTCGTCGTCCCAATCTCATCGGCTCTCTCGTCTCCCGTCGTCCCGACGAGTCCGGCGACGCGGCTCTGCACTGGGGCCGCTCGAGCGCCATCCTCCTCGGAGACCTCCTGCTGTCCAGCGCCGTGCTCGGCTTCGCGCGCGCCGACCTCCCCACCGCGCGACGGGAGCGGCTGCTCTCCCTCCTCGAGACGACCGTGTTCGAGACCGTCGCCGGCGAGCACTCCGACGTGGCCCTCAGCGATGGCATCATCGCGGCGGACCTCCGCACCATCCTCGCCACGAGCGCGTCGAAGACCGCCGCCTATTCCTTCGTCCTCCCGCTCCGCGCGGCGGCGATCCTGTCCGGGGCGCCGACGGCAGCCGAGGAGCAGCTGACCGAGATCGGCGGCCACCTCGGGCTCGCCTACCAGCTCCAGGACGACCTTCTTTCCGTGTTCGGAGACCCGGACCTCCACGGCAAGGACCCCTATTCCGACCTCCGCGAGGGCAAGGAGACCGCGATCATCGCCTATGCACGGATGACCAGCCACTGGCCCGGCATTGAACTGCGGTTCGGCGAGACCGACCTCAGCATCGACGACGCGGCGGAGATGCGCGACCGCCTCCGCGAGTGCGGCGCGGAGGGCTTCGTCCGCGGACTTGTGGAGGAGCAGCTCGCCGCCGTCTCGAACGTCCTCGCGGAAGCCGAGGAGGCGGGCACGCTCTCGGCCGACGCCGGACGCGTCGTCCTCGCGCTGGCCGACCGGATCGAGGGCCGCAGCCGATGACCGCGACCCCCGCAGAGCACCGCGACGACGCGGCGCTGCGCCGCTTCAGCCGCACCGCCGAGATCGCGACCTCCGATGTGATCCGCACCTACTCGACGTCGTTCGGCCTGGCCACCCGCCTCCTCGGGCGACGCCACCGTCAGCACGTCCGCAACATCTACGCCATGGTGCGCATCGCGGACGAGATCGTCGACGGAGTCGCCGCCGAGGCCGGGCTCGACGCGGGCGCCCAGGCCGCCGCCCTGGACTCGTACATCGCGGAGACCCATCGGTCGATGCGGACCGGCTACAGCAGCGACCTCATCCTGCACGCGTTCGCACGGACAGCGCGCGAGTGCGGGATCGGCGAAGAGCTCACCCAGCCGTTCTTCGACTCGATGCGCGCCGACATCGCCGGCCCCTCCGGCTTCACGGCCTACGACGCCGACGCGCACGCCGCGTACGTCTACGGGTCGGCGGAGGTCGTCGGCCTCATGTGCCTGCGGGTCTTCCTCCGCGATGCCACGCGCACGCCGGCCGAACTCGAGATCCTCGACCGCGGGGCGCGACGGCTGGGAGCCGCGTTCCAGAACGTGAATTTCCTCCGCGACCTCGCCGACGACACCGACCGCCTGCAGCGCGGCTACCTCGGCGGCTCGGAACGTCTCACCGACGAGGACCGCGACGCCTGGGTCGACACCGTCCACCGTCAGCTCGCCGACGCGAGAGCCGCGATCCCGCTGCTCCCGAAGGACGCCCGTGCCGCTGTCCGGAGCGCCCTCGCCCTCTTCGCCGCCCTGACCCAACGCGTCGCGCGGACCCCTGCAGCCGAGCTGTACCGCCGCCGGGTCCGCGTGCCGGATCCGATCAAGGCGCTGCTCGCCGCGCGCGCCGTCGTCGTCACGAGCCTGGAGCGGGACCGATGAGCCGCATCGTTGTCATCGGCGCCGGTGTGGCCGGTCTGGCCACGGCCGGGCTGCTCGCGCGCGACGGGCACGACGTCGTGGTGCTGGAGAAGAACGACCGCGTCGGCGGACGGGCGGGCACCATCGAGCGCGACGGCTTCCGGTTCGACTCCGGCCCCTCGTGGTACCTCATGCCCGAGGTGTTCGACCACTACTTCGCGATGATGGGGACCAGCACCGCGGAGCAGCTCGACCTGACGCTGCTCGATCCGGGCTATCGCGTCTTCCGCTCCCCCGAGTCCGGCGACGATCCGGTGACGGTCCCCGCCGGACGGGGCGCCGTCGCGGAGCTGTTCGAGTCGATGGAACCGGGGTCCGCCGCCGCCCTCGACACCTACCTCACCTCCGCGCACGACGCCGGCGCCATGGCACGGAGCTACTTCCTCTACAACCCGTTCACCCGGACCAGGACGCTCGCCGCGGCCGAGGTGGTGCGCGCGCTGCCTCGGCTCTTCTCGCTGCTCGGCACGCGCCTCCAGGCGTTCGCCGCCCGGCGCTTCCGGCACCCGGTGCTGCGGCAGATCCTCGGCTACCCCGCCGTCTTCCTGGGCACCGACCCGCGGACGGCGCCGGCGATGTACCACCTGATGAGCGCGCTCGACCTCGACCAGGGCGTGCTGTATCCGCAGGGCGGCTTCTGGCGTGTCGTCGAGCGGTTGGCGGCGCTGGCCCAGGATGCCGGCGCGCGCATCGTCACCGGGGCGGAGGTCACCGGGATCCGCACCCAGGACGCGGACGGCGCAACCCATGCGACCGGGGTCGGCTGGACGGACCGCGACGGCCACCAGCACGTCGAGGACGCGGACATCGTGGTCTCCGGCGCCGATCTGCACCACACCGAGACGACGCTGCTGCCCCCCACGCTGCAGTCCTACCCCGAGTCCTGGTGGGCGCGGCGCACGAGCGGCCCTGGCGGCGTGCTCGTGATGCTCGGCGTCCGCGGCACGCTGCCCCAGCTCCCGCACCACTCGCTCTTCTTCACCGACGACTGGGACGCGAACTTCGACGCGATCTTCGGTCGCACCCCTGCCGTGCCGACCCCGGCGTCCACCTACGTCTGCCGCCCCAGCGCCACCGACGCCGAGGTCGCGCCCGACGGGTACGAGAATCTCTTCGTGCTGGTCCCGGTGCCGGCGGACGTCGAGCTCGGGCACGGGGGAAGCGACGGCGCCGGTTCCCCGGCCGTCGAGGAGGCCGCGGACGCCGCGATCGAGATGATCGCGACGTGGGCGGGGATCCCCGATCTGCGGGAACGGATCGTCGTCCGGGAGACGGTGGGGCCGGCCGACTTCCGCGACGACTACCACTCCTGGCGGGGCGGCATGCTCGGCCCCGCGCACATCCTCTCGCAGAGCGCCATGTTCCGCGCGCAGAACGCCTCCCGCCGGGTGCAGGGGCTGTATTACGCCGGGGCGACCACCGCACCGGGCGTCGGGGTGCCGATGTGCCTCATCAGTGCCGAGATCGTGCTCAAGCGCATCCGGGGCGACCACTCCCCCGGTCCGCTGCCGGAGCCGGCCCCACGACCGGCGAGCGCGGAGCGGGCATGATGGGCGCGATCTACCTGACGGCGCTCCTCGTGTCCCTCGGCTGCATGCTGCTGCTGGACTGGCGGTTCCGCCTCTTCTTCTGGCGCGACGCCGTGGCGGCGGCCGTCGTCACCGCCGTCGGCCTCGCCTTCTTCCTCGTCTGGGATGTGGCCGGCATCGCGGCGGGGATCTTCTTCCGAGGTGAGGCGGCGATCGCCACGGGCATCGTCCTGGCCCCCGAACTCCCCCTCGAAGAGCCGATCTTCCTGGTCTTCCTCGTCGTCTGCACCATGGTGCTCTACGGCGGCGCCGTGCGCCTCCTCGACGGCCGCCGTGGCCGTACTGACGCGGAAGGAGCGTCGGCATGAGCTACCTCCAGCTGTCGGCGGTCTTCCTCGCCGTCGCCGCCGTGGCCGCGGTCGCGCTCTGCGTCGGCGCGCGGCGGACCCCGCACCTCGGCGCCCTCACGCTCACGGCCCTCGCCCTCCTCGTGCTGACCGCCGTGTTCGACACCGTCATGATCGCCACCGGGCTCTTCCACTACGCCCCCGGCCCACTCGCCGGCGTGCACATCGGGCTCGCCCCGATCGAGGACTTCGCCTACCCGCTGGCCGGGGTGCTGCTGCTCCCTGCACTGTGGACCGCCCTCCGCGGGCGCCGCTCCCGGACGCGCGCCGCCGCCCGACAGGAGCAGGCATGACCGATCAGACGTCCCGCACCGGGGGCCTCGGCCGCGACATCGCCCAGATCGTGCTCTCCTCCCGACCGATCAGCTGGATCAACACGGCTTTCCCCTTCGCCGCCGCTTACCTGTTGAGCACCAGGGAGATCGACGCGACGTTCGTGATCGGCACGCTGTACTTCCTCATCCCGTACAACCTCGCCATGTACGGCATCAACGACGTCTTCGACTACGCCTCCGATCTGGCCAATCCGCGCAAGGGCGGGATCGAGGGCGCGCTGCTGTCCCCGCGGATCCATCGCGCGACGCTGTGGGCGGCCGCGGCGACGAACGTGCCGTTCCTCGTCTACCTGTTCGCGGTCGGCACCCCGGCGTCGTGGCTGTGGCTCGCCGTCAGCGTCTTCGCCGTCCTCGCCTACTCCGCGCCGGTGCTGCGGTTCAAGGAGCGCCCCTTCCTGGACTCCGTGACCTCGAGCACGCACTTCGTCAGCCCCGCCCTCGTCGGACTCTCGCTCGCCGGAGCCCCCGTCACCACGACCGCCGTCCTCGTCCTCGTCGCCTTCTTCCTCTGGGGTATGGCCGCCCACGCCTTCGGCGCGGTGCAGGACATCGGGCCCGACCGTGAAGGCGGGATCTCGTCGATCGCGACCGTGATCGGAGCCAGGGCCACCGTCCGGCTCTCCCTCGTGCTGTGGGCGATCGCGGGCGGCGCGATGCTGCTGACCCCGTGGCCCGGCCCGCTCGCCGCCGTTCTCGCCGTGCCCTACATCATCAACGCCGCGCCGTGGTGGAACGTCACCGACGAGACCTCGGCCGGCACGAACCGCGCCTGGCGCCGGTTCATCGCGCTGAACTACATCGCGGGCTTCCTCGCCACGATGATCCTCATCCTCGCCTGGGTCTCCTGACCCGTCGCACCCTCCCCCGACCGCCGCCTGAAAGGACCCCGATGTCCCGCCCCGCCCCCGCACCGACGCCGCCGACCCGCGAGCGCACCCGACGCCATTCGTGGCTGCGGGTGTTCCTGCCCGTCGCCCTCATCCTGGTGTGGCTGGCGGGTGCGTCCCTCGGCGGTCCGCTGTTCGGGAAGGTCGACGAGGTGTCGTCGAACGACCAGACCACCTACCTCCCGGAGTCTGCGGACGCGACGACCGTCCAGCAGCTCCTCGGCGAGTTCACCGACAGCGACGCGATCCCGGCGATCGCGGTGTTCACCTCGGAGGAGGAGCTGACGCCGTCCGAGCTCGAGGCGATCTCCGACGCGGTGGCCGACGCGCCGGACGTGGAGGGCGTCGCGGACGACGTCTCCCCCGCGATCCCGTCCGAGGACGGCCGAGCCGTGCAGGCCTTCATCCCGATCGACGGCGACGCCGAGCTCAGCGATGCCACCGCCGCTCTCGGCGACGAGCTGCGCGCCGCAGTGCCGGACCGCATCACGGTCTCCATCACCGGACCTGCAGGCTTCACGGCCGACCTCGCCGCCGGCTTCGCCGGTATCGACGGCCTCCTTCTCGGCGTCGCGCTGCTCGCCGTGCTCGTGATCCTCGTCCTCGTCTACCGCTCGTTCCTGCTGCCCCTCGTCGTGCTCTCCACGAGCCTGTTCGCGCTCTGCGTCGCACTGCTCGTCGTGTGGTGGCTGGCGAAGTGGGAGATCCTGCTGCTCAGCGGGCAGACCCAGGGCATCCTCTTCATCCTCGTGATCGGCGCCGCCACCGATTATGCGCTGCTGTTCGTCGCGCGGTTCCGGGAGGAGCTGCGGGTCGCGCAGGACAAGGGCGTCGCCCTTCTCGCCGCGTGGAAGGGATCGGTCGAGCCGATCGTCGCCTCCGGCGGCACGGTGATCGCGGGACTCCTGTGCCTGCTGCTCAGCGATCTGAAGTCGAACAGCACCCTCGGCCCGGTCGCGGCGATCGGCATCGTGTTCGCGATGCTGTCCGCGCTCACGCTCCTGCCTTCGTTGCTGCTGCTGTTCGGGCGCGCCGTCTTCTGGCCCCGTCGCCCCCGGTTCGAGCCGGAGGTCGTGGCCGAGGAGCACGGCATGCGCACCACCGGCCTCTGGGCGCGGCTGTCCGGCCTCATCAAGAAGCGCCCCCGCGTGATCTGGATCGCGACCACACTCGTCCTCCTCGCGGGCGCGGCCGGGGTGACCCAGCTGGACGCGCAGGGTGTTCCGCAGTCCGACCTCGTCCTCGGGGCGTCGGAGGCGCGCGACGGCCAGGTCGCGCTCGGCGAGCACTTCCCCGGAGGCTCGGGGAGCCCGGTCTCCGTGATCGTGGACGAGGACCGCCTGCAGGATGCCGCCGACGTGCTCCTCGCGAACGACGGGATCGACGGGGTGACCGTCACCGCAGCCGATTCCCCGAGCGGCTCCGCTCCGGTGACGGCCGACGGGATCACGGCCGTCGGCCCTCCCGGGACCCCGGCTCCCGAGCCGACGACGGTCGACGGTCAGGTGCTCCTGCAGGGGACGCTGACGGACGCCGCCGACTCCGCTGCGGCGGCCTCCACCGTGCGCGAGCTGCGGGGAGAGCTCGATGACCTCGGCGCCGTGGTCGGCGGGGTGACGGCCACCTCGATCGACACGAACGACGCGTCCATCCACGACCGCAACCTCATCATCCCCGTGATCCTCGTCGTCATCATGATCATCCTCATGCTCCTGCTGCGCTCGATCCTCGCGCCGGTCCTGCTGATCCTCACGACAGTGCTGTCCTTCGGCACGGCCATGGGGGTCTCGGCACTCGTGTTCAACGGCATCTTCGACTTCCCCGGCGCCGATCCCGCCGTCCCGCTTTACGGCTTCGTGTTCCTCGTCGCCCTGGGCATCGACTACAACATCTTCCTCATGACGCGGGTGCGGGAGGAGTCGACGCAGCACGGGACGAGGGAGGGCATCCTCCGCGGGCTCTCGATCACCGGAGGTGTCATCACGTCCGCGGGCCTGGTGCTGGCGTCGACCTTCGCGGCGCTGTCGGTGATCCCGATCCTCTTCCTCGTGCAGCTTGCCTTCATCGTCGCGTTCGGAGTGCTGCTGGACACCTTCGTGGTGCGCTCGCTGCTCGTGCCGGCGCTGGCCTACGACATCGGCAAGGCCATCTGGTGGCCGTCGAAGCTCTGGCGGCGCGGTCGGCCCTGACGCGCGCGGAAGCGGGAGTGCCCTCGACAGGATTCGAACCTGCGACCTGCCCTTTAGGAGAGGGCTGCTCTATCCTGCTGAGCTACGAGGGCGCGCAGCCCAGTCTACGGGACCACGGCTGCGCGCCCTCGCGCTGTCCGTCACGCGGCGAGGGCGAGGTAGGGCTCCCAGCGGGGATCGCTGCGCTCCACCCCGCGCACCGTCCACGCCGTGCCGTGCGGCGGGCGCGGCGTGAACCGCAGCTGCCACCGCATCTCCTGCGGGGTGCGGTTGCTCTTGAGGTTGTTGCAGCGCAGGCAGCACGCGACGAGGTTCTCCCAGGAATCCGCGCCGCCGCGCGACCGTGGCAGGACGTGGTCGATGGTCGCAGCAGCCTTGCCGCAGTATCCGCAGCGATGCCCGTCACGACGCAGCACGCCACGTCGGGTGACCGGCACGCGACGGCTGAGGGGGACGCGCACGTAGCGGGAGAGGATGATCACCGCCGGGCGATCGTAGACGCCGTGGGTACCCCAGACAGGGTCGTCCTCGACTCTCTCGATGACCGTCGCCTTGTCGTTCATCACCAGGACGAGGGCTCTCTTGAAGGACACGATCGCCAACGGCTCGTATCCGGCGTTTAGGACCAGTGTGCGCATTCGTCATCCTCTCGATCCGCCGGGACGGCTTCCCGGCACTCTCGACTCACACGACGTCGTGCAGGAGGAAGAGTGTTCGCAGGGACGAGAAAAGGCGCCGTCTACAGACGGCGCCTCTCGCGCGCGGCAGCACCGCGGCGTCCCTGCGGGCAATGCCGAAGGACGTGACGACCGAGAGCGTCCATGGTTCGGATGCTCGGTGTTCGCTCCATCAGCCTCTCCCGTCTGTATGACGACGGGTTCAGGCTAACCCATCCCGCGAGGACCGAGGCGAAACGGGAGATGAATGCTCGAGAACGTGTCCCGCTCAGCCGGCGTTGACGGAAAGCCAGGACATCGGCTCGACCAGACCGCCGTTGATCCAGACCTCGAAGTGGAGGTGGTTCGCGGTCGACCGGCCCGTGCTGCCCACGTAGCCGATCAGCTGCCCGGCGGCGACGGTCTGGCCTGCCTGCACCTGGCGCGACCCGTAGAGCATGTGGCCGTACGTGGTCTGGACCTGCTGTCCGCCCACGACGCTGTCGAGCATGACGGCGACGCCGTAGCCGCCGATGCTCTCCGCGGAGGCGCGCACGACGCCGGCGGCGGCGGCATAGATCGGTGTACCGGCCGGCGCGAGCATGTCGGCACCGTTGTGCCCGCCGCCGACGGTACGGCTCACGTTCCACGAACCGAGCGGCAGGGGGTAGCGGACCTGGCCGGAGCCGGGGGCGACGAGCGCGTAGCCGGACGTGTTGAAGGTGCCGGAGGACGGCGCGGACGCGGATGCGGACGCGGCAGCAGCGGCAGCACGGGCCGCGGCGGCGGCCGCTTCTTCTGCCTTCTTCTTCTCGATCTCCTCCGGCGTGGTCGCGCTGAAGGCCCCACGGACGAGCGGAGCCGCCGTGGCCTCCGATGCGACGACGAGCGACTGTGCGTCGACTGCGGCGAGCTGCTGCACGGTCTGCGCCGTGGCGTCCGTCGGCTTCGAGGCCGCGTAGGCGGGCAACGCGACGGCCGCGACGAGAGCACCGACGGCACCGAAGATCGCCACCGACCGGAGAGGGGCTGCGATCTTCCGAGCACTGACCCTGGCACCGGTGCGCCGGGCGGGTACTCGATCTTCAGATGTCTTCGCGGTCGGTTCGATGTCTGCGGCCAAAACGTGGTCCTCCTGAGCCTTCGCACCTCGGGTGGCGCTGGCTCGTCGGCCTCTGCCCGAGGGCAGAGATGCACTGCTCGGGTTCGAGCGCATCCCTCTCGGGAAGACGACGAGCCGGAAGGCGGATCTTCGCGGTTCGCCCCCAGCGGGCTTCTTCGCTGAGGACCTGACCGAGGTTACCGGAAGATAACGATCATGTCACCCTGGGAAACTGACAATCCTCGGTGAGGGTTCTCAGGCCGGTTCGCCGACGAGGAAGATGTGCGAGGCCAGCTCCACCGGAAGCTCCAGGCCCTCCTCCTTGCCGTCCATCTGGATGAGCACGTAGCCCTCGTTGAAGCGGAAGTCTCCGCGCGCACCCGGGACGACGCCCGCGTCGCGCAGCTGCTCCAGGAGCTCGGGGTCGACCTGGGCCGGCTCGGCGAGACGGCGGACCGTCCCCTCGACAGGCTCGCCTGCTGCATTCAGCCGCTGCACGAGACCGATCACACCCTCGTCGAAAGTGCGGGCGGGAAGGTCGCCGAGCTGGTCGAGGCCCGGGATCGGGTTGCCGTACGGTGACTCGGTGGGGTGACCGAGCAGCTCGACGAGACGGCGCTCGACCTGCTCGCTCATGACGTGCTCCCAGCGACAGGCCTCCTCGTGCACGAACGCCCAGTCCAGCCCGATCACGTCGGACAGCAGGCGCTCGGCGAGGCGGTGCTTGCGCATGACGTCGACGGCCTTGCGGCGTCCGGCGTCGGTGAGCTCGAGCGTGCGGTCTTCGGACACCACGACGAGGCCGTCGCGCTCCATGCGCCCCACAGTCTGCGAGACGGTGGGACCGGAGTGGCCGAGGCGCTCCGAGATGCGCGCCCGCAGCGGCACGATGTTCTCCTCCTCGAGCTCGAGGATGGTGCGGAGATACATCTCCGTGGTGTCGATCAGATCCGTCATGTGGCCCTCCGAAAGTTCTTAGGCAAGCCTACATTCCTCCGGCGACATCGGACGGGGCGGGGGCGGGAGGAACGGCGGCGTGATCCCCCTAGAATCTAGCCATGGCGATCGAGATTCCCCGTGACCTCCTGCCCACAGACGGCCGCTTCGGCTGCGGTCCCTCGAAGGTGCGCGGCGCGCAGCTCGAGGCGCTCGTCACGACGGGAGCCTCGATCCTGGGCACATCGCATCGCCAAGCGCCCGTGAAGAACCTCGTCGGCAGCGTCCGCGAGCAGCTGGCCGCCCTCTTCCGTCTCCCGGAGGGATACGAGATAATCCTCGGCAACGGCGGCTCGACGGCGTTCTGGGACGCCGCGGCCTTCGGTCTGATCGAGCGCCGCAGCCAGAACCTCGTGTTCGGCGAGTTCGGCGGGAAGTTCGCCAAGGCCGCAGGCGCCCCCTGGCTGGAGGCTCCCGACGTCCGTTCCGCCGACCCCGGCTCGCGCAGCACCGCAGAGCTCGTCGAGGGTGTGGACGTGTACGCCTGGCCGCACAACGAGACCTCCACCGGCGTGGCCGCGCCGATCGAGCGCGTCCACGCGGAAGGAGCGCTCACCGTGATCGACGCGACGAGCGCCGCGGGCGGCATCGACCTCGACATGGCGCAGGCCGACGTCTACTACTTCGCCCCGCAGAAGAACCTCGGCTCCGACGGCGGACTCTGGTTCGCCGCGGTCTCCCCCGCCGCGATCGACCGCATCGAGCGGATCGCCGCCTCGGGGCGGTACATCCCGGAGTTCCTGAGCCTGAAGCACGCGGTGGACAACTCGCGGCTCAACCAGACGCTCAACACCCCCGCTCTGACGACGCTGCTCCTCCTGGACGACCAGCTGCGCTGGATCCTCGACAACGGCGGGCTCGCCTGGGCTGCGGCACGGACGGCGGAGTCGTCGTCGGTGCTCTACGACTGGGCGGAGGCGTCCGCCGTGGCGACCCCGTTCGTGGCGGACCCGGCGCACCGCTCGCCCGTGGTCGCGACCATCGACTTCGACGAGAGCGTCGACGCCGCGGCGATCGCGAAGGCGCTGCGCGCCAACGGCATCGTCGACACCGAGCCATACCGCAAGCTCGGCCGCAACCAGCTGCGGGTGGCGACCTTCGTCTCGATCGAGCCGGACGACGTTCGTCAGCTCATCCGGGCCATCGACTTCGTACAGGAGAACCTGGGCGGCTGACCGCCCGGCTCACTCCTCGTCGTCGCCGGCGTCCGCATCGCGGGCGTCGGCGTCGTCGTCTTCGGAGTCCTCCGCCTCGTCGTCTTCGGCTTCGTCGTCTTCCTCGGCGTCGTTGTCGATGTCTTCAGCCTCGGACGCATCGTCGTCGTCGGAGTCGTCGAGCTCGTCGATGTCCACGCCGTCGAGATCGCCGGCGTGGAGGATGTCGGAGCCATCCTCATCGAGCTCGTCATCGTCGACGCCGTCGTCGAGGTCGCCGTCGGTGTCGTCCCCGTCGGCGTCTTCGTCCTCACCGCCGGCTGCCGCAGCCTCGGCCAGCTCCGCCTGGTGCGCACGGTACTCGGCAAGGCGCTCCGCCCACGGGACCCATTCCGGGGCCAGGAGCGCTCCGTCGCCGGGGAGCAGCTCGACCTCGAGGACGGTCGGCTCCTCGTCGTCGACCCGAGCGACCGTCACGGTCCAGTACCAGCCCGGGTAACCGGGGAGACGGTTCTCGAACCGCAGCGAGACGGATCCGTCGTCCTCCGACGTGAAACCCGCAGCCGGCCCGATCGTGGCGGCGGGAGTGATCTCACGCAGAGCGGAGAGCGCGAGGTCATGCGCCTCGACGAGACGCGCGTCGGCGTCAGGCTTCGAGGTCATCGGCGACCTTGCGCAGGACGGCCGCGATCTTGCGGCCATGGCTGGAGGAAGGGTAGCGGCCGCGGCGCAGATCGCCGCCGATGCCGTCGAGGAGCTTCACGAGGTCCTCGATGATGATGGCCATGTCGTCGGCGGGCTTGCGCTTCGCCTTCGCCAGGCTGGGCGGCGCTTCGAGCACGCGCACCGACAGGGCCTGGAGGCCGCGCTTGCCGTCGGCCACGCCGAACTCCACGCGTGCACCGGCCTTCACGGCGGTGCCGGCCGGCATCGCGGAGGCGTGCAGGAAGACATCCTGGCCGTCATCGCTGGCGATGAAGCCGAAACCCTTGTCTTCGTCGTAGAACCTGACCTTGCCGGTGGGCATGGGAGAACCTCGCTGGATCGAATGCTGACGGAACGCGCTCGTGCGCGTGCTCCCAGCCTACCGGTCACGGGCGGAACGGAACCGCTCCCGCGCGTGCGAGTAGGCTGGGGCCGATGAGTACGCAGAGTCCCGGACCGGAGGTCCCCATCCGTCGGATCGACCGCATCCTGGCGTTCACCGCGCTCGGCATCGCGGCCGCGTCGGTGATCTGCTTCTTCGTCATCATCATCGGCACGGCACTGGGCATGGACCGGGCCGCGTTCGGCGAAGGCCTCTGGCCGGTGATCGCGGCGATCCCGTACTGGGGACTGCCTCTCGCCTTCGTCATGATCATCGTGCTGCTGGTGATGAGCTTCGTGCGGAAGGGCCGCGCCGAGTCGCGTCGTTGAGGCCGCATCGATGAGCACGCACGCACGCCCGTTGGCCGACGACCTGGCTGCGGCGAGCGATGACGAGCTGGCGGCGCTGCTGACCGCGCGCGGCGTGCGCCCTGACGCCGCCTGGCAGGATCTCTTCGACGCCGCGGAGGCTCTGCTGGAGCCCTCGTCGATCGGCCGCGTGCTCCCGACCCTCACCGCCGGGGAGGCCGCCGCGCTCGTCGATGCTGCGACGGGAGGCGACGCCGGCACCGGGCGTGAGCGCCTGACCGCACTCGCCCTGCTCCGCCGCGACGGCACGCTGCATCCCCCGGTCGCCGACGCCGTCGCCGGGAGACCACGGCCTGCTCCGCTCGATGAGACGCCCGCACCGGCCGCGGAGGAGTCCGCGGCCGCGCACGCCGCCGAGCGCGCGTTCACCACTGTCGGCGTGCTCGCCGACATCCTCCTGCTCGCCAGAGAGCAGCCGTTCGCACTCCTCATGGGCGGGGCGGTGAGCGCAGGACAGAAGCGCCAGCTCGCCGAGGCGGGTCTCGCCGTCGAGAGCGTGGACCCGCTGGTAGCTCTCGCCGTGCGAGCCGGCCTGGCCACCCCCGTCGAGCGGCTGCTGCGCACCACACCGGCAGCAGAGGACTGGCTCCGCTCCCCCGCTCCCGCCCGCTGGGGCCTCCTGGCCACGGCCTTCCGCGACACCCTCCCTCACGGGATCCGCACCGCGACGGGCGGCTGGCTGCCACCCAGCCAATGGCCTCTGGCCCACCCGTGGGATCCGGCCTGGCCGGAAGAGGCAGCCCGACAGCTCGAGGCCGCCCGTCTGCTCGGCCTCATCGCCGAGGACGGCTCCGAGCCCCCGTGGTCCCCGCCGTTGCGAAGCGGCGAGGCTGCGGACCCCTCGCCCCTGGCGACGGTCCTGCCCGCAGAAGTGGACCGGATCTTCCTCCAGAACGACCTCACGGCGATCGCCCCCGGTCCGCTGCAGCCCGCACTGGACGTGCGCCTGCGCACCATGGCCCGCCGAGAGTCCGCCTCCCAGGCCTCGTCGTACCGGTTCACGGCGGAGTCCGTCGCACACGCCTTCGCCGCCGGAGAGGACGAGGCGTCGATCCTGGAGTTCCTCGGTGGAATCTCGCTCACGGGCATCCCGCAGCCCCTGGGCTACCTCGTCGCGCAGACCGCGCAGCGTCACGGGCTCGTACGGGTCTCGGTCGATGACGAGACCGGACGCACACGGGTGGAGAGCGCTGATGCGCACCTCCTCGAGGCCATGGCGGTCGACCAGTCGCTGCGCCCCCTCGGGCTCGCCGTGCACGTGGGATCGTTGACGACCAAAGTCGGGCAGGACACCGTCTACTGGGCGCTGACCGACGCCCGGTATCCGGCGACGCTCGTCGAGCGCGACGGGACCGTCGCGGTGCGCACACGCCACCCGGCCGCCGTGCCGGATCCCGACTCCGACCCCGGCTACGGACCGCTGATCGCCCGACTGCGCGAACGTCAGGGTCCTGACGCGGACGCCGCGTGGCTGGACAGGGAGCTGGAGGCGGCCGTGCGCGCGAAGGCCGTGCTGCGGGTGACGGTCGGCATGCCGGACGGTTCCACCAGGGACCTCCTCCTCGAAGCCACCGGGATCGGCGGTGGACGACTGCGCGGGAGGGACAGGGCGGCTGACGTCGAGCGCACCCTTCCGGTGTCGAGCATCCGCGCCGCGACCGTCGTCCCGTCCTAGGCCCCGTGCAGCCAGGGGCCGGTAGACTGGTCAGCTATGTCTGATGGCCCCCTGATCGTCCAGAGCGACCGCACCGTGCTCCTCGAGGTCGCCCACGCCGACGCCGAGAGCGCCCGCCACGAGCTCGCGATCTTCGCCGAGCTGGAGCGCGCGCCCGAGCACATCCACACGTACCGGATCACGCGGCTCGGTCTGTGGAACGCCCGCGCGGCCGGGCACACCGCCGAGGACATGCTGGAGACGCTCGACCGCTGGTCGCGCTTCCCCGTGCCGCCCTCCGTCGCGGTCGACCTGCGCGAGACGGTCAACCGGTACGGGCGCCTGGTCATCGAGCGCGACGACGAGGGCGTGCTCATCCTGCGCTCGACCGACCCCGCCGTGCTGGCCCAGGTCGCGAACAACAAGCGCATCCAACCGCTGCTCATCGGGCACCCGACGCCGGAGACGTTCGTCGTGGACGCCTGGGCACGCGGTCAGATCAAGCAGGAGCTGCTGAAGATCGGCTGGCCCGCGGAGGACCTCGCCGGCTACACGCCGGGCACCCCCCACGAGATCGAGCTGGCCGAGGACGGGTGGGCCATCCGCCCCTATCAGCAGGACGCCGTCGACGCGTTCTCGAAGGACGGCTCGGGCGTGGTCGTGCTCCCCTGCGGCGCAGGCAAGACGATCGTGGGCGCCGGGGCCATGGCGGCGACCAAGACGACGACGCTCATCCTCGTGACGAACACGGTGTCCGCACGGCAGTGGCGGGACGAGCTTCTCAAGCGCACCAGCCTCACCCCTGAGGAGATCGGCGAGTACTCCGGCCAGGCCAAGGAGGTCAAGCCCGTCACGATCGCGACCTACCAGATCCTCACGGCGAAACGGAAGGGCGAGTACGCACACCTCGCGCTCCTCGACGCGCTGGACTGGGGGCTCATCGTGTACGACGAGGTACACCTGCTCCCGGCGCCGGTATTCAAGCTCACCGCCGACCTGCAGGCGCGGCGTCGGATCGGCCTGACCGCGACCCTGGTCCGGGAGGACGGCCGTGAGGGCGACGTGTTCAGCCTCATCGGCCCGAAGCGCTTCGACGCCCCCTGGAAGCAGATCGAGGCACAGGGGTTCATCTCCCCCGCCGCCTGCTTCGAGGTGCGGGTCGACCTTCCCCCGGCGGATCGCCTGGAGTACGCGGCGGCCACCGACGACGAGCGCTACCGGCTCGCGGCCTCCGCCCCGGCGAAGATCGACGCGGTGCGCGAGCTGATCGCGGCGCACGAGGGCGAGCAGATCCTCGTCATCGGACAGTACCTCGACCAGCTCGACGCCCTCTCGCAGGCGCTCGACGCTCCGCAGATCACCGGGTCCACCCCGGTCGAGGAGCGTGAGGAGCTCTACCGGGCGTTCCGCGAGGGCGACATCTCGCTGCTCGTGGTATCGAAGGTCGCGAACTTCTCCATCGACCTCCCCGAGGCGTCGGTCGCCATCCAGGTGTCCGGCTCGTTCGGTTCGCGGCAGGAGGAGGCCCAGCGTCTCGGACGACTCCTCCGCCCCAAGCAGTCCGGCCACACCGCGAGCTTCTACACGCTCGTGGCCCGCGACACGATCGATCAGGACTACGCGCAGAACCGCCAGCGGTTCCTCGCGGAGCAGGGCTACAGCTACACGATCATGGACGCCGAGGCGATCGCCGCCTGACCGGCGTGCGGGCGCTCAGCCGCGCAGCATCCGCGGGAGCTGATGCGTCCCCGCCGCGCCGTCGCTGATCGCCGCGGTCCGAGTGATCCCTCGTCGGCGCGCCCACCGATCTGCGACGGCGGCGAAGACGACCATCGCCGCCGCCGAGCCCAGCAGATCGACGGGCGTCCCCGAGGTCGCGTTCGCATCGACCACGGCGACGGAGCCGAGCAGGAAGATCATCAGATTGTTGACGATGTGCAGCGCGATGGCCGCCTCCAGCCCACCGGTGCGCCACGTGAGCCACGCGGCGACGACGGCGAAGAGGCCGACGCTCGCCGCGCCCCAGACGTCGTACCCGTGTCCCAGCACGAACAGCGGCACCGGCAGCAGGATGGCGAAGGCGGGGTGCCGGAGCCAGCTTCCGACGAGCTGCATCAGGTAGCCACGGAACACATACTCCTCCGCGGCGGCCTGGAACGGGATCAGCACGAGCAGGAGCACCACCATGAGCAGGAGCCCCGGATGGGAGAAGTCCGGCGTCACGGCATCGCCCGCGGCCGCCGACCAGCCGAGCACCACCGCGAAGTAGACGACGAACACCGCGAGCGCCAGCGCGAGGGTCCGGCCGAGCCAGCCCATCCGCAACCGCCCGGTGACCGACGACAGCAGGCCGACGCCTCGTCCCTGGACGACCCGCGAGGCCAGCAGCAGCGCCGGGATCATGAGGATGAGCGGGAGCACGAGCGCCACCAGGAGCCACGGACGGTCGACCTGGAAGAAGGCGGTGGTGCGGAAGAGCATCTGCAGCTCCGCTCCCCATTCCGGGGCGAGGGCCGCCACGATCACGAGCGGCACGATCACGAGCACGAGGATCGCGAGGTAGAAGGCGATGCCGAGGAGGCCGGTGAGCAGCGGCTTCCACCAGCGGGGGCGCGGGCGGAGGAGCGCCAGCCGGTGGTACTCGACCCCGCGAGCGGACACCTCCGGCGAGGGGGCGGACGGGGAGACGGGGGCGGCGGTGGCGTCCTCGATCGAGCTCATGCCTCGATCCTCCCCCGGACGGCTGTGCAACACATCCACCGGCCGGCGGATGGGCCGCATCCACGCCGTTCCGCAGGATAATCAGCCCGCGCATGGCCGAAGTCACCATAATGGGGTCATGACTGCTGCGCGCATCCTGGTCGTCGACGACGAGCCCAACATCCGCGACCTGCTTTCCACGGGTCTCAGCTTCGCCGGGTTCCAGGTGAAGACGGTGGCCAACGGCGCCGCCACGATCTCCGCCGTCCTCGAGGAGGAGCCGGACCTCATCATCCTCGACGTCATGCTCCCCGACATGAACGGGTTCAGCGTGACCAAGCGCCTCCGCGGCGCCGGCTTCACCGCACCCATCCTCTTCCTCACCGCCAAGGACGGCACGGAGGACAAGATCGAGGGCCTGAACGCGGGCGGTGACGACTACGTCACGAAGCCGTTCAGCCTGGACGAGATCGTCGCCAGGGCCCAGGCCATCCTGCGCCGCACCATGCAGGCCGACGAGGAGTCGATCATCCGCGCCGGCGAGCTCTCCATGGACCAGGACACGCACGACGTGCACGTCGGCAAGGAGCCGATCGACCTCAGCCCCACCGAGTTCAAGCTCCTGCGTTACCTCATGCTGAATCCGAATCGGGTGCTGTCGAAGGCGCAGATCCTCGACCACGTCTGGGAGTACGACTTCAACGGCGATGCCGGCATCGTGGAGAGCTACATCTCGTACCTCCGGCGCAAGATCGACCCGCACACGGAGGAGTCGCTGATCCAGACGAAGCGCGGCTTCGGTTACATGCTGAAGGTGGGCAAGACGGTCTGACACCGTCGACCCCGTACCCGCCGTCCGTCGACGGCACCGCCGTCGCAGCAGGGAGGACCGCATGGCGCACAAGCCGGATGCGGTCACCGCGTGGTGGCGACGGATCAGCCTTCGCGCCAAGGTCACCGGTGTCACCGTGGCCGTCCTCGCGCTGGGCCTGCTCGTCGCGGGTATCGGCACGGTGCCGCTGCTGCGCAACGCCCTCGTGGAGAACATCAATGCGCAGCTCCCTGCACTGGTGACCAGCGACCTCGTCAACCGCTATTTCGACACGACGACGATCGACGGCGTCACCACCTATACGCCGAGAGACGAGAAGCCCCGTGACTTCTCGTTCGCCATCTACGACGCGGAGGGCGCCCTGCGCGCGACCGCGCCCAGTGCCTCCGGCCGGGCTCCGGTCTTCCCCGCCGAGTACTCCCTGTCCGACGCCCAGGCGAACGAGGACCAGGTGCTCGCTCTCGAGGACACGGACGGCCGGGTCTACCACGCCGCCGCGGCCGTCGTGCAGCAGGAGGGCGACCCGCTCAGCATCCAGATGGTGGCACTCCCCCTCGCCGAAGCCGACCGCATCATCAGCCAGTACTTCGGGATCTACATCACCATCGCCCTGATCACGATCCTCGTCGCGGCGCTGCTCACCCGCGGTCTCGTGACCCTGACCTTCCGACGACTCGGACAGGTGGAGCAGACCGCCATGTCGATCGCCGCCGGCGACTTCCGACAGCGGCTCACCGACCTGGAGCCGACCACGGAGGTCGGCCGCCTCAATGCGGCCATCAACACCATGCTCGACCGCGTGGATCGCTCCCTCGCGCAGCGCGACCGCACGGTGCAGCACATGCGCCGATTCATCGGAGACGCCAGTCACGAGCTGCGGACGCCGCTGGTCAGCGTCCGCGGGTACGCGGAGCTGTACCGCATGGGCGCGATCAAGGGTGAGGAGGACACCGCCCGGGCGATGGAGCGCATCGAGAAGGAAGCCATCCGCATGGGCGTCCTCGTGGAGGACCTGCTGGCGCTCGCCCGTCTGGATGAGGAGCGGGAGCCGCAGATCGTTCCTCTCGACCTCCGTCCCATCGCCCGCGACGCCGCCTTGGACGTGCGCGCCGCCGCCCCCGGCCGGGTGATCTCCGTGATCGACCGCACGGTCGAGAACGTGCCGACAGCTCCCATCCGCACGCCTGTGGTGCCCATCGCCCCCGAACCCGCCCCCAAGACGCGCCCCCGGGCCACCCTGTCGCGGCTGCGCCGTCGTCCGCGGACGCCCGAGCAGCCCCCGGCCATCGATTTCACCGAGGTGGCGGACATCCCGGTCCGGACGCCGCCGATCGTGCTCGGCGAGGAGAACAAGGTCCGACAGGTGGTGACGAACCTCCTGGGCAATGCGCGCCGATTCTCGCCGGAAGACAGTCCGATCGAGATCGTCGTGGACTCGGATCGCGTCGCCGGGACCGCGAGCATCTCGATCGTCGACCACGGCGAGGGCGTGCCACCGCAGATCCGCGAGCAGATCTTCGAGCGGTTCTGGCGCGCCGACACGTCGCGGGCGCGCGAGACCGGAGGATCCGGTCTCGGGCTCGCCATCGTCGCCTCGATCCTCAAGGCGCTCAATGGCGACATCGCCGTCTCCGAGAGTCCAGGAGGCGGGGCCACCTTCACCGTGACCCTGCCGCTGGCTCCGGCGCGTTCGACACCGGAGCATCTTCTGGAGGACACGCAGCCGTTGGACCGCCTCGACCAGCCGTAGCGGCCGCTTCTGCACAGACGGCCCTCATGGCGCGTTCTCCCGCCTCCGGCGCGGTGATCCGACCCCCGACTCGTCGTCGCTGCCGTCGGCGTATCGTCGGCCTTCCTCGAAGGGAGTTCCCATGACCGTCTTCACCGTCGACACCGACGCCGTCCATGCGGCGGAAGCCGCGACCCGCGCCACCATCGAGCGCCTGCGCACCGAATCCGCCACCCTCATGTCCCAGCTCAGGCAGCTGCAGACCGCATGGGTCGGCACCGCCGCCACGGCGTTCCAAGGCTGCGCCGAAGAGTGGCAGGGCGCTCAGCAGCACGTCGAGCTCGTCCTGGACGGGATCGGGACGTCGCTCGGCGCCGTGGCCACCCAGTACGCCGAAGCGGATCAATACTCGGCGAGCCTGTTCCGCTGAGACGCAGAAAGCCCCCGGCCGGAGCCGGGGGCTTTCTGTGAGACGGAGTCTCTGAACCTCTCAGAGGATCAGAAGTCCATGCCGCCCGTGGGGTCACCCGCGGGAGCAGCGACCTTCTCCGGCTTGTCGGCGACGACGGCCTCGGTCGTCAGGAACAGACCGGCGATCGACGCGGCGTTCTGCAGCGCAGAGCGCGTGACCTTCGCCGGGTCGATGATGCCCTGTGCGAACATGTCGCCGTACTCGCCGCTGGCGGCGTTGAGGCCCTGGCCCGCGGGGAGCTCGGACACCTTGTTGGCGACGACACCCGGCTCGAGACCGGCGTTCAGCGCGATCTGCTTCAGCGGAGCCTCGATCGCCACGCGGACGATGTTCGCACCGGTCGCCTCGTCACCCTCGAGCGAGAGAGCGTCGAGAGCCTTCGTGCCGGACTGGATGAGGGCGACACCACCACCGGGGACGATGCCCTCCTCGACGGCGGCCTTCGCGTTGCGTACGGCGTCCTCGATGCGGTGCTTGCGCTCCTTGAGCTCGACCTCGGTCGCAGCGCCGGCCTTGATGACGGCCACGCCACCGGCGAGCTTCGCCAGACGCTCCTGCAGCTTCTCGCGGTCGTAGTCGCTGTCGGTGTTCTCGATCTCGCGACGGATCTGCGTGACGCGACCCTCGATCTGGTCGGCCTCGCCGGCACCCTCGACGATCGTGGTCTCGTCCTTGGTGACGATGACCTTGCGCGCACGACCCAGCAGGTCGAGCGTGGCGTTCTCGAGCTTCAGGCCCACCTCTTCGGTGATGACCTGGCCACCCGTGAGGATCGCGATGTCCTGCAGCTGCGCCTTGCGACGGTCGCCGAAGCCGGGAGCCTTGACGGCGACCGACTTGAAGATGCCCTTGAGCTTGTTCAGCACGAGGGTCGCGAGGGCCTCACCCTCGACGTCCTCGGCGATGATGACGAGCTCCTTGCCGTCCTGGATCACCTTGTCGACGATGGGCAGGAGGTCCTTGATGTTGGAGACCTTCTGGTTCGCGATCAGGATGTACGGGTCTTCGAAGACGGCTTCCTGGCGCTCCGGGTCCGTGACGAAGTACGGGTTCAGGTAGCCCTTGTCGAAGCGCATGCCCTCGGTGAGCTCGAGTTCGGTGCCGAAGGTCTGCGACTCCTCGACCGTGACGACGCCTTCCTTGCCCACCTTGTCGATGGCCTCGGCGATGAGCTCGCCGATCGCGGGGTCGGCGGCGGAGATGGAGGCGGTCGCGGCGATCTGCTCCTTGGAGTCGATCTCCTTCGCCGAGCTCAGCAGCTCCTCGGTGATGGCGGCGACGGCCTTCTCGATGCCGCGCTTGAGGGAGATGGGGTCGGCGCCGGCCGCGACGTTGCGCAGGCCTTCGCGGACCAGGGCCTGGGCGAGGACCGTGGCGGTCGTCGTGCCGTCGCCGGCGACGTCGTCGGTCTTCTTGGCGACCTCCTTGACGAGCTCCGCGCCGATCTTCTCGTACGGGTCGTCCAGCTCGATCTCCTTGGCGATGGAGACACCGTCGTTCGTGATCGTGGGGGCGCCCCACTTCTTCTCGAGCACGACGTTGCGACCACGCGGGCCGAGGGTCACCTTGACCGCGTCGGCGAGGATGTTGAGGCCACGCTCGAGGCCGCGGCGGGCCTCCTCATCGAAGGCGATGATCTTTGCCATGAGTTTTGTCGTCCCTCCTGGACGTAGACGGTGGGTTTAGCACTCAGAGTGAGAGAGTGCTAACGCCATTCTGGCACTCGACACCATCGAGTGCAAGCCGCGTCGTCCGGGAGTCGGGCGAGGGTCAGGGCGCGGGAGTCTCGGGCACCGATGCCGCCCGGTCGACGCCGATCACGATGGTGAGCTGCTTCTGCCCGTCCTCCGTCTGGCCCGCGTAGTAGTCGCTCTGCTGCACCTCGGCGCCGCCGATGACGCCGGCGAGGCCCTTCGCCGCCTCCTCGTCCTCGGCGCTGACGTAATAGACGGTCGTGGTCTCGAAGTCGTCGCTGGCGCTGTCGCTGGCGAGCACGGTCGCCGCCGCCCAGCCGGCGTTGATGAGGGTGTCGCGCATCTGGTCGTCCAGCCCGCTGTCGGGGGTCGCGTTGAGGATGAGCACCGAGTAGGTCGGGTCGATCACCCCGGTCTGCTCGGGCGTGGGAGCCACGGACGACGTCGGCTCCGGAAAGAGGTCGATCCGTCCCATGACGACCAGAGCGCCGAAGATGCCGGCGATGATGAGCACGAGAGCGGCGACGAACGACCACAGGAGCACGACCCAGCCGTTCATCCCCGGAGCTTCGGCACGGTGTGCTCCCACACGTCCGGTGGAACGGGGGACCTCGTCGAAACGGTCACGGGGGGGCTTGGACACCCCTCGATGCTAGCGGCACGTCGCTGGGAAACCGTTCCATGACGAGCACGACCCCGCAGGATCAGGTCATCCGGTGAACCCGGGGATCCGGGACGTGCGCCGGGCGCTTCTGGCGTCCCGCAGTCGACGCAGTCGGCCGACGAGGATCGGATCGAAGGCGAGGGCCGCCTCGGAGTCGATGAGACGGGCGAGCAGCTGGTAGTAACGCGCCGCGCTCATGCCCAGTCGCGCACGGATCGCTTCCTCCTTCATACCGCCGTGGCGCGGCCAGGCGGCCTCCAGGGCGAGGATCGCGCGATCGCGTTCCGTGAGGTGGTCAGCGGGCATGCCCTCAGATTAGGTCGTGGTCGACGGATCGCCCGCGCGCCACTCCCACCGGGCGCCGAGCGGGTCGGCAGCGGCGCGCACCCGCCCGTCGAGCGCGACGACGAATCCGGGCCAGGCCTCCGCGACGACCGGTGGGTCCCAGACCTCGAGGAGAGCGGGCGGGTCGATCGTGACCCAGCGCGCGGGCAGCGTCGCGATCGTCTCGATCAGCGCCTCCCGCTGCTCCCGGGGGATGTGCACGAGAACCCCGGGGGTCGTGATCACCAGCGTGGCATGCGCCGGCGCGGATCCTGCCAGCTCCTCCAGATGGGCGGCTGCGTCTCCGGCGACGAGAAGCGGCGGCTCGGCGGCCGCGATGTCGAGCGCGGCGGTGATGCGCTGCTCCCTCCCCTCCTCTCCCGGCCACACGAGCGCCCGCAGCCAGCGCCGATCCTCTTCGTCGGCGGCGTCCAGCGGGGCGAGGTCGATCCCGGCGCGCCACACCACCTCCGGCATGCGCAGCGGGGGGAGGTCGCCGGTGACGGTGCTCTCCAGCACCACGGTGGAGGGACCGTCGAGGGGGTCGAGCGCGCGACGAACGGACCCGCCGTCGTCGATGAAACGGTATGAGTAGCGATCGGGATAGAGGCAGAGGCCGGCGGAGGCGCCGACCTCCAGCAGCGCGATCGGGCCCTCGATCTCGGAGAGCACCGGCAGCAGTGCCGCGGTGCGGAGGGGCTCGTTGGTCTGCAGGGCGCGGCTCGTGCATTCCTCGACGAGTCGAGAGGCATTGGTCAGGACGAACCGACGCCACTCGCGGTACGGACCGTGACCGGCGCCGAGCAGGCGGGACACGGCGAACACGAGCGGAGGCTGGCGACGGGTGGCGGGAATCCGCAGCAGAACCTCGCTGATCTCGTCGTCTTCGGCGACCCCGGCCGCCCACTCCCCGTACAGCGCACTGCGCCCCGGAGCCTCCACGGCCGCGAATCGGGCATAGCGCTCCTGCACGGCATCCTTCATGCGTCCATTCTGACGGGGAGCGCCATGAGGGCCCTGCACAAGGGAGAATGGAGAGGACTCAGGAGGACACGATGCCCTACAGCGTGAACAAGACCGAAGACGAGTGGCGCGACGAGCTCGGCGAAGAGCAGTACGCCGTGCTGCGCCAGGCGGCGACCGAGCGGGCGTGGACCGGCGAGCTGCTCGATGAGGAGCGCGCCGGAGTCTACACCTGCGGCGCCTGCGGCGCCGAGCTCTTCAAGAGCGGCACGAAGTTCGATTCCGGCTGCGGCTGGCCGAGCTTCTACGAGTCGGTCCGGCCGGACGCCGTCGAGCTGCTCGAGGACGACAGCCTCGGCATGGTCCGCACCGAGGTCCGCTGCGCCTCCTGCGGTTCGCACCTCGGCCACGTCTTCCCGGACGGCTTCGGCACCCCCACCGGTGACCGCTACTGCATGAACTCGATCGCGCTGAACTTCACGCCCGACGAGTCGTGAGCGCCCTCGACGCCGTCCGCGCACGGCAGTCCTGGTCGAAGGTCGGGGACACCGCCCCGGGACGCGAGGAGCTGGTGACGCTCATCGGCGCCGCCGGTCGCGTCGCCGATCACTCGTCCCTGCGCCCCTGGCGGCTGATCGAGCTGCGCGGCCAGGACCGCGAGGCGCTCGGCGCCGCGATCGCGGAGGCGCAGGGGGACGCCGAGCCGTCGGCGAAACCGCTGCGGGCCCCGCTCCTCATCGCCGTGGTCGTGAGCTACCGGGCGAGCGAGAAGGTGCCACGCTGGGAACAGGAGGCGGTGGCCTCCGGCGTCGCCCACGTCCTGAGCCTGCTGCTCGACGAGGCGGGATGGGGCGTCATCTGGCGCACCGGCCAGTACACGCGCTCGGAACCGGTCGCGCGCATGCACGGGCTGGGGCCGGACGAGGAGCTTCTCGGTTGGCTCTACGTCGGGGCGAAACCCGAGGGCAAGAGCCCGGGCCGCCGCAAGACCGTCGACGCCCGCGCGCTCCTGACCCGACCGCCGAGACTCTCGCCGGAGGCGCGGGCCGCTGCTGAGGCGGCCGCACGGGAGGCCGAGAAGCAGAAGGCCGAGAAGGCCGAGAAGAAGGCCCGCAAGAGGGCGAAGAAGAAAGAGAAGAAGAAGGCCAAGAAGGCCGCCAAGAAGACCCGCTCCTAGAGCCGGCGGCGTCGCCAGGGCACCGCGACCAGCACCGAGCCGACCGCCACGATCACCATCGCGACCACCTGCCACAGCGCCGGTCCCGCCTGCGCCGGCCAGAGCAGGTCGATCACGACGGACGTGACGAGCTGCCCGAGCACCGAACCCAACCCCATCAGCAGCACGCCGGTGTGCGCGACGATGAACGCGCCGAGCAGGATGTAACCCGCCCCCAGGAAGCCGCCGAGGTAGAGCCAGGGCTCGGTCGGCAGCGCGGCCGGCCATCCCCGCACGGCGACGCTGATGCCGGCGGCGACCGCGAGCACCAGGGTGCCGGCGATGAAGCTCATGAGCGTGGCGGCGATCGGCGACTGCACGCGTTGAGCCAGCCGCCCGTTCGTCGCCGCCTGCCAGGCGATGCCGACACCCGCGGCGAAGGGCAGCAGGAGCATCCACAGCGGAGCGGTCGCCAGCACGTCGCCCGAGAGGGAGATCCCGACCGCGGCGAGCGCCAACACCCCGCCCATCACCCGACCGGGGGTGACGGCCACGACACCGGCCGGCCCGAAGCCGATGCGGTCGAGGACGAGGCCGTGCAGGGTCTGCCCTGCCACGACACCCACCGTGAAGAGGGAGACGCCGAGGATCCCCGCCGTCAGACCCTGGGTGGACACGGTGAGAGCGCCGCAGGCTCCCCCGAGGAGCATCCAGAACGGGATGCTCCGATCGCGGATGCCGCGCCCGAGGCGCAGGGCACCACGTCGCGCCGAAGGCAGGAAGGAGATGACCACGGCGAGGGCCACGAGTCCTACCGCGAAGGAGAGGAAGCCGGCGACGATGCCGTTGTCGACGCGCACGCCCAGGACCCCGTTGATGCGCGCCTGGATCGCGGTCATGACTCCGATCGCGACGGCTCCCCCGAGCGCCAGAGGAGCAGGGATGCGGCGGGCGGGGGTCACCTGTCGACACTATCGGAGCCTCCGCGCGCACCTGTCCTCCACGGTGCCGTCCTCCTGGAGGACGAGCGCACCGCATCAGGGAATCGTCCTGCAGGAGGACGCGCGCCGGCCCGATGATCCGTAGCGTGGTGCCCATGATCACCGCAGAAGGCCTCACCAAGAGATTCGGGGACAAGACCGCCGTCGACGGCGTGTCCTTCACCGTGCAGCCGGGGAGCGTCACCGGCTTCCTCGGACCGAACGGCGCAGGGAAGTCGACGACCATGCGCATGATCGTCGGGCTGGACCGTCCGACGGCGGGCCGGGCCACCGTGGCCGGCCAGGAGTATCGCAAGCTCCGCGCCCCGCTTACCGAGGTCGGCGTGCTCCTCGATGCCAAGGCCGTGCACACCGGTCGGACAGCGCGGGATCACCTCCGCGCGATGGCAGCCACGCACGGCATCCCGACCTCCCGTGTCGACGAGGTCATCGAGCTCGCCGGCATCGGCGCGGTCGCCCGCAAGCGCGCCGGGAAGTTCTCGCTCGGCATGGGGCAGCGACTGGGGATCGCCTCCGCGCTGCTCGGCGATCCGCACACCCTCATCCTCGACGAGCCGGTCAACGGCCTCGACCCGGAGGGCGTCCGCTGGGTGCGGCAGTTCGTCCGGCATGCCGCCTCCGAGGGACGGACGGTCCTGCTCTCCAGCCACCTCATGAGCGAGATGGCGCAGACCGCGGACCACGTCATCGTGATGGGACGGGGCAAGGTCCTCGCCGACGCCCCGCTCGCGGAGCTCGTCCGCTCCTGGACGACCAACCGCGTCCGCGTGCGGACACCCCGCCCGACCGACCTCGTGGCCGCTGTGGGCGGTCCGGACGTGGAGATCGTCAGCGCGGCTCCCGATCTGCTCGACATCGCAGGGCTCCCGGCAGCCCGCATCGGCGACCTCGCCGCGGAGCGCGGCATTCCGCTGCACGAACTCACCCCGACCACCGGATCCCTCGAAGAGGCCTACCTCGCCCTCACCGGCGACGCCGTCGAGTACCGCACGAAGGAGCTCTCATGACCGCCGCCCCCGCCGTGACGACTCCGGCCGTCGCGCCCCCCGCCACCGACTCGGGCCGGCGCCTCACCTTCCCGCGCGCCGTGCGCGGTGAGGCGATCAAGCTCATCACCCTCCGGTCCACCTGGTGGTCCATCGCGATCGCCGCCGCGCTCACGATCGGCATCGCCGTCCTCATCGCTCAAGCGATCGACGCCCCCGGCTTCGACCCGATCCAGGCCGTCGTCATGCCGATCCAGTTCACGATGCTGCTCGCCGGCATCATCGGAGCGATCTCGGTGACCGGCGAGTACTCCACGGGCATGATCCGCTCGACGCTGACGGCCGACCCGATCCGCGGGTCCGTGCTGCTGGCGAAGTCGCTCGTGCTCGCGGCCTTCCTCTTCCTGTCGTCGCTGGTCATCTTCGGCGTCGCCGCGGTCGCTGTGTCCGCCGTGGTCGCAGGACGGGAGCAGGGCATCGACTGGACGGACCCCGCGACCTCCGTCCTGCCGATCGTCGTCGCCTCGCTCGCCATGGCCGTCTTCGCGCTGATCGGCGTGGCCTTCGGCTTCATCCTGCGCTCGGGCGCCGGAGCGATCGCGGCGACCGTCGGTCTGCTGTTCGTGCTTCCGATCGTCGCGAGCTTCTTCTCGATGGCGGGAGAGGCCTGGGCCTGGGTCATCGACGCGTCGGCCTACCTGCCGGTCGCCGCCGCGCAGAACGCGATCCTGCCGGGTGACACCGCGACGCTGGATGCGCCGGTCGCCTTCCTCACCCTCGGCTGCTGGGTGGTCGGCGGTCTGCTGGCCGCGTGGGCGGTCCTCCGCACGCGGGACGCGTAGGAGACCGGGTGCCGGCGAAGCGACGCGGAACGGACACGGTCCGGGAGGACGGGGGGCTGCGGCTCCCTCGTCCTCCCGGCGTGTTCCGGCGTTTCTGGGCGCGCCATCCCGTCCTCGCCGACGTCCTGCTCGCCCTGCTCTGCATCGTCCTCACGATCACACCCGCCGCGCGCATCGACGATGCCGACCGCGGCCCCGTCGGGCTCGTGCTCGCCGCCCTGCTGCCGCTCTGCGTGGTCGTGGCCTCCGCCACCCTGCTCTGGCGCCGACGGAAGCCCTGGCTCCCCGCGATCGCGGCGATCCTGCTCGACGTCTTCCTCCTGTTCACCGCGCTGCCGGGGAGCAGCCCGCTGCTGCTGTTCGCCGGCTACTCCCTCGCCGTCTACCGCTCCACCCGTGCCGCGTGGACCGCTTTCGGCATCGGCGTCGCAGCCAGCGCCTCGGGAGCCGGGCTTCTCCTCTGGGCGGGCATCTTCACATTGCAAGAGGCGGTCAACGCCCTGCTCGGCACGGTCGTGCTCGGTCTCATCGGCACTCTGATCGGCGCGAACGTCGGGAGTCGGAAGCGGTATCTCGACGCTGTCATCGACCGCTCGCGACAGCTCCTCGTGGAGCGGGACCAGCAGGCGCAGCTCGCCGCGGCGGCGGAGCGGGCACGGATCGCGCGGGAGATGCACGACATCGTGTCGCACTCCCTGACCGTGGTCGTGGCACTGTCCGAGGGCGCGGCCGCCACTCCGGACCGCGAACAGGCACGCGCGGCGGCCACCTCTGCGGCGGATACCGCCCGCAGCGCGCTCACCCAGATGCGGGCGATGCTCGGCGTGCTGCGGGATGACGACGCCCCGCTCCTGCTCGCGCCGGTCTCGCCCGCCTCTCCGCAGGAGACGGTCGCGGCCGCGCAGCGGACCGGGTATCCGGTCACCCTCGCCACAGCGGGCCAGGCGGAGGTGTCGTCCGATGTCGCCCATGCGCTCGGCCGGATCGTGCAGGAGGGACTGACGAACGCGATGCGGCATGCGCCGACCGCTTCGACCGTGTCCGTGCGCCTGGAGTACGCGCCCGGTACCGTGGTCATCGAGATCGTCAACGACGGTGTCGCAGGCACTCCCGGAGAAGGGGGCTTCGGCCTCCGGGGTCTCCTGGAACGCGCCGCTCACGTCCGCGGCACACTGGAGTCACGGCCGGACGGTGCGGGCCGCTGGCTCCTGCGCGCCGTCCTGCCGACATCGTCCGAGGCGCCGGCCGTGTCGCCGCGCGGGGAGGGGAACACATGACATCGCCCATCCGTGTGCTCCTGGTCGACGATCAGGAGCTGATCCGTCTGGGGTTCCGCATGGTCCTGGAGGCGGAGCCCGACATCGTCGTGATCGGAGAGGCGGGGGACGGGAAGGCGGCGATCGCGCAGAGCGCCGCGCTCGCCCCCGACCTCGTGCTCATGGACATCCGCATGCCGGAGCTCGACGGGATCGCGGCGACGACGGCCATCGTCGGCGCCCACCCCGAGACGAAAGTGCTCGTCCTCACGACCTTCGATCTCGACGAGTATGCCTTCGGTGCGATCCGCGCCGGAGCCAGCGGGTTCCTGCTCAAGGATGCGCAGCGCCAGGAGATGCTCTCCGCCGTCCGTGCCGTGCATCGCGGGGACGCCGCCTTGGCGCCGAGGATCACCCGCGTGCTGCTGGAGCACGTCGGCACGCAGCTCGGGACCGTCGCTGTCGACGAGGTCGCGGATGCCGGGTACCGGTCCCTGACGGAACGCGAGCGCGAGGTGTTCGTCGCGATCGGCCGGGGGCTCACCAACGCCGAGATCGCGACGACTCTCTACGTCGGCGAGTCCACCGTCAAGACGCACGTCGGGCGGATCCTGGCGAAGCTCGGGGCACGCGACCGGATCCACGCCGTGATCCTCGCGCACCGGCTCGGCCTCGTCGGTCGGTGAGAGCGGGTCAGCCCTGCGGCGGTGTCCAGGCCGAGACGCGATTCAGGCGCTCGACCTCTTCGGGCGAAAGCTCCAGCCGCGCACCGGCGAGCAGATCCGGCACCTGATCCACCGTCCGGGCACTCGCGATGGGCGCGACCACGGTCGGCTGCGCACGCAGCCAGGCCAGGGCCGTCGCGGCGACCGAGGCGCCGTGCGCTCCGCCGATCTCGTCGAGGGCGTCGATGATCCGCAGCCCTGCCTCGGTGGCGTACTTCGCGGCGCCGGCGGCCCGCGGAGATCCCTCTCCCCCGGCGTCCGTCGAGCGGTACTTGCCCGTGAGGAAGCCGCTCGCCAGCGCGTAGTACGGCACGAGGCTCAGCCCGAACTCCTCGGCGACGGGGATGATGGTGTCCTCGACGTCGTTGCGGTGCACGAGGTTGTAGTGCGGCTGAATGGCGACGGGACGCGCGACGCCGAGTCGGTCCGCGATGTCGATCCACTGACGGATGCGGTCGGCCGTGTAGTTCGACACCGCCACGTGCCGCACGAGCCCGTCCGTGACGAGGGCGCCGAACGCCTCGACCGTCTCCTCCAGCGGCACGGACTCGTCGTCGAAGTGCGCGTAGTAGAGGTCGATCTCGTCCACTCCGAGGCGAGCGAGCGACGCTTCGGCCGCCCGACGGACGTTGCCGGCCGACAGACCGCGGAAGGCCGGATGCTGGCTGACCTTGGTCGCGACGACGACCCCCTGGGGCCGCCGCGACGCGAGCCACGCACCGATGATCGTCTCGCTCTCGCCGCCCTCGTTGCCGGCAACCCATGCGCTGTAGGAGTCCGCCGTGTCGATGAAGTCGCCACCCCCATCGACGAAGGCGTCGAGGACGGCGAAGGAGGCGTCACGGTCGGCCGTCCAGCCGAACACGTTGCCGCCGAGGGCGAGGGGGAAGACGTCGAGGTCACTGGAGCCGATGCGGGTCATGTTCGAGACAACCGCGACGAGCGGCGCGAACATTCCCGGAAGCGGAACACGAAGATGCGCAGGTGGCCGGGGCGGGGTGCCGACCACCTGCACCCCAGTAACATAACACCCTCCGAAGTTATACGCGATATGCGAGCGGTCGGACGTCACGGAGCACCCGCCAACCACTGGCGGCCCGCGTCCGCTCCGTGTCGCGCTTCGAAGTCTCGGATGTCCCGCAGCGCGCGCCTCACCGTGAGCACGTACGCGATCGCCAACACCATGCTCACCGTCCCGACGGCCACTCGCATCACATCGAGGGCGCGCGCGTCCGTCAGAAGACCAGAGCTCAGCCACCAGGCGGCGCTCACCGTCCAGAACACGGCGAGCACGATCGCCCACGTCCTCCGTCGCTGCAGTGCGAGCCGCTGCTGGATCAGCGACGGGCCGGGCTCGTCCGCGGGTTCGCTCATGCGCAGAGCCTAGCGCTGGGGCCGTGGGTGCCGGTGAAGTGGGCAGCGCTCCTGGCCTAGACACGAGAAAGGCCCGCATCTCCCGTGTTTCCAAGGAGACGCGGGCCTTCATGTGTGGAGCCGACTACGGGACTCGAACCCGTAACCCCCGTATTACAAGTACGGTGCGCTACCAATTGCGCCAAGTCGGCGGATGCCATCACAGCTTAGCGATGGCGGGCGCGTGCGACGGACTACTGCGCCGGCGCCGAGGTGGCTGTCGGGGTCGGCGTTGGAGTCGCCGACTCGTAGTAGGCCTCGCTGGCGACCGACATGACGAACGTCGACAGCTCCTGCGGGTCGTCCAGCGCGCCGACGTAGGCCTCGCCGTTGACGACGATCATCGGGGCGGCGGTGAGCACGAGGTCGTCGGAGCCGGGGAGCGGCCCCTCGAGCGCGCGGGTCGTCGCCTCCTTCGCCCAGCTGACGTAGTCGCCGTCCTGGATGCAGGAGCGCACGGTCTTGGCGTTGTCCACGCCGACGGCGCCCGCGAGATTGGCGAGCTCCTCGTCGGACATCCCGTCGCTGCCCACATCGGGCTGGTCGTCGAGGAGGTCGTGGTTGAACGCGTAGAACTGGTCCGGCGAGTGCGTCGCCACGCAGGCGGCGGCCGCGGCGGAACGCAGCGAGTACTTGGTGCCGTTGGAGCTGGCGGTGAGGAGAGCGACCGGGTGGTAGCTGACGGTCGCGGCACCGTCCTCGATCCACTGCGCGAGCAGCCGGGCGTTGGCGCGCTCGAACTTGCCCGCGTCGGGCGAGAGGTAGTCGACGTACACGTGGACCTCGACAGCACCTGCCGCCGACGGCTCGGGCGACGGCGTCTCGCTGGTGCCGGCCTCGCTGGGCTCGGGGTCCGGCGTGGGGGAAGCGGTACCGGCGATCGCCGCGGACGCGATGTCGGTCACCACGACGCCGTCGGCCTCCATGCCGGTCGGGCTGAGCTGCGGCTTGGACGTCTGCGAGGTCACGGCGAGCGTCACGGCGGTCCCGATCGCGCCGACCGCGATGATCGCGACCGCACCGATGATGATCCGTCGCATGAGACGCGCCCGCGACTGCTGGGCGTGCACCTTCTGTGCCTTCTCCCGCACGGCCTCGCGCGAAGTGCGAGGGGCGGGGACGTTCGGCGTTTCGTCGCTCGACATCGTTCCTCTTGAGTCTCAGGGGGTCCGGGTTGGCCCCGACCACCGTCGGGCGGTGATCGCCGCTGCGCACGGCCGGGTTCGATGCTAACCAGTGAGGCTGAGAAATACCCAGGTGCGAGGGTTCGTGCCATACTGATTCCGACCCGATGAAGGGTCACGGCGGGTCGCTCCGCCGCTTCATTCACTACGGATCGTCCGGCACGTACCTGCCGGTGAAGGAGAAACACGATGGCATCTGTGACTTTCGACGAGGCCACCCGCCTGTACCCCGGCGGCACCCGTCCGGCTGTCGACAAGCTCAACCTCGAGGTGGGAGACGGCGAGTTCCTCGTCCTGGTCGGTCCCTCCGGTTGCGGTAAGTCCACCTCCCTCCGCATGCTCGCCGGCCTCGAAGAGGTCAACTCCGGCCGCATCCTCATCGGCGACCGCGACGTCACCGACGTGCCGCCGAAGGACCGCGACATCGCGATGGTGTTCCAGAACTACGCGCTGTACCCGCACATGACCGTCGCCGAGAACATGGGCTTCGCGCTCAAGATCGCCGGCGTCGGCAAGGAGGAGCGCGCCGCGCGGGTCCTCGAGGCCGCGAAGCTCCTCGACCTGGAGCAGTACCTCACCCGCAAGCCGAAGGCCCTCTCCGGTGGTCAGCGTCAGCGTGTCGCCATGGGTCGCGCGATCGTCCGTCAGCCCCAGGTCTTCCTCATGGACGAGCCGCTGTCGAACCTCGACGCGAAGCTCCGTGTCCAGACCCGCACGCAGATCGCCTCGCTGCAGCGTCGTCTCGGCGTCACCACGGTCTACGTCACGCACGACCAGACCGAGGCGCTCACCATGGGCGACCGCATCGCCGTGCTCAAGGACGGTCTGCTCCAGCAGGTCGGCTCGCCGCGCGACCTGTACGAGAAGCCGGAGAACGTCTTCGTCGCCGGCTTCATCGGCTCGCCCGCGATGAACCTGTTCTCGGCCGACCTGGCCGACGGCGGCGTGCGCTTCGGCACCGAGATCGTCCCGCTCGACCGCGACACCGTGGGCCGCGCCAACGGTTCGCAGGTCACGGTCGGCGTCCGCCCCGAGGACATCACCGTCGGCCCGGCCGACGGCCAGGGCCTGTCGGTCGTCGTCGACCTCGTCGAGGAGCTCGGCGCCGACGGCTACCTGTACGGCCACACGGAGATCAACGGCAAGCGCACCGACCTGGTCGCCCGCGTCGACGGCCGCAACCACCCGAACGCCGGGGAGACCGTCACCCTCGCCGCGAACCCGGGCCACGTGCACGCCTTCGACCTCGAGTCCGGCGACCGCCTGAACGACAAGCCGGTCGTCTCGGCCTGATCGGACACCTCCACCGCGGCGCGGGCTGACTTCGGTCGCCCGCGCCGCGTCGTTTCCCCGGCACCCTCAGGAGCCCCCATGCAGGAATCCCTCCGGATCACGGCCAAGACGGTCGACCCCGGTCTGCTCGCTCTGCCCTGGTCGACGCCTCTGGAGAAGTGGCCGTCCGAGCACATCGTCTCCCTCCCCAAGGGCCTCTCGCGCCACCTCGTCCGCTTCGCCGACCTCTCGGGTCGCGTCGTGGCCGTCAAGGAGACGACGACCGAGATGGCGCGGCGTGAGTATGAGATGCTCGGCAACCTCGCGCGCCTCGACGTACCGTGCGTGGAACGTGTCGCGGTCATCGCGGGGCGCACCGACGCGTCGGGGGCGCCGCTCCCCGCGGCACTGGTCTCCTCGCATCTGCGCTTCTCGATGCCCTATCGGGCGCTGTTCACCCGGGTGCTCCGTCCGGACACGGCCACCCGCCTCGTCGACGCGCTGGCGCTGCTGCTCGTGCGCCTGCACAACGTCGGCTTCTACTGGGGCGACGTCTCGCTCTCCAACACCCTGTTCCGCCGGGATGCCGGAGCCTTCGCGGCGTACCTCGTCGACGCGGAGACCGGAGAGCTGCACGAGGAGGGCCTGACGGACGGACAGCGCGCCTACGACCTGGACCTCGCGCGCACGAACATCGCCGGCGAGATCATGGACCTCGCCGCGGGCGGTCGCCTGGAGCACGGCGTCGACGCCGTCGCCATCGCGGACGGCATCGTGTCGTCCTACCGATCGCTGTGGGCCGAGCTCACCGCGCAGGAATCGTTCTCCGCCGCCGAGACCTGGCGCATCACGGAACGCGTCGAGCGGCTCAACGCCCTCGGCTTCGACATCGACGAGATGTCGATGTCGACGACCGCCGACGGCACCGTGGTGGAGATCCAGCCGAAGGTCGTCGATGCCGGGCACCACCAGCGCCGGCTCATCCGTCTCACTGGTCTCGACGTCGAGGAGAACCAGGCCCGGCGGCTCCTCAACGACCTCGACGAGTTCCGTGCCCGCTCCACCAAGCAGTGGGCGGACGAGGAGATGTACGCGCACGAGTGGCTCACGCGCGTCTTCGAGCCCGTCGTGCGAGCCATCCCCTACGACCTGCGCGCCAAGCTGGAGCCGGCCGAGGTGTTCCACCAGGTGCTGGAGCACCGCTGGTACCTGTCGCAGGCGCAGGGACGCTCTGTGGCCCTCGCGGAGGTGCTGACGAGCTACATCAACGACGTGCTCCGCCACCGGCGCGACGAGGCCACCATCATGGGGCCGCCGACCGAGACGATGGGCCTCCCCGTCGTCACCGGCACGCTGGCGCTCAGCGACGACGAAGAGGTGGACTGGCGCGACCTCGTCTGAGACCGTGCCCGCACGTCGGCGCCGCGCCCGACGGCGTCAGTACCCGACGGTGAACCGCTCGCGGTGGTGGTTGGCTTGCTCGATCTCGTCGACGATGGCGACGGCGAAGTCCGCCCCGGAGATGTACGACTTCCCGTCCTCGTCGCGGACGAGCACGTCACCACCGTCCCGGTAGTGGCCGGTGCGCTCGCCCTCCGCCCACGGCCCGAAGACCTCGGCCGGGTGGACGAAGAACCAGTCCAGGCTGTCCGCGGTGCGCTCCAGGAGCGCGAGGGAGTCGATGCCGACCTGCGCCTCGTGCTTGTACTCCTCCGGGAACCCCTGATCGAACAGACGGGGGCCACCGGGCGCGACGAGGCTGCCGCCCGCGCCGCCCACGACGCCGAGCCGGGTCTCGGTGCCGTCGAGCAGCCCGACCACGTTCGTCAGCGCCTCGAGGACACGGTCCTCCATGTCGCCGCGCGGGGAGAGCGCGGAGACCACGGCATCGGCACCCGCGAACGCCTCGGTCAGCGTCGCAGGGTCGAGCGCGGACCCCTGCACGTAGGCGGCACCCGCGACCGGATCCGCCGGAGTCGAACGCGAGATGGCGACGACCGCGTGATCACGACTCACCGCCTCCGCGACGATGTGGCGTCCGGCGTAGCCGGTTCCTCCCAGGACGATGATGCGGGCCATGCGTATTCCTCTCGGTCAGTCCGCGGCGCGGACGGTCGCGACCTGGTACAGCGCGACCGAGGCCGCGATTCCCGCGTTCAGCGACTCGGTCGCCGCGGAGATGGGGATGGAGACGATCTGGTCGCAGGTGTCGGTCACGAGGCGAGACAGGCCCTTGCCCTCCGAGCCCACGACGATGACGACGGGGCGGTCCGCCAGCTCCAGCGCCGGCAGCGAGACGTCGCCGTCGCCGTCGAGTCCGAGCACGAACACGCCCTGCTTCTTGAACTCCTTGAGCTGCGTGGTGAGGTTCGAGGCCAGCGCGACCGGGATGCGCGCAGCCGCGCCCGCACTGGTCTTCCACGCCGCCGAGTTCACCCCGGCGGAACGGCGCTGCGGCAGGATGATGCCGTGGCCCCCGAACGCCGCCGTCGAGCGGATGATCGCACCGAGGTTGCGAGGGTCGGTGATCCCGTCGAGGGCGACGAACAGCGGCGTCTCGCCGCGATCGATGACCTGCTCCAGGAGGTCCTGCGGGTGCGCGTACTCGTACGGCGGCACCTTGAGGGCCACGCCCTGGTGCACGCCGTCGAAGCCGGCCATGCGGTCGAGCTCCTGACGCGTGACCTCGAGCACCGGGATGTCGCGGTGGGTCGCGATCGACAGCATCTCCTTGACGCGGTCGTCCATCTCGACGCGCTGCGCGATGTACATCGCCGTCGCCGGGATCTTCGCGCGCAGCGCCTCGAGCACGGAGTTGCGGCCGGTCACCGTCTCGGTGTCGGTGGTGTTGTCCTTCGACCGGGCGCTGCGGTTCGGGTTGCCTCCGGAGGCGGGACGCCCTCCGGGCTTGCCCTTGCCGCCCGCAGCCGCGTAGCGCTCGGCCGCGGCCTTGCGCTTACCGGCGGGGTGCCACGCGCGGTCCTCCGCCTTCGGCGTGGGGCCACGCCCCTCGAGCGCCTTGCGCCCGAGACCGCCGGTGCCCTTGGTGGGGCCCTTCTTGTTTCCCTTGCTCGCGCCGGGGCGCCCTGGCTTAGCCATCGATACTCCAATGAGTTCCGGCCGGAGTGTCCTCCAGCGTGATTCCTGCGGCGGCGATCGCGTCTCGGATGCGATCCGCCGCCGCCCAGTCCTTCTCCGCGCGCGCGGTGGCGCGCTGCGCGATCATCTCCTGCACCAGCGCGTCGAGCGCCGCTGCCTGCGCATCCCCGGCCTTCCGGGAGCCTGCGTCCTCCACGAGGCCGAGCACACCGGTCATGGCGAGCACCGCCTGCGCCGCGTCCAGAGCCGCCGCGGTGTCACCTGCGTCGAGAGCCGAGTTCCCGGCCCGCACGCTCTCATGGACGACGGCCAATGCCTGGGGCACGCCGAGGTCGTCGTCCATCGCCTCGACGAAAGCGGCGGGCAGGCTCTGCGCGTCACCGCCACCGAACCCTTCTTCGGCCCCCCGGAATGCGCGATCGAGGAACGAGCGGATGCGGCCGAGCGCCGCCTCCGCCTCGGTCCAGGACGATTCCGAGAGGTCGAGGCTCGACCGGTAGTGCGCGGCGGCGAGGGCGTAGCGCACGACCAGCGGGTCCCGCTCCGCGAGCACGTCCCGCGCGAGCGTGAAGTTGCCGAGCGACTTCGACATCTTCTGGCCATCGACGGTCACGAGGCCGTTGTGCACCCAGTAGCGGGCGAAGCCGTCTCCTGCTGCGGTCGACTGCGCCAGTTCGTTCTCGTGATGAGGGAACCGCAGATCCAGACCGCCGCCGTGGATGTCGAACTCCGCGCCGAGGTATCGCTTCGCCATGGCCGAGCACTCGATGTGCCAGCCCGGGCGCCCCGGCCCCCACGGCGACGCCCACGTCGCGTCGGTGGGCTCGTCGGACTTGGCGCCCTTCCACAGAGCGAAGTCCTGGGGGTTGCGCTTGCCCCGCGGGTCGGCGTCCTGCGCCGCCTCCATCGCGTCCACGGACTGATGGGTGAGATCGCCGTAGGACGGCCAGGAGCGCACATCGAAGTACACGTCGCCCGACCCGTCGGGAGCGGGGTACGCGTGGCCCCGGTCGATGAGCAGCGCGATGAGCTCCTGCATCTGCGGGACGGAGGCCGTCGCCCGCGGCTCGTACGTGGGCGGCAGGATGCCGATGCCGGCGTAGGCCGTGGCGAACTCCTGCTCCATCCGATAGGCGAGCGCCCACCACGGCTCGGCTTCCGTGGCGTTGGCGAGCACCTTGTCGTCGATGTCGGTGACGTTGCGCACGAAGGTCACGCGGCCGTGACGGTGCGTCAGCCAACGGCGCAGGAGATCGAAGCTCAGGGCCGCCCGGACATGGCCGATGTGCGGGCCGGACTGCACGGTGGGTCCGCACACGTACATCGTGATGTTCTCGGGATCGAGAGGCACGAAGTCGCGCAGCAGCTGTGCGCGGGTGTCGTAGAGGCGGAGAGTCACCGCTCAAGCCTACTCGGCGGGCGCTGAGAGACCCCGCTCCGGTCGCGGGATGACGACCGCGACGGCCGTGACCGCGATTCCCTCGCCCCGCCCGGGGAAGCCGAGGCCGTCCGTCGTGGTGGCCGTCACGGCCACCGGAGCACCCCAGAGCGCCGCCGACAGAACCGCCTCGGCCTCCTTTCGACGTGCGCTGAAGCGCGGACGATTGCCCTGGAACTGGACCGACACGTTGCCGATCGCGAAGCCCGCCTCCGCCAGGAGCTCCGCGGTACGGGAGAGGAAGACGTCGGCGTGGGCCCCCGCATACTCCGGATGGGCGGTGCCGAAGTGCTCGCCGATGTCGCCGAGCCCGGCGGCGCCGAGCAGGGCATCGACGATCGCGTGGGCGACCGCGTCCCCGTCCGAATGCCCGGAGAGCGCGGGCTCCCCCGGCCATTCCAGCCCGGCCAGCCACAGCGGTCCGTCGCCGCCGAACGCATGCACGTCCGTGCCGATGCCCACGCGGGGCGCGCCCCCGACGACGGCCGACGTACGAGGCGCAACGGAAGGCGTGGCGGGCGCGGTCGCAACGAGCAGGCGGGCGCGCTCCAGATCGGCAGGGGTGGTGATCTTGAACGAACGCTCGGAGCCGGGCACCAGCCGCACCGCGTGCCCCGCCGAGGCGAAGAGCGCCGCGTCATCCGTGTACTCGACACGCTGAGCCGTCGCCTCCGCGTACGCCGCTTCCAGCGGGCCACGAGGGAACCCCTGCGGCGTCTGCGCGGCCGCGAGCTCCGCACGATCCAGGGTGCCCACGACGAGACCGTCCGCGACCCGCTTGAGCGTGTCCACGACCGGCAGGCTCGGCACGGCGCCGGCGTCGCCGATCACGGCCTCCGCCACGGCGTCGATCACCTCGGGCGGGGTCAGCGCGCGCGCAGCGTCGTGCACGAGCACTGTGCGCACGTCCCCCCACAGCGCCGCGAGTCCGGCGGCGACGGATTCCTGCCTCGTCGCGCCTCCGGTGACCACGCGGCCCAGGTCGGCACGATCGCCGGCGGCCGCGAGCAGCTCGGTCTGCGCGTCGCCCTCGTAGCCTGCGGGCGCGACGACGACGACCTGCAGGGGTGCCGCCGCGAACACGCCGTCGAGGGCGTGCCGCAGGATGGTGCGGCCGTCGATGCCGACGAACGCCTTGGGCGCTCCGGCCTCGAGACGGGTGCCGGAACCGGCGGCGACGACGATGATCGCGGTATGCGGGACGGGGAGGATGCTCACAGCTTCACGTTACCCGCGGAGACGACAGAAGGCGGGTGCCGCAGCACCCGCCTTCCGTGAAGGACGTCTCAGGACGCGAGGACCTCGTCGAGCAGTGCGCCCGCCTTGTCCTCGTCGATCTTCTCGGCCAGGGCCAGCTCCGAGATGAGGATCTGCCGGGCCTTGGCCAGCATCCGCTTCTCGCCCGCGGACAGGCCGCGGTCCTGGTCGCGGCGCCAGAGGTCGCGCACGACCTCGCTCACCTTGATGACATCGCCGGACGCGAGCTTCTCCAGGTTCGCCTTGTACCGGCGCGACCAGTTGGTGGGCTCCTCGGTGAACGGCGCGCGCAGCACCTCGAACACGTGGTCGAGGCCCTCCTTGCCGATCACGTCGCGGACGCCGACGAGGTCGACGTTCTCGGCCGGGACCTCGATGATGAGATCGCCCTGCGTGACGTTGAGCTTTAGGTACTTCTTCGCCTCGCCCTTGATGATGCGCTCCTTGACCTCGATGATGGTCGCAGCGCCATGGTGCGGATAGACGACGGTCTCGCCAACCTCAAAAAGCATAAAAACATGTCCTTTCGGCAACCTCAAGGATACCACAGGGGATATGCGCTAAGGTTCGCGCTCCCTGTTCCCTGCGCGCTCCCGACTTACCCATAGAATGGGGAGGGATATCCCGTCGGACCTCAGGAGGACCCGTGAAATCGCGCCTTGTCGCGTCTGCCGCCATCAGCGCCCTCGTTCTGCTCGGCGCGACCGGGTGCACGTTCATCACACCGCAGTCGACGAAGATCGAGTACGCGGCCTCCGACGGCGTGAACGTCTCCGATCAGGACGGCCCCATCGCCGTGCGCAACGCCCTGATCATCGCGAACGAGGACGGCACGGTCGGCAACTTCGTCGGCGCCGTCGTCAACCCGTCGCAGGACCGCGCCACCCTCACTGTCTCGCTGGAGGGCGGCGATCCCTTCATGATCACCGTGCCGGCCGGCGGGACCGTCAGCTTCGGCGCCGACGAGGAGCCCGTGGAGATCACGGGGCTCGACACCATGCCCGGTGCCACCGTCGCGATGCACTTCCAGTCCGGCGACTCCGCCGGCGTCACGACCGAGATCCCGGTCCTCGACGGCACACTGCCGTACTACTCGGACCTCGCTCCTCAGGACTGAGTCCCCGGGGACGCGAGAGGCCGGCACCCGTGGGTGCCGGCCTCTCGCGTCTCCTCAGCCTTCGAAGCGGTAGCCCAGCCCTCGGACCGTGACCAGCATCACCGGCTCGCTGGGGTTCTCCTCGATCCGCGAGCGGATGCGCTTGATGTGCACGTCGAGCGTCTTGGTGTCGCCGAAGTAGTCGCTCCCCCACACGCGGTCGATGAGCTGGCCGCGCGTGAGCACGCGTCCCGAGTTGCGCATGAGCACCTCCAGGAGTTCGAACTCCTTCAAGGGCATGTTGATCTGCTCGCCGGCGACCGACACCGTGTGCCGATCGATGTCGAGCGAGACGCGCCCGCCTTCCAGCACCCGCTCGTCCAACTCACCCTCGGCCTGCACGACCCGTCGCAGCACCGCCCGCATCCGGGCGAGGAGCTCCCGCGACGAGTAGGGCTTGGTGATGTAGTCGTCCGCTCCGAGTTCGAGCCCCACGACGATGTCGACCTCGGAGTCCTTCGCCGTCAGCATGATGATCGGCACGGCCGAGGTGGAGCGGATCTGACGGCACACCTCCGTCCCGGGCATCCCCGGGAGCATGAGGTCGAGCAGCACGATGTCGGCGCCGCGCTCCCGGAACGCCGTGAGGGCACCGGGGCCGTCCTCGGCGATCTCCACCTCGTAGCCTTCGCGACGGAGCAGATACGCGAGCGGGTCGGCGAGGTCGGGTTCGTCTTCGACGAGAAGGATGCGGGTCATGCGGTCTCTCCGTTTCGGACGCGCGTCGCCCCGGTCGCGGGGGCGGCCTTGCGCGCGCGCTTCTTCTTGCTCTTCTTGCCCTGTCCGGCGTTCGCGGGAGCATCGATCCGGGGCAGGCGGATGGTGAACGTGGACCCGCGGCCGGGGCGCGACCACAGCCGCACCTCTCCCCCGTGCCGCTGGGTGGCGTGCTTGACGATGGACAGCCCGAGGCCGGTGCCGCCGGTGCGCCGGGAGCGGGCCTCATCCGCGCGATAGAACCGCTCGAAGATGCGCTCGCGATCGGCCTCGGCGATCCCGATGCCCTGGTCGGACACGGCGATCTCCACGACGTCGTCGTCGGCCTTCACCCCGACGCCCACGCGGGAGCCGCGGGGCGAGTAGACGATGGCGTTGGCGATCAGGTTGCCGACCGCCTCGATGAGGATCTGCGCGTCGCCGCGGACCCACACCCCGCGATCGCCGCCGCGGGCGAGTTCCACACCCGCGGAGTCGGCCTGCACGACGTGGGCTTCGATCGAGGAGGCGATGACCTCGTCGATCGAGACCGGGGCGACCTCGGTCAGCCCGTCCTCCGCCTGCAGCCGGGACAGGCTCATGATGCGTCCGGTGAGCTGACCGAGGCGGCCCGCCTCCGCCGAGATCCGGGACGCGAACGCCCGCACCTGGGCAGGGTCGTCGGCGGCGGATTCGATGGCCTCCGCGAGCAGACTCACGGCCCCGACCGGCGTCTTGAGCTCGTGGCTGGTGTTGGCCACGAAGTCCCGGCGCATCTGGTCCAGGCGCTCCTGCTCGGTCACGTCGCGGATGATGAGGAGCACCAGGCGCGTGCCGATCGCGCTCGCCCTGGCCGACACCAGGCGAGGGTCGAGGCTGAGACCGCCGCGGGTGATGCGCAGGGACTCGGTCGCCGTCTCCCCCGTCGAGCGGACGCCCCGCACGAGCTGCCGGAGCTCCGGGTTCTCGAGCGTCGATCCGACCTCGATCCCGAACCGCGCGGCGGCTTTCGACGTGGCGAGCACGAGGCCGGAGACGTCGACCACGCACGCGGCGTCATCCATGCTGCGCAGCACGTCGGTGATCCCGGTCGGGATCGTCATCGACGTCTCCTCCTCCGCCCGCGCCCGCGCCCGATAGGCCCAGACGACCAGGAGGGAGAGGCCCACCCCGATCGCCAACCCGATGGCGAGGGAGGACAGCGCGAGCTGCGGCAGGGTCATGACTCCAGCGTAGAGCGCGTTCACCGTCGATCCGGCGGGTTCCCGCGCCATCCCGGGGAGCGGAGACGTACTATTCACTCGCCGGGCACCGTTCGTTAACCTTCGGAGCAGACAATCGCTTCAGGCCTGCGCGCGCGCAGCCCTCCCCCTGCGGACGCCCCGCCGCCCCGCGCTGGACCGTCAGCCGGGATCCGAACGAAAGGTTGCGCCCACCATGCGCGAAGTCTTCCACCAGTCCCTCGAGGACCTGCAGTCCCGCCTCGTCGAGATCGCCGAGCTCGTCACGGTCTCCATCGACAAGGCCACCCGCGCGTTCGCCACGAGCGACGTCGCGCTGGCCGAGGAGGTCATCGCCGACGACGCGAAGATCGACGAGCTCGCTGTCGCGCTGGACGAGCAGGCCATCGAGATCCTCGCCCGCCAGCAGCCGGTCGCGCGCGACCTCCGGATCGTCGTCACGGCGCTCCGCGTCAGCGCGTCCCTGGAGCGGATGGGCGACATGTCCGAGCACATCGCCCAGCTCGCCCGCCTGCGCTTCCCGGAGCGCGCGATCCCGAAGGGCCTCAAGGGCACGTTCGTGAAGATGGGCGAGCTCGACGTGGAGATCTCCCGCACGCTCACGGAGCTCCTCCGTACCCAGGACCTGAAGTTCGCGGACGCGATCCGCAACGCCGATGACGACGTCGACGAGCTGCACGCCAGCGTCTTCGAGAAGGTGCTCAGCGACAACTGGAAGGGCGAGGCCGTCGCCACGGTCGATGCGACGCTCGCCAGCCGGTACCACGAGCGCTTCGCGGACCACGCGGTCGCCGTCGCCAAGAAGGTGGTCTACCTCGCGACGGGCGACTGGCACGTCGAGGAGGAAGACATCGCCCTCGCGGTGGAGCAGCAGGAGCAGCTCGGCCACGCCTGACCGAAACCCCGCCTTATCGCCGAGACCCCCTGCTGCAGTCGCCTGCAGCAGGGGGTCTCGGCGTGAAACCGGGGTCTCGGTTACTTCTTGCCCTGGGCGGCGACGGCCGCGGCACCGGCGGCGGCGGCCTCCGGGTCGAGGTAGCGACCGGGACCGGTCGGCGCGTTGTTCTCGTCGAGCTCGTACACGAGCGGAATGCCGGTCGGGATGTTGAGGCCGGCGATGTCGTCGTCGCTGATGCCCTCGAGGTGCTTGACGAGGCCGCGCAGCGAGTTGCCGTGCGCCGTCACGAGCACGGTCTTGCCGGCTTCGAGGTCGGGAACGATCTCCGCGTCCCAGTAGGGAAGGAGGCGGTCGATGACGAGCTTCAGCGACTCTGTGCGCGGCACCTCGCCGTCGATGCCCTCGTAGCGGGCGTCGCCTACCTGGCTGAACTCGCTGGCGTCGTCCAGAGGGGGCGGCGGCACATCGAACGAGCGTCGCCACAGCTGGAACTGCTCAGGACCGAACTCTTCGAGCGTCTGCGCCTTGTCCTTGCCCTGCAGAGCCCCGTAGTGGCGCTCGTTGAGCCGCCACGAGCGCTTCACCGGGATCCACAGCCGGTCGGCGGCATCCAGCGCGATGTCGGCGGTCTGGATCGCCCGGCTCAGCAGCGACGTGTGCAGCACGTCGGGCAGGATGCCGGACTCGGCGAGGAGCTCACCGCCGCGACGGGCCTCGCTCTTCCCCTGCTCGGTCAGGCGGACATCCACCCAGCCGGTGAAGAGGTTCAGCTCGTTCCACTCGCTCTGGCCGTGGCGGAGCAGGATCAGGGTGCGCTTCGCAGTCATGTCGTCAGTTTATCCGGGGTACGGAGCGGGCACGGCGGCGGAGGAGGGAGGATGGACGTATGGCGTCATCTCCCCTCGGTCGGCCGACCCGCGGCACGACCGGGACGAACCGGCTGCGTCGGAACGACCGCTGGATCGCCGCCTCCCCCGCCTTCCGTCGTGCGGCGGACCCGCTCGTCGTCGACCTCGGTTTCGGAGCGAGCGGGGTCACCGCGTTCGAGCTGGCCGCACGGCTGCGACGCGTACGGCCGGATGCGGAGGTGCGCGGTCTCGAGCTCGATCCGGACCGGGTGGCGACCGCGGAGCAGCAGCTCGCCGAGGTCAAGGCCGGCCAGAGCCCCTTCCCCGCCGACCTCCGCGTCTCCTTCGGCCGCGGCGGGTTCGAGGTGCCGCTCCCGGGCGGTCGGCGGCCCGCGGTCATCCGGGCGATGAACGTCCTGCGGCAATACGACGAGGAAGAGGTCGCCGCCGCCTGGCGGACGATGGCGCACCGCCTCGCTCCGGACGGGCTGCTCGTGGAGGGGACGTGCGACGAGATCGGACGCGTCGCGAGCTGGGTGGACGTGGATCCGCTGGGTACTCCGGTCCGCTTCACGGTGTCCCTCCGGCTTCGCGAGCTCGAGGTCCCGAGCATCGTGGCGGAGCGGCTGCCCAAGGCGCTCATCCACCGCAACGTCCCCGGCGAGCGCATCCACGCGCTGCTGGTCGATCTGGACCGAGAGTGGGAGCGCGCCGCTCCGCTGTCGACCTTCGGCGCCACGCAGCGATTCCTCGCCGCGGTGGCCGCGCTGCGCGCGCAGGGCTGGCCCGTGCAGGGCGGGCGGAGCCGCTGGCGACTGGGTGAGCTCACCCTGCCGTGGGAGGCCGTGGCACCGGCCTGACGGCACCCCGCGAGGACGCACTCCTGCTGTATACCGGTGCGCACCTCACCCCGGGCCTGCGCACCGCTAGCGTCGTACGCGGCGGGCCGTACCGACGCGTGCGCCGACTCGATCGCCATGCGTTCCCAGGGCAGGAGAGGCGATGACCACCGAGAACGCGAAGGCGGAAGGATCCGCGGAGGCACAGGAGAACGACCGCGAACGACTCGGCGACGTCCTGACGTCGGCACAGGACTTCGCCCACGAGCAGTCCGGCTACCGGACCGCGCTGAAGGCACGGCATCTGCAGATGATCGCCCTCGGGGGCGCGATCGGGACCGGACTGTTCATGGGGGCGGGAGGACGCCTGAACGCCGCGGGTCCCCTGCTGGCCGTCTCGTACCTCGTGTGCGGCGTGTTCGCCTTCTTCATCCTTCGCGCCCTCGGGGAGCTCGTCATCCACCGCCCCTCCTCCGGATCGTTCATCTCGTATGCGAGGGAGTTCTACGGCGAGAAGCTGGCCTTCGCCGCCGGCTGGCTGTACCTGCTGAACTGGGGCATGACCGCGGTCGTCGACTCCACGGCCGTGGCCCTGTACGTCCACTACTGGTCGGCGTTCCGCGTCGTCCCGCAGTGGCTGCTCGCACTGATCGCCCTGATCGTCGTCGTCGGCCTCAACCTCGTCTCGGTCCGGCTGTTCGGCGAGATGGAGTTCTGGTTCTCGCTCGTGAAGGTCGCCGCGCTCGCCCTCTTCCTCGTGATCGGCGTGGTGTTTCTCGCGGCCGGCTGGCAGACGGATCAGGGACCGACGGGAGTCGCGATGCTCGCCGCACACGGGGGCTTCGCGCCGGAAGGGGTGCTCCCCGCCGTGATCGTGATGCAGGGAGTCGTCTTCGCCTACGCCTCGATCGAGCTGGTCGGCACCGCCGCGGGCGAGACCGAGAACCCGGAGAAGGTGATGCCCCGGGCCGTCAACTCGGTGATCCTGCGCATCGCCGTGTTCTACGTCGGATCGGTCCTGCTGCTCGCCCTCCTGCTCCCGTACACGGTGTACCGCGCCCGGGAGAGCCCGTTCGTGACGTTCTTCTCGCACGTGGGAGGGCCGGACGTGGGAGCGGTGGCCGGCAGCACCATGAACTTCATCGTGATCACCGCCGCGGTCTCGGGGCTGAACGCCGGCCTCTACTCGACCGGCCGGGTCTTCCGCTCGCTCGCGGCCTCGGGCGCCGCACCACGGGCGACCGGCCGGATGAGCCGTCGCGGCGTGCCCGTCGTGGGCATCCTTCTCACCGCGGTGTTCGCCCTCGCCGGTGTCCTGCTGAACGCGGTGGTTCCGACCCAGGCCTTCGAGATCGTGCTGAACCTGTCCGCCCTGGGGATCATCGCGGCCTGGGCGACCATCATCCTCTGCCACCTCCGGCTGTACCGGCTTTCGCGGCGCGGCCTCGTCGAACGACCGTCGTTCCGCCTCTTCGGCGCGCCCTACACCTCATACCTGACGCTGGCGTTCCTCGCGTCCGTCGTCGTGCTCATGGCCTTCGACTATCCGACGGGCACCTGGACCGTCGCCAGCCTCGGCGTGCTGATCCCTGCGCTCATCGGCGGCTGGTTCCTGGCCCGAGCACGGATCGCGGAGCTCGCCGCACAGCGCTCGGCCGGCGGCTCGGACGCCAACGGCTGACCGGCTCCCGTCGGCTCAGACGCCGGCGTCGCGGGGATCGGGTGCCGTCGGTCGGCGGGACAGCCGCGTCAGCCGCGGGATGTCCGCGGTGGCGCCGGCGTCGGCCGGGACGATGATCTGCTGGGACGCGGCGATGTCGATCCCCTCGGCCCGGACGACGAGGTCGCCGACGGGAGCGCGGCGGGAAAGGAGGGCGAGGGCGATCGGCCCGTCCTCATGATGCCGCGCGGAGGAGGTGATGTGCCCGACCTCGTCGTCGCCCGCGAACACCGGGGCTCCGGGTTCCGGAAGCACGGCGTCGCTGCCGTCGAGCTGGAGCAGGGCGAGCCGCCGCGGCGGATGACCGAGGTTGTGCACCTTCGCGACGGTCTCCTGCCCGCGGTAGCAGCCCTTGTTCAGGTGCACAGCGCTGCGGAGCCAGTCCGACTCGTGCGGCAGCGACCGCTCGTCCACCTCGGCCGCCCACCGCGGACGCCAGGCGGCGATGCGCAGCGCTTCGGCGGCGAGGAGACCAGCGGCGTCCTCCCGATCGAGCTCCGCGGCGAGCGCCCGCGCCACCGTCTCGGGCACGATGGCGACCCGCCAGGCGAGGTCGGCCCCGGGGTGCGCGGCCACGTCGGCGTACTGATGCCCGCCGACGGCGACCTGCTGCCACGGGTCGACCCAGATCCGGGCGTCGTCGAGGCCGCGCACGCGCTCGGCCGCGGGACCCCCGTCGACGAAGCCGAGGAGCGCGAGGTCGGAGCGCAGCTCGACCGTGGCCTGGGTGCGGAACTTCATCCGCGTCAGCCAGCTCGCCAGACCCTCGGCGTCGCCGGCGTCCGCCAGGAGCCAGGTCGAGGTGCCGTCGTCGAGCACGCCCGCGGCGTGCTCCACCCGTCCCTGCGGATCGAGGACGAGGAGCTCGGTGCTCTCCCCCGCTCGCAGATGACCCACCGCCTGCGACGTGATGGAGTCGAGCCAGGGAAGGCGTTCGGGGCCGGATACCTCGATGACCGTCCGGTCGTCGAGGGGCGCGATCGCCGTTCCGGCCGCGAGGCGGCGCTGCTCCCGGAACGGATCGCCGAAGTGGGCGATCCCGCGCTCCCCTGCTGTCGCGCCGGGGACGCCGTCGAAGACGCTGGTGCTCACGGTGTGCTCCGTTCAGACGCGGGCGAGACGCGCCGAGGCGTGCGCCCGCAGAGGTGTGCCGAGGGCGGCGATGTCCCACGCCCACAGCAGGTGCCCGTCGACGAGTCCGTACATCCGCGAGGCGGAGCCGTAGTCCTTGGCGCCGGCGCCGCGCACGATCGCGTCCGACGCGAGGTCAACCCGCGGTCCGTTGATCTCGCCGAGGTAGTACTCGAGCATGCCGTCCGAGCGCGCCAGCGACACCTCGAGCGGGAACGCGCCGTTGGCCGACCGCAGCGCCTCCACGTCGTCGACCGTGCGGGCGACGGGCGTCGCCGTCGGCGGCAGCAGCGCCGGTCCCGCGTGGGTCGCCGCGGCCGGACGCGCCAGACGCCAGAAACCGGACTCGGCGGTCAGCGGGACGGCGGGCGCACCCTCGTCACCGACGAAGGTCGCCGTGGCCGCATAGTTGAGGAACGGCCCCCCGTCGTGGCTGAAGCTGACGCGATGCGTGAACTCGCCCTGCAGACGCTCCTCGCCGACCGGGTAGTCGATCACCCCGGACCCCTCCCACACGCCGATCAGCCACGCCAGCGGGGCGAGGTCGGCGGGAAGGTCGGTGGGGAGTTCGATCATGTCGTCAGCGCTGGCCGCGGAAGAGGTTGCGCAGCACCACGGCCGAGACGAAAACGATCGCGAGGCTCGCCAGGCCGAGCAGGCCGATGAAGAAGATTTCGAGCGCCATGATGTCCATGACCTCCACCTTACCCCCGGCGATCCGGGTCAGGAGGGGATGAGGGCGGCCAGCCCGAAGCCGACCGAGATGATCCCCATCAGCAGCAGCGCACCGGTCACGCTGCTCGCGACACGGAAGATGAAACCCTGCGTGCGGCCGTACCAGAGCTGCACGGCGAAGGAGAGCAGCACGACCGCCCCGAAGCCCACCAGCATCCAGGGGATGCGCCACTCCTCGGGAGCGAAGATCCCGATGACGATACTGCCGACGAACGCGGTCGCCCAGACCGCGATGACGCCGGTGAAGGCGTTGCGGGGCGCGAGTGCCGGTTCTGACATGTCTCCATTCTTGCGCATCGGTGGCCGCTATCATGGCGGCACGGCGTCGATCCCCCCGCCGGTGAGGAGTGCGCGTGGCCCTGGTGCTGGTTCTGACCAATGCTCCGCTCTCGGAGCAGGTGCTGCCCGCCCTCGAGCTGCTGAGCCATCGCACCCGGCAGATCCCCGCGGAGCCCGCGCAGCTCATCAACGCCCCGGAGTACGACATCGTGATCGTCGACGGCCGTCACGACCTGGTCGGGGCGAAATCGCTGTGCCGTCTGCTGCGGGCCACCGGCCAGGATGCGCCGCTGCTGCTCGTGGTGACCGAGGGCGGCATGAGCGCGCTCTCCGGCGAATGGGGCATCGACGACGTGCTGCTGTCCACCGCCGGCCCCGCCGAGATCGACGCGCGCGTGCGCCTCGCCCTCGCCCGGCGGGACGAGGTCGCGGAACCGGCGCGGGTGCAGGCCTCCGGCGTCACGATCGACGAGCAGTCCTACTCGGCGAAGCTGCACGGCCGGCCGCTGGACCTCACCTACAAGGAGTTCCAGCTCCTGCACTTCCTCGCCACGCACCCCTCGCGGGTGTTCACCCGCGAGCAGCTGCTCAGCGAGGTGTGGGGGTACGACTACTTCGGCGGCACCAGGACCGTGGACGTGCACGTGCGCCGGCTGCGCGCGAAGCTCGGCGATCAGGAGCAGATCATCGGCACCGTGCGCAACGTCGGGTACCGCTTCAACGTCTACGAGGACGACAGCCTGGTCGGCTCGCGCTGACCGCCGTTCACACGCCCGACACCTGCCGGTGCTTAGATGTACCCCATGATCGATCCCGCACTCGCCGACGCCGGACTCGGTGACGCAGAAGACGACGACTTCGACGACGCCGTCGAGGCGCCGGACTCGCAGCTCCCCGACCACCGCTATCTGGACCGCGAGCTGAGCTGGCTCGCGTTCAACCAGCGGGTGCTCGAACTCGCGGAGGACCCGTCGCTGCCCGAGCTGGAGCGGGCGAACTTCCTGGCGATCTTCGCCAGCAACCTCGACGAGTTCTTCATGGTGCGTGTGGCCGGCCTCAAACGGCGCATCATGACCGGCCTCGCCGTGCCGACCAACATCGGGCGGTCGCCCGTCGACGCCCTCGCGGACATCTCGCGGGAGGCCCACGCGCTGCAGCTCCGCCACGCGGACGCCTGGACGAAGCTCGTCCGTCCTGCTCTCGCCGACTCCGGCATCGAGATCACCGACTGGTCCGATCTCACCGACGACGAGCGCCGGGCACTGTCGGACTACTTCGGAGCGCAGGTCTTCCCGGTGCTGATGCCCCTGGCGGTCGACCCGGCGCACCCGTTCCCCTACATCTCCGGCCTCTCCCTGAACCTCGCCATCCGCATCCGCAACGCGCGGACCGGCCGCCAGGAGTTCGCGCGCCTCAAAGTGCCGCCCATGCTGCCGCGCTTCGTCGAGGTCCCGGGCGGCGGGGAGATCAAGCGTTTCCTGCGGCTGGAGGAACTCATCGCCAACCACCTCGGCGACCTCTTCCCCGGCATGGAGGTGCTCGACCACCACGCGTTCCGCCTCACCCGCAACGAGGATGTGGAGATCGAGGAGGACGAGAGCGAGAACCTCATCCAGGCGCTCGAGGCCGAGCTGCTGCGTCGTCGGTTCGGTCCGCCCATCCGGCTCGAGATCACCGACGACATGGACGACGTCACCATGGACCTGCTGGTCAGGGAACTCGACATCACCGACCTCGAGGTGTACCGCCTCCCTGGACCGCTCGACCTCCGCGGACTGTTCGACCTGTCGCGGATCGACCGTCCGGACCTGCGGTATCCGCCGCACCTGCCCACCACCGCCGTCGCCTTCCAGCCCGCGGGGTCGAGCAATCGCGCCGACATCTTCAAGGCGATCCGCAAGTCCGACGTCCTCGTGCACCACCCGTACGAGTCGTTCACCACGAGCGTCCAGGCGTTCCTGGAGCAGGCCGCCCGCGACCCGCATGTGCTCGCCATCAAGCAGACGTTGTACCGGACCTCCGGCGACAGCCCCGTCGTACAGGCGCTCATCGACGCCGCCGAGGCGGGCAAGCAGGTGCTCGCGCTCGTCGAGGTGAAAGCGCGATTCGACGAGGCGAACAACATCGTCTGGGCGCGCAAGCTGGAGAAGGCCGGCGTGCACGTGGTGTACGGCCTCGTCGGGCTCAAGACCCACTGCAAGCTCGCCCTCGTCATCCGCGAGGAGGACGGCCGGCTCCAGCACTACTCGCACGTCGGCACGGGCAACTACAACCCGAAGACCAGCCGAATCTATGAGGACTTCGGACTGTTCACCGCCGACGCCCAGGTGGGCAAGGACCTCACCCGGCTGTTCAACGAGCTCAGCGGTTACGCCATCGAGAAGAAGTTCAAGCGCCTCCTCGTCGCGCCGCTGCACCTCCGCAAGGGTCTCGTCCGGCTGATCGACGCCGAACGCCGGATCGCCGAGGCGGGCAAGCCGGCGCACATCCGCATCAAGGTCAACTCGATGGTCGACGAGGAGATCATCGACGCGCTCTATCGCGCGAGTGCCGCGGGGGTGAAGGTCGACGTGTGGGTGCGCGGTATCTGCAGCCTGCGGACCGACCTCGACGGGATCAGCGACAACATCACGGTCCGCAGCATCCTCGGCCGCTATCTCGAGCACTCCCGGATCTTCACGTTCGAGAACGACGGCGACCCGCAGGTGTACATCGGCAGCGCCGACATGATGCACCGCAACCTCGACCGTCGCGTGGAGGCCCTGGTCCGGGTCACGGACCCCGCGCATCTCAAGGAGCTCATCGCCTTCTTCGACCTGGCGATGGACGACCGGACCTCCTCGTGGCACCTGGGCCGCGACGGCGTCTGGGAGCGTCACGCCGTGGACGCCGACGGCAAGCCCCTCGTCGACCTGCAGGATACGACCATGGGGATGATCCAGCGACGTCGTCGGGCGCGGGCGGTTCGATGACGGCGCGGCAGGTCCAGCTCCCGCCGTCTGCGGCCGAAGCGAAGTGGGCGGACAAAGCCGTGTACGCGGCCGGTGCCGTCGTGTGGCGTCTGGTCGACGGCAAGCTGCGGATCCTTCTCATCCACCGCACGAAGTACCGCGACGTCACCCTGCCGAAGGGGAAGGTCGACCCGGGCGAGATGCTCGCGGAGACCGCGGTGCGCGAGGTGCACGAGGAGACCGGCATCCGGGTGGCGCTCGGCGTGCCGGTCGGGGTCAGCCGCTACCACCTCGCGTCCCGCAAGCAGAAGGTCGTCCACTACTGGGCGGCCGAGGCCACGGACGCGGCGATCCGCGCCTCGACCTTCGTGCCGAACCGCGAGATCGCCGCCCTCGAGTGGGTCAGCGTGAAGAAGGCCCGCGCCGCGCTGAGCTACCCCGTCGACCTCGAGATCCTCGATGCGTTCGCGGCGCTGGTGGACGACGGCGTGCTGCGGACCTTCCCGGTGATCGCCCTCCGGCACGCGAAGGCCCTGCCCCGCTCGGAATGGGACAAGGCGGACGCGACCCGACCGCTCACGGACCGCGGGAAGCGCCAGGCCAAAGCCATCGTCGGGCCGCTCCGCGCTTTCGGCGTGCGCAAGATCGTCACCAGCGACGCGGTGCGCTGCGTGCAGACCGTCACGCCGCTCGCCAAGGCCCTGGACCGCACGCCGGTCCTCACCGAGAAGATCAGCCAGGACGCCTGGGAGGACGGCGTCGCCGACCTCCGCTCCGTCGTCGGCCGCCGCATCCGCGCCGGTAAGCCCGCCGTACTCTGCAGCCACGGCCCCGTGCTACCCGCGCTCCTCTCGGAGATCGCCCTCGCGACCGGCACCGTGCACGGCTCGTACGTCGGCAGTGCTGCCGATCTGGAGACCGGCGCGTTCTCCGTAGTCCACGTCTCGGCGACCAACCCCGGCTCCGGCATCATCTCGATCGAGACCCACGCGCCGAAGGTCTGACCCTTCCCGTCGTTCGAGTCGCGCACTTCGCTGCATCTGTGCTCGAAATGGCGCAAAGTGGGCGATTCAAAAGGGCGCGCGGTGACGGGGGCCGGCTCCAGAGAGTCGCCGGCCGTTCACCTGCCGTTCACCTGCGCGGGAGAGTCTCGTTAACCGTCGCCCCTAGCGTCACTGTGTGCCCTGCACCGGGCCCCACCCCTCCAAGATCGAAGGATCCACAGTGAAGATCTCCCGAATCGCACGAATCGGCGCCATCGGCGCCGTCGCCGCTCTCGCCCTCGCCGGCTGTGCCGCGAACGAAGGCGGAGCCGGTGGCTCCAGCGAAGAGCCCTCGGAGTCCACGCTCTCCGGCACGATCGACGCGACCGGCGCGTCCTCGCAGACCGCAGCCCAGGAGGCCTGGGTCGCCGCGTTCCAGACCGCCCACCCCGACGTGACGGTCAACTACGAGCCCACCGGCTCCGGCACCGGCCGCGAGAACTTCCTCGAGGGCGGCAGCAACTTCATCGGATCCGACCGCGCGTTCAACGACGAGGAGATCGCCGCCGGCGGCTTCGGCGCCTGCACCACCGACGACATCGTCGAGGTCCCCCTCTACATCTCCCCCGTCGCCGTCGCCTTCAACCTCGAGGGCATCGACACGCTGAACCTCGACGCCGCCACGATCGCGGGCATCTTCGCCGGCACGATCACCAACTGGAACGACGAGGCCATCGCCGCCCTGAACGACGGCGTCGAGCTCCCCGACCTGGCGATCTCCCCCGTGCACCGCTCCGACCCCTCGGGCACCCAGGAGACCTTCGCCAAGTACCTCAGCGCGACGGCCCCCGACGTCTGGACCTACGAGGTCTCCGACGAGTGGCCGATCCAGGGTGGCGAGGCCGCGCAGGGCACCTCCGGTGTGAAGCAGGCCCTCACCGCCGGCAACGGCGCAATCGGCTTCCTCGACGCGTCCCAGGCGGACGGCCTCGGCCAGGTCGCCGTGGGCGTCGGCGAGGACTTCGTCTCCTACTCGGCCGAGGCGGCCGCGAAGCTCGTCGAGGGCTCGCCGCTCGCCGAGGGCCGCGGTGAGGGCGACCTCGTCTTCGACGTCGACCCGGCCGCTGCTGCGGACGGCGCCTACCCGATCGCCCTGGTCAGCTACCTCATCGGCTGCGAGCAGTACGAGGACAGCAACGTCGCGGAGCTCGTGAAGGAGTACTTCACGTACATCGCGAGCGCCGAGGGCCAGGACGCCGCCGCCGAGAACGCCGGCAGCGCCCCGATCTCGGACGGCCTGCGCGAGCAGGTCCAGGCCGCGATCGACCTCATCCAGGTCGGCTGATCCTGCCGATCCACTGACGACGGTGCCCCCGCGTCCCCGAGCGGGCGCGGGGGCTCCGCCAGGTCAGCACCCGATCCATCTCCACCCGGCCCGAAACAGGGAGATCATGAGCACGACCGCGCAGGAGCCGACAACGGCACCGGCACCGACACCGGCGCCGCCCACACCGATCAAGGCCAAGCAGCGCCTCGGCGACCGGGTCTTCTCCGGCACCGCGCTGGCGGCCGGCATCATCATCCTGGTCGTGCTGGCGCTCGTCGCGGCCTTCCTCATCATCCAGAGCCTGCCGGCCTTCCAGCTCGACACCACCGACAACCACATCCTCCGGGGCGAGTCTTTCTGGGTGTACGTGTGGCCACTCGTCTTCGGCACCCTCTGGGCCTCGTTCATCGCCCTGCTGATCGCGGCCCCCATCGCCATCGGCATCGCGCTCTTCATCTCTCACTACGCCCACCGACGGCTCGCGTCGTTCCTCGGCTACATCATCGACCTGCTCGCCGCAGTCCCCTCCGTGGTGTTCGGCCTCTGGGGCGGCCTCGTGCTCGCCCCCATGCTCCAGCCGATCTACGTATGGCTCAACGAGAACGCCTCGTGGGTGCCGTTCTTCGGCGGCCAGGTCTCCGCGACGGGCAAGACGATCCTCACCGCCGCGCTCGTCCTCGCTGTGATGTGCATCCCGATCATGACCGCGATCTGCCGCGAGGTCTTCCTGCAGACCCCCAAGCTCCACGAGGAGGCGGCCCTCGCCCTCGGCTCCACGCGCTGGGAGATGGTCCGCATGGCCGTCCTCCCCTTCGCCCGCGGCGGCATGGTGTCGGCGGCAATGCTCGCCCTCGGCCGCGCGCTCGGCGAGACGATGGCCGTGACGATGGTGCTCTCCCCCTCGGCGGTGGTCAGCTTCCTCGTGCTCACCGCCACGAACCCCACGCCGATCCCCGCGAACATCGCGCTCGCCTTCCCGGAGGCGCACGGCACCGGCGTGAACACGCTGATCGCGACCGGCCTCATCCTCTTCGTCGTGACCTTCGCGGTCAACGCGCTGGCGCGCTGGATCGTGGCCCGCCGCGCCGAGTTCTCGGGAGCGAACTGACATGACCGCCCTCACCAGCGCTCCGCCCGCCGCGAGCACCACCGCGCTCACCTCCGGCCGCCTGCCGAAGTGGGCTCCGTGGGCCCTCCTCGGCGTCTCCTTCGTCGTGTCCGCCGCGGTCTTCGGTGTCGCCGCCGCCGGCTCGGACACGCCGCTCGCCGACTTCAACATCGCGGGCACCGTCATCGTCGGCATCCTGCTCTACATGGTGATCATCACGGTGATCTCGTCCATCGCCGAGAGCCGTCGCAAGGCCGTCGACCGCCTGATGACGGCCCTCGTCGCCACGGCCTTCCTCATCGCCCTGCTGCCGCTGATCTCCCTGCTGTGGACCGTGGTGGCGAACGGCCTCGAGCGCTTCGACGCCGAGTTCTTCACCTACTCGATGCGCAATGTCGTCGGTGACGGCGGCGGTATCGTGCACGCCATCTGGGGCACGGTCCTCATCACGCTGACGGCCACGATCATCTCGGTGCCGGTCGGTCTGATGACCTCGATCTACCTCGTCGAGTACGGTCGCGGCAAGATCGCCAAGGCCATCACGTTCTTCGTCGACGTGATGACGGGCATCCCCTCGATCGTCGCGGGTCTGTTCATCTACGCGGTGTTCGCCCTCCTGATCCGCCCCGGCATCTCGATGGGCTTCATGGGCGCGCTCGCCCTCGCCGTGCTGATGACGCCGGTCGTCGTCCGCGGCAGCGAGGAGCTGCTCCGGATCGTCCCGAACGAGCTGCGCGAGGCCTCCTACGCCCTGGGCGTGCCGAAGTGGCTCACGATCCTCAAGGTCGTCCTGCCCACCTCGATCGCCGGCATCATGACCTCCGTCATGCTCGCCATCTCCCGCGTGATCGGCGAGACGGCCCCGCTGCTGCTCACCGCCGGCTTCACGCAGAGCCTCAACACGAACATCTTCGACGGTCAGATGATGACCCTCCCGGTGTTCGCCTACAACCAGTACATGAACCAGGGCACGAGCCCGGACGCCGCCGTCGCGCGCGCCTGGGCCGCCGCCCTCACCCTCATCCTCATCGTCATGGTGCTGAACCTGCTCGCCCGCCTGATCGCGAAGCTGTTCGCCCCGAAGGTCAACGGCCGCTGAGGCCCCGACCACTCAGAATAGGAATCCACGTGTCCAAGAGCATCGAAGTCAACGACCTCAACGTCTACTACGGCAACTTCCTCGCGGTCGAAGGCGTCTCCCTCGACATCCAGCCGCGCAGCGTCACGGCCTTCATCGGCCCGTCCGGCTGCGGCAAGTCCACCTTCCTCCGCACCCTCAACCGCATGCACGAGGTGATCCCCGGTGCCCGCGTGGAGGGTGAGGTGCTGCTCGACGGCAAGGACCTCTACGGCGCCGGCGTCGACCCGGTGCTCGTGCGTCGCCAGGTCGGCATGGTGTTCCAGCGCCCGAACCCGTTCCCCACGATGTCGATCAAGGAGAACGTGCTCGCCGGCGTGAAGCTCAACAACAAGCGCATGTCGAAGAGCGAGCAGGACGACCTCGTCGAGAAGTCGCTCACCGGCGCGAACCTGTGGAACGAGGTCAAGGACCGCCTCGACCGTCCTGGTTCCGGGCTCTCGGGCGGCCAGCAGCAGCGTCTCTGCATCGCCCGCGCGATCGCCGTCTCCCCGGAGGTGCTGTTGATGGACGAGCCGTGCTCCGCCCTCGACCCCATCTCGACCTACGCGATCGAGGAGCTGATCGGCGAGCTCAAGAACGAGTTCACGATCGTCATCGTGACGCACAACATGCAGCAGGCGAGCCGGGTCTCCGACAAGACCGCGTTCTTCAACATCGCCGGCACCGGCAAGCCCGGCAAGCTCATCGAGTACGACGACACCACGAACATCTTCACGACCCCGTCGGTGCAGGCGACCGAGGACTACGTCTCCGGCCGCTTCGGCTGACCCGCACACCCTTCGGTCTTCGGGCCCGTCCGTCCTCTCCCCCTCCGCCCGCGGGCACAACTTCGGATATGCCGTGCGAAACGCCGGCACCCGCTCCAGGGCCGCGGCGCGTCCCCTTCGGTCTCCGAAGCCGTGCACGGGTCGTGAGTCCTGCACCGACGGGGCCGTGAGGAGGATCGTCCACAGAGGGCGGACTCTGAGGTCGCGACCGGGCGGAGAGGCCGAGGCGGCGCGAATGATGGCGGGATGTGCACGGGGCGAGGGACGCAGGTGTGGACGTATGCCGCGCTCCGCGCCCGGCACGGACGACGGCAGATCGAGCGTCAGGTGCGCGGCGGCTCCCTCGTCTGGGTGCGGCGCGGGGTCTACGCGACCGCCGCTGCGTGCGTGGAGGTCGTGACCGCCGCCGCTCACGGCGGGGTCCTCGGCTGTGAGTCCGCCGCCCGGCACCTCGGGATCTGGGTGCTCGACGAGCCGGCTCTGCACGTCTGGATGCACCACGACCGTCATCAGTATCCGCACGAGGACTGCGACTGCGTGACGCACTGGGATGCCGCGAGGTCGAGCAGTGCCTTCGAGCAGCCGGGGGTGCCCCTCGTGCTCCGGCAGATCTACGGCTGCCGAGGGCCGGAGGCGTTCTTCGTCGCTCTGGAGTCCGCCCGGCGGCTCGGACTCATCGATGCGGTCGGGCTGCGCCGACTCGGTGACCGGCTCGGGCCCGAGGGGCGCGACCTCATCGCCTTCTCGCGGGCCGACGCCGACAGCGGCCTGGAATCCTTGGTGCGGCTGCGGATCCGGCGCCACGGGTGGCGCGTGCGGACACAGGTCGGCGTGGTCGGGACGGGCCGGGTGGACCTCCTCATCGACGATTGGCTCATCATCGAGACGGACGGACGCGCCAACCACGAGGAGGGCTCGCTCCGGCACCGCGATCTGGTCCGCGATGCGACCGCCGCCGGCTGGGGCCACCCCACTCTCCGCTTCGACTACGCGATGGTCCTCCACGACTGGCCCCTCGTCGAGCGCGCCATCGTCGAGACCATGCGTCGCCGTCCCTGACCCGGTCACCCCTGTGCCGTGCACAGCTTCGGAGTCCGTCGACGACACGCCGGTGTCGGGGCCGGGGCCACGGCGTGTCGTCCGGCATCTCCGAAATCGTGCCCGGGGACCCCGGAGGCTCAGTCGCGCGGGGAGAGGAGGTAGGCGTTGAGGTCGTCCGTGAGGGCGGTGTCGACGGGCACCGGCGTGCCGTCGATCGCGGTGATGGCGGTGGCGAGACGCACGCTCGACACGAGCCATGCGGCGTCGGCCCGCGTCAGATCGGCGGCGGGGATGCGGTCGTACCCGACCTCGAAGCCGCGCGCGAGGAGGTGGTCGTAGACGCTGAGCTGCGTGGTGCCGTGCAGGATCCCGCCGTTCGGGGCCGGCGTCGTGAAACGGTCGTTGAAGCGCAGGATGAGCGAGGCCGTCGGAGCCTCCAGCACGAAGCCGTCGCTCGACAGGAAGATCGCGTCGTCGGCTCCGCGGCGCTTGGCCTCGCGCAGGGCCGCCATGTTCACGGCGTAGGACAGCGTCTTGGCTCCGAGCAGCAGCCAGGGTGCCCGTTCTGCGGCCCCGAGGTCGTATCCGCGGTCGAGGGTCACGACCTTGACGCCGTTCCGCCGTACCGCGGCGAAGTCCGCCGCCGGAGCCGCCGTGACCCAGGCGGTGGGCGTCGGCCCGTGCTCGACGCCGCGACTGAGGATCAGCTTGATGACCGACTCCCCCGCCCCGAGCTGTGCGGCGGCTTGCTGGATCGCCTGCCGCCACTGCTCCTGGTTCGGCACCGGGAGGTCGCAGAGTCGCGCCGAGTGCGCAAGGCGTTCCAGATGCGGGACGACCTCCTGCGCATGTCCGTCGACGACCCCGATGGACTCGAACACACCGTCGCCGCGCTGCGTGCTCAGCTCGCCGACGCTGAGGGCGGGGGCCGCGGCGTCCACCTGCGTGAACGTGTCGGCATAGTCGGCACGCTGCTCGTCGGCGGCGACGGGATCGATCATGAGGGCGAAGCGACGGGTCATGTCACGAGCCTAGGCCGCTGGGAATACCCACCGCGTCCTCGCGTTACACTGGAGTGGCCGGGCCGCATAACCCCGGGCTCCAATTTTCGCCGCTGCGAGCGGCCTTCCGCCGAGAGGCGTTCTTGCGGCCCGGTCTTTCTCTGTCCGGATGCTGTTCCGCCCCGCTCGGACTCAGGCCAGGGCGCCGGTGCGCCACAGAACTGCCGACGCCGCGAGGTCCTGGGCATAGCTGCTCAGCCGCAGCGCCCGCGTGGTGAGCTCGCTCGCCCGGGCGGGCTCCGTGGGCTCGTAGTCGTCCGCGGTGTGCGTCGCCCCCGAGGCCTGGACCCGGCAGAACGCCGCCGCGCGCTCCAGTGCCACGGCGAAGTCGCCGCGGAAGGCGCCGCGCAGGATCGTGTCGATGAGCGCCACGAGCTCGTCCGGGCTCGCCGGCACCGGCGCCCCGGCGACCACGGCGTCGGCAGACGGCAGCTCGACCCGTCCCCGGTCATAGAGCAGGGCGGCGGTGCGCGGATCGCCGTGGATCGCGAGCTGGAGCACGTACAGCCGCCACAGCGACCCGGGGAGGGTGCGCGACGGCGCCTTGGACCACAGCTCCGCGATCTCGTCGATGCCGTGCTCGCTCGTGAAGGCAATCAGCCGCTCGACGCTCGCCCCGCTCTCGTCCTCGCGGACGCGGGTCAGCAGTGCGGAGGCCGTGGCGTGTGCGACACGCGTCTCCTCGACGGGATCATGGGCGCCGACGATGTTGTCGAAGGCGCTCGTCGGACGGCGCACGGGGCGATGGTGCTGCTCGGGCATCCCTCCAGGGTACGCCCCGCCTCCCGCGCTCAGGCCGTCGGGATGACGATCACCGGGTCGGTCGTGGGGAGCCCGGACGGCGATCCGCCCTCCTGCTCGACCGTCACCGCGATGGCGTCGCCGGCCTGCATCTCGCCCTCGAGGAGCGCGGTGGCCTCCCCGCCGTCGACGTCGAACACACCCGCGGCGATGGGGTCTTCACCGCGGACGAACCACAGCTCGTAGGTCTTCCCGTCGGCCGCCTCGGGCAGCCCGTCCGTGACGAGCACGGCCTTGCCGACCGAGCCCGACCAGTGCGCCGTCGCCGTCGCGCCGTCGTCGAGCTCGACCGTCGCCTTCTGCGCGTCGCCCGCGGACTCGATCTCCTGCAGCGCGACGACGCTCTCCGGCCTGTTCAGCTGATCGTTCAGAGCCACCGCACCGATCCCGACGCCCACGAGGAGCGCGAGGCACGCGGCGAGCGCGAACGCGAGCCGGGTCCAGCGGCGAGCCGGGCCGGGAGAGGCGGCGCCGGAGGCAGGGCTCTCGTCCGCGGGTCCGTCTGGCTCGGAGGCGGGGGCGGGCTCGGAGGCATCGCTCTGCGGAGTCTGGGCGATCTGCGCGAGCAGAGCCGCACGGATGCCGGCGGGCGGAGCGACCGGAGCCACGCCGTCGGCGAGGACAGCGGCCGTCTCGATGTCGGTGTCGTCCTGCGCCGCCCACTCCGGGTGCTCGGCGAGGGCACGGCGGTACCGGCGCTCGTCGTCCGCCGACAGCGCGTGGAGCGCGGCACCTGCCGCGAGTTCTGCGAAGTCCTTCTCGTTCATGCCGTCACCCCCATCGCCGTGCGGAGCCGGGTCAGCCCGTCTCTCATCCGTGTCTTGATCGTTCCGAGTGGCGCTCCCACGAGCGCCGCGATCTCGTTCTGACTGTAACCGCCGTAGTAGGCGAGGACGAGCGCCTCCCGCTGCGCCTCCGGAAGCCCGGTCAGCGCCGCCACGACCCGCTCTCCTTCGATCCCCAACTCGACCCGTTCCGCCACGCTGTCGTGCGCGACGCCGAGGTCCTTGAAGCCCGCGCGCACGTCCCGGTCCGCACTCGACTGCGAAGCCCGCACCCGGTCCACGGCCCGGCGATGCGCGATGGTCATCACCCAGGTTCGTCCCTGTCCCTTGTTCGGAGCGAACCGGGAAGCGGATTGCCAGATCTCGAGGAAGACCTCCTGGAGCACTTCCTCGCTCTGCGCGCGGTTCACGAGCACGCGGAGGATGAGGCCGAACACGCGGGAGGAGAGGGAGTCGTACAGCGCCGCGAAGGCAGCCTGATCACCGGAGGCGACGCGGACGAGGAGGTCGGCGACAGCATCCTGCGGCGCCGCCCCGTCCTCGGGGACGTCCATCCCATCGATGACCATCTCCATAAGCATGCCGTATCTCCTCCCTCTTCCCGTGCAGACGTCACCCGAATGTGAACGAATACACCTCGACGCCGGTGGGGACCTCGAGCGTGAACGTGCCCTTCGCGATGTCGTCCTGCTCGAGCAGGCCGTAGGAGCGTGGCGTCCCGTCGATCCGGATCGTCTGCGCGTTCCCGTCGGCGTCGGTGACCACCACCTCGCCCGACCCCGCGACGACCATGCGCACCTCGGCCGCCCGATACTGCAACCGGATCCGCGCGTCGTCAGCGGTCGGCGTGACGTACTGCGTGTCCACGGTCCAATCGCCGTCCAGCGCGAAGCTGTCGTCGGGCTGGTCATCGGGGAAGCGGAAGCTGCCCTCGCCGCGGCGGTACTCGTCGCCACCGCCGTAGTTGACATCCTTCGAGGAGCCGAGGAAGGTCTCCCGGGTCGTGGCGCCCACCTCGGGGGTCTCGTCCTTCACGTCCGTGGCGGCGGGCAGCTCGACGTCGGGGTCGGCATCCTGCAGCAGTTCCCGGATCATCGCCTCCGTCGCGGCGTAGTTGCCCTCGCCGAAGGAGATGTGGCGGACGGTCCCCTCCGCGTCGATGAGGTAGTGCGCGGGCCAGTACCGGTTGCGGTAGTTGGTCCAGGTCGAGAGGGTGTTGTCGAGGGCGACGGGGTACTCGATGCCGAAGTCGCGGGCGCCCGCCGCGACGTTCCCCGGATCCTTCTCGAACGCGTACTCGGGCGAGTGGACGCCGATCACCTGCAGCCCGGCGTCCCGGTAGGTCTCATCCCAGGCCACGACGTGCGGGATCGAGCGCTGGCAGTTGATGCAGGAGTACGCCCAGAAGTCGATGAGAACCACCTGTCCGCGCAGGTCCTTCAGATCGATCGCCTCCCCGTCCGGGGTGTTGAGCCACTGCTGGATCCCCTTGATAGACGGCGCCGTCCCGCAGGACTCCAGCTCGGTCGCGCCGTTCGTGCACTTGTCGAGGTCTTTGTTCTCGTCGTTGACCAGGCCGCCGAGGTCGAGGGCGTCCTGCACCTGCTCGGAGTCGGCGATCTGCTCCTGCAGCGGTGCGGTGTAGTCCGGCAGCAGCCGCTGCAGCGCCTGTGGCACGTTGAAGACGAGACCCACGGCGAGCGCGATCATCGCGACACCGGCGGCGATCCGCAGCGCACGCTCCTTGGTCCGGAAGGCGCGGATACGCTCGATGACGCTGCGACCCGCGAGCGCGAAGACCAGCAGGGGCACGGCGACGCCGATCGCGAACGAGACGGTGAGCAGCACGGTGCCCACCCCGATCTGCCCCGTGGAGCCGGCGACGATGATGGCCGCGAGGACCGGGCCCGCGCACGGGACGAACACGGCCCCGAGAGCGAGGCCGACGCCGAAGCCGTTGCCGCGGTTCTTCACCTCGCGCTGTCCGAAGCGCTGGAACGGCCGCTCCAGGATGTGCTGGAACCGCGGCACGATGAGTCCCACCCCGATGACGACCAGCACCGCGATGCCGACCCAGCGGATGATGTCCTGCGGCAGGTTCAGCAGGCCCAGCAGGAGCGACCCGGCGAGCGTCACGAGCGTGAAGCTCAGCACGAGGCCGGCGATGACGAAGTAGGGGCGGCTGCGCTTCGCCGGCACCGCCTCCCCCTCGTAGGACGCCGACTGGGCACCGCCGGTGAGGAAGATCACCGGGAGCACGGGCAGGATGCACGGCGAGATGCCGGTGATGAGCCCGCCGAGCAGGCCGATGATGATCAGGTCCATGAGGTCCTCGTCTCTGTCGGGTGCTGTTCGCGCCGACCCCCCGGAGCGGATTGGATCGGATCTGATTTCGGAGAATCTCGAAATTCCTCCCATCCGATCCGGGGAGGCTTCCGAACAGCCCTCGACGCCACGGAGAGGCCGTGGCCGGAGTTTCGAAGGAGCTCGACATGTTCAGCACCAAGAAGAAGGTCACCGCAGCAGTCACCCTGGGTCTGGCGAGCGCATTCCTGCTCTCGGCATGTTCCATGGGCAGCGGAACGAGCACGGAGGAGTCGTCGGAGCCGACGACCCCGGAGTCGTCGGAGTCGACGCCGATGGAGATGGATCCCGCCGCGAACCTCGTCGGTCCCGGCTGTGCGGCCTACGCGGAAGAGGTCCCGGACGGTGCCGGTTCCATCCAGGGCATGTCCCAGGACCCGGTGGCGGTCGCCGCCTCGAACAACCCCATGCTGACGACGCTCGTGTCGGCGGTCAGCGGTGAGCTGAACCCCGACGTGAACCTCGTCGACACGCTCAACGGCGACGAGTTCACCGTGTTCGCCCCGGTCGACGACGCCTTCGCGAAGATCGACCCCGCGACCATCGAGACGCTGAAGACCGACAGCGACCTGCTGACCTCGATCCTCACGTACCACGTGGTCCCCGGCCAGATCGAGCCGTCCGACATCGAGGGCACGCACACCACCGTCCAGGGCGCCGACCTGGAGGTCACCGGCAGCGGTGACGAGTGGATGGTCAACGACGCCAACGTCATCTGCGGCGGCGTGCAGACCGCGAACGCGACCGTGTACCTCATCGACTCGGTCCTGATGCCCCCGGCTGAGTAAGCCAGGGATGGTGCCGGCGACCCGACCGGCACACGGCCTCCCCTGTTGTCAGGAGGGACACGGGGCAGGTGAAGGGGCCGTCGGCGGCTGTGGCGCCGACGGCCCCTCGTCGTGCGCCCCCTAGACTGGGAGCACGGGCCTCTAGCTCAGTTGGCAGAGCATCGGACTTTTAATCCGCGGGTCGTGGGTTCGAGCCCCACGGGGCCCACCGCGCAGGCGCTGGGATCGCGTGGTGCCCCCGGAAGCCGAAATCAGAAATCCCGGCGAGAACCCGTCCTGCGCCCAGACAGGGCGCAGGGATATATTGAGCTCGTGCCGCCAGTCAATGCCGAACCTCTAGACGACATACCTGCCCTTGTGACGCATGTGGCCAGCTTCCCTGACCAGCGCCAGTATTGGTTCCGCGGACAAGGTTGCGACTCATTCAGCCTGTCACCTTCGCTCTGGCGACACTTGAAACCCAAAGTGGGTGCCGCTGAGGTTGAGCCGTCTCAGGTCTTGGACATGGAGCGGCGCCTGCTAACTCGGTTCCGACAGCGCAGTCTGCCCTACTGGCCCGCGGGATACCCGCAGACCGACTGGGAGCACCTGTTCGCGATGCAGCACTACGGCGTGCCGACAAGGCTGCTCGACTGGACCACCAATCTGCTGATGAGTGTGTACTTCGCGCTCGACCATGACGTCGCGCGATGCCCTTGTGGCACGGGAGCCTGCAAACCGACGATCTGGTTGCTCGACCCCGTGTTAATGAATCAGTCAAATAAGCGGCTCGACGGGGTGCCAGTCGGGATACTGGCAACGAGCGACGAAGATATCGCACCGTGGGAGCCAGGTGTAGCGGAGACTCGGTTTGCTCCAGATCCCGTCGCCATTTACGGAACGTACAACAGCGATCGGATTGCCGCCCAGCACGGGGCTTTCACCGTGGGTGGAAAGACCGTGAAGCCGATTGACGATCTCGACCTGGAGGACGGAGTGCTTCGCAAGATTACCTTGGAGTCTCCTCCGACTAACGTCAAGCGACAGCTACAACTGCTCGGCATCACAAAGTCCGCGGTCTATCCTGGCCTCGCTGAAGCCGCCTACGACATCACACAAGAGGAGATCTTCTCGTGACGCTTGAGCTTCAGATCGCCGACGCACGGCGAGAAGTCTCCGCAGATATCATCAGCATGTCTGTCAGCGAACTGACGAACCTCTTCAAGGAAGAAATTCTCGTCATACGCCCCGAGTTTCAACGGCTGTTTCGCTGGACAGCCGATCAGAAGAGCAAGCTGGTCGAGAGCATGCTTCTCGGCATTCCGATCCCATCCATCTTCGTATCGCAGGACGAAAGTGGCCGGTGGGAGCTCGTGGATGGGCTGCAACGCGTGAGCACGTTGCTTGAGCTACAAGGGCTCCTCCCTGCAAAGACCGGTGTGCGTCCTGAACTGGAGTTGACGGCCACTGAGTTTCTACCGGATCTTGAGGGTCGCAGTTGGAGCGGCAGCCTGCCCTTATCGGACGCGCAGAAACTCGACTTGCGGCTCGCCCGGCTCGATCTTCGCGTGATTAAGCGCGGCTCCGACCCAAAGGCGAAGTTCGATCTGTTTCAGAGACTCAACAGCTACGGCTCACCTCTCACAACTCAGGAGATTCGAACTGCCCTCATCGCGGGCATGAATGGCGATGCTCTCGCCTGGATGCAGAGGCTCAGCGAGCACGAGACTTATGTGCAATCGCTTGCGCTCGGAGACCGTCTCATAGAGGAGCAGTTCGACCTGGAACTTCTTCTGCGATTCTTGATGCTCCACAACCGGCCGATCATCGGCAAGCGCGGCGGCCTAGGAGACTTCCCTACCAAGCTGGACAACTGGGCCGTCGACTTCGCGACCAAGTTTCCGGAGTCGTCCTCCGAACTCGAGCGAGTCTTCACGCAGACATTCGACGCGATCGCAGAGTATGGTTCTGAGCAAATCTTCCGCAAGTGGGACGCCAAGTACGGCGCATTCCGCGGCGGCTTTTCGAGCACCTCGTTCGAGACGTTGGCGCTCGGCATCGGGTTCCACATCGCCAATGCGGATCCGTTCCGAACCGACCTCGTCGCAGCAGCCACAGAGCTCTGGACAACTGCGATCCCCCTGCATCTCGGAACGACAACAGGATTGGCGACCGGTGATCGGTTCGCGAAGACGGTCCCGCTTGGGCGGGATTTGATGCGCCCATAGCCAACGGCCACAAACCGCTCAAACCGAGCGATGTGCTGCGCGTGGTCAGTCGGGTAGAGATGGCTGTAAACCGTGTCCGTCGTCACGACGCTCGCCTGGCCGAGCCACCCGGCTTACCTGGTACGGCGGGAACCCCGCGGCGAGCCACAAGCTGGCCGCGGCGTGGTGGAGGTCGTGGACGCGGATCGCGGGTGGCTCGGCGCGGACGCGACCGCAGGCTTGAAGTAGTTGCGGCGGAAGCTGGCGAGGCCCCAGACCCGGGCCAACCGCGACCGCTCACCACGAATGAGCGCGCCCGCGCCGTCCGCGCGGCGGGACTCCAATCCAACACCGACACCGATCTCGGCGACACCGGCGAGCGGGTGGCCTGAGGTAGGCGGCGCTGTGCCCGAGCAGTAGCGCAACAAGCCCGCGACTCCCGGGGCAGGGAAAGTCCGGGCCTCCTACGTCGGCAGATGGGCGCAGGCGACCGCAGCACCCCGGCCCTCTCGCCGCGGAAAACCCGGCGGAATCCCTTCCGCCCACGCCAGCCCAAGGCCGACCGAAGCCGTTCGGAAGCAGGCCGATCTCCGCATCGTTCCGGGGCCAGTCCGCTCAGAGCGGACTCTCCTGGGCACCTCTGGTTCGCTGAGGAGAGCCGCCCCTGCCCTCTCTTAATCCGCGGGTCGTGGGTTCGAGCCCCACGGGGCCCACCGCATCCTCAGTCCTTTCCGTCGTCCTTCCCGGCGAGCAGGTCGTCGCGGATCCCGGCGACGCCGTCCGGCAGGGTCTCGCCGTGCAGCACGAAGTCCGGGGCTTCGGGGCTCCCCCCGATACCGCAGACGGCGACGTTGTCCTGACCGTCGATCGTCTCCGGGACGGCCACGAACCACACCGCCGACTGTTCCAGCCACTCGGTGGTCGCCATGTCGGCGAAGAAGGTGGCGTTCGGCGAGATCGTACGGATCTTCTCGGTGCAGAGGGAGACGAGCTGCCCCTTCGCGAAGGCGCCGGCGGTCGGCGGCGACGACGACTCCGTGGGCGTCGGCGAGGAGTCGGGCGTCGGCGAGGACGACGGCGTCTCCGAGGGGGTGGAGGTCACGGTCGGCGTCGGCTCCGGAGCCGGCGTGCACCCGGCGAGGACGACCAGCACCGGCAGGAGGAGGAGAGCAGGGCGGAGGCGCATGTCTGGATCGTATCGAGTCGCCGCTGCCATTCCCTCCAGCGCGGCCGCTGTATCACCGTCGTCCACGGCTGGCCACCCCCTGGCGACGACCGAGGCCGTGCGAGAGGGTCGAGGAGTCCCCGGAACAGGGCGACTTCCCACCGAAAGGACGGACCATGACTCTCACCGGAAACCGCGTGGCATTCCTGGCGACGGACGGCTTCGAGGACAGCGAGCTCACGAGCCCCTGGGAGGCGGTGACCACGGAGGGCGCCAGCGCCACCCTCATCGCCCCGGACGGAGCGGCGATCACCGGCAAGAACGGCCACGAGCAGGCCGTCGACCTGAAGGCCGCCGACGCCAGCGCCGACCAGTTCGACGCGCTCGTGCTGCCTGGCGGCGTCGTGAACGCCGACCACCTCCGCATGGATCAGGCCTCGATCGACCTGGCCCGAGCGTTCTTCGAGCAGCACAAGCCCGTAGGCGTCATCTGCCACGGCGCCTGGATCCTCATCGAGGCCGGCGTCGTGGACGGCCGGACGATCACGAGCTATCCGAGTCTGAAGACCGACCTCCGCAACGCCGGGGCGAGCTGGGTGGACGAGGAGGTCGTGGTCGACGAGGGGCTCGTGTCGAGCCGCACCCCGGACGACCTCCCGGCGTTCAACGCCAAGCTCGTCGAGGAGATCGGCGAGGGCAAGCACGCAGGGCAGACCGCCTGACCCTCAGCTGACGCGCGCCCGATGGCGCCGCACGGCCGCCCGGTTCGCGCACCTCACGGAGCAGAACCGCTGGCGGCCGTTGCGCGTCACGTCCGCGACGACGTTGGTGCACGGCGGCGCGTCGCAGCGCCCGAGTCGGTTCATCCCCCGGGTCACGAGGTGCAGCGCCGTGCCCAGGTTGATGATCGCGCGCAGCACGAAGGGGAGCGAGCGCACGTCGTCCCGGTAGTGCAGGTGCCAGCCCTCGTCATCGTGATTGGTGAGCCGCGGATAGGCGCCCGCGGTGGCGAGCTGATTATTGAGCAGGGCGGCCCGCGCATCGGGGTCCTCCTCATCCACGATGGCCAGCCAGTCGTCGATCACGGCGCGCACCTGCGCGTGATCGTCGGGGGCCGGCGGAAACGTCTGCGTCATCCCGAGCGCGAGCGACCGCTCCTCGATCCCCGCGCGGTCCTCCGGCCAGTCGTTCGCGAGGGAGGCAGCGAGGAGCACCGCATACTCGCCGTAAGGGTTGAGATGCATAAGACCATTACATCACGCTGGTCCCATGACCTCCTCCGACACCCTCCCGATCCCCCGGCTCGCCTCCCCTGCCGACGCCCACGAGCACGCCTGGCTGGTCGAGTCTCGCCATCCCACCAGCGAGGGCGTCGTGCTGTACGTCCGGTGCGCGGGCTGCGACTCCCGCCGGGTCGACCTCGCCCCGCGTGCCGAGATGCCGCCGACCGCGCTGAGCCGCGCCGTGGTCACGCCGTCAGCGCGATGAGCTTCCGCACCGTGCGCAGGTTGCGCGCCGTGCCGGGAACCCCGAGCGCCCGGTCCAGCACGGCTTTCGTGAGCTTGGTCGTGTGCACCCCGCCGGGGGCGTAGTCGATCCACAGATCGTGTCCGACCAGAGCGAGACGCTCCCCTGGCACCAGGCGCTCGTGCAGAGCTTCGAGGGCGCCCGCGGCGGGCTCACCCTCGAGGAACATCGCGTGCACGAGCTTCAGCTCTCCCTCCGGGAAGGGCTGGGCCGCCTCGGACTCGGCGAGCTCGGCGTGCGTGCGATGGATGACCGGCGTGTCGACACCGAACTCCGCCGCGATGAGCGCCCGGACCGTCGCGCAAGCCGCCGCGGGTTCTCGCGGCGTCGCGCAGAGGATGTTGCCGCTCGCGATGTAGGTCGAGACGTCACCCAGGTCGGTCTCGGCGACGAGCAGCTCGCGCAGCCGCATCATCGGCACGCTGTTGCGGCCGCTGACGTTGACCGCGCGGAGGAGGAGGACGCTGCTACTCACGCCTTCGCGCTCTCGAGGAGCTCGGCACCGGCGTGCGCGAGCTCGGCGAGGGCCGCGGCACTGGGTTCGGGCGCGACTCCGGCGACCAGGTCGGTGAGGACGCGGACGCGGACGCCGTGCGCGATCGCATCGAGTGCGGAGGCACGGACGCAGTGGTCCGTGGCGATGCCGACGATATCCGCCGTGACGACGCCGGCCGCGCTCAGCACGGCGGCGACCGTGACACCGTCGTCGGTCACCCCCTCGAACATCGAGTAGGCCGGACGGCCCTGGCCCTTGCGCACGTGGTGGGTGACGCGGTCGGTCACGAACAGCGAATCGTACTCCGCTCCCGCGGTGCCGGCGACGCAGTGCACCGGCCAGGAGTCGGTGTAGTCGGGAGTGGCGGAGAAGTGGCCGCCGTTGTCGCCGTCGGCATCGTGCCAGTCGCGGGAGGCCACGACGACCTCGTAGTCGTCGGCGTGGGACGCGAGGTAGGCGGAGACGGCGGCGGCCACCGCGTCACCGCCCGGGACCGCGAGGGCGCCGCCCTCGGTGAAGTCGTTCTGCACGTCGACGATGAGAAGCGCTCTGCTCATGCTCCGAGCGTACGCCCCGCGGCCGAGCCCGGAGACGAGGAAACCCCCGGGACCACGAGGGTTCCGGGGGTTTTCCTGAGCCGCTTGTCAGAATCGAACTGACGACCTTTTCATTACGAGTGAAATGCTCTGCCGACTGAGCTAAAGCGGCGTGCGACGCGTGAGCGGCGCGATCACCGATATTACCCTGTCTCGCGCTCGCTCGCGAATCGAGGCGCGATCACTCGCAGCGCAGGCCGTCTTCCGGCACCACGTCTTCGAGGAGAAACGCCTCCACCGCCTCGTCGACGCAGACGTTGCCCTTGTTGTAACCGGTGTGGCCCTCGCCCACGCGGGTGATGAGGACACCCTCGGAGAGCTGGTCGGCGAGCGACTCCGACCACTCGTACGGGGTCGCAGGATCGTTGGTGGTGCCGACGACGACGATGGGACCCGCGCCTTCCGCGGTGATCTTCTCGCGGGTGCCGGTGGGCGGATACGGCCACACCTCGCACGGGTCCGGCCCGGACCAGTACGGCGCGATGGTCGGCGCCCCGTCCGCGATCTTCTTCTCGGTGGCCGCCTCGGCCGCGGGGTCGTCCTCGACCGGGTAGTCCATGCAGTTGTACGCGCGGAAGGCCTCGGTCGAGTTGTCGATGTAGGTGCCGTTCTCCCGGCCGTTGTAGTAGTCGGCCAGGCGGAAGGCCGTCGAGGGGTCCCCCTGCAGCGCCTCGTCCAGGGCCTGGGTGAGGATCTCCCAGCTGTCCTCCGAGTACAGCGCCGCGATGATCGCCGTCATCAGGGCGTCGGCGCCCATGAGCCGGCCGTCGCCGTTCTTCAAGGGCGTGCGATCCGCGCTCGCGAGCAGGGCGCCGAGATCGGCCATCGCCTCGTCCACCGTGCCGTTGAACGGGCACGAGCCGGAGTCGAGGCAGTTCTGCATGTAGGCCCGCAGCGCCGACTCGAAGCCGAGTGCCTGCGTAGCACCGACCTCGAGGCCGGGGACGGAGGGATCGATCGCTCCATCGAGCACAAGCCGTCCGGCCTTCTCCGGGTAGAGCTTGGCGTAGGTCGCCCCGAGGAACGTGCCGTACGAGTACCCGAGGTAGTTGAGCTCCTTGTCGCCCAGGACGGCACGGAGGAGGTCCATGTCGCGGGCGGCGTTGACCGTGGTGATGTACGGCAGGATCCCCTCGCTGTTGGCGTCGCACGCCTCACCGAAGGCGCGGGCCGAGTCGAGCAGCTCGGACTCCCACTCCGGGGTGCCCCGCGGCGCGGAGGGGATGCCGTAGAGGTACCCGTCCATCTCCTTCGCGTCGTAGCAGGTGACCGCGGTGGAGGCGCCCACCCCCCGGGGATCGAAGCCGATGACGTCGTAGTTCTCGATGAGCGCCGGACCGACCGCGTAGTCGAGGCTGCCCTGGATGAGGTCGACGCCGCTGGAACCGGGGCCGCCGGGGTTCGTGAGCAGCGAGCCGATCGCCTCGCCCTCGGCGCGGTGCCGCACCACGGCGAGCTCGATCTCTCCCGCGCTCGGGTCTTCCCAGTCGAGCGGCGCGGTGACGGTCGTGCAGTCGAAGCCCTGACCGCAGTCGGTCCAGTCCAGCCCCTGGGAGTAGAACGGCAGCAGATCTTCCGCGACGCCCTCGGTGTCCGGCGTCTTCTCCACGGCCGGCTTCGAGGACTGCTCCGGGATCATGGCGTACAGGCAGCCGGAGAGCGCGACCGAAGCCGCGGCGAGACCGGCGACGATCGCCGCGGTGCGACGGAAGCGGGACAGGGATCGAGTCTTCACGGTTTCCTCCCGCTCGTGACGGTCACGAGCAAACTCTCGAGTGCGAGCAGCGGGGCGACGTTGCGCTCCAGCGCCTCACGGGTCTCGGCCAGGTGGTCGAGCACGACCAGCGTGCGCTCCACACTCCAGGCGGCGGCGAGGCCGGCCACCTCGGTGTGCAGTTCGCGGTTGATGAGATCGTCACCGCGACCGTACTGCAGCATCACGACGTCGCGGAAGAGCGACTGCAGGTCGGTGAGGACCCGGTCGATGCCGTCCCGCAGACTCCGCGTCGCCCGTTTCTTCTGGTCGTCCTCCAGCGCCGACACCTGAGCACGCAGCGCCGGAGGCACCGCCTGCCCCTCGGCGACCCCGACGGTGCGCAGGAGAGCGGCGCGTTCCGCCGCGTCCCGCTCGGCGGTGAGCGCCTTGGCGTCTTCCGTCGCCGCCTGGATGATGCGCCCGGCGACCTCGACCGCGTCGTTGACGCCGCGCACCCCGATCACGGCACGGAGCGTCTCGTCGCGGCGGCGGCGTGCGGCATCGTCGGTGGCGAGACGCTGGGCCATGCCGATGTGGCGCTGCGCGTGGCGGGCGGCCTGCTCGGCGACGGCCTCGTCCACGCCCGTGCGGAGGCTGATGAGGCGGGACACGTCCGCCACGTCGGGTTCGCGGAGTCGGAGCGACCGCACGCGTGACCGGATGGTCGGGAGGAGGTCGGCCTCACTGGGCGCGCAGAGGATCCAGACGGTCTGCTCCGGCGGCTCCTCCAGCGCCTTGAGCAGCACGTTCGAGGTGCGCTCGACCATCCGGTCGGCGTCCTCGACGACGATGACCCGGTAGCGCCCGGCAGAGGGCGCGAAGTAGGAGCGTTCGACGAGGGCCCGCGCCTCGGCGATGGTGATGATCACCTTGTCAGTGCGCAGCGCCGTCACATCGGGGTGCGTGCCGGCGAGGACCTGCCGCATCGTGGCCTCGTCATCGGGCCCCTCGGCGATGAGCGCGGCGGCGAAGGCGTAGGCGAGGGTCGAGCGTCCGGAGCCCGGAGGGCCCGTGATCAGCCAGGCGTGCGAGAGCGCGGCGGGATCGGACGCGGCGGCGCGCAGCGTCTCGACGGCGGCCTCCTGCCCCCAGACGTCGGCCCAGGGAAACGGCGGGGCGAGGGTCGAGGGCATGCACTCAGCCTAATCGCGACCGCCGACGCTCCCACCACCCGCCGGGGACTGGGCCTCCCAACGGACGAGGCCCCCGATGAAGGATCAGTCGAACAGTGCGGAGACGCGGGCGCGGATGCGCTCGGCGATGCGCTCGGGCGACGCCGCAGCGTCGATCACGAGGAACCGGGCAGGCTCCGCGCGGGCCAGTTCGAGATAGGCGTCGCGCACACGGGCGTGGAAGGCCTCCTTCTCGGCCTCCAGCCGATCGAACGGCTTGTCGGCCGAGTCGAGGCGCGTGCGCGCCATGGACGGATCGAGATCGAGGAGCACGGTGAGATCCGGAAGCGCCCCCTCGGCCGCCCACAGCGACAGATCGCGAATCTCCGCGGCATCGAGGACGCGTCCGGCGCCCTGGTACGCCACCGAGGAGTCGAGATAGCGGTCCTGCAGCACGATCTCGCCGCGAGCGAGCGCGGGGCGCACCACCGTCGCGACGTGGTGCGCGCGGTCGGCGGCGTAGAGCAGCGCCTCCGCGCGCGGTGCGATGTCGCCGCGGTGGTGGAGCACGATGTCGCGGATGAGCTGCCCGACCTCGGAGCCACCCGGCTCCCGGGTGCGCACGACCGTTCGACCGCTCTGCTCCAGCCAGATGGCGAGGAGGTTCGACTGGGTCGTCTTCCCGGAGCCGTCCCCGCCCTCCAGCGTGATCCAGAAGCCGGGGCCTGCGGTCACGAGTCCGCCTTCTCTGCCGCCTTCGCCGCCGCGTTCGCGGCCCGGGTCGCCGCCGCCTTCTTGGCCGCCGCCGAGCGGGCTGCCGACGTGGTCGACGCCTTCGCCGTCGAGGACTTCTTCGCCGTGGAGGCCTTGGCCGGGGACTTCTTGGCCGGGGCCTTCTTGGCCGGAGCCTTCTTCGCGGGAGCCTTCTTCGCCGCTCCCCGCTTGGGCGCCGGACCCTTGGCGCGCTTGTCCGCGAGCATCTGCACGGCGATCTCGAACGTGATGTCGTCCGGGGTCTGTCCCCGCGGGATGGTGACGTTCGTCTCGCCGTCGGTGACGTACGGCCCGAAGCGGCCGTCGCGCACGCGGATGGGCTTGCCGCTCACCGGGTCGGCTTCGAACTCGGCCAGCGCGCTCGACGCCCGCCGGGCGCCGTACTTGGGCTGCTGGTAGATCTCCAGCGCCTGTTCGAGCGTGACGTCGAAGATCTGCGACTCGCTCTCCAGCGACCGGGAGTCGGCACCCTTCTTCAGGTAGGGACCGAAGCGGCCGTTCTGCGCGGTGATCTCGTCCCCCGTCTCCGGGTCGACGCCGACGACACGCGGCAGGCTCAGCAGCTGCAGCGCGGTATCGAGATCGATCGTGTCCACCGACATCGAGCGGAACAGCGAGGCGGTGCGGGGCTTGGGCGCCGCTTCCTTCTTCGCGCCGCGCTTGGGCTTAGGGGCCTCGACGACCTCACCGGTGGCCTCATCGACGGCGGCATCGTCGGAGACCGGATCGTTCTCCTGCACGTAGGGGCCGAAGCGTCCGTCCTTGACGACGACGACCTTGCCGTTGTCCGGGTTCACCCCGAGGACACGGTCGCCGGCGACCGGCGCATCGATGAGCTCCTGGGCCTTCTCCGCCGTGAGCTCGTCAGGCGCGAGATCTTCGGGGACGTTGACGATGCGCGGCTTGGCCTCCGGATCCTTCGGGTCCGTCACCTCGAGGTAGGGGCCGTACTTGCCGAACCGGAGGGTCGCGGTATCGGTGATCCGCGTCGAGTTCAGCGCCCGGGCGTCGATCTCCCCGAGGTTGTCGACGACCTGGCGGAGACCCACGTGCGAGTCGGAGCCGAAATAGAACGACTTCAGCCATTCCACGCGGTTCTGCTCGCCGCGTGCGATGGTGTCGAGGTCGTCTTCGAGCGCCGCCGTGAAGTCGTAGTCGACGAGCTCGGCGAAGTGCTCTTCGAGCAGACGCACCACGCTGAACGCGAGCCACGTCGGAACGAGGGCCTGGCCGCGCTTGACCGCGTACCCGCGATCGAGGATGGTCTCCGGGATGGTGGCGAAGGTCGAGGGACGGCCGATGCCCTTCTCCTCGAGCACCTTCACCAGCGAGGCCTCGGTGTAGCGCGGCTTCGGCGTGGTGCGGTGCCCCTTCGCCTCTGCGGCGGACACCGCCAGCTCGTCTCCGACGGAGACCGCGGGGAGGGACTGATTCTCCGCGGCGTCGGCGTCGCTGCGCTTCTCGTCGCGGCCCTCTTCGTAGGCCTCCAGGAACCCCTTGAAGGTGTAGACCGTGCCCGAGGCGGTGAACTCCGCCGTCTGCCCGTCCGCCTCGACCGCGACGGTGACGGTCGTCGTCTCGTACTTGGCGTCCGACATCTGGCTGGCGACGGTGCGCTTCCAGATGAGGTCGTACAGCCGCTGCTCCTCGCGGTCGAGCTCGCCGGACAGCGAGGACGGTGTGCGGAAGTTCTCCCCCGAGGGGCGGATCGCCTCGTGCGCCTCCTGCGCGTTCTTGCTCTTCGACTTGTAGACGCGCGGCTTGAGGGGCACCGCGTTGTCGCCGTAGAGAGCCACGGCCTGACTCCGGGCCGCTTGCACCGCCTGGGTGCTCAGCGCCGTGGAGTCGGTACGCATATAGGTGATGTAGCCCTTCTCATAGAGGCGCTGGGCGACGCTCATCGCCTGCTTCGCGCTCATCGAGAGCTTGCGGCCCGCCTCCTGCTGCATGGTGGAGGTCGTGAAGGGCGCATAGGGGCTGCGGGTTCCCGGCTTGGCCTCGACCTTGGTGACGGTTCCCGCCCCGGCGGCATCCACGGCGCGCGCGAGGGCGGCCGCCCTCGCCTCGTCGAGGACGACGACCGCCTTCTTGAGCTTTCCGGTGTCGTCGAAGTCGGAGCCTCGGGCGAGCTGGCCGCCGTCCACGCGCACCAGGCGGATGCGGAAGGACGTACCGGTCGCGGCCGCGTCGGCGTCGACGTCCCAGTACTCCGCAGAGACGAACGCCATGCGCTCACGCTCGCGGTCGACGATCAGGCGGGTCGCGGCGGACTGCACCCGGCCGGCCGAGATCCCGGTCTTGACCTTGTACCAGAGCACGGGCGAGACATCCCACCCGTAGAGGCGGTCGAGGATGCGCCGGGTCTCCTGCGCGTCGACGAGGGCGTGGTCGAGTTCACGGGTGTTGCCGACGGCGGCCTGGATCGCGTCCTTGGTGATCTCGTGGAAGACCATGCGCTTGACCGGCACCTTGGGCTTGAGCGTCTCCAGCAGGTGCCAGGCGATCGCCTCGCCCTCGCGGTCCTCATCAGTGGCGAGCAGGACCTCATCGGCGTGCTTGAGCGCGCGCTTGAGCTCGGCGACCGTCTTGGTCTTGCGGTCCGAGACCACGTAGTAGGGGTCGAAGCCGTTGTCGATATCGATGGAGTACTTGCCGTACGCCTTCTTGTCCTCGGCCGGGATGTCCTTCTTGTCGGCGAGGTCGCGGATGTGCCCGACGGAGCTGAGCACCTCGTAACCGTCGCCGAGGTATCCCTGAATAGACCGCATCTTCGTCGGGGACTCGACGATGACGAGCTTCTTGCCTTCAGCCAAGGGGCGTCCTTTCTTCGAAGCACACCATACACACCGCTATCAGGGGTCGTTCACAGCGGGCGAGGGGTAGAGCCGCCGTCATGGTTCCTCGGGTGGCCCGGCACGAGCGCGGGAGACGGCAGCGAGTCCAGCGTACGCCGCCTCCACCGACACGGTCGCCACATACCCTTGCAGCGAACAGCTCGTCAGGGCCGCCCCGCTCGCCGCGGCGACCCTGGCGGCCAACGCACACGGCTCGTCCGCCGTCGGCACCGCGCCGCTCGCGGCATCCGCGGCGGCGAGCGCGGCGGCGTCGGCAGCGCCCGCCGCCCGCTGTGCCGTGACCGCCGCACCGCCCACCGCCGCAAGACCGACGGACAGCGTGGCGCTCACCACGAGGAGCGCGGCCGCGAGCGCCGAGCCCGCCATCAGCGACCCCCGTCCAGCGCACAGCTCGAGGCGCGCAGCGGGACGCTGACGACCGCTCCGAGAGAGAGCCGGAGCGTCGCCGTGGCGCACACGAGGTCGCCCGCAGGGGCGAACGCGGCACCGGCGCCAGGGATCGCCTCGTGGACGACCCGGGCTGCCGCCGCCGGGTCCTCGCCGCGGCCGAGCAGCCGCGCGGCGTCGGCGGCCGCATCCTGCAGCGCGACCTGCCTCGACGCCGCCACGAGAGCACCCGCCCCGAGCAGCAGCACCAGCACGATGGCCGGCAGCGCCAGGGCGAGCTCCGCCGCGACGGCGCCACGGTCACCACGCCACCGCCAGGGTGCCGGGGTCGCATCGGCATCGGGTACGCCGCCCGTCATGAGACAGTCAGAGCTCGACGGACGAGGCCCGTGAGGATTCCCCGCACCTCGTCCGAGCGCATGATCGCCACGAGCAGACCGGCGAAGGCGACCGCGGCCATGGTGGTGATGGCGTACTCGGCGGTCGCTGCGCCGGTGTCGTCTCCGAAGAGAGCCCGGGCGCGGCGCCGGTTCAGGGTGGGCAAGGTGTCGTTCATCTTCATACCTCTTTCTTTGGGTGATCACGGAAGGGTCAGGTCGGCAGGGGTGTAGAGGCGAGCACACTGAGCAGGAGGGGCGCCACACCGAGCAGGAGGAACGCCGGGAGCGTGCAGACCCCGAGCGGAAGCAGCAGCCGCGTGGAGAGGCGCGCGGCGCGAAGACGCCCCTGGACCCTCGCACGATGCCGGTCCTGTGCCGCCGCCGCACGCAGCAGCTCCACGGCGGGGACGCCAGCGGCACGCGAGAGCTCGAGAACCTGACCGACGCGGTCGCGCTCGGCGGGATCGACGACTCCGGTCTCGGTGACGAGCGCGACGGCGCGGTCGATCGGTGCACCACCCGTGAGCGCGACCGCGACGAGCTCCGCCGTCATGCCCGGCGTCCCCGGCTCGGGACGCGCACGGCGCAGCAGTCGTCTCGTCCACAGCCGGGCGACCGCGACCAGCAGCAGGCCGGCGACGACGCACGCACCCCCGAGGGGGTTGCCGATGATCGCCCCCAGGGTGTCGAAGCCCAGCGCGACGCCGAGCAGCAGACCGGCCAGCGGCATCCAGAGCAGCAGTCGCGCCATGCCCGCCGGTTCGGCCAGGGCCACCCGGACGTCGTCCGCCGCCGACGCGGCATCGCGCAGCGCCTCGGCGATGGTGCGGAGCACGTCGGCCAGGGGCGCTCCGACCGTCGTGGCGACCTCCCATGCCGCCGCCAGCTCCGTCCACATGCCGCCCTGCGCCTCGATCGCCGCGACCAGGGGCACCCCCTCGTCCGTTCGTTCCAGCACCGCCGTCGCAGACGGGTCTCCCGTTCCCGCGAGGTGCCGCCAGGCGACGAGCGGGATCGCCCCGGCCTGCAGGAGCACCGCGAGCGTCTGGACGGAATCGGCGACATGCGGACCGGCCGCCGATGCCGGCCTCGGCACACGGGGCATCACCACGGCTCGACCTCCTCGATCGCCAGCCGCTCACCCGCGAGCACGAGACGACCGGTCTTCGCGATGCGTCGCGCCCCGCCCGGGGTGCGTTCCAGGTGCAGCACGATGGTGAAGGCGCTCACCGCCTGACGCGCGAGGGCGACCGCGTCCATGCCGGCGAGCGCGCCCAGGGCCTCCAAGCGCGCGGGCACGTCCGCCAGACCGCTGGCGTGCAGGGTGCCCGCACCACCGTCGTGCCCGGTGTTGAGCGCGGTGAGCAGCTCGCGGACCTCCTCCCCTCGGCACTCGCCCACCACGAGGCGGTCCGGACGCATGCGCAGGGACTCACGGACCAATCGCGCCAGATCGATCTCGCCGGCGCCTTCGAGATTGGCCTGACGGGCCTCCAGTGCGACATGGTGCGGGTGCCGCGGCCTCAGCTCCGCGACGTCTTCGATGGTGACGATGCGCTCATCGGGCGGGACCTCCGACAGCAGGGCCGACAGCAGCGTCGTCTTGCCGGAGCCCGTGCCGCCGGTGAGCAGGAGGTTCGCCCGGTCGCGGACGAGCACGCCGAGCCAGCGCCTCTGCCGCGCATCGAAGGCCCCGCGCGCCGCGAGCGCATCGAGGTCGGCCGCGTGTACGCGAGGGACGCGGATCGACACGGCTGTGCCCAATGCCGACACCGGAGCGAGGGCGGCGTGCACCCTGACGCCCGAGCCGAGCCGCACATCGACGCACGGCGTCTGATCGTCGAGGTGTCGCCCTCCGATCGCGACGAGCGCCACGGCGAGCTCGCGGACCTCACGTTCCGTGGCCCGCCAGTCCGGCACGCGTTCCGCCCCGCTCCCTCTATCCACGAACAGCGCGTCCGCGCCGTTCAGGAACACGTCCGTCACCTCGTCGTCGACGAACGGCGCGAGCAGGGCGAATGCCGGCTCGCTCCGGAGCGCCTCCTGCGGAGCCCGCGATGCAGCACGAGTCCCGGAAAAGCGAGGGCGGATGACGAATCGATCAGGCATACGGCGACGGTAGGCCGCGGCTGTGCGCGTCGACCGCGAGGGGCGTGTGCTCCGTCGGACCCTGTGCACAAGCAGACGCCACCCGCAGCGGTGCAGGAGCCGACCGCGGCGGACGAGGAGGCGGGAGCGCTCCCATGAGAAAGGGCGGCACCTCACGGGGGGAATGAGATGCCGCCCACGGCGGCTCTCGATCGGGGGAATCGGGCACGCCAAGGCCGGAATGAGATTTCGGCTGTCGTCGAGTGTACGCAAGGCGACCGTCCTGACAAAACCCACTCGACTACCGACTTTCGGCAGTATTCGAGGGTCAGGGGCGGGGATAGATTCACCCTGACCTGGTCGCACTCCCCCTGCGGCCATGCCTGCACGACCCGAACGCCGCAAAGGAGCGCCTGCCGATGAGCAGTCAGATCGATCACCTTCTCGACGAGACCCGGCGCTTCGCGCCGTCGGAGGAGTTCGCCGCCCAATCCGTCGCCTCGCAGGAGCTCTACGAGCGCGCCGCCGCGGACCGCGAGGGCTTCTGGGCCGACCAGTCACGCGAGCTCTTCCACTGGCACAAGCCCTTCACGCAGGTCCTCGACTGGAGCAACCCGCCCTTCGCCAAGTGGTTCGACGACGGGGAGCTCAACGTGGCGTACAACTGCCTCGACCGGCACGTCGAGGCCGGCAACGGCGACCGCGTCGCGCTCTTCTGGGAGGGTGAGCCCGGCGACAGCCGCCGCATCACCTATGCCGAGCTGACGGACGAGGTCAAGCGCGTCGCGAACGTGCTCGACGAGCTCGGCATCGGTCAGGGCGACCGGGTCGCGATCTATCTGCCGATGATCCCCGAGGCGATCGCCGCGATGCTCGCCGTGGCGCGCGTGGGCGCCATCCACTCGGTCGTCTTCGGCGGGTTCAGCGCGGACAGCCTCCGCTCCCGGATCGACGACGCCGGCGCCAAGCTCGTGATCACCGCGGACGGCGGGTACCGCAAGGGCCGCGTCTCCGCGCTGAAGCCGGCGGTCGACCAGGCGCTGGCCGACCGCGGCGAGGGCGAGCAGCAGACCGTCGAGCACGTGCTCGTGGTCAAGCGCGGTGAGAACGAGGTGGAGTGGACGGAGGGCCGCGACCTGTGGTGGCACGACGTCGTCCCCGCCGCCTCCGCCGACCACACCGCCCTGGCGTTCCCCGCCGAGAACCCGCTCTTCATCCTGTACACCTCGGGCACGACAGGGAAGCCGAAGGGCATCCTGCACACCTCCGGCGGCTACCTCACCCAGGCGGCCTACTCGCACAAGAACGTCTTCGACCTGAAGCCGGAGACCGACGTCTACTGGTGCACCGCCGACATTGGCTGGATCACCGGACACAGCTACGTCACCTACGGTCCTCTCGCGAACGGCGCGACGCAGGTGCTCTACGAAGGGACGCCCGACACCCCGCACCCCGGCCGCTGGTGGGAGCTCATCGAGAAGTACAAGGTCTCGATCTTCTACACGGCGCCGACCGCCATCCGCTCGTTCATGAAGATCGGTCGCAGCGTTCCCCAGAAGTTCGACCTGTCCTCGCTCCGCGTGCTCGGCTCGGTCGGCGAGCCCATCAACCCCGAGGCCTGGATGTGGTACCGCGAGGTCATCGGCGCCGGCTCGACGCCGATCGTCGACACCTGGTGGCAGACCGAGACCGGCGCGATCATGGTGTCGGCGCTCCCCGGGATCACCGCCACGAAGCCCGGCTCGGCGCAGGTGCCCCTGCCCGGCATCTCGATCGATGTGGTCGATGAGCAGGGCGTCGAGGTCGGCAACGGCAACGGCGGGCTCCTCGTCATCACCGAACCCTGGCCGAGCATGCTGCGCGGCATCTGGGGCGACCCGGAGCGTTTCCGCGAGACGTACTGGGAGAAGTTCGAGAAGCAGGGCTACTACTTCGCCGGCGACGGTGCGCGGCTCGACGAGGACGGCGACCTCTGGCTGCTCGGACGCGTCGACGACGTGATGAACGTCTCGGGCCACCGCCTGTCGACCGCGGAGATCGAGTCCTCGCTCGTCGCGCACGAGGCCACGGCCGAAGCCGCCGTCGTCGGCGCCTCGGACGAGACCACGGGTCAGGCGGTCGTGGCGTTCGTGATCATCAAGGAGAGCTACCTCTCCGCGCACGACCCGGCGGGACTCGCTCAGCAGCTGCGGCTCTGGGTGGGCGAGCAGATCGGCGCGATCGCCCGTCCGCGTGACGTCTACATCGTCGGCGAGCTGCCGAAGACCCGCTCCGGCAAGATCATGCGGCGTCTGCTCCGCGACGTGGCCGAGGGTCGCGAGGTCGGCGACACGACGACGCTCGCCGACACCGCCGTGATGAGCATCATCTCCGCCCAGGTCAAGTAGCGCCAGCCCCCGGGTTCATGTCGAGACCCCCTGCTGCAGACGTCTGCAGCAGGGGGTCTCGACGTGCACCCGGGGGCTCGGCGAGCCGGGGCACGGGAACTACGCGAGGCGGAACGTGACCTCGACCTCGACGGGACTGCCGAGCGGGAGCTCCGCGACGCCGACCGCGGCGCGGGCGTGCCGGCCTTCCTCGCCGAAGATCTCGCCGAGCACCTCGCTCGCGCCATTGATGACGGCGGGCTGTCCGGTGAAGCCCTCCGCCGAGCCGACGAACCCGCCGACGCGGACCACACCGGCGATCCGATCGACACCGCCCGCGACATCGGCGGCCGCGGCGAGCGCGTTCAGGGCGCAGGTCCGGGCGAACGCCTTGGCGTCCTCCGCAGAGACCTCCGCACCGACCTTGCCGGTTGCCGGAAGGGCACCGTCGACGAACGGGAGCTGGCCCGAGGTGTACACGAGTCCGCCGTGCACGACGGCCGGCACGTAGGCGGCGACGGGAGCGGCGACGGCGGGCAGCTCGATGCCGAGCTCGGAGAGGCGGGTGGCGACGCTCATGCCTGGCCTCCCTCGAACTGGCGCGAGGCCTCGGCGGCGGCGGCGAGACCGGCGTTGGCCGAGCCGTCCGTCGTGACGGGGCGCTTGAAGTAGGCGACCAGACCGCCTTCGGGGCCCTGCACCACCTGGACGAGCTCCCAGCCCTGCTTGCCCCAGTTGTTGAGGATGGCCGCGGTGTTGTGGATCAGCAGCGGCGTGGTGAGATACTCCCACGTGGTCATGGCACTCCTGTCGATCAGGGCGCGTCCAGGGCAGACCGGGCCGCGCTCGTCAAAGCCGGTATTCAGGGAACTCCCCTACGATCAAGCGTATGCCCCAAAAGAACCGCACGGTGAAGGGCGTGCTCGGCGGTCTCGTCGGGCTCGTCGGACTGAGCGCCATCGCCGGTCTGCTGGTCACCGCCAGCGTCACCCCTGTCCTCGCGATGACCGGCGTCGCCGGCTCCACGGCGCTGACGATCTTCGATGAGCTGCCCGAGGTGCTCAAGGTCGACACCCCGATGGAGCAGTCGACCATCTACGCGACCAACCCCGAGGGCAAGCCGGTCGTGCTGGCGTCGTTCTACGAGCAGAACCGCGTGCCGGTCACCTACGAGCAGGTCGCGCCCGTCCTCTACGACGCGATCCTCTCCAGTGAGGACAAGAACTTCTACACCCACGGCGGCGTCAACCTCGGCGCGACCGTGAAGGCCCTCGTCGACAACGTGCGGGGCACGTCCAGCCGCGGCGCCTCGACGATCAGCCAGCAGTTCGTGAAGAACGTCCGCATCCAGCAGTGCGAGCAGAACGTCAACACGGCCTCCGAGACGTACGCGGACGAGCTGCAGCAATGCTGGCAGGACGCCACCAACGCCTCCGGTGTGGACGGCATCGAGCGCAAGCTCCAGGAGATGCGCTACGCCATCCAGATCGAGAAGGACTACTCGAAGAACGACATCCTCCTCGGGTACCTGAACATCGCGAACTTCGGCGGCACCGTCTACGGCATCGAGGCCGCCGCGCGCTACTACTTCTCCACGTCCGCGGCGAAGCTCACCGTCGGCCAGGCGGCGACACTCGCCGGGATCGTGCAGAACCCGAACACGTATCGCATCGACAAGCCGGGCGGGACCTACACGACCAAGGACGGGGTCGCGCACAACTCCGAGGCGGACGGCTACAAGGACGCGAAGGACCGCCGCGACTACGTGCTCGGCCGCATGCTCACGGACGGCAAGATCACCCAGGCGCAGCACGACGAGGCGAAGGCCGCCGCGATCACGCCCGCCATCAAGGTCCCGACCCAGGGCTGTGCCGCCGCCGGTCGCAACGCCTACTTCTGCCAGTACGTGAAGTCGATCGTCGAGAACGACGAGGCATTCGGTGCGGACATCCAGGAGCGTCGCGACCTGCTGCGCCGCGGTGGCCTGAAGATCTACACGACCCTCGACTTCCGCGTGCAGGACCCGGCGGCCGAGGAGATGGCCAACGTCGTCCCGGCGAACTTCGACAACAAGTACTTCGGTGCTGCCGGCGTCTCGATCGAGGTCGGCACCGGCCGCATCCTCTCGATCACGCAGAACACGAAGTTCTCGGAGACCCCGACCACCGACCAGCAGTACTCGTCGCTCGTCTTCGCCGGTGACCAGAAGTACGGCAACTCCGGCGGCTTCCAGGTGGGCTCGACCTATAAGCTCTTCACCCTCATCGACTGGCTCGAGAAGGGCCACTCCGTGCGGGAGAACCTGAACGGGACCGTGCAGACGAACCTGCAGATCCCCGTCTGCGGCAGCCCCCAGCCGACGGACACCGCGAAGATCGGCAACTTCGGCCGCAGCCGCGGCTATCCGGGGACGCCGATGACCTTCACGGCGCAGTCGCTCAACAGCGGCTACTTCGCAATGGCCTCCAAGCTCGACGTCTGCGACATCAACAAGGTCGCCGACAAGATGGGCGTCACGCTCGCCAGCGGCGAGAAGGTCACCGAGGAGAACGTCCCCTACGACGTCCTCGGCCCGAAGAACATCTCTCCCATCGCGATGGCCAACGCCTACGCGACGGTCGCCAGCGGCGGCACCTACTGCACGCCCCGCGCGATCGACAAGGTGATCGACGCCGAAGGCAAGGAGCGCCCGCTTCCCAAGGCCTCCTGCACCGAGGGCGTGCTCTCGAAGGAGGTCGCGGCGACCGCGGCCTATGCGCTGCAGGGCGTCATGGCCGGCGGTGGCACAGGCTCGCGAGCCAACCCGTTCGACGGCACCCCGCTGATCGGCAAGACCGGTACGCACGACCTGTGGTCGACCATGATGATCGAGTCCAGCACCAAGGTCGCGACCGCGGTCTGGGCCGGCCGCTCGAACGGCAACCACGACAACGTGTTCAACGTCTGGACCGGCAGCCACCTCCTCAACGAGGTGCGGTACCCGCTCGCCCGCGCCGCGCAGCACGCCGCGAACCAGGCCTACGGCGGTGACCGGTTCCCGGAGCCGGACGGCAACCTCATCCGCCAGATCCGCGTGGACGTGCCCGATGTCGTCGGCCAGACCGTCGAGGAAGCGACCGCGACCCTCGAGCGGGCCGGTTTCCAGGTCTCCGTGGGCGATCCGGTGGACAGCGACAAGGCGACGAACATCGTCGTCGAACAGAGCCCGTCCGGTCAGGCCACTGCCGGGGCCACCATCACGATCTCGCCCAGCAACGGTAACGGCGCGACCGTCCCCGATGTGACAGGGCAGAGTCCGACCGAGGCCAACGCCGCGCTCGTCGCCGCCGGCTTCACGACGGTCGAACGAGAAGGCTCCTGTAACGCGGAAGACGCGACGGTGACTGCGACGACCCCGGCCGCGAACTCTGCGGCGACGAAGGCCACGCCGATCCGAGTGTCGTGCAAGTAGGCACGTCCCGCGCGGCGCACCCGGCCCTCATCGCGCTCGGCGCGGTGGGGGCCGTCGGTGCGGCCGCCGCGATCTGGGGTATCGGCATCGAGCGATACCTGTTCACGGTGCGGGAGGTCTCGGCGGAGGCGCTTCCGGCAGGCGCGGCGCCGCTGCGCATCCTGCACCTCTCCGACGCGCACATGGCGCCCTGGCAGCACCGGAAGCAGGACTGGCTCGCGTCCCTGGCCGATCTGAAGCCCGACCTCATCGTCAACACGGGCGACAACCTCGGGCACGAGGAGGGCTTGCAGGGCATCCGCCGAGCGTTCGCCCCCTTCGCCGGTGTTCCCGGGGTGTTCGTGCACGGCTCCAACGACGTCAACGGCCCCTCCCCCCGGAATCCGCTGCGGTACTTCGCCGGACCATCGCAGAAGCACCGCGAGCCCACTCTGCTCGACACCGCCGCGATGGACCGCTACTTCACGGACGAGCTCGGCTGGGCCGACCTGAACAACACGGCGACGCGTCTCACGGTGCGCGGCGAGACGGTCGACCTGTTCGGCGTCGACGACGCCCACCGTGACTGGGAGCGCCTGGACGTGCTGCCCGCGGCGCTCGAACAACTCGGGTCCCGGTCGGACGCCACCCCCGTGCTCGGCGTCACGCATGCGCCGTATCAGCGCGTGCTCAACGGCTTCGTCGACCTCGGCGCGGACGCCATCCTCGGCGGGCACACCCACGGCGGACAGGTCTGTCTTCCCGGTTTCGGCGCCATCGTGGCCAACTGCGACATCCCCCTGAAGCAGGCCAAGGGACTCAGTACCTGGACACATGGCGACCGTTCGGTGCCCCTCAACGTCAGCGCAGGCTGCGGGCACTCCATCTACGCGCCCGTCCGCTTCGCGTGCCGTCCCGAGGCGACACTGCTCACGCTGACCCCGCACGCGTGACCCCGCGAACGGTTCCGCCACGCGGGTGGACGGCTCGATTCGGCGCTGGAGACATTTCGCTGTAGACTCGGAGGGTTGCAAAACGGGGTGTGGCGCAGCTTGGTAGCGCGCTTCGTTCGGGACGAAGAGGTCGCAGGTTCAAATCCTGTCACCCCGACCAGTGACACGAGAAGGCCGCCCGCAGGGGCGGCCTTCTCTGTATCGGGATGTCGTGCGAGAGGGGAACGCATGGGGAGGCTCCTGCCACCGCCGCGGCGTTCGACGCGCGTGTGGGCCGTCGCCCTCGGACTCCCCTTCCTCCTCGGCGTCGCCCTCCTCACGCTCACGCCCGCGCGCGTGGAGCAGACGATGCCCAACCTGCTCGACCTCCTCCTTCGCGCGATCCAGCGTCTCGGCTGGACGAGCCTCGACTTCACGCGACTCGAGGTTCTGGCGAACGTCGCCGTCTTCATCCCCGTCGGGGTGCTCGCGTTCCTGCTCGTGCCCCGGCGCGCGTGGCTGCTATCGCTGCTCGTGGGTCCGGCCCTCTCGCTGGCGATCGAGACGGCGCAGTACCTCGCCCTCCCCCACCGCGCCGCGACTGTGAGCGACGTGCTGGCCAATTCCACCGGGGCGAGCATCGGCGTCGTCCTTGCGATATTCTGCACGCTGCTCGCGGCCACACCGTCCTCCCGGCCGCGAACACCTACAGTGGAGGCATCATGACTTCGCCCTCTCTCGTCGCCTTCGACCTCGATGACACCCTTGCCCCTTCCAAGGGCACGATCGACCCGCAGATCGCCGCACTCCTGGGTGAGCTGCTGCGTTCGGTGGACGTCGCGATCATCTCCGGCGGCAACGAGGCGCAGTTCCGTACGCAGGTGGTGGCGCAGCTCGCCGACGCCGACCCGGCGGCCCTCGCCCGACTGCACCTGCTCCCGACCTGCGGCACGCGGTACCTGCGGCATGACGGCACCGATTTCGTCGCGGTGTACGCCCATGACCTGAGCGACGAGGAGAAGACCGCCGCCCTCACCGCGCTGCGCGAGGAGGCCGAGCGTCTCGGGCTCTGGGAGGCCGAGCCCTGGGGCGAGATCCTCGAGGATCGCGGCTCGCAGATCACGTTCTCCGCGCTCGGCCAGCAGGCCCCGCGCGACGCGAAGCATGCGTGGGATCCGACGGGTTCGAAGCGCGGCGCGCTACGCGATGCCGTCGCCGCGCGGCTCCCGGGCCTCGAGGTGCGCTCGGGCGGCTCGACCTCGATCGACATCACCCGCGCCGGGATCGACAAGGCGTTCGGCATGCAGCAGCTCGCCACCCACACCGGGATCGATCTGACCGCGATGCTGTTCTATGGCGACCGCCTCGACGAGGGCGGCAACGACTACCCCGTCCTGGCGCTCGGAGTGCCAGCGGTGGCCGTCGAGGGCTGGGAAGACACGGCTGCCCGTCTGCGGGAACTGCTGCCGACCCTCTCCACCCGGGTCTGACGGGCACAGCCGCACGACGAGACGACGCCTGCACGACGGGAGGACCGAATCCGTCGTGCAGGCGTCGTCTCGTCGTGCAGGTGGGTCAGTGCACCTCGACGCCGGCCGCGCGGGAGACGGGCACCAGGCGAGTGAGCTGGGTCACATGCCCGGGCTCCAGCTCCGCGAGCGAGGCCACGCCCAGCAGCCGCATCGTGCGCTCGATCTCGCCGCGCAGGATGGCGATCGTGCGGTCGACGCCCTGGCGACCTCCCGCCATCAGGCCGTAGAGGTAGGCGCGACCGATCAGCGTGAAGTCGGCACCCAGCGCGACGGATGCCACGATGTCGGCGCCGTTCATGATGCCGGTGTCGATCATGACCGTGAAGTCGTCGCCGACCGCCCGACGGACCTCGGGCAGGAGATGGAACGGGATCGGGGCGCGGTCGAGCTGACGGCCGCCGTGGTTCGACAGCACGATGCCGTCGACGCCCGCGTCGCGCAGGCGCACGGAGTCCTCGACGTTCTGCACGCCCTTGATGACGATCTTGCCGGGCCAGATGTCGCGGATGACCGCGAGGTCGTCATAGCTGATCGTCGGGTCCATCGCCGCGTCCAGGAGCTCGCCGACGGTGCCGCCGGTCGTGCTCAGCGAAGCGAACTCGAGCTTCGGCGTGGTCAAGAAGTCGAACCACCACCAGGGCCGCGGGATGGCGTTGATGATCGTGCCGAGGGTGAGCTGCGGCGGGATGCTGAAGCCGTTGCGCTTGTCGCGGAGACGGGCGCCGGCGACCGGGGTGTCGACGGTGAACTGCAGCGTGTCGAAGCCCGCGGCGGCGGCGCGGCGGGCGAGCTCGTACGAGATCTCGCGGTCGCGCATGACGTAGAGCTGGAACCAGTTCCGACCGGGAACGGGGCCCTGCGGCTCCCGGACCGTCGCCGCCTTGACGTCTTCGATCGAGGTGGTCCCGAGGGTGGACAGCGTGAACGGGATGCCCGCAGCGGCCGCGGCGCCGGCGCCCGCGACCTCGCCCTCGGTCTGCATGAGCCGGGTGAAGCCGGTCGGCGCGATGCCGAACGGGAGCGCGGACGGGCCGCCGAGGATCTCGACGGCCGTGTCGACATCCGGCGCCGGCTTGAGGATGCCGGGGTGGAACTCCACGTCCTGGAACGCCTGGCGTGCCCGGCTCAGCGACAGCTCACCCTCGGCGGCGCCGTCGGTGTAGTCGAAGGCGGCCTTGGGCGTGCGGCGCTTGGCGATCTTCCGCAGATCGTCGATGGTGAGCGCGGCGTCGAGGCGGCGCTTCCGTCCGTCGAGCTCCGGCTTCTTGAACTTCATGAGCTCCAACAGCTCGGCGGGATTGGGGAGCTGGCGCTGGACCATGTTCTGCCTCTCAGTTCTGCGGGGTGATGGCGCGGGTGAGGCCCGCGGCGGTGTAGTAGCCGGTGATGTGAGCGCGGACGAGACGGCGCGCGGCATGGGCATCGCCCTCGTCGATCGCCGCGACGAGGGCGCGGTGCTCGGAACGCAGACGCTCGGCCATCCGATCCCAGTCATCGACGGTCGCCGCGCCCGCGAGCACGTACGACTCGATGGCGGAGCGGAGTCCCGCCATCATCGCCGCGATGACCGTGTTGCCGCTGCCCTCCGCGAGGGAGAGGTGCAGCTGCGCGTCGAGGGCGAGGAACTCGGCCGGTGTGAGGGCGCCGTCATCCATGGCGGTGAGCAGCTCGTGCGCCCGCGTGGTGTCGCGATGGACAGCCGATGCCATGGCGTCGACGACCGCATCCTCGAGCACGAGCCGCGTGCGGACGACGTCGTCGAGGGGGAAGCCCTGCGCGGCCACCTGGAGCCGGAGGAGCGCCGACATCCCGCCGGTGGGGGTGGCGATGACGATGGCGCCCGCCTGAGGGCCCGAGCCGGTCGCCGTGCGGATGAGGCCGAGCACCTCGAGCACGCGGAACGCCTCGCGGACGCTCGATCGTCCGACACCGAGGTCGCCCGCGAGGTCCCGTTCGGACGGCAGCCGGTCCCCCGGCCCGAGACGACCGTCGAGCAGATCACGCTCGATGTGCTCGAGCACGAGTCGCCATGCGCGCGCCGGCTGCTCCGTCATCCCGCCTCCTGTGGTCAGACCACAGGCTAGCGCGTGTGGTCAGACCACGCAATACGACGATGCCGCGCACGCGATCCACCCCTTTCCGTGCGCCCCGGCCCGGTGCGTACGCACGCAGAGGGGTGGGGCGACCGGAAGGGGGTGGGTCGACGGGTCAGCCGAGGCGGCCGCCAGACTCCTCCAGGTAACAGGTGCCGCACAGCGACTCGTAGGTCGTGAGCTCGGGCGAGGCGGAGCCGTCGGCGCCCTCGTCGATCGCGACCTGGTCGCCGTCGAAGACGAAGCGGCCGCCGACCACGCGGCCGTTGAACACCGCCTTGCGCCCGCAGCGGCAGATGGTCTTGAGCTCTTCCAGGGAGTGCGCGATCGCGAGAAGACGGGCGGAGCCGGGGAACGCGTGGGTGCGGAAGTCGTTGCGGATGCCGTAAGCCATCACCGGGATCCCGTCCTCCACCGCGATGCGGAACAGGTCGTCGATCTGTGCGGGCGTCAGGAACTGCGCCTCGTCGATGAGCAGACAGGCCACGTCGACAGGCCCGGTCGGGAGGAGCTCCTCCTCCGTGGACCGCCGCATGCGCTCGCGGTGGACTGCGAAGAGCGCGCGGGCGTCGTCGTCCGGGCCGATGAGTAAGTCGACCGGTCGCGTGACCCCGAGGCGACTCTCGATCTCGCCGGCGCCCTTGGTGTCAATCGCGGGCTTGGCGAGCAGCACATGCTGGCCGCGTTCCTCGTAGTTGTACGCAGCCTGGAGCAGGGCAGTCGACTTGCCCGAGTTCATCGCGCCGTAGCGGAAGTAGAGCTTCGCCACGGTCCGAGGTCAGGCGTTGATGCCGAGGACGGCGGCGGTCGCGGTGGTCGACTCCTCCGCGAGCTCCGCGTCGCCGTTGAGCTTCCGGCCGAAGGTGGGGATGAGCTCGCGCAGCTGCGACTCCCAGCCCGGGTACTCGCCGGGGAAGCACTTCTTCAGCAGATCGAGCATGATCGGCACGGCCGTCGAGGCCCCGGGGGATGCTCCGAGGAGACCGGCGATCGAACCGTCACCCGAGGCGACCACCTCGGTGCCGAACTGCAGCACGCCACCCTTCTTCGGATCCTTCTTCATGACCTGGGCGCGCTGACCGGCGTCGATGAGCGTCCAGTCCTCGTCCTTGGCCGTCGGCATGAACGTGCGGAGGCTGTCGACCTTCTTGCGGTGGTTCTTCATCAGCTCGCTGATGAGGTACGTGATGAGGTCGGGGTTGGCGAAGGCGACGCGCAGCATCGGCCAGAGGTTGTGCGGCCGAACCTGCGTGACGATGTCGAGCATCGAGCCGTTCTTGAGGAACTTCGGGCTGAACGTCGCGAACGGCCCGAACATCAGCGACGCCTCACCGTCGACGACACGCGTGTCGAGGTGCGGGACCGACATCGGCGGCGCGCCGACCGAGGCCTGCGAATAGACCTTCGCCTTGTGCTGCGCAACGATCTTCGGGTTCGTCGTCTTGAGGAACTGGCCGCCGATCGGGAAGACGCCGTAGCCCCTGATCTCAGGGATGCCGGAATTCTGCAGGAGCTTCAGCGCCCACCCCCCGGCCCCGACGAACACGAACTTCGCCTTGATCTCGTTCGGGGTGCGGCCGACCGTCGTGCGGTACTTGATGAGCCAGGTGCCGTCCTTCTGCCGCTTGAGCGACTTGACCTCGTGGTTCGTGCGCACGGCGACGCCCGAGTCACGCAGGTGATCGAAGAGCTGGTGCGTGAGGGCGCCGAAGTCGACGTCGGCGCCGGCGGGCACCCGGGTCGCCGCGAACGGCTCGCCCTTCCGGCGCTTCTGCATGAGCAGCGGCGCCCACTGGTTGATGACGCGGGAGTCTTCGCTGTACTCGATCCCCGCAAACAGCGGCTGCTCCTTGAGCACCTCGTAACGCTTCTTGAGGTAGGCCACATCCTTCTCGCCCCGCACGAACGTCATGTGCGGGGTCGCGTTGATGAAGGTCGACGGCTCGTCCAGCACGCCCTTCTCGACGAGGGACGACCAGAACTGGCGGCTCTGCTGGAACTGCTCGTTGATCGAGATCGCCTTGGCGGGGTCGAGCGGAGCGTCGCCCTGTTGCGGCATGTAGTTCAGCTCGCACAGCGCGGCGTGCCCGGTCCCGGCGTTGTTCCAGGGGTTCGAGCTTTCCTGCGCCACGTCCGACAGCCGCTCGAAGGCGACGATCTTCCAGTCCGGCTGCAGCTCGTGCAGCAGGGTACCCAGGGTGGCGCTCATGATGCCACCGCCGATCAGGACGACATCGACGTTTTCAGTCACTCGAACAGTCTAGTTCGCGGCCAGGACACCGCAGACCATGCAGCCTCAGGAGACCGGGGCGAGCCGCTCCGCGAGGACCTCGGCGATCTGCACCGCGTTCAGCGCCGCTCCCTTGCGGAGGTTGTCGTTGCTGATGAAGAGCACGAGACCCTTGCCCTCCGGAGCCGACTGGTCCGCGCGGATGCGACCGACGAAGCTCGGGTCCTTGCCCGCGGCCTGCAGCGGGGTCGGCACCTCGTCGAGCACGACGCCGGGCGCCGCGCTCAGCACCTCCGCGGCGCGTTCCGGAGTCAGGTCGCGGGAGAACTCCGCGTGGATCGAGAGCGAGTGACCGGTGAAAACCGGCACACGGACGCAGGTGCCGGCGACGCGCAGGTCGGGCAGCTCGAGGATCTTCCGGCTCTCGTTGCGGAGCTTCTTCTCCTCGTCGGTCTCGTTGTCCCCGTCGTCGACGAGGTTCCCCGCGAGCGGGATCACGTCGAAGGCGATCGGCGCGACGTACTTCTCGGGCTCGGGGAAGTCGACCGCGGAGCCGTCATGCACGAGGCGGAGGGTGTCGCCCTGCGCGAGCACGCCCTCGACCTGGCCGAGCAGTTCCTGTGCGCCGGCGAGTCCGGAGCCGGACACCGCCTGGTAGGTCGACACGATCAGACGCTCGAGTCCGGCCTCGGCGTCGAGGACCTTGAGCACCGGCATCGCCGCCATCGTGGTGCAGTTCGGGTTCGCGATGATGCCCTTGGGCCGGTCGTCGATCGCGTGCGGGTTCACCTCGCTGACGACAAGGGGGACCTCGGGATCCATGCGCCAAGCGCTGGAGTTGTCGACGACCACGGCGCCGGCCTCGGCGAAGCGGGGGGCGTAGGCGCGGCTGGCGGTGGCCCCGGCGGAGAACAGCGCGATGTCGATCCCGGACGGGTCGGCGGCCTCGACGTCCTCGACGATGACCGTCTGTCCGCCGAACTCGATCGCCGTGCCCGCGGAACGCGCCGAGGAGAACAGCCGCAGCTCGCGGATCGGGAACGAACGCTCCGCGAGAATCTCGCGCATCACGGTGCCCACCTGGCCGGTGGCGCCGACGATGGCGACGGAGAGTCCTGATTCGGAGATGCGGGTCATGATGTTCCTTGGCTTCGTGCGGTACGGCGTACGAGGCTTCGGGCGCGGCGTCGGGATGCTGAGGCTGCGCCTGGCGCCGGTGTCAGGGTTTCCGCGAGTCTATCGCGCCGCGACCACCCCGAAGCCCGCCTGTTTCACGGAGGTAGGCCACCCCGGCGAATCAGGCGAACGCGGGAGATCAGGCACGCGTGCACAAGACGCCCTGAACCAGCGCGAACGCCTGTGCTGGCGCGGCCCCTGGAGAACAGGCAGACCCGCGCGAACAGGCGAACGCGGGAGATCAGGCACGTGTGGACAGGACAGCCTGAACCCGCGCGAACGCCTGTGCTGGCGCGAGGTGAGAGTGGCCGGGGTCAGCGGCCGGTGCCGGCGTGGACCGTAGCCTCCGCGTCGCCGTCGAGACCGTAAGCGGTGTGCACGGTGCGCGCGGCTTCGGTGAGGTCGGTGTCACGGAGCACGACTGAGATGCGGATCTCCGAGGTGGAGATCATCTCGATGTTGATGCCGCCGGCGGACAGGGCCTCGAAGAGGGTCGCCGAGACACCGGAGTGCGTGCGCATCCCCGCGCCGACCACGGACAGCTTGCCGATCTGGTCGTCGTGGATGAGGTTCTGGAAGCCGACCTCGGTCTGCTCGCCGGCGAGGGCCTTGAGCGCGGCAGCGGCGTCGGCCTTGGGGACCGTGAAGGAGATGTCGGTGCGCCCGGTGGCGGAGACGTTCTGCACGATCATGTCGACGTTGGCACCGGACTTCGCGACGATCTTGAAGATCTCGGCGGCCTTGCCCGGGACGTCGGGCACCCCGGCGACGGTGATCTTGGCCTGGCTGAAGTCGGTGGCGACGCCGGCGACGATCGGTTCTTCCATGACTGCTCCCTCGGCTTCGCGAGGGTTCTTCATGCCCTCGCCCAGAACGTATGTGCCCTCGGCCGACGAGAACGTCGACCGGGCGTGGATGAGGACGCCGTGCCGGCGGGCGTACTCCACGGCACGGATGTAGAGGACCTTGGCGCCGTTGGCGGCGAGCTCCAGCATCTCCTCGCTGGAGACGTGGTCGAGCTTCTGCGCCTTCGGGATCACCCGCGGGTCGGCCGTGAAGATGCCGTCCACATCGCTGTAGATCTCGCAGACGTCCGCCGACAGCGCGGCCGCCAGCGCGACGGCCGTCGTGTCCGACCCGCCACGGCCGAGCGTGGTGATGTCGCGGGTGTCGCGGTTGAAGCCCTGGAAGCCGGCGACGATGACGATCGCGCCCTCGTCGAGCGCCTCGCGGAGCCGCACGGGTGTGACGTCGACGATGCGCGCCGCCCCGTGCTGCGAGTCGGTGATCATTCCAGCCTGGCTGCCGGTGAACGACCGCGCTTCGAAGCCCATCGAGTGGATCGCCATCGCCAGCAGCGCCATCGAGATCCGCTCGCCGCTGGAGAGGAGCATGTCGAGCTCGCGCGGGGCGGGGATCGGCGCGACCTCGTTCGCGAGGTCCAGCAGCTCATCGGTCGTGTCGCCCATGGCGCTCACGGCGACGACGACGTCGTGACCGGCGCGACGGGTGTCGACGATGCGCTTGGCGACGCGCTTGATGCTCTCTGCGTCGGCGACGGACGAGCCGCCGTATTTCTGCACGATGAGGGCCACGTTCACTCCCTGGGATGTCGGGCGGATCCGCCCACGGTCATTCTACGATCGGCGCGCATGCCGCCCCGCGCATGTGACGGCTCAGGCGGGGGCGGGCGGAACGGGCGTCACCGGGCGCAGCCGCCCTCCGGTGGCGGCGAACCAGCACCCGATGATGATCAGCGGGAATCCGAGGAGGAGCCCAGGGGTGAGGGGTTCGGCGAGGACGATGGCCCCGAGCACGATCGCCACGACCGGGTTCACGTAGGTGAACAGCGGCGCCCTGACCGGTCCGACCTCGCGGATCAGCGCGAAGAAGGCCAGGAACGCCAGCGCCGTGCAGATGACGGCGAGGGCGAGCAGGGCGCCGATCGACGGGAGCGTGGGCACCTGGTGCTGGGTGAGCAGACCGATCGGGAGGTAGAGCATGCCGATCATGAGCAGCGACAGGGTGATCGTGCCGAGCGAGGGGACGTCATTCAGCTTGCGGGCCACGATGAACGGCGCGATCGCGTACAGCACCGCGACGAGCAGCACCTCCCCCGCCGCGAGCAGGCTCACCTCTCCCCCGAAGAGCCCCGGCCCCGCCACGACGACGGCGACGCCGATGAAGCCGACCAGCAGGCCGATGCCGCGGGCAGGACGCAGCACGCCGCGGTCGCCACCACCCAGCGCGATGAGGGCGGCGAACAGCGGCACGGTGGCGACGAGGAGTCCGGTCATTCCGGAGGGCAGCGTCATCTCGGCGTGCCCGAGGAGGAGGAACGGTCCGGCCATCTCCACGGCCCCGAACGCCAGCACCCACGGCCAGTGTCGCAGCGCCGCGCGGAGGGCGCCGCTGCGCAGGGCGAACGGCAGCAGGAGGAGAGCCGCGATCAGCGTCCGTCCCGCCACGATCGCGGGCGGGGAGATCGAATCCACCGCCACGCTGATGAAGAGGTAGGGCACGCCCCAGAGCAGGGCCATGACTCCGAAGAGCAGCCAGCCCCGGCGGGAGAAGCCGGACTGCGGGGTCACAGCACGCGCCGGCCCTCGAAGGCCCGGCCGAGCGTCACCTCGTCCGCGTACTCGAGGTCGCCGCCGACCGGGAGGCCCGAGGCGAGCCGCGAAACCGTGATCTGCATCGTCGTCAGGAGCCGGCTCAGGTAGCTCGCCGTCGCCTCTCCCTCCAGGTTGGGGTTTGTGGCGATGATGACCTCCTGCACGGTGCCGTCGGCGAGCCGCGTCATGAGCTGGGCGATCCGGAGGTCGTCCGGGCCGATGCCCGCGATAGGACTGATCGCGCCGCCGAGCACGTGGTACAGGCCGCGGAACTCCCGCGTGCGCTCGATCGCGGCGACGTCCTTCGCATCCTCGACCACGCAGATCAGCGCCTGGTTGCGGCGTGGGTCGCGACAGATCGCGCAGCGTTCCTGCTCCGCGACGTTGCCGCAGATCTCGCAGAAGCGGACCCGGATGCGGATCTCGGTCAGCAGCTCGGCGAGACGGGCGACGTCGAACGTCGGCGTCTGCAGGATGTGGAAAGCGATGCGCTGCGCCGACTTCGGGCCGATGCCGGGAAGGCGGCCGAACTCGTCGATCAGCTCTTGGACGATGCCGTCGTACATCAGGAGAACCTCGTGGGGGGCTCGTAGGGCTCTTCGCGAAGGAACGTCGCGCCGAGCACCTGGCGGATCACGGCCTCTCCGTAGCGCTGCACGCCGCCGGCGGCGGGGGTGCGCTCGACGACGACCGGTGCAGCGGCCGCGGGGGCGGCCGCCTGCGGGGCCGCCGCCGGAGTCGCGCGAGGGGAGGGAGGGCGGTCGTACGGAGCCGGGGGCTCGTAGGCCGGATCGTACGGCGGCTCCTCGTCGAACGCGGGAGCGTCGTCGTCGCCGGGCAGCGGCGGCTCATCGCGATCGATCCTGCCGTCGGCCGGCGGGGTCGGCGCGGCGGAGGCGGCCTCGACCTCCTCCGGCTCCTCGTCGACGGCGAGGGGCGCTGCCGGCGCGGCGGCCGCTGTCGTCGGGATGGGTGCGACCGCCCACTCCGTCACGGGGGCCGCGGCGGCGCGGGTCTGCGGGCGGGAGGGACGCGCTGACGCAGGCTCCGATGCGGGAGCGGTGTCGGCCGGGGCGGCGGATCCCGAGGAGGCGGGCTGCCGCGGCGCACCGCCGGGCGGCATCGGGGCCGGCAGGTACTTGACCCGCACCCCGACCTCCTGCTCGATGGCCGTGCGGAGGTGGTCGGACGGTCCGGAGCCGGGCGTGGTCCCCTTGAACTTCGCGACGTCGTGCTGACTCGTGAATCCGAGGGTCAGTACCTCGGACTCGCCGTCGTACGCGAGCGGCTGGACGGCGGTGGCGAGCAGCCAGGACGTGCGGCTGATGCCTTCGAGGCGCTTCAGCACGGCCGGCCAGGCGTCGCGGACGCGGTCGAACGTGACGGGAGCGGACGGCGCGGACGACTCCGGGGCCGGAGCGGGTGCGGGTTCCGGGGAGGGCTCGGGCTCGGCGGCCGGCGCAAGACCGGAGGGGGCCGGCGCAGGAGCCGAGGGGGCCGGCGCAGGAGCGGAGGGGGCCGGCGCGGACGAGGCCGATGCCGTGGGCGTCGCCGTCTCGGGCTCGGGCGCGGGCGCGGGCGCGGGCGCGACGGTCGTCGAGGGCGGTGCCGAAGTCGGCGGGATCACCGGCGGATGCGTCGTCGCCGGCGGGTGCAGCGCACCCGATGCCGAGGCGCCGGAGGGGGCCGAGCCACCGGGAGCGGCAGCGAGGACGCGGGCGACCATGAGCTCGAGGTGGAGCCGCGGTGACGTGGCGCCGGACATGTCGTCGAGCGCCGCGCTGACCACGTCGGCCGTGCGGGAGAGCCGCGCGGCGCCGAAGGACTCGGCCTGGCGGCGCATCCGGTCGAGCTCGTCCTCGGCGATGCCGCGCAGCACGGCGGACGCGCCGGAGCCGACGGCGGCGATGACGATGAGGTCGCGCAGGCGCTCCAGGAGGTCGTCGACGAAGCGCCGCGGGTCCTGCCCGGTCTGCACCACGCGGTCGATGGCCGGGAAGGCGGTCGCGGCATCGCCCGCCGCCAGCGCGTCGACGATCTCGTCGAGGAGCGCCCCGTGGGTGTACCCGAGCAGCGCCACCGCCCGCGCATAGCCGACTGTGACGGTCTCGGAGCCGGCCGGGGCATCCGATCCCGCGATCAGCTGATCCAGCAGCGACAGCGTGTCGCGGGGAGAACCGCCTCCGGCGCGGACGACGAGCGGCAGCACACCCTGCTCGACGATCACGCCCTCTTCCGCGCACAGCTTCTCGACGTACTCGAGCATCGCGGCGGGCGGCACCAGCCGGAACGGGTAGTGATGCGTGCGCGAGCGGATCGTGCCGAGCACCTTCTCGGGCTCCGTCGTGGCGAAGATGAACTTGACGTGCGGCGGGGGCTCCTCCACGAGCTTCAGCAGCGCGTTGAAGCCCTGCGGCGTGACCATGTGCGCCTCGTCGAGGATGAAGATCTTGAAGCGGTCCCGGCTCGGGGCGAAGGTGGCCCGTTCCCGCAGGTCGCGCGCGTCGTCGACGCCGTTGTGGCTCGCGGCGTCGATCTCGACCACGTCGAGCGATCCACCGCCGGCCCGGGAGAGCTCGACGCAGCTCGGGCACGTCCCGCAGGGGGTGTCGGTCGGCCCCTCGGCGCAGTTCAGGCACCGCGCGAGGATGCGCGCGGAGGTGGTCTTGCCGCAACCGCGCGGGCCGGAGAACAGGTAGGCGTGGCCCACGCGGTCGCCGCGCAGCGCGGTCATGAGCGGATCGGTCACCTGCGACTGCCCGATCATCTCGCCGAACGTCTCGGGTCGGTAGCGGCGGTAGAGGGCTGTGGTCACCCCTCCAGCCTACGGCGTGCCACCGACGTTGCTCCCCTCCCGGTCGACCCGGCCCCTTTCACGCGAGCCACCCCTCTGTGTGCGTCCGCAAGGGGGTGGGACGCACGTAGAGGGGTGGGTGGGCGATCAGTCGATCGTCTCGATGACGGGGATCGCGCTCGTGATCACGGGGACCGAGGCGGAGAGCCGCGTGCCGTCGTCGCGGCGGGCGTCGGCGAACTCCTGCAGGGTCGGGCGTCCGGGGATCACGGGTCCCTGGTTCGAGAGGGGGACGATGACCTCGTCCTCCAGGGTCGCGATGTACGCGTTGTCACGCACGCTGAACGGCACCGGAGGTCCGCTGCGCACCTGCACCCGCAGCTCGTGCCGCGTGACGGTCACCTGCATCGCCGTGCCCTGCCACTGCAGCGGGAACGACAACGACGGCCAGGACTCGGGGAGCCGCGGGTCGAAGCTGAGGTCGCCGCCGTAGTCGCGCATGCCGCCGAATCCGCAGACGAGGGCCGTCCACACGCCACCGGCCGAGGCGACGTGCACGCCGTCGGCCGCGTTGTGGTGCAGGTCGTGCAGATCGACGAACAGCGACTGCTCGAAGTACTTCTGCGCGAGGTCCTGATAGCCCACCTCAGCCGCGAGGATCGACTGCACGACCGCCGACAGGGTCGAATCGCCCGTCGTCAGCGGGTCGTAGTAGTCGAAGTCGGCCTTCTTCTCCTCGGGCGAGAAGTGGTTGCCCTGCAGGAACAGCGCCAGCACGACGTCGGCCTGCTTGAGCACCTGGAAGCGGTAGATCACGAGCGGGTGGAAGTGCAGCAGCAGCGGGCGCTGGTCGGCCGGGGTGTTCGCGAGGTCCCAGACCTCCCGCTCCAGGAACAGCGAGTCCTGCGGGTGGATGCCGAGGCTCTCGCTGTACGGGATGTACATCGCCTCCGCCGCCCTCTCCCAGGACTCCGCCTCACCCGAGCCGAGGCCCGTCCGCTCGACGAGGGCCGCGTAGTCCTCCGGGTAGCTGTCGCGGATCTCCCGCACGACCTTGGCCGCGTAACGGAGGTTGTACCGCGCCATGACGTTCGTGTACAGGTTGTCGTTCACGACGGTCGTGTACTCGTCCGGGCCGGTGACGCCGTGGATGTGGAACGTCTGGAGGCCGTCGCCGGCACCGGACTGCTCCACGAGCCGCGATCCCCGCCAGAAGCCGAGGGTGGCCCAGAGCCGCGCGGTCTCGATCGCGACGTCGGCGCCCTCGCGCCGCAGGAAGGCCTCGTCCCCGGTCGCCCGCACGTACTTGCCGAGCGCGAAGCTGATGTCGGCGTTGATGTGGTACTGCGCGGTGCCGGCGGCGTAGTACGCCGAGGCCTCTTCGCCGTTGATCGTGCGCCACGGGAAGAGCGCGCCCGCCTCGTTGAGCTGAGCGGCCCGGCGGCGCGCCGCGGGGAGCATCTTCACCCTTGCTCGCAGCGCGTTGTAGGCCCAGCGCGGCGTCGTGTAGGTGAGGAACGGGAGCACGTAGATCTCGGTGTCCCAGAAGTAGTGGCCGCTGTAGCCGGAGCCGGTCAGCCCCTTCGCGGGGACACCGGCGCCGTCCGCCCTGGCCGAGGCCTGAGCGAGCTGGAACAGGCACCAGCGGGTGGCCTGCTGCAGGTCGTCGCGCCCGCCGATCTGCACGTCGCTGCGCTCCCAGAACGCGTCGAGCCACTCGCGCTGGCGGCGGAAGACCGTCTCCACGCCCTCGTCCGCTGCCCGGTCGAGCGAGCGACGGCAGCGGTCCACGAGCTCCCGCGGGGGCACCCCGCGGGACGAGTGGTAGCTGACGAGCTTGGTGATCGTGATGGGGACGCCGGCCTTCGCCTGCACGCGGAAGACGTTCTTGGCGATGTCCGGCTCGATGAGCGTCCGGACGTTGTAGTCGTTCTCCGTCTCGATGACGTGATCGGCGACGACGGCGACGGTCATCCCGGACGCGGCGACCCGGTACGACAGCGCGGAGCGCAGCCCGTCCTGCCAGTGCTCGGCCGGCTCCAGCACACGGTCCGCGATGCGTTCGGCCTTGCGCGGGTCGAAGGCGGCGCCCTTGGTCGTCATCGGGGAGCCGGCGTAGACGCCCGCCCCGTCCTGACGGTTGAGCAGCTGGCAGCTGATCGTGACCGGGGCGTTGGCGTTCTCGACGACGACCTCGAGCCGCAGCACCGCGAGGTGCCGCTCCTCGAAGCTCACGAGACGCTGATCCCGCATACGCACCCGCTTGCCGGAGGGGGTCTCCCAGACCACGCGCCGCTCCAGCACACCCGTGCGCATGTCGAGGGTGCGGGCGTACTCGCGCACGTCGGCGTCGTCGAGGGAGATCGGCTCGTCGTCGACGTAGAGCCGCATCACCTTGGCGTCGGGGGCGTTGACGATCGTCTGGCCGACCTCGGCGAAGCCGTAGGCCTGTTCGGCGTGCCGGATCGGCCACGTCTCGTGCAGGCCGTTGATGAAGGTGCCGTGCTCCTGCGCGCCGCGCCCCTCGATGTGGTTGCCCCGGAGCCCGAGGTAGCCGTTGCCGACCGAGAACAGCGTCTCGCCGACGCCCTCCTCCGAGTAGCGCGTCTCGATGAGACGCCACGGGTCGACGGGGAAGCGGTCGCGGTCGATCATGCGGTCTCCGGGGTGTCGGTGCGGGCGGCGGAAAGCAGGATACCGAGGTCGTCGACGACGTGGGTCGCGCCGGCGGCGCGGAGTGCATCCGCGCCGGCGCCCCGGTCGACGCCGATGACGACGGCGTAGCCGGCGGCGGCGGCGGAAGCGGCACCGGAGGTGGCGTCCTCGACGGCGATGCTGCGGGCCGGGTCGACGCCGAGGGCCGAGGCACCGGCGGCGAACATGTCGGCCGCGGGCTTGGACGCGAGGTGCTCGCGCTCGGCGACGACGCCGTCGATCACGACGCGGAAGAAGGACCGGATACCGGCGGCCGCCAGCACCTCCTCGGCGTTCTTAGAGCTGGAGACGACGCCGAGCGGGATTCCCGCGGCGTGCAGCGCCTCGACCACGGCGAGGGAGCCGGGGAACGGAGCGATGCCCTGGCTGCGGAGGGACGTCGCGAACGCGGCGTTCTTGCGGTTGCCGATCCCGCAGATGGTCTCGGCGGACGGGTCATCGTCCACGGATCCCCAGGGGACCTCGACGTTGCGGCTGCGCAGCAGGCTCGCGACGCCGTCGTAGCGCTTCTTGCCGTCGACGTAGGCGAAGTAGTCCTCGTCGGTGTACGGCGGCGTGATGTCCCAGCGGGCGAAGACGTCGTCGAAGACCGCCTTCCAGGCGCGCATGTGCACCTCGGCGGTCGGCGTGAGGACGCCGTCGAGGTCGAACAGCACACCGTCGGCGTGGAACAGGTCGGGCAGCGCGTCTGGCACAGAGCCTCCAGGAGAAGGACGAGGGTCGGGAAAGGCACCTCTCCGTGCCACTGTGCAAGCGTAATGGCGCTGGCGCGCGCGGGGTAACCCCGGACCCGGATCAGAGCAGCTCGGCGGTCTGTCTGGCGATCTGCAGCTCCTCGTCCGTGGGCACGACGAGCACGGTCACGGGCGAGGCATCGGTCGAGATGACGCGGACGCCGCGCCCCTTCGCCTCGTTGCGGGCGGGGTCGATCTCGATCCCCGCGAAGCCGAGCGTCGCCATCGCCGCCGCGCGCACCGGCGCGGCGTTCTCGCCGACGCCGGCGGTGAAGGACACGACGTCGACCCCGCCCAGCTGGGCGATGTAGGCGCCGGCGTAGGCCCGCAGACGGTGGACGTATACGTCGAAGGCGAGCGTCGCGGCCTCCTCGCCCGCGGCGACGCCCGCGAGGATGTCGCGCATGTCGCTGCGGCCGGCCAGACCCGCGAGCCCGCTGCGGGTGTTCAGCAGCGCGTCGAGGTCGTCGATGGTGTAGCCGGCGCGGCGGGACAGATGCACGAGAGCGGCCGGGTCGAGGTCGCCCGACCGCGTGCCCATGACGAGGCCCTCGAGCGGAGTCAGGCCCATCGAGGTCTCGACCGAGCGGCCCCCGTCGATCGCGGTGACCGAGGCGCCGTTCCCGAGGTGGAACACGAGCTGCCGGAGGGTCCCGAGGTCGCGCCCGAGGAAGCGCGCGGCGGTCTCGCTGACGTACTGGTGGCTCGTGCCGTGGAAGCCGTACCGACGGACCCGGTGCTCGGCGGCGAGCGCCGCATCGATCGCGTAGGTGTAGGCCGCCGGCGGGAGCGTCTGATGGAACGCGGTATCGAAGACCGCGACGTGCGGGACGTCGGAGAACACGGCACGCGCCGCCCGGATCCCGGCGAGGTTCGCCGGGTTGTGCAGCGGCGCGAGCACGGCCAGCTCGCCGATCTGCCGCTCGACATCGGCGTCGATCAGGGTCGGCGCGTAGAAGCGCGCACCACCGTGCACGACCCGATGCCCCACCGCGACCGGCGCATGGGCGTCGAGCGAGGGACCGTGCGCGGCGAACTGCGCGCGCATGACCTCGAAGGCCGCGGCGTGGTCCGGGATGGACTGCTCGTCGCGGTAGGTGGCGTCGAGCATCGTCGCCGACGGTCCGTCACCCGGCTCCGGGCGCACGGTGTGGGCGACGGGGCTGACATCCTGTCCGATGCGCTCGATGAGCCCGCTGGCGAGCTCGTCCTCGTGCGCAGTGTCGATGAGGCTGTACTTCAGCGAGGACGAGCCGCTGTTGATGACGAGGATCGCGCTCACGCCTCCTCCCCCGATCGCTCGTCGCCCTGGGCCTGGATCGCCGTGATGGCCACCGTGTTCACGATGTCGTCGACGAGCGCACCGCGGGACAGGTCGTTGATGGGCTTGTTGAGTCCCTGCAGCACCGGACCGATGGCCACGGCGCCGGCGGAGCGCTGCACCGCCTTGTAGGTGTTGTTGCCGGTGTTGAGGTCGGGGAAGACGAACACGGTCGCCCGCCCCGCCACCGCCGAGTCGGGCAGCTTGGCCTTGGCGACCGCCGCGTCGGCGGCGGCGTCGTACTGGATGGGGCCCTCCACGAGGAGTTCGGGAGCGCGCTCGCGCACGAGCACCGTCGCCGCCCTGACCTTGTCGACGTCGGCCCCCGACCCGGACTCGCCGGTGGAGTACGACAGCATCGCCACGCGGGGGTCGATGCCGAACTGCCGGGCGGTGGTGGCGGACGAGATCGCGATGTCGGCGAGCTGCTCGGCCGTGGGATCCGGGATGACCGCGCAGTCGCCGTACACGAGCACGCGGTCGGCGAGGGCCATGAGGAACACGCTGGAGACGACGTTCACTCCCGGCTTTGTCTTGATGATCTCGAAGGACGGACGGATCGTGTGCGCCGTGGTGTGCGCGGCACCGGAGACCATGCCGTCGGCGAGCCCGAGGTGCACCATCATCGTCCCGAAGTAGGAGACGTCGGTGACGGTGTCGGCGGCCTGCGCGAGCGTGATCCCCTTGTGGGCGCGCAGCCGGGCGTACTCGGCGGCGAAGCGCTCCACGAGGGCCGGGTCGGTGGGACTCAGCACCTGCGCGCCGGCGAGGTCGAGGCCGAGTTCCGCCGCACGAGCGCGGATCGCACCGTCGTCGCCGAGGATGGTGAGCTCCGCCACCTCGCGGGACAGCAGCGCCGCCGCCGCCCGGAGGATGCGGTCGTCGTCGCCCTCGGGGAGGACGATGTGGCGACGGTCGGAGCGCGCGCGTTCCATCAGGCCGTACTGGAACATGAGCGGCGTGACGACGTGCGACTCGGCGAGCCCGAGCTGCTCGGTGAGCTCGGCCACGTCGACATGCGCTTGGAAGAGTCCGAGCGCCCGGTCGTAGCGACCGCGCGAGTCGGCGGAGATGCGGCCGCGGGTGCCCATCACCCGTACCGCCGTGTCGTAGGTGCCGAGGTCGGTGGTGACGATCGGCACCGAGGAGGCGAAGCCGTCGAGCAGCTGGAGGATCGGGTCCGGCAGGGGGAACGGCCCGTTGAGGATGATGCCGGCGATCCGCGGGAACGTGCCGGAGGAGTCGGCGAGGAGGGCGGCGAGCAGCACCTCGGTGCGGTCAGCGGGAATCACGACGACGGCCTCGTCGGTGAGGCGAGGCAGGACGTTCACCATCGACATGCCGGCCACGACGATCGACAGCGCGACCGCGGTCAGGCGATCCTCGTCGCCCTTGAGGAGCGTCCCGTCGACCGCGGAGACGATGCCGCGGATGGACGGCGCGACGAGCGCGCGATCCTCGGGGAGCGCCCAGACCGGGGTACCGGTGGGGACGACGGCCCGCACCGCGTCGACGATGGCATCGAGCGCGTCGGGGTCGGCCCTGTTCACGGCCACCGCGAACAGCTCCGCGCGCTCCTCGGCGAGTTCCGGCAGCGCCAGGGCGGCGATCTGGCCGACGGCGGCGGGCACCCGGGCGGTCGTGGTGCCGAGCTGCTCGGCCTGCCGCTGCTGGTCCCGTCCGCTCAGCACGAGCAGGACGGGGGCGCCGAGGTTCGCCGCGATCCGGGCGTTGAAGCCGAGCTCGGCGGGGCTCGCGACGTCCGTGTAGTCGCTGCCGACGATCACGACGGCGTCGCACTGCGCCTCGACGGCCTTGAAGCGCGCGACGATGGTCGACAGCGCGCCCTCCGGATCGGCGCGCACATCGTCGTAGGTGACCCCGATGCAGTCCTCGTAGTCGAGCTGGACGCCGTCATGGGCGAGCAGCAGCTCGAGGATCTCGTCCCGCTCGGCGACCGCCCGGGCGATCGGGCGGAAGACGCCGACGCGCGGCGACACGCGCATCAGCGCGTCGAGCACCCCGAGGGCGATCGTCGACTTCCCGGTGTGGCCTTCGGCCGAGGTGATGTAGATGCTCCGCGACACGGCTCCAGCTTAGGCGGGCACCCGGACACCGCACCCGGCCGCTGCCGTGACAAACGTGTGCGTCACTCGCACGGGCCGGACAGCACGTCGACGACGGCCGTCGCATCCTCCTGGTACCGCGTGTAGTAGTCCCGATCGGTGTTCACCTGCACCCGGTGGATCGCGTGCGACGGCGCCATCGACCGCCAATCGGGGATCCGCCCGAGGCGCTCGAAGAACAGACGGGCCGCGGTGGCGGGATCCATCCGCTGCTCCGCGCTGCCCCACCAGTCCTGCTGCTGGAAGAGGCCGATGCTCGTCGTGCGCGATCCATCCGGATTGGTCCAGCCGCGCGTCTCCCAGTCCCCGTAGGCGATGTTGCGCAGGCTGCTCTCCCCCATCGCGGTCATGACGCCGAGGATCTGGCCGTCCCGCGCGAACCCGAGCTCGTCGGCGGTGCGGATGATGGTCGCGGCGTTCTCGAGCTGTTCGCCGCTCCATCCGGCGACGCCCGCCTGGGGGAAGGTCGACGGGCGGTCGAGGCAGACCGGCGCCGGATCCCTCGCCAGCCCCAGGGGGATGAGCACGAACAGCACCGCCACAGCGGCCACCACCGCGGCCGACACGGCGACGCGCTGCAGGATCCGCTTCCGCCGGGCACGCCGGGCGGCCCGACGGCGAGCCTCGCGGCGCCGTCGGTTGGTGGCCTCGCGCGAAGCGGCGGGCCGCCGGGTCGATGTGGTCCGCGTCCCCGCCGTCCCCCTCGTGCGCGGGGCCGTCATCGTCCGACGGCGCGGCGCCGGTCGGGACGCCGTCCGGCGAGCGCGGCCGCACCGCCCCCGATCGCGCCGAAGAGATGGCCCTGCCAGGACACGCGGTCCGCGACGCCGAACACCCCGGCCAGCATGGTGCCGCCGTACAGGCCGATCACGACGACGGCGATCACCGCGTAGAGGATGCGGTGCGAGACACGACCGGGAGCGAACACCCGCATCACCACGTAGCCGAAGTACCCGAAAACGAGTCCGGAGGCGCCGACCGTCAGCGTGCCGGGGGCGTTCACGAGCCAGGTACCCAGCCCGCCGACGACCGCGACGATCACGGTGACCGCCCAGAACCGCCGCGTGCCCTCGACCGCGACCAGGCAGCCGAGCACGAGGAACGGCACGGAGTTCGCGATCAGATGCGCCCAGCTCGCGTGTAGCAGCGGGGCGAAGACGATGCCCAGCAGTCCCGCGGGGTCCCACGAACGGATGCCGAGGCCGCTGAAGGAGCCCGGCAGCACGGCGTCCGCGAACTGCACCGCCCACATGGCCGCGAGCAGCAGCACGGGCGACGCGAATCGCCGCAGCGGATGCTCGGGCCTGGCCGACGGAGGAACGGTCACCGCTCGATTCTCGCAGGAGCACCCTGGCGCCGGCTGGACGCAGGGAAAAGAAAAGACCCTCCGCGCACCCAGCAGAGCCCGGTTACCCTTGCTGCGTTTCCGCCCTGGGGGAATTGGCCTGGATGCCGCCACGCGGAGAGCCGTCGTCCACTCTACCCGACGCCGACGGGACCCGACGACCGCAGCCCGGCATGGTCCCGCAGGGTGTGCGGAGCGTACGATCGATGCACGCGCATCGTTGCGCCGGACGAGAGGGAACGCATGCCAGAGAACGCCCCCCTGAGCCCGGTCGCGATCGACGCCGACGGATTCGCCGCCCAGACCGCGGCCATCCTCGGCTCGATCAGCCAGGTGATCGACGGGAAGCCCGAGGCTGTGCGCAGCGCCCTCGTCTGCCTGCTCGCCGAAGGCCATCTGCTCATCGAGGACGTGCCCGGCGTCGGGAAGACGATGCTGGCCCGCGCCCTCGCCGCGACCGTCGACGCCACCGTCCGCCGTATCCAGTTCACCCCTGACCTCCTGCCCGGCGACGTCACGGGGGTCTCGGTCTACAACCCCGTCGATCGCGAGTTCGAGTTCAAGCGCGGCGCCGTCTTCGCCCACATCGTCATCGCCGACGAGATCAACCGTTCCTCCCCCAAGACCCAGTCCGCACTCCTGGAGGCCATGGAGGAGGGGCAGGTCACGGTCGACGGCTCCACCCACCGGCTCCCCGACCCGTTCCTCGTCGTCGCCACGCAGAACCCGCTGGAGATGGAGGGCACCTACGCGCTTCCGGAGGCGCAACGCGACCGGTTCATGATGCGCATCTCGATGGGCTACCCCGACCCCGCGGCCGAGGCCCTCATGCTCCGGCAACGCGATGTCGTGAACCCGCTGGCGACCGTGACCCCGGTCGCGGACGCCGCCGCGATCTCGCAGCTCATCGCCTGGGCCCGGGCCGTGCATGTGGCTCCCGCGCTCGAGGAATACGCCGTCTCCCTCGCCCAGGCGACGCGGAACGACCCCAGCCTGCACCTCGGCGCCAGCCCGCGGGCCACGTTGCAGCTCGTCCGCGCCGCGAAGGTCTGGGCCGCCCTGGACGGGCGCGACTACGTCATCCCGGACGACATCACCGACCTGCTGATCCCGGTGTTCGCCCACCGTCTGCTCCCGGCCCGCGGGGCCCACCGTGCGGGCGCGCAGCCGGTCGAGGCGGCGCTCACCCAGATCGCGGAGCGCGTCCGCGTCCCCGTCGCGACCCGTTCCTGAGCACGCGATCATGCGCCGACGTCGACTGCTCACGCCGCGCGGCACCGGTGCGTTCCTCGCCGCCCTCGCGTGCGTGATCGCAGCCAACGTCCTCGGCGCCCGGATCCTCCTGTACCTCGGGATCCTGCTGGGCGCTCTCACGCTGTTCGCCGCCCTCGCCGTGCGCCTCCCGCGGCGTTCCGGGACCGTCAGTCGGCAGATCTCGACCGACCTGCTCACGGTGTCCGAGACCTCGCGGGTCACGGTCCGCTTCACGTTGCGCGCCCTCCGGGTCCCGCACGGGCTGTGGCACGACATCCTTCCCCCCGCGGTCACCGGAGACTCGAGCGGCGAATACCCCGCGGACACACCCCAGCTCAGCTATCTCGTCACCGGCGTGCGCCGCGGCGTCTGGCCCCTCGGGCCCCTCGTGCTGCGGACGGTCGATCCGTTCGGTCTCGCCCAGCGCGAGCAGGCGTTCGGCGACACGCGCACCGTCACCGTCGTCCCGGAGGTCTTCGCGCTCACCCCGCTCGCCGTGCGGATCGGCGCCGCGGGCGGGACGGCGCACACCTCGTCCACCCGTCTCGGCCAGGGCAGCGACAACCTCTCGCCCCGTGGCTACGCGCCCGGCGACTCGATGCGACGCATCCACTGGAGGGCCACGGCACACCGCGGCGAGCTCATGGTCCGGCAGGAGGAAGAGGAATCGAGCCCGGACGCGGTCGTCGTGCCCGACCGCGCTGCCGGTGGCTGGGCGCCGGGAACCGATGTCGTCGACCCGGCGTTCGAGGCCGCCGTCTCCCTGTGCGCATCCGCCGCCGTCCACCTCGCAGCGGAGGGGTACAGCGTCGATGTCCTGGACAGCGCCGGCACGCTCCTCGGCGCGCTCCGCGGACACGAGGACGACCGGGACGGACTCCTCGTCGCCCTGGCGATGGTGATGCCGCGCGGTGAGAGACGCGATCTCGTCGCCCTCCTGGGCGGGACTCCCCCGGGACCGCTCGTCTACGTGACAGGACGGCTGGACGAGGAGGACGCCGCGCTGCTGCGCCCGGCCGGCGCTGCGGCGCCGCTGCTGTTCAGCACGGATCCGCTTCCGGGAACGGAGGCCGCCGCCCGCCACCACGGCTGGACGGTGACGCGGCTCGGCGTCGACGTGGCGGACGCCTGGGACGACGCCCTGTCGGCACGGACGGGAGCCGCCGATGTTCCGCGCTGAGCGCCCGCAGCCCGCTCCCGTCCCCGCCGACACGAGCGCACGTTGGCATCGCGACCGGGAGGAGCCGCCGCCCGGAGTGCTCGCGCCTGCGGCCCTCGCCGGGCTCGCCGCACTCACGGCGCTGTGGCCGTTCACCGCCGTCATCGCTCCGGGGACCTGGTCCTTCGTCGCGACCGTCGTCATCATCGCGGTCGTGGGGGTCGGCGCGCTCGTGCGTCACCTGCTGCGCGGGCGCTCGGAGGGCGTCGCCGGGCTGGCGGCCCTCCTGGCGCAGATCGTCGTGGCGGTCGGCGTGCTCACGCTGCTCCTCGCGGGGGACACCGCGGTCGCAGGGGTCGTGCCGACGTCCGCGACGCTGAGCCGGTTCCAGGTCATGGCTGCGGCGGCAGCGGAGGAGATCGTCTTCGGCTCCGCCCCGCTGGAGGCCTCTCCGGGACTCGCAGCGGCCCTCGGCGCGGGCTTCGCGGTCGTCGCGATCCTGCTCGATCTCCTCATCGCGAACCGATCCGCCGTGCTCACGACCGTGCTGATGGGCGTCACCGGCGCGGTGCCCATGATCATCACCCTGGGCGCCCCGAACCTGGGGTGGTTCGTCGTGGCCGCCGTCGTGGCCCTCCTCGTGTTCCACTTCACCGCCCGCCGCCATCCGGAGTCGCCACGCCGATCGTCGCCCGGGGTCGCGGTCGCCGTGGGCGCCGCCGCCCTCGCGACCACCTTCGTCGTGACGCCGCTGCTCCCGGTCGGCTCGACCATCACGGGCACCGGGGTCGGTGTGACCGTCGATGCCTCGCTGCGGCTGGGCGACGATCTGCGGCAGCCGAGCCCCGTCGAAGTGCTGACCGTGGCCGCGAAGGCGGACGCCGCCCCGTACCTCCGCCTCACGACGCTCTCCCGATTCGACGGCCGCGTGTGGCAGCCCGATCGTGGCGATCTGCAGTCTCAGGTCGACGGCTTCGGCGAACCGGAGTGGGGGGACGACATCACCACCGCCGAGCAGACGACCTCGATCCGAGTGCTGCGCATGTCGAGTTCCTGGCTGCCGCTGCCCTACCCCGCCACCGACGTGCAGGGACTCAGCGCTGCATGGCGCGTCTCGCCCGAGAACCGCACCCTGTTCTCCCGCCGCGCCGATGCGGTCGGCAACGACTACACCGTGACCTCGCTTCGGGTGACGCCGACGCTGGAGCAGATCCGCGCGACGGAGGCGGCCCCGCCCCGCGACGACGCGGAGGGCGAAGAGGTGGAGCTGCCCGGAATCATCTCGCAACTGGCGACCGAGGTCACCGCGGACGAGGAGACCGACTACGACCGCCTCATCGCCCTGCAGGACTGGTTCCGGTCGGAGTTCGAGTACTCGCTGGAGACGCCCGTCGACGAGGGGTTCGACGGCACCGGCGCCGACGCGGTGGCCCGTTTCCTCGAAGAGCGGTCCGGGTACTGCGTGCACTTCGCGGGCTCCTTCGCTCTCATGGCCGAAAGCCTGGGAATGCAGGTGCGCATCGTGGTGGGGTACCTCCCGGGGGCTCCGACCGACGAGAAGCGCGGAGACGAGTCGATCTTCTCGGTGTCGAGCGACCAGCTGCATTCGTGGCCCGAGGTGCTGTTCCCCGGGATCGGCTGGGTGCCGTTCGAGCCGACCGCCTCGCTCGGCGTCCCCACGGCTTTCCGTGCGGGGATCACCGGAGGGGGGACCGACGGCAGCCCGACCACCCCGGCGCCGACGACGGCGCCTCAGACCGAGGAGACATCGGGCCCTGAGGTCGACCGGAGGGACGCCGATGCCGGCTCCTCGGACTCCGGGGAGCTGCGCCGGCTCGACCCGACGCCGGTCCTCCTCACGACACTCGGCGTGGTGATCGTGCTCCTCCTGCCCGCCGTCGTCCGGCTCCTCGAGCGGCGCCTCCGGATGCGTCGCGCCGCCCACGGAGACGCCGCCGCGGCGTGGGCGGAGCTGCGCGACACCCTGATCGACCTCCGGATCCCCGTCTCGGACGCGGAGAGCCCGCGGTTGCGTGCCGCAGGGCTCGTCAGGGAGGCAGGTGCGGACGAGGCCGCGTTGGGCCGGTTGGTCAGGGCGGTGGAGCGCGCGAACTACGCACGATCGTCCGCCGCTGCCGACGACCTCGCCGTCCCCCTGCGGGCCGTGCTCGTCAGCCTCCGCGCGCACGTCGCCGGAGGAACTCGGGCCGAGGCGCTGCTGTTGCCGCGGTCGCTCTATGCGCCGCGGGGTTCCGACTCCCGGCTCCTGGTCTGACGGCCGGCAGGCGCCGCGGTCAGAGGTGCGCGGCGGACGGCTCCGCGTGCGTCGGGCAGGCGACCGCGTCGCAGTCCGCGCAGACCACGAACTGCATCCGGCATGAGAGGTCGGGGCAGTTCGCGGTGCGTTTGGTCGCCGCACCGCACCCTGCGCACACGCCGATGACGCGCGCGTGATCGGAGAAGTCGACGGACCCTCGCCCATCGAAGACGTAGAGCGATCCGTCCCAGAGACCGTCGTCTCCATAGGTCTCGCCGTAGCGGACGATGCCGCCCTCGAGTTGATAGACCTCGCCGAATCCGCGGGAGACCATGAGGCTCGAGAGCACCTCGCAGCGAATGCCCCCGGTGCAGTACGTGACGACGGGCTTGCCCTTCAGATCGTCGTAGGCGCCGGAGTCGAGCAGACGCACGAAGTCCCTGGTAGTCTCGGTGTCCGGCACGACGGCGCCGCGGAAGCGTCCGATCTCGGCCTCCAGCGCGTTCCGGCCGTCGAAGAAGACGACCTCGTCCCCCCGTTCGGCGACCAGGGCGTGCAGCTGGTCGGGGGTGAGCCGCGCGCCTCCGCCGACGACGCCGTCCGCGTCGACACGGAGCTCGTCCGAGGCACCGAAAGACACGATCTCGTCGCGCACCTTCACGCTCAGCTTCGGGAAGTCGAGGCTGCGGCCCGCCGCGTCGAGTCCGGTGCCCTCGCTCCACTTGATGTCAGCGTCGCGGAAGGGCGCATAGGAGCGGAACGAGCGTGCCCACTTCTTCAGCGCCGGGAGGTCGCCGCCCAGGGTTCCGTTGATGCCGTGTGCCGAGATCAGCAGCCGTCCGCGCAGCCCCAGCGCCTCGCCGAGGTCACGCTGCCAGACGCGGATGGCCTCCGGGTCGGCGAGCGGCGTGAACGCGTAGAAGAGGACGATCTTGGGGGTGGCCACCCAGGAATCCTACGTCGCCGCCGGGAACCCTACGACACGTCCCGCCGCAGGAACACGGCCGCCCCCGCGCCCACCGCGAGCAGGACCCAGCCTGCCGCGATCGGCACCGCCGCGGGTCCGAGGCCTCGATCCGCCGGAATGCCGATGACGGACACGTCGAACCGGAAGGCGTCGAGCAGGGCCGGGAGAGGCAGGTACGCGGCGCCCGCGCTCCAGAACAGCGCGACGAGCATCCCGAACCCCATCGTGAGCGCGGCGACGAACAGCGCCGCGAGATGCGCCTGCACGACGATGCCGACGCCCAGACCCCATAGAGCCGCGGACGCACCGAGGGCGACAGCCGACGCGACGGCGGACCCGTGCACGGGCACGCCGCCCATGGTGACGAGCAGCGCCGTGCGACCGCCGACCACCGCGGCGCCCGCGACGACCGCGCCGCCGAGCGCCGCGGCGGGCACCCGCGCGACGAGCATCACCCGTCGGGACTCCAGCATCAGCCGCTGCGCGACGACGCCGTCCCGTCGGTCGATCGTGTAGCGGAAGGAGCCGTAGACGGCCGCGAGGATGCCGGCGTAGGTCGCGAGCACCGCGTCGAAGGGGGCGACGAGCTCTTCCCGGGCTGCCGGCGGAGCGTCGGCGAGATCCGCCGGGATGCCGGCGGCGAGGGAGAGGGACAGCACGAGCGCCGCCAGCGCCATGCCGAGGAGGACGACGTCCCCGACGGCCCCGCGCGCCTGCGCGCGCAGCGCCCGACCGATCATGCGAGGCTCCGGCGTCCCCGGACGGCCGCGAGCACGACGAGGCCGACCGCCCACGTGATCCCGATGGCGAGGGCGGGCGCGAAGGCGAGCAGTCGGCCCTGGTACTCCGGCACGCTCAACGCCGCGATGGCCATTCCCGGCGAGAACCGCGCGACCTCGGGCGCCGTCCGCAGCATCGCGAACTCCAGTGCCATCGGGAAGACGAGGACGATGATCGCCGTCGCGTAGTAGTTCCGGGTGATCCAGCCGATCGCGCCGCCGATGAGGGCACCGAGGACCGCGCCGAGCAGGGCCCCGGCGACGATGCGCCCCGCGTCCGCGGTGAGCACGAGAGCGAGCCCGTGCCGAGCCAGGAAGAACGAGATGCCGAGCATCCACAGCAGGACGACGACCATCGCGAGCGCGAGGGCGACGAGGACGCCGGCGACCAGCTTCCCGGGGAAGGCGCGGCGGAACCCGACCGTCGTGAGCGTCCGGTCCATGGAGCCGTAGTAGTACTCCCGCGTCACCGGGTACGCGCCGACGAACGCCGCGGAGATGACCGACCACGCGAGCGGCTCCAGCAGCCGGGCCGTCGCCGTGCCCGCGTCAAGTCCGTCCACCGCGAGACGGGAGCCGTCGGAGAAGAGCACGAAGGCCGGCATGAGGACCGCGACGAGGTACACGGCCAGGATCGACAGCCCGCTCACCGCGCGCAGCAGCTCGCCACGGATCACGCCGCTCACGCGGGCGCTCCTTCGACGAGATCGAAGTACCGGCTCTCGAGCGAGTCGACCCCACCCGTGACGAGGTCGTCCAGCCTCCCGGCGAAGAGCGCGCGGCGTTTGATGACGACCACCTCGTCGACGACCTGCTCGAGCTCCGGGAGCTGATGGCTGGAGACGAGCACCGTGCCGCCGCGTTCGGCGAAGCCGCGGAGGAACCGGCGCAGCCACCGGATGCCGTCGGGATCCAGACCGTTCGCCGGCTCGTCGAGGATGAGCGTCCGCGGCGCACCGATCAGCGCCGCGGCCAGGCCCAGTCGCTGCGCCATCCCCGTCGAGTAGGTCTTCACGCGGCGGCGCGCATCGGCGGCGAGGCCCACCTCGTCCAGCACCTCGTCGACGCGGTCGCGGGGCATCCCGGCGGCGAGCCGGCAGATCTCCAGGTGCCGTCGCCCCGAGATGCCGGGCTCGAAGCCGAACCCGTCCATGTGGACGCCGACGTGCGCCGCCGGGTTGTCCAGTGCCCCGAACGGCACCCCGTCGACGATGGCCTCGCCGCCGGTCGGCCGCACGAGTCCGACGATCGCACGCAGCGTCGTCGACTTCCCCGCGCCGTTCGGGCCGAGAAGCCCGACGATCGCGCCGCGGGGCACCGCGAACGACAGGTCTTCGACGGCGGTGCGGCGCCCGTACCTCTTCGTGAGACCGTGCACCTCGATGGCGTGCTGCTTCATGGTCATCCTCTCTCCTTCTCGCTCGTGAGAGCTGCCAGCGGCGACGCGACCGTCGCCCAGATCGCCTGCCAGAGCGGGGTCGTGCCGAGGTCGACGCGCGCCTGTCCGGCTGCGGGCAGGGCACTCCGCTCCCCCGTCATCTCCGCCTCCGCCACCACCGTCACCGCGACCGAGGCCCCGGGCATCCTGACCGGGAAGAGCGCCTCGATCGGCACCTCGGTCTTCGTCGCCGGGCGGGTCCGCATCGTCCCCACGCCGCGGTACTCATTCGCGAGGATGCCCCGCGTCGACAGGACCACCGGTGCACCGTCCGGGAGGTCGATGCCGGTGTCCCGGCCGCCGTGCACCAGGACCACGCGGCCGTCATCCACGGAGAACCCCAGCGTCGCGGCCGTCGGGACCGGGATGAGGAGGCCGGCGGCCCCGATCCCGAGCGCGAGCGCGGCGGTCACCCCGGCAAGGCGGGACCGCGAGACACCGGATCGCCGCACCCGGAGCAGAGCGCGCGCCAGGAGGGCGACACCCACCGCGACCACGACGACCTCGAGGGCGAGCACGAGGAGGCTCGCCGCCGGACCGCCCCCGGCGAGCAGCTGGGCAGCCCGGACGACCGCGAACAGCACCAGGACGACCGGAGCCCCCAGGCAGCAGAGGCCGAAGGGCACGCTCCACCACCGCTCCAGCGCCCGAGGCTGCCGCGGCGCCCCGAACAGGAGGCGGGCGAGGAAGGCCGCACCGTCGCGTACCGTCCTCCCCCGCAGATTCGGCTCGTCGAGGGCGCTCATCAGGGCGAGGTACCCGTCGAAGCGCACGAAGGGGATCAGGTTCACGAGCACCACGACCGTACAGGAGATCGCGAGGAGCAGCAGCGTCTCCCTGGCCACCGACGACGGCAGGGCGAGAGCGACCACCATCGCCACCGCCGCCACAGTGGCGTGGACGGCCGGACCGGCGAGCGCGATCGCCACCCGGTGCCGGCGGTCGGGGAGCCGCCAGCCGTCCGTGACGTCGACGAAGAAGGCGGGTGTCAGGTACAGCAGCATGAACCCGGCGCGTCGCGGTCGGCCGCCCAGCCGGGTGAGGGTGAGACCGTGCGCGGCCTCGTGCAGCAGCGTCGCGAGGCCGAGCGCCACGACGGCGAGCGTGAAGCCGGCGAGGGGGACAGGACGGGCGAGCACGGCCCCCAGCTCGCCGGCGAGCAGGACTGCGGCGATGAACCCGGCAGCGAGCACCGCGACGACGGCCACGAGGACCCCGCGACCCGGGACGGGGACGACCAGACGGTCGAGACGGGCGAAGAGCGCGGGAGCGCGGAGGGTCGCGAACTGCACGGTGAACGGCGGCCGATAGGCGACACGACCGGGCGGCCGAGATGCGCCCCCGTCCAGGAGTCCGTTGTCACGGAAGCGCGCCACCAGTCGCAGCACCTCCTCGTCTGTCTCCCCCGGGGCGAAGCGCGTCTGCAACGCCGAGACGGGGGTGCGGCCGTCCATCGCCGTCAAGAGGTCGACCACCGCTCGGGACAGCCGGGCGGTCGGCACGCCCTGGACGGTGGCGAGCCACCCGGATCCCTCCGCCGTCGGCTCGAACGCGACGCCGGCGGCGAGAGACGGGCACGAGTGCGCCGTGAGGGACGCGCGACCGTCCCCGCGGCGACGCCGTCCGGGTCGAGGTCCTGCCGTCGTCATCGCCCGCCCCTTCCATCCCCGGCGAGGGAGGTCGTGAGGAGCAGGATCTCCACGCCCGCCGGCGTCCGCACGGCAGACCTCTCCGGCGCCGTGAACCCCGCGGCCACGAGCTCGCCCGCGAGGACCTCGGGGCACAGCACGTGCAGGCGGCTGGTGAGGACGGGCACCTCCGCGCGCGGGGCGATGTCCGCGAGGCGGACCCAGTTGACCACCCGCACGGCACCGTCGTTCTCGATCTGCTGCGCGAAGAGGTAGGGCTCCTCCCCTGCGCCGCCCGGGACGGTGATCTCGCGATCGGTCGCCAGGCCGAGACTGACCGCCGAGGCGCCGTCCGCGACGGTGAGGGCGAAGACACCGGTCGCGGTGAGATGACGCCGGACGCCCGCGTAGAGCCGCGAACGGCCCTCGCGGTCGAGCAGCGTGATCGAGGTCGCCCCGAGGACGACGAGACCGAAGTGCCCGGCGAGTGCGAGGTCGCGGATGTCCGCCATGATGCACTCGACCGTCGCCTTGGGCGGAACGGCGCCGCGGAGGCGCGCGAGCATGTCCGCGGAGAGATCGACCGCCGTGACGCGATGCCCGGAGCGAGCGAGCGGGATCGTCAGGCGGCCGCTTCCTGCGGCGAGGTCGAGGACGGGACCGGGGACCGCGCGCGCGAGTGCCAGGACTTCGCGGATCTCCGCCCGGTCCGGGCCGACGAGCCGGTCGTAGAAGTCGGTACCGGCCCCGGCATACAGGTCCTGTTCAATGGCGGTCGCGCCGACGAGGTCGAGCCGTGCCGCCACGGTCTCGGTGATCAGGGACGTCATCCGTGCATCGCCTCTCCTCGGATGGATGGTCGGGGAGTGCGGGCGGGTGGTCCCGCCCGCACCCTCGGTCAGGTCGCGATGGCGGCGGCTCCGCCGATGATCGCGATGATGTAGCTCGCGTGCTCCCACCACTCGAGCGGGGTGTCGATCTGTTCGAGTTCCAGGAACTCCAGCGACGTGGTCTGCAACGTGCACCTCCTAGGTCAGAGCGAGAATTCCGATGATCACGCCCACGGCGAAACCGCGGATGTAGTCGTCGGCATCGCCCGGCGCATCCATGGCGTCGAGTTCCGTGAACTCGAGCGTCGGCAGTGCTGCGGTCATGTGTCCCTCCTTCCTTTCTGTGATCCGGTGCTTCCGGTCGACATCACGTGGCGGCCGCCGCACCGATCCCGATGAGGACCAGCGCACCGATCACGCCCTGGTAGAAGCTGTCCCAACTGGGGGCCTCCATCGGGTCGAGCTCCTGGAATCGGATGCTCGTCTCCGTGCTTTCGTTCATTCCCGTCACCTCCTCTCCACGGCTCGGGGCCGGCGGTCGCCGACCGGAGACGTGCTCCACCGGGAGTCGTGGAGCACGTCGCGGACGTCCGCAGCACGGATACCGCGCAGCATGGGGCGGTGATCCCCCCACGCGGTCTCCACGGCGGCGGCGATCCGGTCGATCTCCCGTGCGCTCGGGCGCGGCGGTGACGGGAGCCCTCCCTGATCAACGACGACGGCGATGCCGGCTGCCGGGTCACGAGGCAGCGCTGTCTCCGCTGCGACGACGGCCCAGAAGGCATCGAGGCTGGTGCGGTCGCCCCAGCGCGGATCGCCCGCACCGATCCGCCGCCAGACGGCGGCGATGACCGCCGCCGTGGCCGTCATCTTGCGGACGCCGAGATGGAAGGCGACCTCGTTCGCGAGATACCAGTGGCGGGCGCTGTACGGATCGGGGCCGCGAAGGGCAGCCGTGCGCTGGGTGGCGGCACTCAGGCGTGCCAGGCGCAGGCGTCCCGTCGTCGACATCGCGTCCCCCGCGGCCGCCTCGAGCAGCGCCCGACCGAGGATCCGCGCGTCGCGCTCGGCCCGCTCGGTCCGCGGACTCGTCGAGGCGCCGGCCACCCGGAGGAAGGCCTCCAGCGCGCCCTCCCGGACAGCCGCGGGGGTGAGCGTGGCGAGCCGTTCGGGATCGAGGACGGCGTGGCGGGGGCGCAGCGGGCGACCGACGAGGAGCCGGGTCCCGCGGCGGTTCCGGAGGATGGCGACGCTGTTCGTCTCGGAGGACGTGCCGAGCGTCGTCGGCAGGGCGATGATGTCGACCGGCGGGGGCGCGTCGGGCAGGATCGTGAGCGCCGCGGTCGCCGCGTGCCGCAGGGCGAAGTCCAGGAGGCGTCCGGGGCTGAGCGCGAGGGCCGCGATCTTACTCGCATCGAGGACGCTTCCGCCGCCGACGGCCACGATGACCTCGGGCGGTCGCCGGACGATCTCCTCGGCGATCAGGAGGATGCCGAGCTCGTCCACCGCCGAGGCCTCCACGGTCATCGTCCGGGCCGACGCTGCGGCGGGAAAGGCGTGCGCGACGGCCGCGTCGGCGATCACCAGCGTGTCGCGTCCGGCCGTCAGACGCGCCGTCGCCTCCGGTGCGCGCGGCCCGTGCCACAGCGTGGGGACGTGCGCGGCGTACGGCGCGGTCATGCCGCGGCCTCCTGCACGTGCGCAAGGCCGGCCCGGACGGCCCGGTCGGTCTCGGACACCTCCGCGGCGGTGAAGCCGTAGCCGGGGATGAGCTGGAAGGAGCTCGGACCGGGGTGCACCACGACGCCGCTGTCGGCGATGGCGGACACCACCTCCAGGACGTCGGTCCCAGAGAGCGGGGACCCGTCCGGGCGGCGGAGCCCCACCCCGACGAAGCAGCCGCTGCCGGTGACGTCGGAGACGATCCCTTCCTCCTGCCAGGTCCGCGCGAGGCGGTGCAGCGTCGGCGCCAGGGCCTGCGTGGTGGCCTCGACGTCGATACGACGGAGTTCGTCGATCACGGCGAGGACCGCAGCCGCGCAGGCGGGCGTGCCCGCCTGCGTCTCCCCGTGGACGAACGTCCACCCGCCGCGCACGAACGCCGTCGCGATGCGGTCGCCGACGAGGAGCGCGGCAGCCCCCATCGCGCCGTTCGTCAGCGCCTTCGACACGAGGAGGATGTCCGGTGCGGCCGCCCAGCGGTCGGTGGCGAACATCGCACCGGTGCGCCCGAAACCGGTCGCGACCTCGTCTGCCACCAGCAGGAACCCATGCCGCTCCCTCAGCTCCAGCAGGCGCTGGACGAAGGTGGTGGACAGCGCGTGAGCGCCGCTGCCGAGGACGGGCTCCACGACGACGGAGGCGACGCGGGAGCCTTCGCGTTCTAGCAGCGCGGCGAGCTCCTCCCCGTCGTCGGCGTGCGACACGTGCCGCACCGTGCGCCGGTCGACGCCGTAGACCGACTGCAGCAGGTCGTCACCGCTCAGTACGTGGCTGCCGTACATCGTGCCGTGGTAGCTGCCGCGCAGGCCGACGACGAGCGACCGCGACCCGGCGCTCTGCTGCGCCCAGTACTGCCGGGCGAGCTTCATGGCGGCGTCGTTGGCCGCCCCGCCGGAGGTGGAGAAGATCACCCGCCGGTAGCGGTCGGAGCCCGCGAGGGCGATGAGGGCATCGGCGGCGTCCTCGGCGTACCGGTGCGGGGCGCGGAACAGCGAGAGGTAGGAGGCGTCGCGCGTCGCCCTGCTCACGGCCTCGGTCACCGCCGGGTTGCCGAAGCCGAGGGGCACGTTCCACAGCCCGCTGGTCGCGCAGAGGCGGTCGGAGCCGTCGGCGTAGAAGAGGCGATGCCCGGAGGCGCCGACCGCTACCCGATCCGGAGAGAAGGCGGTGTCGGCGGGGAGCATCGACGTCCACAGCGCGTGCGGCGCGTTCATCGCACACCGTCCTGCGAGGCGTCCTCGATGGGAGCACCGAGGTGGACGCCGAGCGCCGTGAAGGCGTCGAGACAGAGCCGGCGAGCGTGGGCGTCAGGAACGCCGCAGGCGCGGGCCACCCGCGCCGCCGCTCGCCCGCGTGTGCCGGAGGTCTGGATCGCGTCGACCACCGCAGCGGTCAGCGGGGACAGGAGGTGCCGGCGGAGCGTCCGGACATCGGCGAGCAGGAACCCCTCGGCGGTGTCGAGCAGGAACGGGTCGTCGGTCGGAGGCTCCGCATCCGCGAGCTCGTCGTCGAGGAGCGTCCATCCGAAGCCCGCGATCCGAGCAGCGCCGTTCGGCAGGCGGAGCATCTTCCGGAGATCGGCGGCGTCCAGGTATCGGCGGAGCCACGGCCGGGTGTCGAGTTCGGCGACGAGGTCGGCCGAGCCGGGCACGCCGCCCAGCGCCGACGCCCGCGGGCGGGCCCGTCCGAGAGCGGCGGGAAGGTCGTCCACGTGGCCGACCGCCTCTCCCTGCAGCCCGAGATGCACTCTCCCGTCCGCGTCGATGCGGAGGGCGCGCGGAGTCTGCACCTCCTGCGGCCGCGCGAGAGCGGAGCGATCCGCCAGCAGCACCCGGGGGTCGAGCATCGCGGCGGCGAAGACCCCGGTGCCGCGAGCGAGGTCGGCGTCGTCGAGGAAGGCACGCCAGCTCGCCTCGTCGAAGAAGCGCATGACCGTCGGTCCGACGATCTGGACGAAGGAGGCCGCGATGTAGTCCTGGAGCTCGACGCCGCGCTCCCCGAGGAAGAGCTCATCGCCGAGGTCGGCGAGCCGCCCGCCGTAGCCGACCGCACGAGCCGCCCCGTGCCGGGGCACGGATCCCGCGGGCTCGAGGATCACGTCCTCGGGGTCGGCCGCAGCCGTGACGGCCTCAGCCCCGGTCTCCGCCTCGCGCAGGAACACGCGACCGCGTGCCGCATGCCCGCCCGTCACCCACGCCCGCAGGGCCTGCGGCCCGAGGAGCGGGTCTTCCCCCGTCGCCCCTTCGTCGTGCCGTGCCGTCGTCGCACTCGTCCCCATGATCCCCCCAGAGAACCGGATCCGCCTGACGCGTTTGCGTCTTCATATGAAGATATAGAGCCCTCTTTTGACGTGCAATATAACAGCTTTCGCGGCCGTAGAGCTGGATCGCCGGTATGTCACGAGGCCCCCGGGAGATCGGATAGGATGGACAGGTTGTTCCCTGGTGACGTGTCCGAGCGGCCGAAGGAGCACGCTTGGAAAGCGTGTGTTGTGCAAGCAACCGCGGGTTCGAATCCCGCCGTCACCGCCACAGACGAAGAAGACCTCCGCATCGCGGAGGTCTTCTCTCGTCTCGGGCGGCGTCAGCCGTCGAAGCGCACCCCGTACGTCAGGCCACCGGGCGCGGACGGGAGCACGGTCATGCCGAGCCGCTCGTAGAACGCGGCCGCGCCGGAGTTCGCGGGGTCCATGCCGAGGTGCAGCGCCGGGACACCGCGCCGACGCAGCTCGACGAAGAGCGTCTCGATGAGGCCCCGACCGAGCCCCTGCCCCTGGGTCTCCGGCAGCAGGTCGATGTGCAGATGCGCCGGGTACTCCGCAGCGTGCGGCTCGACCCCCGGCTCCCGCGTGTAGCCGTACTCGATCAGCTTCTCCTCACGCGTCTGCGGGTCCGCCGATCGCGGATAGCGCGCGTGCAGGCCGGGCCACCATTCGTCGCGGAACCAGGCGTAGAAGGCGTCGGTGTCATCGGTGGCGACGATGTAGCCGATGGTGCGCCCGTCCTCCGCCTCCACGACCCAGGCGAGGTCCGGGTGCCGCTCGACGTACGGCACCGCGAAGAGGTTCCCCCACAGCTCGTCATCGGACAGCACCCCGGTGGCGTCTCCCCCGGCGTCGGCCGTCCGCAGGCAGATCTCGAACATCGCCGGGCGATCGGTCGGACGGTAGGGACGGATGCGCGACACGGGGTCTCCTCGGACGGGTCAGGTTCCGCTCAGCCTATCGGCGCGGGCGGTCGCCTCGACATCGCGTCGCACCCACGGCACCAGCCAGGCCGCGAGCACGAGGACGACGCCGGCACCGACGAACGCCCCGCCGACCGTGTCCGTCGCCCAGTGCACCGACAGGAAGGTGCGCGAGAGCGCCATGAGCACGATCCACGCGGCACCCACGATCGCCACCCACACCCGCGGGAAGAGCACCCAGAGCACGAGAGCGATGGTCGCCGCGTTCGCGGTGTGCCCCGACGGGAAGGAACCGTAGTCGCTCACGACGAGCATGTCGTGCGGCCGAGCGCGGCCGAAGACGTTCTTCAGGAGCTGGACGGCACCGGCGCTGACGAGGAAGCACAACGCGGCGAACAGCGCCCCCCGCCACCGGCGCAGCAGAAGCAGGAGCAGGATCGTCAGCAGCGGAACGGCGAGGATGGCGACCCAGCCGCCGCCGATCCAGTTCAGCGCGAGGGCGAAGCTCAGCATCCAGTCCGCGCGGACGGCGGCGATGGTGTCGTTCCACCACTGGTCGAGCCCCGGCGTCTGCGGATACACGAAGACGACGAGAGCGCCGAGGGCAGTGGCCAGGAGGAGGCAGGCGACGCCCCACCACAGCAGCATCCGTCGATTCATCGTCCCATTGTGACGGACGCCCCCGCGATCGCGGGTCGGCGTGCCGGTCAGCGGGCGATGCGGGCGAGCCCCTCCTCGAGGTCCGCGATGAGGTCGGCCACGTCCTCGATGCCGACCGAGAGGCGCACGACGTTCTCCGGCACCGCGAGCTCGGTGCCGCGGACCGACGCGTGGGTCATCTCCGGCGGGTAGCCGATGAGCGACTCCACGCCGCCGAGCGACTCGGCGAGCTGGAACACGCGCGTGCTCTCGGCGAAGGCCCGGGCGGCGTCCGCACCTGCGGCGAGGCCGAGCGACAGCATCCCGCCGAAGCCGCTCATCTGCCGTGCCGCGATCTCGTGACCGGGGTGCGACGGGAGGCCGGGATAGAACACCTGGGCGAACTCCGGCCGCGCCTGGGCCCATTCGGCGATGGCCTGCGCGTTCTCGGAGTGCTGGCGCACCCGCACCGCGAGGGTCTTGATGCCGCGGGTCGTCAGCCAGGCGTCCAGAGGCGCCGAGACCGCGCCCACCGCGAACTGCTGGAACTTCACGGCCTCGACGAAGCGGTCGTCACCGAAGACGACGGCGCCGCCCAGCACGTCGGAGTGCCCGCCCAGGTACTTCGTCGTCGAGTGCACGACGAGGTCGGCGCCGAGCGCGAGCGGCTGCTGCAGAGCCGGCGAGGCGAACGTGTTGTCCACCACGACGAGGGCACCGGCCGCGTGCGCCACCTCGACGATGAGCGCGATGTCGACGACCTTCAGCAGCGGGTTGCTCGGCGTCTCCAGCCACACGATGCGCGTCTCGGGACGGATGGCCGCCCGGATCACGTCGACGTCGGAGAGCTCGACCGTGGTCGTGTCGATCCCCCAGGGCGCGAGCACCTTCGTGAGCAGGCGGTAGGTGCCGCCGTAGACGTCGTTTCCGAGGAGCACGTGGTCGCCCGGCTTGAGGATGCCGCGCAGCAGCGCGTCCTCGGCCGCGAGACCGGACGCGAACGACAGCGCCCCGACCCCGCCCTCGAGTGCGGCGAGCTGCGTCTCCAGCGAGGAGCGCGTCGGGTTGCCCGCGCGGTTGTACTCGTAGCCGTCCCGGAAGCCGCCGATGCCGTCCTGCACGTGCGTCGACGACTGGTAGATCGGCGGGATGATCGCCCCGGTGATCGGGTCGGGCGCCTGTCCGGCGTGGATGGCTCGTGTGGCGAAGGCGTGGTCGTGGTCGGACATGCTCTCAGCCTACGTCCGGGCCCTCCGACGGGCCCCGGCCTGTTACGTCCCGCGTCACCGGGAGAGGTAGCCGAGCAGGTCCTGTCGGGTCAGCACGGTGTGCGGCTTGCCGTCCTCGGTGACGAGGAGGGCGTCGGCGTCGGCGAGCGCGGCCCGTGCCTGCGCGACCGACGCGTGGATGCCGATGAGCGGCAGCCGCTCCCCCACGTGCGCGCCGAGGGCATCGCTCGGCTCGGCCTCGCCGCGGAAGAGCAGGTCGAGCAGTCCCTTCTCGTCGACGGTGCCCACGACCTCGCCCATCATCACGGGCGGCTCCGCGCTGAGGACGACGAGCTGCGACACCTCGTACTCCGTCATCATGCCTATCGCCTCGAGCACCGTGTCGGTGGGATGCGCGTGCACGAGGTCGGGAAGGCCGTGACGGGAGGACCGGGCCGCGAGCACATCCGCGACCGTCTCCCCCTCCTCCACCTCGCTGAACCCGTAGGAGCGCATCCACCCGTCGTTGAAGATCTTGCCGAGGTAGCCGCGCCCGCCGTCGGGCAGGAGCACGACCATGACCGCGTCCGCCGGCAGCTCCTTCGCCACCCGCAGCGCCCCGACGACGGCCATGCCGCTGGAGCCCCCGACGAGGATGCCCTCCTCGCGGGCCAGGCGCCGCGTCATCGCGAACGACTCCGCATCGCCGACCGCGACGATCTCGTGCGGGACGGCGGGATCGTAGGCACCAGGCCAGATGTCCTCGCCCACGCCCTCGACGAGGTAGGGACGGCCGGTGCCGCCACTGTAGACGCTGCCCTCGGGGTCGACGCCGACGATGCGCACCGCGTCGTCGGACACCTCGCGCAGGTAGCGCCCGGTGCCGGTGATGGTGCCGCCCGTCCCCACGCCGGCGACGAAGTGGGTCACGCGCCCGTCGGTGTCGCGCCAGATCTCCGGTCCCGTCGTCTCGTAGTGGCTGCGCGGCCCGTTCGGGTTCTCGTACTGGTTCGGCTTGAAGGCCCCGGGGATCTCGCGTGCCAGGCGGTCGCTCACGCTGTAGTACGACTCCGGGCTGTCCGCCGGGACGGAGGTCGGGGTCACGACGACCTCCGCGCCGTAGGCACGGAGCACGTCGATCTTGTCCTCGCCCACCTTGTCCGGGAGCACGAAGACGCACCGGTAGCCACGCTGCTGGGCCACGAGGGCGAGCCCGACCCCGGTGTTGCCGCTCGTGGGCTCGACGATCGTCCCGCCCGGCTGCAGATCGCCCGCGGCCTCGGCGGCGTCGATGATGCGCGCGGCGATCCGGTCCTTCGCCGACCCCCCGGGGTTCAGGTACTCGAGCTTCACGAGCACCGTGCACGCGATGCCCTCGGTGACGTGCTGGAGCTTCACCAGGGGGGTGTCGCCGACGAGGTCGACGATGGAGTCCGCATACTTCATCTGTTCAGGGTACGGCGCGGGCTCCGGCCACCGGGGCTGTGTTTCACCCGCGCTCCGACAGGCTCAGCGACCCGGAAACCTGGGTCCCTGAGCCTGTCGAAGGGTCAGCCCTTCGTCGCGCCGGCCAGCAGGCCGCGCACGAAGAAGCGCTGCAGGGCGAAGAACACGATCAGCGGGACGATGATCGAGATGAACGTTCCCGCCGACTGCAGGAACCACTTGTTCCCCCAGGTTCCGGAGAGCGAGTTCAGCGCCTGGGTGATCGGCAGGGCGCCGGGCGAGGCGAAGATCGTCGCGACCAGCAGGTCGTTCCACACCCAGAGGAACTGGAAGATCGCGAAGGAGGCGATCGCCGGAGCAGCGAGCGGCAGGATGATGCGGAAGAACACCTGTCCGTGCCCGGCCCCGTCCACGCGCGCCGCCTCGATGATCTCGCCCGGGATCTCGGAGATGAAGTTGTGGAGCATGAACGTCGCGAGCGGCAGAGCGAAGATCGCGTGCGCGATCCAGACGCGCGCGAAGCTGTACTGCACCTCGTTCAGGCCGAATCCGGGGAAGATCGGCACGTCGTTGATCGTCAGCCCATCCGAGAACAGGCTCAGCAGCGGCACGAGGGCCATCTGCAGCGGCACGATCTGCAGCGCGAACACGAAGATGAAGAGCATGTTCCGACCCTTGAAGTCGATCCATGCGAACGCGTACGCGGCGAGCGACGCCATCACGATCGGGAACACGGTCGCCGGGATCGTGATCGCCAGCGAGTTGATGAACGCCGTCGCGAGAGTCGTCGAGGTGCCGCCCGAGTTCCACGCCTGCACGTAGTTGTCGAACGTGAACTCCGGGTTGGAGAAGACCGTCCACCAGCCGCTGTTCTGCGTGTCGGCGCCCGGGCGGAACGACGTCACGAAGAGGCCGAAGGTCGGGATCGTCCAGAAGAGCGCGATGACCGCGGCCGCGATCGTCGCCCCCTTCGAGGTGAGCTTCTTGTGGGCGGTCGCCTCGTTGCGGCGCGTGTCCCGCGCCACCTGGCGCTTGGTGCGGTTGTCCACGACGGTGGCCTGCGTTGCGCTCATCAGCGGATCTCCCTCTGCTTGGCCATCGATCGGGCGTTGTAGATGATCAGCGGCAACACGAACAGGAACAGCACGACGGCGAGCGCCGACGAGTGCCCATAGCTCTGGAACCGCTGCTGCTGGTTGACCATCTCGAAGCCGAGGACGCTGGTCTCATCCCGTCCGCCGGTCATCACGGCGACGATGTCGTACACCTTCAGGGAGGCGATCGTGATGGTCGTGAGCACGACGATCAGCGACGACCGGATGCCGGGCACGGTCACGTTGCGGAAGCGCTGCCAGGCGTTCGTGCCGTCGAGCTCGGCCGCCTCCATCTGCTCGACCGGCACGGCCTTGATCGCGGCCGAGAGGATGACCATGGCGAAACCGGTCTGGGTCCAGATGAACACGATGAGCAGCATCAGCGTGTTGAGGATCGGCTTGATCGCCAGCCACTGCACGGGGTCGCCGCCGAAAGCGGTCACGATCGCGTTGAGGAGACCGATCTGGTCACCCTGCCGGGCGTCGTACATGAACTTCCAGATGATGCCGGCGCCGACGAACGAGATCGCCACCGGCATGAAGACCAGCACCTTGAGGAACTTCTCGCCGCGAGCCCTGTCGATGAAGACGGCGTAGGCGAGGCCGATGACCACCGAGATCACCGGAGCGAGCAGCGCCCAGATGATCGTGTTGATCACCGACGACGTGCCGACCGGGTTGGTGAAGACCCAGATGTAGTTCTCGAGCCCGACGAACTCGTCGCCGGTCTTGTCGAAGAAGGACTTGAAGATCGTCGAGATCGCCGGGTAGATGAGGCCGAGCAGCAGCATGATGGCCGCCGGGGCCATGAACAGCACGAGCTGGAAGAGATAGCCAGCTCCCTGCCGCGCGCGGAAGTCGGCGAAGAAGAGGAGCGCCCCGACGAGGAGCGCGATCGCGACGACGTACACGACGGCGTTCGCGTAGGGACGGAGCAGCAGCAGCGCGAGCACCGGGATGACGAGGCACGCGACCAGCCGCATGATGAAGTAGCCGCGACCAGGGCGGGGCGCGAACTCGATCAGCACGAGGATGATCGCAACGACTACGCCGAACACGAGCAGCACGGCGGGGATCTGCACCAGCGGATTCAGACCGCCCAGCCACAGGAAGAAGCTGTTGAGCGAGAACCCGATCGTGATCCGCGAGGACTCCTCGGTCGGAGCAGTGAAGACGAGGAGGAGAGCCAGCGCGACGACGACCACGAAGCCGATCGCGAGGATCGTGCGTGTGGTCTTCCTCCCCTTCTCGTCGGTGCCGTGGGTCGTCGGCGGCGCGTCAGCCTCGACGGGTTTCTCGATGGTCGCGTGCGACATGAACGTCCCCTTCTGGATCATGCTGGGTTCCCGCGCAGTATGGATGGGTGGAGCGGGGCCGGGCTTGTGCAGCCCGGCCCCGCTCAGCCTGAGAAGATCGCGTCGAGGCGATCAGTTCTCGTAGCCGGCCTGGATGTCGGAGAGCACCGTTTCGGTGTCCTTGCCGTCGATCCAGTCGACCATCCCCTTCCAGAACGAGCCCGAGCCGACGGTCGACGGCATCAGGTCGGAAGCGTCGAACCGGAAGGTCGTCGCGTCGTCCTGCATGATGGTCATCGCCTCCTGGAGGAACTCGCTCGAGGCGAGGCTCGGGTCGGCGTTCTTGTTGGCGGAGATGACGCCGCCGAGCTCGACACGGGCGTCGGCGAACTCCGGCGATGCCATGAACTCGAGCACCTTCTGGGTGGCCTCGTCGTCGGAGAAGGCCGCGACGAACTCGCCGCCGCCCTCGACCTGGAGCTCACCGGCGGTCTCGCCCGGCATGATGAACGCGTAGACGTCGCCGTCCGGGGCGACCTCGGGGACGTTGCCGTCCGCGGTCTCCGTGTCGAGGAAGTTCGCCGACAGGAACGAGGCCTGGTGGGTCAGCGCGCAGTCGCCCTTGGCCACCGCGTTGGCGACGTCGCCGAAGGCGGTGGAGTTGATGCTCTTGACGTCGCCGTAGCCCGCGTTGACGTACTCCGGGTTGAGGAGGATCTCCCCCACCGCGTCGAACGCCTGCTTGATCTCGGGGTCGGTGAACTTCACGTCGCCGGCCACCCAGTCGTCGTACACGTCGGGGCCCGACTGGCGCAGGACGAGGTCCTCGATCCAGTCCGTCCCCGGCCAGCCGGAGGCAGCCTCGGAGGCGAAGCCGGCGCACCAGGCGGGACCGCCGGTCTTCTCGACGATCGTGTCGGTCAGGGCGATCATGTCGTCCCACGTCTCCGGGACCTCGACGCCCCACTCGGCGAACTGCTTCGGCGAATACCAGACGTAGCCCTTGAGGTTCGCGAGCATCGGCGCCGCGTAGAAGGTGTCGTCGAACGTGCCGTACTTCTTCCAGTCCTCGGACCAGTTCTCGTCGACGGCGGTCTCCACGGCCTCCGGTGCCGGCATGACCTTGCCGGTGTCGACGAGGGTCTTGAGCAGACCGGGCTGCGGGACGATCGCGATGTCGGGGGCGTCGCCACCGGTCACCTTGGTGACGATGTTGCCCTCGAAGCCCTTGTCGCCGGTGTACTCGACCTTGATCCCGGTGTCCTTCGTGAACTGCTCGAAGGAGGCGTTCAGGTCGTCGGCCTCGACGCCGGTGATGCCGCCGGAGATCCGGACCGTGTCCTTGGTCTCCCCGCTTCCGCCCTCGCCGCTTCCGCCCTCGGCGCAGCCGGCGAGCGCGAGAGACGCGACGCCGACGAGTGCGATGGGGGCGAGCAGGCGGTATCGCTGTGACAAAGCCATGTACTTCTCCTCTTCAGGTGGATCTTCAGTCCGCCCAAGGAGAGCAATCGCCGCAACCATTGGGGAACCGATTCCAGGCCAACCTACTCGCGTTCCTTCCCGCCGTACAACTGGGGAAGGTTACAAGATCACAACCGTTTGAGGGCGCTGTCGCCGGCATGATGGGAGCGCTCCCAGATCCAGCCGTCTGGAACCGGTTCCTCCTCGCGTGTGGAACGGCTACGATTGCTCCCGGCGAGCGCCCGATGGCTCGCCGTCGTGGAACCGGGTCGAGGAGGACACGATGAGCACGATCGCCGACGTCGCGACGCGCGCCGGCGTGTCCAAGGCGACTGCGAGCCGCGCGCTCAGCGGCCGCGGCTACGTCTCCGACGAGACGAGACAGCGCGTGGAGGAGGCGGCGCAGGAGCTCGCGTACGTCGCGCACTCCTCCGCCACGAGTCTGGCCACGGGGCGCACCGGCACCATCGGACTGGTGATGCCGCCGGTGGACCGGTGGTTCTTCTCCGAGCTGCTGGCAGGCGTGCAGGAATCGCTGCTCGCGCTCGATCACGACCTGTCGCTCTACGGCGTCCCCGAGCGCTCCGAGACCAGGGAGCGCCTGTTCGAGAGCGTGCTGCCCGGCCGGCGGTTCGACGGCATCATCGCGGTCAGCATCCAGCCCAGCGCCCGGGAGCTGGAGCGACTGCACCGCACCGGGCGCCCGCTCGTGAGCGTGGGCCCGTACAGCGCCGGATCGAGCGCCGTGTCGATCGACGACGCGGCCGCCGCCCGGATCGCCACCGAGCACCTGATCGAGCTCGGCCACACCGACATCGCCTTCGTCGGCGGTGCCACGGACGACACCGACCTCAGCTACGGCGACGCCCGACGCCTGGCCGGCTACCGGGAGGCGCTGCACGCGGCGGGACTGACCCCGCGAGCGCGGGTGGCCGGAGCGGCCCCCACGATGCCCGGCGGCTACGCGGCGGCGGCGGGGCTGCTCGGCGACCGCCGGCACCGACCGACCGCCATCGTCGGCGTGTGCGACGAGGCGGCCATCGGCGCCGTGATCGCCGCTCGCCGCCTGGGGATCGCGGTTCCGACCGAGCTCAGCGTCGTCGGCATCGACGACCACGAGCACGCGGAGATGTTCGCTCTCACGACCATCGGGCAGTCGCCGCGGGACCAGGGCCGGGAGGCCGTGCGCCTGCTCATGCGGCGGATGAGTGAGCCGGATGCCCCGATCGAGCGCGTCGAGGCCGCCTCGGCTCTCGTCGTCCGCAGCTCCACGGCGGCGCCGCGCTGACCCCGCAGACACACGAAGGCCCCGGGCGGAACCCGGGGCCTTCGCAGAAGCGCTGGTGCGCTGGAATTACTTGAGGGTGACGGTCGCGCCGGCCTCTTCCAGAGCAGCCTTGGCCTTCTCGGCCGTCTCCTTGTTGGCGCCCTCGAGGACGGCCTTCGGAGCACCGTCGACGACGGCCTTGGCCTCGCCGAGGCCGAGCGAGGTGAGCTCGCGGACAGCCTTGATGACCTGGATCTTCTTGTCGCCAGCGGCCTCGAGGATGACGTCGAAGGAGTCCTTCTCCTCCTCGGCCGCGGCCTCGCCTGCGCCGCCAGCGGCACCGGCGACGGCGACGGGAGCAGCAGCGGTGACCTCGAACTTCTCCTCGAACGCCTTCACGAACTCGTTGAGCTCGATGAGGGTCAGGCCGGCGAACTGCTCGAGCAGCTCCTCGGTGGAAAGCTTCGCCATGATGTATCTCCTAGATAGATGGGGTTTGTAGACGAGATCGCCGGTCGCTTACGCGGCCTCGGCGGTCTCCAGCTTTTCGCGAAGCGCGTCGATGGTGGCCGCAGCCTTGCCCATCGTCGCCTTCATCATGCCCGCGGCCTTCGCCAGCAGAACCTCGCGGCTCTCGAGCGAGGCGTACGTGTTGACCTCGTCGGCGGTGAGGGCCTTGCCCTCGAAGATGCCCGACTTGATCACGAGAAGCGGGTTGGCCTTGGCGAAGTCACGCAGAGCCTTGGCGGTGGCGACGAAGTCACCGTGCACGAACGCGACAGCCGACGGCCCCTTGAGGTCGTCGTCCAGCGCGGAGATGCCGGCCTTGTTGGCGGCGATCTTGGTCAGCGTGTTCTTCACCACGGCGTACTCAGCGTCCTGACGGATGCTGTTGCGCAGCTGCTTGAGCTGGGCAACCGTCAGACCGCGGTACTCGGTCAGCAGGACGGCGTTCGAGTTCTCGAATGACTTCGTGAGCTCGTTGACCGATGCATCCTTCTGCGCCATGGTCACTCCTTGGTGTGTACGAGGCGCCGCACGGTGGTGGGGCGCCGGCCTCCGACCCCCTGCAAAAGAGAAGAGCTCCGGCGCAAGCGCACGGAGCTCGGAAGTTCGTGACACCTGCGCGGGCCCCTGCGATGCAGAGCTTCGATCCTGTGCACTCACGCGCACACGATGACCAGCGGTCTTCGGTTATGACCACTGTACCCCACCCCCACCTCTCCCCCAAATCCCCTGCCGTCGACCCACCCCCTTCGGTGCCTCCCGGCCCCCTACGGCCGCACGCAAGAGGCCGGGGCGCGCGGAAGGGGGTGGCTCGACGGCTCAACGGGCGAAGAGGCGGAAGGCACGGAAGTGCACGTCGGCCGCAGCGAGGGTGGCGACGTGCGCGCTGGTCACCCGGATCACCCGCCAGCCGGTGGTCCCGCGCACCCAGTCCTCGCGGATCTTCTCGTCGAGCACGACGCTCTCCGCGGTGCGGCCCCCGCGGAACTCGTCATCCAGGTACTTGTCCCGGCCGTCGCACTCCACGAAGGTGCGGGACTGGTCGACGGCGATGTCCAGCCAGAACCGACCGCCGCGCGGTGCGTCCACCGGCACCTGCAGCCGCGGTCTGCCGAAGCCGAGCTGATGGAGCCGGTACCGCGTCACGCTCTCCAGCGGAAGCTGCGCGCGACCGTCGGCCAGACTCACGATCCGGCGAGCCTGCACGATGCCGCGGAGCCGTGGACGACGCACCCGATCCGCGAGGTCCGCCAGGAGAGCCTGCTCCGCGGTGTCGTCGAACTCCCACGGGTCACCGCCGACCAGAGCGAGAGCGGCATCGGCTGCCGCGAGAGCCGCCTCCGGAGAGACCGTCCGGGCGAGGTCGACGACCGTCCGGGCGAGGGAGGTGCAGCGGATGCCGTCGCGCTCCACGATGTCGCCGGGTGAGACAGTGCCCTCGTGCCGCAGGATCCCGGACGTGCTGTGCCGACGGTCCGGTGGCGCCGTCACATGGACCCTCGTCGGACGCACCCGGTACAGCGGCAGTCCCCACAGCACCGCGGCCGAGGCATGCGAGAACACAGGCCGAGTCCCCGAGGCCGCGAGGTCGGCGGCCACCACCTCCGCACGGTGCCGGGACTCCGGGGCGAGCTCACTCCAGGTCCGCAGCGCGAGGTACCACCCCCGTCGCACGTGATGCAGCTGCCGCCCCTCCACCGCGGCGTGGAGCGTCCGAGACCCCCACCCCTCCTCCTCCAGCCGCCGACGGCCGAGGAGCATCCCCCGTATCTCGTCCACACTCACCTGTCTCATCCCCCCGACTCTCGCCCCTCCTCTCGCCACTCCCCCGCCTTCCCCCAGTTCCCCACACCCTTTCTCTCCCTTCCCGCTCCTGTGCAGGAAGACACCCCTCGCCCTCGGCCCACCCCCTTGCGTGCGAGCCACCCCCTTGCGCGCGTCCGTAGGGGGCCGGGATGCACGCAAGGGGGTGGGTCGGGCGAGGGGGCGGCGTGTACGGCGGGAGCGGGGGTGGGGGAGAGTTAGAGTCTTCTGGTGACCCCGGAACTCCAAGCTCGCATCGTCGCGGACTCGCGCGACCGCGTGGCCTGGATGAGGGCACGATCGCGCGGCATCACGGCGACCGACGTCGCCGGACTCACCAGCGAGCGCTCGATCGCCCGTGCTGCTGACGCCAAGCTCGGCGGCGGGCCGCGGTTCGGCGGCAACGCCTACACCGACCACGGCCGGCGCCGCGAGCCGGAGATCGCCGCCTGGGTCGCGGCCACGCACGGCATCTTCCCCTCCTCCGCGCTGTTCCGCGCCGAGGTCGAGCACCGCCACCTGGCGACCCCCGATGGCATCTCGGTGGACGCGGATGGTCGCGTCAGCCTCGCGGAGATCAAGACCACCAACAAGGCCTTCCGGGGGATCCCCCGCACCTACCTGCGCCAGGTGTGGTGGCAGCAGCACGTGCTGGGTGCCGAGCGCACCCTGTTCGTGTGGGAGGAGCACGTCGACTTCTCCCCCATCCACGACGAGCCCCGCTGCGTATGGATCGATCGCGACGAGCGCGAGATCGCGAAGCTCGTCGGGCTCGCCACCGATCTCATCGACGAGCTGTACCGCCGCACGACCGGACGCACCGTCCCGGCCCGCTCCGCCTCCCCCGTGGATAGCCGCCGCGAGCAGCTCCGCGAGCGCGACGCCTTCCGCGCTCTCGCCCTCGCCGACTGAGTCGACCGAAGCCCCGCAGCCGCCGGGACGCTCACTCTCCGTCAGGGTTCGCGAGAGAGCACGCGGGCCGCCTCCCCCGCGACCTCGGACGCGATCGTGTCGAGGAGCGCGGAGCGCAGGTTCCATTGCTGCCAGTACAGCGCCACGCGCAGGGTCGGACCGCCGAGCGCCACGAGACCGGGCACCTCCTGCAGTCGCGGCACCATCCCCCATCCGAGGCCGAGACCGACCGCGAGCGCATAGTCGTGCGATGCGGGCACGTAGTGCCGGGGAACGCCGGCCGCCGGCACCCCCCGCGCGGCCAGCCACTCGTGCTGCAGGGTGTCCCGGCGGTCGAAATCGACGAACGGCGCGCGCGCCAGAGCATCCCGGGTCACCCCGTCCGGGAACCAGCGACGGGCATAGGCGGGTTCGGCCATGGCGCGGTATTCGAGCACGCCGAGCGCCGTGACCGTGCAGCCTGCGACCGCCGTGGCCTCGCTCGTCACCGCCGCCATGACCGTGCCCGATTCGAGCAGGCGGGCGGTGAAGTTCTGATCGTCGCGGTGCAGGTCGACATCGATGTCGTGCGCGGCGGAGAGCCGGGCCATCGGAGCCAGGAACCAGGTCGCCATCGAATCCGCGTTGACGGCGAGCGGCACGCTGATGCGCCGCCCCTCGGCACTCCCCTCGATTCCGACTCCCGCGAGAGCATCCTCTTCGAGGAGGGCGATCTGCCGCGCGAGCCGCACGACGGATTCTCCCGCCTCGGTGAGGCGGACCGGCTTGCTGCGCACGAGGAGGATCCGTCCGAGGTGCTGCTCCAGCGCCTTGAGACGCTGACTGACCGCCGACGGGGTGACCTGCAGCCGACGCGACGCGGCATCGAGGGTGCCCTCGTCGGCGACGGCGGCAAGCGTGGCGGCGAGCTCCGGGTCGATCCTCACATCAGTGATGCTAATGGTGCGGAAGGAATCTTCGCTGCACCTCATGCTCAGCCCCCATAGGCTCGACACATGCTCACTGTCCTCGCCGGTCTCGGCCTCGGCCTGTCGCTCATCGTCGCGATCGGCGCGCAGAACGTCTTCGTGCTGCGCCAGGGGATGCGGCGCGAGCACGTCCTCGCCGTCGTGATCGTCTGCGCCCTCTCCGACGCCGTGCTGATCATCGCCGGCGTCGCCGGGCTCGGGTTCCTGTTGTCCGCCGCACCCTGGCTCGTCGTCGTGGCGCGCTGGGCGGGGGCGCTGTTCCTGCTCGGATACGGACTGCTCGCGGCGCGGCGGGCCTGGCGGGGCGGCGAGGAGCTGGTGGTCGACGGGGGCGACGCACCGGTCCTCGAGTCGTCCGGGGGCACCGGCACGCTCACCCGCACCCGCCTCGCCCCGGTGATCCTCACGACGCTGGCGTTGACGTGGCTGAACCCGCATGTGTACCTCGACACGGTGCTGATGCTCGGCTCGATCGCGGCGACGCACGGGGAGGAACGGTGGCTGTTCGCCGCCGGCGCGGTCGCCGCGAGCCTTCTCTGGTTCACCGCTCTCGGCTTCGGCGCCCGCTACCTCGGACGGTGGCTGCGCACCCCGCGCTCCTGGCGGATCCTCGACGCGGTGATCGCGGTCGTGATGATCACGCTGGCGGTGAGCCTCGTGCTCCCGGTGCTGGGCGCCTAGCCCCTCACGCCGCGTCGATCTGCGACACCCGCGCCCGGATGAGCGCGCGGACCGCCTCCACCGGCAGGGGATGCTCCGGCTGGAACCGGATCGTCCCCTTGTCGAGGCTGACCCCGGGGTGACCTGCGAGGAGTTCCGCCACGGCAGCGACCGCCACGGGGCTGAACGGGTAGACGCCGATGTGCTTCTTCGCACGCATCACCGAGAGCAGCGGCTTGCCGGCGTACACGAGCGCCGGCATGCCGTAGCCCTTGCCCTGCTCCGCCTCCGGTACCTCCTCCGTGGCGATCCCATACACGCCATCGATCACCGCACGATCCGCGGCGTCGAGGTCGGTCAGATAGTCGTCGATGGTGCCCACGCACCGCATCCTGCCATCGAATCCCGTCGGGGTCGAGGGCTCACGCGCCGTCGAGGGGCCGGAGGATGCGGGTGAGGAACCGTTGCGTGCGCTCGTGCTGCGGGGCGCTGAAGAGCTCGGCGGGCGGCCCCTGCTCCACGACGACACCGCCATCCAGGAAGAGCACGTGGTCTGCGGCCTCGCGAGCGAAGCTCAGCTCGTGGGTGACGACGGCCATCGTCCATCCCTCGTCGGCGAGCTCCTTGATGACGAGCAGCACCTCTCCCACGAGCTCCGGGTCGAGCGCGCTCGTCGGCTCGTCGAACAGCAGCAGGTCCGGCTGCAGGGCCAGCGCCCGCACGATGCCCACCCGCTGCTGCTGCCCGCCGGAGAGCTGATGCGGCCGCGCGTCCGCCTTGTCGGCGAGACCGACCCGGGCGAGCAGCGCCTGAGCCTCGGCGACGACGTCGTCCTTCGGACGGCCCTGCACCCGCCACGGCCCTTCGATCACGTTCTCCAGCACGGTCAGGTGCGGGAAGAGGTTGTGGTGCTGGAAAACCATCGCCGACCGGTCGCGCAAGGCGAGCCGCTGCTGCTTCGCGACGCGGGGCTTCGGGCGGACCTCCGGTGCGAAGTCGATCTCCGGACCCCCGGCCATCGCGATGGTGCCGGCGTCCGGCGTCTCCAGGCCGTTCAGGGCCCGCAAGACGGTCGTCTTGCCAGAGCCGCTCGGCCCGATGAGCACCACGACCTCGCCGCGGTGCAGGGTGAGGTCGAAGCCGCGGAGCACCTCGGTGGCGCCGAAGCTCTTGTGCAGCCCGCGGGCGGTGAGCAGCGGTCCGGTCGTGGGGTCAGTGCGCGACACGGCTGTCGAGCCTCCTCTCCAGGGCGCTCTGCCCGAAGGAGAGCACCAGGCAGATCACCCAGTAGACGAGCGCCGCGGCAAGATACACCACCATGAACTCAAGTGTGGTGGAGGCGATCTGCTGCGCCACCTTGAACAGCTCCGTCACGAGGATCAGCGACGTGAGGGAAGTGTCCTTCACGAGCGAGATGAACGTGTTGGACAGCGGCGGCACCGACACCCGGGCGGCCTGCGGCAGGATGATGCGGGTCAGCGTGCGGGTGCGGTTCATCCCGACCGTGTACGCGGCCTCCCACTGCCCCTTCGGCACCGAGAGGATCGCCGCCCGCACGACCTCGGCGCCGTAGCCGCCGACGTTGAGCGAAAGGGCGATGATGGCGCTCGGCCACGGATCGAGGGTCACCCCGACGGACGGCAGTCCGTAGAAGATCACGAAGAGCTGCACGAGCATCGGCGTTCCGCGGATCACCGAGATGTAGAACCGCGCGATGCCGGACACGACCGGATGCACCGAGATCCGCATCAGCGCCATGCCGATCGCGATCACGAGCCCCAGGGCGAACGACACCAGGGCGAGCGGGATCGTCGCCGTCAGCCCCGCCCAGGCGATCGGGCCGAGCGAGGAGAAGAAGAGCTCCCAGGGATTCTGCATCGCCTACTGCGAGACGTCTTCGCCGAAGTACTTCTCGCTGATCTCGGCCAGGGTGCCGTCGGCCCGGAGCTTGTCGAGCGCTTCGTCGACCGCATCGACGAGCGCCTCCTTGTCCTTCGTGAACACGAAGGCCTGCTCCCCGGCTTCGTCGGTCTCCGCGGCGATCTTCAGGCCCGTCGGGCTGTTGGTCGTCTCATAGTCGAGGAAGGTCAGCTTGTCGTTGACGGTCGCGTCCACACGCCCCTGGCGGAGGAGCTCCACGGCCTGCGCCCAGCCCTCGACGCCCTCGACCTTGGCGCCGGACTCTGTGGCCAGCTCGTACCAGTTGCTCGTGAGGGATTGGGCCGTCGTCTTGCCCTCGAGGTCGTCGAAGGACGAGATGGAGTCGTCGTCCTCCTTGACCACGATCACGCCGGGCGACACCGTGTACGGGGCGCTGAAGAGGTACTTGGCCTCGCGCTCGTCGTTGATCGACACCTGGTTCGCGATCACGTCGAAGCGGCCGGCATCGAGTCCCGCGAAGATCGCGTCCCACTGCGTCTCCTGGAACTCGACCTTCAGGCCGAGCTCGTCGGCGACGGCCTGGATGATCTCGACGTCGTAGCCGGTGAGGTCACCGGAGCCGCCGTCGTCGTGGAAGCTGAACGGGCGGTAGGTGCCCTCGGTCGCGACCGTCAGCGTGCCGTCCTTCACCAGGCCGAAGTCGGAGCCGGCGGCGCTCTCGCCGTCGGTGCTCGTGGGCGTGCTCGATCCGCTGCAGGCGGTCAGGGCCGCGGCGGCGACGACGAGTGCGGTGACGGCGATGAGACGACGGGACATGGACCCTCCTGGGGCGAGAAAGCGCGGATGCGAGTTTACGCGACGACCGCGGGAACTCCCCCACAGTACGCGTCGCCTCCGACCTTCCCCGCATTGGATGACGCCGGATGTCGGGGGCGCGACGCCTCCGGGAACGCAGAACGCCCCCGGGCGGACCCGGGGGCGTTCGGTGCGACGGGTGCGAGACCCGGCGACGCGTCAGATGGCGTTGACGTCCAGCGGGATGCCGGGGCCGAACGTGGTCGACACCGCACCCTTCTGGATGTAACGGCCCTTGGCGCTGGACGGCTTGAGGCGGACGATCTCCTCGAGAGCGGCGTCGATGTTCTCGTTCAGCTGCTCGGCCGAGAACGAGGCCTTGCCGATGACGAAGTGCACGTTGGCGTGCTTGTCGACGCGGAACTCGATCTTTCCGCCCTTGATCTCCTCGACGGCCTTGGCCGGGTTCGGAGTCACGGTTCCGGTCTTCGGGTTCGGCATCAGGCCACGGGGACCGAGCACCTTGCCGAGACGGCCGACCTGGCCCATGAGCTCCGGGGTCGAGACCGCGGAGTCGAAGTTGGTCCAGCCGTCGGCGACCTTCTGGATGAGCTCGGCACCGCCGACCTCATCGGCGCCGGCCGCGATCGCAGCCTCGGCCGCGGGGCCGGTGGCGAACACGATGACGCGGGCGGTCTTACCGGTGCCGTGGGGCAGGATGACGGTGCCGCGCACCATCTGGTCCGCCTTGCGGGGGTCGACGGCGAGCTTCAGCGCGACCTCGACGGTCGAGTCGAACTTCGCCGAACCGGTCTCCTTCGCGAGCGCGACGGCCTCGGACGGCGTGTAGAAACGGTCTGCCTCGATCTTCTCGGCGGCAGCCTTGTAAGCCTTGGACTTGGTAGCCATGATTATTCTCCTCAGCCCTCGACCGTGATGCCCATGGAACGGGCGGTGCCGGCGATGATCTTCGAGGCGGCCTCGATGTCGTTCGCGTTCAGGTCGGCCTGCTTCTGCTCGGCGATCTGACGGACCTGGTCCTTGGTGATCTTGCCGACCTTGACGGTGTGCGGGGTGGCCGAGGCCTTCTGCACGCCGGCCGCCTTCTTGATGAGCTCCGCCGCGGGCGGGGTCTTCAGGACGAAGGTGAAGCTGCGGTCCTCGTAGACGGTGATCTCGACGGGGATGACGTTGCCGCGCTGCGACTCGGTCGCGGCGTTGTACGCCTTGCAGAACTCCATGATGTTGACGCCATGCTGACCGAGCGCGGGGCCGATCGGCGGCGCCGGGTTGGCGGCACCGGCGTTGATCTGAAGCTTGATCAGGCCGGTCACCTTCTTCTTCGGTGCCATTCTCTTTCCTTTCCTCGAGGCGGATGCGAGCATCCGCTTCTCCCACGGCTCCGGCCTCTCCGGCCCGTGGTCGTCTCTGTGCACGCCGAAGCGGCACACAAACCACGTAAGTCTACCCGATCACTCCCCCACTCGCGAGCCGGCCCCTTTCGCGCGAGCCGGCCCTGTGCGTGCGTCCGCAACGGGCCGGGAGACACGAAAGGGGGTGGGGCGGGGGAAAAGAGAACGGCCGCCTCGGAAGAGGCGGCCGTTCTCGTGACAGTGTCAGATCATCTTGGTGACCTGGTCGAACGACAGCTCGACCGGGGTCTCGCGCTCGAAGAGGGAGACGAGCACCGTGAGCTTGCCGCTCTCGGGCTTGATCTCGCTGATCGAACCCGGAAGACCCGCGAACGAGCCCTCCTTGATCGTGATGGTCTCGCCGACCTCGAAGTCGACCTCGGCGGGAAGCGGACGGGCGACGGCGACGCCCCCCTTGGCCGCGATGTTCTTGGCGGTCGGGACGTCCTTGACCTCGACGAGGGACTTCAGCATGTTGAAGGCCTCTTCGAAGCGCAGCGGCGTCGGGTTGTGCGCGTTGCCCACGAAGCCGGTGACGCCGGGGGTGTGCCGCACGACCGACCAGGTGTCTTCCGTGAGCTCCATGCGCACCAGCACGTAGCCGGGGATGCGCACGCGGGTGACCATCTTGCGCTGGCCGTTCTTGATCTCGACGACGTCCTCCATCGGGACCTCGACCTGGTAGATCTCGTCCTCGACCTCGAGCGTCGACTTGCGCTGCTCGATGTTCGCCTTGACCTTGCGCTCGAAGCCGGCGTACGAGTGGATGACGTACCACTTGCCCGGGAGCATGCGCAGGTCCATGCGGAAGGCCTCGTACGGGTCTTCCTCGGACGCCGATTCGTCCTCGTCCGACTCGGCGGCGGGACGGTCGTCCTCGCCGTTCACGTCGGGACCCTCGTACGGGGTGACCTCGTCGGCTGCTTCGGCCTCCTGCTCCGCGACCTCTTCGGCCACGGAATCGTTGAGGACCTCGGCGGCGGCTTCGGACTCCGCGGCTTCGTCCAGGTTCAGAGCGTCGTTCACGATGGCGTCCGCCTCCGGGTCGTCGATGTCGATGTCGATGTCTTCCGTCTCCTGCTCGCCGTCCTCGTCCTCGACGTGGACCGCGACGTGCTCGGCAGAGGTGACCGAGAGCTCCTCGGCGGCGAGCACGTTGCCCTCCTGGGCCTCGTCCTCCTCGCTGGACTGCTCTGCGGCGGTCGCCCAGTCGGCGTCGTCGGAATATCGTTCAGACACGTTGCTTCTTCTCCATAGCTGCGGCGGTTGCCGCGGGGGTCATCAGCCAGGGATTCCGAACACGTAGTGCGTCAGGAGCCCGAAGACGTAGTCGAGACCGTAGACGATGCCCATGACGATCAGGACGAAGACGAGCACCACACCCGTGAACTTGAAAAGCTCCTTGCGGGTCGGGGTGACGACCTTGCGCAGTTCGGCGATGACCTGGCGGATGAACAGGGCGATGCCCCCGAAGAACCGGGAGAAGGGGTTGCCCTTCTTCTGGCGCGTGGCGCCGGCCGCGACGACGTCGCCGCGCGGTTCGTCCTGATCCATCCTGAATGTACCTTTCGTGTGTCAGCGTGCGCTGACGCGCAGGGCGGACAGGAATCGAACCTGCAACCTGCGGTTTTGGAGACCGCTGCTCTGCCAATTGAGCTACCGCCCTAGAGACCCGGAGGTCTCGGGGATGCCCTCCCCACCCTGCCACCGGCCGATGTCGTAGACGCCAGGCACGGCGAAAGAATGCAGAGAACAACTGCTCACCAAGCATACGGCATCGATCCGGTGGTGCCGAACAGGAAGCGGAACCGGCGTTGTTGCTAGGCTCGGCGGGCGGACGAAGCAGGAAGGGACGCATGTGAGTGGGGATGTGCAGCAGTTCCAGGTGGACCTGCGCGGAGTCGTCGATCTGCTCAGCCGGCACATCTACTCCAGCCCCCGGGTCTATCTGCGGGAACTGCTCCAGAACGCGAGGGACGCGATCGCCGCGCGCCGTGAGGTCGACGGCGGCGGCAGCCGCATCCGGATCACGCCGCTGACCGTGCAGTCGGGCGAGTTCGTGCTCCGCGACGACGGCGTGGGATTGACCGCCGCCGAGGTCGCCGATCTGCTCGCGACCGTCGGGCGCAGCTCCAAGCGGGACATCTTCGACCTCCCTCGGAGCGACTTCCTCGGCCAGTTCGGTATCGGGCTGCTGAGTTGCTTCATGGTCGCCGACACCATCGTCATCCGCTCCCGCAGCGCCAGAGGCGGCTCCGCGGTGGAGTGGACGGGCAGCGCGGACGGCACCTTCCGCGTCACGGAGATCGACGACGACCTCCCGATCGGCACCAGCGTGCACCTCGTGCCGCGCTTCGACGCCGACGAGCTGCTGCGGCCGGCGGCCGTGCACGAGCTCGCGACCACGTTCGGGGAGTTCCTGCCGGTGCGGGTGACCATCGACGCGCCCGGTGGGGACATCGACGTGACGCGCGAGCCTCCTTTCCTCGACCCCGCCGCCGACGTCGAGGCGGCCGTGCAGTACGGTCGCGACCTGCTCGGGGCCGCCCCGCTGGACGTGATCCCGCTGAGCGAGCCGGCGACCGGGACGCAGGGCCTGGCGTACGTCCTGCCCTTCGCTCCTCCGCCCGGCGCCCGGCAGGCGACCCGCATGTACCTCGGACGCATGCTGCTGTCCGAACGCGTCGACGACGTGCTGCCCGACTGGGCCTTCTTCGTTCGCGCCGTCGTCGACTCCACCGGCCTCGCGCCGACCGCGAGCCGCGAGTCCCTCGTCGAGGACACGGCCCTGGAGCACGTCAGGGAGCAGCTGGGTGCCGGGATCCGCCGCTGGGTGCTCGAGCTCGGGCTGCGCGAACCGCATCGCCTCGCGCAGTTCGTCGCGGTGCACGAGGTCGGACTCAAGTCCCTGGTGCGCCACGACGAAGAGCTCGCGCGCTTCATCACCCGCTGGCTCACCGTGGAGACGACGCACGGCACGCTGCGGATCGGCGAGCTCGTGGAGCGTTACCCTCACGTGCGCTACGCCCAGACCGTGGACGAGTTCCGCCAGGTGGCGGGCATCTCTCCCTCGGACGAGGTGCTCGTCAACGGCGGCTACCTCTATGACGCGGATCTGATCCGCCTGCTCCCCGACCTCTACCCGCAGGTCACGGTGGAGAAGGTCGACGTGACCGGGGAACTCGACCGCCTCGACCCGCCGCCGCTGGACGACCGGGACATCGCGATGTCGCTGGAGTCCCGCGCCGGCGCCGTGCTCGCCGCGTCCGACTGTGCCGTCGTCGTCAGAGCGATCGATCGCCCCGAGTTGACCGGACTCTACGTCGCGGACCCCGAGGTGCTGCGCACGATCGACCGCGGGCGCACCAAGGGCATCGCGAGCACGCTCTGGGGCGGGGTGCTCGACCGGATCGATCAGACGCTCTCCTCCGCACGGGACGACGACCTCACGGCGCGACTGTGCCTGAACTGGTCGAACCGCGTCGTCCGCGCCCTCGTCCGCGTCGAGGACGACGCCGTGTTCGCGCGCACGGTCCAGCTGCTCTACATCCAGGCGCTCCTCGCAGGACACCACCCGCTCTCTGACGCCGATCGGGCGCTCATGACCAGCGCCCTCTCCGACCTCGTCTCGCTCTCCGCCGGCATCGAGGGGGACACGCTTCCCTTCGACGCGCGCTGACACCCCCGACTACCCGAAAGGGCCCTCCATGGCACGTCCGAAGAAGCGCTTCCAGCAGCTCATCGAGGAGATCGATCGCACCCCCTGGGGCCCAGCCGAGCAGGCCCTCGTGGCGGAAGCCGTCGCGCTGGCCATCGAGATCGGCGACGAACGGCTGGAGTACGAGGCCCGGATGCGTCTGACCGCGTCGGCGAACATGGTCGGGGCCACCGACGTCATGCTCAACTCCTTTGCCTGGTGCCTCGCGCACCACGACGCCGACCCGCAGCGGTTCCCCGCCGACCTCGACAACGGCGGCGCCGACCTCATGTGGCAGTTCAAGTGGATGGCGTCGTCCCTGCGCTCCTCCCCCGCCTTCTCGCAGGAGCAGATCGCCGCGGTGCTCGACGACATGGAGGCGCACTACCGCGCCGCAGGGCTCGGCCTCAGCGGCGTGCTGACCGCCCGTTTCGAGGATGCCTGGGACGCGGGCCGGTTCGACGCCGCCGAAGCCCTGCGCGTGCAGCTCGAGGCCACGCCGCGCGACGAGCACAGCCACTGCGACGCGTGCAGCCGCAGCCAGTTCGCGGGCTTCTTCGCGGAGACCGACCGCGACGCCGACGCCATCCGCCTCGTCGAGGAGATGATCGAAGGCGGCTTCTCCTGCGGCGAGGAGCCGGAGCATGCGCTCTCCCGCGTCCTCCTCCCCTACCTCCGCGCCGGCCGCACGGAGGAGGCGAAGACCGCGCACCTGCGCAGCTACCGCCTGGCGAAGGACAACCCCGACAACCTGCGCATCGTGGCCAACAACATCGTGTTCGCCGCGATCACCGGCAACGAGGCGCGGGCACTGGCCCTGATCGAGAAGCACATCGCGTGGCTGGCCCACGACGGCCTCAACGTCGACGCGCACTTTGCCGCCCTCACCGCCTTCGCGGTCGCTCTGGACCGCGTCACCGCCGCCGGTCACGGCGACACCCCGGTCCGCGGCGCCGATGCCCCGGCGCTCGTGTCGCTGCTGGGCGCGCACGACGGCCCGTGGAGCGCCGCCGACCTGGCCGCGACCGCCTGGTCGACGGCGGAGCGCATCGGCGCGGACTTCGACAAGCGGGACGGCACCGACGGCCACGCTCGCAGCCTCGCCCGGATGCGTGCTCTCGCCGACGAGAGCTACGACGTCCCGATCCGCTCCGACGCGTTCGTCGCTCCCGCTCCCGCCACCGCTCCGGCAGATCCGCAGGCCTGGTACGAGCGGGCGATGCAGCTCGCGCAGTTCGGCGCCGAGCAGGAGACCCTCGCCGCACTCCCGCACGCCCTGGAAGTCGATGACGCCGCCCAGCGCGCGCAGCTCCTGTCGATGCACCTCGGCATCCTCGTCGCTCTCGACCGAGTGGAGGATGCCGAGCGCCTGCTTCCCGACCGGATCGCCGCGCTGCGGGCCGCCGGGAACGACGTGCAGGCCGACCTCGAGGAGCGTCTGGGCCTGGCGACGTTCGGCCTGCACACCGACGAGACCATGGCGGCGCTCGAAGAGGAGCTGGCTGAGGCCGACCGTCTTCCCGCGTGGTCGCGAGGCGACCTGGCGATCAGCCGCGCGTCGCTGCACCTCCGGGCGGAGGAGCCGGATGCGGCGCTCGACCTCGCCGAGCTCGCCGCCCGCTCGTTCGCCGAGGCCGAGGACACCCGGCTGTCCAACACCACGACGCTCGTGGCGATCGGCGCGGTGCTGAGCAAGGGCGACCTGGACGCCGGTCGCACGCTCCTCGACCGCTTCCTCGCCCAGGACGACCTCTCCGCCGGCCATCGGGCCCACGCGCTGCAGACCCGGGCCCGCGTGCGCGGCGGCACGGGTGCGTACCAGGACGGGGCCGTCGACGCCGACGAGGTGTGCCGCCTGCTCGCCGAACTCGGCGCCACCCGCGCTCTCGCCGACGCGCACGTGCTCGCGGGTGCGCTCTGGGAGGACGCCGAGCAGCCCGAGAAGGCCGTCACGCGCTACCGTCTGGCCGCCCGGCTCCAGGACGAGGGCGATCGCACCGGCGTCGACTTCCGGCTGGCCAGGGCGATGCTCCGTGCCGGAGACGCGGAAGAGGCCGCGGAGCTCTTCGGCGACGTGCTCCAGCGCGAGGAGATCGCCGAGACCCCCGCCGGCTCCCGCGCCATGACCGCCTCCCTCCTGGCGCGGTCGCTCGCCGAGTCCGGAGAGTACGGTCAGGCGGTCGGAGCGCACGGCTACGCGGCCGAACTGTTCGGACAGGCGGAGGCGCACGCCGACCAGGCCATGGCCATGACGGAGCAGGCGAAGATCCTCGCCCGGTTCGAGGAGCACGACGACGCGGTGCGGCTGCTGGAGGGCGCTGCGGACATCGCGCGGCGTGCCCCCGAGGCCGTTGGCGCGCTGTCCGAGGTGCTGCACAGCCTCGGCCAGGCCTACGCAGGCCGGGGTGATGAGCGCGCGTTCCCCCTCTTCGACGAGGTCGCCGCCCTCGCCCAGGAGCACGAAGCCGGCTGGCTGCTCGCCGACGTGACCGACTCCCGCGGCCGCGCACTGGCCCAGCTGGGCCGGATCGATGAGGCCGTCGCCGCCGCCCTCACCGCCGCCGACGGTTTCGCGGCGCTCGGCGACCAGGGGGCGGCCGGCAGCTCGGAACTGTTCGCGGGCCGGGTGCTCGCGGGGAACGACCGCCCCGCCGATGCCGTGCCGGTGTACCGGAGCGCCCTGGAGCATGCCGAGGGCTTCCCGCCGCTGCGTCAGGTGGCGGCGCTGGAGCTCGGCGATGTGCTGGAGGCGCTGGGGCGACACGCCGAGGCCGCCGAGGTCAGGACCCTCGTCGAGAGCTGACACGACACCGGCTCGGGATCCGCAGAGGGTCCCGAGCCGGAGTCGCGTGGCGGAACGCCGCGTCAGAAGAGCTGACGCCAGTTCGCCCGTGCGAGGTCGAGCAGCTCGTCACCGCGACCCGACATGACCGTGCGGATCGCGTAGAGGGCGAAGCCCTTGACCTGCGCGGCCTCGATGGTCGGCGGCATGGACAGCTCCTGCCGCTCGGTCACGACGTCGAGCAGCGCGGGGCCGTCGTGCGCGAGGACCTCGCGGACGGCCTCCGGCAGATCCTCGCTGCGCTCCACCCGACGGGCGAAGATCCCCATGGCCTCGGCGATCGCGGCGAAGCTGGGGTTGTCGAGCCCGGTGCCGTAGGTGACGAAGCCGGCGGCCTTCATCTCCAGCTCCACGAAGTTCAGCGACGAGTTGTTCACCACGATCGTCTTGACCGGGAGCCCGTTCTGGGTGAGCGTGAGCAGCTCGCCGAGCATCATCGCGAGGCCACCGTCGCCGGCGAGCGCCACGACCTGACGGTCCGGATGCGCGACCTGCGCGCCGATCCCGTGCATCAGAGCGTTCGCCATCGAGCCGTGCGTGAACGATCCGATCAGCCGGCGCCCCTCGGTCATGGACAGATACCGCGCGGCCCAGACGGTCGGCGACCCCACGTCGGCGGTGAAGATCGCGTCGTCGGCGGCGTACTCGTCCAGCAGGCGCGCCAGGTACTGCGGGTGGATGGGCCGCGTGCCCTTGGCCGGCACCGCGAGCTCGTCGAGCTTCTTCCGCGTCTTCCGGTAGTGGGCCACGGCGTCGTCGAGGTGGCCGCGGTCGTCCTTCCGCGCGAGGCGGGGCAGCAGGGCTTCGGCGGTGGCCTTCACGTCACCGACGAGGCCGAGGTCGAGCGGGTGGCGCTTGCCGAGCTGGGACCCGCGGATGTCGACCTGGATGGTGGTCGCGTGCTCCGGGTAGAACTGCTCGTACGGGAAGTCGCTGCCGAGGACGAGGAGCGTGTCGGCGGCCTCCATGGCCCGGTAGCCCGACGCGAAGCCGAGCAGCCCGGTCATCCCGACGTCGAACGGGTTGTCGTACTCGATGAACTCCTTGCCGCGCAGCGCGTGGACGATCGGGGCTCCGAGCGCATCGGCGAGCGCGATCACCTCGTCGTGCGCGCCCTCCACGCCGGCCCCGGCGAGGATGGTGACCTTCTTGGCGGCGTTCAGCATGGTCGCGGCCTTCTCCAGCTCCGGGCCGCTGGGCTGGATCAGCGGGCGTGTGCGCTCGATCACCACGGCGCGGTCGTCCGCGATCTCCGACAGCGCCACGTCACCGGGGATCACGAGGACGGCGACGCCGCGCTGCTCGATGGCCGCGCGCATCGCGATCTCCATCAGCCGCGGCATCTGTGACGGGTCCGCGACGTATTCGACGTAGACGCTGCACTCGCGGAACAGCTCCTGCGGGTGGGTCTCCTGGAAGTACCCGGTGCCGATTTCGACGGTCGGGATGTGGGCGGCGATGGCGAGCACCGGCACCCGGGAGCGCTGCGCGTCGTACAGGCCGTTGATGAGGTGCAGGTTGCCGGGGCCGCACGAGCCCGCCACGACGGCGAGGTCTCCGGTGGTGCCGGCGTCGGCCGCTGCGGCGAAGGCTGCGGACTCCTCATGGCGCACGTGCACCCACCGGATCCGGCCGTCCTTGCGGAGGGCGTCCGTGAGTCCGTTCAGGGAGTCGCCCGGGATGCCGTAGACCCGGTCGACTCCGTTGGCGTTCAGAGTCTTGACGATGTTCTCAGCGACGTTGGCCATACCCCGACCCTACGCCCGCCGAGGCCTCCCCGGGCCGGGCTCAGTACTCCTGCGGGCCGTCCCGGTCGGGCTCGGGATCGCGCTGGAACGCGCGGCCGGACACCGATGCCGGGGCGATGCGCACGTACACCCGCTTGTCGGTCGGGATCCACGGGCGCAGGCCCGCCGCCTCCGCCCGCTCGAGGTCGGCGTCGGTCTCCAGAGCCTGCGCACGCCCGCGCACGATGACGCTCCAGGCGGCGGTGTCCGTGTGGTCGTCGACCTCGAAGAGCACGTCGGCGTTGACCGTCAGCTCGAACAGCTTGCTCCCCGGGGCCGTGCGGAACAGGAGCCCTTCGCCGTCGACGGCGTAGTTCACGGGGAAGATGTCGATGGTCTCGCCGACCCTGGTGACGAGCCGCCCGAGTTCCTGGCTGCGCAGGTGCTCCCAGCTTTGCTCCGCGGTGAGGGTCTGGACCGGATCCGTGTGCGCACTCATGCCGCCATTGTGCCTCGTCCGTCCTCGACGCGCACCCCACTGGCCCGGCCCCTCTCGTGCGAGCGGCCCCCTTGCGTGCGTACGCAAGGGGGCCGCTCGGCCGCAAGGGGGTGGGTCGACGGTCAGCCGATGCGGATCAGCTTCTTGTTGACGAACTCGTCGGCGGCCAAGTGGCCGAGCTCGCGGGCCGTGCCGCTGCGCTTGATGCCGCCGAACGGGAGCTCGGGGCTGTCGGCGAGCACGAGGTTCACGTAGACCATGCCCGCCTCGATCCGGTCGGCCACCCGCTCCGCCTGCGCCTCGTCCGTCGTGAAGACGTAGGAGCCGAGACCGAACGTGGTGTCGTTGGCCAGCGCGACCGCCGCATCCTCGTCCGCGACGCGGTACACGACCGCCGCGGGGCCGAACAGCTCCTCGCGGTAGACGTCCATCTCCGGGGTCACGTCGGCGAGCACGGTCGGTGCGAAGAACGCCCCGTCGCGCGTGCCGCCCGTGAGGAGGGTCGCACCCTGGGCCACGGCGGTGTCGATCTGCTTCTGCAGGTTCTCGGCCGCCGCCTCCGACGAGACCGGGCCGAGGACCGTGTCCTCCAGCGTGGGATCGGTCGCCTCGACGGCCGCCATCGCCGCCGTGAACTTCTCCACGAACGCGTCGTAGAGGTCGTCGACGATGATGAAGCGCTTGGCGCCGTTGCAGGCCTGACCGTTGTTGTCGAGCCGCGCGTCCACACCCGCCTGCACGGTGGCGTCGAGGTCGTCGGTGGAGAGCACGATGAACGGGTCGGACCCGCCGAGCTCCAGCGCGACCTTCTTGAGATTGCGCCCGGCGACCTCGGCGACCGCGGCGCCGGCGCGCTCGGAGCCGGTCAGCGACACGCCCTGCACCCGCCAGTCCGCGATCATCGCCGCGATCTGGTCGTTCGTGGCAAGCACGTTCTGGTACGCGCCCTTCGGGAAGCCGGCGTCGTGGTAGATCGCCTCGATCGCGCTCGACGACTCCGGGCACTGCGGCGCGGGCTTCAGGAGGATCGTGTTGCCGACGATCAGGTTCGGCGCGGCGAAGCGCACGATCTGGTACGCCGGGAAATTCCACGGCATGATGCCCACGAGCGGCCCCAGCGAGGAACGGCGGATGATCGCCGACCCCTCCCCGAGGATCTTGATGGGCTGGTCGGCCATGATGTCCTCGGCCTGGTCCGCGTAGTACTCCGCGATGTCGGCGGCGAAGTCGACCTCGCCGAGTGCGGCTTCCCGCGGCTTGCCCATCTCGCGCACGAAGATGTCGGCCAGCTCCTCGCGGCGCTCGCGGTGCAGCTCGGCTGCACGGCGCAGCAGCGCGGCACGGTCGGCGACCGTGGTGGAGCGCGACCACTCGCGGTGCGCCTCGTCGGCGGCCGCGACGGCCTCCTCGATCTGCGCGTCGGTGAACGTGTCGTACGACGCCAGGGTCTCGCCGGTGGCGGGGTTGACGACGGCGTAGTCGGTCATGTCTCTCCTCCTCTTGCCGTGCCGGTCAGGAGACCGGGATCAGCGTGTACTTGGTGGACAGGTACTCGTGGATGCCCTCGAAGCCGCCCTCGCGACCGACGCCGGACTGCTTGACGCCGCCGAAGGGAGCCGCCGCGTTGGAGACGACACCCACGTTCAGACCCATCATGCCGGTCTCCAGCGCGTCGATCATCCGCTGACCGCGCTGCAGGTTCTCGGTGAAGACGTAGGAGACAAGGCCGTACTCGGTGTCGTTGGCGAGGCGCACGGCCTCGTCCTCGGTCTCGAAGGTCGCGATCGCGAGCACCGGGCCGAAGATCTCCTCGCGGAGGATCGCGGACCCGGGGACCACGTCGGTGAGGACCGTGGGCTCGTAGAACGTGCCGGTGCCCTCGAGCGCCTTGCCGCCTGCGAGCAGGGTCGCGCCACGCTCGACGGCGTCGTCCACGAGCTCGCCGGCCTTGGCCACGGCGTCCTCGTCGATGAGCGGGCCGATCGCCACACCCTCTTCCGTGCCGCGGCCGATCTTCATGCCGTTGACGCGCTCGGTGACGCGCTTGGCGAACTCGCCCGCGACGTCCTTGTGCACGATGAAGCGGTTCGCCGCCGTGCAGGCCTGACCGATGTTGCGGAACTTCGCGGCGAGAGCGCCGTCCACGGCCTTGTCGAGGTCCGCATCGTCGAACACGACGAACGGGGCGTTGCCGCCGAGCTCCATCGAGACCCGCAGCACGCCCTCGGCCGCCTGGGCGATGAGCTTGCGGCCGACCTCGGTCGATCCGGTGAAGGACAGCTTGCGCAGCCGAGGGTCGGCGATGATCGGGGCGGACAGGGCGCTCGACTTCGCGGTCTGCACGACGTTGACGACGCCCTTCGGCAGACCGGCCTCCTCGAGCAGGGTCGTGAAGAAGATGGTCGTGAGCGGCGTGAGTGCCGGGGGCTTGATCACGACGGTGCAGCCGGCGGCGAGGGCCGGGGCGATCTTGCGCGTGGCCATCGCGAACGGGAAGTTCCACGGCGTCACGAAGAACGACGGGCCGACGGGGCGCTGCGACACGATCATGTGACCGGTGCCCTCGGGGTTGAGGCCGTAGCGGCCGCTGATGCGCACGGCCTCCTCGCTGAACCAGCGGAGGAACTCGCCGCCGTACGCGACCTCGCCGCGGGCCTCGGCGAGGGGCTTGCCCATCTCGAGCGTCATCAGCAGCGCGAGGTCCTCCTTGCGCTCCTGCACGAGGTCGAACGCCCGGCGCAGGATCTCGCCGCGCACGCGCGGCGCCGTCGCGGCCCACTCGTCCTGCGCGGCGACGGCCGCGTCGAGCGCCCGAATGCCGTCCGCGGGGGTGGCGTCGGCGATCGTGCGGATCACCTGGTTGGTCGAGGGGTCCTTGACGTCGAAGGTCGCGCCGGTCTCCCCCTCGATCCACTCCCCGCCGATGAAGAGGCCGGTGGGGATGCTGTCGAGCAGCGCCTGCTCGTTCTGAGTGCTCATGGATTCTCTCTCTTTCAGACGGACGTGGGACGACGGCGGCGGCTGGGCGGAGCGTCCATACCCAGCGTCTCACCGCGGAAGAAGGCGGGGCGGCGGATGGCGTTCCAGATCATCACGGCGATGCCGACGACGATGATGAGGATGCCGAGGATGAAGACGATCCCGATGCCGCCGATCTCCGACCCGGAGCCGTAGGCCGGGTCCATGGAGTCGATCAGCGTGGTGAAGAACAGGATCGCCAGGATGATGCCGCCCACCAGCGGGAACAGGAAGGTGAAGAAGACGTTCCGCGCCGAGTCGAACCACTGCTTGCGGAAGTACCAGACGCAGGCGAACGCGGTGATCCCGTAGTAGAAGCAGATCATCATGCCGAGCGTGAGGATCGTGTCCCACAGCGTGTCCTCGCTGACCACGCGCATCACGGCGTAGAACGCGGAGGCCACGATGGCCGACACGATCGTGGCGTAGCCGGGGGTGAAGAACCGCGGGCTCACCTTCGCGAACGACTTCGGGAGCGCACCGTAGTGGCCCATCGCGAGCAGGGTACGGGCCGGACCGACGAACGTCGACTGCAGCGACGACGCCGAGCTCGTCAGCACCGCGAGCGACACGAGGAACGCGAGCGGACCGAGGATCGGTCCGGAGAGGTGGAAGAACACGTTCTCCTGGATGTCGCCGTTGCCGAGGCCGAGCTCCCCCGTGCCGACGCCCGCGAACATGATCATCGCGACGGCGAGGAGGAGGTACAGCGAGACGATCGTGAGCACGGTGACGGTGGCCGCGCGCCCCGGGGTCTTCTCCGGGTCCTTCGTCTCCTCGTTCATGGTGAGGGTGACGTCCCAGCCCCAGAAGATGAAGATCGACAGCGACAGACCGGCGGCGACGGCGCTGAACGACGAGATCGCGAACGGGTTGAACCAGTTGAGGTCGAACGGCTGGTAGTCGAAGCCGTTGCCGCCCACGGCCTGCACGATCGCGGCGACCGCGAAGAACACGAGCACGAGGATCTGGAATCCGACCAGCCAGTACTGCAGCTTCTGCGTGGTCTGCATGTCGCGGTACGACACCCACGTCGCGCCGAGCATGAAGAGCAGGCAGACGCCGATGTTGATCCAGGTCACGCCGGCGAGATCGGCGATCTCCGGATTGCCCGTGATCTGCGACAGCAGCAGGAACAGGAAGTCGACCGCGACGCCGGCCAGGTTGGAGAGCACGAGGATCGTGGCGACCACGAGGCCCCAGCCGGCCATCCAGCCCACCCACGGTCCGAACGCCCTGGCGGCCCAGGTGAAGGACGTACCGGAGTCGGGCATGCGGTTGTTGAGCTCGCGGTAGCCGAAGGCCACGAGGAGCATCGGGATGAAGCCGACGAGGATGATCGCCGGGATCTGCGCGCCGACCTCGGACGCGGTGGGGCCGACGGCGGCCGTGAAGGTGTAGGCGGGGGCGATGCACGAGATGCCGATCACGACGGCGCCGATCAGACCGACGGTGCCGGCGCTCAGGCCCTTCGTCGAGATTCCGGTCGTGACGCCGGATGCGGGCTCCGTCGCCCGGTTGGTGCTGCTCATCAGCGGTCTCCTGCTTCATCGCGGGTACGCGGGACGACGATCATGGGGACGGGCAGCTCGTGCAGCATCTTCGCCGCCGTGGAGCCCAGGAAGAGGCGGCGCGGCTGCGCCAGCCGGCTGGAGCCGACGAGCACGACCTCGCCGGGGAGCCAGGAGAGCCCGGCCACGGCGTCCTCCACCGTCTCGCCGGGGGCCTCCTCGACGACGGCGCCGAGACCGTCCGGCAGCCGCTCGGCGGCCACGGCCAGCACCTTGTGCGCGTGCTCGCTGCCGGCGAGGCGGATGGCGCCGGTGTCGAGCCCCGGCGGCACGTCGAACGGAACGAGGGACACCAGGCGCAGGCTCACCTCGGCGGCTCCGGCGAGGGCGACGGCCTGGTCGAGCACGCCCTCCGCGCCGGGACGGGTGCCGACGGCGACGGTGACGCGCGGGAGCACGTGGTCGTCCTGCTGCGCGAGACCGGCCGGCGCGAGAGCCACCGGGATCGGCGAGGAGTGCAGCAGCTCCGAAGCGACACTGCCCAGGCGGTGCCGTCCGAAGAGGCCCCCGCCGGCCGTGCCGATCACGATGACGCTGGCGTCGAACTCCTCACCGGCGGCGATGAGGCCCTCCGCGAACGACTCCGAGAAGCGCACGTGGCCGCTGCGCACGAGCTCCTGCGGCAGACGCACGACCGCGTCCTGCAGCCAGCTCCGCGCCTGCTTCCGGATGACGTCCTCGTAGGCGCGCTCCGGCGGCACGGCGGCGCTCCGGGTGCCCTCGGTCGGCAGCACGATCACGAGGTGCAGGGTCGCGCCGATGCTGCGCGCCAGTCGCGCGCCCAGCGCCGCGGCGTCCGCCCCCGCATCCGTCGCCGTGTAGCCGACGACGACCGAGCCGGTCATCAGCCGATGCTCTCGGGAGCGCCGGTCTCGCGACGGGCGTCGACGATGTTCGCGGCGACGAGGTGGCCCATGCGGATCGCCCCGTCGACGTGCTGGTACCCCGCTCCGGCCATGTCGCTGCAAGCGAAGTGGATCGGGCCGACCGGCGTGCGCAGGTCGGCGCCGTAGCGGTGCAGGCCCCCGAGGTCGAAGCTCGCGGCGTACGCGCCGCGGGTCCACTCCTCGCTGCCCCAGTCGCTCTCGTAGTAGACGACCGGGTTCTTGGCCTCGGGACCGTAGTAGTGCGAGAGCGACTCGAGGATGCGCTCCTTGCGCTCCTCGGCCGACAGCTCGAACACGCCGTCGGCGTTCGCGTCGGACACGAAGCCGACCAGGGTGCCGCGCTCGTCGCCGTGGTTGGTGTTGTCGTACGCCTCGTGCGAGAGCTCGTACGGGCTGAACGCCGTGCCGCTCAGACCCTGCTCGCGCCAGAACGGGCGGTCGTAGACCGCGTGCACCTTGATGACGAAGCCCATCGACAGGTGCTGGTGCAGCTGGTGCTGACGACGCGGCAGCGGCGGGACGAACGAGATGCGGTTGTAGAGGATGGGGGCGTGCGCGAGGATCGCATACCGCGCCCGGACCGTGAGGTCGTCGGTGGTCGCCACGACCCCGTCATCCGACCACTCCAGGCTGCGGACGGGCTGGTTCAGCAGCACGTCGTCGCCCAGGCGCTCGGCGAGACGCAGCGGCACCTGCTGCAGCCCGCCGACGACGCGCTTGTCGAGGATGAAGTCCGCGTCGACGAGGTTCGAGTACGAGCCGGCCGAGGCCGCCATGAGCAGCGACTGCAGCAGCGAGAACGCGTGGGTCGGCTTGGTCAGCATCGCCGAGCCGGTGGCGAAGGCGAGGTTGCGAACAGCCTCGTCGTCATCGGTCTGCGCGCGCAGCCAGGCGTCCCACGAGATCGAGTCCCACTCGGCCGCGTTCGGGTGCTCCCACGGGCGGTCCGGGTCGATCTCGGCGACGAGGGCGTCGAGGATGCCGGTGATGCGGGCGATCACGGCCTCGGTCTCCGCCGACACCGGGAACATCTCACCCGTGAAGCGGTGGGCCTGGCCATCCGGGCCGACGTAGACGCTGTCGCCCTCGCGGTACCGGCTGTAGGTCTCGAGGCCCAGCTCCTCGATCGTGTCCTTGAGCGCGTCCTGATCGGGCGAGACCCACTGGCCGCCGATCTCCAGCATCGCACCGTCGATCACGTCGGTCCACAGCCGGCCGCCCACGCGGTCGCGGGCCTCCAGCACGGCGACCGACAGTCCGGCCTTCCGCAGGTCGTTGGCCGCCGTGAGCCCTGCGGCTCCGGCGCCCACGATCAGCACGTCGCGCGTGATCTCAGCCATCTGCAACTCCTTCGTCGTCGGGGGATGCGGGGGATGAAGTACCGGTCGCGTCCCGAAATCCCCCGATCCGGGGACGCGACCGGACAGATGTCAGGCGCCGGCGAGCGCCTCGGCCACGACGTCGAGGCCCTCGTTCAGCAGCTCGTCGCCGATGGACAGCGGCGGGAGGAAGCGGATGACGTTGCCGTAGGTGCCGCAGGTGAGGACGATGACGCCCTGCGCGATGCACGCCTTGGCCACGGCGGCCGTGAGCGCGGCGTCCGGAGCCTTGGTCTCCGGGTCGACGAACTCGGCGGCGACCATCGCGCCGTGACCGCGGACGTCGCCGATGCGGGCGTCCTCGGCCTGGAGGGCGCTGAGCCGCCCGATGAGGATCTCGCCGATCTCGCGGGCCCGCTCGATGACGCCGTCGTTCTCGAACACGTCGATGGCCGCCAGCGCCGCGGCACAGGCGATCGGGTTGCCGCCGTAGGTGCCGCCGAGGCCGCCGGAGTGCGAGGCGTCCATGATCTCCGCGCGACCGGTCACGGCCGCGAGCGGCAGCCCGCCCGCGATGCCCTTGGCGGTGGTGATGAGGTCGGGCTCGATGCCGAAGATCTCGCTGGCGAACATGTGGCCGGTGCGGGCGAAGCCGGTCTGCACCTCGTCGGCGATGAAGACGACGCCGTTCGCGCGGCACCAGTCGACGATCGCGGGGAGGAAGCCGTCGGCGGGGACGATGAAGCCGCCCTCGCCCTGGATGGGCTCGATGATGACGGCCGCGAGGTTGTCGGCGCCGATCTGCTTCTCGAGCTGGAGGATCACGCGGGCCGCGGCCTCGCCGCCCTCGAGTCCGTCGCGGAACGGGTAGGACATCGGCGCGCGGTAGACCTCGGGGGCGAACGGGCCGAAGCCGCTCTTGTAGGGCATCGACTTCGCGGTCAGCGCCATGGTGAGGTTCGTACGGCCGTGGTAGCCGTGGTCGAACGCGACGACGGCCTGGCGTCCGGTGTGCTTGCGGGCGATCTTGATCGCGTTCTCGACGGCCTCGGCGCCGGAGTTGAACAGGGCGCTCTTCTTGGCGAAGTCGCCGGGGGTGACGCGGTTGAGCGCCTCGGCGACGCCGACGTACGACTCGTACGGCGAGATCATGAAGCAGGTGTGCGTGAACTGCGCGGCCTGCGCGGCGACGGCCGCGGCGACCTTCGGGTGCGCGTTGCCGACGGTGGTCACGGCGATGCCGGAGCCGAGATCGATGAGCGAGTTGCCGTCGGCGTCGACGACCACCCCTCCCCCGGCCGCGACGGCGGCGACGGGAACGGTGTGTCCGACACCGGCGGCGACCGCGTCCGCCTTGCGGGCGAGGACCTCGGCCGACCGCGGGCCGGGGAGTTCCGTGACGAGGCGACGCTCCTGCGGGAGGTCGGGGCCGCCGAGGGGGACTGCGGGTGCTGCGGTGTCGAGGAGAGCCATGTCGCGAGCGTACGGCGGCAGCGGAGACGCCCGCATTCGCCAGAACGTACAATCGGAGAATTGATTTCGCCGTCTCGTACAATCGGAGATCGCATGGCCCCCACCGATCCGCCCACGCTGTCCGCCCTGCTGCGGCGTCGGGATCTGGACCTGCGCCTCGTCTCCGCCGCCGCCGACCTGCCGGACGGCGCCCTCGACCGTCCGCTGCGCTGGGTGCACAGCTCGGATCTCGCAGACCCGACCCCCTTCCTCGCGGAAGACCTGGTGCTCCTGACCACGGGTACCCAGTTCGACGACGCGGACGCCATCCCGCCCTACGTCGTGCGCCTCGCCGAGCGCGGGGTGCTGGGCCTCGGGTTCGGCACCGACGTGCATCGCTCGGGAACGCCGGAGGAGTTGATCGCGGCGTGCGCCGACCAGGGCATTCCGCTGTTCGAGGTTCCGTACCGCACGCCGTTCATCGCCGTGGCCCGCGCGCACTCCGAGGCGATCGCGGCACAGGCTTACGCCCGGCGCACCTGGGCGCTGGACACCCAGCGCGCCCTCGCCCTCGCCGCGCTCCGACCGCGCGGACTGGACGCCATCGTCATCGAGCTCGGCCGTCGTCTCGGAGCCTGGGCCGGCATGTTCGACGCGGCGGGCGACCTGCTCGTCGCCCATCCCCGCGATGCCTTCTCGACGACTGTCCGGGAAGAGCTCGGGACGCGGGTCCAGGAGATCCTCGACCGCGGACTCGAGGCGGGGCAGTCCCTCACCCTCGAGGCGCACACCTTCATGCTCTTCACGGTGGGGCGGGGCGGGCACCTGCGCGGCGTCCTCGCCGTGGAGGCCGACACCCTCGACCAGGAGGCCAGAGCCGTCGTCACGTCGGTCATCGCGATGGCCGGACTCGCGCGGGAGCAGAGCGAGCAGCTCGCCCGCGGCCGACGGCGGCTGCACACGCAGCTGCTGCGCTCGCTCCTGGGCGACGACCCCGGCCTCGCGCGCCGGGTGCTCGGCAGCCTCCCGCCCGCCCCCGTGGTGGTCGCCGTGACCGGAGAAGCCCCGGCGGAACCGCTGCTGGACTGGTGGGAGCGCCGACGCCTCGAGCACGGGACCCCGGCCTTCCTCGCGGACTCCGAGGACGGCGTGGTGATCTGCATCTCCGTGACCGACGAGCCGCTTCTCGACGATGTGGCCGCCCGCTTCACCGCCCGCATCGGCGTCTCCGCTCCGGAGGGCTACGACGCCTTCTCCCGGGCGCACGCGCAGGCCCTCGTCGCCCTCCGTCAGCCCGGGACGAGCGGCGCCGTCCGGTACGCCGACACGGTCGGGTCGAGCCTGCTCACCGCTCTGGCCACGGATGAGGCCCGGCTCGTCGCGGAGTCGCGGCTCGCCCCGCTGCGGGAACACGACGCCGCCCACGGCACCGCGCTCGAACACGCGCTGCGCACCTGGCTCGACCACGACGCGCGCGCCGAGCAGGCCGCAGCCGCCCTCGGCATCCATCGCCACACGCTCCGCTCCCGGGTCTCCCACGCCGGAGCCCTCCTCGGGGTCGACCTGACGACCTTCCCCGCCCGGGCCGAGGTGTGGGCCCTCCTGCAGACCGCCCGCGACTGACCCGGCCCCCTCCGTCCCCGCCACTCCCTCCTTCCTCCGCGACGCCTGCACGACCGCGCGGCACCTGCGCGACGGATCGGGCCGATGGGTCGTGCACCCGGACCGGGGCCGTGCAGGCGAAACTCGGAACCCGAACCCCGGAACCGGAGCCGACGGGCTCAGCGGGCGAGCAGCCGCCGGGAGGCGGCGATATCGGCGGCGGTGCGAGCGACGAGCTCCTCGACCGCATCGAAGCGGAGCGTCGGCCGGAGCAGCGCCACGAGCTCGACCGACAGCCGCTGCCCGTAGAGGTCGCGGTCGACGTCGTGCAGGTGCACCTCGAGACGCCGCGCCCGGTCGCCGCAGAACGTGGGATTGACGCCGACGCTCGCCGTCGCCTCCCACCGCCGGTCGTCGCCGGGCAGCCGCGCCCAGGCCGCATAGATGCCGTCGTCGGGCAGCAGCCGCTCGGGCAGGGCGAGGTTCGCGGTCGGGAAGCCGAGCAGCCGGCCGCGACCGTCGCCGGATACGACCAGGCCGGAGAGCACCGGGAGTGCCGGTCCGGTCACACGTCTGCGACGGGCGAGATCGCGCGGTAGCGGCTCTGGTGGAACACGAGCGGCTCGACGTCGTCGAAGAGCGTCACGTCCTGGATCTCGTAGAGCGCGATCTCGTGGTCGCCACCGTCGAAGGTGCTGTGCAGGCGGCAGGTGAGCCAGAGCGCGGCGTCGTCGATCAACACGGCCCCGCCCTCCGAGCGATGCCAGGCATGGCCGCCGAACCGGTCCCCTTCGCGCGCGGACAGCGAGCGGCTGAGCGGCTCGTGGTGCGCGGCGAGGACGCTCATCCCCAGTTCCGGGACGGCGCGCAGCACGGGCCACGTCTTCGAGGTGCGGGCGGCGCTGACGGCGACGAGCGCGGGCTCCAGCGAGATCGAGGTGAAGGAGTTGACCGCCATGCCGACAGCGCGGTCCTCGACGTGGGCGGCCAGCGCGACCACACCGGTCGGGTAGACGGAGAAGGCGCGACGGAGAGCGCGGTCGCGCGGCAGGGCGTCGGTCACGGCAGTGGTCATCACGAAGTCCTTTCGTTAGTCAACTTTGACTAGTTTGAATCATATGCATTTTTGACCATGCAAACAACAGGTTTCGTGACACCGAGCCGTTAGCATGAAGCGCATGTCGACCACCCGCCTCGTCGTCCTCGGCGCCGTCAAGCAGTTCCAGCCCGTGCACGGCTACTTCCTCCGCCGCGAGCTCATGACCTGGCACGTCGACGAATGGGCGCACATCCAGCCCGGGTCGATCTACAACGCCCTCCGCGCGCTCGAGGTCGACGGTTACGTGGCGGAGAGCGGCACCGAGACCGAGGGCAAGCGCCCGGCGCGCACCACCTACCGCATCACCCCGGCCGGCGAGGTGGAGCTGCAGCGCATGCTGCGCGAGAACCTGTGGAACGTCGCGGCATTCGACACCCAGGCGATCATGACCGTGGCCTCGTTCATGTTCGTCCTCAGCCGGCAGGAGGTCATCGCCGGCCTCGAGCACCGCCTCATCAAGAGCGACGCCATCATCACGCAGAACGGCTTCGACGTACAGGACACCCTCCGCTCGGAGACGACCCCGGAGTACGTCCGCGAGATCTTCGACCTCTCCACCGCCCGACTCACCGCCGAGAAGGAGTGGCTTCTGACGCTGCTGGAGCGGCTCCGAGCCGGGGCGTACACGTTCGCCGGTGAGACGACGGAGACCGAGCCCGCTCCCCCGCGCTGACAACGGAAGGCGCACGGCGGGACTCAGCGCCCGGCCACCATCACCTCCAGGGCGGCGACGGACAGCGCCGGAGTGGTCGCGCCGCGATGCCGGGCCACGATCGCCCCCGCGGCACAGGCGCGCACGAGAGCGTGCTCGATGTCGTGACCCTGGGCGAGTCCGGCGGCGAGGGCGCCGCAGAAGGCGTCCCCGGCTCCTGTCGTGTCGACGGCCTCGATGCGGAAGGCCGCCACGTGCACACCGGGGTGTCCCGACCGATGCAGCGTCACCCCCGCGGCCCCCTCCGTGAGCACGACCGCTCCGGCACCGGCGCTGAGGAGTCGCTCGACGCCGCCGAGCTCCGCGCACTCCGTCTCGTTCACGACCAGCACGTCCACCTCCGGCAGCAGCGCGACCGCCGCCTCGTGCGCGGGGGCGGCGTTGAGGATCGTGCGCGCCCCCGCACCCCGGGCGACCACGAGGGCGGCGGCGACCGCGGCGAAGGGCACCTCGAGCTGAGCGAGCACCACAGCTGCCCCGGCGATCCCGGCGAGGGCATCCTCTGGAGTGAGCTCGCCGTTCGCGCCGGCCGCTACGAGGATGCTGTTGTCGCCGTCGTCGAAGGCCAGCACATGCGCGACCCCGGTCGGCGCGGACGCGGAGCGGCGGAAAGCGGCCGCCACGCCCGCCTCTGTCAGCGCCGCCTCCAGCACGGCCCCGGCCTCGTCCGCTCCGACGACACCGCAGAACCGCGTCGCCGCTCCCGTGCGCGCCGCCGCGACGGCCTGGTTGAGACCCTTGCCACCGGGGAAGCGTCCCCCGGCCCGGCCGAGCAGCGTCTCGCCGACGCGGGGTGGGCGCGAGACCTCGACCACGAGATCGAGGTTCGCGCTCCCCACGACGGCGACGCCGGCAAGGGCCTCAGACACGGGCCATCGTCCGCCGGAACGACGAACCGATGTGGGACTCGGCCAGTGCAGGCGTCGGAGTGCCCATCAGCCGTTCCCGCAGCGACTGCGGCTCGGCGGCGGGGTCGCTGATCGCCCCGCGCTCCTTGAGGATCGGCAGCACGTGCTCGATGAAGTCGGCGGTCGACGCCGGCGGGATCACCGGGGCGAAGAGGAAGCCGTCGAGGTCGGCGCCGTCGGCGAGCTCCATCATCCGGTCCGCCACCTGCTCCGGCGTGCCCACGATCGGTCGGGCGCCCACCCCGTGCGCGTGCCAGTCGCCGAGCACGTCACCCACCGTCTTGTCGGCGAAGCGGGCGACCTGCGTCTGCGACAGTTCGGTGCGGAGCTCGGACATCGGCGTGCTCGGGTCGTACGACGACAGGTCGAGCCCGGTGAACCAGGCGTAGGACGCCACGGTGACCTCGGGGTTCTGCGCGTCGGCGACCTCCGCGTAGGTGCGGCGCGCCTCCTCCTCGGTGCTGCCGACGACCGCGGCGAACGCCGACATGATCTTCACCTCGTGTGCGCCACGGCCGTTCTTCACCGCCTCCTCGCGGATCGCCGAGGAGTGCGCGCGGAGCTGCTCGACCGAGCCGCTGCCCACGAAGATCGCCTCGCCGTGCTTGCCGCCGAACTCGCGGCCGGCGGGCGACGCGCCGGCCTGGAACAGCACCGGCGTGCCCTGCGGCGAGCGCTGCGTGTTGCCGTAGCCGTGCGAGCGGAAGTAGGGGCCATCGTGCGCGATGCGGTGCACCTTGGCCGGGTCGGCGAAACGGCCCGCCTTGTCGCGCTCCAGGGCGCCTTCCTCCCAGGCCTCCTCCCACAGCTTGTAGACGACCTGCATGAAGTCGTCCGCCATCAGGTAGCGCTCGTCGTGCCCGACCATCGGCACGCCGAAGCCCTGCACTGCCGTGTCGGCGGTGCCGGTGGTGACGACGTTCCAGCCGATCCGGCCGCCGGACAGGATGTCGAGGGTGGCCAGGCGCCGGGCGAAGGAGTAGGGAGGCTCGAGCAGGGTCGACCCGGTGGCGACGAGGCCGAGGCGGGTGGTCTCCGGGATGAGCGCGGCGAGGATGATCGCCGGGTCGAGCCGGGGCAGGTCCAGGCCCTCGACCGAGCAGATGTCCGGGCGCTCGCCGGCGACGTCGGCCCAGCCCCACGCATCGGCGAGGAAGAGGAAGTCGAAGCCCGCGTCCTCGACCAGGCGCGCGGTGTCGCGCCAGTAGTCGAGCTTGTCGAAGAGGTAGCGCCGGTTGTCGGGGTGGCGCCAGGTCGCGGTGCCGGAGTCGTTCGCCTGGGCGTTCTCGAAGAGTCCGAGCCGCAGGGTCTTCACGGGGTGCTGAGCGGTCATGGCGGATGCCTTCCTGGGAGTGGGGGATGGTGTCGTTCGGAGTTTCCGGGCACGCCGGGGGAACCCGGGGGCGCAGGGGTCGCGCCCCCGGGACCGGGGGGTCGTATGGTCAGCCCTTCGCGGTGACCTCGCCGTCGCTCCACCACAGGACGCGCCGGCGCACGACCGCGAGGAGCACGATGAGCAGCACCCCGAGCAGGCAGAGCAGGGCGATGCTCGCCCAGGTCACGGGCAGGTTCGCCTGCGCGGCCGACGTGGTGACGAGGGAGCCGAGTCCGGCCTGCTGCCCAGCCGCGACGAACTCCGCCACGGCCGCGCCGACCACGGCGAGGGGCAGCGCGATCCGCAGACCGGCGAACACGTACGGCATGCTGCCGGGGAACCGCAGCTCGCGGAAGATCTCCCACCGCGAGGCGTGCAGCGTCGTGAACACGTCCATGGCCTTCTGGTCCACGTCGCGGAGACCGGCGAGCGAGTTCACGAGCATCGGGAAGAACACCACGAGGCCGGTGACGATGAACTTCGGCACCATGCCGAACCCGAAGGCGACGACCAGGGCGGGAGCGATCGCGACGATCGGCGTCACCATCACGATGATGACCAGGGGCATGACGGCGCGCTCGATGATCTGGAACTCGGCCATCACGACCGCCAGGAGGAAACCCGCCAGGATGCCTGCCGAAGCGCCGACGACGACCTCGAGCAGCGTCACGAGGAAGTTGGACCAGTACATCCCCGCGTCCTCGACGAGGCTGGCGCCGATGGCCTCCAGCGTCGGGAGGACGTACGGGTTGGTCCACGCCACGATCTGCCAGAGCAGGGCCGCGATCACGAACGTGATCAGGGTCGGCACCCACGAGCCCCAGCGGAGCCAGCCGGGGATGCCGCGGCGGGGCTGCGCCTTCAGCCGGGCGGTGGCGAGGGTGGCGGTGGTGTCTCTCATCGTCAGCTCAGACATGGGCCTTCTCCGTCTGCGCGCGCAGCGCACCGCGCACGACTGCCTCCAGGTCGCGGAACTCGTCCGTCGCGTACGCCTCCTCGGTCCGCGGCCGCGGGAGGTTCACATCGATCACCTCGGCGATGCGGCCGGGGTGGGCCGCCATGACCACGATGCGGTCGGAGAGCATGATCGCCTCCGGCACCGAGTGCGTGACGAACATCACGGCCTTGCGGTTCGACTGCCAGAAGTCCAGCAGGGCGATGCGCTGCAGGTCGCGGTTCATCTCGTCGAGGGCGGAGAACGGCTCGTCCATCAGCATGATCGCCGGGTCGAACACGAAGGCCCTGGCGATCGCGGCGCGCTGCTGCATGCCGCCGGAGAGCTGCCCCGGGTACTTCTTCAGCGCATGGCCGAGGCCGAACGTCGACAGCACCTCGGCCGGATCGCGGAGGGCGCGGTCGCCGTTGGCCCCGCGGTTGATCCGCACGGGGAGCTCGACGTTCTCGCGCACCGTCTTCCACGGCAGCAGCGCCGGAGACTGCGGGACGAGACCGATCTTCTTGTCGCGGGAGGCCGCCGTGACGCTCTCGCCGTCGATCGTGACGGTGCCGGAGTCGGCGTCGAGGAGTCCGGCGACCACCTTGAGCAACGTGGACTTGCCGCACCCGCTGGGCCCGATCACCGACACGAACTCGCCCCTCCCGATCGTGAGGCTCACGTCGTCGAGCACCGTGACCTTCGCCCCGTCGACGCCGAAGGACTTCGAGACGTTCGTGACCTCGACGCCCGCGCCCTGTGCCGCGGTCATCACTTCTCCGTCCAGATGAGGGTGTCGCCGTCGTACAGGTCGGCTACGAGGTCCGGGTCCATCATGTCGGCGATGGCGGGGAGGTCCTTGACGTCGCCGTACTCCTGCACGATCTCGTACTCGGGCTGCCACATGTCCTCGGTCTGCACGCCGGGGTTGCCGCCCGCGCTCTCGCGCACCCAGGCCGACTCGACCTCCCACGTACGGGCGAGCTGATCGCGCGGGAACGCCGCACCCTGACCGTTCTCCTCCGCCAGGGCCGCCAGCATGTCGATGCATTCGTCGGCCTCGTCGAGGCAGAACTGCAGGGCTTTGAGGCTCGCGCGCATGAAGTCGGCCGCGACCTCGCGGTGCTCGTCGAGGAAGCGCGAGTTCACCTCCATGACGTTGTACGTGCCCTCGACGCCGAGGTCGGAGGGCAGGAACTCGCTGAACGGGAGGTCCTGCGCCTTGAGCGTCTGCGGCTGGTTGGAGGCGTAGCCGACGATCGCGTCGACCTGCTCGCGCACCACGACGGTCGGGTCGTAGTTGGTCATCTTCACCATCTCGACCTTCGAGACGTCGACCCCGGCCTCGTCGAGCATGGCCGAGGCGATGGGAGTGAGGTTGATGAAGTAGCCCAGCGAGCCGCCTTCGAGGTCGGTGAGGTCGTCGAGCTTCTCGTTGCCGAAGATCGAGAACGGCGGGGTGGTGCCGTAGGTGGCGACGGCGGTGAGGTTCTTGCTGTTCGCTGCGGCGAGCATCACATCGGAGGCGGAGCCGAGAGCGGTGAACTGCGCCTGCCCCGAGGCGACGAGCTGCTGCCCGTTCGCGCCGGAGGCGTTGATTTCCACGTCGAGGCAGAGGTCGTCGAAGTAGCCCAGCTCCTTCGCCAGGAACACGTCGAGCTGCCCGGCGCTGGCGGAGTAGCCGTAGCCGGAGATGTAGGTGATGGTGCCGGCATCCTGGTTGCGCTGGCAGGCGTCGCTGCCGCCCGCGCTCGTGGGGGCGGTATCGCCGCCGGGCGCCGGCGAGGAGCATGCTCCGAGCGTCAGCGTGGCGGCGAGAACGCACGTCAGGGTGGCAGTGGTGCGGAATCGGGTTTCCGCAGAGGAAGTAGCCATGAGGGTCCCTTCTCGGCCGTTCGTCATTGATGGCTCGATGAAAGTAACATAGTCAATCTTGACTAAGCAAGATCAAACTAACATCGTTCTGCACGATCCGGCGACGGACGCACGACCCTGCCGCCCACTGGGTCGTGCACGCGCAACCCCGTCGTGCAGGCGAGGCACGGACGGGACGGGATCGCAGGGGTGGGGCCGGGGCCGGTCCGTGTCGGGTCCGGGTTCAGGCGGGGGTTTCGCGGAGCGGCCAGGCGGGCCACCAGCCGTCGTCGAGCCCGCGCAGCAGGGCGGTCGCGCGCTCCCGCTCCTCCGCGGGCAGCTCCGGGAGCGGGCCCGAGCTGCTCTCCCGCCGCTCGCCGTCCGGCGACCGGACCTCCGTGTACAGCCACGCACGGCGACCGACGGGGTACTCCTCCCGGAAACCGCCAGCGGCGATCGACAGCACGATCCGCTCCAGCTCGTCCGCCGCGGTCTCGGCGGTCTCATCGCACGCATCGCAGATGCACGACGGAACGATCGCGTGGAACAGGGCGCCGGCCTCGACGCAGACGGAGGGAACGGCCGGCCTGATCGTGATCTGCGCACCACGCGCCGGTGCGAGCACGATGCGCTCCGCCCCGTCCTCCCCCACCTCTCGCCGCACCTCGACCACGTACTCGCGGGAGAGGTGCTCGACGAGCGCGTCGACCACGAGAGACAGCGGTGCGAAGCGCTCCGGGTGGGACTCCTGGGAGTACGACTCCTCCGGCGCGATGCCGTCGGGCCAGCGGTGTCCGTAGCGGATGACCTCGCCGCGGTCGTCGTGGAAGGTCAGGATCGGGAGAGCAGGCCGGACATACGCGCGCGCCGGGACGATGACGGCAGCGGGAGCGGAATCCTGCGCGGACAGCGCCCTCATCTCCTCGTCGTCGATGTCGTCCTGTTCCCACGACGCGAGCATCTGCAGGAACGCATCCCGCTGGTCGGGCTGCTGCACCATCCCCTGCACGAGACCCGTGACCGGGATCGAGAGGGTGTTGGTCCCGATCTCCGGCTCGCTCGTCATCCGCCATGTCGCGGCGGGGTGCACGACCGCGATGACGTTCCCCACGAACCGCGCCGCCGCCGTGGCCAGCGTCTCGCTCTCGAGCACCTCAGGATGACCGGCGATGACGTCCCACGTCGCCCCGAGGTCGACGGCGAGCACTGCGGGGTCGGTCCCCTGGCCCCGCGCGAATGCGGCGAAGGGCTCGAAGCCGTCGACGAAGCGGACCGGCCCCGGAGCGTCCGGCTGCGGGGGCATCCACAGGATCGCGGCGGCACCCGCCTCGGGCATCGGACCGAAGGGACCGGGGAAGACGTCGCTGCTCATCGACCGAGCGTACCGAGCGGGATCACCGGGGCGCGTGGGACTCCAGGAACTCGTACACGTCGGTGGTGTCGACGCCGGGGAAGGCTCCCGTAGGCAGAGTCGCCAGCAGCGTGCGCGGCGTCTTCACGTTGGGCCAGGAGTTCTCGCGCCACCGCTCCTCCAGCTCGGCGGGAGCCCGACGGCAGCACACCTCGACCGAGTGCTTCGAGACGCCGCGGTGCGGGGTGTCCCTGCCCACGAACCACCTCGTGTCGTCGAACCGTACCCCCACGCTCACCGAGTGCAGGCCCTCGCTCGACGCCTCGACGCGGGCGGTGCACCAGTAGGTGCCGTTGCCGGTGTCGGTGTACTGGTAGTACGGGTTGAAGCGGTCATCCTCGTCGAAGACCACCCGGGAGGTCCACCGGCGACAGCACATCTGCCCCTCGATGGCGCCGAGGCGGTCGGTCGGGAAGTTCACGTCGTCGTTCTCGTACGCCTTGGTGATCGTGCCCGACTCGTGCACCTTGAGGAAATGGACGGGGATGTCGAGGTGCCGCGTGGCGAGGTTCGTGAACCGGTGCGCCGCCGTCTCGTACGACACGGAGTACGCATCCCGGAGGTCTTCGATGGAGATCGCGCGCCGCTGCTTCGCGTCCTTCAGGGCGGGGACGACGTCGGCCTCCGGCATCAGCAGGGCGCCGGTGAGGTAGTTCGTCTCGACGCGCTGCCGGAGGAACGCGGCGTAGCTGCGCGGCTCGGCGTGCCCCAGGATGCGACTCGACAGCGCCTGCAGCACGGCGGTGCGGGCATCCCCCTTCGCCGGCACGCTGCTCGACAGGTACAGCCGTCCGTTGGCGAGGTCGGCGACGCTGCGGGTGGTCTGCGGCAGGTCGGCGGCGTAGTGGAGGGTGAAGCCGAGGTACGCCGCGATCTCGGAGGCGGTGCGCTGGGTGAGCGGCCCCCCGGGATGGCCGACGGCAGCGAGGATCTCGGCCGCCTTCGCCTCGAGGTCGGCGAAGTGGTTGTCCTGGCGCCGCATCAGGTGTCGGAGCTCCACGTTGGCACGTCGCGCCTCCTCGGGCGTCGCCGCGCGCTCGTCCTTCAGCCGATCGATCTCAGCCTGCAGGGCGAGCAGCGCCTTCAGCGCCTCCGTCGGCACGCTCTTGGCGATGCGGAACGGCGCGATGCCCAGCGCCTGGAACGTCTGCCCCTTCATCGCTCGCTCCAGAGCGATCTCGATCGCGCTGCGCTCGTCGAGTGGTTCCCCGGAAAGCAGCGCGTCGATGGTCACCCCGAGCGCGCGGGCGATGGCCTGGAGCTGGGTGAGCTTGGGCTCGCGCTTGCCCGTCTCGATCATCGACAGCTGGCTCGGCGCCCGATCGACCGCGGCGGCGAGCTCCTCCAGTGTCAGGCCCCGTGCTGTGCGCAGCTGGCGGATGCGTCGTCCGACGGTGAGGGCGTCGGTCTCTTCCGTGGTGTCGTCCATCTCGGCTCCTCTCAGCCCGCTGTCCGCGTCGGTGCCGGATCGGGAATGCTCCGCGCGAGGCTTTGCCGGGATCCTTCTTGATCCCACCAGCCTGGGCGAGCGGTGCGTGAGGGCTGAGTCTGTCACGAAAACAGAAATTCGCGCAAACTTCTCCTCGATTCAGCGTGGGAGAGCAGGGGAACTTCACACAGAGTGGAGGCACGCCATCGGCACCGACGCCGATTCCCATCCGAGGAGACACCATGACGAACACCGCAGCGACCCCCACCCCGCGCCCCGCCGGCCTGCGCGCCGGCGATCAGGTCCAGACGGCCGCGGAGCTCCAGGAGATCTGGGACACCGACCCCCGGTGGGACGGCGTCGAGCGCACCTACTCCGCGGAGGACGTCCTCCGCATCCGCGGTTCGGTCCGCGAAGAGGCCACCCTCGCCCACCGCGGGGCGGAGAACCTCTGGAACCTCCTGCACACGGAGGACTACATCCGGGCTCTCGGCGCCTACACCGGTGGCCAGGCCGTCCAGCAGGTGCGCGCGGGCCTCAAGGCCATCTACCTCTCCGGCTGGCAGGTCGCCGCCGACGGCAACCTCGCCGGTCAGACCTACCCCGACCAGTCGCTCTACCCCGCGAACTCGGTGCCGGCGGTCGTGCGCCGCATCAACAACGCCCTGCTTCGGCAGGACCAGCTCGAGTACGCCGAGGGCGAGGTCACCCAGGACTGGCTCGCGCCCATCGTCGCCGACGCCGAGGCTGGATTCGGCGGGCCGCTCAACGCCTACGAGCTCGCGCAGTCCCTCATCCAGTCCGGTGCCGCGGGCATCCACTGGGAGGACCAGCTCGCGAGCGAGAAGAAGTGCGGCCACCTCGGCGGCAAGGTGCTCGTGCCCACCCAGCAGCACATCCGCACGCTCAACGCGGCGCGCCTCGCGGCGGACGTCGCCGGCGTGCCGACCGTCATCATCGCCCGCACCGACGCCCTCGCCGCCGATCTGCTCACGAGCGACGTCGACGAGCGGGACCGGGAGTTCACCACCGGCGAGCGCACCTCGGAGGGCTTCTACCGGATCCGCCCGGGCATCGAGTCGGTCATCAGCCGCGGCCTCGCGTTCGCCCCCTACGCCGACCTGCTCTGGGTCGAGACCGGGGAGCCGGACATCGCGCTGGCCCGGGAGTTCGCCGCGGCGATCCACGCACAGTTCCCCGGTAAGCTCCTGGCCTACAACTGCTCGCCGAGCTTCAACTGGAAGCGCCACCTGTCGGACGCCGAGATCGCGACGTTCCAGCAGGAGCTGGCAGACCTGGGCTACAAGTTTCAGTTCATCACCCTGGCCGGGTTCCACGCCCTGAACCACTCCATGTTCGACCTCGCCCGCGGTTACGCCGAGCGCGCCATGAGCGCCTACGTCAAGCTGCAGGAGGCCGAGTTCGCCGCCGAGGCCGACGGCTACACCGCCACCAAGCACCAGCGCGAGGCGGGCACCGGCTACTTCGACGTCATCTCCACCGCGCTCAACCCCGACAGCGCGACCCTCGCCCTGGCCGGCTCCACCGAGACCGCCCAGTTCCACTGATTCTCCCCTGTATTTCTCCCCCCACTTCCCCCGAGACCCCCGGTTCTCGTCGAGACCCCGCCCCGCACACGCCGCGAGCCCGGGGTCTCGACGACAACCCGGGGGCTCGGCATAAGGCAAAGGACACCATCATGACCACCGCACCGATTCAGACGACCCGGCAGGGGCCCGCGATCGAGATCACCGGCCCCATGCGCGACCGCTACGACGAGATCCTCACCCCGGAGGCGATCGCCTTCCTCACCGAGCTCCACCACCGGTTCGCCTCCCGCCGCCATGACCGGCTGGCCGACCGGATGCGTCGCCGCTTCGAGATCGGCAACGGGCACGACCCCCAGTTCCGCGAGGACACCGCGCACATCCGCCAGGACTCCACGTGGCGGGTCGCCGGCGCCGGCCCCGGGCTCGAAGACCGCCGCGTCGAGATCACCGGACCCACCGACCCGAAGATGACGATCAACGCCCTGAACTCCGGGGCTCGCGTCTGGCTCGCCGACCAGGAGGACGCCACGAGCCCGACCTGGAAGAACGTCATCGAGGGGCAGCTCTCCCTCCGCGACGCGATCCGCGGCAAGCTCTCCTTCACCTCCCCCGAGGGCAAGGAGTACCGCGTCACCGCCGAGCGCACCCCCACGATCGTGATGCGTCCGCGCGGGTGGCATCTGCCGGAGAAGCACCTCGCCTTCATCGACCGCTCCGGCCGCCGCACCTCGGCGTCCGGCTCCCTGGTCGACTTCGGCCTCTACTTCCTCCACAACGCGCAGGCGCTGATCGACGGCGGCCGCGGCCCGTACTTCTACATCGCGAAGCTCGAGTCGAGCGAAGAGGCGAAGCTGTGGGACGACGTGTTCTCGTTCAGCGAGGAGTACATCGGCATCCCGCACGGCACCATCCGCGCGACCGTGCTGATCGAGACGCTCCCGGCCGCGTTCGAGATGGACGAGATCCTGTACGAGCTGCGCGACCACTGCGCGGGCCTCAACGCCGGGCGCTGGGACTACATCTTCTCCATCATCAAGAACTACCGCGGCCGCGGCGCCCGCTTCGTGCTCCCCGACCGCAGCGAGGTCACGATGACGGTGCCGTTCATGCGGGCCTACACCGAGCTGCTCGTGCAGACGTGCCACAAGCGCGGCGCCTTCGCCATCGGCGGCATGAGCGCGTTCATCCCGAACCGCCGCGACCCTGAGGTGACAGCACGCGCGGTCGAGAAGGTGTCGGCCGACAAGAAGCGCGAGGCCGGAGACGGCTTCGACGGCACCTGGGTCGCCCACCCGGATCTGATCCCGACGGCGCAGGCCGAGTTCGACGCCGTGCTCGGAGACCGCCCGAACCAGGTCGACCGCCAGCGCGACGACGTGCACGTGGAGGCGCGCGACCTGCTCGACCTGCACATCGGTCGGCCGATCACGGCGCAGGGCGTGCGGGACAACGTCTCGGTCGCCATCCGCTACCTGGAGGCCTGGCTGCGCGGGCTCGGCGCCGTGGCGATCGACAACCTCATGGAGGATGCCGCGACCGCGGAGATCAGCCGCTCGCAGGTGTGGCAGTGGATCCACCAGGACCGCACCACGCAGGACGGCACGCCCATCACGGTCGAGTACGTCGAAGGGCTGATCGGCGAGGTGCTGGACGAGGTCGAGCGACGCGAGGGCGACCGCTTCGACGACGCCGCCGAGATCTTCCGCGAGGTCGCCCTCCGCGAGGAGTTCCCGACCTTCCTCACCCTGGGCGCCTACAGCCGGTTCCTGGTCGACGAGGACTGACGACGCCGGATGCCGCGGGCCGCCAGGCCCGCGGCATCCTCACGTCCCACCCGGCCCGCACGCTCCCTGCCGGGCGTAGCCTGGAGCCATGAGCGCCGTCTGGGACAGCATCGCCGAGGAGTTCCTGCACCTCTATCCGCGGGGGCGGCGGCTGGTCGCGGTCGCCGGGGCGGACGCCGAGCGTTCGCGCACGGCCGCGGATGGCCTGGCCACCGCTCTCACCGCCGCCGGCCAGACCGTCGAGCGCGCACACACCGCCGACGGGGAGGAAGCCGCCCTGCGCACCGACGTCGTGGGGCCGTTCCGCGCCACCGACAGCGATGCCGTGCTCCTCGTGTCCGGACCGGGCGCGATCGTGTCGCCGAGCGCACGCGGGATGTGGAACTACGTCCTCTGGCAGCTCGCCGGAGACGAGGCCCCGCACACCGCCGCGAACGCCCTGGTCGACGTGACCGATCCGGCCCATCCCACCCGGCGTTTCGCCGACTACTGCGCCGTCCCCTCCTCGTTCGAGACCTGAGTCGCCGCGCGCCGACTCAGTGGAACGACGCGGCGACCGAGTTGCGGTGGTAGTCGAACACGATGCTCGTGCGGGTCGATGCCACGCTGCTCTGCGCGGACAGGTGCTCGAGCACGAACTCGCGCATCTCCGACGAGTCGGCGACCGCGATGTGCAGGAGGAAGTCGTCGTCTCCGCCGAGGAAGAACACCTGGATCACCTGCGGCAGCGCGCGCACGCGATCCGCGAACTCGACGATGCTCTCCCGCCGGGCGGCCGGGCGCAGGCTGACGCCGATGATCGCCTGGAGTCCTGCGCCGAGCTCGCGTTCGTCGACGCTCGCATGGAACCCCGTGATGACCCCGCGCTCGATCAGCCCGCGCAGGCGTGCGTGCGCGGTCGACGGGGCGACTCCCAGTCGTCCGGCCAGCTCGGCGTTCGTCATCCTCCCGTCGGCGGTGAGGAGCTGCACGATCCGCGCGTCGATGGGGTCGAGCGCGGGGGCCCGAACGCTGTTCGGCTCGGACGACGCGGCGGCGGTGGTCATACGAAGCATTATTCAGGATCGAAGTCTTCACCGAAGAGTCTTCATCGAATCTGTCGATGTCTCGACGTTTCTGCGATCCTTGTCTGCACCCTGCGCCCCGACACCTGGAGGATCGATGAAGATCGGCGTCCCGACCGAAGTCAAGAACAACGAGAACCGCGTCGCCCTCACCCCGGCCGGCGCCGATCGGCTCGTGCGGGAAGGCCACCGGGTGCTCGTGCAGTCGGGTGCCGGCGTCGGGTCGAGCATCGATGACGACGCCTACCGCGCGGCCGGGGCGGAGATCGTCGCGACGGCCGCCGACGCGTGGGGCGAGGCCGATCTGCTCATCAAGGTCAAGGAGCCCGTGGCCGAGGAGTACGGCTTCCTCCGTCCCGACCTCACGCTGTTCACCTACCTTCACCTCGCGGCCGACCGCCCGCTGACCGAGGCGCTCGTCGCGGCCGGCACGACCGCTGTCGCCTACGAGACCGTGCAGCTGCCGGATCGCACCCTGCCGCTGCTCGTGCCGATGAGCGAGATCGCCGGCCGCCTCTCCGTCATCATGGGGTCCCACTCACTGCTGCGCTCGCAGGGCGGTCGCGGCATGCTGCTGGGCGGCATCGCCGGCACCCCGCGGGCGAAGACCGTCGTGATCGGCGGCGGCGTCGCGGGCGAGCACGCCGCTGCGAACGCGCTCGGCCTCGGCTCGAAGGTCACCGTCGTCGACGTGGCACTCCCCCGGCTGCGCGAGCTCGAGCACCGCTACGGCGGCGCGCTGGAGACGCGCGCGTCGAGCCGGTACGACATCGCCGAGGAGCTGACGACGGCGGACCTCGTGATCGGCTCGGTCCTCATCCCCGGCGCCGCGGCACCCAAGCTGGTGACCGACGACATGGTCGCGGCCATGAAGCCGGGGTCCGTGCTCGTCGACATCGCGATCGACCAGGGCGGGTGCTTCGAGGGCTCCCGTCCCACGACCCACGACGACCCGACTTTCGCCGTGCACGACTCGATCTACTACTGCGTCGCGAACATGCCGGGGGCCGTGCCGACGACCGCGACCCGGGCCCTGACGAACGCCACGCTCCCCTACGTCTCCGCGATCGCGGCGAAGGGCTGGGAGCGGGCGGCGTCCGAGGACGCCGCCCTCGCGAAGGGCCTCAACGTGCAGGGGGGACGCATCACGCTGGACGCCGTCGCTCAGGCGCACGGCCTCACGACCGACTGACCTGTCGAACCCGAAAGAACCTCGGATCTTGGCGTCATCCCACACCTCACCCGCCGCATCGACCCGAGTACGCTCGTAACCGTGACCGAACGCGCTCCACTCTCCCGCAAGCTGTCCGCCATCGCCGAGTCCGCGACCCTGAAGGTCGACGCCAAGGCCAAGGCCCTCAAGGCCGAGGGCAAGCCCGTCATCTCGTATGCCGCGGGCGAGCCCGACTTCGCCACGCCGCAGTTCATCGTGGATGCGGCGGCCGAGGCACTGGCCGACCCCGCGAGCTACCGGTACACCCCCGCTCCCGGGCTCCCGGCGCTGCGTGAGGCGATCGCCGCCAAGACGCTCCGCGACTCCGGACTCGAGGTCTCCCCCGGGCAGATCATCGTCACCAACGGCGGGAAGCAGTCGGTGTATCAGGCGTTCCAGGCGGTCGTGAACCCCGGCGACGAGGTGCTGCTCCCGGCCCCGTACTGGACGACCTACCCGGAGGCGATCCGTCTCGCCGACGGCACCCCCGTCGAGGTCTTCGCCGGCGCCGACCAGGAGTACAAGGTGACCGTCGAGCAGCTCGAGGCGGCGCGCACCGACCGCACCACCGTGCTCGTGTTCGTGTCGCCGTCGAACCCCACCGGCTCCGTGTACACCGCCGAGGAGACGAAGGCCATCGGCGAGTGGGCGGTGGAGCACGGCATCTGGATCATCAGTGACGAGATCTACCAGAACCTCACCTACGAGGGCGTGAAGGCGACCTCGATCGTGGAGGCCGTGCCGGAGGCCGCGAACCAGACGATCCTCGTCAACGGCGTCGCCAAGACCTACGCGATGACCGGCTGGCGTGTGGGCTGGATGGTGGGTCCGGCCGACGCCATCAAGATCGCCGGCAACCTGCAGTCGCACCTCACGAGCAACGTGAACAACGTCGCGCAGAAGGCGGCGATCGCGGCTCTCAACGGCCCGCAGGACGAGGCCGAGAAGATGCGCGAGGCCTTCGACCGCCGCCGTCAGCTCATCGTGTCGGAGCTGTCGAAGATCGACGGGCTCGTGGTCCCGAACCCGCTCGGCGCGTTCTACGTCTACCCCGACGTGCAGGGTCTGCTCGGTCGCACGTGGGGCGGCGTCACCCCGACGACGTCGCTGGAGCTCGCCGACCTCATCCTCGACCAGGCCGAGGTCGCCGTCGTCCCCGGTGAGGCCTTCGGTCCGTCGGGCTACATCCGCATGTCGTACGCGCTCGGCGACGACCAGCTCCTCGAGGGCGTGCAGCGCCTCCAGCGTCTGTTCTCTTCCTGACCCGAGACCCCGCTTTAGCGCCGAGACCCCCTCGTACCTGCGCAGGTACGAGGGGGTCTCGGCGCGAAGCCGGGGTCTCGGGTCAGTCCTCGGGATGGAAGCCGATCAGCCAGCGGATGCCGTAGCGGTCGACGAGGGTGCCGTCGACATCTCCCCACGGGCGCTGCTGCAGCGGATCGATCACCCGGCCAGCGGCGGAAAGCTCGTCGTACCAGCGGGTGAGCGTCCCTGGATCGGCGGTGCCGAGGAGCGAGAGGAACATCCCGCTCATCTGCACCGCGTCGTCATCGGCGCCCGCGTCGGCCCCGGCGAGTTCGACTGGCCCGCCGAGCTGGCCGTGCGCGACCGCGTCACCCGGACCGTCGTGACGACCGGCGCTCGCGTAGTCCATCAGCTGGAGCTCCCCTCCGAAGACGTCGCGGTAGTGGCCGAGCGCTTCTGCGGCGTTGCCGGGGAACAGCAGGTACGGGATCAGTCCGCTCATCCCGCGAGCGTAGTCGGCGGCGGCTCCGGCGGCCACCCGACGGGAACGACGAACGGCCGCCGCCCGGAGGCGACGGCCGTTCGTGCGAGCGCGGTCAGGAGACGGGGATCACCGCGTAGAGGATCCAGGTCAGCGCGAACCCGGCCACGCCGAGCACCGTCGTGAGCGGCGTCCAGGTGCGCAGGCCGTCCTTCACCGACAGACCGAGGTACCGCGTGACCACCCAGAAGCCCGAGTCGTTCACGTGGCTGAGACCGAGGCCTCCGTAGCCGATCGCGACCGCGAGCAGCGCGGTGTGCACGGTATCGAGTCCCATCGCGGAGACCGACGGCAGCAGGAGCCCTGCGGTGGTGGCGATCGCGACGGTGGCAGACCCCTGGGCGGCACGCATGATGAGCGAGATGAGGAAGGCCGCGAGCAGCAGAGGCATCCCGCTGGACGCGAGCACCTCGGCGACCGCTCCACCGATCCCGGTCTCGGTCAGGACCCGGCCGAAGGCACCACCGGCACCGGTGACGAGGATGATGACCGCGGCGGCCGGCAGCGCCGACTCCATGACCTCGCCGAGGTGCGCGGCCGACCAGCCGCGGCGCACGCCGAGCAGGTACATCGCGGCGGCGATCGCGACCATGAGGGCGAAGATCGGCTGACCGACCATGCTGAGGAACCCGTTCCAGAACGTGCCCGCCTCGAACAGCGGCGCGACCGCGGTACCGAGCATGATGAGCACGAGCGGCAGGAGGATGAGCCCGAGGACCGTGCCGGCACCCGGCGCCTTCTCGCCCTCGCCGAGCCCGCCGGTGAGCGTCGACTTCTCCGTGCCGAAGTTGTCGTACATCTCCTTGGTGGCCGCGAGCATCGCGAACTCGCGGGTGTTGATCCACTTCGCCACGAGGTAGGACAGCACGCCGAGGGGCACGGAGATCGCGAGGGAGAAGATCGTGACCCAGCCGATGTCGGCGCCGAGGATCGCGGAACCGCCGACGATGCCCGGGTGCGGGGGTACCGCGACGTGCACCGCGAGCATGATGCCCGCGACCGGCAGGCCGAACTTGATCGGGTTGAGACCGGCCACCTTCGAGAAGGCGAACACGATGGGGATGAGGATGATGAAGCCGGCGTCGAAGAACACCGGGATCGCCAGGATGCCGGCGGCGATGACGAGCGCGATGCCGACGCGCTTCGGGCCCAGCCAGCTGGTGAAGCGGCCGGCGAGCGACTCGGCGCCGCCGGACAGCTCGATGATCTTGCCGAGCATCGAGCCGAGGGCGACGAGCACCGCCACCGAGCCCAGCGTGCCGCCGACACCGGCGATGATCGCCTGGATGACGCCGAGCTGCTCGGGGGTATCGCCGTCGGCGGGGATCGTGGTCAGCGGCAGGCCTGCCGCGATGCCGACGATGATCGACACGAGGATGAGGGCGTAGAACGCCTGCATCTTGAACCGGATGATGAGCAGGAGCAGCAGGCCGAGGCCTGCCAGGCCGATCAGGATGAGGATCGGAAGAGGAAGCATCTCTGGATCTCTTCTTTCAGTGAGGGCGCGACGTCGCGCTCAGGACAGTCGTTCGGGTGCGACGACGCGGATGACGGCGGAGTCGTCCAGGGCGCCGAGGCCCTGCGCTTCGCCGAGGAGGAACAGCTGCTCGGCCGCGGCGGCGACCGGCGTGGACAGGTGCGCCCGGCGGGCGGCGTCGCCGACGATGCCGAGGTCCTTGACGAAGATGTCGAGGCGGCTGAGCACCTCGGCGCCGTCCTCGTCGTAGGCCTGCAGGGCGCGCGGACCGCGGTTGCCGAGCATGAAGGAGTTCGCGGCACCGGCCGTCAGCGCGTCCAGCGTGCGCGCGCGGTCCAGCCCGAGGGCGTCGGCGAGCGCGAGTGCCTCCGCGGCCGCGGCGATGTGCACGCCGCAGAGGAGCTGGTTGACGGTCTTCAGGGCCTGCCCGTCGCCGGGCTTGTCGCCGACGATGGACAGCGTGGAGGCGAGCTGGTCGAGCACGGGCTGCGCGGTCTCCAGAGCGCTCGGGGTGGCGCCGACGACGATGAGGAGGTCACCCTCCCCCGCACGGACCGGGCCACCGGAGAGCGGGGCGTCGACGAGCTGCGCACCGTGCGCGGCGAGCTGGGTGGCGATGGCGTCGATGCCGTCCGTGCCCACCGTGCTGGTGAGGATCACGACCGCGCCGTCGGCGAGGTGCGGGGCGAGCCCGTCCTCGCCGAAGAGCAGCGCCTCGAGCTGCTGGCCGGTCCGGACGGCGACGAGCACCGCGTCGGCACCGTCCACGGCGTCGGCTGCGGACGCCGCCGGCGTGACACCCGCCTCTGCGGCGAGGGCGACGCGTTCGGCGGCGATGTCGAAGCCGCGCACCGCGAAGCGCTCGGCGAGGCGGGTGGCCATCGGCAGCCCCATGGCGCCGAGTCCGATGACAGCGACGGTGGATGTCATGAGTGTCCTTCCGGGTTGTTTCCATCGTCGCCTGCGAGCGTGGCGACGACCGTGACGAGGGAGTCCGCGTCGCCGACGTTGCCGGCGAACACGACGTACGGGATGCCGACCGCGGGACCGGTCTCCGGCTGCCACAGCGAGACGAGGCCGGGCAGCATGGGGCCGAGCACGGTGGCCCGGCGGATCTCGAGGGCCTCGCTCGCGACATCACTGGAGGTGATGCCGCCCTTCGCGATGACGAAGCGGGGCGGGGCGATGGCGAGCACCCGACGCACGAGCTCGACCACGCCGCTGGAGATGCGGCGGGCGATCGCGAGGCTCTCGTCGCCGTCGGAGCCGGTGACGAGTTCGCGGGTGGTGTGCACGATCACGGTTCCCGTGGCGAGCGCCTCGGCGACGGCGTGGGCCTGCGTCTCGAGATGGGTCTCGCGCTCCGAGCCGATGAGGGCGCGCACGTCGAGCTCGATCGTGCGGGTGTTCGGCCGTGCCGCCGTGAGTGCTTCGAGCTGAGCGGTGGTGAGCGGCACGTGGCTGCCGACGACCACGAGACCGCCGCGGTCATGCGCGAAGGGGATGTCCTCCGCGCGCACCGGCTCGGCGATCTCCTGTCCGATATGCGCGCGCACGTAGGGCGGGCCGACCCGGAGGAGCACGTCGCGGTCCCGCAGTCGGTGCAGCGCGAGCGCGACGACGCGCATGTCCGATTCCTCGACTACGTCGACCGCGACGACCGCGCCGTCGGGCAGCGCCTCGAGGAAGCCGGCAACGGCGTCCACCCCGGCGCGGATGGTGCGGATGTCGAGACCCGCGACCTCCGGTGCCGGGATGCGTCCGCCCGTCTTCTCAGCGACCCACGCGCGAAGATCGGAGGAGGCGTAGCCGAAGGTCGCGTCCGCCGCGAAGGGCGTCTCGCCGACCGGGGTGGCCTCGCCGTCGGTGACCCAGTAGTGCACGGAGTCGACCGTGATGCGGCCGGCGTCGGGGAACGCGGGCATGAGCAGGGTCAGCGCGGGGGCGTGGCCCGTGCGGGATCCGATCTCCGCGGCGAGGACGTCGGTCTCGAGCGGGAAGTGGCCGCGCAGCGTCGAGTCGCCCCGGGAGACGAACGTGACGCGCCGCCCCTGCGCCTCGGCGGCGGCGAGGGCCACGTCGACGATCTCGCGGTTGCGGGCGGCGGCGGCGTCCTCGTCGAGGGACCGGGTGTTCGTGAGCACATACACGGCGGCGGCGCCGGTCGCGAGAGCCTCGTCCAGATCGGCGCGCTCCCATCGGGTGAGGACCGGGAGGTTCGCGACCGACTGCGTGCCGGTCGGGTCGTCGTCGAGGACGAGGAGCACGTCGGTGGGGTCGACCTCGGTGCGGACATCGGCCGCGGTGACGGCGACGGGTGCGGGCAGGGGGGCCAGCAGGTCGTCGATGTGCACACGAACTCCTTCGTTCCGGAGATGGCCCGTGGTGGGGGCCACGGACCGGGGATCTGCACCGTTATCCGATATCAGATAACGATGAGCGTACCCCACGATCACGCCGACTCCAAACCGATGGCAGCCGTGCGGTCAGCGACCGTGGACGTAGTTCAGCAGGTCGTCTCGGGTCTGGCGCATGTGGCTGCGCATCGCCTGGCGGGCGGCCGCACCGGACCCGGTCCGCATCGCCTCCAGCACCGCCGCGTGCTCGGCCAGCGCGTGCTCGCGGATGTCCGGGATGGCACTGGTCTCGCTGCGAGTCGCCTGCAGCATCGTCGTCAGGGGGCGCATCGAGGCGACGAGGATGCGGTTCTCCGCCGCGCGGATGATCACGTCGTGGAAGGCGAGGTCCGCGGCCACGAAGGCGTCCACGTCGGCCCGCTCGTGCGCCGCCTGCATCTCCGCGAGGAGCGCGGCCATCTCGGCGAGGTGCTCTTCCGTGCGCCGCCCCGCCGCGAACTCGGCCGCCCCGGTCTCGAACATCATGCGCATCTCGAGCATCTCCAGCGAGGAGCGCTCCCGAGCACCCGCGCTCTGGGCGTGCCGCACGACCGCGTCGAGGCCCGTCCACTCGTCGGTCGGCGCGATGCGGTGTCGCGTGCCCGGCACCGCGACGATCACGCCCTGCGCCTGCAGGAGGCGGACGCCCTCGCGCATCGTGAGGCGGGAGACCCCGAACTGCTCCGCCAGCTCCCCCTCGGGAGGCAACGGCTGTCCGGCTTCGAGCCGACCCGCGATGATCGCATCGAGCAGTCCGTCCACGACGGCCTGCGTCCGCGACACCCGCTCGACCTTCGTCACAGGTCGACGCCCACCAGCACGGGCTCCGGCTGCAGCACCAGACCGAATTCGGCGTGCACGCGGTTCTGGATGAAGCGGGCGAGCTCGGCGACCTCGGCCGCCGTGGCGCCACCCCGGTTGGTGAGCGCCAGCGCGTGCTTGGTCGAGACGGACGCCCGCGAGCGGGGCAGCGTGAACCCCTTGCGGATGCCGGCCTGCTCGATGAGCCAGGCGGCGCTCACCTTCACGTCCGGGGCCTCGGTCTTCGTCGGCGGCACGTGTCCGTCGTAGGAGGCGAGGGGGATGACGGTCACGGCATCGAGGTCAGGGGCGACCGGCCAACGCGGGCACTCCGGCGGGAGGGACCGGGCCTGGGCGGCCGTGACGATCGCGTTCTGGAAGAAGGAGCCGACCCCGTGCGTATCCGGGTCGTCGGCGTCGAGCAGCATGCCCTTCGATGCGCGCGTGGCGAGGATGCGCTCTCGGACCCATGTCAGGGGCACCGGGGTGTCGTCGGTCAGACCGAGAGCGCGGCGCAGCTGCTCCCCACGGACCACGCGTTCGCGGGCGACGAGGAGATCGACCGTGAGAGACAGGATCACGGCCCGGCGCTGCGGCGCGCTCCCGTGATGGTGCTTGAGCACCGAGGTGCGGAATCCGAGCCCGAGCTCGGTCGCCGGAACAGTGGAGATCTCGCCGGAGTCCTCGTCGATCAGCTCGACCTCGACCAGGGTCTCCTGGATCTCCTGTCCGTAGGCGCCGATGTTCTGCACGGGCGCTGCGCCGACCGTGCCGGGGATGCCGCTCATGGCTTCGAGCCCGGCGTAGCCCCGCTCGACCGCGTAGGAGACCAGGTCGTCCCAGCCGTGTCCGGCCTGCGCGCGCAGGCGGAGGCGGCCGGCGTGCGGCGACGGGAGCTCCTCGATGCCGCTCGTCCGGATGCGGATGACGGTGCCCTCGAACGGCTCGTCGCCCACGAAGAGGTTCGACCCCCCTCCGAGCACCAGCCAGGGGTCGCCCTCCGCCCAGGTCTCCCGGAGGACGGCGACGAGCTCCGCCGTCGTCGTCGCCTCGCGCATGCGCGCGGGGGCGGCGCCGGTGCGGAGCGTGGTGAGCTCGGACAGCCGGATCGGCTCGACGTCGCTCATCGGACGGCGACGCGCAGCTGCGCCTTGACGAGCACGGTGGTGTCGCCGGTCGTGACCTTGAGGTCGATGCGCGCGGACTCCTCGTCCACCGCGCCGACCGTCGCGACGACGTGCACGTCGGCGCCGGTCTCGGGGTCGACCACCACGGGCTTGGTGAAGCGCACGCCGTAGTCGAGGATCCGGGTCTGCGGGTCGAGCGCCGCCACGACCACCGAGGAGGCGATGCCCATGGTCAGCATGCCGTGCGCGAGCACGCCGGGAAGGCCCACCGCGGCGGCGACGTCGTCGCGGTAGTGGATCGGGTTGAAGTCTCCGGAGGCACCGGCATAGCGGACGAGCGACTCTCTCGTCAGGTGCACGGTGCGCTCGGCCAGCACGTCTCCCACGGTGAACGCGCTCATGCGGTCTCCTCCTCGGCACCGACGAGCAGGACGCTGGTGGCGGTGACGACATGCGCGCCCCCGTCGTCGGTGATCTCGGCCTCGCTCGTGATCATGGCGTTGCCGCCCATCATGCGGATGCCGGTGACGCGCAGCTGCGCCGTCAGCTCGTCTCCCGCGACGATCGGCCTGGTGTAGCGGAACCGCTGCTCGGCGTGGATGGTGCGCGCCAGGACGATGCCGGAATCCGGCTCGGCCAGCAGCTGCTGCAGCGTGAGGTCCTGCAGGACCATCGCGAAGGTCGGCGGCGCGACGACGTCGGCGAAGCCCGCCGCACGGGCGGCCTCGACGTCGGTGTGCTGGGGGGCGTCGGCGAAGACGGCGCGCGCGAACTCGCGCACCTTCTCCCGCCCGACGAGGTAGGGGGCGGTCGGCGGGAACTCCCGGCCGACGAGTTCTTGGTTCACTGCCACCCGTCGATCCTACCGAGGGCGACGGACGGCCCGCCGCGCGGCGGGCCGTCCGAAAAGCCCTCAGGCGGCTCTGGCCGACATCGCCGAGCCGAGCAGGACGAGACGCATGGTGCGCTCGGCAGCATCACGGAGCAGCTCCTCCCCGTGCTCCACCGCCTCCTCCAGCGGCATCGGCACGGTGAGGATGGAGGCGATCGCGTCGATGCCGATGTCGTGCACGGCCGGGGCGCCGCGTCCGAGCGAACCCGCCAGACCGAGCACCGGCACCCCGGCGACGCGGGCGCGCATCGCGATCTCCGCCGGGACCTTGCCGCGCGGCGTCTGGAAGTCGATCGCGCCCTCCGCCGTGATCACGAGGTCCGCCTCCCCCATCAGCGCGTCGAGGTCGTGCGGCATCAGCCCGCCGTCGAGGAGCACCTCGAAGCGGGGTGCGAGCCGGGCGCCGAAAGCGGCGGCGAGCCCCGCACCGAGCCCTCCGGAGGCGCCGGTCCCCCCACCGGTACGCACGTCCATCCCGCCTCCGAAGGGGCTCTGCTCCTCCAGCAGCGTGGCCCAGGCGTCGAGCGCGTCCGAGAGCCGCTCGACCTCCGCCGGCGACGCCCCCTTCTGCGGGCCGAACACCCTGGCCACCCCGCGAGGACCGCAGAGCACGTTGTGGATGTTGCAGGCGAGGACCATCTCGACTTCGGCGAGCCGCGGGTGCACGCCCGAGAAATCGAGGGATGCGGCCTCCGCCAGATGTCCGCCGCCCGCTGGGACGACACGGCCCGCCCGGTCGAGGATGCGCACGCCCAGCGCCGACAAGGCACCCGCTCCCCCATCACTCGTCCCCGAGTCGCCGCAGCCGACCACGATGCGCTCGGCGCCGTCGTCGAGGGCCGCGGCGATGAGCTGTCCGACCCCGGAGGTCGTGGTGGCCGCCGGATCGCGACGGTCGCGCGGCACGAGTCGGAGCCCGGCCGCGGCCGCCATCTCCACCACCGCGGTCCCGCGCGCCGCCCCTCCGAGGCGCGCCCAGTGCGCCACCACCGGTTCCCCGACCGGTCCGGTCACGGTCGCGGGCACGAGCGCGCCCCCGGTGCTCGCGGCGAGCGCGGCCGCCGTCCCCTCGCCGCCGTCCGGTACGGGGAACTCGTCGACGCGCACGCCGGGGATGACGCGGCGCACGCCGGCCGCGATGGCTCGGGCCACGGCGTCGGCGCCGAGGCTCTCCTTGAAGCCGCTCGGGGCGACGAGGATGCGCTGGGGAGCGTGGATGGACATGAGGACCTCCTTCTGCGCCCGGGGGCGCGAGACAGCCCGGGTGCGGGCACGACGGACACCGGTACGCCGGCGGCGCACGCGGAACAGCGGTGACGGTGGTCAGCGCAGCAGCGGCAGACCCTGGAGCGGCCAGATCCAGAGGGCGAAGACAGCCACGAGGACGAACATGGCCGGCGCGAGCACCACGGACAGCCGGCGCAGGTCGGAGGCATCGAAGCCGCCGGAGACGACCTCGGGATCGGCGAACATCGCGACCGGTTTGGCGGAGCTCGGCAGGGTGTGGCAGAACCCGGCCGCCGCCGTCGATGCGAAGGCGGCGGCCATGGGCTCCACGCCGAGTCCCGGTGCGAGGGCGATCACCGCGGGGATGATCGCGGCCGAGCGCGCGGAACGGGAGGGGATGAGCAGGTGCGCGAGCGTGGACAGGGCGATCACGGCGAGGAGGAAACCGACGGCACCCGCCGCTCCGAGCCCGCGTAGAGGCTCGAGGGCGGTCGTGCTGAGCCAGGCGGCCGCCCCCGAGTCGGTGAGCGCCGTGGCGAGCGCGAGTGTAGCGGCCAGGAACAGCAGCAGCGACCAGGGCACGCGCGCGACCGCGGCCGGGAGGGTGGTGCAGCCGATGCCCGGGGTGACGGCCGCGACGGCACCGAACAGCGCGACGAGCGCCGGGGGGATCCCGTGCAGAGGCTCACTGCTCCACAGCACGATCGCCGCGCCGACGAGGAGGGCCGCGCGGCGCTCCAGCGCGGTGAGGGGACCGGTCACCTGCCGGCCGGCGGCCTTCTCGATGTCGTCCGTGGTCACCCGCACCGGGGCGGCGCGGTCGTCGCGGTCGACGAAGCGCCAGAGGATGAGCTCCGCAGCCAGATGAGACGAGACCACCGCCAGCGGCAGTCCGAGCCACAGCCACGAGAGGAAGGAGAAGCCGGACTCTCCCGCCGCCCGCAGGAGCTGATCGGTGATGATGTGCGCTCCGGCGCCGAGCAGCGAGGCGACGGCCGAGAGGAGCACCACCGTCGGCATGAGCAGCGCGAGGGCCCGGATGACGCGCCCTCGCCCGTCGAGCGCCGTCGACAGGGCTCCGAAGACCGGGACCGCGAGCGCCGCCCTCCCTGACGTCGCGGGCACCGCGAAGGCCGAGAGGGTGAGCGCGACGGTCGTGAGGTGGAACAGGCTGCGGGGGCCACGAGCGAAACGGACGAGGTGCGCGGCCGCGCGCAGCGGGAGCCCGGAGGTCGAGACCGCTGCCGCCATCACGAACGCGCCGATCAGCAGCCAGATCGTCTCGTCTCCGAGGGATGCGAAGAACTCGTCGACCGGGAGGACGCCGGCGACGATGAGCGCGATCGCCGCGAGGAACGCCACCAGGGTGTCATCGAGACGCGTCGCGCTCCACGCCCAGACCGCGAGGAGGAACACCGTCAGCGTGACGGCGATCGGCACCGTGATCCCGCGCACGCTCGCGCCCGGGCCCAGTGCGCCGATGACCATCGCCGCGCCCATCGCCACGACGAGCACGAGACCGATGAGGCGCAGGGCGCGTCGCGGCTTCGCCGCATCCGGACGGTGGATGATCGGGAGGGGGTCGGTGCGTCGCGGAGGAACGGTCGCGAAGCGGGTGCGTGCCGCCGAGGCGGGAAGAGCGACGGGATCGTTCATCGGAACCGGTACCCCGCACCCCGCACCGTCTCGATGCGGTCGGTCCCGATCTTGCCGCGGAGCGCGCGCACATAGACGTCGACGACGTTGGACGCGGGATCGAAGTCCATCCCCCAGACGTGGCCGATGAGCTGGTCGCGGGAGAGCACCTGACCGGCGTTCTGCAGGAAGACCTCCAGCAGCGCGAACTCGCGGGACGTCAGCTCGCGCACCTCGCCGGCGACGGTCACCGTCCGCGACCGCACGTCCACGCTGACGTCGCCATGTGTGAGCGCGGCCCCGCCGCTGCGGCCCTCCCCGTCGCCGATCCGCAGCCGCACGCGGGCGAGCAGCTCGGCGAACTGGAACGGCTTGGTCATGTAGTCGTTCGCGCCCCCTTCGAGACCTCGCACGGTATCGATCACGGAGTCCCGTGCCGTGAGGATGACGACCGGCGTGGAGACCCCCTCGCCGCGGAGGTGGGCGAGGACGTCGAAGCCGTCGATGCCGCCGAGGCCGATGTCGAGGACGACGAGGTCGAACAGCCCGCTGCGGGCCATGAGCAGTGCGGTGTGGCCGTCGGTCGCGTCGGCGGTGTCGTAGCCCGCGGCGCGGAGTCCGCGACGGACGAAGGAGGTGATGTGCGGATCGTCCTCCGCGATGAGGATGCGGCGCATGTCAGCTCTTCCCTTCGATCTCGCCGGTGTCCAGGACGGGTGCGGGCACGTCGATCCCGAACGTGGCCCCCTCGCCCAGCACGCTGTCGACCCAGGCGGAGCCGCCGTGCCCGTCGGTGATGGCCCGCACGATCGCGAGGCCGAGCCCGGAGCCGCGTCGCGCACCGGCGCTGTCCCCGCGGGTGAACCGGTCGAAGATGCGCTCGGCGTCGGCCGGTGCCACACCGGGACCGGTGTCCTGCACCCACAGCCGCAGCCGCCGCTCGGGGCCGTCCCCCTCGAAGCGCGAGCCGATCCGGATCGTGTCGCCGTCCGCGGTGACCTGGACCGCGTTGGCGGCGAGCTGGAGCACCGCCTGCGTCACGCGCTGCGGATCGAGGGGGACGACGCCTTCGGCGACCTCCATCAACTGCCAGCGTCGCTCGCCCAGCATCTGCGCCTTCGCCTCGATGTCGAGTGTGAGGGTCGCGATGTCGCAGGCGGCGAGGCGCACGAAGTCGGGCTGTTCCGCGCGCGCCAGCACCAGGAGGTCCGTGACGATCCGGCTCATGCGGTCCAGTTCCTCGCTGACGAGGCGCAGGGTCGCCGCGCGCTCCTCGGGGTCTTCGCTGAGGAGCTCGAGGTGACCGCGGACGATCGTGATCGGCGTGCGCAACTCATGACCCGCGTCGTCGACGAAGCGCTGCTGCGTGGCGTGCACGGCCTCCAGCCGGTCGAGCATCTGATTGAACGTCGTGGCGACGGCGGCGATGTCGTCGCTGCCTTCGACGGGGACGCGCGCGGTGAGGTCGTGCTCGCCGATGTCCCGCGCCACGCGATAGACCTCCCGGACCGGCGCGAGGATCTGACCGGCGACGAGCCAGGCGACGCCGGAGCTGAGGAGCACCCCGATGAGGGCGACCCAGGCGATCGCCCCGAAACTGCGGTCGACCTGTGCGCGCGGCTCCGCGGTGAACTGCACGATGAGCACCGCTCCGTCCTGTCCTCCGCCCGTGAAGTCCATCCGTCCCCAGCGGACCGGGCCGGTCTCGGGCGTCGCCAAGGCTCCTGAGACCGCGGTGTCCGTGAGCATCCGCTCCACCAGCGCCGCGTGGGTCTCCAGCGTGCGCGCGCCGCCGTCCTCGGCGACCGCGATCGGGGTGCCGTCGAGGGCCGCGATGACGACCTCGTCCTCGTGCACGGACTGGCGGGCGACGTACTCCCGCAGCAGCTCCTCGGCGGTCGTGAGCCCTCCCGATGCGGCGTCCTCCGCGAAACGCGCGAACTCCGCCGCCTCCTGCTCGATCTCGCCGTTCGCCGTCTGCTCGACCGCGGCGAGGAAGACGCTGCGGCCGATGAGCCCGATCGCCAGCACGGTGATCATGGTGCTGAGGATGATCCAGAGCGTGATCCGCCAGCGGGCGGGGAGCGTGCGGCGGCGCAGGGTGCGCAGCGGGGCGCCGGGTCTCTGCGGGGCCTGGGGCTCAGTCATCGTCGCCTCCGTCGTCGTCATCGTCGTCGTCCACCGGCGGAGCCGGTGCGGGAGCCGGCGCGGGGGCCGGCGCGGGCGGCGGGGCGGGGGCGGGGGCGACCGACTCCGTGGGTGTCGGCGTGGGAACGGGCGTCGGCGTCGGCGTCGCGAGCCGGACGGTGAGCGGGGTATCCGGCAGCCGGGGGGACGCCGGCATCTGCGCGAGCGCGACACTCCCGATCGCGAACGCCACGGGCACCGCGATCAGCGCGCCGGGGATCAGGATGCGTCGTGCGGTGCTCATGCCTCCATCGTGCCCGGGGCGGATGAGGAGGAGATGAGGTGAGGATGAAGATCTCTTCATCCTCACGGACGGTCAGCCGCGCCGACGCCCGCGGACGGCCTTGAGGGCCATCTGCACCGCGATCACGACGAGGTAGGCGGCGAAGAGGAGGTTGCCGACCGTCGGGTCGACGACGGTCGCCAGCCAGGCGCCGAGGGCCGTCGTGGTGCACGCCGAGACGCCGATGAGCAGCGCGGCCAGGAGATCGACGTTGCGGTTGCGGAGATTGCCGACCGTGCCGGAGAGCGCGGTCGGGATCATCATGAGCAGCGAGGTGCCCTTGGCGACGAGGTCGCTCGTGCCGAACGCGAGCATGAGCACCGGGACGACGATCACACCGCCGCCCACGCCGATGAGCCCGGCCAGGACGCCCGTGCCGACGCCGACGGCCACCAGGGCGATCGCGGTCAGCCAGGTGAGCTCGAAGACGGCGTCGCGCGAGGGGATGACGAGGAAGAGACTCACGATCACGACGATGAGGAAGCCGACGAAGCCCCAGCGGAGGGCGGTCTGCGAGATCCGCGGGAGCAGGCGGGTGCCGATCTGCGCGCCGACCACGGCCCCGGCGGCGAGGATCAGCGCCGGGATCCAGGCGACGGAGCCCGACGCCGCGTACGAGATGACCCCGACGGTCGCCGTCGGGACGATCGCCGCCAGCGACGTCCCGGCCGCCAGCCGCTGGTCGAACGCGAGCAGGAGCACCAGCAGCGGGACGATGACGGTGCCGCCGCCGACGCCGAAGAGACCGGAGAGGAGGCCGGCGAGAAGGCCGATGCCGATGAATGCCGCGTAGGCGCGGGGCCCGCGTTTCAGGACCGTCGCATCGTTCACCGGATCAGCCTACTCCCGGCCTCTCCCCTCCTCGAATCGAACGGCCTCAGACCTCCGAGTCCGCTTTGACGGGCACCGCGATGGACTCCGTGAGCGCCTGCTCGTACCGGCGCTGCCGGCGCCGCAGCCACAGCCCGCCGGCGATGAGCAGCGCGAGGATGACGTAGGCGACCGCGGAGAACGGCTGCGCGATGAGCGTCGTCAGGTCGCCCTGGCTGAGCTGCAGCGCACGGCGCAGCTGCTCCTCCCCCATCGGCCCGAGGATCATGCCGACCACCAGCGGCGCCACCGGGAACCCGTACCGCCGCAGGAAGTAGCCGAGGACGCCGATGATCAGCAGGATCAGGATGTCGACGACCGCGAAGTTCAGCGCGTACGCCCCGAAGGCGGCGAACAGGAGGATGCCCGCGTACAGGTACGGCCGCGGGATCTGCAGGAGCTTCACCCACATGCCCACGAGCGGCAGGTTCAGCACGAGCAGGATCACGTTGCCGATGTAGAGGCTCGCCACCAGTGCCCACACGAGGTCCGCCTGTCCGGTGAACAGCTGCGGCCCGGGCTGGAGCCCGTACGTCTGGAACGCGGTGAGGATGATCGCGGCCGTCGCCGTCGTCGGCAGCCCGAGCGTCAGCAGCGGCACGAGCACACCGGCGGCGGCCGCGTTGTTCGCCGACTCCGGACCCGCCACGCCTTCGATCGCGCCCCGGCCGAACTGGTCCTTGCGGCGCGAGAGCTTGCGCTCGGTCGCGTAGGACAGGAAGGTCGCGACATCGGCACCACCGGCGGGGATCGTGCCGATCGGGAATCCGATGGCGGTGCCGCGGAGCCAGGGCTTCCATGAACGACGCCAGTCGTCCTTCGTCATCCAGCTCCGCCACCCGCGCGACACCGGGATCACGTCGATCGCGCCGTGCCGCAAACGCGCCGCGACGTACAGGGTCTCGCCGACCGCGAAGAGCCCCACCGCCACGAGCACCACGTCGATGCCGTCCGCCAGGGGCAGCAGGCCGAGCGTGTACCGCTGCTGACCCGAGAGCCAGTCGGTGCCGACCAGGCCGAGGAACAGACCGACGCCGAGCGACAGCAGACCGCGCGGCACGGATGACCCCATAAGCGCACCGACCGTGACGAAGGCCACGACGATGAGAGCCACGTAGTCGGCCGGCCCGAGATTCACGGCGAATTGCGCGAGCACCGGTGCGAGCAGCGTCAAGCCCACCGTGGCGAGGGTTCCGGCGACGAACGACCCGAGGGCCGCGGTGGCCAGGGCCGCCGCGCCCCGCCCGAGCTTCGCCATCTTGTTGCCCTCGATCGCCGTCACGATCGACGACGACTCCCCCGGGGTGTTCAGCAGGATGCTCGTGGTCGACCCGCCGTACATGCCGCCGTAGTAGATCCCCGCGAACGTGATGAGCGCTGCGGCCGGTTCCAACGTGTAGGTGAGGGGAAGGAGCAGGGCGACGGTCATCGCCGGCCCGATCCCGGGGAGCACGCCCACGGCGGTGCCGATCAGCACGCCGAAGAAGGCGAACACGAGGTACTGGGGCTGCAGCGCGGTCGCGAACCCCTCGAGGAGCAGACTCCAGCTGTCCATTAGAACATCCTTCCCAGCCAGCCGAGCGCCGGTCCCCAGGGGAGCGACAGCCCGAGCAGACCGCCGAACACGACCTGGACGACCAGCGCGAGGATGGCGCCGATGAGGAGCGCCATCCACCAACGACGGGCGCCCAGCGCCCACGCGACGCCGCCGAACAGCAGAGCCGCCGCCGGGGCCCAGCCGAGCGGCTCGATGAGAAGCAGATGGGCGACCACGAGCGCGACGATCTTGACGAGCGTGAGCCAGTCGGTCGGCAGGCTCTGATCGACGTCCTCCCCCTCCTCCGGAACTCCGCGGTGCCCGCGGAGGATGCTCACCACGACGGCGAGAGAGGAGCCGAGCAGCAGGATCGAGACGAACAGCGGGAAGACCGTCGGGCCGACCTGGCCGCCCGCGGGCACATGGATGGTGAAGACCCCGGCGAGAGCGAACACGCCGAGGGCCACCATGAGCAGGGCGAAGACGAGCTCACCCCGCGGCAGGGACGCGACGAGACGTGCGGACCGACGGGCGTCGGTCCGCACCTCCTCGCCGGGTCCGGAAGACCCGGTCGTCATCTCAGCCGACCAGCCCGATGTTCTGCAGCGTCGTGGTGACCTCGGCGATGTTGCCGTCGAGGAACTCGTCGAACTCCGCGCCGGTGAGGAAAGCGTCCGCCCACCCTCGCGTCTCCAGCTCGTCCTTCCACGCGTCGGACGCCTCCAGCTCGGTGACGAGGCGCTCGAGCTCCGAGCGCTCGGCGTCGCTGATCCCGCCCGGGGCGATCACGCCGCGCCAGTTGGTGAGCACGACGTCGTACCCGGAGTCGGTGATCGTGTCGACGTCCGGCAGCTGCGTGACCGGCTCCTCCGACGAGACGGCGAGGGCCTTCATGGTGCCGGCCTCGATGTGCTGCAGGAACTCGCCCACGCCGGAGATGCCGGCCGAGACCTTGCCGCCCAGGATCAGCGAGGTGGCCTCGCCGCCGCCCGAGTTGGGCGTGTAGTTCAGCTTCTCGGCGATCTCCGCGCCGTCGAGTCCCGCCTCCTCGAGCAGCAGCCCGGCGAGGATGTGATCGGCTCCCCCGGCGGAGCCGCCCGTGATCGTGACCTCCTGGCCCTTGTCCACGACGTCCTCGACGAGGTCCTCCAGGGTGTCGTACTCGGAGTCCGCTGGCACGACCACGACGAGGGGCTCGTCGGTGAGGCGGGCGATCGGGGTCATGTCCTCGATGCGGACGGCGGAGGCGTTGGTCTCCACCGCACCCACCATCACGAGGCCCATGACCATGAGGGTCGCCGGGTCCTTCTCGTTGGCGAGCTGCGCGAGGCCCACCGTGCCTCCGGCGCCGCCGACGTTGGTGACGGGCGCCGAGCCGACGATGTCCTCCTGCGTCAGCAGCTGCGAGAGGGCGCGTCCGGTCTGGTCCCAGCCGCCGCCCGGGTCGGCGGGGACGACGATGTTGACGTCGGCGATGGCGACCGCCTCGTCGCCGCCGTCGGAGCCGGCTGACCCGCCGTCGGCGGTCGAGCACGAGGTGAGGACGAGGGCGGTCGCGGCGACGGCCGCGGCGAGGGTCCCGATGCGGGCGTGATTCATGGCGCTCCTCCTTGAGCGTTCGGGTGCAATCCGTCCACTGTCGAGGCGCGGATGCGCCCGCTCAAGCTTCGGAAACCATTGGTCGCGTTCCGAAACTATTGGTCGCGACCAGCTGCGTCGCCGGCTCGCGGCCCGTCCACCCAGGCGGAAGAATGGGGCCGTGGCCTCGAAGATGACGCTCCGTGTGCAGCTGCTCGCGCTGCAGGCGCTGATCGTGTTCCTGGTGACCCTCGGCACCGGCATCGCCGCCGGGGCGTTCCAGGAGAACGCACTTCGCGAGGCCTACAAGGACCGCATGCAGGCGGTCGCCCAGTCCGTCGCCGCGCTCCCCGTCGTCCTCGATGCCTTCGACGACGAGGATCCGGCCGCCGCCATCCAGCCGGTCGCCGAGGTCATCCGCGAGGCCTCCGACCTCGCCTACGTGGTGGTCGCCAACGACGAGGGCATCCGGTACTCGCATCCGAACACCGACCGCATCGGCGAGCGGGTGTCCACCGACCCGTCGATCCCGCTCGGCGGCGAGATCTTCGTCGGCACGCAGACCGGTACGCTCGGGACCTCGTGGCGGGTGAAGGTGCCCATCCGCGACGAGGACGGCGCCGTCATCGGCACGGCGTCCGTCGGCATCCTGGAGTCCGAGCTGAACGAGGAGTTCACCAGCAATCTCGTCGGACTCATCTCCGCCATGCTCGTGGCAGCGGTCCTCGGGGTCTTCGGGGCCGCGTGGGTGACGTCGTTCATCCGGCGACGCATCTACCGGCTCGAGCCGCACCAGATCGCGGCGCTGGTCAAGAACCAGGAGACGACCCTGCACGGGCTCAGCGAAGGCGTGGTGACGGTGGACGGTGCCGGGCGGATCACCCTGGTCAACGACGCGGCTGCGCGGTTCCTCGGTCGCGATGCCGCCGACCTCGACGGTGCTCCCGCCGACGAGGTGCTCGGCGCCGACCTCGCCACCGTGCTCCGGGAAGGCGAGGCCGCGGGCCGTCCCGTGATCGTCGGCTCGCATGTGCTCGTCGCCCGCAGCACCGCCTCCGGAAACGGTTCCGCCGACGTCGGGGCGACGCTCCTGCTGCGCGACCACACCGAGCTGCACGACGTCGTCCGCCGGGTCGAGACGGCCGACGCGATCATCGCCTTCCGGGAGCGGTACGGGTTGCCGAAGGGCTTGAGCGCGGAGACCCTGGAACGGGTCTCCGCTGCCCTCGCCGCCCGACCGGATGCCTCGGCGACCGAGATCGGGGAGGACCTCGCCATCTCCCGCGTCAGCGCCCGTCGCTATCTCGAGCACCTCGCCGCCACGGGCCAGGCCGTGCGGTCCCTGGACTACTCCACCAAGGGGCGCCCCGGAGCGCGCTATCGGATCACCGATCCCCGCTGAACGACGAAGCCCGCCACCCCGAGAGGGGCGGCGGGCTTCGTCGCAGAGCGGTCCTTACTCGGACTTCTTCTCGACAGCGTCCTCGGCGGCGGCCTCAGCGGCCTCGCCCTCGGCCTGCGACTCGGCGCCGGCCTCGGCAGCCGTGTCGTCGGCAGCGGTCTCGTCCGCGGGAGCCTCGACGGTCTCCTCGGCGGGAGCCTCCTCGGCAGCAGGCTTCTCGTCCTTCGGAGCCGCGGCGGCCTTCTTGGTCGACTTCGCCTTCGGGGTGACGGGCTCGAGGACGAGCTCGATCACGGCCATGGGAGCGTTGTCGCCCTTGCGGTTGCCGACCTTGGTGATGCGCGTGTAGCCACCCTCGCGGTCCGCGACGAGCGGAGCGATCTCGTTGAACAGGACGTGCACGACTTCCTTGTCACCGATGACCGACAGCACGCGACGGCGGGCGTGCAGGTCTCCGCGCTTGGCGAAGGTGATGAGGCGCTCGGCGAGGGGACGGAGGCGCTTGGCCTTCGTCTCGGTCGTCTTGATCGACTTGTGGGTGTACAGCGCAGCCGCGAGGTTGGCAAGCAGCAGGCGCTCGTGGGCGGGGCCGCCTCCGAGGCGGGGACCCTTGGTGGGCTTGGGCATAATCGTCTAACTCCTGGTCAGAAAGGGTCGGGTATCAGAAGGACTCGTCTTCGCTGCCGCCGTAGAAGTGGGCGCCGTCGAAACCGGGCACCGAATCCTTGAGCGACAGACCGAGCGAGATGAGCTTGTCGCGCACCTCGTCGACCGACTTCTGGCCGAAATTGCGGATGTTCATGAGCTGCGTCTCCGACAGGGCGACGAGCTCAGAAACGGTGTTGATGCCCTCACGCTTCAGGCAGTTGTACGAGCGGACCGACAGGTCGAGGTCCTCGATCGGCATCGACAGCTCGCTGGAGTTCACAGCCTCCACCGGCGCCGGGCCGATCTCGATGCCCTCGGCCTCGACGTTCAGCTCGCGGGCGAGACCGAACAGCTCGGTGAGCGTCTTGGCGGCCGACGCGACGGCGTCGCGGGGGCTGATCGCCGACTTGGTCTCGACGTCGAGGATGAGCTTGTCGAAGTCGGTGCGCTCACCGGCACGGGTGGCGTCGACGCGGTAGCTGACCTTGAGCACGGGCGAGTAGATCGAGTCGATCGGGATCTGACCGGCCTCGGCGTACTCGTTGCGGTTCTGCGTCGCGGAGACGTAGCCACGGCCGCGCTCGATGGTGAGCTCGAGCTCGAACTTGGCGGTGTCGTTGAGCGTCGCGATGACGAGCTCGGGGTTGTGCACCTCGACACCGGCCGGAGCCGAGATGTCGGCGGCGGTCACTTCACCGGCACCGGTCTTGCGGAGGTACGCGGTGATGGGCTCGTCGCGCTCGCTGGAGACGACCAGCTGCTTGATGTTGAGGATGATCTCGGTGACATCCTCCTTCACGCCGGGGATCGTGCTGAACTCGTGCAGCACACCGTCGATGCGGACGCTGGTGACAGCGGCGCCGGGGATCGACGACAGCAGGCTGCGACGCAGCGCGTTGCCGATCGTGTAGCCGAAGCCGGGCTCCAGAGGCTCGATGATGAACCGGCTCCGGTTCTCGACGATCTTTTCCTCGGTCAGTGTGGGACGCTGTGCAATAAGCACTCTGTGTTCCTTTCGATCACATGCCCGCTATATGACATGTGGTGGGGTGAGGTCTTGAGTTGTGGAAGTCGATGCCCCACGCGGGGCGCCGAGCCGCTCGACCCGAAGGACGAGCGGCTCGGCACACGCATCAGACGCGGCGGCGCTTCGGCGGACGGCAGCCGTTGTGCGCCTGCGGGGTGACGTCCTGGATCGAACCCACCTCGAGGCCGGCGGCCTGCAGCGAGCGGATCGCGGTCTCGCGGCCGGAGCCCGGACCCTTCACGAGGACGTCGACCTTCTTCACGCCGTGCTCAGCGGCCTGGCGGGCAGCGGACTCCGCTGCCATGCCGGCGGCGTAGGGGGTCGACTTGCGGGAGCCCTTGAAGCCCACGCCACCCGACGAGGCCCAGGCGATGACGGCGCCGGACGGGTCGGTGATCGAAACGATGGTGTTGTTGAACGTCGACTTGATGTGGGCCTGGCCCAGCGCGATGTTCTTCTTCTCCTTGCGGCGCGGCTTGCGCGCGGCGGCCTTGGGTGCAGCCATGAAAGTGTTCTCCTAGTCCCTGGCCGCTGCTTAGCGGGCCTTCTTCTTGCCGGCGACGGTGCGCTTCGGGCCCTTGCGGGTACGGGCGTTGGTCTTGGTGCGCTGACCGCGGACCGGAAGGCCACGACGGTGGCGGAGGCCCTCGTAGGAGCCGATCTCGACCTTGCGGCGGATGTCTGCGGCGACCTCGCGGCGCAGGTCACCCTCCACCTTGTAGTTGCCTTCGATGTAGTCGCGGAGGGCGATGAGCTGGTCATCGCTGAGGTCCTTCACGCGGATGCTCTCGTCGATGTCGGTCGCCTTGAGGATCTCGACCGAGCGGGTACGGCCGACGCCGTAGATGTAGGTAAGGGCGATCACCACGCGCTTGTCGCGCGGGATGTCAACGCCGGCAAGACGTGCCATGCGGTTCTCCTGGGTGTTGTGGAGGTGTGGAGCAGGATCGGTGCCCGGGCCTCCGCCCCGAGGTGTCAGCCCCACGGCTCCGCCGGTTACCCGGTCGCTGAGCCTGTCGAAGCGTCTGATCCTGCCGTTTCGTATTGAGTTATGAGATTGCGAGAGCGGCGCTCACGCAGCGGGGGCTCAGCCCTGGCGCTGCTTGTGGCGCGGGTTGCTCTTGCAGATCACCATGACGCGGCCGTGGCGGCGGATCACCTTGCAGTGGTCGCAGATCGGCTTGACGCTGGGGTTGACCTTCATGATGTTTCCTGTTCGCTGTCTTCGTGCTGCCCGATGTCCGACCTCGGAGACCTGGGTCCCTGAGCCCGTCGAAGGCCAGCCGTTACTTCTCGACCGATCAGCGGTAGCGGTAGACGATGCGGCCGCGGGTCAGGTCGTAGGGGCTGAGCTCCACGACCACACGGTCCTCGGGGATGATACGGATGTAGTTCTGCCGCATCTTTCCGGAGATCGTTGCCAGGACCTTGTGTCCGTTGCTGAGCTCAACGCGGAACATCGCGTTGGGAAGAGCCTCGGAGATCACGCCCTCGATCTCGATGACACCGTCTTTCTTAGCCATAGCCTCGCTGACGCTTCTGCAGATCGGTCGATCTGCGGTGGGTGGGTGGTGTGCGGTACCGGGCCGGATCGGACACGCCGAACGCATGGCACAAGGCACCAAAGATCCATGTTATCCGACGACGCCCCATCCGGCAACTTGGCCGAATGGGGCGTCGAGCGGGGTGAGCGCGTGTCAGCCGAGCAGGTCGGTGAACCGCTTCATGTCTTCCTGGTTCTGCAGGTCGAGCCGCTCGCCGTCGATCTCGACGGTCGGCGTGCCCTGGATGTCGTTGGCTTTCGCCTGCGCGGCACCGAACTTGCGGTACGTCTCGTCGGTGATGCAGGACACGACGTCGTCGCCCGCGCCGACCTGGGTGGCGAACTCGGCGAGCTGCTCGTTCGTGAGGCCGGGGCTGTTCTCCGCCGGCTGGTTCTCGAACAGGACCTTCGCGTAGTCGAAGTAGAGGTCGGAGTCCGACTCGGCGACGCAGAACGCGGCACCGGCCGAACGGGAGGAGAACTCCGTGCCCTGCGAGAAGCGGTCCAGGATCGCGATGGGGTGCTGCTCGAGCGTGATCTCTCCGCTCTGCGCCTTGGCCTCGAGGGCGGCGCCGAACTGGTCCTCGAAGGACTTGCAGACCGGGCACTGGAAGTCGAGGAAGACCGACACCGTGGTGTCGCCGTCTCCCATGGAGATGGAGCCGGCCTCGGCGTCGAAGTTGTCGCTGGCGGTCGGGGTGGCGCCGGGCGAGGTCGCCTGGTTGTTGAGGAACACCACGAGTCCGCCGAGGGCCACCAGGACCACGACGACGGCGATGGAGACGCCGATCGCGAACCAGTTGGTGTTGCTCTTCGCCGCTGCCATTACTTTCCGATCTCTCGAGGCTCGACCCCGAACGGGGCGAGTCCGGCTCTTCCACCATCGGGCGCGGTGAGCACCCAGATGCCCCCATCATGCCGGGCGACGCTATGTTCCCAATGTGAGCCGTCAGTGCCGTCGACCGTCGTGACGGTCCAGTCGTCGTCCTCCACGAAGGTCGCCTCGCCGCCGGCGGTGACCATGGGCTCGATGGCGAGCACGAGCCCGGGCTTCACGTCCGCGCCGCGGTCGGGCGTCCGGTAGTTGAAGACGCTGGGCGCCTCGTGCATCTTCCGCCCGATGCCGTGGCCGACGTACTCGCGGAGGATCCCGTAGGGCTCGCCGCTCACGGCGGACGGCCCCTGCGCCTCGATGTAGTCCTGGATGGCAGCCCCGATCTCGTCGATCGACGACGCTGTGGCCATCGCGGCGATCCCCGCCCACATCGAGCCCTCGGTCACGCGCGAGAGCTCCTCGCGGCGGGAGACGAGCTCCGGACGCTCGGGATCGGGGACGACGATGGTGATCGCGCTGTCGCCGTTCCAGCCCTCGAACTGGGCGCCGCAGTCCACCGAGACGATGTCGCCCGGTTGAAGCACCCGCTCCCCCGGGATGCCGTGCACGACCTGCTCGTTCACCGAGACGCAGATCGTGTGGTGGTAGCCCTTGACGAGCTGGAAGTTCGACTCCGCTCCCCGCTGCACGATCGCGCGGTTCGCGGCGGCGTCGAGCTCGATCGTCTTCACCCCCGGCTTGACGAGCGCCCGGACGGCGTCGAGGGCCTCGGCGGTGATGAGGCCAGGCTCGACCAGGGCTCGCAGCTGAGCCGGGGTCTTGTAGATCGAGCGGCGGAACATCTCAGACGGCGGAGGTGGCGGAACGCAGCCCGCGAGCGGCCAGGGCGGCGGCGATGCGCTCCGTGATCTCCTCGAGGGAGCCCACGCCGTCGATGCGGTCGACGATGCCGCGGCTGCTGTAGAGCTCGATGATCGGCGCCGTCTCCTTCTCGTAGATGTCGAGTCGGTGCGCGATGGCCTCGTCCGTGTCGTCGGAACGCCCCTGCTCCGCAGCGCGGAGGGTGAGGCGGGCGATGCTCTCCTCGCGCGGGACGTCGAGGAGGATCACCGCGTCCAGCGCCTCGCCGCGTCCTTCGAGGAATGCGTCCAGGTGCGCGACCTGAGCGGTGTTGCGGGGATAGCCGTCGAGGAGGAAGCCGTTCTGCGCGTCGTCCTGGCTCAGCCGATCGCGCACGATCTCGCTCGTCAACTCGTCCGGGACGAGGTCGCCCTTGTCGAGGATGGCCGTGACCTGCTGGCCGAGAGCCGTCCCCTCCTTGATGTTCGCGCGGAAGATGTCGCCGGTCGAGACGACGGGGATCCCGTAGGACTCGGCGATGCGCACACCCTGCGTGCCCTTGCCGGAACCCTGGGGGCCGACGATGAGAAGACGTGCGGATGCTGTCATCGGAGAAGTCCTTCGTAGTGTCGCTGCTGCAGCTGGGCATCGATCTGCTTGACCGTCTCGAGACCAACGCCGACGATGATGAGGATCGACGCGCCACCGAACGGGAAGTTCTGGTTGGCGCCGACCGTGGCGAGGGCGATCAACGGGATGAGGGCGATCAGACCCAGGTAGAGGGAACCGGGGAGCGTGATGCGGGTGAGCACGTAGTCCAGGTACTCCGCGGTCGGACGGCCGGCCCGGATCCCGGGGATGAAGCCGCCGTACTTCTTCATGTTGTCGGCGACCTCGACCGGGTTGAACGTGATCGCGACGTAGAAGTAGGTGAACCCGATGATCAGCAGGAAGTACGCCGCCATGTAGATCGGGCTGTTGCCGGTGGTGAAGTTCGCGCTGATCCAGCTGACCCAGGCGGGCGGCGTGGAGCCGTCCTGGGGGGTGTTGAACTGCGCGATGAGTGCGGGGATGTACAGCAGCGACGAGGCGAAGATGACGGGGATCACGCCCGCCATGTTCACCTTGATCGGGATGTACGTGTTGGTGCCGCCGTACGTCCGGCGTCCCACCATGCGCTTCGCGTACTGCACGGGGATGCGCCGCTGGGACTGCTCGACGAAGACGACGAGACCCATCACGATGATGCCGACGAGCAGCACGAGGAGGAACACCTCGAAGCCGCGGGTCTGCCAGATGATCGACATCGCACCGGGGAACGTCGCGGCGATGGAGGTGAAGATCAGCAGCGACATGCCGTTGCCGATGCCGCGCTCGGTGACGAGCTCGGCGAACCACATGATCAGACCGGTGCCGGCCGTCATCGCCATGATGATGAGCACCTGCGCCCACCACACGTCGTTGGTGAGGAGCTGGGTGCACGCCCCGATGTCGGTCGTTCCGAAGAGCTGACCGGTGCGGGCGACGGTGACGAGGGTCGTCGACTGCAGGAGCGCGAGCGCGATCGTGAGGTACCGCGTGTACTGGGTGAGCTTGGCCTGTCCGGCCTGGCCCTCCTTGTGCAGCGCCTCGAAGTGCGGGATGACGACGCGCAGGAGCTGCGTGATGATCGTCGCCGTGATGTACGGCATGACGCCGAGCGCGAAGATCGACAGCTGCAGCAGAGCGCCGCCGGAGAAGAGGTTGACGAGTCCGAGCAGACCCTCGGTGCCGGCATTGGCCGCGAGACACTGCTCCACGTTCGGGAAGTTGACGAACGGCGCGGGGACGTTCGAGCCGAGACGGTAGATCGCGATGATCGCGAGAGTGAAACCGATCTTCCGACGCAGGTCGGGCGTGCGGAAGATCCGCGCGATGGCGCTAAACAAGAACGTTCCTCCTGAAAAGGTGGCCGAACCCCCGAGGGGCGGCTGAAACACCAGGGTAACCCACTCCGAGGTCCGGGGAATGCGAGCGGTCGGCTTCTCCCCCGCCGAACCAGAAGAGGGGCCGGAGAATCTCCGACCCCTCTTCCGCAGTGGTTACTTGACGGATCCGCCCGCAGCCACGATCTTCTGCTCGGCGGAACCCGAGACCTTGTCGACCGCGACGGTGAGCTTCACGGCGATGTCGCCGTTGCCGAGAACCTTGACCTTCTCGTTCTTGCGAACCGCACCCTTTGCCACCAGGTCGCTCACGGTGACGTCGCCACCCTGGGGGTAGAGCTCCGCGAGCTTCTCCAGGTTCACGACCTGGTACTCGACGCGGAACGGGTTCTTGAAGCCGCGCAGCTTCGGCGTGCGCATGTGCAGCGGCATCTGGCCACCCTCGAAGCCGACGCGCACGGTGTTGCGGGCCTTGGTGCCCTTCGTGCCGCGACCGGCGGTCTTGCCCTTCGAGCCCTCACCGCGACCGACACGGGTCTTCGCGGTGTTGGCACCCGGGACCGGACGCAGGTGGTGGACCTTCAGCACGCCGGGGCGGGACGCCGGGGCGTCCTTCTTCGGCGCAGCCTTGGCGGAGCCGTCGGCCTTCGCGTCGGCGGCAGCGGTCTTGGCCGGTGCCTTCTTCGCGGCGGGCTTCTTGGCGGCGTCGGCCTTGGGAGCCGCCGCCTTCTTCGTGGCCTTCTCGGCCTCGACGGCCTCGTTCTTCTCAGCCATTAGTCGATCTCCTCAACCTTGACGAGGTGGGCGACGGTCTTGACGTAGCCGCGCGTCTGCGCGTCGTCGGGGCGGACGGTGGTGTCACCGATCCGCTTGAGACCGAGGCTGCGCAGCGTGTCGCGCTGGTTCTGCTTCTCGCTCACCTTGGACTTGATCTGCGTGACCTTGAGTCGCGCGGCCATCAGGCACCTACCTTCTGTGCGGCGATGGCCTCGGCCTCGGCGCGGACGAGCCGGGCCGGGGCGACCTGGTCGAACTCGAGACCACGACGTGCGGCGACGGCGCGGGGCTCCTCGAGCTCCTTCAGGGCGGTGACCGTCGCGTGCACGATGTTGATCGTGTTCGACGAGCCGAGCGACTTGGACAGCACGTCGTGGATGCCGGCGCACTCGAGCACGGCGCGGACCGGACCACCGGCGATGACACCGGTACCGGCGGCGGCGGGGCGCAGGAGCACCACACCGGCGGCCGACTCACCCTGCACGGGGTGCGGGATGGTGCTGCCGACGCGCGGGACGCGGAAGAAGTTGCGCTTGGCCTCTTCGACACCCTTCGAGATCGCCAGGGGGACCTCACGGGCCTTGCCGTAGCCGACGCCCACCAGACCGTTGCCGTCGCCGACGACCACGAGAGCGGTGAAGCTGAAGCGACGACCACCCTTCACGACCTTCGAGACACGGTTGATGGTGACGACGCGCTCCAGGAACTGGTTGTCGCCGCGGTCGCGCGAGTTGCGGTCGCGGCCGCCCTGGTTGCGGTCACGTCCGCCGCGGCGGCCGTCCCGCTGGTCGCGAGTGGGCTCAGCCTGCGTGGTGCCGGCGGCCGTCTCGGAAGTGGCAGCAGCCGCTTCGGTCACTTCGTTCTCCTTGTTGTCACTCACAGTGCCAGACCCCCTTCACGGGCGCCGTCGGCGATGGCGGCGACACGACCCGCGTAGCGGTTGCCGCCACGGTCGAACACTGCCTCGGAAACGCCTGCGGCCTTCGCACGCTCGGCGAGGAGCTCGCCGACCTTGCGAGCCTTGGCGGTCTTGTCGCCATCCAGCGAACGCAGGTCGGTCTCGAGCGTCGAGGCCGAGGCGACCGTGTGGCCCTTGCTGTCGTCGACGAGCTGCACGAAGACGTGACGCGCCGAACGGTTGACGACGAGGCGCGGACGCACCTCGGTGCCCACGATCTTCTTGCGAAGACGGGCGTGACGACGCGCGCGGGCGTCGGACTTCGACTTCACAGCCATGGTTACTTACCAGCCTTTCCGGCCTTGCGACGCACGACCTCGCCGGCGTAGCGCACACCCTTGCCCTTGTACGGCTCGGGCTTGCGGATCTTGCGGATGTTCGCAGCCGCCTCACCGACGGCCTGCTTGTCGATCCCGCTGACGGTGAGCTTGTTCGTGCCCTCGACCGTGAGCGTGATGCCGGCGGGCGGGTCGACCAGGACCGGGTGCGAGAAGCCGAGAGCGAACTCGACCGAGTTGCCCTTCTGCTGCACGCGGTAACCGGTGCCGACGACCTCGAGACCCTTGGTGTAGCCCTGGGTCACGCCGATGATGTTGTTGTTGATGAGCGTGCGGGTCAGGCCGTGAAGCGACCGGGACTCGCGCTCGTCGTCGGGGCGGGTGACGAGAACCTGGTTCTCCTCGACCGACACCTCGATGGGGCTGGCCACCGTGAGGGTGAGCTCACCCTTGGGGCCCTTCACCGCGACCTCACGGCCGTCGACCGAAACGGTCACGCCCGCGGGAACGTCGATGGGAAGTCGTCCAATACGCGACATTTCGGATTACCACACGTAGGCGAGAACTTCTCCGCCCACGCCCTTCTGCTCAGCCTGGCGGTCCGTGAGGAGACCGGAGGAGGTGGACAGGATGGCCACGCCGAGGCCGCCGAGGACCGTGGGGATCTCGGTCGACTTCGCGTACACGCGGAGGCCGGGCTTCGACACGCGCTTGATGCCCGCGATCGAGCGCTCGCGGTTCGGGCCGTACTTCAGCGTCAGCGTGAGGTTCTTGCCCACGCGCGCGTCGGAGGTCTCCCAACCGGCGATGTAGCCCTCCTGCTGGAGGATCTCTGCGATGTGCGTCTTGAGCTTGCTCGACGGCAGCGTCACGGTGTCGTGGTGCGCCGAGTTCGCGTTGCGCAGACGGGTCAGCATGTCTGCGACCGGGTCTGTCATTGTCATTGTTGTCTACTTTCGTTCATGAGGTTCCGGCTGCCGTTACACGACAGACGGCCTGCGATGAGCACGCAATCTTCAATTGTACGTGCACATCGACGGGCTCAGTGACACGAGACCACTGAGCCCGTCGAAGGGTCACGCCTGGGCGTCGTCCGCGCGGAACGGGAAGCCGAGGTGACGGAGCAGCGCCCGACCCTCGTCGTCCGTCTTCGCCGAGGTCACGACGGTGATGTCGAAACCACGGACGCGGTCGATCTTGTCCTGATCGATCTCGTGGAACACGCTCTGCTCCTGGAGACCGAAGGTGTAGTTGCCGTTGCCGTCGAACTGCTTGGCCGACAGACCGCGGAAGTCGCGGATGCGGGGCAGGGCGAGCGAGACCAGGCGGTCCACGAACTCCCACGCACGGTCGCCACGGAGGGTGACGTGCGCGCCGATGGCCTGGCCCTCACGCAGCTTGAACTGCGCGATGGACTTGCGGGCCTTGGTGACGATCGGCTTCTGGCCGGTGATCTTGGTGAGGTCGTCGACCGCCCCATCGATCACCTTGCTGTCGCGCGCAGCCTCGCCGACACCGGTGTTCACGACGACCTTGACCAGGCCGGGGATCTGCATGACGTTCTCGTAGCCGAACTCGTCCTGCAGAGCCTTCTTGATCTCGGCGTTGTACTTCGCCTTCAGGCGGGGCTGGATCTTGCCAGCCACCGCAGCGTCGGTCGTTGCCATCAGAGGTCCTTACCGCTCTTCTTCGCGAAGCGCACGCGGACGGTGCGCTTCACGCCGTCCTTGGTCTGCTCCTCGACCCGGTGGCCGACCTTGGTCGGCTTCTTGGTCGAGGGGTCGACGAGTGCGACGTTCGAGATGTGGATGGGCGCCTCGACGGTCTCGAGACCACCCGTCTTCGTGCCACGCTGCGTCTGACCGACGCGCGTGTGCTTGGTGACGTAGTTGACGCCTTCGACGACGACACGGTTCTGCTCGACGAGGACGTCGAGGACCTTGCCCTGCTTGCCGCGGTCGCCACCACGCTCGGGCTTGGCGCCCGAGATGACCTGAACCAGGTCGCCCTTCTTGATCTTCGCCATGATCAGATGACCTCCGGTGCCAGCGAGACGATCTTCATGAACTTCTTGTCGCGAAGCTCACGGCCGACCGGCCCGAAGATACGGGTGCCGCGGGGCTCCCCGTCGTTCTTCAGGATGACGGCGGCGTTCTCGTCGAACTTGATGTAGGAGCCGTCGGGACGACGGGTCTCCTTCTTGGTGCGGACGATGACCGCCTTGACGACGTCGCCCTTCTTGACGTTGCCACCGGGGATCGCGTCCTTGACGGTCGCGACGATGGTGTCGCCCAGACCGGCGTACCGGCGGCGCGAGCCACCGAGGACGCGGATCGTGAGCAGCTCCTTGGCGCCGGTGTTGTCGGCGACCTTGAGACGGGACTCCTGCTGAATCACTTGGCCTTCTCCAGAATCTCCACCAGACGCCAGCGCTTGGTGGCGCTCAGCGGGCGGGTCTCGTTGATCAGGACCAGGTCGCCGATGCCGGCGGAGTTCGCCTCATCGTGCGCCTTGACCTTCGACGTCCGGCGGATGACCTTGCCGTAAAGCGGGTGCTTCACGCGGTCCTCGACCTCGACAACGATCGTCTTGTCCATCTTGTCGCTGACGACATAGCCACGACGGGCCTTGCGGTACCCGCGGGCGTCGGCGTCGCGCACGTCGTGAGCGGCGTGCTCAGCCTCGACGGCGGCTTCCTTCTTGGTGGCCATCACTCAGCCTCTTCCTTCGGGGCGTCCTCGGCGGCGTCCGCCTTCTTCGCCTTCGACTTGGTCGCCTTCTTCGCGGGAGCCTCGACCGGAGCGGGCGTCGCACGGATGCCCAGCTCGCGCTCGCGGATCACCGTGTAGAGGCGCGCGATGTCGCGCTTGACGGCGCGGATGCGGCCGTGGCTCTCCAGCTGGCCGGTGGCCGACTGGAAACGGAGGTTGAACAGCTCCTCCTTGGCCTTGCGCAGCTCCTCAACGAGGCGCTGGTCTTCGAACGTGTCGAGCTCTGCCGGAGCGAGCTCCTTGGTGCCGATCGCCATTACGCGTCGCCCTCCTCGCGCTTGATGATGCGTGCCTTGAGCGGCAGCTTGTGGATTGCACGGGTCAGTGCCTCGCGAGCGAGCTGCTCGTCGACACCCGCGACCTCGAAGAGGACGCGGCCCGGCTTGACGTTGGCGACCCACCACTCGGGGGAACCCTTACCGGAACCCATGCGGGTCTCGGCAGGCTTCTTCGTGAGCGGACGGTCCGGGTAGATGTTGATCCACACCTTGCCGCCACGCTTGATGTGACGGGTCATCGCGATACGAGCGGACTCGATCTGACGGTTCGTCACGTACGCGGGGGTGAGGGCCTGGATGCCGAACTCGCCGAAGGAGACCTTCGTGCCGCCGGTGGCCTGACCCGAGCGCCCCGGGTGGTGCTGCTTGCGGTACTTGACCTTACGGGGGATGAGCATTATGCCGAAGCTCCTTCTGCAACAGGTGCCTCGTTGCGCGGGGCACGGCGGCGGTCACCACGGTCGTCACGGCGCGACTTCGGCGCGTTGGCCTGCTCGCGCGCGAGCTCCTTGGCGGTGAGGTCGCCCTTGTAGATCCACACCTTCACGCCGATGCGGCCGAAGGTGGTCTTGGCCTCGTAGAAGCCGTAGTCGATGTTCGCGCGCAGCGTGTGCAGCGGCACACGACCCTCGCGGTAGAACTCCGACCGGCTCATCTCGGCGCCGCCGAGACGGCCCGAGACCTGGATGCGGATGCCCTTGGCGCCGGCGCGCTGCGCGCCCTGCAGACCCTTGCGCATCGCGCGACGGAACGCCACGCGAGCAGAGAGCTGCTCGGCGATGCCCTGGGCGACCAGCTGAGCGTCGGCCTCGGGGTTCTTGACCTCGAGGATGTTCAGCTGGATCTGCTTGCCCGTGAGCTTCTCGAGGTCGCCGCGGATGCGCTCGGCCTCTGCACCACGACGACCGATCACGATGCCCGGGCGGGCGGTGTGGATGTCGACGCGGACGCGGTCACGGGTGCGCTCGATCTCGATGTTCGAGACGCCGGCACGGTCGAGCTGCGTCTGCAGCAGGCGACGGATCTTGATGTCCTCGGCCACGTAGTCGGCGTAACGCTGACCCGGCTTCGTCGAGTCGGAGAACCAGCGCGACACGTGGTCCGTGGTGATGCCGAGGCGGAAGCCGTACGGGTTGACCTTCTGTCCCATTACTTGCTCGCCTTCTTGTTGCTGTCGCCGGCCGCGGCAGGAGCCGCCTCCGGCGTCGAGAGCACGACCGTGATGTGGCTCGTGCGCTTCTTGATCTGGAAAGCGCGACCCTGTGCACGGGGCTGGAAACGCTTGAGCGTCGTGCCCTCGTCCACGTACGCGTTCTTCACGTACAGGTCCTGCTCGTCGAGGTACTCGCCGTCACGATCCGCCTTGACCTGCGCGTTGGCCATGGCCGACGCGACAAGCTTGTAGATCGGCTCACTGGCGGACTGCTGAGCGAACTTCAGGATCGCCAGAGCCTCCTGGGCCTGCTTGCCCTTGATGAGCGCGACGACACGACGAGCCTTCTGAGGGGTCACGCGGATGTGTCGCACGCGTGCGATGGACTCCACCATTTCTCTCTCCTCTATCGCCACCGCGTCAGCGGCGGCGGCCCTTCTTGTCGTCCTTCTCGTGGCCGCGGAAGGTGCGGGTGGGCGCGAACTCGCCCAGCTTGTGACCGACCATGGTCTCGGAGACAAACACGGGGATGTGCTTGCGACCGTCGTGGACCGCGATCGTGTGACCCAGCATGGCCGGGATGATCATGGACCGGCGGGACCAGGTCTTGATGACGTTCTTCGTGCCGGCTTCGTTCTGCACGACCACCTTGCGAAGCAGGTGCTCGTCGACGAAGGGGCCCTTCTTGAGACTGCGAGGCATCTTCTCTTACTCCTACTTGCGCTTCTTGCCGGCGTTGCGACGACGCACGATGTACTTGTCGCTTTCCTTGTTGGCGTGGCGGGTGCGGCCCTCGGCCTGACCCCACGGGGAGACGGGGTGACGTCCACCGGACGTCTTGCCCTCACCACCACCGTGCGGGTGGTCGACCGGGTTCATCGCGACACCGCGGACGGTCGGGCGGACGCCCTTCCAGCGCATGCGGCCGGCCTTGCCCCAGTTGATGTTCGACTGCTCGGCGTTGCCGACCTCGCCGATGGTCGCGCGGCAGCGCGCATCGACGTTGCGGATCTCGCCGGAGGGCAGACGCAGCTGGGCGTAGGGGCCGTCCTTGGCGACGAGGCGGACCGACGCACCGGCCGAGCGCGCCATCTTCGCGCCGCCGCCGGGGCGGAGCTCGATGGCGTGGATGACGGTACCCGTGGGGATGTTCTTCAGCGGGAGGTTGTTTCCCGGCTTGATGTCCGCCGCGGGGCCCGACTCGACGATGTCGCCCTGCTTCAGCTTCGCCGGCGCGAGGATGTAGCGCTTCTCGCCGTCGAAGTAGTGCAGCAGCGCGATGCGCGCGGTGCGGTTGGGGTCGTACTCGATGTGAGCGACCTTGGCGTTCACGCCGTCCTTGTCATTGCGACGGAAGTCGATGACGCGGTACTGGCGCTTGTGGCCACCACCGATGTGACGGGTCGTGATGCGGCCCTGGTTGTTGCGACCACCGGTCTTCGAGATCGGGCGCAGCAGCGACTTCTCCGGCGTCGATCGGGTGATCTCGGCGAAGTCAGCCACCGACGAGCCGCGACGGCCCGGGGTCGTGGGCTTGTACTTGCGAATAGCCATGATTGTCCTTATCCCCCGGATCAGCCGATTGCCGTGAAGATGTCGATGGTGCCCGACTTCAGGCTCACGATGGCGCGCTTGGTGTCCTTGCGCTTACCGGTGCCGAAGCGGGTGCGACGGGCCTTGCCGACGCGGTTGATCGTGTTGACGGACGCGACCTTGACGCCGAAGATCTTCTCGATGGCGAGCTTGATCTCGGTCTTCGAAGCGCGCGGGTCGACGAGGAAGGTGTACTTGCCCTCGTCGATCAGGCCGTAGCTCTTCTCGGACACGACCGGCTTCAGGATGATGTCGCGCGGGTCCTTGTTCAGGGCCGTCTGGAGAACAGATGCCTGCTCGCTCATGCGGAGACCTCCTGGTTGGCGCCGGACTTGGAGGCGATGAAGCCCTCGAGCGCGGCCTGGGTGAAGACGATGTCGTCGGAGACGAGCACGTCGTAGGCGTTGAGCTGGTCGAACGTCAGCACGTGGACGTGGCCGAGGTTGCGGATGCTCTTGAGCGCGAGCTCGTCGCCGCGCTCGATGACCACGAGGACGTTCTTCGACGTGGCGACCTGGGCGAGGAAGCCCGCGGCGGCCTTGGTCGACGGCGCGCCGTCGGTGCCGAAGGTGTCGATCGCGTGCAGACGGTCACCGCGGAAGCGGTCGCTGAGCGCACCCAGGAGGGCGGCCGCGATCATCTTCTTGGGGGTGCGCTGCGAGTAGTCGCGCGGCTTCGGGCCGTGCACGATGCCACCGCCGGTCATGTGCGGCGCGCGGATCGAGCCCTGACGGGCGTTACCCGTGCCCTTCTGCTTGAAGGGCTTGCGGCCGGCGCCCGAGACCTCGCCACGACGCTTGGTCGAGTGCGTGCCCTGGCGAGCCGCCGCGAGCTGCGCGACGACGACCTGGTGGATGAGCGGGATGTTCGTCTTGACGTCGAACAGCGCGGCGGGAAGCTCGACGGAGCCTGCCTTCTTGCCGTCTGCCTTGAGGACGTCGAGCGCGAGAGTGGAGTCAGCCATGATCAGGCACCCTTCACTGCGTTGCGGACGTAGACGATGCGGCCGCGAGCACCGGGGACGGCGCCCTTGACGAGCATGAGTCCCTTCTCGATGTCGATGGCGTGCACCGTGAGGTTGAGGACGGTCACGCGCTCGCCACCCATACGGCCGGCCATGCGCATGCCCTTGAAGACGCGGCTCGGGGTCGACGATGCGCCGATGGAGCCGGGCTTGCGGTGGTTGCGGTGTGCACCGTGCGATGCCGAGACGCCCTTGAAGTTGTGGCGCTTCATGACACCGGCGGTGCCCTTGCCCTTGCTCGTGCCGACGACGTCGACGAGCTGGCCGGCCTCGAACGTGCCGTCCACCGTGAGCTCCTGGCCCAGGGTGTAGTCGGCGGCGTCGGCCGTGCGGACCTCGGTCACGTGACGACGCGGCGTGACGCCGGCAGCCTCGAAGTGAGCCGAGAGGGGCTTGTTCACCTTGCGGGGGTCGATCTGACCGTACGCGATCTGCACGGCGTTGTAGCCGTCCTTCTCGGGGGTACGGATCTGGGTGACCACGTTCGGCGCGAGCTCGATGACGGTGACGGGAACGAGCTTGCCGTTCTCGTTCCAGACCTGGGTCATGCCGAGCTTGGTGCCGAGCATGCCCTTGGAAACCTTGGAGTTGATGTCAACCATGGCGGACCTCAGAGCTTGATCTCGATGTTGACGTCGGCCGGAAGGTCGAGACGCATCAGCGAGTCGACAGCCTTGGGCGTCGGGTCGACGATGTCGATCAGGCGCTTGTGGGTGCGCATCTCGAAGTGCTCGCGGCTGTCCTTGTACTTGTGGGGCGACCGGATGACGCACACGACGTTCTTCTCGGTCGGAAGGGGCACGGGTCCGACGACGGTCGCGCCCGCACGGGTCACGGTGTCGACGATCTTGCGTGCGGACGTGTCGATGACCTCGTGGTCATACGACTTCAGGCGAATGCGGATCTTCTGTCCCGCCATTGTCTGCTCTCTCTCTTTAAGCGTCTTACCGTCCGAGACCGGGTGGCCTTGGGGCATTGGACGCACGTCGGCGCTGTTCGCGCCTCGGCACTCGTCTTCTCGGGCTCTCGACCTCGCGGTCAGGGAGCCTGTCGAAGAGGCTGCACCACTGTTCTGCTGTCAGCCGCACACCCGAAGGTGACGGATGCCCGACGCCCGCCGCGCACGGCAGTGCCCTCGCTGATGAAGGTGTCGGGATTGTGTTCTGCTGCCCGCGGCCTAGAACCCTGCAGCCTCCCGGAGGAGGAGCCGTCTATGCACTGCCCTGGCAGTGATCCGGCGCACGCACAGCGGCGACGGAATATCGAACCTGTCTATTCTGCCACGGCGGATTTCACTTCTGCAAACCCGGGCGTGTCGCGCTCACCGGACTCCCCGTGAACGCCTCCTCCCCTGGTACCTCAGCTCGCGGAGGAGCGCGGGGCGAGGCATCCCCATGCCTCGCCCCGCTTGGGGAGGGCGTCCGGTGCGAGGGGGCACACCGAACGCGAGGAATCCGGCGTGAAGGGACGCCAGACGCCTCGACCGAGGGCGCGGCGGAAGACCCGCCGCGCAGGCGGGGAGACGCTCAGGCGCAAAGAGTGCGCGCGTCGCACGATGATCCCCAAGATCGCTTTCCCCAGTGTGAACGCGGACGAACCCGCGTGATTCGGGAGCCGAACCCCTTCGGCACCCCGACCGCAAGATCCCCAGGCGGTCGAGACGATCCTACTCGATGTCTTCGAGAATCCGCCACATCCGAGGGCGCGATGCGTTCCCTCGACACGGAAGAGCGGCGACCCCTCTCGGGACCGCCGCTCTCCACGGAGATGTCGGGCTCTATTCGTTGCCGACGCTCTTGTCAGCGCTCTCGCGGATCTCGTCGATCTTGTCGGCGGCGCCGGGTGCGATCTTCTTCGCGAAGTCGGCGACGCCGTCGAGCACCTTGTCGCTGATGTCCTCGGCCTGCTCGCTCTTGACCGCTTCCGCCAGCTTGTCCTTGTTCTGCTCGTACAGGTCCTTGCCCTTGTTGACGGCGTCCTCGATACCCATGTGAATCCCCTTCGGAGGTGTGTGCGCCCGGCGATCGCACCGGACACCTCATTGTGCCGGGCGGAACCGGGCGACGGAACCCTCGATCCGGAAAACGACAGAGGGGCCGAGCCCGAAGGCTCGACCCCTCTGCGAGGAAGCGGCTGCTTACTTGATGATCTTCGTCACCGTACCGGCGCCGACCGTACGACCACCCTCACGGATGGCGAAGCCGAGGCCCTCCTCCATGGCGATCGGCTGGATCAGCTCGACCGTCATGTCGGTGGTGTCGCCGGGCATGACCATCTCGGTGCCCTCGGGCAGCGAGATGACGCCGGTGACGTCCGTGGTGCGGAAGTAGAACTGCGGACGGTAGTTCGTGTAGAAGGGGTTGTGGCGGCCACCCTCGTCCTTGGACAGGATGTAGGCCGTGCCCTCGAAGTTGGTGTGCGGCGTGACCGAACCCGGCTTCACGATGACCTGGCCGCGCTCCACGTCCTCGCGCTTGGTGCCGCGGAGGAGCAGACCACAGTTCTCGCCGGCCCATGCCTCGTCGAGCTGCTTGTGGAACATCTCGATACCGGTGACGGTCGTCTTCTGCGTCGGGCGCAGACCCACGATCTCGACCTCGGAGTTGATGGCCAGGGTGCCACGCTCGGCACGACCCGTGACGACGGTGCCACGACCGGTGATCGTGAAGACGTCCTCGACGGGCATGAGGAACGGCTTGTCACGGTCACGCTCCGGGTCCGGAACGCTGTCGTCGACAGCCTGCATGAGCTCGAGGATCGCGTCGACCCACTTCTCGTCGCCCTCGAGGGCCTTGAGAGCGGAGACGCGAACGACGGGAGCGTTGTCGCCGTCGAAGCCCTGGCTCGAGAGCAGCTCGCGAACCTCGAGCTCGACGAGCTCCAGGATCTCCTCGTCGTCAACCGCGTCGGACTTGTTCAGCGCGACGAGCAGGTAGGGGACGCCGACCTGCTTGGCGAGCAGAACGTGCTCGCGCGTCTGCGCCATCGGGCCGTCGGTGGCCGCGACGACGAGGATCGCGCCGTCCATCTGCGCCGCACCCGTGATCATGTTCTTGACGTAGTCGGCGTGGCCGGGGGCGTCAACGTGGGCGTAGTGGCGCTTCGGGGTCTCGTACTCGATGTGCGAGATGTTGATCGTGATACCGCGCTGGCGCTCTTCCGGCGCCGAGTCGATGGAAGCGAAGTCGCGCTGCACGTTCGTGTCGGACGGGTACTTGTCAGCAAGCACCTTCGAGATCGCTGCGGAGAGCGTGGTCTTGCCGTGGTCGACGTGACCGATCGTTCCGATGTTGACGTGCGGCTTGGTCCGCTCGAACTTGGCCTTAGCCACTGGGTCCTCCTCAGGACGTCGTTGTAGAGGTGCCGGGCACTGGTTTGCGACCGGTTCTCTACGGGTTAGGTTCTCAGTTTAGTAGAGAGGGAATGTGAAGTTGTAGGTGACCTGGGAACCCCGGGTGCTTCGACTGGCTCAGCACCCAGGGCTCCCAGAAGAGCGATTACTCGCCCTTGGCCTTCTGGACGATCTCGTCGGCCACCGCGCGCGGGACCTCGGCGTAGCTGTCGAACTCCATGGAGTAGACGGCACGGCCCGAGGTCTTCGAGCGCAGGTCGCCGATGTAGCCGAACATCTCGGATAGCGGCACCGCGGCACGCACGACCTTGACGCCGGCGGCGTCCTCCATCGACTGGATCTGGCCACGACGCGAGTTCAGGTCGCCGATGACGTCGCCCATGTACTCCTCCGGAGTACGGACCTCGACGGCCATCAGCGGCTCGAGCAGCACGGGGTTGGCACGACGCGCGGCCTCCTTGAAGCCCATGGAGCCCGCGATCTTGAACGCCATCTCCGAGGAGTCGACGTCGTGCGCTGCACCGTCGACGATGGTCGCCTTGACGCCCACCATCGGGTAGCCCGCGAGGACACCGACGTTCATGGCGTCCTGGAAACCGGCGTCGATCGAGCCGATGTACTCGCGCGGGATGCGGCCACCGGTGACCGCGTTCACGAACTCGTACGTCTTCTCGCCGTCGAGCTCGAGCGGCTCGATGTTGAACTGGATCTTGGCGAACTGGCCCGATCCACCGGTCTGCTTCTTGTGCGTGTAGTCGTGCTTCTCGACGGCCTTGCGGATCGTCTCGCGGTACGCGACCTGCGGCTTGCCGACGTTCGCCTCGACGCGGAACTCGCGCTTCATGCGGTCGACGAGGATGTCGAGGTGCAGCTCACCCATGCCCTTGATGGTCGTCTGACCGGTCTCCGGGTTGAGCTCCGTGCGGAAGGTCGGGTCCTCCTCAGCGAGCTTCTGGATCGCGAGACCCAGCTTCTCCTGGTCGGCCTTGGTCTTCGGCTCGATGGCGACCTCGATCACCGGCTCCGGGAACGTCATCGACTCGAGGACGACCGGCTGCGCGATGTCGGCGAGGGTGTCACCGGTGGTGGTGTCCTTCAGACCGATGACGGCGTAGATGTTGCCGGCGGTCAGCTTGTCGACCGGGTTCTCCTTGTTGGCGTGCATCTGGAAGATCTTCCCGATGCGCTCCTTCTTGCCCTTGGTCGAGTTGATGACCTGCGCACCCGACTCGAGCTCGCCCGAGTAGACGCGCACGTACGTCAGACGACCGAAGAACGGGTGCACGGCGACCTTGAAGGCCAGGGCCGCGAACGGGTCCTTCGCGTCGGGGTGACGCTCGATGATCTTCTCCTCGTCCTTCGGGTCGTGCGCCTCGATGGCAGGCACGTCCAGCGGGGACGGGAGGTAGTCGACGACGGCGTCCAGCATCGGCTGCACACCGCGGTTCTTGAAGGCGGAGCCGCAGAGGACCGGGTAGATCTCGCTGGCGACGACCATCTTGCGGATGGCGCCCTTGATCTCCGCGACGGTGAGCTCCTCGCCGCCGAAGAACTTCTCGAGAAGCTCCTCGTCGGTCTCGGCGACCGTCTCCAGCAGCTGCTGGCGGTAGTCCTCGGCCTTGTCCTTGAGGTCGGCCGGGATCTCCTGCACCTCGTAGGAGGCGCCCATGGTCACGTCACCCTTGGCGTCGCCGGGCCACACCAGAGCGCGCATCTCGACGAGGTCGATGACGCCGACGAAGTCGTTCTCGGCACCGATCGGGAGCTGCAGCACCAGCGGCTTGGCGCCGAGGCGGTTGATGATCGTGTCGACCGTGAAGTAGAAGTCTGCGCCGAGCTTGTCCATCTTGTTGACGAAGCAGATGCGGGGAACGTTGTACTTGTCGGCCTGACGCCACACGGTCTCGGACTGGGGCTCGACGCCCTCCTTGCCGTCGAACACGGCGACCGCACCGTCGAGGACGCGGAGCGAGCGCTCCACCTCGACCGTGAAGTCCACGTGACCGGGGGTGTCGATGATGTTGATCTGGTTCTTGTTCCAGAAGCAGGTCACGGCGGCAGACGTGATCGTGATGCCGCGCTCCTTCTCCTGCTCCATCCAGTCGGTGGTCGACGCACCGTCGTGCGTCTCGCCGAGCTTGTGGTTGACGCCCGTGTAGAACAGGATGCGCTCGGTCGTCGTGGTCTTGCCGGCATCGATGTGCGCCATGATGCCGATGTTGCGGACCTTGCTCAGGTCCGTGAGCACGTCTTGTGCCACAGGAGTGTCCTTATCTTTTGGAGCAGGTGTACTGCGAAGAGGGGGTGCCCGCCCCTCGGCGAGTGGCCGAAGGGCGGGCGAAGCTGTTTACCAGCGGTAGTGAGCGAACGCGCGGTTCGACTCGGCCATCTTGTGGGTGTCCTCGCGGCGCTTGACCGCGGCACCCAGGCCGTTCGACGCGTCCAGGATCTCGTTCTGGAGACGCTCGGTCATCGTCTTCTCACGACGACCCTTGGCGTAGCTCACGAGCCAGCGCAGCGCGAGGGTGTTCGCGCGGTGCGGCTTGACCTCGACCGGAACCTGGTAGGTCGAGCCACCGACGCGGCGGCTGCGGACCTCGAGCGTGGGGCGCACGTTGTCGAGCGCCTTCTTCAGGGTGGCGACGGCGTCCTGGCCGTTCTTCGCCTCGACGCCGCGGAGGGCGCCGTAGACGATCGACTCGGCCAGCGACTTCTTGCCGTCGACGAGGATCTTGTTCACCAGCGAGGTGACGATCGGAGCGCCGTAGACCGGGTCGTTGACGACGGGGCGCTTGGGGGCGGGACCCTTACGAGGCATCTAACTCAACCCTTCTTCGCGCCGTAGCGGGAACGAGCCTGCTTACGGTTCTTGACGGCCTGGGTGTCCAGAGCGCCACGGACGATCTTGTAACGCACACCGGGGAGGTCCTTCACACGACCGCCGCGGACGAGCACCAGGGAGTGCTCCTGCAGGTTGTGGCCCTCACCGGGGATGTACGCGGTGACCTCGGTCCCGTTGCGGAGCTTCACACGAGCGACCTTGCGCATCGCCGAGTTCGGCTTCTTCGGGGTGGTGGTGTAGACGCGGGTGCAGACCCCGGCCTGCTGCGGGTTCGCCTTGAGCGCGGGCGCCTTGGTCTTGGTGACCTTGGGCGAGCGACCCTTGCGAACCAACTGCTGAATGGTTGGCACGTTCTCTCCTCATAGTGCTGCACGGTGACAGCGTGATGGGTTTCACATCATGACCCACCGGCACGCCGGAACCGACGAGCTTTTGGTGTGGTGGGTATGCCGTGGGGGCGGACCGGCGAGGTGCCGACGCCCAGCGCGCACGTCAGGACGTGCACACACCTGATCAAGTGTAATGCCGCGTAACCTGACGGTCAAATGACGGTCGCACTCCCCCGCGCCGCCCGAAGTCAGGGGATGTCGGGGTCGAACGGCGAGTCCAGCGACTCCGTGAGCTCGGCGAGAAGCGCCTCGATCTGCGGCTCGACATGTCGCGACACCGCCGCCTGGATGGTGATCCGGTGTCGGAGCAGGATCCCGCAGATCTCGCGCCCGACGAGGTTCGCGTACTCATCCGCCAAGGCGACTTCCTGCCGCAGCGCGGTCTTCGCCTCGTCCGACAGCGGGGGCAGCGGCGGCAACTCGGCGGCGGAGTCGTCAGCGAGACCGGCGATCGTGAAGAGGAAGGGGGCGCCGGGTACGGGCTCCGGATCCAGGGGCAGGCCCTCGAACTCGGGGTCGAGGTCCTCCGTCGGTCGGTAGCTGCGGGCGCGGTTGCGCGCGGCCTGCTGATCGAGCTCGCGCTGCAGGGTCGGGAGGTTCCGCGCGGTGTACTCCGCGACCGCGTGGTCGACGATCGTCTTGATGCGCGTCGACAGCCCATGCTGGACGCCGTGCGGCGTGGTGCCCGCGATGCCTGCGGCGGCGAGGACGGGCGAGCCGAGACAGCGTCGGCACGGCGCAGTCCTTCCGCGGTGGGTCGCCGGCTCCCAGCGCGGCACCCAGCGCAACCAGGCCTCGACGGCCTGGTCGACCTGCGCCTCCAACGAGCGCTCCACCCCACCAGCGTACGGCGCGTCGCCGCTCACGGCGCGGATTTGCGGGGTGTCACTCCCCCTCGTCGCGCTCCCACGGCCATCTCGGCCGTGCAGACCTCGTTCGGCGGAGGGCTATCCCGCCCCAGGCGGCCACCGCTGCGGCGGCGAGGAGCACGAGGCTCGCGCCGCCGCGGACGAGATCTCCGGCGACGGCCGTGGCCACGACCACATCGCTCGTCGCGACGAGCACGGCGATCCAGACGGTGACCACGTGCACGAGGGCCGTGAGCAGCGCGATCACGGGAGCGGAGCCGAAGGAGGCGTGTCCCCGCCGCACCGTCGCCCACAGCGAGAGGGCGAACACGATGACGGCCATGACCATGCCGGACACTCCAGGGATCTGCCCCAGGCCCGGGACGTCGATGATGTCGCGGTCGGTGGCGACGCTCAGGGCGCCGAGACCGAAGACGGCGAGGGCGAAGAAGGCGATGGTCGCCATCACCGCCGCCAGGACAGCCGAAACCCCCGCGGACTCGGGCCCGCGGGGGTTCGGCGTGGTGGTGTTCGTGATTACCTCGACAGGGTGGGACCGGCCTCGAGGGTGCGCTCGTACTCGCGCTGCGCCTCCTCGTTCAGCTCGGTCTTGCGGGCACCGCTGCGGGCCACCCAGGCACCGAACCAGATGGTGAGCTCGCGAGCGAAGACGAAGGCCGCGATGGCCAGCGGGGCGAGCAGCTGCTCGCCCGCGAGTTCGAGACCCTGCGACGCGGTGAGCTTCCAGAAGGGCGCCTCGAAGAGCTGGCCCAGGATGTGTCCGGCGTAGGCGATCAGCCCGACCACGATGCCGAACACCACCCACAGGCCCCAGCGGCCGCGGTTGATGATGGCTCCCAGGAGCCAGAAGCCGAGGAAGAACACGACCACCGGGGTCCAGAACCCCCACGTGAGGAGCGGGGCGACGAGCGCCTCGCCGATGTTCTCCCCGTTCACGTCGCCGGCCAGGGCGCCGAGGCCGAGCGTGGTGGCGAGGTAGAGCAGCGCGAAGGCGACGGTGGCGAGCAGACCGATGGCCCCGGCGGTGCCGCGGTTGCCGCGCTCGCGCGGCGGCTCCGGTGCCTGCACGAAGATCGGCTGCGGCTGCTGCGGTGCGGCGGCCGCGCCGTTCGTGAGCGGTTCGGACGGCACGATCCGGGTGTCGGTGTCGTCGGCGTGCGATGCGTAGGCCGCGCCGGCCATGGCCGACTCCTCGTGCGCGTGACTGCTCGGCGTGGAGTACAGCGAGGTCTCCGGCGTCGCGTACAGCGAGGTCTCGGGGGTCGCATCGCGGCGGTCGGCGTCGCGGAGGTCCGCGTCACGGCGGTCGGCGTCGAAGCGGTCGCCGTCGGTGCGCGAGGGCGTCGGGGCGGCGGAGCTGAAGGTGCCGGGGTGGTCTCGCTCGGCGGCCTCGAAGGCGGCGAGATCGGGGTCGACGGCGGGCTCCTGCCGCGTCGCGGACTGGTCGGCCGCAGGCTCGGAGGAGGCCGCGGTGGCCTCTGCGGCGCGGGAATCATCCGCACGGGCGTCGTCGGCGTGGCCGGGGACATCTCCGCGGGCCACCGCCGCGGCGTCGAGACCGGCGTTCGCGCTGCCGACGACGTCGTCGACGTCGTTCGACTTCTCGGGCTGACGAGCCTCGGGATCACTCATGGGGTGCGCCTCTCATCGGGGATGTGCAGTGCGAGATTACCGCCGCGGCTCCCGACGCTTCCTTAGGCGTGCCGACGTGTCGCCATACGCGTGCTTCCGCGGGTCCATGCCGTTCACGGGAAGGTGTTGCGAAGCGCATCCCCGGCGAACTGCGCGAGGATCGGCACCATCGGCAGCGAGAGCCAGACGAGCCCGGCGACGATGCCCGCGCACACGATGCCGGCGAACCAGCTCATCCCGAGGTTCCGACCACCCACCCGTGCCATGATCCCACCGTAGGCCCGAGCCCCCGCGCAGGCCGTGAGCAACGCCGCGACGCGGCGGCCTCGGTCAGCGGACGCCGCGACCGCGCATCCGCCACAGCAGCCAGAGCCCGGAAGCCGGGACCAGCAGGAACCCCAGCAGCAGGAGCAGGTGCCACTCCCCGAAGGAGGGCACGAGCGGGTTCACCACCTCCGGCATCGTCTCGCCGCCGGTCGAGCTGCCGGACGCCGATCCGGTGGAGAAGCCGGTCATGGTCGAGGTGATCAGGAAGGACAGACCGGTGGCGACGAAGGGCACCAGGATCGCGACGGCCTTCTCCCAGGTCCGCCACATCGCGCTCAGGCTCACGAGCACCGCTCCCACGAACCAGCCGACGATCGGCACCACGATCCCGCCGAAGCTCAGCGTGAGCGCGGCCGCGATCGCGAAGCCCCGCGTCGCGGTCGTCGGCGTTCGCGGTGCCGACGGAGCGGGAGTGGGCGCAGGGAACACGACGGGCGGTGCCGTCGGCACCTCGTCCTCCGCCTCACGCGCGATCCCCCGCGGGTCTCCGAGGCGGTCGATCCGCTCCGCGGTTGCGACCGCGTCGAGCCCGTCGAGCTCCTCTGCGATCCCGCCGCGGATCTCGGACGCGACGCCGTGCGGAAGTCCGCCCATCGCCGCGTCCAGCCGGGCCAGGTAGTCGTCACGCAGCTCGGCTGCGGTCTTCTCGGTCATGGTCATCCTTCCCCCACCATGCCCGTGACGGCACGGGCGAACGGCGCCCACTGCGCCCGGAAGCGCGCGAGCTGATCGATACCGGCATCCGTGAGCCGGTAGTACTTGCGCACCGGACCGCTCTCCGACGGCCGGTCGAACGTCGTCACCCAGCCGTTGTCGCGCAACCGCCCGAGGAGCGGATACAGCGTGCCGATACTGGCGATCAGCCCGGCGCCGGTGAGTGCATCCGACAGCTGCCAGCCGTACATGGGCTCGCGCGAGAGCAGGCCGAGTACGCAGTACTCGACCACCCCCTTGCGCATCTGCGCACCGACGTCCGCTGTCATGCCTCACAAGGTAGCATGTGACGCAGGATAGCGGGGAGCGGTTCTTCGATCAGCCCTTGGTCGCTCCGGCGGTCAGACCGCCGACGATGTACTTCTGCAGGAAGAGGAACAGCACCATGACCGGGATCGCGGCCATGACCGCGCCGGCGGAGAAGGCCGACCAGTCGGCGTAGCGGGGGTTCGCCACGAGCTTGGTCAGACCGACGACGAGGGTCTGCTGGTCCACGTCGACGAGCATGACGCTGGCGATCACGTATTCGTTCACCGTGCCGATGAAGGAGAGCAGGCCGACGACCGCGAGGATCGGGGCGACCAGGCGCAGGATGATCGTGAAGAAGATCCGCGCGTGCCCGGCGCCGTCGATGCGGGCGGCCTCGTCGATCTCCTTCGGGATCGTGTTGAAGAAGCCGTACATGAGGTAGGTGTTCACGCCGAGCGCGCCACCGAGATAGACGAGGATCAGCCCGGTGTGCGTGTTGAGCCCGATCGCCGGGAACCAGTCCCCCAGTGTCGACATCAGCAGGAAGATCGCGACGACCGCGAGGAGCTGCGGGAACATCTGCACCACGACGATGGTGACGAGCCCCACGCGGCGGCCCGCGAACCGCATGCGGGAGAAGGCATATGCCGCGCAGGCTCCGATGAAGACGGTGACCGCGCCCGTCACGACCGCGATGAGCAGGGTGTTCAGGAACCACGTCCCGTACGGATTCTGCGGGTCGCTGAGGATGCGCACGTAGCTGTCGATCCCGATGGCCGAGAAGAGCTGGTTCGACCCGGTGAGCGTGCCGTTCGGATTGAGGGAGGCCGACACGACGTACAGGAGCGGGAAGAGGGCGAAGGCGCTCACCACGATGGCGACGAGGTGACGCCATCCGGTGTCGGCGAACCAGGCGCCGAACGAACGACGCGGCGGAGCGGTGCGCGGGGCGGTGGCGGTGCTGGGGGCGGTGCTCATGTCAGTTCAGCTCCTCGAGGGCCTTGGTCTTGCGGAAGCTGATGATCGAGATCGTCGCGACCACGACGAAGATCAGGATCGTGAAGGCGGAGGCGAGCCCGTAGTCGCGGGTCTGTCCGGTGAAGGCCACCTTGTAGACCATCGAGATGAGGATGTCGGTGTGGCCGACGGGGATCGACACATCGCTGAAGCGCGGGCCGCCCTTGGTGAGCATGTAGATCAGGTTGAAGTTGTTGAAGTTGAACGCGAACGACGAGATCAGCAGCGGTGCCACGGTCACCAGCAGCAGCGGCAGCTTGATCCGGCGGAAGATCTGCCACGCGTTCGCGCCGTCCATGACGGCGGCCTCGTTCACGTCGTCCGGGATGCCCTGCAGCGCCCCCATGCAGACGAGGAACATGTACGGGAAGCCGAGCCAGAGGTTCACCAGGAGCACGGACACCTTCGCCAGCACCGGATCGGTGAGCCACGGGATGGCCGCGCCACCGAACAGCACCTGGTTGATGAACCCGAAGCTCTCGTTCATCATCCCGGCCCAGACGAGCGCGGAGAGGAACGCGGGGAAGGCGTACGGGAGGATGAGGATGATCCGGTAGCCGTTGCGGAAGCGCATCCGCGTGTTGTTGAAGACGAGCGCGAGCAGCAGGCCGAGGAAGAAGGTCGTCGCGACGGACACCAGCGCGAACACGAAGGTCCAGACGGTGACGGAGATGAGCGGGCCGCGGATGGACTCGTCGGTCACCGCGCGGACGAAGTTGTCGAAGCCGACCGTGGTCTGCCAGCCGGGCAGCAGCTGCTCGCCGTCCTCCGCGGTGAACGCACCGTCACCGGTGTCGCTGTAGACGGTGCCGGTCGCGGTGTCCGTGATCGTGTCGGCAGCGGCGTCGTAGGTCAGCGTCGAGACGTAGAGGTAGCCGTTCTGCCCATCGGGCGCACGGAGGCTGCCATCGTTAGGGTCGTCGCTGAACGGGACCGAGAGCTGCTCCAGCTCCTCCGACAGGGTGAAGACGGTGGCGAGCGGAAGCGTGGTCCACCCGTCCACGGCGACGGCCTTGCCGCCTTCGAACTCCGCGTCGACCGCGGCGAGAGGCTGCTCCGCCGTGCCGAGGAGCGCATCGCCATCCTCGGGATCCGTGACGAGGAGGCCGTAGGTGCCGAACTGCTCGACCACCGTGACGGGGTACGTCGGAGAGTCCTCCACGCGCTCCTGCGCGGAGGCGAGCAGCGACGAGATCGCCTGCTCCTTGCTCCCGTTGTGGCCGGTGCCGTAGTTCGTGAAGCCGATGTAGCCCGTGTAGAGGAGCGTGAAGACCTGGAACAGGACCAGGAAGATGATGCCGGGGGTGAGGTACTTCGCCGCGATGCGCTTGCGGGAGAAGTAGATGTAGTTGACGACGACCGTCACCGCGACGACGAGGCCGAGGACCAGCCACTCGTGCTGCACGAGCAGCACGAACACGGCGTAGACGGCGATCGCGTCCACGATCGCCAGCAACAGGATCTTGAGCAGCATCCACCCGATCGGTCGGGAGGCCGCCTCGGCGATCTTCGCGGCCTGGCGCTGCCGAGGAGTGGGAGGCGCGGTGCGCTCTTCGGTGTCTGTCATGTCGTCCTCGTCATGGTCCTGCCGGGGCGGGCCGGTCGGCCCGCCCCGGCAGGGTCGTCATCTTGTCGGCCGTTACTCGATCGCGGCGGTCACGTCGTCGACGAGCTTCTGCCACGTCGTCTGCGGGTCCTCGCCGTTGATGATGGCGGCCTCGGCCACGCCCCAGAACTGCCAGACGGCGCCCATGGCGGGGATCGCCGGCATGGGGACCGCGTCGGCGCCGACGGCCTGGAAGCCGGCGATGATCGGGTCGGACGCCGCGGTGTCTGCGGCAGCCGTGAGGGCCGGGAGCACGTTGCCGGCCTTGAACAGCTCCAGCTGCACGTCCTCCGTGCCGAGGTAGTTGACGAGGAAGTCGTTGGCCGCGACCTTGTTCTTCGACTCGGCGCTCACGAAGAAGCCCTTGACGCCGGCGAACGGCGAGGCCGTCTCCCCCGTCGGGCTCGGGATCGGATCGATCTCGACGTTGATGCCCGCCTCGGTGGCTGCGCCCACGTTCCACGGGCCGGTCAGCCAGAAGGCAGCGGTGCCGTCGAGGAACTGCTGCTTGGCGATCTCACCGTCGATGTCGGTGTTCAGCGTGCCGGCCGCGCCCTGCGCACCCAGCCAGTCGGCGAAGGCGAAGCCGCCCTCGCTGCCGAGCTGCAGGTCGGTCGGGTCGTAGCTGCCGCTGTCGTCGGTGCCGAAGACCGGAGCGCCGAAGGCGGTCTGGAACGGGTACAGGTGGTACGGGTTGCCCTCGGCGCCCTGCTCCACCACGAAGGTGCCCTTCGAGACCATGTCGTCGAAGCTCGTCGCGGGCTCGGGGACGAGGTCGGCGTTGCGCAGGACCGCGATGTTCTCGACGGCGTACGGGAGCATGTAGACGGTGCCCTCATAGGTCGCCGCCTGGAGCGCGACGGGGAGGTAGTCCTCGGAGCTGTCGCCGAGCTCGATCGGCGCGACGACGCCGTTGGTCGAGAGCTCGCCGAGCCAGTCGTGAGCGCCCATGACCACGTCGGGGCCCTTGCCGGTCGGGACCTGCTGGATGAAGTCGTCCTTCATATCGTCGACGGACTTCCCCACCAGCTTGACCGTGACACCGGTCTTCTCCTTGTACGCGTCCGCCGCGCCCTGCAGCGCGTCGACCCGCTCGGCGTCGACCCAGACGGTCAGCGTGCCGCCGCTGTCCCCACCGGAGGAAGAGTCGTCGCCGCCGGAGCCGGTCGAGCAGCCGGCGAGCGTCAGAGCCGAAACGATGGCGATGGCGCCCGCGGCGACCATGCCCCTCTTGTTCACCTTCATTGGTGTGTGCCTCTCTCAGTGCTGAGCGCCTGCAAGACTGCAAGCGCTTACAGTATGCATCGTTTCGAAAGGCGATCACAATCCGCGAGCGCGTTGATATCAACCCGTGATCGGCGCGGCGAGACTCTCCTGATATGAAAACGCTTCCATATCAGCCGATGGTGAGGGCATCAGCGCGCGGTGTCACCGCCAGCACGATGCGGTGCATCGCGGATGACGCGATCGATCCAGTCACGCCGCGGCAAGGCGGCGATGGCCTCTCGCGGGAACCAGCCCAGTTCGACGATCTCGTCCATGTCCGGTGCCGGGTCGCTGAGCAGCTCGCACTCGTAGGCGACCGTGACGTAGCCGACCTGGTCGCCGTTCGGATAGGTCACCGCCATCGGGTCGCCACCGTACGCACCGATCAGCCCTGTGATCCGCAGACTCGCTCCCGTCTCTTCGAGGACTTCCCGGACGACCGCGTCCGCGGGCTCTTCACCGGGCTCCACCCCGCCCCCGAGCAGACTCCACGCCCCGGAGTGCGCGTGCCGGGCCAGCAGGAACCGTTCGCCGTCGCGGATGACGGCGGTGACTCCGGGCAGCAGGAGGAAGTCGTGTCCGATCCGCGCACGGATCGCCTCGACGTAGGGGGACATCGGCATCGATGAAGTCTAGGCGCCGGGACGGCGCGCGCCCCGGGGAGCCCGCCCACGGGACTTTCCGCACCCCCGCGGATACAGTTGAGTCATGGCTGACAGTTCCTTTGACATCGTCTCGAAAGTGGATCGCCAGGAGGCCGAGAACGCCCTGAACCAGGCGCGCAAAGAGGTGGAGCAGCGCTACGACTTCAAGGGGACCGGCGCTTCGATCGCCTGGAGCGGCGAGCAGATCCTCATCACCGCGAACACCGAGGAGCGCGCCAACGCCGTCCTCGACGTGTTCCAGTCCAAGCTCATCAAGCGCGGCATCTCGCTGAAGAGCCTCGACTCGGGCGAGCCCTTCGCCAGCGGCAAGGAGTTCCGCATCCTGTCGAGCCTGAAGGACGGCATCTCCTCCGAGAACGCGAAGAAGATCGGCAAAATCATCCGCGATGAGGGTCCCAAGGGTGTGAAGAGCCAGATCCAGGGCGACGAGCTGCGCGTGCAGTCCAAGAGCCGCGACGACCTCCAGGCCGTGATCGCGCTCCTCAAGGGCAGCGACCTCGACATCGATCTGCAGTTCATCAACTACCGCTGACTGCCCGGGCCGATCTGGGTTTTCTCATCAGGAGTCCGCGAGGAATCCGCGACGTCCAGCGTCGTTGCGGTCGGCCCGTGATTCTTGTTCCACAGCTCTGTTAGCGATTTGATACGCTTTCGGGCCTCCCGCTCGACTCGGCGCCCCTTCTTAGACCAGCCTTTTGGGAGATCTTGTTCGATCTCGAAGGTCACCAGGTTCAAGGTGAGTCGCTTCATCGATAGCCCGGGGATTTCGATGTGAGCGTGCGGCGGGTCATGATCGCCAGAGAACACGCGGAGTGTCACTCCGTTGCCCAGATCGACCCCGTCTGCAGTCAGCGCAGAGACGAAGCCCTCTTCGTCCTAAGCGACCGGGTCACCGTCATGCACCCCGTAATGGTGCTGGACGATGCCTCGCACTCGGACTGCGATGTGTGCAGGCGTCACCCAACCGCTAGCTAGCGCTTCGTCCCAATCCCGCCGATAGATGGTCTCCGGCTGATCGTGGCTCTGGCACCAGTGCACCGCGAATGGTCTCGACCGAACCAGCTTCGCGTCTCGTCGGATAGCTTTGGCTCGAACCGCACCCACGCTCGCACCTGTTCTGTAGCCCGTCTGGGCAGACCCTTACAGGTTGCGCTCGTAGGGCAACCCATCGGTCGGTCAGCGACTACGTAGACCTGGGTTGGCTGCGGTCAGGATCGACTGGTGTGGCGCCTTCATGCCATCGAACGGTGGGAGTCTCCTGCAGGTTCTCGCCTGCGCCTCTCGCCGGCGCCTTCCCTCTGCCCTGCCACGAGCCCAGCGACAATCGAACATGGCTGCCAACGACATCCCGACCGGACAACGCCTTCTGGCCGAAGAGAGCGCCCGAGCTATGCGCCCTCTTCTTGGATCGCTTTGAATCTCAAATAGGTCAGACGCGTCTCGTTCACGAACAACTCTACTCGGTATGTTCCAGCGCGCGGTATCTCAAGCTCGTGCGAATCGATGGGCAGCGAAAGCAAATATGAGTCGAACTCAATGGACTTCTTCGCGGGGTCAGGCTGAATATTTACCGCAGTAGTGAACGGATTGATTCCCGAATCAACCCCTGACTCGTCAAAGATCTCAATTCGGACAACAGCGTCGAACGATTCTTGAATGCCATCAATCTCAATCGAAACCGCAATGCTGGCGTCGAGTGGACTCGGATACTCTTCGCGAGAAATGCGCCCGTGACCAGCATTGACCGCGGTTATCAGCCCGCTTCGGATCGTCGCCGAATCGCACAGGTCGAACATTCGAACCGATACTGTCGGCTGATTCATTGTTTCGCTCCTCGGGGGACTCGGTGCGCTTGCGGTGCAGAGGCATTGGTCTGCTCGGCCGTTGCTGGCGGCTTGATACCTTTGTCACTCCGGCCCCACACGAATTGGCTCCCTGGCCGCCTAGCCTCACTCATAATATGGGCGGCACCCGCGCGCCAGTCGTGATCGCGCATGGTAACCGGATAGATGGTCGGCGCTCGACGCTCGCGCATCGACGCCGACACCTCACCGCGATACACCGGCACGAGTTCTACCTCAAGATCGAGCACGCCGAGATACTCTGCAAGCGTCTGCAGAGTCACATTACCGCTCCCGCTGAGAGTGTGCTGAACGGCGGATCGGCGCACGCCGAGTCTCGCAGCGAGCGTCGCCTTCTGCACATTACTTGCCCGCATTGCGCCATCGATCAACGCCAGAGCACGAAGACGAAGGCGGCTCGCGGCCAATAGAACCGATCGGTCGATCGCCTCCGCCTTTTCGACTTCCGTCCTAGACATCTCGGTCAATCCTTTCAATTGCTTCACCCAATTCCAAGTGCTTTCGCGGGAGCTTGCCGCGCGAGGTCTTACTCACTCGCTTCTCGCACGCATTGGTCAAACGAACAGCGCGCCTATGGTTGGCTGTAGCTGGCACCTCATAAAAGAGAACTCGATCTTGTTGCGTCTTAATTTCTTGGAGGTTGCCGCGAAGGTAGTTCAGCTCGCGCGGTGGTTCCAGTTCTCCGTAGATACTGAAAGCCTCGAATCGGACAAGAATGCCGGCGAATCGAATTTGCTTTTTCCTGTCATTTGACGAACTCAGTTCGTCGAGGTACGCGTAAACTTGCGGAGGAATGTCTTTGGAGATTGCCTGCTCGATAGTCAAAGCACTCCCATCGGCGTACACCCACCTTCGACATTCCGCGCAGCTACGATCTCCTCCGAGATTGAATCGTACAGTCATGACTGTACCTCACGATCCTTGAGAACTTGCTCGAGCCCGCGTGAGAGACACATGCCTTGTTCGAGAACGCCGTTCATTCTGGGCTCCGCAGCGGTGTGCCCGACATCTCCGCGCATCCGGGCGGTCCAGTGGGGTTCCATCATGAACGCATGCTATCTGGATGGCCGAGGCGTCCCAGCGCCTGGCGCAAGAACTCGTCAAGCCGGCGGCCGGCTGCGCGATTCTGCACCTTCCGACCCCAGGTGTCGGGGGCCGAGTCTCCGAAGGGATTGTTGGGAAGGAGCGGTTGGGCGCCAGGAAACAGGCCCAGAGCGGGGGCCAACTCGAACGCCGTCCGCATGCGCAGGTATCCAGAGTCATACTCGAATGAGCCTGAGGCCCGAGTGCGATAGATCTTGCCCGCAAGGACCTCGCTCCCGTTGACAACGGTCGTGACATCGTAGACGTCAACCATCGGAGCGCACCCGTACGCGTTCGGGGAGCTTCTCATCCGCCATGAGGCGCCCCCGCTCGGTATTGAACGGATCACTGGCCGCGACGACCGCATCCATGAGCCCGAGAACGCGCATGACTCGGAGCGTTACCTCGAGAGTCGTGCCTTCGCCGTTCTCAAGCCGGCTGATCGTCTGAGGAGTAGTTCCGGCCCGCTCAGCGACCATCTTGGCGGTAAGACCCAGCAACTTGCGCTGGATCGCGAGGTTCTGCCCTATCGTGCGCACTGCGCGCTTCACGGGGATGGGTGTCATGGCCATGCGATTAGTTTAGATCACTAAATAGTGATCTAAAAGTACTTTAGATCCGAATAGTTAGACAGGAAGTTTCACGCATCTTTTCCCCGGTCAACGCATACCGAGATATCGGTGTTCTTCGTCGAGACTGGAAGCGGTCGTGATTGGTCACGACTCCGACGCCATCCCCGCCCGACACCCGATCGCCGCGGTGGATGCGCTTCGAGGATGCCACGCCGACTCAGGGGAGGGAGCGGCGCGGGCCCTCGAAGCTCGCGTCGGCCTGGGATCTGCCGACGTCGCACGCCGACCGGTCCCGGGTTCATGACAGGCCTCCCCGCCCGCTGCGCGCCCCCACGCGGATCGGCCCCCCGAGGAGGCAGGACGGCAATCCTGCGACCGCCGCGCCCCTCCCACCCGAGAGTGGACGCCGGTGGCAGACCAAGAACGACCGGGGGCTGGGCCATGGGGCAGATCGAGTCGAAGAGCATCGGAGAGAACAAGCAGCTGCTGGCGGATGAGGTGTTCCACCACATCGGGCGGCTGATCACGGAGGGAGAGTTCGCCGAAGGCGACCGGATCCGGGACGTCGACGTGGCGGACGAGCTCCACGTCTCGCGGACGCCCGTGCGCGAAGCGCTCCAGCGTTTGGAGCGACTGGGACTGGTGACGATGTACCCGAGCCGGTACACGGAGGTGACGACGGTCACGCCTCAGGTGATGGCCGAATCGCTGGAGTTCGCCGGCTACCAGGGCGGCATCACGGCGCGGATGGCGGTGCCGAGACTGAGCGCCGTCCAACGCGAGCGGGCGCTGGAGCTCATCGCGCGGATGCAGGGCTCGCTCACCGACGGCGCGTCCACGGCGCGGGCGCGGTGGGCCGTCTTCGCCTACCTCGCCGACCACAGCGGGAACCGCCAGCACCGGATGCTCATCGATGATGTCGCCGTCGCCGTGACCCGGAACCTGCGCGGGTGGGTGGTGCGTGCCGGCGACCGCGAGCGGATACGACAGGTCTATGCGGATTTCGCCGAGGCGGTGCGCACCGGCGACGGCGATGAGGCGGAGCGTCTCGCACGCGCGATGTACTACGTCTGAGCGGCGCGCCAGCCGACGACCCAGCGGTGCAGGCGGCGGTACGCGTCCTCCCGGGCGTCGTGCCGGGACAGGAACACGTCGTGCAGGGCGCCGTCGATCCGTTCGACGGTGACCGTGGCACCCAGCCGCAGGGCCGCGCGGGCGATGTCGTCGACGACGAGGACGGAGTCGGCGGAGGTCAGCTCCTCCGACCACCGGGTCGGCGCCACGAACCGCTTCGACAGCAGGACGCAGACCGGCGCCGCGATGTCCAGACCGGCGGCGACGGCCTTGTGCCCGGTGAGGATCGCATTGAGCCACCCGGCGTAGACGGCCATCGTCTGCACCGGGCGCCACGTGGTGTTGACCTCCATCGGATCGTCCGGGTCGGCCACCTCCTGCTGCGCCCGCGTGTAGTAGCCGAGATCGACCTGCGGCGCGACGTCGAGCGGCCGGATCCGCGCCTGGAACTCCACCATCGGGGCGATCGCGGCCCGCACGGGAGCGAACTGGAACTCGAGCCACGGACTGTTCAGGATGAGGGCGTCGGCCGCACCGGGATGCCGCGACGCCCACAGGCTCAGCGTCAGCCCGCCGGTCGAGTGTCCGAGCAGGATCAGGCGTCGCCCGCTCTCCTCGCCATCCTCGCCGCGCCCCATCGCGTCCAGTGCCGCGGCGATGTCCTCGTCGTAGGTGGACAGGTCGGTGATGTAACCGGGGGTCTGACCCTCGCGCAGGCTGCGCCCGTACTTGCGCAGGTCGAGGGCGAAGAAGCGGGCGCCACGAGCGGTCCAGAATCGGGCCAACCGCTTCTGGAAGAAGTAGTCCGACCACCCGTGGATGTAGAGCACGTCCACGCCCTCGAGCAACGGGCGTCGGCGCCGAGCGCGCTCCCACCACGGAACCGGAGTCGGCAGCGCCCGCACGAGAGTGGCCACCACCGGGCCCTGCTCGTCGCTGCCGAGGTCGAGGGTGAGCTGGGCGAACTCATCGCCGAGAACATCCGGGACCCACTCGGCCATGCGTCCTCCCCTCGCGCCCAGGCTAGCCCACGACGTCACTCACCGCCGGGACGGGCGACGGCGAAGTCGTCCGCGATGGTGGCCGCGATCGGCGCGAGGTCGGCGATCCCCGACCCGTCGAAGGTCGTGAGACGCAGCCAGTCCGCACCCACGCGAAGATCGAGCACCGGACGGCGGAGTGCATCGACGCCGGCGCGGGCGGCATCCGCGCCCTCGATCGCGATCTCCTCTCCGTCCTGGAGCTCGTCGAACGCCCACGCGCCACCGGGCAGCGTGGTGAGCATCATGTACCCCTGCGCGGCGTACTCGTCGTCCCCGGAGGCGTAGTAGCAGATCCGCGCACCGTTGCGCTCCTGGTAGACCTCGGCCGGGATGGACCACCCGCCGAACGCGTCGATCACGTGCACCTCGGCGTCGACCTGCTCTGCGAGCTCCGTCGCGGTGAGGAACCGCGTGCAGTCCACGCCCTCGACCGCGCTCTCCGGCACATCCACCTGCCGCAGCGACGCCACGGCTGCGGCGCCGAGTCCGCGCAGGGCCTCCTCGAGCGTCGCCGTGTCGTCCGGCCCCTTCTCCGGGTCCACGACGGTCGCCGAGACCAGGACATCGCCGTCGACCAGCTGGAAGAAGCAGTATCCGCCGCTCTCGCAGCGGGACTCCTCACCGTAGTATCCACCGCGGGACTCCGCGCCGGTGATCGTCTCCTCGGCACCGGGGAGGATCGTGACCTCCCAGTTGTGCTCCGCCGTCCCCGCCGAGCAGGCGATGCCGCCCGCCCGCTGGAACATGTGCTGCGCGGGACCGGGATACCAGCTCGGCGACGACCACACGCCCAGCACCTCCGCCACCTCACCCTCGACCTCGCCGGCGGAGCCCGACATCGCGTCGGCGACATCGGTGCAGTCCACGTCGAAGGCCGGAGTCGGCGCTTCCGCCGACGCGGGAGTGGGCGCGACCGTGGCGGCGGCCGTCGGAGTGCCGGTGGGCTTCACCTCGGGCTCGGGCGCACAGCCGGACAGCAGGAGCACGGCCACGGCGCCGAGGGCCAGAAGTACACGAGGTCGCATGGCCTCAGCCTAGGGCTGCGCGGACCCGGTGCCGGGGAGCGCTCCCGGCACCGGGACGACTCACTCGCCGCGCGAGACGCGCACCATCTCGTCGCGCGGGACGACCTTCACACGTGCCCGCTCCTGCGGGGCGCCGAGGCCGATCTCGTGCTCGTCGAGGCGGTGCCAGCCGTCCAGATCGGTCCAGGCGACGCCGCGCTCGGCGAGCAGCGCCGGGATGGCTTCCTCGGACGGGTCTTCCGGGTGCCACCACGAGCCCTGGTCGTTGATGAGGTGGCGGACGGTCTCCATGGCGTCGGACTTCGTGTGGCCGATGAGGCCGACCGGGCCGCGCTTGATCCAGCCGGTCGCGTACACGCCGGGGACGCGGTCGTTCGAGTCCTTCGCGAGCACCTGGCCCTCGTGGTTGGGGATGACGCCGTGCTTCTTGTCGAAGGGGACGCCGGGCAGCGGCGAGCCGAAGTAGCCGATCGCGCGATACAGCGCCTGCACGGGTACCTCGCGCAGCTCCCCGGTGCCGACCGCACCACCCTGGCCGTCCGGCTGGGTGCGCTCGTACACGAGAGCCGCGACACGGCCGTTCTCGTCGGTGCGGACCTCGACCGGCCGCGCCCAGAAGTGCAGGTGCAGACGACGCGAGGCCGTGCCGCCGGCGTTGTTGACGGAGTCGCGCTTGCGCCACGACTGCAGGATGCGGTCGATGACCATGACCTGCTTGTTGCTCGCGACCGCGTCCTTCGAGGCCTCGTCGTAGTCGAAGTCCTCGTCGTAGACGACCATGTCGACGTCGCGCAGCTCCCCCAGCTCGCGGAGCTCCAGCGGCGTGAACTTCACCTGGGCCGGGCCCCGGCGGCCGAACACGTGCACGTCCGTGACGGCGCTCGCCTTGAGTCCCTCGTACACGTTCTCCGGGACCTCGGTGACGAGAAGGTCCTCCGCATGCTTCGCGAGCATGCGGGAGACGTCGAGGGCGACGTTGCCGTTGCCGAGGACCGCCACCGATGCGGCGTCCAGCGGCCACTCACGCGGCACGTCGGGGTGGCCATCGAACCAGCTCACGTAGTCGGCGGCGCCGTAGGAGCCCACCGCGTCGATGCCGGGGATGTCCAGCGACGTGTCGCGGATCGCTCCGGTGGCGAAGATGACCGCGTTGTAGTGCTTCTTGAGGTCGTCGAGCGTGATGTCCTCACCGAAGCGGACGTTGCCGAAGAGGCGGATGTCGCCGCGGTCGAGCACATCGCGCAGCGCGGTGATGATGCCCTTGATGCGCGGGTGATCAGGGGCGACGCCGTACCGGACGAGTCCGTACGGGGCGGGGAGCTGCTCGAACAGGTCGATGGAGACGTCGAACTTGCGCTCGGCCTTCAGCAGGATGTCCGCGGCGTAGATGCCCGCGGGGCCGGCGCCGACGATGGCCAGTCTCAGCTTGGTCATGGAGGTCCTTTCGTGTGCCGTCGCGGCAGTCACCCGGGCCCAGGGCCCGTGCGGTGTCAGCTGGAGCGCTCGGCGAGGGTCTCGGCGAATCGGGTGAGCGCTTCGCGCACGGTGCCGCGCGGCAGGGCCGTGAGGGCGTCGATCGCCTCCTGCGTCCACGCGTGCGCGAGCTCGAGGGTCTTCTGGGTGACGGCGTGGTCACGGAGTTCGTCCAGCGGTCCGTCGAGGATCGCGGGGTCGGCACCGTCGGCGATGAGGGCCACGCCGTCGTCGATGCGGGCAGCGAGATCGGCCGCCGCCGCATCCCCCTCCGCCTTGAGCAGGAGGTAGGGCATGGTCGGGACGCCCGCGCGCAGGTCGGTGCCGGGGACCTTGCCGGTCTCCTCGGGCTTGGCCGACAGGTCGATCACGTCGTCGAGGAGCTGGAAGGCGACGCCGATCTTCTCGCCGTAGACGCGCAGCGGCTCCTCGTACTCCGCGGGGGCGTTCGAGAAGATCACGCCGCCCTGGGTGGCCGCCGCGATCAGCGAACCGGTCTTGTCCGCGAGCACCTGGATGTAGAACGCGATCGGGTCGTCATCCGGCTGCGGACCGAGGGTCTCGTGCATCTGCCCGAGGACGAGGCGCTCGAACGTGTCGGCCTGGAGCCGGATGGCGCGCTCGCCGAGCCGCGACATCAGCTGGCTGGCGCGCGAGAAGAGGATGTCGCCGGTGAGGATGGCGATGTTGTTGCCCCACACCGTCTGCGCTGCGGGGACACCGCGGCGGCGGTCGGCTCCGTCCATGACGTCGTCGTGGTAGAGCGAGCCGAGGTGCGTGATCTCCAGCGCCTTCGCGACGTCGATCACCTCTCGGGTGTTGCCGTCGCCGAGCTGGGCCGCGAGCAGCGTGAGGACGGGGCGGATGCGCTTGCCGCCGGCCTCGTACAGATAGCGGCTGGCGGCGTCGGCGAGGGGATCGGCGACGCGCACGTCGTCCGCGAGCCCGGTCTCGACCAGCTCCAGTCCGTCCTCGATCGTGCGGGCGATGCGACGCGCGGCGGGACCGACGAAGACGCGATCGCTGAAGCCGAGACGGCTCGCGAGTCGCGAACCCGGGGCGCTGGGGCTCGAAGTCACGCTCCCAGCCTACCTGCGTCGGGTGCCGCCGTTCGCGCCGTGCTCACGCGGGCTTGCGCGCCCGGTGCAGGGCCACGATGCCGAAGGTGAGGTTGCGGTAGGCGACTTCCTGCCAGCCGGCCTCCCTGATCCATTCGGACAGCCGCTTCTGGTCAGGCCAGTCGCGGATCGACTCGTTCAGATAGTCGTAGGCGTCGCCGTTGGTGCCGGCGACGCGGGCCACGCGCGGGAGCACCTGCGCGTTGTAGAACCGGTAGGCCCCGCGGAAGAGCTTCCCCGGCGGGGTGGAGAACTCGTTGATGACGAGGCGGCCGCCCGGCTTGGTCACCCGGTAGAGCTCGCGCAGCGCCTTCTTCGGGTCGTTCACGTTGCGCAGCGCGTACGACATCGTCACCGCGTCGAACTCGTCGTCCGCGAACGGCAGGGCGGTGGCGTCCGCCTGCACGAAGGAGAGGTTGCGCATCGCGCCGTGGCGGCGCCGGCCCTCGGCGAGCATGCCGGGCGAGAAGTCCGCCGCGACGACCTGCGCCCCGCTGCGGGCGAGGCAGGCGGAGGAGGATGCCGTTCCCGCGCCGAGATCGAGGATGCGCTCCCCCGGCTTCGGGGCGACGGCGCGGGTGGTCGCGGCCCGCCACAACGCGTCGTTGCCGAAGGTCATCGCGGTGTTCGTGCGGTCGTATCCGGCGGCGACCTGGTCGAACATGCCGCTGACGCGGGCGGGGTCCTTGCCGAGATCGGCGCGGTTCTTGTCGTTCGCGGTCACGCGTCCAGTCTAGGCGCGAGCTCCAGCGCTTCGAGCCGGTCCAGCCAGGGATCGGCCGTGGCGTCGTCGAACGGCGCCGTGCGTTCCCTGACCCGCGTCTCGAGGTCGAGCGCCAGCTCCTCCAGATGGCGCATGACGGCGGCCGGGTAGCCGTAGCGGGCGCTGTGCTCCACCCATTCGTCACGGTCGTCCACCCAGGTGCCGCGCTCGCCCTCCACGCGGACGACGTCGAGGTCCATGTCGATCCCGGTCGCGAGCAGCGGGTCCTCCGACCACCGCACGTCCCACCCGAGGTCGATGTAGATACGCATCCCGCGGGGATGCCGGCGATTGACGGTGAGCGCGAAGTCGGCGCTCGGCGGGACGAGGGTGACGTTCGGCGTGGCGGCGTGGAACTCGGCTCCCGGGCGGACGCTGTGCCATCCGGCGGGCTGCCCCACCCAGTCGCCCCAGCGATCGGCGCCGAGGTACACGCACTCGTGGCGCCAGTGCGGCGACCCGTCCCACTTGCGCCACTGGAAGATCATCTCGGCACCGGCTGCGGGTCGCGCATCGCTCATCCGCCCACCCTACGGCCGCGGAATATGCTGGAGTTGTGCACCACACCCCCCTGATCGTGGAGACCCGAGAGATCGACCCGGTCGAAGACCTCCTCTCCTATGCGGACCCCGCCCGCCCCCTCGCGTGGTTCCGCCGCGGCGACGGGATCGTGGCGGTGGGCGAGCCGTTCGCCGAGCTCCGCCCGTCGGCCGAGGAGGGGCGCACCCGCGCCGAGACCCTCGCGGCGCTCTGGGAGAGCCTCGCGGCGGCGGCCGAGGTCTCCGACCCGCTGCGACTCCCGGGAACCGGACTCGTCGCGTTCGGGGCCTTCACCTTCGACGAGGACTCGCACGCCGACAGCGTGCTCACGATCCCCTCGCGGATCCGCGGCCGCCACGGCGACCGCTTCTGGGAGACCCGTATCCGCCGGTCCGACGACGAGCGCGCGCCGGGTGACGTCGAGCCGGCGGAGTACGGACCGCACTGGGCGGGCACCATCGGCCCCGGAGCGCAGAGCCCGCAGGGCTACCAGGACGCGGTGCGCGGAGCGCTGGGCCGCATCGCGGACGGCGAGCTCAGCAAGGTCGTCCTCGCCCGCGACCTCCAGGGCACCATCCCCGCCAGCTCCGACCTGCGACGCCTCGTCCGTGCGCTGGCCACCGGGTACCCGGACACCTGGGTCTTCGCCGTGGACGGGCTGATCGGCGCGAGCCCGGAGACCCTCGTCACGGTGCAGGACCGCACGGTGACCGCGCGCGTGCTCGCCGGGACGATCGGACGCGGGGCCGACGCCGACGCCGACACCACGGCCTCCGCGCACCTCGCCTCCAGCACCAAGGACCTCGACGAGCACCAGTACGCCGTGCAGAGCGTGCTCGCCTCCCTCCGCCCGTACACCAGGGCCCTGGCGGCGAGCGAGCAGCCCTTCCTCCTCAAGCTGCCGAACCTCTTCCACCTCGCGACCGATGTGGAGGGCGAGCTGGAGAACGGTCGGTCGGCCCTCGATCTGGTGCGCGCACTCCACCCGACCGCCGCCGTCGCCGGCACCCCGACACCGACGGCCATCACCGCCATCCGGGAACTCGAACCGTTCGACCGCGGGCGCTACGCCGGACCGGTCGGCTGGGTCGACGCGGACGGCAACGGCGAGTGGGCCATCGCGCTGCGGTGCGCGCAGTTCACGACGACGGACGACGCGATCGCGGTCACCGCCTACGCCGGGGCCGGAATCGTCGCCGGATCAGATCCCGAGAGTGAACTCCTCGAGACGCGGGTGAAGTTCCGCCCGCTCGTCGACGCGCTGGCCTGAGTCCCCGCGCGGTCAGCTCGCGGCGAGGCGCTTCTTCTCGGCCTCGACGTCGAAGTCGGCCACCGGCCACTGCGGATCGATGTCCTCGAGGGCGGCGAGCAGCAGCTCCTGCACGGCCAGCCGGGCATACCACTTCGCATTCGCGGGCACGACGTACCAGGGGGCGGCCTCCGTGGACGTACGGTCGAAGACGGTCTGATACGCCTCCATGTACTCGGGCCACAGCATCCGCTCGTCGACGTCGCCGGGGTTGTACTTCCAGTGCTTGTCGGGGCGTTCCAGGCGTTCCATCAGCCGCGCCTTCTGCTCCTCCGGGGAGATGTGCAGCATGACCTTGACGATGCGGACGCCGGAGGCCGCGACGCGCTCCTCGAACGCGTTGATCGCGTCATAGCGCCGCTCGATCTCCGCGGGATCGGCGAGGTGCCGCACCCGTCCGATGAGCACGTCCTCGTAGTGCGAGCGGTCGAAGACTCCGATGAACCCGGGCTCCGGAACCCGCTTCTCGACGCGCCACAGGAAGTCGTGCCGGCGCTCCTCCTCCGTCGGCGCCTTGAATGCGGCGAGTGCGACGCCCTGGGGATCGACGCCCCCGACGACATGGCGGACGATGCCGCCCTTGCCCGCCGAGTCCATCGCCTGCAGGACGAGCAGCACCGCATCCTGGGCGGCGCCCACCCGGCTCTGGGCGAACAGCCGCTCCTGCAGGGTGTTCAGCTGTTCGAGACCGGCCTCCAGGTCGGCCGTGCCGCGGGACTTGCCGTGGTCGTAGCCGGGCTTGCTGTCGGGATCGACGTCGGCGAGGCGGAAGCCGGGTCGCACCCGCAGGTTCTGCGTCCAGGTGTGCGCGTTCATACGCACATGATGCCAGTCACCGCGGCAGCGGCACCTCGATGATCTGGCGGCCGCCGCGCGGCGTCGTCAGCGCCTGATCGAGAGCGGTGCGCGTGGTGACCCGCTGATACTCCCAGCCGTAGGCGAGCGCGAGGTGCTCCAGACGCACCCCGTGCGGGGTGTAGAACACGCGATCGAGGTGTGCGGCAGGCGCGGTGCCCGCCACCTCGAGGCCGTCGAAGATCGTCCCGCCTCCGTCGTTGCCGACGATGACCTGGAGGCGCGGCTCCGTCTCGTCGTCCGGGAACAGCATCGCCCCCACGTCGTGGAGGAACGCGAGGTCGCCGAGCAGCACGCGGGTCACGCCGGGGGCGCCGGCGGCCTGGCTCGCGACGGCGATGCCCGTGGCGGTGGCGATCGTGCCGTCGATCCCGGCCAGTCCGCGGTTGGCGTGCACCGGGACCTTCTTGCCGCCGAGCACCTCGTCGGCGACGCGCACCAGGCGCGACGATCCGAAGACGAGACGGTCGTGCGGCCAGGTGGCCCGCCACACCGCATCCACGAGGCGCTCGCGGTCGAGCGGGCGCCGCACGGCGTCGAGTTCCGCGCGCACGGCGTCGCGGCGGGCAGCGAAGTCGGTAGAGGAGAGCCCTTCGGTGTCGGGGGCGTTCTCGCTGAGATCCACGGCCTCGTCGGCGGCGGCCCGCATCCAGGCGCCGAGCCACTCCCGGTCGGTCTCCCCCGGCGTGACCGTGACGGCCGAGACGGCGCGGGTGCGGTGGTTGAGGTTCAGCTCCTCGCCGCCCTTGCGGACCGCGATCACCTCCACGTCCGCGCGGGACAGCAGGCGCGCGGCCTCGCGGCTGAGCGTGGGGTGCCCGAGCACGACCACCCGCTCGATACGTCCGCCGAGGTCGTCGCGGGACAGCAGCCGACGATACCCGTGGACAACCTGGCGTCCGAACCGCGCGCCGCTGACGATCTCCGCGATGAGCGGCCACCCGCCGGCATGGGCGATCTCCTCCGCCGCGGCGCCCGCATCGGCGCCCGCGAGGACCACGGTGCGCGGGCCGCGCTCCAGCGCGCACGCCTCCGGCTCCGGCAGGCGCGGGGCCTCGCCCAGCGACAGCGTGCGCGCCGGCATCGCCCCCGACAGCGGCTCGCGGGACGGCAGGTTCAGGTGCACGGGGCCGGCGACGCCAGGAAGCCCGGACTCCGATTCCGCCGCTCCGAGCGCGAGGGCGACCGCGCGCGCGGCGAGGCCGTCCCACTCGCCGTCTCCGGGAACGGGCGCGTCGATCTGCGCCCGGATCCAGGGGTGGAACAGACCCTCCTGGAGGGTCGCCTGGTTCGCACCGACCCCCCGCAGCTCGGGAGGCCGATCCGCGGTGAGCAGCAGCAGCGGCACCCCGGAGTGGAACGCCTCCATCGTCGCCGGGAGGAGGTTCGCGACGGCCGTGCCACTGGTGCACACGACCGCGACGGGGACCCTCGTCTCCCTGGCGATGCCCAGGGCGGTGAACCCGGCGACCCGCTCGTCGATCCGCACGTGCACGCGGAGCGCGCCTTCGTCGGCGAAGGTCGCCGCGGCGAGCGCGAGCGCCTGCGAGCGTGACCCCGGGGACAGCACGACGTCACGGACGCCGTGGGCCACCAGATCGGCGAACAGGGAGGCCGCGGCCTCCGTCGCCGGTGACGAGGTCACGGGCGCGGGTCCGCGGCGGGCGGCTCGTCGGTCTCCTCGTCGAGCCGCGCGAGCTCCTCCTCGAGGCGACGGATGCGGGCGTCCTGCTCCGCCTTGCTGATGCTGCGGAGGAACGCGGGGTCGTCGTCGGGAGCGACGGTGCGCGGCACGCCCTGGTCGTTCGCCCGTCGGCGGCCGATGACGAACCAGAGGATGCCGCCGATGACGGGGATGAGGACGACGATGGCGACCCAGGCGGCCTTGGGCACGCCCCGGTGCCGCGTCGCCGGCTGCACGGCGCAGTCGACGATGCTGTACACCCAGAAGACGGCGGCGAGGAAGCCGCCGACGATCAGTAGTCTCGCCACCCCTCCAGTCTAGGCATGTCGGGGTCGGACGGGCCTCGGGGGACGGCAAAGGCCCCGTTGTTAGACTGCGCAGGACATGCCGCCCCTCGCCCCCGTCCCGACGCCGCGAGCGCGCGCCGAGCGGATCCTGCGCAGCCGGATCATGATCGCCGTCGGCCTCGCGCTCCTCCTCGTCGTCGGCGCCTGGTCGGCCTCCCACGGGTCGGCGGATGCGCACGCGACCCTGTGCCTCGCCCCGGGCGTCTCGCAGCCGGTCGACACCTCGGCGGAGGGACCGATCGCGGAGACCGCACCGGCGGATCCGGCCGCGGCGGCGGCGTGCGCCGCGGCTGCCCTCTGCTGCGTCGCCCTCGTCCTCCTCTTCCGGCAGCTGCGCACCCGCAGCGGCCTGCGGTTCCGCGGTCTCCTTCCGCGGACGACCGCACGGTTCCGTGCCGGTCCCCGTCCGTTCCTGCCCGCGGTCTCGCTCATCCAACTCTCCATCTCCCGCACCTGATCCGACGCCGGCTCCGGCCGCCTCCGCGGCACCCCTTGTCGTATCCCCCGTGTTTGGAGACCCCATGAAGACCCCCGTCAAGGCGACCCTGATCGCCGTCGCCGTCGCCGCCGTGCTGCTGGTTGCCGGCATCGTCTACGCCCTCAGCCAGCAGCCCGCGCAGCCCGATCCCGAGGCCGGCGAGAAACTGCCCACCGTCCGCACCGACTCCCACGTGCTCGACGAGGGCGGCCCCGACGCCGTCACCGTCGTCGAGTTCCTCGACTTCGAGTGCGAGGCCTGCGGCGCCTTCTATCCGATCGTGGAGGAGCTGCGCGCCACCTACGAGGGCGACATCCGCTACGTGACCCGGTACTTCCCCCTGCCCGGGCATGTGAACTCGACGCAGGCCGCTCTCGCCGCCGAGGCCGCCGCGCAGCAGGGCCGCTACGAGGACATGTTCCACCGGCTGTTCGAGACGCAGGCGCAGTGGGGCGAGCAGTCGACGGAGACGCCGGAGGTATTCCGCGCGTTCGCCGAGGACCTCGGGCTCGACCTGGCCGCGTACGACGCCGCGGTCGCCGATCCGGCGACCCTCGCCCGGGTGCAGCAGGACAAGCGCGACGGCGAGCGGCTGGGCGTGAGCAGCACCCCGACTTTCTTCGTCGACGGCGAGAAGGTCGAGATCGTCGAGTGGAACGACCTGGAAGAGGCGATCGCGAAGGCCGTCGCCGAATGATGCGGTCGGTGGGGTCGCCGTGCGGCGGCCCCACCTCTACGCTGAGCGCATGACCTCGGAGCGCCCCTCGTCGGCCCGCCTCCTGTTCGGGGCCCTGCGGACCACGCCGGCGACGCTGACGATGATCGGTCTCGTGCTGCTCACCGGCGTGATCTGGCAGGGGCTGTGGCGGCCGTTCGAAGACTCGGCCCTCTTCCCCGCCGTCGCCTACGGGCTGCCGAGCCTGGCCGAGGGCAAGTGGTGGACGCCGGTCACGGGGACGTTCTTCGTCAACGAACCCTGGGTGTACGTCTTCACCATCGCCGGGTTCTGGGGGATGGGCTTCCTGGAGCACCGTCGCGGCACCCGGGTCGCCATCGCCTACTTCGCGGTCGGACAGCTCTTCGCCGTCTTCGCCACCGCCCTGTTCCTGCTGCTGGTGTCGCAGCTGCCGTGGGCGTGGGCGCAGACCCAGGCACAGGCCCTCGACGTCGGGGCGTCCGGCGGCACCATGGCCTGCATCGCCGCTGCCGTCGGCCTGTTCCGGCCGCCCTGGCGGGTGCGCGCGTGGCTGGTGCTCCTCGGATTCGTGTTCGTCGCGATGATGTTCTGGGGAAAGCTGGCCGACCTCGAGCACCTGTTCGCGGTGCTGCTCATCCTCTTCGTCGACCGGAGCCTGCGCGTGCGGCGCACGACCGTCCGGGAGCAGCGGCTGATCGCCGTGATGGCGGTGCTCACGCTCGTGGCCATCGAGATCATCACGGTCCTCGTACCGACCGATGGTCCGTTCGGCCCGACCGAACCGGCGTCCGGCGGGTTCATCGACACGGCGATCGACGTCGCGGTGATCCTGTTCATCGCGAACGGCCTGCGGCGCGGTCGCCGCTGGGCCTGGGTGGTGGCCATCGTCCTCGGCCCGCTCAACGTGCTGGCCGCCACGCTCGTGCTCGTCCTCATCATCCTCACGAGTGAGGCGCAGCTGGAGACGGTGATCGATGCGGAGACCGAGCTGACGCTCGCCACGGGCGTGCTCTGGGCACTGGTGCTCGTATATCTCGTGGCAGTGCGGCGGGCGTTCCGCGCGCGCCGCTCGACAGCTCTCGGACGACAGCCTGCCCCGACCGGAGACGAGCTCCGCCGCGAACTGCGGGCGCACGGCGGCGGCACCCTCTCCTGGATGACGACGTGGGAGGGCAACGGCTATGCCCGCGTGGACGGCGGGATCGTCGCGTACCAGCGCCGCAACGGCGTCGCGCTGGCGCTCGCCGACCCGATCGGCCCGGCGGAGTCCCGCGCGACGGCGGTGCGCGACTTCATCCGCGCGGCCGAGGACGCCGGCCTCGTGCCGTGCTTCTTCAGTGCGGACGAGGCGACGAGAGCGGCGGTCCCGGAGACGTGGCGCAGCCTCGTGGTGGCCGATGACACGATCGTCGACCTCCCCGGTCTCACCTTCACCGGCAAGCGCTGGCAGCCGGTGCGCACCTCCCTCAACCGGGCGGGGCGGGAGCAGATGACCTTCCGGCTCACCCATCTGGCCGCGGAGACCTGGGGCCTGCGGCAGCAGCTCCGCGGGATCTCGGAGGCGTGGGTCGGCGACAAGGATCTCCCGGAGATGCGGTTCACGCTGGGGACTCTGGAGGAGGCGGAGGACCCCGAGGTGCGACTCGCCCTCGCGATCGCTCCGAACGGCGACGTCGACGGCTTCCTGTCCTGGTTGCCCGTGTACGGGGAGGGCGGGGTGGTGCGCGGCTGGACCCTCGACCTCATGCGGCGCCGCGAGGGCGGCTTCGGACCGGTGATGGAGTATCTGATCGGCGCCTCCGCCCAGCAGTTCTCGGAGGAGGGCGCCGAGATCATGTCGCTCTCCGGCGCTCCCCTCGCGCACGACTACCCGCCGGACGCGGGGGTGATCGCCGCACTGAGCGAGCGCCTGGCCGACGCGCTCGAGCCCGTCTACGGCTTCCGCTCGCTGCACCGCTTCAAGGAGAAGTTCCACCCCCGCTACGAGACCATGTACCTCCTCTTCCGCGACGAGAGCGACCTCACCCGCATCGGCGGCGCCCTCACCCGGGCCTTCCTCCCCGATGCCACGCTGCGGCAGTTCGCCGGGGCAGGAGTGGAGCTCGTCCGCGGCGAGCGCTGACCCCCGCGGACCCCCGACGCCGCTCCGGACCCCTCGGCTCAGACCCGCGCTTCGGCGACTCCGACGGCGTCCTGCGCCTCCGAGACGGGACGCTTCGCGGTGTTCGCGATATGCGCCCGCGCGACGACGAGCGCGGCGACGACCATGATCCCGACGCCCAGCCAGTACGGCGCGGCATGGCTGACCGCGGTGTACAGAGCGGCCGCGATCAACGGCGCGATCGTGCCCATCGCGGCGTTGAGGGACTGCGTGGCGCCTCCGAGCCAGCCCTGCTCGTCGTCGCCGACGGCGTTGGACATCGCGCCGTCCATCGCGGCCTGGGCAGCGCCCTGACCGGCGGCGAGCAGGAGCGCGCCGACGATGAAGAGCCACGGCTGGGCGAGCAGCGAGGCCACGACCGCGAGACCGGCGAGACCGATCGCCTGCGCGGTGATGGCGCTGACGATCACGCCGCGCTCCCCCATCCGCGGTAGCAGGATGCCGAGCAGCACGCCCTGGATGAGGATGTCGATGATGCCGACCCCCGCCGTGAGCAGGCCGATCTGCGTCGGTCCCCACTGGATGGCGTCGAGGGCGAGCACGCTGAAGTTGTTCACGAAGAAGCCGAACGGCAGCGCGAGCAGTGCGAACGCGATCATCAGTCCGCGGAGCTCGGGCCGACCGAGCGCGGTACGGAACACGCCGAACGGCTGGACGTCGTGGAGAGCGATCCGGGCGATGCGGTTCTCCGGGCGCAGGCTCTCCGGCAGCAGGAAGATGCTGAGGACCGCGATCGTGAGACCGACCGCCGCGGTGAGGAACACGGGCAGACGCAGATCGATCGCGGCGAGCAGACCGCCGATGGCGGGACCGATCATGGTGCCGATGCCGGTCAGTGCGCCGAGGAGGCCGAAGCGCTGCGCGCGCTTCTCGGGCGGCGTGATGTCGGCCAGGTAGGCGAACAGGGCGGGAAGGTCCCCGGCCGTCAGCCCCTGGATGACACGGGCGAGCACGAGCACCCAGATCGCCCCGCCCACGCCGAACAGCGCCATCGAGAAGGCCGCGCCGAACGCCGCGACGATGATGACGGGTCGTCGTCCGAACCGATCGGAGAGGCGGCCGAGGAGCGGTGCGGCGAGGAAGGCGCACAGCCCGTTGACCGCTTCCAGCACGCCGACCCAGAGAGCGAGGTCGTGTTCGTGCGCGACGTACTGCAGCACGACGAACGGCAGGACGGGGAGGACGACGGTCATGCCGATGACCGTGAGCATCGTCAGGACGACGAGCATGACCCAGGCGCGGCCGGCGCCGCGAACGGGAAGATGAGGTGAAGTCATATCAAAAGTGTAGCGATACCAGTTTTGGTGTCAATACACTTTCTGGTCGAGTGCACGATAAGGTGGCCGCATGACGACGCCCCCGCCCCTGGGCCGCCGCGAGCGCAAGAAAGCCGCGACCCGCAAGAACATCTCCGACGTGGCCACCCGGATGTTCCTGGAGCGCGGGTTCGACAACGTGAGCATCCGCGAGGTCGCCGACGCCGCCGATGTCTCCCCCACCACCGTGTTCGCCCACTTCCCGCAGAAGGAGGCGCTCGTCTTTGACGAGGATGACGAGCAGCGCGATCGCCTCGTATCGGCGGTGCGCGACCGGCCGACCGGCGTGACGATCAATCGGGCCATCCACGACTTCTACGCGGCCGAGATCGGCGCCAACCTCGACGAGCACGGCGACGACGTGGCCCGCGTCTTCCTGCGCTTCCTCAACGAGACCCCGGCGCTCCGCGACTACGCGTCGAAGATGTGGCTGCGCCATGAGGATGCACTCGCCGCGGCCATCGCCGACGAGCTCGGCATCCCCAGCCCCACCCCCGAGGTCCGGGTGTACGCACGATTCGTCCTGCAGATGCAGATCCTCGTCACCGAGAGCGACGACCAGCAGGAGGTGCTCGACGCCGGCTCCGCGCTCCTCGAACACGGCTGGGCCCCGATCGAGGAGCAGCTCACCGGCTCGCGGAGCGCACAGACGGGTCCGGACGTCAGTCCTCGCGGGGGCGCCGCCGCAGGCTCTTGACGTCGGTGCGGCGGTGCTTCGCCGTCAGCCGCCGCTCCTTCGATCCCCGACTCGGCTTCGTCGCCCGTCGGGCCGGCGCCGGCGGACGTATCGCCTCCGCGACGAGCGCGGCGAGCCGTTCCCTGGCCGCCTCCCGATTGCGCAGCTGCGCACGGTGCTCGGAGGCGGCGACCGTCAGCACGCCGTCGACCAGTCGTCCGCGGAGCCGCTCCAGGATCCGGCCGCGCTGCGTCGGGGACAGGGCCGCGGAGTTAGCCGCATCCCACACCAGCTCGACCCGGGAGTCGGTGGTGTTCACGCCCTGACCGCCGGGCCCCGACGATCGGGAGAACCGCCAGGACAGCTCGGCCTCCGGGATCGTCAGACCCGCGGAGACCCGGAGTCCGGGGCGAGGGGCGGAAGGCATGCCTCCATCATCGGGGATGAGCGGCCGCGCAGAGGGACCGAGTGGACGCGACGGCGGGAGTCGAACCCGCAACGCCTCCGGATATGAGCCGGGGCCCGGGACCGCCCGGATCGCCGCGATGGGGTCGACGTTACCCGGCCGTGATCATCCCCACCAGGACCGTTGCCTGGGATAACACTATGAGTCGCCGGATAACGCGGAGGGCGTCGCGTCGAGCGCTCGCAGGAGACGCTCCACCGCTTCGCGCAACTCCGACCGATGCGGCTCCGGGAAGCTCGTCGTGTACTCGACACCCGCGGGGATCCAGAGCAGCCCGTACATCGCCTCGCGCCAGTCCGAGCCGCCGACCGGCCAGCGCGTACGCTGAGCGCCCTCTGCCGTCGCGCCCTGCGACCACGGTCCGAAACGGGCCTGCATCTCGGCGAGCGGCAGGTCCATCACGGCGTCGGTCTCGACCTTCTGCGGAGACCACGACGAGGCGATGAGGACCCGCTCCTCGATCTCCTCCTCGGTCAGGGGCCTCCGCGTGAACAGCACCCGCGTGTGCTCCACCGCCGCGATCCGATCGACGCGGAACGTCCGCCAGTCGTCGCGGTCGAGATCCCAGCACAGCAGGAACCACCGGCGGCCGGCGGGCGCGAGGGCATGGGGCTCGACCCGGCGCACGCTCTCTGTCCCCTCCCCGTCGACGTACCGCACGCGCAGGCGTTCGGCGTCCCGCGTCGCCAAGGCGACCTCGCCGATCACCACGGGCGAGACGGCGGGGGCGTCGCCGATGCGCGGCGGACGCACGGAGGCCGCGAGCGCGTTCACCCGCTGTCGCAGCGGCGACGGCAGGACCTGCTCGAGTTTGGCGAGTGCGGTGAGGGTGACCTCCGCGCCCCCGATGACCTGTTGCGTCGCGGCGACCCTCAGGCCGATGGCCATGGTCACAGCTTCGTCGTCGGTGAGGAGCAGTGGCGGGACGGCGCTCCCCGCTTCCAGCCGGTACCCGCCGGCGGCCCCCGGTGTCGACTCGACGCGATATCCGAGCTCGCGGAGCCGATCGACGTCGCGCCGGACGGTGCGCTCGGTGACACCGAGGCGCGCGGCGAGCTCGGTTCCCGGCCAATGCCGATGCGTCTGCAGCAGGTTGAGCAGGGCGAGGGCCCGCACGGTGGTGTCGCTCATGTTCGCCAGACTGCCAGATATCGCGGACAGTATCTGTCCTGGTTCGCTTCTACGCTCGCGGTCATGAACGAACCCCTCATCGAGACCGAAGGCCTCACCAAGACCTTCACCGTCAAGAAGACGCCGGTCCATGCCGTGACCGACGTCTCCTTCACCGCCGTCCGCGGAGAGCTCGTCGCGTTCCTCGGCCCGAACGGCGCCGGCAAGTCGACGACCCTGCGGATGCTGACCACGCTGATCCCGCCCACCTCGGGGCGTGCGAGGGTGGTGGGCCACGACATCCATGCCGACGCGGCGGGCGTACGGGCCCGCATCGGCTACGTCGGACAGCTCACCAGCGGCAGCTTCTCTCAGCGCGTCCGTGATGAGCTGCTGAGCCAGGGCGCCTTCTACGGAATGTCGAAGCGGGACAGCGCGCGCCGGGCCGACGAACTCATCGAGTCGCTCGACCTCACATCGTTCGCCACGCGCACCGTCCAGCAGCTCAGCGGCGGGCAGAAGCGTCGGCTCGACATCGCGCTCGGGCTCATGCACGCGCCGCCGCTGATCTTCCTCGACGAGCCGTCTACCGGACTCGACCCGCAGAGTCGGGCGAACCTCTGGGAGCACATCCTCGACCTGCGCACGCAGCACGGCACCACCGTGTTCCTCACCACGCACTACCTGGAGGAGGCCGACCGTTACGCCGAGCGCGTGATGGTCATGGACAGGGGACGCATCATCGCCGACGACGACGCGGCCTCCCTCAAGGCGACACTCGCCGGGGACGTGCTGACGTTCGGGTTCGCGGATGCCGCAGAGGCGGAGAGGGCCCGTGCCGTGGTCGCCGGGCTCAGCACGGCCGAGGTCACGATCGACGGGGCCGCCGTGTCGCTCGCGGTTCCGGACGGCGACCGCCTGCTCCCGGTCATCGTGCGCGAACTCGACGGTGCCGGCATCCTGGTCCGCCGCGCGACGGGGGTGCCGCCCACCCTGGACGACGTCTTCCTCGCCCTCACCGGCCGCACCCTGCGCGAAGCCGGAGAGGGCGCAGATGCCGCGGATGACGCATCCGCCATGGAAGCGGCACCCGCCGCCTCCCAGAACAGCACGACAGGAGCCCGCTCATGACCATCCCCACCGACACCCTCGTGCGTCCGAACCTCGCGCGCGACACCAGGAACGTGCTGAGCCGGGAGCTCAAGCCCGTGCTCCGCGACCCGTTCACGCTGATCTTCAGCCTGCTCCAGCCGCTCGTCTTCCTCGGCCTGTTCGCTCCGCTGCTGATCGGCGACTCCGGGCGTCCGGCCGGGGAGACGCTGGCCTGGTTCGTCCCGGGCGTCCTCGTGATGATCGTGCTGTTCGGCACCGGCTCGACCGGGTCGAACCTGCAGTACGAGATGATGACCGGCTCGCACGAGCGCACTCTCGTCGCCCCACTGGCACGATCCTCGCTGCTCGTCGGCCGCGCACTGAAGGAGATCGCGCCGATCGTCGTGCAGGCACTCATCATCGTCCTGATCGCCTGGCCGTTCGGCTTCGCCGCCGACATCCCCGGCCTGCTCATCGGCCTCGCGCTGCTCGCTGTGTTCGGCGTGGGCCTCGGCTCGCTCTCGTACTCCCTCGCCCTGGCGACGAAGGATCGCGAGTGGCTGTTCTGGGGCGTGCAGCAGTCGCTGATCTTCCCGCTGCTGATCCTGTCCGGGATGCTGCTCCCTCTCGATGCGGCTCCCGACTGGATGCGCGTCGTCGCCGCGGTCAATCCGGTGAACTGGGTGGTGCAGGCGGAGCGCGCCCTCTTCGCGGGCGAGCTCGGCGATGTCACCGTCCTGTGGGGCTGGGTGTCCGCACTGGCGGTCGCCGCGGTGGGCCTCGTGGTCGGTGTGAGGGCGATCCGCCGAAGCAGCTGAGCTCGGACGCGGGTGCCGCCGCCCTCCGCGGCGGCACCCCGTCCCGCTAGCGTCGCCGTCGCTTGTCGTCAACCGGTTCGACCGCGCCGCGCCGCCCCCGTACCGTCGCTCGCACCGATGACGCCCGAGCAGGAGGCCGACATGTCCGAATCTCAGCACAACGACAAGACCCCGACGCCGATGGCGGAGGCCGGAGACCCGCAGGCACGGCTGGAGGCCGAGGCCCGCCGCGCGATCGTGACCGGGGCCGACTCCGGGATCGGCCGGGCCACCGCCGTCGCCCTCGCCGCAGCGGGCATCGACGTCGGCATCACCTGGCACAGCGACGAGGCCGGTGCCCAGGACACCGCGGACGAGGTGCGCAGCCACGGCGCCCGCGCGGTGGTGACACAGCTCGACGTCTCCGACATCCCCGCGTGCGGCGACGTGGTCGACGGGCTGATCGCAGAGCTCGGGGGCGTCGACGTGTTCGTCAACAACGCCGGCGCCGGGCTCCAGACTCCGTTCCTCGACGTGACGCTCGACGAGTGGAACCGGGTGCTCGATACCGACCTCACCGGCGCCTTCGTCTGCCTGCAGCGGGCGGCCCGTTCGATGGTCGCCGCGGGGCGCGGGGGGCGGCTCATCTCCGTGACCAGCGTGCACGAGCACCAGCCGATGGTGGGTGCGAGCGCGTATGACACCGCCAAGCACGGCCTCGGCGGGCTCATGAAGAACCTCGCGCTCGAGCTCGGCCGGTACGGGATCAGCGCCGTCAGCGTCGCCCCGGGCGAGATCGCGACCCCGATGACCGGGCAGACCGACACCGACCCGCACGCCGAGGACCGCCCCGGCATCCCGCTCGGGCGCCCCGGCGACGCGCGCGAGGTTGCCGCCCTGATCGCCTTCCTCGCCTCGCCGGAGGCCGCCTACATCTCGGGGGCCTCGGTCGTGATCGACGGCGGGATGCTGCAGATGGGGCCACAGGCGGGTGCGGCGATCGAGAGCCATGACTGGCGCACGGTCTGAGCGCGGACCGGCCGCGACTCAGCGGCGGATCGAGTCCTGGAACGGGTTTGGTTCGAGCGTGTAGTCCGTGGCCGGGTCGGCCCAGGTGTCCTGACCGCTCCGACGCCGGCCCGAACGCAGCACCGAGAGCGCACGCGTCGCGGGCACGCCGGCGGCGAGCGCGAGGCGGCCGGTGAGGGAGCGGTCCGTGCGGCCGAGCACGCTCGCGCGATGCCAGGCCTTATGCCAGGTCCCACCCCGGGCCGCGGGAACCCGGCGATGCGGCAGGGCCCCGGCCCTCCGCAGGGCCACGAGCTCCTGTGCCCGGTCCCACCAGTCCGACTCCGCCTCCGCGTGGAAGTAGTTGTCGCGGAGCCAGGACGGGTGCGGGTGGCGGAATCGGCCGGCGACGACCTCGCCCGCGCCGCCCAGCAGACCGCTTCCGATGAAGACCGTGTTGAGCAGGCTCTTGTGCACCCCGAAGCGGTCGAGCGCGATCACCGGGACCCCGTGGGCCAGCGCCTCGACCGCAGCCGTCGAGCTCACCGTGACCAGGCCGGCGGCGGACTCGAGAGCGGTCGCCATCGGCACGTGCGAGAACACGAGGTTCGCCGGGCCGCCCCCGGCGAAGAGCCGGGTGTACGGATCACGGTCGAGGTGGGTCTCGGCCTCCCCCGGCCGGGACCGCAGCTTCACGACCACCCGGCGCGACGGGTCGGCCTCCGCGGCGCGCACGAGCAGGGCGGCGATCGCCGCTCGCTGCTCGGGGCGGGCGGGCACGAGGGCCTGCGCGGCGAAGACGACGTCCGTCGCCCCGGGCCGCCGGAGCGCCGCCGGCGTCGGGGCGACACGACGCTCCGCGAGAGCGACTCCGCCCGTCCCCGCGGAGAGGGATCCGGCTGCCCCGGACTCCCGGAGACGGCTGCCGCCCCACCGCTCGCGACCCCGCGCGAAGGGGAGGGTCGCCAGCGCGATCGGCATCTGCACCCCGATGCGCTCGCCGAGGTCGGCGAACGCTCGGCGCTCGCGGTGGGAGTGCACGACCAGCAGGTCGGTGTGTCGCCGGTAGTCGAGCGCCCCGCGCTGGGCGGGGATCGCCATGCCGGGAAGCCCGGAGACGGTCACGGGGCGATGCGGCAGCGCATCGACGACTCGGCCGAGGAGCCGGACGAACGGTCCCCGCCCGGCGAGCAGCACAACGTCAGGGCGCTCGACCTCGAGCCATCCGGCCACGCGGTCGAGGTCGAGCCGGGTGACGGCATCGGCATCGAGGCCGGTGCCCGCCAATGCCGCATCCTGCTGCGCTCCGCTCACCGTCAGCGGCGTGCGCACCAGCAGGAGCTGCGGCCGCAGGCCGGGCACGGCCCCCAGCAGGGATGCCGCCCACTTCACGAACGAGTCGGCGTCCGCGATGGCGACCACACGCATCCCGGCGCCGGCGGTCATGCGGGCACGCGGCGGAGCTTCGCCATCGGCGCGCGCTCGCTGTCGAACACGCGCTTGACGCCGTCGCCCACCGCGCTCTCGATGACCCGGATGTCGCGGACCAGGTGCTCCAGCCCTCCGGGCTCCAGGGATGCGGCGTGGTCGGAGCCCCACATCGTCCGGTCCAGCGTGATGTGACGCTCCACGGCGACCGCCCCCATCGCGACCGCGGCGAGCGAGATCTGCAGGCCGCGCTCATGTCCCGAGTAGCCGACGGGGATCCCGGGATAGCGGTCCCGCAGGGTCGCGATCACCCGCAGGTTCGCCTCCTCGGGCTCGAGGGGGTAGGTCGAGGTCGCGTGCATGAGGACGACGCGGTCGGTGCCGAGCGTGTCCAACGCACGATCGATCTGCTCCATGGTGGACATGCCCGTGGAGAGGATGACGGGCTTCCCGGTCTCCCGCAGCGCGACGAGCAGTTCCGTGTCGGTCAGGCTCGCCGAGGCGACCTTGTGCGCCACGACGTGGAGGTCTTCGAGGAACGCGACGCTCGGCACGTCCCACGGCGAGGCGAACCAGTCCAGGCCCTGCATCGTGGCGTGGTCGCCGATCTCGACGTACTCGTCGCGGCCGAACTCCACCCGACGGCGATAGTCGAGGTACGTCATCGTTCCCCACGGCGTCTCCCGCGGCACGTCGCGCATGTGCTCCGGCGTGGAGATCTCGGGCGTGCGCTTCTGGAACTTCACCGCGTCCGCGCCGGCTCGGGCCGCGACGTCGATGAGGCGCTTGGCGATGTCGACGTCGCCGTTGTGGTTGAGGCCGATCTCCGCGATGACGTAGGCGGGACGGCCGCCGCCGATCACATGCGATCCGATGCTGACAGTCATGATTCCTCCGGTCGTCGAGCGGTCTTCCACCCCGTCCTTCCTGAGTACGGGCCGCGGGTGAACACCGGCCGACCGGACGGTTACCGGGGGCGGTCAGCTCGACAACACCCGCTCGACGAGCTCGCGCACGGCCCCGTCGCCGCCTCGCCTCCCCAGCACGACGCGCGCCTCCGCCCGGACGAGCGGGTGCGCGTCCGCGACGGCGACCGGCCAGCCCACGATCCGCATCGCGGGAAGGTCGTTGACGTCGTTGCCGAGGTAGGCGACGTCGGCGAGCGCCACATCCTGCTCTCCGGCCCACTGCCGGAGCGCGGACTCCTTGTCATCGATCCCGTGCAGGACGGGGACGCGGAGCTTGTCGGCGCGAGCGCGCACCACCGCGTTCACCTCGGTGGAGAGGATGAGCATGGGCACTCCGGCCCGCCGGAGCAGCGCGACGCCCATCCCGTCCTCCCGGCTGACCCGCACCCGCTCCCCACCCGCGGCGTCGATGATCGCCGTGTCGTCGGTGTGCACCCCGTCGAAGTCGGTGACCACGGCGCGGGCGGGGATGCGCCCTGGCCGTTCGTGCAGGACGGCGAGGGCCCGCGCGGCCTGGAGCTGAGCGGCGTCGTCGATCTCGATCGCCGTCTCCTCGGGCACGGGAGCGATCCCGATCCGCCCGAAGAAGCGGTGTCGGTGGGCGCGGAACCCGTCGACGCGGAACGCGTAGAAGGCTCCGGTCTCCAGGTAGTGCGGCTCGCGGTCCTGGCGGCGAGGGCGGTGGCCGGCCTCGTGGTTGATCGCCTCGGCGGTACCGTCGGCCCGCCGTCTCCAGAGGAAGCCGTAGGTCTCTACGGCGGAGAAGACGCTGTCCGATCGCCCCCGCCGCACGTCGCCGACGGCACCGGCCAGCACCGCGCTCGGGAGGAAGGGCGAGGTCGCCTGCAGGAAGGCGACGATCTCGAAACGCTCGCCGTTGCTCTCCAGGTCATCGAGTGCATGGAGGATCGCCGCCTCCGAGGCCGCGGTGTCTCCGGAGAGCTCGGCCGGGCGCCGGACCACCCGTGCGCCCGCCTCCTCGGCCACCGCGGCGATCTCGTCGTCGTCGGTCGAGACGACCACGAGATCGAAGCACGCCGCCGCCCGCGCGGCGTGCACGGCCCTGGCCACCAGCGGAACCCCTCCGACACGCTCGAGGTTCTTCCTCGGGATCTGCTTCGACCCGCCCCGCGCGGGGATGATCGCCACCGCCGGCTGCACGGGTTCGTCCATGTCGTGTCTCCTCATCGTCCCCGGATCTCCCGCCAGGCTCGGCCCGCGCGGCGGCGGGCGCCGACAGCCGTGAGCCGCCATTCCTCGATCCGACCCACGCCTCCGCGCGGACGCAGCAGGCCGCGCGCGCCGCGCAGTGCCGAGCCCCCGGGAAGGGCGAGCGCAGCCAACCGGTCGGGGGCGAAGTAGCGGCGACGTTCCTCCTCGTCGAGGCCGTCGAGCAGCTCCTCGGCCCGGACGCGGAGGTGTCCCGCGATCTCCGGCTGCATCATGTAGCCCACCGCGTCGACGAGGAGCTGCAGCCGATCCGCGTCGGCGTAGGGCGAGGGGGTCCTGGTGAGGGCATCGACGATCGTCAGGGGGATGCGGTTGCTGTTCTCCACCGGGGCGAGGGTGCGGAGCAGTTCCGTCGTGCCTGCGGCACCGATCGTCCGCCCGAACAGGGTACGGACCGTGGGCAGAGCCGTCGAGAAGGTCGCCACGACGGCGCGTGCGTCGAGGCGCTCCGCCAGGAGTTCGGCAGGCAGGCGGCCGCGCTCCTCCACGAACCCCAGTCCGCGACTCTCGGCATGCGCGCGCACGGCGTGGGCGAGCTGCGGCGGTGCCGCGGGATGGGGCTTGAAGACGATGCGCTCCGCGTGCTCTTCCACCGCCCGGTCGACCAGGCGCTGTTGGAGCGCGATCTCCTCGGCCATGGTCAGGAGGCCGAGAGCTGCGAGGTACTGTCCGAGCACGAGAACGGTCGCCGGCCCTGCGGCAGCGGGGCCCTCTGAGGATTCACCCGTCTCGCGCAGAGCGGCGGCGAAGGACTCGGGAGGCACCGGGACAGGCACCGCGTGCGGAGACCCCGCCAGCGGACGGACGCCGGGCACCACGTCGGCGTACACGACGCGCTCGATGCGTGCGGAAACCGCATGCGGCAGCCGGACCCGCATCGGCGCGTAGGTCATGAGGCCGTCGCCGACGATGGTCACCCTGGCCTCCGGGAACATCGAGAGGAGTGTGCGGGCCGGCGCGACCTGAGGGCTCTGCACGAACAGCTCGACCTCGCGGGGGTCGAACCGCCAGGCGCGCGCGAGAAGTCGGCCCACGACGGGGAGGTCGGCGTCCGTCGGCTCCCAGGCACTCGGATGCAGGGGACCGAGCACGTCGGCCAGCGCCTCCACCCGATCGAAGCGGCCGCGGAGAGAGCCCAGCGCAGGATCCTCGGCGATGCCCACGACCGTCTCCGGGACGCGCGACGAGGTGAACGGCACGAGCACCCGCTCCGCCATCCGACCGTCGCCGTCGGCGCCCTCGTCGAGCAGGCCGGCGTCGATCGCGGCGGCCGCCGTCGCGAGTCCGTAGGCGCTGTGCAGGGCGAAGAGGCGACTCATCCGGCGTGACCTCCGCGGCGCAGGCTGCGCGCCAGCACCCGCCGCCGTGGACCGTCGAGCCGGGCGAGCACCCCGGCGACCTCCGCGGCGGGGAGGTCTTGCACCAGCAGCCGGATCCGCCGGCGCATCTCCCTCCGCACGGGCGGCGGCATGCGCCGTGAGCGCACCAGGTGATGCGCGCTGAGGGCGAGCGCGGTCCAGACGGCCTTCGGAAGGAAGCGGTCGGCCTCGCGGTCCGCCCGGACGAGGTCGAGCACCTGGGTCAGCGCCGGGGCGAAGTCGAGCTGGCGGCGGTCGTGCACCTGGGTGAGGGAGCTCTCGATGCCACGTCGGTAGAGCAGCGCCGGGGCGTCCACCACGGCGAACGAAGCGGCCTCCAGATGCAGGCGCCAGACCCATGGGCGGTCCTCGGCCGTGAAGAGGCCGGAGGGGAATGCGGCCAGCCCGCGGTCGAGCACGCGGCGGTGCAGCAGTCCCGCCCAGGCGAACGGGTAGTCCACCATGCTCGGCTCATCGACCGGGAGGATCGCCTCCCGGGGCGGCACGACCCGTTCCCGCCACGGATACGGAGCACGCACGAGCGCGCGCCGCATCCCGGAGACGGTCACATGATCCGTCCGGAGGAAGTCGCAGCGGAGCTCTCGCAGACGCGCGGCGAGCACCGCGAGGCGCTGCGGCTGCATCCAGTCGTCGCCGTCGACGAAGCAGAACGCCTCGCCCTCCACATGCGCGAGCCCCTGGTTGCGTGCCGAGGCGAGCCCGCGCGGCTCGGGGTTCCGCAGCACTTCGGCGTGCGGGAACCGGCCCGCGTAGTGGTCCAGGAGCGCGCCGGTGTCGTCTCGCGAGCCGTCGTCTATCGCCACGAGCTTGAGGGCGGCCGGATCATCGAACTGCCGGGTGAGCGTCTCCAGCGTGGTGCCGATGTACGGACCGGCGTCCTTGGCAGGCAGGATGACGGTGACGAGGGGCGTGCGCACGGGGCTCCCGGGATGGACGATACGGCTCGTCATCGTGACAGGCGACGGTGGCCGGAGAGCGACCGGGGGGTGAACGTCCGGTGACGGCGCGAGGCGAACGCTGAGGTGTGGCCCGCACCCGAACGAGCCACACCCCCAGTGCGTTGCACTGCCGGATGCGAACACCCGGTGAACCGCCGCCGTGAGGCGTCGGCCGCCCCGCGGCAGTACTGGCCCCCACCAGCGGACCGCGAGGCGTCGTCGAGAGCGACTCCATGAAGATCAGCACTCAACACGTAACACGATACAACTGTCTGTTCGATCGCGCGAATCGACCTAGGTCAATCCGTGAAAATTCGCACACCACCGTCGGATCGGGGACGATGGAGGCATGCGGTGGCCCTGGAACACGATCTCGCGACCGGTGCTGCGGCGTCGTCGGAGCGGCGGCGTCGAGGTGCGCTGGCTGACCGCGCGTTCCTGGACGCAGCGGTGGTACCCCCAGGGCATCGACGTCGGGAAGCGCCGTGGACGGCGAGCGCTCGCGGTGAGCTGGTTCCGCCAGGATGCCTCAGGGCGCCACCTCGCCTCCCGGGTGACCCTCGTGGATCGCGAACGCGCCCGCCGTATCGACATCGTGCTGGCCGTCACCGACGAGAACGATGCCCTTCAGCCGGCCCCGATCCACGCGGGCGGTCTCGCCTGGTTCGGAGACCGGCTGTTCGTCGCCGCGACGGGGCAGGGCATCTGGGAGTTCGACCTCGGCGCACTTCGACGTGTGCACGGCGCCGACGCCCAGCGGGTGCGCGGCGGGGCACGCCGTAGGGACCGACGGACGGCCGTGGTCGCGGTGCGGACCCGCCGTCATCCCGTCGCCCTCCGGTGCTCCTTCGTCGGTCGGGTGTTCGACGCGGACGGGACACCGCTCCCCCGCGTGCTCATCGGCGAGTACCGGGGTCAGGAGACCGGGATGGTCGGCGAGTTCGCGATCCCCGAAGACTCCGCTGCCGGATTCGTCGAACTCGAGCGCTTCACCCCCGGCATCCGGCATATGCAGGGAGCCGTGCGGTGGGGCGACCGCTATCTCGTGTCGCAGTCAGACCACCTGCGTCCCGGGGTGCTGTGGTCGGGACCTCGCCAGGCCCTCACCAGACACCCCGTCGCGCTGCCCGTCGGCTGCGAGGATCTGGCCCTCGACCCGGATGATGAGCTGCTGTGGACCCTGGGCGAGCATCCGTGGCGACGCGTCGTGCGGGGGATCCCGTTCGCGCCCCTCGGGCTCCGGCGTCACAGCGGGAGCACGGAGCAGCGAACGTAGACTGAGGGGGTGAAGAAGCCCGCCCCCCTCCTCGTCTACACCGTGCTGCGCCTGCTGGCGTTCCTCGTCCCGCTGGCCATCCTGTGGTTCTTCTTCCCGATCTTCCGCGAGTTCTGGTGGCTGGCGGCGATCTTCGCGGCCCTCATCGGCGCGAGCATCTCGATGCTGTTCCTCCGCACCCCGCTCTCCGACGCCTCCGCGCGCCTGCACGAGCGCCGGCAGGGCAAGATCTCCGGGCAGCAGGCCGACGCCGACGCGGAGGACGAACTCGTCGACCGCGCCCCCGACGACCGCCCCTGACGCGGGACCGCCGTACACAGCTTCGGAGACCCGAGGCAGATCCGATTGTTGGACCGAGTCTCAAAACTCTCGGCTGACCCATAAGTTCGACCGGCATCTCGGTCCCTGCGCCCAGGTCGCCGGGCACGACTTCGGAGCGACCGCACGGCGCGCCCAAGGATAGGTCCGAGACGACGGCGTGTCCGTCGCGCGCTCCGAAGCTGTGCCCGGCGAGGCGCGGGTGACCGGGGGCGGCTCAGCCAGCGAAGGCCCAGAACAGGGCGCCGGCGTAGAGCAGTGAGGTCAGAGAGGTGAGCGCGAGGGCGATCACCAGTTCCCGCGGCTGACGGTAGGTCCAGACGATCACGATCGCGGGGAGGCCGGCCAGGAGCGCGAGCAGCGCGAGCCAGGCGATCGGGAACAGCAACGCGAGGAACACGGCGATGCCGAACGGCACGAGCACGAAGAGCGTGAAGAGGACCTGCGTGGCCCGGCGTCCGATGAGGACCGTCAGCGTGCGCTTGCCGACCTCGCGGTCCTGATCGATGTCGCGGAGGTTGTTGGCCAGGAGCACGGCGCAGGCGAACAGTCCGGCGGCGATCGCCCCCAGCCAGGCCTGCTGCGGGAGCAGGAAGACCTGCACCCAGGTGGTGCCGAGGGTGGCCACGAGCCCGAAGAACACGAAGACGAAGACCTCGCCGAGGCCGTAGTACCCGTAGGGCCTCTTGCCCCCGGTGTAGAACCACGCGGCGACGATGCAGGCCGCGCCGACCGCGAGCATCCACCACTGTTCGGTGCGCACGACGATCGCGACGCCGACCACGGCGGCGAGCGCGAAGAAGACGAGGCCGATGACGAGCACCGTGCGCGGCTTCACGCGACCGGAGGCCGTGAGCCGCGCCGGGCCGACACGATGGGCATCGGTGCCGCGGATGCCGTCGCTGTAGTCGTTGGTGAAGTTCACGCCGATCTGCAGCAGGACCGCCACGGCGAGGCACGCGAGCGCGATCACCCAGTGGAACTCGGGACCCGTGCTCCGCGCGGCTCCCGTACCGATGACGACGGGGGCGATCGCGAGGGGCAGCGTGCGCAGACGTGCCGCACCGATCCAGTCGCCGATCGTCACGGGACCCGCCTCGACGACCGGCCGCTTGGCCGGGTTGCCGCTGGTGCGCGGCGGGGTGCGACGACCGGACTTCTTCTTGCGCTGGGAGGATGCTGCCATCCACGGAATCCTAGTCGTCGCGGCGAGGCGGCAAACTCAGCGGTGCGGGTTGCTGTCCTTGCCGTCGAGCCAGAGCTCGTCGGTCTTGTCGGCATGCGACCCGGTCGTGCCGACGTGCTTGTCGCTGATCTTCGGCCCCTTGAGGATGACGTGGACCATCGCCTGCGCGTGGCCGTGGCCGAGGCCGTACTCCTGCTTGAGCCAGTTGAGGACGACGGTGGCCTTCGTGCTCTCGTCGAACCCCTGCTCGTGGGCGAGGTCGATGAACTGCCGCGGCGTGAGGCCGGTCTGGGTCTCGACCTTGTCGAGGTATGCCTGGAAGGACATGGTGGTCTCCGCTCTCAGTCCTCGTCGAGGAACGTCTGGATGATCGTGTCGGACGCGTGGATGCAGAGGATCCGGAGGAGCCCGGTCCCCGCGTTGGTGAAGCAGTGTGGCGTGAAAGCGGGCGCGGTGGCGGTATCTCCGGCTCGCGCGATGAGGGCGTCGTCGCCGATCCGGATCCGCACCGTGCCCTCGAGCACGATCCAGGTCTCAGAGTAGGGGTGCCAGTGCAGCCCCGGCCCCTCCCCTGGCTGGTTCTCGACGAAGAAGTAGGAGACGGCGGCTCCGTGGTCGGCGCCGACGAATCGGCGGCTGCGCCCGGCGCCGATGCGGATCGCGCCACTCGAGACAAGGGCGGGAACGGGGATCTCGGTCATGAACCCAGTGTCGACAGCACGCGTCGCACCTCCTAGAGTTTCGATGTGGATCGAAACTCCGCGCCGGTCGAGGGCGTCGACCACCCGGATCACCGGGTCGAGTTCCACCTGAGTCCCGGCGACATCCAGGCCGTGCGGTTCGGCATCTCCCCCGGGCACGAACTGGCGCATGCGGTACGCGTGCTCCTCCGCCCGGCGGCGCACCCCCTGCAGTGGGGGTGGCTCCGCACCGCGCGGGAGGGGCTGCCGCGCGACGCCTTCGCGCTCCTCGCGACGGTGATCGGCGACGACGGCTACCTCCCGGACTTCCTCACCAGCACTCCACGCGACGATCTGACCCCCGAGGACGAACTCGCCGCCCTGCGGGAGGCGGCGCTCGACCCGCTGCGCGTCGACCTCGGCAAGAGGATCCAGCGTTCGACGGGCGCACAGCGTCAGGCCCTGCGCGACCTGTCCGACCGGCCCCAGCGCGCCCGTGCGATGATCGCCGATGCCTGGGAGGAGGTCTGGGAGGCCGCGTTGGCTCCGGCCTGGCCTCAGCTGGAGCGCCTCCTCCGGGCCGACATCGCCGTTCGTGCCCGGGTGATCGCGACGACCGGCATCGCCGGGATGGCCGGCGCCCTCCATCCCCAGGTCTCGTGGGGCGCGGGTGCGGTGCGGGTCTCGCTCCGTCGGCACAGCGAGGACGTGGACTGCCGCGGCAGCGGTCTCGTGCTGGTGCCCTCCGTCCTCTCGTCCTGGGGCTGCCTGGTGCTCACCGAGCCGCCGGCACAGCCGACGCTGTTCTATCCCGCCCGTGGCGTGACCGCGGGGTGGGCACGGGACACCACCGAGACCGTGGCCGCCCTGGGCGCCCTGCTCGGCCCGGCGCGCGCCGGCATCCTTCTCACCGCGGGATCGCCGCGCACGACCTCGGAGGTGGCCGCCGATGCGGGGCTCGCGCTGTCGACGGCGTCACACCATCTCACCGTGCTGCGGGACGCCGGGCTCGTGGCGAGCGAGCGGGACGGCTCCCGCAGGCAGCACGTGCGCACGCCCTTGGGCGAGGCGCTCGTCGGCGCGCTGCTCTGACGCCGCCCTACTCGGCGGTCGAGACCGGGATGATCGGCCGGTGCTCGTAGTAGGTCTGCAGGACCACGGTCGTGCGCGTACTCACGTTCGCCGCGAGCCGGACGTCGCGGACGAGTTGCTCCAGGTCGCGCGGCGTCGGCACGCGGACGAAGAGCATGTAGCTCGCGTCGCCGGCGATGGAGTGGCAGGCCTCGATCGCGTCGAGGTGCTCCAGGAGCTCGGGGGCGTTGTCGGGCTGGGCGGGATCGAGCGGCGTGATCTCGATGAAGGCGGACAACGGAGTGCCCGCCTGCTCGGGGTCGAGGATCGCGCGGTAGCCGGTGATGACGCCGCGGGTCTCGAGCCGCCGCAGCCGGGACTGCACCGCCGACACCGACAGCCCGACGGCGTCGGAGAGCTGCGACAGCGTCGCCCGCCCGTCACGAGAGATGGTCGCCAGGATCGCACGGTCGACAGAATCATCCATGGCTGTAAGATTATCGTCAGGATTCCGTTATCACCGGAATCTTTCCGTTTTTCACTGCGATCGGAGGTTCCGATGTCCCTCGTTTCCGCCAACAGTTCCGCTGTTCAGGCCGTCGTCGGCGAACCCGAGGTCGTCGAGGATGCGTCGATCGCGGAGAACTCCGCCGCCTGGGCACAGCTCAAGCAGGCCGCGATCGCCCTCCGTGAGCTGCAGATCAAGGACGGCTCGATCCCTGGCGCTTCGACGAGCTCAGCGACCCGGGACCAGGCGACCGCGCTCGTCGGGCAGATCACCGCCGCGATCCGGGCACTGGCCCCCGCCTTCCCCCACGACGCGGACTACCTCGCCGCCTCCGTCGCCGACTTCGAGCGCTGGGCGGCCGAGGACTTCGGCGTGCCGGACTTCCTCGACTCGCTCGTGGCGTTCCAGCCGCAGCAGCACCGCATCGACGGGATCCGCCACCTCGTGGTCTTCCCGATGTACACGCAGAACGGCTCCAGCGACCGCCTGGTCGAGGCGCTCATCGTCGAGACCATCTGGCCGGAGTTCATCGCCGCGCTCGAGGCCGGCGACTACGGCAACAAGCTCTTCGTCTCGCTGCGCCTCGTGGACTTCACGCCCGGCTACGACACGAACTCCGCGGTGCTCTTCCCGGAGACCGTCGCCATGCGCGAGATCCCGACCTTCACCTGGGGCGCGATCTTCCAGGACCGTGAGGCCGCCCGTTACCGCCGCGTGGTCCGCGCGGCCTCAGAGATCACCAACCTCGACCTCCCCGAGCGTGCGGCGGCGATGCTGGAGGATCAGGAGGTCGCCGAGAAGACCTTCGTGATGTGGGACATCATCCACGACCGCACCCACATGCGCGGAGACCTGCCCTTCGACCCGTTCATGATCAAGCAGCGGATGCCGTTCTTCCTCTACTCGCTGGAGGAGATGCGCTGCGACATGACGGCGTTCCGCGAGTCGGTGAAGATCGAGCGGGCCCTGGATGCCCGGGTCGCCGCGGGCGAGGAGCTCACGGAGACCGAGCGGGAGATGCACGAGTACGCGCACCTCGTGCAGTACGCCGTGATCTTCGACCGCATCTTCCGCTTCGCCATCACCGGCACGCGCGTGCGCAACTACGACGCGGTCGGCGGTCAGCTCCTGTTCGCGTGGCTGCACCAGCGGGGCGTGCTGCACTGGACCGACACGGCGCTGGCCTTCGACTGGGAGAACGTGCCGGATGCGGTCGTGGCCCTCGGCGACGCGATCGACGACCTGTACTGGCACTCGATCGACCGCCCCAAGGTCGCGCACTGGCTCGCCGCGTACGAGCTGGTCCGCGGCACGCTGACCCCGCATCCTGCCTCGCAGTGGGCGCGCGGCCTGTCGGACGAGATCCTCGCCGGGGCTCCGAAGGGCTACACCGACGCGGTCCTCGACGACGAGTTCCCGCTGTCGATGTTCTTCGAGACGCTCGACAAGAAGATGAAGCCGGTCATCGAGTCGACGGTCGGCATCCGCGGTACGGACGACTGATCCGCATCGCATCGTTGTGACGCTGGGGCGCACCACCTCTGCGGCCGGAGACCCGGATCCCGGGTCCGGCCGCAGAGGCATCTCCGACCGAGAGGACACCGCATGACGACGTCGAAGATCGAGGGACCGCAGGGCCGTGTGGTCGTGCTGGCGGGGGCCACGAGCGCGGCGGGCCTCGCGGCGACGAGGGCACTGCGCGATGCCGGGGCCCGCGTGATCGCCACCGGCCGCACGGACGAGCGGCTGCGTCCGCTGGCCGATGCGGGCGCCGAGACCGAGCTCGCCGATGCGACCTCCCTCGCCGAGATGACGGCGCTCGCCGATCGCCTCGAGACGGTCGATGCGGTCGTGCCCCTCGTGGGCGGCTGGCGCGGCGGCGGCGGACTCGCCGGGCAGACCGACGACGACTTCGCGGCGCTGCTGCCGGCGCTGGAGGCGGTGCGGACGACGAGCCGCGCCTTCGACGGCCCCCTCCGCGCCTCCGCCGCCGGACGATTCGCGATCGTGTCGTCGACCGCCGTCGCACGCCCCCTCGCCGGCGGAGCGAACTATGCAGCGGTCAAGGCGGCGAGCGAAGCGTGGACCCGTGCCGTCGCCCAGGGGTACGCCAAGGCGGCGCGCGAGGCCGACGAACCGCTGCGGGCCGCTGCCGTCGTGTTCCGCGCCAAGGCCCTCGACCCCGATGTCCTCGCGGCGCGTCTCGTGGGGCTCTGGGACACCGACGCCGCGGACCTCAACGACCGGGTGCTCGACCTGAGCTGAGTCCCGCTCGTCGGACGATCACCGGGGCTCGGGCGGTATGCCGGGGACGATCGGCGGGGCGTCACGGAACGTGTGCGGGCCGTCGCCCGCTTCGTCCACGGCGTCGGCTGCGGGTTCGGGAGCCTCCTCCGGAGCCGGATCGGGGGCGGTCGCGTACAGCTCGGTGAGGGTGCGGTACGACCGGGTGAAGAAGGCAAGGGTCGCGGCCACCACCATGATCAGCCCCGCGAAGAGGCAGATCAGCGCGATGCCCCGCGCCTCGCCCTCGCCGAGGAGCCACCCCCACTGCCGCTGCCCCTGCGCGCTGTCCATGTACGGGATCACGAGGAACTCGGCGATCGGGGCGATGAGGAACGCGGTGATCGGGGCCGCCGCCGCCTCCATCGCGGCCGCGGTGCCGAACACCCGTCCCTGGCGCGCGAACGGGACGACCTTCTGGATCACGGTCTGCTCCGCGGCCTCGACGGGCGGCACGAGCGCCATGTACACCCACATGCCGAGGACGTACAGCGGCCACCATTCGCGCAGCATGAAGATCGCCCCGAGGAGTCCCATCGCGATCACGATGAGCAGCATCGTGCGCACGGGCTTCCTGCCGAGGCCGAACTTGGCCACCAGTCCCCCGCCGATCAGGAATCCGGTCGACGCGAAGGCCAGGGCGAACCCCCACATCTGCGCGTCGAACAGGGTGAGACCGTACGGATCCATGAGCGCCATGTAGACGCCGCCGATGAGGTTGTTGAAGGTCGAGAAGATGATGAGCGCGAACAGTCCGGGAGCTTGGCGGATCGCCTGGACGCTGCCGCGGACGTCGACGGCGCTCTTCGCCTCCGGGTCGACCTCGGGCTCGGGCTCCGGGATCCGGATGAACAGCAGGTGCGCGAAGGTGAGGGCCATCGCCGCGATCGCGATCCCCAGGGTCCACCCCATGCCGAGGAAGCCGATGGAGAGGCCGGAGAAGACGCTCGTGACGAGGAAGGCGAGCCCCTGCACCGTGCCGACGAGACCGTTGGCGTTGGCGCGCTTCTCCTCCGGCACCAGCAGCGTCACCGTGGTGGACAGGGCGATGTTGCGGAGCTGCTCGATCACCCCGCCGAACAGGATGACGCCGGAGAACAGCCAGAACCACGGTCCGCCGAGGTCGAGCAGGGATGCCTCGGGCTGCCACAGGTAGAGGACGCCCGCGACAAGGAAGGCCGCTGCCGAGATGACACTCGACAGGAGCATGACGCGGTGCTTGCGATGACGGTCGACGATGGTGCCGAACACCATCGCGAAGAACGCGACGAACAGCATGTAGGCACCGCCGATGATGCCCGTGGCCAGCACCGACCGGGTCTCGATGTAGACCCAGAAGGTGAGGGCGAACCACAGGAAGCTCGTCGTGACGTTGGCGATCAACGTGTTGACGAGGACGTTCGCGAAAGCGGTCTTCGCCGCACTGCGTTCCATGGGTTCGAGGGTAGAGCGGGCCTCGGACATCCGGTAGGGGAAGGCGATTAGGCTTGTCCGGTGAGCATCCCGCACGACCCCGCCATCCGGGGCTTCGCCAGTGACAACTACTCCGGCATCCACCCCGAGGTCCTGGCGGCCCTCGCGGCCGCGAACGGGGGCCATCAGGTGGCCTACGGCGAGGACGCCTACACCGCCCGCCTGCAGGAGGTGTTCCAGGCGCACTTCGGTGACACCGCCGCCGCGTACCCCGTGTTCAATGGCACCGGGGCGAACGTCACCGGTCTGCAGTCGATGCTGCCGCGCTGGGGTGCCGTGATCGCGGCCTCGACCGCGCACATCAACGTCGACGAGGGCGGAGCGCCGGAGAAGATCGGCGGCTTCAAGCTCCTCACCGTCCCCACCGACGACGGCAAGCTCACCCCCGAGCTCATCGACCGCGAGGCCTGGGGCTGGGGCGACGAGCACCGCGCACAGCCGCTCGTGGTCTCGATCACGCAGTCCACCGAGCTCGGCACGCTGTACACCGCGGAAGAGATCCGCACGATCGCGGACCACGTCCACGCGCGCGGCATGAAGCTGCACGTCGATGGCGCGCGCCTGTCGAACGCGGCCGCCGCCCTGGATCTGCCGCTGCGGGCGTTCACGACCGACGCCGGGGTGGACGTGCTGACCTTCGGCGGCACGAAGAACGGCGCCATGCTCGGCGAGGCCATCGTCGTGCTGAACCCGGACGCCGCCGTGGGCCTCAACTACGCGCGCAAGTTCAACATGCAGCTCTCGTCGAAGATGCGCTTCGTCTCGGCCCAGCTCATCGCGCTGCTCGACGGCGACCTCTGGCTGCGCAACGCCCGGCACGCCAACGCCATGGCGGCCCGGCTCCGCGGACGGATCGAGGACGGTCTCGCCGACGGATCGATCGTCGGGGTGGAGTTCACGCAGCCGACGCAGGCGAACGGCGTGTTCGCGACCCTGCCCGAGGGCATCGCCGATCAGCTCCGCGACGTGTTCCGCTTCTACGACTGGGACGCCGCCCGCCGCGAGGTGCGCTGGATGTGCGGCTTCGACACCGAGGAGTCCGACGTCGACGCCTTCGTCGACGCCCTCGCCCGCCTCACCCGCCCCTGATCGCCCACGCCTGACGCCCCGAGACCCCGGGTTCGCGCCGAGACCCCGGGGTGCTCGCGGGTCTACGCCGGGGTGTGGGCGGGAACCCGGGGTCTGGGCGGAGGGTCGTCTACCGCTTCGACTTGCGGTAGCCGGCCTTGACGGCGGCGCTCTCCGTGGAGAAGCACACCTCGGGCTTGGTCTTCGCGTAGTACGCCCCGCTCCGCACGTGGTAGATCATCGACTGCGCGTTGCCCTTGATGGGAGCCCAGGCAGGGCAGTTCCAGGTCGAGATCGGCTTGGTGCGCCCCGGATAGACGACGGCGGCCGTCCGAGCCGATGTGCGCGCGGCGGAGATGTAGCCGCTCTTCGTTCCGGTGACGCGGACTGTGATCCTCGCCTTCACCATGGCCGGGGTGACGACGAGCGTCGAGCCGGTCGCCCGTGAGATGGCCCGGCCATTGAGATACCACTGGTAGCTCAGCCGGGTGCCGCTGGTCCAGGTATACGGCACGGCGGTGAGGCGAGAGCCCACGATCGCCGATCCGGTGATCCGAGGCGTCGGTGCGGACAGGATCCCCTTCACCGCGGCCGTCGGCTTCGAGCGCCGTGATGCGGCGGCGTACCCGGCTTTGGTCCCGGAGACGACGACCGTCACCGTCTTCACGGCCGCCGCCGACGGGAGCGTGAACGAGGCTGCGGTGGCTCGGGCGACAGCGGCGCCGTTGATGTACCACTGATACGTCAGCCGTGTTCCCGTCGTCCAGGTTCCTGTCCGGACCTTGAGGGTCTGCCCGACGGTCGGCGTACCGGTGATCGACGGCGTCGGCGCGACGAGCGGGCGGAGCACGGCAGCCGTCGCGGCGGAGGCGACCGTCACTGACGCGAAGGCGGCCTTCCTCCCGGTCACCTGAACGGTGATGCGCGTCCCCGCGTGCGCCGTCGTCAGCGCGAGGGAGGAGGCTGTCGCCTTGCTGATCGCCTTTCCGTTCGCGTACCACTGGTAGCTGAGCGCGGCCCCCGCGGTCCAAGCCCCCGGGAGCGCTCGAAGGGTCTGCCCGACGACAGGCGTACCGCTGATCGTGGGCACCGAGGTCTCCATGCGGTGCAGCGCCTCGAGTGCGGCATCGATCCCCGGCCGCGCCTCCCCTGCAGCCAGCACGAGCGGCCGCGCCTTCTCGAATCGAGGTGCGTCCTGCCACCACTCCGAGACCGCGCCCGCGACCGAGGACACGAAAGCGACGCGATACTCGCCCGCCGGCAGCCCGCCGACGGCGAAGGTACCGGCGTCCGTCACGACGTTGGCAGCGGCGACTGCGGCCCCCGCTCCGGCCACCGGGTAGACGGCGACGACGACCCGCTGTCCGGTGATGTCCACGCCCGCCGGCGCGGTGACGCGCCCGGAGACGAGGGCGGAGCGCTCCAGCAGCACGTCCCGCACGACCCCGTCGGGCCCCACGGACACGAGCTCGCCGCTCTGCGGACCACCCTGATCGAAGACGGCGCGTCCCTCCGACACCACACCGAGGACGACGTCACCCTGCGGGACGCGCAGGGTGTAAGACCCATCGATCACGGCGGCGGCCGCGAGCGGGGAACCGGCGTCCGCCCCCGGCGCATAGGCCGCGACGAACGTCCGTCCCGTGCGCAGATCGGTGCCGTCCGGGAACGTGACCCGTCCGGTGACGGTGGCGGTGCCCGCCGGATCCGCCTCACCGGGATCGGCGGCAGCGACCTTCGCGGCCGCTTCCACCGCCGCGGGAAGCGCTTCGGCGACCCCGGGGAAGGCGGGGTCGGGCGCAACCGTCGCCGTGGCGGGTGCCGCGACGAAGACGAGCCCGGAGGCGAGGACTGCAGCGGCGACCGTGACGGCCAGCGCGCGGAGGGTGCGGAGAGGAGCGGCGAACGCCATGGGCATCCTTCGGGACGGACGCGGTCGACGACCGCGCGGATCAGGGCGTTCTGAGCAGATCACCTTCGTCATGAATACAGGGTCCCTGGCTCGGAAGACAAGCCGGACCTTGCGCCGAGACCCCGGGTTCTCGCCCAGACCCTGCCCTATGCGCGCGCCGTAGCCGGGGTCTCGACGCGAACCCGGGGTCTCGGGGAGAAGGACGAGCGTCAGCGGAGGAGGCCGAGGCTGGCGAGCGCGTGGCGGATGAGGGTGCCGCGGCCGCCCTCCATCTCGGCGGCGACGGCGTCGGAGGCGGCGGCCTCGGGCGAGAACCATGTCACCTCGAGGGCGTCCTGGCGCGGCTCGCACGTCCCGGTCACGGGCACCACGAAGGCGAGGGAGACGGCGTGCTGACGGTCGTCGTGATACGCGCTCACCCCCGGGATCGGGAAGTACTCGGCCACCGTGAACGGCAGCGGCTGCGGCGGAAGGAGCGGGAAGGCCATGGGGCCGAGGTCGTTCTCGACGTGGCGGAACAGCGCGTCGCGGATCGTCTCGCCGAAGCGCACGCGGCCCGACACGATCGTGCGTGTGATCTCGCCGAGCGGGGTGGACCGCAGCAGCACGCCGATCTCGGTGACCTGACCGGACCCGTCCGTACGCACGGGGATCGCCTCGACGTAGAGCATCGGGAGGTGGCGCCGCGCCTCTTCCAGCTCGATGTCGCTCAGCCAGCCCGGGTTCGCATCCGGCGCCGGCGGGTTCGCATCGCGGAACGAACCGAGGCCCTCGTCTTCGGGCTCCGGCTCCGGATCGGGTGTGCGCACCGCCATGCCTCCTTTCTACCAGCCGTCCTCGCCGATGGCAGCACCGGCGCGAGCCCTGGCAGGATGACGATGTGACCGAGAACCTGACGATCGACGCTGCCGCGACGCGCTGGTCGCCCACCGACCGCGCCGGGCTCCCGCTGCTCGTGCTGCTGCACGGGTACGGCGCCGACGAGCACGACCTCTTCGGCCTCGTCCCGTATCTGCCCGCCGGCATCGCCGTGGCCTCCGTCGCCGCACCGCTCGCCCCACCGTGGCCGACGCCCGGTCGCTCCTGGTACCCGATCGAGGGGCTCGACGGACGCAGCTCCACCGCCGTCACCCTCGCGGCGGAGGCGTTCCTGCGCTGGCTCGACGACGCCGCGGCGGACGCGCCGTCAGTGGCGCTGCTCGGGTTCTCCCAGGGCGCCGCGGTGTCGCTCCAGGCGCTGCGGCTGGCCCCCGAACGGTTCGGCGCGGTCGTCGCGCTGAGCGGGTACGCCGCCCCGGACGCCCTCCCCGGCGATGCGCACCTCGCGGAGGTCAGCCCCCCGGTGTTCTGGGGCCGCGGTTCGCACGACGACGTCATCCCCGCGCCGCTGATCGCCCACACGGCGCAATGGCTCCCCGCGCACACGTCCCTCTCCGGTCGCGTCTACAGCGGACTGACCCACAGCATCTCCGAGGAGGAGCTCGGCGACGTGCACCGGTTCCTCACGACCTGGGTCGAGGGGATCGACGCGGATCAGGCGGAGGGGTCCCGGCCGTCCTGAGCGCCGTCTGCGGAGTCCGGGTCATCGGCATCGCCTTCCGCCGCGTCTCCCCTGCCGCCCCCGGAACCGCGGAACGCCACGGACAGGGCGACGCCGATCGCGAGACCGATCCCGATGCCCAGGATCCAGTTGCCCAGCGCCATCCCCATCGAGACGCCGATGGCCACGCCGAGCGCGAGACCGATGCCGAGGCCCGTCCGTGCGCGCATCTCGTCGGGACTGGGGTTCCGATCGTCTGCCATGCCTCCACGGTACGAGCCGTCCCGCGGCCCCGCATCCCCCGCGCGACGGAGCGGCGACATGCCCGGGAGTTGCGCGGCGTGACACGCCCGGGTATCGTCGTGGCGTCCTGTCCGCCGTGTCTGGAAGTCCTTTGATCTGAATCGTCGCCTCCGCGCCCCTCTTCTCGCGCGCTGACCCGACGATCGCCGACTCCCCGGCAGACGCCCTCCTCCGCTTCCGTGACTCCACGGCCCGAAGGGCTCGGTGTCAGTGCACCCTCGCACTCGACAGGAGACACCCCATGTCACAGCCCTCTTCCTCGCACGCCGCCGTCGTCCTCGACCGCCTCTCCCTCACCTGGCCCGACGGCACGGTCGCCCTCGACGGCGTGTCCGGAGCCTTCGGTGCCGGACGCACGGGACTGGTCGGCCGCAACGGCGCCGGCAAGTCCACGCTGCTCCGGCTGATCGCCGGGGAGCTCTCCCCCACCTCCGGAATCCTGAGCACCTCGGGCGAGGTCGCCTTCCTCCCCCAGCAGCTCACACTCGACGTGGACCGCAGGGTGTCCGACCTCCTCGGGGTGTCGGCAGCCCTCGATGCCGTGCGGGCCATCACCGCCGGTGACGTCGACCCCGCGCACTTCGACGCGGTCGGCGACGACTGGGACATCGAGGCGCGAGCGGAGGCCTCCCTCGCGGAGGCCGGGCTCGCCCCCGCATTCCTCGACCGCACGGTCGGCGAGCTGTCCGGAGGGGAGGCCGTGCTCGTCGCGATCGCCGGCATCCGGCTTAGGCGAGCCCCGGTCACCCTCCTCGACGAGCCGACGAACAACCTCGACCGCGACGCCAGGGCGGCCCTCGCCGCGATGGTGCAGTCCTGGAAGGGCACGCTCATCGTCGTGAGCCACGACCTCGCTCTGCTCGAGCTCATGGACGACACCGCCGAGCTGTACGGACGGAACCTCTCCGTGTTCGGCGGCCCCTACTCCGAGTGGCGCGCGTGGCTGGACGCGGAGCAGGACGCGGCGAAGCAGGCCGAGGTCGCCGCCGCCCAGGTGCTCCGCAAGGAGAAGCGCCAGCGGATCGAGGCCGAGGTCAAGCTCGCCCACCGGGCCCGGACCGCCAAGAAGGCCGAGGTCGAGAAGCGCGTCCCGAAGATCGTCGCGCACGGTCGCAAGATGGCCGCCGAGGTATCCGCGGGGAGGCTGCGCACCGAGGTCGGCGCGAAGGAGGACGCTGCCCGCGCGGCACACGACGCAGCGGGGCGGCGGGTCCGCTCCGACGCCTCGATGAAGATCGAGCTGCCGGACCCCGACGTGTCGCGGAGCCGGCGGATCGCCGAGCTCGGCGGGCCGGATCGGTCCTGGGTGATCCAGGGTCCGGAGCGTGTGGCCCTGATCGGCCGCAACGGTGCCGGAAAGACGACGCTGCTGGAACGGCTGGTCTCCGGGGCCGTTCACAACTCAGGACAAGAGCCGCCGGAACGTCCGAATCCGACGCCGGAGGCGGAGATCGGGCGCGATCTCCTGAGTTGTAAACGGCCGGAACTCCGGGCGGAGGCGCTCACCGACCGGATCGGCTACCTGCCACAGCGGGTGGACGGTCTCGACGAGGGCCTGTCCGTGTTCGAGAACGTGGCCGCCGCGGCACCCCAGGTCCCGGAGAAGGAGCTCCGCAACCGGCTCGCCCGGTTCCTCATCCGAGGCGGGACGACCGACCGCCCGGTGTCGGCGCTCTCCGGCGGGGAGAGGTTCCGGGTCGCCCTGGCCCGACTGCTCCTCACGGATCCGGCTCCGCACCTCGTCGTCCTCGACGAGCCGACGAACAACCTCGACCTCGACACGGTCGACCAGCTCGTCGAGGCGCTGCGGGCGTACCGCGGGGCGGTGCTCGTCGTGAGCCACGACGACGCCTTCCTCGCCCGACTCGACCTCGACCTCACCCTCGAGATCGATGCCGACGGCGGGTTGCGGGAGGTCGGGTGACCCCATCCCTCGTTCCGTCTGCACGACCTGGGTCCGCCCGCACGACCGAACCACGGTTCCGGTCGTGCGGGCGGAACGAGGTCGTGCGGGCGAAACAGGGGGCTGTCAAGGTCCGGGCCGGATGTCGGTGGGGTCGGGAATGATGGAGGCATGAGCGACGTGCTCGACCGCTTCGCCCCGGCCACACAGGACTGGTTCCGGGGTGCCTTCACCGCCCCCACGCCGGCACAGGCGGGCGCGTGGGAGGCGATCTCCGCCGGCAAGCACGCCCTCGTCGTCGCCCCGACCGGGTCCGGCAAGACGCTGTCGGCGTTCCTCTGGGCGATCGACAGCGTGTTCCGCGAGCGCGCCGACCTCCCGGAGGAGCCGAAGAAGGACGGGTCGCGCACGCGGATCCTCTATATCTCGCCGCTCAAGGCTCTCGGCGTGGACGTGGAGCGCAACCTGCGCTCCCCCCTCATCGGCATCGGGCAGTCCGCGCGGCGACTCGGTCTCACCGCCCCCGGCATCACGGTGGGCGTCCGTTCCGGTGACACCACGTCGAGCGATCGCCGCAAGCTCGTGTCCGATCCGCCCGACATCCTCATCACGACGCCCGAGTCGCTGTACCTCATGCTCACGAGCCGGGCCGGCGACACCCTGCGCGACGTGCACACGGTCATCATCGACGAGGTGCACGCAGTCGCCGCCACCAAGCGCGGCGCGCACCTCGCGGTGAGCCTGGAGCGCCTCGATGCCCTCCGCCGGTCCCACGGCGCGGAGACCGCAGCGCAGCGCATCGGCCTCTCGGCCACCGTCCGCCCGATCGACGAGGTCGCGCGCTTCCTCGGCGGCGCCGACCCGGTCGAGATCGTCGCTCCCCCGGCATCGAAGACCTTCGAGCTCGGCGTCGTCGTGCCGATGGACGACATGACCAACCCGCCACCGCCGCCCGGGGCGCCGCCGGAAGCCCCGGCGATCGATGCGGAGTACACCGAGGTCACCGGCTCGGTGTGGCCGCATGTCGAGGAGGCGATCGTCGACCGCATCCTCCAGAACAACTCGACCATCGTCTTCGCGAACTCCCGCCGCCTCGCCGAACGGCTGACCGGACGGCTGAACGAGATCTATGCGGAGCGGATCGGGGTCGCTCTTCCGGAGCCGACCGTGCCCGCCGCGATGATGGCACAGGCGGGGTCGACCGCCGGCGCCGATCCCGTGCTCGCCAAGGCTCACCACGGCTCGGTGTCGAAGGAGCAGCGCGCGCAGGTCGAGGAGGAGCTGAAGTCGGGGGTGCTCCGCTGTGTGGTCGCCACGAGCAGCCTGGAGCTCGGCATCGACATGGGTGCCGTCGACCTCGTGATCCAGGTCGAGGCACCGCCGTCCGCGGCCTCCGGGCTCCAGCGCGTGGGACGGGCCGGGCACCAGGTCGGCGAGATCAGCCGCGCGGCCCTGTTCCCGAAGCACCGGGGCGACGTGCTGCACACGGCGATCGTGACGGAGCGGATGCTCGCGGGGAAGATCGAGGCCATCCAGGTGCCGCGGAACCCGCTCGACATCCTCGCCCAGCAGACCGTCGCGGCCAGCGCCCTCGGAGCGATCAGCGTCGAGGAGTGGTTCGAGACCGTCCGCCGTTCCGCCCCGTTCCAGTCGCTCCCCCGCTCCGCGTACGAGGCCACGCTCGACCTGCTGGCCGGCCGCTTCCCCTCCGACGAGTTCGCCGAGCTGCGCCCGCGCCTCGTCTGGGATCGCGACGCCGGCACGCTCACGGGCCGCCCGGGGGCACAGCGGATCGCGGTCACCAGCGGCGGCACCATCCCCGACCGGGGACTCTTCGGCGTCTTCGTGGCCGGCGAGTCCACGGGTGCCCGGGTGGGCGAGCTCGACGAGGAGATGGTCTACGAGTCCCGGGTCGGCGACGTGTTCACCCTGGGCACCACGAGCTGGCGCATCGCCGAGATCACCCACGACCGGGTCAACGTCATCCCCGCCTACGGCCAGCCCGGCAAGGTGCCGTTCTGGCACGGCGACGGCATCGGCCGCCCGTTCGAGCTGGGCGAGGCGCTCGGGGCGTTCTCCCGCGAGGTGTCCGCCGCGAAGCCGGAGAAGGCGGAGCAGCGGCTCATCGCGGCCGGTCTCGACGAGCAGGCGCGCGCCAACCTCCTCGCGCATCTCTCCGAGCAGCGGGAGGCCACGGGCACCCTGCCGACGGACCGTACGCTCACCGTGGAGCGAGGACACGACGAAGTCGGCGACTGGCGCGTCATCCTGCATTCCCCGTACGGCATGAAGGTGCATGCGCCGTGGGCGCTCGCCATCAATGCGCGGGTGCGGGAGCGTCTCGGCGTCGAGGGCTCCGCGGTGGCGAGCGACGACGGCATCATCGTGCGCATCCCCGACGCCGAGTCGGAGCCGCCCGGGGCGGAGCTCTTCGTGTTCGACCCGGACGAGCTGGAGCAGCTCGTCACGCAGGAGGTCGGCGGCTCGGCACTGTTCGCCTCGCGGTTCCGCGAGTGCGCCGCGCGGGCGCTGCTCATGCCCCGCACGAATCCCAACCGCCGCACGCCGCTGTGGCAGCAGCGCCAGCGCTCGGCCCAGCTCCTCGAGGTCGCACGCCGCCACCCGACGTTCCCCGTGATCCTGGAGACCCTGCGCGAGGTGCTGCAGGACGTCTACGACCTGCCCTCGCTGCGGAAGCTCGCGACGAGCATCGCCGACCGCCGCATCCGCCTCGTCGAGACCCAGCCGGGGCAGCCGTCGCCGTTCGCGCGCGACCTCCTCTTCGGCTACGTCGGCGCTTTCATGTACGAGGGCGACTCGCCGCTGGCCGAGCGCCGAGCGGCCGCCCTGTCCGTCGATCCCGCGCTGCTCGGCGAGCTGCTGGGCACGGTCGAGCTGCGCGAGCTCCTCGACCCCGACGTCATCGCGCAGTTCGAGCGCGAGGCCCAGCGCCTCGACCCGGAGCGTCGGGCACGCGGCCTGGAGGGCGTCGCCGACCTGCTCCGGCTGCTCGGCCCGCTCGACGCCGACGAGGTGGCGGCACGCCTCGATCCGGAGTCCACCAACGGAGCGACCGCGGCGACGCTGCTCGACGACCTCGTCACCGCGCGGCGGGCCATCCCCGTCACGATCGCCGGGGTGACCAGGGTCGCCGCGATCGAAGACGCGGGGCGCCTGCGCGACGCTCTCGGAGCGGCCCTGCCGACCGGCATCCCTGTGGCCTTCCTCGAGCCCTTGGCGGATCCTCTCGGCGACCTCGTGGCCCGTCACGCCCGCACCCACGGGCCGTTCACCACCGCAGCCGTCGCCGAGCGCTTCGGTCTCGGCACCGCGGTCGCCCGGCACACCCTGCAACGCCTGGAGACGAACGGCCGCCTCACGAGCGGGTACTTCCTCCCCACCGCGGCCGGCAGCGGCGACGACATCGAGTGGTGCGACACCGAGGTGCTGCGGCGGCTGCGCATGCGGTCGCTCGCGGCGATCCGCGGGTCCGTCGAGCCGGTCTCCCCGGAGGCCTACGCGCGGTTCCTTCCGGACTGGCAGCACCTCGGTCGGCCTCTGGAGGGCATCGACGGCGTGCTCACGGTGATCGAGCAGTTCGCCGGCGTCCCTATCCCCGCCAGCGCCTGGGAGTCGCTCGTCCTGCCGTCGCGGGTGCGCGACTACAGCCCGGCGATGCTCGACGAGCTCACGGCCGCGGGCGAGGTGATCTGGTCCGGACACGGCACGCTTCCCGGTCGCGACGGGTGGGTCTCGCTGCACCCGGCCGATCTCGCCCCGTTCACCCTCCCCGATCCGGACACGGAGATCGCCGCGGAGTCGCTGGAGGCACGCCTCCTCGCGGCCCTCGCGGCGGGCGGCGCGTACTTCGCCGCGCAGCTCAAGGAGATGACCGGCGCCGAGAACGAGCAGTCGGTGCTGGAGGCCCTCTGGTCGCTGACCTGGTCCGGGCACGTCACCAACGACACGTTCGCGCCGATCCGCTCGCTGCTTACCGGGGGCTCCCAGGCCCATAAGGTCAAGCGCCGGGCTCCGCGTGCGCGCACCTACCGCGGCATGTCGCTCACGCGGACCGCTCCGCGCCCGACCTCCATCGGCGGTCGCTGGTCGCTGCTCCCCGAGGTCGAGACCGATCCGGCGCGGCGCGCGACCGTCACCGCCGGACTGCTCCTCGACCGCTACGGCGTGGTCACCCGCGGGGCCGTCCAGTCGGAGGGCGTCCCCGGCGGTTTCGCGCAGGCATACCGCGTGCTGGCCGGGTTCGAGGAGGCGGGCCACTGCCGCCGCGGCTACGTGATCGAGAAGCTCGGCGCCGCGCAGTTCGCGGCATCGGCCACGGTCGACCGTCTCCGCACGTACGCCGGCCTTGCCGACCCCCCGCCGCGGACGGCCGTCACCCTGGCGGCCACCGACCCGGCGAACCCGTACGGCGCGGCGCTCGGGTGGCCGAAGCTCGAGGGCGTCTCGCATCGCCCGGGGCGCAAGGCCGGCGGGCTCGTGGTGCTCGTCGACGGCGCCCTCGTCCTGTCGCTCGAGCGCGGCGGACGGACCGTGCTGTGCTTCACGGACGACGAGGAGGTCCTGGAGGCCGCCACCGCCGATCTCGCGACGACAGCCAGGGACCGCCGACTCGACACCCTCACCGTCGAGAAGGTGAACGGCGAGGGGGTGTACGGCACGATCCTCGGGCGGGCTCTGCAGGAGGCGGGCTTCGTGCAGACCCCGCGCGGCTTCACCCTCCGCAAGGCCGTCTGACCCCGGCCTCATCACGACCACGAGTGGTACCATATTCCGTACCAGAAGGGGAACAACATGGCCATCACGACGAGCGAAGCGCGGCGCGATCTCTTCGGCCTGATCGAGCGGGTGACCCAGGATCACAACGAGGTCGAGATCACGTCCCGCCGCGGCAGCGCCATCCTCATGTCCAAGGCGGAGTACGACTCCCTGGTGGAGACGAGTTATCTGCTGCGCTCGCCCGCGAACGCCCGGCGACTCCTCAGCGCCCTGGCCGCGGTCCACGACGGCGACGTCTCGGAGCACGACCTCGACGAGGCATGACTGTTCGACTTCTCGTCTGGACCCCCCAGGGGTGGGAGGACTACGTCCACTGGCAGACCGAGTACCGGCGCACTCTCAAACGGATCAACCTCCTGATCGCCGACACCCTCCGCGACGATCCCTTCCAGGGGATCGGAAAGCCCGAGCCCCTCAAGCACGCTCTCGCCGGCGCGTGGTCACGGCGCATCGATGAAGCTCATCGCCTCGTCTACACGGCGACCGATCGCCACGTGACCATCCTGCAAGCCCGCTACCACTACTGACCCACCCCTACCCTGGAGCCATGATCCGAGAGTTCGCCGCCGGCGTCCGCACCCTGTTCCGCGGCTTCGGCGTGTGGCGCACCCGCCCGGGGCTGATGGCGCTCGGGCTCGTCCCCGCGATCATCGCGCTCGTGCTCCTCGCCGCTGTCCTCGTGCCGCTGATCCTGTCGCTGCCGTCGCTGTCCGCCTGGCTCACCCCCTTCGCCGACGGATGGGTGGAGCCCTGGCGCGGGTTCCTGCGGACCGCGGTCAGCCTCGTGGTGGTCGCCGCCGCGCTCGCGCTGGCCAGTTCGGTGTTCAGCGCCCTCACCCTCACGATCGGCGACCCGTTCTACCAGCGGATCTGGCACGCCGTGGAGAAGGATCTCGGCGACCCGCCCCCCGCCGACGGCGGCAGCTTCTGGACCACCGTGGGCGAGGGGCTCCGGCTGGTCGTGCTCGGCATCCTCATCGCCCTCCTCGTGCTCCTCATCGGCCTCGTTCCCGGGGTGGGCGGCGTCCTCGGCGCGGTGTCCGGCGTCGTCCTCACGGGCCGCCTGCTCGCGCGGGAGCTGACCGGTCGCGCCTTCGACGCCCGGGATCTCAGCCCCGCCGCCCGCGCCGCGCTGTTCTCGGGCAGTCGCGCCCGTGTGCTGGGCTTCGGCGTCGCCACCCAGCTCTGCTTCCTCATCCCGGGCGGCGCGGTCGCCGTGATGCCGGCCGCGGTCGCGGGAAGCACGATGCTGGCACGCGACATGCAGGTCCGCACCCCGCTCGCCGTCGCTGCCCCCGCACCGACCCCGGGACCGCACGACCGCACACCCGGGGTCGCCTGATGCCCGAGGGCGATACCGTCTTCCGCACGGCCCGCCGTCTGGACGAGGCCCTCGCGGGCGGGGAGGTGACCCGCTTCGACCTCCGTGTTCCGCGCTACGCGACCCTCGATCTCACCGGGCAGCGTGTGCAGGGCGTCGTCCCCCGCGGGAAGCACCTTCTGCTGCGGATCGGCGAGAGCACGCTGCATTCGCATCTGCGCATGGACGGCGCCTGGTTCGTGTACCGGCCGGGTGAGAAGTGGAGGCATCCGGCCTTCAAGGTGCGGGCGATCGTCGGCACGGCCGAACGCGAGGCCGTGGGCGTGGACATCGCCGACATCGAAGTCGTCGCCACCCGCGATGAAGACGACCTCGTCGGCTACCTCGGCCCCGACCCCCTCGCCGCCGACTGGGACCCGATCGAGGCCGCGCGACGACTCGGCGCCGACACCCGGGCCATCCACGTCGCCCTCCTCGATCAGCGCAACGTCGCGGGCTTCGGCAACGAGTACGCGGCAGAGCTCCTGTTCCTCCGCGGAATCCTGCCGACCACGCCGACTCCGGAGGTCGACGTCGCCGCCCTGCTCGACCTGGGCGTGCGGACCATCCGCGCGAACCGCGACCGCCGCAACCGCACCTTCACCGGCATCAATCGTCCGGGCCAGGCGACGTGGGTCTACGGACGCGCTGGACGCCCCTGCCGACGCTGCGGAACGCTCATCCGCCGCGGGGAGCTGGGGGCCGATCCGACCCGCGAGCGGATCACGTTCTGGTGCCCTCGATGCCAGCGCTGAGCCGTATCCATCCGCGGGAATGAATCTCCCCCTCCCGTGGTTGTTGATATATCCGGAGAACTCCGGAGCACGGGAGGAATCGTGGGCAAGAACTACGTCGACATCGAGAACGACCACGGAGCGACGCTGCGGTACCGCAAGCACGCCAACGGTCGCGGTCTCGTCGCGCATGGCGCCAAGGTGCATCCGAAGGCGCACATCGAGGCGGGAGCCTACATCGAACCGGGAGCACGCGTCGGGGCGGGGGCCGTCATCGCCCGCGGTGCGTGGGTGGACGAGGATGCCGTGATCGGCGAGGGCGCGTACATCGACGCCCACGCGCACGTCGGGCAGGGCGCAGCGATCGGCGATCACGCGCACGTCGGCGTCCGCACCGACATCGGCGCCGGGGCCCGCATCGTGCGGGGCGCCCGCATCGGCGACGACGAGACGGTCGCGGCGGGACTCACCGTCGCCACCGATCAGAAGGGCCTCTGGCTGGCGGCCTGACCGCCCTCAGAGCAGGCGCCGCTCCGACGCCCAGGCGGTGAGCTCGTGGCGGGAGGAGAGCTGCAGCTTGCGCAGCACTGACGACACGTGCGTCTCGACGGTCTTGATCGAGATGAAGAGGGCTGCGGCGACCTCTTTGTACGCGTAGCCGCGGGCGATCAGCCGCATCACCTCCTGCTCGCGCGAGGAGAGGCGGTCGAGTTCGTCCGTCGCGGTGGCGGTCTCGCCGGCGACGGCGCCGAACGCGTCGAGCACGAATCCCGCGAGCCGCGGCGAGAACACCGCGTCCCCCTCGGCGACGGCATGCACGGCGGCGCTCACCTCGCGACCCGAGGAGCCCTTCGTGATGTAGCCGCGCGCGCCGGCCCGGATCACCCGCACGACGTCGGCCGCCGCATCGGAGACGCTCAGCGCGAGGAACCGCGTCGTGGTCGGTCCCGTCCCTCGGATCACGGCCTCCCCGCCCGCCGCGTCGTCGCCCTCGCCGCCGGGGAGGTGCACATCGAGGAGCACCACGTCGGGGGCTGTCTGCACGATCACGGCGATCGCCGAGGGCACGTCCGCCGCGTCGCCCACCACCTCGACGCTCGCATCGAGATCGGTCCGCAGGCCTGAGCGGAAGATGGAGTGGTCGTCGACGATCACGACGCGGAGGCGGTCAGCCACGGGGCTCCTGTCGGATCGGTCCCCGCTCCGGGGATGAGACGGTGGGCAGGCGCAGATGCACCTCGGTACCGGCGTCGTCGCTGCGGACCGACCCCGTGCCGCCCGCGCGACGCAGCCGCCCGATGATCGACTCCCGCACGCCGAGCCGATCGCCGGGCACCTCGTCGAGCCGGAATCCGGGACCGCGGTCGCGGACGAACACGTCGACGCCGTCGACACGACCCTCGATGTAGACGGAGATCTCGCCGCCCGCGTGCCGGGCGGCGTTCAGCATCGCCTCCCGGGCTGCGGCTGCCAGTTCCCCGCTCGCCCGCTCCGCCGACAGCCCGGCGGAGACCACGTCGATCCGGACCGGGTGGTCGATCTCGAGCGCTCCGGCGTAGTCCCTCAGGTCGGTCGGCAGGTCGCTGTCGGCCGGGGCGTCGCCGTCGTACAGCCACGCACGCAGCTCCCGCTCCTGTGCACGGGCCAGCCGTGCCGCCTCGCTCGATGCCCCGGACCGGTTCTGGATGAGGGCGAGCGTCTGCAGCACCGAGTCGTGCAGGTGGGCGGCCATGACGCTGCGCTGCTCCTCCCGGATGCGGCGCACGCGCTCCCCCGCGAGCTCCCGCCAGCGCGGGATGAGGGCCGAGGCCACCACCGCCACCAGCCCGGCCAGCGGGAGCAGCACGAGCACGACGCCCGAGCGTGCGATCGGCCACGAGAGGAGCAGGAGGACCACGAGGCCGAGGATGAGCACCGCGAGGATGCGGACGGTGGTGGTGTGCCGAGGACCGCGGGCCGTGTCGGTGCGATCGATGAGCGTCGCCCACAGCCCGGAGGCGGTCGCGCACAGCGTGGTCCCGCCGACGACCACAGCCGCCGTCCCCGGGGGGATCGAGCCGTTCAGCCAGTCGCTGCCCCCGCGCCACACCACGACGACGAGGGCGCCGACGGCCGCGGGGACCAGCAGGAGCCAGGCGACCGGGAGACGACGCGTCGGAGCCGTCGTCCCCTCCGTCCACGGCATGAAGGTCCAGCACCACGCGTACAGGAGCACGCCCGCACCCCCGCAGAGCGTCAGGGCGACGAACAGCGCCCGGACCAGGCGCGCGTGCACTCCGAGGTGGCGTGCGAGCCCGGCGCTCACTCCGGTCACGAGGGCGTCGCGGTCGCGGGTCAGCGCCGGACGCACGGTCGCCGGCGCGGGGCCGGGGAGCGTGGAGACGGCGGAGGGCATACCGTCATCCAATCATCCGCCTCCCGTCTCCGGGACCTCCCCGGCGCGGAATCAGGGTGCGCTCAGGGGATCCCCCCATGGCCCCACGGCACCACCGACCGCGAGGATCGACTCATGACGATTCCGACCGCTCCGCCACCGCCCGCCGACCAGGAGGCGCCGGCACCGGATGTCCCCCGCCGACCACGCGGCGCCGACCGGTTCCTGCTCTGGGTCGCCGGCCTCGGCGTGGTCCGCACGGACGGCTGGCTGGGTGGCGTGGCCGCCGGCATCGCGATCCGCCTCCGCATCGATCCGCTGATCGTGCGCGGAGTCCTCGTCGTCGCGGCCCTCTTCGGTCTTCCGGCCCTGTTCCTGTACGCCCTCGCCTGGGCGGTGCTGCCGGACGTCGACGGCCGCGTGCATCTGCGCGATCTGCTGCAGCGCCGGTACGACCCCGTGCAGCTCGGCATCCTCGCCCTCGCCGTGATCGGTCTCTTCCCGACGGCTCCGCTCACCGGGCGCCTGTTCGGCCTCGGCTACGACGGGTGGTCGGCACTGTCGACGGTCACCTGGGTGGTCGGTCTCGTGCTCGCCGGTGCCTTGCTCTTCCTCATCGTGCGTGCCGCGCGCCGCACTCCGGGCGATTCCACGCCGGATCCGGCGGGGGCTTCCGCCGACCCGGCGGCCCCGGCCGCGTCCGCCCCCGACGCGGGTTCGGGTCCCGCCACGGGGGCGGACGCCATTCCTTCCCCGGCGACGGACACGCCGGTCTCGCTACCGCTCGCCGACGCCGTCGGGCACGACGTCCTCGCCATCCCCGCACCTCCGGCCCCCCTGCCTCCGGGCACCCAGGACCCCGCCGCGCTGGAGGCCTGGCGCGCCCAGCACGCCGCCTGGAAGGAGCAGGATCAGGCCTGGCGCCGCCAGCAGCAGGATGCGGAGCGCGCCGCACGCGACCAGCTCCGCCGGGAGCGTCAGGCCGAGGCGGCCGTGTTCGCCGCCGCAGCCGCGGAGCGCCGACGTGTCCGCCGCGCGTCGAATCCGCGCGCCGGCTTCGCCTTCGTCATGACCGCCCTCGGACTCGCGATCGTCGTCGGCGCCGGCGTGGGACTCGCCGTCGGTGAAGCCCTCGGCGGCGCGCTGGGCCTGTTGTCCGGCGCACTGGTCCTGGCCTTGGCGATGATCACGGCCGGAGCCCTCCGGCGCCGCAGTGGCGCCCTGGCCTTCCTCACCGTGCTGACGCTGGCCGCGGGTCTCCTCACGGGCTTCCTGTCCACGATGCCCGGTCTCACCCTCGGGTACGCCTCGCTCACGAACAACCAGGAGGCGCACGTCCGACAGCCGTTCGGCGACCTGTACCTGCAGCTCCACCGGCACGACGGCGGCCCCCGCCCCATCGAGATCGAGAAGGGGTCGGGGCGGACCGAGATCTTCGTCGACGCCGGGGTCCAGCTGCAGTTGCGCGGCACCGTCGGCGATGACGTGGAGGTGAGCTGGCTCCGCGTCGACCCGGACGATCCGATGGTCATGGACACCGGCGTCATCGCCGCGACGCCGCGGGGCGACGAGAACGTCATCTCCGCGAACATCTCCGCCGACCAGGGCAGTCCCTCCACGATCCAGCCCGTGACCATCGACCAGGCGAGCGGCCTCATCGTCGTGACCCTGCAGGAGCCCGAGGAGGGCCAGGAATGAGCACCGAGAGCATCACCGCACCCCGGGTGCGCTGGGCAGCCGTCATCTGGGGCACGACCTTCGCCGCGGTCGCCGCAGGGGCGCTGTGGTTCCTCGCCGACGCGGATCGCCGCGCCGCGCTGGCCGACGGCGTGGGGACGATGACTCCCGCCACCCTGCTCACGATCGTGCTCCTCGCCGCGGGGGCCCTGTTCCTCGTGGGCGGTGTCGCCGGACTGGTCCGGCGGACCCAGCGGAGCTCCCCCACCGAGGACTCGGAAGACGCCGAGTAGCCTGGATCCCATGGCGCACCAGGGACGACGGCCCGCGAAGGGCTCCGGCAAGGGCTCACCCGCCCACCGGGGCCGTGCCGCGGGCGGCGGCTCACGCCAGGGGAAGCCGGCTCCGCGTCGCACACCCCGCGCCGAGAAGGTCGTGTTCGACGCTCCGACTGCCGCACCCGAGGAGCCGCGGACGTTCCGCCTCGGCGCCGTGCCCGGAGCGACCCCGGGCAAGTGGATCGACACGTGGAAGCGGCGCCTGCCCCAGGTGGCCCTCGAACTCGTGCCGATCGAGGTCGCCGGGCAGCGAGAGGCGCTCGACGATCTCGACGCCGCCCTCGTGCGGCTGCCGCTCACCGACGACGCCCTGCACGTCATCCCGCTGTACGACGAGGTCCCGGTAGTGATCACGTCGACTGACTCCCACCTGCTCGCCGCCGATGAGCTGACGGCGGCCGACCTCGACGGCGAAGTGGTGCTCCCGCTGTCCGACGATGTGCTCGGCCCGCTGGCTCTGCCCGGCACCGCCCCCGCCCGCGTCGGACAACTGTCCACGGCGGATGCGATCGCCACCGCGGCGACCGGGGTGGGCGTGGTCATCGTGCCCATGTCGCTCGCCCGTCTGCACCACCGGAAGGACGCCGACTACCGGGTCCTCGCCGACGGCCCGGTCTCGACCGTGGCCCTCGCCTGGCCGCGCGACCGGACCACGCCCGACGTCGAGACGTTCATCGGGATCGTCCGAGGACGCACCGCGAACTCCTCCCGCTGAGCCGTCGGGCCGGGACGCTCCCCCTCGTTAGAATCGCCAGATGGCCTCGCTTCTCTACGTCTGCGTGCGACCCGAGACCGGGGCGGCGGACGCCGAGCACGCCTCGTTCCGGAGGGCGCTCGGAGTCGATGTGGTCGATCGTCTCGACCTGCTGCACGAGCCGCTGACCGAAGCCCACCTCGACCGCTACCGTGGCGTCGTCGTCGGCGGTTCTCCCTTCAACGTCACCGATGTCGAGAAGACCCCGGTGCAGCGGCGGGTGGAGGCCGATCTGGAGACGCTCGCCCGCGCCGCACGGGAACAGCGGATCGCCGCGTTCTTCACCTGCTTCAGCATCGGGGTGCTCACCCGGCTCCTCGGCGGCGAGGTCGTGACGACCATGCCGGAGCCGGCGAGCGCGACGGTCATCGACACGACAACGGAGGGCGCCGTCGATCCTGTGTTCGGCCCATCCGGTCCGGCACTCACCGTGTTCACTGCGCACAAGGAGAGTGCCGCGGCGACCCCGCCCGGGGCCGTGCTGCTCGCCACCAACGCGACCTGCCCCGTGCAGGCCTACCGGGTGGGCACCCACCTGTACGCCGCGCAGTTCCATCCCGAGCCGACGCCGCGCGACTTCGCCGATCGGATGACGTTCTATCGCACGACGGGGTACTTCGATCCGGCGCAGTTCGACGCGGTGCAGCAGGAGGTCCTCGCGGCCTCGGTCACCGAGGGTGCCGCCCTGCTCCGCCGCTTCGCCGAGCTGTTCGGCTGAGCGACACCCGGCGCGTGGAGGTGGCGTCGACGGCAGAATGCAGGGATGAAGTCTGTATGGATCGTGTTCGACGACGAGGATGACGCTGGTATCTACGGCGTCTTCGACAACCGCGCAGACGCGGATACCTATGCCGATGAGGTCAGTCACATGTCCTCGAATGGCATGAGGATTGCGGATTTTCCGGTGCCATGGCGCCTGACGGACAGGGCCACTCGCATAGAGATCTGACACCTTGCGGTGGGTCGGAGCGCATGTGCTCGCTCTTACAGACGAGGCGACGGTCGACGCCGAGATGTTCGGCGGAGATCAGGCCGGGGCATCGCCGCGGAGCAGCGGGATGCGCTCGCGCAGGTAGGCGTCCAGCGGCATGAACCCGCCTGCCTGACTCCAGCGCACCGACGGCACGCCGTCGATGAGCGCGAGCGGACCGGAGGATCCTCCCGCGTCCACCGCGTCGACGTCGATCACGCTCCAGCCGACGTGCACGACATCCCCCTCGTGGAAGCCGCCGCGGAGGGCCAGCGCGCGACGCTCGGCCCGTGCCCGCGCGGACTCGGCGGTGTATCCCCGACGCCCCGGGTCCGCCGCGCGGAGCACCTCCGCCGTCGCCAGCGCATGGGTGTCCGTAATCAGGAGAACGCCGAGGTGCCAGGCCTCGCCGACACGGACGATCCGAGGCCCGCGCCAGCGCGAGTCCCTCTCCTCGCCGAGGCCCTCGCGGGGTGCGCCGGCGAGCTCCTGCACGGCCTGGGTCAATAGGGCGGAGGCGGTGGTCACAGCTCCCCCAGGGTGGTCTGGTCGGCGAGGCGCGGGCCGGCGACCTGCGCCCGATCGCCACGCAGCGTCATCCCGATCAGCGGGTACAGGAGCACCGACAGCATGCCCGCCCCGACCAGCGCGGCCGCGGTCCCGGAATCGAGCATGTCCTGATCCACGCCGATCGCGGTGACCGCGACGATGATCGGCAGCCCGGTGGCCGCGAGCAGGCCGAGCGCGGCGCGGTCACGTCCGCTCGCGCCCGCCGGGGCGGAGAGCTGCGCAGCCGACCCGCGGATCACCAGGAGCGCCAGCAGGAACACCGGCACCAGCGACATCGCCGAGGGAGACGTCAGCAGCGCCTGCAGGTCGAAGGTCACCCCCGTGTAGAGGAAGAACACCGGCACGAGGAAGCCGAACGCGAGCCCCTCGATCTTGCTCTCGACCTCCGCCGCATCCTTCTCGGGCGCCCGCGCCATGATGATGCGCCAGATGGCCCCCGCGACGAAGGCGCCGAGGAGCATGTCCAGGTCGAGCATCACGCTGAGGCCGACGAGGGCCGCGATGAGGAGGATCACGAAACGCACCCCGAACTGGTCGGAGGTGTGGAGGGTCGCGCGCACGATGCCGTGCAGGCGCCCGTGCGGCACCCGGTGCGCGACGACGACGGCGAGGCCCGCCAGCACGACGAAGGTCAGCAGCACCGCAGTAGCCAGCGGTGTCGTCCGGGTGCTCAGGAAGATCGAGATCGCGATCAGCGGCAGGAACTCCCCCACGGCGCCGATGGTGCTGATGGCACGGCCGAACGGGGTGTCCAGCTCCTTCGCATCGCGCAGGATCGGCATCAGCGTGCCGAGAGCGGTCGAGCTCAACGCGATCCCGATGACGACCATCCCTTCGCCCGGGGCGAAGAAGAAACCGAGCCCGATGCCCAGCAGCACGCTGAGCAGCCAGCCCAGCGACGCCCGGGCCAGGGGCTTCCCGGCCACCTGGCGGAAGTCGATCTCGGAGCCGGCGACGAAGAACAGCACGGCCAGGCCGAAGTCGCTGAGCTTCTCCAGGAGGGGCCCTGGCTCCACCCAGCCGAACACGGCGGGACCGACGAGGATCCCGAGGACGAGCTCGAACACGACGATCGGCACCCGGACGAGCGGACGGACGCCGCGTGCGAGAAGCGGTGCGGCCACCGCCAGCAGCGGGATCAGCACCAGTCCGACGTCGCTCGCATCCACGGTCTCAGGGTAGCGACGCCGTGGGCGATTCGCTCCCCACCCGCGCGGCACGGCAGAATCGATGCACACCCCGAGGAGCAGCCATGACCCAGCCCGATACCGCCCGCCTGCTGATCGCCTGCGACGACCAGCCCGGCATCGTCGCCGCGGTCGCCGGCGTGCTCGCCCGGCACGGGGCGAACATCATCTCGCTCGACCAGCACTCGACCGATTCCGAGGGCGGGCGGTTCTTCCAGCGGACGGTCCTCCACCTCGACGGCCTGTCCGCCGCGCGTCCCGCCCTCGAGGCCGACATCGCGACGGTCGCGGAGCGCTTCGGCATGGAGTGGTCGCTGCACGACGTGGCCCGCCGCAAGCGCGTGGCGATCTTCGTCTCGAAGTACGACCACTGCCTGATGGAGCTGCTGTGGCGCACGCAGCGGGGTCAGCTCGACATCGACATCACCATGGTCGTCTCGAACCACCCCGACCTCGCCGATGCCGTCCGCTCCTTCGGAGTGCCGTTCATGCACATCCCCTCGACGGACAAGCAGGCGATGGAGGAGCGTCAGCTCGACCTCCTCCGCGGCAACGTCGACCTCGTCGTGCTCGCCCGCTACATGCAGATCCTCAGCGACGACTTCATCACGCGCCTCGAAGCCCCGGTCATCAACATCCACCACTCGTTCCTGCCCGCGTTCATCGGCGCGAACCCCTACGCCAGGGCGAAGGAGCGCGGCGTGAAGCTGATCGGGGCCACGGCGCACTACGCCACGGCCGACCTCGATGAGGGGCCGATCATCGAGCAGGACGTCACGCGGGTCACGCACTCCGAGTCCGCGGCCGAACTGCAGAGCCGGGGCGCCGACGTCGAGCGTCTGGTGCTGGCACGGGCCGTGCAGTGGCACGCCGAGGACCGGGTGATCGTGCACGGCCGCTCGACCGTCATCCTGTAGCGCCCGACCGCTCAGCGGTCGAGGATGTCCACGGCGAGCCCGTGCGACGCGGCGGCGAGGCGCCTGTCGTTCGTCCACAGCTCCGTGCACCCCGACAGCTGGGCGGCGGCGAGGTGCAGCGCGTCCGGGGTCTTCAGGCCGAAGTCGGCCCGGAGTTCGGCCGATCGGACGAACGCGGCCGTATCGAGCGCGACGATCTCCATCCGCTCGAAGAGAGCCAGGTACCGGTCACGGAGCTCCGGATTGCGCTCGCGGGCGGGGAGCACGAGGCATTCGTGGAGCGCCAGCGGACTCGACGCCACCTCGTCATCGACGTCGCGGAGCGCGTGCCGCACGGCATCCCCCCTCGGACCGCGGTCCTCGATGGCGTAGATGAGGATGCACGAGTCGAGATAGATCATTCCCAGGCGTCCCGGTTCTCGGCGACCTGCGCGTCCAGCTCCTCGGCGCTCCGTGCGAGCCGCGGCGGAAGCGGATGCTGTTCGATCCACTCGACGAGGAGGCGGCCGCTCCGCACCACGTCGACCGGCCCGATGGGCACCAGACGGGCGACCGGAGTGCCCCGCTTCGTGATGACCACGTCCTCACCCGCCTGGGACTCGGCGATCAGGCGCGAGAGGTTGTTGCGCGCTTCCAAGACGTTCTGCGTGGACATGATGCCATTCTAGCCAGGAACCTGGCGTTCTTCACCGGCCGGGGACTCCGGCTGCCAGCTCCGCGAAGACCTCGGCAGCGGTGGTCCCCCGGGCGAGAGGGGCGGCCTGCCCCATCCACAGCGACTGCAGCTCGCCGAGGTTCTGCTCTCCTGCCGCCGCGCGGAAGCGTCCGGTGAGCCAGTTCTGCATCGGGAACGGGGCGATCGTGCCGCTCGCCTCGATCGCCCGCACGGCGCGGTTGCGGGCTCCGCGGGCGAGGCGTCCGCTCATCGCCCTGGTCAGCACGGTCTCGTCGGCGGCGGTGCTCCGGATGGCGTCGCGGTGCGCGGTCGTCGCGGCGGACTCGGCGGTCGCGAGGAACGCCGTCCCCACCTGCACGCCGGAGGCACCGAGGGCGAAGGCCGCAGCGACCCCGCGGCGGTCCGCGATCCCGCCGGCGGCGATGACGGGCACGTCGACGGCGTCCACGACCTGCGGCACGAGCGCGACGGTTCCCACGAGCGACTCGGCCGCGGGGCGGAGGAACGACACCCGGTGCCCGGCCGCCTCGGCTCCCGAGGCGACGACCGCATCGACGCCGGCCTCGGCGAGCGCGACGGCTTCCGCGACGGTGGTGGCGGTGCCCACGACGCGGATGCCGCGGTCGCGGGCTTCGGCGACGAGAGCAGCGGACGGCACCCCGAACACCACACTCAGCACGGCCGGGGCGACCTCCCACACCGCGTCGAGCTGCTCGTCGAGGTCGGGGGTGTAGCGCTCGGGGCGGGCCGGCACCGGAACCCCGACGGCCTCGTAGAACGGCTCCAGCGCCTGGGCGAAGACCGCGTGCTGCGGGTTCGCCGCGACCTCGTCCCCCAGCGGCAGCCAGATGTTCAGGGCGAAGGGCCGGTCCGTGGCTCGGCGCAGCTCAGCCCCGACGGAGCGGATCCGGTCGCCGTCGTAGCCGTACAGCCCGTACGATCCCAGCCCACCGGCGGCACTGACCGCCGCCGTCAGCTCCACGGATGAGCTCCCCCCGAACGGCCCCAGCACGATCGGCTGCTCGACTCCTAGAAGTTCTGTCGCCATACCCCGACCGTACGCCCTTCGAATCGCCTGAATGGCTCCATCGGCGGCCCGGATACAGCAATTCAGGCGATTCGAACGGGGTAAGCTCGCGGCATGAGCGAGTGGTTCGGGCAGATGCTCGGCTTCGTCGCGGCCGCGATCGGCCTCGTGACGATGCCGGATGCCGCCGCGCTCGGCCTCGCCATCGCGATGCTCGCCGTCACGGTCCTCACGCTCGCGCTCGCGCTGAGCGTGCGCCACCAGACCTCCGCCGATGCCCCGCACCCGCTGCGGGCGATCGATGTCGGAACGCTCCTCCCGCAGAGCGATCCGGATGCCGCAGGACACCCTCGTCCGCGAGCGCCGGGAGTCGCGACCGCCGCGTAGTCCGTCCGACCGGGACCGCGCGGCCTTCGCCGACCCTTCCCGACCTCATCGAACGGACCGTCCCGTGGACATCTTCGCCTTCCCTCCCCTCGCCGCGCTCCTGGACGCCGCCTACGGTGCCCTGAACGGCCTCTCCACCCTTCTCGAACCCCTCGCCGGCCCCTCCGCCGCCGCCCTCGCCGTGGTCCTCGTGACCCTCCTCGTGCGCGCCCTCCTCATCCCCGTCGGCATCTCGCAGGCCCGGGCCGAGCAGACCAGGGCCCGCCTCGCCCCGAAGCTGCGCGCGCTGCAGCAGCGCCACCGGAAGAACCCGGAGCGCCTGCAGCAGGAGATGATGGCGCTCTACCGCGCCGAGAACACCTCGCCCTTCGCCGGGATGCTGCCCGTGCTGGCGCAGGCACCGGTCGTCGGCCTGCTCTACACGCTGTTCCTGCGACCGGAGATCGCCGGGCACCCGAACGAGCTGCTCACCCACGACCTCTTCGGCGCCCCGCTCGGCACGAGCCTGGTGTCTGCCCTGTTCGGCGGCACCGCGACCCCGGCGACGTTCGCGGTCTTCGGCGTGCTGCTGGCCGTGATGATCGCCGTCGCCGAGGTCACCCGGCGGGTGTTCCGACCGGCGCCCGTCGAGGGCGACGACTCCCCGCTCAGCTCCCCCGGCGTGCTCCGGATGATGGCGGCGCTGCACTACCTCACCGCGGTCTTCGCGGCCTTCGTCCCCCTGGCCGCCGCGCTCTACCTCACGGTCACGGTGGTGTGGACCCTCGTGCAGCGAGTGATCCTTCGCCGCCGTTACCCGCTGCCGCAGCCGGTGGCCGTCCGGGCGTGAGAGCCACCCGATCGGAGGGGCGTCAGTCGGGAAGCGGGATCGGCGCGGTGAACGGCCCCGCGGGGCCGTCGCCCCTCCGATCGCGGCGCACGCCCAGCGTCGTGCCCACGCTCGCGGCGATCACGAGCGCCACCGCGAGCAGCCGCAGCGGCGTGGCATCCTGTCCGAGGATGAGCCACCCGGCGAGGGTCGCGAACGCGGGCTCCAGGCTCAGCAGCACGCCGAACACCCGCTGCGGGAGCCGTCGGAGCGCCGCGAGCTCGAAGCTGTACGGGATCACGGACGACAGCACCGCGGTGACCGCGGCGAGCACGAGGAGCTGCGGGTCCAGCGCCACCGTCGCCGCCGCGGGCACGCCCACGGGGATGAGGAGCACGGCCGCGACGACGAGTCCCATCGCGAGCCCGCTGCTGCCGGGGATGAGGGCGCCGACACGCGCGCTCATCCGGATGTACATGACCCAGAATCCGGCTGCGATGAGGATGAAGACGACGCCGAGCGGGTCGAGGGGTTCGGCGCCGACGAGGCCGTCGACCCCGAGCAGCGCCATGCCCAGCAGGGCCACGCCCACCCAGACCGCGTCGGCGAGACGGCGGGTCAGCACGGCGGCGAGCACGAGCGGACCGAGGAACTCGATGGCCACCGCCGGCCCCAGGGGGATGCGGTCGATGGCCGCGTAGAAGAACCCGTTCATCGCGGCCAGGGACACCCCGAACAGCACGGCGGCGAGCCACTGCGACCGGGTCCAGGCACGGGGCCGTGGGCGCACGATGACGACCAGCAGCAGCGCGGCGATCGCGACGCGGAGCGACGTCACGCCCCACGGTCCGAGGACGGGGAAGAGCTGCGCGGCCACGGCGGCGCCGAACGGCAGCGAGAGGCAGGATCCGATGACGAGCGCGACGCCCACGAGGGGTCCGGAAGCCGCGGGTCTCTGCACCAGACAAGCTTAGGCGGCGGGGCCCTGCCTCCCCGCCGCCTGCGCCGTCCTCGCGCGGATCAGAGCGGCTTGCCACCCGTCACCGCGAGGACCGCGCCGGATACGTACGACGACTCCGCCGAGGCGAGGTACACGTAAGCACCGGCGAGTTCCGCGGGCTGCCCCGCGCGTCCGAGCGGGGTGTCCTGACCGAACGTCTCCAGGCGCTCCGGCCCCCATCCGGTCGCGGGGATCAGCGGCGTCCAGATCGGACCCGGTGCGACGGCGTTGACGCGCACGCCGCGCGGCCCGGCCTCCTCCGCGAGCGCCTTGACGAACGCGACCTGCGCCGCCTTCGTCATGGCGTAGTCGATGAGTCCCGGCGACGGCTGCGCCGACTGCACCGACGAGGTCACGATGATGCTGGATCCGGGCTCGAGGTCGGGGAAGGCGGCACGGGCCGAGAACACGAGGCCGGCGAGGTTCGTGTCGAACACGCGGCGCATCTTCTCGGTGTCGAGGTTCTCGAAGCCGTCGATGTCGTGCTGATAGGCCGCGTTGAGGACGAGCACGTCGAGGCCGCCGAGCTCGCGGCGCGCGCGGTGCACGGCGTCGGTCGCGAAGGCCTCCGCGCGGACGTCGCCGGGGATGCTGACGCCGGTGCGACCGGCTTCGCGGACGAGCGCGAGCGTCTCCTCCGCGTCCGCCTGCTCCTCGGGCATGTGCACGATGGCCACGTCGGCTCCCTCACGGGCGAACGCGATGGCGACGGCGCGGCCGATGCCGGAATCACCACCGGTGATGAGAGCGCGCCGCCCCTCGAGCCGCCCGTGGCCGACGTAGGACTGCTCGCCGTGGTCCGGCTCCGGGGTGGTCTTCTCGGTCAAGCCCGGCTGGTCCTGGCTCTGCGCCGGGAAGCCGTCCTCGTGGTGGGCGTGTCGGGGGTCGGTGAGGCCGCCGTCGCGGGTGGTGTCGGTCATGTCCGCTCCTCCTGTCATGGGGCTGTCGATCAGGTCGTGATCGAGCCTCGTGGCTCCGGAGGAGGGACGGCAGGGGGTTGACAGCCCGGGGCGGTCTCCGCGACAGCAGGTGTCAGCCGGCGGAGGGGACGTCGCCGTGCGGGGGCTCGGCGCCCTCGGCGGGCTCCGGGACGAGGTAGAGCCCGCTGGGGGAGTTCGCGGTGAAGGCGAGCGCTTCGACCCAGGCCCGGTTGACGGCGGGCTGGCGGCTGCCGAAGTACTTGAAGACGAGCGAGCTGCCCGGCTGGATCCAGACGGTGGTCCGGCCGCCCCCGACGCCGGCGTCCTCGCGCCAGCTGAACGGGAAAGGCTCGCCGCGACGCAGCTTGGCCGTGATGACGAGCTGCAGGTGCGTGAGCGCCCGATCCTCGATCTCGGTCTTCACGCTGCCTTCGTAGATGAACTTGCCCATCGGGTGATGCTCCTCGGTCGGGTGGTCCTCAGCCCGGCAGACACTGCCGGGATCGGCCTATGGGTAGAGGGTAAGCCCTCGGACGGGGCGCACGGCAAATCCGTCTGCAAGAGCGACGCGGCGGCCGAAGTCAAGGCCCTGCGCACGATCCGCGCGGCGATTAGCCTCGAAGCATCGACACCCGAGGAGGGCACCGCCATGACTGACCGCCACATCGACGACCGTCCCGAGGAGGGCTACACGCCCGGCACCACCCACGCCGAGCGCGGCGCCGGCAACCCGCGACTGCGCGTGCGGCGCGACGACGAGCGCACGGAGTTCGCGCTCGATGTGGAGGAGGTCCGCATCGGTTCCGCCGCCGGGAACGAGCTGCGCCTGGCCGACACCGAGCCCGTCCATGCGACGGTCGTGCACGACGACCGCGACGAGTACGTCGTGACCCTGCACGCCGACGGCGAGATGAACTCGAACCCTGACGCCGACGCGACCCACCCCGGCGAGCGCACCGAGACGCTGCGTACCGGATCGCGTTTCACGGTGGGCCCGTGGGAGCTGGTCTTCGCCCGCGAGGAGTTCGCCGACCACGGCCGTCCGTTCGGCGGACGCCAGGGCGGCGAGTACTCCGACCAGCCGCTGCAGGAGGCACGTCCTGGCTACGACGCCGACGACGAGCGGTTCTCGCAGGCCGACGTCAACGACGAGCGGTCTCAGTCGGACTCCCGGGACGACTGATGGTGCGGTGTGCCGACGGGCTTCGACTCCGCTGACCCCCGCTGGCGGAGGTAGATCGCGAACGCGACCATCGTCCCGACCGCGAGGAACTCGGACTGCCAGTTCTGCAGCGTGCGGTCCCAGAAGTCGGAGCTGGTCACGTAGTCGCCCCAGCTGATCGCGGCGAGGCCGTGCATCGCGTTCTCCTCGTTCATGACCACTGTCCCGGCGAGCGACTGCGCGAACCAGGACAGCACGAACACCGCCCCCATCACGAGCAGCAGCGAGTTGCCGAACACCGCCGCTCGCCACCCGCCCGCCCGGGACCACCGCGGAGAGTCCGGGCGGGCGTGCGCGCCGACGAGCTGATCCGCATCGCTGCCCGGCCCCTCGTCGCCTGGCTTCTTCGACTCCGGCGACCCCTTCTGCACGAACCAGATCGTCGCGGCGATGAAGAGGAAGAACTGCAAGAACTCCGACTGCCAGTTCTCGGCGACGTCCACGGCGAAGTCCGAGGACCAGAGGAAGTCGCCGAGGCCGATCGTGGGCTGCCCGTGGTCGAGGAGCTCGTCGTTGTTCCGGAAGTACCCGGCGACGGCCTGGCCGGCCAGAGCCAGCACGAAGAGCGCGAGGAAGAAGAGGCTGAGGGCGTGGTCCTTGATCCGCGAGCCCATCGTCATCGCCCTCCCAGCGGCAGGCCGATCATCACGGCGAGTCCGACGCCGATGATCCCCGCCCAGGTCCAGAAGACCGCCCGCATTCCCGCGGTGTCCCGCGCATCCTCCGCCATGTCCGCCTCCTTCGTCGCTGTGACTCCCTCGACGATGGCGCCCGGGACGATGGCCCTCCAGGGGCTTGACGCGGACGCCGTTGTCAATCCCCTGCGACTCGGCGCCGCCGGGTCCGTAGCGTAGGGGAACCGACGAGAGGAGCGCCCCGATGACCGCACCGAACGAGACCCCCGACCTCGAACACCTGGGCGAGCTCGCCCGCAGTCGTGGTCTGCGCGTGAGCGTGGCGGAGTCGCTCACCTCCGGACGCCTCGCGAACACGATCGGTGCGGGCGAGGGAGCCTCGGGCTGGTTCGCCGGCGGCATCGTCGCGTACTTCACGGAAGTCAAGGAGAGGGTGCTGGGACTGACCCCGGGGACCGACCCGACCTCCGCCGCCTGCGCCGAGCAGCTCGCCAGCGGGGCGCGCGAGCTCTTCGACGCCGACATCTGCGTCTCGACGACCGGTGTGGGCGGACCGGGCCCCGAGGGCGGCCACCCCGCGGGGACGGTGTACCTCGGCTGGGCGACCGCCGACGACGCCGGGCACCGGAGGCTGGCCCTGACCGGCGACCCGGACGAGATCCTGTCCGCGAGCGTCGACGCCGCGGTGCGGCTGCTCGCCTTCCACGCCGAAGGGCTGCACCCGGCAGGTCCCCGGCGCACCGGGTCCGACTGAGGGCTCAGCGCCCCGGCACCAGCCCCACCCGCAGCGGGGCGCTCGGCGCCGCGGCGTCCGTGAGGGCGGCGTCGATGTCGAGCAGCGGTCGCACGCTGCCCACGGCTTCGGCGAACGGATATGCGCGCCCGCGACCCGCGAGGAACGACGCCGCCGCCGCGAGGTCGTCGGCGCGGTAGTTGTGCACGCCGGCCACCGTGACGAGCCGGCGGACGAGATCCTCCGCGTCCAGCGGGACCGGTGCGGCCGGGAAGACGCTGCCGACGAGGACGACCGTGCCGCCGACGGCGACGCCGGCGAGGGCCTCCCCCACCGCATGCCCCGATGCCTCGATGACCACGTCCGGGTCGCGGTCGAGCGCGGTGGCCCCGAAACGGGAGGCGAAGGCCCGGCGATCGTCGTCCGGATCCCGGACCTCGACGACGGCACCCTGCTCGGCCGCGATCGCCGCGGCGCTGACCCCCACCAGTCCCGCGCCGTGGACGCGCACCGCGGCGCCGTCGAGATCGATGTCGCGGGCGGCCCTCGCCACAGCGGCCCACGCGGTCGCCGTCGCGCAGCCGGCCGGAGCCAGCGCCGCGGCGGGCAGCGCCTCCGGCACGCGCACGATCGCGGTACCGGCCCGCAGCTGCACGTGGCTCGCGAACGCCCCGGCCAGGTCGCCGTGGGCGCCGACCCGGTCGTGGCCGTACTTGCCGAGGTCGCGGCACTTCTGCGTGAGGCCCCGCCGACAGCGGTCGCAGGTGCCGCACGACACCGTGACCGACCACACCACGCGGTCGCCGATGCGCAGCGGGGTGCCGTCCACCGCCTCCGCACCGTCGTCGCCCATCGCGATGACCCGCCCGACACTCTCGTGCCCGAGGACGAGAGGGGCGGGCGCGGGCCGCCGCCCCTGCACGGTGTGCACGTCCGATCCGCAGATCGTCGACATCTCCACCGCGACGAGCACGTCGCGGTCCCCGAGTGCGACCCCGGGGACCGCGATCGTCTCGTGCGGGTGGCCCTCGCCGATCCAGACCATCGCGGTGGCGGCGGGGCGCAGCGCGACGTCCCTCCGGTGACCGGGTGGGCGGATGAGCAGCGTTCCCATGACCCGACCCTCAGACGGAGGCGACGGCAGGAAGGAGTTCGCGCTGGGCCAGAGCCCCACGCAGAGCCGTGACGTCGGAGAGCACGGCGTGGGCCCCGGCTCCGCTCAGGGCCGCCCGGTCGTGCGCCCCGGTGAGCACGCCCGCCACGAAGCCGGCACCCGCACGGCGGCCCGACGCGACGTCGCTCACGGTGTCGCCGGCGACGGCGACGGCCTGCACCGCGGATGCTCCCGTGCGCAGAAGGGCGGTGAGGACGAGGTCGGGCGCGGGGCGTCCGCGGCCGGCATCGACCGGGGAGAGCGCGAGGTCGACGAGTCCTCCCCACCCGAGCCCGTCGATGAGCGCCTGTCGCGTGACCGGAGCGAATCCGGTGGTGAGGACGACGGTCAGCCCCGCGTCCTTCAGCCCCTGGATCGCGTCCGCCGCTCCAGGGATCTCCGCGACGCCGCTCTCGGCGACGATCTCGGCGTATGCGGTCTCGAACGCCGCGGTGGCCTGCCGCGCCGCGCTCGCATCGCTGCCCGCGAGATGGAGGAAGACGTCGAACTTGGACTGCCCCATCGTCTCCCTGACGTAGCCCAGGGCGTCTTCCCAGGGCAGCCGCGCAGCGACGCCGGTGCGCTCGGCGGCGCGCTGGAACGCCTGCTCCACCACGCCGTCATCCACGACGGTGGTGCCGGCCATGTCGAGGACGACGAGTTCGATCGGAGTGGTCATGGTGTTCCTTCCAGAGCAGGGGTGCCGCCGAGGGCGGTGGTGAAGTTCAGGTCGGCGAGCCCGAGGCCGCAGGTCATGCCGATGCCGGTGGTCGCGGCGAGCACGAGGGCACCGTCATCTCCGCGGTCGACGAGGAACTCGCCGGGGGCTTTCGCGTACACGCCCTGCCAGCGCTCGATCACCCGAGGCGCCGTCCCCTCGAAGAGGGCTTCGGCCTCATCGAGGAACGCGGTGAAGGCGGCTTCCGGCTGGAACGGCGAGGGGGCCGCGTCGGTGACGTGCGAGTCGCCGAGGATGAGCGTGCCGTCCGGCATCTGCGTGTACATCTGGTTGAGATCGAGGGCCGCGAGGTCGGGGCGTTCGGCGTGCAGGCGCTCGCGGAGGGTGCGGGCCTCGGGGCTGTCGGCGAACCTCCCGTACCGGATGAGGGACCAGCCGGTCAGCAGGGGCGCGGTCAACGGTCGAGGGAAGGAGACGGCCGCCCGCATCATGTCCAGCGCACAGCGCACCACCCCGTGCCGTTCCGCGATCTCGGGAAGCAGCTGGTCGATGTCATGATTCACGGCTACGACCACCGCCCCGGTGTCGATCGCCCCGCGCGTGGTCTCCACCCGTCCCGCGCCGAGGGCCGTCACGGCGGTGCGGAAGCGGAATTCGACGCCCTGGGCTGTCAGGTAGCGCACGATCGCGGTCGCCGCCGTGCGCGGGTCCGTCTGCAGGTCGGCCTCGATGAGGGCACCACCGACGAGCCCGTCCCGGCGCAGCGGCGCACGGCGGAGGAGCTCGGCGGCCTCCAGCATCCGGATGCCGCCGTCCTGCGCCGCCGCGGAGAGCACGGCGAGCTCGTCCTCGTGGCGCGCGGCCACGAGGGTGCCCGACTCGCGGAGCCAGAACCCCGCGTCGCGGGCGAGCTGCAGCCAGAGCTCACGGGACGCATCCGCGTACCGCCGTGCCTCTCCGCCCTGCGCGCCGATGCAGAGGTGGCCGAAGTTGCGGATCGTGGCGCCGGTCGGGGCGGCGCTGCGCTCGACGACGACGACCCGGAGCCCGCGGCGCACGGCGGCGAAGGCGGCGCCGAGACCGACGATGCCGGCCCCCACCACGACGAGGTCGGGATTCTGCTTCGCCCCGGTCATCGGAACACCTTCCTCATCCACATCGCGAGCCCCTCGACCGCGAGCACGGTGACGAGGATCATCAGGACGATCGCGGTGACGGTCTCGTAGCGCGAACCCTGGCTGGCGTTCAGCAGGTAGTAGCCGACCCCGCCGCCGCCGACGATGCCGAGGATCGTGGCCGCGCGGATGTTGGTGTCGAGCATGTAGAAGCTGTGCCCGATGAGGGCTCGGGTGCCCTGTGTCAGCGTGGCCGACGTGTACGTCTGCATCCGTGTGGCGCCCACCGCCCGCAGCGCGCGCTCGGGCCCGCGGTCGACCTCCTCGAAGGAGTCGGCGATGAGCTTGCCGAGCAAACCGATCCCGCCGATCGCGAGCGCGATGACGCCGGCCTGCGCGCCGAGACCCGTGATGACGACGAGGACGATGGCGAGGATCAGCTCGGGGATGCCGCGGATGCCGACGAGCAGCAGACGGGCGGTGCCGCGCCCTGCGGCATGCGGGGCCACGTTGCGCGCGGCGAACGAGCCGAGCAGCAGCGAGGGCAGGAGGGTGAGGACGGTGGCGGCGAGCGCGATGGCGACGGTCTCCCGCATGGCCTCCAGCATCGCGACCGTGTCGTAGCTGCCGAACGACGGCGGCCAGAAACGGGCGGCGACGTCGGGCAGCTTCGCCCAGAAGGTGAACAGGTCGGACCAGGTGATCTGGCTCACGACGACACTGCCGACCACGACGAGGACCGCGACGATCCCGGCGGCGGTGTGGCGCATGCGTTGCGCGGTCCACGGACGACGCACCGCGGTCTCCGGGCTCGCCGCCCACGCCGGGCGGCCGTCGGCGGGCGCCTGCGACCGCCGAGGCAGGCGCGGGTGCACGATGCGGTCCATCCACGACCGGGTGTGCTTCTGCTCGCCGAGCATCGCGCCGCGCACCGTGCTCGAGACGATCTCCATCACGATGCAGAGCACGAAGATCACCAGCGCGATCCCGAGCCCCTTGCCGTAGTTCAGCGCCTTGAACGCATACGACATCTCGAGCCCGAGGCCGGCGACGCCCACGTAGCCGAGCACGACGCTCCCGCGCAGATTGATGTCGTTGCGGTGCAGCACGGTGGCCACCCAGCTCGGCAGCACCTGCGGGAGGATGCCCGCGGTGAACTCCTGGAGCTTCGAGCCACCGGCGGCGCGGATCGCGAGACGCGGCCCTTCGTCGATCTGCTCGATGGCATCCGCGAACATCTTGGAGATCATGCCGATCGAGTGGATGCCGATGGCGAGGATGCCCGGCAGCGTGCCGAGCGAGAACATGAGCACGAACGCCATGGCCAGCACGACGTCCGGCAGGGCGCGGGTGAGGACGCCGAGGAACCGGGCGGCCGCGCGCCACCCGGCGCCCGGGGTGGTGTTGGCGGCGGCGAGGAAGGCGAGGGGCACGGAGAGCACGGCCGCCAGCAGCGTGCCGACGAGCACGAGGCCCACGGTCAGGGCGATGAGCCAGGCGAGGTCGGCCGGCGCCGGGAAGGAGAGTCCGCCGACCCGGGCGAGGAAGTTCTCCGCGTTGCCCCAGCTCTGCACCATCGCGGGGATCGAGATGCCCACATCGCGCACCGCGAGGATCCCGAGCACGACGAGGACGACGAGGGTGAGGCCGGCGGCGATGCGCTCCGCCGAGAGCGTCCGCTTGGGCGCGCGCTCCGCGACGCTCCCCCTTCGCTGGTTCGCTGCGCCGCCTCCGTGGGTCGCTGAGCCTGTCGAAGCGCCCCGCGTCGAGGCTTCCACCGCCGTCATGACGCCGCCACCGTGGTCACGGCATCGACGAGCTCCACCTGCACGGCGCGGATCTCGGCCGTGGTCGTCGCGACGCGGCCGTAGATCTCCATCACCTCGGCCTTGGTGAGTCCGTCCGTCGGAGTGTCCAGGACGACTTCGCCGTGCCGGAGCCCGACGATCCGGTCGGCCCAGCTGATCGCGAGGTCGACCTGGTGCAGGCTGCACACGACGGTGAGTCCTTCGTCGGCGGCGATCTCGCGGATGAGGGCCATCACCTGCTCGCTCGACTCCGGGTCGAGGGAGGCGACGGGCTCGTCGGCCAGGAGGATCGCCGGCTTCTGCATGAGGGCCCTGGCGATGGCCACGCGCTGCTGCTGGCCACCGGACAGGGTGTCGCTGCGCTGGTAGGCGCGGTCGAGGAGGCCGACGCGGTCGAGGTGCTCCAGCGCGGTCAGCTTCGCCGCGCGGGGGTAGCTCCACAGCCCGAGCCGCGGGCCGCGCATCCGCGAGAGCGACCCGGTCAGCACGTTCTCGAGAACGGTCAGCGATGGTACGAGCTCGAACTGCTGGAAGATGAAGCCCACGCTGCTGCGGAGCTGTCGCAGCGCCCGGCCCTTCATCGAAGGCACGGACGCGCCGAGCACCTCGACGGACCCGGAGCTGGGCAGCTCCAGGCCGTCGAGATGCCGCAGCAGCGTGGACTTGCCGGAACCGGAGAGCCCGAGCAGCACGACGATCTCTCCCCGCGCCACCTCGAGCGTGACGTCCTTGAGGGCGGTGGTGCTGCCGAAGGTCTTCGTGACGCCGGCGAGGCGGATGAGGGTGTCGGATGCCGCGGTCATGGCTTCTCCTGTCGTCAGGCGCGGGGCGTCAGCCCTGGCACTGCTCGGCGTCAGTCTCGGCGCAGATGTCGCGGATGAGGTCGTAGTACGCGTCGTCCACCGGCTTAGTGGCGAAGAACACGCTGCGGAACGCGTCGGAGTCCGCGCTGTCGATGCCCGCCGCGATGATGTCGTCGATGGTGACCTCGCCGAGGGCGTCGACGAGCTGCTTCGCCACGTCGTCCGGCAGCGACGACGAGTAGACGAGCGGAGCACCCGGGACCATAGTCTCGGCGATGACCTTCACCTTGTCGGACTTCTCGACCTCGGAGTCCTCGGCGAAGCCGGCCTCGCACTCGACGCCCTCGCCGACCTTCTGCACGCTCACGTCGTGCTTGCCCGCGAACACGGGCGTGATGTCGGTCTTCGGGTCGACGCCCGCCTCGAGGAGGTTGTACGACGGGAAGAGGTAGCCGGAGGTGGACGAGGGGTCCACGAAGCAGACCTTCTTGCCCGCGAAGTCCTCGAGGCTGGAGATGTCGCTGTCCGCCGGCACGATCGCCTGCGAGTAGTAGCCGGGCTCCTGGCCCTCCTCGGTCACGATGGAGGAGATCGGGGTGAGCTTCGCGCCGTTGTTGGTCGCGGTGACGTAGGTGAACCCCGAGAACGAGGCGACGTCGACCTTGCCGGCGACGGCGGCCTCGATGAGCGCGGCGTAGTCGGTCGACTCGTGGTACTCGACGCTCTTGCCGGTGACCTCGGCGATGTAGTCCATGAGCGGCTGGTAGTTCGTCTCGGTGTCCACCGAGTCGGGGACGACGCCGAAGACGAGGGTGTTCTCGTCCACGGCGAATCCACCGGCGGACTGTGCGTCGCCAGGGGCGTCGGTGGCATCGGCCGATCCGGAACAGGCGGCGAGGCCGAACGCGAGGATCGCAGCGCCGGCGAGGGCGGGGAGAGCGCGGAGCTTCATGAGGACCTTTCAGGGTGGGAGGAGTGATCCAGGGACGACTCTCCCAGCCCTCGGGCCGACATGTATACCTATCTCGGAAGAGTTCAGGCGGCGTTCACCCGCGATTCTCTTGGATGAACGGCCCTACAACACGGGGACTCCGGGAGCGGCAGACGAAGTAATGTACCTATGTGGCCGAACCTGTGTACACCCAGATCGCCGACGACCTGCGCGCGCGGATCGTCGACGGCACGCTCCGGCCCGGCGACGACGTACCCACGGAGGCGGAGCTCGCGGAGCGCTGGCACACGTCGCGGGGTCCGATCCGCAACGCGCTGGCGGCCCTCCGCGCCGAGGGGTTGATCGAGACCGGTCGGGGGCGCCCTGCCCGCGTGGTGGCGCGCAAGGCGAATCAGGCGGTCGACGTCTCGGTCCCGTTCACCCGCTGGGCGCGGGATCTCGGCGTCACGCCGGGCGCGCAGACGCAGGAGTTGAGCCTGCGACGCGCGGGCGATCTCGGACCGGCACTGGGCGTCGGACCCGACGACACGATCGTGAGCGTGGTACGACTGCGGCTGCTCGACGGGCGGCCGACCATGCTGGAGCGCCTGGCCTACACCGAGGACGTCGGGCGCCGGCTGTTCGAGGTGGACCTCGACGAGGTGTCGATCACCGAGCACCTCGCGTCGGTCGGACACCCGATCGTCACCCTGCAGCACGTGATCGATGCCGTGGCCGCCGATGATCAGGACTCGGCGCTTCTGCGCGTGCCTCGCGGCACGCCCATCCTGCGGCTGACGCGGACGTCCAGGGACGCGGAGGGGCGCATCTTCGAAGCGTCGGAAGACCGCTACCTCAGTGAGGTGGTGCGCTTCACGGTGGCGGCGTCCGGGAGATCGACGGACGGGCACTTCATGAGAGCGGTGGGCGGATGAGACCCGGAGACAGATTCGCGACCGCGGGCGCGGGAGTCTAAGAAGCCAGAAAGATCGCGCCCGCGATCGCAGCGCTGGGGACGCTTTATCTGGGGAGCCTTCAGGATATGTCGGCTCCGCGCGGCCGCTGAAGTGCCGAATGTCGAGACACTCGTAGACTTTCGTCTACGGTCTCAGGCCCGGGATCACGGGCTTCATCTCAGGATACGCGGGGCTCACACCACCGGCAACACGGCGGACACGAGCCAGTGTCCGTCCACTTTACCGGCGCTGAACTCGCCACTGGCGCCCATGACGCGTTCGGCCATGCGCCCGAGCCCGGTCCGGCTGGAGGAGAGCTCACGACGCGGCGTCGTGGGCAGCGGGCTGCGCAACGACAGGTGGGCCTTGTCGTCGTCCACCGCGAGACGGATCTCGACGGTGCCGGGACCTGCGTACTTCAGGACGTTCGTGGCCGACTCGCGCACGATCCGCGCGAGCACGATCTCGACGGCACGAGGGATCCGTTCGTCGCCGGGGTCGCCGTCGAGGATGACATCGTGCCCTGCTGCTTCGAACTCGGCCTGCGCCTCCTCGACCGCAGCGACGAGGTCGCCCGTCGGCATGCCCGCAGCTCGCGGGCCGTCGTCGGCGAGGTCGATCACGAAGCGGAGGTCTGTCATGGCCTTGCGGGCGGCGACACGGATCGCCTCCCGGGAGCCGTCGCTGGCGTCGGGGTCTTCGAGCATCTGCACGTGCAGGGACACCACCGTGAGGTGGTGCGCGATGCTGTCGTGCAACTCGCCGGCGATCCATCGTCGCTCGGCGAGGACGGCTTCCCGTTCCTGCTCGGCCGCAGCCTCCAGCTGACGCTCGAGTCTGCTGCCGCGGGCGAACGCCAATCGGAGGGCGAAGCCGACGGCACCCGCGACTGCGGCGAAGACGAGATAGAGGGCGACGTTCACGCCGGAATCCGCATCGCCGAAGGCGACGATAGCGGCAGAGACGAGAAAGGCCCCCGTGTAGGACAGGATCAACGCGGTCCACCCGAGTCGCATGACCAGCCCGGCCGCGACAGCGGCGGCGGTCAAGACCTGGGATTCGGTTCCTGCCAGAAAAGAGAGGGCGAACACGACGCCGAGGGCGCATGTCGCGATGAGGGGTTTCCAGAGATAGAGGGCGAACACTGCCGACGACGCGATGCTCACCAGGACGGCCGCGGGATTCACACCCGGGGCGACGATGAGGCCGATGACGTCGACGGCGACGGTGATGGAGATGATCGCCAGAACGACGATGCGCTCGATGGGAGTGAGCTTCTCGCCTCGAACCAGTCGGAGCGAATCCGCGGAACCGCGAATCGAATGGTCGAAGGCCATGGTTCACTATCTCCTATTCGCCAGGTACTCTAGCGGACGAGACCAAAGAACTTGCCAACCTGCTGCCAGAAAGTCATTACATTCACCTCCGTTCTAGTGCCGTTTGTCGATGTCTGTATTCATCTTCTCGGCGGCGCGCGGAGCGCACATCTGGCGTTCGTCCAGACCTCGATAGCCAAAGGTCTACATCCTCAGAGCGCCCGCTTCACGCCGTTAGGCTTCCTCCATGCAGGAAATCCGCGTCGTGATCGTCGATGACGATCCTCTGGTCCGCTCCGCGCTGTCGCACTTCGTGTCGCGCGCGCCCGAGATCACGGTCGTGGCGCAGGCAGAGGACGGCCGGGAGGCCCTCACGACGGTCGAGCGCGAGAAGCCGGACGTCGTGATGATGGACGTCCAGATGCCGGAGATGAACGGCATCGAGGCGACCGCGGCGATCGCCGAGCGGTGGCCCGACGTGCGCGTCCTCGCCGTGACGACGCTCGATGGCAGCGACACCGTCCTGCCGATGCTGAGCGCCGGCGCCTCCGGCTACCTGCTCAAGGACTCCAGCGCGGAGGAGATCGTCACGGGTGTGCGCGAGGTGTTCGCGGGAGCGAGCTCGCTGTCCCCCCGCATCGCGTCGATGCTCATCCGCCACGTGCGCGACTCCACGCCCACCGCGGCCGCGGAGACCCTGGAACCGCTCACCGAGCGCGAGGAGGAAGTGCTCCAGTGCCTCGCGAAGGGCATGTCCAATGCCGAGATCGCCAAGGCGCTCATCGTCTCGGAGGGAACCGTGAAGGCCCACCTCGGTCGCATGATGTCGAAGTGGCACCTGCGCGACCGCGTGCAGATCCTCGTCACGGCCGCCCACGCCGGCCTCGTCACCTTCCGCTGAACCGCGGCGTCAGAGCGCGAGCAGCACGATCCCGACGAGGACGATCAGTGAGGCGCCGATCCGCCATCCCGGCTGGGACTCCCGCAGGACGAAGGCGCCGAACAGACTCACGAGCACGACGCTGACCTCCCGCAGCGGTGCCACGAGCGCCACCGGAGCGATCTGGATCGCGGTCAGCACGAGGATGTACGACAGCGGGGACAGGATGCCGAAGGCCAGGATGCGCCGCCACTGCGTGCGGCCCAGCGCCAGGACCGCAGCCCATCGTCCGCGCACCGCCACGGAGTAGAACGGCACCTGCAGCAGCGTGGTGCCGACCATGAACGCCACCGGGGACAGCTCCCATTCCCGCACCGCGTGAGCATCCCAGATCGTGTAGACCGCGATCGCCACGCCGGTGAGGGCGCCGAACAACAGGCCGGGGTCGATGCGGCGCCCGCTGCCCGCCGGACGACGGTCGACGAACCCGATCGCGACCACACCGGCGATCACCGCGGCGACGCCGACGAGCGCCAGGGCCGAGGGGCGTTCGCCGAGCAGGAGCACGGCGACGATCACGGAGAGGAAGGGGCCGGTGCCGCGTGCCGTCGCATAGACGGTCGACAGGCTGCCCTCCCGGTAGCCGCGCTGCAGCACGGCCATGTAGGCGACGTGCAGGACCGCGGAGACGGAGACCCCGAGTGCGAACGAGCCGAGGTCGGCCGCACCGAGTCCGCCCGTGAACGGCACGGCCCCGATCCAGACGGCGGTGCTGGCGACCGCACCCCACCACAGGAACGGCGAGCCGGCGCGGCTGATGCCGTGCGCGATGACGTTCCAGGACGCGTGGGCGATCGCGGCGGCGAGGACGAGGACGAGAGCGACAGCGGACATGGCAGACCCTTCCCTCCGCCGCGGGCGCGACGAATCGGGTCCTCCGGGCTTTTGTCCTGTCAGATGACGGCCCTCCTGCGGAGGAGGACCGTGGCGCCGCTCGGACCAGACGGGTGCAGACCCCGGAACCCTAGGCGCTATCGCCACCACCCTATCCCCGACCGGGAAGGGCGCGGTGACCGGGCGCGACTACGCTCGAAGGACACCCCGCGCAGGAAGGTCATGCCATGCCCGTCACCCCGGACGCCCTCGCCCACGCCGAGGACCTCGCCGACTTCGTCGCCGCTTCGCCGTCGAGCTACCACGCCGCCGCCGAGACGGCCCGCCGTCTGGAAGAGGCCGGCTTCGCGCGGCTGCAGGAGGAGGACGCCTGGCCCGCGCAGCCCGGCGGCCGGTACCTCGTGGTCCGCGACGGCGCGACGATCGCGTGGGTGGTGCCGGAGGATGCGACCGCCAAGACGCCCGTGCACGTGTTCGGGGCGCACACCGACTCCCCCGGCTTCAAGCTCAAGCCGCAGCCGACCACCGGAGCACGCGGCTGGCTGCAGGCCGCCGTCGAGGTGTACGGCGGTCCGCTGCTGAACTCCTGGCTCGACCGGGAGCTGCGCCTCGCCGGCCGACTGGCCCTCGCCGACGGCCGGGTCGTCCTCGCCGACACCGGCGCGCTGCTGCGCCTCCCCCAGCTCGCCATCCACCTCGATCGCGGCGTCAACAACGGCCTCGCGCTCGACAAGCAGACCGAGACGCAGCCGGTGTGGGGCCTGGGGGATCCGACCGAGGCCGATGTGCTGGGCGAGCTCGCCGACTCCGCCGGAGTGACCGCGGCGGAGATCCGCGGGTACGACGTCGTCGTCTCCGACGCCGCGCGGGGTGCCGTGTTCGGCAAGGACGACGCGTTCTTCGCCTCCGGCCGGCTCGACGACCTCGCCTCGGTGCACGCGGGCGTCGTGGCCCTTGCGGCTCACGAGCCCGCCGCGGGCGCGCCCGTCGCGATCCTCGCCGCGTTCGATCACGAAGAGCTCGGCTCCGAGTCGCGCTCCGGCGCCGCGGGCCCCTTCCTCGAGGATGTGCTGGAGAGGCTCTACCAGAGGCTCGGCGCCGACGGTTCCGCCCGCCGCCAGGCGTACGCGTCGTCGTGGTGCCTGTCCAGCGACGTGGGGCACTCCGTCCACCCGAACTACATCGGCCGGCACGATCCCGTCGTGCAGCCCGTGCTCGGCTCCGGACCCATCCTCAAGCTCAACGCCAACCAGCGCTACGCGACCGATGCGGTCGGCGCCGCGTCCTGGCGGAACTGGTGCGATCGGGCCGAGGTGGTGACGCAGGAGTTCGTCTCGAACAACAGCGTGCCGTGCGGCTCGACCATCGGCCCGATCACCGCGACCCGGCTCGGCATCCGCACGGTCGACGTGGGCATCCCGATACTCTCGATGCACTCCGCCCGCGAACTCGCCGGGGTCTCGGACCTGCACGACCTGACCCGCGTGGCCGGGGCCTTCTTCGCCGGCTGAATCGGGCCGCGCGGAGTGCGCCCACACAGTGCCAGGATGTGAGGATGACCGACATCAGGCCGGCTCTCATCGAGCGTGCAGGCATCGAGATCATCCCCGAGTCCGAGCGGACCGCCCAGCCCCGCGACCTGTTCTGGCCGTGGTTCGCGGCGAACGTCTCGGTGTTCGGGATGTCGTACGGCTCGTTCGTGCTCGACTTCGGCATCTCGTTCTGGCAGGCGACGGTGGTGTCGGTCGTCGGCATCGTCGTGTCATTCCTGCTGTGCGGCCTCATCGCGATCGCGGGCAAGCGGGGGTCGGCGCCGACGATGGTGCTCTCCCGAGCCGCGTTCGGCGTGCAGGGTCAGAAGGTCCCAGGGATCGTGTCCTGGCTCACGTCGATCGGGTGGGAGACGTTCCTCGCGATCATGGCGGTGCTCGCGACGGCGACCGTCATCACGCAGCTCGGCGGCGACGGCGACAGCCTCTGGCTGAAGATCCTCGCCACCGTCATCGTCGCGGCGCTGATCGTCGCCGCCTCGGTGCTCGGCTACCACACGATCATGCGGCTGCAGTCGGTGCTGACATGGATCACCGGCGTCGTGACGATCGTCTACATCATCCTCGCCGCGCCGACCATCGACCTCGCCGCGGTGCTGGCCCGGCCGGACGGCGGCATCGGCCAAGTGGTCGGCGCGCTCGTCATGGTGATGACCGGATTCGGGCTGGGCTGGATCAACATCGCCGCGGACTGGTCGCGTTACCAGAAGCGCACCGCGTCCGACGGGGCGATCATCGCCTGGAACACCATCGGCGGCTCGGTGGCACCGGTCATCCTCGTCGTCTTCGGTCTGCTCCTCGCGGGATCGGACGCCGAGCTCATGGACGCGATCGCCGCGGATCCGATCGGTGCGCTCGCGAGCATCCTGCCGGTCTGGGTCCTCGTGCCGTTCCTGTTCACGGCCGTGCTCGCGCTCGTCTCCGGCGCGGTGCTCGGCATCTACTCCTCCGGCCTGACCCTGCTCAGCCTCGGCATCCGCATCCCGCGGCCGTCGGCGGCGGCGATCGACGGCGCGATCCTCACCGCGGGCACCATCTTCGTGGTGTTCTTCGCGACCGACTTCCTCGGCCCGTTCCAGAGCTTCCTCATCACCCTGGGCGTGCCGCTGGCCTCCTGGGCCGGCATCCTCATCGCCGACATCCTGCGTCGTCGGAAGGACTACGACGAGGCGGCCCTGTTCGACAGCCGCGGCCGCTACGGCGCCTGGGACTGGACCTCGATCGGCACCATGGTCGTCGCGAGCGTGATCGGCTGGGGCCTCGTCCTCAACGGCTTCGCGGACGCCGCACCGTGGAACAACTGGCAGGGATACCTCCTGTTCCTCGTCGGCGGGACGGACGGGGACTGGGCGTACGCGAACCTCGGGGTGTTCGTCGCCCTCGTGCTGTCATTCCTCGTCACCTGGTTCGCGCGGGCGGGGAAGATCCGGCGGCAGGAGTCGTGAGCCCTTCGACAGGCTCCGGGACCCAGGAGGCGGCAGGCACCGGAGCCGAGAGCTGGCTCGTGGTGATCGACCCGCAGGTGATCTTCGCGTCGCCCGACTCGGCGTGGGGCTCGCCGTTCTTCGCCGACGCGATGACGAACATCCGGCGCCTCGCGGACGCCTTCGGCGAGCGCGTGCTCGTGACCCGGTGGCTTCCGACGGCCGACCGCTCCACCTCCTGGGGCGAGTACTTCGCCGCGTGGCCGTTCGCCGACCGCCCCGCCGACGACCCCTTGTACGCGCTGGTCCCCGAGGCGGAAGGCCTGTCTCCTCATCCCACCGTGGACCTGCCGACCTTCGGCAAGTGGGGCCAGGAGCTCGAGGCCATCGTGGGTAACGGCGGTCGGATCGTGCTCGCGGGTGTGTCCACGGACTGCTGCGTCGTGTCCACCGCTCTCGCCGCCGCGGATGCCGGGGCACGGGTGACGCTCGCCGCCGACGCCTGCGCCGGCTCCACGGCCGAGAACCACGTCGCCGCCGTGCAGGTCATGTCCCTGTATCCCCCGCAGATCACCGTGACCGACACCGCCACCCTCCTCTCCCCCTGACCCCGGCCCCGCCCCCGCGCCCCGCACCCGTGCGGGACGGAATTCGCACCTCCGCACACCGTTTCCCGCCCGTTTTCGATCCCGCACCCCGGCGAGCTCTCCCAGCGGGACGGATTCCGCCCCTCGCGTGGGTCCACCGGGCACGGTTTCGATCCCGCACGGAGCCTCCGTCGCGGGACGCGAAACGCACCTCGGCAGCCGCGGGGAGGAGCGTTATTGAGCCCGACTGGGGCGAGGGTCAGGCGTGGGCGCGGACCGCGGCGGCGATGTCGGCGGGAGATCCGTGCCAGGGCGCACCATGGCCGGGAAGGACCCACTCGGCGTCGAGCGCCGCGAGACGGTCGAGCGAGGCCAGGGCTTCCGCGGGCGCGTCGGTGAACGGGGCCGGTTGCGCGCCCTCCTCCCCCGTGAGCACATGCCGCGTGGTCAGAGCGTCGCCGACGAACACCGCGCGGACCGCCGGGATGTGCACTGCGACACTCCCCGGCGAGTGCCCCGGGAGCCCCACGACGACCGGGGCCCCGGGGAGGTCGAGCACATCACCGTCCGCGACCTCGGACACCTCGGTGACGTGGCGCGTGCGGACCGCACTCTTGCGGAGGCCGTAGGCCAGGAACCCGAGCATCGGACCGAGCCGGGCAGGACCCATCGGGGTCTTCGGCTTCTCCCCGGTACGCACGCGGTGGGCATCAGCACCGTGGATGAACACCGGTACGCCGGACTCGCGACGCAGTCGTTCCGCGAATCCGATGTGGTCGCTGTCGCCGTGGGTCAGCACGAGTCCGCGGATGTCGGACAGCGATCGCCCGATCGCGGCCAACTCCCGCTGCAGGTCATGCCAGTGCCCGGGCAACCCGGCGTCGACGAGGGTGATGCCCTCGGGCAGGTCGATGAGGTACGAGGCGACGATGTCGTTGCCGAGGCGGTGGAGGTGGGGGGCGAGCTTCATGATGATCCTCTCGGGCGATTGCGATGGCTACGTTACGTAGCTATCATGGCTACTGTCAATAGCCATCGAGGAGGATCCATGCCCACCCCCGAGCGCACATCGATCGATGCCATCGTCGCGGCCGGCCAGGAGATCATCGAGGCCGAGGGTCCTGCGGGTCTCACGATGCAGGCGGTCGCGGAGCGTGTGGGCGTGCGCGCCCCCTCCCTCTACAAGCGCGTGCGCGATCGCGAGGCCCTGCGCGCCGCGGTCGCCACGGCATCCGTCGATGCCCTCGCGACCCGGCTCGAGGCGGCCGGCGACGACCTCTCCACCCTCGCCCGGACCTATCGCACCTTCGCTCACGCGCACCCGGAGGGATTCCGCCTCATGTTCAACGCCGCGGTCTCCCGCGAGAGCCTGGAACGCTCCGCCGCCCCCGTCATCCGCGCCTGCGCCACCGCGGTCGGCGAGACGGACGCCCTCGACGCCGCGCGTCTCTTCACCGCCTGGGCCACCGGATTCCTGCAGATGGAGCTGTCCGGGGCGTTCCGACTCGGCGGTGATGTCGACCGCGCCTTCGAGTACGGCCTCCGGCGCCTCATCGGGAGCCTCGCCGGGTGAGGACGCCCGTCCTTCCCAGTCCACGACGGCGGATGCCGACGCACTGAGGCCGTGGACGGCGCCGCATCGTGCTGCGGGAGACTCCGCCGGGGCCCAGCTCGCCAGCCAGTTGGGGACGCTCATCACGAATCCGTCCCCCGGTCGTGCGGGCAGACCTGGGCACGGGCGCACGAGCCGGGCACGGATGCACGACCGAATCGGGGAGATACCCGTGCAACTGTCTCCGGATCGTGCAGGTGAGCCGAGACCGGACATAACAAGTCTGTGACGACCGGCACGGAAGTGATATGTTCGCGGGATGCACACCGAGAACGAACGCGCACTCGAGTCCGGGATCGTCACGGACCTCTCCGGCCGCATGACCTACGGCTCGTATCTCGCGCTCGACCAGCTCCTCACGGCACAGCATCCGGTGAGCGACCCGCAGCACCACGACGAGATGCTGTTCATCATCCAGCACCAGACGACGGAGCTCTGGCTGAAGCAGCTGCTGCATGAGCTCAGCTCCGCCCGGGAGCTGCTCGCGGCCGACGACCTGCGCGAAGCCCTCAAGCGCATCGCCAGGGTCAAGCGCATCCAGGATGTGATGACGCAGCAGTGGTCGGTCCTGGCGACACTGACCCCGACGGAGTACGCCCAGTTCCGTGGCGCGCTCGGCAACTCGTCCGGCTTCCAGTCGGTGCAGTACCGCGCCGTGGAGTTCGCGCTGGGCAACAAGAACGAGAAGATGCTGAGCGTCTTCCGCGACCACCCCGCGAACCTCGCGCTCCTCACCGCCGAGTGGGAGAAGCCCACGCTGTACGACGAGTTCCTCCGCTACGCCTCGCGCCGCGGGCTCCCCGTCCCGCGCGAGATCCTCGACCGGGACGTGCGGGAGCCGTACCGCGAGACCCCGGCCCTCGTGCCCGCCATCCGCGCGATCTACCAGGACCCGCGCACCCACTGGGACCTCTACGAGGCCTGCGAGGACCTCGTCGACCTCGAGGACAACTTCCAGTTCTGGCGATTCCGCCACCTCAAGACCGTGTCCCGCACCATCGGGATGAAGGTCGGCACGGGTGGATCGAGCGGCGTCGGCTTCCTGCAGCGTGCCCTCGACCTGACGTTCTTCCCGGAGCTCTACACCGTCCGCACCGAGATCGGCTCCTGATGCGCGCGGCGACGTTCTTCGACGGTGAGCGCTGGCGCGAGGGCGTCGCCGGGCTCGGCGTGGACGGGCGCCCCCAGCTCCGCGATGAGGCGCCTTCCCCCGGCACCCCGGCCCTGATCGGACGCATCGTCGGCGGCTTCACGGACCACCACGTGCATCTGCAGCTCGTCGACCATGCGCTCCTCGCCTCGTCGTGCCTCGGTCGGGTGGTCGACCTCGGCGGCGATCCGTCCACAGTCGCGGGGATCGCCCGGCACCACTCCGGAGATTCGTCGACCCGACACGGATCTGGAGCGTCGCGCACCGTCCACTACGCCGGCGCGTTCCTCACTCCTCCCGGCGGTTACCCTTCGGACCGCGCGTGGGCACCGGCAGGTTCGGTCCGGGAGATCGCCGACTCCGCGGCGGCGGCGACCGTGATCGAGGAGCTGGCGGCGGCCGGCGCCTCCGGCATCAAGGCCGCGAGCAACAGCACCGCCGGCCCGGTCCTCTCCGACGCCCTCTTCCGCGCGATCGTCGAACTCGCCGCGGCGCACGGCCTCCCCGTCGTCGCCCACGCGGAGGGCCCCGGCGAGGCGCAGCGCGTCGTCCGCCTCGGAGCGACGCAGCTCGCGCACGCTCCGTTCACCGAGCGTCTGGACGACGAGGAGATCGCGGAGCAGGCCGTCCAGTCCGCCTGGATCAGCACCCTCGCCATCCACGACCCCGCCGCGAGGGCCATCGCGATCGACAACGTCGCCCGGTTCCACGCCGCCGGCGGCACCGTCCGCTACGGCACCGACATGGGCAACGGCCCGACCCCCGTCGACCTGAACCCGACCGAGATCGCCGCCCTCCGCACCGCCGGCCTCGACGACGAGGCTCTCCTCCGCGCCCTTGCGCCCGTCGACCCGCTCGATCCCCGCTCTCTCCTCCTCCTGCTGCCACCGGGATCCGCCGATCCCCTGGCCGCCCGCCCGCTCACCCCCGCCGACCTGAAGGTGTGACATGACCGACCGCTCCGCCGATACCGCCCTCCTCGACGCCGCCCGCGCCCTGGACGAAGCGGACCCACTCGCCGCGCACCTCGACGCGTTCGTCGAGGCCCCGGGCGTCACCGCCTACCTGGACGGCAACTCGCTCGGCCGCCCGCTGCGCGACGTGCCGGAGAAGCTCGCCGCCTTCGTGCGCGAGGACTGGGGCACCCGCCTCATCCGCTCCTGGGACGAGCAGTGGATGGCCCTGCCGATGGAACTCGGCGACCGCATCGGCGCCGTGACCCTGGGCGCGGGGCCGGGGCAGACGGTCGTGTCCGACTCCACGAGCGTCCTCATCTACAAGCTCATGCGGGGGGCCCTTCGACACGCTCAGGGACCCAGCGGCGCGGCTCAGGGGCCCACGGGGCGGACGGAGCTCGTGATCGAGGAGGGGAACTTCCCCACCGACCGGTTCCTTGCCGAGGGCGTCGCGGCGGAGATGGGGGCCACGCTGCGCTGGATCACGCCCGATCCGGTGCACGGCGTCACGATCGACGACGTCGCGGCCGTGGTCTCCGGTCGGACGGCGCTCGTCTCGCTCAGCCACGTCGACTACCGCTCCGGCGCCCTCGCCGATATGCCCGGCATCACGGCCGTCGTCCACGAGGCCGGGGCGCTGATGATGTGGGACCTCTGCCATTCGGCGGGTGTCGTGCCGATGCAGCTCGACGACTGGGGCGTCGACATGGCCGTCGGCTGCACCTACAAGTACCTCAACGGCGGCCCGGGATCGCCCGCGTTCGCCTACCTCCGCCACGACCTGCAGGGCCTGCTGCGGCAGCCGATCCAGGGCTGGTGGAGCGCAGCCGACATCTTCGCCATGGGCCCGGAGTACGTCCCCGCCGACGGCATCCGTCAGCTCCTCAGCGGCACGCCCCCGGTGACCTCGATGCTCGCGATGCAGGGGATGATCGACCTCATCGAGCAGTCGGGGATCGATGGCGTGCGCGCGAAGTCGGAGTCGCTCACCGCGCTCGCGGTCCGGGCGTACGACGAGCTGCTCGCGCCGCTGGACGTCCGCCTGCTCAGCCCCCGCGACCCGGCGCGACGCGGCGGACACATCACGATCGGCCACCCCGATTTCCGGGAGGTCACCCGGAGGCTCTGGGCCGACGGCGTCATCCCCGACTTCCGCTTCCCGGACGGGATCCGGCTCGGGCTGTCGCCGCTCAGCACTTCGCACGCCGAGACCGTCGCCGGGGTGCTCGCGGTCAGGGATGCGTTGGAGTCCGGTGTCTCCTGAGCCCGCGGCGCCGGTCGTGCTCGATGACATCGACGCCCGCCCCGGCAGCACCGCCTCGCTCCTGCGCACCCTGATCGGCCTGTATCTGCGCCCGCTCGGAGGCTGGATCTCGGCCGCCGATCTCGTGGCGCTGGCCGCCGATCTCGGCATCCCCGCCGCTCCCGCCCGGACGGGCATCGCCCGTCTCAAGCAGAAGGGCCTGCTCCTACCGGAACGCCGCGACGCCGTCGGGTACCGGCTGAGCCCGGCGGCCGTGCCGATGCTGGAGCGCGGCGACCGCCGGATCTTCCGGATGCAGGAGATGACCGACGACGATCCGTGGTGCCTCGTGTCGTTCTCGATCCCAGAGAGCGCGCGCAGCGTGCGCCATCAACTGCGCCGTCGACTGCACTGGATCGGCGCCGGTGTCGTCTCCCCCGCCCTGTGGATCTGTCCCGGGCACCTCAGGAAGGAGGCGGAGCAGATCCTCGACGAGCTGGATGCCCGCCGCTGGGCGACCCTGTTCGACGCCTCGGCCCCGGCCCCGGCCGGCACCCTGGCCGAGGCCGCTGCGGCGTGGTGGGACCTGGACGGGCTGCGCGCCGAGCACGAGGCCTTCCAGGCGTCGCTCACGGCCATGCCCGATGCGCCGTTCCCCGCGTACGTGCACCTCATCGACCGGTGGCGGGTGCTGCCCTACACCGATCCGGGGCTGCCCCCGGCGATGCTGCCGGCCGACTGGCCGGGCGGACGCAGCTTCGAGGCGTTCGCCCGGCAGTCGGCGGCGTGGGAGGCACCCGCCCTGGCTCACGTGCGAGCCGTGACGACCTAGCCGTTCCGGGTGGCGACCTCGCGCACGAACCCGGTCACGTGCTCCTGCAGCCGCAGGATCCGCATCTCGCGCCCGAGCTCGCGGTCGTACCCCGGATAGGCCAGCGGCGGGAGCGTGCGCACCGCCGCGTTGCAGCCGAACTCGGCGCACGCGAGAACGCCGACCGTGTCGCCCTTGCGACCGGCGGCCCCGGCGCGTCGGGCCACGTACAGCTGCACGTCGTTGCGGAGCGTCACGTCCTCGCACCACGAGCACTGGGCGCGGGCGAGCACGCGCTGCTCGGCACGCTGCAGCACGACGCCCACGGGCTCGTCGTCGATCCAGACGACGACATAGGCGCGCCGCGGCAGCTTCGGGTCGACCCAGCCGAGGTAGTCAAGTCGGTCGAAGTCGGTCTCGGCGAAGCCGGGCGGCACGGTGATGTCGGAGACCTCCTTGCGGGAGGCGTTGCAGAAGGAGGCGCGCACGGCGCGCTCGTCGATGGGACGCATGAGAGAAGAGCTTTCGGTGTGATCGCCGGAACGGCGAGACGGATCGGAGGATCACCCGGACGATGCCGGGGTACGACGCAGCACCGGGGACGGGGTTCCGCCTCCGGCCGATCCTCAGCCTCTGCCTGCGGCGCTGAACGCGCCTACAGCTCCGCTCCGCGCCCCGAGGGCGCTCATCGACGACAGCACCCGGCGAGCCTACACCCGTTTGTTTCGTCGCGTGTCGAGAGCGCTGCGGGATCCCGACCTCGTCGGCGTACTCTGGCCGGACGCCGATCCGAAGGAGTCCCCGTGTCCACGCCGCTGCACCGCCGTCCGCCCCTCGAGGTGCGTGAGCGTGCGACGTGCATGTGCCGGAACGGCGGCCGCTGCTCCTCCTCGGCCCCCGGCCACGCCCTGCACCTGATCCAGGAGCGCCTCGCGGCGGCGACCCCGGCGCGATGGGCGGACGCGTTCGTGACCGCGGCCGATCCGGTCGCCGGAGACCTCGTCGTCCGCACGCTCGACGGCACCACCCACACGCTGTGGAACGGCTCCGGCGCCGCGCTGGAGGCCGCCGTCGGCAGCCCGGTCGCCCTCCATCTCGACTACGCCGTGCTCGCCGTGGGACGCACCCGCTTCAACGTCGCCGTCGTGTGACGAGGGCCTGATCCCCTCGGGTCAGGCGCTCGCCATCATCATGTCGCGGACCGCCATGCAGGCGTTCATGCAGGCCTGGCACGCCTGAGCGCACAGGCGGCAGACGTCGCTGTGATCGGCGTGCTGCATGCACTCGTCCATGCACATCTGGCACATCGCGATGCAGGCGTCCAGCATCGCCATCATCGTGGCCGGGGTCATCCCCTGCATGCGGAGCATGGATCGCATCATCGTGTGACACATGTCCGCGCAGTTCATGCACGCGGGGGCGCAGTCCATCTCCTGCGTCGCGCACACGGTGCAGGCCTGCTCGCAGGCCGCACACGCGTCCATACAGGCCTGCAGCACCGACATGTCCATCATCGCCATGTCCGGCATCGACTCCATGTTCTTGGACATGGCACCCATCATCATCGCGTCCATCGCACACCGCTCCCTTCGTCGAGGACGACGGGCAGGACACCCGCCTGGCGCCAGGCTAACCCCTGGGTGGGGCGGGAGTCGATGGGGGCGGAACGCTGACACGCCGCTCGGTGAATGTCAATCCCGTGGACGGACCGCACGCCCGGTGCGACGCTCGAAGAGCAATCGATCCGTCCAGGAGAGGAGCCTCTTATGAGTGGCGCAGATGACATGAAGAATTCCGCTGAGAAGCTGGGTGGCAAGGTCAAGGAAGGCTTCGGCAAGCTGACCGACAACGAGAAGCTCGAGGCCGAAGGCCAGGCGGATCAGGTCAAGGCCGACGCGAAGCAGGCCGGCGAGAACGTGAAGGACGCCGCGGGCAAGGCCGGCGACAGCGTCAAGGACGCGTTCAACCGCTGATCCCCCACCCGCTGATCCCATGAAGAGGGGGAGGCTCGCCGATGGCGAGCCTCCCCCTCCGCACTCGGGTCAGACCTTGCGGCTGCCGGTGATCGCTCGGATCAGCCAGGCGATCACGGCGATGGCCAGGAGCACCAGACCGACCCACAGCAGGAACTGGAGCGACTGCACCAGTCCTCCGGTGATCGCGAGGATCACGGCGATGACGATGACGATGATCAGGAGGATGTTCATCGGTCTTTCCCTTCTCTGGGGGCGCGGGCGCCCGACTGCGGTGACCTCACGCTAGACCCGAACCACACCCTCTCTGGAGGGGGTTGACTTCGACCCTCCCGATGCGCGAAGGAGCAGAGCAATGCCAGGACGACGCAACAACTCCCTGAAAGATCCGGAGCTGTACGAAGAGCTCCGCGACGACGGGGCTTCGAAGGAGAAGGCCGCCCGCATCTCGAACGCCGCCGCACGAGACGGCCGCAGCTCGGTCGGCCGCCGCGGCGGGAAGCACGGGGACTACGAGGACTGGACCGTTCCCGAGCTGCGCAAGCGCGCCAAGGAGCTGGGCCTCACCGGCTACAGCGGCAAGCGCAAGGCCGAGCTCATCTCCGAACTGCGAAACCACTGACCCGGATGACGCGCTTCGGGATCGAGGAGGAGTTCCTCCTGCTCGACGAGGATTCGCTCGTCCCCGTCGCCCTCAGCGGTGACATCCTGGAGCGCATCGGCGATGACGTCATCGCCGGACGCGTGACCACCGAGTACCTGGCCTCGCAGGTCGAGGCCCTCACCGATCCGGTGCGGACCGGCGCCGAGGCCGTCCAGCAGCTGACGGCGATGCGCACGGCCATCGGCACGCAGGCACGCGCCCGGCGCGCGATCGCGGCGCCGACCGGCTCTCCGTTCACCACTCTCCGCTCGCCGCGCCTCTCGCCGTCGGCGCACTACGACGACGTCGCGCGGCGGCTCGCGCACCTCACCCGCGAACACGAGGTGAACGGTCTGCACGTGCACGTCGAGGTGGCGGACGAGGAGGAGCGGGTCCGCGCCCTGAACCGTCTCCGCGCCTGGCTGCCGCTGCTGCTCGCTCTCAGCACGAACAGCCCGTTCGGCAACGGTCTCGACACGGGATTCGCGAGCTGGCGGAGCATGCTCATCCGCCGGCTCCCCTCGTCCTGGTGTCCGCCCCGGTTCGCCGACCTCGACGACTACCGGGCGCGCGTGGACCAGCTCCTCGCCCTCGGAACCATCGGCGAGGCCACCTCCCTCTCGTGGGCGGTGCGCCTCTCGGAGCGCTACCCGACGGTCGAGGCGCGCGTCGCGGACACTCAGCTCACTGCGGAGGACGCCGTTCTCTCCGCACTGCTGACCCGCGGGATCGCCCTGTCGTCCGGGCAGCGGATCGTCGCCGACGAGACGGAGGCGATCGACGCGTCGATCTGGATGGCGTCGAGAGCGGGGATGACGGCCCGCATCGTGGATCCGCTCACCGGAGAGGTCTGCCCGACCTGGACCGTGGCGGAGCACCTGATCGACGACATCGGGCCGGTGCTGGACGACCTCGGCGATGCGGCCGCCGTGCAGGAAGGTCTCGACCGGATGCGGGCCGACGGGACCGGTGCGGCCCGACAGCGCGCGGCGCACGCACGGGACGGGCTCCCCGCGCTCCGACGGCTCCTGCAGGGAGGTACCGGAACTCCGGCCGACTGACCGGCCCTCGCGTCCGTCGCCCGGAGTAAGGTCGGCCTGTGTCATCCTTCGCCCCGCTCCAGCGGCTCGTCATCGCGATTGCCGTGCTGGCCTCGTTCGTCACGTTCCTCGACGGGACTGTGGTGAACGTCGCCCTTCCCGCCATCAGTGAAGAGCTCGGCGGCGGGATCACCACGCAGCAGTGGGTCGTCGACGCCTACCTCATCACCCTCAGCGCGCTGATCCTGCTCGCCGGCTCCCTGTCCGACGCCTACGGACGGGTGCTGGTGATGCGGATCGGCCTCATCGCCTTCGGCATCGCGTCCGTCGCCGTCGCCGCCGCGATCGACCCGCTCATGCTCATCGTGGCTCGCGGGGCGCAGGGGGCGGCCGGAGCCCTGCTCGTCCCCAGCTCCCTCGCGCTCATCACCGCGACCATGCGCGGCGACCTGCAGGCAAGGGCCATCGGCGTCTGGACCGCCTTCACCACGGCCGCCCAGCTGGTCGGCCCCCTGCTCGGCGGACTCTTCGTCGACTTCCTGTCCTGGCGCTTCGTCTTCCTCATCAACGTCCTCCCCATCGGGGTGACGCTGGTGCTGCTCGCCCGCCTGCATCTACCGGAGCACCCGCGAGGCGTCCGCGTGGACTGGTGGAGCGGAGCACTGTGCGCGCTGGGTCTGGGCGCCATCGTCTTCGCCCTCATCGAGCAGCCGAACCTCGGATGGACCTCCCTCGCGATCTGGATCCCCGCCGTGGTCGGGGCCGTGCTCTTCGCCGTCTTCCTGTGGCGCCAGGGCCGCTCGGCCACACCGCTCATGCCGCTCTGGCTGTTCCGGGTGCGCGACTTCGGGTGGGGCAACCTCGCCACGCTCTTCGTGTACGCCGCGCTCTCCCTCAACGGCTTCGTGGTCGGCGTCTACCTCCAGCAGGGGGCGGGACTCAGCGCCACGGCGGCCGGGCTCGCGAGCCTGCCGATGACGATCCTCATGATCCTGCTGAGCTCCCGCGCCGGCGGGTGGGCGGGGCGCTGGGGCCCGCGCATCTTCATGACGATCGGACCGCTGATCATGGCCGTCGGCGCATTGATGCTGCTGACCGTGAACGCCACCTTCGACTACTGGGCGCAGGTGCTCCCGGCCATGATCGTGATGGGTCTCGGTCTGTCGCTCACCGTCGCCCCGCTGACGGCCGCGATCCTCGGGGCCATCGACGAGAACCACTCCGGCATCGCCTCCGCCGTGAACAACGCCGTCTCCCGCGTCGCGGGTCTGCTGGTGGTCGCGATGCTGTCGACCATCGTCGGGGGCACGCTCGACCTCGACGGGTTCCACAACGCAGCATGGGTCACGGCGGCGCTCCTCGTGCTCGGCGGCGTCGTGTCGTGGATCGGCATCCGCCGGAACCCCTCGGAGGCGGCGGCTCCGCCCGTCGGCGCTCCCGCGCAGCCGACGCCTCAGCCGCGATGAGCGTCCCGCGTCCGCGGCGCCGTCGAAGGACGACACACCTCTCCCTGGCGGCGTCGGTCGCGGTCGGGGTCTTCGCTCTCGCCGCCTGCACCGCGCCGCCCGCTCCCCCCGCGGAGGGAACGGGGTCGTCGGCCGATGTCGCACTTCCTCCGACCGGCGCCCTCCCCGACTACCAGCTCGGCGGCGCCTACGATCCGCCCGAGGGGGTGGGCATCGTCGGGCGCGACCGCAGCGCGGAGTCGGCTGCCGGCCTCTACTCCGTCTGCTACGTCAACGGCTTCCAGACCCAGCCGGGCGAGCTCGACGCCTGGCCCGACGACCTTCTCCTGCGCGACGGCGACGAGGTGGTCTTCGACCCCGATTGGCCCGACGAGGCCCTCCTGGACACCGGCAGCGCGGCGCAACGATCCCTCATCGCCGAGATCGTGATCCCGTGGATCGAGGGCTGCGCGGACTCCGGCTTCCAGGCGGTCGAGTTCGACAACCTCGATTCGTTCTCGCGCTCCGGCGGCGCCCTGAGCCTGGACGACAACCTCGCGCTCGCGGAGCTTCTCGTCGACGCGGCGCACGGTGTCGGGCTCGCCGCCGGGCAGAAGAACGCGGCCGAGCATGCGGACGTCCTGAAGGAGCGCGCGGGCTTCGACTTCGCCGTGACGGAGGAATGCGCCGCCTACGCGGAGTGCGGTGCGTACACCGCGGTCTACGGGGCGCACGTGATGGACATCGAGTACACGGATCAGCTCCCCCGGCCGTTCACTGAGATGTGCGCCGACCCGGACGCCCCGGCGTCGACCGTGCTCCGCGATCGTGACCTCGTCACTCCGGACGATGAGGGGTACGTGTTCGCCGGGTGCCCGTGACGGCGGGCGCGCTTGCCTGCCGACCGGCTCGGCGTCAAGTCCCTGGTGGTCTCCGCTCGCGCGCGTGAGGATGCGGGTGATCGATCCGATGGGAGCCCCTCCTCATGACCCTCTCCACCCTCGACGCCGACACCGCCGTCGCCTTCTCGCCGCGCGGCCCCCTGTCGAGCGCCGTCCTCGGCGTCCTCACGGGTCGCGGTGACGACGCCGCGACCCTCCCCGACCTCGCCGCCGCAGCCGTCGCCGCGAGCGACGACGTGGTCCGGGATGACGACATCCAGCTCGGCCTGTTCGTCCTCTACGCGTCGTCCTACGGCTCGCTTCCGCAGCTGGATGCGAGTCTCGAGTGGGATGCCGGGGTGGTCACGGCACGCCGCATCCTCGAGGACGCCTTCGAGGCCGCACTGCGTGACACCGTGCCGGTGCCCGAGCTTCCCGAACCCACGGTCGACGCCGTCGGTCGCGCCCTGTTCGCCCTCGCCGCCGCGGACACCGGCCCCAGCCTGTCCCGGCACATCGCCCGGAAGGCCACCCGCGAGCAGGCCGAGGAGTCCCTGATCCTGCGATCGGTGTACACGTTGCGGGAGGCCGATCCGCACTCCTGGGCGATTCCGCGGCTCACCGGCCGCCCCAAGGCCGCGCTCGTGGAGATCCAGTCCGACGAGTACGGCGGCGGCCGACCCCAGCGGGTGCATGCGGAGCTCTATGCGCGGGCCCTGCGCGCCGCAGGACTCGACGACACGTACGGCGCCTATCTCGACGACGCCCCGGCGATCACGCTCGCCTCGCACAACATGATGAGCCTGTTCGGACTCAACCGCCGGCTCGTCGGCGCCATCGTCGGCCATCTCGCCGCATACGAGATGACCTCGTCGATCCCCTGCCGGTTCTACGCCGACGGCCTGCACCGGCTGGGGTTCGCCGACGAGGTCGCCGCGTACTTCGAGGAGCATGTGGAGGCCGACGCGGTGCACGAGCAGATCGCCGCCCGCGACCTCGCGGGCAGCCTCGCCGAGGACCGTCCGGAATTGCTGGCGGACATCCTGTTCGGCGCGGCCGCGTGCCTCACGGTCGACGGGTGGGCCGGAGCCCACACCCTGGACGCCTGGACCGAGGGCCGCTCGGCGCTGCGGGAGAGGACGACGGCATGAGCGGTCGCGAGGAGCCGGTCACGGTCACCGCGTACCCCGACGGCCCGCTGCTCGTGCGCGGGGAGATCGAGCTGCGCGCGAGCGACGGCACGGTGATCGATCCTCGGCGCCGCACGGTGGCGCTGTGCCGCTGCGGTCTCTCCGCACTCAAGCCGTTCTGCGACGGCACGCACAAGGCGGCCGGGTTCCGCACCGAGGACTGAGCCGGGGTCAGCCCTCCGGCCAGTAGTGACTGTCGGGGACGGATCGCGCGCCGAAGATCGCCTGCCCGACGCGCACGCACGTCGCGCCCTCCTCGACGGCGATCTCGTAGTCGCCGGACATGCCCATCGACAGCGCACCGTCGCCGATGAGTTCGGGAGTCTCGTCGCGCGCCCTGTCGCGGAGCGTGCGCAGGAGCGCGAAGCACTCCCGCACCCGGGCGTCGTCGGGCGTGAGCAGCGCGAGCGTCATCAGGCCACGGACACGGAGGGCGCCGTAGGACGGCAGGGCCTTCAAGAAGCCCGGCAGCTCCTCCGGAGGCATCCCGAACTTCGAGTCCTCGGCCGAGGTGTTCACCTGCACGTACACGTCGAGGCTGCGGCCCGCGGCCTGCAAGCGTCGGTCGAGGGCCTCCGCGACGCGGAGTCGGTCGAGCGCCTGGAACTCGGCAGCGAAGGAGGCGATGTCTCTCGCCTTGTTCGTCTGCAGGTGACCGATGACCACCCAATCGACGTCGAGGTCGGCCGTCTCCCGGTTCTTGCGTACCGCCTCCTGCACCTTGTTCTCGCCGAGACGACGCAGGCCGGCACCGATGGCCACCCGCACCCGATCGGTCGGGACGGTCTTGCTCACGGGGAGCAGGTGCACCGCAGCGGGTTCGCGTCCCGCCCGCTCGGCGGCGGCGTCGATGCGCGCACGCACCGCCGCGACGTTGGCCTGGAAGTCGGCGGCGGTGAACGCCGTCGGGTAGCGATCGGCGCCGTCCTCCGCGGGTTCGAACTTTGACATAGGTCAAAATCTAACATAGCTTCGGGACCACGTCGCACGTCCGCCGACACCCCCCTCACGAAGGAGCCTGCCCATGTCCGCACCCGGCCTGTTCTCCGACACCTCGCTGTCGACTCCGCGCCTGCGCACCGAGGTGCCGGGGCCGCGGAGCCGCGCCCTGCACGAGCGCCGGCAACGCGTCGTCCCTCGCGGGGTCGGCAGCGTGCTGCCCGTCTACATCGAGCACGCCGACGGACCCTGGGTCACCGACGTCGACGGCAACCGCTTCCTCGACCTCGGCAGCGGCATCGGCGTGACGACGATCGGCCACACCAACCTCGCCGCCGTCACCGCCGCGACGGAGCAGCTCGATCGGGTCACGCACACGCTCTTCACCGTCACCCCCTACGAGGGGTACGTGCGCCTCGCCGAGCTGCTCGCGGAGAGGGTCCCCGGCACCCACGAGACCCGCACGGCCTTCGCGAACTCCGGGGCGGAGGCCGTCGAGAACGCGGTGAAGATCGCCCGACGGCACACCGGGCGTCGCGTCGTCGCCGCCCTGGACCACGCCTTCCACGGGCGCACCAACCTCGCGCTCGCGATGAACCACAAGGCGGCGCCGTACGGGACCGGGTTCGGCCCGTTCGCCCCCGACATCCACCGCGTCCCCAATTCCTACCCGTACCGGGACGGACTCGACGGCATGGAGGCCGCGGCGCGCACGATCGCCCATCTGGAACAGCGCATCGGCGTCCACGACCTCGCCGCCGTCATCGCCGAGCCCATCCAGGGCGAGGGTGGCTTCGTCGTTCCCGCCGCGGGCTACCTGCCCGCCCTGCAGGAGTGGTGCACCCGGAACGGCGTGGTGTTCATCGCCGACGAGATCCAGACGGGCCTCGGGCGCACCGGGACGTGGTTCGCGAGCACGCATTTCGACCTCGTGCCGGACCTCGTGCTCACGGCGAAGGGCATCGCCGGCGGGCTGCCCCTGGCGGGAGTGACCGGCCGCGCCGAGATCATGGACGCGCCCGACCCCGGCGGTCTCGGCGGCACGTTCGGCGGCAACCCGGTCTCGATCGCCGCCGCCCTCGCGGTGTTCGACGAGCTCGAGCACGGGACCTTCTTCGCGGACGCCCGACGGATCGGCGCCCACCTGTCCGCGCGGCTCGAGAGGCTGCGCGCCCGCCACGCCGTCATCGGCGACATTCGCGGGATCGGCGCCATGCAAGCCTTCGAGCTGAGCACGCCAGGTACGACACGACCGCTGGCCGGGGCTGCCTCCATGGTCGCGGAGTTCGCCGCCCAGCGCGGCATCCTGCTGCTCACCGCCGGGAGCGACGGCAACGTGATCCGCTTCCTGCCGACCCTCACGACGACGGACGAGCAGCTCGACGTCGCGGTGGACGTGATCGACGAGGCCCTCAGCGCGCTCCGTTGACCACCCGGAGACGCAGCGCCTCCCCCCTCCACCGCACCCGGGAAAGGTCCTGCACGACGAGGTCGGGGTGGGCCGTCGCAGAGGCTGCGCCCACCCCGACCACGAACCCCGCGCCGGCCGCCCTCGCCGCACGGATCCCCGGAGCCGAGTCCTCGAAGACCACGCAGTCCCCCGGGTCCCGCCCCAGCAGACGCGCGGCGCGGAGGTAGGGGTCGGGCGCAGGCTTGCCGCGGTCCACATCCTCGGCGGCGACGAGCACGGTAGGCGTCGGGATGCCCGCTCCGCGCATCCGCGCGGTCGCGACGGCCCTGTTGCTGCTCGTCGCGACCGCCCACCGGTCAGGCGGCAGCGCGGCCAGCAGGGCGGCGGCCCCGGGGATACCCGCCGTGGCCGACGCGACGTCGAGCTCCCGCGCGAGCAGGTCGGCCGTCGCCTCGTCCACCCGCTCCGGCTCCACGAGCGTCGCGACCACCTCACTCGGCCGCATGCCGTGCGGGGCGTCTCGGAGGAAGTCGAATCCCGGGGCATACCGACGGGCCCAGGCACCCCACGCGGTCGCGGCCGAGGGGACGGAATCAACCAGCACCCCGTCGCAGTCGAACAGGATCCCCGTCGTGCGCACGATCACCTCGGCACCCTGAACCTGGTGTGCTATTTTTGGCATAGGTCAAATCTATCCGAGGAGAGTGCATGTCTGCGTCCCGCACGCCCCGAACGGCCGTCGCCGTCCGCCACGTCCCCTTCGAAGACCTCGGCATCCTCGCTCCCCTGCTGGCGGAGCGCGGCTACGAGATCACCCTCCTCGATGCCGGCATCGACGAGCTCGACGCGCACACCGTCGCAGGAGCGGACCTGCTCATCGTCCTCGGCGGACCGATCGGGGTGTACGACGACGATCGCTACCCCTTCCTGCGCTCCTCGAAGGCCGCCGTCGCGGCGCGGCTGGACAGCGGCGGCGCCACGCTCGGTGTCTGCCTGGGCGCGCAGCTCCTGGCCGAGTCCCTGGGCGCAGCGGTCCGGCCGACCGGGGCGGTCGAGATCGGCTTCGGCCCGCTCACATTGACCCCTGAGGGCCGGGAGTCCGTCCTGGCCCCTCTCGACGGCGAGCCCGTGCTGCACTGGCATGGGGACGAGTTCGCGATCCCCGCCGGCGCGCAGTCCCTGGCGCACACCCCCGGCTTCCCCCATCAGGCCTTCGCAGTGGGGCGCACTCTCGGCCTCCAGTTCCACCTGGAAGCCGACCACCGCGCCATCGAGCGCTGGCTCATCGGCCACGCCCACGAACTGCATCACCACGGCATCGACCCGCGGGGGATCCGGGAACAGGCACGCACGCTCGGCCCCCGACTCGAGACACTCGCCACCCTCGTCCTCACCGACTGGCTGGATGCGGTCGAGGTCTAACGAGAACGCCCGGGCAGCGGAAGAGGCCGGACCCCCAGCGAATCCGGCCTCTGCTCCCCGCGACCTCAGGCGGCGCGACGCAGCGGCACCGTCGGGAAGTCGATCGGCACGTCGAGCGCGATGTTCACGTAGTTCGTGAAGAGGTTCAGCGCGACCTGGCCGATGGTCTCGACGATCTGCTCGTCGTTCCAGCCGTGCGCGCGGAGGGCGTCGACATCGGCGGAGGTCACCTGGCCACGCTCCTCGACGAGCTTGAGCGCGAAGGCCAGCAGCGCCGCGGTGCGCGGGTCGTCGGAGGTGCCTTCCTGCGCCTCGGCGAGGACCTCCTTCGACAGGCCGGCCTTCCTGCCGAGCGCGGTGTGCGCGGCAAGGCAGTAGCCGCACGAGTTGCGGTTCGCGACGGCGACGGCGATCTGCTCGCCCAGGGCCGCGCCGAGCGTGCCCCCACCGTAGGCGCCGAACGCGCTCCACATGCTGGTGAGCGCGGCGGGCGAGTTCGCGACCGCACGGAACATGGCGGGAACGGCGCCGAAGGCGGAGCCGATCTGCTCGAGCTGGTCCTTGACGGGGCCGGTGGCGGTCTCACGGTCGACGAGAGGGACGTTGGGCATGGGTTGCTCCTTTGTTTCGGGACGGGCCGGGTTCGGCTTCTCCTTAAGCTTTCCGCAAAAGAAAGTACGATACGCATCTTTTGGTCTTGCGTTCATCACATATCGTCCAGAAGAATGGGGGTATGCCGCCGCTCGACCGCCTCACTCCACTGCTCGACCGTTTCCGCGTGCGCAGTCGCCTGTTCCATACCGGACCGCTCTGCGGCACCACCGCCTTCGCGGCGAGCGCGGGACACGGCTTCCTCCACGTGCTGCGTCGCGGCGAGATGGAGGTGACGCACCAGCGCCCTGACGGCCGCACCGAGCGCGAGACGATCACCCGCCCCAGCCTGCTGTTCTTCCCCCGCCCGATCGATCACACCTTCCTCAACGCCCCGACCGAGGAATCCGACTTCGCCTGCGCGACGATCGACTTCGACGGCGGAGCGACGCATCCCCTGGTCCGCACCCTCCCGTCCGTGATCGTCCTTCCGCTCGACGAGGTGTCCACCCTCGGCCCGGCGCTCGACCTCCTGTTCGCCGAGGTCGACAACGTGCGCTGCGGACGCCCCCTCCTGGCCGACCGCATGTTCGAGGTCGTCCTCATCCAGCTCCTGCGCTGGATGCTCGACCACTCCGGCGATCTGACCCTGCCGCCGGGGCTGCTGCCCGGCCTGGCCGACGAGCGCCTCGCCCCGGCCCTCGTGGCGATGCACGAGGCGCCCGGCGAACCGTGGACGCTCGACTCCCTCGCGCGGACCGCAACGATGTCGCGCAGTGCCTTCGCGGCGCGCTTCAAGGACGTCGTGGGCCGCGCGCCAGGCGACTACCTCACCGAGTGGCGCCTCACGATCGCTCAGGAGCAGCTCCGCGCGGGGATGTCGGTGAGCGCTGTCGCCGCCGACCTCGGCTATGCGAGCGCCTCTGCCTTCTCCCGGGCGTTCACCCAGCGTCTGGGCCGCTCCCCCCGCGCCTGGCTCGGCCTCGCCGCCTGAAGTCAGCCGCCGGCCGACATCACCGCCGCGACCCCCGTCACGATCCGGTCGAGATCCCCGGCCGTGAGCGACGGGTGCACGGGAAGGGAGAGCACCTGCTGCGCCGCGCTTTCCGTCTCCGGCAGCTCATCGGTCGGAGCGAAGCGCGCCAGCGAGGGCAGCCGATGGTTCGGGATCGGGTAGTAGACGCCGGAACCCACCCCGTGCTCGTCGCGGAGAGCGTCGCGTACCCGGTCTCGCTCCCCCGCGGCGATCCGCACCGTGTACTGGTGGTAGACGTGCTCGGCGCCCTCCGCGACCGCGGGCACCGTGAGGCCGTCGATGCCGGCGAGCGCGGCGTCGAGGAACGCGGCGTTCCCCTGTCGCTGCCGGGTCCAGGCGGCGACCCGCCCGAGCTGCACCCGACCGACTGCGGCATGCACCTCGCTCATCCGGTTGTTGTAGCCGACGACCTCGTTCGCGTACTGCGTCTCCATGCCCTGGTTGCGGAGCAGACGGATACGGCGCGCCACCTGCTCGTCCGCACAGGACACCATGCCGCCCTCGATCGCCGTCATGTTCTTCGTCGGATAGAGGCTGAACATGCCGAACGTGCCGATGGTCCCCGCCGGCCTCCCTCGCCACGCCGCGCCGTGGGCCTGCGCAGCATCCTCGTAGATGGCGAGACCGTGGTCGTGAGCGACCTCCTCGATACCGTCCACGAGGAACGGGTGCCCGTACAGATGCACGGGCATGATGCCCTTCGTGCGGGCGGTGACCGCGGCACGGACCCGGGTCGGATCCAGGGTGAAGTGCGTCGGTTCGATGTCGACGAACACCGGCGTCGCTCCGGCCAGCACCACGGAGTTCGCGACCGCCGCGAAGGTGAAGGAGGGCACGATCACCTCGTCGCCCGGCCCCACACCGGCGGCGAGCAGTCCCAGGAGCTGCCCGCTCGTACCGGAGTTGACCGCGACGGTGGTGCGACCGTCCACGAACTGGGTCGCGAACTCGCGCTCGAACGCCGCCACCTCGGGGCCCTGCGCGAGCATCCCACTGCGGAGCACCCGTTCGACGGCTGCCACCTCGTCGTCGCCGATGAGCGGCGCGGCGGCCGGGATGAAGTCCTTCTGCATGGAGATGCCCTTCGTCGGGAACGGCTCGTCGAGAGCCGGATCGGAGGTGGAGGCAGGAATCGAACCTGCGTACACGGTCTTGCGGACCGCGACCTGGCCACTCGGTCACTCCACCGGGTCAGGTGTCCTCACGCGCCGGGCGGCGAGTACCCCTGCAGGAAGCGGCCGAAGCGCTGCACCGCATCGACCAGGGTCTCCGTCTCGGGCAGGAAGGCGATGCGCACGTGGTCGGTGTCGGCACCGTTGAAGGCGCGACCGTGCACGAGAAGGACGCGTTCCGCATCGAGGAAGTCGAGCACCAGGCGCTCGTCGTCGCGGATGCCGTAGACCTCAGGGTCGAGGCGGGGGAAGAGGTAGAGACCACCGCCCGCCTCGTGCACATCGACGCCGGGGATCGCGCGGAGCGCCGCCGTGGCGGCGTCGCGTTGCGCCGTCAGCCGCCCGTCCGCCGAGACGAGCGCATCGAGCGATGTGTCGTGCCCCAGTGCGGCCGTGATCGCATGCTGCGCGGGCACCGAGGCACACATCCGCATCGACGCCAGCAGCCGGAGGCCGGACAGGAACGGATCGTCCGCAGCGAACCCGGTCGCCAGCGCCCAGGCGGCCCGGTACCCGGCGACGCGATGGGTCTTGGACAGTCCGGCGAAGGTGATGCACGGCACGTCGGGGGCGACCTGCGCTGTGGAGACGTGCGTGAGCCCGGGGTACACGACCCGGTCGTAGATCTCGTCCGAGAGCAGCAGCAGACCGTGGCGACGGGCCAGCTCCGCGATGCCCTCCAGCGTCTCCCTGGGGTACACGGCCCCGGTGGGGTTATTCGGATTGATGACGACGACGGCGACGGTCCGGGGGCCGATCGCAGCCGCCATGGCATCGAGGTCGGGAAGCCACCCGGCCTCCTCCACACAGGGGTAATGCACGGGCTCGCCCCCGGCGAGGACGGTCGATGCGGTCCACAGCGGATAGTCGGGACTCGGGATCAGGACTTCGTCGCCCGGCTCCAGCAGCGCCTGCAGCGTGAGGCCCACCAGCTCGGACACGCCGTTGCCGACGGTCACCGCCTCGATCCCGAGGGACGGGAAGCCTGCCCGCCGTGCGTAGTGCGCGCGGATCGCCTCCCTCGTCTCCGGCAGCCCCGGGGATTCCGAGTATCCGTGGGCATGCGGAAGTGCCTCGCGGAGAGCCTCCACGATCACCGGCGGCGCCTCGAACCCGAACGGCGCCGGGTTGCCGATGTTCAGGCGCAGGATCCGTTCACCGCGGGACTCCAGCTCGGCCGCACGCGCGGCGACCGGGCCACGCAGGTCGTAGAGCACGCCGTCGAGGCGCGAGGATCGCCCGACCCGGAACGCGCTCCCGGCGTCTCCGGCCGTCATCCGTCCCCCTCGGCCGATGCCGGACCGGAGGCGGCGGCCACGTCGTCGGCCAGGCGTCGCAGGTCGGCGTCATCGAGGTCGTGCACGGTCAGCCGCAGGTGATGTTCACTGGCGGATTCGTCCTCCAGCGCGAACTCCGACCCCGGTCGCACGAGCCATCCGCGGTGCGCGAGCCGCGTGGCGACGACCCCCGCATTCTCCCGGACGTCGATCCACACGTTCAACCCGCTCTCCGCGGCGACATCCAGCCCTCGAGCGGACGCGAGGGCGGCGAAGGACCTGTTGCGCGCGGCATACCGGGCGCCTGCCTCCGCGACCAGCCGGTGCACTCCCTCGTCGCGCAGCATCGTCGCCGCGAGCTGCTGCATGACATGGCTCACCCACATGGTGCCGGGACTGAGCCGAAGGGCCAGCCGCTCAGCGGTGACCGGATCGGACGCCGTGAGGGCCAACCGCATGTCGGGGCCGAGGAACTTGGAGACCGACCGCACCAGCGCCCAGCGCTCCTGGGCGGGCCCGATGATGGTGGCGTACGGAGTCGGGGAGAGCAGCGAGAAGTGGTCGTCCTCGATCACCAGGACGTGGGGGTGCGGAGCGAGCACCTCGCGGAGCTCCTCGGCGCGGGCGGGAGTGATGCTGGCGCCGGTGGGGTTGTGGGCGCGAGGCGTGCAGATGATCGCGCGCACGCCGCTCTCCAGGGCCTCTCGGACACCCTCCACCGTCATCCCCTCCTCGTCGACCGGTATCGCGACCGGGGTGTAGCCGGCCAACCGCGCGGTCTGGATGCTGGACAGGAAGCACGGATCCTCCAGGCCCACCCGGTCGCCGTGCGCGAGCGTCTGGGCCAGCAGGCGCTCCACCGCGTCGACCGCGCCCGCGGTGACCGTGAGCCGGAAGGGACGAGGCTGATCCTCCGCGATCCATCGGGTCCCCCACTCGGCGAGCTCGGCATCGATGACGGATTCGCCGTAGAGGACGGGATGGGGACGCACGGTCGCGAGAGCGGCGACGAGGTCGGGCAGCAAGGCGGCCTGGGGGTTGCCGTTGGCGATGTCGCGGAGTGCCGTTCCGGGCGTGAAGCCCTCATCCGGCGTGGCTGCAGGGCCGAGCACGGTCGTCCCGGTGCGCCCGCCGGTGGTCGCGATGCGGGCGGTGACGAGTGCGCGATAGGCGGCAAGGACGGTGTTGCGATTCACGCCCAGCCGCTCGGCGAGAGTGCGGACCGGGGGCAGACGGTCCCCCGCGACGAGCGTCCCCCGCTCGACGAGGTCGCGCACGCTCTCCGAGATCTCCGCGGCGGTGACACCGCTGATCGCGTCGGTGTCGCCGTCTCTGCTCTCCGCCGTGGCCATGACTCGACGGTAGGGGAGATTTTGACCTATGTCAAAACCTGGGATCGGTCATTCCCGTCCGTCCCGCTGCCCGACGCACGCAGGCGGAGTCCAGGTACACCGGATACCGTTCAGGAGCGATCGGTCCCCCGGACCGCCCCCGCATCCCGCACGATCACCGCGATCCCCCGACAGAGGACACGATGACCCCCGGCACTTCGCCCCTCGCCGCTTCCGCCCCCGGCTACGACGGCTTCATCGGCTGGGTGCTCAGCCTCATCGAGACCCTCGGCGAGGTCGGTGTCGGTCTCGCGGTGCTCATCGAGACGTTCGTTCCCCCCATCCCCTCCGAGGCGATCCTCCCCGCAGCGGGCTTCCTGGCGTACGACGGGCGGATGAACGCCTGGGGCGCCTGGGCCGCAGCCACCATCGGCGGACTCGTCGGTGCGTGGCTCTGGTACGCGCTCGGCGCCGCGGTGGGCCGGGACCGCACGCGGCGCATCGTCGGGCGCATCCCCCTCCTCGACCACGACGACTTCGACAAGGCCGAGGCGTTCTTCGCCCGCTGGGGAGGCGGCGCCGTGCTGTTCGGCCGCTGCGTGCCTCTCGTGCGCTCCTTCATCTCGATCCCGGCAGGGATCGAGCGAATGGCCCTGTGGAAGTTCACGCTGTACACGCTGGTCGGCTCGGCGGTCTGGAACGGCATCTGGATCGGCCTGGGCTTCGCCTTCGGCCCCACCATCCGGCCGATCCTCGAGCAGTGGAGCGGCGTGATCTCCGACGTGGTCGTCGGCCTGCTCATCCTGCTGCTCCTGGTGTTCGTCGTCCTTCGCATCCGTCGCCGCATGCGCGAGGCCGCCGCACGGCGCGCAGAGGACAACGGAGCGGCCTGACGCTCAGCCGCCTCGCCGTGCTGCGCGCTGATGTCGCGCCTGCTCGAAGGCGCCGAGGCGCCGAAAAAACCATTCGTCGTCCCACCAGCCGGTCGCGCGCGCATGCTTGACGTCGTCCCAGATCCGGAAGAGGCCACGCCGCTCTGAGGCCCCGCGGGCGAGTGGACGACGGGCCGCTGCGCGCTCCCAGAGCCGGAGCCCCTCGGCCCCGTCGGCGAGGTGGAACAGGTCCAGCTCGCGGTGCGAGTACCGCGCGGCACCGGGATCGATCACTCCCGTCAACACGAACCCCTCCGGATCGACGAGGAAGTTGCCGGCGTGGCAGTCGTCGTGGATGAAGACGGGAGAGTCATCGGCGAGCGGACGGAGGAGGTCGGGCACCGCGCGTGCCGTCACACGGATACGCTCCCGGAGTCCTGGGTCGATGTGATCCGCCCCCTCGAGCCAGGAACCGAGGTCACGGACGTCCGCGGAGTAGCTGGCGAGGAAGCTGGGATGGGTGCCGCCGCGGAGGTCTTCGAACGCGGGCCCCTCCTGCGCATGCCAGTGGGTCACGACGTCCACGACCTGCTCGGCGAGAGCGTGCGCCGCCGCGGACGACGGCTCCGGCGTGGCTTCGGCGAGGGGCACTCCCGGCACATAGGTCTGCACCATGACCTCGCGGTCGCCCTCACGCCGCAGCGAGATCAGCTCCGGCACAGCGATCCCCGGCGGCGTCATCCGGCCGAGCGCGGCGAGGGCCACCGCCTCCCGCGCTGCGGTCCCCGGGCGATGGAAGGCCTTCACCACCCGGCGCCCGCCGGCGATGTCTTCGACACGGACGGTCGCATAGAACCCTTCGAAGACCTGCATCGACGCCCTCCCCGCGAACTCCGTCTCGCCCTGATCCTCGAACGTAGTCGGCACGCGACAGTCGGGAAAGCGCGGCGGTGTCGGCGGGGCAGGGCACGATGGGGTCATGACGGACGGCTACGACCCCGGGTTCCTCGGCATCCCGCTCCCCCTGCCCGCGCCTCCGATGACGGTGCGCACCCTGCCGGCGCCGCGGTTCACGGTGCTGCTGGACCCGGAGCGGCGGCTCGCCGCGGTGACAGCCGTCACCATCGACGGCGCCCGCCTGCGGGATCTCCCCCGGACGGGTGAGTGGCATCTTGACCCCCGGGTTCCCGAGGAGGAGCAGGCGGGGCCCGCCGTCTACGCCGGGAACGACCTCGACCGCGGGCATCTCGTCCGTCGCCGCGATCCGGGCTGGGGCGAGCTCGCCGACGCGCGCGCGGCCATGGAGGCCACATTCACCTACCCCAACGCCGCGCCGCAGGCCGCCGTCTTCAACCAGTCGAAAGACCTCTGGCTCGGACTGGAGGATCACGTGCTCGTGTATGCGGAGACCACCGCGCAGCGCCTCACGGTGTTCACCGCCCCCGTGCTCGACGAGGCCGACCCGCCGTATCGCGGCATCCGAGTTCCTCTGCGCTACTGGAAGATCGCAGCCTGGAATGCCGGGGGCCGACTCGCCGCCGCCGCGTTCCTCCTCGACCAGTCCGCGCTCGTGGACACCCGGGAGGGTGCTCTCGCCGTCGCGTCGCTCGAAGCCTTCCGCACCTTCCAGGTGCGGGTCGCCGAGGTGTCCGCCCTCACCGGGATCGACCTCGGCCCGCTGTCCGACGCCGACGTCCTCCCCCGACGCGGGATCCGAGAGAGCGGATGGCGCCCGCTGCACACGGCCGACGACATCGTCGTGTGACAGCGGGCGCTCCGCCTCACTCGCCGGCGCGCGCGACCTCCAGCGAGGGGTAGTCGATGTAGCCCTCGGCGGTCGAACCGTAGAACAGCTCCGGGCGCGGTTCGTTCAGCTCGGCCCCGGTCCGCCAGCGCTCCACGAGGTCGGGGTTGGCAATGACCGGACGCCCGGCCGCGACCGCGTCCGCCCAGTCCTCCGCCACCAGCTCCTCGGCCGCGGCACGGGTGGTCTCGACGCCGAAGCCGGTGTTGACGATGAGCGGAGCGCCCGACGCCCGGCGGATGGTCTGGACGAGTTCCCCGGCCGGCTCGGGGTGCAGCACATCGACGAAGGCCAGTCCCAGAGGGGCGAGTCCTTCGGCGAGCGCGGTGTAGGTCGCGAGGACGTCGGCCGCGTCGTCCTCGATGACTCCCTGGATGCCGTGGGCCGGCGAGAGCCGGATGCCGGTCCGGTCGGCACCCACCGCGGCGGCGACCGCCGTGGTCACCTCGATCGCGAAGCGCGCACGGTTCTCCGGCGAGCCGCCGTACTGATCGTCGCGGACGTTGGAGACGGGAGACAGGAACTCGTGGACGAGGTAGCCGTTGGCGCCGTGCACCTCGACGCCGTCGAAGCCGGCCGTGATCGCGTTGCGCGCGGCCTGGACGAACTCCTCGACGACCACAGGGATCTCGTCGAGGGTGAGGGCGTGCGCGACCGGCAGGTCGGCCTTGCCCTGGGGCGTCCGCGTCTGGCCAGGGGCGGCCAGGGCGCTCGGCGCGACGACGCGGGGCTCACCGGAGATCTCCGGGTGGCCCACCCGGCCGCCGTGCATGAGCTGCATGACGATGGTGCCGCCCTCGGCGTGCACGGCGTCGGCCACACGACGCCATCCGTCGATCTGCGCCGGAGTCACGATGCCCGGCTGCCCGGGGTACGACTTGCCTTCGAGGACGGGCCAGACCCCCTCCGAGATGATCAGCCCCTGCCCCGCGCGCTGGCGGTAGTACTCCTCGATGATCGCGGTCGGCACGCCGTCGGCGTCCGCACGCGTGCGGGTGAGGGGCGCCATGACGACGCGGTTGGACAGGTGCAGCGAGCCGAAGTCGGCGGAGTCGTAGAGAGTCACAGAGAGGCAAAGGACACGACCCATCGCTGTATTCCCGTGAATCGACCACGTGGTCCGGGTGCATCAACCGCCCAGGTCGGCGACGAGGTTCGCGAAGTGGTCGAGATCGGCGGCCGTCCAGCCGCGCAGGCGCTCGCCGATGCGTCCCTCGTAGCGGGAGCGGGCGAGGGCGACGCGCTCCTCGGCCAGCGGGGTCGCCACCAAGACGCGGGCGCGGCGGTCGTCCGGATCCGGGATGCTCTCGACGAGTCCGAGCTGCTCGAGCTGGCGCACCTGTCGGCTCACGGCGGATTTGTCCGTCTGCAGCCGCTCGATGAGGGCGCCGGCCGAGGTCGCCCGTCCGGCCAGGATCGAGGTCAGGACCTGGTAGCCCAGCGGCTGGAGGTCCGGATGCACGGTGACGGCGGCTTCCCGCCATCCCACACGAATGCGCGCGAACAGCCGGCCGAGCTCGTGCTCGACGCGAGCGACCGCCTGGTCGAGGTCGTCGATCGGGGCGCCGTCGGCGGAGTCGTCGGGCGAGGCGCTCATATCGCCAGTGTACGGCGAAGCCCCGCGACCGTACGCGGTCGCGGGGCTTCGCTCAGACCTCGGCGAGGAGTCGGAACACCTTGGAGGCGGCCTCGATCTCGGCGGGCGTGAGCTCGTCGATCACGGCGCGGAGCCGGGTGCCGTACGCCTGACGGACGTCGGCGAGTGCGGTACAGGCGGACGGCGTCGCGGTGAGCACCCGAAGCCGGCCGTCGTGCTCGTCCGGCACGGAGGCGATCAGCCCGAGGTCCTCCAGCATCCGCACCTGGCGACTGACGACGGACTTGTCCATCTCGAAGCGCTCGGCGAGCTCGTGCGCGTTGGCAGAGCCCGCGCGGTCGATGAACGTGAGCAGCTTGTAACCGGCCACCTGCAGCTCCGGGTGGACCCGGGACGCCGATTCCTTCCACAGCGACCGGGTCCGCGCGAAGATGAGGTTGAGATGCGCCTGGAGGTCACTGAGGGCGGTGTCGACGTCGGGGGTGCCGACCGCCTCGGACGCGATCATGTCAGCGCTCCTGCTTCCGATCCTCGCGCTCGAGCACGCTCACCGACCCCGTGGTGGTCGTCGGTCCGGCCTGCCCGGTGCGGATCGCCCCCGTCGAGAGGTTCGCGCCGACCTCGGCCTCGGAGACCTCGATGACGGACTCCTCGGCCTGCTCGCGCAGCTGCTCCGCGGCGTTCTTGGTGGACAGCGGCTTGTTCTTGATGAACGCGATCGCGATGATCGCGATCACGGCCAGCGGGATGGCGAGGATGAACGCGTCCGCGATGCCGTGCCCGTAGGCGCTCTCGACGATCGTGCGGATCGTGTCGGGCAGCTCGCCCACCTTCGGCACGTCTCCGGAGCCCAGGCGCTCCAGGGCGCTGATCTCGTCGGGCGTGGTCGGGACGAAGCCCTTCAGGCCGTCCTTCATGAAGTCGGCGACGCTGGTCGACAGCAGCGATCCCATGACGGTCACGCCGATGGTGCCGGCGATCGTGCGGAAGAAGTTGACGTTCGACGACGCGGCACCCAGCTGCTGCGGTGCGGTGTCGTTCTGCACGATCAGGGTGAGGTTCTGCATGACCATGCCGAGGCCGGCGCCGAGGACGAACATGTACACGGCCACCAGGCTGAACGGAGTGTCGTAGCGCAGAGTGGCCATCAGGCTCACACCGATGGTGGCGAGGATCGAGCCGGTGACCATCCAGCCCTTCCACTTGCCGAAGCGGCTGACGAGCTGTCCGATGATGATCGAGGCGCCCATCTGACCGATGATCATGGGGATGGTCATCAGGCCCGACTCGGTCGGCGTGGCGCCACGGGCCAGCTGGAAGTACTGCGCGAGGAAGACCGAGGTCGCGAACATCGAGACGCCGATCGCGATCGAGGCGATGACCGACAGCGTGAAGGTGCGGTTGCGGAACAGCGACATCGGGACGATGGGTTCCTTGACGAAGAACTCCACCGCGACGAAGGCGGCGATGGCGACGCCCGCGGTGACGGCGAGGGCGATGCTGGTCCCGGAGTCCCAGTCGAACTGGTTGCCGCCCATGGAGACCCAGATCAGCAGTGTCGAAACGCCGACGGCGAGCAGGACGATGCCGAAGTAGTCGATGGACACCTTGGTGCCGCGCTGCGGCTTGGGCAGGTGCAGCGTGAACTGCAGCAGGACGAGCGCGACGATCGCGAACGGGACGCCGACGAAGAAGTTGGCGCGCCAGCCCCAGGCGTCGGTGATGACGCCGCCGAGCAGCGGGCCGCCGATCGTGCCGAGGGCCATGATGCCGCCGACGACACCCATGTACTTGCCGCGCTCGCGCGGGGAGATGATGAGGGCCACGGCGATCATGACGAGCGACATGAGGCCGCCGACGCCGATGCCCTGCACGACGCGGACCGCGATGAGCATGTTCGTGTCGGTCGAGAAGCCGGCGATGACGGTGCCGACCGTGAAGAGGATGAGCGAGATCTGGATGAGGACCTTGCGGTCGACGAGGTCGGCGAGCTTGCCCCAGATCGGCGTCGAGACGGCGGTGGCGAGAAGGCTCGCGGTGATGACCCAGGTGTACTGCGACTGGGTGCCGCCGAGGTCGGCGATGATGACGGGCATCGAGGTCGAGACGACCGTGCCGGAGAGCACGGCGACGAACATGCCGACGATGAGGCCGGAGATCGCGGTGAAGACCTCGCGGGCCGAGCGCGCGGTCTCGGAAGAGGATGAGGTGTGTGTCACGGGGGAATGCTCCTGCATAGAAAGTTGATCGAGATCAACCATACGCCGATAGTTGCGGTTTCGCAACTATCGGCGTGCACTCCCCACCGCCGCTCAGCCGCAGAAGGAGGAGAGTCCGTCGTGGAGGCGCTCGATCGCCTCGACGGTCTCCGGGGCCTGAAGGTCGGTCATGCCGCCGAGCTGATCGGCGCCGGAGCGGATGAGGTCGCCGAGCTGCCCGTCCATACCGTCCGCGACGCCGTCGAGGGTGGCGACGAGGTCGTCGCGGGCGGCGTCAAGCTGTTCTGCGGACGCGTCGCCCTGACTCAGCAGCTCCTGATACTGCGTGTACGCGCCATCGATGGTCGCGCACGTCTCCACCACCGGGACCCCGAACGCATCACCCGCGGTCTGGGTGATCTGGGCGCACCCCGCGAGGAGGCCGACGGCGAGAAGCAGAGGGACGAGGGCGATTCGGCGCATGCCCCGAGGGTAGCCGCGCCGGCTGGGGCGCGGCTGACCCTCGGGCGGTGCGGCGGTCACCCGCCGGACGGATTCTCCAGGGGCTTGCCCTCGTCGTCCGTCGTCTCGCGCTCGAGCATGTCGTCGGTGTTCTCACCGCTGTCGTCGGGGGCGCCGCCGGACGCCGTGTCGGCTTCCTCGTCGGCGCCCGGAGTGCCCTGCGTGTTCTGGGGGTCGCTCATGCTCTCCTCCTCTGTTCGGTCCCCCGACCGTACGTGCGCCCGTCGCGGCTGATGCAGGGGGTTGACCGGGCGCGCGTCGGCGGCCACACTGCCGTCGCCCGCGGTGTCAGTCCAGGGCCCAGAGCCGCTCGATCGGGACCGCCCGCCCGAGGATGCGCTCCGCCGCACGATGCCCGGAGAACAGGGCCGCCGGCACCGTGGCCGGATCGTCGGTCCACGTGGCCTCGCCCGCGAGGTGCAGCACGCCGCCGACCGGGGTGGCGAGGTCGTCGTGGTCCGCGGTGGTCGACCCCACGGTCATGTACGCGTACGACCCGTGCGCGAACGGATCGTCCTGCCAGGCCGTGCGATGCAACGCGAGCGGATCGGGGATTGCGTCGCCGTAGAGCCGGCGGAGCTGCGCCATGATCGAGGCCTGCACCTGCGCGTCGGTCCAGTCCCGCGTCGCGAGGGCAGCGGGCCCGGCGGCGAAGGTGAGCAGGAGCGGCTCGTCGTGCAGCGCGGTGAGGTCGTACCAGGAGTGCCACCACCGCGCCTCGGAGCCTTGCTGCCGGAGGGCGTACACCCCGTCTTCCCAGAACCGCGCGGGGAACCGCAGGAACACCTTCTCGAAGGCGTTCATGCGCAGCCGCCCCAGCGCCTCGGCGTTCACCGGCGGCAGCGGAGGGACGATCTCCACGGTCCCGGCCTGCAGCACGCCGACGGGAACCGTGATGACGGTCGTGTCCCCGGAGAAGTCGCCATGCGAGGTCCGCACCCAGACGCCGTCGTCGCTCCAGTCGACACGGGTGACGAGGTGCTCCAGCCGGATGTCGAGGCCTTCGGCCAGGCGCTCCGGGAGCACGACGTACCCGTCGGGGAACACGACCTCGTCGCCCTCGATGGCGTCGTCGTCGAGGCCGTGCGCGGCGAGGTCCTCGATCCACGCCCCGTACTGCTCCTCGGCGCGATGCTCCAGGTACTCCCGCACCCGCTGCGTACGCTCGGCGCTCCATCCCTGGCGCGAGAGGGCCTCGTCCGTGACGTCGCGGTAGGAGGCCGTGGGGCGGGAGGCGGCGATGATGTCCGGGAGCACGGCGTCCACCGCGTGGACATCGGCGGCGAAGGCGCGTGTCTCCTCGGCGGAGAGCGGGCGCCCGTCGGGGCCGTGATAGGCGATCGGCCGGCTGTCCACCTGGAAACCGCCGACGGTGAACTCCACGGTCCGCATGCCGAAGGCCTCGGCGGCCGCCGCCACCGGACTGCCGTCGACACCGTGGATCCACGAGGCGCCGAGATCGACGACACCGTCGGTCCGATCCGTGTGCACTCTGCCGCCGATCCGGTCGCGCGCTTCGAGCACCACGACCGTCCGTCCGGCATCCTGCAGCAGCCGGGCCGCTGTCAAACCCGCCACGCCCGCGCCGACGATCACCGTGTCGACCTGCTCCATGCGCTCCTCCTCGCAGCCCCTCCGCAGGGAGCCGTGCCCCGACGATAGCCCAGCCCGGCACCCGCCGACAGGGCCGCGGAGCCCGACGACCCGCCCGCGATGCCGGGCTCAGGCGGCGTGCTGGATGAGTCCGAGCAAAGTGCCGTCCGGGTCGAAGAACTTCAGGAAGAGGGCGAAACCGCCGTCGTCGAAGCTCACCACGTCGACGCCCTCCGCCGCGAACCGCTCGGCGAGCGCATGGATCTCGGTCGTGCGCAGGAAGAAGAGCGGCCGCTCCTCCCCCGACACCGTGAGCTTCATCGGCGCGTGCCCTGGCGCCTCCCACAGCATGAGGTCGGGACCACCCTCGGCGCGGAGCATGGCGCTCGACCCGTAGTGGGTGAGGACGCGGAAGCCGAGCAGACGCTCGTACCACGCGATGGACGCCGCGAGGTCGGCGACGGGCAGCTGGATGTGATCGAGTCCGGCGAGGACGGATGTCATGGGAAAACCCTCCGTGGTCGTGTCCGTTCACGGTAGCGCCACCCACCGACCACACCGCGCGCCGGATGACAACCCCCTGGGCGTCGCACGCGGCACAGCGCACCCGCCGACCTCACGCTGACCGTTCCGCCCGTTCCTCAACTATTGTTGAGGTCTACGGAAGGGCGACGGATGGAACCGGACGATCTCCTCCCGATCGGGGAGGTCACCCGACGCACGGGCGTCGCGCCCTCCGCACTGCACTTCTACGAGCAGCTCGGCCTCATCGCCTCGACGCGCACGCCCGGAAACCAGCGGCGGTATCGCCGCCACATGCTGCGACGGATCTCGATCATCGTCGTGGCCAAACGCATCGGCATCCCGCTCAGCGAGGTCCAGGAACTCTTCCAGACCCTGCCCGTCGATGCCCCGCCCTCACACGGCGATTGGCGCCGCGTGGCGAAACGCTGGCGCGCCGAGCTCGAGGAGCGGCGGACCCAGCTCGAGCACCTGCAGCGCGAGCTCGCGGGCTGCATCGGCTGCGGCTGCCTGTCCCTGAAGGCCTGCCGCCTGCTGAATCCGGAGGACGCCCTCGGCGAGAACGGCCCCGGCCCCCGCCGCATCTGAGGCCGGGGGCGTCCGCCTCGGCCGGGTGCCCGAAGGTAGGGTGGTGCGGAGCTCGGATCGGTGAGAGCGTGGAGACATCCCCACCAGCGATCAGCGTGGTTGCGCCTCGTGGCAACGGGTTCCTGTGGAGATGGAACGAAGGATCCATCGAATGGGCAGGTTCATCTATGAGGGCGGTCCGAAGATCGAGATCGAGGACCGCCCTCTCACACACATCCAGCTCGTCATGACGACGAAGCTCCGGCGCGGCGAGCCGATGCCGTTCTCGTGGAAGGAAGACGCCTCTGTCGGGGGCGGTCGGACGACGGTCTGGGTGCATGCGCACTCGAACATCGTGTTCAAGTTCTTCGGCAACAGGCCTCCGGCCATCAACCGGCGGTGGGTGGACGCGCTCGCGTTCACCGCGAACACGCTGCACGGCCTATACCTGGTGCCGGAGCCGACCGAGTCGAGCAGCGCCTCCCGGCAGCTCGCGGGTCTCACCGTCTGACATCGGCACCGCCGAAGCGGAGGGCAGGCCCGAGGACTCAGTCCTCGAGGTCGGCGTCCTCCTCTTTCGCCTTCTCGGCCTTCTCCTGGGCCTTCTCCACGTCCTTCTCGGCGGCCTCCTGCGCCTTCTCGGCCTTCTTCTGCGCGTCCTCCTCGGCCTTCCGCTGCTCGTCGGCGGCCTTCTGCGCGGCCTTCTCGGCGGCCTCCTGCGCCTTCTCGGCCTTCTTGTCGTCCGGCAGGTCGGGCTTCGGTTCCGGGGCGGGGGCGTCGACCGGGGTCACCGGCTCGTCCGCCTCTTCCGGCACGGTCGCTGGCACGACGACTGCCGGTGTGGGCGACGAGCGCGGACTCGGCTCGGTGTCGACGGGGGTCACCACGGGATTCGGGTTGAGCGCTCCCGCGGCCCAGAGCGTTCCGGCGACGGTGAGGGCGACCGCGACCGCCACGGCTCCGGTCAGGAGTCCGCGGCGTCGCCGCGCACGCTGCATCCGCGGACCCCGAGTATGGAGAACGACCCCGTCGGGGGGCTGGCGGCGAGGAAGCACGAGGGTCGGCGTCGGCGCCGACGGCGCGGTCGACGCCTGCTCCGCGAACGCTGCCGCGGCGATCGGAGCCGGCACCGCGGGCCGCGGGGGAATCGAGGGGTCGTGCGCGAGCGCGGACACCGCCGCGAAGACGCCGGCGGCGCTCGGCCGGTCCCCGGGGTCCGTTGCGGTCATCCGCTGCAGCAGCGCGGACCAGGCGGGACCCACTGAGTCCGGGATCGTGGGCGGTTCGATCAAGCGGGCCAGGGTGGCACCGATCCCCTCCGCCTCCGCGAAGGCGCGCTCGCCCGTGAGCGCTTCGCGCAGGACAAGCCCCAGTGCGTAGATGTCGGCGGGCGGCGCGGGCGCGGCGCCGTTGAGCTGTTCCGGCGCCAGATACGCCGCGGTGCCGATCACTGTCCCCGGCGACGTCAGCCGGGCCGCATCCACGAGCACCGAGATCCCGAAATCGGCGAGCTTGGCGCCCGACCGGCTCCCCACGAGGGAGCGCCCCGTGAGGAGGACGTTGGAGGGTTTGATGTCGCGGTGCACGATCCCCGCGCCGTGCACGACGTGCAGGGCCTCCGCGAGATCGGCCGCGAGCGCCGCCACCTCGGACGAGGACAGCGGCCCCTGGGCGATCCGCTCCGCGAGGGTCGGACCGTCGACGAACTCCATCACCAGGTACTCGGCCCGTCCCGGATGCAACTGCGCGTCGTACAGCGTGACCAGCGCGGGGTGGTTGAGTGAGGCGAGCACGGTCATCTCGCTGCGGGCCCGATCGGAGGCGGCCCCCTGCTCGGTCTCCGCGCGGAGCATCTTGATGGCCACCGTGCGCCCGAGCAGCGAGTCCTCCGCGCGGTACACGCGCGCCATCCCGCCCTGCCCGACGCACTCCCGGAGGTGGTAGCGACCATCGAGCAGCGCCTCCGTGGGAAGCGAGTCATCCGTCATCGTCGAATCCTCCTGCCGCGGCGTCGGGAGCGGCGCGGCGAGACCCCACTGTAGAAGCGCGGTCGGCAGCCGTCTCGGGCCTTGACAGACGGGCCGTCGATGGGGAGGTCTCAGACCGCGGGAGAATGGGACATATGCCCGCGCGTTCTCCCCAGCGACTGCTCCTCTCCGTCCGCCGGCTGCTGCACACCGATCCGTCCGCGGTCGCCCACACCGAGGCGATGCCCGTGATCGACGAGCACACGGTCCCGCGGGTCCTCGATCTGGCGACACGCATCGGAGAGTCGATGTTCGCGGTCGGCGCCTCGGCGCACGAGGTCACGCTCGCGATCACCCGCGTCTGCGAGGCGTACGGCCTCAAGGGCGTCCAGGTCGACGTGACCTACAACTCGATCACGGTGTCCTTCCACCTCAGCGGGGAGGTCTGGCCGGAGACGCTGGTCCGCGTGGTCCGGGTCGCCGCCCCCGACCACGCCAAGCTGCAGCGCGTGCAGGCGCTCGTCGCCGACATCGACGGCGGACTGGATCTGGAGTCCGCGCGCACCGCGTTCCGAGTCATCCGCCGCGTGCCCTTCCGCTATCAGCAGCCCGTGGTGATCGTCGCACGGGCGCTCCTCGCGGTCGGGGTGAGCATCATGCTCGGAGCCTCTCCGCTCATCGTGGGTCTCACGTTCGTCGCCGCGCTGGCGGCGGCGCTCACCCAAGCGGGCCTGGCCCGGCTGAGGGTGCCGCTGTTCTTCAGCCAGATCGCCGGAGGCCTCGTCACCACGGTCGTCGCGGTCGCCGTGTCGGCGCTCGGCAGCGCGGGGATCGATCCGTTCGTCGGCATCCGCCCGTCGATCATCGTCGCCTCCGGAATCGTGCTCATGCTCGCGGGACTCACGGTGGTGGGCGCCGCGCAGGATGCCATCGACGGCTTCGCGCTCACCGCCGGCGGCCGCATCCTCGACCTGACGATGCAGACGCTCGGGGTGGTGATCGGCATCCTCGTCGGCCTGGAGCTCGGCGGCGTGCTCGGCTTCACGATGGAGCTCCCGGACGACCCCGCGCCCTTCGGGCCCCTGCTCAACCAATTCGCGGGGGCCATCATCATCGCGGTCGCCGTGGCCGTGTTCAACGGCGCGGGCATCCGCATCATCCTCGTCAGCGCCCTGCTCAGCGCCGTCACCCTTGCCGGGTACGCCGGCACCGTCGCGCTCCAGCTCCACCCGGCCGCGGCGAGCGCGGTCGGAGCGCTGCTGGCGAGCTTCATCGGCATGCTCATCGCGCACAACCTGCACGTGCCCTCGGTCGCGGTGACGACCGCCGCGATCGTCCCGCTCGTTCCCGGTGTCGCGGTCTTCCAGGGCCTTCTCGAGGTCGTGCACGCAGCGGGCACCTCCACCGGGATGCTCACCGTGGGCGGATCGCTGATCGACGCCGCCGTGATCGGCATCGCCCTCGCCTCCGGCGCCTCCCTCGGGCTCTACCTCGGAACGCCGGTGCGAGCGACCCTCGCCGGCGTCGCGAAGACCAGGGCGCGCGTGCGCCGCTGACCCGACGGCGTCATCCCGCCGGGGAGTCGGCGGCGAGGTCGAGCACCCACGCGTTGATCGTGAGCTCAGCGCCGCGGAACTGCTCCGTGAGGGTTCCCTGACGAGTGAATCCGCCCCGCCGACACACCGCGTTCGACGCCGGGTTGTCGACCCCGGGGAACGCGAGCAGCGAACGCCCGTCCCCTGCGCGATCGCGGAGGAGATCGACGAGCAGAGCCAGAGCCCGGGCAGCCACTCGCCGGCCCTGTGCAGCGGGCAGCACGAACCAGCCGGTCTCCCACGCCGGTTCGTCCTGCCACGTGATCCGCCACGCGCCGATCGAGCCGAGAGGCTGCCCCTCGTCGTCGACGATCGCGAACATCAGGGCCTCGTCCTCCGCGACGAGGCGCAGATACCTCTCGTGTCGCGCCTGCACCTCCGCTGCGCTCTCCGGCCCGTTGAGGTGCGCCGTCATCTCCGGGGTGTTCGCCGCCCGCAGGAGAGGGAGATCATCGGCCGACCAGGGCCGGAGGCTCAGTGTGTCCACGCTCGGAGCCTCGCACGCCCCACCGACACCGGAGACGACGGTGCGCCCGCCGCGGACGGCTCCACGACGGGCGCATCGGCCGGGGCTCAGTGGCCGCCGAGATCCTTGACCAGCTCGGCCTCGTCCTCCTTCGACAGCGAGGTCTGCACGACCGTGCCGTTGTACGGGGCCAGCGCCTCGGCGAACTTGTCCTCCGTGAGCTTGAGCGCGTAGATGACGACGGCGGACTTGCCGGCCGTCACGGTGGCCTTCACGCGATCGCGGAAATCGGCGTCGATGCCGGTCTTGTCGAGTCCCGCGAAAAGCGCCCCGAGCAGACCGCCGAACACCAGCCCGGCAACAGGGATGAAGAACAGGATGCCGATCAGCGCACCGAACAAGGCGCCGGAGGCGACTCCGAGGCCGATCCTGCTCCCGGCCCCCGGGTACTCCACCTTCGTCTTGCCCTCGCCGTCCACCTTCACGAGCGCGAGGCCGGCGAGTTCGACGACGAGGTCGTCCTGCAGGGCCTGGACGCGGTTGTAGGCGCCCTCCGCGTCGCTCTCGGTGTCATAGGAGATGACGATCAGTTCAGCCATGGTTTCCTGCTTTCGGTTGCGATCGGAGATGCTCTCCACGCGCGCAGAGGCACCGGTCTTCGCCACCGACCCTAGGCGCGCCCCTGCGGACACGACAGAGCAGCCGCCGATGTTCACCCTGGTGACTCCGCAGCGGCGATGTCGGTGGCCTCGCCTAGCGTCGCTGTCGTGCCCGAGCCCGTGCAACAGTGGTGGGCGAGACGCCAGTTCTCGCGCGGACTCGACGTGCCCTACGCGGTGGGCACCTACCGGGCGGCGTGGGCGGCCTACCCCGAGCTCATCCGGCAGTACCACCCGGAGCTCAACCACGGCATCGCACTCTCGCAGATCCCGTTGGCGGCCGATGTGCTGCTCTGCTGGGAGTGCGCCGTCGGCCACCTGTTCGCGGCGACGCCGACCGAGCAGCGCGAACGCCCGGGGCGGGTGCGACGGCGCTCGTCCTGGTGCCCCGAGTGCACGGCGCTGGCGCGTCCGCAGTCCGTGGTCCTCGGAGAGGCGCGGGCGCTCCCCGCCCGTCCGAAGAAGGCGGCGCCGCCGCTGTGCACGAAGACCCCCGCGCTGCCGACGGGGACCGCGTTCCTGAGTGTGTGCGCTCCGAAACCGGCCTCGGCGGCCGAGGGGAAGCTCCGGCGGGCGCTCACCGAACGGCTGCTGTTCCCTGACGACGTCAACGCCATCAAGGTCGCGCGGCCGTTCTTCCGGCACACGGAGGTGTGGCCCGACATCCTGCTCCCGGAGCTGCGGATCGCGATCGAGTACGACACGGTCGGCCGGCACGGGCTGGAGCACGTCGGGAAGAGGGAGGAGACCGATCGCCGGAAGGACCGCGCAGTACGCGCCGCCGGCTGGGAGGTGGTGCGCGTGCGGATGGGGACGCTCGAGCCGCTCGGGCCGTTCGACCTCTCGCTCGCCTCCCTCGGCGCCAGCGGCATCACCCGGCTGGTCGACCGGCTCCGGGACATCCGCGGAGCGCTCCTGGTCGACGCCTACCTGCGCTGAGGGAGCCCGCTTCCCTTCACGATGCGACCGACTCGTCCCCGCGCCGCTCCCGGGGAGAGCCGAGGGCGACGGTGGAGAGCAGGCCGAGAGTGAGGAAACCGGCCGCCGTCCAGGCCGCGTAGCGGGTGCCGTCGGAGAACGCGCTGCGGGCCGCCTCGGCGAACGGCGCCGTCTCCGGGTTCTGGTCGAGCCCCGCGATGGCGGCGCCGGCGCTGTCCACGACGGCGGAGACCACCTGGTCGCGCGCCGCCGACGGCACGCCGCGGTCATCGAGTGCCGCCCCGAGCACGACCGCCGTGCTCGTGAACAGGACGGTGCCGAGCACGGCCACCCCGAGCGCCGCGCCGAGCTGACGAGACGTCGACTGGGTGCCGGACGCGGCCCCGCTGTCCGTAACAGGCACGTCGGCGAGCACGACGCCAGTGAGCTGCGCGGTCGCGAGCCCCACACCGAGCCCGTACACGAAGAGGAACGGAACGAGGGGCACCCAGGACGCCTCTGGGGCGATCACGAGCCCCACACCGGCGACGCCGACGATCTCGGCGAGGAGCCCGACCCTGACCACCCAGACCGGGGCGATCCGTCCGCTCGCGGCACCGGCCACTCCGCTGGCGAGGAAGGATCCGCCCGCGAGGGCGAGCAGCAGCAGACCGGTCTGCAGCGCGTCGAAGCCGAGCACGAACTGCAGCCAGAGCGGGAGCGCGAGGATGAGGCCGAACTCTCCGAGGGACACGACGGCGGCGGCGATGTTCCCGTTGCGGAACGACGGGATCGCGAACAGGCGCAGCGCGAGCAGGGTGGAGCGCCCGTGTCGTTGGCGGTGCAGGCCCCAGGCGATGAACGCGACCAGCCCGAGGCCCGCGAGGGCGAACGCGAACGGGATGGGCGAGAGCTCCCCCGGCCAGGTCCAGCCGCCGATCTGCGGGCGCTCGTCCACGAGCCACCAGCCGTACGTGCGGCCCTCGATGAGCGCGAAGACGAGACTGCCCATCGTCACGACCGAGAGCACGGCCCCCACCACGTCGATCCGTTCCGTGCGCTCTCCACGCGATTCGGCCACGGTCAGCAGGACACCGACGACGATCAGCAGGCCGAGCGGGATGTTGATGCCGAACGCCCAGCGCCAGGAGAAGGCGGTGGTCAGCCACCCGCCGAGGAGCGGTCCCACGGCCGCCATGCCGCCGATGGTCGAGCCCCAGACGGCAAACGCGATGCCGCGTTCCCGCCCGCGGAAAGTCGCGTTGATGATCGACAGGGTGGTCGGCAGGATCATGGCACCGCCGACGCCCTGCACCAGCCGGGCGAGGATGAGGATGCTCCCGCTCGGCGCGGTGGCGGCGAGGACGGAGGCGGCGGCGAACACGACGACACCGACGATCATGACGCGGCGACGACCGAAGCGGTCGGCGAGGCTGCCGAAGACGAGCAGGAGGGCGGCGAAGACGAGGGTGTAGGACTCCTGCACCCACTGCACCTCGGTCGAGGTGATCCCCAGGTCGTCGACGATGGCCGGGATGGCGACGTTGACGATCGTCGAGTCGACGATGATGAGGCTGACGGCGATGCTGATGAAGACCAGACCCGCCCAGCGCCGGCGTTGCAATCTGTCCATGTTCGCTAGCCTAGTTAGATACTTGAATGGAAAGCAGTTTTATCCGTTCTCTCTCGCGAGCGCAACCCCCGTGCGCACGGACGCGCGGAGCGCGATGATGCCCTCATGAAACTCGTCTCCTACGCCGGCCAGCAGCTCATCACCTCCGACGACATCGCGGAGACGCTGCTCACCCTGGCCGCCGCCATCGCCAGGGAGGGCGAGTCCGAAGCGGTCGAGATTCCGATCCTCTTGGAGGGCGAGAAGGACTGGGCCGATCTCCTCGTCGGCGTCGGCAACGACGTGCTCGTCAGCCCTCACCACGCCGTGGACGCCGACCCGGACTTCTCCGCCGAGGTCGATGAGCTGCGGTCCCACCGCCTGTTCCCGAAGCCGCCGAGCGAGACGTCATCGCCGGGCGACATCGAGGTCCCGGCGCTCTCCGACTTCGACATGGGCCACGGACTCTGATCGCGCTCCGCTGAGCGACTGCCCCCTCAGCGCGACGTGGGGAGCCGCGCACCGTCGCGGAGCGCGACCTCGCGGTCGGCATCGGCGATCAGGGTCGCATCGTGCGTGACACAGAGGACGGCCGCCCCGCGGTCCGCCTCCTCGCGCAGCACTGTCCGGATGCGACGGACCGATGCGGCGTCCAGGCCCGTCGTCGGCTCGTCCACGAGCAGGATGCCTGCTTCCCCCGCGAGCCCTTGAGCCAGGAGCACACGCTGCTGCTGGCCGCCGGACAGCGTCGCGAACGGCAGACGCTGCAGTGACGACACGGCGGTGCGCTCCATCGCCGCCGCCACCGCCGCACGCGACCGCCGATCCCGCCGCCGGAACGCCCCGAGCCGACGCCACGTCCCGACCGTCACGACGTCTCGCGCGGTGAGCGGAAGGCCCGGAGGCACCGCGGCGCGCTGCGGCACGAAGGCGATCGGACCGGTCACACTCCGCCACCCCCTGGTCGGTGAGCGCACCCCGGCGGCCACCTCCAGGAGCGTCGACTTCCCCGCGCCGTTCGGACCCGTGACCACGACGAACTCGCCCGCCTCCACCTCCAGGGTGACGCCGCGCAGGGCCTCGCGGTCGCCGAGCCGGACGGAGACGTCGTCGAGACGCAGGGCGCCGTCGGCGGTGCGGAGGGTTCTCGTCATGACTCCAGTTTATGAATTTGATAATCATTCTCAACTACGAATAGGCTCGCGTTCCGTGACCCCCTCGCTCGCCGCCCTGCTCACCCCGTTCACGCTCGAGTTCTTCCAGCGCGGACTCCTCGGCGGCGCTCTCGTCGCGGTCCTCTGCGGGGTCGTCGGCACCTGGGTCGTCGTCCGAGGGATGGCCTTCCTCGGTGAGGCCCTGGCCCACGGGATGCTGCCCGGCGTCGCGCTGGCCACGGTGCTCGGGGCGCCCGTGCTCGTCGGCGGGGCGGTCAGCGCCGTCGCGATGAGCATCGGCATCGGCGCCCTGCAGCGACGCGCCCGACTCTCCTACGACACGAGCATCGGACTGCTCTTCGTCGCGATGCTGGCCCTGGGGGTGATCATCATCTCCCACTCCGGGAGCTTCGCCACGGATGCGACGGCGATCCTCTTCGGCGACATCCTCGCGATCACCCGCCCCGACCTCCTCCTGCTCGCGGCGGCCGCGGTCGTGGGAGTAACGGTCGCCACCCTCTGCCATCGGCCGTTCGTCGCGCTCGCCCTCGACGCCCGCATCGCGACGGTGCTCGGGCTCCGCCCACGGTGGGCACAGGCGGCCCTCGTCGGACTGGTGACGCTCGCGGTGGTGGCGTCGTACCAGGCGGTCGGCTCGCTGCTCGTCGTCGGTCTGCTCCTCGCCCCCGCGGTCGCCGCCGGACAGTGGACGTCGCGCCTGCCCACGCGGATGGCGCTCGCGTGCGCCTTCGGCGTGGCTGCCGTCCTCGCCGGTCTCCTCGCGTCCTGGTATGCGGCCACCGCCGCGGGAGCGTCCGTCGCCGGCGCCGCGATCGCCCTCGCCGGTCTGTCCTGGGCGGCGCGGGTCGCCGTGCGAACACCGCGGCCGATCGCCCCTCCGGCCCCTGTCTCCGCCTCCTGATTCGTCCCGAAAGGCTCATCGTGCATTCCCGCCTCCTTCCCCTCATCACCGTCGCCGCCCTGACTCTCCCCCTCGCGTCCTGCGCCGGGTCCGCGGCGGAGAGTCCCGCCACTTCCTCCGCCGGAGACGGCCACGGCGCGATCGCCGGAGCCGAAGAGGTCGCCGAACCGCAGCTCGGACTCACGACCATCGACGCGCAGGGTCGGGTCACCCACCTCGACCTCCTGGACGAGAGCGTCACCGACATCGGCACGGTGGCCGCCCCGGAGGGCATGACGACCGACGGCCGGTATCTCCTCGCAGACACCGGCGACGGCGTCGAGGTCGTCGACAGCGGCGTCTGGACGTGGGACCACGTCGACCACTTCCACTACTACCGCGCCGATCCCGCCCTGCTCGGCGCGGTGGAGGGCGACGGCGCGGCGACGGTCGCGACGACGAACAGCTCGACCACCGGCGGCACCGGCATCTCCTTCTCCGGGTCCGGAGACGCCGTCCTCCTCGACACGGAGGCCCTGTCGAAGGGGGAGATCCGTGAGCTGTTCCGCATCGAGCGTTCCCCGCACGAGGGGCTGGTGGTGCCGGTCGGGTCGTTCGCGCTGGTGACCGAGGCCGACGGGGAGACGGGCGGAGTCGTCGCCGGCTACACGGCGGACGGCGAGCGCACCGGCCTCCGGGAGGACTGCGCCGCACCGACCGGCACGATCACGACCAGGGTCGGGGCGGTCATCGGCTGCGCCGACGGTGCCCTGCTCGCCCGCGTCGAGGCCGGGGCGCTCACCGTGGACCGCATCCCGTACCCGGACGGATCGCCGGCCGGAGCCGTGTCCGCGTTCCACAACCGCGAGGGGCGCCCCACGGTCGCCGGCCTCGCCGGACCGACCGACATCCGGGTCCTCGACACCCGCGCGCAGGCCTGGACGGTACTCACCGCCCCCACTCCCCTCGCGCAGGTCACCGCGGTCAGCGATGAGGACGACACCCTCCTCGCGCTGGCGCAGGACGGACGCGTGCTTGTGCTCAGCGCGCTCGACGGGACGGTGCGGGCGGAGACCACCCCGCTGGTGGCGGCATCGCTGGAGGCAGGAGAGGCTCCGGCCCTCATCGCCGATCAGCACCGCGCCTATCTGAGTGGCCCGGCGGAGCACCGGCTGTTCGAGATCGACTACGCCGACGACGCCCGCCTCGCGAGGACCTTCGATACCGCCGACGCCCCGGCGTTCGTCGCCGAGACGGGACGCTGACATGCGCCTCCTGCACCCCCTCGCCGCCGTTCTCGCCGCGCTCACCGCCGCCGTTCTCGCCGCCTGCGCCACCCCCGCCGATGCACGGCCGGTGGTCGTCGTCTCGACGAACATCCTGGGCGATGTGGTCGGCGAGCTCGTCGGCGATCAGGCTCGCGTCGTCACCCTCATGAAGCCGAACGCCGACCCGCACTCGTTCGAGATCTCGGCGCAGGAGGCCGCCACGCTGCGGGACGCCGACCTGCTCGTCTCCAACGGACTCGGGCTCGAGGAGGGCCTGCAGCAGCATCTCGACGCGGCCGTCGCGGCCGAGGTGCCGTCCTTCGTCGCGGGCGACGCGATCGGAGTCCTGGACTACCGCGACGGCGACGCTGCGGGAATGCCGGACTCGCACTTCTGGACCGATCCGGCGCGGATGATCGACGTCGTCGACGCCCTGGAGCCCGCCCTGGCCGCGCTCGACGGAGTCGACGCCGACATCCTCGCCGCCGACGTGGCCGATTATCGCGAGGAGCTGACGGCGCTCGACGCCGAGATGACGACCGCGTTCGCCACGATCCCGGAGGATCGCCGGGCGCTCGTGACGAACCACCACGTCTTCGGCTACCTCGCCGACCGCTTCGACTTCGAGGTCGTCGGCGCCGTCATCCCGGGCGGCACCACGCTCGCGGCCCCCTCGGCCTCCGACCTCGCCGATCTCGTGGGTGCCGTGGAGGAGACGGGTGTACCCGCCGTCTTCGCGGAGTCCTCCTCCCCCGACCGCCTCGTCCAGGCGCTCGCCGACGAAGCCGACGTCCACGTCGAGGTGATCGAGCTGTTCACCGAGTCGCTCACCGCGGAAGACGGCGGCGCCCCGGACTACCTGACCATGATGCGCGTCAACACCGAGCGCATCGCCTCCGGTCTCACCCGCTGAGACCATCCCTCACAAGAAAGAAGCACCGCATGAAGACACTCCCCCTGCGCCGGGCGCTGGTCGGGGCGGTCGCCCTCGGCGCCGCCGTGACGCTCGCCTCCTGCTCGACCACGGCCGGAGCCGGCTCCGCCGCGAGCGACGCCCCGGAATCGGACGCCGGCCCCCGGGTGGCCGTCTCGTATGAGGGCGGCATCCTCGTCCTCGACGGCGAGACCCTCGACACCGTCGCCGACTTCGACTCCGAGCCGTTCACCCGCCTGAATCCGGCCGGCGACGGTCGCCACGTCATGGTGACGATGAGTGAGGGCTTCCAGGTGCTCGACACCGGGGCCGGATCAGCCGACGAGGCGGTCCTGACCGACACGGTGTTCGAGGCCGACACCCCCGGCCACGTCGTCCGCCACGGTGGCAAGACCATCCTCTACTCCGACGGCACGAGCGACACCACGATCTTCGACACCGCTGACCTCGGCGACGGCGGTCTCCCGGAGGTGGAGACCGTCGACGGCGTCGAGGCACACCACGGCGTCTCGGTGCTGTTGGAGGACGGCACCTTCCTCACCACGGTGGGCGATGCGGACGGTCGCAGCGGCATCGTGGTGCGCGATGCGGACGGTACGGAGATCGCCTCGTCCGACCAGTGCCCCGGCGTCCACGGCGAAGGCACGGCGGCCGACGAGGTGGTCGTCTTCGGCTGCGAGGACGGCGCGCTGGTCTACAAGGACGGCGAGATCACCAAGCTCGCCGCTCCCGACCAGCCCTACGGCCGCATGGGCAACGCGTACGTGAGCGAGACGAGCCCGATCATCGTCGGGGACTACAAGAACGACCCCGACGCCGAGGGCTACCTGCTGGGCGCGGTCACGCTCATCGACACCGCGGCGATGACGTCCGAGGTCGTGTCCCTGCCCGAGGGGGCGGAGTACACCTTCCGCGACGTCGCGCGCGGCCCGGGCGACCTGGCCTACATCCTCGGTGCCGACGGCGCCATCCACGTGCTCGACCCGGAGACCGGCGAGATCACCGACTCCTACCCGGTGATCGAGGCGTGGGAAGGGCCCGCCGAGTGGCAGGACCCGCACCCCGCCATCGTCGTCGCCGGCGATATCGCGTACGTGACCGAGCCGGCCGCGAACAGCGTGCACGCCGTCGACCTCACCACCGGCGAGGTGCTCGCGAGCACGGAGCTGGAGGTTACGCCGAACGAGATCGCGCCGGCCGCCGGCTGATCCTCGTCACGGCGGGTCCGTCCTCTCCCGGGCGGACCCGCCGCGCGCGTGCGGAGGGGTCGGGTCAGCGCGATCCGGGATGCCCGTGGCGCGTGCGGCGAAGCCGCCGCGCCGCGAGGAGCGCGGCCCCGAGGAGGACGAGCAGACCACCGGCGCCGGCCGCCGCGGCCGCGCCCGGCGCAAGACCTGTCGTCGCGAGGCCGGAGGCGGATCCGCCGGTGGCCCCGGTCCCCGGCCCTGGTCCACCGCCCGTCCCGGGATCCGGGTTCTCGGGTTCCGGCTCGGGCTCGGGGTCGGGGCCGGAGCGGGGGTCGTAGACGTTCGTCACCGTGCACACGGTGTCGACCCCTGTGGTCACCTGGACGACGTCGCCCTCCAGCACTCCCCCGGTGCACTCCCAGCCGTCGCTGCGGTAGTCCGCGGTGGGCGCGCCCGCGACCGCCCGCTCCGAGAGCCGGAACGCACCGGCCCCGAGCGGAGCCAGGGTCACCGCCGTCTCGCCGGACGCTCCCTCGATGCGCGGGCGCGGGAACTCCCCGCCACCGATCGCACGCAGGGTCCAGTCCGTGGCGTCGGCGGGCCCGGCCGGTGCTCCCGGACCGTCCCCGACGACGGTCTTCCGGAGCGTCAGAGTGCCGCCGACGAAGGTGTTCGTGGCGGTGCAGATCGCGTCCTCCCCGAATCCCAGCGTCGCCGTGGTCCCGTCCCAGGTCGTGCCGGTGCAGGACCACTCACCCTCATAGCCGCTCGGGCCGTCCTCGGAGAAGATGTACTCCCCCGGCGGAAGCTGCATGTCGGTGACGAACTCCGAGCCGCTGGGGCCGGAGAGTGCCGCGTTGCCCGGGCCGCGGGCCTTCAGCTCGAAGTCGCCGGGCACCGCGCGTCCGCGCTCGCCGTTCACGACCTGCTTGACGAGAGTCAGGCTCGGCGTGATCGATGCGTTGGTCAGGATGCAGACGACATCAGCCGACGGAGGCACCTGGACCACGTCGCCGGTCACCGTCCCGCCCGAGCAGTTCCAGCCGAGCGGGTCGTAGCCGGTGGGGCCGTCCTGCTCGCTGAGCGTCCACGCACCGGGGGCGACGGCGGCCTGGGTGACCGCCGGCGAGTTCGCCGGTCCCGAGACGGTGGCGGTGCCATCGGTGGCGGACAGGGTCCACGCCGAGGGCAGGGCCGGAGTCCCGAAGGCGGAGGCGACCTGCTTGCGCAGCGTCAGGGTCGACTGGGTCCAACGGTTCGTGACGGTGCAGATCACACTCTCCAGCGGCACGACCTCGACGGTGTCGCCGGAGCCGACGGGAGTGCCCTCGTCATCGACGCACGACCAGCCCTCGCTCACATAGGACCCCGCCTTCGGAGCGGTGCTCGCCTCCGACAGAGTGAAGGTCCCCGGAGCCACCGCCGCGAAGCTCACCTTGCCCGAGCCGGAGACGCCGCTGATGACGGTGTCGGCCGATGTCGCGGTGAGCTCCCAGTCCTGCGCGGTGAGGAGACCGCCGCCGGCGTTCACGACGTTCTTCACGAGAGTGAGCTGGCCGACCTCGAGGGTGTTCGTGACCGTGCAGGTCACGTCCGCTCCGGCACCGACGGTCACGGTGTCGGCGGTCAGGGTGCCACCGGTGCACGACCAGGGGCCGTCCGCATACCCGGCAGGGCCGTCCGCCTCGGCGAGCGTGTAGTCGCCGACCGGCACCGGGACGCGGGTGACCGCAGCGGATCCCGAGGCGCCGGTGACGGTCTCCGGGCCTGCGGCGGTCAGGGTCCAGTCGGATGGCGGCTGGTCGCTGCCCACCACGTTCTTGACGAGGGTGAGCCAGCCGCCCGCGAAGGTGTTGGTGATACGGCACGTGATGTCGGATCCTTCGCGCACGTAGAGGAGTGCCCCGTCGATCCCACCGTCGCTCGTGGCGTCGACGCAGGTCCACGCGCCGCCGCTGTATCCGGCGGGACCGCTCTCGGCGAGCGTGTAGGCGCCGGGGTCGATGGAGGCGTGATCGACGGCGTCCGACCCGGAAGGGCCGGAGATCCGCTCGGGTCCGCTCGCAGTCAGGACGAAGTCCGATGGGGCGGCCAGTGGGAATCCGGTCGCCGCCGGGTCGACGACCTCCTTGACGAGCGTCAGGTGGGGCAGATCCCCGGTGTTGGTGATCTGGCAGGTCACCGCACCGCCGAGGGTCACCTCGAACTGATCACCGGCCACGGGAACGGCGGTGACCGCGCCGGTCGTCAGATCCCGCCGCTCGCAGGTCCAGGGTCCTGCCACATAGCTTCCCGGCCCGCCGGACTCGCTCAGCGTGTACGTGCCGATCCGTGCCGGCTGGTTCTGCACCGCGGCCGAGCCGCCCGCACCTTCGATGGTCGAGGGCCCCTGCGCCCGCAGGGTCCACTCCGACGGAGTCGCACCCCCGCCCTGAACGTTCTTGACGAGCGTGAGGCTGCTCCGGATCGCGTTGTTCTGCACCGTGCAGGTCATCGACTGGTTCGCGGTGATGGTGATCGTGCGCTCCGGCTGCGTCGTCACGTCGCCGTCGCAGTTCCACGAGAAGAAGGCGTACCCGGCCACGCCACCGGTCTCGAAGATGCGGTAGGTGCCGGGCGGGATGAGGCGCGACTGCACGCCGTTGAGGCCGTCGCCGGTGAAGGTCTCCCCCGTGGCCACGTTGACCGCGTGCATCGTCCACAGGGTGCGGTCTCCAAGACTGGCCCCCGTGTCGAGGTTCTCGATCGCCTTGAAGAGCGAGAGCCTTGCCGTGGGTTCGGCGGCGACGGCGGGAAGAGCACCACCGATGCCGACGACCGCGGCCAGCAGCACGCCCAGAACTCCGAATCGGACTCTTCTCATCGACTGGCCCCCGCCCCGGGTGCGGATGCCCACCCGTCACCTCACCGTAGGGGCGGGGGCCGCGGCAGGGCAAGGGCCGGTGGAGGCGGCGGTAGGCGGCGGTAGGCGGCGGAACGCACTCGCAGCGGAGCGCCCGCCGGGGGAGGGAGTTGGGTGGCAGGCGCTCCGTCGGCCGCAGCGTGACCGTCGAGGCCCCCCAAGCCGATCCCGTGCAGCACGTTCAGGATGAACCATGCGCAGGGCGCGCGCAACGGGTGTGTCCGTCAGTGTCCGTGCGCGAGCTGCTGGACGAGCACGACGACACCGCCGAGCCCGACGAGGATTCCCAGGGCGATGAGCTGCTGCCACCCGCTCACCCCGGTCCGGCGGACGGCGACGTACCCGATGAGCCCGAGGATCGCGACGTACACGATCGACGCGATGGTCAGCGCCGTCCGCAGCTCGATCCATCCGAGCACGGCCGCGAGGAGGACGAGCAGCGGCACCGCCGCCGAGCCGAGCGCCGTGCCGGTGAGCCCCAGGACCTCACGCAGGTCCGCTCCCCGGGGGAAGCTGCCATGCGTCGCGAGGTGCGCGACCAGATCGGCGGCGAGGCCCGCGAGCGCGATCGCGACGATGCCGATCAGCAGGGTCACCGTGGCCTGCAGGGCGCTGGTGTGCGCCACGTTGGCGTTCTGCACGAGCACGATGGCGAGCCCCGTGAAGGTCGCGTACACGCGCTCCTTGATCGCGGCGCGGTCGTGCTCGGGCCGAGCGGCATCGGAGTCCGGCGTGCTCATGGGCGGGATGCTATCAAGCCAGCCCTGCCGACCGCAGCGCATCGTCGAGCACCGTCGCGGCGGGAGCGATCGCGGGCTCACCGTCCTCGATGTCCCACAGTGTGTTCTGCAAGAGCCGCGCGGTCGTCCAGCGTGCCGCGCGGGCGCGGTCGAGGTGCAGCATCTCGGTGCAGGAACCGGCTGCCGGGCGTCGCGGGGACGTCCGCGACGAGGCGCCGCCACCGGTCGAACCGCCGTCGGTCCTCTCGGGTCAGCAGCGTGCCCGCCTCCGTCGCATCGTCCAGCATCTGCGACACCACCGCCTCCAGTCGCGGAAGGCCGGCCGGCGGGTCGACGCGATGCAGACGTGCGAGGAGGGATCTGACGATGCGCGTGGCCTCATCGTCATCGTCCATCGCCTCGAGGCTGCGCTCGGCATCGAGGCGCTCCAGGAGCATCGCTCCGCGATCCGGGGCGCTCGCGAGGAGGCGGACGATCCCTCGCCCGTCCCACCGCGCCAGCCCGAATACTGCCGCATCGACCTCCGGCCCCCGGCTGCTGCAGCTTCACCACGGCGGTGAGGCCGTCCGCCCGCCGGACCGGGACGACGATCCCCGCCTCGCCGGGCAGGAGGGGCCCGTCCGGAGAGAGACCCCAGGCGTCCAGGACCTCGGCGGCCCGTTCAGGCAGCGGACTTTCGTGCGCCATGTCAGTCCAGGCGCGCGGAAAGCTCCACGGTGATCCGGGCGACCTGAGTCCGCGCCTCCGCCAGTCGCCCGACCTCCTCATCGAGCCCTGCCTGCACCGCGGCCGACGCCCCGTGCCTGCGAGCGAGCTGCAGATTCGCGCGGAGGTTCAGGGACGCCCCTGCCAGCCCCGCGGCGAGCGCCTCCGTCGCCACCGCGAGGTCCACCGCGACGTGCGGGTTCCCGTGGGCGGCGAGCGTGCGCGCCTCGTCGACCACGGTGATACCGAGGCGACCGAGTCGCGCGACGGATGCGGCCGCCTCGAGGGCGGCGCCTCGCACCGCCTCCTCCCGCTCGGGGTCTTCCGGCACCCGTGCGAGCGCGGCGCCGAGATCCGCCGAGACCACACCGGCGGCTTCGACCGCCTCCAGAAGCTCTGCGCGAGTGCCGTCGAGACGGCCGGCGATCTCGGCGACGGCGTCGTCGCGGGTGTATCCGGCGACCATGCCCATCAGCCCGGTCGCCAGGCCGAGCATCACCCCCGTCGCGGCTCCGCCACCCGGCGAGCCGGTGGGCTGGCTGAGCGCGTCGAGCCAGGCGTCCAACGGTCGTGACGTCGGGATGTCTGCGGAATCCGTCATGCCGGTCAGACTATCCGCGTGCAGGCGTGACTCCCCCACTCGTTCCCCTCTCTACGATGGAGTCGTGCAGCTCGTGGATACCCTCTCCGTCGTCGGTGAGGTGCTGTCCTGGATCGGCCTCGGCGTCGGGATCCCGTTCCTCATCGTGGCCCTGCTGATCCGGCTCGTCGAGGGGCAGTGGGTCCCCGTCGAGATCGCCGTGATCGATCGGGACGGCCGCCCCACCGCTCGCTGGTTCGCGGGCGGCGACTTCCACGAGCGACCGTTGCGCCGCAGCGAGCCCACGGCCACCACCGATGGATGGGTCGACGGTTTCCACAGCTCGAACGACCCGGCTCGCATCCGGATCGGTGAGCCGCCGCATCTGCGCCGGGTGCTGCGGACTGTCGGAGTCGTCTTCGCCGCGGTCGGTGCCGTCGGCCTGATCGTGTCGTTCCTCCCGCTCGTCCTCTGACTCGGGCCGCTGGGCGTCACGCCCTCGACGGGCACTCCGAGGGACCTCGACCGAACGACTCCAGCGCCACGCGGTACGCGGCGGAATCGCTCCGCACCTCATCGGTGACCAGAAGGGCGTGCGGTCCGATCTGCCGGACGTACGTCCCCTGGGACGGCAGCGTCACCACCCTTCCGAGGCCGCGCCGCCAGGCGTCGGCCAGGGCGGACACGTCGCGGTGTTCGGGGCTGTCCGCCAGGGCCGTGAGGTGCGTCGCGAGATGTGCCTCGGAGCCGCGCCGCTCCCAGTCGCGGTACGCCGCATCATCGAACACCTCCACCCCGAACGCGTCCCGCGCTGTGGGCCCGACGATCCGCCCGAGCAGCGTCTCCCGCTCGTCAGGACTCAGCGTCGTGGCGACGGCGCGGTCGAGCAGCGCCTGGTCGGGCTCGGTCGCGGCGTGCGCGACAGCGTCGCCCCAGATCCGGGGCCACACCTCCGCCCAGCGCGCTCGGGTCTCCTCGTCCACGCGCCGCGCGGCTGCCGCCGGTCGGTCGACCAGCGGCGGTGGGAGCGCGTCATCGGCGGGATCCAGCCCGTGCGCCTCGCGGATCCAGAGGAGCTCCAGCAGCGTGTGCGGACGATCCTCGACGGTGATGATCATGTCGTGCGGCCACGGGTTCCCGGGCATCGGTCGGGTCGAACGCATGCGCCCTACCCTCCCCCCGTCAGCCGACGACCGCCGGCCGACAGCCTTATATACTGTCCTATACAAGAGCGCGGGGAGGAAGGAACGACCATGACCGTCACATCCATCGACATCGACCCCGACGAGTTGAAGCAGGCCAAGAGGCTCGCCGGCACGACCTCCAACCGCGAGACCGTGGATCTCGCCCTACGCACCCTCATCGCGGTACGTCGCCAGCCCGCCGCCGTCGAACGCATCATCGGCCGCCGTTTCGAGGCCGAACAGATCGACGCACCGACGGTGGTTCCCGAGCCGATGCCGGAGCGGCGCGAGGGCGCTGGACGGAGCGCGAGCACTCCCCGGTGACCATCTACCTCGTCGACAACAGCATCTGGCAGAAGGCAGGGAGAAGCGCCGCGATCGCCGACCGCCTCCGCTCCCTCTCGCCGAACCACCTCCTCATCACCTGCCCGCCGCAGGTGCTCGAGTACTGCCACTCGGCCCGTGACGCGGCGGAGTACGCCGCTCTGCGGGAAGACATGGAGGAGCTGCTCCCCGCCTGGGAGCATCCCGACGAGCGGATAGCCCTGGACATCCAGCAGGAGCTCTGGACCAACGGATTCCTGCGAGCCGCGGCTGCCTTCGACTGCCTGATCGCGGCGTACGCCGTCGTCAACGACGCCGTGATCCTCAACTCCGACCACGACTTTGGATACATCGAGCTGGCGACGGCGGGCCGAGTCCGCCAGGAGTACGTCGCCGCCTGAACGCATGCTCACGCGATCGCGTCGTCGTCCCGCGGGCGCGGCACCGTCGCGCCATGCGCGGGGATGAGCCCGAAGTCCGTCAGCAGCTCTCCCATCTGCGTGTTGTCGAGCTTGTCGAGGAGGCGGCCCTGGAGGAAGTTCGGGCCGGGGATGTGGACGGCCTCGCCGTCGCGCAGCCGCGCGGTCGCCTTGAGGAGGTAGCGGATGTCGTAGGTCGAGTTGAAGACCTCCGGCACGCCGCGTTCCACGTCGAGCAGCTGATAGGTGGCCTCCATCGCCGTGCGCACGGAGTACTCGGTGGTGAAGATCGTGTCGCGCGTCGTCTCGGCGAACTGTCCGAGGAAGGCGAAGTTGACGCTTCCCTCCGGGACCACCTGCGGACGGTCGCCGGCCCGGCGCGGCATGACGAAGGAGGTCACGTACGGCATCATCACCGGGACCGTCTTGGCCGCCGACGCGGCGAGCTCGGCGATGTCCTCCACCGGCACACCGAGGTGGTAGAGCCACTCCTGCGCGATCTCCTCGCCCGTGCACTCCTGCATCGGCTTCTTGACGTAGTCGCCGGGCGTCTCGACGAAGAGCCCGTACACCCAGACCACGATCTCGTTCGGCTTCTGCGCCTTGAAGTGCGGTTGCCGGTTCACCGTCCAGCTCATCAGCCAGGCCGAGTCCTTGGCGGTGACGATCCCGCCCGTGACGACCTTGCCGCTGAAGGGGTCGCGCTTGCAGATCTTCTCGATGTACTTCGGGATGCGCTCGTCGACGGTGGTGACCGTGGCGGACTCCCACTTCGTCTTGTCGATGTCGCTGCAGAACACCTCCGGTCGCCCGAACGCCGGCGACTTCGCGGCGATCCGCTTCCAGAGGTCCCAGGCCGGGGCCGGGCCGGTCTTCAGCTCCGGAGCGGTGTGCTGGTCGCCGTTGCCGGAGTTCTCCGTCAGCGACCCGATCGTCGCCAGACACAGGTCGTCCGGACCGAGGTCGACGCCGCCGGGCTCGCCGTCGGCGATCCAGTCGATGCGCGTCGCCTGGATGCGACCGTCCTCGATGTCGAACTGGATGTCCGTCACTGTGTGATGGAACCGGAACTGCACGCCGTGGTCGTCGAGGAACTTCCGCATCGGCAGCACGAGCGACTCGTACTGGTTGTACTTCGTGAACTTCAACGCGGAGAGGTCGGGCAGCCCGCCGATGTGGTGCATGAAGCGGTGCAGATACAGCTTCATCTCCAGGGCCGAGTGCCACTCCTCGAACGCGAACATGGTCCGCCAGTACAGCCAGAAGTTGCTGCCGAGGAAGTCGTCACCGAACACCTCGTCGATCCGCTTGCCCTCCATCTCCTCACGGGTGGCGAGGATGACGGCGACGATCTCCTTCTGCGCCTTCTCCGAGAGCGTGAAGAGCTTGTCCGTATGCGCATCCTGCCCCTGCTTCTCGGTCACCCGGCACAGGGACACGTTGGGGTCGTCCTTGTTGAGCCAGTAGAACTCGTCGAGCACGCTGGCACCCTCGATCTCCAACGACGGGATGGAGCGGAACATGTCCCACAGGCATTCCATGTGGTCTTCCAGCTCGCGGCCGCCGCGGATGACGAACCCCTTCTCGGGGTACTTGATCCCATCGAGCGCGCCGCCGGGCAGCCCCAGCTCTTCGAGGATCGTGATCCGCTCCCCCGCGACCTGCCCGTCGCGGATCATGAAGATTGCGGCCGCCATCGCGGCGAGACCGCCGCCGACCAGCCAGACCGTCTTGTCGTCGGCCCCCTCCGGCTTCCGAGGCCGTGCGAATGCTTCGTAGTTTCCATTGCTGCGGTACATCTGTCCCACCCTCCGATTGGTTCGACACCGATGCGCACAGTCCAGCCGAAACCGATGCGGAAGGGAAGGGCTTCCTCCGCGAGCGGCCGGGGCTCGCCCTCGCCGAGTCGCGTGATCGCTAGGATCGCGGGGTGACTCAGATCCCTCCGTTGCCCCGTCGCCGAGCCTTCGGATGCGGAGTCGCCTCCGCCGCCGTGGCGGTCGTCGGGATCCTGCCGACCGCGATCGTCTTCGTCCTGGCGGGGACGGCGGACCCGAACTACGGATGGCTGGTGTTCCTCACGCTGCCGCTCGCGGTCCTCTTCGGTGGCATCGCCCTCCTCCTCGGCGTGATCGGGCTCGTCTTCGCCCGCGCCGACGACGGAGGGTATGCGTGGCCGGTCGTCGGAGCCGTGCTCGGCGTCGTGGCGCTCCTTCCCGCCGCCGCGTTCCTGTGGGGCGGCTGATCTCGTGCGCCAGAACCCACCCGCCAACAGACTGATGCTCGCGATAGCTGCCGCACTGGCGGCGTTCTTCGTCTGGGGGGCGCTCGTGCGCCCCCTGTTGGACGGCGAGCCACCCGTCGCGACCTCGCTCGTGTTCGGCGCAGGGGTGGCACTCGCCGGTCTGATCATCTGGATCGTGCTCGGACGCATCCGACGACTGCAGCGCGCCCAGCGGCGAGCGCTGCGGGAGCGTGAGCCGCAGGCACGGATCTTCGGCTCCTACGCCCTCAACGGCGTGGCCGCGTACCTCTCGCGCACGATCCCCCTTCTCGGACTCGGCGCCGCACCGCGCGGCCTGCTCACGGCGAGCCCCACCGGGGTCATCGAGCCCTCGGGCTTTCGGCTGGTCCGCGGCGGAGCGCGTCTCCTCACGGCCTACAGCGTTCCCCGGGACCGGATCCAGGGCGTGACGAGGGGCGGCATCCAGGAGGGCGCCTTCCTCTATCCGACCCTGGTGATCGTGGTCTCGCAGGATGCGGGACAGGTCGCGATCCCGGTCCCGGTGACCAGGGACGACGCGCCGCTTCGCCGAGAGTCACCGGCCGGCATGGATCGCCTCATCTCCGATGCGGCACGGATCTGGGGCGTCCCTGTGCTCGGGGACGGCGACTGACGCGAGCGACTCCGCGACCGGAATCGACGCGCGAGCGCGGGTGACTGATGCGTAAATCGACAGCGTGGTGGTTGATTGCAGCGATGACCGCCGTCTCGCTCATCACTCTCGGCCTCGTCATGACCTACCGTTTTTCGACTCCGCTCGTCGATCCTGCTCCGCCGACGCCGGACTACGGGGTCCAGGCGCTCGTCGCCGGCGTGACGATGGCGGCAGCGACGGCGGGTGGCCTCGGCGCGGGCGTGTACGCGACGAAACGCGAGGTCGCCCGAGGCCGCATCGTCGGCTGGACCGCCGCCGCGATGCTCGCGGGCACCGTTTTGGGAGCGGTGCTGGCCTTCGTCCTGAGCGCACGCTGAGGTCTACCCGATAGCCGCCGGAAGGAAGAGACCCGCGACCCGGATCATTGCGATGATCTTCGACCTTCCATGAAGGAGGGGAAGTCGGAAGCACCGAGGCCGTCCGGCGCAAAGAACGACTGAACAAAACTCCGGGCCGCTCGTTCCAGCTGCTCGGCTGTGAGATTGCTACCTCCGAGCGAGAAACCGTACGTACCGTCTTCGGGCCCGTTGGTCCACGTGAAATGGTAGGCGTGCACCCCATCTGAAGGTTCTGATTCGCGTACGTCGAACATCTCCCCACTGACGTCCAGAACCGTGTTCACATCCGCCACGCTACTGCGCAGCACAGCGCCACAGAACGGTCCGCGCCATTCGAGCGATCTCACACCCCGGTCAGCGATGTCGCTTCCTCGTACGCGGCCTTCAGCTCCGCGGACAGTCTGCCTCGTACACCGACCGCATAGCCGTTAGCGATCCCCCACGCGCGGATCTCCGCCGGCGACCCGGCGGCCACCCCCGGATCATTGCGTTGCGCGGCCGGTGCTTTCGGTGCGACCTTCGGGGCGGCAGTGAGCGCGGGCTGCAGGTGCTTCAACAGGGCAGCATACGTCTCAGGGGCGACGATGCGGGTTCCCAGCTCGTGTGCGCGCTCGAGTTTTCCGCCGGAGAACGACCCGTCGGTGACCAGCATCGCCGTCAATCCCGATACCGAGCCAAGAACTCGCACACCCAGCTCCCGAGAGCGATCCTCGAGTCGTGCACGCTGTCGGTCCTGCCCCACGAAGCCCGTGAACACGACCTTGTCCCCCACGCGCAGAGGGTCTCCGTACACCCACGTTGCCGGCAGCGGCCGCAGGCCTGCGCTCAGACGCGCAGCGCGGGCAGCATCAGCTTCGGCGATGAGGCCCGGCACCATTTTCGAGGGCAGCTGCAATGCCGAAGCGATGGCCTCGAGCTGCGCTCGCTCATCACCAGAGACATGCCCGTCGTCGAGCGCGTTGTGGGCTAGCGCCAGGAGTAGCGCGGTGTGCGCCGCTGTGATGTCAGTCGCGTTGAGGTCGTACGCCTCGACGAGGTCTTGGAGCGCGGCCGCCTCAGCGTCGGTGATGACGCCGTCCTCAAGAGCGTCGAGGACGGTCTCGACGTAGGTGAGGGACCCGACTGGAGCGCCCTCGTCCAGTACTTCCGCGAGGCTCAGTTTCGTCAGCTGTGCGATGAGCGCGGGTCGCTCCGGTGCCGTGGCGGTCCGCCGAGTGCGGCGACGAGTCGCCGACTCGTCCGGCAAGAACGTGAGCGGCGGGCGGCTGGGCCCTGTCGGCCAGACGACGCCGCGCGCCTCGTTCGGAACCGACATGAGCGCGGGGTGCGGCGACACTCGCCCCTGAGCCTGGAGGTAGTGGCGCAAGAGGCCGGCTGTCGCACGAGCGTCCCCGAGAGCCGAGTGCGCGTCGTTCAGAGGTACTCGGGCGCTCCAACAGCAGTCGATCAGACGACGTCGATCGAGGTTCGGGAGATAGTGGTGGCTGCCGTCGAGCGTGCAGTATGCAGGAAGCCACGGGACGTCCCACCCCGCCCGTCGGAACTCCGCACGGAGGAACCCGAGGTCGAAGCGCGCGTTGTGTGCAGCGATAGGAAGACCGGAGATGTAAGGGACGATGGAGGACGCAACATCGCGGAACAGTGGCGCATGGGCGACGTCTGCCTCCGTGATGCCGTGGATGTGAGTCGCTCCGACGGGGCCCTCCGGGTTGAACCGCGTCGACCACTCGTCGACGATCTGGCCGCGCTGATCTATACGCACCACCGCGAGTTCGAGCACACGGTCCCTCTTGGGCGACAGGCCCGTGGTCTCCACATCGATGATGGCGAAGTACGGCGACTGGGCCCGAGTTCGCACGGCCGGTGCCTCGTCCGTCTTTGTCCTTCCGCCATCGAACAGCCTCTTGAACCAGCTCATCCCCGCCCCTTCGTCTACGCCGATCCCACGGCGCACGACACCATCATGCCGAAGCCTGGCGACAGCCGAGACGTCTGACACCGCACGACCGTCACCGCTCGGGCGTCGCTGTCCCCCATCCCGCTTGGGATCTTGCCGGTTTGCACTTCAGTCGGGTGCGGGACCGCACCGCGTGTGACCCGGGTCGGCGATTACAGAAACCGAGACGAACGCCGCGGCGGGAGTCGATGGCGCGATGACGATGTCCGCTACGTAGATACGATGCCTCTATGCCTAACCAGAACCCGGAGTTCGCCGACATCTACGGCGTGGCGCCTCACGTCGTCCCCGACGCCCACGACGCACCACGCCGAAACGTTGTCGTGCACCCGCGTTCTGATGTTGTCACCGTTCTCGGACGCACGTCGCAGCGCGGAGGGTTCAACGAGCAGCACTGCATGCTTAGCGAAGTGGACCTGTCCTGCCGTCTGGACCTGCCGGGCATGTTCGACGTGCGCCACAAGCACAGCATCTTCCGCGCACACTTCACCCGGCCCAGCGACTGCGAGTTCTACGGTTCTCTTGGAACGGACGAAGCCGGACAGCTGCGGGAGTTCTACGACCGCGTCAGCGGTTTCTGACGAGACCGCGCATTGATCAACCGTCAGATAAGCTGGCAGACTTTGCTTCTCCATGAAAGGGCACAATTGTGCACGCGACCGGAACACCCGACTGGATCACCGAGCTGACCGCAGAACACGCGGCGCTGGCGCCCGGTGACGCCTGGGCGCTGTCCTGGGACGGTGCCCATGAAGGCGTTGTGGTCATCGCTCAGGTGCACGACGAGTTCGTGCTCGGCATCCCTCTGACGCACGGTGAGGCCAGCTCGACAGAGATTCCCGCAGTTCTCGGTGAGGTGGCGGTAACCCTCTGGCCGCAGGCGGAGACCGGCCTCGGGACCTTCCTCCTCCATCGCCGGCTGGGATGCGTACTTAACGACACGCAGCTGCGGGAGATGCGTCGGTGGGCTGCAGGGCGTGGGGAGTTGCAGACGCTTGTCCCCGGCTCAGGCGCCGCCAATGTGGATGAACTCATGCAGGTCCTGCAGGACTACCAGCGCCGCTGCTTCATCGAATGGCCGTCAGAGACCGAGGTGACCATCGACGTCAACGCCACCGGCATGACGCCCCGCCAGTTTCGCGACGCGACCGGCCTCGACACCGAACGGGTGGTGGATCTGTGGGACGGCCATCTCCTCACCGCTGAGGAACGCGAACTGGTGGAGGCGTCCTGGACGACTCACGCCTCCACTATCTCGACCCGGGAACTGTCATCGCCTGACGTGAAGCTGCTCGTCGTTGAGCTCTGCGAAGCTGCGGGCACCTCCGAGCGTGAGGCACGTAACGCCGCACGGAGTGCGTACGCTCTCGCTGCCCGCACGGACAGCGTCTCGGAACGCGCATCGACACGCGCAGCAGACACACTCCGCCTCCTCATCCAAGACGCCCATGCTTCCTGACGTTCGCACTGCCGCTGAATGGTTGCAGCCAGACAACATCGCCGCCGCAGCCGAGCACCTCCTCGAACACATGCCGTTCGACCAGCCGCGGGAAGCTCTTGAGTCGGACGTGATCCGAGCGCTCCAAGACTCCGACCACATCGACTTCGAATGGAGCTCCCGGGTCGACACCACCTGCGAGCTTCACGGCACGTACTCCAGCCCGCCCGCACGTATCAGAGTGTCACGAAAGCAACCCACCGCTCGGGCGCACTTCACTGCAGCGCACGAGTTCGGACATCACCTACAACGCCACGATGACCAGTGGGCGATGGATGTCATGGCCGTTCTTCGCCGCAGCGACCCCGTCATGATGCGTCATGTCGAAGAGGCCGTCAGCAACTGTGTCGCGGTGGACCTGCTCATGCCGGAGCGCATCGTCGAAGACGCGTGGACCGGCCAGCTGACCCCTGCGTTCATTCGCGCGCTGACACGCAACGGGCAGGTGTCGCGACAGGCAGCTATCATCCGCGCCTCGGCATGGTCTCAGGAGAGCGAACCGCACGCCGTCATCATCGTCGCTGACCCGCTCACTGGACTCGTGCTGTCATCTGTATCGCACGAGACCTCGAGCCTGACGCGCCCGCCGAAGAACAGCGTGCAGCCAGACTTCCGCGCGCTTCCCGCAGGCCCCGAAGGTATACGCGGGGCCACCGAAGGCTTCATCTACTCCACGAACTCCGCCCGCTCCGACATCACCTACGACTGGGGGTGGGATGCGAGTGGTACGCATCTGCTGATTGTCGCGCGACCCACCTACCGGTTCGGCACGGCGCAGTGGGATCGCGACGACGTCGAGTGCCAGTCCGCGAGCTGTGACAGTTCGTTCTCCCGCAACGATGCGGTGCTCTGCCCGACGTGTATGCACCACGTCTGCCCTGACTGCGGGGCGTGCGGATGTGAGCGCCGGCGCGGGACGACATGCGCGGACTGCGGGATGGAGATGTCAATCCGCGAGTCCCAGATCGGCACCACCCACGAAGAGTGCCCGTTCTGATACCCGCGGCTCGCCGTTAGAGTGGCGGGAGGTTGTCCAGGTTGTTCTTCGTCGTAGCGTCAGCCGTCGTCTCAGAAACTTCTTCCCTGTCGGAGTCTGCTCGAGTAGACCTCCGCGCGCTGCGGGCAGCTAAGGTAGGCGTGTTCGTCTGGCCAAGACCTGGTGAGATCCTTGGGAGTGACGTGCCGCTTGTTCGGCATCTGTCTCGCGCTCCGCTCTTAATGGCGTCTTACGCCAACTAGCGAACCGGTGCCACGTCCTAAGGCGTGTGCCAACTTCACCGTGGTGCGGCGTCACAATGCGTGACGCCGCACACACGCACTCAGAAGTCCCAGTCGTCGTCTTCCGTGGCCTCGGCCTTGCCGATGACGTAGGAGGAGCCCGAGCCGGAGAAGAAGTCGTGGTTCTCGTCCGCGTTCGGGGAGAGCGCCGACAGGATCGCCGGGTTCACGTTCGTGACGCTGGAGGGGAACATCGCCTCGTAGCCCAGGTTCATCAGGGCCTTGTTGGCGTTGTAGTGCAGGAACTTCTTGACGTCCTCGGTCAGCCCGACGCCGTCGTAGAGGTCCTGCGTGTACTGCACCTCGTTGTCGTAGAGCTCGTAGAGCAGGGAGAACGTGTAGTCCTTGAGTTCGTCCTTGCGCGCCTGGTCGGCCGTCTCGAGTCCGCGCTGGAACTTGTAGCCGATGTAGTACCCGTGCACGGCCTCGTCGCGGATGATGAGGCGGATGAGGTCGGCGGTGTTCGTCAGCTTCGCCTTCGACGACCAGTAGATCGGCAGGTAGAAGCCCGAGTAGAACAGGAACGACTCCAGCAGCGTGGAGGCGACCTTGCGCTTGAGCGGGTCGTCTCCCTGGTAGTAGTCCATGATGATCTGCGCCTTCTTCTGAAGGTTCGCATTCTCCGTGGACCAGCGGAACGCCTCGTCGATCTCCTTCGTCGACGCGAGCGTCGAGAAGATCGACGAGTAGCTCTTCGCGTGCACCGATTCCATGAACGCGATGTTCGTGTAGACGGCCTCCTCGTGAGGCGTGATCGCGTCGGGGATCAGCGACACCGCGCCGACGGTGCCCTGGATCGTGTCGAGGAGCGTGAGCCCGGTGAACACCCGCATGGTGAGCAGCTGCTCGTCGGGGGTGAGCGTGTTCCACGACTGCACGTCGTTCGACAGCGGCACCTTCTCCGGCAGCCAGAAGTTGTTCACCAGACGGTTCCAGACCTCGAGGTCCTTGTCGTCCTGGATGCGGTTCCAGTTGATCGCCTGCACGCTGGAGACCAGCTTGAGCGGGGAGTGAGGAGTCATTCTTGTCCTAGTTCCTGGGTCACTGAGCCTGTCGAAGTGTCAGAGCATGCACGAGACGCACTCGGTCATGTCGGTGCCCTCGAGCGCCAGCTGACGCAGACGGATGTAGTAGATCGTCTTGATGCCCTTGCGCCATGCGTAGATCTGGGCCTTGTTGATGTCACGCGTGGTGGCGGTGTCCTTGAAGAACAGCGTCAGCGACAGGCCCTGGTCGACGTGCTGCGTGGCCGCGGCGTACGTGTCGATGACCTTCTCGTAGCCGATCTCGTACGCGTCCTGGTAGTACTCCAGGTTGTCGTTCGTCATGAACGCCGCCGGGTAGTAGACGCGACCGAGCTTGCCTTCCTTGCGGATCTCGATCTTCGAGGCGATCGGGTGGATCGAGGAGGTCGAGTTGTTGATGTAGGAGATCGAGCCCGTCGGCGGCACGGCCTGCAGGTTCTGGTTGTAGATGCCGTGCTCCTGGATCGACGCCTTGAGCTGGACCCAGTCCTCCTGCGTCGGGATGTGCTTGCCCGCGAAGAGCTCCTTGACCTTCTCGGTCTCCGGGACCCAGGCGCGGTCGATGTACTTGTCGAAGAACTCGCCGGACGCGTAGGTCGAGTCGGCGAATCCGTCGAACGCCGTGCCGCGCTCGATCGCGAGCTGGTTCGAGGCGCGCAGCGCGTGGAACAGCACGGTGTAGAAGTAGATGTTCGTGAAGTCGACACCCTCCTCCGAGCCGTAGAAGACGTGCTCGCGGGCGAGGTAGCCGTGCAGGTTCATCTGACCCAGGCCGATCGCGTGCGACCGGTCGTTGCCGTCCTCGATCGAGCGGACCGAGCGGATGTGGCTCTGGTCGCTGACCGCGGTGAGCGCGCGGATCGCGGTCTCGACCGTCTGGCCGAGGTCGTCGGCGTCCATCGACAGCGCGATGTTCATCGAGCCGAGGTTGCAGGAGATGTCCTTGCCGATCTCCTTGTACGACAGGTCGTCGTTGTAGGTGGTCGGCGTGTTCACCTGCAGGATCTCGCTGCAGAGGTTCGACATGTTGATGCGCCCCTTGATGGGGTTGGCCTTGTTGACCGTGTCCTCGAACATGACGTACGGGTAGCCGGACTCGAACTGGATTTCGGCGACGGTCTGGAAGAACTCGCGGGCGTTGATCTTCGTCTTCTTGATGCGCGGGTCGTCGACCATCTCGCGGTACTTCTCGGTGACCGAGATGTCGCCGAACGGGACGCCGTAGACCTTCTCCACGTCGTACGGCGAGAACAGGTACATGTCCTCGTCGTTCTTGGCGAGCTCGAACGTGATGTCCGGCACCACGACACCGAGCGACAGCGTCTTGATGCGGATCTTCTCGTCCGCGTTCTCGCGCTTCGTGTCGAGGAAGCGCATGATGTCGGGGTGGTGGGCGTTGAGGTACACCGCACCCGCACCCTGACGCGCGCCGAGCTGGTTGGCGTAGCTGAAGCTGTCTTCGAGGAGCTTCATGACGGGGATGATGCCCGAGGACTGGTTCTCGATCTGCTTGATCGGGGCGCCCGCCTCGCGGATGTTCGACAGCAGCAGGGCCACGCCGCCGCCGCGCTTCGAGAGCTGCAGGGCGGAGTTGATGCCGCGGGCGATCGACTCCATGTTGTCCTCGATGCGCAGCAGGAAGCAGCTAACGAGCTCGCCGCGCTGGGCCTTGCCCGCGTTGAGGAAAGTCGGGGTGGCCGGCTGGAAGCGACCGGAGATGATCTCCTCGACGAGGTTCACGGCGAGCTTCTCGTCGCCGTCGGCCAGGGCGAGCGCGGTCATCACGACGCGGTCCTCGAAGCGCTCGAGGTAGCGCTTGCCGTCGAACGTCTTCAGCGTGTAGCTCGTGTAGTACTTGAAGGCACCCAGGAACGTCTCGAAGCGGAACTTCTTCGAGTAGGCGAGGTCGTTGAGCTTCTGCACGAAGTCGAACGAGTACTTCTCGATGACGGCGCCCTCGTAGTACTCCTTCTCCACGAGGTAGTCCAGGCGCTCCTTGAGCGAGTGGAAGAACACCGTGTTCTGGTTCACGTGCTGCAGGAAGTACTCCCGCGCAGCGCGCTTGTCGGCGTCGAACTGGATCTTCCCGTTCGCGTCGTACAGGTTCAGCATCGCGTTGAGCGCGTGGTAGTCCAGGCCCTCGTACGCGGGGTTCACCTTGAATGCCACTGTCTCGGTCACTGAAGATTCCACCGTCGTTCCAATCCGTCGCTCACGCGATCCACGTCGTCCTGTGTGCCGAAGATCTCGAGCCGATACAAGTGAGGCACGTGGCACTTGCGGCTGATGATGTCGCCGGCGAGGCAGAACGCGTCGCCGAAGTTGGTGTTGCCCGCGGAGATGACCCCGCGGATGTGGCGCCGGTTGCGCTCGTCGTTGAGGAACCGGATCACCTGCTTGGGCACGGCCCCCTTCTCGACCCCGCGCCCGACGCCCCCGCCATAGGTAGGGGTGACCAGCACAAAGGGCTCGTCGACGACGAGGTCCTCTTCGTTCCGGTGGAGGGGGATGCGTCGGGCGGGAAGCCCGAGCTTCTCGATGAAGCGCGCGGTGTTACCCGACACGCTCGAGAAGTAGACCAGGAGCGGCGCTGCGGTCGCGACGGCGCTCATGGTCGGTCACGCCAGGCGAGACGCGAGCTCGTCGATCTTGTCGGGACGGAAGCCCGACCAGTGGTCCTCGTCGGTGACGACGACCGGCGCCTGCATGTAGCCGAGCGCCTTGACCTGCTCCAGCGCCGTCGGGTCCTCCGACAGGTCGTGGATCTCGTACTCGATGCCCTTGGCATCCAGGGCACGGTAGGTCGCGTTGCACTGGACGCAGGAAGGCTTGGTGTACACCGTGATCGACATCTGAACCCCTCAAATCTCTGGTTTCTCCGGCAGACCTCCGCCGGGATCTCAATACTACATATAGGGACGGACATTCGGTGCGACCACAAGGGGTAGTAGTTACATCCGTGTAGTTTTTCCACCGCTCTCTACAGATACAACACAGGTTGTCCACCGTTTCTTCCACAGGCGGACCCCCTCTCCCGAGGTCGTCCAGCCGCGGGAAATCGCGGCTGGGAGGAGCCTGTGAGGGATCCATCCACAGGCGGCACCTTACGACGGGCTTCGGACATCCCCAGGCCTGTGGAATTCGTCGGTCGGCGTGTCCACGGCGTGTCGCGGCACCTCGGCCACCGGCCCGTCTCCCCGACGTCCCCGCGGCCCGGTACCGTTGTCTGGTGGCGGGCTATCGGGATCTTCTTCGCACGCCGGGAGTGGGCCGCATGATCGCCGCCCAGCTCACCGCGCGCTTCCCCAACGGGATGATGTCCTTGGCGATCCTGCTGCACGTCGAGCAGCAGACCGGATCGTACGGATCGGCGGGCCTCGTGCTCGCCGCGACCAGTGTCGGCCAGGCGGTCGCCGGCCCCATCACCAGCCGCTGGATGGGCGCCTGGGGCATGCGGCGGGTGCTGACCCTCACGCTGTCCGTCTGCGTGATCGCGGTGCTCGGTCTCGGGCTGCTGCCCCTCTCGGTTCCCGGCTACATGGCCCTCGGCATGATCGCCGGCCTCTCCACGCCGCCCGTGCAGGCGGCCGTCCGCACGATCTACCCCAAGCTCGTGAACGCCGGCCAGCTCACGCCGCTGTTCTCCCTCGACGCGTCCCTGCAGGAGATCATCTGGGTGCTGGCCCCGGTGGTCATCACCCTCGTCTCCACCCAGGTCGGCACCATGGAGGGCCTGCTCCTGGTGGCGATCGTCCTCGTCGCCGGCGGCGCATGGTTCATCCTCTCCCCCGAGGTCGGCCGCGTGCGCATCCCCCGCAGCCGCAATGCGCTGGGCAAGGTCGTGCTCAAGCCGCCCGTGCTCCTCGCGACGGTCATCGGCTTCCTTCTCATCGGCGCCTGCTCGGCGGTCGAGGTCGGCGTGGTCGCGACGTTCGAGCACGGCAGCCTCGCGGCGGGCCTCGTCCTCGCCGTCTTCTCCGCCGGCAGCCTGGCCGGCGGCCTCGCCTTCGGTCATATCCCGATCGGCCCCTGGGCCATGGCGCGCCGCCTGCTCATCGTCACCGTGGGCCTGGCCCTCACGATGGTGATGCTCAACGTGTTCTGGCTGGGCGGCACGCTCATCCTCGCCGGCATCGGCATCGCTCCCGCCCTGGCGGTGCTGTTCGCCATCACCACGGCCAGCGTGAAGTTCAGCGAGACCGCCGAGGCCTTCGGCTGGGCGGGCACCGGACAGCTCATCGGCGCCGCGGCCGGATCGGCGGTCGCCGGCTTCCTCGTCGACGTCGGCGACTGGCGCGGCGCCTACCTGGCCGCCACCATCTTCGCGGGCGTCGGACTGCTCGTCTCGATCGTGTTCGTGCGCTCCTTCCCCGATCTGCGTCACCGCGACGCGAGCCCCCATCCCGACACCGAGCCCCTGGCGGTCACCCCCTCATGAGTCCCTCCGTCCCGTCCTCCTCCCCCGCGATCGTGTGCGTCGGCGAGTCGATGGCACTGATCACGCCGACCGGCGCCGACCTCGCGTCCGCCGACACGGCGTCGATCACGCACGCCGGCGCGGAGGCGAACGTCGCGGTCGGCCTGGCGGCCGCGGGCCACCGCGCCGCCTGGGCCTCTCGCCTCGGCGACGATCCCCTCGGCCGACGTCTCACCGCCGAGCTGGAACAGCGTCGCGTCGAGCTGTGGACCGAGCTCGACGCCGAGGCGCCGACCGGTGTGATGTTCAAGGATCCCGGCGTGGAGTCGTCGGCCGTCTACTACTACCGCCGCGGCTCGGCCGCCTCGCGCATGGCACCGGGGTTCCTGTCCCCCGCGCAGCTCGCCGGCGTGCGCATCGTGCACACCACGGGCATCACGCCTGCCCTGTCGCCGACCTGCCTGGCGATGGTCGACCAGCTCTTCGCCGACGCGCGCACCGCCGGAGCCGTCGTCTCCTTCGACGTGAACGACCGCCGGGCGCTGTGGAGGCCCGAGGAGGCGTCCGCCACCCTGGCTCGCCTGGCCGACGCCGCCGACATCGCCTTCGTCGGCCGCGATGAGGCCGAGCGCATCTGGGGCACCGCCACGGCGGCGGAGATCCGCGCCCACCTCCCGCACTGCGGTCTGCTCGTCGTCAAGGACGGCGACGTCGGCGCCACGGCCTTCCTCGGCGACGCGGACCCGGTGTTCGTGCCCGCCCCGACCGTCGACGTCGTCGAGCCCGTCGGTGCCGGAGACGCCTTCGCCTCCGGGTTCCTCGCCGCGACGCTCGACGGCGCCGACCTCGACACCCGCCTGGCCGCCGGACATGAGGCCGCCGCGCGGGTGCTCCGCATCGCGGCCGACCTGCCACCTCTGGAGCCCGCGCGCTGACGCCGCCCGCCGCGTCCCAGGGCGGTCGTAGGCTGGTGCCATGCCCGCTCCCGTGACCCTCCCCCGCCTGAGCTGGGGCGATGCCGCTGCACCGCGACGCGCACTCCTCGTGCACGGCCTGGGATCCTCCGGCGCGCTCATGTGGCGTCTCGGCGACGCCCTCGCGGCAGCCGGCTGGCACGCGACGGCAGTGGACCTGCGCGGCCACGGCGACGCCCCGCGCACGCTCGACTACTCCGTCGCGGCCTACGCCGCGGACCTCGCCGCCACGCGCCCTCCCGGTGCGGGCGCCTGGGACGCGGTCGTCGGACACTCGCTCGGCGGCGCCGCCGGGACGGTGGCCGCCGCGGAGGACGCGGACTGGACACGCCGCCTCGTCCTCATCGATCCCGCGATCCACATCGTCCAGCGGAACGCGGCCGACGTCCGCCGCAGCCAGGAGCGCGCCTTCGCCGACAACCGCCTCGACGCGGTGCGGCAGGAGCACCCGCACTGGCACCCGCAGGATCAGGAGCTCAAGGTCGACGCCGTCCGGCGGGCGAGCGCGTGGGCGGTCGAGCAGACCAGCGCACAGAACCAGCCGTGGGATGTCCGCGCACACGCAGCCCGTCTGACCGTGCCCACGCACGTGATCGGGGGCGATCCCGCCGTCTCCAGCATCTTCACCGGAGCCCTCGCCGACGAGGTGCTCGCGAGCAACCCCCGCATCTCCCTGTCGGTCGTGTCCGGCGCCGGCCACTCGGTGCATCGCGACCGCCCGGAGGAATCGATCCGACAGCTCCTGGAGGCTCTGGCATGACCGACTTCGACCCGTCGGTGTATCTCCCCGACGACCTGCTCGACCGCATCCGCGAGCGCGCCCCCATCCACGACAGGGACAACACCTTCCCCCAGGCCGACCTCGATGAGCTCCGCGCGGCCGGCTACCTGTCGATCCTCGTGCCCCGGGAGCGCGGTGGCGCGGGACTCGGCCTCGAGCAGGCCGCCCTCCTCCAGCAGCGGCTCGCGGGGGCCGCGCCCGCGACCGCCCTGGCGATCAACATGCACCTCGTCTGGACCGGCGTCGCCAAGGTCTTCTCGGACCGCGGGGTCCCCGGTCTCGAGTTCGTGCAGGACGGCGCCGTGGCCGGCGAGGTCTTCGCGTTCGGCATCAGCGAGGGCGGCAACGACCTCGTGCTGTTCGGGAGCGACACCGCGGCGGTCCCGGACGGCGCCGGGGGTTACGCCTTCACCGGCACCAAGATCTTCACCTCGCTCGCCCCGGTGTGGACGAAGCTCGGCCTGCACGGACTCGACACCACGAGCCCGGACGCGCCGAAGCTCGTGTTCGCCTTTGTCGACCGCACGTCCGCGGTCACCACCGCCGATGACTGGGACACCCTCGGCATGCGCGGCACCCAGAGCCGGACCACGCGCCTCGACGGGGCCGTCGCGGACGCGGCGCACGTCGTGCGGCGCATCGACCCCGGCCCGAGCCCCGACCCGATCGTCTTCGGCATCTTCGCGGTCTTCGAGATCCTCCTCGCCTCCGTGTACACCGGCATCGCCCGGCGGGCCCTCGAGCTGGCCGTGGCGACGGCCCACCGGCGTCGCTCCAAGAAGAGCGGCGCCGCGTACAGCCAGGATCCGGACATCCGCTGGCGGATCGCCGACATGGCGCTCGCCTACGACGCGCTCCCTCCGCAGATCGCCGTGGTCGCCCGCGATGTCGACGAGCGCGCGGACCGCGGCGCCGGGTGGTTCCCCGCGCTCTCGGGCGTCAAGCATCGCGCGGTGACGATGGCCAAGCAGGTGGTCGACGAGGCCATGCTGGTGGCCGGCGGCGGCTCGTACTTCAGCGCCAACGAGCTCTCCCGGCTCTACCGCGACGTCCTCGCCGGCGCGTTCCACCCCTCCGACCCGGAGTCGGCGCACACCACCGCGGCGAGCGCCTGGCTGGGCCCGATCGAGGCCTGAGCGGGCGCACGCGCACCCGTTGTCCACGACCGTCCGCGGTGCCAAGATCGCACCATGGCACCGTCGAAGAAGGACCATACCCTCGACGCGATCTCCAAGACCATCGTTGAGATGCTGCAGGAGGACGGGCGGCGCTCGTACTCCGAGATCGGCCGGATCGTCGGCCTGAGCGAGGCCGCCGTCCGGCAGCGGGTGCAGCGGCTCACCGAGTCCGGGGTGATGCAGATCGTCGCGGTGACGGATCCGATGCAGCTCGGCTTCCGTCGGCAGGCGATGGTGGGCGTCAAGGTGGCCGGGGACGCCAGAGGCGTGGCGGAGGCGATCGCCGCCATCGACGAGGTCGATTACGTCGTGATCACGGTCGGATCGTTCGACGTGCTCGTCGAGGCGGTGTGCGAGGACGACGACCATCTGCTGGCGCTCGTCAACGATCGCATCCGTCCCATCGCGGGCGTGGTGTCGACCGAGACCTTCATCTACGCGAAGCTCCAGAAGCAGCAGTTCGCCTGGGGCACGCGCTGACGGTCGGCCTCAGCGCGGCCGCGTCTCCTCGCGACGGCGGGCGAGGAGGGCGAGGTGCAGGGCAGCGAGGGTCTCCCCGTCGTCCAGATCCGCGCCGAGCAGGTCGCCGATGAGCGCGAGGCGCTGATAGAACACCGAGCGGGAGAGGTGGCTCGCGGCCGCCGCCGCGGAGCGGTTGCCGGGGTGTGCGACGAGGGCGGCGAGGACCGCGAGCAGGTCTCCGCGGCGATCCCGGTCGTGACGGACGAGCGGATCCAGCATCTGCTCGCTGTGCGCCTGGAGCCGCCGATCGTCGCGCAGGGCCGACACGAGGCGTTCGAGCGGCCGATCGGCGACGCGCCGGACCACCGGCACGTCGCCCCCGGACGGCCGTGCGGCGAGGTCGAGCGCGGCGCGGATCGAGGCGAGGAGCCCGAGGACGCCTTCGGCGCTCGGTCCGACGGTCACGGGCGCCCCGCCGGACAGGTGCGCGAGGACGGCATCGGTCAGCGCATCGGCTCCGGCGGCCACGAGCAGGACCACGTCGGCTCCGCGCCGGGCCCCCACCGCAGGCAGGCCCGCTGCACGGGCGCGGGCGACGAGCATCTCCGCGTCCTCGTCCGTGCGGAAGACGAGGCCGGAGACGCTCCCGCCCGACGGGTCGAGCCCGAGTCGCCGGAGTCGGACCTCGACGTCTTCCTCGCGGGCGAACCGCGCGCCGAGAAGATCCTCGACGAGGCTGCGATGGGCGAGCACGGTCCACGCCCCCTCCCCATCGGCGAGGCAGCCGAAGGCGAGGGCCGTCGCCCCCAGCTCCAGGACGGTGGCCCGACCAGCGGGATGCGGCGGGCCCTCCGCCGCGACGAGCCAGCCCCAGCGCACTCCGCGCGCCTGCACGGGCACCCGATCGCCGCCCCGCTCCCCCTGTCGGAGGGCCTCGGCGACCGGGACGCGGAGCGCTTCGATCGCGACGACCTCCCCCGCCGGATTCTCGAGGTGGACCGGGGCATCGAGTGCGCGGGCGACCTCGGACACGATGAGGTCGGCCGGCGCGCCACGGAGGCTGAGGGCGGTGAAGAGGTCGTGCAGTCGCTGACGCTCGCGGAGCGCCGCGGTCTGGGCATCGATCAGCGCGCGGTGCACGGCCTCGGTCACCGCGACGAACTTGACCTCCGCCCCGAGCGCGATCAGAGCGAGGCCGGAGGCGGCGCAGGCCTCGACGACCGCCGCCGGGACGCGGGGCATCCGCGAGCCGAGTTCGACGACGATGCCGGACACCCCGACCGCCGCCAGCTCCACGACGAGCACGCGCAGCGCTGCGGGGCTCGTCGGCCAGGCCGCGCCGGTCGTGAGCAGCAGCTCACCGCCGTCGAGCAGGCGGGCGACGGCGGCGCTGTCCGAGGCGTGGACCCAGCGCACCCCGGCGTCCAGTGCCGACCCGCCGACGAGGACGGTCGGCGCGCCCTCCTGCACCGCGGGGAGCGCGAGGACGTCTCCGACGCGCAACACCGAAGGCGGGAGTCCCGGACGATCTGTCCGATCCACCGAGAAGTCCTGACGCTCTGCCACTCCGCACCTGCTCCGTTTCCTGTCAGCATGGGGCAAGCCCCAGCGTAGCGACCCTCGGTCAGAGTGTGCGACACGCGATCCCCTCTGCGAAGGAGCCCCCGTGGACATCGTCCGTCACCTCATCAACGGCACCGAGACGGGCGAGGCCGCCCGTCGCGGCCTCGTCTTCGATCCGGCGACAGGAGCCGTCACGAAAGAGGTCGCGTTCGCCTCGGCCACCGAGGTCGACGCCGCCGTGGCCGCCGCTGCGGCGGCCCTCCCGGCGTGGCGGGAGACGAGCCTCATCAAGCGCGCCGACGTATTCTTCCGGCTCCGTCAGCTCCTCAAGGAACGGACGGACGAGCTGGCGGCCATCGTCACGTCCGAGCACGGCAAGGTCCTGTCCGACGCCGCCGGCGAGGTGTCCCGCGGCATCGAGAACGTCGAGTTCGCGGCCGGCCTCGTGCACCTGCTCAAGGGCGAGCGCAGCGAGCAGGTCGCCCGCGGGGTCGACGTGCACTCCGTGAAGCAGCCGGTCGGCGTGGTCGCGGCCATCACCCCGTTCAACTTCCCGGTCATGGTGCCGCTGTGGATGGTCGCCTCCGCGATCGCGTGCGGCAACACCGTCGTCCTCAAGCCCAGCGAGAAGGATCCGTCCGCCGCGGTCTGGCTCGCACGGCTGTTCCGCGAGGCCGGTCTCCCGGACGGCGTCCTCAACGTCGTGCACGGCGACCGGGAGGCCGTCGACGCGCTCCTCGAGTCCCCGCGGGTCCAGGCGGTGAGCTTCGTCGGGTCCACCCCGATCGCCCGCTCGATCTACGAACGGGCGTCCGCCGCCGGGAAGCGGGTCCAGGCGCTCGGGGGCGCGAAGAACCACATGGTCGTGATGCCCGACGCCGACATCGATGCGGCTGCCGACGCCGCCGTCTCCGCGGCCTACGGCTCCGCGGGCGAACGCTGCATGGCGGTGTCCGTGCTCGTGGCGGTGGGCGACATCGCCGACGACCTCGTCGCCGCGATCGCCCGCCGCATCGACGGCCTCTCGATCGGCCCCGGCACGGACCCGGCGAGCGAGATGGGCCCGCTCATCACCGCGGAGCACCGTGACCGGGTCGCCTCCTACGTCACAGAGGCACCCGGGGAGGGCGCCAGGGTCGTCGTCGACGGCACCACGAAGCGATTCGACGGCGACGGCTTCTTCCTCGGGGTGAGCCTGATCGACGACGTCACACCCGGCATGCGCGTCTACGACGACGAGATCTTCGGCCCGGTCCTGTCCGTCGTGCGCGTGGGCTCCTACGCGGAGGCGGTCGCGCTCGTCAACGCGAACGCCTACGGCAACGGGACCGCGATCTTCACGCGCGACGGCGGGACGGCGCGGAAGTACGAGTTCGACATCGAGGTCGGCATGGTCGGCGTCAACGTCCCGATCCCGGTGCCCATCGGCGCCTACTCGTTCGGCGGGTGGAAGGACTCGCTCTTCGGCGACGCGCACATCTACGGCCCGGAGTCCGTGCACTTCTACACGCGGTCGAAGGTCGTGACGACGCGGTGGCCCGACCACACCCCGTCGCAGATCGACCTCGGCTTCCCGAGCAACCACTGACGAGGAGCGATCACGATGACGACCTTCACCGACCGCCACGGACTCGCCTCCCCGCTCCCCGCCCCGGACGCCGAGGCGCAGGTGCGCGCCGACGACCGCGCTCACGTCTTCCACTCCTGGAGCGCGCAGGCGCTGATCGACCCGTTGCCGGTCGCCACGGGTCGGGGCTCGACGTTCTGGGACTACGAGGGCACCGCCTACCTCGACTTCTCCAGCCAGCTCGTGAACCTCAACCTCGGCCACCAGCACCCGGACCTCGTCGCCGCGATCCAGCAGCAGGCCGGGCGGCTCGCGACCATCCAGCCGTCGATGGCCAACGATGTGCGCGGTGAGCTCGCCCGCCTCATCGCCGAGGTCGCTCCCGACGGGTTCGAGAAGGTGTTCTTCACGAACGGCGGCGCGGAGGCGAACGAGTACGCGGTGCGCATGGCCCGGCAGGCCACGGGCCGCCGGAAGGTGCTGTCGATGTACCGCAGCTACCACGGCTCCACCGCGACCGCGATCTCCCTCACCGGAGACCCGCGCCGCTGGGCGAACGACGTCACGGACACCGGGGCCGTGCGGTTCTTCGGACCGTACCTCTACCGCTCCCCGTTCCACAGCGAGACGCCCGAGCAGGAGACGGAGCGCGCCCTCGCGCATCTGGAGCAGACCATCCAGCTCGAGGGGCCGCAGACGATCGCCGCGATCATCGTCGAGACGGTCGTCGGCACCAACGGCGTGCTGCTTCCGCCGCCCGGCTATCTGCCCGGGGTACGCGCGCTCTGCGATCGCTACGGGATCGTCTTCATCGCGGACGAGGTGATGGTGGGGTTCGGCCGGCTCGGCGAGTGGTTCGGGATCGACGCCTTCGACGTCCGCCCCGACCTGATCACCTTCGCGAAGGGCGTGAACTCGGGCTACGTGCCCCTCGGCGGCGTCGTGATCTCCGACCGCATCGCCGCGGCCTTCGACACCGTCCCGTTCGCGGGCGGACTGACCTACTCCGGGCACCCTCTCGCCTGCGCGGCCGGTGTGGCCACGTTCGAGGTGTTCCGCCGCGACGGCATCCTGGAACGGGTGCGCGACCTCGGCGAGCGGGTCGTCGGTCCGACCCTGCGCTCGTGGGCGCGATCGCATCCGAGCGTGGGCGAGGTGCGCGGCCGCGGTCTGTTCTGGGCGGTGGAGCTCGTGCGGGGTCAGCGGAGCAGGGAGCCGCTGGTGCCGTTCAACGCGAGCGGTGCCGACGCCGCACCGATGACCGCGTTCGCGACCGCCGCGAAGCGGGCGGGGGTGTGGCCCTTCACGCACTTCCACCGCGTGCACATCGCCCCGCCGCTGGTGATCGAGGAGGCGGAGCTGGTGCGAGGGTTGGCGGCGATCGAGGAGGCGCTGGCGGTCGCCGACGAGCACGCGGTCGGCTGAGAGGCGTCCCGCGCCGGCCGCTTATTTGCGGTCGAAGTCGAACGCCTTGAGGAGCTCGCCGACGGCCTTGTCGCGCTCCTCGCCGCCGTCCTCGAACATGTGGGTGACGTGCGTGCGCAGGTGGTTCTCCAGCAGCAGACGGTTGAGCGACTCGAGGGAGCGCTGGATCGCGCGGGACTGCGTGATGATGTCCATGCAGTACTCCTCGCTCTCGATCATCCGCGCGACGCCGCGCATCTGACCCTCGAGGATGCTGGTGCGGTGCAGGGCGCGCTTCTTGATGTCTTCGATCACGTATCGAGGCTACTCGCCCCGTGAAAGGATGACGTCATGCCGCGAACACCCACGACGCTGCTCTCCGTCGCCGACCAGGAGCGCCGGCGCGCGCTGCGGCGGATGAAGGCCGTCGCGCTCGGTGCTCTGATCTTCATGGCCCTCGCCTTCGTCGTCGCGTTCGCGTTCCAGGAGCGGGTCGGTGGGCTCGCGTACGTCCGCGCCGCCGCGGAGGGCGGCATGGTCGGCGCGCTCGCGGACTGGTTCGCGGTGACCGCGCTGTTCCGCCGTCCGCTGGGTCTGCCCATCCCGCACACCGCGATCATCCCGAACCGCAAGGACGAGATCGGCCGCACGCTCGGCGAGTTCGTGGAGACGAACTTCCTCGCGGCCGACGTGGTGCGCACCAAGCTCGCCAGCACCGCGATCGCCCTCCGCGCCGGCGAGTGGCTCCGCGAGACCCCGCATGCCGAGCGCGTCGCCGCGGAGGGGGCGACGATCGCGACGGCCGTGCTGAACGCGCTGAGCGACGACGACGTGCGCGATCTCCTCGCCGACCTCGCGCGCGAGCATCTCGTCGCGCCGGAGTGGGGGCCGCCCGCTGGAGCGTGGCTGGAGAAGATCGTGGAGGCGGAGGCGCACCACGGTGCCGTCGACCTCGCGGTGGACAGCATCGGGCGATGGCTCGACGCGAACGCCTCCTCCTTCACCGGACTCGTCTCCCGGCGGCTCCCCGGATGGATGCCGAAGATCGCGCACCGCCTCATCGACGACACGGTGTACAACGAGGCGGTCAAGTTCGTCCGCGCCGTCCAGGCCGACCCGCGGCACCCGGCCCGCCTCGCGATCGACGGGTACCTGTCCCGCCTCGCGGACGCCCTGCAGAACGATCCCGCGACGCGCGAGAAGCTGGAGAACGCCAAGGCCGCGCTCTTCGACAGCCCGCGCGTCGGCGCCCTGGCTGCAGAGGCCTGGAACACCGCCAAGAACGGACTCCTCACCTCCCTCGCCGATCCGGAGAGCGGGCTGCGGCGACGCGCCGTGCAGGCGCTGCAGGAGGTCGGCGAGCGGCTCACGACCGATGCCGCCCTGCAGCGCCGCGTCGACACGTGGGTCTCCGATGCGGCCGTCTTCCTCGTCGACCGGTACCGGCACGACATCGCCTCGATCATCACCGACACCGTGGAGCGCTGGGACCCCGCCGAGACCACCGAGAAGATCGAGCTCATGGTCGGACGCGACCTGCAGTACATCCGTCTGAACGGCACGGTCGTCGGGGCCCTCGCCGGCCTCGCGATCTTCACCGTCGCCCACGCCCTGATCCCGGGAGTCTGACATGGCGCTGTCCCACGATCCGCTCTGGCCGCGCGCCGGCGCCTGGCCCGCGTTCGAGGGCACGGCCGATGCGGTGCTCCTCGGCGTCCCGACCTGGCGCACCTCCCTGTCCCCGACCGGGGCGCACGCGACACCGGCCGCGATCCGCGAGGCGCTCCCCCGCTACGGCACGACGGTGCTCGGCCCGCCGACGATCGACCTGGACGAGGTGCTCCGCATCGCGGACGCCGGGGACGTGCCGGAGCCGGACGGCGACGCGGGAGAGGCGCGGACGATCGAGCGGGTCCGGGAGCTCGCGGGAGCGTCCGACCTCGTCATCGCCCTCGGCGGCGACAACTCCCTCACCTACCCGGTCGCGCTCGGAGCGGAGGCCACGGGCCTGATCACGTTCGACGCCCACTTCGACCTGCGCGACGGCGTCTCCAACGGCACCCCGGTGCGGCGGCTCGTCCAGGACGTTCCCGCCGCGGCAGGCGTCCCGACGGCCCGCGTCGACCCCACCCGGATCGTGCAGATCGGCCTCGCCGACTTCGCGAACTCCGCCGCGTACGCCCGCCGCGCGGCCGACTGGGGCATCCGGGTCGTCACCCTCGACGACGTGCGCCGTCGCGGCATCGCCGACGTCGTGGCCGAGGCGGTCGAGATCGCGGGGGCGGGCGACGCCGCCCGGGTGCACCTCGACATCGACGTGGACGTGTGCGACCGCGCGGTCGCACCGGGCTGCCCAGCCAGCGTCCCCGGAGGCCTGGCGGCGTGGGAGCTGCGCGCTGTCACCCGGGCGGTCGCCGCCGATCCGCGGGTCGTGAGCGCCGACATCGCCGAGGTGGATGCGACCGCGGACGCCGAGGACGGTCGCACCGTGCGACTCGCTGCCCTCTGCGTGCTCGAGCTGCTCGCCGGCCTCGCGGCACGCTGAGCAGGGGAGCGGCTCGGGCGACGCGCCGGATCAGCGCACGACCAGCTCAGGCGTGATGAGTGCGTGCGCCGAGCCGGACTCGACCCGGCGCGGTGCGACCACGTCCCCTGTCGGCCCCATGAGCAGCTGCAGGATCGCCTCCGCGACATCCTCCGGTCGTTGTTCGACGCTGGAGAATCCCAGTGCTTCGGCGGTGGGGGTGTTGTCGAACCCGATGACCGGGACGGTCTTCCCGGCGTCGGCGAGGCCGAGCAGAGCCCCCACGGCGAGAGAGTCGCTGGCGCAGACGACGGCGTCCGCCCGGATGCCGTCCTCCATCGCGCGGGTGATCGCCCGACGCGCTTCGGGAACCGAATCCTCGGCGATGACCCGGGCCCCGTGCGCCCCCGCCTCCGTGAGAGCCTCGCGCCACCCGCGTTCTCGGTCGTCCCCCGTGCCCGACCCCGACGGCCAGCCCAGGAAGGTCACCGCGCTCCCGTGCTCCAGCGCATACGTCGTCGCCGCCCTGGTGCCCGCCGCACCGTCCACGTCGACCCAGAGATGCATCGGATCGGAGATGTCGTCGTCCCCCCACGGCCGGCCGAAGGAGATGAACGGCAGACCGAGCGCGTCCAGCCGCATGACGCGGGGATCGTCGCGCACGGTGCCGGTGAGGATCGCGGCATCGATCTCGGATCCGTCCCACAGTTCGGCGAGCCGGCCGAGCTCCTCCTCCGGGGTCCGCGCCGCGTACACGAGCATGCGCATGCCGCGATCACTCGAACGCTCCGTGATGGCGTGCACGAAGCGATCCAGCACCACCCCCGAGATCCCGCCCAGATACGGGTCGAGCCGGATGCCGATCGTCGAACTCCGACGCAGGCGCAGCCGGCGGGCCGCCGCGTGCCGACGGTAGCCGAGCTCGTCGATGGAGGCGAGCACGCGCTCCCGGGTGGCCGGCCGGACGATGTCCGGGGTGTTCAGGACGTTCGACACCGTCTGGCGGGAGACGCCGGCGTGCGCCGCCACATCCTCCACCGTGGGGGCCTTGGCCATCGCACTCCTCGATCCCGGCGGCTTGACACGTCCGCACTGCCGCACCTAGCGTACTCCATGCAGAGTTTGATCGTTCAAATTCCTGCCCGCCGGCCCTCATCAAAGGAGAGAGAGACATGACACGGCAGACCACACGCGCCTGGCTCGGCGCTGGAGCGGTCCTGATCACCACCACCCTCGCGCTCACCGGGTGCGGGTCCGGGTTCTCGGGCGAGGAGCAGAGCGAGGGCGACACGGACCTCACCTCCTCCGACGACGGCCTCACGATCCTCATCGGCTCGTCCGGCGACGCCGAGACCGCCGCCGTGCAGTCGGCGCTCGACGCCTGGTCCGAGGAGTCCGGCACCGAGGTCGACCTCCAGGTGGCGAGCGACCTGGCGCAGGAGCTCTCTCAGGGCTTCGCCGCCGGAAAACCCGCCGACCTCTTCTACCTCGCACCCGAGCAGATGGCCGGGTACGCCTCGAACGGCTCCCTCCAGGCATACGGCGACGAGCTCTCGAACAAGGACGACTTCTACCCCTCCCTCGTGGAGAACTTCACCCTCGACGGCACGTTCTACTGCGCACCCAAGGACTTCTCCACGCTCGCGCTCGTGATCAACACGCGCCTGTGGGCGGAGGCCGGACTCACCGATGCCGACCTCCCGAAGAGCTGGGACGACCTCGCGGCCGTCGCGCAGAAGCTCACCACCGCCGACCACGTGGGCCTGGCCTTCGGCGCGGAATACCAGCGCGTCGGCACGTTCATGGCGCAGGCCGGCGGCGGGCTCGTGAAAGACGGCACAGCGATCGCGGATGACCCCGCGAACGTCCAGGCGCTGGAGTATGTGCAGTCCCACCTCGTCGACGGCACCTTCGCCTACGCCAAGGACGTCGGGGCGGGCTGGGGCGGTGAGGCACTCGGGAAGGAGCTCGCCGCGATGGTGATCGAAGGCAACTGGATCACCGGCGCGATGGCGAACGACTTCGGCTCCGTGGACTACACCGTCGCCGAGCTTCCCGAAGGACCGGGCGGCCCGGGCACCCTGCAGTTCACGAACTGCTGGGGCATGGCCGCCGACAGCCCCAACCAGCAGGCGGCCCTCGACCTCGTCGAGTACCTCACCAGTGCCGACAGCCAGCTCGCCTTCTCGAAGGCATTCGGCCCGATGCCGTCGATCACCTCCGCCGCCGACCAGTGGACCGCCGACAACCCGGACCTCGCGCCCTTCCTCGCGGGAGCGGACTACGCGCAGTTCCCGCCCAACCAGGACGGCGCTGCGGACGTGATCGCCGACTTCAACGCGCAGCTCGAGTCGCTGAAGACGGGAGACCCCGCACAGATCCTCGGCACCGTGCAGTCGAACCTCGAAGCGATCGTCGAGTAGCGATGGCGGGACACGCCCTGTCTCGCCGCGGGGGAGCCTCCGGACTCCGCCGCGGTGAGGCCGCAGCCGGCTGGCTCTTCACGGCGCCGGTCATCCTCATCCTCGGGGTCTTCCTGCTGGTCCCCGTGCTCATGGCCCTGTGGGTCAGCATGTCGGACTGGGCGGGGCGCGGCAGCCCCCTCTCGCCGTCGGTCTCGTTCGTGGGCACGGAGAACTACTCGGCCGTGCTGGCCGACGGCGGCCTCGCGACCAAGGACTTCGGGACCGCGCTGCGCAACAACTCCTGGTACGTGCTGCTCGTCGTGCCCCTGCAGACGGCCATCGCCCTGTTCCTCGCCGTCCTGGTGAACAGAGCGGTGCTGCGCGGCCGCGGGTTCTTCCGGACCGCGTACTACTTCCCCTCCGTCACGAGCTCGGTGGCGATCACGGTGCTCTGGCTCTTCCTGTTCTCCGCGAGCGGAGCGGTCAACAGCGTGCTCGCCTGGTTCGGCTTGAACGGTCCGAACTGGTTCAACGACCCCCGCGGCATCCTGCATCTCGCGCTCAGCGGCGTCGGCATCGACACGGGGCCCGCCGCGCTCACCGGCGGCGGGATGCTGGGCATCTCCTGGTGGGAGTGGCTCGCTGGTCCCTCGATCGCCATGAGCGCGTACATCCTGATGGCCATCTTCACGACCTCCGGCACCTTCATGCTGCTCTTCCTCGCCGGTCTGCAGAATCTCGGCGCGGACGTCGACGAGGCGGCCATGATGGACGGGGCGAACGGGTGGCAGCGGTTCTGGCGGGTGACCCTGCCGCAGCTGCGGCCGACGCTGTTCACGGTGCTCACCCTCGGCCTCATCGGCTGCTGGCAGGTGTTCGATCAGATCTACACCGGTACCCGTGGTGCCCCCAGCAAGACGACTCTCACCCCGGCGTACCTGTCGTACAAGACGGCGTTCACGGACCAGGAGTGGGGTCAGGGCGCCGCGATCGCCTTCATCCTCTTCGTCATCATCGTGATCTTCACGCTGCTGCAGCGCTGGGTGCTGCGCGACCGGCCGGTATCGCGGCGCCGCATCCGCGCGTACGAGGTCGCGCGCGAGGGAGGGACATCATGAGGCTCTCGCGCACGCAGCTCACCGGGCAGATCGTGCTGTACACCGTGCTGATCGCGCTCGCCGTCATCTACATCTACCCGTTCCTGATCCAGGTGTTCACGAGTTTCAAGACGGACGAGGATGCCGCGAGCTCGGGCGTGAACCTGCTCCCGGAGTCCTGGACCTTCGCCGCCTATGAACGGCTCTTCGCCAACTCCGACTTCCCGTCGTGGTTCGTCAACAGCGCCATCGTGACGATCTTCGTCACCGCGGGGCGGGTGTTCTTCAACTCCCTCGCCGGATACGCGCTGGCACGTCTGCGCTTCCGCGGTCGGGGAGTCGTGTTCGCGGCCCTCGTCGCCGTGATGTCGGTGCCGACGGTCGTCCTGCTCATCCCGAAGTTCCTCGTCATCAACCAGCTCGGCATCTTCAACTCCTACGCCGGTATGATCCTGCCGCTGCTGGTCGACGCCGCCGGCGTCTTCATCATGAAGAACTTCTTCGAATCGATCCCGGTCTCAGTCGAAGAGCAGGCGCGGATCGACGGAGCCGGCGCGTTCCGGACCTTCTGGTCGGTCGTGCTCCCGATGGCGACGCCCGCCCTCATCACGATCGTCATCCTGTCGTTCCAGGGGTCGTGGAACGAGCTCAGCCACTTCATCGTGTCCACGAACGACCCCGCGCTGACGACCCTCACGAAGGGTGTCGCCTCGCTCGCCAGCGGGCAGCTCAGCCAGGGCACCCAGTATCCGCTCAAGCTCGCGGCGGCGCTCATCATGACGATCCCCGTCGCCGTGATGTTCTTCATCTTCCAGCGCCGCATCATGAATTCCACCGAAGGAGCCGTCAAGGAATGACCGACCGCCCCCACCTCCAGCCGCTGCTCGACGACGCCGTGGTCGTGCTCGATGCCCCCACCCAGGTCTGGTCCGACCGCGACGGCGACGTCGGCGGCGCCCCGATCCACGGCGTCTACCACGGCGACGTCCGTCACATCGCCGCGATCGGACTCGAGGTGCGGGACACCGCCCTGGAAGCCATCGCCTGCTCGTCGCCGGTCCCGCAGCGTGCGCTGTTCACCAGCCTGCTGCGCGGACTCGACGATGCCGCCGCCGATCCGAAAGTGCGCCTGGATCGGGATCGCGCTGTCGAGCCGGGGAGACTGACCGAGGCCCTGCGGGTATCCTCGCACCTCGAGCACGAGGTGACGGCCGAGCTCGCGGTGCGCATCCGCCCGGATTTCACCCCCATGCAACTCGTCAAGGCGGGGGTGACCGGTGGCGAGGAGTGGTCGTGGGACGGCGAGCGCTGCCGCGCAGGGCAGGCATCGTTCACGCTGCGCGCTGTGGACGCCACCGTGTCGATCGACGGTCGGGAGCTGCTGCTCGCCTGGCGAGTGACCGTCCCTCCGCGCGGCGAGGCTGAGGTGACGTGGTCGGCCGACCTCGACGATCCGACCCTGGTCGTGACGTCGCCACCCCGGACAGCCGGCGTCCGGCGCGTCCCCACCGGAGCGGACCCTCGCACCGCGCGGTGGTTGGAGCGCGCCTGCGCCGACCTCGACGCCCTACGACTGGCCCTGCCGGACCAGCCGGACGAAGCGTTCTACGCCGCGGGTGCTCCCTGGTTCTTCACCCTGTTCGGACGGGACTCGCTCTGGGCAGCCCGTCTCGCCCTCGCCGCCGACCGCGACATCGCCGCCTCCACCCTGCGGGTGCTCGCGCGTCTCCAGGGCACGGTGCACGACCCCGGCACCGCGGAGGCTCCGGGCAAGATCGCGCACGAGCTGCGTAGCGCGGAGCTCTCCCTCCCCGGCGAGGGCGTGCTGCTGCCTCCGCTCTACTACGGCACGGTCGATGCAACACCGCTGTGGATCTGCCTCCTCGCCGACGCGCGCGCGGCCGGCCTGACGATCACGGAGTTGAGGGACCTGGAGCCCGCGTTGCGCGCCGCCTTGACGTGGATGATCGAGCACGGCGACGCCTCCGGCAGCGGCTTCATCGATTATGCGGATGAGTCGGGCCACGGCTTGGCGAATCAGGGCTGGAAGGACTCCGGCGACTCGATCCAGTGGCGCGACGGTCGTCTGGCGGAAGGTCCCATCGCGCTCAGCGAAGTGCAGGGATACGCCTACGAGGCCGCGGTGCGCGGAGCAGCGCTCCTCGACGAGCTGGGCACGGCCGGCGGCGACCATCTGCGTTCGTGGGCGGCGGACCTGCGGCGACGCTTCCGGGATGCCTACTGGGTCACTACGCCGGAGGGGCGGTACCCCGCCATCGCCCTCGACGCCCACGGCGCCGCGGTCGACACGCTCACCAGCAACATCGGTCACCTCATCGGCACCGGGCTGCTCGATCCGGACGAGGAGCGCGCCTGCGCGGAACTGCTCGTCGGTGAGACGATGTCGAGCGGCTACGGCGTCCGCACGATGTCCACGGAGGCCTCGGGGTACTGGCCGCTGAGCTACCACGGCGGCAGCGTGTGGACGCACGACACCGCGATCGCCGTGCACGGGATGCTCCGCGCGGGCCTCACGGATCATGCCGGACGCATCGCCGCCCAGCTGCTCGATCTCGCCGAGGGTTTCGACTACCGCGTGCCGGAGCTGCACTCGGGCGAGCCCCGCATCGTCGGCGGCCGACCGGTCCCCTATCCGGCCGCCTGCCGTCCACAGGCGTGGTCCGCCGCGGCCGCCGTGGTCTGCGCCGAAGCCCTGCGGTGACGGGCGGGACGGTCAGACGACGGCCGTCCCGTCCTTCCAGACGCGCCGCACCAGCGGCACACCCGGGCGATACGCCAGGTGCACGCGGGAGGGGGCGTCGAGCAGCACGAGGTCGGCGCGCGCCCCGGGGGCGATGCGGCCGATGTCGTCGCGCCGGAGTGCCCGCGCCCCGCCGGCGGTGGCGGCCCAGACCGCCTCCGCCGTGGTCATGCCCATGTCCCGCACGGCGATGGCGATGCAGAAGGCCATGGACGACGTGAAGCTGGACCCCGGGTTCGTGTCGCACGCGAGCGCGACCGTCACCCCTGCGTCGAGGAGCCGGCGCGCATCCGGATAGGGCTGGCGCGTGGAGAACTCCACGCCGGGCAGCAGCGTGAGCACCGTGTCCGATGCGGCGAGCGCGGCGATGTCCGCGTCGGTGAGGTAGGTGCCGTGATCCACCGACGCCGCCCCCAGCTCGACCGCCATCCGCACGCCGTCGCCCGGACCGAGCTGGCTCGCATGCACCCGAGGAGCGAGACCCCGGGTGATGCCCGCCTCCAGGATCCGTCGTGACTGCGCCACCGTGAACGCGCCGGTCTCGCAGAAGACGTCGATCCACCGGGAGTGCGGGGCGCAGGCGTCGAGCATCGGCCCCACGACGAGGTCGACATAGGCGTCGGGATCGTCGGCGTACTCGACCGGCACCACATGCGCACCGAGGAACGTGACCTCCGACGTCACCTCGGCGGCGAGGCGCACGAGGCGCTCCTCCTCCGCGACGGCGAGACCGTAACCGCTCTTGATCTCGACCGTGGTGGTGCCCTGTGTCCGCAGCTCCCCGATGAACCCGCGCAGTCGGGCGCGCAGGTCGTCGTCGGTCGCCGCCCGCGTCGCCTGGACCGTCGAGCGGATGCCGCCCGCCGCGTACGGCTGCCCCGCCATGCGCGCCTCGAACTCCGCCGCCCGATCGCCGCCGAAGACGAGGTGGCTGTGGCTGTCGACGAATCCGGGGATCATGGCCCGACCCCCGGCGTCGACGACCTCGTCGGCCGCGGGAGCTGTGGCGGACGATCCTACCCACGCGATCCGCTCGCCGTCGATCAGCACGGCCGCGTCGCGCAGCGTGCCGGTCGGGTCGCCCCCGGCGGCGACATTGGTCGTCAGCTCCCCGATCCCGGAGATGAGCGTCGTCGTCACAGCATCGGCACCTTCAGTCCGCGGTCGCGCGCGACCTCCTTGGCGTGGTCGTACCCGGCGTCCACGTGCCGCATGACGCCGGTCCCGGGGTCGTTCGTCAGCACCCGGGCGAGCTTCTCCGCCGCGAGAGCCGAACCGTCCGCCACCGTGACCTGTCCGGCGTGGATCGAGCGCCCGATCCCCACCCCGCCGCCGTGGTGCAGCGACACCCACGACGCCCCGGAGGCGGTGTTGAGGAGGGCGTTGAGCAGCGGCCAGTCGGCGATCGCGTCGGAACCGTCCTTCATGGCCTCGGTCTCCCGGTACGGCGACGCGACGGAACCGGAGTCGAGGTGGTCGCGGCCGATGACGATCGGCGCGGACAGCTCTCCCGAGGCGACCATCTCGTTGAACTTCAGTCCGGCGAGGTGCCGCTCCTGGTAGCCCAGCCAGCAGATGCGCGCCGGCAGCCCCTCGAAGTGGACGGCCGATCCCGCCTTGTCGAGCCAGCGGTGCAGGGCGGCGTCCTCGGGGAAGAGCTCGGCGATCGCGCGGTCCGTCTTGAAGATGTCCTCCGGGTCTCCGGACAGCGCCACCCAGCGGAACGGTCCTCGCCCTTCCTCGAACTGCGGGCGGATGTAGGCGGGGACGAATCCGGGGAACGCGAACGCCCGGTCGAAACCGCCGAGCTGCGCCTCCGCGCGGATCGAGTTGCCGTAGTCGAAGACCGCCGCCCCCGCGTCCTGGAAGCCGACCATCGCGGCGACGTGGGCGGCCATGGACTCCCTCGACCGCCGGGTGAACTCCTCGGGGTCGCGCGCGGCGTCCTCCTTCCAGCGGTCCACGTCGATGCCGATCGGCAGGTAGGCGAGCGGGTCGTGGGCGCTGGTCTGGTCCGTCACGACGTCGATCGGCACGCCCCGACGCAGGAGCTCGGGGAAGACCTCTGCGGCATTGCCCACGACGCCGACCGAGAGGGCGTGACCGGCCTCCTTCGCCGCGACCACCCGGGCCACCGCCGCATCGAGGTCGGTGGTGTACTCGTCGAGGTACCGGTGCTCCACACGGCGGGCCAGCCGCGTCTCGTCGACGTCCACGATCAGGACCGCGCCCTCGTTGAGGGTCACGGCGAGGGGCTGCGCCCCGCCCATCCCGCCCGCACCGGCGGTCAGCGTCAGCGTCCCCCGCAAGGAGTCCCGCCCGAGCGAGCGGGCGACCGCGGCGAACGTCTCGTACGTCCCCTGCAGGATGCCCTGCGTGCCGATGTAGATCCAGGAGCCGGCGGTCATCTGGCCGTACATGGTCAGCCCCAGCTCCTCCAGACGGCGGAACTCCGGCCAGGTCGCCCAGTCGCCGACGAGGTTCGAGTTGGCGATGAGCACGCGCGGCGCCCACTCGTGGGTGCGGAACACGCCCACGGGCTTCCCGGACTGGACGAGCAGCGTCTCATCCGGCTCCAGCTCGTCGAGCGTACGGACGATCGCCTCGTACGCCGCCCAGCTACGGGCCGCCTTGCCCGTCCCGCCGTAGACCACGAGGTCTTCGGGGTGCTCGGCGACCTCGGGATCGAGGTTGTTCATGAGCATGCGCTTGGCCGCTTCCGCGCCCCAGCTCTTGGCGGTGCGCTCGGCACCACGGGCGGCGCGCACCGTGCGCGCTGCGTTCTGCTCAGTCATGCATGTGCTCCTTTGCGACACGGGCGATGGCACCCGACTGGACGAGGGCGGTCACGGCTTCCATCTCGGGCGAGAGGTGGCGGTCGGGGCCGGGGCCTGCGGCGACCGTACGGACGAGGTCGCGCACGGCTCCGGTCGCCGGCCCCGCCTCCAGCGGCGTGCGGAGATCCAGGGCGCGGGCGGCGGTGAGGATCTCGATCGCCAGGACGCGGGAGAGACCGTCGATCGCCCGGCGCAGTTTCCGCGCTGCGGCCCAGCCCATCGAGACGTGGTCCTCCTGCATCGCCGAGGAGGGGATGGAGTCGACCGAGGCGGGGACGGCGAGGCGCTTCAGCTCGGAGACGATGCCGGCCGCCGCGTACTGCGCGATCATCAGGCCGGAGTCCACCCCGACCTCCGCTGCGAGGAAGGGCGGGAGTCCGTGACTGCGCGCCGGGTCCAGGGCCCGGTCCGTGCGGCGCTCGGAGACGGACGCGACATCGGCGATCGAGATCGCGAGGAAGTCGAGGACAGCGGCGACGGGCGCCCCGTGGAAGTTGCCGTTGGACTCGATGCGCCCGTCGAGGGTGATGATGGGGTTGTCGATGACGCTGGAGAGCTCGCGCTCCGCGATCATCGCCGCATGCCCCAGCGTGTCGCGTGCGGCGCCATGCACCTGCGGGGAACACCGCAGCGAGTACGCGTCCTGCACACGGCCGTCTTCCGGGCCCTTGTGGCTGGCGACCATCGGCGACCCGGCGAGCAGTGCCCGGAGGTGACCTGCGGATACGGCCTGTCCCGCCTGCGGACGCAGCGCCATGAGATCGGCGGCGAACACCGCATCGGTGCCGAGCTGCGACTCCACCGACATCGCCGCCGCCACATCCGCCGTCAGGAGCAGCGTCTCCAGGTCGTGGAGCGCGAGCACGAGCGTGCCGAGCATCCCGTCCGTGCCGTTGATGAGGGCGAGGCCCTCCTTCTCCACGAGCGTGAGCGGTGCGATGCCGGCGTCCGCGAGGGCGTCCGCCGCCGGGACGAGCCGGCCCGCGCTGTCACGCACATCGCCCTCGCCCATGGCCGCGAGGGCGATGTGGGCAAGGGGCGCGAGATCCCCGGAGCACCCCAGCGACCCGTACTCGCGGACCACCGGCACGATGCCGGCGTTGAGCAGCGCGGCATACGTCTCGACGACGACGGGACGAACCCCCGTCCGTCCCGACGAGAGCGTCTGGAGGCGCAGCAATTGGAGCCCGCGCACCACTTCCCGCTCCACCTCGGCGCCGGTGCCGGCGGCATGCGATCGGATGAGGCTCGCCTGCAACTGCAGTCGACGTTCCGGGGCGATGAAGGTCGTCGCCAGCGCACCGAAGCCGGTGGACACGCCGTAATGCGGGTGCGGGTCGGCGGCGAGGCCGTCGATCACGCGGCGGGTCTCAGCGACCTTGGCCAGCGCAGCCGGGTCCACGATGACGGGAGCATCGTGACGCACGACGCGGACGACCTCCGCCGGGGAGAGAGGGGCGGCGCCGACGAGGACAGGGGCAGGATCGCTCATGTCTCGATTCCACACCCGCCGGGTCGACGTGCGCGCGGCTTCGTGGCAACCTGTGTCTGTGATCCCAGACATTCCCGAGGCCGATGACGTCCAGGTGCCTGCCGCGGCGCAGACCCTGCGCATCCTCAGCTACCTGGCGGGCCGGCCGGCACCGGTGGCGGCGTCCGCGATCGCCCGCGAGCTCATGCTTCCGCGATCGACGGTCTATCACCTGCTGCGCACGCTCGCCGTGCACGGCTTCGTGCTGCACCTCCGCGAGGAGCGCCGGTGGGGACTCGGGACATCGGCTTTCGAGCTGGCCGGAGGCTATGCCCGGCAGCAGCCGTTGGCACGGCTCGGCCGTCCGCTCATCGCCAGCCTCTCCGACCAGCTCGGGGAGAGCGCGCACCTGGCGGTCATGAGCGGCGGCGACGTGCTGTACATCGTCGAGGAGCGTGCGCCACGGCGGCCAGCGCTGGTGACCGACGTGGGCGTGCGCCTGCCCGCGCACCTGACCGCGACCGGACGCGCGATGCTCGCCGCCCTCCCCCGCGAACAGGTGCGGGCGCTGTACCCGGATGCTTCCGCCTTCTCCGAGCGCACGGGGCGGGGCCCGCGACGGCCCGGCGAGCTGCGCGATCTCCTCCGGGAGGTGCGCTCGCGAGGCTGGGCGACGGAGGACGGAGAGGTCGCGGAAGGCCTGCGCTCCGTGGGCGCCGTCGTGCGCGACGCTGCCGGCTGGCCCGTCGCCGCGGTCGCGGTCACCTGGGCCGGGGACGACGGCGCAGAGGTCATGCTGGCGAAAGCGGTGCGCGAGACCGCAGCAACGCTCGAGGCGCGGCTAGCCCGCTGAGGCGACGCCTCACGCGTTAACGCAAGAAGGCCACCCAGCATTGGGTGGCCTTCTTGTTTAAAAGGAGTCCGGCGGTGTC
>NZ_MODW01000030.1 GCF_001866135.1 Microbacterium sp. LCT-H2
CTGCGGATGCAGGCTGAGCGCTGCGCGCCCAGACCCGGGCACCCGGCAAGCCGGGCGCTGCACCCGGGTGCCCTCGTGGGTGGGTGCGTGGTCATGGCTGTGAGGTTCGGCGCTGCGCGCCGAGCCGAGCCCGGTGGGGTCCCGGGGTCAGTGCCGGATGCTGCCAGTGAGCTCGAGCACGGTCACCAACAGGTCCGCTCCCCCCGCTCGAGCTCGCGGCCGCGATGACGAGGCCGGCTGCGCAGATCCACGCGAGGATGCGGGTGAGCTCTCGAGCGAGGTCGGCGATGGCTCGAGCTGTGCGGGTGATGCGGCGGAGGCTGCGGCGAATGCGTTGGTGGGCTCTGTTGCAAAGATTGGC
>NZ_MODW01000004.1 GCF_001866135.1 Microbacterium sp. LCT-H2
GGCAACGGGCGCAGCGGCGGCCGGCTCGGCAGCGGGAGCGTCGGGCACCGTCACGGCGGCACGTGACGTCTCGCCCGGCACAGCAGCGACGGCGGACACTGCCGGCGCGGCCTCGGACGGCGGCCAGGGCTCGCCGCCGGGCACGCGCGGAAGGCCCCGACGGAGAGCCGGGCGCGGTGCAACGTCGTCCGGCAGAGAGGGGGTCGCGACAGCGGTCTCGGCCTCGGCGGCCCCGCGCTCGACGCGCTCCGTCGTCGCGGACGCCGGAACAGACGCCGTCACGTCGGCGGGCGGCCACGGCTCGCCGCCCGGCACCCGCGGAAGCCCGCGGCGCAGCACCCGCGTCGCCATGACTACTTCTTCCGCGCCTCGAGCGCGGCGATCACCTGCGGGACGATCGCGAACACGTCGCCGACGATGCCGAAGTCGGCGACGTCGAAGATCGGCGCCTCCGGGTCCTTGTTGATCGCCACGATGTTCTTCGACGTCTGCATGCCGGCGCGATGCTGGATCGCGCCGGAGATCCCGAGCGCGACGTAGAGCTGCGGCGACACCGAGACGCCGGTCTGCCCGACCTGGTGGGACTGCGGGATGTAGCCCGCGTCGACGGCGGCCCGCGAGGCGCCGACCGCGGCCCCGAGGGCGTCGGCGAGCTCCTCCACGAGCACGAACTTCTCCTTCGAGGCGAGACCGCGGCCGCCCGACACGACGCGGGTCGCTCCGCGCAGCTCGGGCCGGGACGAGGTGGCCTCGACCGTCTCGATGGGGCCTGCCGTCGCGGCGACCGCTCCGGACGGAGTGACCGCGAGCTGTTCGACCTGCGGGGAGGCGACCGCCTCGGCCCTGGCCTCCACCGCACCCTGACGCACCGTGACGACGAGCGTGCCGTACGTCGCGGCCGCGTCGACGAGGTACGCCCCGCCGTAGACCGAGTGGTGGGCGACGATGCCTTCGTCGTCGCGGGAGACCCCGACCGCATCGACGGCGAGCGCACTCTTCGTCCGCACCGCGAACCGCCCGGCGACATCGCGTCCGGAGATCGAGTTCGAGATGAGGACGGCCGCGGGCTGCACCTGCGCGGCGGCGGCCTGCAACGCGTCGACGATCGGGACCGTCAGCGCGGACGGGTCGCCGTCGGCCGTGAGCACGACTGCGGCTCCGGCCTCCGCTGCGCTGGCGACCGCGGCTTCGGTACCGCCGACGATCACCGCGACCGGTGTGCCGATGCCCGCCGCCGCGCCGAGGAGTCCGGCGGCACTGCTGGCGAGCTCGCCGGACGGGTCGACGTCGAGGAGCACGAGGATCGGGTTCTCGGGGTACGCCATGTCACACCAGCCTGTTCTGCACGAGGAACTCGACGAGCTTCTCCGCGGCATCGCCCTCGTCGGTGATCTTGACCCCGGCGGCCCGCGGGGGCTTCTCCGAGACCGCGGTCATGATGGTCCGCGGAGCCGCCGCCGGGTCGGCCGACACGTCGAGGTCGGCGAGGGACAGCACCTCCAGCGGCTTCTTCTTCGCCGCCATGATGCCCTTGAAGTTCGGGAACCGGGCGTCCGGGAGTGCCTCGGTGATGGAGATCACGGCGGGCAGCGGCGCGGTCACCTGCTGGCTGCCCGCGTCGGCGCCGCGGGTGCCGGAGACGCCATCTGCGGTGATCTCGACCGCGGTGAGGGCGGTGGCCTGCGCCCAGCCGAGGTGTTCGGCGAGCATGGCCGGGAGGACGCCGCCGGCGCCGTCGGTGGACAGGTTGCCGGTGATGACGAGGTCGGGGGCGCCGCGGCGGATCGCGGCGGCGAGGACCTCGGCGGTGAGGCCCAGGTCGGCGCCGACGAGCTGCTCGTCGACGACGTGCACGGCTGACGCGGCACCGATCGCGAGGGCGCGTCGCACGGAGGCGGTCGCGCTCTCCGGCGCCATCGTGAGGGCCACGACCTCGGTGCCCTCGTTCTTGTCGGCGTGGGCCAGGGCGACCTCGAGGGCCCGCTCCGTGATCTCGTCGAGGACCACATCCCCGGCGCCGCGTTCGGCGAGTCCGGTCTCGAGATTCAACGTGCGATCGCCATAGGTGTCCGGCACCTCTTTGACCAGGACGAAGATCTTCATCGAATGCTCCTCACGACACGCTGAGTCTATCCGCACGCTCTTCTATGTAGCCAAAGGCGGAGGGATCCGCAGGCCGCACCCCCGATTTCCGCCACGAATGTATACATAGTCGACAGTCGCGCCCCACGGCTCGCCGCTGGCGACCGGGGGCGGCCTCCCCCGGTACCGTAGAGACGTGGTCCGACCCCGCCCGCTTCCCGTCGACCCGCTCGCCGAGGCGAAGCGGCAGTGGATCGCGCACGGCTGGACCGAGGCCGCGGACGGCATGACCGTCGTCACCTCGGTCATGCGCGCTCAACAGCTGCTCCTGGCCCGTGTCGACGCGGCCCTCAAGCCCTTCGCGCTGAGCTTCGCCCGCTACGAGGTCCTCCGCCTGCTGGCCTTCAGCCGCGCCGGACGCCTGCCGTTGTCGAGCGTCGTCGCGCGCCTGCAGGTCCACGCCACCACCATCACGAGCACCGCCGAGCGGCTCATGCGCGACGGCCTCGTCATCCGCGAACCGCACCCGCACGACGGGCGCGCGGCGATGCTCGCCCTGACCGACGACGGCCGCGACCTCGTCGAGCGGGCGACGACCGCCCTCAACGCCGACGTCTTCGCCGACCCCGGCATGAGCGAAGCCGACGCCGCCGAGCTCGTCGCCATCGTCGCCCGCCTGCGCCGCGACGCCGGCGACTTCATCGACCCGCGCCCCCTCCCCGAACCGCTCTGATGCCGCGGTTCGTGCTCGAGACCGTGATCGCGGCACCCCGCCCTGCCGTCTTCGCCGCGGCGCTGGACCCGGAGCTGCATCTGCAGTCGATGGCGCGCTACGACGAGACGATGATCGAGGAGCCCGCGGCCGCCTCGTCGACGCCCTCGTGCTCGGCCGGTACATGGAGCGGCTGATCGCCGAACGCAACTCCGCGCTCGTCGCCGCGATCGAGGATGGCGGGCGTACTCTTCCTGCATGAGCGAACTGCGCGTGCACACCGTCCTCACCGGTCGCGGCCCCGCCGCGGCGATCCTCCTCACCGACGAGCAGGTGGCCTCCTTCGGCGCGGGCAAGGCCTTCCCGGTCGCGGTCACGATCGGCGGCCGCACCGCGCGCCTGCGCCTGGCCCGGATGGGAGGCGAGAACATGATCGGTCTCAGCAAGGCCGCCCGCGCAGACCTCGGGGTGGAGATCGATCAGGAGGTCGATGCCGTGATCCGGCTCGACACCGCGGAACGCACGGTCGACGTCCCGGCCGCACTGGCCGCCGCCCTCGATGCCGACCCCGCGGTGCGCGCGGCCTTCGATGCCCTCTCACCCTCGGCGCGCAAGGAGCACGCCCGAGCGGTCGCCGAGGCCAAGCAGGAGGCGACGCGCGAGCGCCGGATCGCGAAGATCGTGGAGTCCCTGCGCGGCTGACCTGTGCCCCGCCGTCAGCGGTTCTGGAAGTCCGGCGTGCGCTTCTCGCGGAAGGCCGCCATCCCCTCCTTCTGGTCGTGCGTGTCGAACAGTGCCGCGAACGCCTGCTTCTCGTGGGCGAGGCCTGCGGACAACGTCGTCTCCATCGCCGCATCGAGCGCGGCCTTGGCGGCGTAGACCGACGGGAGCGACTTCGACGCGATCGTCTCGGCCAGCGTCGTCGCCTCGGCCAGGAGATCCGCCGCGGGGACGACACGGGACACGAGTCCGGCGCGCTCCGCCTCCTCGGCGCCCATGAAGCGCCCGGACAGCACGAGCTCCGCCGCCTTGTAGTACCCGACCGCGCGGATGAGCCGCTGTGTTCCGCCCATGCCCGGGATCACCCCGAGGTTGATCTCGGGCTGCCCGAACTTCGCGGTGTCCGCAGCGAGGATGATGTCGCACATCATCGCCAGCTCGCAGCCGCCGCCGAGCGCGAACCCGGAGACCGCCGCGATGACCGGCGTGCGCACGGCCGCGAAGTCGTGCCAGACGCCGAAGTGGTCCGTCTCGAGCATCTCCGCCGCGGACATGCCCTCCATCTCCTTGATGTCGGCGCCGGCCGCGAAGGCCTTCTCGGAGCCGGTCACGACGATGGCACCGACGCCGTCATCCGCATCGAAGGCCTGCGCGGCCGCGGTGACCTCCTCGGCGAGCCGGCTGTTCAGCGCGTTGAGCGCCTCGGGACGGTGGAGGGTGATCCAGCCCACGCGTCCGCGCTGCTCCACCAGGATCGTCTCGTACTCCGTCATCGCTCCCGCCTTCCTGTCGTTATCCACCCTCCCCTTCGAATCGCCCGATTTGCTGCATTTCGGCCGGATTCGCGACCATTCAGGCGATTCGAAAGCCGGAGTCAGCCGCGGATGTCCGTGATGATGCCGGAGAAGTCGCGGGCGGCGCCGTCGCCGGCAGCGTAGGCGGCGTACAGCTCCTGCGCCAGACGACCCATCCGCGCGTCCGTCGAGGTCTGCTCGATGGCCTGCAGCGCGAGACCGAGGTCCTTCGCCATGAGGGCGCCCGCGAACCCCGGCTGGTAGTCCCGGTTCGCGGGGCTGGTGGGCACCGGACCGGGCACGGGGCAGTTCGTGGTGAGCGCCCAGCACTGCCCCGACGCCTGGGACACCACATCGAACAGGGCCTGATGCTCGAGCCCCAACCGCTCGCCCAGCACGAACGCCTCGGCGACGGCGATCTGCGACACCGCGAGGATCATGTTGTTGCAGACCTTCGCGGCCTGACCGAGCCCCGGTCCGCCGCAGTGCACGATCCGCTTCCCCATGATCTCCAGCAGCGGAAGCGCCGCCGCGAAGTCGTCGTCGGAGCCCCCGACCATGAACGCCAGGGTCCCGGCCTCCGCCCCGACCACACCTCCGGATACCGGAGCGTCGATGTGCCGGTGGCCCGCGGCGAGCGCGAGCGCATGGGCGGCCCGCGCCTCGTCCACCGCGATGGTCGACGACTCGATGAACAGCGTCCCGGGGCGCGCGGCCGCCAGCAGCTCCGTGCGGTAGGCCTCGATGACGTGCTTCCCCGCCGGGAACATCGTCACCACGACCTCCGCGTCCGCCACCGCCTCCGCGCCGCTCGCCGCCACGGGGATCCCGGCCGCCCGCGCCGCCTCGATGGCCGCGGGCACGAGGTCGAAGCCGTGCACCTCGTGTCCGGCGGCGACGAGGTTCTTCGCCATCGGCAGCCCCATGTGCCCGAGCCCGAGGAAGGCGACGCGGGTCATGATGCGCTCCGCATCGACGCCGACCCCGCGGGTCGCAGCATCTCCCGACCGACAATCAGGCGCATGATCTCGTTCGTCCCCTCCAGGATCTGGTGCACGCGGAGGTCGCGGACGATCTTCTCGATGCCGTAGTCCTGCAGATAGCCGTAGCCGCCGTGCAGCTGGAGGGCGCGGTTGGCCACATCGAAGCCGGCGTCGGTCGCGAAGCGCTTCGCCATCGCGCAGCGCATCGTCGCGTCCGGCGCCTTCTCGTCCACCGCCTGCGCGCCGTCGCGCACCATCAGCCGCGCGGCCTGCAGATCGGTGCGCATGTCGGCGATCGCGAAGAGGATCGACTGCTTCTCCGCCAGGGGCTCGCCGAACGCGACGCGCTCGTGCACGTACTGCACCGCCTTGTCGAGCGCGGCCTGCGCACCGCCGAGCGAGCACGCCGCGATGTTGAGGCGCCCGCCGTTCAGCGCCGACATCGCGATCGCGAAACCGCGCCCCTCGTCGCCGAGCATCGCGGACGCCGGCACCCGCACACCGTCCATGATCACGGGGCGGGTCGGCTGCGCGTGCCACCCCATCTTCTTCTCCGCGGCGCCGAAGCTCAGGTTCTCCGCGTCGCCGGGGACGAGGAAGGCGCTGATGCCCTTGGCTCCCGGCTCGCCGGTCCGTGCCATGACGACGTACACCGCGGCCTCACCGGCTCCGGAGATGAACTGCTTCACCCCGGTCAGTACATACTCGTCGCCTTCACGGACGGCGCTGGTCGCGATGTTCGCCGCGTCGGAGCCGGCCCCCGGCTCGGTGAGGCAGTAGCCGCCGAACTCCTGCATGGCGGTCAGCGACGGCAGCCAGTGCGACCTCTGCTCATCGTCGCCGTAGGTGTCGATCATCCAGACCACCATGTTGTGGATGGAGATGTAGGCGGCCAGGGCGGGGTCGGCCTTGGCGAGCTCCTCGAAGATGGCGACGGTGTCGATTCGGGTGAGGCCCGTGCCGCCGAACTCCTCGCTCACATAGATCCCGCCGAGGCCGAGCTCGCCGCCGCGCTGCAGCGACTCTCGCGGGAACAGGTGCTTCTCGTCGCGTTCGGCGGCGAACGGGGCGAGCTCCGCGTCGGCGAACTCCCGCACGGCATCGAGGATCGCCTCGCGCTCCTCGTCGGTGGTGGTGACGGTGGTCATGGTCATCGCGTGTCCTTAGTGCATCGTGGGGATGACGAAGCTCGCGCCCTCGCGGATCCCCGACGGCCAGCGGCTCGTCACGGTCTTGGTCTTGGTGTAGAAGCGGAAGGCGTCGGCGCCGTGCTGGTTGAGGTCGCCGAAACCGCTGCGCTTCCAGCCGCCGAACGTGTAATAGGCGATCGGCACCGGGATGGGCACGTTCACGCCCACCATCCCGACCTCCACGCGAGCGGCGAAGTCGCGAGCCGCGTCGCCGTCGCGCGTGAAGATGGCGACGCCGTTGCCGTACTCGTGCTCGGAGGCCATGCGCAGCGCCTCTTCGTAGTCGGTGGCGCGGGCGATCACGAGCACCGGGCCGAAGATCTCCTCGCGATAGATCGCCATGTCGGTCGTCACGTGGTCGAAGAGCGTCGGTCCGAGGTAGAAGCCCTCCTCGTGCCCGGGGACCGTGAACCCGCGGCCGTCGGCGAGCAGCGTCGCGCCCTCGTCGATGCCCTGCTGGATGTAGCCCTCGACGCGCTCGACGGCTGCCCGCGTGACCAGAGGTCCGTAGTCGACGTCCGCCGCGAGGGACGGCCCGACGCGCAGCTGCGCGACGCGTTCGGCGAGCTTGGCGGCGAGGGCGTCCGCGGTCTCCTCGCCGACCGGGACGGCGACCGAGATCGCCATGCACCGCTCCCCCGCGGAGCCGTAGCCGGCACCGATGAGGGCGTCGACGGCCTGGTCGAGGTCGGCGTCCGGCATCACGATCATGTGGTTCTTCGCGCCGCCGAAGCACTGCGCCCGCTTGCCGTGAGCGGCCGCGGTGGCGTAGATGTACTCGGCGATGGGCGTGGAGCCGACGAACCCGACGGCGCGGATCCGGTCGTCGGTGAGGAGGGTGTCCACCGCCTCCTTGTCGCCGTGCACCACGTTGAGGACGCCGGCCGGCAGCCCCGCTTCGAGGAACAGCTCGGCGAGACGCACCGGCACCGAGGGGTCGCGCTCACTGGGCTTGAGCACCACCGCGTTGCCGGCGGCGAGCGCGGGACCGGCCTTCCACAGCAGGATCATGGCGGGGAAGTTGAAGGGCGTGATCGCCGCGACGACCCCGAGCGGCTGCCGCATCGAGTACACGTCGATGCCGGCCCCGGCCCCCGTGGAGTACTCGCCCTTGAGCAGGTGGGGTGCGCCGGCGGAGAACTCGATCACCTCAAGGCCGCGCTGGATGTCGCCCTTGGCGTCGTCCACGGTCTTGCCGTGCTCGCTCGCGAGAAGTTCGGCCAGCGAGGTCATCTCCTGCTGCACGAGGTCGAGGAACCGCAGGAGCACACGGGCGCGCTTCTGCGGGTTGGTCGCCGCCCACGCGACCTGCGCCTCTTCGGCGTTCGCGATCACACGGCGCACCTCCTCCGCGGATGCGAGCGGCACCCGGGCCTGCACGGCTCCGGTGCTCGGGTTGAAGACGTCGGCGAAGCGGCCGTCTTCCGGGGTGACATGCGTTCCGCTCACGAAGTGCGGGATAGTACGGGTCATTGTGCAACATCCCTCCGGCCGTCTTTGGCACATCGGCGAGTTTACTCCGACGACCGTGAAAATACGAGGACGTCCTTGTATCTTGCGGCGCCCCGCGTTCGGATGCCGCCGTCGCCCGTTCTCCGGCCGTTCACCCGCCGGACATCCGGGCCGATTACAACTGCAGATGCACGGCACAGACTCAGACCGGATCGGGTAGTCGCGTCTCCCGTGCGCACGGTGAGCACTCTGGCTCCCGAGACCCCCGCCGAATCGGGTCGGCGGGGGTCTTCTCTTCCCTTTCGAATCGCTTGCTTTGCTCCATTTCGGCCGGGGATGGAGCACAGTGCGCGATTCGAACGGGGGCTGTGGAGACGGACCCCGGCCCGACCGCCGGGGTGCGAGCGTGGGGGCATGGGACGACGACAGCAGCTTCCGGGCCGCTTCGAGGGGGACTTCGCGGTGCGGACGGCGCGAATGCACGGAATCAGCCGCGGACGGCTGCGCGGATCCGACCTCGAGGCTCCGTTCCACGGGGTCCGCGTGCACCCGCGCCCGGCGCCCGGGCCCGCCATCGCGGACCCGTACGAGCGGCAGCGACGAGCGCGGGTGGCACGAGCGCAGTCCTATGCCCCGATCCTGCATACCGGGCACTTCTTCAGTCACGAGACCGCCGTGTCGATCTGGGGAGGCCCGCTGCCACTCGCCTTCGACGACCGCGGGGGTATCGCGACGGCGGACGACCTCGCCCTCCACGTCAGTGCGTCCGGCGGGATCCCGTTCCCTCGCGCCCGCGGCGTGACCGGACACCGCACGCTGTCCAGCCTCACCTCGATCCGCTATCGGGACGGACTCCGCGTGACCTCCCCCGCCGCGACCTGGGTCGCCCTGGGCACGCTGCCGCTCGTGGACCTGGTGGCGCTCGGCGACTACTTCTGCCGGCACTGGAGACCGGGCGTCGGGCGGCCGGGGGTCGGGCGGCAGCCGTGGGCGACGGTCGACGAGCTGCGGGAGATGCTGGCTGCCGGGCGGAGGCGCGGGGCGGCACGGTTGCGGGAGGCGGTCGAGCTGGTGCGGGAGGACTCGTGGTCGCCGCGGGAGAGCCGGCTGCGGTGCCTCCTGGTCGCGGCCGGGATTCCGGAGCCGCAGCTCAACGTGGACGTGTTCGACGACCGGGGCCGTTTCCTCGCCTGCGTCGACATGGTCTGGGAGGCCGAACGCGTCGCAGTGGAGTATCACGGCATGGTGCATGGCGCGCAGTGGGCACGGGATGTCGAGCGGGTCGCGGCGCTGCGGGCTGCCGGGTGGACGGTGATCGAGGTCACCGCCCCTCTCCTCCACAGACCAGAGGAACTGATCCGCCGTGTGGCGTCGGCTCTGGGGCGGTGACCCCGCGTTCGAATCGCGCGAATGGCGGCATCCGGCCCGGATTTACAGCCAATCGCGCGACTCGAAGGAGAACTAGAATCGACCAGGCGCCGCGACCCTGGCGCCGCCACCCCGCGTCCGCACCCCGACGCCGCTCACCCCCGAGGACCGCACCATGTCCGCATCCGCGCCCGTCTCCGAACCCGTCACCGTCTCCATCCGCCGCGAGGTCGACCCGGAGCGCATCGCCGAGGCCACCGCGTGGGTGCAGACCGGGGTGAACCTCGCGACGAAGTACCCGGGATTCCTCGGCTCCGGCTGGGTCCGTGCCGGCGAGGACTCGCAGGTGTGGCACATGCTCTACCGCTTCGCGAGCGAGGAGGCGCTCACCGCGTGGGAGCAGTCCGGGGAGCGCGCGTGGTGGCTGTCGATGGGCCAGGGCTTCGTCCGCAGCGAGCGGTCCAAGCGTCGCTCCGGCATCGAGGGGTGGTTCGACGAGCCGTCCACGGGCTCCATCCCCGTCGTCGACCCTGACGGCACGACCAGCACCGTGACCGTCGCCCCCGCGCCGCCGCGGTGGAAGCAGGCCGTCTCGATCTGGCTCGGCTTCTTCCCCGTGAACCTCGCGTTCACGTATGCCATGAGCCCGGTGCCGGGATGGGACGCCGTGCCGCTGTGGCTCCGCGTGCTCATCACCACCCTCGTGCTCACGCCGATCATGACGTACTGGGTGCTGCCGTTCGTCACGCGCTCCCTGCGAAACTGGCTCGCCCGCTAGCGGACCCCCTTCTCAGGAGCCGGATTCCGTACCCGGGGTGACCCCCTTCTTCGCCGGCTCGACGAGCGACAGCGGATCGGCGATGTCCTCCAGCGACTTGCCGGCGGCACTGACGCCGAAGACACCGCACACGACACCGCCGAACATCATGATCGCCGCACCGAGCACATAGCCCCAGAACAGCGGACCGCGGTCGCCGGACTCCGCGCTCGCACCGATCAGCGCACCGTAGAGCACCGGGGCGATGGCGCCGACGAGCTGCCCGATCGAGAAGACGTACGAGATCACCTGGCTGCGCAGCTCGAGCGGGAAGATCTCGCTCACCGTCAGATACGCGGCGGAAGCCCCGGCTGAGGCGAAGAAGAACGACGCACACCAGAACGCCGTGTGCGTGCCCGCGTTCAGCACCCCCGCGTTGAAGAGGAAGGCGCTGACGAGCAGGATCAGTCCCGCGAGCACATACGTGCCGAACAGCATCCGCCGACGACCCCACGTGTCGAAGAAGTGACCGAGGATGAGCGCACCGGCAAGGTTGCCGACCGCGAAGACGATGAAGTACTGCGACGCGGATGCCGGCGGGGTGTCGTAGAAGTTCTCCAGCACGAGCGCGTAGGTGAAGAAGATCGCGTTGTAGAGGAACGACTGCGTCACCATCATCGTGATGCCGACGAGCGTGCGCCGGGGGTATTTCTTGAACAGCACCTTCGCGATCACGAGGAAGGGGACGCTGCCGTACTCCTTGACCGTGATGGCCTTGCTCTCGTCGACGGGCTCGATCGTCTTGCCCTCTTTGCGGATGCGCTCCTCGATCTGGTCGACGTTGCGCTCCGCCTCCTCCTCGCGACCGTGGGTCATCTGCCAGCGCGGGCTCTCCGGGATGTGCCGCCGCAGCCAGATGATGAGCAGGCCGAGGATCGGGCCGACGAAGAAGCTCAGCCGCCAGCCGATGTCGGCGGGCAGGATGTCGGTGTTGAGGAAGAACATGTTGGCCACGGCACCGAGGGCCGCACCGCCCCAGTACGTGCCGTTGATGGCGATGTCGACGCGGCCGCGGTACTTCGCGGGGATGATCTCGTCGATGGCCGAGTTGATGGCCGCGTATTCGCCGCCGATGCCCGCCCCGGCGACGAAGCGCCAGATGTAGAAGAACCAGGGGGCGAACGCGAGGCCGGCGACGGCCGACCCGACGAGGTACACGCCGAGGGAGAGCAGGAAGAGGTTCTTGCGGCCGAGGCGGTCGGCGAGACGGCCGAACACGAGGGCGCCGAACACCTGGCCGAGCAGGTAGCAGGTGCCGGCGAGGCCGACCTCGGCCGGGCCCATCCCCAGCGTCTGCGCGTAGCCGTTCGCCGCGACGATCTGCACCTCGAGGCCGTCGAGGATCCAGGAGAACCCGAGTCCGACGACGATCATCCAGTGGAAGCGCGACCAGGGGAGCCGGTCCATGCGCGCGGGGACGAGCGACCGGACCTCCTTGACGGTGACGTCGGACGCGGACATGGGGCCTCCTTCTCGCGGGACACGCTTTCGTCCCGGATCCGGTTTACTCCTCCCCGGAATCCGCCGCATCGGCTTGACCCCGGGGGCGTCGGCACGCTACCGCTCCGAATCGCGCGAATGGCTCCATCCCGGGGTGAGATGGAGCCATTCAGGCGATTCGAACGGAGGAGGTCAGCCGGTGACGTGCCGCTCGTCGGGGCCGTCGTAGTGCGACAGCGGGCGGATCAGGGCGTTCGCGCCGGCCTGCTCGATGACGTGGGCGGTCCAACCCGTCACCCGCGCCGCGACGAACAGCGGCGTGAAGGTGAGGGTGTCGAAGCCGATGAGGCTGTACGCCGGACCGGACGGATAGTCGAGGTTCGGGTGGATCCCCTTGCGCTCGACGAACTGCGACTCCAGCGCGTCGTACAGCTCCGCGACATCCTCCCGGCCGTAGTGCGCGACGAGGGTGTCGAGGGCGGCCTTCATGGTCGGCACGCGGGAGTCGCCGTTCTTATACACGCGGTGCCCGAAGCCCATGATCTTGCGCTTCTCCGCGAGGGCCTTGTCGAGCCAGGCCTCCACGGCGTCCGCCGACCCGATCTCGGTGAAGATGTGCAGCACCGCCTCGTTCGCCCCGCCGTGCAGCGGGCCCTTGAGCGCGCCGATGGCTCCGACGACCGCGGAGTAGATGTCGCTGAGGGTCGAGGTGATGACCCGGGCGGTGAACGTCGAGGCGTTGAAGGAGTGCTCGGCGTAGAGGATCATCGACCGGTTGAACGCATCGACCACGACGTCGTCGGCCTCCTCCCCGAACGTCATCCAGAGGAAGTTCGCCGAGTAGTCGAGGTCGTCGCGCGGAGCGATGAGCTCCTGGCCACGACGGCGACGCTGACCGTAGGCGACGATGGCCGGCAGCGCCGCGAACAGGCGGATGCTGCGCGCCAGGTTCTGCTCGGGACTGCCACCGGCGTCGAGCACCGAGCCGCCGGCCTCGGGGTCCGATGCGCCGATGAGGCTCACGGCCGTGCGCACCTCGTCCATCGGGTGCGCCTCGAGGGGCACGAGATCGATCGCGGCCTTCACGTTGTCGGCCAGGGCGCGGTGCTTGCGCTCCTCCAGCCGGAACGCGGCGAGCTCGTCGCCCGTCGGCAGCTCGCCGTTCCACAGCAGGTACGCCACGGCCTCGAAGGACTGCGTGTCGGCGAGCTCCTGCACGGGATAGCCGCGGTAGAGCAGGCTGTTCGTCTCGGGGTTGACCTTCGAGATCGCCGTCGTGTCGACGACGACCCCCGCGAGGCCCTTCTTGATGTCCGGCTCGGTCATGGTCACTCCTTCGTAACGGTGAAGTTGAAGACGCCCGAGTCGAAGTGGTTGTACGACTCGTAGTCGATCAGCTCGTAGAGGTCGGCGCGGTGCTGCATCTCGCCGAGCTTCGAGGTCAGGTGCCCCTCGTCGTTCAGCGTATCGAGCGCACGGCCCGCCGCCCCCATCGCGATCCGCAGCAGCGAGACCGGCCAGATGACCATGCGCACCCCGGCATCGCGGAGTGCGTCGACCGAGAACAGCTCGCTCTTGCCGAACTCGGTCATGTTCGCGAGGATCGGCACGTCCAGCGCCGCGGCCATGGCCTCGAACTCGCCGATCGTGCGCATCGCCTCGGGGAAGATCGCGTCGGCCCCCGCGTCGACGAGCGCCTTGGCCCGGTCGATCGCCGCGTCCAGCCCCTCGATCGCGCGGATGTCGGTGCGCGCCATGATCAGGAAGTTCTCGTCGCGGCGGGCATCGGCGGCCGCGCGGATCCGCTTGATCGCGGTGTCCTCGTCGACCACGGCCTTGCCGTCGAGGTGGCCGCAGCGCTTGGGGTTGACCTGGTCCTCGATGTGCGTTCCCGCGAGGCCGGCGTCTTCGAGCTCCTGGATCGTGCGGGCGACGTTCATCGGCTCGCCGAAACCGGTGTCGGCGTCGACGATCGCGGGGAGGTCGGTCATGCGGGCGATCTGCTTCGCCCGCCCGGCGACCTCGGTGAGCGTGGTGAGGCCGATGTCGGGCAGGCCGAGGTCGGCGGAGAGCACGGCGCCCGAGATGTAGACGCCCTCAAACCCCTTCTGCTCGATCAGCCGGGCGCTCAGTGGGTTGAACGCGCCGGGGAACCGCAGCAGCTCCCCGGAGGCGAGCCGTTCCCGGAACAGGCGCCGCTTCTCGGCGGGCGTCGTCGTGGAGTACAGCATCAGAACAGACCGGCCGGGGCGTCGGCGTCGTCGAGCAGACCCGGCTTCGCGACGATCGAGAGCTCGGCGACCTCGGCAGCCGTGAGCTCGGGCAGGCGCTGCACGAGCTCCAGGAACCGCTCGATCTCGGCCGGCTCGAGCACCGGCTCCGCGAGCAGACGGAACTTGGCGATGTAGTTCTCCCGTGCGAACGGACGGGCACCGAGCGGGTGGGCATCGGCGACGGCGATCTCGTCCACCACGGTCGAGCCGTCGGTGAGGCGGATCTCGACGCGACCGCCGAAGGCCTTCTCGTCCGGGTCCTCCGAGTGATAGCGGCGCGTCCACTCCGCGTCCTCCGCCGTGGTGATCGTGTGCCACAGCGCGACGGTGTCGGGGCGGCCTGCGCGCTCCGGCGTGTAGGAGTCGACGTGGTGCCAGCCGCCGTCCTGCAGCGCCACCGCGAAGATGTACGGGATGGAGTGGTCGAGCGTCTCGCGGGAGGCCGTCGGGTCGTACTTCTGCGGGTCGTTCGCGCCCGAGCCGATCACGTAGTGCGTGTGGTGGCTGGTGTGCAGCACGATCGAAGCGATGTTCGCGGGGTCGCGCAGGGCCGGGTTCGCGGTGCCGAGCTTGCGGGCGAGGTCGATCCACGCCTGCGCCTGGTACTCCGCGGAGTGCTCCTTCGTGTACGAGTCGAGGATCGCGCGCTTGGCCTCGCCGGCGGCGGGCAGCGGCACCTCGTAGGCCGCGTCCTTGCCGTCGAGCATCCAGGCGATCACACCGTCCTCGCCTTCGTAGATCGGCGCGGGGCTCGTCTGTCCGCGCATCGCCCGGTCGACCGCCTCGACGGCCATCTTCCCGGCGAAGGCCGGGGCGTGCGCCTTCCAGGTGGAGATCTCGCCCTTGCGGCTCTGGCGCGTTGCGGTCGTGGTGTGCAGCGCCTGACCGACCGCCTGGTAGATCGTCTCGACGTCGAGGCCGAGAAGGGTGCCGATGCCGGCGGCGGCGGACGGGCCGAGGTGTGCGACGTGGTCGATCTTGTGCTTGTGCAGGCAGATCGCGCGCACGAGGTCCATCTGGATCTCGTAGCCGGTGGCGATGCCGCGCACGAGCGCCCGGCCGTCCTTGCCGGTGTGCTGCGCGACCGCGAGGATCGGCGGGATGTTGTCGCCCGGGTGCGAGTACTCGGCGGCGAGGAAGGTGTCGTGGTAGTCGAGCTCGCGCACGGCCACGCCGTTCGCCCAGGCCGCCCACTCCGGGCTGGTGCGGCGGTCGAGCGGGGTTCCGAACAGGTTGGCGCCGGCCCCTCCCGTCGAGACGGGGTGGCTGAACGCCTGCGCGCGGGCTGCGACGATCGGCGCGCGGGTGAGGGAGGCCGCCGCGACGGCGGCGTTGTCGATGATGCGGTTGATGATCATGTCGACGACGGGCTGCTCGACCTCGACCTGGTCGACCGCGACCTCGGCGATCTTCCAGGCGAGCTGATCCTCGCGGGCGAGGTTCTCGGAGCTGGCGTGCACGCGGACGTGGTGGGTGACGGTCATGAGTGTCCTTCGCTGTCGGGGAGGGAGTCGAGGATGCCGGTGAGCGCGTTGTGCAGGTGCACGTGCGTGGCATGGGCGGCGAGGTCGCCGTCGCGCGCGGCGAGCGCCTCGGCGATCGTGCGGTGCTCGGCGGCGGAGGCAGCGAGCCGGGCGGGCTTGTCCCGCGCCATACGCCGCACGCGGACGAGGTGGGTGCGGACCGTGCGCAGCGCCGCAGCGATGTAGTCGTTGGCGACGGCGTCGTCGAGGGCCGCATCGAATCGCGCGATCAGGGCGTAGTAGGCGTCCCGGCCCTCCGCCCTGGTGAGGTCCACGTGCGCGAACTCCGCGGCGAGCGCGGCGAACCGGTCGGCGTCGCCCCGGACGGCCGCCAGTCGGGCGGAGGTCTCCTCCAGCGCGCGACGGATCTCGAACAGGGACCGGATGTCGTCGGCGTCGAGGTCGGCGACAACCGTGACGCGCGGCGACTGCTGCACGACCAGGCCGTCGGCGGCCAGGCGGCGCAGAGCCTCCCGCAGCGGAGTCCGGCTCACACCCAGGCGCTCGGCCTGCTCCACCTCGCCGAGCACGTACCCGGCCGGCAGCTCCCCGGACTGGATGCCGTCGAGGAGCGCCGCATAGGCGCGATCGCCCATGGACGTGCGCTCGACAGGGAGGACCATCTCGCCAGTGTATACATAAACCGGCCCACATGGTCGACTTCTCGGGCGCGAGCGGTCTATTCGTATACATAGTCTCCCCCGCCTCCTTCCCACACCCACACCCACACCCGGGCACAGCTTCGGAGATCGCCCGGGACACGCCGCACGGCCGGGCCGGGGGCCGGCGTGTCGGCTCCGATCTCCGAAGCCGTGCGCGCGAGTGGGCTCAGGCCGCGGGGCGGGGCTCGCCGAGCTTCACGACGACCACGCCGGCGAGCACGAGCACGCCCCCGAGGGCCTGCAGCGGACCGGGGAGCTGCCCGAGCAGGAGCCAGCCGAAGAGCAGGGCCGCCACGACCTCGGCGAGCGCGACGAACGAGGCCAACCGGGAGCCGAGCATCCGTGTCGAGACGATGCCGAGCACGTACGCGAGGGCCGTGGCGATCACGCCGATCGCGAGGACCGGCACGAACCAGGGCACCGCGCCGAACCGGTAGTCCACGTCGACCGTCGTCCACGCGAACGGCAGCACGCCGACGAGCCCGGCGAGACTCAGCCCCACGGCACCGAGCAGCAGGCCGCTGCCCGCGAGGGCGATCGGCGGGATCCCGGTGCCGGCCCGGGCGGACAGCACGAAGTAGCTCGCGGCACCCACCATCGCCCCGAGCGCCCAGAGGACACCGACCACGTCCACCTGCGCCCCGGTGACGATGTCGAGCATGAGGACGAGTCCGACGAAGGCGATGCCCGCACCGAGGATGCTGCGCCGCGTGGGACGCTCGCCCCGGCGCAGCCAGAGCCAGAGGAGCACCGCGACCGGGGCGGTGTACTCGATGAGCAGCGCGATCCCGACGTCCATCACCGCGACGGCCTGGAAGTAGCAGAGCTGGGTGGCCGCGACGGCGAGGAGGCCGTAGGCGCAGACCATCCCCACGTTCTGCCGGAGGGCACGCCACCGACCCCGCAGCGCGAGGATCGTGGGGACGAGCAGCACGAGCGCTGCGACCCACACCCGCACCGTGACGGCGGCGCCCGGCGTCCATCCCGCGTCGATGAGTCCGCGCGCCCACGCCCCGGACGAGCCGAACGCGAAGGCGGCCGCGACAGCGAGCGGGAGCCCCAGGCGCATGCCGGTCCGCGTCCGGGTGGTGTCATCAGCCACAGCGCTCATGGGACGTGACGCTACGCCGGCGGGAGTAAGCTGTCAACATGGTCTTCACCGATGACACAGAGGATGCGCTGCGCGCGGCGGTCTGGCTCGCGAACTCGGCGGAGGACCCGGACACCCTGGTCGACATCGAGGACGAGAAGACCTTCCTGCAGGTGTTCCCCTACACGGGGCGCGTCGACGGGGACACGGTGGAGCTGGACGACCTCCGCGCCCTGCGTCCGCGGCTCCGCGCGATGCTGCTGGCCCCGCGCGACGAGATGGCCGCGCACGTCAACGCCGCCCTCGCCGAGGTGCGACTGACCCCTCGCCTCGTCCGCCACGGCGAGCTGGACTGGCACCTGCACGGCCTGGCCGATGAGCGCCCGCTCGCCGAACGCGTGCTCGTGGAGACGGCGATGGCCCTGATCGACGTCATCCGCACGGACGAGGGCTCCCGGCTCACCGTCTGCGACGACGCGACCTGCCAGGCGATCGCGCTCGACCTCTCCCGCAACCGCTCCAAGCGGTACTGCTCCACGAGCTGCGCCAATCGCAACGCCGTGGCGGCCTACCGCGCCCGCCGCGCCGCCGGCTGATCCCGTCGCCCACCACGCTCGGAGTCCGCCTTCTCCGAGCGTGACCTGATGCTGCCCGCCCTTCACAAACGATTATCGATCAGTGTAATGTCGCGAGCGGCCCTCCCTTATGCATCAGGAAAGGATCAACGATGATCAAGGCCCGAGTCCTCCCCCTCGCCGGCATCGCGGCGGTGTCCGCCCTCGCCATCGCCGGCTGCTCGACCACCGCCGGCGACGACGGCGGGGACGCCGGCGGCGACGTCACCGTGCGCATGCTCGTGAACGTCACCCCGAACCTGACCGAGGAGTTCTGGAACGACCTCGTCGCGCCGTTCGAGGACGCCAACCCGAACATCGACGTCGTCATCCAGAACCCGGGTGCGGAGGGCGTCGAAGCCGCCGTGCCGCGCCTGCTGGCCGCCGGCGACGCTCCCGACGTCGTGCAGTCCATCGCCCCCACCACCAAGCTCGCTCCCGAGCTCGTCGATCTCTCGCAGTACGAGTGGGCGTCGTCCGGTCCGCTCGCCGACCAGTACTCGATCGACGGCAAGAACTACATGGCCGGCATCGGCGTGCAGCTGCAGAGCCTCTTCTTCTACAACAAGACCGCGTTCGAGGAGGCGGGGATCACGGAGGTGCCGACCACGGTCGACGAGCTCACCGAGGCCCTCGGCAAGCTCAAGGACGCCGGGTGGACGCCCGTCCAGACCGGCGGCGACTGGATGACGAGCCACACCCTGCAGGCGCTCGGACTGCCGACCATCATCGCCGAGGACCCGGAGTGGTTCCAGGACATCTCGGCAGGCGACGTCACCTTCAGCGAGACCTACGGCGATGCGGTCGAGACCTACGCGGACTGGGTGTCCGAGGGGTACATCCCCGGCGACGCCCTGGGCATCAAGTACCCGGACGCCGAGCAGGCCTTCCTCTCGGGCAAGACCGCGGTGTACTCGATGGGCAGCTGGTTCGCCGGCACGCAGGCGAAGGCCGCCGACTCCGCGGATATCGGCGTCTTCCGCGCCCCCGCCACGAGCGCCGACGAGCAGCCCGCGATGGGCGCCAACATCGCCAGCCCGTACTCAATCCTCAAGGCGAGCAAGAACCAGGACGCGGCGGCGAAGCTCATCGAGTTCCTCACCACCGACCAGACCGCGGTGAGCGACCAGCTCGCGGTCGACGGCAACTTCCGCGACGGCTACGAGTACGACATGACGCCGCTCGGCGAGGAACTGCTGCAGATCGTGGCCGACACCCCTGCCGAGGCCTACACGCCCACCGGCGGCGGGTACGGCGAGCGCACGCTCCCCGACGGCTACTCCGGCGAGATCAACACCCAGACCCAGGCCCTGCTCGGTGGCGCACCCGCCGACCAGGTGCTGCAGGCCATGGACGACTGGTTCGCCGCCAACGCCGGCTGACCCTCGGGGCGCCGGGGAGGCTTCCTCCCCGGCGCCTCCCCGGCGCCTCCCGCGCCCTCCCCCGAACGCGCCACCGAGAACGAGAGTGCCGCCATGACCCCGCCCACCACGACCGCGCCGCCGTCGGCCGCCGCCGCCATCCCGACAGGACCATCGACGCCGATGAGCTCGACCCCCGCCCCGCGCCGCCGCACCGCGCTGCAGCAGTGGCGGAACCGCATCCCCGGCATCCTCATGGGCGGCCCGGCCGTCGCCGTGTTCCTGGCGATGTTCGTCATCCCGATGATCCTGGCTGCGGTGCTCAGCTTCACCGACTGGAACGGCTACAGCCTCAACTTCACCTTCATCGGCTGGGACAACTACATCAAGGCGTTCCACAGCCCGCGCTCGACGCAGGCCGCGATCTTCACGGGCATCATCGCGGTGGTGGGCACGATCCTCTGCAACGCCATCGGCCTCGCGATCGCCGCGCTCATCTCCGGGCCCGGCCGCTCGAACACGATCCTGCGCACGATCTTCTTCTACCCGTACGTGATCAGCGCGCTCATCATCGGCTTCCTCTGGTCGGCGATGCTCTCCCCCACCGGCGCCGTCAACGGTCTGCTCAGCACGCTCGGCCTCCCGGCGATGCCGTTCCTCACGGACCCGACCTTCGCCAAGGCGAGCGTGATCTTCACGATCGTGTGGTCGCACTTCGGCTTCAACATGATCCTGTTCCTCGCCGGCATCAAGTCCGTCCCCGCGGAGTACTACGAGGCGGCGACCGTGGACGGCGCCTCGCGGTGGCAGCAGTTCCGCTCCATCACGCTGCCGCTCATCGCGCCCGTCTTCACCGTGAACCTCGTGCTCACCCTCGTCGGGCTCCTCAAGGCGTACGACGTGGTGCTGTCGCTCACCGACGGCGGGCCTGCCGGCTCCACGCAGACGATCGTCTACCAGATCCTCAAGGACTCCTTCGCGAACTCGGCCCTCGGCTTCGGCGCCGCGCAGTCCATGATCCTCCTCATCGTCACCGCGGTCGTCGGCCTCGCCGTCACGCTGGTGCGACGCCGCGCCGAGCAGAAGGCGACCGACTGATGAAGCAGACCCGCAACCGCCCGGCCCTCGCCGTCAGCACGATCCGGTGGATCGTCCTCGGCGTCGTCGCGATCACGATGCTGATCCCGATGTACACGATGCTGATCAACGCGTTCAAACCGCAGGCCGACATCATCGAGAACCCGCTGCTGATCACTCCGCAGATGTTCACGTTCGACTACCTGTGGGCCGCGATCACGAGCAGCAAGTTCAACGTGATCGCCGCGTACGGGATCACGCTGCTGTTCGTCGTGCTCGTGAACCTGTGCTGCATCGCCCTCGCCGCGCCCGTCGCGTACGTCATCGCCCGCGGGCGATCGAAGTGGCACCTGGGACTGCTGCTGCTCTTCGTCTCCGGGCTCTTCATCCCGGGGCAGGTGACGCTGATCCCGGTGGTCTTCGTGCTGCGGGTGCTCGGGCTCATCAACACGATCCCCGGGTTCATCCTCTTCGAGACGGCGGCGACCCTGCCGGTGACGATCTTCCTGTTCACCGCGTACCTCCGCAGCGTGCCCCGCGACATCGACGAGGCGGCGTCGCTGGACGGCGCCGGTCCCATCCGCGCGTTCTGGGCGTGCATCTTCCCGATCATGAAGCCCGTGGTCGCGACGGTCGTGGTGCTCAACTCGATCGGGGTGTGGAACGACTTCGTGAGTCCGCAGATCATCCTCGGGCCGAGCTCCGGGATCTACACGGTCACCACCGGCGTCTACGCGGCGGTCGGACAGTTCTCGACCGACTACACCCAGGTGTTCCCGACCCTCCTGCTGGCCGTGCTGCCCGCGATGGTGTTCTTCATCGTCATGCAGCGCCACATCATCGGCGGCCTCGTCGCCGGCGCGACGAAGGGATGACCGTGCCCGAGACCCCGCTCACCCGTCCGCTGCGTGCCATCCCTGCGTGGGCCGTGCTGCAGCGCCGGCTCTTCGCCGAGGTCGAGGAGGCCCGCCGCCTCTTCCGCGACCGTTACACGCTGCCGGACGGCCGCCTCCGCGGCGTCGCCGAGTTCATCGACCGTGACGGCGTGGACGACCTGTACGAGCCCTTCTTCAACTGGCCCGCGTTCTACCTGCTCGGCGGACCGGACGAGGTGCTCGCCGACGCGAAGCGGAACTGGGAGGGCGTGACCGTGCAGCTCGCCGAGGCGGGCATGCTCACCGAGGAGTACGACAACGGCTACGACTGGTTCCATCAGGGGGAGTCGCTGCTGTTCCTCGCCGGCATCTGCGCCGCCGACCCAGCCGACACCGCGTTCGCCGCGCGCGCCGCCCGGTTCGCCGCCCTCTTCACCGACCCCGCGCAGGGCAACTACGACGCCGAGCGCAACATGATCCGCTCGCCGCACAACGGAGCCCTCGGCGCCCGCGAGGGGCTCGACGAGAAGATCGTGCCGTACACCGCTGACCGGGACGAGATGCGTCCCTACGGTCTCCCGCTGCACGGCCTGGACGGCATCGCCTCGTGGGACGATCTCGCCGACCCCGCGCACGCGCAGCGGATGGCGGAGGAGATGCAGCGCCGGGCTGCTGGCGACATCGCCGTGAACCTCGCCGCGACCTCGCTCGCCGCGAACCGCTGGCTCTACGACGGCGACGAGGAGGCGGCCGCGTGGATCCGCCGCTACGTCGACGGCTGGCGCGCGCGGGCGGACGGGGGCCTGCTCCCCGACAACGTGGGCCCGGACGGCACCGTCGGCTCCCTCCACGACGGCCGCTGGTGGGGCGGCCACTACGGCTGGGCCTGGCCGCACGGGCTGCACTCCGTCGGCATGAGCGCCCTGATCGGTGCCCTCAACCACGCGCTCGTCACCGGCGACGACGGCGCCCTCGACCTCGTGCGCACCATGCTCGACACGGTGCTCGCCGAGGCGCGCAGAGGCAGCGTCGCGGAGTCCACGTACAGCCTGCGCGGCGGGTGGATGGCCCGACTCGGCGCTGCCGCCACCGAGCCTGCTCTGCTCGTCCCCTACCGCCACGGTGCGGACGGCTGGTTCGACTACGGTCCGCTGCAGCTCGATCTGCCGCTGTGGCTCTGGTGGTGGTCGCGACGTGCGTCCGATCGGGAGCGGCTGGAGACGGCCATCGCCGGTCTGCCGGAATCCGCCGACCTCGTCGCCCCGTTCCGCGACAAGGAGGAGGCGGGTCACGAGGCCGGCTGGTTCGCGTACCTCTCCGGCAACCTGCCCGACTACCCGGTGCGGGCGCTGGAGATGGCGCTCGGCCAGGTGGCGCGCCGTGCTGCCATGATGCTCGCCGACGACCGCGACCCCGACGCCGCGCACCTGCACTTCTGGCAGCGTGTGAACCCCGTCGTGACGGAGGTGCTGACCCAGCTCGTCGCCGGGGCGCCGCAGGTGCTCTACAACGGCGGGCTCGGTTTCACGGCGCTCCGCTACGAGGACGTCGACCGCGCCCGGCCCGGACTCCCGGCGGACGTCGCCGCGCTCGTGCACCGTCTCGACGACGGCGGCATCGGCGTGCAGCTCGTGAACACCTCTGCCGTGCACACCCGCACCGTGCGCCTGCGCGGCGGACGCTTCGGCCTCGACCGGATCGTGCGGGTCACGGCCTCCGGCGAGGAGCCCGGCTTCTGGCCCGGCGCCTCGGGCACGTACACCGCCCCGGACGCCCCCACCGTCACCACGACCTTCGACGTGGACGACGACCTCGTGGTGACCCTGCCCCCGGCGCACATCGCCGACCTCGACCTGACCATCGCGCGTGCGACCGGATCGCCGCGCCACCTGTTCCCTGAAGGAGACGCATGAGCGCCGATCTGATCCGACCCGACTTCGCCCTGCCTGTGCGGGGTGGGGCCTACCAGCGGCCCTCGCGCGAGGTGGTCGACTCGTTCGACGCGATCTCGTCCGCCACCGCGTGCGCCAAGCTGCACGGGCTCGGGATCCGCCGCAGCTACATCGACGGGCCGGAGCCGCTGAGCCTCGGCCAGCGCGTCGTCGGCTCGGCGCTGACCCTGCAGTTCATGCCGCAGCGCGAGGACATGGCCTCGGGCGACGGCCAGGAGTACGCCGAGCGGAACACCGCCCTGTGGCACGTGCTCGAGGCCGTGCAGCCCGGCGACGTGCTGGTGATCCAGGCGTACGGCAGCCGGTTCTCCGGGTGCATCGGCGACATCCTGGCGCGCTACTTCGCACGCAAGGGCGGCGCGGGGATCGTCGTGGACGGGCGCATCCGCGACGCCGGCCGCATCCGCGAGCTCGGGATCCCGGTGTGGTCGACGGGCACGACCCCGCACTACGCCTCGCAGTCGGAGCTCGTGCCGTGGGCGTACGACGTGCCGGTCGCGGTGGGCGGGGCCCTGTGCATGCCGGGCGACCTCGTGGTCGCCGACGACGACGGCCCCGTCGTGGTGCCGCAGGCCCTGGCGCCGCAGGTCGTGGACGACGCGCGCGATCATGAGGAGTGGGAGGTGTTCAGCCGCCGCCGCCTCGACGAGGGCGCGCGCCTGAGCGACTACTACCCGTTGACCCCCGACAGCCGCGAGGAGTACGAGGCATGGCGTTCCGTCCAGAGCTCCGTCCGCTGAATCCCGAGGTCGCCGCGCGCGACGACGTCGGACTCGGGTGCGCGCCGATCGGCAACCTCTTCGCCCCTGTGCCTGACGGCGACGCGGTGGCAACGGTGCAGGCGGCGCTCGCCCGCGACGTCCGTTTCTTCGACACCGCACCGCTGTACGGCTCGGGCGAGAGCGAGCGGAAGCTCGGCCTCGCCCTGCGCGGCGTGCCGCGGGACGACTACGTGATCGCGACGAAGGTCGGCCGGGTGCTCGTCGATGCGGACGGCCGCCCCGTCGCGGGGGCCGCGAGCGGACACGACTCCGTCGTCGACCTCAGCAGGGACGGCGTGCGGAGGAGCCTCGACGGCAGCCTCGCCCGGCTGGGCGTCGAGCGTGTGGACGTTCTGCACCTGCACGACCCCCTGGACGTGGAGGCGGCGCTCGCGACGGCGCTTCCGGCGCTCGTCGAACTGCGCGACGAAGGGGTGGTGCGCGCGATCAGCGTGGGCCTCGGGCGGCTCGACCCCCTGGAGCGGTACGTCGCCGAGGCGCCGCTGGATGTGGTGATGGAGGCCGGCCGGCTCACGCTGCTCGACCGCACTGCGCTGGACCGGCTGCTGCCGACCGCGGCGGCCCGCGGCATCGGGGTGCTCGCGGCCGCGGTGTTCAACTCCGGCATCCTCGTCGACCCGGTCGGCTCCCCGTTCTTCGAGTACAAGCCCGCTCCCCCGGAGCTTCGGGAGCGGGCGCAGCGCCTGCAGGCCGTGTGCGCCTCGTACGGCGTGCGCCTCGCGGATGCCGCGGTGCAGTTCCCGCTGCGGCAGGGTGCGGATGCGGTGGTCGTCGGGGCGCGCACCCCCGCCGAGGTGGACGCGTTCGTGGACGGCCTCGACGCCGTGCTGCCCGCCGCGCTGTGGGACGCCCTCGACGCGGAGGCTGCATGACCGCGCGGCCCGGGAGCTGACGTGCGGATCGTCGACGCCCACGTGCACGTCTGGGATGCGGACGCCGTGCCGATCCCGTGGTTCCGCGACGACCTCGGGCTCCCCCGGCAGGCCGCGGCCGCTCGTCTCGGACGGGAGCTGACCGTAGCCGGCGTCTCCTCCGCCATCGCCGTGCAGGCGGCGGACTCGGTGGCGGAGGCGGAGTGGCTGACCGCGACCGCCGCCCGCGACCCGTTCCTGCGACGCGTGGTGCTGCAGTACACCCCCGCGCCGGGACGGGCCGCCGGCGCCACCGCAGTCGCGTTCTCTCCCGCCGTGGTCGGCGTGCGCGCCGCGGTGCCGCAGTTCGCCGCGGATCTCTCGGATGTGGACGGCCTCGACGCCCTCGCCGACCACCTGGGCGCGACCGCCCGCACCCTCGAACTCCTCATCCGCCCGGATCAGCTGCCCGCCGCGGCCGCCCTCTCCCGACGGCACCCCGACACCGCGATCGTCGTCTGCCACCTCGGCCTCGGCGCCCGGACGGCCGATGCCGCATGGCTCTCCGCGCTCGCCGAGGCTGCGTCGGCTCCGGGGGTGTCGGCGAAGGTCTCCGGGCTCGACCTCGCGGCGCGCGGGGCGGACGAGTTGCGGGGACTGCTGCGCTCCGCCTTCGCCCTCTTCGGCGCGGATCGGCTGATGTACGGCAGCGACTGGCCGATGTCCACGCGGACCACGACCTACGCGGAGGTGCTCGCCGCGACCCGGCGGGCTCTTCCACCGCTCTCCCCTGCCGAGGCTCGAGCATTCTGGTCCGGCACCGCCGACCGCCTCGCCCCCTTCACCGCGTAGCCCCGTCGCAGTTTCGCACCGAGGTCGCAGCGACTCCGGTCACCCCTGCGACCTCGCGCCGAAACTCCGACCTCGCGCAGGGAGTCCGCACCCCGGACACTTCCGCACCCCCGTCGCGGATCCGCCCCGCGTCGCAGGGACTCCGGTCAGCCGTGCGACCCCGGTGCGAAACTGCGACCTCGCGCGGGGGTCAGTCGAGGAGAGTGCCGGCAGCGTGGGCGCGGAACAGGGAGGACGCGGCCTCTTCGTCACCGGCCTCCAGCGTGTCGAGCAGGCCCTTGTGCCAGTCCGCGACCTCGTGCCAGTTCCCCGTGAAGGTGGGGTCGCCGAGCACGTGCATCACGCGCAGGCTCGGCTCCAGGAGGTCCCACATGCGCGGGAGGTACACATTGCCGCTGGCCTCGATGACCGCACGGTGGAAGGTGAAGTCGAGCTCGCGGAACCGGGCGAGGTCTTCCGCCTCAGCCGCCTCGTGCATCTGCGCGATGAGGCCGACGAGCTCGGCACGCCGCTCGGGATCCAGCGCCCCGCAGGCCAGCCGACCGGCGAGCCCCTCCAGCTCGACGCGCGCCACCTTCGCCTGCGCCGCCTCCTCCGCGGAGTAGCTCGCGACGAAGTTGCCCTGATGCCGCACGTGCGACACGAGCCCCTCGTGGGCGAGCCGCTTGAGGGCGTCGCGCACGGGCGCTTGGCTCACCTGCATCTGCCGGGCGAGCTGCGACTCCACGAGCTGCTCGCCGGGAGCCAGCGTGGAGTCCTTGATCATCGCCTTGATGAGCGCGTAGATCTGATCGGACAGCAGTCCGCGCTGCAGTCCGGCCGTGCCGAGAGCATCCGTCATGACCATCAGTCTACGTCCATTATCGACTATCGCTAATGGACGCGGCCGTGCGCCAGGCATCCGCGATGAGGGCGGATCCGAGGGGCGTCGGGTGCACCCCGTCCGGCGCGAGCTCGACGACCGGATACTGCTCCGCCGCCGCCGTCAACACCCCATGCAGGGGCACGAACGCCGCCCCGTGCTCCGCGGCGAGAGCCCGTACCGCCGCCCGCTTCCCGTCGAGGTCGTCGAGCCACGTGCGCTGCTCTTTCGTCACCGGAAGGAAGTACGGCTCCATGAGGATCAGCCGCGGGGCGTGCGCGGCCACCGCGCGGCCGAGGAGGTCGCCGAGCGTGGCGGCGAACTCCTCGGCTGAGGTCGGGTCGTCGCTGTCGAACCGACGCCACATGTCGTTCACGCCGACGTACACGGTCAGCAGCTCCGGCGCCGTGGGCAGCAGCTCCGCGTCCCACCGCGCGGCCAGGTCGCGGGCGCGGTCCCCCGCGATCCCGAGGTTGCGGACCGTGGCCCCAGCGGCCTGCAGCTCGGGGACGAGGAGCGACACATAGCCGTCCCCGAAGGACTCCGGGTCGGAGCGATCGCGCCCCGCGTCGGTGATCGAGTCTCCGATGAAGGTCACCCGCATCGTGGCACGTCCTGTTCGTCGTTCTTGAGCTTCGGTCGCACCGAGATCGGGAGCTCGACGCTCGCGCCAGCGTACGTCACGGTGATCGTGTGGTGCGGGCGCACCTTGCTGCTGTCGAAGCCGCTGACCATGTCGGCCGTCACCTGCTGCGTGGTGCGGGACCCGTCGCTCCAGTCCACCCCCAGCAGCATGCCGGTCACGTCGAGCTCCTCGCCGCGCACGTAGCGGGTCTTCGGCTCGGCTTCGGGCGCCCAGCAGATGCCGGTCACGGTCGCGGGCGGCGGTGTCGGCCGCACGACCAGGGTGTTCGTCTTGCCGTAGTGGTAGACGTTGAAGAAGCCGTCGGCACCGATACGGAGGTTCTCCCTGGCGTCGACCATGTTCCACACGGTCACGTCGTCGACCCGGAGCACGATGCGGGTGCCGCCGTCCTCGGCGACGGCACCGAACTCGATGCGGTGCGTGGAGCCCGGCTCGATGACGGTGTTGGGGATGCTGTCGAGCATGGTCTGGCCCGGCGTCCAGCTCTGGAACTCGATCACGTCCTCTTTGATCACCGCGAGGTATCCGGTGTTGGAGTTCTGCCAGGCGGGGAGCCCGGTCTGGTCGGAGCGCGCCTGGAAGCCGTACCAGCCACCGTCGAAGGCGCCGAACTCCGCCTCGAACTGCAGCAGGGTGTCGCCGAAGCGCTCGGCCTCGTAGCCGTGCACGCCCTGACCGCTGATCACGACACCCGTGTCGTCCACCGCGATGAGGTCGGACTCACTCCAGTTCGCCCCGTCCTTCAGCTGACCGTCCAGGCGGGTGGTCGGGTACTCGGCGTCGTCCACGGTCACGGTGACCGTGTCGCTGAGGCTCGGATCGGCGACCGAGGTCGCGGTGATCGTCGCAGTCCCCGCCGCCACCCCCGCGATCCGTCCCCCGGAGACCGTGGCGACCTCCGGGCTGTCGGTGGTCCAGGTGACCCGGGCGTCGCTGGCATCCTCCGGGGCGACCGTGGCCGCGACGGACCGCCGCTCCCCCACGGTGAGTCCGACGGCGTCGGCGTCCAGGCTCACGCCCGTGACCGGCACGCCGGAGAGCGAGAACCCGATGTCGTCGAAGTCGAGCGAGGCGTAGTTCTCCACGTAGAACCCGACCCGGCCGGCCTTTCCGGGGCCGGGATCGGCGCCTTCCAGCGCGATCGCCCCGTTGACGGAGATGCGGATCTGCCCGTCCTGCACCGCGATGCGGACGTGCGACGTCTCGCCGGGGGTCAGGCCCTGCGCCGCCGGCACGACCTTCTCCGCAACGACCTTCCAGGCGTCGTCGAAGATCGTCCAGGTCGGCCCGGCGGCGGCCTGGCGGAAGCGGATGTAGCCGCCGCCCTTGCCGTTGCGGTCGTAGACGATGAGTCCCGCGTTGGCGGGGGTCGTGGCCGGGGCCGTGACGTCGAAGTCGAGCACGAACTCCGTGAAGTCCCGCGGCAGGATGCTGTTGGCGCCCTTGAGGATGCGGTACACCTTGTCGCCCGCAGCATCCACCTGGATGCTGCGGTTCGGGTCGGTCGGCCAGCCGTTCGCCCCCGACTCGAAGTCGGTGAAGTGCAGCACGCCGTCGCCCTCCTCGACGATCACCTCGATGGTCGCGGTCTTGGTGGCATCGGCCTTCGCGGTCGCGGTGACCGCGGTCGCACCGGGGCCCATGCCGAGCACCACGCCCTTGTCGTTGACGGTGGCGACGGCGGCGTCGGCCGAGGCGTAGGTCACCGCGGCGTCGTCGGCGTTCCAGGGCAGCGGCACGGCGCGCACGCGCACCTCGTCGCCCGCGTCGATCGTGAGCGTGTCGCTGTCGAACGCGATGTCCTCGAGCGGGATGGTCTGCGGCTGCTGCGTCTGCCCGATCGCGCCGTCGACCCCGATCTCGCCGAACGCGATGGCCTCGAAGCCGGGGATCTGGTCGAACACGGCCGCATCGGCTTTCAGCGTGTAGTCGCCGTTCGCAGCGTCCACGAAGCCGGGGTCGGCGTCGGCCACCCAGTTGTCCTCGTAGTTCAGGAGGTTCTTCCCGTCCTTCGCGCCGTGTTCGTTGACGCCGGCCATCCGGGCCCGGTTCGGGTTCCACACGACGTTCTCGGCGAACGTGCTGTGGTTCGGGAAGTGGTGGTCGTCCTCGAAGAAGTGCGCGAGCTCGGGGTACTTCGTCAGGTACGGCGTGCCGACGAAGTCGTTGTTGTCGGCGAACACCTTCTCCCAGGCCGGCATGTAGTCGCGGTCGACGACGTTGCCCTCCTGGTCGCCCATCCACTGCTCGTAGTTGTCGTACGGCGCGTACGCGTCGACGAACACGTTGTTGCGCGCCTCGATGTAGTCGGCCGAGCCGCTCTTGATCGCGCCGTTGCCCATGTTCACGAACACGTTCTTCTCGATCGTGAGGTCCCACGTGAAGTTGTCGGCGTAGATGCCCTCGACGCCCGCCATGCCGACGCCGATGTCGTGGAAGTAGTTCTCCCGGAACACGTGGCCGCGCTGCTGCGGGGTCTTGCCGGAGTTCATGTAGATCGCACCGAGATCGTGGAACTGCTTGCAGACGTCGTACACCTCGTTGCGTTCGAACAGGTGGTCGTTGCCGTGCACGATGATCCCGGGGTGCGGGGCGTCGTGGATCTCGTTGTCCCTGGCGATGTTGCCGACGCCGTCGAACATCACGCCGGGGTTGTAGGCCTTGTGGTAGTACGCGAAGTCGGCGATCTCGGAGTTCTCGACCCGGTTGCGGCCGGGTTCGAGCGTCGTCTTGTCACCGCCCTGGAGCACCACGCCGACGCCGCCGACGTGCGTGAGCCGGCTGTCGGTGACGGCGTGGTCGCGGCCGCCGCGGTTCACCGGGATGCCGTCGTACGTGTAGCGGCCCGGCGAGTTGATGAGCACGCCGCCGTCGGTGAAGTTGCGGATGTCGCTGTGCGAGATCGTCACGTGCGAGCCGCCGAGGATCACCGCGGCCGTCGCGCGCCCGTACTCCATCACGAGGTCGTCGAAGTTCACGTACGAGGCCCCGTCCGCGCGCAGCATCGGCTCGTCGAGGGTCGTCACCGTCACGGCGCCGCGACCCGACGTGAACGCGGCGTTGGGGATGAGGTACAGCTTCCCGGCGTCGCGGTCGATGTAGTACTCGCCGGGGGCGTCGAGCTCCTCCAGCAGGTTCTGCGCGAAGTGGAAGTCGGGGAACCAGCTTTTCATGATCCCGGACATCTCGCCGTAGCGGAGGGTGATGGTCTTCGCCTCGGTGTCGATGCTCTCGATCTTGTTGTACGACCACTCCCAGCTGTAGCCGAAGATGCCGTCCAGCCACACGTCCTCGGCCTGGGTCCAGTGCTTCGGACGGTCGTAGCCGTAGCGGAACGTGCCGCCGCGCTCCTGCAGGTCGGCGTCGTTACGGTCCGGCCCGGCGTCGATGATGTCGCCCATCTGCACGGTCGGGGTGGCCGCGTCGGCGTTGGGCCAGCGCGCGAGGGTCATGCCCTGGCCATCGATGAACAGCTCCATGGGCGGCGTGGTGCTGACGTCGTTGGCCTTCCAGTAGCCGTGACGGCTGAGCTGGCCGTAGTCGGTGATGCCGAGGTCGGCGAGGTCGATCCCGACCACGCGGTCGCGGGCAGCCGGGTCGATGATGCGGTCGGTCACCGCCGCGTCGTCGACCGCCGCGAACTGGTCACGCGGCAGCTCGCGACCGCCGGTGAGGGTGGCGGTCTCCCCCGGGTACGAGCGGTAGGTGATGGGGGCGTCGGCAGTGCCCGAGTCCTGCGCGCCGATCTCGAACGACGCCGAGCGGGGGTACGTGCCCTCCCGGAGGTACACCGTGAGGCCGTCGTCCGGGAGCGCGGAATCCGCCTTCAGCGCGCGGATCCGGTCGCGGGCGCCTTCCAGCGTCGCGAGGGGGTCGTCGATCGTGCCGGAGGCCGCGTCGTCACCTCCCGGCGCGAGGTAGAGGGCGTCATCGTCCGCGGCCGCAGCCGCCGACGGGACCGCCGCAGCGAGGGCGGATCCGAACACCGCCGCCAGGGTCAGGCTTGCCAGTACACGCTTCATCGCGTCTCCGAACTGTCGCTTCCCGCACGGCCGATGCGCGCGGCGCCGCGGGAGCGGCTGCTCCGACCGTAGCCAATCGATAATCGACTAGCAAGGATCGATACTGATCGTTTCGGATCCTCGAGGCGCCAGGGCGTCGCGGCTGATCGGGCTCGGCGCTGGTCGACGCCGCCTTCGGCATCCCGATCCCGATGGCCCTCGCGTACCGAGGCTCGCATCCGAGAAACCAGTTCACAAAACAAACACTTTCCACCACTTTCTGACTATTGCGCTCTCCAGTTGACGTCGCTGTAATCTGCCGGAAATACTGAGGAAGCCCGAGACCGCACTGCGAGAGTGCGGACACATCACCCCAGGCCAAGGATGACCTAGATGACAGAACAGACCATTTCCTCACAGATAGGAACAGGTCGCCGGCCCCGTCGCCTCTCGGACGGGATGTTCGCGCTCCTCCTCACGGCTCCCGGCCTCGCGCTCCTCGCCGCCGTGGTCGTGTACCCGCTGATCACGGCCCTCATCACCGCGTTCTACAAGCAGAGCCTCGTCGAGCCCGGCCGCGAGTTCGTCGGCTTCCAGAACATCGTCGACGTGCTCACCGGTGAGTTCTTCCCGCTCCTCACCCAGACGCTCGTCTTCACCCTCGGCACGACCATCGCGCCGTTCGTGATCGGCTTCGGCCTCGCCCTCGCCCTGAACACGCGCATCCGCGGCGCCAAGGTGCTCCGCGGCCTCATGCTCATCCCGTGGCTGATCCCCGGCGTGGTCGTGTCGTTCCTGTGGATGTGGATCTTCAACGCCAACTACGGCGTGCTCAACGCCGCCCTGGAGACCGTCGGCCTCATCGACTCCCCCCAGGCGTGGCTCGCGAACCCCACCACCGCCATGATCGCCGTGATCGTCGCGAAGACGTGGCAGTCGTTCCCCTGGATGATGGTCATGCTCCTCGCCGGCCTGCAGACCGTGCCGATCGAGCTGCACGAGGCCGCCGAGATCGACGGCGCCGGCACCATCCGCCGCTTCTTCTCCATCACGGTCCCGCAGATGAGCGGCATCATCGGCCTCGTGATCCTGCTGGAGTTCATCTGGAACTTCCAGCACTTCGACATCATCTACGTCCTCACCGGCGGCGGTCCCGCCGGCTCCACCCAGACGTTCGCGACCGCGGTGTACGAGACCGCGTTCGACGGCTTCGACCTCGGCCACGCCGGGGCGATCGGCCTGCTCTGGATGATCCTGCTGATGGCGCTCGTCGTCGTCTACGTCCGTCTGTCCGAGAAGGGAGAGAAGCGATGACCGCCGTGCTGACCGAGGAGACGGTGGCCGCCGTCTCCGCCCCGCCCGCCGCGCCCCGCCGTCGACGCCACCGCGCCGACCGCCGCGCCTCCACCGTGAGCGCCTGGATCGCCGTCGTCGTGTTCGGCGGGTTCGCTCTGCTGCCCGTGTACTGGCTGCTCGCGACCTCGCTCACCCCGCGCACGGAGGTGTTCAGCTACCCGCCGAAGCTGTTCCCCACCGAGATCACGTTCGAGGCCTACGCCGCGCTCGCGAACAACCCGGCCCTGTTCGGCTACCTCCGCAACAGCATCGTCGTCTCCGTCATCACCGCGATCCTCTCGGTGCTGGTGTCGGCGTACATGGGCTACGCGTTCTCGAAGTTCCGCTACCGCGGCCGCCGCAGCCTCATGTACTTCGTGCTGGCGTCGCAGATGTTCCCTCAGGCGCTGCTGCTCATCACCCTCTACGCGGTGTTCTCGGCCTACGGCCTGCTCAACACCTACACGGCGCTCGTGCTGTCGTTCACGACGTTCACGCTGCCGCTGTGCGTGTGGATGCTGAAGGGCTTCTTCGACACGATCCCGGACGAGCTCATCGAGGCCGCCCGCGTCGACGGCGCCTCCCGCCTGCGCATCATCCACTCGATCGTGCTGCCGCTTGCCGCGCCCGGCCTCATCGCCGCAGGACTCTTCGCGTTCGTCCGGGGCTGGAACGACTTCATCTTCGCCCTCACGCTCGCCGGCCCCGACAAGCAGACCCTGCCGCCGGGACTCGTCAACACGTTCATCGGGGAGGCGTCCACCGCCTGGCCCGAGCTCATGGCGGCTTCGCTCGTGGTCTCGCTCCCCGTGGCCATCGCGTTCATCGCCCTGCAGCGCTTCCTCGTCGGCGGGCTCACCGCCGGCGCGGTCAAGGGCTGACCCGCACCACCCCCTCATCCGCAGTCCCTCGAAGAAGAGAGAGCACCCCCATGTCCGAGAACACCACCGTCTCCCGTCGCCAGCTCCTGCAGTTCGCCGGGCTCGGCGCCGCCGGCCTCCTCCTCGCCGGTTGCATGCCGAGCGGCGGCGGCAGCGGCAGTCCGTCCTCCACCCCCGGCGCCGGGCTCGGCGCGGGCGACTTCACCGCCACCGACTTCTCGTTCTCCAGCTGGTCGCTCACCGAGGAGGCCGCTGCCCCGGCCACCCGCGCGCTGCTCGACGGCTACAAGAAGACCAACGACGTCGGCATCACCGAGGTCTCCTTCCCCTACAACGAGTACTTCAAGCAGCTCATGCTCCAGGTGCGCGGCGGACAGTTCACGGGCGCCGCGCACGTCGACGTCGCCTGGCTCGCCTCGCTGGCCGCGCTCGGCAAGCTGGAGGACGTCTCGGCGCTCACGAAGGGTCGCGGCTACACCGCGTCGAGCCTGGACGCGACCCAGCTCGACGGGAAGCAGTACGCGTTCCCGTGGACCATCGGCGCGATCGGCCTCATCACCAACTCCGAGCTGCTGAAGAAGGCGGGGATCTCCACGTTCCCCACCACCGTCGACGACTTCGAGGCGGCGCTGAAGAAGCTCAAGGCCCTCGGCGGCGGCCTCATCCCCTACGCCGCCTCGACCAAGGCCGCCCAGCTCAAGGACGTCCTCATCTGGATGCAGACGTTCGGCAGCGACCTCGTCAAGGACGGGAAGGTCACGATCGGCGACGACGCCAGCATCGAGGCAGTCACCTGGTACAAGTCGCTGTACGACCAGGGACTCATCGCCGCCGACGTCGACCGCTTCGACGCCCGCTCCCTGTTCTCCCAGGGCCGCGCCGCCATCTACGACGACGCCCCCGTCGGTCGCGCGTCCGTCACGAAGGACTCGCCGGATCCCGACCTCGCCTCCAAGCTCGTGCCCGAGTCCCGCCCGGTGCTGAAGAAGGGCGACACCCCGCGCGCCCTCGTCTGGGGTGGCGCCATCGCCATCGTCGGCGGCGGCTCCGGCGACAGCACCCGCACGGCCGCAGACTTCGGCCAGTGGGCCACGAGCGACCTGAAGGCAGTGCTCGGCGACTACGAGCTGCGCGGCCTGCCGCCCGTGACCGAGGAGGCGCAGGCCTCGAAGGAGGTGGCGTCCGACGCGTTCGGGGCCCGCTTCGCCGAGAAGATCACGGCGACCGCCACCACCAACCCCTTCTGGCAGTACCCGCAGTACGCCCAGATCGAGACCGTGATCGCCGACCGCGTGCAGGCCGTCCTCGTCGGTCAGCAGAGCGCCAAGGACGCGATGGCGCAGGCCGGCGACCAGGCGCAGAAGCTGCTGGGCTGAGGAGCATCGCCATGACCCTCCGCTGGAAGGCCGGCGCCACTGCTGCCGCCGCCCTCACCGCACTCGTCCTCGCTGTGCCCGCTCCGGCGGCCGCCGCGACCCCCGACGTCGAGACCGTGCCCGTCACGGTCGACAGCTCCAACCAGTCCGGCTGGTGGAACCCGATCGTCGTCGACGGCGATGAGACGTACTTCGCCTACAACGTGCCCGGCTCGGTGGCCGCGAAGCACCAGGTGAACCTGGCCGTCCGCGCCGCCGACGGCACGTGGACCTCGGGCTGCCTGCGACTGGCCACCGGGGCCTGCGCGGAGTACCTCGACGACAACGGCCACAACCAGCCGTCCATCGCGATCGACGGCGACGGGTACATCCACGCGTTCGTCTCGATGCACCACGAGCCCTGGAAGTACTTCCGCTCCACCGTGCCCTATGACGCGACCTCACTCGTCGACGTGAGCGCCGAGATGCCCGACGCCGGGGCCGCGGTCTCCTACCCGGTCACGGCGCAGGGCGCCGACGGCGACATCTGGCTCATGGTGCGCATCGGCGCCGACCCGCAGGCTCGCCGCGACGGGGTGCTGTACCACTACGACCCCGCGGCCGGGACGTGGACCCGCGAGACGACGATCGCCGCCGCCGTGAACCACTCCTTCTATCCCGACGACCTCGAGGTCGACGCGAGCGGCAAGGTCCACGTGCTGTGGGAGTGGGGCCCGTGGCCCGCCGATCCCTACCGCCACCTCGGCTCCTACGCGGTGTACGACCCGGCCGCGGGCGGCTTCCGCGACGTCGCCGGGCAGGCGCTGCCGACCCCGATCCGCCCGGACACCCCCGGCGCCGTCGTGTGGCGCGGCTACGAGCCCGGCGAGACCATCGGCGACGCCGTGCCGGCGGTGCAGACCGCGAAGATGGCCCTCGCCGACGGCGAGCTCGTGGGCGTGACCTACCGGTACGCGGACGAGACCGAGAACGCCTTCGACGTGCGGTGGGCGACCTGGACCGGCTCCGCCTGGACGAGCGAGACCCTCGTGGACACGGACGCCCTCGGTGGCGGCGTGCAGACCATCGCGGCGCTCGACACCCCCACCGCCGGCGGCGAGACCCGCGTCTACGCCGTGGTGTCGGTGCAGGACTGCGGCATCACCCGCAGTCAGACGGTGCTGCTGACCGCCGGGGCCTCGGGATGGACTGCCGACACCGTGGGCGATCCGGTCGTGGGCCAGCAGCGCCTCCGCGCGGCCACCCGCACCGACGGCACCGACGTCGTCTACCTCAGCGCCCCCGCTGTTCCCGGCGGAGGGACGCTCCGGCGCGCCGAGGTCCCGCGCGACGGGCAGCCGGGGGCGACCACCCTCCCCGCCATCGTCGCCTCCCTCCGCGGCGACGCCGGCGGCGAGAACCTGGCGCTCGGCGGCACCGCGACCGCCTCGTCCCAGCTCCGCGCCGACACCGGCCCGGAGAAGGCGATCGACGGCGGCTGCACCGACGCGAGCCGGTGGATCTCGGCGACCGAGGACACCCAGCCGACCATCACCGTCGAGTGGGACGAGGCCACGCCGCTGGACGTCGTCCGGGTGCGCAGCGGCTACACGGTCGGGCTGCCGCAGACGTCCGTGCTGCGCGACTTCACCGTCCAGCTGCGCACCGCGAGCGGCTGGGTCACGGTCGGCACCGTCACCGGCAACACCCAGACGACGGTCGTGGTCGACGCCCAGGGGCGGACGGCCGATGCCGTGCGCCTCGTCATCACCGACCCGTCCGACTCCGCCACCGACGTCGCCCGCGTCTACGAGATCGAAGCGATCGCCGCACGCTGAGCGGCATCACCACCCCACCCGAAAGGAACCCATCCCCATGCGCACCCAGACCGTCGAAGCCGACATCATCGTCGTCGGCGGCGGCCTCGCCGGAGTGAGCGCCGCCGTCGCGGCGGCCCGCCTCGGCCGACGTACCGTGCTGATCAACAACCGGCCGGTGCTCGGCGGCAACTCCTCCTCGGAGGTGAGGGTCTGGGTGTGCGGAGCGACCGCCCACGGCAACCAGCGGTGGGCGCGGGAGACCGGGATCATCGGCGAGATGTACCGGGAGAACCAGTTCCGCAACCCCGAGGGCAACCCCGTGTACTGGGACGACGTGGTGCTCGACATCGTGCGCCGCGAGCCCAACCTCACGCTGTTCCTCAACACGGAGGTGCTCGAAGCCGAGGCCACCGGCCCCGACGACGCCCGTCGGGTCCGGTCGGTCACCGGCTGGACGATGGGCTCGGAGATCCGCACCGTCTTCCGCGGGCCGCTCTTCCTCGACTGCACGGGGGACGGCCTGGTCGGACGGCTCGTCGGCGCCCGGCACCGGCTGGGCAAGGAGAGCCGCAGCGAGTTCGGCGAGGACTGGGCGCCCGAGCAGCCCGTGCGCGAGTTCCTCGGCTCGACGCTCCTCTTCTACACGAAGGATCTCGGGCACCCGGTGAAGTACGTCGCGCCGGAGAGCGCGAAGGACATCTCGACCACCCCGATCCCCTCGTCGCGCATCATTCGCAGCGGCGACAGCGGCGCGCACTACTGGTGGATCGAGTGGGGCGGCACGCTCGACATCGTCGACGACAACGAGGCGATCCGCGACGAGCTGCGGTCGGTGATCCTCGGCATCTGGGACCACATCAAGAACTCCGGCGAGTTCGACGCCGACAACCTGACCCTGGAGTGGATCGGCAACATCCCCGGCAAGCGCGAGTACCGTCGCTTCATCGGCGACTACACGCTGCGTCAGCAGGACATCCTGGAGCAGACGTCGTTCGACGACGGCGTCGCGTTCGGCGGCTGGTCCATCGACCTCCACCCCGCCGAGGGCATGTACGCGACGGGGGCGGGCGCGGTGCAGCGCTTCTCGGACGGCGTCTTCGAAATCCCGTTCCGCTCGCTGTACTCCGTCAACGTCGACAACCTGCTCATGGCGGGCCGCGACATCTCGGCCACGCACATCGCCTTCGGTGCCGCCAGGGTGATGGCCACGTGCGCGGCGATGGGCGAGGCCGCGGGCACCGCCGCCGCCCTCTGCTACGCGCACGACGCCACGCCCCGCGAGCTGTACGAGCACCATCGTGCGGAACTCCGCCAGACGCTGCTCCGCGCCGACGCCTCCCTCATCGGCGTCGCGAACGAGGACGCCGCCGACCGCGCCCGCACCGCTGCCGTCACCGCATCGAGCACCCTGCGCACGATCGGCACCCCGGAGAGCACCGTGGCCGCGGCGACCCCGCACGCCCTGACGGACGACCTCGGCATCGTCGTCCCCGTGCACCCGCGCCTCGACACGACCGAGCTGCTGCTCAGCGCCGAGGCCGACACGCAGGTCACGGTGGAGGTCTGGTCCACCGGCCGTCCGCAGAACATCGTGCCCGCGGTGCTCGAGCACCGCACCGTGATCGACGTCCCCGCCGGGGGTCCGTCCTGGGTGCGGGCGGAGACGCCTTTCGCCCCGGAAGACCCGCAGAACGCGATCATCGTGCTCCGCGCGAACCCGCAGGTGCAGGTGCAGCTCGCCACCGAGCTCCCACCAGGGGTGCTCACCCTCGTGCACCGGGTCGACAACGACGACCGGAACGTGCAGGTCGACCGCGACGGCCTCCTCGTGCAGTGGCCGACCAAGCCGCTGCGCGGACGGGTGCCCGCGTTCCGCACGAGCCCGGACTCCGAGGCCGTCGCCCCGGAGCGCGCCGTCTCCGGGTACAACCGCCCGTTCGGCGGACCGCACCTGTGGGCGTCCGCCCCGGAGGCCGAGGGCCCGCAGTGGTTGCGCCTGGACTGGGAGCAGCCGGTCACGGCCTCCGAGATCCGCCTGGTGTTCGACGACGACGTGGACCTCGAGCTCAACACCCTGCATCACCACCGGAGCCCCGACGAGGTGCTGCCCCAGCTCGTCCGCGACTACCGGGTCGAGGTGCAGCAGGCGGGTTCCGAGGAGTGGCGCACCGTGGCGGAGGAGCGGGACAACCGCCATCGCCTGCGGGTGCATCCGCTGCCGGACGACCTCGGCGCCCTCACGGCCGCCCGCCTCGTGGTGGAGCGGACGAACGGCGTCGCGGAGGCACGCGTGATCGCGTTCCGAGTGCAATCGTGACGGAGGGCGCTAACGTGAAGGGCATCCGTCGACCCGGCGGAGACCGTCGTCCCTCCAGGAGGCCGCAGGTGACCACCTCGCCCGGCGGCCGCGTGCTCCCCGTCGCGCGCGCCACCCGCACGGGACTCATCGCGCTCGCGGTGCCGCATCTGGAGGAGCCGTACTTCGCGGAGCTCGGCTCGCGCATCGTCCGCGGCGCCGACGATCGGGGCCTGGCGGTGCTCATCGTGCAGACCGAGGGCGATCACGGCCGCGAGATCGACGTCGCCAACGGCGTCGGCCTGCCGCCCATCGACGGGCTCATCCACATCCCGCGCTCGCTCACGGTCGCCGACCTCACGCGCCGCACCTCCCCCGGGCCGCTCGTGCTGCTGGGCGAGCACATCCAGGTGAGCCCGTTCACGCACGTCACGATCGACAACCGCGCCGCCGCCTACACCGCCACCGAGCATCTGGTGGCGGTGGGGTGCCGTCGCATCGGCTTCGTCGGACGCCGCGACGCCCGCCCCTCGGACGCCGCCGACCGCCGGCATGCGGGGTATCTGGAGGCCCTGGCGGCCGCCGGCATCCCGGCTGACCCCGCGCTCACCGCGCAGGTCGACGCCTTCACGGCGGAGGAGGGTGAGCGCGTGGCGGGCGCCATGGCCACCGCGATCCCCGATCTCGACGGCATCGTCTGCTCGAACGACTCGGTCGCCCTCGGTGCGCTGGCCGCTCTCCAGGCCCAGGGGCGGAGCGTGCCGGGCGACGTCGCCGTCGTCGGCATCGACGACATCCGGGCCGCGCGCTTCGCCGTGCCCGCCCTCAGCACCATCGCCCCCGACCACGCCCGCCTCGTGGACGCGGCGTTCACGGAGCTCGAACGGCAGATCGCCGCGCCGCCGGGGGCGGATCTGCCGGTGCGGCATGTGACGGTCGGCGCCCGGCTGATCCCGCGGGCGAGCACGGCCCGATGACGGCGGCGGACTCAATCCGCGAGGGCCGTCGCGAGAGCACGCTCGTCGCCGCCGTCCCGCGGCGCGACGTGCAGGGTGCCGACGTGGGCCGCGAGCAGCTCCCGCGCGCCGTCGTCGAGGCCGTCGTCGGTGACCAGGCGGTCGATGTCGCTGAGATCGGCGACGGTCGTGAGCCCGACCACGCCCCAGCGGGTGTGCTCCGCGAGGACGACGACCTCACGCCCCGCAGCCATGAGCGCCCGGTTGGTCTCGGCCTCCAGCAGGTTCATGGTCGTGATGCCGGCCTGCTCGTCGAGGCCGTGAGCGTCGAGGAACACGAGGTCGCAGTGCAGGTGCTCCAGGGCGCGGACCGCGACCGGCCCGACGAGGGCCTGAGAGGGCGTGCGCACGCCCCCGGTGAGCACGACCGTCTGCGTGTACGGGGCGTCGGCGCGGTCCGGTGGCGAGAACAGGTCGGAGACCGGCAGGGCGTTCGTGACGATCGTGAGCTCGGGAACGCGCACGAGCTCCCGTGCGAGCGCCAGGGCCGTGGGTCCGCCGGAGATGCCGACCGCCATGCCGGGCTCCACGAGGTCCGAGGCCGCCGCGACGATCGCCCGCCGTTCGGCCGAGGCCGCCGGAGCCGGAACCAGACGTTGGAGGCCCCGCGCCCGCACGCCGCCGCGGATGCGCTCGACCGCGCCCTCCTCGGCCAGCTGGTCGATGTCGCGCCGCACGGTCATCTCGCTCACCTGCAGCGTGGCCGCGAGCTCGCCGATGGAGGCGGTACCGCGATCGCGGGTCAGGGCGAGGATGCGCTCGCGGCGTTCCGTGACCAGCACGCGGTCTCCTTCCGATGGAGCCTCCAGTCTGCCACGCACCCCCGCCCGTCCCACTCCCGGAACAGGATCCCTCAGCCCGCATGACCTTCCCCGAGCCCTACGCCACCTGGTTCCCCGATGCCGCGTTCGACGGCAGCTATGGGCGGACCGAAGCCGACCTCCGTGCTGCCCGGCCGGTACCCGCGCCGCCCGGGTTCGCCGACCGCTGGCGGCGCTGGCGGCGCGAGGCGGCCGCGATGGACGCCGCCCCCGTCGTCCTCTCCACCTCCGAGGAGCAGGGACGCCGGGTGTCCGTCGTCGAGCATGCCGGCGTCGACGGTGTACGGCTGCGGGCCTGGGTGGTCGAGCCCCTCGACGGCCCTCCCCGCGCCGGGGTCGTGCACGGGCACGGCTACGGGGGTCGGGAGGCGGTCGATCTCGCCCGGGTGCCGGACGACGTCGCGGCGATCTATCCCGTCGCCCGCGGGCTCGGCGTGCTGAACGCCGGTGTGGGTGCACCCGAGCCGACCCCGGAACACGTGCTCGCGGGCATCGACGATCCGGAGCGCTACGTGCTCGGCCTCTGCGCGCGTGACCTGTGGCTGGCGGCCGACGTCCTCGTCTCGGTCGTCGGGGCGTTTCCTCTCTACTACGTCGGAGAGAGCTTCGGCGGCGGCATCGGCGCGCTCGCCCTGCCGTGGGACGACCGGTTCGTGGGGGCCACCCTCATCGTGCCGAGCTTCGGCCAGTACGACGAGCGGCTGGCGGTGCCCTGCCTGGGGAGCGGGGAGACCGTGCGTCAGCACGTGCAGCGCCACCCCGAGGCCCGCGAAGTGCTGCGCTGGTTCGACTCCTCCACCGCGATCGGGTTCACGGAGGTGCCGGTCCGCGTGGAGGCGGCCCTGTGGGACCAGTACGTGCCGCCGCAGGGGCAGTTCGCGGTCGCCGCCGGGGCCCGTGACCTCGACCTGGCAGTGCTTCCCGCCGGTCACGCCGAGTACCCGGGGTCGGCGGAGGTGACGGCGAGCGCCATCCGCGGCGGGCGCGCGCACCTGGAGCGCGTGCTCGCCGGCTGACGCCCGTCGCGCGCGCGTCCTCCTCCGCGCAGGAGAGCACTGGACGCAACCTGTCATAACAGGTACAGTAAGCTTGTCATTACAGGTTGCGCGACGACGCAGCACCCGTTTCGAGGAGCATGGATGCCCGAGTACCAGACCCCGCCGATCTCCCCGATGGCGATCGCCTTGGACGCCGAGAAGCTGACGCTCTCCCCCGAAGGCCCCACGCTGACCCGGCGGATGTCCGACCTCGAGGGCCTGTTCCGCGACCACGACGCGTGGGCGACCGCCGCCGCGGGCGACGACCCGATCGTCTACACGGTCGTCAGCTCCCCGGTCCCCGAGATCGAGCGGGAGCTGCCGCAGTCGATCACCACGATCATGCCCGGCGACACGGGCGGCGAGCTCTGGATGACCAAGGGCCACCAGCACCCCGACCACCAGGGCGAGATCTACCTCGCGCTGCACGGCCGCGGCGGGCTGCTCATGTTCGACGGCGAGCGCACCGAATGGCTCGACATGCTCCCGGGCACCATCGGCTACATCCCGCCGGGCTGGGCGCACCGCTCCGTGAACACGGGGGACGAGCCGTACTCCTTCCTCGCCGTGTACCCCGGCGGCGCCGGCCACGACTACGGCTGGGTGCTGGAGCACGGCATGGGCTCGCGGGCGTTCCGCGCGGAGTCCGGCGTCGACCTGCGCCCCTACGCGGAATAGGCTCCGGCCATGATCATCGCCCACGACCTCGGTACCACCGGGAACAAGGCGTCCCTGCACCACGACGACGGCCGCCTGATCGCCGCGGTCACCGTGCCCTACCCGGCCCACTTCGCGGCGGGCGGCGTCGCCGAGCAGGACCCGGCCGACTGGTGGCACGCGGTCGTCACGGCGACCCGCGACCTCCTCTCGCGCACCGGCACCGCCGCTGCGGAGGTCGCCGGCCTCGTGGTCAGCGGACAGATGATGGGCGCCGTGCTGCTCGACGCCGACGGCGAGCCCGCACGACCGGCCATCATCTGGGCCGACACCCGCGCCGGCGTCCAGCAGCGCGAGCTCGAGGCGGCGGTCGGCGCCGAGCGCGCCTACGGGATCCTCGGCCACCGTCTGAACCCCACCTACTCGATCGAGAAGATCATGTGGGTGCGCGACAACGAACCCGAGGTGTGGGAGCGCGTGCGCCGGGTGTGCGTCGCCAAGGATTTCATCGTGCTGCGGCTGACCGGGCGGCTCGCCACGGACCGCTCGGACGCGTCCGGCACCAACGCCTACGACCAGGTCGCGGGCACGTGGTCCCCGGAGATCCTCGCCGCGGCGCGGCTGGACCCCGCCCTGTTCCCCGAGATCCTGGAGTCGACGCAGATCGCGGGACCGCTCACGCCCGCCGCGGCCGAGGCGCTCGGACTGCACACGGGCGTCCAGGTCGTGATGGGCGGGGGCGACGGACCGCTCGCCGCGGTCGGCTCCGGCGTCGTGGCCCCGGAGGACGGCGCCTACGTGTGCCTCGGCACCTCCTCGTGGATCTCCTTCGCGGCGGACGCCCCGCTGCACGACCCCGCGATGCGGACCTTCACGTTCGACAACGTCGTCCCCGCGTCCTTCGTGCCGACCGCGACCATGCAGGCCGGCGGCGCCTCGGTGCAGTGGATCGCCGAAGCCCTCTCCGTCGACCCCGCGCACCCCGAGACGGGGCGCCTCGTCGCCGAGGCCGCGAGCGACATCGACACCGACGACCTCTACTTCCTCCCCTACCTGCTCGGCGAGCGCTCCCCGCTGTGGGACCCGGATGCGCGCGGGGCCTTCGTCGGCCTCGCCCGCCACCACGGGCGGGCCCACCTCGTGCGCGCGGTCCTGGAGGGGACGGCGTTCAACCTCCTCACCTGCATCCAGGCGTTCCGGGAGGCCGGCGCGACGATCGACCGCATCGACGCCGTCGGCGGCGGGGCGCAGAGCGACGTCTACCTCGCCGTCCTCGCCGACGTGTGGGGCGTGCCGGTGCGACGCCGCACGATCGTGGAGGAGGCGAACAGCCTCGGTGCCGCGGTCACGGGAGCCGTCGGCCTCGGTCTCACCGACTTCTCTGCCGCCCGGGCGCTCAGTGAGGTCACCGCCGAGTTCACGCCCGATCCGTCCCGGCATGCGGTCTACGCCGAGCGCCACGCCCGCTTCACCGACTCGTACACGGCGCTCGCGCCGTGGTTCGCGGGAAGGCCCCGCTGATGGGCGTCATCCTCGTCACGAGCCGCTCCTTCTCGGACGGCGACCTCGACCTGGTCGGACGCGCCGCGCAGGCCGGACACCGCATCCTCCGCGGGCCGGCCCACCACGACCTCGACGAGCTGGGCGTGCTGCTGCACGGCGCCGACGCCTGGATCGCCGGCACCGGACCGGTCACCGACGCGCACCTCGCTGCCGGCCCGAAGCTCAAGGTCGTGGCGCGCTACGGGGTCGGCACGGAGGCGGTGGACCTCACGGCGGCGCGCGACCGCGGTATCCCGGTCACGAACACCCCGGGCGCGAACGCGGATGCGGTCGCCGACCACGCGGTCGGCCTCATGCTCGCCGCCCTGCGCACCATCCCGGACGGCGACCGCCGCGTGCGGAACGGCGACTGGAGTGTGCGCCGCGGGCGGGAGCTCGGGGCCGCGACCGTCGGCATCGTCGGCTTCGGGCGGATCGGCCAGGGGGTCGCGCGGCGACTGGGCGGGTTCGGTCCGCGGCTGCTCGCCTCCGACCCGTTCCTGCCCGCCGACCTCGTGCGGGACCGCAGCGCCGAACCCGTCGACCTCGACGACCTGTTCCGCACCGCCGATGTGATCACCCTGCACGCCCCCGGCGGGCAGCAGCTCGTCGACGCCGACCGCCTCTCCGGGATGCGACCGGGGACCGTGCTCGTCAACACCGCCCGCGGCGACCTCGTGGACGAGCAGGCCGTGGCCGACGCGCTCCGCGACGGCATCCTCGCCGGGTACGCGGCCGACACGCTCGACGGCGACACCGCCGCGCACGACAGCCCCCTGCTCGCCGCGGACCTCGCCGACCGTGTCATCGTCACCCCGCACCTCGGCGCCCAGACCACCCAGGCCGTCGACAACATGGGGGCGCTGTCCCTCGACGACGTGATCGCCGTCCTCCGCGGCGCCGACCCCGCCCACCTCGTCTCCGTCCCCGCGTCCGCCCCCGAGGAGAACCGATGACCACCGCAGCGACGTCCGCCCCCGCCACCGCCGACTACATGGGCTTCGTCGGCGTCACCACCGCCTCGTCGTCGATCATGAAGGTGTTCCCGCTGTGGGCCGACATCCTCGGCCTCCCCACCCGGACCCTCGTCGGCCACGACCTGCCGATGGATGCCGACCCCGCGCAGTACCGCGCCATGGTCGAGCAGATCCGCGACGACCCGCACCACCGCGGCGCGCTGGTCACCACGCACAAGATGAACGTGTACGCGGCGGCGTCCGACCTGTTCGACGAGCTCGACCCGTTCGCCGTGTCCTGCGCCGAGGTCTCCAGCATCGCCAAGCGCGGGTCCACGCTGTCCGGCCGTGCGAAGGACCCGATCACGGTCGACCTGGCGCTGCGCGACTTCCTCCCCGCCGACCACTTCGCGCGCACCGGGGCCGAGGTCGTGATCCTGGGTGCGGGCGGATCGGGCACCGCGCTGAGCTGGGCCCTCGCCGAGCGGGAGGATGCCCCGGCCCTCATCACCGTCACCGCGCGCACGCAGGACAAGCTCGACCACCTCCGCGAGGTGCACCGCCAGCACGGCACCCCCGAGGGACTCCTCCGCTACGTCGTCACCGAGACACCGGAGGAGGCCGACGCCCTGGTCGCCGCCGCGCCCGCGGGATCGGTCATCGCGAACGCCACCGGGCTCGGCAAGGACCGCCCAGGCTCCCCGCTGACCGACGCCGTCGTGTTCCCCGAGGGCGCGTACGTGTGGGAGTTCAACTACCGCGGCTCGCTGGAGTTCCTGCACCAGGCCGAAGCCCAGGAGGACGATCGCGCGCTGCACGTGGTCGACGGCTGGCGGTACTTCATCCACGGCTGGTCGCAGGTCGTGGCGGACGTGTTCGACCTCGACCTCACGCCCGAGACCGTCGAGCGCCTCGCGGAGGCCGCGGAGTCGGTGCGCTGATGCCCGCCGTGCGGACCGTCCTCGGCGATCTCGACCCGTCGCGGCTCGGGCGCGTGGACTACCACGAGCACCTCTTCCAGGTGTCGCCGCTGCTGGTCGGGGACGAGCTCGACGACGAGGCCGCGTCCGGCGAGGAGGCCGGTCTGCTGCGGGCGAGCGGCTTCGAGGCCATGGTCGACGCCACCCCGTTCGGCCTCGGGCGCGACCCGGCCGCCGTCGCCCGCATCAGCGCCGCGACCGGACTGCACGTGGTCGCCACGACGGGTCGGCACCGCGAGGCGCACTACGGCGCCGATCATCCGATGCAGGTGTGGGGCGCCGACCGCCTCGCCGCCCTGTTCGTGTCCGACCTCACGCGGGGAATGCCGGCGGACGACGCCGCGGTGTTCGAGACGCCCGAGGTACCCCTCGCGGCGGGTCCCGATGGGCAGCCGGTGCGCGCCGGCATGCTCAAGGGCGGGGCCGACTACTGGCGCCTCAGTCCATTCGAGCGCACGACCCTCGTCGCCGTGGCTCAGGCGCACCGGGAGACCGGAGCCCCCGTCATGGTGCATCTGGAGTTCGGCACCGCGGCCCACGAGGTCCTCGATCTGCTGGGCGCCGAGGGGGTGCCGGCGGAGCGCGTCGTGCTGGCCCACGCCGACCGCGACCCCGATCCCGGTCTGCACGTCGCGTTGGCCGAGCGCGGTGCCCACCTCGGGTACGACGGCTTCGCCCGCCCGCGCACCCGCTCCGACGCCGAGCTGCTGGCCCTCACAGTCGCCGTGGTGGAGCGAGGAGTCGGCGACCGGATCCTGCTCGGGGGCGACGTCGCCCGGCGCACCCGGTACATCGCCTACGGCGGCATGCCGGGTCTCGCCTACCTCGGCGACCGCTACCTTCCGCGGCTTCGCGAGGCCGTGGGCGACGACGCCGTGCACCGGATGCTCGTGACCACGCCGGCGCGCTTCCTGGCCCTCCGCACCTGATCACCCGAACCCGAGGAGTCGTCATGCCCGAACCCACCGTCCTCCACGCCGTCTTCACCGCGCAGCCGGGAGCCGCCGACCAGGTCGCCGCGCTGCTGCGGGACTTCGCCGAGGTGGTCCGCGCCGAGGAGGGCAACATCGTCTTCGACGCCCACCGCCTCGTCGACGACCCTGACCGCTTCTTCGTCTACGAGGTCTACCGCGACGAGGACGCCTTCCAGGCCCACCTGCACGCGCCCGCCGGCATCCCCTTCAACGCCGCCCTGCAGGAACTCATCGTCGAGCCCACCTCGATCCTCACCTTCCTCCGCCCCCTCTGACCCCCTCCTCCCCCCTTCTCTCCCTCTCCGCATCTCCGTCTCTCCGCCTCTCCGTCTCTCCGCCTCTCCGTCTCCCCGTCCCCGTCTCCCCGTTTCACCTGCACGACCCCGCGACGCCCGCACGCCCATTCGGGCCGCCGCGTCGTGCGCCCGTCCCCCGGCCGTGCATCCGTCCCTCGTCGTCCCGCCCGTCATCCGGGGACGGTCCCCTCGGGCTGACCGTCCCTGCCCCGAACGGCTCCCCTCGGCCATCCGGTTTCACCTGCACGACCCCGTCACGACTGCACGACCGAACTACCACTCCGGCCACACATCGGTCCCCACGTCGTGCATCCGGCCACGCATCGGTCCCCTCCCAGGCCCAGGCCGAGACCCCACCCGACTCCGGACCCGGTTCGTCTGCACGACCCCGACGCGGGTGCACGAGGAAACCGGGGATCCGATCGTGCAGTCGCCCCGGGATCGTGCAGCCGGACCCACGGACCACGGACCCGGAGCCGGAGTTCCCCACACACGACGAAGCCCCCCGCCCGAAGGCGAGGGGCTCCGCCGTGCGGGTCACTCGTAGAGGACCGCGGCGATCTTGTCGTCGTCGATGTTGTTCTTGTCGTACCAGTAGGAACCGGTGTCGTAGAACTCCTCGACGTCGTCGCCGTTGGCCGCGTCGTAGGCCGCCTGCACGACCTGGGCGCCGATGCCGATCGGGTCCTGCGTGATGGCGCCGGCCATGGTGCCGTCCTTGATGGCGTTGATCTGGGCCGCACCGGAGTCGAAGCCGACGATGGTGATCTTGCCCTTCTCGAGGCCGAGCTCGTTCACGGCGTTCACGACGCCGATGGCCGAGCCCTCGTTGGTGCCGTAGATGCCCTTGAGGTCGGGGTGGGCCGCGATGAGCGTCTTGGCGATGTCGGCCGACTTCAGGTGGTCGCCGTCACCGTACTGGATGTCGACGATCTCGATGTCGGGGTAGTCTGCCTCGATCTTCTCGACGAAGCCGTCGCGACGCTCGACACCCGTCGAGTTGATCTGCGAGTGGCCGACGATGGCGACCTCGCCCTCGCCGCCGATCAGCTCGGCCATGTGCTCGGCCGCCAGTGCGCCGGCGACCTTGCTGTCCGTCGCGGAGAGGCTGAGTCCGACGTCGCCGTTGCACGGGGCGTCGAAGTAGACGACGGGGATGTCCTTCGACTTCGCCTGCTCGAGCGGGGCGACGCACGCCTCGGGGTCGAGGGCGGCGTAGGCGATGGCGTCCGGGTTCTTGTCGATCGCGGCGGTCAGCATCTCGAGCTGCTGCGCGATCTCGGTCTCGGCGGCCGGGCCCTCGAAGGTGATCTTGACGCCCAGCTCCTGGGCCTTCTCCTCCGCGCCCTTCTTGACGGCCTGCCAGAACTGGTGCTGGAAGCCCTTCGAGACCATGGCGATGTACATCTCGCCGTCGCTGCTGCCGGTGTCGCCACCCGAGCCCTCTTCGATCACGTCGCCGCCGCCGGCACAGCCGGCGAACACGAGCGCGGATGCGGCCACGAGTGCCGCGAATGCGGTCTTCTTGCCGAATTTCATGGAAACTCCGTTGTTCTGTGTGGGTGCCGGCCAGGACCGGCGGGTGGACATTCGTGGTGCCTGTGCGGAGGGTTTCCGCGGGTTCCGGCCGGAGCCGGGGACGGCGGCGGGCACGGGTTTCGCCGCCGCCGTGTCTCAGGTCCGCTGGCGGTTGCGCAGCGAGTCGAGGAAGACGGCCAGCAGGACGACGACGCCGACGACGATGTTCTGCCACTCGGGCTGGATCGACATGATCCGGAGGCCGTTGACGAGGACGCTCATGATGAGCGCACCGATCACGGTTCCGAGGATCGAGCCGCGGCCGCCGAGCAGCGAGGTGCCGCCGATGATCACTGCCGCGATGGCCTGCAGCTCGTAGCCGGTGCCGATCTGCGGCTGCGCCGAGTCGAGGCGGGCGGCGATCACGATGCCCGCGATGCCGGTGAAGGCGCCGGCGAACATGTAGATGAGGATCGTCCAGCGGCGGGTGTTGACGCCGGAGAGGCGCGTGGCCTCCTCGTTCGACCCGATCGCGAAGGTGTAGCGGCCGAGCAGCGTCTTCGACAGCACGAGCCAGGCGACGATCGCGAGGGCCGCGGTGATGAGCACCGCGTTCGGGATGCCGGGGATGAGCACGCCGAGCGCGATCTTCTTGAAGTCGGGAGCCGAGGTCGAGAAGTAGATCGGCGCGACGTTCGAGATGACGAGGGCGAGGCCGCCGGCGATCATCATCATCGCCAGCGTCGCGATGAACGGAGGCAGCCGCAGGAACGTGATGTTGACGCCGTTCACCAGACCCATGAGCACACCGGTCGCGATGCCGCCGAGCACGCCCACCCACACCGGCAGGCCCAGGTTGGTGATGAGGACGCCCGTCATCACGGCGCAGAGCGCCATGCCGGTGCCGATCGACAGATCGATACCGCCCGTGATGATGACGAACGTCGTGCCGAGGGCGAGGATGCCGATGACCGCGGTCGACAGCAGCACCGTGGCGATGTTGCTGAAGGTGAAGAAGTTCGGGCTGGCGATCGAGAAGAAGATGACCAGGACGATCAGGGTGCCGAACGCGAGCGACTGCTGGAACTGCCGCTTGAGGAACCCGGCGACGTCGCGCTTGTCGGTGTCCTCGTTGACGGCCGTCTGGATGATCGTCGTCGTCGACGATCCGGACTGCTGTGGGGTGCTCATCAGTCTTCCTCCCCGTGGGCTGCGAGTTGCATGATCTTCTCCTGGCTGGCTTCCTCGTTGCGGAGCGTCCCGGTGATGCGGCCGTTCGCGAACACGGCGATGCGGTTCGCGACCCGGAGGATCTCGGGGAGCTCCGACGAGATGACGATGATGGACTTGCCCGCGTCGGCGAGCTGCTGCATGAGGCGGTAGATCTCCTCCTTCGCGCCGACGTCGATGCCTCGCGTCGGCTCGTCGAAGATGAGGATGTCGCAGTCGCGCATCAGCCACCGGGCGATGACGACCTTCTGCTGGTTCCCTCCGGAGAGGAGCTTGACGACCTGGTTGACCGAGGGGGTCTTCACCCGCAGCTGCTGGACGTACTCCTTGGTGCGGTTCTTGGCCTTGCTGTCGCCCATCCAGCCGATGCCGTTGGCGTAGGAGCCGAGCGACGCGAGCACGGTGTTGAAGGTGACGTCCTGCTCGAGCATGAGGCCGAGCAGCTTGCGGTCCTCGGAGAGGTAGCCGACGCCGTGCTTGACCGCGTCCGCGGGCTGCGCGATGCGGACGGTGCGCCCGCCGATCGTGATCGTGCCGCCGTCGCGGTGGTCCGCGCCGATGACGGCACGGGCGGTCTCGGTGCGGCCGGCGCCCATGAGGCCGGCGAATCCGAGGATCTCGCCCTTGTGCAGCTGGAACGACACGTCCTTGAGGAGCTTCCGCGTGGAGAGCCCCTGCACGTCGAGCACGATCGGGTCGTTGAGGTGCTCCCGCGCCTGCGGGCGGGTGCCCTCGTCGATCACGCGGCCAACCATCATCTCGATGATCGTCGGGATCGTGATCTCGGACTTGTCGAGTGATCCGATGTATGTGCCGTCGCGGAGCACGGTCACCCGGTCCGCCAGGCGGCGCAGCTCGTCCATGCGGTGCGAGATGTACACGATGCCGGTGCCGCGGGCCTTGAGCTGCTCGATGAGGACGAAGAGGGTCTCGACCTCGCTGTCGGTGAGGGCCGACGTCGGCTCGTCCATGATGAGGACCTTGGCGTTGAAGGACAGCGCCTTGGCGATCTCGACCATCTGCTGCTCGGCCACCGTCAGCTCGCCCACGCGCTGGCGCGGGTCGAGGTGGATGTCGAGGCGCTGCAGCAGCTCCGCCGTCTGCCGGTTGAGCTTCCGCTCCGACAGGAACGGGCCCGTCGTGGGCTCGCGGCCGACGTAGATGTTCTGCGCGACCGTGAGGTCGGGCATCAGGTTGAGCTCCTGGTGGATGATCGTGATCCCCAGCTCCTGCGCCTGCAGCGGGCTGGTGAGCTCGACCTCCTGCCCCTCGAACGTGATCGTGCCCTCGTCCTTGGTGTAGATCCCGGAGAGGATCTTCATCAGGGTGGACTTGCCGGCACCGTTCTCACCCACGAGCACGAGCACCTCGCCGGCGCGCACCTCGAGATGCACGTCCTTCAGCGCCTGGACACCGGGGAATCCCTTGCTGATCCCCTCGACCCTCAGGATGGGTCCACTCATGCGCTCACCTGCTTCCTTGAAGGTTCTGTCGCGATTGCGGCGGACCGTTCCGCCGTAAACATCGGATCAATTCTGCGACCTGCACCCGGGTCAGTGCAAGTTGTATCTAAATGTATCTAACGATCGGCGGCGAGGGAAGACCTGTAATAACATCTTGGTCTCGAACCGCCGCCCGGCGTCAATGGAGGCGGATCGAGTCGACGGCGACGAGCTTGTCGCGGATGTACGCGTTCGCGTGCGTACCCAGCTCGTCGTTGTCGGTCCAGAGGTTGCGCCAGATGCCGAGCATGCGGCTGAGGTCGGGCGCCACCACGGCCGAGGAGAACGACTCGAACACGATGGGGCCGTCGTAGCCGATGCGTCCGAGCGCCTTGAAGAACGTGTCGAAGTCGACCGTCCCGGTGCCGAGATAGCCGCGGTGGCTCTCGCCGATGTGCACGTACCGCAGGGCCGGGGCCGCGTCGAGCACCGGCGCGAACATATCCGACTCCTCGATGTTCATGTGGTACGTGTCCAGGTGGATCCCGAGGTTCGGGCGGTCGACCTCGCCGAGGTACGCCAGCGCCTGCCGAGCGGTGTTCAGCACGTTGGTCTCGTACCGGTTCACGACCTCCAGCGAGACCGAGACTCCGCGCGCGGCGGCGTGATCGGCGACGCGCGCGATGGTGCGACGGCTCGACGCCAGACCCTCCGGCGTCACCGGATCCATGTACTTCTTCATGGCGCTGTAGATCACCCCGCAGAAGTGCGTACCGCCGAGCTCGGCGAGCACGTCGACCGCGCGGAGCAGGAGGGCCTCCCCCGCGGCGACCACGGCAGGGTCCCCGCTCGTGATGTCGGTCTCGTCGGAGAGCCCGAGCGAGGCGCTGACCGCGAGTCCGTGCTCCGCGAGGGCGGCCCGGGCGGCAGCGACGTCGAACGAGAACGGGTCCATGAGCGGGAACTCGATGAGGTCGAAGCCCGCGTGCTTCGTCTTCTCCACCGCGAGCCGGATGCCGTCCGCGTCGAAGGTCCCCGTCCAGACGAGTCCGTGGCAGCCGATGTTCATGAACGCTCCTCCGGCGGGTGTCCGGCACCGTCGCCGCACGGACTTGGCACGTTACAAGTCCGCTGTGCGAGTCACGCTACGTCGCCCTCCGCGGACGTGTCAAGAACTTTCTTGGCACGTTACAAGTCCTCCGCTAGCCTGGGCCTCATCCGGCCGCACGCCTGCGGTCCCATCGCCGAAGGAGGCCCATGGCCGCGAGCGTGAAGGATGTCGCGGCTCTCGCGGGGGTCTCGGCATCGACCGTGTCGAACTACCTCAACCACCCGCACGTCCTCGGGGCCGCCAGCCGGGAGCGGGTGCGGGCGGCGATCGCCGAGCTCGGCTTCGTGCCGAACGAGTCGGCCCGCCAGCTCCGCGCGGGATCGAGCAAGGCCCTCGCCCTCATCCTCCTCGACGCCTGGCTGCCCTACTTCAACGACCTGTCCCGCGGCGTCGACGACGTGGCCCGTGAGGGCGGCTGGTCGCTCTTCTTCAGCGACAGCGCCCGCGATGCCGCTCGCGAGGAGCAGAACATCGACATGTTCGAGGCCCACCGGGTGCAGGGCATCGTGATCTACCCGCATGGAGATGTCGTGCCGCGGCTGGAACAGCTCGCGACGCGCGGGATCCGCGCGGTGGTCGTCGGCCCCATCCGCGATTCGCCCTCCGTCGCCGCGGTCACCTTCGACGACCGCGGCGGTGGGCGGCTCGCCGGCGAGCACCTGGTCTCCCTCGGCCGTCGCCGCATCCTGTTCCTCGGAGCCCCGACGGTGAGCCAGTCGAACGATCGCCTCGCCGGGCTGCGCGACGCGGTGGCGGGGACCGACGCCCGCGTCTCCGTCCTCGATGTCGAGCATCTGACGACCGAAGACGGCCTCCGGGCCGGGGCGCACCTGGCGGGGCTTCCCGCGGATGAGCGCCCGGACGCGGTCTTCGCCGCGAACGACGGGGTGGCCCTCGGCGTGCTGACGCAGCTGCTCCGCCACGGCATCCGGGTGCCGGAGGAGATCGCCCTCGTCGGCTTCGACGACGTGGCCGCCGCACATCAGAGCGTGGTGCCGCTGACGAGCGTGCGGCAGCCCGGCTACGAGATCGGTCGCGCCGCCGGGGCCGCGCTGCTGCAGCTCCTCGCCGATCCGACCGCTGCGCCTCCGGCACCCACGCCGTTCCCCGCCGAGCTCGTCGTGCGGGAGTCGACCGTCGGGCGCTCATCGCGTTCCGTCCCTCCGGAGGGGTTCACCGCCTGAGACCGCGCCTGGCGACGCCACGCCAGCGGCGCCTGCCCGAAGCGGCGGCGGAAGGCCCGGGAGAATGCCGGCTCCGATGTAAAGCCGACGGCACCGGCGACCTCACCGATCGGCATGGCCGTCGCAGCGAGCAGACGCTGCGCCGCTGTCATTCGGCGCTCCGCGAGATAGGCCAGGGGAGGCCGACCGACGAGCGCGGTGAAGCGATGCGCGAACGCCGACCGCGACTGGTGCGTGAGCGCGGCGAGCTCTGCCACCGTCCACGCATGCTCGAGACGTCCGTGCATGGCGGACAGCGCCGGGGAGAGGCGCTCGTCGAGAGCGCTCGCCAACCAGCCGCGCTCGCCGTTCTCTCCACTCGCCCAGCGCCGCAGCGCGTGGATGAAGACGAGGTCGAGGATGCGCGAGATCATCGCCTGCGACCCTGGTCCGCGCCTCCGGATCTCCGCGAGCAGAAGGCGCTCGCTGACCATGATCCACTCGTTCTCCGGCGCGGAGCGTGGGATGTGCACCACGGCGGGGAGCGCAGCCTCGAGCTGATCCGACTCCCCGCATTCGCCACGGAGGTATCCGGTGATCCAGCCGCGGCCGATCGGTGCCTCGACGCTCGGACGGTCGTCGGGACGGAGCGGGCGCGCCGGCGCCGAGGCACCGACGGACGACAGGACATGGGGAAGTCCGCGCCGGACGAGCACGATGTCGGAAGGGGCGACGGGCAAATCCCGCTGTCCGGGGACCTGCAGGATGAGCCCCTCGCCCAGGATGAAGTAGAGGCTGGTCGCAGTGCCGGGAAGAGCGATGCGGAACGGCATCTCGGGGTGGAGCCATTCCGCTCCATCGCCTCGCAGCCGCGACTGCTGGAGCACCTCGGACAACACGTCGAGTTCTTGGACTGCGTCCGGGGATGCAGGATGGGCATGTTCTTCGAGTGGATGGGTCATGGTTTCTGCTCCTGCGTCCACCGTAACCTCGTCGTGACCCCGGGCGGGGTTGACAGGGGGCGGTCCGACGGCCGCCACGACGACAGGAGATGAGCATGACCGACAAGCCGGCGATCGTTCTGGTCCACGGGTTCTGGGGAGGCGCCGCCCACTGGGCGAAGGTCATCGTAGAACTGGACCGACGTGGATTCACCGACGTTCACGCCGTGGAGAACCCCCTCACATCCCTTGCCGCGGACGCGGAGCGCACAGTCCAGATGGTGCGGCAGATCGACGGACCCGTGCTCCTGGTCGGACATTCGTACGGCGGAGCGGTGATCACCGAGGCCGGGGATCTTCCCCAGGTCGTCGGACTCGTCTACATCGCGGCCTTCGCACCGGACGCCGGGGAAAGCGCCGGGCAGATCACCGAGGAGCACCCTCCCGCCGCCGTCGACGCCATCGCACCGGATTCGGACGGTTACCTCTGGATCGCCAAGGATCGGTTCCACGCGAGCTTCGCCCAGGACCTTCCCGCGGACGAGGCCCTCGTCATGGCGGTCACACAGAAGGCGCCTCAGGGCTCGACGTTCGCCGACGCCATCTCCGCCCCCGCCTGGAAGGTCAAGCCGACGTGGTATCAGGTCTCCACCGCGGACCGCATGATCGACCCCGATAACGAGCGCCGGATGGCTGCCCGGATGAACCCGCGTGCCATCGTCGAACTGTCGGCGAGCCATGCCTCTCTCGCGTCGCAGCCGGTCGCGGTCGTCGACCTGATCGAGGAGGCGGCTCGCGCGACTACTGCTTCGTAGGCTCCCACTCAGGCGCGCGCTGCCACGGAAGGGTGACCGACCACGCCCTTCCGGAGCAGTGCGTTGCCGTACTTGCGCGTCTCGCCCGTGCGCACCATGAGGTACGCCTCCTTCGCGACCTCGTAGTACGCGAAGCGCTCGACGAAGCGCGTGGTGTCGAGTTCCGTGCCGGCGGCGGCCATGAGTTCGCGCTGCACGTCGAGCACCTCGCCGTCGGCCGAGGTCATCAGGTCGAGGCCCGGCGCATCGTCGAGCGGCAGCACGCTGCGGATGGCCGCGACGACCGCGGGCGTCGTGGTGCCGGGAAGATCGACCACGCGCGCCCCGAGGCCCCAGGCCGGGAAGTGCGCGTCGGCGACGACCACGGCGTCGGAGTGCCCCATCCGGTCGAGATGCAGCAGCAGCTCCCCGGTCAGCAGCGGGTGGATTCCTTCGAGCACGACGGCTCCTCTCGGTGGACGGAGGTCAGGAGGCGGGGATGAGGCCCTCGGCCGCGAGGTTCTCCCACAGGGCCGGCGGGATCTCCCGGGCAGCGTACTCGGCGTTCTGCCGGAGCTGCGCGGGTCGACTGCCGCCGACCACCACGGAGCGCACGACGTCGGCCTGCAGCGGGAACCGGATCGCGGCGGCCGGCAGGGGCACATCGTGATCGGCGCACACGGCGGCGATGCGCACGAGCCGGTCCCACAGCTCGTCGGGGAGCTGCCCGTACTCGTAGCGGCCATCCCGTCGCGGCTCGTTCGAGGCGAGGAGCCCGGAGTTGAACACCGACGCCGCGACGATCCCCGTCCCGGTCTCCCGGCACGCGGGCAGCACGTCGACCGCGGCGGGCTGCTCCAACAGCGTGTACCGGCCGGCCACCATCACGAGGTCGAGGTCGGCGGAGCGCACGGATGCCGCCAGAGCCTCCGAGACCATCGAGCCGATGCCGATCGCGGTCACCTCGCCGTCCGCGCGCAGCTGCTCCAGGGCGGGAAGGGCCTCGGCGAGCGCGAGGTCGAGGTCGTGCCGTTCCGGGTCGTGCAGATAGAGCAGGTCGATGCGCTCGATGCCCAGCCGCTCGCGTGACTCCTCCAGGCTCGTCCGGATGCCGTCCGCCGAGAAATCCCACACGCGCTGCAGGTCGTCCGGCACGTGGAAGTCGTTCGCGGTGTCGAGGCCGCCGGCGTGGTCGGGGTTCGGGCGGAGCAGACGGCCGACCTTGGTCGAGAGCACGTACTCGTCCCGCGGCTTGGTCTGCAGGAAGGCTCCGAGCCGGCGCTCGGAGAGGCCGAGGCCATAATGCGGGGCAGTGTCGTAGAAGCGGATGCCGCTCTCCCACGCCGCGTCCAGCACCGCCCACGCGTCATCGTCGGACAGCTCACGGAACAGGTTGCCGACGTTCGCGGCACCGTAGCCGAGGGTCGGGACGGTCAGGCGGTCAGGCGTGGACATGCGCACCCGTCCAGGTGTACTCCGCGATGCTGTCGGCCTTCATCTCCATGCCCGTACCCGGCGCGGTCGGGGCCATGTAGGAGCCGCCCTGGATGTCGGTCGGCACGACGAAGTGCTCGTGCAGGTGGTCGACGAACTCGATCAGGCGGCCCTCGCGGGTACCGGAGACGGCCACGAAGTCGAACATCGACAGGTGCTGCACGGCCTCGCACAGCCCCACGCCGCCGGCATGCGGGCACACCGGCACGCCGAACTTCGCCGCGAGCAGCAGGTTGGCGATGTTCTCGTTGACCCCCGCGACGCGGACGGCGTCGATCTGCATGACCGAGATCGCGTCGGCCTGCAGGAGCTGCTTGAAGATCATCCGGTTCTGCGCGTGCTCACCGGTGGCGACACGGATGGGCGCGACGCCGCGGGCGATCTCGGCGTGGCCGAGGATGTCGTCGGGGCTCGTGGGCTCCTCGATCCAGGCGGGATGGAACTCGGCGAGCGCGTTGACCCACTCGATGGCCTCGGATACCTCCCAGCGCTGGTTGGCGTCGATCGCGATCGGGAAGTCGGGCCCGCACACCTCGCGCGCCTTGCGGAAGCGGCGGATGTCGTCCTGCAGGTCGGCGCCCACCTTGAGCTTGATCTGCGTGAAACCGTCGGCCATGGCCTCGCGGGCGAGGCGCTCGAGCTTCTCGTCGGAGTAGCCGAGCCAGCCGGGGCTGGTCGTGTAGCCGGGGTAGCCGGTGGCGAGGAGCTGCTGCTCGCGCTCGGCCCGGCCGGGCTCCGCCGCGCGCAGGATCTCCAGCGCCTCCTCGCGGGTGAGGGCGTTGGTGAGGTAGCGGAAGTCGACGAGGTCGACGAGCTCCTCCGAGGTCATCCGGGCGAGGAGCTGCCAGAGCGGCAGGCCTGCGCGCTTGGCCTTGATGTCCCACAGCGCGTTGACGACCGCGCCGATGGCCATGTGCATGACGCCCTTCTCCGGGCCCAGCCAGCGGAGCTGCGAGTCGCCGATGATCTCGCGGAACGTGCCGCCCATGTCGTCGAGGAGCGGTTCGATCTCGCGCCCGACGAGGTGCCCGGCGAGCGCGTCGATCGCGGCGACCTGCACATCGTTGCCCCGGCCGATCGTGAAGACGAAGGCGTGCCCCTCGATGCCGTCGCCGGCGTCCGTGCGGACGACGACGTACGCGGCGGAGTAGTCGGGGTCCGGGTTCATCGCGTCGGAGCCGTCCAGGCTCAGCGACGTGGGGAAGCGGATGTCGGTGGTGTCGAGGGCGACGATACGGCTCACGGGGTTCCTCTCCATGCGCGGGTCATTCTTCCGCGCGGATCTCTTGGAGTGTAAACATCCGATGTCTATACTGTCAACGAGACCGGCCGCTGAGCAGCGGCCTCCCGAACGATCAGGAGAATCATGAAGTTCGCGCGGCTCGGCACCCCGGGGGCGGAGATCCCCGTCCTCCTGGAGGGTGACCGCTACCTCGACCTCCGCCCGGTGACATCCGATGTCAACGGCGACTTCCTTGCGGGAGACTTCGTTTCCCGCGTCGCCGCCGCCCGCGACGCCGGGGAGCTCTCCGAGCTGCCGGACGCCGCGACGATGCGCATCGGCGCCCCGATCGCCCGCCCGAGCGCGGTGATCTGCATCGGCATGAACTACGCCGCCCACGCCGCGGAGTCGGGGTCGGAGCCGCCGACCATCCCCATCATCTTCCTCAAGACCCCCAACACCGTCGTCGGCCCGAACGACGCCGTGACCATCCCGCGCGGGAGCGAGAAGACCGACTGGGAGGTCGAGCTCGGCATCGTCATCGGCACCCGCACCGCGTACCTCGACTCCCCGGAGGAGTCGATGGCGCACGTCGCCGGCTTCGTCGCCGCGAACGACGTGTCGGAGCGCGACTTCCAGATGGCGGTCTCCGGCGGGCAGTGGTCGAAGGGCAAGATCGCCTTCGGCTTCAACCCCACGGGTCCGTGGCTGGTCACGCCCGACGAGGTCGACCACCAGGCGCTCGGCCTCCGCAGCTTCGTGAACGGCGAGCCGCGACAGGACTCGAACACGAGCGACATGATCTTCACGGTCGAGCAGATCGTGCACCACCTGTCGCAGTACGTGACGCTCGAGCCCGGTGACCTGATCCTCACCGGCACCCCGCAGGGCGTGGCCCTGTCCGGCAAATACCCCTACCTCAGCGCGGGCGACGTGGTCGAGATCGAGATCGACGGCCTCGGCCGTCAGCGCCAGGACTTCATCGCATGGGAGGCAGAGAAGTGACCCTTCGACAGGCTCAGGGACCCGACGCCGGCACGGAAGGCCTCGTGGCCATCGTCACCGGTGGCGCCTCCGGCATCGGCGCGGCGATCGCCGACCGTCTGCACGCGGACGGCGTCACCGTCGCGGTCCTCGACCGCGACACCACCCACGCCGACGAGCGCTTCGCCGCGTTCACCGCCGACGTCTCCGACCGCGCGAGCGTGGACGCCGCCGTGGCCGCCGTCGCCGAGCGCTTCGGCCGCATCGACATCGTCGTCAACAACGCCGGCATCGGTGCACAGGGCGACATCGCCGCGAACGACGACGACGAGTGGGCGCGCGTCCTCTCCATCAACGTCACCGGCATCGCGCGGGTGACGTCGGCGGCACTGCCCTGGCTGCGGAAGTCCCCGGCCGCCGCGGTGTGCAACACGGCCTCGATCGCGTCGACCACCGGGCTCCCGCAGCGGGCGCTGTACTCCGCGTCGAAGGGCGCCGTGTCGGCCCTGACCCGCGCGATGGCCGCCGACCACCTGCGTGAGGGCATCCGCGTCAATGCGGTCAACCCCGGCACCGCGGACACCCCCTGGGTCGGACGCCTGCTCGACTCCGCGGCCGACCCCGCCGCAGAGCGGGCCGCGTTGGAGGCACGACAGCCCCACGGACGCCTGGTGAGCCCGGACGAGGTCGCCGCCGCCGTGGCCTACCTCGTGAGCCCCGCCGCGGGCTCCACCACGGGCACCTTCATCGAGGTCGACGGGGGGATGGCGCAGCTCCGCCTCCGCCCCGAGTGACCCGATCTTCCCGACGGCCCGGTGTCTCCCCGCGAGACCCCGGGCCGTCCCCGTCCCGTCCCGCCGTTCCGCCCCCAGCCGGGATCAATCCCGCTCCCCCGCCCCGCCCCGCACGCCCCTTTCTCATCCCGCACGCCGCCCGCTCCCCGCCCACCTCACCATTCGGGATCAGAACCGCCCCTCCATCCCGATCCCCAGGCCCCTTTCTCATCCCGCACGCCGCCTCGCCGCGCGGGCGGGATCAGGATCGTTCCCCGGTCCCGCTGCCGCGGACCGTTTCCCACCCGGCACGCCCCGAGGCGCCCCGGCGGGACGACCGTGAGCGTTACGGCACCCATCCGGCCGGGATCAGAAACGGGCCCGGACGGGGCTCCGGAGGTGGCATATTGCACTCCCCGCGAAAGGGGGTGGGGGTTAGGGGGAGTAGACGGAGGTGGCGGTGGCGTGGAAGAGGGCGTCGTGATCGATGCCGCGGGAGGAGGCCCACGTCGCCACGGCGTCGGCCCAGCGGCTGCGCGCGGTCGGCTGATAGGTGGGCGTGCCGTCGGCGGGAGGCTGCGTGCCACCCGGCTCCGCGGGACCGACCGCCGACACGGGCCAGTCACTCCCCCACATCAGGCGCTCGGGACCGAAGACGTCGGCCGCGGTGTCGAGGAAGGGTTCGAGCTGCGCGAGGCTCCAGTCCCCTCCGGCCTCCGCGGGCAGCCCGGACACCTTGCAGAACACCCCGGGGTGTCGCGCGAGCTCGGCGAGGTCACGCTCCCACTCCACCGAGGGCGTGCGCGGAGCAGAAGCCGTCCCGACCTCCGGCTTACCCAGGTGGTCGAGCACGATCCGCAGCTCGGGGATCGCGCCCGACAGTCGTGCGACGTCGGGGAGCTGCCCCGCCCGCACGCACGCGTCGAAGGTCCACCCGTGCGCCGCGACCTCCCGGGCTCCGGTGATGAAGGCCGACGAGAGCATCGCGCCGTCCGGCTCCCCCTGCAGCAGGTGACGCACCCCGACCACCAGGGGCTCCGCGGTGAGACTCTCCAGGTGCACCGTGGTGTCGGTCCCGCGGTCGAGCCGAGCGCCGGCGACGATGCCGACCACCCCGAGGCGCTCCGCCTGCCCGGCCACCCACCGCACCTCCGCGAGGAAGTCGTCCTCGGTGGTCTCGGCCTGCACGAACACGGCCCGCTCGTCCGTCGCCCGCTCCACCCGCGCACGCTCGAGCTCGTCGGCGCCGAAGCGCCCCGCGAGCGGCCCTTCGAGCCACGTGTACCCGAGGGCTTCCGGGTCCCACAGGTGCAGGTGCGAGTCGAGGATGCGCATGTCCCCATCCTGCCGCAGACATCGGATGTTGTGCGAGGATGAGCGCCATGGCAGTCACGGACGAGGCGATCGAGAAGATCAAGGCGATGATCGTGTCGGGCGAACTGGCCCCCGGCGATCGCCTGCCCCCGGAGAAGGAGCTGTCCGAGCGTCTCGGCCTCTCCCGCAACTCCATGCGCGAGGCGGTCAAGGCGCTGGAGGTCATCCGCGTCCTCGACGTGCGGCGCGGCGACGGCACCTATGTCACGAGCCTGGAGCCGCACCTCCTGCTGGAGGCGATCGCGTTCGTCGTGGACATGCACGACGACGACTCGATGCTGGAGATGTTCGCCGTCCGCCGGATGCTCGAATCGCAGGCCACCGGTCTCGCGGCGACCCTCGGCACGGATGAGGCGATCGCGGCCCTGCAGGAGGAGGTGGAGGCCGTCGACGCGTCCGTCGGGATCGAGGAGCTCGTCGATCACGACATCCGCTTCCACCGCGAGATCGTGGGCATGGCGGGCAACGCCTACCTCGCGAGCCTCATCGAGCACCTGAGCAGCCAGACAGTCCGGGCGCGCGTGTGGCGGGGTCTCACGGAGGGCGGCGCCGTGGAGCGCACCCTGTCGGAGCACCGCGCCATCGCCGATGCCATCGCCCAGCGCGACTCGGCACTGGCGACCTCCCTCGCCACGGCCCACATCGCGGGTGTCGAGCGGTGGCTGCGACAGGCCGCGTCGGCCTGAGCCGTCAGGCCCCGAGGCGCTGCATCGCGGCGTCGAACTCCGCCGCCGAGCTGTCGCTCACCTCGTGGAACAGCAGCTCGTCGAGCACGTCGGGCGCGGCGGTGAAATACGGGATGCCGGCCGCGCGGAGCCCCGTGATGTGGTCGGCCGAGCGCAGGGAGGCGGCGAGGACGTTGGCGTCGCTGCCCGCGCACATCTCCTGCATCCGGGCGATGAGCGCGTCGCCGTCCATGCCCGCGTCGCGCATGCGCCCGAGGTAGGGCGCGATGTACTGGGCGCCGATCGAGGCGCACGCGAGCGCCTGCGCGACCGAGTAGACCGCCGTGACGAGGACCGTGGCCCCGTCGCGGACGAGGGCCGAGGCCGCCGCGAAACCGGCTGCGGTCGCGGGCACCTTGACCGCCACCCGGTCGCCGAGCGCACGGATGCCCTCCGCGTTCCGGAGGAAGGAGTCCGTGTCGCCGCCCCACGTCTGGAAGAACACCTCCCGTGCGCCCTCGTCCACCCAGCGCGCGTAGAGGTCGGGGATCTCCGCGGCCGTCCGCCCGCCGCGTTCGAGGATCGTGGGGTTCGTCGTCACGCCGTGCACCACCCCGGCGGAGAGGAGCCGCGAGACGCGGTCGGTGTCGGCGCTGTCGACGTACAGGCGGGGCGCGATCGCGGTCATCGGGGTCTCCTCGCGGGCAACCTGTCGTTACAGGTGGGGCTTCGGCTAATGTAATGACAGCTCCCGAACCTTGTCAAAGGACGGGAGTCCCGCGCTGTCGAGGAGGATCAGGAGCGAGATGACACCCGCACACCCCGGCGACCGCTCCGGCGTCGTCATCGTCGGCAGCGTGACGGCCGACGTCACGACCTTCTCCCAGCGGCTTCCCGCACGCGGCGAGACCATCCTCGGCGACGAGTTCACGCTGATGCTCGGCGGCAAGGGCGCGAACCAGGCCGTCGCGGCCGGACGCTCCGGAGCCCGCACGAGCTTCGTCGGCTGCGTCGGCGACGACCTGTTCCACGACCTGGTGGTGGACGGGCTCGCCGCGGCCGGCGTCGACCTGGCGCATCTGCGCACCGTGCCGGGCCCGACCGGCATCGCGCACATCCGTGTCGACGCCTCCGCGCAGAACGACATCGTCATGGTGCCGCTCGCCAACGCCGCCCTCAGCACGGCGCAGATCGACGAGGCCCTCGCGGCTCTCGCCCCGACGACCTCCGTCCTGCTCACCCAGCTCGAGACCCCGTCCGCCCTGACCGCCCACATCACCGCGCGCGGTCGCGAGCACGGGATGACCGTGATCCTCGATCCGGCACCGGCGGCGGAGCTGGCACCGGAGATCTGGCGGAGCATCGACATCGTCACCCCGAACGAGACGGAGGCGTCGCTCATCAGCGGCATCGAGGTGACCGACGCCGCCTCCGCCGAGCGCGCCGGGCACTGGTTCCTGGAGCAGGGCGTGGGCGCCGCGGTCATCACCCTGGCCGGGCAGGGGTCGTGCGTCGTCACCGCCGAGGGGGCCACCGTCGTCCCGCCGTTCCCCGTGGAGGCCGTCGACACCACCGCCGCGGGCGATGCCTATGCCGGCTACCTCGGTGCCGCGCTCGCGAGTGGAGCGGCCCTCACCGACGCGGTGCGGCTGGCGACCGCCGCGGGCGCCCTCACCGTCACGAAGCAGGGGGCCTCACCGAGCCTCCCCCACCGCGCCGACGTCGAGGCCTTCCTCGCCGCGCGCACCGCGGCCGCCGTCGCGAACTGAACCAGGAGCACACGATGCGCAAGACCTCGACCACGATCAACCCGGCGCTCTCCCGCGTCATCAGCGAGACCGGGCACACCGATCTGATCGTCGTGACCGACGCCGGGCTGCCGATCCCGCCGGGCTCCGAGCGCATCGACCTCGCCTACCGTCCCGGTGCCCCCGCCTTCCTCGACGTGCTCGACACGGTGCTCGCGGAGCTCGTGGTCGAGGGGGCGACGGTGTCGGCCGAGGTCGCCGAGAAGAGCCCGGAGGTGCTGGACGCCCTGCGCGAGCGCTTCGCCGATGCGGAGTTCGAGATCGAGCTCGTCCCGCACGTCGAGTTCAAGCAGCGCACGCACGCAGCCCGCGCCTTCGTGCGCTCGGGGGAGTTCACGCCGTACGCGAACGTGATCCTGCACGCGGGGGTGGCGTACTGATGTCCCTCATCGAGGATGCGATCGACCGCCACAGCGCGGCGCCGATGTACGACCAGCTCCGGCAGCTCATCATCGACGGCATCGCCCGCGACGGTCTGCAGCCGGGCGACCCTCTTCCCGGCGAGCACCGGCTGTGCGAGCGCTACGGCATCTCCCGCACGGTCGTGCGCCAGGCGCTCGCCCAGCTCGAGCACGAGGGACTCGTCGAGCGGGTGAAGGGCAAGGGCACCTTCGTCTCCCGCCCGCGCACGAGCGAGAGTCTCGTGCACACGCTCGTCGGGCTGTACGACGACGTCGAGCGGCGCGGCGGCCACGTGCACAGCGACGTCCTCCGGCACGAGCAGACCGTCGCCGACGAGGAGGTCGCCCTGGCGCTGGAGGTGCCGGTCGGATCGCCGGTGATCGTGCTAGAGCGACTGCGGCACGTCGACGGCGAGCCCTGGTCGCTCTCCACCACGTGGATGCCGGAGGCGGTGGGCGCGGTGACGCTCGGCGCCGACCTCACCGAGGCGTCGCTGTACCGGCTGCTCGCCGACCACGGCATCATCGCCACGCACGGCGTCCGCTCCGCCGAGGCGACGGTCGCCACGCACGAGCAGGCCCAGCATCTCGGTGTGAGTGCCGGCTCCGCCCTCCTCCGCCTGCGCAGCATCAGCCGCAGTGAGGACGGGCTGCCGATCGAGTACTTCATCGCGTATCACCGTGGCGACCGCTCGCGCTTCGAGTTCCAGCTCCAGCAGGAGCAGTCCCAGGCGTCGCTGATGCACGTGGACGGATCGGGCGGCGCCTCCCCCGCGGGCACGGTGGGCTGACCCCGGCCCCGGTACGCTCAAGGGCATGAGCGACTGGACCAGCACCGCGATCGCCCTGCTGGAAGCAGATGCCAACCGCAGCGCCGACACGCACCTGCACCTGTTCCCGCTGCCGCCGGAGTGGGGCATCGACCTCTACCTCAAGGACGAGTCGGTGCACCCGACCGGCTCGCTCAAGCACCGCCTCGCGCGCTCGCTCCTCCTCTACGGGCTCGTCAATGGGCGCATCCACGAGGACACCACCCTCGTGGAGTCGTCGAGCGGGTCGACCGCGGTGTCGGAGGCCTACTTCGCCCGGATGCTGGGGCTGACCTTCATCACCGTCGTACCCCGGTCGACGGTGCAGGAGAAGATCGACCTCATCGAGTTCTACGGCGGCACCTGCCATTTCGTGGACCGCGCGGAGGACATGTCCCCCGAGGCGCAGCGCCTGGCGGCGGACTGCACCGGGCACTACCTCGACCAGTTCACCTACGCGGAGCGTGCGACCGACTGGCGCGGCAACAACAACATCGCGGACAGCGTGTTCGGCCAGCTCGCCCAGGAGCGGCATCCGATCCCCCGCTGGATCGTCACGGGCGCCGGCACCGGGGGCACCAGCGCCACGTTCGGCCGCTACGTGAAGTACCGCCGCCATGACACCCGGATCGCCGTCGTCGACCCCGAGGGCTCGGCCTTCTACGACGGCTGGGCGGGCACGGTCGACCCGCCCGCCGGACGCCCGAGCCGCATCGAGGGCATCGGGCGGCCGCGGGTGGAGGCCTCCTTCGTGCCGTCCGTGATCGACGAGATGATCCAGGTGCCGGACGCGGGCTCCATCGCCGCGATCCGCCTCCTCCGCGAGCGCACCCTGCACTGGGCGGGCGGCTCCACCGGCACGAACCTCTACGGCGCGTTCCAGCTCATCGCCCGGATGCGTGCCGCGGGCGAGACCGGCAGCGTCGTGACCCTGATCTGCGACAGCGGTGTGCGGTACGCCGGCACGTACTACTCGGACGACTGGGTGGCACAGCAGGGGTGGGATCTCGCGCCGCACCGTGCGCGGCTGGAGCGGTTCCTGGAGACCGGGGTCTGGGCGGAGTGATCCTCGGGTTACGCTGACCCCATGACCACACTCATCCTCACTGTCGCGGGTGCCGATCGTCCGGGCCTGGTGGCCGCCGTCGCCGATGTCGTCGATGCCCATGGCGGCAACTGGGAGAACAGCTCCCTCGCCGAGCTCGCCGGCACGTTCGCGGGTGTCATCGAGGTGTCCGTGCCGACGGAGCGCACCGGGGAGCTCGAGACCGCGCTCCGCGGGATCCAGGGCCAGGGTCTGCTCACGCTCTCGGTGCTCACCGGCACGCCGGGGCCATCCGAGGACGAGGAGCAGCTGCTCGTGATGCAGGTGCTCGGCAACGACCGCCCCGGGATCGTGCGCGAGGTGTCGGCGGTGCTGAACGCGCACGCCCTGAGCATCGAGGAGCTCACGACCGAGACCCGGGAGGCCGCGATGGCCGGCGGGCGGCTGTTCGAGGCGTCGGTGATCGCGAAGGTCCCGCCGACGGTCGACCTCGACGCCCTGCGTGCCGACCTCGAGCGCCTCGCGTCGGAGATCCAGGTCGACATCAACCTCGGCTGACCCCCGTTCGAATCGCCTGAATGGCTCCATCCGGCCGCCGGATGGGACCAATCGGGCGATTCGAACGGGAGTCAGAGGCCGGAGTACCGCCGCACCCAGTACTCGGTGTAGGCGACGTGGGCGGACGCGGCGGCCGAGGCCGCGACGGGATCCGCGGCGGCGAGGCCGCGCAGGATCGCGCGGTGACCGGCGTCGGAGTGGATCTTGAGCTCCGCGGCATCCTCCGGGTCGGAGATCCGGTAGGCACGGGAGCGGGAGCGCAGCACGTCGATCAGGCTCGTCAGGGCCTCGTTGCCCGCCACCGACGAGATGGCCATGTGGAACTCGTGGTCGAGGCGGGACTGCGCCTCGAAGTCCGTCGTCGACTCGATCTCGGTGAGCACCGCGTCGAGCGCGGCAACCGTGTGCTCGTCGATCCGGGCCGCGGCGAGCGCCGCCGCATGCGGCTCGAGCACCCGTCGGAGCTCCGTCAGCTCCAGCACCCCGGCCATCGGCAGCAGTCCGACCGTGAGGGAGAGACTGCCGATGAGGTCGGCGGCGCGGAGCTCGCTGACGTAGCTGCCGGAGCCGTGCCGCGTCTCCAGCACGCCCAGTGCGGCGAGGGTGCGGATGGCTTCGCGGAGCGATCCCCGTGAGACGCCGAGCCGTTCGCACAGCTCCCCCTCGCTCGGCAGCCGGTCGCCGGGGCGCAGGGCACCGTCGGCGATGAGAGCCCGCAGGCCGTGCAGCGCCGTGTCGAGTGCGCTCATCGTCATCCTCTCTGCCACTCCCCCATCCCTCGTGAAGTCTGTCGGACACACCGGTCGCCGCAAACTCGTATGACAACTATGTTTCATCTCTCCGGTTTCGTAGCCAAAAGCGAAGGCGTGTGGCAAAGTTGTGCAACAACTCGCCCCCACTCATCGATGAGGTCCGATGCCCGCTCCGCAGTTCCCCGCTCCGCTCACGCTGAACTCCGGCCTGCGGGCGCGCGACGCCTGGCCGCTCGACCCGACCGTGATCCACCTCAACCACGGGTCGTTCGGGGCCGTGCCGTCGGTGGTGGTCGCCCACCAGGACGCGCTGCGCCGCCGCGCCGACCTGAGCCCCGTCGAGTGGTTCCCTCGGATCGCGGAGCGGGTGCAGGACGCCAGGCAGCGGACGGCCCCGTTCGTCGGAGCGCGCGCGGAGGACAGCGTGTTCGTGCCCAACGCCTCCGCCGCGGCCACCGTCGTCTACAACGCCCTCCAGCTCGACAGCGGCGACGAGATCCTCGTGACCGACCAGGGCTACGGCGCCATCACCATGGGCGCCGAGCGCCTCGCCCGACGCTTCGGCGCCTCCGTCCGCACGGTCGCCCTGCCCCTGCTCGCGGATGACGACGAGATCGTGCAGCTCTTCGCCGACGCCCTCACCCCGCGCACCCGGCTGCTCGTCGTCGACCAGATCACCTCGCCCACCGCCCGCCTGCTGCCCACCCGCCGCATCGCCGACCTCGCGGCCGAGCGCGGCGTGCGCACCCTCGTCGACGGCGCCCACGCTCCCGGTCTCATCCCGGACGCGGCAGCCGCCGCCGGCGGCGACTGGTGGTTCGGCAATCTGCACAAGTGGCCCTGCGCCCCGCGCGGCTCCGCCCTCCTCGTCACCACCGCCCCCGACCGCGACGAGCTCTGGCCGCTGATCGACTCCTGGGCCGCGCGCGAGCCGTACCCCGAGCGCTTCGACACGCAGGGCACGATCGACGCGACGACCTACCTCGCCACCCCCACCGCGATCGAGTTCATCGAGGCCGAGTTCGGATGGGCGGCCGCCCGCGACGCCATGGCCGCACGTGCCGACGCCGGTGCCGAGCTCATCGCGGAAGCCCTGCGCCCCTTCAGCGACGAGGACCCGCTGACCCCGCTCCCCTCCCCGGTGCCGTCCATGCGGCTCATCCGGCTGCCGCTCGGCCTCGGCGCCACCCGCGAGGAGGCCGACGCGCTGCGCATGGACCTCCTCGACGAGGTCGGCGTGGAGACCGCGTTCACCAGCTTCCGCGGCGTCGGCTACTTCCGCCTCTCCGCGCACCTGTACACGGAGGCGTCCGACATCGAGGCGTTCGTCGAGCGCTGCGTCCCCGCGATCCTGCGCCGCGCCGGCATCCGCCCCGCGGACGCCCTCATCCTCCCCTGACCCGCATCACCTCCCGCACGACCCACCCGAACACCCACCCACCCCCACCGAGAGGCACATCGTGAAGAACAAGATCTTGACGACCGCAGCCGGAGTCGGCACCGTCGCCGTCCTCGCACTCACCGGCTGCTCCGGAGGCTCCGGCTCGTCCGGCGGCGACGGCAGCGTCACCCTCCAGATGGTCGAGAGCCTGACGAATCCGGCGCGCACCGAGCTACTCCGCGGACTGCTCGACGAGTTCGAGAAGGACAACCCCGACATCACCGTCACCCTGGTCTCCCCGCCCACCGAGCAGGCCGACCAGAAGATCCAGCAGATGCTGCAGTCCGGCAAGGGCGTCGACGTGCTCGAGGTGCGCGACATCACCGTCGGGCCGTTCGCGAACAACGGCTGGCTCTACGACCTCGGTGCCGATCTGAAGAAGTGGGACGGCTGGGACGCGCTGACCGAGAACGCGCAGTCCGCCTCGGTCGCGGAGGACGGCAAGAGCTACTTCGTCCCCTACGGCTTCTACGGCCTGTCGCTGTTCTACCGCACCGACCTCGTCGAGCAGGCCGGCTTCGACGGCCCGCCGCACAGCTGGAAGGACCTGCTGGAGCAGGCGTCGGCGATCCAGGACCCGTCGAACAACATCTACGGGTACGCGTTCCGTGGCGGTCAGAACGCGAACAGCAACGTCGTCGCCGCGATCGAGGCCTACACGATCGACGGCCTCGACACGGAGGACGCGTTCCTCATGGAGGACGGCTCGACGATCTTCGCCGCCCCCGAAGCGCAGGAGGCCGTCGACGACTACTTCGACCTGTTCAAGGAAGCCTCGCCGCCGTCCGCCGTCTCGTGGGGCTACCCCGAGATGGTCGCCGGGTTCACCAACGGCACCACGGCCTTCCTCCTGCAGGACCCGGAGGTCATCGCGACGGTGCAGGACTCCTCGCTGACCGAGGACCAGTGGGACACCGCGCCGCTGCTCGTCGGCCCGTCCGGCAAGGCCGCACAGCCCCTCGCCGTCGCCGGCTGGGGTGTCGCGGAGAACAGCGAGCACAAGGAGGCCGCGGTGAAGCTCGTCGAGTTCCTGTCGTCCGCCGAGCCCGCCACCGAGTTCGCGCAGGCGAACAGCCTCGTCCCGATCATCGCGGCCGCCGCGGACGACGAGTTCTACTCCACCGGCCCCTGGACGAGCTACGTCACCATGACCGAGGACCCGGAGACCTACGTCAACGTGCGGCAGCCGCGCGGCGTGAGCTGGTGGACCGAGTGGATCCAGAAGTCCGACCAGGACGTGCAGAGCGTGCTGCTCGGCAACATGTCCACCAAGGACCTCCTCGCCTCGTGGGACGCGTTCTGGACCGAGAAGTACGCCGCGGAGAAGGGTTGATCCGTGGCCCGCACCATCCGTGAAGGGGGCTCCGTCGGCACCGCCGGCGGGGCCTCCCCGGCATCGCGTCGCCGCCCCTTCCGGGGCCGCACCGCCCTCACGCTGCTGGCCTTCCTCGCGCCCGCGATCGTCTTCGTCTGCTGGTTCACCTACTGGCCGATGCTGCAGGGCGCCCGCATGGCGTTCCACGACTGGAACCTGTGGGATCTCACGTCGACGCCGTTCGTCGGCTTCGACAACTTCCTCGCCGTCTTCCGCGACCCGGCGTTCCCGACCGTGGCCTGGAACTCGGTGCTCTGGGTGGTCGGCTCGCTCGTGCCGCAGCTCGTGATCGGGTTCCTCATCGCGCTCGCCCTGCGCAAGCGGTTCCGCTTCCGCGGCCTCTACCAGGCGCTGGTGTTCTTCCCGTGGGCGGTGTCCGGCTTCCTCATCGGCATGCTGTTCCGCTGGATGTTCAACGCCGAGTTCGGCGTCGTCAACGACCTGCTCATGAAGGCCGGTCTGATCGACGCCCCGCTGCCGTGGCTGGCCGACCCGAAGCTCGCGATGCTCGCCGTGATCGTCGCGAACATCTGGTACGGCGTGACCTTCTTCGCGATCATGATTTTGGCCGCTCTCCAGTCGGTGCCGGACGAGATGCTGGAGGCGGCGAGCCTCGACGGCGCCGGCAAGGTGCGGCAGCTGTTCTCGATCATCATCCCCTACATCTCGATGACGCTGCTGCTGACGATCCTGCTGCGCGTGATCTGGATCTTCAACTTCCCCGACATCATCTACGCGATGACGAACGGCGGCCCGGCCAACCAGACCCACATCATCACGACGTGGATGATCAACTACACGCAGCAGGGCAACTACGGCATCGCGAGCGCCATCGGGCTCATCGTCGTGGCGTTCCTCATGGTGTTCTGCGCGTTCTACCTGATGGCGATGCGGAGAGTGCAGCGATGACCATCACCTCATCCGTCCGGACCGGATCCTCGGTCACGGAGACCCGTCGCATCACGGTGCCCGACCCGAAGGCCGCCCCGCGTCCCAGGCCCCGCGTCACGGTGGGCGGCGTGGTGCGTATCGTCGGCCTGGGGCTGTGGCTGCTCGTCACGCTGTTCCCGCTGTACTGGATCACGCTCACCGCGTTCAAGTCGCCCGGGACCATCAACCGCTTCCCGATCGAGTACTGGCCGAGCGAACCCTCGCTCGACAACTTCACGAGCCTGTTCGAGAAGAGCTCGTTCGGGACGTTCCTGGCGAACTCGGCCATCGTGGCGGTGTCGGCGGGCGCGGTGGCGACGCTCATCGCCCTGCTCAGCGCCTACGTGCTGGCGCGGTTCGAGTTCCGCGGCAAGGGGGCGGTGCTCATCGCGTTCCTGTTGACGCAGATGATCCCGGCGTTCATCGCCCTCGGACCGCTGTACTCGATGATGACCGACCTCGGCCTCGTCGACACCAAGCCGGGCCTCATCCTCGTCTACATCGCGATCTGCATCCCGTTCTCCACGGTCATGCTGCGGGGCTTCTTCGAGAACGTCCCCGACGCGCTGGAGGAGGCGGCGATGATCGACGGCTGCTCGCGTCTCGGCGCCCTGTTCCGGGTGCTCGTGCCGGTGATGACCCCCGGCATCATCGCGGCGTTCATCTTCAACTTCGTGAACTGCTGGAACGAGCTGTTCCTGTCGGTCGTGCTGATGAACACCGACGCGAACCGCACCGTGCCCTCGGCACTGAACGGCTTCATCTCGACGTTCAACATCGACTGGGGCTCCATGAGCGCCGCGGCCGTGCTGACGATCCTCCCGACGATGGTGATGTTCGCCCTCGCCAGCCGCTGGATCGTCCAGGGCCTGACGGCCGGGGCCGTCAAGGAGTAACCCGCCCGAATCGCGCAAATGGTCCCATTCCCGGACGGAATGGGACCATTTGCGCGATTCGAAGGCCTAGACGAGCCGGGACTTCGGCGACACCGAGTACGTGTGCTCGGCGTCGCGGTTGACCGTGTCGCCGAGGGCCTCGTCGATCGCGGTCATGGTGTCGGCGTCGAGCTTCACGCCGGAGGCCTTGACCGTGTCGGCGAGCTGCTCCGGACGGGAGGCGCCGACGAGGGCCGCCGCGACGTTCGGGTTCTGCAGCACCCACGCGATCGCGAGCTGCGGCATCGACAGCCCCGCCTGCTCCGCGATCGGCTTGAGACGCTGCACCGCGGTGAGGATGTCGTCCTGCAGGAAGCTCTTGATGAAGCCCGCACCCGAGTTCTGATCCGTCGCCCGAGACCCCTCCGGCACCGGCTGACCCGGGAGGTACTTCCCGCTCAGCACGCCCTGCGCCATCGGCGACCAGACGATCTGCGAGATGCCGAGCTCCTCCGACGTGGGGACGACCTTGCCCTCGATGACCCGCCACAGCATGGAGTACTGCGGCTGGTTGGAGATGAGCTGGATGCCGAGCTGCTTCGCCAGGGCGTGCCCCTCACGGAGCTGCTCCGCGGTCCACTCCGAGACGCCGATGTAGAGCGCCTTGCCCTGACGGACGACGTCGGCGAAGGCCTGGAACGTCTCCTCCAGCGGGGTCTCGTAGTCGAAGCGGTGCGCCTGATACAGGTCGACGTAGTCGGTGCCGAGACGCGTCAGCGAACCGTTGATCGACTCGAAGATGTGCTTGCGGCTCAGGCCGGTGTCGTTCGGGCCCTTGGGGCCGGTCGGGAAGTAGACCTTGGTGAAGATCTCGAGGCTCTCGCGACGCTGGCCCTCCAGCGCCTTGCCAAGCACGACCTCAGCGGCCGTGTTGGCGTAGGTGTCCGCGGTGTCGAACGTGGTGATGCCGGCGTCCAGGGCGGCGTGCACGGTCTTGACCGCGGCGTCGTCCTCGACCTGCGAGGCGTGCGTGACCCAGTTGCCGTACGTGATCTCCGAGACCTTGAGACCGCTGTTGCCGAGATAGCGATAGTTGACCATGGACCCACGCTAGTCCCGCCAGGGGAACGGCGGGCCGGATCGGCCGCGATCGTCAGGCCGTGGCAGGGGTCGGCCCACGGCGGCCGGATGTGATCGCGGCCCCGACCAGCACGCCGACCGCGGAGAGCGCGCTGACCGCGTACAGGGGCAGGGCCCAGGGGGAGGCATCGGCGCCGCTGATCCCGAAGGTGTCGGCGAGGCCCATGCCCGGGCCGAACGACGCGACGAAGTAGGCCGGCGCCCCGCCCATGAGCAGCGCGAGGAACGTCATGCCGGCGACCACCGCGGGCGCCCGGGTGAGGAGGCAGACGACGGCCGTCCCGATGGCCAGGCACACGCCCGCACCGAGGATGCCGAGGACCGTCGGCGGCATGAGGCTCTCCCCGGCGTTCGACATCGCGGCCCGGACCTCGTCGAGCGAGAGGCCGCCCGGGGCCGCGGCGAGCGGATTGAGCACGAGGATCTGCACCGCGGCGAGGGCGGCGTACGCGGTGACGGCGAGCACGCCCGCGACGCAGATCCAGAGGGTGGGGCGCGGCACCGGTGTCATGCGGTCACCCTAGGCAGGGCTGCTGAGAGTCTCCCGGTACTCGCGCCAGGCGTCGCCCAGGCGGCGCACTCCCTCGGTGAGCACGTCGTCCGGCGCGGTGAACGGCAGGCGCACATGGTCGTCCGGCGCGGCGGCCGAGACCGCGAAGGCCCCGGTGCCCGCGATCGAGACCCCGTGCGCCGCGGCGACGCGCGCGAGAGCCGATGCGGAGCCGCGAGGCAGCGCCGCCCACAGCGCGAGTCCACCCCGTGGGGCGTCGGAGGTCCAGTCAGGGAGGTGCGCGGCCATCAGCTCCTGCAGCAGGAGGAGCCGCTGCTGGTGCACGCGGCTGTTGGCGCGGCGGAGCTCCGTCGCGTGCGCGATGAGGTCGAGCGCGAGGAGCTGGCCGGGCACGCTCGTGGACTGGTCGGCAAGCTGCCGGGCACCCCGGAGCCTCCGCACCAGCACGGGGTCGGCCCGCAGCCACCCGATCCGCAGCCCGGCCCAGGCCCACTTCGACACGGACTCGACGACGAGTACCGGGGCATCCGGCCGTTCCGACGCGAGCGTGGGCGGCACGACCCCGTCGAACGAGATCCCGGCGACGACACGGTCCTCGATCACGGGGACCCCGTACTGCGCGGCGAGCTCGGCCACGCGGTGCCGGGCCGCCGCGGGAAGTCGCGTCCCCGTCGGATTCTGGTGGTGCGGATTGAGCGCGACGAGCACAGGACGAAGCCGGGCCATCGCCTGCTCCAGCGCGTCGACGTCGAGGCCGTCCGCGCCCATCGGCACGCCGTGCACGGTGCCACCGCGCAGCCCCACGGAGTCGGTCACGCCCGGCCAGGTGATCTCCTCCGCGAGCACGACGTCACCCGGTTCCACGAGCGCGTTGACTACGAGGCTGATGGCCTGCTGCGCGCCATGGGTCACGAGGATCTGCTCGGGCGTGGTCGGCGTCCCCTCGGCACGGTACATGTCGGCGATGAGTTCGCGGAGCGCGGGGAGCCCGGCCGGGTCGGTCTCCGGGAGCAGGGCGAGGTCGAGCCGCGGCTGGTGGTCGCGGATGAGCTGGACACCGAGGTCCGGGATCTGCGGCACCGTGCGGAGCAGATCGATCGCGTTGGGGAGAGCCGAGAACAGGGCCTCGCCGCGGCCGGGACGGCGGTCAGCCGCGGGCGCCGTCCTCGCGCCCGAGACCCTCGTTCCGCTGCCCTGCCGGCGCTCGACGAGGCCCTGCTCGGCGAGAGAGGCATAGGCGGACACGACCGTGCCCCGCGAGACCGCGACCACCGCGGCGAGGGCGCGTTCGGCAGGCAGGCGGTCGGCGGGGCGCAGCTCACCGCCGCTGATCAGGGCGGCGATCGCCGCGGCGAGTCGCGTGGAGAGCGTGCCGTCGCCGTGCGCCCAGCGGCCGAGGCGTGCGGCGAGGGCGGTCGCGGACACCTCCCCGGCCTGGACGAGGGGCCCGGGGACCGATCCGTGGGCCACCGGCACCGCATTGGCCCTGTCGAGGGTGTCCATGAGATCCGATTCTGGACCAATGACAGTTCTCACGACCAGCTTCGGGCTCGATCTCGGTCCAATCGACCCGGATTGGACCATCGGCGAGCTCCTCGCATGGCTCGAGGACGACGCCCGCACGCACGACTCATCCCTCCGCGAACCGCTCGCCCGCATCGAGGCCGCCGTGACCGGCACCCCGTGGCCGACCGCCCCGTCCCCGGTGGCCCCGTCCACGGTCGCCCTGATCCGCTCCCTCGCGGTGGCGTCTCGGTCCGGGGGCCTCTCCCGCGTTCGAATCGCCCACTTTGCTCCGAATCCGGCCGGAATGGAGCAAAGTGCGCGACTCGAAACGAGTCAGGTGGCCTGAGCCCCGGCGCCGGAGGCGGGAGTGGTGACGATGTCGGCGCGGTCGCGGAAGCCCTCCGCCGTGACCCTGTCCAGCGCGACCTGCTTGCGGATGGCGAGCGCCTTCTCGTACAGGCTGGGGTCGCCGTAGCTCGTGAGCACCTTCACCAGCACCGGCAGCAGCTCGATCATGAAGAACAGCGCCGCGATGAGGATGTGCGCCCAGAGGATCGCGGGCTCCTTCTCACTCAGGCGGTTGAGGCCGCTGATCTGGCTCAGCAGCCCCACTGCCCCGGCGTTGCCCTGCGCCACGGAGTCCGCGCGGGCGTTGTAGGCCGCGAGCGCCTGCTCGTACGTGTCACGCGCGGCGGGGAGTTCATCCTTCGCCTGCTGACGGTTCTGGGACTCCGAGGCCGTGGTGTTCTCCTTGGCGGCGCTTCCGGCCGCGGCGAGCTCCTCGTTCGCGGTACGGAGCTGGGCCGCGAGCGCGTCGTAGGTCTGCTGGGCCTCGGCGAGCTGGGCCTGGGCGGCCTGAGAGCTCGCGCCCTCGCCGTTCACGCCGGTGCAGCCGGGGACGGTGCCCGCGCCCTCGCCCGTGAGCTCGCACTGGTACAGCGTGCGCGCCTGGTCGATCACGGCCTGCTGCTCCGTGAGCTTGGCCGTCAGGTCGTCGACCGTGGACTGGGCGGCGGACTCGGTCGCCGACGACGATTCGGTCCCCGCGACGATACCCGTGGCGGCCTGGTTCTCCAGTGCCGCGACGCGCTCGGACGCCGCGTCGAGCGCCTTCTTCTCGGGTCCGGTCTCGAGTGCCTCCTGATCGGCCTGCGCCTGGACGATGTTGGTCGCGGCGACCTCGCGGGAGATGTCGTTGTGGAAGATCTGCAGCACGAGCGGTTCCGCCACGACGAATCCGATGATCGCCGCCATGATCACGCGGGGGATCGCAAGGCCGATGAGCTTCCAGACGTTGCGGGTCGACGTCATGGTCGAGGTGAGGAAGCGGTCGAGGTTGAAGATGATCAGCGCCCACACGATCGCGAGCGGGATGGCGAGCCAGACCGCTGCGCGCACGCCGGTCGTGAGGGCGAAGAGCATGGAGATCGCGCTGACCAGGGCGGTGCCGGCGAGCACGAAGAACATCTGCACGAACCGCGGGGTCTCGCCGGGGACCCGGTCGAGGATCTCGCCCTCGGCCCCGCCGAGGATCGCGAGAGCACGGAGGCGCTCGGCGGCGGTGCGACGACGACGCGGCTTCCGAACGCGCTGCGGGCGGACCTTTCGCTCGGGGACGGGCTCCGCGTCGACCGGAGCGTCGGGCGCCGTCACCGGCTCGGGCGTCGGGTCGTCGGACGCGACGTCGGGCTGCGCGGACGTGTCGCCGGTCGGCTCGTACTCGCGCAGGAAGTCGAGGTCATCCGTCTCGGCGTTCGGGTCGCCGTCGAGGATGATCCGACCCTGCGAGTCGAAGCGACCCGGGCGGTGGGCGGAATAGGGCATCCCGATAATCTACGAAACTCCGCCTGTGCATACCGTGGAAGATCCCTTGGACGGGCCTTCGAGTCGCGCGAATGGTTGCATCCAGGCCGGATGTGGAGCCAGGTGAGCGATTCGAACCGGGGTCAGGCCATCGCCGCGGCGGCAGCCTCGTCCTCGGTCGTCGCGACGAGCTGCCCGCAGGCGCCGTCGATCTCCTTGCCGCGGGTGTCGCGGAGGGTCGTCGGGATGCCGGCGTCGTTCAGCCGCCGCACGAATTCGTCCGTGACGTCCTTCTCCGACGAGGTCCAGATCGAGCCCGGCGTCGGGTTCAGCGGGATCGGGTTCACGTGCACCCACCCGCGACCGCGCTGGTTGAGCTTGTCCGCCAGGAGGTCTGCCCGCCACGCATGGTCGTTCATGTCCTTGATGAGGGCGTACTCGATGGACACGCGGCGCCCGGTCTTGGCGTAGTAGTCGTAGGCCGCATCGAGCGCCTCGTCGACCTTCCACCGCGAGTTCACGGGGATGAGCTCGTCGCGCAGGTGGTCGTCGGGGGCGTGCAGCGACAGGGCGAACGTGACGGGGATGTTCTCGTCGGCGAGCTTGCGGATCGCGGGCACGAGTCCCACCGTCGACACGGTGATACCCCGGGCGCTCATGCCGAGACCGTCGGGCTGCGGGGCGACCATCGTGCGCACCGCGTCCATGACGCGCTTGTAGTTGGCGAGCGGCTCCCCCATGCCCATGAAGACGATGTTCGAGACGCGCTCCATGCTGTGATCGTCGCGCTTCTTGCCGCCCAGCTCGCCGTTCGCGATGGCCCGATTGGCCCGGACGATCTGCTCGATGATCTCGGCGGTGGACATGTTGCGCGTCAGCCCCGCCTGGCCCGTGGCGCAGAACGGGCAGTTCATGCCGCAGCCGGCCTGGCTCGACACGCACAGCGTGATGCGGCCGGGGTAGCGCATGAGGACCGACTCGACGAGCGCGCCGTCGTGCAGACGCCAGAGGAACTTGATGGTGTCGCCGCGGTCGGTCTCCAGCCGCCGCACCTCGGTCATGAGGGGCGGGAGCATGCCGGCGACGAGCTCGTCGCGGATGCCGGCGGGGAGGTCCGTCATCTCCGCGGGGTCGGACGTGTAGTGGCGGAAGTAGTGCGTGGCGAGCTGCTTGGCGCGGAACCCGGGGAGTCCGAGCTCCTTCACCTTGTCGATGCGCTCGGCCGGGGTGAGGTCGGCGAGGTGGACCGGCGGCTTGCCGCGCTTCGGGCTCGCGAACTGCAGCAGGGGGCGCCCCTCGGCGTCCTTCTTCTGGGTCCACCCCTCGGTCGCGGGGCGCACCTGTGGGGCCCGCGTCTCGCGGATCGCCCCCGAACGGGACGACGCGGGCGCGGTCGCGGGGCGCGTCTCGGGTGTGCGGGGGTTCTCGGCCATCCCTCCAGGGTACCGGGATGCGGGTGGGAGGCGCCTGGGCACGATCCCTGTCGCGGAGCGGGGCCGACACTACTTGTAATGACAAGTTGCGGTGCGGAAGAATGGGCGCATCCCCCTCGATCAAGGAGCAGCATGTCCGAACGTCTCGCCCGCGCCCGCACCACCGGCATCCTCGCCGTCCTCCGCGCCCCGTCGCCGGAGCTGGCTCTGGAGGCCTCGGAGGCGATCATCCGCGGCGGAGTCTCCGGCATCGAGGTGACCTTCTCGACCCCCGACGCGCCGGCCGTGATCCGTGAGCTCATTGCCCGCCACGGAGACGCCGCGTACATCGGCGCCGGCACCGTCACGACGGCGGAGCAGGCGACCCAGGCCGCCGACGCGGGTGCCGCGTTCCTCGTCAGCCCGGGAACCCTCCCCGACCTCACGCGCACCATGCTCGACACCGGCCGCGTCGTGATGACCGGCGCGATGACGCCGACGGAGGTCATGGGCGCCCTCGAACTCGGCGTCGACGTCGTGAAGATCTTCCCCGCCTCCCTCGGCGGCCCCTCCTACCTCGGTGCGCTGCGCGGGCCCTTCCCCGACGCCCCCCTGATGCCCACGGGAGGCGTGAAGCCCGACAACCTCGCCGACTGGTTCGCCGCCGGCGCGGTCGCCGTCGGTGCCGGTGGAGACCTCGCGAACGGCACCGCGATCGCGAACGCGGACTGGGCCGAGATCGAGGAGCGCGCGGCGCGCTTCGCGGCCGCGCTCGCTGCCACGCGGGGCTGAGCCGTCGACCTCCGGGATCATTTGGTATACCGGATGCATGTGGATGCGGCGGAGTGCGGCGGTGGGCGTGCTCGCGGGGACACTGCTCCTCGCCTCGGCCTGCACCGCTGCACCCTCGTCGCCCCACACGGCACCGATCCCGGAGGTTCCCATGACCGACGCCACGTCCGACCTGCTCGCCGCCGCCGCCGCGGGAGACGGTGACGCCGTCCGCCGCGCGCTCGACACGGGTGCCGACATCGAGGCCCGCGGCGACGGCGGCATGACTTCCCTGATCGCGGCAACCAAGGCGAACGACGTCGACGCGGCACGTCTCCTGATCGAGGCCGGCGCCGACGTGAACGCGAAGGACGACATCCAGGACTCCGCCTACCTCTACGCCGGCGCCCGCGGGCATGACGAGATCCTGCGGATGACCCTGGCGCACGGCGCCGACCTCCGCAGCACGAACCGCTTCGGCGGCACCGCGCTGATCCCCGCGTCCGAGCGCGGCCTGCTGCCGACGGTCGAGATCCTGCTGGACGCGGGAGTCGATCCGGATCACATCAACAACCTCGGCTGGACCGCCCTGCACGAGGCGATCGTGCTCGGCGATGGGTCCGCCCGCTACGTCGAGGTGGTGCGCGCTCTCCTCGACGGCGGCGCCGATGCGACCATCCGCGACGGCGACGGGGTGCTGCCGCTGGACCTTGCGACCGACCGCGGGTACGACGCCATCGCCGCTGAGCTCCGGCGGTGACAGCACTCGATCCCTGGGCCTGGGCCGCGCTCGGCGTGGCCGCGGTCGTCATCGGGATCTCGAAGACCGCTCTTCCGGGCGGCAGCATCCTCGCGATCGCCCTGTTCGCCGCGGTCCTCCCCGCCCGCACCTCCACGGCGGCGACACTTCTGCTGCTGATGGTGGGCGACGTCTTCGCGCTCCTCGCCTATCGACGGCACGCCCACTGGCCCACGCTGCTTCGGCTCGCACCGGCGGTCGTGGCCGGACTCCTCCTCGGCTTCGCCTTCCTCGCCCTGACCGGAGACGGGGTCGTGCGCCGCGCCATCGGCGTGACCCTGCTGCTGATGATCGCCGTGACGCTGTGGCGGCGATGGCGGCAGGCGCGGGCGGAGCAGGAGGCGGCGGCGCGGGGCGGCGCGCTGCTGGCCGGCGTCTACGGCACGCTCGGGGGCTTCACGACCATGGTGGCCAACGCGGGCGGGCCGGTCATGTCGATGTACTTCCTCGCCACGCGGACACCCGTCCAGGTCTTTCTCGGCACCTCCGCCTGGTTCTTCGCGATCATCAACGTGATCAAGGTGCCGTTCCTCGCCGGCATCGGACTGTTCACCGGGCCCGTGCTGCTCACCGATGCGATCCTCGCGCCGCTCGTGGTGCTCGGCGCGCTGCTCGGGCTGCGGGTGGCGCGGCGCCTGGACCAGCGGCTCTTCGACCGCATCGTGATCGTGCTGACGATCCTCGGCGCCGTGTACCTGCTGCTCTAGCCCTTGGACAGGCTCTAGCCCTTCGACGGACTCAGGGGCCCAAGCGTGGGTCGCTGAGCCTGTCGAAGCGCATCAGTCCAGGAAGATGTCCGGGAACAGCGCGCTGTCCGGAGTCCCGGGGACGGCGGCGTAGCCCGAGAAGTCGGTGACGCCGTTCGCCTCGAGCACGTCCTCCACGATCAGCGACTGTCCCGTGTACGTGCGCGCCGGCTGGGTGAGCACGGCGTAGGCGGCGTCGGCGTAGATGTCGGCGGTCCGACTCGCGGCCATCACCTTGTCGCCGCCGAGGAGGTTCTGCACCGCGGCCGTCGCGATCGTCGTGCGCGGCCACAGCGTGTTGGCGGCGATGCCGTCGGCCGCGAACTCCGCCGCGAGTCCGAGCGTGACCATCGTCATCCCGTACTTGGCCAGCGTGTACCCGGTGTGCGCGCCCAGCCACTTCGGCGTGGGATTCAGGGGCGGCGAGAGGGAGAGGATGTGCGGGTTCTCGGCGTCCTTGAGGATGGGCACGGCGGCCCGGGAGAGCATGAAGGTGCCGCGGACGTTCACGTCCTGCATCAGGTCGTACTTCTTCGCGGAGAGGTCGAGTGACCGGGAGAGGTCGATGACGCTGGCGTTGTTGAGGACGATGTCGATCCCGCCGAACTCGCCCTGCGTCTTCATGACGGCCTCGGTGATCTGGTCGTCGTCCCGCACGTCGCCCACGATCGGCAGGGCCTGGCCGCCGGCGGCGCGGATCTGCTCGGCCGCACTGTGCACGGTGCCCTCAAGTTTCGGGTGCGGGGTGTCCGTCTTCGCGAGCATCGCGATGTTCGCCCCGTCCGCGGCCGCGCGCAGGGCGATCGCGAGGCCGATCCCGCGGCTGCCGCCCGACATGAGGATGGTCTTTCCGGCGAGTGTGCTCATGGTTCTCGTTTCGAATCGCTTGATTGGCTGGATTTCCGGGTCGAATCGGGTCATTCGGGCGATTCGAAGCCGGGAGGGGTCACCGCGGGGCCATGCGGATGGCGCCGTCGAGGCGGATGGTCTCGCCGTTGAGGTAGCCGTTCTCGACGATCTGCTGCACGAGGGCGGCGTACTCGTCCGGGCGTCCGAGACGAGCGGGGAACGGCACCTGCTGTCCGAGGGAGTCCTGCGCCTCCTGCGGAAGCCCCATGAGCATCGGGGTCTCCATGATGCCGGGGGCGATCGTGCACACGCGGATGGCGTGACGGGCGAGCTCGCGGGCGATCGGCAGCGTCATGGCGTGCACGCCGCCCTTGGACGCCGAGTACGCCGGCTGCCCGATCTGTCCGTCGAACGCCGCGACGCTCGCGGTGTTGACGATGACGCCGCGCTCCTCGTCGTGCAGCTCGTTCGCGGCGATGACGGCGGCGGCCTGGGAGATCACGTTGAACGTGCCGACGAGGTTGATCCGCACGATCCGCTCGAAGTCGGCGAGCACGGCGGGCGTGCCGTCCCGGTCGAGCACCTTGGCGGGCGGGGCGATGCCGGCGCAGTTGACGACGACCCGCAGCGGTGCGGCGGCCTGTGCCGCGGCGACGGCGGCCTTGACCTCGTCGACGCTCGTCACATCCGCGGGCACGAAGAGACCGCCGAGCTCGGACGCGACCTCCTCCCCCTTCGACGAGCCGAGGTCGATGATCGTGACGTGGGCTCCGGCGGCGGTGAGCCGACGGGCGGCGGCCAGCCCGAGTCCGGAGGCGCCGCCGGTGACGAGGGCACCCTGTCCGCTGATCTGCATCTGAAGTTCTCCTTCGAACGTCGTCGTGCGACATGCCTGGAACGCAGTCCCAGCCTATGCGGTTCTTGGTGTCACCGCAGGCCCGCCGCGTCGACCCGAGCCTACGACACGGAGGTCGGGCAGGATGAGGAGGTGAGCATTCCCGCAGCCTCCGTCGAGATCCCCGCCCGGGTGCGCGAACTCGCCGCCGGGGCCGGGCTGACCCCGGTGTGGCGCAACGCGATCGGCGGCCTGACCTTCCGCACGGACGACGGCCGCTACATCAAATGGGGTCCCCGCGATCCCGAGGCGAACATGCGTGACGAGGCCGAGCGGATGCGCTGGGCCCGCACCTGGATCACGGTGCCCGAGGTGCTCTCCCAGGGCGAGGATGAGGCGCACGAGTGGCTCGTGACCGCGGCCCTCCCCGGCAGCAGTGCGGTGGATCCGCGCTGGGCGTCGTCCCCCGAGACCGCCGTCCGCGCAGTCGGGCTCGGCCTGCGCCTGCTGCACGACGCCCTCCCCGTCGCGGAGTGCCCGTGGACGTGGAGCCCGGCGGAGCGCATCGCGAACGCGGCCGCCCGCGGCACGCTGGTGCCGACCGACCTGCACACGCCGCCGTCGGTCGACCGGCTGGTGGTCTGCCACGGCGACGCGTGCCTGCCGAACACCCTGCTCGACGACGACGGCCACCCGCTCGCCCATGTCGACCTCGCCGCGCTCGGGGTCGCCGACCGATGGGCGGACATCGCCGTCGCCGCCATGAGCACGCTGTGGAACTTCGGACCCGGCTGGGAGGACACCCTCATCGCGGCCTACGGCGTCGAGCCCGACCACGTCCGGCTGGAGTACTACCGACGCCTCTGGAACGAGACCTGATCCCGCCCCGGCTCACGCCTCCGGGTGCGCGTCGCTCAAGAGGCTCCCGTCGGCGGGGCGCCGATCCCACGAGGGCTTCCGCAGCGCGTAGAAGAGCAGCGGCGGGGCGCCGAGCACGACGATCACCGCCCCGACGATCCACGGGTACGCGGCCGCCGGGAACGCGGTGAAGCCGTCGGGCGGGATGAAGGCGAGCAGGAACGCCGCGAGGCAGGCGAAGAACCCGACCCCGGCGACGAACGGGAGGGCCTTCACGCGGTAGGCACGGGGGACGTCCGGTGCCTTCCGCCGCAGCACCATCGCCGAGGCGAACATGAGCATGTACATGATGAGGTACAGCGCGGCGGCCATGTCGATCAGCGCGACGAAGGCCGCGCTGACGTTGGGCACGATGATGAAGATCGCCGCGAGGATCGTGACGATGGTCCCCTGGAGCATGAGGATGCCCGACTGGACCCCGGCCTTGTTCCGCTTCTGCAGCAGCGGCGGGAGCAGCCCCGTCTCCGCCGCCGCCAGCACGCCCTTGGACGGACCGGCGACCCACGTCACGACCGAGGCGAGGGCACCGGCGGCGATGAGCGCGGAGACCACGGCCGTCGCCCACCCCATGTCCCAGTGGTCGAAGTACTCCCCGAACGCGAGCATGATGCCGTTCGTCAGCCCGAGCTCCTTCTTCGGCACCGCGACTGCGATCGCGATGGTCGGCAGGATGAAGACGAGCAGGATGAGGCCGGCGGCGAGGAACACCGAGCGCGGGTAGCCCTTGCCCGGATCCTTCATCTGGTTCACGTGCACCGCGTTGACCTCCATGCCGGCGTAGGCCAGCACGTTCGACACGATCAGCACGATGGATGCGAGACCCGTGAACGGCGGGATCACCGCCGAGGCCTCGAGCGGCACCTGGCTCTTCTCTCCGCTGAAGACCCACACCGCGCCGAACACGATGAGCAGCACCGCGGGGAAGAGCGTGCCGAGGATGCCGCCCCAGGAGCCGAGCTTGGCGAAGAGATCGCCGCCGCGGAGGGTGACCAGGGTGGCGCCCCAGTAGCAGACGATGATGATGACGGCGGTGAAGAACCCGGAGCTGGACAGCGAGGGGTCGAGGAACACGAAGGCGAGAGCGCCGGCCACGAACGCGAGCTGCGTCGGGAACCAGACGACGTTCTGGATCCACTGCAGCCACACCGCGGTGAAGCCCCACCGGTTGCCGAGGGCCTCGCGCACCCACACGTACACCCCGCCCTTCCAGCCCGTCGCGAGCTCCGCGGCGACGAGGGCGGTGGGGACGAGGAAGAGCACCGCGGGGATGAGGTACAGCGTGATGCTGCCGAGGCCGTAGATCGCCATCGCGGGCAGGGACCGCAGGCTCGCCACGACGACGAGGGTGAGCAGGGCGAGCTGGCCGATGCCGAGGACGGCGACGGCGGGACGGGAGATGCGCGGCGTGGAGGTGGCGCCGGTGGCACCGGACTGCGGGGCGGACATGTCGGCCCCCTAGTGGTGGAACGCCGAGTCGGGGTGGTCGGACGGCATGGGAGCCGTGAGCGCGTCGAGGTGGGCCACCTCGGCGGTGATGGCGTCGAGCAGCTCGGCGGCCAGATCCATGCTGAGCCCGTTGCGCACGACGATCCGCTGCACCGTGAGGTCTTGGAGATCCGCGGGCATGGGGTAGGCGGGCACGAGCCAGCCGCGCATCCGGAGCCGATCCTGCAGGTGGTAGAGCGTCCACTTGTCGGTGTGCCCGTCCTTCAGGCGCCAGGCGAAGACGGGGATGTCGCTCCCGTCGTTCCACAGCTCGAACGCGTCGAGCTTCGCGATCCCCGCGGACAGGAACTTCGCCACGTCCTGCGAGGCCTGCTGCACGGCCCGGTAGCCCTCGAACCCGAGGCGGAGGAACAGGTAGTACTGCAGCAGCACCTGAGCGCCAGGGCGGGAGAAGTTCAGGGCGAAGGTCGGCATCTCCCCGCCGAGATAGCTCACCTGGAACACCAGGTCCTCCGGCAGCCACTGCGCGTCGCGCCAGACCACCCAGCCGAGACCGGGGTAGACGAGACCGTACTTGTGCCCCGAGGTGCTGATCGAGTGCACGCGCTCCAACCGGAAGTCCCAGACCAGGTCGGGCTGGAGGAACGGGGCGATCATCGCGCCCGAGGCGCCGTCCACGTGGATCGGGATGTCGAGACCCGTCTTCTCCTGGATCGCATCCAGCGCCGCGGCGATCTCGGCCACCGGCTCGTACATGCCGGTGTAGGTGACGCCCATGATGGCGACGACCCCGATGGTGTTCTCGTCCACGTACTTCTCGAGGTCGTGTCCGTCGAGCGTCTTGTGCTCCTCGCTGATGGGCACGTAGCGCGGTTCGACGTCGAAGTAGTTGCAGAACTTCTCCCAGCACACCTGCACGGCGCTCGACATCACGAGGTTCGGCGTGGAGGTGTCCTTGCCGGCGGCACGGCGGGCCTGCTGCCAGCGACGCTTGAACGCGAGACCGCCGAGCATGCACGCCTCGGAGGAGCCGATGGTCGAGGTGCCGATGCTCTTCGCCGCGTCCGGCGCCTTCCAGAGGTTCGCGAGCATGTGCCAGCAGTTGTCCTCGATGGCGGCGGTCTGCGGATACTCGTCCTTGTCGATCATGTTCTTGTCGAAGGAGGCCATGTAGACCTGCTTCGCCTCGTCGTCCATCCAGGTGCTGACGAAGGTGGCGAGGTTGAGGCGCGCGTTGCCGTCGAGGATGGTCTCGTCCTCGACGATCTGCTTCGCCGTCGCGGGAAGCGACTCGGAATCCGGGATGACGTGTCGCGGTGCGACGGTGGCCTCACCCGGCCGCGTGAAGAGCGGCTGGTCGTCGGCGGAGGAGATGCTCATGGGACGTCCCTTTCGGTCGGTGTCGATTGGCACTGTCTCCAGCGGACGCTAGACCGGCCACTCGCGCCACCTCTACGGGCCCTCGTCCGAAAGGGGTGAGGGTCAGGACGGCCCGAGGATGAAGTTCCAGGCGCCGGTCGCGACCGCAGCGGCGATCGCCGTCGCGGAGATCGCGGCCCCGACGGCGAGCAGAATCCACTCCGGCGCGCCGAAGCGCGACTCCCGCGCCCACGTCCGCCGTCCCGCCGCCCCGAAGCCGCGTGCCTCCATCGCGGTCGCGAGCTTGGCGCCGCGGCGGATCGACAGCACAAGCAGGGCGAAGGCCATGCCGATGAAGCGGCGGATGCGTCCGCGGTCGGCGACGCCGCGCGCCCGGCGGGCGAGCTCGAGGGCGCGCCAATCGTCGAGGAACAGTCCGGCCATGCGCAGGCCGGCGAGCGCACCCAGCACGAAACGGGCCGGAAGCCGAAGGATCTGCCCGAGGCCGTCGGCGAGGTCCGTGGGATCGACCGTGATGAAGAGCACCACCGAGGGCAGGGCGATCGCGAGCACCCGGAGCATCGTGGCGACGGCGAGCGCGAGCGACCCCTCGCTGATGCGGAGCACGAACCAGTCGACGTAGACGGTGCCGCTCGTCTCGCCGTAGAGGGCGATGGTGAGACCGGTCAGCGGCGCCGCGAGCCAGACCGGCCACGTGCGCACCCAGAACTCCCGCCAGCCGATGCCCGCGAAGAGGAACAGCACCGCTTCGAGCACCAGCGCGACAGCCGCCGACACCGGGTCGAGGGTGAGGACCAGCGGCACGGCGATGAGCGCGCTGACCCCGAGCTTCGCGACCGGATTGATCCGGGCGACGACGCCGGTGCGGGTGGGCGCGGGGGCGAGAGCCGTCATGCCGACGCCCCCAGCGCGAACCGCGTGGCGTGCAGGGCGCGCACCACGTCGAGATCGTGGGTGATGGTGACGATCGCGGAACCCTCGTCCCGCAGGGCGGCGAGCATCGCGACGAGCTCAGCCCAGGTGCGGGCGTCCTGACCGAACGTCGGCTCGTCGAGGATCAGCACCCGGGGTCGCGTGGCGATCGCGGCCGCGACCGTGAGCCGGCGCTTCTCTCCACCCGAGAGCGTGTACGGGTTCGCGGCCCTCAGATGCGCCAGCCGCAGCCGGTGGAGCAGCTCGTCGACACGGGCCTCGATCTCGCCTTCGGAAAGACCCAGGGCGCGGGGGCCGACCGCGAGCTCCTCGCGCACCGTCTTGCCGAGGAGCTGATGTTCCGGCTCCTGGAACACCATCCCGATCCGCGTGAGGAGTTCGCGGGAAGCCCAGCGGATCGGGGACGGATCCGCGCCCTGCGCGAGCACCGGGGCCGCGGACACGGCGCCGCTGACGGGAGGGAGGAGTCCGGCGAGGGTCAGACCCAGCGTGGACTTGCCTGCACCGTTGGGCCCGGTGATCGCGACGGCTTCACCCGCACGCACCTCCAGGTCGATGCCGTGTGCCACCGGACGCCCCTTCACCCGTGCGACCGCGAGGCCGCGCGCCGACAGCAGCACCTCCCCGGGAGCCGCCCGCGGTGCCGACGGCTCGGCGGGCGGCCGGCCGGGCACCCAGACGCCGTCCGCGGCCAGGCGCTCGCCCTGCGCACCGAGCACGTCCGCAGGAGTGCCGTCCGCCACCACCCCGCCGGCACCCAGCACGATGACCCGCGTGAGGAGCGGCAACCACACCTCGAGCCGATGCTCCACGACCACGAGGGTGGCGGGACGCGTGGCGAGCATCCGCTCCACCGCATCCCTGACCTCGCGCACGCCCTCCGGATCGAGGTTCGCCGTCGGCTCGTCGAGCAGCACCAGCCCGGGACCCATCGCCAGCATGCCGGCCAGGGCGAGGCGCTGCTTCTGACCGCCGGAGAGCGCCGCGGTCGGGTGATCGAGCGGCACGTCCAGTCCGACGCCGGCCATCGCGGCCTCGACGCGGGGCCAGATCTCGGCACGCGGCACCCCGAGGTTCTCGCACCCGAAGGCGACGTCATCGCCGGCACGGGCGAGGATCACCTGCGAGTCGGGATCTTGGAGCACGAGCCCGGCCCGCCCGCGGGCCGCCGCAGCGGGTTCGCCGTCGACGAGCAGCGCGCCTTCGCTCTCCCCCTCCTCCTCACCGCCGAGCACACCCGCGAGCCCGTGCAGCAGCGTCGACTTCCCCGCACCGGAGGCGCCGAGCACGAGCACGCGCTCGCCGGGCGCGATGCGGAACGAGACGTCGCGCAGCGCCCAGGCGAGGCGGCTCGCGTGTCGCCAGCCCCAGCCACGGGCCTCGACGCCGGCGGGAGCGAACTGCGCGGACATCAGACGCGGACGCGTGCCTCGCGCCCGGAGCCGAACCGGTCCAGAGCCCCGGTCGCCGCGATGCCGCGGGCGAGCACCCACGACAGCGCACCGGCGATGACCGCCCCGGAGATCACGGTGCTGACGAGGTAGATCGTCGTGAAGGCGGGACCGGAGCCGGCATACCAGAGGACGAGGTTGTTGATGCCGCCCGCGAGCGCGGCACCGGCCCCGGCGAGGATCGCGACGGGCAGCGACCAGCGGCGGTAGAAGAACAGCAGGAAGACCAGCTCGGCGCCGAGACCCTGCACGAGACCCGCCTCGAGCGTGAGGAAGCCGCCCCACTGGTTGCCGATGAGCGCCGAGACGACGGCGGCCAGCAGCTCGACGTAGATCGCGGCACCCGCCTTGCGGATGATGAGCCCGCCGAGCACACCCGCGAAGAGCCACGGGCCGTCGAGGAGCCCTTGGAGGCCGGGAAGCAACGGCTCGAGCAGGGCCTTCGGCCCCAGGTATCCGACGTTCCAGGCCAGGAAGATCAGACCGGCGGCGACACCGAGGACGCTGGCGACGACGATATCGATGACGCGCCAGCGCAGGTAGCCTCGCGCCGGAGCGGCCGTGGTGTTCCTCGACGGGGATGCGGACGTGGACGTACTCATGTGAACTCCTCCCTGCGCTGGCATGACCCAGATCAGGTTCGACGGTCGAAGCGCGATTCGCTCCCTCTCAGCCCGGCTCGCCGGACTCCCGTGGTTGTGCTGTCGATCCTACCGTCCGCGCGTCCCGCCCCGCGCACGGCGGATTCGGGGCCGGATTCGGTACCGTAAGCGAGTGACCGCTTCCGATCCCCCTGAAGAGGCGTCCGGCGGCGTCGGCGTCGACGCGCGGCCCGAAGACTCCGCACCCGCATCCGCCGCGCCCGCGGTCGATCATCCGGGTCCGGTTCCGGAAGCCGCGGCGTGGGCCGATGCCTCGGCACCGCCGACCGCACTGACCTGGGTGGACCCGTCGATCGTCGCTGCGGCCTCATCGACGCCCGAGTTCGATGCCTCGGCCGGCACGGAGGAGGAGACGGGATTGCTGCGCGACGCCCGGCTGCGGCCCGCGATCGCCGGACCCGGCCTGCTCGTCCCCCTCGGCGTCCTCGCCGGCCTCGTCGCCTCGTACGCCGGCACCACGCTGCTCTGGCCGCTGCATGAGATCGCCCCGACCGTCCAGGCGGTCGAGTTCACCCCCGTCGCCGCCCCCACCGCCGCGCTCGCCTGGCCGGCGGTCGGCGACGGGGCGGTCGGCATCGCCGGGATGACCACCGCGGCGTCGACCACCGCTCCGGTGAGCATCGCGAGCATCACGAAGGTCGTCAGCAGTCTCATGGTGCTGGACCGGCTGCCGCTGGCCCCCGGCGAACAGGGCCCGGAGTTCTCCTTCACCTACGCCGACAGCATCCGTTACTGGGACTATCGGATCGCCAATCAGTCAGCGCTCGATGTGCCGGTGGGCGGAGTGCTGACCGAGTACCAGCTTCTGCAGGGCACCCTGCTCGGTTCGGCGAACAACTACATCGACCGGCTGGCGTCGGAGATCTGGGGGTCCGACCGCGAGTTCGCCGCCGCGGCCGAGGTCTGGCTCGGCGAGCGCGGGCTCTCCGGCATCACCGTGGTCACGCCGTCCGGATTCGACGAGCGCAACGTCGCCACCCCGGAGGCCCTCGTGGCCCTGGGCGAGATGGCGATGCGGAATCCGGTGTTCGCCGAGATCGTGGGCACCCGGTCCGTCGACCTGCCCGGGGCCGGGACGGTCGAGAACACGAACGACATGCTCGCCGATCCGGGAGTCGTCGGCATCAAGACGGGCACCCTCGTCGGCTGGAACCTGTTGACCGCCAAGGACGTCGTCATCGGCGACGCGACGGTCCGGCTCTACGCCGCGGCATTGAACCAGGAGGACGACGAGGCGCGCCTCGCCCTCACCCGCGCCCTGTTCGCTCAGACGGAGGCAGCGTTGCAGGCCCAGGGCCCGGCCGTCCCGGCAGGCACGGTGGTCGGGCGCGTCCTCACCGTCTGGGGCGAGCGCGTCGATGTGGTCGCCGGTGAGGACGCCGATGTCGTGCTGTGGAACGGAGCGAGCGCGACGGCGACGCCGGTGTTCGATCTCGGAGAGGAACGCGAAGCGGACGGGACGGTCGGCACCCTGACCACGACCGGTCCCGTCGACAGCACCGAGACCGCCCTCGTCCTCGACGAGGACCTGGAGGGTCCGAGCCCGTGGTGGCGACTCACCCACCCCCTCGAGCTCTTCGGCATCGCCGGAGACGACTGAGCGCTGACGAACGACGCCCCACTCCGGATCCGGAGTGGGGCGTCGTTCGTGAGGCGGGTCAGGACGGAGACGTGGAGCCGTCAGCGCCGTCGTCGAGGAGTGCCCGAGCCGCTGCGGTCTCGGCCGCCGGGAGCTGGGCGCCGACCGCCGCTCCGGCCACCGCGTCCGTCGCCTGCTCCTGCGCGCTCGCCTCCTCGTCCGCGTCGCCGGTCACGACGACCGGCGAGGAGCCGGTGAGCGCGGCTTCGGCGTCGAGGTCGGTCGCCGCCTGCTCGAACTGCGACTGGTACAGGCGCCAGTACGCACCCTGCGCCGCGATGAGCTCGTCGTGCGTGCCCTTCTCCACGATGTCACCGTGCTCCATCACGAGAATGAGGTCCGCGTCGCGGATGGTCGACAGACGATGCGCGATGACGAACGAGGTGCGCCCCTGCCGGAGCGCGGCCATCGCGTGCTGCAGCAGCAGCTCGGTGCGGGTGTCGACCGCCGATGTGGCCTCGTCCAGGATGAGGATCGACGGCTGCGCCACGAAGGCCCGTGCGATCGTGATGAGCTGGCGTTCACCGGCCGAGACGTTCGACGCGTCCTCGTCGAGCACGGTGTCGTACCCGTCCGGAAGGGCGTGCACGAAGCGGTCGACGTAGGTCGCCTTCGCCGCGGCGAGCACCTCCTCGTCCGTCGCGGTCGAGCGCCCGTAGCGGATGTTCTCGCGGATGCTCCCGGCGAAGAGCCAGGGGTCCTGGAGCACCATGCCGGTGCGGGACCGCAGCTCGTCGCGCGTGATGGTCGAGATGTCCTGACCGTCGAGCGTGATCCGCCCGCCGCTGAGCTCGTAGAACCGCATGATGAGGTTCACGAGCGTCGTCTTGCCGGCGCCGGTCGGCCCGACGATGGCGACGGTCTGTCCCGGTTCGACGCGGAACGACAGATCGGTGATGAGCGGCCGCTCCGGCGAGTACGAGAACGAGACGTTCTCGAACTCGATCACGCCCTCCCCCTCGCGAAGCGCGGGGGCATCAGGGTCGTCGGCCTCCTGCTCGTCGGCATCGAGCAGGCCGAACACCCGCTCCGCCGACGCGGTGCCGGACTGCACGACCGCGGCCATGCCGCCCAGCTCCGACAGCGGCTGCGTGAACTGCTGCGAGTACTGGATGAAGGCCTGCACGTCGCCGAGGCGCAGTTGCCCGCTCGCGACCATGAGGCCGCCGAGCACCGCGATGCCGACATAGGTCAGGCTGCCGACGAAGGTCATCGCGGGCATGATGATGCCGGAGAGGAACTGCGCCTTGAAGCTCGCCTGGAACAGCTCCTCGTTCTCGGCCTTGAACTTGTCCAGAGCGTCCTGCTCACGGCCGAACACCTTGACCAGCGCGTGGCCGGAGAAGGCCTCCTCGACCCGGGCGTTGAGCCGGCCGACCTTGCGCCACTGCGTGCCGAAGGCCTTCTGCGACCGCGGTCCGATGACGCCGAAGATCACGCCCATGAGCGGGAGTGCCACGAGCGCCACGAGGGCGAGCTGCCACGAGATCGAGAACATCATCACGAGCACGCCGATCACCGTCAGCACGGCGGTGAGGGCACCGGACAGCGACTGCTGCATGGTCTGGGTGATGTTGTCGATGTCGTTCGTCACGCGGGAGATCAGCTCGCCGCGCTGCACCTTGTCGAAGTACGCCAGCGGGAGCCGGTTGATCTTCGCCTCGACGGACTCCCGCAGGCGCCACATGGTCCGGACCATGATGACGTTGATGACGTACCCCTGCAGCCAGCTGAGGAAGGCGGCCACGACGTAGATCGCCAGGACGGCGGCGATCACCCAGCGCAGCGCGTCGAAGTCGATGCCGTCGCCGACCCGGAAGTCGCCGAGCGCTCCGACCTGATTGGCGAAGTCGGTCTGTCCGGCGTCGCGCAGGGCGTCGACCACCACGTCCTGCGGCGTCCCTGCCGGGAATCCCGGGAAGTCGCCGCTGGGCTGGCCGAGCTGGATGGAGATGAAGCCGCGGTAGACGATGTTCGTCGCCTCGGCGAGCACCTTCGGGGCGGCGACGGTCAGCACGACCCCGATCGCTCCGAGGATCGACACGAAGACGAACCAGACCGCGGAGGGCTTGAGCAGCCCGATCATGCGGGCGAAGCTCGGACCGAAGTGGTCGGCCTTGCCCGGTGCGACGCTGTCCCAGTCGCCGGAGTTCTGCCGTGCGTGCTCGGCGAGCTCGGCCTCGTACTGCTCCTCGGCAGTGAGCTCCCGCTCGGTCGTGGGCGCGGCGGCCGCACCCCGTCCGCGACGGCGCCGGGTCTCGGCCCCCTGGGTCCCGGAGCTTGCCCCCTGGTTCCCCGAGCTTGTCGAAGGGTCCTGCTCGCTCATGCGTCCACCCCCAGCTGCGACTCGACGATCTCCCGGTAGGTCTCGCTGGTCTCCAACAGCTCCTCGTGCGTGCCGACTCCGACCATCGTGCCACCCTCCAGCACCACGATGCGGTCGGCATCGGTGATGGTGGAGATGCGCTGCGCGACCACGATCTTCGTCACGTGCGGGAGCTCCCGCCAGAGCGCCTGTCGCAGCCGGGCGTCCGTGGTGAGGTCGAGCGCGGAGAACGAGTCGTCGAACACGAGCACCTGCGGCCGGTGGACGAGGGCGCGCGCGATCGCGAGGCGCTGTCGCTGGCCGCCGGACACGTTCGTGCCGCCCTGGGCGATGCGGGAGTCGAGGCCGTCCGGCATCTCCTCCACGAAGTCGCGCCCCTGAGCGATCTCGAGCGCGTGCCAGAGCTCCTCGTCGGTGGCGTCCTCGCGGCCGTAGCGCAGGTTGGACGCGACGGTGCCCGTGAAGAGGAAGGGGCGCTGCGGCACGAGGCCGATGCTGTCCCACAGCGCCTCGACGTCGGCGTCGCGGACGTCCGTGCCGCCCACGTGCACCGCACCACCCGAGACGTCGAACAGGCGCGGGATGAGCGAGACGAGCGTAGTCTTCCCCGATCCGGTGGAGCCGACGATCGCGACGGTCTCGCCCGGCTCGGCGGCGAAGCTGATGCCGGTGAGGACCGGGGCGTCGGCGCCGGGGTAGGTGAACTCCACGTCGTCGAACGCGACCGCTCCCAGTGCCGGGAAGGCGGTGACGCCATCCGCCGGGCGGGTCATCGTCGACTCGGTGTTCAGCACTTCGCCGATGCGCTCGGCTGAGACGGCGGCGCGCGGGATCATCATCGCCATGAAACTCGCCATGATGACACCGCCCATGATCTGACCGATGTACTGCATGAAGGCGAACAGCGTTCCCACCTGCACGGTGCCGTTGTTGACCTCGATGCCGCCGAACCAGATGACGGCGACCACGGTCACGTTGAGGATGAGCATGAACAGTGGGAAGAGCAGCACGAACAGCGAGCCGACCTTGCGGCCGACGACCATGATGTCGGTGTTCGCGCCGCGGAAGCGCTCCTCCTCGATGCGCTCGCGGACGAAGGCCCGGACCACGCGCACGCCGGTGAGCTGCTCCCGCATGATGCGGTTCACGTTGTCGAGCTTGCCCTGGTAGCTGCGGAACAGCGGCACCATCCGTCCGATGACGAGGGCCGCGAGCAGGAGCAGCACCGGGACGGAGACGGCGATCAGCCAGCTCAGCCCGGCATTGGTCTGCACGGCGAAGATGATGCCGCCGATCGCGAGCAGCGGCGCTGTGACGAGCATGGTCGCGCCCATCATCGCGAGCATCTGCACCTGCTGCACGTCGTTCGTGTTGCGGGTGATGAGGGAACCGGCGCCGAACTGCGAGACCTCGCGCTCGGAGAAGCCGCTGACCTTGCCGAAGACGTCGGCGCGGATGTCGCGACCCGCCCCCATCGCGGCGCGGGCGGCGAAGTAGGTCGCGATGACCGAGGCGAGGATCTGGCCGAGCGACACCGCCAGCATGAACAGACCGGTGCGCCAGATGTACGCGGTGTCACCCTGCGCGACGCCGTTGTCGATAATGTCGGCGTTGAGGCGGGGCAGGTAGAGGGTGGCGGCCGCGCTGGCGAACTGGAAGACCAGCACGGCGACGAGGAGCCACTTGTAGCGAGACAGATATCGGAGGAGGAGTTTTCCCAGCACAGGCGTACTTTCTCGGAAGGAGGAGGTGGCGGATCTCCCGGCAGACGGATGCCGACCGACGACCGGCCATAGGACAGGGTGCCACGAAGCGGCGACATTCGGATCCCCCTCCGGGAGGACCTTCGCTCAGAGCGAACCGCTAACGCGTCACCGTTGTCTATCTGTTTGGGGGGCTCGACGCCGAGGCGCGCGTCAGAACAGCGCCGGCTGCGGGACGTAGTCGCGGGCGGGAGCCCCGGCGTCGGGTCCGAGCTCGGCAAGGGTGGCGGGCTGCCACCGCGGGTTGCGGTCCTTGTCCACGAGCTGCGCGCGGATGCCCTCCACGAGATCGGGGTGCTCGTTCACGAACCAGAGCACTCGGCGGTACTCGCCCTCCAGCGCGGCGCGGAGCCCGGTCATCTCCCGGGCCTCCCGCACCGCATCGAGCGTGACGACGAGCCCGGTCGGGGCCAGCCCGTCGAGCAGGTCGGCGACGGCCGCCGCCTCGTCGGTGCCGAGCGCGCGGAGCCGCTCCAGGATCTCGGGGACGGTCGGGGCGGCGAAGGCGTCGTCGATCCACTCCCGCGCGGCGGGGAGCGCAGACGGCTCCGGCGTCTCGTCGAACAGCAGGACGATCTCGCTGGGGCTCGTCGGGTCGGCGCGGTAGGCGAGAGCCTCGCGAAGGGCATCGAGGCGGTCGGAGGGGACGAAGTGGTCGGCGAATCCCGCGTACACGGCATCGGCACCGTTCATCGTCGTCCCGGTGAGACCGAGGTACTCGCCGAGGCGCCCCGGCGCCCGCCCCAGCAGCCACGTGCCGCCGACATCGGGCGTGAAGCCGATCCGGGTCTCCGGCATGGCGAGCTTCGAGCGCTCGGTGACCACGCGGATCGCGGCATGCCCCGCGAGACCGATGCCGCCGCCCATCGTGATGCCGTCGGCGAGCGCGACGACGGGCTTCGGATACTCCGCGATCATGGCGTTCATCGCGTACTCCCGGCGGAAGAACTCCGCGGACTGCTCCGGATGACCCGAGGTGATCTGGCTGTGCAGGCGGCGCACGTCGCCCCCTGCGCACATCCCACGCTCGCCCTCGCCGTCGATGAGGACGATCTGGACGTCGGAGTCGTCGCGCCACCCGGCGAGCGCCGCGGTGATATCCGCGATCATGTCCTCGTCGAGCGCATTGATCGCCTCAGGGCGGTTGAGCGTGAGCCGCCCGAGCGCTCCTTCGGTGCGGATGAGGACACGGGGCGCGGCGGGGGTATCGGTCACGGGTGCCAGGCTACCCCGTCGCGTGCGGCCGGATTCCGCACGAAATGCGGGTTCCGGGGCGGTTTTCCGGCAGGATAGGAGGAACTGTTCATCGCAACGAGAGGTCCCGGATGCCCGAAGGACAGGTGCTCGAATTCACGAATGTGACGAAGCGCTTCAACGAGGTGACCGCCGTCTCGGACTTCTCCGCACGGGTCGAGCCCGGCGCGGTCACCGCTTTCCTCGGCCCCAACGGCGCCGGTAAGACGACGACCCTGCGCATCCTGCTCGGCCAGGTGCGCGCCACGTCCGGCACCGCAACGATCGGCGGCGTCGCGTACGCCGAGCTGCGTCAGCCGCTGCGCACCATCGGCGCGGTGCTGGAGGAGACGGCCTACCGGCCGCGCCGCACGGCCAGCCGTCAGCTCACGATCGCCGCGAAGGCCAACGGCATCCGCCTGGCGCGCGTCGACGAGGTCATCTCCCTCGTCGGCCTGGAGGGCGAAGCAGATACCCGCATCGGCGGATTCTCGCTCGGCATGCGCCAGCGCCTCAGCGTCGCCCACGCACTCCTCGGCGACCCGGGAGCGCTCGTCTTCGACGAGCCGGCGAACGGTCTCGACCCGGAGGGCATCCGCTGGATGCGCCTGCTGATGCGTCGCCTCGCCGACGAAGGCCGGACGGTCCTGGTCTCCTCCCATGTGCTCAGCGAGATCGAGCAGGTCGCCGACCACGTGCTCGTGCTCTCCAAGGGACGCCTCGTGCTGTCCAGCGGCATCGAGACGCTGGCCGACCCGGCCGGCGGTTCGGTGGTGGTCGACTCCGTCGATCGTCCCGGCCTCACGACCGCCCTGGTCGCCGCGGGATTCGACATCGAGGTGCTCCGCTCCGGTCTGACCGTGCGGGGGACGGACGCGAGCCGGGTGGGCGCCGTTGCGGCGGACGCCGGCATCGCTCTCAGCACCCTTGTGCAGCGCGGTCCGACGTTGGAGGACGTGTTCATCGACCTCATGCGCGGCGGTCGATTCGACACGGCGCCTGCACTCGATCAGCCCGAGGACGCGGCAGAGTCCGCGACGGGCGAAGCGGCCGCCGGAGCTGCCGCCTCCGCTCTCGCCGCCGGCGGTGCCGCGGCTCTCGCCGACGATCTCAGCACGGAGACCCCCGGCGACGCCGCGGCCACCGAGTCCGACGACGACGAGGCGGTGGGAGCCGAGGGCCCGGCCGACGACGCGACGACCCCGCTCGTGACCGTGGTCGAGACCGCTGCGAACGACGACGCCACCCAGGTCGTCCCCGTCGTCGAGGAGACCGTCGCGCTGACGCTGCCCGAACCCGAGGATGAGACGGGCGCGACGCCCGACACCGCGTCCGATGCGAAGTCCGACTCCTCGCGCTCGTTCGACGACATCCTCTCCGGCACTCCCGCGCCGGTGTCCGCGACCGAGTCCCCGCGACGCTCTTTCGCCGCCCTGTTCGCGGCATCCTCCGCCGAGATGGCAGACGAAGACACGAAGGCCGGGGAGGCGCGCACGTCGCCCGAGCAGTCGGCGGGACAGGACGCTCCCACCCCAGGAGAGTCGGACGAGACGACGCCCGACGCGTCCCTCCCCGCAGAGGGCGCCGAGGCCGAGGCTGTTGAAGCTCCGTCTGAGATCGACGCCGCCGACGGCTCGATCGGCGCCGAGGACGCGGAGTCCGCAGCCGACGAGGCGGGCCCCGCGGGCGTGGAGTTCTTCTCCGAACTCGAAACCGCGGCCGCCCCGAACGACGAGGGCGCGACCGCCGACACGACGGAGCCGGCAGACGGGTTCGACCCCGCGAGCGACGACGAGGACCCGCGATCCGCGGCCGTGAGCTCCATGCTCGCCGCCGCCGCCCGCGCTTACTACGAGGACGAGCCCCGGGACTACCCGCTCGCTTCCGGGGAGGGCGACGCCCCCGCCGAGGCCGCATCGCCCGAAGAGCAGGCGTCCTCGGAGGGCGAGCCCTCGGAAGAGTCCGGTGCGCATGCTCCGGACCAGGATCAGGCGCCCGACACCGATGCGGACGAAGACCACAGCGCGCGCTCCGACGAGAACCACGGCTGAACCGCGCACACGAACGCCCTCCCGATCGGGAGGGCGTTCTGCGTCCGACCTCAGGCCGGGCGGGGCCGGATGACGGGCCGGCGACGGCCCTTCGAGACCGGCGTCGGGGCCGTGGCGACGATCTCCTCGACCGTTGCGGGCTCCTCGGAGACCGGAAGGCGGAGCGCCTGCGTCAGCGCGAGGCCGTGCCGTGTAGTCAGGATCAGACGGTTGTACTGCGGGTCGCCTTCGAGATCGACGACCACGCTGGGGCGTCGGCGGCGGATCAGCACGAAGTCGAGGCTGCCTGCCGCTTTCCAGCTCCCGGCTGCCAGGACGCCCGGGATGTGGGTACCCGGATTGGGGACCCCGCGAAGCCAGGTCCAGGCGTCATCCGTCAGCTGGACCTTGGTGATCGTGTCGCGCACGATGCGCACGTTCTCGCGGTGGAAGGTGGCGGCACGTTCGATGGGCGAGAGCACGACCTCGAGTTGCGTCTGGTCCAGCAACAACGTCACCATGCCCCCAGTCTGCCAGCGCCGCCCTCCCGGTTGGCTGGAAGTTGCTCACAGGAACGCAACGATCCCTTGTCGGAATCCCCCACGCTCCGCACGCACGGCTCCTTCGCGAGAACAGGCTGCCGCGCAAGAACAGGCGCTGCCGCGGGCGTACGCCTGACCCCGCGCGAAGGCCTGATGCCGACGCCCCTCGAGCCTGCAGGCGTTCACGAGAGATCAGGCAACGGGGTCAAAGGGTTCCTGTCCCCGCGCGGGTGCCTGTTCTCACGCGAACGAACCTCCCCGGCAGCCGTGGGAGCAGTGGTCAGGGACGCGCGGTCTGGGCCGCCTGGGCGGCGTGCGGCAGGGCCGCCTCGATGCGCTGGAGCTCGTCCTCGCCGTGGGCGGCGGTGAGGAACCAGGCCTCGAAGACGCTCGGCGGCAGCGCGACGCCGTGCTCGCGCATCGCGTGGAAGAACGCCGCGTACCGGAACGACTCCTGTGCCTGCGCCTCGGCGTAGTCGCGCGGAGCGGAGGCACGGAACGAGGCGCTGAAGAGGTTGCCGGCGGAGGCCAGAGCATGGGTCCCCCCGGCCTCGGTGAGCGCGCGGTCCAGCGCCGACGAGACCCGAGCGGCGGCGGCATCGACGGTCGCGTAGACCTCGGGCGTCGCGAGGCGGAGCGTGGCCAGGCCCGCAGCCACGGACAGCGGGTTCCCGGAGAGCGTGCCCGCCTGGTAGACCGGTCCGAGGGGCGCCAGGAGGTCCATGACCTCGGCACGACCGCCGAGGGCCGCGAGCGGCATACCGCCGCCGACGACCTTGCCGAACGTCAGGATGTCGGGCAGGTAGTCCTCTCCGGCCGCCGCCTGGAGGCCCCAGAAGCCGGCCGGATGCACCCGGAAGCCGGTGAGGACCTCGTCGAGGATCATCAGAGCACCGTGGGCGTGCGCGGTCTCCGCGATGAGGCGGTTGAAGCCCGGCAGCGGAGGGACGACGCCCATGTTCGCGGCCGAGGCCTCGACGATGACGGCCGCGATGCGGGGGCCGTGCTCGGCGAAGACGGCGGCGAGCGCCTCGGGGTCGTTGTAGCGGATCACGAGCGTCTGCGCGGCGATCGGCGCGGGCACGCCGGCCGAACCGGGAAGCGCCAGCGTGGCCACCCCGGACCCGGCTTCCGCGAGCAGGCCGTCGGAGTGGCCGTGATAGTGCCCGGCGAACTTCACGAGCAGATCGCGGCCGGTCGCGCCGCGGGCGAGACGGATCGCGGTCATCGTGGCCTCGGTGCCGGTCGACACGAGACGGACGCGCTCGACGGGACGGATCTCACCGAAGCGGACGCGGTCGGCGATGAGCGCCGCGAGCTCGACCTCCCCTTCGGTCGGAGCGCCGAAGGAGAGCCCCCGGGCGGCGGCCTCCTGCACCGCGGCGACGACCTCGGGCTGCGCGTGTCCGAGCAGCGCGGGGCCCCAGGAAGCGACGAGGTCGACGTACTCGCGTCCCGCGGCGTCGGTCACGGTGGCACCACGCGCCGAAGCGAGGAACCGGGGCGTCCCGCCGACCGACCCGTAGGCGCGCACCGGAGAGTTCACCCCACCGGGGATCACCGCTCGGGCGGCAGAGAAAAGGTCGTCATTGCGGTCGGTCATCGAGGCTCCTCCGTGATGCACGGAACTCTCCCGGCATCCCTTCCAGGCTAACCCGCCGCGTCTCCCCCGGAGGCCGCCGGCAGGCAGCAGGAAGACTCAGCCGCGCAGCCAGCGGGCCGCTTCGGTGGCCCAGTACGTCAGCACGGCATCGGCGCCCGCCCGGCGGATCGACAGCAGCGACTCGAGGACCGCGGCACGCCGATCGATCCAGCCATTCGCGGCGGCGGCCTCGATCATCGCGTACTCGCCCGACACCTGGTACGCCCAGACCGGGACGGTCACGGCGTCGCGCACCTCGCGCAGCACGTCGAGGAAGGCCATCGCCGGCTTCACCATGACGATGTCGGCGCCCTCATCCTCGTCGACCAGCGCCTCCCGTACGCCCTCGCGACGGTTGCCGGGGTCGAGCTGATACGTGCGGCGGTCGCCCTGGAGCTGCGAGTCCACGGCCTCGCGGAACGGGCCGTAGAACGCGCTGGCGTACTTCGCGGCGTACGCCAGGATGAGGGTGTCGGTGAAGCCCTCGGCGTCGAGCGCCTGACGGATCACGGCGACCTGGCCGTCCATCATCCCGGACAGCCCGAGCAGCTGCGAGCCCGCGCGCGCCTGGGCGAGGGCCATCGAGGCGTACCGCTCCAGGGTCGCGTCGTTGTCCACCGAGCCGTCGGAAGCGAGGACGCCGCAGTGACCGTGATCGGTGAATTCGTCGAGGCAGAGGTCGGTCTGCACGACGAGCGCGTCGCCGACCTCGGCTGCCAGCGCCTCGGTAGCGACGTTCAGGATGCCCTGCGGGTCGTCCGCGCCGGAGCCGCGGGCGTCGCGGACCGCGGGAACGCCGAACAGCATGACGCCGCCCACTCCGACCTCGGCGGCCTCGACGGCGGCCGCCCGCAGCGAGTCGATCGAGTGCTGAGCGACACCGGGCATCGATCCTATGGGGACTTGTTCGCTGAGGCCCTCGCGGACGAAGAGCGGGAGCACGAGCTGACGCGGCTCGAGGGAGGTCTCGCGCACGAGGTCGCGAACAGCGCGCGACTGGCGCAGTCGGCGCAGACGAATGTCGGGGAAGCTCACGGCGCGAACTCGTCTGCCGCGTGCGGAAGGGTGAATTGCGACACGGCATCGATCAGCGCGTCGATGGTCTGCCGATCGGCGACCACCGAGACGGGGAGACCGGCACGCTCGGCGTCCTTGGCTGTGCGCGGGCCGATGGCCGCGAGCAGCGTCTCGTCCGGGATCTCGGGGAACTGCTCGCGAACCTGCTCGGCCACCGATCCGCTGGTGATGAGGATCGCGTTGATCCGGCCGTTCTCGACGTCGCGGCGGATGCGCTCCGTCACCGGGACACCGACCGTGCGATAGGCGACGACGCCGTGCACGTCGTGCCCCGCGTCGGACAGGAGGAGGCTGAGGACGGGCTTGGCGATCTCGCTGCGCAGGGCCAGGATGCGACGCGGCTCGTGCTCCAGGGCGATGAGCTGCTGCGCCATGCCCTGCGCGGAGTTGTCCTGCTCCGGGACCAGGGCGACCTCGTAGCCCACGGCCTGCAGCGCCGCGGCCGTCGTCTCGCCCACCGCGGCGATCTTCGTGGTCTTGGGCACGACCGCGCGGTGCGCGAACAGGACGTCCACCGTGGTCGCGCTCGTGACGGTCAGCCAGTCGAACTCCCCGGCTGCGAGCTGCTCCAGCGCACGATCGAGGGTCGCCTGGTCGGTCGTCGGAGCGAAGTTGATGAGGGGGGCGACGACGGGAACGGCGCCGAGGGCCCGGAGGCTCGCGGCGACGCTGTCACCCCATGGGCCGCCACGGGGCACGAGGATGCGCCAGCCGTCCAGCGGTCGGTCCTGCTTGCTTTCAGAAGTGGTCATGACAATTCGGAGTGCTCTTGAGGGACGAGGTCAGCCGCCCCTTGATCGAGCAGCCGACGGGCAACAGCGAGCCCGAACTCACGCGCTGCGTGCATCGGGTCTGCACCATCGGCAGCATCCGCACCATTGCCACTGCCGTTCCGATGAATATACTCCCCGTTCAGGGCTTCCGTGACGTCCAGCCCGATCCGGCGACCGCCGTCCGGGGCGTAGACCACCGTCCTGACGCGGATCTCGGAGCCCTGGACGATCGCGTGCGCCGCCATGGGGGCTTGACAACCGGCATCCAGTCCCTCCAGGATGGCGCGCTCGACCGTGATCGCCAGCCGCGTCTCCCGATGGTCCAGCGCCGACAGCGCCGCGCGCAGCTCCTCCGGCGCATCCGCCCGCGTCTCGACCGCGAGCGACCCCTGGCCGGGCGCCGTCGGCCACTCCGCCAGGCCGAGCTCCTCGCGGTGCAACGGGGAGTCCGTGCCGAGCCGCGAGAGTCCGGCGGCGGCGAGGATCACGGCGTCCAGCTCGCCGGACGCCACCCGCGCGAGGCGGGAGTCGACGTTGCCGCGGATGTCCACGACGTGGGCACGGGGCGCCCGACGGTGGACCTGCGCGATGCGTCGCGGGGAGCCGGTGCCGACGGCGCTCCCTTCGGGCAGCTCGTGCAGGGGGATGCCGTGGCGGGTGAGCACGACATCACGGGCGTCTTCCCGTCGGGGCGTCGCCGCGATGACGAGCGACTCCGGCACCGCGGTCGGAAGGTCCTTCAGCGAGTGCACGAGGAAGTCGCACTCGCCGGCGAGGAGGGCCTCACGGAGCCGGGTGGCGAAGATGCCGAGGCCGCCGATCTCGGACAGCGAGGCGCGGTTGGTGTCGCCTTCGCTGGTGATCGGGACGAGCTCGACGCGGCGGCCGGTGACCTTCTCCAGCGCGGCGGCGACGTGACCGGACTGCGCCTGCGCGAGCGCGCTGCGACGGGTGCCGAGACGGATGGGGGTGCTCATGGCGCTTACTGCAGCACGTCCGCGATCTCGTCGAAGCGCAGGCGGCGCCCGGTGTAGAAGGGCACCTCCTCCTTCACGAACATGCGGGCGTCGGTGTAGCGGAGGTCGCGCATCATGTCGACGAGATCGGTCAGCTCGTCGGCCTCGAGCGGCAGCAGCCACTCGTAGTCACCGAGGGCGAAAGAGGCCACGGTGTTGGCGATGACGCCGGTGAACGCCGCGCCCTTGCGCCCGTGATCGGCGAGCATCGCACGACGATCGCTCTCCGGGGCGAGGTACCACTCCGGCGTGCGGACGAACGGGTAGAGGCAGAGCCAGTCCTTGGGCTCGATGCCGCGGAGGAAGCCGGGGACGTGCGCACGGTTGAACTCCGCATCGCGGTGGACGCCCATGACGTTCCACACTGGAAGGAGCGAGCGCAGCATCTCGGTGCGGCGCAGGCGGCGGAGGGCCTTCTGCAGCTCCTCGGCGGTGGCGCCGTGCAGCCACACCATGAGGTCGGCGTCGGCCTTGAGCCCGGAGACGTCGTAGAAGCCGCGGACGGTGACGCCGGAGTCCTCGACGTGCGAGACGATCGACTCGAGCTCGGTCGCATCGTTCTCGGTGACGGGGGCGTCGGGGTTACGTCGCCAGACGGCCCAGAGGGTGTAACCGGACGGGTTCTCTTCGCGCAGGTCGGACATGATCCCAGTCTGCCCCCTTTGCGGAGGAGCCGCTAATCAGGGGAATACTGCCCGCACGCGAGGGCGGTGCCCGGGTGGATCAGCGGGCGATGGCGCGGGCGATGGCCCACACGATCCCGCCGACAGCGGCGGCGACCCCGACCGTGGCGGCGATCGCCGCGGCGGGGTTGCGGTCCGCGAACGCGCGCGCCTTCACGGCGGCCCGCGCCGACGCCTTCTCGACGCGGCGCGGGATGTTCCCCTTGACCTCGATGGCGGCGAGGGCCGCCTTCAGCTCGGCGCGCGCAGAGGCGACGGGGTCGACGATGCCCGCGGGGACCGCGGTGCGCGGCAGCGACTCAGGGGTGCTCATCGCCGGCCTCCTTCACGATTCGGATGTCTTCGGCCACGGCCTGTGCCGGGTTCTGGCGGCGGAGCACCTTGCGGAACTTCAGGATGCCGAGCAGTGCGAACAGCAGCACGGCGACGATGAGGATGCCGAAGACCGCCAGTGCGGAGAGCCACACCGGCCACCACGACGACAGTCCCGCGATCGCGAAGACGAGGATCACGGGCACGGCCCAGAACAGGAAGAACAGCGCGACGAGGAACCAGACCGAGCCGACTCCCGCGTCCTTCGCCGTGCGCGACACCCATGCCTTGGCCGCGTCGATCTCGGCCTTGACCAGATTCGTGACGAGCTCCGGCAGGTCGCCGAGCAGCGTCAGGAGGCTGTCGTCGGCGCGATCCCGATATCCGCGGGGCATGTCAGTCGTCGGACTTCCGCGGGGCGGGCTTCTTCGCGGCCGGCTTCGAAACGGCCGGCTTCTGGGCGTCGGCGGCGCGCTCCTTGACCTCCTCGACAGCGTCCTCCGCTGCGTCCGAGATCTCCTCGGCGGCGTCCTTGCCGGAGGCGATGACCGCGTCAAGCTTCTGCCCTGGCGTGCCGTCGCCCGTGACGGACTTCACGATCTTCACGGCGCCGGTCCAGACGGCGCCCGGGACCGCGGCGGCCTTGTCGCCGACGAAGCCCTTGACCTTGTCCACGCGCTCCTGCACCGGGTCGGTGTTCCAGACCTTCAGCCACTGCGTCTTGATCTGCTCGTAGCGCTCGCGTCCTGCGCGGGTGCCGAGCACATAGCCGACGCCGAGTCCGACGACGAGTCCGATCTTCCCCTTCATGGGGTCTCCTCACGTTGTTCCGGCTGTGGTCCATCCCGGGGGGACGCCGATCGCCCGCGTCTCCACCGCGATCAGGTACCCAGCGTAACGCCGTATGCCGATTTCGGCATCAATCGATCAGAGGGTTGACACGGAGCGTCCGACCGCACTCGAACGCCACGCGTGCTCAGTCCCATAGGAGGGCGTGGCGCAGGCGCTCCGCTTCCTCCGCCGCATCCGGGACGACCTGCGCGAGCCCGGTGCCCGCGAGCCATGCGCCCACTGCGGCCAGTCCTGGCACGGCCTGCACGGCCTGACGCGCTGCGGCACGCCGCTCCCCCGAGCCGATGATCGACGCGGGCTGCGCCTGCACGAAGCGCCCACGATGACCCGCCACGACTTGATCGGCGGTCAGGGGGACCCCCAGGAGCGCCGACGCCTCCCGTCGGGCGAGGTCGATCGCGGCGTCGTCGTCCAGCGCCGCGGTGGCCGCCGGTTCCCCCTGGGCGCCGAACGAGACGCGCACGACCTCGCGGTCGCCGGCAGCCTCGCGCACCCACGACCACTTCGCCGTGGAGTGCGTGAGCGCCTTCGCCGTGTGGCTGTGCGGCACGGTGAGCACGCCGGTGCCCCGCGGTGGGGTGCGCAGCGCGGGCGCATCCAGCAGCAGGCTGATGATCTCGATCTCGGGAGCGGGCGCGGCGTCGGCCGCTGCGAGAGCGGGCACGACGCCCGCGAGCAGTTCCCGCGCCGTGTGCTCGGAGGTCGCGACGATCACCGCGTCAGCCACGAGTTCCGCCTCCTGGGTCGCCTCCTCCCCCTCGACCTGCTCCTCCGCGGCAGGCTCCTCGACCACCACGCGCCACGTGGTGCCATCAGTGGTGAGGCGACGGGCACGGACGCGGGTGCGCACGGTCGCGCCGAGCTCCTCGAGGTCGGCCGCCAGGGCGTCGACGAGCACGCTCATGCCGCCGACGAGGCCCTCCACGGCCGCGCCCGGGGTCTTCGCGCCGCGCGACACGCCCTCACCGCGGAGGGCCAGCACGGCCCCGGAGAGGGAGCCGACGCGCGTCAGGGCGGCGTTGAGTCCGGGGGCGGCGACATCGATGTCCACGTCGTCCGGGGATGCCGAGTAGACGCCCGTCGTGACGGGGGCGACGAGATGGTCGCGGACCTTCTCCCCCATGCGCGAGGCGACGAGGCGACCGAGGCTGAGCTGATGCCCGATCGTGAGCGGCGGGCGCACCCGGTCGAAATAGGCCCGCCAGGCGCCGGACCAGCCGATGATGCGGCGGACGTCGTCCTGGAACGGGTTGCCGGGGATACCGAGGATGCCCCCGGCAGGAAGCGGAGCCGCGCCGCCGCCGGGGAGTCCGGCGAGCCACGCCCCTCCCGCCTGCGGCGTCACGACGCGGTCGGAGAGGCCGAGGTCGTCCACGAGGGCGCGGACGTGCCCGCCCTTCGTCGCGTAGCTCTCCGCCCCGGCGTCGACGACGACCCCGTCCAGGGCGACCCGGCGGATCACGCCGCCCAGGGCCTCTGACCCCTCGAGCAGCGTCACCCGCATGCCGACCTTCGCGCATTCGCGGGCGGCCACCAGTCCGCCGACGCCGCCACCCACCACGACGACGTGCTTCCGTGCGGCACGGGCGGCCAGGTCGGCGGGTGCGGGGCGCTCAGGGCTCATGCCTCCATCCTTTCACCGCCCCTGTGCTTCGAATCGCCCGATTGGCCGGATAATCGCCGCGGATGCAGCCAGGTGAGCGATTCGAACGGAGGTCAGGCCCGACCGCGCTTGCGGACCTCGCGGAGGACGATCTGCTCGGGGCAGACGGTGGAGAGGAAGTCGCCCACGGAGAGGGCCAGGCGCTCGCCGACGAGCGAGTAGAGGATGCGGTTGGCGTCGCGGCGCTCGGAGACGAGGCCCGCCTGCCGCAGCACGCTCAGGTGCCGGGAGATGGTCGGCCCGCTCGCGGAGAACCGCGACGCGATCTCCCCGGCTGCGAGCTCCCCCTCCTTGAGGTCCTGCAGGATCTGCCTCCGGGTGGGGTGGGCGAGCGCCGCGAAGATGTCGGATGCGCTGTCGGCCATGCTTGCAATATAGCACCTTCGCTAGATACAGTTTCGCCAGATAGCTAATTAGCGAAGGGAAGCACCATGAAGGTCGCCATCACCGGAGGCAGTGGATTCGTCGGCCGCGCCCTCGCCGACCGCCTGGAGGAGCCCGTGGTGATCTCCCGACGCTCCGGCACGGACATCACGGACGTCGATGCGCTGACCGCGGCCTTCGCCGGATGCGACGCCGTGGCCCACTGCGCCGGGATCAACCGGGAGATCGGCGACCAGACCTTCCGCCGCGTGCACGTGGAGGGGACGGCCGCCGTCGTCGAAGCCGCCCGCCGCGCCGGTGTCCGACGCCTCGTCATGGTGAGCTTCCTCCGTGCCCGTCCCGACTGCGGCTCCGGCTACCACGAGTCGAAGTGGGAGGCCGAAGAGATCGTCCGCGGATCCGGGCTGCCGCACACGATCCTGAAATCCGGGATGATCTACGGCCCCGGCGATCACATGGTCGATCACGTGACCCGCGCCGTCCGCACCCTCCCCTTCTTCTGGACGGTCGGGTATCGCGAACGCACCGCCCGCCCTGTCCCGGTGGAGGATGCCGCGGACGTGCTGGTGGCCGCGCTCGAGGGGCGGATCCCGGAACCGACGGTCGCAGTGATGGGCGCGGACGAGGTGACGCTCGGGGAGGCCATCCGCCGGATCGCCCGCGTCGCCGGACGCCGTCCCGCCTTCCTCCCGGTGCCGACCTGGGTCGTGCGGGTGCTCGCGCAGCTCACGGAGTGGACCATGGTGGTTCCCCTGGTCGCGAAAGCACAGGCGCGGATGCTGGCGGAGGGCGTCAGCGAGCCGGCACCGTGGGCACCGGAGCCACCGGAGGGCATCCGCCCCTCGCGGCCGTTCGACGACGACAGCATCCGCGCGGCACTGCCCACCGGGCGCTTCGGTCTGTCTGACCTGCGGCTGGCGCGGGCGCTTCGAATCGCGTGAATGGCTGCATCTGGGCCGCAGATGCAGCAAAGCAGGCGATTCGAACGACGGTCAGCCGGCGCGCACGAGCTCGACGATGCGCGTGAGCTGATCGGGGTCGGTCTCCGGTGGCACGCCGTGGCCGAGGTTGAGGATGTGCCCGCGGGCCGCGCGACCGCGCTCGAGCACGTCGCGCACATGCGCTTCGAGCACCGGCCACGGCGCGCCGAGGAATGCGGGGTCGATGTTCCCCTGCACCGAGACGTCGGGGCCGAGGATCGCGGCGGCCTCATCGAGGGGCAGCCGCCAGTCGACCCCCACGCCGTCCGCGATGCCGTCGAGGCGCATGTCGCCGAGGAAGGGGCCGGTGCCGACGCCGAAGTGGATCGTCGGGACGCCGATGCCGTCCAGAGCCGTGCGGGAGTGCGGCGCCACGAAGGTGCGGTAGTCGGCGGGGCTGAGGGAGCCCGCCCAGCTGTCGAAGAGCTGCACGACCGCGGCGCCGGCATCGCGCTGCGTCTCCAGGAACCGCCGCGAGATCTGCGCCAGCCAGCCCGCGAGACGGTGCCAGGCCTCGGGCTCCGCGTGCATCATGCCGCGGGCGCGCAGGTGCTCCTTCGACGGACCGCCCTCGACGAGGTACGCGGCGAGGGTGAAGGGCGCTCCCGCGAAGCCGATGACCGGGGTGTCGCCGAGCTCCGCGACGACGATGCCGACGGCCTCCGCGATGGCGCTGCCGTCCAGGCTCTCCGGGTCGATGGCCGTGATGCGGTCGACGTCCGCGACCGTCCGCACCGGGTTCGCGAAGACAGGGCCGCGACCGGGCTCGATCTCGACCTCCACGCCGGCGAGACGCAGCGGGATGACGATGTCGCTGAAGAAGACGGCTGCGTCCACGCCGTGCCGCCGCACCGGCTGCAGAGTGATCTCGGCGGCGAGGTCAGGGGTGAGGCAGGCGTCGAGCATCCTCGTGCCGACCCGCAGCTCCCGGTACTCGGGCAGGGATCGGCCGGCCTGGCGCATGAACCAGACCGGAGCGGTGGCGGGGCGGTCGCCGGTGAGGGCGCGCAGCAGCGGGGCGTCGGAGAGTGCCATGCCTCCATCCTCCCATCCGGTGTATAGGGAGCAGCCGAGTCCCGGCTTCGGATGCTCGGGTACAATCGAAGGGTGCTGCTGTGTGTGACGGCGAGTCACAAGACCGCCTCCTTCGAACTGCTCGAACGCCTGAGCCGCACCCCCGACGACGTCGCTCCCACCATCGTGGGCATGGCGCCGTGCGTGCAGGGTGCCGTGGTCCTGGCGACGTGCAACCGCTTCGAGGCGTACGTGGAGATGGACGAGCCGGTGACCGCGGCCGGCGCCATCGGCGTGGAAGCCGTGATCGAGGCCGTCGAGTCCGCGACAGGCATCCCGGCCGCCGATCTGGACGGCGCCTATGCCGTGCACTCCGGCCGCCGCGTCGCCGAGCACCTGTTCTCCGTCGCCTCGGGCCTCGAGTCCGTCGTCTCCGGTGAGGGTGAGATCGCCGGCCAGGTCCGTCGGGCGCTGAAGTCCGCCCGGAAGGACGGCACCACGTCTCCGGAGCTCGAGCGGCTGTTCCAGCGCGCGAGCCAGGCCCAGCGCAAGGTCAAGAACGTCACCGCCCTCGGCCGCGCCGGGCGCTCGCTCGTGCGCCTCGCGCTGGAGCTCGCCGACAGCCGCATCGCCGATTGGTCCGCCGAACGCGTGCTGCTGGTCGGCACGGGCGCCTACGCGGCGGTCACCCTCGCGACCCTGCGCGAGCGCGGCGCCGTCGACATCTCCGTCTACTCCCCCTCCGGCCGCGCGGAGATCTTCGCGACGAAGCACGACATCCGCCCGGTGCCGGCCGAGGAGTATGCCCGCACGGCAGCGCACTCCACGCTGCTGATCACCTGCACCACCGCGACCGAGCCCGTGCTGGGCCCGGAGCATCTGCAGCTGCCGGTCGGCCTCGCCGCTGCGGGCTGCCCCGTCGTCGCGACCAGCGGTACGACCGGGGTCCCGAGCCGGCTGGTGGTCGACCTCGGCATGCCGCGGAACGTCGACCCGGCCGTGGCTGCGCTGGAGGGCGTCGCGCTGCTCGACCTGGAGACCATCCGCCTGCACGCTCCGCTGGAGGAGCTGCAGGCGACGGACGCCGCCCGGAGCGTCGTCCGCGAGGCCGCGGAGACCTTCCACGTGGTCGGTGCGCGCCAGAGCGTGACCCCGTCGGTCGTGGCCTTCCGCTCGCACATCTTCGAGCTGCTGGAGCGCGAGATCGACCGCGCCCGTGCCCGTGGCGACGAAGACGGCAAGGTCGAGCAGGCCCTGCGGCACCTCTCGGGCGTGCTGCTGCACACGCCGACCGTGCGGGCTCATGAGCTCGCCGCCGCCGGTCGCGCGGACGAGTTCGCCGCCGCACTGTCGACGCTGTACGGGATCGCCCCTGCCGCGGACGCCGTCGAGGACGCCGCCACAGCCTGACCCGGCGGGGTGGGAGACTGGAGGCATGGCCCTTCACATCACCGGAGACACCGCCGCCGACGCCCTGCTGACCGAGAACCCGACGGCTCTGCTGATCGGCATGCTGCTGGACCAGCAGATCCCCATGGAGACCGCGTTCACCGGACCGCTCAAGATCGAGCAGCGGACGGGAGCCGCGGATGCTGCGGCGATCGCGGGCATGGCACCCGAGGAGTTCCTGGAGGCCTTCCGCCAGACCCCCGCGGTGCACCGGTTCCCCGGCTCCATGGCGACGCGGGTGCAGACGCTGTGCCAGGCGCTCGTCGACGACTGGGACGGGGACGCCGCCGCCCTCTGGACGCGCCCTTCGGCAGGCTCAGGGACCCAGCCGAGCGGCGCCGAGGTGCTCAGACGGCTCAAGGACCTTCCCGGCTTCGGCGAGCAGAAGGCGAAGATCTTCCTCGCCCTCCTCGGCAAGCAGTATGGATTCACCGGCGAAGGGTGGCGCGAGGCCTCGGCGCCCTACGGCGAGGACGGCTCGTACCGGAGCGTCGCCGACATCGTGTCGCCGGAGTCGCTGACGAAGGTGCGCGAGTACAAGAAGGCGATGAAGGCCGCGGCGAAGGCGGCGAAGTAGTGCAGCCAACCGGGGACGACGTCGCGGGCCTGATCGCCCGCTCCTCCCCGGCCGTGCGTCGCCGTGATGCGGAGACGCTGACCGCTCTCCTGCAGGACATCACCGGGCGCGAGCCGCAGACGTGGGGGGCGATCATCGGGTTCGGCTCCTGCCACTACCGCTATCCCACCGGGACGGAGGGCGACAGCGGCATTCTGAGCTTCGCCCCCCGGAAGGCCGCGACCACGATCTACCTCCTCGACGGGGTGGACGCCCACGCGGAGGCTCTCGGCGCGCTCGGCCCGCACACGACAGGGGTGGGCTGCCTCTACCTCAAGGACCTCGACGAGGTCGACCTCGACGTGCTGCGCGGGATCCTCGAGCGTTCGCGCGCCTGGGTCGAGTCCGGCGGCGACGCGCGTATGCAGCTGACCGTCACGTCGTAGCCGAGACCCCGGGTTCCCGCCGAAACCCCGGGGGGGCGGACGTTGGGAGCCCGGGGTCTCGGCGGGAAGGCGGGGCCTCAGGTGGTGGCCACCCCCTCGTCAACCTGCACGCGCCGTGCGTCCGCCGCGTGACGCCGCCACCGCCGGTCGTGCGTCACCGTGACGACGGCGGCAGGATGGTCGACGAGGGCGTGCTCGAGCTGCTCCACGAGCTCAGGATCGAGATGGTTCGTCGGCTCATCGAGCAGCAGCAGATCGAACGGTGTCGCCAAGGCGACCGCGAGATCCAGCCGCCGGCGCTGCCCGACGGAGAGGGTCCGCACGTCGCGGTCCGCCTCCGGCCCGCGGAAGAGTCCATGAGCCAGGAGAGCGTCGTGCGCCTCCGCCGGCGGCGTCCCGGTCCGGGCCGCGAAGACCGCGACGGCGGTACCCCGCAGGCGCGTGTCGACCTCCTGCCGGAGGAACGCGATCCGCAGCCCGTCGGCGCGGAGGAGCGCCCCGGATGCGGGGCGGAGCTCGCCGACGAGGAGTCGGAGGAGCGTCGTCTTCCCGGCCCCGTTCGGCCCCGTCACGAGCCACCGCGAACCGGCCCCGATCGTCCAGTGCGACACGTCGAGCCGTCGTCCCGGCTCGCGGAGGGACACGGCATCGAGGGTCAGGAGCGGGTCGTCGAGCGGCGCCCGGTCCTCTGCCGCGACCACGAACCGCAGCGGCTCGGGCGGCGCCGGGCACGGGTTCTCCCGCAGCCGCGACAACCTCTCCTTCGCCATGCGGATGCGCCCGACGGCACCGTGGTCGCGGCTCCGCGCCCGGAACGCGCCGTGACCGAAACCGTCGAGCTCGAGCTTCCGCGGGATCGCCTCCAGCCGGAACGCGTTGGCCGCGAGCAGGGACTCGGCGCGGGAGAGCTCGGCCTTCCACTCCTCGTGGCGCGCGACTGCAGCCCGGCGTTCGGCCTCGCGCGCCCGCAGGAACCCGGCGTAACCATCGCCGTAGCGACGGATCCGACCGTCCTCCACCTGCACGACGGCCGTCGCGAAACGGTCCAGGAAGTCACGGTCGTGCGTCACGACCACCAGCGCTCCCCGATGCGCCGCGAGACGGTCCTCGAGCCAGGTCAGCGCCCGGTCGTCGAGGTCGTTCGTGGGCTCGTCGAGGAGCAGGAGCTCGGCTCCGGAAGAGAGGGCGACCGCGAGAGCGAGCCGCGCCCGCTCTCCGCCTGACAGCGCGGCCACGGATCGCCCGCGGTCCAGACCACCCAGCCCGACCTGTTCGAGGGCGGTGTCGATGCGACGGTCGACCTCGTAGCCGCCACGGGACTCGAAACGGTCCTGCAACAGGGCCACGGCAGCCATCTGCGACTCGCGCTCCGAAGGTGTCGCAGCGGCGAGGAGGTCGTAGGCATGGCCGAGTTCGCGCTCCAGCTCGCGGAGGTCGCCGAGGAGATCGTCGACGGCATCGGCCACCGTCGCCCCGTCTGCGAACACCGGGTGCTGCCGGGCATGCGCGACCCCGCCGGGGAGGTCGAGCCGCACTTCCCCCGCCGTCGGCAGGAGAGCACCGGCGAGCAGGTCGAGCAGGGTCGACTTGCCGGCGCCGTTGTCGCCGATGACCGCGAGGCGATCGGCGGGGCCGACGCCGAGATCGATGCGGTCCAGCACGAGACGGTCGGCGAACCGGACGGACGCAGCTCGGATCGCGCACTCGCGATGAGCGCGGGCCGAGGAGTCGGAAGGGGTCGAGAGTACAGGGAACATGAGGGGTCCTCTCCAGCGGCGCACGCGCACCACCGGGATCTGCGTCGATGACGCGGGGAACAGGAACCTCGACCGCGCTCGGAGTCGGGCGCGTTCGCTCAGGACCCACCGCGGAGAAGAGCTCTCGACGCGGCGTCCCGATCTAGCGAATCAGAGTACCCACGAGGAGCGACCATAGCAGGGTCCCTCAACGCCCGCCAGACCCCGCCTTCCCGGCGAGACCCCGACGTACCCCCGCCCGCGCCCCGGGGTCTCGACGGAAACCCGGGGTCTCGGCGTCAATTGCGGGGGCGGGAGAGGCGGGAGGAGAGGCGGGGGAGGGCGAAGAGGAGGATGATCGCGAGGACGATGCCGCGGACGATCCAGAGGCCGGGCTCCCAGAGCACCTCATAGTTCCCCGGGAGGCCGAGGAACGCGGCGATGATCGATCCCCACGACGCGCGGCCGCTGCTGTCGGTGTCGATCGAGAGTCCGCCCACGATGCTCAGCACGCCCAGGCTCAGCAGCACGATCGGCATGATGAGGGCGCCAGGCTTGGCCTCCCCGCGCGCGATCAAGCGGATCACCGTCACGAGCGACACGAGCGGGAACACGAAGAAGAACCAGACGAGGGCGCCGAGCAGCAGCCCCACGACGATGAAGACCGGCACCCAGAGGAGCATCCAGGGGCCTTCGTCCGCGATGAAGTAGTCCGGGTCCCGCAGGATCGCGACGACGAAGCCCGCCAGGGTCCCGAGCGGCAGCACCGCGAGCACCCACCAGAACACGGCCTTCGGCACGCGCTTGCGCTCCCCCAGCCGCGCCATCACGATCTGGATGATGACCGCGGCGGCGAGCGCGGGGATGCCGAACATCGCGATGATGGGCCCCGCGCCGTCGTTCTCGCGCAGGTCGAGCACCGTGAGGATCATCCACGACACGGCGAGCGCGCCGAGCACGATAGCCGCGACCGGACGCACGGGCGAGGCCTCTCCCCGTGCGCCGGCTCCCCCCGGCGCCGTCACGTCAGGCGCCGCGGAGGCGCTCCGCCAGGTAGGCGTGCAGCTCGTCGATCGGGACGCGCTCCTGCGCCATCGTGTCGCGGTCGCGCACGGTCACCGCACGGTCGTCGAGCGAGTCGAAGTCGACCGTGACGCAGAACGGCGTGCCGATCTCGTCCTGACGGCGGTAGCGACGACCGATCGCACCGGCGTCGTCGAAGTCCACGGCCCACGAGCCGCGGAGCGTGTCGGCGACCTCGCGGGCGAGCGGCGACAGCTTCTCGTTGCGCGACAGCGGGAGCACCGCCGCCTTGACCGGAGCCAGGCGCGGGTCGAGCTTGAGCACGGTGCGGGTGTCGGTCCCGCCCTTGGCGTTGGGCACCTGCTCCTCGACGTACGCGTCGACGAGGAAGGCCATCATCGCGCGGGTGAGGCCGAAGGACGGCTCGATCACATACGGCGTGTAGCGCTCGCCCGTGGCCTGGTCGAAGTAGGTCAGGCTCTGGCCGGAAGCCTCGCTGTGGCTGGAGAGGTCGTAGTCGGTGCGGTTGGCGACACCCATGAGCTCGCCCCACTCCTTGCCCGCGAAGCCGAAGCGGTACTCGACGTCGATGGTGCCGGCCGAGTAGTGCGCGCGGTCCTCCTCCGGCACGTCGAACTGACGCATGTTCTCCGGGTCGATGCCGAGGTCGATGAACCAGTTCCAGCATGCCTCGACCCAGTGGTCGAACCACTGCGGCGCCTCGGCGGGCGGCGTGAAGAACTCGATCTCCATCTGCTCGAACTCGCGGGTGCGGAAGATGAAGTTGCCGGGGGTGATCTCGTTGCGGAACGCCTTGCCGACCTGGCCGATGCCGAACGGCGGCTTCTTGCGGCTCGCGGTGAGCACGTTCGAGAAGTTCACGAAGATGCCCTGCGCGGTCTCGGGGCGCAGGTAGTAGAGGCCGGACTCGTCGTCGACGACGCCGAGGTACGTCTTCACAAGACCGGAGAAGGCCTTCGGCTCGGTGTACTGCCCCTTGGTGCCGCAGTTCGGGCAGGGGATGTCGGCGAGACCGTTCTCGGCCTTGCGACCCTTGCGCGCCTCGAAGTCCTCGATGAGGTTGTCGGCACGGAAGCGCTTGTGGCACTGCAGGCACTCGACGAGCGGGTCGGTGAAGGTCGCGACGTGACCCGAGGCCTCCCACACGCGCTTCGGCAGGATGATGCTGGAGTCGAGACCGACCATGTCGCCGCGGCCGCGCACGAAGGTCTGCCACCACTGCCGCCGGATGTTCTCCTTCAGCTCGGTGCCGAGGGGTCCGTAGTCCCAGGCCGACCGGGAACCGCCGTAGATCTCACCCGCCTGGAACACGAAACCGCGGTGGCGGGCGAGGGCGATGACCTTGTCGAGGCGGGACTGTTCGGCCACGGTGGCTCCAATGGTCGGATGCGGAGAATGCCCGTGAGCACGGGCACCCCCATTCTATCCGGGGCCGGAGCGCAACCCCTGGCCGCGGGACCCGCGGGAGGAGTACCGTCCCACGCATGAGCACCACCGCGCAGCCACCCGCCTCCCGCGACGAGGACACCCGCTTCTTCGGACAGCCGTGGTCGCTCGTGCACATCTTCGGCGTGGAGATGTGGGAGCGCTTCAGCTTCTACGGCATGCAGGGCATCCTGCTCATCTACCTGTACTTCTCGGTAGCCGATGGCGGCCTCGGCCTCCCGGAGGCGGTGGCGGGCGGGATCGTCGGCGCGTATGGCGGCTCGGTGTACCTGTCGACCATCCTCGGGGCCTGGCTCGCCGATCGGCTGTTTGGCTCCGAGCGGGTGCTGTTCGTCAGCGCCATCGTCATCGTCTCGGGACACCTCGCCCTCGCCCTCCTGCCGGGGTTCGTCGGCGTGGGGGTCGGCCTGGTGCTCGTGGCCCTGGGCTCGGGAGGCCTGAAGGCGAACGCCACCTCGGTCGTGGGGACGCTGTACCGTCCGGACGACGTGCGGCGCGACGCCGGGTTCTCGCTGTTCTACCTCGGCATCAACCTGGGCGCCTTCCTCGGTCCGATCCTCACCGGACTGCTGCAGTCGACCCTCGGCTTCCACTGGGGGTTCGGCCTCGCCGCCCTCGGCATGACCCTGGGTCTCGTGCAGTACTCGTTCGGCCGCCGCGGCCTGCCCGCCTCCGCGCGTGAGGTGCCGAACCCGCTCCCCCGCTCGCGCTACCCGCTGGTCGCCGGCATCGCGGTCGGCGCAGTCGTCGTGATCGCGGTGCTCGTGCTGACCGGGGTCATCCAGGCCGACAACCTCGCCACCATCGTGATCGTGGTCACGGTGGTCGCCGCCGTCGCCTACTTCGCGGTGATCCTCGGCAGCCGCCGCATCGACGCCACCGAACGCTCGCGGGTCTGGGGGTTCCTGCCGCTGTTCCTCACCAGCGTCGCGTTCTGGTCGCTGTACCAGCAGCAGTTCACGGTGCTGACGATCTACTCCGACAAGCGCCTCGACCGCGACCTGTTCGGGTGGGAGATGCCGGTGTCGTGGGTGCAGTCGATCAACCCGGTGTTCATCATCATCCTGTCCGGGGTCTTCGCGGCGATCTGGACGAAGCTGGGGACGCGCCAGCCGTCGACCCCCGTCAAGTTCGGGCTGGCCGCCATCATCATGGGCTCCGCGTTTCTGCTGTTCCTGCCGTTCTCCGGCGGCGGTGCGAATTCGACGCCGCTGCTCGCGATCGTCGGCATCCTCTTCGTGTTCACCGTCGCCGAGCTGCTGCTCTCGCCCGTCGGGCTGTCGGTGACGACGAAGCTCGCCCCCGCCGTCTTCCACACGCAGATGGTCGCGCTGTTCTTCCTGTCGATCGCCCTCGGCACCGCCATCTCGGGCGAGCTCGTGAAGTTCTACGATCCGGAGAACGAGGTGCCGTACTTCTCGATCCTCGGCGGCATCGCGATCCTCGTCGGCATCGGACTGCTGCTGAGCGTGAAGCCGGTGCTGCGGCTCATGCGGGGCGTGCGCTGACGGCCCCGGCGATCACGCGGTGAAGAGGTAGCCGCGGCCGGTCTCGAAGCCCGCGATGAGCAGGCCGCTGCCGAGTAGGCCCTCCATCTGCGCGCGCAGCCGCAGCCGCCACTCGTGCGCGGCCGCGGGGTCGGACTCCCGCAGGCCCTCGATGTCGTCCGGGATCTCCAGCGTCTCCACGACGGCGTCCTCCGCCGGGGGCTTGGCGATGTCCGCGAGCGCCCACTCGACGTCGAGGCGGTCGCTCTCGTCGCCCGCGTCGCCGCCGCCGAAGATGCCGTACCGGTTCACCGAGTAGCCCGTGGCGCGCGCGCCGAGGACGGTGAGGAAGAAGTGCGCGTTCCGGGCGACCAGCGGGTCGAAGGTCCAGGTGATGCGGCCGACGTCGCGGGAGAACGCCCATTGCCGCTGGTGCTCCTTGAGCTCACGGCCCCAGCCGCGCCCCCGGTACTCGGGCAGCAGAGCCGTGATATGCGAGTGCATGGCACGGCGGGCCGGTTCGCCGAAGAAGGCGATCGAGGCGCCGACCATGCGCTCCTCGTCGCCCTCGCCGTCGAAGAAGCCGACGACGTAGTTGCCCGACTGCTGCAGGGCACGGAGGGTCCCGGCGTCCACCACGCGCTGCGGGCCCCGGATGGAGTCGAGCAGGCTCTGGGCGTCGAGGATGAGTTCAACGGTGTCGAGATCGCGGATGGTTCGCACGATCCCAGTCTGCCCCTCCTCCGCCCGTTCGCGGAAACCGACTCCGGCTCACCGGTACGGGAAGGCCTCGCCCCCGCCCGCGGCGAGCGCCTCCGCGACGATGCGCAGGTGGTCCTCGGCCATCTCCGCCGGCAGCGGCGGCAGGATCCCGTCCCAGAACGCGAGCACCGCACCGCGTCCCTGCATCATCCCGGCCGGACGGCCCAGCGCCCACATGTGCATGTGCGCGGAGCCGTCGTTCCAGCGCCCGAAGTGGCAGCGGGCGACGCCGGGGATGCTCTTCACCGCCTCCGACACGCGCTGCATCAGCGGTCCGAGGGCGGCGAGCACGTCGTGCGGCGCGTTCTCCAGGAGCCAGTGCTCGCGCGGCGCGACCCCGCCGATGAAGGGCAGTCCGCCGACGTCCCACCCGGCACGCACCTGCCAGAGGTCGTCGTGCCAGATGGTGTGCACGCTCGGACCGCAGTGGCCGCACGCGGCCGGGTCGTGCTCGCCGGCGCGGGGCTTCTCCGGCACGAGCATCGGCTCGAGCGGCCGCATCGCGACACTCTCGAACGCCCAGGGCAGCCCCTCCGCGAGCGCCGAGGCGTCGAGCACCTCGCCGATCGGGAGCCGGCGGTGGTATGCGGTGTCGGCGGGGTGCTGCGCGGGCGCGGTGTCGTCGGTCATCCGGCCATGCAACCACATCGGCCCCTCCCCTCCGGGAACGCCGATAGCCTGAGCCGGTGGGTGCGAACGACGACAGAGCCAGGAAACGCCTCTCCCGTACCCCTCCGCGGTGGGCGATCATCGCGGTGCTGGCGTTCGCGGGCCTGTGCTCCTCGTTCATGTTCACCCTCGTCGTGCCGCTGCAGGCCGAGCTGCCGCAGCTGCTGAACTCCTCCCGCGAGGACACCACCTGGGTGGTCACGATCACCCTGCTCGTGGCCGCCGTCGCGACCCCGATCTCCGGCCGTCTGGGCGACATGTACGGCAAGCGCCGCGTCGTCATCGTGCTCCTCGCGATCCTCATCCTGGGGTCGGTCATCGCCGCACTCTCCGGATCCATCGTCGGCGTCATCATCGGCCGCGCCCTCCAGGGGGCCGTGACCGGCGTCGTCCCCCTCGGCATCGCGATCATGCGCGACGTGCTGCCGCCCGAACGCCTCGGCACCGCGGTGGCCCTGATGAGCGCCACCATGGGCGTCGGCGGGGCGATCGGCATGCCCGTCGCCGCGCTGCTCGCCGAGAACGCCGACTGGCACATGCTGTTCTGGCTCGCCGCCGCCCTCGGAGTCCTCGGGCTGCTCCTGGTGCTCGCCGTGGTGCCGGAGGACGTGCTCCGCTCCCCCGGACGCCTCGACGTGCTCGGGGCCATCGGACTCGCGATCGGCCTCACGGGCCTGCTGCTGTTCGTCTCCCGCGGCGCCGAGTGGGGCTGGACGGCACCGCTCACCCTCGTCTGCGTGATCGGCGGCGTCGCCGTGCTGCTGCTGTGGGGCTGGTACCAGCTGCGCACGGACGATCCGCTGCTCGACCTCCGGGTCGCGGCCCGGCCCGCCGTCCTCTTCACCAACATCGCCGCCATCGGCATGGGCTTCGCCCTGTTCGCCTCGAACGTCACGTTCCCGCAGATGCTGGAGATGCCGGCGGTGAGCGGCGCCGGCTTCGGGCTCGACATGGTGGCCGCCTCCCTCGTGATCATGCCGGCGGGTCTGGTCATGATGGTGATCTCCCCGCTGTCCGGGTGGCTGGAGCGCACCGTGGGGCCGCGTCCGCTCTTCACCGTCGGGGCCGGCGCGATCGTCCTTGCCTACGTCTTCGTGCTGCTGTGGTCGACCGAGGTATGGCACATCTTCGTCGCCAACATCTTCATCGGCGTCGGCATCGGGTTCACCTTCGCCGCGATGCCCATGATCATCATGCGCTCCGTGCCCGCGAACGAGACCGGGGCGTCGAACGGCCTCAACGCGCTGTTCCGCTCCGTGGGCACCTCGACGGCCTCGGCCGTGATGGGCGGCGTGCTCGCGGCGATGAGCGTCGACGTCGGCGGGGTGGCCGTGCCGACGAGGACCGCGTTCGAGGTGTGCTTCTGGCTCGCGATCGCCGCCGGCATCGTGGCCGTGGTCCTGTCCCTGTTGATCCCGCGGCGGCGCGCCGAGGAGCAGCACCCGTCACTCCCGGGCTGACTCGCGCCGGTCCGGGATCCGCGCGGGTCCGGGATTCACGCGGGTCCGGGATTCACGCGAGGTCGAAATTCGCGCGAGGTCGCAAGGATTCCCGTAAGACGTGCGACGTGCGGCGGATCTGCGACGTGCGGCGGAGGGTCAGCGGGAGATCGTGCGCGGGTCCGGGTCGTCGGCGTGCGGCGGCCGCAGCCGGGCGGGCAGCGGCCACGGCAGAGTGAACCGTGCGGTCGCGGGTCGGGTCATGTCCCCGAAGTCGTCGACCTTCACGACGATGCGCCCCGGCGCGCCCTCTTCGTCCGGCGTCACTTCGAGGATGCGCACCCGCAGCGGGCGGTCGTCCTCTCCCTCGAGCATCCACGGATCAGCGAGCCAGGCGATGCCGTGCTCCTCCAGCGCGGCCTCCGCGTCGAGCCACTCGCCCGGGCCGGAGACCCGGCGCCCGAGGACATCGACGGCGATCCACTCCTCGCCCTCCGGATGGATCCAGCCGAGCAGCTCGCCGTCGTCGCGGCGATGCGGGGTCCAGGCAGAGGGCATGTCCCGATGCTAGCCCGTGCGTCGCGCGATCAGGCGAGCACGCCACCTCAGGCTCTCGCACGACATCAGGCGAGCACGCGACATCAGGCTGGCTGCACCCCTGAGCGCCCGATGCCACGCGGGTGCCTGCGCTCGCGCGCGGGACCCAGCGGACACGGAGACAGGGGGAACGCGCGAGGTCAGGCGACCGCGGGAGGTCAGGCTCATTGCCACCCGGGAAGCCTGATGCCGCGCGGATGCCTGCGTTCGCGCGGGGTCAGGGGGTCAGTGCGTGTATTCCATGAGCTCGACGCCGAGCACGCGGAAGGCGTCGTGCGCGCGGAGACGGTGGCTGATCGACAGGTCGTCGAAGCACACGATCATCGAGTAGGCGACACCGGCCCTCGGCCCCGCGAGCACCCCCGCCTCGGCGCGCACGCCCCGGTCTCGCCCGGTCTTGTTCACGAACAGCAGGCCGTGCGCGTCGTGCTCGTGTGCGAAGGGGTCGAGTCCGGTCGAGGCGGCCACGAGGCTGAGGTCCTGGTTGAGGCTGAGCCACTCCGAGACCTGCGCGCTGACGGCGGCATCCACGACCTGGGAGTTCACGAGCGCGGAGAACAGTCCGGCCAGCTCGCGTGCCGACCCCACGGCGACCTGCGGGGCGTCGTCCGGACCACGGCGGTCGCGGAACCGGTCGAGCAGGGCGGTGCGACGCAGCCCCAGCCCCTCGATGCGCTCCCGCACCCGGTCGTGCCCCACCTTCTCCAGCAGGATGTTCACGGCGATCGGGTCGCCGGCCGTCGCGGCGAGCACGGCGAGGTCTTCCAGCGGCAGCGCCGGGGCCCGCAGGTGCCGCCACAGCCCGGAGCTCTCCACGGCCTCGACGCTCGTGCGCTCCACGATCTCGAGAGGGTCGAGGGCACCGGACTCGAACGCCGCGGCCACCTCGATGAGCAGCGGGACCACCCCCAGGCCGGCGACGGGCATGGTCACGTGGTCGTCTCCCGCCAGCACGTGCACATGGGAGTCGAGGTCGACCACGTGCACCGACACTTGCGCCCCGGAGTTCGCGAGGCCTTCGAGGGCCTTCAGCGTCGACGTGAACGACCGCCGGCCGACGGCCACGCGGCGGGGCAGCCGACGGGCTCCCGGCCGCTGCGAACGGCGACCGCTGGACGACTCGGGCGCGCTCCCGGACGCTCCGGGAGCCGAGGGGTTCCGGAACGCGTCACCAGGGTCGGTCGCACCCACGCGTGGTCCTTCAGGAGGGGGAGGGATACTGCACATCCGGGAAGGGGCGCCCGGCGGCAGGGCTATCGTAACCCCACCGCCGGAGCGTGCCTCACAGAGTCCGGAGGTTCGTCACCAGATGGTCACCCGGGACGACTCCGGCAGCCAGAGGGCATCCTTCTCGGTGACGCCGAAGGCGTCGTAGAACGCATCGATGTTGCGGACGATCTGGTTGCACCGGAACTCGTTGGGCGAGTGCGGGTCGATCGTCAGCAGGCGCAGCGTCTCGGCCTCGCGGCTCTTCTGCTGCCAGACCTGCGCCCAGGACAGGAGCAGCCGCTGCACACCGGTGTAGCCGTCGATGACCGGCCCTTCGACGGGCTCCGGCACCGACGGATCGGCCCGCAGCGACAGCTCGTACGCCTTCAGCGCGATCCCGAGGCCGCCGAGATCGCCGATGTTCTCACCGATGGTGAGGGCGCCGTTCACGTGATGCTCGGCGTCCAGTCCCTCCGGCACGAGGGCGTCGTACTGCGCGATGAGCGCCTTCGTGCGCTCCTCGAAGGCCGCGCGATCCGCGTCGGTCCACCAGTCCTGCAGGCGCCCCTCGCCGTCGTATCGGCTGCCCTGATCGTCGAAACCGTGGCCGATCTCATGCCCGATCACCGCGCCGATCCCGCCGTAGTTCGCGGCCGCGTCCCGTCCGGCGTCGAAGAACGGGTACTGGAGGATGGCCGCGGGGAAGACGATCTCGTTCATCGAGGGGTTGTAGTAGGCGTTGACCATCTGCGGCGGCATGTGCCACTCGGTGCGGTCGATCGGCTTCCCGACCTTGTCGATGTTGCGGTCGTGCTCGAAGATCGCCGCGCGGCGCACGTTGCCGAGGAGATCGGTCCGGTCGATCACGAGGGCCGAGTAGTCACGCCACACCTCGGGGTGCCCGATCTTCGGGGTGAACGCGTCCAGCTTCGCCAGCGCCCGCTGCCGGGTCTCCGCGGTCATCCACTCCAGGGTCTCGATGCTCTGCCGATAGGCCTCGACGAGGTTCGCGACGAGCTCGTCCATGGCCGCCTTCGCCGTCGGCGGGTAGTGCCGCTCGACGTAGACCTTGCCGATCGCCTCGCCCAGGGCCCCTTCGGTGACGGAGACGCCGCGCTTCCAGCGCTCGCGGATCGTGGGGACGCCGGTGAGCTGGGTGCCGTAGAACGAGAAGTTCTCCTGCACGAGCTCGTCGGTGAGGTAGGGCGCCGCCGCGTGCACGACCTTCGCACGCAGCCAGGCCTTCCAGTCGTCCAGCCGCTCGGGAGTGAGCAGAGCGCCCAGCCCCTCGAAGAAGCTCGGCTGCGCGACGACGACCTCGTCGAACGCCTGCGGGTTCGTCGGCGTCACGGCTTCGCGCCACGGACTGAGGTCGACGCCGGCGAGCTCCTGCAGCTCGTCCCACGTCTTGAGGTTGTATGTCGCCACCGCGTCACGGCTGCGCACGTTGTCCCAGTGGTGTCCGGCGAGCTCGGTCTCCAGCGCGATGGAGCGCTCGGCCTGCGCCGCGGCATCGGTCACGCCGGCGAGAGCGAGCAGGCGCTCCAGGTGCTCCCGGTACGCCGCGCGGGTCTCCGCGAAGGTGTCGAGACGGAAGTAGCTCTCGTCCGGCAGCGAGAGCCCGGCCTGCACGAGCACCGGGAGGTAGCGCTCCGGGTTCCCGGGGTCGCCGTCGACGTAGAGGCCGATCACCGCCGCCCGGCCCTCCCGGTCGTAGGCGCCCACGGTGCGCAGGAAGGCCGGGATACCGTCGATCGCGTCGATCTCGGCGAACGTCTCGGCCAGCGGGGTCACGCCGGCCGCGGCGATGCGGTCGGTGTCCATGAAGCTCGCGAAGAGGTCGCCGATCTTGCGGGCGAGGGTGCCCTCCTCCGCCTCCTGCGACTCCTCGACGATCGCGCGGACGTCCTTCTCGGCCTGCTCGGCCAGCAGATGGAAGGAGCCCCAGCGCGCCTTGTCCCCCGGGATGTCGGTGCGAGCGATCCAGGCGCCGTTCACGTGACGATACAGATCGTCCTGCGGGCGGATGTCGGGGCTGAGGTCGTCGAGCGCGAGGCCCGCGGGAAGCACGTCGGTCATGCGCTCCAGCCTATGGCCGGGGTCCCCCACGGTGTCCAGACCAGGTCACTCCGCGGGTCCAGGCACCCCCAGCGGGAGGGACACGTTCATGCGGAAGCCCGCGTCGGTGCGCTCCGCGAAGACGTCGCCGCCGTGCGCTCGTGCGAGCCCGCGCGCGATCGACAGCCCGAGGCCGGCCCCGGAGGCGACGCCGTCGTCGCCACCGGCCGCGGGCCGGGCCGGATCCTCACGCCAGCCGACGTCGAACATCCGATCCAGATCCTCCACCGCCACGCCCGCCCCCTGGTCCAGCACGCCGAGCACGAGGCGATCCCGGTCGACCATAGACGCGGACAGCACGACCTCCGTGCCCGCAGGCGCATGCCGGACGGCGTTCGTGAGCAGGTTCACCACGATCCGCCCGAGCTGATGCGGATCGGCCCACAGCACCGGACCGGCGATCCCCCGCTCCACGATCCGGACATCACGCGTCGCCGCGGCCGCCGCGACATCGGCGACCGCATCGGACACGACATCACGGAGGATCACCTGCTCCGTCTGCAGCTGCACAGCGCCGGAGGTGAGGCGAGAGAGCTCGAAGAGGTCGTCCACCATCCGACTCATCGTCTCGACCTGCCCCCGCACCTGGCCGGCGAAACGCTCCGGGGCGGCCGCCGTGCCGTCCTCCACCGCTTCGGCGAGCACGCGGAGAGCGGTGAGCGGCGTGCGCAGGTCGTGCGAGATCCAGGCGAAGAAGCGCCGACGGGCGGAGTCCAGCCGCACCAGCTCGGCCCTCGCCGCGTCCACCTCGGCCGAGACCACCGCGAGCTGTGTCGAGAGGCCGGCGAGCTCCCGAGAGGCCGCCGCGTCCGCCACCGCGTCGTCCATCCGACCGATCCTGCCCAGCGACACCGAGAACCCCTCGACCCAGGCGCGCACCGTGCGCGCCATGCACCATGCCATGCCCAGACCGAGCACGAGCGACACAGCGATCACGGTGAGGAGGATGGTCAGGTCGTGGGCGGAGAGGTACATCTCGAGCCCGATGGCCACCACGGACCCCGCCATCGCGACGGTGCCCGCGCTGGCGACGACCATCAGCTGGGCACGGAGCCCGCGACGCCGCAGGGCTCGCAGGAGCAGCACGGCGACGACGGCGACGACGATCGCCACCGCCAAGCTCGTGAGGACGATCTGCAGGATCACCCCACCGGAGATCATCGTCATCAGCCGATCCCTCTCGACAGGAAGCGATAGCCGACGCCCCACTCGGTGAGCAGATGGCGAGGGTCCTGCGGGTCCTCCTCGATCTTCTCCCGCAGACGCCGCACGTGCACGGTGACCGTCGAACGCTCGCCGACGGTCCACCCCCACACCTCGCGAAGGATCTCCTCGCGACCCAGCGCGCGACCGTCGTTGCGGACGAGGAAGAGGAGCAGGTCGTACTCCCTGCCCGTCAACACCATCTCCTCTCCGCGCACCCAGGCGCGGCGCCGCAGCAGGTCGATCACGAACGCGCCCCTCCGGAGCTCCCCGGACGACGTCTGCGCGACCTGGGACCGACGGACCAGTGCCGCGACGCGCATCGACAGCTCCCTCATCGAGAACGGCTTGGCGAGATAGTCGTCGACACCGAACGCGAAGCCGTCGATGCGATCCTCCACCTCCCCCAGGGCAGTGAGCACCATGATGGGCACGTCGGAGACGGCGCGCAGCTCGCGGCAGAGCTCGTCGCCGCTGAGGCCGGGCAGCATCCGGTCGACGATCACCACATCCGGGACGGCCTCCCGCAGCGCAGTCCGTGCGGAGACGCCGTCCCCGAAGCTCGACACCGCATAGCCGTGGGCCTGAAGGTACGCCCCCACGGCCTCGCGCACCGTGGGATCGTCCTCCACGACGGCGACTCTGATGACCCCTTCCATGCCGTCGAGGGTAACCCCCACGCGACAACGCACCGACGGATCCTTACGGTTCCGAAAGGTCTTCCCCACGGCCCGCTTCCGCTTCCTAGCGTGCTGTGCAGCACCTCCGCCGCGGCATCCGCCACGACGGCGTTCCATCGAACAGGAGACCATCATGCGCAAGACCCTTCTCGCCACCACCGCCGCCCTCGGGCTCGCCCTGACGCTCGCAGCCTGCAGCCCGCAGGACACGGCCGACACGTCGACCCCTTCCTCCTCGGCCTCGCAGAGCACCGCAGAGAGCGACGCCACCACCACGGACACGACCGCGAAGAGCGGGGAGTTCGCGGGCCTGAACGGCAAGAAGGTCGCCGGCATGGTCTCCGTCTCCGACACGGAGGTGATGCTGTCGGAGTTCTCCTCGGACGAGGGCCCCGATCTGCACGTCTACCTGACGGACGGCACGGACGAGGCGGCGATCGCCTCCGGCATGCTCGTCGACGCGGTCTCGTACGACACCGCGACGCAGACCTTCACCCTGGACGGCGTCGACGCGGAGGACTACTCCCACGTCGTCATCTACTGCGACAAGGCGAAGGCCGTGTTCGGGGCAGCCGAGCTGTCATGACCGCGCCACGATCCACTCGTCTTCTGATCGGCTCGCTGCTGGGAGCGGCCGCTCGGGTGGCGGTCGGGGTGCTGTGGCTCATCGAGGGGACGCTGAAGTATCGGGCGGGATTCGGGGCGGCCGACATCGAACTCGTGGCGCAGAGCGCGCAGGGGAACACGAGGGTGCCGGACTTCTTCGACCCGCTCGGGGCGGCGATGGCCTCGGCACCGGCGTTCTTCGGGGTCGCGATCCCGGCACTGGAGGTCGGATTGGGCGTCCTCCTCGTGTCGGGGCTGCTCACCCGAACGGCCGCGTTCGTCTCGGTCGGGACCCTGGCGCTCTACTGGAGCGCGGACCAGCTGATCGCGCAGTACCCCGTGATGGCGGTGCTGTCCGCGATGGTGCTGGCGATCGTCGCCGCCGGGCGGCTCGGGGTGGACGGCTGGGTGCGGGCGCGGCGGGCGCGTCCGGTGGAGGGACCGGAGGCCTGAGTCATCCCCGGCGTCGACGACCGAAACGTCGGCGCCGGGATGGCGTCTCGGACGGGGCGGGCCGCGTCGCCCGGCGCTGCGCCCACGCGACGACCTCGGCGTCGACGTCGCGCAACGGCGTCACGACCGGGGGTCCGCCCTGGAGCTGGCGTCGGGCCTCGCGCACACGCCGATTGAAGTCCTCGAGCACCTCGCGCACATCGGACTCGCGACCGAGGAGGTCGAGCTGTCCGTCGAGCTCGCGGTCCTCCGTGCGCAGGAGGATGGCGGGAGGACCGAGCCCGGTCAGGCCCTCGGTCTCGATCTTGCGACGGATCCACCAGTCCGGGTCGTGGTGGTCGCCGAGCCCTTCGAGCGGCTTGCCTGCTCCCGGAAGGTCATCGAAGTCGCCACGGCGGATGGCGACCTGGATGGCGGATTCCACGAAGGCGGCGCGGTCCACCGCGGCAGCGGCACCGGGAGGTGCGGCGGTGTCCGCGTCGTCGGCGACATCATCGCCCTGCTGCTGTCGGGCCCGATAGCGCGCGGCCGCCTCCCGGGGATCCGTCATGATGCGCCTCCGTCCGCTCGGAGCTCCTCCTCTCACCCTACGTCCGGTCGAGGCCGGAGGTCTCGGGTGTCGACGACAGGTCATAGGCTCGGAGGATGGCCGCCCGCACCTCTCTGAACCGCGAGATCCTGCGCCTGGCCGTCCCCGCGCTCGGTGCGCTTATCGCGGAGCCGGCGTTCCTCATCGTCGATGCCGCCCTCGTCGGCCACCTCGGCACCGTCCCCCTCGCCGGGCTCGGCATCGCCGGAGCCGTGCTGCAGACGATCGTCGGCCTCATGGTGTTCCTCGCGTACTCCACGACCCCCGCGGTCGCGCGACGGTTCGGGGCCGGGCGTCCGGGGGAGGCGGTCTCGGTCGGGATCAACGGCATGTGGCTCGCGCTCGGCCTGGGTGCCGTGCTCGCCGTCGTCGGCGCCGTCTCGTCCCCCTGGCTCGTGTCCCTGTTCGGCGCGAGCGCCGAGGTCGCAGCACAGGCCAACGAATACCTCGTGATCTCGATGTGGGGCCTCCCCGCGATGCTCATCGTGTTCGCGGCCACCGGTCTCCTGCGCGGGATGCAGGACACCATGACGCCACTGTGGATCGCGGGACTCGGCTTCGCGGCGAACGCCCTGCTGAACTGGCTCTTCATCTACGGGCTCGGCTGGGGCATCGCCGGCTCCGCGGCGGGCACCGTGACGGCGCAGTGGGGCATGGTGGCGGCGTACGCGCTCGTGGTCCGGCGCCTCGCGACCCGGCACAGCGCCTCGTTGCGTGCCCAACGGGACGGTCTGCGCCACACCGCGACGTCGGGCGGCTGGCTGTTCCTCCGCACCGTGAGCCTGCGCGTCGCCCTGCTCGCGACCGTGGCGGTGGCGACCGGGATCGGCACCGAGGAGCTCGCCGGGTGGCAGATCGTGTTCACCATCTTCTCGGCGGCGGCCTTCGCCCTCGACGCGCTCGCGATCGCGGCGCAGGCACTGATCGGCAAAGAGCTCGGCGCCGGGGATGAGGCTCAGGTGCGCCGGGTGCTGGGGCGGACGGTCGCCTGGGGGGCGTGGTTCGGCGTCGTGGTCGGCGGCGTCATCGCCGCCCTCTCCGGGGTGCTCGGCATCGTCTTCACCGGCGACCGGGCCGTGGCGGAGGTGGTGCAGCCGGCCCTGCTCGTGCTCGCGGTGGCGCAGCCGATCGCAGGCGTGGTGTTCGTGCTCGACGGCGTGCTCATGGGGGCCGACGACGCCCGGTACCTGGCGATCGCGGGCGGACTGAACCTCGTGCCGTTCCTGCCCACGCTGGCGATCATCGCCGCGACGGGGGTCGACGGCACCGCCGGCCTCGTGTGGCTCGCCGTCGCGTTCTTCGGGGTGTACCTGCTCGCACGGCTGGCGACGCTGGGGTGGCGAGTGCGCTCCGGGCGCTGGCTCGCCGCGTCGGCATAAGTCCTCCACAGTCGACGGAGAGAACGACTTATCCCCTGTCGCCGGGCAGAGCGGAATACAGCGCCCCGCCCCTCTCGCCCTCCGGTGCAGCATGGAGCGACACTGAAGGGATGCTGGGGATGAACGACGCACAGGTATGGACCACGATCGGGGTTCTCGCCTCGGGCATGTACGCCACGATCACGCTCATGGCGACGATGTTTGTGAGGATCATCAAGACGGAGATCGGCACGGTCCGCACGGAGATCGGCGGGATCCACACGGAGATCGGCGGGATCAAGGGCGAGATCGGCGGGATCAAGGGCGAGATCGTCGGGATCAAGGGCGAGATCGTCGGCGTGAAAGCCGAGATCGGAGATCTCCGGAAGGAGGTGCATGGCCTGAGCCGGCGCATGGACGGTCTCGACCGCGACGTCAGCGCGATCTCGCGACACCTGTTCGGGATCGATCCGGCCTGACGGAGCAGGCGCGACCGCTCCTCGTGGTCACTCCGCGTGGCGACGGCACCACTCGTACATGATGACGGCGGCGGCGGCACTCGCGTTGATCGAGCGGGTCGAGCCGTACTGCGTGATCTCGATGTGACCCGAAGCGGCGGTCAGCGCCTCCGGCGACAGCCCAGGCCCTTCCTGCCCGAACAGGAGCACGCACGAGCGCGGCAGGTCGGCGCGGTCCACCGGCACGGCCCCGTCGACGTTGTCGATCGCGATGACGGGCAGGCCCTCCGCGGCAGCCCAGGCGGCGAAGGTCGCGATGTCCTCATGGTGCACGACGTGCTGGTAGCGGTCGGTCACCATGGCGCCGCGCTTGTTCCAGCGACGGCGGCCGATGATGTGCACCGTGTCGGCGAGGAACGCGTTGGCGCTGCGCACGATGGAACCGATGTTCATGTCGTGCTGCCAGTTCTCGATCGCGACGTGGAACGGATGACGCCGCGTATCGAGGTCGGCGACGATCGCCTCCATGCGCCAGTAGCGATAGCGGTCGATGACGTTCCGCGTGTCGCCGTGCGCGAGGAGCTCGGGATCGTACTGCTCTCCCTCGGGCCAGGCAGACGGCCCTCCGGGCCACGGGCCGACGCCATATCCGGGCTGCGCCGAGGACCCCCCGGAGGCGGTCGGTTCCGGGCTCTCGGGGCGCTGCGCATCCATCCCGCCAGGCTATCGCCGCGTCGGCCCGGCCGCCGTCCGGCGGAGGGGCCGCACACCGGCCGAGAATATTTAGGTATACCGAAAAATACGCTACGGTTTCGGTGTGCCTAAAAATCCCACCGCCTCTCTCCTGATCCCCGCTCGCACCGCTTCGCCGCGCCTGCTGTGGCTGCTGGGACCGGCGCTGGTGGCGGGTGTCGCCTACCTCGACCCGGGCAACGTCGCCAGCAACATGACCGCGGGGGCGCAGTACGGCTACCTGCTCGTGTGGGTGGTCGTCGCCGGCAACGTGATGGCCTGGCTGATCCAATACCTGTCCGCGAAGCTCGGCGTCGTCACCGGCCAGAGCCTCCCGGAGGTGCTGGGCCGGCGGCTGCACCGTCCCTGGGCCCGCCGCGCGTACTGGCTGCAGGCGGAGCTGGTCGCGATGGCGACCGACCTCGCCGAGGTCATCGGCGGCGCCGTCGCCCTGAACCTGCTCTTCGGCGTCCCGCTGCTGTGGGGCGGACTCATCACCGGGGCCGTGTCGATGGCCCTGCTCGCGGTGCAGAACCGTCGCGGCGCCCGTCCCTTCGAGTTCGCGATCATCGGACTCATGCTCGTGATCACGATCGGCTTCATGGCCGGCCTGTTCCTCGCGCCGCCCGACCCAGCCGGCGTGGTGAGCGGCCTCGTGCCGCGCTTCGAGGACACGGGGTCCGTACTCCTCGCCGCCTCGATCCTCGGCGCGACGATCATGCCGCACGCGATCTACGCGCACTCCTCCCTGGCCCGCGACCGGTTCGGTGCGACGAGCGCCGAGACAACCGAGGAGGCCGCCCGGGTCGAGACGTCGCGGATCCGCCGCCTGCTCACGGCGACACGGTGGGATGTGACGATCGCGATGGTCATCGCGGGCTCCGTGAACCTCGGCATCCTGCTCCTCGCGGCGGCGAACCTCGCGGGCGTCGCGGGGACCGACTCCCTGGAGGGCGCACACGCCGCCCTTGCCGCGGGCCTCGGTCCGGCCGTGGCGACCTTCTTCGCCGTGGGGCTGCTCGCCTCCGGTCTCGCCTCGACCTCCGTCGGCGCGTACGCGGGCGCCGAGATCATGCACGGCCTGCTGCACGTACGCATCCCCCTGCTGGCCCGGCGCCTGGTGACGCTCATCCCCGCGCTGGTGATCCTCGGCATCGGGGTGGACCCGACGCTCGCCCTCGTCCTCAGCCAGGTCGTGCTGTCGTTCGGCATCCCGTTCGCGCTGATCCCGCTCGTCGCCCTCACCGCACAGCGCCGCACGCTCGGCGTCTGGGTCAACCGGGTGTGGACGACGGTCGCCGGCATCGCGGCCTCCGTGCTCCTCATCGCCCTGAACGGCGCCCTGCTCTGGCTGGTGCTGACCGGGTCATGACGCCGGATAGGCTCGACATCATGTCTGCCACCTCCGCCCGTCGCACCGTCCGCTTCCTCACCTGGAGCGGCTTCGCGACCGGCGTCATCGGCGGTCTGCTCATCGCTTTCCCGAAGGTCATCGGCCCCGCCAGCCCGTGGGTGCAGCTCGCCCTCGGCGTCGCCACCCTGATCTTCGCCTTCCGTGCCCGCAAGGTGGGCATCGCCGAGGTGGAGGGCTTCGACGGGCGCCTGTCGCTCGCCGCCGCCCTCCTGGGGTTCCTCGTGCTCTTCTTCGCGGGGCAGGCGGCCGTGATCCTGCTCGGCTCCGCGAGCGCCTGACTCAGGCCGCGAGGCCGGCCGACCCGGACACGTAAGGTGGTGGGGTGGCATCCCCGGCAGCTGACGACTATCTGAAGACCGTCTACGCGCACACCGAGTGGCAGGATGCGCCGATCACCCCCTCGGTCCTGGCGGCCAAGCTCGGCATCGCGCCGTCGTCGGTCACGGAGATGGTGAAGAAGCTCGCCGCGGCGGGACTCGTGTCGCACGTGCCGTATGGAGCGGTCCGGCTGACGGACGCGGGGATCACCCGGGCCCTCGCGATGGTCCGCCGCCACCGCCTCATCGAGACCTGGCTCGTGCAGGAGTTCGGGTACGGGTGGGATGAGGTGCACGACGAGGCCGAGGTGCTGGAGCACACCATCAGCGACCGGCTGCTCGAGGGCATCGACGAGCGCCTGGGCCGCCCGCGCTTCGACCCGCACGGAGACGCCATCCCGGACGCGGAGGGCCGCATCGAACGGGAGCCCTTCGTCCTGCTCGCCGATGCCCCGGACGGACACACCGGCCGCGTGCTCCGCGTCGACGACCGCGACCCGGAGCTCCTGCGGACCCTCGACTCCCACGGGATCGTCGTGGGGACGACCGTGACCGTGACCCCGACCGGCATCACCCTCGACGGCACCGAGCCTCCGCTGCCCCCCGCCGCCCGCGACGTGGTGTGGTTGTCGGCCTGACCCCCGGCTTCGAATCGCGCACTTTGCGGCAGATCGGCCGGGGATGGGGCCAATCAGGCGATTCGAAAGGAAAGGTGGGGCCTCTAGGCTGAGCACATGGCACACCGTGACGACATCGAATGCTGGCTCACCGACATGGACGGCGTGCTCGTCCATGAGAACGACGCCATCCCCGGGGCCTCCGAACTCCTCGCCGGATGGGAGCGCAACGAGATCCCCTACCTCGTGCTCACGAACAACTCGATCTTCACCGCCCGCGACCTCTCCGCCCGCCTCCGTGCGAGCGGCCTGATCGTGCCGGAAGAGCGCATCTGGACGTCAGCGCTCGCGACCGCCGACTTCCTCGCGCAGCAGCTCCCCGGCGGCTCCGCGTTCGTCATCGGCGAGGCCGGCATCCTCACCGCGCTGCACGAGGCCGGCTTCATCATGACCGAGACGAACCCCGATTTCGTCGTCGTCGGCGAGACCCGCAACTACTCGTTCGAGGCCATCACGAAGGCCATCCGCCACATCATCAACGGGTCGCGCTTCATCGTGACCAACCCGGACGCCACCGGCCCGAGCGCCGACGGGGTGCTGCCGGCCACGGGAGCGATCGCCGCCCTCATCACCAAGGCCACCGGCAAGGAGCCCTACGTCGTCGGCAAGCCCAATCCGATGATGTTCCGTTCGGCCCTGAACAAGATCGGCGCGCACTCGAAGAAGACCGGCATGATCGGCGACCGGATGGACACGGACATCGTCGCCGGCATCGAGGCGGGTCTGCACACGGTGCTCGTCCTCACCGGCATCAGCGACCAGCGGATCATCGAGCAGTACCCCTTCCGACCGGACGAGATCGTCGACTCGGTCGCCGACCTGCTGCCGACCATCACCGACTCGATCCCCACCCTCGACGAGGACTGACGTGGGCGCCCTCGACGACGGCGAGCGGGTCACGGCGGCGGACGCCGCGGCCTGGCGCGCCTGGCTCGAGGCGAACCACGAACGCACGGCCGGGGTGTGGCTGCTGAGCGTGCGCGGCCGATCCGCCCTCGGCGTCGGCTACGAGGACGCCGTCCGTCAGGCGCTGTGCTTCGGGTGGATCGACGGCCCGGTGCGCACGTTCGACGACGAGACCGGCGGCCAGTGGTTCTCCCCTCGACGCCCTGGCAGCGGCTGGGCGGCGACGAACAAGGCCCGTATCGCGGAGCTGGAGGCCGCGGGGCTCCTCGCCCCCGCCGGCATCCGGGCGCTGGAGACGGCGAAGGCGAACGGTTCGTGGACCCTGCTCGACGGCCCCGAGGCCGGCATCGAGCCGCCGGAGCTCACGGCCGCCCTCGACGCAGTACCGGCGGCGAGGGCGAGCTGGGATGCGTTCCCGAAGTCGGTGAAGAAGTTCGGCCTCACGCACATCGCGATGGCCAAGCGTCCGGAGACCAAGGCCGCCCGCATCGCGAAGATCGTGGCGGATGCCGCGGAGGGGAAGCGCCCATGAACCAGAGCGACCTGCTGTTCCTCGTCCTGATCCTCATCACGCTCACGTCGCTGACGGTCTTCGTCGTGCAGTTCGTGCGCTCCCGCCGCCGCGGCGGCGAGGATGACGACCGCTCCGGCTGGTGGGAGGGTCCCTGGGACGACGACGACCGCCGGCGCTGAGCCGACGGTCGCCGTCCCGAGGCCTCAGGAGGCGAGCGACGCTCCGGGGATCGCGGCGAGCAGCTCCCGGGTGTACGGATGCTGCGGCGTGTCGAAGATGCTCTCCGGGGTGCCGCTCTCGACCACGACGCCGCGCTGCATCACGTGCACCTCGTCCGAGATCATGCGCACGACCGCGAGGTCGTGGCTGATGAAGAGGTAGCTGAGCCCGAGGTTCTTCTGCAGGTCGGCGAGGAGCTCGAGGATCTGCGCCTGCACCAGCACGTCGAGCGCGGAGACCGCCTCGTCCAGCACGACGAGCTCGGGCTCCAGGGCCAGGGCGCGGGCGATCGCGACCCGCTGCCGCTGTCCGCCGGAGAGCTCGTGCGGCAGTCGCTCGGCCATGGCCGCGGGCAGCGCGACCTGCTCCAGGAGTTCCAGGACGCGGGCGTGCCGGGTGGCGCCGGTCCCGATCCGGTGCACGCGCAGCGGCTCGGCGATCGACTGCTCCACGGTGTACCGCGGGTCGAGCGAGGCATAGGGGTTCTGGAAGACGGGCTGCACGCGGCGGCGCAGCGCGAAGAGCTCCGTGCGGCGGAGGGCCGTGAGGTCGGTGCCGTCGAAGAGGATGGCCCCGGAGGTCGCGTCCTCCAATCCCAGCACCATGTTCGCCGTGGTGGACTTGCCCGAACCCGACTCGCCCACGATGGACACGGTCGTGCCGCGGCGGATCGAGAAGCTCACACCGTCGACCGCCGTGAAGGTCTGCGGCTCCCCGGCCTTCGCATTCCGGAGCGGGAACTCCTTGCGCAGGTCCCGGATCTCGACGAACGGCACGGCGTCGGCGGTGACCTCGCGCGTCGGGAGGGCGTCGCGGCGGGACGCGAGGCTCGGCGCGGCCGCGAGCAGCTGCCGGGTGTACTCGTGCTGCGGGTTGCCGAGGACGTCCGCCGACGTGCCCTCCTCCACGACACGGCCACGGAACATCACGACGATGCGGTCGGCGCGCTCGGCGGCGAGGGCGAGGTCGTGGGTGATGAGGAACACCGCGGTGCCCAGCTCGTCGGTCAGCTGGTCGAGCTGGTCGAGGATCCGCCGCTGCACGGTGACGTCGAGCGCCGAGGTGGGCTCGTCGGCGATGAGCAGCCGCGGCTTGCAGGCGAGCCCCATCGCGATGAGCGCACGCTGCCGCATGCCTCCGGAGAACTCGTGCGGGTACTGGGTCGCCCGGCGGGCGGCATCGGGGATCCCGACCATCTCCAGCAGCTCGACGACGCGGGCCTTCGTCCCGTCGCCGCTGGTGTACCCGTGCACTTCGAGGGCCTCGCCGATCTGCTCTCCGACGCGCATGAGGGGGTTGAGGTTCGACATCGGGTCCTGCGGCACGAGGCCGATTCCGGCTCCGCGGAGGGACACCATCGCGTTCTCGGGGAGGTCGGTGAGCTCGCGGCCCTCGAAGCGGATGCTCCCCGCGGTGATGACGCCGTTCTCGGGCAGCAGACGGTTGACCGCGGCCGCGGTGGTGGACTTCCCGGAGCCGGATTCGCCGACCACGGCGACCGTCTCGCCGGCGGCGATGTCGATCGTGATGTCGCTGATCGCGGTGACCAGCTCGGAGCCGGTCCGGAAGGCGACCGCGAGGCCGTCGATGCTCAGCACGGGCGGGGTGGTGCTCATGGGGTACTCGTTCCTTCGGGGTCGAGGAGTGCGGGCAGCGCTGCGCGCCACAGGGTCTCGGTGGGGGCGATCTCGTCGGCGAACAGCCGGTTGGCGAGCAGGACGACGGCGGTCCCGGTGGCGGGGACCACGCCGAGCGCGCACCCCGTGTAGCCGGGATGCCAGAGCATCCGGGTCGGGCGTCCGTCCGCCGTCACGGTGTCGCTGCGCCAGCCGAGGGCCTGACCGGGGTCCGGGCCGTCGCGGAACAGCTCGGCCACGAGCGCCGGGTCCCAGAGGTCGTGGGGCACCTCGGGGTCGGCGAGCGCGACGCCGAGGGTCAGCAGCTCGTCGACCGTGCCGAACAGGCCGGCGTGCCCCGAGACGCCGTGCAGGGCGTGGAAGCAGTTGCCGTCGTTGACGACGCCGGTGATCTCGCCCTCGCGCCAGGGGAAGTGCCGGCGAGAGGTGAGGATCGGGTAGGGCGTGCCGGTGGCGACCATCCGTCGCTCGGCGGCATCGCCGTCGCCCGTGGACGACGCGACCGGCCCGGGGACGGGCCCGTAGCCCGTGCGCGTGAGGCCGAGGGGCCCGGTCACGAGCTCGCGCACGGCGGCGTCCAGGGAGAGGCCGGTCACGGCGGCGATGATCCGTCCGAGGATCAGGAAGCCCAGGTCGGAGTAGTGCCGCCCGTCGTCCACGCCGTAGCGGAGCGGGAGCGTGTCGGCGGCGGCCGCGCCGTCGACATGCGTGCCGTCGAGGTAGAGCGGCTGCCACTCCCAGAGCCCCGCCCGGTGCAGGAGCAGGTGCCGCACGGTCGTCCCTGGGGCGCAGGCGGTTCCGGAGACGAAGCGGTCCACCGGATCGTCGAACCGGAGGTCCCCCCGGGAGGCCAGCCCGAGGAGCGCGGTGGTGGTCGCGGCGACCTTGGTGACCGAGGCGAGGTCGAACGCCGTCTCCGTCGTGACCGGCGTCCCCGCGAGGTCGGCGAAGCCGCCGGCGGCCGTGTCCCGGCTCGTGCGGGTGGCGACACCGGCGACGGCTCCCCGCGGCGCGGTCGGCCCGGTGAGGACCGCGGCGATCGCCTCGGCGGCGCTCATACGAGAGCTCCTGTGCGGGAGCGGTCGAGCAGCACCTCGGCGTCGGGGGCGATCCCGGTGATCCCCAGTCCTGCGGCCGGGGCGAGGGTGAGCCACTCCGCGTCGGCGGTGAGCCCTCCGGTCACCGGCGACCGGCGCAGCCACGACGCCGCGTCGAGGTCGTGCACGACGTCCGGAGCGACCGCGGCGGCGAGGTGCACCGCGGCGGCCACCCCGACGTGCGACTCCATCATGCAGCCGACGATGATGCCGAGTCCGGCGGAGCGGGCGGCCTGCACGCAGGCGAGCGCCTCGCGGAGCCCGCCGGTCTTGGCGAGCTTGACGTTCACGAGCCCGGCAGCTCCGCGCACGGCGATGTCGCGGACATCCTGCGCGGTGCGGACCGATTCGTCCGCCATGATCCGGGTGTCGACGGCGGCGGTCACCGCGGCCAGCGCATCCAGGTCGCGCGCGGCGACGGGCTGCTCGACGAACTCGAGCCCGAGACCGGCGTCCTCCGCCGCTTGGATGACGCGGATCGCGGTCTCGGCGTCCCACGCCTGGTTCGCGTCCACGCGCAGCGTGATGTCGGCGCCGACGGCGGCGCGGACGGCCAGGAGACCCGCGACCGTGTCGTGTTCGCGGGACGCCTTGATCTTGAGACAGCGGAATCCCGCCGCCGCGTGCTCGACGGCGGTCGCGGCCAGCGCGGCCGGCCTCGCCACGGACAGCGTCATGTCGGTGCGGATGCGCGGGGGCGCGTCTGCGTGCGGGGCGAGCGTCGGTGCGAGCGGCTCATCCCGGTGCTGCGCGGCGAGGTCGGCGAGCGCGCAGGCCACCGCGCTGCGGGCGGCGGCGTTTCCCCAGGCGGCCGCAGCGAGGGCGTCCGGCAGCCCGGGATCGTCGACGGAGCGCCCGAGCACGGCGTCGGCGAAGGTACCGGCGACCACGGCCGTCACGCTCTCGGGGCTCTCCCCGGTGACGCGCCAGCTCGTCGCGGCCTCCCCGTACCCGCGACGGCCGTCGGCGTCGGTCACCTCCACGAGCACGACGTCGAGGTGGTCCGTACGACGGACGGCCGTGACGAAGGGACGCGCCAGGGGCGAAGGCACCCGCAGCACGCGCATCCGCTCGACGACGGTCACGATCCCGCCGCCTCCGTGAGGGTGAGGGAATCGACGGCCGCGACCGGCTCGGGCATCTGCAGCGGACCGGCGCCGGGCGTGATCGTGCCGAGGATGCGCGGCTCGCGCGCCCCCGTCCCTCCGGGGACGATGGCGGGGACGCCGTGCAGGGTCGACCAGCCGATGAGCGCGAGGAGGATGGCCTCCTTGCTGTCGGCGGGGGCGCCGAGCTCGTCGGCCAGGACGACCTCCGTCTGCGGCAGCGCGGTCCGCAGCCCGTCGAGGATCAGCGGGTTGCGGCAGCCGCCGCCGGACACCGCGAGGAAGCCGATCCCGGCGGCCTCGACGTCGCGGGCGACCGTGCGGACCGTGAGCTCGGTGAGCGTGCGCACGACGTCGGCGACCGCGATCTCGCGTCCCTGCGCCGCGAGGTGCTCCTGCACGTAGGCGAGGTGGAAGTGCTCCTTGCCCGTGCTCTTCGGCGGGGTGAGCGCGTAGTAGGGGTCTGCGAGCATCGCGTCCAGCAGCGCCTCGTCGACCCGTCCGGTCCGAGCGATCGCCGCATCGTCGTCATAGCCGAGCGGGTTGAGGTCGTGCGCGACGATGACCGCGTCGACCAGGGCGTTCGCGGGGCCGATGTCGTAGGCGACGAGGCCGTCGGGGCGGACGACGGTCATGTTCGAGATGCCGCCGAGGTTCAGCGCCGCCGAGATGCCGGCGCGGCCACGGAGCAGCAGCTCGTCGAGGAACGACACGAGCGGAGCGCCGTGGCCGCCCGCGGTGATGTCGCGGATGCGGATGTCGGAGACGACGGGCACCCCGGTCTTCTCGGCGATCCAGGCCGGCTGCCCGATCTGGAGGGTGCCGAGCGCGTGGGCGCCGTCGACCCAGTGGTACACGGTCTGGCCGTGCGAGCACACCGCGTCGACACCGCCGACCTCGGCCGCGACCTCGGCCGCGACCTCGGCGAATGCCTGCCCGATGAGGGTGTCGAGCTCGGCCACCTCGGCCAGGGTGGTCTGCGCCGGAGGGAGCGCGGCGATGAGTCGTGCCCGCAGCTCGGGGTCGTAGGGGACGCTCGTGGACGCGAGCACCGTGCCCCGGAGATCGACACCGTGCGCCGTGAAGCCCCCGTTGGTGGCGAAGTCGACGACGGCGGCGTCGATCCCGTCGTGCGAGGTGCCGGAGATCAGTCCCAGGACGCGCATCAGTTCTCCTCCAGTGCGGTGCGCAGACGGCCGTCGGCCGCCGCGAGTCGGTCGGTGGCCGCGGCGAGGTCCTCCCCGCGGCGGATCATGATGGTGGCGAGCTTCACGTCCCACCCTGCGCTCTCCAGCGCGGCGGCCGCCGTGTCGCGATCGACGTCGGCGATCGTCCGCACCATGCGGATCGCGCGCTCGCGGAGCTTGTGGTTCGTGGCCTTCACGTCGACCATCAGGTTGCCGTAGGCCTTGCCGTTCCGGACCATCGCGATGGTCGAGAACATGTTCAGGACCAGTTTCTGGGCCGTGCCGGACTTGAGGCGCGTGGAGCCGGCGAGCACCTCGGGGCCGACCTCGACCTCGATGCCGTGCTCGGCGACCGCGCTCAGCGCGGTGCCGGTGTTGCACGACAGGCCGACGCCGAGCGCCCCGCGCTCCCGCGCCCGCCGGACGGCGGCGACCACGTACGGCGTGCGGCCGCTGGACGCGATGCCGATCACGGTGTCGAGCGGGCCGATGCCCGCGGAGTCGATGGCCGCAGCCCCGGCCTCCGCGTCGTCCTCCGCGCCTTCGACGGGGTTCACGATCGCACCGGGACCGCCGGCCATGATCGCGAACACCAGCTCCGGCGGGGTGCTGAACGTGGGCGGGCACTCCGAGGCGTCGAGCACGCCGATGCGTCCGGGGGTGCCTGCGCCGACGTAGACCAGGCGTCCGCCCTGCGCCATGCGCGCGGCCGTCTGCTCGATCGCCGGGACGATCTGCGGGAGAGCGCGCTGCACGGCCGCGGGCACGGTGGCGTCGGCCTCGTTCATGGTCTGCGCGAGCTCGGCCACGCTCATCTGGTCGAGGCGGGCGTACCGGGGGTCGCTCGCCTCGGTGGCGAGGGCGCCGAGGTCTTCCGCGATCATCGCTTGCCCCTATTCCGCGGGTCGAGGCTGTCGCGCAGCCCGTCGCCCAGCAGGTTCAGGCCGACGACGAGGAGCACGACGACCACGCCGGGGGCGATCATCGTCCACGGGGCGATGGTCACGAGGGTCCGCGCCTCGAAGATCATGGAGCCGAGCGAGGGCGCGGGCGGCGGAGTCCCGAGTCCGAGGAAGCTCAGCGACGCCTCCGTGAGCACCGCCCACGAGAGGGAGAGCGTGACCTGCACGATGATGATCGAGGTGATGTTCGGCAGGACGTGGCGGAACATGGTCGCCATGCGGCTCTGCCCCGTGCTCTTGGCCGCCTTGACGTACTCCACCTCGCGCAGCGACAGCACGGGGCCGCGGGTCACGCGGATGAAGATCGGCACGTAGACGATCGCGATGGCCACGGCGATCGTGAACCAGTTGCGGTCGAACACCGAGGCGAGCGACAGGGCGAGCAGCAGCGGCGGGAACGCGAACAGCACGTTGGTGACCGCCGTGATCGCACCGTCGGAGAAGCCGCGGTAGAAACCGGCGATGAGTCCGCAGACCGTGCCGACCACGGTCGCGAACGCCACGGCGACCACGGAGATGAGCGCCGAGTTGGCGACACCGGCTGCTACCCGCGAGAACACGTCGCGGCCGAACTGGTCGGTGCCGAACCAGTGCACCGCGGACGGCGGCTGCAGCCGGGACGGCGGGTCCTGCGCGAGCGGGTCGAACGGCAGCAGGCCGAACGCCGAGACGAGGCTGAGCACCGCGAGCAGCGCGACGATGATGAGGCCGGAGAGACCGCTGCGGCTGCGCAGCAGGAGACGCACGCGCTCCATGGTGCGTCCGCCGCCGGGGGCGAGGGTCGGGGTCTGAGAGATGTCGGTCATGCGGCACGCACCCGAGGATCGATGACCCGGTAGAGCAGGTCGGTGAGCAGGTTGACGATGACGAAGGCGAGCGCGATCACGAGCACGGTGCTCTGCACGAGCGCGTACTCCTTCTGCTGGATGCCGAGCAGCACCTGGCGCCCGATGCCGGGGAGCGAGAAGATCTGCTCCACCACGACGGCACCGCCGAGGAGGTAGCCGAACTGCAGACCGGTCATCGTGACGATGGGCACCAGGGCGTTGCCGAGCACGTGACGCACCTGCAGCCGACGCGGGGGCACGCCCTTCGCCCTGGCGGTGCGGATGAAGTCGTTGGAGCGGATCTCGAGCACCGCCGTGCGGGTCGTGCGCATGATCGGTGCGGCGATGCCGAAGCCGAGCACGATCGAGGGCAGCAGCATCTGCTGGAGGTTCAGCAGCGGGTTCTCGAAGAGCGTGGCGTACGCCTGCCCGTTGGGGTTGAATCCGAACGACTGGGCGAGGATCGCGAGCAGTGCCGTGCCGAGCAGGAAGGCAGGGATCGAGAGCCCGGCGAGGCCGACGACCTGACCGACGCCGTCACGGAACGAGTCGGGCTTCGAGGCGGACAGCATGCCGAGCGGGATGCCGATGGCCAGCGCGATCACGATGGAGATGATCGCGAGCTCGAAAGTCACGGGAAGAGCGGCGGCGGTGAGGTCGAGGACGCTCGTCTGCGCCCGGGAGGAGAAGCCGAGGTTGCCGGTGAAGATGTTGCCGAGCCACGAGAAGAACTGCACGACGAGCGGCTGGTCGAGACCGTAGTACGCCTCGAGGGCGGCGCGCTGCGCCGGTGTGAGGGCCGCCGCCTCGGTACCGAGACCGGAGCTGATCTGGTCGCCGGGGATGGCGCGCAGCATCAGGAAGACGAAGACGGCGACGCCGAAGAGGGTGCCGAGGGCTGCGAGGATGCGTCGCAGCACGCTGTTGCGGAGGAGCTGTCTGAACATGCGCGTGGGAGAGATGCCTGTCGTCGGGGAGCCGAGGGGGCGCGGACGTCCGCGCCCCCTCGTTCCACTACTGGATGGAGGTGGTCCGCAGGTACTGCAGCGAGCCGTTCGCCATCGGGGTGAAGCCGTCGACGGTCGAGGCCGTCGCCGTGTAGGTGTAGCTGGTGAACAGCCAGATCCAGGCGGCGTTGTCCTCGAGGTTCTCGGAGACCTGCGCGTAGATGTCCTTGCGCTTCTCGGGGTCGGCCGTCTCGCGTCCCTCGGCGAAGAGCGCGTCGAGCTCGGGCGAGGAGTACCCCGCGACCTGGTTCAGGTTGCCGGTGCTGGTGAAGTAACGGCCGTACATGCCGTCCGGGTCCGGGCGTCCGCCGTTGAGGGCGACCGCGGCGTCGAAGTCGGCCGCGATCCAGCGGTCCACGAACGCGCCGGACTCGAGCACCTCGAGGTCGAGCGTGATGTTCGCGTCGGCGAGCTGCGCCTTGAGGTTCTGCGCCTCGTTGACGGAGGTGGCGTACTCGCCCTGGGACACGATCGTCTTGACGGTGACGCCGTCCTCCTTGCCGGCCTTCTTCAGGTACTCGGCCGCCTTGTCGAGGTCACGCTCGGGGCACGGGCGCGCGTCCGGGTCGGACTTGAACGCCGGAGAGGTGATCGGACCGGTGACCTCGCCCTCGCCGAGCGCGGCGGTGTCGAGCACCTCCTGACGGTCGATCGCGCACTGCATCGCGAGGCGCACGTTCACGTCGGCGAGGTCGCCGCGCTGCGCATTCAGCTGCAGGGCGTGGTAGCTGAGCTGCGGGGTGGTGGCGACCTCGACGTTCGCGCCCTCGGCCGTCTGCGCGACGAGCGGGTCGTCGAACACGGCCAGCTGCACGTTGCCGGACTGCATCGCCGAGACGATGGACGACTCGTCGGGGATCACGCGGAACTCGACGGTGTCGAGCAGCGCGGTGTCGCCCCAGTAGTCCTCGTTCTTGGCGAGGGTGAGCGACTGGCTCGCCTTCCGGTCCTCCAGCACGAACGGGCCGGTGCCGTTCGGGGTGGTGTTGAGCGCCTCCTCGGTGTCGTCCGACGAGAGCATCGCCATGTTGATGACGGCGAGGTTCGCGGGGAGCGCGGCATCGGGGGCACTGAGGGTGAGGGTGACGGTGCTCTCGTCGGTGGCCTCGACGGCGGCGACCGAGGCGAGGGAGCTCGCGGCCACGGCAGCGGTCGCCTCATCGGCGATCGCGTCCAGCGAGTACTTCACGTCGGCGGAGTCGAAGGCGCTGCCGTCCGCGAACGTGACGCCCTCGCGGAGGTGGAGGGTGACCGTGAGGCCGTCCTCGGAGACGTCCCACGACTCGGCGAGACCGGGGACGACGTTGAGCTCCTCGTCGAACTCGGTCAGGGTGCCGTACAGGTTCTGCAGGACGTTGACCGCCTGGAACTGGGTGGCCTTCCACGGGAAGAGGGTGTCGGGATCGCTCGTGACGCCGATGACCAGGTCGCCGCCGGCGGCTCCGGATCCGGTGTCGGACGGGTTCGACGCCGGCGCGGAACACCCGGTGATGACGAGCGCCGCGGCGAGGCCGGTGGCGGTGAGGGCGCCGAGAGACGCCCACCGTGCTGTGCTCATTGCTGTTTCCTCCTGGCTGGGACCGCGTCGCCCTGGCTCGGATCAGGCGGTGCTGCCTGATGCCCCGCGAACATCGTCGGTCTGGGTAAGTACCAAAAGTACACGAAAGTACCTACGCGTGTAACAGAAGTTCCTCTAGTGTTATGAACACCGATCGGAGACCCCATGCCCCACGATGCCGCTCGCGACGACGCCGGCACCCACCTCGTGCTCGTGCGGATGCGCGCCCTGCGCCCCGAACTCCGTCCGAGCGAGCAGCGCATCGCCGACCTGTTCCTCGCCGACCCCGCCGGGACCGCCGGGCTCTCCGTCGCCGAGCTCGCGCACCGCTGCGACACCTCGACCACGTCCGTCGTGCGGTTCTGCAAACGACTCGGGTACGACCATGTGCGCGAGCTGCGCAACCATGTGCTGCGGGAGGTCGAGCGCGAGACGTTCGACACCGCCGCGCTCCCCGCGGTGTCCGGCGACATCGACCGCAACGACACCCTCGCCGACATCGTCGCGAAGGTGTCGCTCGCCGAGACGCTCTCCCTCGCCGACACTGCCAAGGTGCTCGACACCGACGCGCTCCGCGCCACGGTCGAGGCGATCACCTCCTCCACCCGGGTGGACATCTTCGGCGTGGGGGCGAGCTCCATCGTCGGGCTCGACCTCCAGCGCAAGCTCACCCGGATCGGGCGGACGGCGTTGGAATGGTCCGACCCGCACGCCGCCTGGACCTCCGCTGCCACCCTCGGACCGGGGAACGTCGCGATCGCCGTCTCGCACACGGGCGCCACGACAGACACCATCGAGTTCCTCCTGCTCGCCCGACAGGCGGGCGCGACGACCATCGCCATCACCAACCACGCCGGCTCCCCGCTCGCCGGTCAGGCCGACATCGTGCTGACCACCGCCGCGCGCGAGACGGGCTTCCGCTCCGGAGCCCTGGGCAGCCGGATCGCCCAGCTCATGGTCGTCGACTGCATCTTCATCGGGGTCGCGCAGTCCAACTACGACCGATCGATGGAGGCCCTCCGCGACACCTTCGCCGCCGTACATCACGTGCGCGCGGGCGGTGCCTGAGATGAGCGCGCGCCGACTCCGCGTCGGGCTGTTCACGGCGTTCGGCGGCCTCGGCGTGACCGCGGCGTTCGTCCCGGCCGTCCTTCCCTCCGCGGAGCACGCGACGGACGCCGACCTGAGTGCCGCCGTGCCCGTCCTCTTCGCGGGACTCCTCGTGGGCGTGCTGCTGTCGGGTCCGCTCCTGGTGCGCCGCCCACCCCGGACGACGCTCGTGCTGGGCAGCCTCCTGCAGGCGGCCGCCATCGTCGGTGTCGCCCTCGCGACGGATCCGGGCGTCTTCCTCGCGGCCGCCGCGCTCGCGGGGCTCGGGTTCGGTCTCGTCGAGGCAGCGGGCTCCGTGGCAGCCAAGGCCGCCAGCGCGGCGAGCACGACCGGGATGCTGAGCGCCCTGATGGGCACGGTCGCCGTGTGCGCCGCCGTCACACCACTCGTGGTGGCGCTCGGGGCCGGCGCCCGTCCGGCCCTGACGCTGCTCGCGACCGTACCCCTGGCGACCGCCGCGGTGCTCGCCGGCGCCACCACTCTCGCCCGTCTGGCCGAGGCCCCGGCACGACGGGACGCACGCTCCCTGCTCGTCCTCCTCCCCTTCGCGCTGGCGCTGCCGCTCTACGTCGGCGTGGAGACCGTCCTGTCGGGCTGGTCGGCCGTGATCCCGGAGCGGGCGCTCGTGATCGAACCCGCCACCGCCGCGCTTGGCACCTCCGCCTTCTGGGCGCTGATGGCCGTCGGCCGCTTCGGCGCCGCCGCTCTCCGGCGGGCGGCGGTTCCGCCGCTCGCCCTGCTGGCGACCGCGACGGGGGCTGCCGCCGTCCTCCTGGTGCTCGCCGGCGTGCTCCTCGGCGATCAGCCGGTCGCGGCGCTGATCATCCTCGCCGTCGTCGTGGTCCTGCTGGCCCCGAGCTACGGCCTCATCCTCGGACTCGCGCTCGACCGACTCGATCCGGCCCGCAGCGCCGCGGTCACCGGGGCGCTCGTGGCCTGCGGCGCGGTCGGCGGCACGTTCGCCCCGACGCTCGTCCTGCTGATCGGGCGCGACCCGGCGTCGAGCGTCACGTTCCTCGTGTCCGCCGTCCTGTGCGCGGTCATCCCCGTGCTCATGCTCGTGGCGTCACGCTCCGGGCGCGCCGTCCCGGCGCTGCGGTGACGCACTCTTCCTCCCCCATCGGGCCTGCACACGACCTCTTCACAGATGCCGGAATTTCGAGCGGCGCCCGCACGGCGACCCCGTATCGTCGAAGCCACACCCGCACCGAGGAAGGGAGCACCGTGTCCGCGGACACCCTCACGATCATCGTCAGCGCGATCGGCGTCGTGCTCACCCTCGGCGCGAGTCTGTTCGCGGCAGGGGCGTGGATGATCCGTCGCATCGATGAGCGTCTCGGCACCGTCGACCACCGGCTCTCCACAGGCATCGACACGGTCGAAGAGAAGCTCGCCGCACGCATCGGCTCCGTCGAAGAGAAGCTCGCCGCACGCATCGGCTCCGTCGAAGATAAGCTCACCACACGCATCGACTCGGTCGAAGAGAAGCTCACCACACACATCGATGCGGTGGCGGCGGACGTCACGGATCTGAAGATCGCCGTCGCCCGGCTCGAGGGGCCCCCGCGACACCTGCTCGTATCGGGGAGCTGAGCCTCCCGTCAGCGCAGGACGAGGGCGGCGGCGCCGATCAACGGCCCCTCGTCGCCCAGGCCCGAGCGGACGACGCGGGTGCGACGGGAGTACTCGTGCACGGCGCTGGCGGTGAGAGCCTGCTGGACGAGGTCGATGTAGTCCGCCGACACCCGCGAGAAGCCGCCGCCGATGGCGACGGCGTCGAGGTCGACGAGGGTGGCGGCATCGGCCAGCGCCTCGCCGACGGCGCGGGCCGAGCGCTCGATCGCCGCACGGGCGACGGCGACACCGGCCGCGGCATCCCGGGCCAGGTCCTCCCCGGTCGCGCCTGACCAGCCCTGCTCCCGCGCCCAGGCGGCACTGGCAGGTCCGGAGGCGATCTCCTCGAGAGTGAGCCCGCCCTCGCGGCGCACCTGGCCGAGGTGCCCGGCGTTGCCGCTCGCCCCGGGCACATACGCACCTCCCACGACGAAACCGCCGCCGACGCCGGTGGAGACGACGATCGACAGGGAGGCTCCCGCCTGCTGCGTCGCCCCCAGCCACGACTCCGCGAGCGCGAGCGCGCCGCCGTCGTGACCCAGGACCGCCGGGACGTCCCGGCCGAGTGCGGTCGAGGCCGCACGGGCGACCGCGTCGACGAGGCCGAACCCCCGCGCGAGGGGCATGTTCACCGGCAGGATCTCACCGCGGGTCCGATCCACGGGACCCGCGCTGCCGATCCCGGCGCCGACGAGCTCCGCGTCGGCGGGAAGGACGGCGAGCGCATGCCGCACGATGGCGTCGACCGCCGCCGTCAACGACGCGGACGTCGCCTCCCGACCGGTGGGCTGCCGGCTGCGGCTGCCGGGGACGAGCGTGCCGTCGTCGGCGACGAGGGCGGCCTCCATCTTCGTGCCGCCCACGTCGACAGCCAGCGCGTAGCGGGTCACTGCGGGTCGAGTCCGAGGTCGTCGAGGTCGAAGGCCGCGCGCCACTCCAGGCCTTCGGCCTCGATGGCGGCCTGCGCGCCGGTCTTGCGGTCGACGATCACCGCGACCGCGACGACCTCCGCGCCTTCCTTGCGCAGCGCCTCGACCGCCTTGAGCGCGGACTGCCCGGTGGTCGAGGTGTCCTCCAGCACGACCACGCGCTTGCCCTTCACGTCGGCGCCCTCGATCTGGCGACCGCGACCGTGGTCCTTCGGCTCCTTGCGCACCACGAACGCGTCCAGCGGACGATCGGTGCCGACCGAGGCATGCAGGACGGCGTTCGCGATCGGGTCGGCGCCGAGCGTCAGACCGCCGACGGCGACGACGTCGAGATCGGCGATCAGGTCGAGCATGATGCGGCCGATGGCCGGGGCGGCGCGGTGGTCGAGGGTGAGCTTGCGCATGTCGACGTAGTACGTCGCCTTCTTGCCGCTGGAGAGGGTGAAATCGCCGTGGAACACCGCCTCGTCCGTGATGAGAGCGAGGAGGGTCTGGCGGTCTGCGTCGAGTGCGGTCACGGCATCCAGTGTAGGAGGCACACCCTAGGCTGGACGCATGCGCTTGGCCACCTGGAACGTCAACTCCATCCGCACCCGCGTCACCCGCACCGTCGAGTTCGCCGTCCGTGAAGACATCGACGTGCTCGCGATGCAGGAGGTGAAGTGCAAGCCGGAGCAGTTCCCGTATGCACCGTTCGAGGAGGCCGGCTATCACGTCGAGGTGCACGGCCTGAATCAGTGGAACGGCGTCGCCATCGCCAGCCGGCTGCCCATCACCGACGTGCGCACCGCGTTCGACGGCATGCCCGGGTTCGCGAAGGGCCACGAGGGCCCCGACGCCCCGCAGGAGGCGCGCGCGCTGGGCGTCATGGTCGACGGCGTGCGCGTCTGGAGCCTGTACGTGCCCAACGGCCGCTCGCTCGACGACCCGCACTACGCTTACAAGCTGCACTGGCTCGAGCAGCTCAAGCAGTCCACCGCCGCCGAGCTGTCGGCGAATCCCGACCTTCCGCTCGCCCTCGTCGGCGACTTCAACATCATCCCGTTCGACCACGACAACGGCGATCCCGACATCGTGGTCGGCCGCTCCACCCACGTCTCCCCCGCCGAGCGTGACGCGTTCTTCGCGCTGACCGACGCGGGCGTGACCGACGTCGTGCGGCCGCTGCTCCCCGAGGGCTACACCTACTGGGACTATCAGCGGTTGAAGTTCCCACGCAACGAGGGCATCCGCATCGACTTCATCCTCGGCTCGAAGACGTTCGCCGATGCCGTCACCGGCGCCTCGATCCACCGCAACGAGCGCAAGGGCGAGCAGCCCAGCGACCACGTGCCCGTGGTGGTCGATCTGGACTTCGGCGGCGACGACGCCGACGACGACCTGCCGATGATCTTCTCCTGACTCTTCGACAGGCTCAGGGACCTACCCCGTGCGGCTGATCGCGACCGACCTCGACGGCACGCTGCTCGACAGCTCGTCCGCGGTGTCTCCGCGCACCCGTGCGGCGCTCGATGCCGCGCGGGATGCGGGCGTCGCGGTGGTGCCCGTCACCGCCCGCCAGCCGATCGGCCTGCGCGTGATCGCCGCCGACGCCGGCTTCGACGGGTGGGCGCTGTGCGGCAACGGCGCGTACGCGACGCACCTCACCGAGGGCCGCATGCTGTTCGCCGAGGAGCTGCCGCCCGCCACCCTCCGCACTCTCGCCGACGCGCTGCGCGCCAGCGTCCCCGGTCTGCTCTTCGCGAGCGTACGGGAGGGCGGCGAGACGTTCGTGGCGCAGCACGGCTATGCGGCGATCGCGCAGCTGTCCGATCACAAGCGCGACCCCGCGACGATGGGCGGCGTGCCGCTGGACGAGGTGCTGGCCGCGCCGACGCTCAAGCTCGTGATCCGGCACCCCGAGCTCGCCCCCGCCGCACTCTTCGAGACCCTGCGGTCCCTCGGGCTCACCGGGTTCGAGGCCACGCTGTCCGGCGCCCCGTTCGTCGAGGTCATGGCGCAGGGCGTCACGAAGGCGACGGGTCTCGCGCGCCTCTGCACGCACCTCGGCATCGATCGCGCCGACGTCGTGGCGTTCGGAGACGCCCTCAACGACGTCGAGATGCTCCGCTGGGCCGGTCACGGCGTGGCCATGGCGCACGCGGAACCCGTCGTGCAGGAGGCCGCCGACGAGACCACCGCGACCAACGACGAGGACGGCGTGGCCCGCGTGATCGAGCGCCTGCTCAGCCCCTGAACCGGGCCACCGCGGTCAGTCGGCCCCGTTCGGACGCGCCTCGGCACGCGGCGGTCGCAGCCCGAGGAGAGCCAGGGCGCCTGCCCCCGCCGTGAGCACCGCGATGACGCCGATCCCGACCGCCGGCACCGTCGCCGTCGCCACGGCCCCCGCGACGAGCGGGCCACCCGCGTCGCCCAGTTCCCGGCCCAGCTCCGCGCTGCCCATCGTGCGTCCCATGCGCTCCGCGGGCGTCGATGCCGCGAGGTGCGAGAACGCCACCGGCGTAGCCAGCCCCACCCCGGCGCCGACCAGCACGCCCGTGAGGCCCAGGACGACAGGCGTCACCCAGAGGGCCGAGAGGCCTATGCCCACGCCGATGAGAAGCAGCCCGCCGACCGCGCCGAGGCGGACCGAGAGCCGGCCGCGGTCGTGCGCCGATCCGACCAGCGGCTGCACGATGCTCGACACGACCGCCAGCACCGTGACGATCGCCATGCTGCCCACCGTGCCGAGTCCGGTCTCCCGGCCGAGCAGGGGCAGGAATCCGACGGCCACGGCGAGCGCGCCGGTCGTGGCCGCCAGCACGAGGGTCGGGACGAGGAACCCCGGGGCGAGGAGCTCACGTCCGAGGTCGACGAGGGTCACCCGTTTCCGGGGCAGCACGGGCACGGCCGGGACGGCGATCAGCACCCATCCGGCCGCGGCCAGCCCGAGCACGGCGAGGGCCCAGAACAGCGCCGGGATCCCGCCCGCCACCACGAGCACCGCACCGAGCAGGGGGCCGAGCGCATATCCGAGACTCTTCCAGGAGCCGTAGCGGCCGAAGTACCGGCCACGCGACGCCTCGTCCGTCAGCCGCGCCACCGCAGCGGACGACGCCGGGGAGAACGCCGAGGCCGCCGCCCCCTGGCCGAAGCGCGCGATCACGAGGCCGATCATGCCCGGGGCCAGGGATCCGACCGCCGAGAACGCCGCGAAGGCCAGCAGGCCGCCGACGACCACCGGGCGCACTCCGACCCGGTCGCTGAGCGCCCCGAAGAGCGGCTTCAGCAGCACCTCGGCGAGGTCGTACAGCGCGAGCGTGAAGCCGAACGCCAGCAGCGTCCAGCCGATGTCCTCGGTCTCGGCGCCCAGGGCGGCTGCGATGCCGTGCGCGCCGAACGCGGTGGTGAAGCCGGCGAGGTAGAGCGGTGCCAGGCGCGGGCGCGTCGAGGAGGTCACACCTGATCCTGGCAGACGCACCCTCCGCCTCCGTCGCGCGGGGGATGCCGTGCGACGACCCCCGCCCTACGGTGGAGGGATGGCTTTCACCCGGACGCCGACCCTGCGCGACCAGCGCGGCGACCTCCTCCTCGCGCTCGTCCTCTTCGTCGGCGCGATCCTCAGCGCGGCGCTCTCCTCCATCGCCCAGGTCTACGGCGACGAACAGGCTCCGCTGTGGACCGCCCTCGTCTACGCCGTCGTGGTGGCGGCGCCGCTCGGGTTCCGTCGGCGCTGGCCCGGCACCGTGGCCGTCGTGGTGTCGCTGGCGTACTTCACGGCGGTGACGGTCCGGGTACCGGAGATCTACGTCGGCAACATCGCGATGTTCATCGCGCTCTACACGGTCGGCGCCTGGATGAACGACCGCCGGAAGGCCCTGGTCGTCCGTGTCGCGATCATCGTCGGCATGTTCGTGTGGCTCCTCATCACCATGTACCGCGACGCCATCAGCGAGGCGGACAAGGCGGACGTCGTCGCCGGTGCCATGTCGCCCTATGTGGCCTTCATGCTCATCCAGATCCTCCTCAACGTCTTGTACTTCGGAGGGGCTTACTACTTCGGCGAGCGCTCCTGGGCGGCGGCGGAGCAGCGCACCGTGCTGGAGGAGCGCACCCGCGAACTGGAGCGCGAGCGCGAGGTCACGGCGGCGCAGGCGGTGGCACTCGACCGGGTGCGGATCGCCCGGGAGCTGCACGACGTCGTCGCCCACCACGTGTCGGTGATGGGGGTGCAGGCGGGCGCCGCGCGCCTCGTGCTCGAGAGCGATCCGGCCCAGTCGGCGCGCATCCTCTCCGGGATCGAGTCCTCCGCGCGGGACGCGATTCAGGAGCTGCGCCAACTGCTGGAGACGCTGCGGACTCCCGGCGGCGACACGACCGAGCCGGCGTCGACCGTCTCCCTCGACGACATCGCCGCCCTCGCGGAGGCATCGACCGAGGCCGGCCTCCCCACCGCGTACACCGTTATCGGCGATCCGGTGCCGGTGCCCTCGCTCGTCGCGGTGAACCTGTACCGGATCGCGCAGGAGTCGCTGACCAACGCCCGTCGGCACGCCGGGCCAGGGGCGACCGCGGACGTGCGCGTGCGCTACGACGACGACGGCGTGGAAGTCGAGGTCGTGAACACCGGCCGTGCCATCGCCCAGCTGCGTCCCGGCCTCGGCCAGCTCGGTATGCGGGAGCGCGCGGCGGCCTCTGGCGGCACGTTCGAGATCGCTCCCCGCGCGCCCGGCGGGGTGCGGGTGCGAGCGCGGGTGCCACTCGGCGCGCCCGTGCCGGAGGACGCCCGGTGACCGCGCCGATCCGGGTCCTCCTCGTCGACGACCACGCCCTCCTCCGCGCCGGTTTCCGCACGATCCTCGACACCCAGCCCGACATCACCGTCGTCGGCGAGGCCTCGACCGGGGCGGAGGCCGTCGCACAGGCCGCCGCCCTGCGCCCTGACGTCATCACGATGGACGTGCAGATGCCGGACATGGACGGGATCGAGGCGACGCGACGTCTCGTGGCCGACCCCGCGGTGAGCGCCGCGATCGCGATCGTGACGACGTTCGATCGCGACGACTACCTCTATCAGGCGCTCGAAGCCGGCGCGAGCGGATTCCTCCTCAAGAACGCGGGTGCCGAGGATCTCATCTCCGCGGTGCGCGCGCTCGCGGCCGGGGACGGCATGCTGGCGCCCGAGGTGACGCGCCGGGTCCTCACCCGCTTCGCCGGCACGACTCCGGAGACCGGCGCCGCTCCCGCTCGCGCGGTGGCGGAGGCGCCCACGGCCCGCGTCCTCGCCGAGCCGCTGACCGAGCGCGAGTCCGAGGTGCTGACCCTGCTCGCCGACGCCCGCAGCAACGCCGAGATCGCCCGCGCCCTGTTCATCGGGGAGGCTACCGTGAAGACCCACGTCTCGCGCATCCTGCAGAAGCTCGGTGCCAGGGACCGCGTGCAGGCCGTCGTGCTCGCGCATCGGATGGGGCTGGCCTGACCGGAAGGGGACCGCTCCCCCGCGATACTCTCGGAGCCATGCCCGCCGCCGTCCCCGTGTCCCGTCCGATCGTCGCCGGGATCGTCACGGCGCTCGTGGGGTTCACGAGCACCTTCGCGGTGGTGCTCACGGGCCTCGATGCCGTCGGCGCGTCGCCGGCGCAGGCGGCCAGCGGACTCCTCGCCGTGAGCCTCGCGATGGGGCTCGCCTGCATCGTTCTGGCCTGGCGCTACCGGATGCCGATCACGGCCGCGTGGTCCACTCCCGGCGCCGCACTGCTCGTGGCGACCGGCAGCGTCGAGGGCGGCTGGCCCGCTGCCGTCGGAGCCTTCCTCGTGACCGCGGCCCTCATCCTCCTCACGGCGCTCTGGCCCGCGCTCGGAGCCCTGATCGCGCGGATCCCGCCGTCGATCGCCCAGGCCATGCTGGCGGGAGTGCTGCTGCCGCTCTGCCTCGCGCCGATCACGGGGGTGGTTGCGAACCCATGGGGCGTGCTCCCGGTGGTGCTGACCTGGCTGGTCTTCGCCCGGCTGGCTCCCCGATGGGCCGTGCCGCTGGCCTTCGTCGCCGCAGCAGTGGTCGTCGCCGTCTCGCTGGTCTCCGCGGGGACCCCGGTCGACCCGGCCGCCCTCCTGCCGCGGTTCGAGCTGACGATGCCCGCCTTCACGGTCGGGGCCCTGGTCGGCATCGCCCTGCCGCTGTTCATCGTGACCATGGCGTCGCAGAACGTGCCGGGCATCGCGATCATGCGCAGCTTCGGCTACGAGGTCCCGTGGCGTCCGGCGATGCTCGTGACCGGTCTCGGCACGGCCCTCGGCGCTCCGGCGGGCGGGCACGCCATCAACCTCGCCGCCATCAGCGCGGCCCTCGCCGCGTCCCCCGACGCCGACCCCGACCCCGTCCGGCGCTGGCTCGCCGGGGTCTCGACCGGGGCGTCCTACCTCGTGCTGGGCGCGTTCTCCGCCGCGTTCGCCACACTCGTGGTGCTCGCCCCGACGGCGGTGATCCCGGCGGTCGCGGGGCTGGCGCTGTTCGGCGCCTTCGGCGCGGCCGTCCAGCAGGCGATCGACGACCCCGGCGAGCGCCTCCCCGCGGTCGTCACGTTCCTCGTCGCCGCCTCCGGCATCGCCGTGCTCGGGGTGAGCGCGGCGTTCTGGGCGCTGGTCGCCGGCCTGCTCGTGCGCACGGTGCTGCACGCCGGCCGTCCGCCCCGCGGCTGATCCGTGGCAGTCCGCCCTGCGGGGGATGCCCCACCCCGCCCGTGCTCAATAGCGTGAAGATCATGCGGATCACCATCGGACGGAGCACCACGACATGACCACCGGACTGCTGGAACTCTCCGGCATCACCAAGACCTACGGCAGCCGCCGGGTGCTGGACGACGTGTCGTTCACGGTCGCGCCGGGCCGGCTCACCGGTTTCGTCGGCGGCAACGGCGCCGGCAAGACCACGACCATGCGCATCATCCTCGGGCTGCTGTCGTCGGACGGTGGACGAGTCGACCTCGACGGGACGCCCCTCACCACCGCCGACCGCCGCCGCTTCGGCTACATGCCCGAGGAGCGCGGCCTGTACCCGAAGATGAAGGTGCGGGAGCAGATCGTCTACCTCGCCCGACTGCACGGGTTCAGCAAGCCGCAGGCGACGGAGCGGGCGACCGCGCTGCTCACGGAGCTCGGACTCGGCGAGCGCCTCGACGACACGATCGAGTCGCTGTCGCTGGGCAACCAGCAGCGGGCGCAGGTCGCCGCGTCGCTCGTGCACGACCCCGAGGTGCTGATCCTCGACGAGCCCTTCTCCGGCCTGGACCCCCTCGCGGTGGACGTCGTCGCCGGGGTCCTGCAGGCCAGCGCAGCCCGCGGCGCGTCCATCCTCTTCTCCTCTCACCAGCTCGACGTGGTCGAGCGTCTCTGCGACGACCTCGTCATCCTCGCCGGGGGCACCATCCGTGCCGCCGGTTCCCGGGACGGCCTCCGCGCCGAGCACGCCCGCGACCGGTACGAGCTCATCTCCGCGGGCGACGCCGGGTGGCTGCGCACCGAGCCCGGGGTCACGGTCGTCGACTTCGAAGGGGGGTACGCACTCTTCGACGCGGACGGCCCCGAGACCGCCCAGCGCGTGCTGCAGTCGGCGGTCGCGCGCGGCGACGTCGCGAGCTTCGCCCCCAAGCATCCCTCCCTCGCCCAGATCTTCAAGGAGGTCATCCAGTGAACGCCTCGACCCCCGCACGGAACGGGATCTGGCTGGTCGCCGAGCGGGAGATCGGCTCCAAGCTCCGCAGCAAGGCGTTCCTGATCTCGACCGGCATCCTGCTCGTCCTCGCCCTCGCCGGCGTGCTGTTCGGCGGCTTCGCGAGTCAGAACACCGACGCCATGCCCGTCGCGGTGACCGCGGAGACCACGGGCGCCGTCTCCGCGCTGCCCGACGTCGAGGTGACCGAGGTCGCTTCCCGCGCCGAGGCCGAGGAGCTGGTGCGCGACGGCGACGTCGACGCGGCGGTGCTCCCGGGCGACAACGCCGCGGGCTACACGATCGTCGCCCTGGAGGATGCGCCCTCATCGCTCGTGTCCGCGCTGTCGCTGTCCCCCGAGGTCGTGATCCTCGAACCGGTCACCACCAACCCGCTGCTGCGCTACTTCATCGCGATCGCCTTCGGGCTCGTGTTCATGATGGCCGCGGCGACCTTCGGCGGCACCATCGCGCAGAGCGTGGTCGAGGAGAAGCAGACCCGGGTCGTGGAGGTGCTGCTGTCGGCGATCCCGGCGCGCACGCTGCTCGCCGGCAAGGTGATCGGCAACACGGTGCTCGCGATGGGACAGATCCTCGCCCTCGCGGCCGTCGCCACGATCGGCCTCATCGTGACGGGTCAGCGGGAGGTGCTGACCACCCTCGGCGCCCCCATCATCTGGTTCGCGGTGTTCTTCCTGTTCGGATTCATCCTGCTCGCGGCGATGTTCGCGGCGGCGGCCTCCATGGTCTCCCGGCAGGAGGACATCGGCGCGACGACGACCCCCATCACGATGCTGATCATGGCGCCGTACGTGCTGGTGATCGTGTTCAACGACAACCCGCTGGTGCTGACCATCATGTCCTACGTGCCGTTCTCGGCTCCGGTCGGCATGCCCATGCGTCTCTTCGTCGGGGAGGCGCAGTGGTGGGAGCCGCTCCTGAGCCTCGCGATCCTCCTGGCGAGCTGCGTCGCGGCGATCGTCATCGGCGCAAAGATCTACGAGAACTCCCTGCTCCGGATGGGCTCGCGCGTGAAGCTCGTGGAGGCTCTGCGCGGCTGATCCCGAGACCCCGCTTTCGCGCCGAGACCCCCTGCTGCACGCGTGTGCAGCAGGGGGTCTCGACGTGTCCCCGGGGTCTCGGCGTCAGAGGAGGCCGTCGGAGAGGGTGGTGGGGTTGCCGAAGCGGTGGTTGGTGATCGACACGGCCTGCTCATGCAGGAACGGGAGCATCTCGACCCGGCCCGCTCCGGTCACGGCGTGCGACCACACCGCGACGTCGGGGCTGCCGTCGAGGGCCGTGTGCAGCGCGGCGGCATCCCCACCGACGAGCCGCACCCGCTGCCACGACCGGGCGCCCTTCGCGTAGCGCTTGGTCCACGCGGCATCGGACTCGGTCTTCACGCTCACGCCCTGGGCCTTGAGCGCCTTCTCCACGCGGGACGGCAGCGACGCGGCCGACAGGGTGAACGGACTGCCGCTGCGCAGGGCGGCGGCGAGCACCCGGACCCCCTCGGCCAACGGCGCGTCCTCGGCGATGCGCACATCGACGGCCACCGGACGGTACCGGAACACGTTGCGCTCGACGCCGAGTCCGGACTTGTCGCTCACGGCGCCGAACTCGTCGATCCACGCGCGCTCATCGGCGGCCGCGGCGCGGTGCAGCCACTCGATGCCCACGGGGTCGAGCTCGGGAGCAGCCGCCTCCAGCAGCCCGGTCACGGCGGGGGTCACCGCCGCCCCCGGAGCCGCGGCGGGCAGCTCGCCCGCACGCCACTCGCCCAGACCGAAGAGGTAGTTCGGGCCGCCGGCCTTGGCTCCGGCGCCCACGGCCGAGCGCTTCCACCCGCCGAACGGCTGACGCTGCACGATGGCGCCGGTGATGCCCCGATTCACGTACAGGTTGCCGGCCTCGACACGGTCCAGCCAGGTCGCGACCTCGGCGGAGTCCAGCGAGTGCAGCCCCGCGGTGAGGCCGTAGTCGACGGCGTTCTGCAGCCGGATGGCTTCGTCGAGGTCCTTCGCGTGCATGATGCCGAGCACGGGTCCGAAGAACTCGGTCAGGTGGAAGTACGAGCCCTCGCGCACGCCGGTCTTCACCCCCGGCGTCCACTGCTTCCCCTCGGCGTCGAGCTTCCGGGGCTCCACGAGCCAGCGCTCGCCCTTGTCGAGCGTGGTGAGCGCGGTGAGGAGCTTGCCGTTCGCGGGCTCGATGATCGGCCCCATCTGCGTGGCGGGGTCATCGGGAAGCCCGACGCGCATCGAGGTGACCGCGTCCACGAGCTGTCGCTCGAAGCGCTTCGAGTCGGCCACCGACCCGACGAGGATCGCCAGCGACGCGGCCGAGCACTTCTGCCCGGCGTGGCCGAACGCGCTGCGGGCGACGTCGGCGGCCGCGAGGTCGAGGTCGGCCGACGGCGTCACGATGATGGCGTTCTTGCCGCTGGTCTCGGCGAGCAGCGGCAGGTCGGCGCGGAAGGAGCGGAAGAGCTGCGCGGTCTCGTAGGCCCCGGTGAGGATGACCCGGTCGACCTGGGGGCTCGCGACCAGGCGGGTGCCGAGGACGCGGGAGGCGAGGTCGACGAGGGCGAGCAGATCGCGCGGGACGCCCGCGGCCCACAGCGCCTCGACCATCACGGCACCGCACCGCTGGGTGAGCTTCGCGGGCTTGATGATCACACCGGATCCGGAGGCGAGGCCGGCGAGCACACCGCCGGCGGGGATCGCCACGGGGAAGTTCCACGGCGGCGTGACCACGGTCACCTTCGACGGCACGAACTCGGCACCGGGGATGGCCTCGAGGTCCTTCGCGCGCTCGGCGTAGTAGTGCGCGAAGTCGATCGCCTCGCTGACCTCGGGGTCGGCCTCGGCGATGGTCTTGCCGGCCTCGTGCGCCATGATCTCCAGCAGCTCGCCGCGGCGAGCGGCCAGCTCGTCGCCCGCACGGTGCAGGACGGCGGCGCGCTCGGCGGCGGGGAGCGCCGCCCATCTCCCGGCGGCGGACGTGGCGGCGGCGAACACGGCGTCCAGCTCGGCGTCGGTCTCGATGCGGGCCGCGGCGATCGCGTCCCGGCCGAGCGTGGAGGACACCGAACGCTGCAGGATCTCCCGACCCCACGCGCGGTTCGCGGCGAGGGCGGGATCGGTGTCAGGCTCGTTCGCGAAGCCGTCCGTGGTGTTCTCGGGGCGCGGAGCCGTGCGGTCCTGCGTGCGGTTCGGGCCCGGCACTGACGGGTCGGCGACGAGCGCGGCGAGAGAGCGCTCGAAGCGCTCCCGTTCGCGGGTGAGCAGGGTCGGGTTCGAGGCCAGCTCGAACACCGCCGACATGAAGTTCTCGGGGCTCGCGTTCTCCTCGAGGCGCCGCACGAGATAGGCGATCGCGACGTCGAACTCCGCCGGGTTGACGACCGGCGTGTAGAGCAGGAGGCGGCCGACGTCCTTGCGGACGGCCTCGGCCTGCCCGGTCGCCATGCCGAGCAGCATCTCGTACTCCACGGCCTCGGTCACGCCACGGGCCTTCGCGAGGAGCCAGGTGTAGGCGATGTCGAAGAGGTTGTGACCGGCGACGCCGATGCGGACGGCGTCGAGCCGCTCGGGGGTCATCGCCCAGTCGAGCACGCGCTTGTAGTTCGTGTCGGAGTCCTGCTTGGTGCCGTAGGTCGCGAGCGGCCAGCCGTGCACCTTCGCGTCAACCTCCTCCATCGCGAGGTTCGCGCCCTTGACCACGCGTACCTTGATCGGCGCTCCGCCCTTGGCTCGGCGAGCGGCGGCCCACTCCTGGAGACGCTGCATGGCGCCGAGCGCATCGGGGAGGTACGCCTGCAGCACGATGCCCGCCTCGAGGTCTTCCAGGCCGGGCTGGTCGAGGATGCTCGTGAAGGCCGCGATCGTCAGGTCGAGGTCGCGGTACTCCTCCATGTCGAGGTTGATGAACTTCTGGGTCCCGGTGCGGGCCCCCTTCGCCTCGGCCTTGGCCGCGAGCCGGTACAGCGGGGTGAGCTTCTCGACGACGTCGGCGACGGCCTCGTCGAACGACCACATGGAGAGCTGGCTGACGACGCTCGAGACCTTGATCGAGACGTAGTCGACGTCCGGACGGGCGAGGAAGTCGTACGTGCCCTGCAGCCGACGTCCCGCCTCGCGCTCGCCGAGCACGGCCTCGCCGAGGAGGTTCAGGTTGAGGCGGTTGCCGGTCTTGCGGAGCTTGGCGATCGCGGGGCCGAGCTTGGACGGCGTGGCGTCGAGCACGAGGTGGCCGACCATGGCCCGCAGCACGCGCCGCGAGATCGGCACAACGACGTTCGGGAGCTTCGGCGCCCAGAACCCGCCCGCCTTGATGGCGGCCCGGAGATAGCCGGGAAGCAGCGTGGGCGTGATGTCGGAGAGCTCGGCGAGCTTGCGGCCGGCGACCCGCAGATCCTCCGGACGCATGACGCCGTCCACGAAGCCGACGGTGAAGGCCAGACCGTTCGGGTCTTTGAGCACCTCGGAGAGGCGCTGGGCTGCGGGCTCGACCGGGTGGGTCTCGCTTTCGGCGAGCCAGCGCTGCACGAGCGCGGCGACCTCTTCGGTGCGGGGGGTGGTGTCGTCGATGACGGTCATGAAGCGGGGTACCTTCCTCGGCCTCGCACACCCGGGTGTCGTGTGTGGCTGGATCATTGTCCAGCCGCTCGGTAGACTCCGTCTATCAACCGATTCGAGTGGATTCTGTTCACTCATCCCGAACGATCGGAACGGCCGTGCTCGATGTCCATCGCCTGCGTCTGCTGGTGGAGCTGTCGCGGCGCGGCACGCTCTCCGCCGTGGCCGATGCGCTGTCCTACAGCAAGGCCTCCGTGTCTCAGCAGCTCGCCGCGCTGGAGCGCGATGTCGGGGTGCCGCTGCTGCGTCGGGTCGGTCGCGGCGTGCAGTTCACGCCGCAGGGGAATGTGCTGGTCGCCGAGGCCATCGGCATCCTCGATCAGCTCGAGCACGCCCAGGTCGCCGTCGCCGAATCGCTCACCGAGGTGACCGGCACCGTGCGCCTCGCGGTGTTCCAGTCCACCGCGCACTCCCTGCTGCCCCGCGCCCTCGCAGCCCTCGGCGAGCGCCACCCCGCCCTGCGCGTCGAGGTGACCGAGCGCGACCCGGAGTCCGGCCTGGTCGGCGTCTCCAGCCGCGACTACGACCTCATCCTCGCGGAGCAGTATCCGGGCCACACGCGCCCCATCCACGCCGATCTCGACCGCGTGGTGCTCGCGCATGACGCCATCGCCCTCGCCCGGCGCCCGGGAGCGTCGGAAGCCGCCGATCCCGTGGCCGCCCTGTGGGCGACCCGCGCCGAGCCGTGGGTGCTCGAACCCGCCGGGACCGCCTCCCGCGCGTGGGCCGAGCAGCTCTGCCGCACCGCCGGGTTCGAGCCCGACGTGCGCTTCGAGCTGGCCGACCTCACCGCGCACGTCCGGCTCATCCACGCGGGACTCGCGGTCGGGCTGCTCCCCGAGCTCGTGTGGGCGGGCGACACCCCGACGGTCGACCTGGCACCACTGCCGCAGGAACCGCGCCGGGAGATCTTCTCCTCCGCGCGGCGGGTCTCCGCGGACGCCCCGTCGATCCGCGCCGTCCGCGCCGCGCTCGCCGACGCCGCCTCCCGCAACCTCCTGGACTGACGCCGCTCCGATCTCCGGGAATATGCATGCACATGCATCGGTTCATCCCCCGTGTACGCGGACGACGGTGTCCGACCCCCCACCCCGTCCGAAAGGCACTTCCGTGAGCACTCCCGTCATCGACCGCACCGCCCCGACCGAGCACCCCGTCCTCGACGTCCTCGCCGGCCGCTGGAGCCCCCGCGCCTATGACGCGCAGCACCCGATCGACGAGGCCAAGCTCGCCACCGCCCTCGAGGCCGCACGCTGGAGCCCGTCCGCCAACAACATCCAGCCCTGGCGCTTCATCGTCGCCCGCCGCGGCACTGCCCTGCACGCCCAGATCGTCGACGCGCTGATGGGCTTCAACCAGGCCTGGGCCGGCAACGCGGCCGTCCTCGTCGTCGCGATCGCCGAGACCGCGACCGCCGACGGCACGCCGATCAGCCACGCGTTCTACGACCTCGGCCAGGCCGTGGCGCACTTCTCCGTGCAGGCCCACCACGACGGCCTCGTCGTGCACCAGATGAGCGGCTTCGACCCCGAGGTCGTCCGCGAGTTCGCCGACCTGGACGCCCGTTTCACCCCCGCCACCGTCATCGCCGTCGGCGAGTTCGGCGACATCGAGGCTCTGCCGGAGGTGCTGCAGGAGCGCGAGGTCGCCCCGCGCGTGCGCCGTCCGATCGCGGAGACGGTCGTCCTCAGCGCCTGAGCATCGACGCACGAAAGGCCCGGCAGGCGTCACGCCTACCGGGCCTTTCGTCGTCTCTGCCGATCCCGATCAGTCGTCGAGCAGCTCGGCCTCGATCACGTCGTCCTCGTCCTCGGGCTCCGGCTCCGGGGTGGTCGCGGTGAGCACGAGGCCCGTGCCGTCGGCCGCCACGTCCACCCGGACGGTGTCGCCGTCGTGCACGCCACCCGAGAGGAGGGCGGTCGCCAGCTTGTTCTGCACCTCGGTCTGGATGAGGCGACGCAGCGGGCGGGCGCCGAACACCGGGTCGTAGCCGCGCTCGGCCAGCCACGACCGCGCCCCGGGAGTGACCGCGAGCGTGAGGCGACGGTCGCGCAGCCGGTCGTGCAGCTGGTCGACCGACAGCTCCACGATCTGCGCGAGGTCGTCCTCGGTGAGCGCCTGGAACATCACGATGTCGTCGAGACGGTTCAGGAACTCCGGCCGGAACGCCTGGCGCACGAGCGCCATCACCTGCTCCCGCTTCTCCTCCACGGAGAGCACGGGGTCGATGAGGATCGGCGAGCCGAGGTTCGAGGTCAGGATGAGGATCACGTTCGAGAAGTCGACCGTGCGCCCCTGCCCGTCGGTCAGCCGCCCGTCGTCGAGCACCTGAAGCAGCACGTCGAACACCTCGGGGTGCGCCTTCTCGACCTCGTCGAGCAGGATCACGCTGTACGGACGACGCCGCACGGCCTCGGTGAGCTGACCGCCCTGCTCGTAGCCGACGTACCCGGGAGGGGCACCGACGAGCCGCGAGACCGAGTGCTTCTCGCCGTACTCCGACATGTCGATGCGCACCATGGCGTGCTCGTCGTCGAAGAGGAACTGCGCGAGCGCCTTGGCCAGCTCGGTCTTGCCGACACCGGTCGGGCCGAGGAACAGGAACGAGCCGGTGGGACGACCGGGATCGCTGATGCCCGCACGCGAGCGGCGCACCGCGTCGGACACCGCCTTGACGGCGTCCTTCTGTCCGATGAGGCGCTTGCCGAGCTCGTTCTCCAGATGCAGGAGCTTCTCGCTCTCCCCCTGCAGCAGCCGCCCGACCGGAATGCCGGTCCAGGCCGCGATCACGGCTGCGATGTCTTCCTCGGTGACCTGCTCGTTCACCATGCGCGGCTCGCTCGAGGCGGTGGCCTCGGCCTGCTCGGCCTCGGCGATGTCGCGCTCCAGGCGCTTGATCGTCTCGTACTCGAGCTTCGACGCCTTCGTGTAGTCGGCGTTGCGCATGGCGAGGTCGCGCTGGGTAATCGCGTCGTCGAGCTGCTTCTTCAGCTCCCCGACCCGGTTCAGGCCCTGCCGCTCCCGCGCCCACCGCGCTTCGAGTCCGGCGAGCTCCTTCTCGAGCTCGACGAGGTGCTCGCGGAGGGTGCCGAGGCGCTCCTTGGACGCGGCGTCCTTCTCCCGCTTGAGCGCGAGCTCCTCCAGCTTGAGCCGGTCGACCTGACGCTTGAGCTGGTCGATCTCGACGGGAGAGGAGTCGATCTCCATCTTCAGGCGCGACATCGACTCGTCGATCAGGTCGATGGCCTTGTCCGGCAGCTGCCGCGCGGGCAGATACCGGTTGGAGAGGGAGGCCGCGGCCACGAGCGCACTGTCGGAGATGGTCACCCCGTGGTGCGCCTCGTACCGCCCCTTGAGCCCGCGGAGGATCGCGATCGTGTCCTCGACCGTCGGCTCGCCGACGTACACCTGCTGGAAGCGCCGCTCGAGGGCGGCGTCCTTCTCGATGAACTCGCGGTACTCGTTGAGCGTGGTGGCGCCGATGAGCCGCAGCTCGCCGCGCGCCAGCATCGGCTTGAGCATGTTCGAGGCCGCGACAGACCCCTCGCCTCCGCCTGCGCCCATGAGCACGTGCAGCTCGTCGATGAACGTGATGACCTGGCCGTCCGACTCGGTGATCTCCTTGAGCACCTGCTTCAGACGCTCCTCGAACTGGCCGCGGTACATCGCACCCGCGACGAGCGCGGAGATGTCGAGCGAGACGAGCTCCTTGTCCTTGAGGGACTCGGCGACGTCGCCCGCGACGATGCGCTGCGCGAGGCCTTCGACCACCGCGGTCTTGCCGACGCCGGGCTCACCGATCAGCACCGGGTTGTTCTTGGTGCGGCGGGTGAGCACCTGGCTGACGCGCCGGATCTCACTGTCCCGTCCGATGACGGGGTCGAGCTTGCCCTCCCGGGCGCGGTCGGTCAGGTTGATGCCGAACTGCTCGAGGGCGGACTGCTGTTCCTGGTTCGGGGATCCGGTCTGCGGGGTGGTCATGCGCTCCTCCTGGAGATGCTCCTTCTGAAAGTTGAGTTTGGTTGACTCAAGTTTAGCATTCGGCGGTGCGCGGCTCCACCACCTCTCACCTCTCGCGGGCGACCTCGTCCCAGACGGCCGCCGCCACCTCACGCTTGGTCCCGGCCGCGCTCCGTGCCAGGGCTCCTCCGCGACCGAGGATGTGCACGGCGTTCTCGCCGCGTTCGAACCCCTGCTCCCAGCCGACCTCGTTCACCACCAGCAGGTCGACCCCCTTGCGCTCCTGCTTGCCGCGTGCGCGGGCGAGCAGCTCGGCCTCGTCCTCCGGGGTCTCCGCCGCGAACGCGACGATGAGCTGCCCTTCCCGTCGGGAGTCCACGAGCGCGGCGACGATGTCCTCGTTCTCGACGAGTTCGATCGTGCCGACGCCGCCGCGGTCCTTGGTGAGCTTGCGGGCGGAGACCTCGACCGGTCGATAGTCGGCCACCGCCGCCGCCATCAGCACGACGTCGGCCGCCGCGGACTCCTCCTTCATCGCCCCGGACAGCTCGGCTGCCGTGCCGACCCGGACGATCCGGATGTGCGGGTGGCGGGCCTCCGCGAGCACGTTCCCGGAGACGTTCGCCGCGACGAGCGCCACCTCCGCGCCGCGCGCCGCCGCCTCCGCCGCGAGCGCGACTCCCTGGCGGCCGCTGCTCCGGTTGCCGAGGAAGCGCACCGGATCGATGGGTTCCCTCGTCCCACCCGCCGAGACGACGACCCGCACGCCTCCGAGGTCGCCCGGCGTGATCAGCGCCTGGGCGGCGGCGAGGATCTCCTCCGGCTCGACCATGCGACCGGGGCCGCTGTCGCCGCCGGCCAGCTCGCCGTCGCCCGGTCCGACCACGTGCACGCCGCGGTCCCGGAGCGTCGCCATGTTCGCCTGCGTGGCGGGGTTCCGCCACATCTCCGCGTGCATCGCGGGGGCGACGAGCACCGGCGCCTCGGTCGCGAGCAGCGTCGTGCCGAGGAGGTCGTCGGCGAGGCCCGCGGCCATCTTCGCGAGGGAGTTCGCCGTGGCCGGGGCGATCACGACGAGGTCCGCCCCCTGCCCCAGGGCGACATGCCGGACGCGGGCGACGTCCTCGTGCACGCTCGTCGTCACCGGGTGCCGGCTCAGTGCCTCCCAGGTCGGCAGGCCCACGAAGCGCAGCGCATCCTCCGTAGGCACGACGGTCACGTCGTGACCGGCCTTGATGAGCAGGCGCACGAGGTGCACCGTCTTGTACGCGGCGATGCCGCCCGTGACTCCGACGACGATGTTCACGCCTCGATTCTGCCCCAGGGTGCGGACGCCCGGGTCGTCGCGCACCGATCCGACCTCGGCCGCCTCGGCCGACCTCGACCTAGACTCGGAGGCGTGTGCACGGTGGTGATCGATGTCGAGGCTGCGGGATCCGCGCGGCTGCTGGCCGTCCGCGACGAGGACCCGGCCCGGGAGTGGGACGCCCTGGGCGAGTGGTGGCCCGAGGAGCATCCGGGGGTGATCGGCATCCGCGACCGCCGCGCCGGTGGGGCCTGGCTCGCCGTGAACCCCGCCGAACGACGCCTCGCCGTGCTCCTCAACCGCGCCGACGTGCAGGACCTCTCCGCGACCGCGGCCGTCTCCCGCGGCACCCTTCCGCTCGCCGCGGTCACCGGTCGCTCTCCGCAGGGCGTGCCGCCGATGCACGGCTTCAATCTGCTCGAGGTCGGTCCGGAGGGCGCGCGAGTGCTCTCGTGGGACGGTGCCGAGCTGCGGGAGACCCCGATCGAGCCCGGGACGCACATGATCGCCCACGACGACCTCGACGACGAGGAGACCCCGCGCATCGCCGCGTGGCTCCCGGAGTTCCGGGCGCTCGGGCCCGCCGCGGCGAGCGCGGACTGGGCGGCCGAGTGGACCGCGCTCCTCGGATCCTCAGCGGCCCTGCCCCCGGAAGACGACCGCGCCATCATCCGCGACAACCGCCCGCACGGCTACCCGACGCAGTCCCTCCTCTACGCGGTCGCCACGGTCACGCCCGCCGGGGTCGACGTCCGCGACGTCACCCTCCCCTCCCCCGCCCACTGGCACTGACCCCCTCTGTCTCCCCCTTCTCCCCCTTCTCCCCCTTCTCCCCCTCCACCCCTCCGCCCCTCCGCCCCTCGCGCCGCGGGATCAAAACCGCTCCCCCACCCCGCCTGCGGTCCCTTTCTGATCCCGCCCGCCCCGCCGCATCCCGCGCAGGATCGAAAACGCACCCGACCGCCCATCCCGCGGGGCCTTTCTGATCCCGCACCGATGCGGGCGCCCGCGCCCTCGGTTCGACGAGCACCCTGCGGACGTGCGGTGCGATACCCGCGCGGCGCGGCTGGGACCAGAATGCCGCGGCCTGCGGCGGGACCGTTCGGGCCGATGTGGGACGGTAAACGCTCCGGACGCGGCGCGCTCGCGCGCGTTTTCGATCCCGCATGACAGCGGGGGACGGTGGCGGAATCGTGGCGGGACGGAAAGGGGCCCGGATGCGTGGGAACGGGGCACGAAAATGATCCCGCACGGCTGAAGGAGGGAGGGGGTCAGGCGGCGGGGAGGGCGTCGGCGCAGGAGAAGCGGGCGCGGTAGGCGGTGGGGGTCACACCCAGCACGCGGGCGAAGTTCTGCCGGAGGACGGCCGCGGAACCGAAGCCGCAGTCCGTCGCGATGTGTTCGAGCGGAAGATCGGTGCGCTCGAGGAGACGCTGGGCCCTGATGATCCGCTGCCGACCGAGCCACGCGGCGGGGGTCGCCCCGTACTCGGCCTTGAAGCGGCGCGCGAAGGTCCGCGGCGACATGAGCGCCCGCGCCGCGAGCTGGTCGACCGTCAGGTCTTCGCGGAGGTTCTCCACCGCCCAGTCGGCCACCACGGCGAGCGAATCCGTGGGCGCGACCGGGATGGGGCGATCGATGAACTGCGCCTGACCCCCGTCCCGCTGCGGCGGCACGACCATCCGACGCGCGATCCGGTTGGTGATCTCCGCCCCGAGCTCCTGTCGCAGCAGGTGCAGGCAGGCGTCGATGCCGGCAGCGGTGCCTGCACTCGTGATGATGCGGCCGTCCTGGACGAAGAGCACGTCCGGATCGATGTCGACGGCGGGGTACATGTCGGCCATCGTGTGCGCGTACATCCAGTGCGTCGTCGCCCGCCGCCCGTCCAGCACTCCGGCCGCGGCGAGGATGAACGACCCGCTGCACACGCTCATGACCCAGGCGCCGCGCTCGACGGCCGCACGCGCGACCTCGACGAGGAGAGGATCGATGTCGCCCCAGACCTCGCGCGGCACCGGGCAGAACACGACGAGATCGGCGTCCGCGGCGAACGACAGATCATGCTCCACGTTGATGGAGAAGCCGATCTTGGAGCGCACGACCCCGGGCCGCGGCGCGACGATGCGGAAGTCGAAGTTCGGCACGCCGTCGGCCGACCGGTCGAGGCCGAACGCCTCGCAGGCGACCCCGAACTCGAACGGCGCGAAGCCGTCCTGCACCACGCACGCGACGGTCTTCATCACACTCCCGGAATGGCAGTTTTCCTACGCACGGTGCCCGAACCGCCACTCGTGGCAGCATCGCATCGAGCGTAGCTTTTCTGCCATGCTACTCCTCATCCTCCTCCTCGCCCTCGCCATCTGGGCGCTCGTCGCCACGTTCGTCGAACTGCGGCGGGACGGCTATCGTCGCGCCCCCACCGACTGGAGCCGCGTCGCCGGACAGGACGCCCTGTCGCAGGCCGACCCCGGCCACCTCTACCGCTGACCTCCCGACTGTCCGGGAGGAGGGCTACGCTCGGGTCATGAGCGACCCGCAGCAGCCCGGACACCCCTCGCGCGACGGCGCCGGCGACCCGGCCGCCCCGACCCTTCCGTCGCTCCCGGCGGAGCCGCAGTACCCCGGCGCCCAGGCCCCCGCCCCGGGGGCACCGTACGCCCCCGCTCCCGGCGGCGGCCACATGTTCCCGACCGCGCCCCCGCAGACCTTCCCCACGGCGGCCCCGCAGCCGTCACCGACCGCGCCCGGGTTCGTGCCCGGACCCGCCGGCATCCCGCCCTACGGCACCCCGACCCCACGCGCGTCCGGCACCGGCCTCGGGCGCGCCGCGCTCATCGTCGCACTGGTGACCCTCGCGATCGACGTGTTCCTGATCCTCGCGCGACCGTTCGTCTACATGTCGGACCGGACCTACAGCATCATCGGCCTGATCGAAGGGGCATCGGGCATCCTCACGTTCCTCGGCTACGGGGCGGCGCTCGTGCTCGGCCTCATCGCGGCGCGACGCCCGGGTCCGCGACTGCTCGCCGGGATCGCCATCGGCATCTCGGGCGCCGGTCTGCTGACGATCGTGCTGAGCTGGCTCTCGTCGACGTTCTACGGGTTCCTGTGACCGCTCAGGATCGGGTGAGCACCCGCTCGTAGACCTCGATCATGGCGCCCGTCCGCGACGACTGCCGGAAGGCGTCCGCCACGGCGGGCACCGGCTGCGGGGCGGTCCCGTCCGCGATGTCCGCGGCCGCCCGCTGCAGCGTCGCGGCGAGCGCGTCGATCCGTTGTGTCTCGAGGTCCCGTCCGCGCGCGTGCGGATCCGCCGTCGGCACCGCCCAGAGCCCGCCCTGGAGTTCCGCGGCGATGTCGGGGTCGCACACGACGGAGGGCGTGCCGAGGGTGGCCGCCTCGAACGGCGTCATGCCCTGGGTCTCGAACCCGATGGACGTCTGCACGAGCGCATCGGCGGCGGCGATCCGCTCCAGCGTCTGCGCATAGGAGAGCCGACCGGCGAACCGTACGTCCGCACGCCCCGCGACGATGCGCGCGGCCGCGGCGCGCTGTCCGCCGCCGCCGATCACCTCGAGCTCTGCGTCGATGCCCGCGTCAACCCAGGCCTGGAGGAACGGGAGCAGGCGCTTCTCCGGACTCATCCGCCCGAGCCAGACGAAGCGCGGGCGCCCCGGTGCCCGCTCGGCGGGGGTCGCCGCGAGGGTCTGCGCGCGGACGTCGTCGTCGATGCCGTTCCACACGACGTCGACCGTCCGCGCCACGCCGTTCTGCTCCAGGCGTCGCGCGAAGTGCCCGGACGGGGCCGTGACGGCAGCGGCGCCCGACGCGAGACCGCGGAGGTACGACCACCCGTCGCTGCCACCGACCGGCACACCGACGCCTCGGAGGGCGGCGCGGCGCCACAGGTTGAGCACGGCCAGCACGGGACGGTGCAGCGGAGTGACCGCGGCCAGTCCCACGTCGACGCGGTTGTGCATCGTGTGCACGACCGGGATCCCGTGGCGGGCGGCGAAACGGTGCCCGATGAAGGCGCCCCAGAAGTCGGCCTGCACGTGCACGAGGTCGACGGGCGGGCGATGCGCCATGGCGCGGTCGAGAGTCCGATCGGTCGCCCGCCCCGGCCAGGTCATCGCGTACTCCCGGTCGAGGGTGATCGGCAGCGACGGGAGGTCGACGTTCCCCTCCGACGGTGCAGCAGCATCCGGCCGCGCGTGCATGCGGGGCGCGACGACCGTCACGGTGTGCCCTGCACGCTCCAGGAACGTCCGCTGCAGCCGCATCGACACCTGCGCCCCGCCGAGGGAGTCGAGGTGCTGATCGGCGAAGAAGACGACGTGCATCCGCGTCACTCGGGCAGCGGCTCGTCGCGGTACAGCGCCTCGAAGGTGTCGAGCGTGCGGTTGATATCGTGGATGGCCACGCCGTCGAGGGACGCCTTCTGCATCCGCTCGTACTCGCCGGGGGAGGCGGTCAGGACGGCCGTGAGCTTCGCGGCGAGGTCGTCGACGTCTCCCGGCGTGAACAGGTGGCCGTTCTCGCCGTCGTGCACGAGGTGCGGCAGGGCGACGGCGTCCGCGGCGACGATCGGCAGCGCCGAAGCCATGGCCTCCATCGTCGCGATGGACTGCAGCTCGGCGATCGACGCGATGACGAAGAGGCTCGCACGCGACAGGAGCGCCCGCAGCTCCTCGTCGGTGGTCCGGCCGTGGAAGGTGACCCGGTCCGACAGCCCGAGCTGTGCCGTCAGGTGCTCGAGCTGCTTGCGCTGGTCTCCGCCACCGACGATGTCGAACGTCGTGTTCAGCGCCGGGTCGAGCTTCGTCATCGCCTTGAGGATGACCTCGACCTGCTTCTCCGCCGTCAGCCGGCCCACGAACACGAGCCGGTTCTCCTCGCGCGGGGCGATGACCGGGGTGTACTGGGAGCGGTCGATGCCGCAGCTCACCGGGATGACGCCGCGCACCTCGACCGTCTTCTCCAGGAAGTCGGCGGCCCGACGCGTGGGCGTGGTGATCGCCCGCGTCAGGTCGAAGGTGCGCTTCGCGTCGGCCCAGGCGAGCTTGAGCACCAGGTCGTCGACGAACTTCGGCATGGTCGTGTGGTCGAGGATGTTCTCGGCCATGACGTGGTTCGTCGCGATGACCGGGATACCGCGCTGCTTCGCGATGCGCGCGAGTCCGCGCCCGATGACGATGTGGGACTGGATGTGCACGACGTCGGGCTGCACGGCGTCGAGCACCTTCCGGGCGTAGTGCTTGGAGCGCCACGGCCACACGAAGCGCAGCCAGTCGTGCGGGGCCCAGCGCACGGAGGGCAGACGGTGGAGCGTCATCGGCTCCCCCTCGATGACCTCGGTGCGGGGCGCGGTGCGACGGTAGGCCTGGTTGGGGGCGACCACATGCACCTCGTGTCCGCGCTGCACGAGTCCGGCGGCGAGACGCTCGGCGAAGCGGGCGGCGCCGTTGATGTCGGGGGCGAACGTGTCGCAGCCGAGGAGGATCTTCAGCGGACGGGGCTGTACGGCGGTGGCGTCGCGCGACGCATCGATCGGATCGTCGGAGGAGGTCACAGAGATGCCTAACGGGGTGGCGGCCAAGGAGAAGCCCTGGTCGGGCGGTGGCAACTCTACCCGAGGGCCCTGTCCCCGACGCCGAGCCATACCGGCATCCTTCAGCCTCGGCCGATACCGTGAAGCCATGCGACTGCACGCCGACGCCGACCCCCAGCTGTGGATCCCCGTGACGGACTCGCTCGGGTGGAGGGGACGCCGGCATCGCAAGGCCGCGATCCGGATGCTGCTCGGCCAGGTGAACGCCGCGGTCGGCGCGACGGAGCGCCCCGGTTCGCGGTTCGGAGCCTGGGCGATGAGCCAGGCCGCGCCGATGCTCATGAAGAAGGCCGACGGCCGGGTCCTCGCGTGGACGTGGAAGGCGGAGCCGGACCTCGTCGTGGCGATGGCGACCGTGCAGGCGCTCACTCCTGACATCCGGATCGCCCGCGCGTCGATGCCGATGGAGTACGACGACACGACCTCCTTCCCCACCCGGCTCGGCGTCGGCGAGAAGCTCGTGGTCCCGACCCCGCCCTCGCCTTCGGCACCGCCCTTCGCGACCTACACGTGGGACACCGGTACGCACCTGGTGACCCTGACGGCCGTCTGCAGCGACCGCGAACGCTTCGGCACGCTCATCGGCGCGCTCGACGAACTGGCCCGCAGCCTCCGCATCGCCGACGACCTGACCAGCGGCGAGTCGCCCGACGTCCTCCGCCTTCCGCCCGCCTGAGACCGGATCCCGCCCGGCGGGATGAGAAACGCGCCTCCCCAAGTGCGGGGAGGCGCGTTTCTGATCCGGCACGGAGAGCCCGGCGCGGGGAGGCCGGGGGCTCAGCGTGCGATGCGGAGGGTGCGCACCTCGAAGGGGCGGAGGTGGAGCCCGCCGCCGAGGCGGGGCGCCTCGATCTCGTCCTCGATCAGGCTCACCTCGCGCACCGCGCGGTGCTCGAAGCCGACGGAGAGCTCGCCGACCGCCCGACGCCCGAGCGCCTCATACACACGAACGATGACATCACTGGAGCCGTCGTCGGCGAGCTTCACGGCGGAGACGACGATCCCCTCGCCCGACACCTCCACCAGCGGCTCGACCTCGCGCGCCCCACGGATCACCGTGGGCGTGCTGTTGAGGCGAAGGCCCTCGGCCGTCGCGATCGCGGCGTCGGCGCCGATCACGAAGCCGACCTCGATCTCATGGACCCCGTGGTCCGTGTCCGGGTCGGGGAAGCGCGGCGCCCGCAGCAGGGACAGCCGCACGGTCGTGGTGACCCCGTCCTCGCCGACCTCGCGCGTCGTGTCGTACCCGTAGATCGAGTCGTTCACGAGGGCCGCACCGAAGTCCTGCTCGCGCACCAGCACGAAGCGGTGCATCGAGGTCTCGAACTTCGCCGCCTCCCAGCTCGTGTTCGTGTGGGTGACTCGCGCCTGGTAGCCGAACTGCGTCTCGGCTTCGGTATGCGACGCCTGGATGTCGAGCGGGAACGCGAGCTTGAGCAGCTTCTCGGTCTCGTGCCAGTCGACCTCGTTGCGCAGCAGCACCGTGCGCGAGTCGGGAGCGAGGAGGATGGTCTGCGTGATGGTCGACTCCGAGAACGGACGCACGACGACGATCTGCGCGACACCGTTCACGAGTGATGCCTCGATGGACGACACCGCCGTGAGGTCGTCGACGCTGTTGCGGTAGTAGCGGTCGATGTCCCACGCGTCCCACATGTTCGGGAAGTCCTGGTGCAGCTGGAACAGGTTCGCGGCCCTGCCGGGCGCGACCGTCTCCCGCCCCGTGGGCTTGTCGACGGCGGAGACGATCAGGCCCTCGCCCGAGACGAGCACCGACACGAGCTCGTTCTCGATCCGCCAGCCATCGGCCTCCTCGACGAGCGTCACGGGTGCGACCGTCGACTCCCCCACGAACGAGGCGCCGAGTGCGCGCCCCCGACCCACCGAGGTCGGCTCGAACCGCAGCTCGCGGTCCCCCTCGCCTGCCAGAGAGCGACGTGCCGCGTCGGCGATGTCGCGCGCATCCGACAGCACATCGGACAGCACGGCGACGGCCTCGCGGTGCACCCACGCGATCGAGGTGCCGGGCAGGATGTCATGGAACTCGTGCAGCAGCACGGCCTGCCAGAGCCGGTCGAGCTCCGCCTGCGGGTACGCGGCGCCGGTGCGCACGGCATCGGTCGCGGCCCACAGCTCGGCCTCCACCAGCGCGTGCTCCGCCCAGCGGTGCAGCGCCTTGGTGGCGTGCTGGCTGGTGAGCGTGCCGCGGTGCAGTTCGAGGTAGAGCTCGCCGACCCACACGGCGGGGTTCGGCAGCTCGGCCTTGGCGGCGTCGAAGAACACGTCCGGATGCTCCCACACCACCTGCGCGCTGCCCTCGAGGTCGCGCAGCCGCTCGGCCTTGCCCGTCATCTCGCGCGTCGTGCCGCCGCCGCCGTCACCCCAGCCGACCGGGGCGATCGACCGCGAGCTGAGACGGTTCTCCTTGAACTGTCGAGAGGCCTTCGCGACCTCCATGCCGCTCAGCTGCGAGTTGTAGGTGTCCATCGACGGGAAGTGCGTGAACACCTGCGAGCCGTCGATGCCCTCCCAGAGGAAGGAGTGGTGCGGAAAGACGTTCTGCTGGTTCCACGAGATCTTCTGCGTGAAGAACCACTCGAACCCGGCACGGCGCATCAGCTGCGGCAGGGACGGCGAGTAGCCGAAGCTGTCCGGCAGCCACACGCCCTTCGACCGGATACCGAACTCCCGCTCGAAGAACCGCTGCCCGTGCGAGAACTGCCGCACGAGCGACTCCCCCGTCGGCATCACGGTGTCGGACTCCACCCACATGCCACCCAGGGGCAGGAAGCGTCCGGCGGCGACGGCGGCCTTGACCCGCTCCCACACTTCGGGGCGGTGCTCCTTGACCCAGGCATACTGCTGCGCGCTGGACATGCCGTACTGGAACTCGGGCTGCTCGTCGATGAGCGTGGTCATGGACGAGGTGGTGCGGGCGACCTTGCGGATCGTCTCGCGCACCGGCCACAGCCAGGCGGAGTCGATGTGGGCGTGCCCCACCGCGGAGATGCGGTGCGCACTCGCCTCGGCCGGTGCGGCGAGGACGTCGGCGAGCCGCGCCCGCGCGTCACCCGCGGTCTCCACGATGCGCTGCAGGTCGAGTACGTCGAGCGCGTCGTCCATCGCCTGCAGGATGCGCATGCGGCGCGGCGACGTCGCGGGGAGCTCCGCCTGCAGCTCGAACAGCACCTCGAGGTCGAGGGAGAGGTCGAACACCTCCGGCTCGAACACCGCGAGGTCGAGGCGCCGCAGCCGGTACAGCGGCTCCTTCGAGGAGGTGAGGATGTCGCCCTCCTGCGTCGGCAGGAAGGGGTGGTAATCGAGGAGGACGGGGTTGGAGGCGCCCTCCAGGTAGAGCTCGACGGGCTCATCGCCCTCCGCCGTCTCCACGATCGGCACCCACTGGTTGCGCGGGTTGATGCTCTTGATCGGCGTGCCGTCGGGGCGGTAGGCGAGAGCCTCGCACTGGAAGCCCGTCATGTTCACGTCGAAGCCCAGGTCGATCAGCGCCTCGACCCGGCGGCCTGCCCATTCCGCGGGCACCCGACCGGTGAGCTTGAACCACGTCGTCCCCCAAGCCGGGCCCCACAGCTCGCCGACCGCGGCCGGGGCGAACGAGAGCGCCAGCCCCTCCGCCGGGGCGATGGGCTCTCCGGGGAGCTGGTACGCCTCGACCGTGAGGGGGACCGCGGCCGAGTGGATCGCCGGGCGGATGCGCTCTTCGAGGACCCGCTTGACGCGGCCGACGGTGAGCGAGGTGTCGTCATGCATGGTGGGGTTCTCCGGGCTCGACGGTGAGGAATGGGCTTCGATGCGTGTTGTTACTAAAACGATCTAGCACGGGAGTCTACGGCACGTTCTCCCCTGCTTTCGAGAGGCTAAACCGATCAAGTAGGGTGATGCCTATGGCCCCGGGGAAACGCGTGACGATCGCGGATATCGCGCGCCTGGCCGGCGTCTCCCCCGGCGCCGTCTCGTTCGCCCTGAACGGCCGCCCCGGCGTGAGCGAGGAGACGCGGCAGCGCATCCTCTCGATCATCGAGGAGCACCACTGGCAGCCGAGTTCCGCCGCGCGCGCCCTCGTCGGCGCCCGGGCCAACGCGGTCGGATTCGCCCTCGCCCGCCCGGCGCGCTCCCTCGGCTCCGAGGCCTTCTTCACCGACCTCATCGCCGGCATCGAGTCCCGCCTCTCCGAGAGCAAGGTCGGTCTGCAGCTCCGCCTCGTCGCCGACATCGACGAGGAGATGGAGGTGCACCGGCAGTGGCGCTCGTCCAACCAGGTCGACGGCATCATCCTCATCGACCCGCGCGACGACGACCCCCGCGGCGCGCGCATCACCGCCCTGGATGCGCGCGCCGTGATGATCGGCTCGAAGCCCTCCCCGGACGGCGCGGTGCCCAGCGTGTGGATCGGCGACGACACCGTCGCGGAGACGCTCTTCTCCTACCTCGCCGCCCTCGGCCACACCCGCATCGCCTACGTCGCCGGTCCGGCGGAGCTGGAGCACACCCGCCTGCGCGCCGAGGTGCTGGAGCGGATGGCTGCGGACGGCATCGCCGGCGAGGTCATCACGACCGACTTCTCTCCCGCGCGCGCCTCCGCCGTAACGCGCGCGCTGCTCTCCGGCCGGCTGCGCCCGACCGCGATCGTCTACGACAACGACGTGATGGCCGTCGCCGGCCTCCGCGTGGCGCAGGAGATGGGCCGGGCGGTTCCCCGCGACGTCTCCCTCGCGTCGTTCGACGACTCCGTCATCGCAGGACTCATCAATCCGTCCATCACCGCGATGACCCGCGACACGTTCGAGCTCGGCGAGCAGGCGGCCACGCTCCTGCTGCAGCAGATCGAGGCCGGCACCACGCTGCCGAGCGTCCAGGGCCCGACCCCGGTGCTCACCGCTCGCGAGAGCACGGCACCTCCGCCCCGCTGAGCCCCCGCCTCCCCGCCGACACCCCGGGCTCTCGACGCACGTACCCGGGTTTCGACGACAACCCGGGGTCTCGGCGACTCAGACGGGGAGAGACTCAGACGACGGTGTTGACGGAGGCGTAGCGCGTCACGTCGGACGCGGACGGGACGGGCTGGATGAGACGGCGGATGCCGCGTGCCTCCAGCGCCGCGGGGTCCTGTGCGGTGCGGGAGGTCACCAGAGCGGGGTCGTCGCCCGCGGTGCACGCGTCGACCCAGGCCTGGAAGACGGCGCCGCCAGGGCTCAGGGCGGCTCGACTCACCGGCACCTCCTGCTCGTCGACGTCCACGACGATCGCCGTCGGACGAGCCGGAGCCGCGGTGCGGGTGCGCAGCTCGGGGATGAGCTCCGCGAACCGGCGGCCGAGGGGCTTCGCCGCACCCTCCTGGTCGATCAGCCCGAGGGAGTACTCCAGCTCCGGGAAGTCGGCGAGCTCCCGGCTCACGTCGTGCGAACACCACCAGGTCACGCCCCAGAGATTCTCGGTGCGGAGGGCGGAGCGCACGGTGGCCTCGAGGAAGCCGGGCATCTCGGCCTCGTCGAGACAGTTCGACGGAGCACCGACCTCCTGCAGCCAGATCGGCCGGGCAGGGTCGGACGCGAACGCGCGGGAGAGCTCGATGAGGTACTCCGCATGACGGTCGGCCGCAATCGAGCGACCTCCGTAGCGCTGGGCGGTGCCGTTGAAGATCCAGGAGTGGATGGTCGTCATCGCGCCGAGCCGTGAGGCGTGCGCCGGCGTGAATCCGTGATCGTCCATGTACCAGACCGCGTCGTACTCGCTGTGCACGTGCGGCAGCCCTGGGGCGCCTCGTTCCGCCGCCGCGAGCAGGGCCTCGATCCAGCCGCCCGCCTCGTCGGTCGTGACCGGCCACGGCGAGGGGTGGGTGTGCGCGGAGAACTGGTTCGTCTCGTTGCCGAGGGTGAGCCCGAGGAAGTTCGGCGCGTCCCGCAGGGCGCCGGCGAGCCGCTCCACGAGCTGCGCCTGACCGTCGAGCGCCGTCGGATCGGTGAACATGTTCCGGTCGTGCCAGGTGTACAGCCAGGAGGGCACGAAGTCGAAGCTCGACAGGTGCCCCTGGATCACATCGACGCTCGCGTCCATCCCGAACTCGGCGGCGATGTCGACCATGGTGCGCACGTCATCGATCGCCTTCGAGCGGATGAGGGTGCGGTTCGGCTGCAGGACGGTCCAGAGCGGGAACACGCGCACGTGGTCGAGGCCGAGCGCGGCCAGGGCCGCGAAGTCGCGACGCACGTCGTCCGGGGTGAAGTCGAGCCAGGAGTGCATCCAGTCCTTCGACGGCGTGTAGTTCGCCCCGAAGCGGAGAGGGGCGTCGAGAGCGCCGCGCTGCGTCATGTGTGCACCTTTCGGACCGTGCCCTCCCGCGAGGACATGTCGCACCACTATAACGCTTGAGCATCGCCTTCGACAGGGCACACCTTGACACCGACGGGATCGGATGGTTTCATCTGCTAAAGCGCTGTAGTCCCTTCGTCGGACCACGCCGAATCGCCCGCCTCGAGGAAGAAGCACGATGAAAGTTCCCGCACGCATTGTCGCTCTGGCAACCTTCACGATCGGCGCCCTGGCGCTCGTGAGCTGCACCGGAGGCGGTGCCGCGTCCGACGGCGCCGGCCCCATCGACACCTCCGGCGAGCTCAGCGGAACCATCCAGTTCCAGACCTGGTCGCTGAAGAACGAGAAGTTCACCCCCTACTTCGAAGACCTCATCGCGGCCTTCGAGGAGGAGCACCCGGATGTCACCGTCGAGTGGCTCGACCAGCCCGGCGACGGGTACCAGGAGAAGATCCTGAGCCAGGCGAACGCCGACACCCTTCCGGACGTGCTCAACCTGCCGCCCGACATCGCCTATCCGCTGGTCGCCGCCGGGAAGCTCGTCGACCTCGACACCGCCGACCCCGACCTGAAGACGGCCTACAACGCGGGCGCCTGGGACGCCTACAGCCAGTACCCCGGCGTCGAGGGCACCTATGGCCTGCCCTGGTATCTCTCCAGCGACGCGTCCTGGTGGAACCTCGCCCAGCTCGCCCCGTACGGCGTCACCGAGGAGAACCTCCCGACCACGGTCGACGAGCTGCTCACCCTCGCGAAGGACGTCGCCACGGAGTCCGGCGGCAAGGTCCAGCTCCTCTCCTCGATCCCGGCGCTGGACACCTTCACCGCCGCCGGCATGGAGGTCATCAACGACGAGGGCGAGTTCGACTTCAACACCGATGAGGCCGCCGCGATCATCGAGCAGTACGCCGACGCCTTCGCGGCGGGCGCGATGCCCGCCGAGGCACTGACCGGCGACTACGGCGGGAACGCGGAGGCGTACATCCAGGAGAAGGTCGCCTTCACGACCGGCGGCACCGGCTTCACGACCGATCTGCAGAAGGACGCCCCGGCACTGCTGGAGAACACCGTCGCCACCCCGCGCCTGGGTGTCGCCCCGCTCTATGTCCAGGGCCTCAACGTCTCCGCCGACTCCGACAACAAGGAAGCGGCTCTCGCGTTCGCCGAGTTCGCGACGAACGAGGAGAACCAGATCGCGTTCTCCTCGCTCGCGGTCGGCACCGCCCCCGGTACGGCCGACGGCGGCGACCAGGTCGTCGAGAACATCGCCTCCTCGGTCACGGACGAGAAGCAGCTCGCCGCCATCGACACCGTGTTCGGCGCGATGAAGGACGCCAAGGCGCTGCCGTTCCAGTGGACCTCGGACATGGCCACCTACATGACCCAGCAGATCGCCCTGGCCGTGAACGGCGAAGCCGACGCCAAGACGCAGCTCGACAAGATCGTCGAGTACGCCAACGCGAACCGCGTGGACCAGTGAGCATGCGCGTGGACACCGGCACCCGGCAGCGGAGGTCGACGATGAGATCCCACAAGTGGTTCACCCCGTGGCTGCTCCTCGCCCCCGCCGTGATCTGGGTGCTGGTGTTCGCGCTCTGGCCGTTCCTGAACACCGTCGTCCTCAGCTTCACGGACGCCCGCCCCCTGCGGACCCCGGAGTTCGTCGGCGGCGCGAACTACGAGCGCATGTTCGGCGACGAGATGTTCTGGAACGCGCTGACCACCTGCCTCATCTACGTGGTCGTATGCGTGCCGCTGCTCACGATCCTCCCGCTGCTCCTCGCCCTCCTCGTGCAGAAGAAGCTCCCCGGCATCTCGTTCTTCCGCACCACGTTCTACTTCCCCGTCATCGCCTCGGTCGTCGTGGTCGCCCTCATCTGGACGTGGCTGTTCGACAGCCGGGGCATCATCAACCAGACCCTGGAGTTCCTCGGCCTCATCGATCAGCCCATGGCCTTCCTCGTCGACCGCTGGCTGCTGCTCGGCTGCGCGATCCTGCTCACGGTGTGGAAGGGACTCGGGTACTACATGGTGGTGTACCTCGCCGCTCTGGGGAACGTGGGCAAGGAGCTGCACGAGGCCGCGATGCTCGACGGGGCGAGCTCGTTCCGCCGCTTCCTCTCCGTCACGATCCCGTCGGTGCGCGGGGCGATGCTCCTCATCGCCGTTCTCATCGCGGTGTCCGCCATGCGGGTGTTCGCCGAGCTCGACGTGCTCTCCAAGAGCACGGGCGGCCCCGGCGGCTACGACATGTCCCTCGTGATGCTCATCCGCCAGGTGGGGTCGGGCCTGAACGGCAACATCGGCTACGCATCCGCGATCAGCGTGGCGCTGTTCCTCCTCACGCTCGTGCCGCTCGCGGCGATCGCGTTCATGAACCGCGAGAAGAAGGCGAAGGTCTCCGCATGACGACTCTGACGACGCCCCCGGTGGAGAGCACTCCGCCGGTCCGGGACTCCGCGCGCCCGTCCCGCGAACGCATCTTCCGGCGCCGCGGCTCCGGCGACTTCAGCAAGCCCACACTCGGCGGACTCATCGGCCGGTACGCGCTGCTGCTGTTCGTCCTCTTCCTGGTGATCGGCCCCTTCGTCTGGCAGCTCTCCACCTCGTTCAAGGGCCCGCAGGAGAACATCTACTCCTTCCCGCCCGAGCTCATCCCCCGCGATCCGACACTGCAGAACTACACGAGGGTCGCCGACATCGTCCCCGTCTACCTCTACGCCTGGCACTCGCTGCTCGTCTCGCTCGGCACCGTGCTCAGCAACGTGATCCTGGCCACGTTCGCCGGCTACGCCCTGGGCTGCATGCGCTTCCGCGGGAAGTGGATCGTCATGGGCATCCTGCTGTCCACCCTGCTGTTCCCCGGCGAGGTCACCGTGACGAGCAACTTCCTCACCATCCGCGCCCTCGGGCTCGCCGACACCCTGTGGGGCGTTTTCCTGCCCGGAGCGATCAGCGCCATGAATGTGCTGCTCGTCGCCACCGCGTGCCGGATGATCCCGAAGGACGTGCTCGACGCGGCCACCGTCGACGGCGCGACCACGTGGCAGCGCATCCGGCACATCGTGTGGCCGAACATCCGCGGCATGGTGTCGGTCGTGGCGATCTTCGCCTTCATCGGCGCGTGGGACGACTACCTCTGGCCGCTCATCGTGCTCTCCGACCCGGCCAAGTACACCCTGACCGTCGGCATGGCGTACCTCAACAGCAGCTTCTCGGTCGATCCGCGACTCATCGCCGCCGGCACCATGATCGCGCTCGTGCCCATCGTCATCATGTTCTCGTTCACGCAGCGCTTCTTCTTCAAGGGCGTGCAGGAGGGTGCACTGAAGGGGTGAACGCGCCGCTGCTCCGCCCGGCCTCGGGGCCCGCGGATCCTCCGTCGTCGCGCCCGCACGCCGGGGTGCTCCCCGGAGTCGTGTTCGCGTACTCGTTCGATCCCTCCCACGGCGCGCAGCGGATCGATGTCCCCGGCCTCGACGGCATCGCCTTCACCCCGGACACCGTGCTGCACTGGGCGTTCTACGCCGACGGCCCCGCCGCGACCCTCGCCCCGTGGGCCGCGCTCGCCGTCGCCGTCGACGTGCGGACCCCCGACGGCAGCCGGCTGAGCGACATCGCCGCCGTCCGTGACCGCTACGACTTCCCGCCCACGGCCGAGGGGCAGTTCGCCGCCCGGTGGAGCATGCCCGAGCAGTGGAACGCCGACAGCGTCGCCCTCGCACCCCTCGCCGTCGGGAGGGGCACCGGCACGGGCACGGTCGAGCTCGTCTTCGGCACGGCCGAGCTGGCGACCACGCCGGAGGTGCCCGCCGAAGTCAGCGGCTTCGTCCAGGTCCGCGTCGAGGAGCGCCCTGCCCCCGGCGATCTCCCGCCCGTCGAGCGGGTCGACACCCGGCGCGGCTCCCACTCCGGCCCCCGCTTCTCCCGCGGGAACACGATCCCTGCGGTCGCCGTGCCGCACGGCTTCACCTTCGTCACGCCCGCGACCGACGCGGCGGACCCGCGCTGGCCCTATCGCCCGTTCCTGCACGACGATCCGCCGGGGCGGCGTCTCGAAGCCCTGCAGTTCTCGCACCAGCCCAGCCCGTGGATCGGTGATCGCTCGGTGCTCCAGCTCATGCCGTTCCGGGGGACGCCGAGGTCGGACAGGCAAGCCCGGCGCCGCTGGATCGTCCCCGAGAGCGAGCGCGCCCGCCCGCACGAGTACACCGCGGACCTCGGCGACGGGCTGCAGGTCGAGATGACCGCGACCTCGCATGCCGCCGCGTTCCGCGTGCGGTGCGAGGACCCGCGCGCCGCCGTGGGGTTCGTGATCGACCAGCTCACGGACGATGGCCGACTCACCTTCACGGACGCCGGCTTCGAGGGCTGGATTCCCGAGGGGCCCGAGGACTGGGGGAACGCGCCGCGCTGCTACTTCGCCGGCACGGTGCAGAGCGCCTCGGACGCCGCGCACGGCGCCCTCGACGACGACCGGCGTGCCAGGGTCGCGGGCTTCGTCCGCGCCGTGGGCGCCGTCGAGGTGCGGGTCGGTGTCTCGTTCCTCTCCATCGCGCAGGCTCGGCACAGCCTCGCCCTCGAGGCACCTCCCGCCGTCCCCTTCGACGAGCTCCGCGCCCGCGCGGCCACCGCGTGGAACCGCCTGCTCGGGCGCGTGACGATCCCCGCGCTCCCCGAGGCCGAGCGTCCGTTCCGCGGCCTGGCCGACGAGGAGCAGCGCGCCCGGATCGCCGCCGCACTCCACCGGATGCACCTGTATCCGAACACGGCGGCGGAGAATGCGGGCACCGCGGACGCGCCGGAATGGCGGTTCGCCGACGTGTTCGCGCCCCGGACCACCTTCGGAGAGACCACCACCGGGGCGCCGGTCGCGGAGGGCGAGCTCGTCGTCAACAACGGCTACTGGGACACGTACCGCACGGAGTGGCCCGCGCTCGCGCTCCTCGACCCCGCGCTGGCCGGACGCCTGCTGGACGGGCAGCTCACCCAGTATCGCCGCGGCGGCTGGATGGCCCGCTGGAGCGCCCCCGGGTACGTCGACAGCATGGTCGGCACCTCGAGCGACCAGATCTTCGCCGACGCCGCACGGTGGGACGTGCCCTTCGACCGGGAGACGGCGTTCGAGAGCGGGTGGCGTCACGCGTGCGAACCGGGACCCGATCCGCGACGGGGTCGCAAGGGCATCGGCCGCGGGCGCTTCCTCGGCTTCATCCCGTCCGACGTCCCGGAGGGGATGAGTTGGAGCATCGAGAACGCCGTGAGCGACGCCGCCCTCGGCTGGTTCGCCGCCCGACTCGCGGCATCGGCGACGGCGGCGGACCAGGCCGCGCGCTATCGGGCCTTCGCGCGGTACTTCGCGAATCGCTCCCGCGCGGCGCGCGTGCTCTTCGACCCGGCGTCCGGATTCTTCCGCGGTCGCGCGGCGGACGGCTTGTTCGCTCCGATTTTCGATCCTCGGGTCTGGGGCGGGGACAACGTCGAGACGAACGCCTGGGGCATGTCGGTCGGCACGGTGCACGACGGGCCGGGACTCACGGCGCTGCACGGCGGGCGGACCGGACTCGGCCGGCACCTCGACGCCCTCTTCGCGGAGCCGGAGACCGCCGACGAGCGCTTCGGCGGCGCGTACGGCACGGTCATCCACGAGCAGCGCGAAGCCCGCGCCCAGCGGTCGGGCATGTGCGCCCTGTCGAATCAGCCGGCCCATCACATCCCCTTCATGTACGCCTTCAGCGACCGGCCGTGGCACAGCGCGGGCCTCGTGCACGGCCTCGCACGCCGTCTCTTCGCCGGTGCCCACATCGGCCAGGGCTTCCCGGGCGACGAGGACAACGGGGAGATGAGCGGCTGGTGGCTCTGGGCCGCGCTCGGCCTGTATCCCCTGGAACTCGCGGCGGGGTCTCTGCGCATCGGGTCGCCGCTCTCGGACGACATCCGGGTCGCACGCGGAGACGGCTCGTCGCTGCGCATCCGCTCGCGACGGAGCTCCCCCGGCGCGCACGTGCTGGAGGACGCACGACTGGACGGACGCCGACTGTCCACCGCCGACTTCCCGATCGACGCACTCCAGGGAGATGCGGTGCTCGAGCTCGTGTTCGGCACGGACCCGGCGCGCGCGCTGGAGAGCGGAGAGGACACGCTCGACGCTGCGCCATGGCGCCGCGACCTCACGGGCGGAGAGGGAGAGGCCGTCGCCTCCGCGGATGTCGGCGAGGCGCGGCGCCTGTTCGACGACGGCGACCCGCAGGGTGACGAGGGCGTCCGGCTGCCGGAGGGCTCGTGGGTGGGCTGGCGATTCCCCTCGCCCCGCGGCCTCACCGACATCACCGTCACGAGCCGCGAGCCCGTCGCGGCCGGTGTGCTGCGCGGGGAGGTGGAGGGGGCCGATGGATGCTGGCACCCGCTCACCACGACGCACCTCGAAGACCTGGCGCCCGATCGCACGACACCGTTCGCTCTGGAGACGCGGGTCGTGACCTCGGCCGTCCGCATCCGCGCGGAGGCCGAGGTCACGCTCCGTCAGATCGAGCTCTTCGATCTGGACTGACCGGTACCAATGCCCCCGACCGGCGGCGGATGCTGGCGGCGCACGCGGATTCCGACGATGCTGGACGCATGCGCGCCCTCCGACTCCTCTGGCGATACCCGGTCATCACGCTCACGGTCATCGTCTTCGTCGTGGTCGGGGTGCTGCACGCCACAGGCGAAGCGACCATCGGCCGGTGGATCGCCACGGTCTTCGTGGCTGCGGTGGTCGTGTGGACCCTCGTCGGCATGGTGCGCGACGTGCTCCGCGGTCATGTCGGGCTCGACATCCTCGCCGTCGTCGCCATGGTGGCGACCCTCGCCGTCGGCGAGTACATCGCGGCGCTCATCATCGTCCTGATGCTCTCCGGCGGCGAGGCACTGGAGGACTTCGCGGGCCGCCGGGCCAAGCGCGACCTCTCGGCACTGCTGGACCGCTCACCGCGCAGCGCTCATGTCCTCATCCACCCCGAGGATGCGGACTCGGACGAGGCGAGGGAGGTCCCCGTCGACGATGTGGCCGTGGGCGACGTGCTCCTCGTGCGCCCGGCGGAGATCATCCCCGTGGACGGCGAACTGCTCACCGACAGCGCGTCGTTCGACGAATCCTCGCTCACGGGCGAGAGCCTGCCCGTGACGCGTGGCGCGGGCGACGAGGTGCTGTCGGGCGCGATCAACGGCAGCCGAGCCATCCGTCTCCGCGCCCTGCGCACGGGTGCCGACAGCCAGTACCAGCAGATCGTGGCGCTGGTCGCCCAGGCCGAGTCCTCCCACGCTCCCATCGTGCGTCTCGCCGACCGGTTCGCTATCCCGTTCACCGCCGTCGCGCTCGTGCTCGCGGGGACGGCGTGGGCGATCTCCGGCGACGCCACGCGGTTCGCCGAAGTGCTCGTGCTGGCGACGCCCTGTCCGCTGCTGATCGCCGCACCCGTCGCCTTCCTCGGCGGGCTCTCGCGGGCCGCGAAGTCGGGCGTCATCATGAAGAGCGGTGCGGTGATCGAGCAGATCGCGCGGGTGCGCTCGGCCGCGTTCGACAAGACCGGGACGCTCACCCAGGGGAGGCCGGAGCTCGTCGACGTGCGACCGGCGCCAGGCTTCGATGCGGATGAGATCCTGCGACTCGCCGCCTCGGCCGAGCAGTATTCCTCGCACGTGCTCGCCGACGGCATCCGTCGCGCCGCCTCCGCCCGAGGCCTGTCCCTGCACGGTGCGACCGAGGCGAGCGAGACCGCGACGAACGGGGTGTCCGCGACGATCGGCGGCCGCGCGGTCGTGGTGGGCAAGCCCGCGTACGTCGCCTCTCTCGCCCCCGACACCGTGCGGGCGGAGCTGGCGCCGGGACAGGCCGCCGCCTATGTCGCCGTGGACGGACGGTTCGCGGGGGTCCTGGTCCTCGCCGATGCCGCCCGCCCGGAGGCGTCGGCCGTGATCTCGTGGCTGCGGACGCACGAGGTCGATCGACTCGCGATGCTGACCGGGGATGTGGAGACCACCGCGGCGTCGATCGGACGGCAGGTCGGGATCGACGAGATCCACGCCGAGCTCCTGCCGCCCGAGAAGGTGCGTCTGGCCGCCGAGATGCAACCACGGCCCGTGCTGATGGTCGGCGACGGTGTGAACGACGCCCCGGTGCTGGCAGCGGCCGACATCGGCATCGCGATGGGCGCGAAGGGAGCGACGGCCGCCGGGGACGCCGCCGACGTCGTCATCCTCGTGGATTCGCTCGCCAAGGTCGTCGACGCCGTCGCGATCGGACGGCACACCCTCCGTGTCGCCCTCACCGCCATCTGGATCGGCATCGGTCTGAGCGTGGGGCTGATGGTCGTGGCGATGACCGGTGTCATCCCCGCGGTCGTCGGCGCACTGGTGCAGGAGCTCGTCGACCTCGCGACGATCCTCTACGCCCTGCGCGCGCTGAGCGGTCCGCCGAGCGACCTCCGCCCCTCCGCCTGAGCGCTGTTCGTGCACCGCGCGCGGTGCGCCACTCCCGTCCACAGTTTCCGTGGTCGTGGCTCTGTCGCTGCGGAATACCGTGACAGCCTGAGACCCCGGACTCAGACTGGAGGCATGACCTTGGACGACCCGCAGGTATGGACACTGATCGGCGTCTTCGCCGCCGTGATGCTCGGCGGCATGACGCTCATGACCTCGCAGCTCAGCCGCGTGATCCGTGCGGAGGTGGACCGCATCGACGGCACGCTCTCCGCACGGATCGACCGCATCGACGGCACGCTCTCCGCACGGATCGACGGCCTCGACGCCCGGCTCGGACGCATCGAGACGAAGGTCGACGATCTCGACAGGGAGCTCACGAACCTCGCGACGCGGTTCTGGCGCTCGCAGTGACCGGCACGCAGCCTCAGATCGCCACGTCGCCGACGAGGTTGACCTTGATGCCCATGCCGTCGAACATCGCGGCCTTGGCGATCAGCGCCTTGTCCGCGGTCTCGGCATCGGGGGCGTAGACGAGCTGCGCGTGGTTCGCCTTGTGCCGCGCCATGAACTGGTCGCGCGAGATGCCGTGCAGCACCACGTGGGCGATCGGCCACTCCGGGTTCGTGGCGTCCTTCCGGCGCTGCGTCTCCTCCGCGGGAAGCTCGACGACCGACGCGCGGAAGATGTCCGCCTGCAGGACCCCTTCGGCGATGAACACCCGGGAGAGCACGACCTCGCCGGGCTTCGAGACACCGTTGATCGTGGCGCCGCCCGCAGGGAAGAAGACGTGCCCCTGGCGCCAGCCCTCCGCGTTCTGCCAGCCGCCGAGGTGGGAGGCCGGCACCGAGCCGGAGATCTCGTACACCCAGACGAACTGCCCGTCGTGGTCCTCCCCCCAGCGCACGTCGTGGAGGGTGTTGTCGGGCACGAGCCCCATCGCGCGCCAGACACGGTCGGTCACGAGCGCATCGACGGCGACGCCCTCGTCAGCCTCGTTGAAGTGCGGGAACGCGCGCCCTTCGTGCAGCACGCGGGAGCCGTCGCGCGAGGTCACCGGCGGGCGCTCGGTGGAGTTCAGGATCCCCTCCGCCAGGTCCGACGCCGGGACGAGATCCTTCAAGCCCTGCTGGTACTGGATGCCGACCGCGTCGAGGCCGAAGTCGTCGGCGATGCGGAGGGCGGCGATGTACATCTTTAGCTGCCACTGCACCTGCTCGCGGGTGAGCTCGGTCGCGGCGTCCTCGCCGTAGCGGAAGGTCATGCCGCGCTCGATCAGCCAGTCGTAGGCGGCGTCGGCCTCCTCCTCGGTGACGTTCAGCATCTCCGCGTAGAGAGCCGACTGCGACAGGCGCTCCTTGTAGATGCCGGTCTGGTTGAGGAGCTCGTCGTCGAAGATGGCGTTGTACATGCCCATGCAGCCCTCGTCGAAGACGCCGATGATGGCCTTCTCGGCGCGCAGCTCCGCGGCGAGCGCCTCGCCGAGCTGCTTCTCCGGGCTGTCCGGCAGTGCGGGGAGCGGACGCACGTGGGAGGCATCGTGGGTGATGGTGCCGGTCTCCGTCCACTCCCGGATGCCGTCGCGGAACCAGTCGTCGGTGAAGTCGACCGACCAGATCGTCGCGTACGGCTTGTCCATCTTCGTCAGGCCCGCGTTGAGGCCGAGGAGGCCGACGAGGCCGGGCCAGTCGCCCGCGAAGTTCGCCACCGTGAGGATCGGGCCCTCGTGCGTGCGGAGGCCCGCGAGCACGTGGTGCGAGTACTGCCACACGGCCTCGGCGACGATGAGCGGCGCGTCGACGGGGATGTTCTTGAAGACCTCGAGCCCCATGCGCTGGCTGGAGATGAAGCCGTGACCGGTCTCCGGGTCGACCTCATTGGCGCGCACGACCGTCCAGCCGAGGTCGTTCAGCACGCCGGTGACCCCGGCCTCGAGCTCGACCTGGGTGGGCCAGCCGGCCGTGTTGGCCGACTCTCGGAGGTCGCCGGAGGCGATCAGGTAGGCGGTCTTCGGCGCAGCGGCGGGACGGGAGGCCGGGGTGGGCAGGGTGTAGGCGGTCATGAGTTCTCCGGGGTCGCGGGGGTGGGGGATCCGTCGCGCTGGGCGGCGGCGAGTTCATGGACGACGTTCTTCGAGCCGTCGTAAAGGCGCACGTAGCGGTCGAAGAGGGCGTCGGCGAAGGGGCGCAGAGCCTCGTCCGGGCGGACGGTGTCAGCGATGGGGTTCCAGTCGGTGATCGCGGGCGCGGCACCGTCGGCGGCCGTGGCCGTCGCCGCGAGGAAGGCGGCGCCGTAGCTCGCGCCGATCGTGGTCTGCGGCACCTCCTGCACGAGCCCGGTGATGTCCGAGACGATCTGCAGCCACAGCCGTCCCTGCGTGCCGCCGCCGACCGCCACGATGCGGCGGATGTCGGCGCCGGCGGCTCGCATGGTCTCGACGTTGTGGCGCACGCCCAGCGCGGTGGCCTCGAGGGCAGCGCGGTAGAGGTCTCCTCGGGTGTGCCGGAGGGTGAGCCCGGCGATGACCCCGCGGGCGTCGGGATCCTGGATCGGGGTGCGCTCACCGGCGAAGTACGGCAGCATCAGCAGGCCGTTCGCGCCGGGCCCCGACTCCTCCGCCTCGGCGAGCAGCGCCGGGTAGTCGGCACCGGAGAGGTCCTTCAGCCACGCGGTGAGCGCTCCGGATGTGGACAGCCCGCCGGCGAGGTTGCGCGTGCCCGCGAAGGCGCCGGCCGTCGTCCACATCGAGGGCGTGCGGAGGGTCTGCTCCCCGGTCGCGACGAGGAACATCGTCGTGCCGTACATCAGCATGAGGTCGCCGACCTCGTGGGCGCCGACGCTCACCGCCTCGGTCCAGGCGTCGATCGTGCCGGTGATGACCGGGGTCCCCTCGGGCAGGCCGGTCAAGGCGGCCGCAGCGGTGGTCACGGTGCCCGCGACCTCCCCCGCCCAGCGCAGCGGCGGCTGCTCGATCGTCCCGGCGAACCGCTGCCACCAGGGGTCGTGCCACTGCTCGCCCTCGATGTCGTACAGCGGCGAGACCTGGCTGGCGGACTGGTGGTCGAGGACGTAGGCGCCGGTGAGCTTGCGGACCAGCCAGGAGGCGGGCATGTAGAGCCGCCGTGCGCGCTGCCAGGCTCCCGGCTCCTCCTCGGCGACCCAGGCGATCTTCGGCCCACCGGCCTGCGAGGTGAGCGTCGAGCCGCCCACGCGGGTGATCTCCTCGGCGCCGAGCTCCGCCGTCATGCGCTCGATCTGCGCGGTGGAACGGGTGTCGACACCGTAGAGGATCGCGGGGCGCACGGGCTCGTCGTCCTCGTCGGCGAGCAGGACGCACGGGCCCATGCCGCTCACGCCGACGCCCACGACCTCCGCGTCGGGGACCGCGGCGAGAAGGTCGGTGGCCAGCTCGACGAACTCGTCCCACCAGATCCGGCCGTCCATCTCGACCCATCCGGACTGCGGACGGGAGACGTCGTGCGCGCGGGTCGCCGTCGCGAGGATCGTGCCGGCGGGGTCCACGAGGACGCCTTTGCTGCTGGACGTGCCGATGTCCACCCCGAGGGTGCAGCGCATGGTCTCTCCTTCGATCCCGACGGGCCGTGCGGGCCCGGATCCAGGCTACGCGAAATCGATTTCATGATGCAAGGCACGGACTGATCCTCCACAAGTGATCGTGGCTCCGTGAGACTCCACGATCTGCGTCGTCACCGCGAAAGAAGGGCCGCTCAGCACCGGAATACCGTGACATCCTGACCCCTCCGATCGAGACTGGAGGCATGCCCTTGAACGACCCGCAGGTATGGACGCTGATCGGCATCTTCGTCACGACGATGCTCGGCGGCATGACCCTCATGACGACGCAGTTCGGTCGCGTGCTCCGTGCGGAGATCGGCGGGCTGCGCGGAGAGATCACCGGCGAGATCGGCAGGCTCCGCATCGACATGACCACCGAGACCACACGACTACGCAGTGAGATGGGTGCGCTCCGCATCGACATGACCACCGAGATCTCCGGGCTCCGCACCGATACGAGCACCGAGGCCGCGGGCCTCCGCACCGATGTGACGAACGAGGTCAGCGGACTCCACGGGGCATTGGCGGCGCTGCACGCAGCGATGATGCGCGAGGTCGGAGGGCTGCGCGCGGCGATCGGAGCGCTGCACGGAGCGATGATCGGGCTCCGTGGCGAGATGATCGGCCTCCGTGGCGAGATGACCGCACGGCTCGACGGCCTCGATCACCGCCTCGATCGATTGGAGGTGAAGGTCGACGATCTCGACAAGGAGATGACGAACCTCGCGGCACGATTCTGGCGCTCGCAGTAGAAGCGTCCGGTTCAGGCGCGCGCGGCCGCGCGCTGCACCTCGCCGGAGAGCACGATCGTCCGGGCCGGTTGCTCGTCGCCCTTGATCCGATCCAGCAGCATCCGGGCCGCCGTCACACCCATGAGCCGCGCGGGGAGCCGCACGACGGTGACGGCGGACGGGGACAACGTCGTGAAGGGCAACGATCCGATGACCGCGACGCCGAACTGCGGCGGGGTGAGTCCGCGCTCCGTGAGCACCTGGATCGCGCCGACGCCGATGAGGTTGTTTCCGGCGACCACCGCGTCCGGCGGCTCCGGCAGCGCGAGGAGCTCCTCCATGGCCGCGCGCCCGCCGTCGACACGGAACGTGGCGAAGCGCTGGAGCGAGGAGAGGTCATGATCGGAATCCATCGCCGAAAGGGCTTCCCGCCAGCCTTCCGCCCGCTCGGCCGCGGTATCGATGTGCGCGGGGCCGCCGATGTACGCGATGCGGCGATACCCGGCGTCGAGCAGGCTCTGCGTCGCTGCGGCTCCCGCCTCCCGGTTGGCCATCACCACGCCGTCGATGTCGGTGACCGTGCGACGGTCCACGGCGACCACCGGCCGCCCCGTCGCCCGCACCGGGGCGAGATCCGAGTGCTCATCCGCCGTCGCGATGATCACCCCCGACATGTTCTCGGCGATCGCGATCCGGAGGTACGTCGCCTCCTTCTCGACCTGGGCGTCGGAGTTGCACAGCACGACGGAATACCCCGCTTCGGACGCCGCGTCCTCCACGCCACGGGCCATCTCGGTGAAGTACGGGTTCTCGATGTCCGGGATGACCAGGGCGATGACCTCGGAGCTCTGCGTCCGCAGGGTACGCGCGGTCCGGTTCGGGGTGAAGCGCAGTTCCTCGGCCGCCGCCCGCACGGCCGCCGCCTTCTCCTCCGACACGCTCGTGCCGTTGAAGACGCGCGAGACGGTGGCCGGGGAGACGCCGGCCTGCCGCGCGACGTCGTAGATCGTGGCCATGGGCACCCACTGTAACCGGTTTCAGCCCTCTCAGACCTCCGCAACGAACCGTCAGCGGTGCGCGGCAACCACCTGTGCGACGGCCGCCCGCTCGTCGGCGGAGGGTTCGGCGATCGCCATACGACAGTGCGTGTCCACGACGTCGAGCACGCGGTACGCCTCCTTCATGCGCGCCATGTCGCCGCCGATGAGCGCGACGACATCGTCCACGGCGGTCTGTGCCGCGGCGATGGCGTCCGCATCGCCCGAACGTCCGGCGTCGGCGAGGGCACGGAAGGGCTTTGGCGTCACGGAGGAGACGCCCGAGACGACGCCCTGCGCGCCCGCTTCGACGGCCGCGATGAGGTCACGGTCGGCGCCGGTGTAGAGCTCGAAGTCGGCCGGCACCACCGCGCGGTACGCCGCGATGTCGTCGAGGGGGAGCTCGCTCACCTTGGCCCCGACCACGTTCGGCAGGGCGGCGATGCGCACGAGCAGTTCCGGCGAGACGGGGTTCCCGCTGCGCGCGGGGTAGATGTAGACGTAGAGGCGCCCCTCCCCCACGGCCGCCGAGATGGCGCGATAGTAGTCGAGGATCGCGTCATCCGTGGCACGCAGGTAGTAGGGGGTGAGGGCCGCGAACTCCGTGGCCCCCAGCTCCTTCGCGATGCCCACCAGGCGCACGGCCTCGAAGGTGCTCGGCTGCCCGACGTGCACGATGACGCGCATCCGGTCGGCCAGCTCCTCCAGCGCCGCTCCCACGAGTCCCCGGAACTCATCCGCGTCCACGGCGGGGAACTCGCCCGTGGTGCCGAGGACGAACGCGCCCTCGTTGCCCGAGTCGGCCACGAACCGGAAGATCGCGCGCGACCCCTCGAGGTCGAGGGCACCATCGCGGTGGAACGCGGTCGGGACGGCGGTCAGGATGTCGTAGCGGGTCACTTCTCGGTCTCCTCGGGGGTCGTGCTCTGGCGGTTCTTGCGGTCGGCGCGTCCCCGGCGCGCACCGGCGTCGACGTTGCGGACCGTGGAGGTGAGCAGGTCGGGCTGCGCCGCGAGTTCGTCGTGCGCCTTCTCGATCTGCACGATGCTGTCGGCGTGGAGGATCGAGTCCTCCACCGAGGCCCGCTCTGCCCGGGGCGTGCGGGCGGCACGGATCGCCGGCATCACGATCGACAGCACGGCCAGCGCGAGCAGCACGAGGGCGATGGGACTGACGACCTCGAAGAACGGCCGCGTCGGCAGGATCGCCAGCGTGCGGGCGAGGTTCTCCTCGGCGAGCGGACCGAGCAGGAGGCCGAGCACCACGGGTCCGGCCGGAACCTGCATGCGCTTGAGCAGAACGCCGATCACACCGAAGACGAGCATCGTGACGACCGTCGACAGGCTGTTCGAGGTGGCGTACGTGCCGATGATGCAGAAGATGAGGATGCCGCTCCACAGGTACGGCTGCGGCACGTCGAGCAGCTTGACCATGCCCTTCATCCGTACGAGGCTCAGCGCGAGCGACAGGAGGGTCGCGACGAGCATGATCCCGACGATCGAGACGACGAGGTCGGGACGGTTGGTGAACAGCGTGGGCCCGGGGGTGATGCCCCAGATGATCATCGAGCCGATCATGACCGCCATCACGGAGTCCCCGGGGATGCCGAGCGCCATCGTCGTGGTGAGCGAGCCGCCGAGCGTGGCACTGGAGGCGGTATCGGACGCGGCGACGCCCTCGATCGACCCCTTGCCGAACATCTCCGGGTGCTTCGACGCCTTGCGCGCCCGCTCCCAGCCGATGAGCCCGGCGATGTCGCCGCCGGCCGCCGGAATGAGGCCGACCCCGAGGCCCACCGCCCCGCCGACCGCGGTGGCCCGTCCGCTCTGCTTCAGCTCGGCGCGGTTCGGCCACCACCGGCCGAGGCTCGAGATCGGTCGGATATGCGACTTCCGGTGCGTAAGGAGCTGATCGAACAGCTCGGCGATGCCGAAGAGCCCGATGATGACGGCGATGAAGTTCACGCCCTCGACCAGTTCCAGCACACCGAACGTGAAGCGCTGGTCGGCGGTGGCCGCATAGGTGCCGACGCTGCCGAGCATGAGTCCGAAGAGACCGGCCAGGATGCCCTTGAGCATCGACTTCGACGAGATGCCGATCATGATCGCGATGCCGAAGACGACGAGCGCGAACAGCTCGGGCGACTTGAAGTAGTCCCGGGCGAAGCTGGCGATCGGCACGGCGGCGACCGAGAAGAGCACGAGCGAGGCGAGGATGCCGACGGCCGAGACGATGGCCGAGATGGTCAGCGCGAGCCCGGCCCTGCCTTGCTTCGCCATCGGATAGCCGTCGAGGGTGGTGGCGATGGACGCGGGAGTCCCCGGGGTGTTGATGAGGATGGACGGCACCCGGTCGCCGAAGTTCGCCGCGACGTAGATCGTCAGCAGCACCGCGAGGCCCTGCACCGGTTCGAGGGTCATGGTGAAGCCGGCCGCGAGCGCGACGGCCATGGTCGCGGTGATGCCGGGAAAGGCACCGACCATGAAGCCGAGGACGAGGCCGACCGCCATGTACAGCAGGATCGAGATGTCGAGGAGCGAGTTCAGCCCCTCCAGGAGCGCGTTCACAGGGGGATCCTCAGGAGCATGCCGAAGACGACGTAGACGAACGCCGTGACGGCGGCGGAGTAGATGACGAGGCTCAGCCAGCGGCGGTGGCCGTAGAGGAGCATCAGTGCGGCCATGAGCAGGGCGCAGGCGATCGGGAAGACCTCGATCCGGTAGCCGAAGAGGATGACCGAGCCGAGGGCCCAGAGTGCGATGAAGGCACCGGCGATCGCGATCGTCACGACCACCCGGAGGACGCCGCCCGGCTGGATGCGCTCGAGGTCCTCCCGCGTGGGTGCCGGTCGCGTGATCGCCACGGCGAGCAGGGCGATCGCGATCACGACGCCGGTCACGCCGATGACGAGCGGCCAGAAGCGCGCGTCGATCTGTCCGGGGGCGGCCTCGCGGCGCAGCGGGATCTGCGTGGCGAGGAAGAGATAGCCGGCGGTGATCGCGAGGGCGACGGCGGCGAACGCGATCTCGAGGGGTCGCGAGGCGGTCGCCCCCTCGTAGCCGCCCGGCGCGGCCGACTCGGCCGCGGTGTCGGGGCTGGTCATGGTGCTCCTTCGTCGGAGGGCCCGGTGGGGTCGGCGCGTGCCGACCCCACCGGGGGTGTTCAGCCCAGGAGGTCCTGGAACAGGGCGAACTGGTCGTCGACGAACCCGGTCCACTCCGCGGAGTCGCGGTAGACCACGAGGTTGCCGGCGTCCGCCTGGAACTTCTGGTAGCTCTCGGACTCCACGGCCTCCTTGACGGCGGCCTCGAGGGCGTCGTGCACGTCGTCGGGCAGGCCGCCCGGGGCGTAGATGCCGCCCCAGCCGCCGAAGACGACGTCTTCGCCGATGGCCTCCTCGACCGTCTCGACGTCCTCCGCGTCCGGGTGACGCTCGTCGTTCATGACCGCGAGGATGCGGATAGCCTCGCCCTGCGCGAGGGCCTCGCCGAGTCCGGAGACCGCGGCGACGGTCTCACCGGATGCGGCGGCCGCGACCGCCGTGGCGCCACCGTCGTAGGGGACCGGGGTGAAGTCGGCGTCCGTGGCCTTGCCGAGACCGAGGGTGGCGGCCTCCCAGATCGAGCCGGCGCCGGAGTTCGCGACCGTGACCGCGCCGGACTTCGCCTGGGTCACGAGGTCGTCGAGGGTCTCGATGCCGCTGTTGGCACCTACCGTGATGACGCCGGGGGCGAGCATGATCTGTCCGAGCAGGTCGAAGTCGTCGGGCAGCACGTCGGCGCTCTGGGTCGTGTTGAGCATCGCGATCTCGACGGGCGCGAAGCCGATGACGTAGCCGTCTGGATCCTGCGAGCCGACGTACTCCATCGCGAGGGCTCCCGCAGCACCGGGCATGTTCTCCGGGATCACGCTGACGCCGAGGATCTTCTCGAGCTCGGTGGCGAGCGCGCGGGACGACAGGTCGGAGCCGCCGCCGGGGTTGGCCTGGATGATCAGCCGGATGTCGTCCTCGGGATAGGTCGAGGCGGCCCCCTCGCTCTCGTCGACCTTCGTGCAGGCCGACAGCACCAGAGCGGTGGCGGCGAGGGCGGCGAAGGCAGCGGCCGCCCGAGTGATGCGCATGCGGGGCATCTTTGCTCCTCTACGTGGGTCGACCGTGTTGTCGACACCGCGAGGCTACCAGTGTTGACTGTTAACAGTCAACACTGACGGGGTCACCGCACCCGACACACGGCCAGGAGGTGCGGGCTGAGCTCCCGGATTCCGGGGACGGTGCTCCCGGCTCGCGCCAGCAGGAGAGCCGCCTGCGTGAGCGCCGTCTCCTCGGCGGGCATCCCTTCCAGCAACAGCCCGCCGGGCCCTTCGACGCCATGCACCTCCAGGACGTCGAGTCCGGCGGCGACAGCCTCCTCGGCGAGCGACTCCGCCGTATGGAAGTGCCCCGCCGGGAAGCGACCCCGCGAGGAGGGCGCCCCGTGTTCCAGCAGTGCGCCGTGTTCGTCGTCGAGGTGGAGGTCGGTGACGCCCAGCGCGAGCTGACCGAATCCGATGAACCGCGAGAGGCCGGCCGCGAACACCCATCCGCCGGATCTCACCACCCGTGCGGCCTCGCCGAGCGCCTGGAGACGGTCCGCGCGGTCGGCCAGGTGGTACAGCGGGCCGAGGAGAAGGGCGGCATCGAAGCTATCCGCGGCGAACGGCAGCGAGCGCGCGTCGCCCACGCGGGCGTCCACACCTCGCTCCGCCGCACTCCGGACATGACCCCGCACCGGGTCGACGAGGGTGACCCGATGTCCGCGGTCGAGGAGCGAGCGCGCATGGACGCCCGCCCCGCCTCCGACATCGATCACGCGACCCTCGGCGAGGTGCTCCGCGATCAGCTCCTGGATGCGCTGGTGCTCCAGCGGCCCCTGCGCCGACCGGGTCGTCAACCGCGCCGCTTCGTCGAACTGCTCCTCGTAGTAGTCGCGGATCCGCTCATCGAGCTCGCGCTGGTCCATGGTCGCCCTCCGATCGGTAGGCCTCCATCATCCACGCCCGCCTGCGCGAAGGACGGCGCCAGGCGGGGATGCCCGCCTGGCGCCGTCCCTCCGCGTCTGGCCGGGCTAGCCGGCCGTGGCGTTCTCGTACGCACGCATCGCGGCCTCCTGCGCTTCCTTCAACGCGTCCTCCGGCGACTTGTCCCCGAGCAGCGCCGCCGTGATGGCGTTGTTGAGCTCGTTCTGGATCTCCTGGCCCGCCGGGGAGGAGCCGAACGACTGCCCGTAGTCCACCACGTCGTAGTAGGTGGAGATGACCTGGTCGAAGCCGGCGTTGCCGCTGTCGGTGACGAAGGTCTCTCGGATCGACTGGTCAGCGGACCGCGACCCGGTGAACAGCCCGGTGTTGATCCCGCCGTCGGTCTTCAGGGTCTCGGCACGCGCCTCGCCCGCCGCATTCCACGCGTCGTCGGAGGTGAGGTTGACCATCCACGCGCACGCCGCCGCGGGGTTCTCCGCGCCGGCCGGGATCACGAATGCGGTGCCGGAGGCGACCGAGAACGGCTCCCCGTCGGCGTTCCGGAACGGCACGGCCTCCAGGTCGATCTGGTCGGCGTAGGGGCTGAGCACGTTCGGATACCACTGCGCGTTCACCTGCGCCCCGACCTGCTGGGCGACGAACTGGTTCTGGTCGCCGAAGGCGTCGAACGAGTCGCTGAAGCTCTTGACGGCTGCGAAGCCGCCCTGCGCGTCGGTGATCTGCTTGAGCATCTCGATGCCGGCCACGTTGCTGGGGTCGTCCAGGGTGGGCGCCCCCTTCTCATCGTTGAGCTGGCCGCCCATGCCGAGGATCCACAGCCCGGCCTGGCCGGTCGCGACCGGGTCGAACCCGAGCCGCGTGGGCACGCCGCCTGACTCCTGGTACATCTTCTCGATCGCGCCGAGCAGCACGTCGGGCTTGGAGGTGTCGATCTCGTCCGCCGTCACCCCCGCCTCGTCGAGCACGGCCTTGTTCAGCAGGATCGCCGGCGGCTGGTAGAACTGCGGCACCGCCCACACCGGATCGTCGTAGGTGACGTCGTCGACGACGAAGGGGTACCAGTGGTCGCGCGGCGAGACGTCCTGGGCGGCGAAGCACTCGTCGAGCGGCATGATGAGGTCCTGCGCGGCATAGGTGGTCACGTACCGGCGGTCCATCTGCACGACGTCGGGCACGTCACCGCTCGCGATGCGGGTGGTGAACTTCTGCGCGTCGAAGGCCGTCGCGTCGAGATCGACCTCGACGTCCTTCAGCTGCTCGGCGGCGTAGTCCATGCGCGAGGTCCCGACGTTGTCGGCGTTCTCGAAGCCCCACGCCTTCAGCGTGCCGCTCGGCTCCGCACCGAAGTCGGCGTCGGCTGCCTGGTCGTCTCCCCCTCCCCCGCCGCACCCGGCGAGGACGAGGACGGATGCCGCGGCGACCGCGGTGATTCCCAGCATGCGTGTGCGCATGACTGCTCCTTTCGATCTGTGGTTCGTCATCCCTTGCGCCCCTGGGTCGCGACGCCCTCGATGAAGGCGCGCTGCCCGAAGGCGAAGAGGATGAGCATCGGGAGGGTCACCAGGAGGGAGGCGACCATGACGTACTGGTAGTCGCCGTGACCGCCCGCGGTGGGGCTGTACTTGGTCATGGCGTAGGCGATGCCGAGCGGCGCGGTGAACTCGTCCACCGATCCGGCGTTGAGGTAGATGAGGGCGGCCTGGAGGTTGTTCCAGCTGGCCTGGAACTCGAACAGGAACACGATGACGAACGACGGGATCGACAGCGGCATCGCGATCCGCCAGAACAGTCCCCAGGCGCTGGCCCCGTCGAGCCGCGCCGCCTCGAACAGCTCCCGCGGCAGGCCGAGGAAGAACTGGCGCTGCAGGAAGATGTAGAAGGCCGAGCCGAAGAGGTTCATGCCCCACAGCGGCACCCAGGTGCCGAGGAGTCCGGTCTCCTTCCAGATGAGGTAGATCGGGATCATCGTCACCGCGCCGGGGAGCATCATCGTCGCGAGCACGAGGCCGAACAGCAGCCCGCGCCCCGGGAAGCGGAAGTAGGCGAACCCGAACGCGACGATCGAGCTGGAGATCGCGACGGCACCGGCGGCGAGCAGCGCGATGGCGATGCTGTTGCCCATCCAGTTCAGCAACGGGAGCTGATTCCACACCTCGACGTAGTTCTCCGGCACGAAGGTCTTCGGGATGAGGGCGTTGTCGAACACCTCTCCCCGCGGCTTGAAGCTCGCCGCGATGAGCCATGCGAACGGATACAGGAACAGCAGCGCGAACAGCACGAGGATGACGTTCAGGACGATCCGGGCGACGAGGCTCTTCGGCTGCCGCAGCCGCCGTCGCCAGCGCGAACGGGCGGCGACGGTGGTCGTGAACGTGCCCGGGGCCTTCTCGGACTCCGCCTCGACGGGGACCTGACGCAGGGTCTGGGACATCAGCGGTCTCCCTCGTAGTAGACGAAGCGGTTGCCGACCTTCACCTGGATGAGCGTGATGATCATGATGAGGACGAACAGCAGCCATGCCATCGCCGCCGCGAAGCCGAAGTTGAACTGCCGGAACGCCTGCTGGAACAGGTAGATCGCGTAGAAGAGGGAGGCCTCCGGCGACGAGTTGCTCTGATCCCGCCAGAACAGCAGGTACGCCTGGTCGAAGATCTGGAACGCGGCGATCGACAGCACGATGACGTTGAAGAACATCGCCCCCGAGATCATCGGGAGGGTGATCGAGAAGAACTTCCTGATCGGTCCCCCGTTCCGTCGAGCGAGGCCACCTCGTACAGCTCGACGGGCACGTTCTTCAGCGCCGCGAGGAAGATCACCATGGTTCCCGCGACCGTCCACAGCGTCATGATCACGATGCTCGGCTTGACCCACGCGGGGTCGACGAGCCACTGCGGTCCCTGGATGCCGAACACCCGGAGGAACTGGTTGATCGCGCCGGAGTTGCCGTTCAGGAGCAGGAAGAACACGGCGGCGGTCGCGACGGCCGGCGTCATCTTCGGCAGGTAGTAGAGCACGCGGAAGGCTCCGGCACCGCGCCCGACGCGGTTGAGCAGCAGAGCGAGGATGAGCGCGAACACGATCTCCAGCGGCACCGCCATCACCACGTAGAACAGCGTGTTCGCGAGCGAGACGCCCACCCGGGGGTCCTCGAACAGGTTGGCGTAGTTGTCGATCCCGACGGGGCGGGCGCTGTTCGTGGCGAGGTTGTAGCTGCTGAACGAGATGTACAGGCTGTAGACCATCGCGCCGGCCGTGAAGATGAGGAATCCGAGGAGCCAGGGAGAGATGAACAGATAGCCGGCGAGGGCCTCTCGGCGGTTGTACCGGTCCCGCTGGCGGGTCTTGATCGGCATCCACCTGCCTCCTGTCCGAGGACGCGCAGACACGGCGGTCCCGTCCTGGCGCGATGCTAGGTCCGCAGAAGCGGTTCCCCTCGGGGCTTGCGCAGAACCGTTTCCTGTGGTTCACCTGAATGCCCACTCGGCGCGCTGATTCCCTGGATGACGTTCCTCAATAGGATGTGGGGAATAAACACGGAGGAGGGCCGGGGGAATGTTCGACGAGCGACGGCGACAGGCAGCGCTCGAGGAACTGGGGATCCTTGACACACCACCCGATGAGCGGGTGGATCGGGTGGCACGACTGGCGAAGGAGATGTTCGGCGTGCCGATGGTCAGCGTCTCGCTGATCGACCGCGACCGGCAGTGGCGCAAATCGCAGATCGGCCTCGGGGGGAACGAGGCACCGCGACAGGACTCGTTCTGCGACTACACCGTGTCGCAGGACCGGACGGTGGTGGTGGAGGACGCGAGCACGACCGACCTCTTCGCCGAGAACCCGTTCGTGACCGGCGATCCGCACCTCCGCTTCTATGCGGCCCATCCGCTGCACGCGCCGGGCGGCGAGCCGGTCGGGACGCTGTGCGTGCTCGACACGGAGCCGCACACCTTCACCGACGCCCAGCAGGACCTCCTGCGTGACCTCGCGTTCTGGGTGCAGACGGAGCTTGCCCAGGATGCGGACATCGACCATGCCGCCGTGGTGCAGCGGGCGCTGCGCCCGCGGGTGCACCCGGAGGTCGAGGGCTACACGATCGCCGCCGGGGCCGCCCCCCGAGGGATGCTCGCGGGGGACTACTACGACTTCTCCCGTCACGGCGACGCGATCCGCGTCACCCTCGCGGACGCGATGGGCAAGGGCACCGGGCCGGCCCTGGTCGCGGCCACCGTGCGGGCGTCGCTGCGCACGGCACCGGAGCGCTCGCTGGCCGACGCCGTGATCGAGGTGGACCGCCTGCTCGAGGACGACCTCGCCGACACGTCGATGTTCGTGACCGCGGTCGTCGCGGAGCTGCGACCCGAGACGGGAGAGCTCGAGGTCATCGACGCCGGACACAGCCTGGCGTTCATCGTCCGTTCGGACGGATCGTGGACGCCTCTCCGTTCCACGAACCTGCCGCTGGGAATGGGGATGGGCATCGCCGACCCCCGGGTGCCGATGACCGCGCGACTCGAGGTCGGCGACGCCTTCCTCTGCTGCAGCGACGGACTCCTCGACGTGCTCGACGCCGACGATCCGTTCGGTCACGTCGAGCGCGTGCTCACCGCGATGGGACCCGACGGTGCCGTGCGCGAGGCCCTGCGACTCGCGAACGACGACCGCGCCACCGACGACATCACCGTCGTGGTGGTGCGGAGGGACGCATGACCGCGCGGTTCGCGACCATCCGCGTCCTGGCCCTGCTGTCGGTCCTGCTCGGCGTCAACTACGTCGCCTGGCGGTGGCTGGAGTCGGTGAACTGGTCTGCCTGGTGGATCGCGGTGCCGCTCGTGATCGCCGAGACCTACAGCCTCATCGACACGTTCCTCTTCTGTCTGACGATGTGGCGCGCGAAGGAGCGTCCCGCGCCGGTGTCGCCGCCGCAGGGCACGGTCGACGTGTTCATCACGACCTACGATGAGCCGATCGGGCTCGTCATGACGACGGCGAAGGCGGCGAAGCGGATCGCCTATCCGCACTCCACCTGGATCCTCGACGACGGCTCCCGCCCCGAACTCGAGGCGGAGGCCCGAGCGGCCGGCGTGGGCTACCTCACGCGTTCCGAGGACTGGACCGGCAAACCCCGGCACGCCAAGGCCGGCAATCTCAACAGCGCGCTCTTCCAGACCGATGGCGAGTTCCTCCTCATCCTCGACGCCGACCAGGTGCCGGATCCGCTGATCCTGCACCGCACGCTCGGGTACTTCGCCGATGACCCGGAAGTCGCCCTCGTGCAGACGCCGCAGTGGTTCGTTAACGTCGACGAAGCCGATCCGCTCGGCAGCCAGGCGCCGCTGTTCTACGGGCCGATCCAGCAGGGGAAGGACGGCTGGAACGCGGCCTTCTTCTGCGGGTCGAACGCCGTGCTCCGCCGCGAAGCCCTCATGCAGCTCGGCATCGTCGGCTACGTGCGGAACGTGACCGACTCCGCCGCGCGGGCGCTGAAGACCTCCGAGGCGCTGATCGCCCGCGAGGCCGAGACCGCGACGGACCCGGCCCTCGCCACGGAGCTCGGAGCGCTCCGTATCGCGATCGCGCGCGGCCGCAAGGAGCTCGCCGCGGGGACGTCGGTCGCCGAGGTCGCCGCCCGGGTGGGCGACGCGGTCGACGATGCCTCCCGCATTCTCGTGGCCCACGACCTCGACGGCATCCGCGCCGACCTCGCCGTGATCGAATCCCTGCCGGTGCAGCATGACGCCGATCTCGGACAGGTGATCGTGGACGAAGCGGGGCTCGAAGCCCTCGCCGCCTCCGACCTTTCCCCCCTCACCGCCGTGGAGGCCGTCCGCGGACTGCTCGACGCGCTCCGCCTCGACCGGGCCGATGAGGCGCAGCCGATCCTCCCCCTCGCCACGATCTCGGTGACGGAGGACATGGCGACCGCGATGCAGCTGCACGCCCTCGGCTGGAAGAGCGTCTACCACCACGAGATCCTGGCGCACGGCCTCGCCCCGGAAGACCTCCGGACGATGCTCACGCAGCGCCTGCGGTGGGCGCAGGGGACGCTGCAGGTGATGCTGCGCGACAACCCCCTGGCCAAGCGCGGGCTCTCGGTGGGGCAGCGCCTCATGTACTTCGCGACGATGTGGAGCTACCTCTCCGGCTTCGCGGCGATCGTCTACCTCGCCGCCCCGGTGATCTACCTCGTGTTCGGGGTGCTCCCCGTCACCGCCTGGTCGGTCGACTTCTTCGTGCGGTTCCTGCCGTACTTCCTCGTCAACCAGGCGCTGTTCCTCGTGGTCGCCAAGGGGGTGAAGACCTGGCGCGGTCAGCAGTACTCGCTCGCGCTATTCCCCGTGTGGATCCGCGCATGCTGGACGGCCTTCGCCAACGTCGTGCTCGGTCGGCCGCTGTCCTTCGCCGTGACGCGGAAGGACGGCCGGGATCCGCGCGGCGTCCCGTGGCGGGAGATCTGGCCGCAGCTGACCGCCATGGTCGTGCTCGTGATCGCCCTCGTCATCGGGGTCGCCCGGGTCATCGTCGGCACCGGCGACGGCACCGGAACCCTCGTCAACACGGCCTGGGTCCTGTACGACCTGGTCGTCCTCAGTGTCATCATCCAGGCGGCGCGCTATCGCGGTCCCGCCGCGCAGGTCCTCGAGAAGGAGTCGAATGAACGTCAGCACTGACACCAGGGACGGCTACGCCGTCGTCACGATCACGGGGCGCCTGACCGCCTCGGGGGCGCCGTTGCTGCGCAACGCGGTGAGCGATCTGGTCACCGCCGGGCAGCCGCGCATCGCGATCGATCTGAGCGGCACCGAGTTCGTCGACTCCTCCGGCCTCGGGGCCCTCGTCGGCGGCCTCAAGAGCGCCCGCGTGGCGGGCGGCGATCTGCGCATCGCCGCCGTCCCCGAGGCCGTGCGCACCGTCCTCCACCTCACCAACCTGGACCGCGTGCTCCGCGACTACCCGACGCCGGAATCGGCGTTCGATGGACGCTGAGACCCGGTCCTTCCACATCGACGGGCCCGCCGGGCTCGCCCTCGTCGACCGCGCCCTCGATGAGCTCGACCGGCTCTGGTCTGAGGCTCCGGAGGTTCCGGCTCAGGACCAGGTGCTGTTCGCCCTCGCGCTCAGCGAGGTCACGACCAACGTCGCGCAGCACAACGAGCACGCGGACGTCGTGCTGAGCATCGACGTCCGCGTGACGGCCGAGGAGGCGCGCGCCTACGTCCGCGACAGCGCCCCGCCGGCACCGATCGACTGGGACGCGGTGACGATGCCGGGCGAGGAGGCGGAGAGCGGACGCGGACTCGCGCTGTCGCAGGCGGCGCTCGACGAGTTCACCCACACGGTCACCGATCTCGGCAACACCTGGATCCTCGTGCGGCGCGTGGACCCCGCGCGCGCGGCGGGCGACTAGGCGATCAGACGAGCCAGGCCGGCGCGCGCCCGCGCAGGGCGGCGGCGTCGATGGAGTAGCGCCCCGCCCCCGTGAGTGCGAGCGCAAGAGCCGCCGCACCGAGCACGGCGACGAACTCGTAACCGCCGGCCGTCACCCACAGGCCCGCGGGCAGGTGCACGAGCACGAGCGCGACCAGCATGTCGACGGCGAGGAGGACGCTGACCGGACGCGTCAGCAGTCCGAGGATCAGCAGGATCCCGCCGATGAGCTCCAGGAATGCCACGACGGGCGCGGCGATCTCGGCGAGCGGAACCCCGACATCGGCGAAGCTGCCGATGGTATCGGGGATCGTGATCTCGAAGATCTTCTGAGCGCCGTGGGCGGCGAAGATCGCGCCGACGACGATGCGCAGGACGAGGAGTCCGAGCGACGAGGCGGAGGAGGCGGAGGCTGTGGTGTTCGTCATGAGGAGGTTCTTCCTTCGTGGCAGGACACCCGCGCGGGCGCGGAACAGGGCTCTTGCCCTGGCCCCCACGGTAGGAACCGTTCTTTTCCGTCCGCTGAACGCCTCGGCGATGCGGATCCCCGTCCCGCGCGAGGCGGAACAATGGAGGAATGGGGCTGGATTCGGTGAACCGGGCACTCACCAGCATGAGGGTGGTGTCGGCAGAGCCCCTTACGCTCCCCGGCATCGGAGCCACTCTGACGGGCGACGGCGGCCCCGGCCCCGCTGGACGGCAGCTGCTCGTCCTGGCTGGGGCCGACGGACTGCACCTGCTCCGGGACGGTCGCACGATCGCGGTGAGGCCCCATCAGGTCGCTGTCGTCTGTCTCTCCGCCGAGGAGAGCATCGGGTTTCTCGACGCGGAGGCCGCGGGGATCATCTCCTTCGAAAGTCGCGGCCACGTCTATGCACTGCTCGAACGCGAGCTGCCGCGTCTCATCATCGTGGACGAGACGCCGGTGTTGTCCACGGTCACCGGGCTCCTGAAGGATCAGATCGGCAGTGAAGGGTCCCGTGCGGGGCTCTTCCTCAAACTCACGGAGGTCGCGGCGACCGCTGCCGTCCTCGCGTGGATAGCCGCCTCCCCTGCACCGCCGGGGTGGATCGGCGGGATCGCGCATCCACGCATCGGAGCGGTCCTCACCGCCCTGCACCGAGATCCCGCGCGGTCCTGGACCGTCGCGGAGATGGCGGCCCTGGCTCACCTCTCGCGATCCGCCTTCGCAAGGACCTTCCGGGATGTGGTCGGCACGACTCCCTCCGCCCACCTCGCACGCTGGCGCATGGCGCACGCGATGGAGATCCTCGACGAAGCGCCCGACACTCCGCTCAAGGAGATCGCCGAGCGCCTCGGCTACTCGGACGAGTTCGCCCTCAGCACCGCGTTCAAGCGGCGGTTCGGTGTGAGTCCGCGCCACTACGACACGGCGTCGATCGCATCGCAGGCGGGGTGATCACAGCGCACGGCAGAAACCGCTGATGAGGCGGGCCACGGCCGCCGGTTCGGTGACGAGCGCGTCATGTCCCGCGGTCAGCCGCTGCACCTGCCACTCTCCCGGCCGCGCGCGCACGCGCTCCTTCGATGGCGCGACATCGGCGAACGACGGCTCCGTGCAATCGACGTAGAGCCGCGGGATTGAAGGCCCCGCGCCCTCAAGCGGCACCACGTCCGCCCAACTGCTCCACGGGTGCGCGGTGAGGCGACGCCGCAGCCACGCGACGTCGGGTTCACGGAAGACGCCGAACATCTCGGGATCCCGCGGTTTGGGGACGAAGAAGCCCTCTCCGGCCTGAGCGACCACGGTCGGCAGCGCAGCGCGACTCGACGGGGTGAGGACGTCGAGGACCCGCTCCCCGGGGTCGACGACGACGGCATCCAGATACACGGCCCCGCGCAGGCCGCCGGCGATCCGCTCTGCGACCGCCGAGGCATACGCTCCGCCGATGCTGTGGCCGACGAGGACGACGTTCTCGAGCTCCTCCGCCTCGATGCTCGCCACGATGTCGTCGACTCCGTCCTGGAAGGTGATCCCACGTGCGAGGCGATGCGCGCGATCACCGACCCCGGGAAGGGTGGGTGTGAGGATGCGACCACGCCGGACATCGAGACGCTCCACCACACGCCGCCACGCCCAGCCGCCGTGGGAGCCACCGTGGATGAACACCAGATCGGTGCGGGCTCGAGCCGCCGAAGCGGTGGACACCTGTCCGACGCTCGCAGCGGCGACGGCAGCGGAGACACCGAGCGCGGCGCCGAGCACCGTCCGTCGGCTGACCCCGCGGGGCACGGGACCCCCGACCTCAGCGACAGTCATCGCCGGGACTCCGCAGACCGGTCGACGACCGCCCCGAGCGACTGAGGCGGCACCCCCAGCACCTCCGATACCCCGGGAGACAGATAGGCGTCGCGGCCATCGCGGATCGCCGCGAACAGGTTTCGGAGCGCCCCGACCATTCGCGGCGGCAGGTAGTCCGCCACGGAGGCCGCCCACTCCGCCGGCTCCACGTGGACATATCGCAGCGTCCGGCTGGTACGCCGCGCGACGATCTCGACCGCGTCCGCGAACGTGAGCACCTCGGGGCCGGAGAGCTCGACGTGCGTCGGACCCGTGCGGTCGAGGAACAGGCGCGCCGCCACGCGGGCGATGTCGGCCGCGTCGATGAACGGCTCGCCCCCGTCGCCTGTGGGAAGCCGCAGCTCTCCGGTGGCGTCGAGCTGGGCGGCGAAAAGACCGTCGATGAACCCCTGCGAGAACCAGGATGGGCGGAGGAACGTGGAGGCGGCATCCGCCGCGGCGAAGACCCGTTCGGCGCCTACGGCAATCCCGTCACCGCTCACCTCGGGGTTCCGCGCCGTCAGGACCACGACCTGCGGGACACCCGCACGGTCGAGAGTCTCGATGAACGGATGAAGGTCCATCGGCTCCTCGGGCAGGACGACATACACGCCCGCCGCTCCGGACACGACCGGCCCCCAGCTTGCGGGGTCACCCCAGTCGAAGCGCCATTCCGAGCGGCGCGATGCCCGGCGCACCGCTCGCCCGGCATCCTCGAGAAGTGCCGCCACGCGCGAACCGGTCGTACCGGTGGCACCGAGGACGACGATCGGATTCTCTTTCCTGTCCTGTCCCGTCATGTGCTCCATGCTCGCCCCGCCAGGGAGCGCGGCCCATGTCCGCATGCGCACGGAACATGTGCCCGCGTCTTCGCGTCCCGCGACTCAGCGAGAGCCGACTTCGTGGAGCATCCGCTCGCGGGCACCGTCGAGGTGCGCCGAGAGGACGGCGGCGGCCGCGTCGGGAGACCCCGTGCGCATGACATCCAGCAGCTTCACATGGTCGTCCGCGGACTCGTGGAGGTCTTCGTCGTGGTTGATCGTGACCTCGAGCAGGGCCGTGAACGTGGGGAGGTACTGGTTCCAGGCGCCCTCCAGCCGGGGGTGGTCGGCGAGGGCGTAGATCTGCGAGTGGAAGTCGAGGTCGGCCGTGACGAAGGCCGCATGGTCACCCGCGTCCGCGGCTTCGGCCATGCGCTGGACGGCGTCGGCCATCGGCTGCCACCGCTCGTCGTCGTCGACCCGCATCGCCCGCGAGAGGGCGAGCTGCTCCAATGCGCCCCGGAGGCTGTAGAGCTGGTCGACGTCGTCACTCGTGAGGCCCACGATGTAGACGCCGCGCGGGCGCTGCACCTCGACGAGCTTCTCGAAGCTGAGCTGGGTGAGGGCGTCGCGCACGGGACCGCGGCTGACGGCGAACTCCTCGGCGAGGGCCTCTTCGGTGAGCCGGGCCCCCGGCGCGAGCTCCCCTCGGACGATGCGCTGGCGCAGCACGCGCGCGACCTGCGCTCCGAGCGACTCCCCGCGCGTGACGGTCTGCGTCATGGTGACCTCCTGTTAACAGTTGACAGGATACACACCGGGGTGCGCGGTCAGGCTCCGGAGCGCGGACTCCAGAGCACGAGCTCCGTCGAGCGGCGGATGCGGCGGCCGGTCGGCATGGGCACGACACCCGCGGATCCGGCGGCGAACACCCGCACGCCGGGACGGTTCTCGCGCTCGGCGCGGAGGGCGCTCTCCAGCGCGACGACACGGTCGCGCAGCATCCGGTTCTCGTCCTCCAGGTCGAGGAGCCGGGCGATCGCGGGGAGACTGACCCCTTCAGAGGAGAGCTGGGCCACCTCGCGCAGCTGCTCGATGTTGCGGTGCGAATAACGACGGGAGCCGCCGGGCGTCCGTCCCGGCACCACGAGGCCGATCCGGTCGTACTGACGGAGGGTCTGGGGGTGCAGGCCGGAGAGCTTGGCGGCTGCGGCGATCGCGAAGACCGGAGTGTCCGCGTCCATCACGCCTTCCTTCCTGATTTCACGTCAGGCCGCCGCGCCGGGTCAGGCAACTCCCCTCCGGAAGCGCCTGACCCGACGCGAAAGCCTGTGCTCGTCAACGGCGGGCCTTCGCCATGAGCTCGGCCCGCGGATTCTCCTGGGGCTCCAGCTCCTGGAACCTCTCGAGCGCCTCGCGCGCGGCGTCGTCGAGGTGCGTCGGCACCGCGACCTGGAGCTCGGCGAGCAGGTCGCCGGTCCCCTTGGCGGTCGCGACACCGCGACCCTTGACGCGGAGCACGCGACCCGAGGGGGTCCCGGGGGCCACGCGGAGCTTCACCACGTCGCCACCGAGGGTCGGGACCTCGATGGTCGCGCCCAGCGTCGCCTCGGTGAAGGTCACCGGGACCACGAGGCGGAGGTTGAGACCGTCCCGTGTGAAGACCGGGTGCGGACGCACCGTGATCTGCACCACGATGTCTCCGTTCTCCCCACCGTCGGGCGAGGGACGACCACGGCCACGCAACCGGATCTTCTGTCCGTCGGCGACACCCGCGGGGATCTTCACCTTGAACGGCTTGCCGTCCTCGCCCTGCAGGGTGATGGTCTCGCCCTGCACGGCGGTGCTGAAGTCCAGCGTGGTGCGGGCCGTGACGTCGGCGCCGCGCTGCGGGCCGCCGAAGCCACGGAAGCCGCCGCTCGGCTGCCCGAACCGGCCGCCGCCGAACGAGCTGCCCTGGCCCTGGTTGAACATCGCGAAGATGTCCTCGAAGTCGGCGGTCTGGCCGCGCCCCTGCTGTCCGAACCGGCTGAAGACGTCTTCGAACCCGCCGGCGCCCGAGCCGCTCGCCGTGAAGCGAGCGCCCGAGCCCATGGCGCGGATCTCGTCGTACTCCTTGCGCTGCTCGGCGTCGGAGAGCACCGAGTAGGCCTCGCTGATCTCCTTGAACTTGGCCTCGGCCTTCGCATCGCCCTGATTGGAGTCGGGGTGATACTTCCGCGCGAGCTTGCGGTACGTCTTCTTCAGGTCAGCGTCGCTGACGTCCTTCGAGACCCCGAGGGTCTTGTAGAAGTCCTTGTCGAACCAATCCTGGCTGGCCATCGATCACCTACTCCGCAGGGACGGCGACGACGACCTTCGCAGGACGCAGCTCGACCTCGCCGAGGCGGTAGCCCACCTCGACGACCTCGAGCACCGTGGTCTTCGAGGTGCCGGGGGTCGGCTGCTGGAAGATCGCCTCGTGACGCTGGGGGTCGAACTCCTCCCCCTTCTCGCCGTAGGCGACGACGCCGAGCCGCTCCACGACCGCGCGCACCTTCTCGGCGATCACGGCGAAGGGGCTGCCCTCGACCAGATCGCCGTGCTGCTCGGCGCGGGCCAGGTCGTCGAGCACGGGGATGAGGCCCTTGGCGGCCTCGCCCTTCGCGCGCTCGATCTCGATCTGGCGCTGCTCTTCGGTGCGGCGTCGGTAGTTCGCGTACTCGGCCTGCAGGCGCTTGAGGTCGGTCAGCAGGGCGTTCTCGGCGTCGGCGATCGCGGCGTCGCCGGCGGCGGCGTCCGCCGTCTGCGCGGCGCCGAGGATGTCCTCGACCGTCAGCCCTTCCTCCGTCTCGGCAGCGGCGTCGACCGGGGTCTCATCCGAGCCCTCGGCGGCCTTCGCCTCGCGGGAGTCCTGGTTCTGCGGCACGGGGCCGGATGCCTGAGCATCCGACCCCTCCGGAACCTCGTTCTCGTCGAAGTTCTTGTCCGTCATGATTACTTCTTCTCGTCCTCGTCGTCGACGACCTCGGCGTCGATGACGTCCTCCTCGGAGGAGGGGGCGTCACCGGTCGGGGCCTCGCCCTCGGCCGAAGCGCCGGCGTCCGCCTGCGAGGAGGCGTAGATCGCCTCGCCGAGCTTCGACTGGGACTGGTTGAGCTTCTCGAACGCGGTCTTCACGGCCTCGTCGTCGTCGCCGGCCAGTGCCGTCTTGAGCGCATCGACGTCGGCCTTGACCTCGGTCTTCACGTCCTCGGGGAGCTTGTCCTCGTTCTCCGAGATGAGCTTCTCGATGGAGTAGGCGAGGGTCTCGGCCTGGTTGCGGGTCTCCGCAGCCTCGCGACGCGCCTTGTCCTCGGCGGCGTGCTCCTCGGCCTCGCGCACCATGCGCTCGATGTCCTCCTTCGACAGCGACGAGCCGCCGGAGATGACGATCGACTTCTCGGTGCCGGTGCCCTTGTCCTTCGCGGACACGTGGACGATGCCGTTGGCGTCGATGTCGAAGGTGACCTCGATCTGCGGGATGCCACGGGGAGCCGGCGCGATGCCGGTCAGCTCGAAGGTGCCGAGCGGCTTGTTGTCGCGCGTGAAGTCACGCTCGCCCTGGAAGACCTGGATGGCGACGGACGGCTGGTTGTCGTCGGCCGTGGTGAAGGTCTCGCTCCGCTTGGTCGGGATGGCCGTGTTGCGCTCGATGAGCTTGGTCATCATGCCGCCCTTGGTCTCGATGCCGAGGGAGAGCGGGGTGACGTCGATGAGCAGGACGTCCTTGCGCTCGCCCTTGAGGACACCGGCCTGCAGCGCGGCGCCGACGGCGACGACCTCATCCGGGTTCACACCCTTGTTGGCCTCCTTGCCGGTCTCGCGCTTGACGAGCTCGGCGACGGCGGGCATACGGGTCGAACCACCCACGAGGACGATGTGGTCGATGTCGGACACCTTGATGCCGGCCTCGCGGATGACGTCCTCGAAGGGCTTCTTGGTGCGGTCGAGCAGGTCCTTCGTGAGGTCCTCGAACTTGGCGCGGGTCACGGTCTCGGAGAGCGAGACGGGGCCCGAGTCGGTCAGCGACAGGTACGGGAGGTTGATGCTCGTGGACGTGGAGCTGGAGAGCTCCTTCTTCGCCTGCTCCGCGGCCTCCTTGAGGCGCTGCAGGGCGATCTTGTCACCCGAGACATCGACGCCCGTGGTCTCCTTGAACTGCTTGATCAGGTAGTCGACGAGACGCTGGTCCCAGTCGTCTCCACCGAGACGGTTGTCACCGGCGGTGGCGCGCACCTGGATCGTGGAGAAGTCGTCGTCCTTGCCCACCTCGAGGAGGGAGACGTCGAACGTTCCGCCACCGAGGTCGAAGACGAGGATGAGCTCGTCCTCCTTGCCCTTGTCGAGGCCGTAGGCCAGGGCAGCGGCGGTCGGCTCGTTGATGATGCGGAGCACGTTGAGGCCCGCGATCTCACCGGCCTCCTTGGTGGCCTGACGCTCGGCGTCGTTGAAGTACGCCGGAACCGTGATGACGGCGTCGGTCACCGTGTCTCCGAGGTAGGACTCGGCGTCGCGCTTGAGCTTCTGGAGGATGCGCGCGGAGATCTCCTGCGGCGTCCACTTCTTGCCGTCGACGTCGAAGGTCCAGTCGGTGCCCATGTGGCGCTTGACGGAGGCGATCGTCCGGTCGACGTTGGTGACGGCCTGGCGCTTCGCGGTCTCGCCGACGAGCACCTCCCCGTCCTTGGTGAAGGCGACGACCGAAGGGGTCGTGCGGAAGCCCTCGGCGTTGGCGATGACCTTGGGCTCGCCACCCTCGAGGACGCTGACGACGGAGTTGGTGGTTCCGAGGTCGATACCGACAGCACGTGCCATGTGTTCTCTCCTTTGTTGGGAAGTCTGTAGTGGTCTGGAAACCTGCGGCGATCAGGGAAACCTGAGTCGCGATGGCTCAAGTGTACGCCGAGGCCCGAAGGCTGTCAAATGAACTTGATATGAACAGGCTCAAGTTTTCCCGCCCGGCGGTCAGAACGGCGCGTCCGTCGATTCTTCGGTGAAGGTGACGGTGTTCGACGGTGGCGGGCGGTCGATGTAGACCCTCCCCGTCGGACTCGTCCAGGCATAGAGGCCGTCGCCACGCGCCTCGACATGCCAGGCGGACTGATGTTTCAAGACGTGATGGCGACGGCACAGGTGACCGAGATTCGAGGCAGTTGTCTCCCCGCCGAGCGCGGCGTCCCGGTGGTGGTCGATGTCGCATTTGGCGGGCGGGTACCCGCATCCGGGGAAGCGGCATCGCTGATCTCTGGCCCGCAGATGTCGTCGTAGTTCGGCGTTCGGGCGATACCGGTCGACCGCGAGGACCGCGCCCGACACGGGGTGGGTGAGGATGCGATCCCATCCGGAAGCAGCTCCCGCCAACTTCCGCGCCGTGGCGGGGTCGACAGGGGTGCGGCCGTCGAGCTCCGCCTGCGCCGTTCCCCGACCGAGGAGGGTCATGACGGGCACCGTGACCGCGACTGTGGGCACGATGGCGGCCAGGGCACCGCCGCGGTCGTCATGGCCTGCCGGAGCGCCGGTCAGGAGGAGGTCGAGCGCGAGGTCAGCCCTGGACTGCGCGACAGTTCGGAGGTCCGTCGGGTCATCGCCGGCCTGTGCAGTCTTGGCCATGCTGGTCAGCCGATCGAACACGCCGTGCACCAGTTCCGCCGGCCCCAGGAGTCCGAGCTCAGCCATCCCGTCAGGGGCGTCCCGCACCCACACGCGCCGCCGCTCACGGGCGACCTCGTGACGGTCCGCGAGGGGACGTGGCTGAAACTCCTCCGCGACCCGGCGCGCCATTCGCGCAACACGATTCGGCGCCTCGTCCTCGGCGAAGGCGATCATTCGCGCGGAGAACGCGTCGCGGTCCGCCTCGTCCTCGAGGTGCTCCCCCGCCTCCGCGATGACGCGGGCATGCCGGGCGGTGACCTGCCCCGCGCCCCATGCACCCCACAGCCGGGGAAAGCGTTCGACGATCCAGACCGCATCCGCCATCCGCCGCTGCATCGTCCTGTCGCTCGCCCTCAGCGCGGCACCGAACTCCGCCGCGACCGTGCGCACGCTCAGATCCGCGCCGTCCGGATGGTCGGCCTGTGCCGCGACCTCCACGGCGAGGCGCGATCCCAGAGCCAGGATCCCATCCCGCGCAGCCTGCAGACCACTGATCGTCCGCTCGACACCGACGAGCATCTCCGTGAGCGCTCGGAGCGCCTCCACCTGCTCGATCGTCGCGTCCGCCAGTCCTGTCATACCCCGAGTGAAGCAGGGGCCACCGACATTGAAAGCCCAGTTCAGACGCGGTACACGATATACTGGGATGCACTGTGCGCCACGGCGATATCGCTCGGCTTCGGCCTCGGCGCTATCTCGTCGATCCTCGCGGAGGGCGTCTGCGCCGACCGGATCGCCGCACTGCTGCGCATCCGGCGCGCCGAGGTGGAGCGGGAGCACCGGCTCGCCGCCGCGCGACTCGTCGATGTGGAGCGGCGCCTCCACCTCATCGAGAAGGAGAAGCACACGTCGCAGATCGAGATCGTCCAGAAGCCCCTCCCCGCGCCCTCACCACCCCGATCGCCCAGTACCGGACGCTGCCGGACGGGATGGAGGTCGTCGCCGGATACTCCTACTCCGGCCCCGCCGCCGACGGCATCGAGATCATCGAGCTCGCTGCCGAGGAGGACGCCGTCTGCGGGGTGCACCTGGGCTCGATGGAGCGGATCGCGGAGAGCTGGCACGCCATCCACACGGAGGTGGTGGCCGGGAGGCAGGATGGGGGGATGATCCGCGCCGTGCTCTTCGACCTCGACGGGGTCATCCGTCATTTCGACCACGACACCACCCTGGAGGCACGGCACGGGCTCGCGGACGGCGCGATCGCCCGTACCGCCTTCTCCTCCCCGCTGATCGACGAGGTGACCACGGGACTCCTCACCCGCGAGGAATGGATCATCCGCGTCGGAGAGGCCGCAGGGTCGGCCGCCGCGGCGCAGGAATGGGGACGCACGCCGTTCGCCGCCGACCGGGACGTGCTGGCGCTCGTCGACGCGGTGCGGTCTCACGGGACCACCTGCGCCATCCTCACGAACGGCACCGACACCATCGACGAGGAGCTTCGCGACAGCGGCATCGACGCGCACTTCGATCGCGTGTTCAACTCCGCCGACATCGGACACGCCAAGCCGGACGTCCGGGCTTTCCGCCACGTGGTCGCAGCCCTCGACCTCCCTCCGGAGGAGGTCTTCTTCCTCGACGATTCGCCGGGGAAGCTCAGCGGCGCACGAGCGCTGGGCATGACCACGCACCACTTCACGGGAGTCGCCGCGCTGCGGACGGCCCTCCACGTCGCCGGCGTTCCCGGCGCGACGGCACCGACGCCGATCCCTTAGAGCATCACGCCCTTCGGGGTCGGGTCACTTGCCCCCGGGCGGGCCGACCAGCAGCAGGATCACATACAGCGCGACGATGCCCACGACAAGCAGCACCGCGAGCACCCAGGGGCGACGGAGGAACCAGCGCATCAGGCGGTCGTACCAGCGACCGTCGCGCGGGTCGTCGGTGGCGTCGAGCCGCCAGTCGCCCCGGAGTCGACCGGTGCGGTGCAACCAAATCTCCATCGGGATGGTCGCGTACGGCACGACGGCGCTGAGGACGGCGAGCACGCCGACGCCCGGGTGCCACCGCTGGTTGAGCGCGACGAGGACGGCGGTCGCGGCATAGGCGAGGAACACGAACCCGTGGACTCCGCCGCCGACCGTCACCACGACGCCGGGGGCTCCGACGGCGCGAGCGATGATCGCGGCGATGAGGATGGTCCAGGTGATCGCCTCCGCGATCGCGAGGACTCGGTACAGGCGGCCAGGGGTGCGGAACACGGGACTCCTCGGGTGGGGTACCCCTCCAGCGTATCCCGCTTCGAATCGCCCACTTGGCCCCATCCGCCGCCGAAATGGAGCAAGGTGAGCGATTCGAAGGGGAATAGGGGGACGGCGGCCGACGTTGCCGAAGGCATGGTGACGGTGGATGCGGACGCGCTGTCCTCGGTGCTCGGCACGGTGGACCTGCGCGTGGGGATCGCCCGCCGCTTGCGGCTGACCCCCGGAGGACTCCTCCCGCTGCCGTCCAGCCGGATCACCCTCGCCTACGTCGCCGACGGCGCCGTGCACGGGCATCCGCCTCTGGGCACGGGCTGCCGCCTCGACGTGGACCGTTCCTCGCAGCAGCTCACGGTCGAGGAGCCAGGACACCGCGACCGACTCGTGTCCGGCGACGCCTTCCTGCTGCTCCGCGGCGACGCCTTCGCGCTGGAGGCCGACGCCGAGACCGCGCTCCTCCTCGTCGACATCGAGCTCGCGGACACCGCCTCTCCCCTGCCCGCGCTCCTGCCGCCCTTCCTCGCGGTGACCGGATTCGACGCGCTGGAGCCGGCTGCCGCCGCCCTCGCCGAGAACATGGGCGTGGTCGATGCGCCCGCGTGCCCGGTGCGCCAGGGAGACCCGCTGATCTGCCGGATGATGGCGACCACCGTGCTGCTCTCGGTCATCCGGGCGTGGGCGGCCAACGGATGTGCGCCCGCGGGGTGGCCCTCGTTGTCGAAGGATCCCTTCCTCGACCGGGTGGTGGACGCCATCCACGAGCAGCCGGGACGGGACTGGACGGTCGAGCGCCTGGCCGCCGTCGGGGCCATGTCGCGCTCGGCCTTCGCGGAGCGGTTCCGTCTCACCGTGGGTCGCTCCCCCGCCGACTACGTCACGGAGGTGCGGATCGATGCCGCGAAGCGGATGCTCCAGGCCGGGCAGTCGGTGTCGAGCGTCTCGCGCGAGCTCGGCTACGCCTCGGACGAGGGCTTCAGCCGCGCCTTCCGCCGCCGGACGGGCATGACCCCGTCCTCCTGGCGCGCCTCGCACTCCCTCGTTCCGGCCTGATCCCGCGATCTCCCCCCTCCCGGGGCGGGCACGGCTTCGGAGACCGGCGGCGACATGCCGACCCCGGACCCGAGGCTCCCGGGGACGGCGTGTCGTCGGCCAGCTCCGAAGTTGTGCCCGGAGGTCAGGAGCGGGCGCTGCGGCGGTTCGAGAGTCCGAAGAGGACGGCACCGGCGAGGAGCGAGACCGCACCGATCGTGTAGACGAGCTCGATGCTCAGGGTGTCGACGAGGAGTCCGCCCACGCCCGCCGCGAGCGTGATCGCCCCCTGGAACCCGACGACCACGAGGCTCCCCCCGGCCTCCAGGCGGTCCGGCATGCGGTGGCCCACCCAGGTGTTCACGACGATCAGCCACGACGAGAAGAAGAAGCCCCAGAGGAGCACGACCGCGCCGATGCCGATGATGGATCCGGAGAAGAGCACCATCGAGAGCACCGCGGCGGAGATGACGAGCGGCGCGAATACCGCGAAGAAGGCGAAGGAGCGGTCGATCACGAGGCCGATGGAGAGGTTGCCCAGGAGGCCCCCGACACCGAACAGCGCCAGCAGCACGACGATCGTCGAGGCGTCTACGTCCGGGATGCGCTCCAGCGCGAGGCGGACGTAGGTGTAGGCGAGGAAGTGGCCGAGCACGACCAGCACATGTCCGACCATCCCGAGGCCGATGCCCGGACGCCGCACCGTGTCGACGAGCAGACGCAGGCTCGACGCGCGCTCTGCCGGGACGGTCGGCAACGCCCACCGCAGGGCCACGGCCAGCACCACCATGAGCACTCCCGCGATCGCGAACACGGCGCGCCAGTCGACGACCTCGCTCAGCATGACCCCGAGCGGGACGCCGGCGACCGTGGCGAGCGAGACGCCCGCGGAGGTGAACATCACCCCGCGACCGAGGTGCTCCGGCCCCGCGAGCCGCGCGGCGACCGTGATCGACATCGTCCAGTAGGCGCTGAGCGCCGCTCCCAGCAGGAACCGCGCCAGCAGCACGACGACGAGGTTCGGCGCGATGGCGACCACGAGGTTCGACACGGCGGCGGCGAGCGCCATCCACACCAACAGCGACCGACGGTCCAGACGGGGGAACACGAGGCCGACGGTCGGGGCGACGAAGAGCCCGACGAGCGCGGTGACGGTGACGGTCTGCCCGGCCTGGCCGGGGGTCACCCCGAGGCCGTCCGCCATCTCGGTGAGCACTCCGTTGGGGAGGAACTCGGCGGTCACCAGCAGGAAGCCCATCACCATGAGGGCGATGAGTCCGCCGTAGCGGATGCGGTCACCGCGGCTGGTCGGCAGGGTCGGGACGGGGGCGGTCGTGGTCATGCTTCCAGACTCGCAACGGGGACCGGCCTGCGCCCGACCGGTCGTCCGCCGCATCCGACCGATCGTCCGACCCTGGACAACCCCCGAGGCACCCCCTAGGCTCGACGACGCACCGGGATCCGCCCGGGAAGCCCGAGCGAAGGAGGCGATGAGATGAACGCTGTCGTCGTCGCGCCTATCGCCGACCACCTTCCCTTCGAGGCCACCCGCTCCTGATCGCCGCGTGGCCTCCCTTCCCGGAGCCACACCGTGACCGAATCCCCCGCTTCCTCGGAAGCCGCGTCCTTCGACGCCACCTCCTTCGACTCCCTCGAGACCGCCCTCTCCTTCGCCGAGGTCGAGCCCGGCGCCAACCAGCGCTGGACGACCTGGCCCTCGTCCACCCCCACCGAGCGGGGGCCGGACCCCCGCCCCGCCTGGGTGGTGACCTCCGCCGGCGCCCTGGACACCGAGCTCGGCATCCTGAAGACCGGCAAGGAGGCCGACGTGTTCCTGCTGGAGCGCGCCGTGCCCGACGACCCGACGCAGCGCACCCTCCTCGCCGCCAAGCGCTACCGCGGCATCGAGAACCGGAGCTTCCAGCGCTCCGCCGTCTACACCGAGGGACGCAGCACGCGGAACACCCGCGACACGCGCGCCCTCGCCAAGAAGACCGCCCACGGACGGGAGGTCGCCGCAGCCCAGTGGTCGCTCGCGGAGTTCGAGGCCCTGTGCCGGATGTGGGAGCGCGGTGCCCCGGTCCCCTATCCCGTGCAGGTCAGCGGCACCGAGGTGCTCATGGAATTCCTCGGCGACGAACGGGGCATCGCGGCACCCCGGCTCGCCCAGGTGCGCGGGTCGAACGCCGAGATGCAGGAGTACTTCACGCAGGTGGTCGACCTCATGCGGGTCTTCGCCGTCGCGGGCTTCGCGCACGGCGACCTCTCCGCCTACAACCTCCTCGTGCACGAGGGGCGTGTGCGGGTGATCGACCTGCCGCAGATCGTCGACGTGATCGCGAATCCGCAGGGCCTCGACCTCCTGCACCGCGACTGCGTCAACGTGTGCGACTGGTTCGCACGGCGACGGGTGGAGTGCGACGCCGAGGCCCTGTTCGCCGACCTCCTCGGGACCCTGTTCTGACCCCCGGGGTCAGGAGGCGAGTCGGGCGGCGAGAAGGGTGACCAGCTCGTACACGACGTGGCTCGCGGCGATCCCGGTCATCTGGGCGTGATCGTACGCGGGCGACACCTCCACGACGTCGGCGCCGACGATGTCCCGGTCACGCAGCGCCCGGAGGATGCGCAGCAGCTCGCGGCTCGTGAGCCCTCCGGCCTCGGGGGTCCCGGTGCCGGGCGCGTGCGCGGGGTCGAGCACGTCGATGTCGATCGAGACGTACAGCGGCTTGTCGCCGATGCGGGTGAGGATGCGGTCGATCGCGGCCTCCACCCCGTGCTCCTCGATGTACTCGCTGGAGACGATGGAGAAGCCGAGGCGCTCGTCGTCCTCGAGGTCCTGCTTCGAGTACAGGGGTCCGCGGGTGCCGACGTGGCAACTCGCGGTGAGGTCGATCAGCCCCTCCTCGCTCGCGCGGCGGAAGGGGGTGCCGTGCGTGATGGGGGCCCCGAAGTAGGTGTCCCACGTGTCCAGGTGGGCGTCGAAGTGGAGGACCGCGACGGGTCCGTGCTTCACGGCCACCGCCCGCAGCAGGGGAAGGGCCACGGTGTGGTCGCCGCCGATCGTGACGAGGCGCTGCACCTGCTCACCGAGCGCCAGCGCCGCGCGCTCGACCTCGGTCACGGCCTCGGTGAGGTCGAACGGGTTCACCGGGATGTCCCCCGCATCCACCACCTGGGCGAGCTGGAACGGCGACACGTCCTGTGCGGGGTTGTAGGGCCGGAGCAGCCGGGACGACTCCCGCACGTGCGACGGGCCGAAGCGGGTGCCGGGGCGGTAGCTCACGCCGGAGTCGAACGGGATGCCGACCACCGCGATGTCGGCGCGCGGCACGTCCTCGATGCGGGGCAGGCGGGCGAAGGTGGCGATGCCGGAGTACCGCGGGTTCACGGAGGCGTCGACGGGGCCGATGTTGTCGGTCATTTCTCGTTCCTGTTCGTCGGGAGATGTGGGTCTCAGAGGGCGTGCTGCGGGATGTGCACGAGCTGCACCCCGCCGTCGGCGATGGCCGCGCGGATGCTGGGAGCGATGTCAGCACGCGATGCCACCCGTCGCCCGGTCGCCCCGAAGGCGGTGGCGAGCGCGGCCCAGTCCGGCTGCACGAGGTCGACGCCGACCGGGGTCATGCCCCGGTCGAGCTCATTCTGGCGAATCTCCGCGTACCCGCCGTTGTCGACGCACACCACGGTGACGTCGAGACGCTGCTCGACGGCGGTGACGAGCTCGTTCACGCAGAACATCAGAGCGCCGTCGCCGATGACGGTGACGACCGGGCGTTCCGTCTGCGCGACGGCCGCGCCGATCGCGGCGGGGAGGCCATAGCCGAGCGTGGCGTAGGTCGGCGTGTAGAGGAGGGAGTGCGGCTGCTCCTGCCGCAGCACGCTGCCGAGCGCCATGTACACGATCTGGGAGGAGTCGCCCGCCACGATCGCGTCGGCAGGGAGGGCGTCGGCGATGATCTCGGCCAGCGCGACGGTGTCCGGCGCGGTCTCCCGCGACTCGGCCTCGATCGCAGCCCGCTCGGCCGTGAGGTCACGGGCGGGCCGTGCGGGGTCCGGCAGCAGCGGCAGGAGGGCGTCGGTCACGGCGGCGGCGTCTCCGGTGAGGCCGACCGTCGCGGTGAGGTTCTTGTCCTGCTGCTCCGGAGAGATGTCGACGCGGATCACGGCGCCGCGCGCCTCGAGCCGGGGAGCCCAGAGCTCCGCCTCGCCCAGCTTCGAGCCGACCACGAGCAGCACGTCGGCGTCTTCGGCCACGGCCCGTGCGGCGGCGAGGCGCAGGTTCGAGCCGAGGGACAGCGGGTGCCGTTCGTCGAGCACCGCCTTGCCGTTCAGGCTTGTGAGCACCGGAGCCCCGAGCCGCTCGGCCACGGCGACGAGCTGGTGCGCGGCGTCCACCGCACCCCCACCGGCCACGATCACCGGGCGGCGGGCGGCGGACAGCAGCCGGGCGGCCTCGGCGAGCGCGATCGGATCCCCGGAGACGCGGTCGGGCATCGGGCGCGGTTTCCGGTCCTCCGCGGGCACGGCGGCGGGCGCCTCCAGCACGTCGAGCGGGATCTCGATGTGCACGGGGCGGGGACGGCCGGTGCGGAAGAGGTGGAACGCGTCGTGCACGGCCTGCACCGCCTCCGCCGCGGTCGACACCCGTCGCGACCACTCCGCGATCGCGCCGACCATGGCTGTCGCGTCCTTGGTCTCGTGCAGCGTGCCGACGTCGGCGAACTCCGCCCCGAGCGGCACGCCGGGCGAGAGGACGATGAGCGGCCGAGACTCGCAGAACGCGGTGCCGATCGCGCTCATCGCGTTCTGCAGGCCCGGGCCTGAGGTCGTGATCACCACGCCGGGGAGCCCGGTCTGCTGCGCCCATCCGTCCGCGCCGTACCCCGACCCCTGCTCGTGGCGGTTGGTCACGGCGCGGATGCCGAGGTCGGCGAGGGGCCGGTAGAACTCCAGGTTGTGCGTGCCGGGGATGCCGAAGACGGCGGTCACCCCGTAGGCGCGGATGGTCTCCAGGACCGCACGGCCCGCGGTGTCGGCGTACCGGTCGTCTCCGATGGTGTCGGTGCTCATCGTGTCATCCTCACATCGCGTGCCGACGGACGCCGTCGACCCAGGTCTCGCGCACCTGGATCGCCGCGATCTCCTCGGCCGGCACCGCGAGCGGATCGTCCGAGAGCACCGCGAAGTCGGCGTACTTGCCTGGCTCCAGGGAGCCGAGGTCGTCCTCGCGGCCGATCGAGACCGCACCCTCGATCGTGTGCGCCCGCAGCGCCGCGGTCGCGGAGATGCGCAGGTCGTCCGGGCCGAGCCGGTGTCCGCGACGGGTGACCCGGGTGACCGCGGTCTGGATCGCCTCCAGCGGGATGGGCTCGGCGACCGGGGCGTCGGAGGAGATCGTCATGGGCACGCCCGCACGCTCGAACTCCCCGAGCGGGTTGAATCGCTCACCGGGGGTGCCGATGGCCTCTTCCACGCCCTCGCCCCAGTTGAAGTAGTGCTGCGTCTGGTTCACGGGACGGATGCCGGCGGCCGCCATCCGCTCGATCTGCGCGGGGGTCGGCAGGCCGCAGTGCTCGATGCGGTGCCGGGCATCCGCGTCCGGACGCTCCGCGAGTGCCGCCTCGATCGCCGACACGACCATCTCGATCGCGGTGGGCGACTGGGCGTGGGTCGCGGTCTGGAGTCCGGCCGCGTGCGCCGTGCGGATGAGCTCCGCGTAGTCGGCGGGCTCGTGGTAGAGCTGGCCGGTGCGGCAGGGGTCGCCGACGTAGCCGTCCGGGAAGTACGCGGTCCAGCCCCCGAGAGTGCCGTCGGCGTAGAACTTGATGCCGGCGAAGCTCAGGTGGGCGTTGCCGAACTGCCCGACCAGTCCCATCTCCAGCGCCTCGTCGAGCAGGTGCGACAGCAGGTACATCGACACGCGCAGCTCCAGCCGCCCGGCCTCGGCCAGCCGCAGGTACATGTCGAACTCGCGACGCGTGACCTGGCAGTCGCCGATGGAGGTGACCCCGCCCGCGAGGAACCGCTGCGTCGCCGCGTCGAGCTGGCGCAGGTGCTCCTCCGGCTCGTCCGCGAGGTGGAAGTTCGGACCGTGGTGGCCGATCTTCACCCCGTGGACGCCGGTGAGGATGTTGCACGCCGCGTCGGACAGTTCGCCGGTGAGCTCGCCGTCGGCGTCGCGGAAGAACTCGCCGCCGTCCGGGTTCGGGGTGTCCCGGTCCACGCCGTTGAGCTCCAGCGTGTACGAGTTCACCACCCCGCCGTGGCCGGAGGCGTTCATGAGGTACACCTCGCGGTCGGCGGCCACCTCGTCGAGCTCGAAGCGGGTGGGGTGCCGCTTCTCAGCGAGGTTGCGCTGCTCGTAGCCGTAGCCGCGCACCGGACGGCCGGCGGGGAGTTCGGCAGCCGCGGCCTTCAGCAGCGCCACGATCTCCGGGATGCTCCCCGCCTTCTCCGGACCGCAGTCCACCCAGGTCATCATCTGCCCGAACATCAGCGGATGCGCATGCGCGTCCACGAAGCCGGGGACGACCACCGCCTCGCCCAGATCGACGCGTTCCGGGGTGAGTCCGGCCCGCGCCGCCACGTCCTCGCACGCCGCCGCCGTGCCGAGGGCGACGATGCGCCCCCGGTCGGTCAGCATCGCGGTGACGGTGGTGTCCGCCGGGTCCGCCGTGTGGATGGCTCGTGCGGTGACGAGGACGGGAGCGGCCTGGGCCGAGCGGTCGAAGGGGGTGAGCTTTCTCATGATGCCTGTTCGCGGTGGTGTCGTGCGGAGGAAGAGTGCCGGTCAGGGCAGGCGGTTCGCCGTGGTGTCGGTCCGGGCGGTGAACGACGCCGTGACCGGGGCCTCGTCGGAGTGCTGCGGCGCGAGACGCGTGCAGATCCCGGCGATGACGGCCATGCCCACGAACATCGCGATGACCGACCAGACGCTGCCGGTCCAGGCGATGAGCTGCGTCGCGAACCAGGGCGAGAAGCCGGCCCAGACGGCGGCGCCGACGCCGTACGACAGCGCGATGGAGGTGTAGCGGGCCTGCGGACGGAACATCTGGGCCAGGATCGCCGCGATCGGGGCGTAGGTCGCGCTCATCGCGATGCGCACGAGCGAGGCGAAGAGGAAGATCAGCGGCTCCACGCGGCCCGGCATCAGCAGCAGGAAGGGCGCGAAGGTCAGCACCGAGGTGATCAGGCCGATGTACATCACGTTCTTCCGGCCCCACTTGTCACCCAGCCAGGCGACCGGCAGCGTCACGACGAACTCCACGAAGGAGGCCAGGGTCATCGCGTCGAGGATGACCTGCTCGCTGATAGCGATGGGCTCGCCGGTCGCGTACGCGGTGGCGAAGGTGGTGGCCAGGTAGTAGCCGCCGGTGGAGATGGGCAGGATGCCGATGCCGAGGAGGATCGGCTTCCAGTTCACTCGGAGGGCGAAGGCGAGCGGCATGGACTGCTTGCGACCTTCGATCTTCTCCTCGAAGACCGGCGACTCCTCGACGCGATACCGGACCCACAGACCGACGCCGATCAGCACGATCGACAGCAGGAACGGGATGCGCCAGCCGCCGTCGATGATGAACGTGTCGCCGCCGCGGGCCATGATCGCGAAGATGCCGGAGGCGAGGAGGGCGCCGGCCGGGTTGCCGAGCTGGGTGAAGCCGCCGTAGAACGTCTTCGACTTCTCGGGAGCATGCTCGACGCTCATGAGCACCGCGCCGCCCCATTCGCCGCCGACCGCGAGGCCCTGGATGGCGCGGAGCAGGATGAGGAGGATCGGGGCGAGGATGCCGATGTTCTCGTAGGTCGGGAGGCAGCCGACGAGGACGGTCGCGGCCCCCATCAGCAGCAGCGTGATGACGAGCGAGACACGCCGGCCGAGCTTGTCGCCGATGTGGCCGAAGACGATGCCACCGAGGGGGCGGACGAGGAAGGCGACCGCGAACGTCGCGAAGGCCGCGGCGGTCTCGGCCAGACGGTCACCGCTCGGGAAGAACAGCGGGCCGAACACGAGGGCGGCGGCCGTGGCGTAGACGTAGAAGTCGTACCACTCGATGGTGGTGCCGACGAAGGCGGCGAAGCCGGCGCGGCGCGCGCGGCTGTGGACGCCGCTTCGGGGGGTGGGGGTAGTGGTCATGGACCCGCTCCTTCGCGGATGGTGTCGGATAGCGAAGGATGCTACGGACGTGAAGCATCACGGACAAGGGCAGAACTCCAGCGATACGCAGCATTCACTGGATTTATGTCGTTCCTGCCGCGCACTCCGGGCCTTCCGCTCGGTCGAACAGCGCTCTACGCTGAGATTTTGCGGGTGCGGGCGTGCATCGCGGGGAAATCGACGGAATCGGGTGCGACATGGACTTCGATGCGGAACTCATCCGGGCACTGCAGGAGGACGGCCGCGCCAGCATCCGCTCCCTCGCCGAGCGCGTCGGCCAGTCCCGGGCCGTCGTGGCGGCTCGTCTGCGCACCCTGCTCGCCGACCGCACGGTGCGGGTGGTCGCGGCCGTCGACCCCGTGTTCCTCGGCCAGCACGTGCTCGCCCACGTGTCGATCCGGACCGACGGCGCCGTCGAGGTGGTCGCGGAGCGCCTGCGCGACATGTCCGAGACCGTGCTGGTGTCGGCGGTCGGCGGCGCCCACGACATCGTGACGGAGGTGCGGGTGGGGTCGATGTCGGAGCTCCACGATCTGCTCGCGCGCATTCGCGGGAGCGCCGGCGTGCTCGACATCAACACGATCATCTACTCGACCGTGATCAAGGGCTTCTTCGTCTCGGAGTATCACGGGGGCGTGACCCTCGACGGCATCGACGAGGCCCTCATCGAGCACCTGCAATCCGACGGGCGGATGAGCTTCCGTGCCCTCGGCGAGCAGGTGCGGCTCTCCCCCAGCGCGGTCGCCACCCGGGTGCAGCGGCTCATCGATGCCGGTGTCATCAAGATCAGCGCCGTGGAGGCTCGAGGGCTCGCGCACCGGCAGCTCTCCATGGGCGTGGGCATGACCCTCGGAGACGACGACGAGGCCGTGATCGACGAGTTGCGGCGCGGGCGCGGAGTCGACTTCGCGGCGCGGACCCTCGGGCGGTTCGACGCCGTCGCGACCCTCGTGGAGCCCTCCGCCGGAGCCCTGTACGCGAGTCTCGAGCGGCTGCGCGCGCTCCCCGGAGTGACCCGGATCGAGGCGTGGCTGCATCTCGCGGTGCTCAAGGAGGACTACGCCCGCACCCTCCGCCCCCTCCGCACCGACTGACCCCCCTCCCGTCCGGCCCGTCCCGTCCGCCGCGTGGCGGGACCAAAAGCGCGCCTCCGTCGCCGACTTCCGGCACGTTTCTGCACTCGCACCGGGAGGGGTTCTCGGTGCGGGATGCAAAAGTGGCCTCGGAAGCCGCGTGGAGGAGCGTTTTCGATCCCGCGCCCGGCCGCGGCCGTCGGATCACGGCGGGCGAGTGGGACGAGCCGGAGTCGCTCGCGGTGCCGGACTGGACGGGGCTCGTCGACGCCGACCTCCTCTACCGCTGACCGGCAGCCGCGCGGACGTCAAGGGGATGGCGGCACGGGCGGCCGGCGCGCAGGATGGCCGGTATGACGGACGACGGCCCCGCGCCCACCGCGGACGGACACCACATCGTCGTGAACGGCCGGCGGTGGCGCGCCACCGATCCGTCGATCCCCGAGAACCTGCGGCAGGAGCTCGTCGACGAGCTCATGGCCGCACGGCGCGCGGTCAAGGCGGCCGAGCCCGACGCCCGCCGTCGCGTGCAGGATGCGAAGACCGCCCTCGGCGAGCGGGGTGCCCCATGGTGGGAGGAGCCCTCCGCGGCGCAGGCCGAGGAGCGGATCGCCGCGACGATGCGTGCCCTCACCCGGAAACGCGCGGACTCGTCGATCTGCCCGAGCGATGTCGCCCGCGCTATCGGCGGCGAGGAGTGGCGCGACCGGATGCCCGACGTGCGCCGTGTCGCGGCCGACCTGGCCTCCCGCGAGGTGGTCGTGGTCACACAGAAGGGCGAGCGGGTGAGCATCGCCGACGCCCGGGGCCCCGTCCGGATCCGCCGCGGCCCCGCCCTCTGAACGCCCCGGTCGCCCGACGCCGACGGCGCGCCGTCACCGGGCGTTCACCGTCCGCGGCCAGACTTCGACCATGACCTCACCCGATCCCGCGGCGGGCGCCCCCGAGCCCGTGGCGACAGCGAACAGCGGCGCCGTGGCCGTCGTCGGCCTCGATCTGCGCGGAGACACCCCCGCGCCTCGGAAGCAGGTGTACTCCTGGGCGCTGTGGGATTGGGCGACGCAGCCGTTCAACACCGTCATCCTCACGTTCGTCTTCACCGCGCTGTACCTCGTCAGCGCCTCGTTCCTGCCGCCGGAGATCGTCGCCCTCGACCCGAGCGACCCGGTCCGCGTCGCCGCGGAGGCCGACCTCGCCTCCGGTCTCGGACTGGGTTCGACGATCGCCGCCCTCGGCATCCTCCTGCTCGCCCCCGTCCTCGGTCAGCGCGCGGACGCCGCCGGGCGGCAGAAGCTCTGGCTGGGCATCGGCACCGGCGCTCTCATCCTCTGCATGCTGGGACTGTGGTTCGTCGAGCCGCAGCCGGCCCTGTTCTGGCTCGGCGTCGCGCTGATCTCCGCGGGTTCCGTGTTCGGCGAGATCGCCGCGGTGAACTCCAACGCCATGCTCATCGGCATCGCGAACCCGAAGAACGTCGGCCGCATCTCCGGACTCGGCTGGGGCTTCGGCTACCTCGGCGGCATCATCGCCCTCGTCATCGTCGTCCTGCTCGACACCTTCGACTGGTTCGGCATGTCCACCGACAACGGCCTCGCGTACCGGCTCATCGCCGTGGGGTGCGCGGTCTGGGCGATCGTCTTCAGCATCCCGATCTTCCTCAACGTGCCGGAGCCGTCGCTCGGGCGGCCGGAGCGCAAGGTGGGATTCTTCCGCTCCTACGTCCTCCTCGTGCAGGACGTGATCGGTCTCTACCGCGACCCGCAGACCCGGTCGACGTTCTGGTACCTGCTCGCCAGCGCCGTATTCCGCGACGGCCTCGGCGGGGTCTTCGCGTTCGGCGCCATCATCGGCACCGCCGTGTTCCGGTTCGGCACCCAGGACATCATCGTCTTCGGCATCGCCGCGAACCTCGTCGCCGGCGTCTCGACCATCATCGCGGGACGCCTCGACGACCGCCTCGGCCCCAAGCGGATCATCCTCGGGTCGATCGGATCGATGATCGTCGCAGGCCTCGCCGTGTTCCTGCTCCGCGACGCCGGGTCCCTCGTGTTCTGGATCGGCGGCCTCGTGCTCTGCGCCTTCGTCGGCCCGGCGCAGGCGGCGGCGCGCTCCTTCCTCGCCCGCGTCACCCCGGCCGGCCGGGAAGGCGAGATCTTCGGTCTCTACGCCACGACGGGAAGGGCCGCGAGCTGGATGGCCTCGGCCGCCTGGACCGTGCTCATCGTCGCGACGAGCCAGACCGCCTACGGGATCCTCGGCATCGTCATCGTGCTCATCCTCGGGTTCCTCCTCCTGCTCCCGGTGAAGGCGCCGCGCTGAGCCCGCTCCGGGCGTCGGACAGGTCGGGCGGGAGTAGCCTGACCCGGTGACCGTCGTCCTCGCCTTCCTCGCCAACATCCTCGTCGCGATCGCGAAGACGGTCGCCGCCGTCATCACCTCGTCCGCGTCGATGGTGGCCGAGGCCGCGCACTCCTGGGCGGACGCGGGGAACGAGATCTTCCTGCTCATCGCCGACCGGCGCGGCGCGAAGACCAAGGACGCCCGGCATCCGCTCGGCTACGGCCGCAACGCGTTCGTCTGGTCCCTCATCGCGGCGTTCGGCATCTTCACCGCCGGCTCGATCGTGTCGATCATGCATGGCATCCAGGAGCTGTCCGACACCGGGCCCGTGGAGAGCCCGGTCGTGGCGTACATCGTGCTCGGGATCGCCTTCGTGCTGGAGGGGGCGTCGTTCACGCAGGCGATGGTCCGCTCCCGTCGGCTGGCCCAGGAGCGCGGCTCCTCCACGTGGGACTTCGTGCTGGAGACGAGCGACACCACGCTCCGGGCGGTGTTCTTCGAGGACTCCGCCGCCCTCATCGGCCTCGTGCTGGCGGGCGGATCGATCCTCCTGCATCAGCTCACCGGTGTCGCCGCGTGGGATGCGATCGGGTCGATCCTCGTCGGGATCCTGCTGGGCGTCGTCGCCGTGATCCTGATCGGACGGAACATCGCATTCCTCGTCGGCACGTCGGTGTCCCCCGCACTGCGCTCGCGGGTGGGCACGGCCCTCCTCGGCATGGACGACATCGAGCGGGTCACCTACCTGCACATCGAGTACGTGGGGCCGAACCGGCTATTCCTCGTCGCCGAGGTCGACCTCGCGGGCGATGCGCGCGAGCACGACGTGGCCCGGCGGCTGCGGGAGGTGGAGCGGCGCATCGAGGCGCACGACGCGGTCGAGACCGTCGTGCTGTCCCTCTCGGTGGACGACGAGCCCTCGCTGGACTTCGCCCGCGCGTGAGGCCGGTCAGGCGCGCCAGTTGTCGGCGAGCTTGGTGAGCAGCCGCGCGAGCTCGGTCCGCTCCGCATCGGTGAACGACTCGAGTGCGCGGCCGAGCAGCTCGCGGCGCTCCCCGCGCATCCCTCGGGCCAGTCGGCGCCCCTCGTCAGTCAGCGCGATGCGGGTGCGGCGGGCGTCGTCCGGGTCGGCCTCGCGGCGCACGAAACCGGCCTGCACTCCCTGCTGCACGAGCCGGGACGCCCGCGGCTGATCCACGCCGATCGCCTGCCCGAGCGCACTCACGCTGAGGGGCTCCGGCGCGGCGGCGAGGGCTTCGAGCATGCGGAGACGGGCCGGTCCGCCGAGGCGGCCGCCGTCGGCCATCCACGGCGGCATCCCCGGGTGGCCGCGGTGATGGGCGAAGTGCTCGCGCGGGTCGCCATGGGGCCCGTGCCCGTGCGCACCGCGTGGCCCGCCGTGCTCGCGACCCCCGGGCCCGGGTCGGCGTCCGCGCAGTCGGGAGAGCGCCTGCGCGATCGCTTCGGCGGCGTCGGGGGACGCGGGGTCGATCGGATCGGTGGCCATGCCCCGATTTTACATGCAGCTTGACATGCGTTCAGTTTTCATGTCACACTGCATGTACATGCACAGTGACATTAATATGTCGGATGACATCCGTCGTCGGTGCACCACAGACACGAAGGATCACCATGAACACCACTGCAGACAGCACTTCTGACAACACCTCCCGCCCGTTCGGTTTCTGGCTCAAGGCCGTCGACCGCCTGATGGCACAGGACTTCGCCACCGCTTTCGCCGCGGAGGGCGCGACCCGCCGCGACTGGCGGCTGCTGAACGTCGTCGACGGCTCGGTACCCGCGCGCCGCCCGTTGACCCCGCACAAGCTGCACGATCTCATCGACCGCGGCTGGGTCGAGGCGGACGGCGACGGATGGGCGCTGACCGACGAGGGCCGCGCGGCGAAGGAGCGTCTCGGCGCCGCCGTCGACGGCCTCCGCGCGAAGGTCGCCGGCGCGGTCTCCGACGAGGAGATGGCGACGACCCTCGCGGCGCTCGAGAAGATCGCCCGCGCCTTCGGCTGGGACGAGGAGACGCCTCTCCCTCGGAAGCAGCGCCCCGGGTTCGGCTTCGGTCCGCGGCGTGGCTTCGGTCCCGGGCGCGGGCACGGGCGCGGGCGCGGCTTCGCTCCCGGGGAGGGCTTCGAGCCCCGATACGGCTTCGACCGTCACGACTGCCACGAGAACGGCGGGCACCGCGGTCGCGGTCACCACGACGGTCACGACCACCGAGACCACGGTCACGCACACCGCGGCCATGGCCACCGCGCGCAGCGGATGGCGGAGCGCGCATTCGAGCGTGGCTTCGACGCCGGATTCCGCCACGGCCACGCCGCCTGACCTCACCTCCTCGAAGCGCCCCACCGGAACCCCGGCTGGGGCGCTTCCGTGCACCGGGACGCCCCTCCGGGACCACTTCCGCGCCTCCCGAGCGCACTCGAGGCACGTCTTCGATCCCCACCCGCGCCCCAGCCCGACCCGAGCCGAGCCGAGGACGGAGGCGAAGCGCCCTGAGCCGAGACGGGATCAGAGTCGCGCCTCCCAAGCCATTCCGGAGCACGTTCTCGATCCCCCACCGCGGCGACGCGAGCGCCCACTCTGCGAAGGAGATCAGAATCGCCCCTCCCGAGCGCGTCAGCGGCACGTTTTCCATCCCTCACGGGATGCAGGCAGTCGGCGCGGAAGGGCGAGGAACGAGGCGCCCCGGTGGAAGCGCAAGGGCCCGAGGTGACACGTAGAGGGAAGGCACGTGCGCGGACCACGAACGGCCCTTCGGTCGCTCCTCGCGGGCCACTTCTCATCCCGCACGCGAAGGGGGCAGGGCCCGACCGTGGGGCGGGATCAGAAACGGGCCTTCGAAGCGGGATTGCGGTGTGTTCGTGATCCCGCAGGGGGAAGGGTCACGGGGCCCCGGACGCGGGATGCGGCTAGAGATCGAGGAGGGCGAGCGCGGTGCCGGGAGCGCCCGCGTCACGGAGACGTGCGCGCATCGCGGCCGCCGCGAGCGCATACGGCCTGTCGCTCCGCAGGAGGAGCGACCGTGCGTTGGCCTGCTCATTGAGGGCGACGAGCTCGAACGCCAACACCTCGACGTCGGCCGCGTCGACCTCCCCCTCCGCGGCCGCGAACCGCAGCTGGGCCTCGATGTATCGGTACCAGTCGACGAGGGCCGCCCGCACGGCATCGCTCACGGGACCGGGCTTGGAGTCGACGTCCGCCGCGGTCGCCGCGAAGAAGCAGCCGCCCGTGAAGACGCGGTCCCTTGAGTAGACCAAGGCGTTGTGGAGGAGCGCGGCCAGGCGGTGCGCTCCCCTCGGCTGGGCGCGGGCGGGCTCGATGATCCGCTCGACGAAGATGTCCCGAGCGGCGGCGACCGTCGCGAGCTGCAGGCCCTCCTTGCTCTGGAACAGCGTCGCGATGCTGCTCTTGCTCGACCCCGAGGCGGTCGCGAGGCGTCCGATCGTCACGCCGTCCAGACCCTCGACGGAGGCGAGGTCGGTCGCACTGTTCAGCACGATGCGGCGGGAGGCGTCGCCACGCGCCCGCCGGCCATCCTGCATCACCGTGTCTGCCACGCCTCTAGTATACGAACGACCGTTCGCCTAGTATACGGATGATCGTTCGTATAGTTCGGTGAAGGAGCCTCCATGCCGTCCGCGTCCACTCTCCTCGTCCGCACCCTCCCGGCCGCAGGACGCCTCTCCCCCCGCCTCGCCGGCGACCTCGCATACCGGCTGTTCTTCTCCACCCGCCCGCGAATGGCCGTCCGCGCCGCCGACGCCGCCGCCCACGACGACGCCCGCCGCGGGAGGCTCCTCGTGCGCGGTATCCCCGTCACCACCTACACGTGGGGCACGGGTCCGCGTACCGTGCTGCTCCTGCACGGCTGGCGGGGCCGCGCCTTGCAGTTCTCCCCGCTCGTGCGGGAACTCGTCGCCGAGGGGTTCCAGGTCGTCGCCTTCGATGCCCCGGCGCATGGCTCCTCCGGCGGGCGGCACACCGATATCCGCGACTGGGTCGACGCCGCGGAGCAGCTGGACCGCACCCACGGCCCCTTCTCCGCCCTCATCGGCCACTCCTTCGGCGGGCTCGCGGCGCTGACCGTCGCCCGGTCGTCCGGCTCGGTCCCCGCCGTCGCCATCGTCGCCGGGGCCGCAGCGCCCGAGGCCTTCCTCGCCCAGTTCGTCCGTGACCTCCGGCTCGACGCCGCCACCGCGGACCGACTCCGCACCCGCTTCCACCGCCGCCTCCGGCTCGATCCCGCAACCGCCGTCGAACGGTACGACGCGGCCGCCCATCCACTCCCCGCCGACACCGCACTGCTCGTCGTGCACGACCGGGGCGACCGCCGGATGCCCGACCACGACGCGCTCCGGCTGCACGCCGCCCACACCGGCCGCTCCCGTCTCGTCCGTACGGTGGGTCTCGGTCACACGAGAATGCTGTCGGCCGATCCGACCCTCGATGCCGTGGTCGCCCTCGTGACTGGCGGGCTCGACGCCGTCGATGCGCTCGGCACCGCGACGGGACGAGCCGCCACCGACGCTGCACCGGCCGACCCGTCCGCGGCCCTTCGGAGCCCTACACCCGGGTCGGCAGGAAGCCCGCGCCCGGGTCGGGAGCCGCGAACGGCAGCCCGACAGTGGTGATCAGCACGACCAGCGTCACCACGGCCGCTGCGAACAGGAGGAAGAGCACGACGAAGACGACGACCGCGAGCACCCGGTAGCTGCCGGTGTCGGCGACCTCCGGCGCGATCGATCGCTGCGCCCAGTCGTCCGCAGCCGCGGCGGGCTGCTCGCCCTGGAGGATCGCGGGCGTCGGACGCGATCGCTCCGAGCGTCGGGTCGGTGCCGGAAGCGCCTCGCCCGCGGCTTCGGGAGCAGCCAGCAGCCCCTCCGGGAGCGGCGTCTCCGGCGGCGGAGGCGGGATCACGGCGTCGGCCGGCGGGATCACCGCGTCGGCGGGAGCGATATCCAGCCCCGGATCGTCCGGCAGCGCCGCCCCGTCAGGCACCGCGGACTCGTCGGAACCCGTCCCGCTCGCGTCGCTCATGTCAGCCTCCGACGGCTCCGATGTCGGTCACTCCCACGTCGGTGCGGTGGAAGTTCTGGAACGAACGGGACGCCGTCGGACCCCGCTGACCCTGGTAGCGGTTGCCGTAGGGGCCGGAGCCGTACGGGTTCTCCGCCGGCGAGGTGAGCCGGAAGAAGCAGAGCTGGCCGATCTTCATGCCGGGCCACAGCTTGATCGGCAGCGTCGCCACGTTCGCGAGCTCCAGCGTCACATGCCCGGAGAAGCCCGGGTCGATGAAGCCGGCGGTCGAGTGGGTGATGAGCCCGAGGCGACCGAGCGACGACTTCCCCTCCAGCCGCGCGGCGATGTCGTCCGGCAGGGTGACCTGCTCGAACGTGGCCCCGAGCGCGAACTCGCCGGGATGGAGGATGAAGGGCTCGTCCGGATCGACCTCGATCAACCGCGTCAGCTCGGGCTGGTCGACCGAGGGATCGATGAACGGGTACTTGTGATTGTCGAAGAGGCGGAAGTAGCGGTCCAGTCGCACGTCGATGCTCGACGGCTGGATCATCTCCGGCGCATGCGGTTCCAGGCCGACGCGGCCGGAGGCGAGTTCTGCTCTGATGTCGCGATCGCTGAGAAGCACGGCACAAGCCTAGTCATGCGGTCGCGCCGTCGACGCGGCATCTCCGGCCCGTCGCGCCCTCAGGGGAGCGCGGGTCCGGTGCCGGGGAGGCTCATCGCGCGCCGCAGCCGGAGCACCGTGCGTCGGAGGGGTTCGACCACGGAGTGCGGCCAGCGCTCGTCCGTGCGACTCGTGGGCATCGTCACGCTCAGCGCCGCCGCCACACCGGTCTCCTCCGGCCAGGTGATGGGCATGGCCACGCACCGGCAGCCGTCGATGAACTCCTCGTCGTCGACGTGGAAGCCGATGTCGCGCCCCTTCGCGATCACGGTGAGGATCTCGTCGGGATCGGTGATGGTCCGGCTCGTGAGGCGCGGCATGGCCACCTGGCGCAGGCGTCGCGAGATGTCGGCGTCGTCGAGGGTGCTCAGCAGGGCCTTGCCGATTCCGGTCGCATGGGCGTGCAGTCGCATCCCCACATTGGAGGCGAGGCGCATCGGGTTGGGCGAGGGGCTGATCGCGATATAGACGTTCTCGACGCCGTCCAGCCGCGCCATCTGCACCGTCTCGCCGATCTCCTCGGTGAGCGCCGCCATGAGCGCGGGCCCGGATTCGAGCAGGAGACGGTGCCCGTCGTAACGCTGGCCGATCTGCCAGGCCTTGAGTCCGAGGGAGTAACGCTTGCTGGTCGCGTCGTGGTCGACCCAACCGGCCGCCTGGAGGGTGCGCAGCAGTCCGTGGGCGCTGGACCGCGGCAGGCCGAGGTCGTCGAGGAGCTCGGGGAAGGTCTGCGATCCGGTCGCGGCGAGGTGCTCGATGATCTCGAGGGCGCGCCCGGCGGACTTCACCGCCCCCACCGCCTGATCGGTGTCCGTCATGGGTCCCCCTGCGTGAATTGTGCGCGGCACGAACGTGTGTCACACTATCGCGCGTTCAGGTCTGAGACATCCGATTCACATACGTGAACGCACTGGATACCCCTCGTCAATGGAGATGCCCCGATGTCCACTCAGTCCTCCACGCGGCCGGAACTTGCCGCGATCGTCCGTAAGGTCACGCTCCGGCTGATCCCGATCCTGCTCCTCATGTACATCCTCGCGTTCCTCGACCGCGCCAACCTCGGCTTCGCGAAGGCCGCCTGGCAGGCGGACACCGGCATCTCGGATGCCGCCTACGCGCTCGGCGCCGGCATCTTCTTCCTCGGCTACGCCGTCTTCGAGGTGCCGTCGAACCTCATCATGCGCCGGGTGGGGGCGAAGATCTGGCTTGCCCGCATCATGGTCTCGTGGGGCATCGTGTCGGCGCTCATGATGTTCGCGACGAACGAGTGGGTCTTCTACGTCCTCCGCGTCCTCCTCGGAATCACGGAGGCCGGGTTCTTCCCCGGCGTCATCCTCTTCCTCACGTACTGGATCCCGCTGAAGTTCCGCGCGCGGGTCAACGGCCTCTTCTATTTCGGCGCCCCGCTCGCCTTCATCTTCGGCGGCCCGCTCTCGGGCATGCTGCTCGACCTCGACGGTAAGGTCGGCATCCACGGCTGGCAGCTGATGTTCCTCGCCACCGGCATCCTCACCGTGCTCATCGGCATCGTCGCGTTCTTCTACCTCGACAACGGCCCGAAGGACGCGAAGTGGCTGACCGACGCGGAGCGCACGACCCTCGTGGCCGCCCTCGACGACGAGGACAGCGCCAAGGAGAACCACTCCCCCCGCGGAGCCCTGCGCGCGCTCGGCAACCCGGTCGTGCTCTACTTCGCCGCGATCTACCTGACGATCCAGATGAGCGTCTACGGCGTCACCTTCTATCTCCCCACGCAGGTCGCGACGATCGTCGGCAAGCCGGTCGGCCTCGAGGTCGGCCTCCTCACCGCCGTGCCGTGGACGTTCGCGCTCCTCGTCACCTTCGTCCTGTCGCGCCTCGCCGACAGCACCGGGCAGCGTCGCCTCATCGCGACGTGTGCGCTGGCCGCCGCCGGCGCGGGCATCATCGTGTCGGCGATCGTGCAGGAGCCGGTGATCGCCCTCGCGGCCCTGAGCGTCGGCGCGGCCGGCTTCATCTCCGTGCAGCCGGTGTTCTGGACCCTTCCCACGTCGTTCCTGCTCGGCGCGGCCGCCGCAAGCGGCATCGCCCTCATCAACTCCCTCGGCAGCCTCGGCGGATTCCTCGCCCCGGTGCTCAAGAACTGGGCGGACGCGACCTTCGGCGACAGCGCCGGACTCATCGCCCTCGCCGTCATCGCTCTGCTCGGGGCCGTCCTCATCGCCCTCAGCCGCGTCGTGAGCCCCGCGGTCCGCGAGACCGACGGCGTGGGCCTCGACACGACGAAGACCCCCGCCCGCCAGCGCTGACCGCGGTCGGCAGAACAGGAGACACGCATGCGCGAGCTCGTCCTCACCGAGATCGGACGCCTCGACGTCCGTGAGGCCCCGATCCCCCGCCCCGGACCCGACGAGGTGCTCATCCGGGTCGCCGCGACCGGGATCTGCGGTTCCGACGTCCACGGCTATACCGGCGAGAACGGCCGGCGATTCCCCGGGCAGGTGATGGGCCACGAGTCGAGCGGAGTGATCGCCGCCGTCGGCGACGACGTCGACGGGTTCGCCGAGGGCACTCCCGTGACCTTCAACCCCGTCGTCGTGCCCGCGGAGGACGCGGCAGCCTTCGCGGGTCGCGAGCAGCACCACGCGGGCAAGCACGTCATCGGGGTGGCGAAGGAGATCCCGGCCGCGTTCGCCGACTACGTCGTCATACCGGCCCGGAATGTGGTGCCGCTGCCCGCGGACCTGCCGATCGAGCTCGGCGCACTGATCGAGCCCCTCGCCGTCGCCGTGCATGCCGTGCGGCGACTGCCCGCCGACCGCCTCGGCCGGGTGCTCGTGATCGGCGGCGGACCGATCGGCCAGTCCGTCGTGATCGCACTGCGGGACGCGGGAGCCGGCTCGATCATCGTGAGCGAGATGGACGCCGCCCGGCGCGAGCTCGTGGAGCGGCTCGGCGCGGAGACCATCGACCCGGCCGCCGGCCCGGTGGCCGGACAGCTCGCCGAGCGCGGCGGCCTCGCGGATGCGGCGGTCGACGCCGTCGGCCTCACCCCCACCGTCCGCGACGCGCTGCGCAGCACCACCCTCGGCGCCCCGATCTGCCTGGTCGGCATGGGCGCTCCGCAGGTGACGCTCGACGCCTTCCTCGTGAGCACAGAGGAGCGGTCGCTCATCGGCAGCTTCACGTACGGCTCCGACGACTTCACCGACGCCGCCGCGATCATCGGCGCGGAGCCGGATGTCTACCGGGCGCTCATCAGCCGCGAGATCGACGTCGCCGACGCGGATTCCGCCTTCTCCGCCCTCGCGGCGGGAGACGGCACCCCGGGCAAGGTCCTTGTCCGATTCGACCGAGAGGAACAGGAACGATGACCGGCACTCCCACCATCCGCGAGGTCCGCGCGTACACCGTGCGCGGCGGCGGGGCCGACTATCACGACCAGGGCGCCGACCACTGGATCGACGACCACATCGCCACCCCGATGAGCGTCTACCCGGAGTTCCGGCAGTCACGGCAGAGCTTCGGGCTCAACGTGCTGGGCACGCTCGTCGTCGAGATCGAGGCCAGCGACGGGACGGTCGGCTTCTCGGTCACGACGGCGGGCGAGATCGGCGCGTTCATCGTCGAGAAGCACCTGGCGCGGTTCCTCGAAGGCCGGAAGATCACCGACATCGAGCGCATCTGGGATCAGATGTACAAGTCGACCCTCTACTACGGCCGCCGCGGCGTCGTCCTCAACGCGATCAGCGGCGTCGACCTCGCCCTCTACGACCTGCTCGGTCGCGTGCGGCAGGTGCCGGTGTTCGAGCTCCTCGGCGGGCCGGTGCGCGACGAGCTGCAGTTCTACGCCACCGGGGCACGCCCCGACCGCGCGAAGGAGCTCGGTTTCATCGGCGGGAAGATGCCGCTGCACCACGGACCCGCCGAAGGCGAAGAGGGGCTGCGCAAGAACATCGCCCTCCTCGCGGACATGCGCGAGAAGGTCGGCGACGACTTCTGGCTCATGTACGACTGCTGGATGTCGCTCGACGTCGAGTACGCGACTCGTCTCGCGCACGCCGCCGCCGACTACGGCCTCAAGTGGATCGAGGAAGCGCTCATCCCCGACGACTACTGGGGCTATGCGGAGCTACGCAAGCGCGCCCCCTCCTCGATGCTCATCACGACCGGCGAGCACGAGGCCACCCGGTGGGGTTTCCGGCAGCTGCTGGAGACCGGGGTGGACCTGATCCAGCCCGATGTGGGCTGGTGCGGCGGCATCACCGAGCTGCTGAAGATCTCAGCCCTGGCCGATGCCCACGGCACGATGGTCGTTCCCCACGGGTCGTCCGTGTACTCGTACCACTTCGTCGTCACGCGCACGAACAGCCCGTTCGCGGAGTTCCTCATGATGCACCCGACCGCAGAGGAGATCGTGCCGATGTTCTCGCCGATGCTGGTCGGTGAGCCCGTGCCGGTGAACGGCCGCCTCCGCGTGCCGGAGACCCCCGGGTTCGGCGTCGAGCTCTCCGACGCGATCGAGAAGCACCGCCCGTACACCCACTGACCCCGGAGACACGACCCCATGGAATTCCTTCGCCTCGGCGCGCCCGGCGCCGAACGCCCCGCGGTGCGCCACGACGACCGCACCTACGACCTGACCGGCCTCACCGCCGACATCGACGGCGCGTTCCTCGCGCGTGACGGCATCGCTCGCACGCGCGAGGCCCTCGCGGCCGGGTCGCTGCCGCTGCTCGACGGCGCCGAGGCGCTGCGGGTCGGGGCCCCCATCGCCCGGCCGATGGCCGTGCTGTGCATCGGACAGAACTACGCCGCCCACGCGGCCGAATCCGGTGACGCCCCGCCGTCCGTGCCGATCCTGTTCCACAAGCACCCGAACACCATCGTCGGGCCCTTCGACGACGTGTTCATCCCCCCGCGCGCCGAGAAGGTGGACTGGGAGGTGGAGCTCGGGGTCGTGATCGGCAGCCGCGCGCGCTACCTCGCCAGCCCGGAAGAGGCGCTGGCGCACGTCGCCGGGTACGTCGTGTCGCATGATGTGTCGGAGCGGGCGTACCAGGTCGAGCACTCCGGTGGACAGTGGTCGAAGGGCAAGAACGCCGAGACGTTCAACCCCCTCGGTCCGGCGCTCATCCCGGCCGACGAGGTCGACCCGCAGGCTCTGCACCTCTGGTCCCGGGTCAACGGCGAGCCGCGGCAGGACTCGAACACGGCCGACATGATCTTCACCGTCGCGCAGATCGTTCACCACCTGTCGCAGTACCTGGTGCTCGAGCCCGGAGACCTCATCAACACCGGCACCCCGCAGGGCGTCGCGCTCTCCGGTCGCTTCCCCTACCTGCGGGCGGGCGACGTCGTGGAGCTCGGCATCGAGGGGCTCGGCACCCAGCGCCAGCGCCTCGTCGACGCGCGCCCCTGAGGCACGCTTTGGTCAACGCCCGGGAGACAGGTAGGCTTGCTCCACCTGCTCTCGGGCGGGTACGGGGCTGTAGTTCAATGGTAGAACTTCTGCTTCCCAAGCAGACAGCGCGGGTTCGATTCCCGTCAGCCCCTCCACACAGTTATCCCCAGGTCAGCGTCAGTTTCCGCCGCGGCTTTTTCGCGCCGGAACGTCGCGTCCGGTGCGGCCCGTGCCATAGACGTGCCACTAGTGTCCGCTGTGCCCGCTTGAATGGTGGCCTCGGGACCCATCGGAAGGGGGCGCTGTGCCGAACGATCACCACGTGCCGCGGGTACATCTCCGCCGCTTCGCGAGGCCCGGCCCAGGCAAGCGTGAGCCGGAGTGGTTCATTGACGCCGCCGACGTGAACGCGCCCTCGAAGGTGTTCCGCGCGAACGTTCGGAACGTGGGAGCGGAGCGGGACTTCTACACGTTCGAAGGGTTGGATGGGAAGGAGACTCGGGCCCTGGAGTCGTTCTTCGGTCAACTGGAGGGCTCAGTGGTCCCGGTCTGGCGCGTCCTACTCGACAACCCGAAGTACGCGCTCACTGACGTGTGGCCCCTGCCGCCTCGGATGAGGGGTGCGCTCGCCTGGTACATGGCGGCGCAGATCGTGCGCACCACCCGACAGCGCAAGCGGCTCGAAGCGTGGGGCGCAAGCCAATCGTTCAGAGTGCCGGGCGCGCCAACCGCGCCCAATCTTGCCACCACTCACGCGCGCTACATCGCGGAGACGTTGGGGGAGGTTGCCCGCGCCCTCTACGTCCGACCATGGGGACTCGGTTTCACCAACGCATGCTTGCCAACATCAGACTGCCCAGTCGTCATTCTCAACGCTCACGACGACGAGGACCAGGTTGGTGCCGCGCTCACCTGGGACATCGTGTTCCCGCTTGACCCGCACCGGTTCATCTTCATGCCCGACAGACAGATGGTCGAAGACGACCCCGAGAAGCGCGTCGATCATCGCCTGAACCTGAGCGGCGTCGGAGTCGCTTTCGTGGACGCCATCTACTCCGCGGCAGACCGCTACATCTACATGCACCCGGACCATAAGCCGTGGCTGGACCCCGACCGTGCACGGCGTCTACCCGCTCCAGGAGAACCCGGGTTCGCACCCCAGTCAGCGCTTCACTACCCGGTGCTGGCGGATGACCTCACGATCAGCGCACGGTGGACCAAGCATCACATACCGCGAGGCGAGGGCGGGCGACGACCTGCGTTCACCGGCGAGGGCTTCGGGCTGTAGGAGGAACGTGCCGGTAACTACCGACCACCGCGGTGTCGGCGGCACGAGCGCACGCGCGACGCATCCACAATGAGCGACAGGTCAGAGGCTGGCACTCGACCGAATCCAGCGTCTGTGGTCACGAGAGCACCTGCCCCCACGAACTGCAAAGTAGCGGCGTGCGCGGCGTCATACGAAGCGAGTCCGTGGTCCGCCATGATTCCCGGCACGTCATCTGCGACTTCGTGAAGTTCCACGCGGGAGTGCGAAAGCGTAGTCAGGAGTGCATCCCACTCCGTTCTGAGCGAGCCCGCCAGACGGCCCGCCCTGCGCCGGACCCGACCGTCGTTCCGTTTCGCTGGCCAGCCTTTACGACCGTGCTGCTCGACGACTGCGATCTTGAAGGCAACCTCGGAAAACTCAATCTCCAACAGGCGGTTGTAATAGACGACCACTTCTTCGTTGACGAGGCGCAGCATGAACGCTTGCGCAGCAGCGTGAAGCGGTTCAGTGGTGACGAGCGCAGCGATTACGAATGACGTATCGAGAACGACATCCTCAGGCAAGATCAGCGACGGATCTTCGAACGAACGCACTTCCCTTACGTGCGCGGGCCTCCCCGGGGCTGGACTCACTCCGGGGCCTATCGCGAGTTACGGGCAGCGCTGTGAGAAACCGAAGTCTTCGTCCGGCTCATCGCCTTCGAAGCCACTTCGACGCGCCGCGGCTTTGCCACGGTCGCCTTCACGACCCGTGACTTTTTCGCCGCCTGGCTGAGCCGCTTCTTCATGTGGCGATCATAGACCAAGCACCTGACTCGGATCTATGCGTGCGTTCGAGGACCCGGCCGTGCCCTTCACGTCAACGGCCATGCGCAAACTGCTGTCCGGCCCGTTTGTGTACGGCATCTACGCCGATGATGCGCGGCCGCTGGCGACGGGGCCGGGATAGCGGTCAGGGACCGGGCATCTCCAGGCGCAAGACGGCTTCCAGACGCGGCGGCCGTGCTCGGTTGATAGCCTCCGCGCTAAGTGCATCCATTGCCCCCGCGAGGACAGCGTTCCGCTCCTCCGCCGCGTGCTGGTAGATGAGCGCCGCGCGGGCAGTGCGGTGACCGGCGCGCGCCATGAGTTCGCGCGTGGTGCCCCCGGCCTGAGCGGCCAGCGTGAGCCCCGCATGCCGAAGGTCATGCACGTGGAACTGCCCTAGCCCGATCCCGCGGGCCGCTTTCCGCCAGGCATGGCTGAGTGCATTTCCGGTGATCGCTTCGCCGTCGCGCCGAGGGAACATCGGGGACTTCGGGAATCCGGTGGTGCTGGCCAGATGCGCCTCAACCTCTGCGGCGATGCTCGGCGGGAGCACCACGGTGCGGGCCTCCCCCGTCTTCGTGGGGGTGATGGTGCCCTGACCCCGGACGTAGATGCGCTGGCGCTCGACTCGCACCGCACCGTTGGCGTAGTCGCCGCGCTGTAGCGCTTCCAACTCCCCTACGCGCAGGTGCGCCCCGAAGGCCACACGGATCGGCAGATGCCACTTCTCGGGCATGGCCCCGACGATGGCGGCCAGGTGCTCCGGCGAGAGGTACGGGCGCTCCGGGTCGTTGACCTGACCGGCCCCTTCGATCTGGCAAGGGTTCTCGCTGATGAGGCGGTCCTTCACCGCGGCGTTCAGAATCGTGCGGAGGAGGCTGTACGCCTGGCGGAGCCGGGCCTCTCCGGTGGCCCCGGGGCGGTTCTTCACCGCCTTCGCCAGCACCTTCCGGGTGCGGGTGTACCAGGCGCGCACGTCTGCCGGGGTGATGGCCGACAGTGCACGGTCATGGAGCCCGGCGAGGGGGCCGGTCAGCAGGTCCTCGTATAGCGCCTGGGTCTTGGCGGCGAGGCGTCCACGGGTGCCACCGTTTGCCACCCACTCCGCGGCGTAGGGGCCGAAGGGCTGGAGTCCGGCACGGTGGTCGCGGTAGGTGCCACGCATCCGGTCCGCGCGAACCCCGGCGATGTGGTCCAGTGCCTCCCGCTTCGTGGGGAAGGTGGTGGGCGCGGTCATGGGCCGCCCGGCGGGGTCTGGGTAGCGGGCTTGCCAGCGCCCGGAGGGCAGTTGCCGGGTGCTCCCGAACGCCTGTCGATTGGCTTTCTGCCGCCGCTCTGCCATGGTTCCTCCGTCCGGGCCAGGTGGTGACACACTGTCACCAATTTGGACTCTGGCCTGGGGTTTTGTGTTTGCAACCCCAGCATACCGTGTGCTACCGTCGTGCCTCACAAGGAAGCGCCACCGACGACGCGACCGCCATCCAGGAAGGACCTGGGCTAGCCGCCGCTAACCCGAAAGGACCTCCTGATGATCACCGCGACACCGAGCACCAGTGCCGCCACCCTGGCGCGCATCCGTGAGACCCCGCCCGCGTTCCTGAAGGTCCCGGACGTGGCGATCCTCCTGGAGTGCCACCCCAGCAACGTCTACAAGATGGTGGCCAACGGCACCCTCCCGGCCCAGCGGTTCGGCAAGGCCATCCGCATCAGCACAGTCGCGTTCCTGGCCTTCATCGACGGCGAGGGCTGAGGTGACTACCGCCAGGGGCGAGAACACCGGACCGGCCAGCACCTACCGCGGCGTGCACGAGGCCCTTGTTCAGGCCCGCGGCTCCGCAGTAGGCCGCCCCTGCCATGGGTGCGGTCTACCGGCGAGAGGGTGGATGAGGATCGGCCCGGCAACGCACATTGGCCGGAACTCACATGGGAAGCGGGTGAAGTGGTCCACCGACCTGAGCGCCTACGCCCCCGGGTGCGCCCGGTGCAACGCGCGCGCCGATCACGGCGGCTCACTGGTGCTCTGTCCCCGTAAACATGTGCGGGCGGCATGGGGCACCACTCCCAAGGGCGAGTGCCGCGGGTGCGTGCGTGAGCGCCGTCGGAGGCTCTGATGGGGTTCGCGACCCTGGACCGCATGAAGGAAGCGCTCCTCTCAGCGCCCGTATCCCCGCTGGAGCGGATCGTGCTCCTCGACATGGCCGTGGCCGTCCAAGACGGCGCTCCGACCTACACGTGGGGGCATGACCGGCTGGCGCTGGCGCTGGGCCGTGAGCCGGGGCTGAAAGCGACCAAGAGCGCCCTGGAGCGCGTCCTGTCCGCGCTCACCAGCCGCGGGCTCATCGTCCGCACGGGAGCGGCACACCGCGGCCGCCATGCGGAGTATCGGCTGGCCGTCCTGGACCTGAATGGGCCCCGGTCTGAGCGAGGCCCATTCGTCGCGGACCCCGCCGAGAAAGGGCCCCGGGTTGAGGGAGAAAGGGCCCCGGTTTTCCCGGTAAAGGGCCCCGGTCTGAGCGGGGCCCCACTACCTGTATCACTACCTGTTCCACTACCTGGTAATGGTCACCGCACGCGGCGACCGACCGCGAAGGTTACTCCGCCTTCAGCCAAACAGCGTGCACACCTCGCGGACCTCCGCGCCGCACTCGAAGGGCTGGAGACGGAGCGCGAGCGCGTCACAGGACCGGCCAGCACCCAGGAGGCAGACGACCTCATTGGCCTCTACCGCGCTGAGGCCCACCGGCGAGCCCACAACGGCGAGCCCTTCGATTGCCCCATCACCGATCTGTCGCCGGATGCACGGCGCTACTACGAGGGCCGTGGACTCGCGGACCTATTCCCCGACCCCTGGGTCACTGAACGAGAGGAGACGGCATGAGCCCCGACACCATCACCATCGCGCGCGAGGAGGTCGCGGCATTGCCGGGCCTCCCTGTGCCCGATCTGCCGCCGGACGTGGACCTCACCGAGTACGCCCTCGGTGACACCCCCCGGCCGCGCCGCCGCATGAAGCGCCTGGATCGGCTGACCCGCCGCGCCGAAGCATTCATGCTCCACCGCACAGGCGTGGCCATGACCGTCATCGCAACGCAGATGGACGTGCACCCGAAGACGGTCCAGCGGTGGATTCGGGAGGAGGTTCAGCGCATCCCGGAGGAGGAGGCGGACGCTATCCGCACCCTGGAACTGGCCCGCCTCGACGCCATCCTGGTTCCGCAGATGCGCCTGGCCCTCGCGGGTGGCGGGTTCGCGGTGGACCGGGTGCTGAGGATCATGGACCGCCGCGCGAAGTACCTCGGCCTGGACAACGCCAAACCGGGCGGCTTCGAGCAGGTAGGCGCGCTCCTCGACCGGCTGGTCATGGGGGAATGACCATGGTCTACGCGCCCCGCCGCCCCAGCGCCATCGGCAACGCCACCCGGTCGAAGCGAGAAGCCCTGCCGGGATACCAGGCCGCGATGGATGCCATCCCGGCGCATCACGCGGACGCCATCCGGGCCTACATCGCGAGCCTGCACCAGGAGGCCGCCGTCCAGCGCACCGCCGCGGCACGTGCACGTGCCGCCCTGGAGTCCCGAGCACAGGGCGACGGAGATGCCGCTGACCACCCTCGACCTGACCCCCTCTCCAACCCCTCGCCCACCACGGGCAACCTCAACCCAGAAGGAGCACAGCCATGACCCGCACCGACCTCACCACCACCGCTGTCCAGGCCCGCCGGGACCTCGCGGCCGCCGCCACCCTCAGGGACACCCACCTGACACCGGAAGGACTCCGAGCCCGCCAGCGCACGGACGTGAACCGTATCCGCACCACCGTGCGCGCCGCCATCCCAGCGATCCCGGAGGCACCTGACCGGGGGCCGGTCCTGGACACCCTCCGTCCGCAGACCGCGGATGACCACGCCGCCCTCAGCCGGGAGCGGGAAAAGGTCCGCGCCCTCGTCTACGCCGGACAGGACCCCTCTCAGGGCTTCGAGCGTGAGCCGGGCATGCGTCTCCAGGATGTGATCGCCCGGGCGGACCGCACCCGCCTGGCGGCCATCCTGGACGATCTGGAGGTCATGCCGCACCTGCTGGTGCACGACGACCGGGACCGGCTCCTCGCCGCGTACGAGGGCCTGGTCTGGGAACGCCTCACTCAGGTGGACCCGGCGGCCCTTGCTATCGCTGAGCAGGAGAGCGCCGCCGCGGAGCCCGCCGCGTGGGCCGCGGTCCTCACGGACCTGGCGGACACGGGGGACCTCACTCCGGAGTCGCTGGCACTCCTGCATGACGCTGACCTCGACGCCTACCGTCTCCTGGTGGACGGGGACCGGGTGCACATCGACGTGCCCGGCTCCCAGTCCGCCATCCTGTCCATGCTGGAGAACCTGCAAACATCGCAGCCGTAGTTCACCCCACGAACTGGGGCGACCCGAAGAGCGTCACCGGTCGGCCCCAGTTCGGCCACATGAAGCACCAGACGCAACCCCATGTCGGAACGCTCTGCAGGGAGAACCCTCAGAGGGCGGAACGTCTGAGTTCGGCCGGTGCGTAGGTGTACGCGAGTGGCGATAGAGCGTCGTCCTCTATCGACCACGGGCTGATGACCGTTAACCTGCCCCCTGAGGCACCGGGTGGGTCGAGCGTCCGGTCGAGATTGATCTGGGACACCACGACGAGAGCGTTGTGTGGATGCTTCTCTCGATGCAACGCGACCTCGTTCTTGGTCAAAATCACGGCCTCGCCGAGGGACGTCGTACCCTTGACCTCCACCCAGAGGTGCTCCTCACCTCTCCGGCAATCCAGATCGTAAGACTCGGTAGCGCCAACGTCCCTTACCGACCAGCCGGCGGCGGTCAGCATGTCGATCGCGACAGCAACGGCCCGCAGTTCAACGGCACGCTGCTCGGCTTTGCTGATCCGGAATCCTTGCCCAAGTCGCGCGGGCTGCGTGAGCATGGGACCAGACACTGACGCGATCTGCTCCTTCGCCAACAGGACCTCTGCGGGCTCTCGTCCCGGCACGGTTGGGTCAGAGGCGTCCGCGCGATAGATCTGGTCAAGCAGACCGAGCATTTCGCCGAGGTCGGAGAGCAGGACCTCGTTCGGCGGGATCGCGCTCCGTTCGTACTCGATTGCGACGGCGACAGTTCCGGCGTAGGACGCGCCAGCAGTGCCCGATCGCGCTGCCAGATCGACATCGAACGTGAACCTTGGCCCCGGTAGCGAGATCGAGGCACGGGCCCACTCGCGCAGGAGCCTTGCCTCCTCCGCACTCCGGGCACGGAACGCGCTTCCGTCCCAGGTGAAGGAACCGTGGGACAACGACAGGTAGCAACGGTTCCCGTCCCCAGCGAACAGATAGACCACGTACCAGCCCTCAGTGGGGCGAGGGCTCAGGTCCGGATCGAAGATACGCACCCATGGCACCTGAGACTTCCGCCCCACCGCATCTTGACCGCGCACCGCGTACCTGGTGCCAACCCCGTGGGTGGCCGCGTTCTCGGCCAACCAATCAGGTACCTCGCGGCGAATGAGGATGCCCCGCATCTGCATCTCTTCCGTGTTCTCCACGGACCAGTCGGGTTGCAGATCCATCACGTCCGAAAGAAGTTGTCGCACTTGCTCATCTTTGCTTACGGTCGTGCCAGATTCGTGCCACTAGAGGGGGGTATGTGCCACTAACCGGCGGTACTGGACGGTAAGCCCAACGCTGGTTGGTCCGCCGTTCCGGGGCCCGCAGGATGGCCGCTACCTGCTTCCCAAGCAGACAGCGCGGGTTCGATTCCCGTCAGCCCCTCCACCTGTGACTTCCCAAGCTGTTCCGGACACTCTGGAGCCGATCCAGACTGAGGATCTCGCTTCTGGAAGGACACCTCCAAGAGTCACGAACAGCAGGCCTCCCTGTCGCATGCGCCCCGATCCGCGGCGAGATCGATCCCTGCGCCGTCGGATGACGCGGAGGTGTCGAGCACGACCTGGCGGCACTGGGTGATCCGGTCGGCGCGTTGCTGCTCGGGCCATCGACATCCCGAACTCCCTGGCGATCGAGTCGGTCGTCTCGGAACGACCGGCATTGCCTGCGAATCACCTATGACAACGGTGTGCGCCTTGTTGTCTTAGAGCTCCCTCAGAGGACCGCGGGGACCATGTCGTCATGAGCACCCTCCACACAGCCCCCGTACTCACGCCGAGCGTGCATGTATCGAAGCCCCGGGTCGCCACCTCGTGGTGGCGAGTCGCCGCACTCGGCGTGATCTGGGCGACGAGCCTGTTCGTCGTCGCCCTGTGGGTAGCCGGGGGCGGGGTGACCGCTATCCTCGGTTTCTCTGCAGAGTCCGTGACCACTCTGGGAAGGCTCTCCGGGCTGGTGGCAGCGAACCTGCTGCTCTATCAGGTGTTGTTGATGGCGAAGGTCCCGCTGTTCGAGCGCGGGTTCGGTCGTGAGGGAATCACCCGGTTTCATCGACAGGTCGGCTTCTGGTCGTTCTGGTTGATGGGCGTGCACATCCTGCTGCTGGTCATCGGATATGCCGCGGCAGCAGGTCTGGGCGTGTGGGAGCAGCTGTGGAGTTTCGTCTGGGACTACCCGGGGATGCTGCTGGCCACCGCGGGAACCGGACTCCTCGTGATGGTCGTGGTCACCTCCATCCGCCGTGCCCGCCGCCGTCTGCGTTACGAGTCGTGGCATCTGCTACACCTGTACGCGTACCTGGGCGTCTTCCTCGCTCTGCCGCACCAGTTGTGGACGGGAGCGGACTTCCTCTCATCGACACCGGCCACGATCTACTGGTGGTCGCTGTGGGCTGTCGCAGCTGTAGCCGTCATCGTGTTCCGCGTCGTCGCACCGCTTGTCCGTTCCCATCGACACGCTCTCCGCGTCGACACCGTCGCACTCGACGGTGCAGCCGGTGTCACCGTGCGCGTGTCCGGTCGGGACCTCCGTGAGCTGAAGGCACGGGCCGGCCAGTTCTTCGTGTGGCGGTTCCTGGACGGGCCGGGATGGATGCGAGGGCACCCTTTCTCCCTCTCGGCTGCTCCGGGAGACACCTACGCACTCACAGCGCGCCTTGTCGGCGACGGCACGACGCGACTCGCGTCGTTGCGTCCGGGCACCCGAGTGTTGGTGGAGGGTCCGTTCGGGGAGATGACCGGAGATCGCCGCAGCGGCCGGAAGCTCCTCATGGTCGGTGCGGGAGCCGGAGTGGCCCCGCTCGTATCGCTTCTCGAGGCGGAGCGATACGAGTCAGGTGACGCGGCCCTGGTCGTCCGGGACACTGCGGACTCTGACGCCCTGCTGCGGGAGCCGATCTCGTCGCTGATCCGTGAGCGCGGGGTGCGTCACTTCCCGCTCACCGGCCCGCGCGCCGGCGGCAACTCCCCGTGGCTTCCGGCCACCCACACCGCCTGGAATGGCCCCGATCTGCTCCGCTACATCGCCCCTGACCCGGACGAGTACGACGTGTACCTGTGCGGCCCCGACGGGTGGATGCGCGCTCTGCGAGAAGACCTCCGCGGCGCCGGCTTTGCCGCCGACCGCATCCACTCCGAATCCTTCACCCCCTGAGCATCGAGGGAGCACCGCCATGAAGAAGATCATCTACGCACTCCTCGCGACCCTGAGCGGGATCATCCTCCTGTTCAGCTACCGCACCTCCCTCGACGCTGTTCCTCCCTCCGACGGAGCCAGCCCCGCTAGCGGCACCACCCCGAGCACCAGCGGGTCGGCATCGACCGCCGCGGGCGGGACCACGGCGGGGCTCACGGACGGGACGTTCACCGGTGACACCATGCAGACGCGCTACGGTCCCGTCCAGGTGCAGATCACCGTGTCGGGAGGGAAGATCACCGACGCGCAAGCGCTCCGGTATCCCGACAGCAACGGTCGAGACCAACAGATCAACGCGCATGCGATCCCGTTACTGGTCTCCGAGACCGTCCAGGGCCAGAGCGCACACATCCAGATGGTGTCCGGCGCCACCTACACCAGCGACGGATACACGAGCTCGCTGCAGAGCGCTATCGATCAGGCACAACAATGACCGCTCCAGACATCCACGTGCACGTCGAGCACATCATGGGCACCGCCATCAGCATCCACATCGTCGACCCGCGTGACGACGCCGCCGCACGGGATGCGGTGCAGACGTGCGTCGCCGAGCTTTGCGACGTCGACCGCGTGTTCTCGCCCTACCGGGCCGACTCCGATATCAGTCGCATCCGGGCCGGCGCCCTCCGCATCCAGGATGCTGACCCGCGCGTGGCAGCGGTCGCTGCCGCGTGCGCCGACTACGAACACGCCACCGGCGGGCTCTTCTCCGCGTCGTGGAGGGGCGGGTTCGACCCCACCGGGTACGTCAAGGGCTGGGCGGTGGAGCACGCGAGCAGGCGTCACCTCGCCCCTCTTCTCGCATCGGCTCGGGCCGTCGGCATCAACGCCGGAGGGGACCTGCAACTGTTCACCGCACAGGGCTCGGACTGGGTCTGGGACGTGGGAATCGCAGACCCCCGCCGCCCCGGGAGCGTCCTCGCGACGATGCAGGTGACGAATGGTGCTGTGGCCACGTCCGGTCCGGCCGAACGCGGCAGCCACATCATCGATCCGCGCACCGGTCACCGCGCGCACGGCGTCGCCTCTGTCACCGTCGTCGCCGACAGTCTCGCGCACGCAGACGTCTGGGCGACAGCCGCCGTCGCCGCAGGCCCCTCCGACACCACCTGGATCGCCGCCTCCCACACCAAGACCGGGCTGCTCGTCACGGATGGCGGAGCGATAGCGCGGTGGATCGGCTCGACACCTGTCGAGGTCACCTCGGCGTCGTCGTGGGCAGCGTGAGGAGGAACACTGTCCCTCCCGGGGACGTCGATTCGACCACAACGCTTCCTCCGGCGCGCTGTGCGATATCCCGCACCAGCGAGAGCCCGATCCCGAATCCGCGCCCACGGCCGCTGTCGGGAGTGCGAGCGAACCTCTCGAACACCTCAGCGGGGTCGATACCGGAGATCCCCGCCCCATGATCCGCCACACGGATCTCTACCCCGCTGGCCAACCGCCGCGCTGAGAGCTCGATCGAGCCGCCGGCCGGTGAGTGCGCGACCGCGTTATCCAGGAGTGCGACCAGGGCCCGCACGAGAGTCACCGGCGGCACGGGCACGATGGCGTCCACGACGTCGACGTCGATCCTCACGCCCGCGTCGTCCGCCAGGGAGCGGATCGCGGCGGTGGCGTCGCGGGCGGCATCACCGAGGACTGCAGATTCCCCGGCGAACTCCTGTCCTTCTGCGACGAGGAGCATGTCGGAGAGGACGTCGCGCATGCGATCCGCGTCTCCTCGCAGCTCCCGCGCCGTCGCGGTCACGTCCTCGCCGCGGTCCAGACGGCGCTGCAGGATCTGGATCCGGCTCGTGAGCGCGGTCAGTGGCGTGCGGAGCTCATGGCTCGCGTCCGCGACGAACTGTCGTTGCCGGCGCAGAGCGTCGCTCAGCGGGAGTGCTGCTCGCCGCGCGGCGATACTCGCGACCACGGCGAGCAACAGCACCCCCACCAGGCCGAGCAGGACCACGGCGGGCACGAGAACACTGATGTCGACGACGAAGTCGTCGCCGGCCGCACCCGGGAACCATCCGCCCTCGTGCCTCTCACCCTCACGGCGCGACGACGACAGCACCACCGCGAGAAGAATCAGCACACCTCCGAGGACGATCACCCCGGACGAGACGCCCACCCAGACCGCGACGACCCGAGCGGCCCGCCGCACCTCCTCCGCATCCGGGTCTCTCTGCGCACTCATGACGGGTTCCCCGCCCGATACCCGCGCGCTCTGACCGTCTCGATCATCTCGGGAGTCGTCTTCTTCCGCACATAGTGCACATACGTGTCCACGGAACTCGCGGAATCACCGGCAGGGAACACTGCCCGGAGGATCTCTTCTCGACTGAACACATGGTCCGGACTCCCGCTGAGCACCTCCAGCAACGTGCTCTCCGTAGCCGTGAGCGCGATCCGGTACCCCGACGGGTCGAAGACCGCCTGTGCTGTCGGGACGAAACTCCACTCACCCAGCTCGCGCCGCGCCCCACCCGATTGGAAGGCGCGCTGCAGTGCGCGCAAGCGTGCCAGCAGCTCCTCGTAGTCGAACGGCTTGACCAGGTAGTCGTTCGCCCCACCGTCGAGCCCCGTGACCTTGTCATCCACCGCGCCCAGAGCCGTCAGCATGAGCACCGGGGTCGTGATCTGCGCCGTGCGCACCGCGCGAACAAGATCGACACCATCCATCCCCGGCAGCCGCCTGTCCACCACCATCAGGTCATACCGGTTACCCAGCGCCAAACGCAGAGCGACCCCGCCATCGGACGCATGATCGACCCGATATGCCTCCGACAACACCTCGACCGTCATCGCCGCGATATCCGGATCGTCCTCGACATACAGCACAGACGCGAGCTTCGAGGATCCCACCATGAGGTGATACTGCCACGCGCCACCCGCCTCACGCCATGACTCCCGACCTCTCTGATCCTCGCTGCGATGCGACCGCTTCGGCATGCCCAACGCCGCCCGACCGGGATCCATCGAAAGAGGGAGACTTCCCTCCATCGTCTTGACGATGTCGCCGCACGACGCTCCTGGTGGAGTGGCAGGTATGGCAGATTCTCGCGCTCTTCGGCGCTTTCCCGAGTGGATGACCTCCCGTGGCGGCGCTTGGATCACGCTCGGCGCGGTCCTCCTGATCATGATGACTCTCTTCGGCCTGTTCGGGTCGGCGAAGGCACCCGCCGGCAACGAGCAGGCCCCCGCAGAGTCGGAATCGGCGCGCACGAGCGCGCTGTTGGCGGAGTTCCCGAACGCGGATCGGCAGTCCGTGATCGTGGTCGCGTCGCGCGACGACGGCGCGACGCTCTCGGCACCCGACGTCGCCGCGCTCGAAGGCCTCCTCCCGGTGCTCGGCTCGCACGCGGACGCGGATCCGACCGGGCCTCTCGTGAGCGAGGACGAGAAGGCCGCGGTTCTCGTGACACCGATCGCGGTCGGCCAGACGAGCACCGACACCGCCGCTGTGGTCGCGGCGCTCCGCGCCGACATCGACGAGCACGCACCGGACGGGATTACCCTGCTCGTGACCGGCGGACCGGCGTTCGGCGCCGATATCGCCGCCTCCTTCGAAGGCGCCGACTTCACTCTGCTCCTCGTGACCGTCCTGATCGTCGCGGTGCTCCTCATCGTCACGTACCGATCGCCGGTGCTGTGGCTGCTGCCGCTCGCCGCCGTCGGCCTGGCAGACGGGCTCGCCGGACGACTGACCGCGGCTGCCGGTTCCGCGTGGGACCTGCAGTTCGATGCCGGGATCATCAGCGTCCTCGTCTTCGGCGCCGGGACCAATTACGCCCTGCTCCTGATCTCGCGGTATCGGGAGGAGCTCACCACCACGACGGACCACCGCCGCGCGCTCAGCACGGCCTGGCGCCGGACCGCTCCGGCAATCCTCGCCTCGAACCTCACGGTCGTCCTCGCCCTCCTGACACTCGCCCTGGCGGTGATCCCCGGCACGCACGGACTCGGCGTCTCGTCCGCCATCGGGCTGCTGGTCGCCCTGGCGTCCGTCCTCTTCCTGCTGCCTCCCCTGCTGGCGGTGTGCGGACGGAAGGTGTTCTGGCCGTTCGTTCCTCGTCCCGGAGCTGCCGCACGGCGCGGCGGAGTGTGGCGGACGATCGCGACGCGCGTCGTGAGCCGGCCGGTCGTGAGCCTCCTCGGGGGCGCAGCCCTGCTGGCCGTGATGACGGTCGGCCTCGTCGGGACGACCGTCGGGCTCGACCAGGTCGACAAGTTCCGGGTCCCGTCCGAGTCCGCGACGGGTCTCGAGGTGCTCTCGAACCACTTCCCGGCAGGAGAGGCGCAGCCGATCCTCATCGTCACGGACAGCGGGGAAGCCGAAGCCGTCCTCACCGCGGCGCGCGACGTGGAGGGCATCGTCCGCGCCACTCCGGTCGGGACGACGGACGACGAGAAGCTCACGAAGATCCTGGTGACCAGCGAATATGCGCCCAGCACCGACGACAGCCTGGCTCAGATCACGGAACTCCGGGCCGCCGTGCACGATGTGCCGGGGGCGGGGGCGGTCGTCGGCGGCGCGGTGGCGACGGATCTCGACGCCCGTGCCGGGAACCTCGCGGACCTCGGCGTCGTGGTGCCCCTGGTCCTGGCGGTGAGCTTCCTGGTGCTGGCGTTCCTGCTGCGGTCGCTGGTCGCGCCGCTGCTGCTGCTCGCCGTCAACGTGGCGAGTGCCGTGGCCGCCATCGGCGCCGGGGCCTGGCTCAGTCGCGTGCTGTTCGGGCAGCATGCACTCGATCTCCCCGTCCCGCTGCTGGCCTTCTTGTTCCTGGTCGCCCTCGGCATCGACTACACGATCTTCCTCGTCCATCGCGCCCGGAGCGAAGCGGCGCTGCGGGGCACGAGGGACGGCATGGTGGAAGCGGTTGCTCACACCGGCGGCGTCATCACGAGCGCCGGGATCGTGCTCGCCGCCGTGTTCGCGGCACTCGGCGTCCTGCCGCTGGTCACCCTCGGGCAGCTCGGGCTGATCGTCGGGGTCGGCGTGATCGTCGACACGCTGGTGGTCAGGACCGTGATCGTCCCTGCGCTGTTCGCTCTCGTCGGCGACCGCATCTGGTGGCCGGGGCGACCGGCCTCCCGGCGGGCCGCCCCCGACCTCACTCGCGGATGAGCGACACGAGCACGGTCTCCCCGTCCGGCGCGATGTCCACCACGCCGCGCTCGTCGACGATCACGATCCGCTCCGCGCCGACCGCGCTCAACGCCTGCACAGGGCCCTCGGCGACCCCCACCGTCGCCCAGGCCCCGTCGGCGTCCGTCGCCCACAGAGCACCCTCCACATCGACGCCGACGAGACGACCGTCCGCCCGTGCGTCGACAGAGTACAGCACCGGCGCCCCGGCGAGTGCTTCGAAACCCGCTCGCCCGTCGCTGCTGTGCAGGAGCCCCGACTCGGTCGCCGCGTGGATCCCGGCATCCGTCACCGCGAGGTCGACCGCCTCCAGCTGCGGCCCCTTGCTCCAGGTGACGCCCTCATCGACGCTCGTCAGCAGCTCCGGACCGCTCGACCCGATGCCGTAGAGGGTGCCGTCCGGACCGGCCGTCAGGACGTGGAAGTCCTCGACCCCGGTGAAGGCGACCGGAGCCCAGGTCTGGCCCCCGTCGTCGCTGCGGATGATGCCGAGATTCCCCTCACCGAGGTCGGGCGATGTGGACGGCCCGGGGTGTCCGGAGGCGAAGAGCGTCCGCGCTGCGACCGTTAACCCCATCGCGTCGAAGTCATGGCCGCCGACGGGTCCCGCAAGGGCACCGTCCGCGTCCACGGTGAAGACGCCGTTGTGCGTGGCGATGAGCAGCGCGTCACCCGTGGGCGCCTCGGCCACGGCGTGGACGTGCTCGATCACCGGTGGTCCGGACTCCGGCGCCTCCGACGCCGCGCATCCGGTCAGGAGCACGAGCATCCCCCCGAGGGCGCCGGCCGTCGACACGCGCGCTCCTCGCTTCATCGCTGTCCCCGATAGAGGCCGCGGAGCACGATCACGGCGACGAAGGAGATCGCGACCCCGGCGGCCACGGTCAGGCTGGTGAAGACGACTTCCATGGCATGGATCGTGGCCTCATCGACGAGCGGCTCGGGGCCGCGTCCCAGACGGATGTTCATGTGCTGTCCTTCTCTGCTCGCGCGGAGGGCGCACAAGAAGGACCTCGACCGCACGGTTCCCGCGCTGAGACACCCGACGACCCTTCTTGGTCAGTCTTGTCGCTCAGCGGGTACTGCGCCCTCGTCCGCAGGCCCGGTCGCGGGCTTGCGCATACCGTACCAGGGCACCCTATGCAGGGAGCACGTCGGCAGGCCGATACCGCTGTGCGACGGCGCCGGAGCGGAACTCCCGCCGCTCCACGAGCTCGAGCCGAAGACGCTCGTGCAGGCCGTCGAGCAATCGGGGACCATGCCCCGCGACGACTGGATGGACCACGAACAGGTACTCGTCGATCAGCCCGAGGTCCGCGAGTGCCGCGGGCAGCGCCACACCGCCGACCGACAGGCCCTCCCCCGGCTGATCCTTCAGCCCCCGCACGGCCTCGGCGAGGTCGCCGCGCACGAGGTCCGCGTTCCAGTCGACGGCATCGAGCGTCGCCGACACCACGTGCTTCGGCAGGCGATCGATGGTCTCGGCGAAGGGCGTCTCCCACTCCTCCATCCAGTCCGGCCAGACCCCGGATTCCGGACGCCGCCACGCGGCCCGCATCATGTCGTACGTCACCCGACCGTAGAGAAGGGCGTCGGCGCGTTGCAGCTCCGCGGTCCAGAAGCGCATCGACTCCTCGTCGGGCGGGAGTCCGGCTTCGTGATGGCAGCAGCCGTCGAGCGTCACGTTGATCGCGTACCGCAGCGCTCTCATCGGAGCTCTCCGACCGGGATCGGCACCGTCAGCACGTTGCCGGGTGGCGCCAGCGGGCACGCCCACGCCGGGTCGTAGGCGCAGGATGGGTTGTACGCGAAGTTGAAGTCGAGCACGAGCGTGCCGCGGCGCGGGTCGGCCCCGAGGTCAGCGCCCTTGATCGTGTCGATGAGGTACCGCCCGCCGCCGTACGTCCCCCCGCTCTGCCCGGCGGAGGCATCGCGCACCGGCACGAACAGGCCGCCACCGTAGGAGGCGAGCCGCCACACGTCGAGAGACCCGACGTCAGGGATCTCCACGACGCCGACGCGCTCGAACGGCACGATGCCGTCCGTCCCCGTCGCGAACTCGAACGTGGCCGGATCGGTGTCGAGGATCGGGAGCTCGAACCGCCAGGCGGCGTCGTACGAGGCGATCGGCAGCCCCTCGAACTGCGCCCTGTCCTGCGGGAGGAGGGGCGTCGCCGGGTGCCGCAGCAGCAGCTCGTCGCGCTCGATCCGCCACAGCTCGTGCGCCTCCTCCGGGGAGTCGGCCCGTCGCACCGCTTCGTACAGGGCGAACACCCGTCGCCGCCAGTCGACGACCTCGACGGCCGTCTGCGCATTCGTCATGCGCCCACGGTACGCCGGACGACGGACGCTCGGAACGGTCTCAGTCCCTCGCGATCATCTCCGCATAGCCGTCCTCGTAGGTCGGGTAGTCGAGCCTGCCGAGGACCGCCTCCACCAGCGAGCCGTCGTAGACGAAGCCGCTCGCCGCACCGCCGTCGTCCGGGGGCACGGGCACGCCGAGGCGGTCGGCGAGGAAGGTCACGACGTCTCCCAGCGGAGCAGGCGCCTGGTCGACGGCGTGCACGAGCGCCGGGGGCTCCGGCATCCGCAGCAGCAGGTCGAGAATGCGTACGAGATCGGTCTCGTGGATGCGGTTCGTGCGCCGGCGGTGCGTGACGGGAGCCCCCTGCCTGACCTTCCGGAGGAGGAACTCGCGCCCGGGGCCGTAGATGCCCGCGGGACGCACGACCAGCGCATCGAAGAGCTCGACGGCCGCCTTCTCGCCGTCCCGCAGACCGCGGCCCCGGTCGGTGGTGGGCACCGGCTCGATGCGCTCGGTCACAGGCTCGGCACTCCCGGTGCCGTCGAACACCCCGGTGGACGAGACGAACACCGTCCGCGCCGGCCGGGTCGGCAGCGCTGCCGCGAGGTTCGCGAGCGCCGTGCGATACGACGACACGTCCGGCCCGGGCGGCAGCGTCATCACGACGGCGTCGACCTCGGGCAGCGGCGCCGTGAGCGGAGCGGTCAGGTCGGCCGAGATCGCTTCGACACCGTCCGGCACGGGTCCTTCACGGCGGCGGAGGGCCAGGACCTCACCGCCGTCCGCGAGGAGCAGCGGAGCGAGCCGGGTGCCGAGCTTCCCGAAGCCGACCAGGAGGGTGCGGCGCGGCGGAGGCGGAGTGGTCATCCCTCCCACCCTCGCACATCGTCGCCGGGCGACGGACGTAGGCTTGATCGGTGACGGAATCGCAGGGACGGGTGTGGACGGGAGTTCTCCGCGTCGGCCCGCACCGCGGGGATCACCGGGTCGCCCTGCGCGCCGCGGTCAGTGTCGCCGTCCCGCTCCTCGTGCTGTGGGCCGTCGGCCTGCTCGACCTCAGCATCTATGCGAGCTTCGGTGCCTTCGCCGCTCTCTACGGTCGGCACGACGTCTTCCGCGACCGGATCCGCATGCAGGCCAGCGCCGGCGGGGTGCTGCTCGGCGCCATGCTGATCGGCACGGCCCTGTCGGTCCTCGCTGCACCCGCCGTGCTGAGCATCGTCGTCGTCGCACTCGTCGCCGCGGCCGTGACGCTGCTGGCCTACGTCCTGCAGTGGCACCCGCCCGGTCCGCTGTTCACGGTCTTCGCGACCGGGGCGTGCGCGACCATCCCCGCCACCGGCGCCTCCTTCGGCGCGGTCCTGCTCGTCGGCGGGGCGAGCGTGCTCTTCGGCCTCGCGCTCACCGCCCTCGTCGCCCTCGTCACCCGCACCACGGCGGAGGCGGCACCGAAGGCACGCCCGTCCGTCGGGCCCGTCGCCGCCGAGATGGCCGGCTCGGTCGCCGCCGCGATCGTCGGAGCGGGCGTGGTCGGCCTGCTCCTCGGCGGCACCCACTGGTACTGGGCAGCGGTCGGCGCGGTGGCGGCGGTCAGCGGCGCGCAGCTCAACGCCCGCGTGATCCGCGGCATCCAGCGTCTCGTCGGCACGCTGCTCGGCGTGCTGGTCGCCGCCGGGATCCTCGCCCTCGACATGCCGCCGCTCGCCGTGATCGCCGTCGTCGTGGTCCTGCAGGGAACGGCCGAACTGTTCATCGGCCGCAACTACGGCATCGCGATGGTGTTCGTCACCCCGCTCGCCCTCCTGATGGTGCACCTGGCCGCGCCGACTCCGGTCGCCGACCTGCTGACCGACCGCGTTCTGGAGACGATCATCGGCGTGGTCGTCGGAACGGTGGTGGCCGTCACGTCCGCGGCGCTGCGCCGACGGAGCCGACGCCGCTGACGAGACGACGAAGCGCCGCACCCGGGAGGGATGCGGCGCTCCGAGGCGAGGCTTCTACTCGGCGTCCGCGGCGATCTTCCGCGCATCGTCGGCGTTGAGCACGCGGAACAGCAGGGCGGCGATGATGGCACCGACCGCGGGAGCCACGATGTACAGCCAGAGCGAGCCCCACGCGAAGTGCCCGCTGACCGAGAGGCCGAGGGCCACCGCCGGGTTGAATCCGCCACCCGAGATGGAGCCGACCGTCGCCGCCCCGACGAAGACGGTCGCACCGATCGCGAGCCCGTAGAACGAGTTGCCCGCCGTGTCCTTCGAGGTGGCGGAGTTCAGCACGACCCAGACGAGGATCAGCGTGAACAGCGCCTCGACGAGGAATGCCGGACCGACCTCGATGACCATCGCCTTCTCGCCGGCCGGCCAGACGGCGAGGGCCACGACAGCCGCGAGCGCCCCGCCGGCGAACTGCGCGACGAGGTAGGAGACGAAGTCGGCGACGCTGAGCCCGCCGCGCAGGAACACGCCCAGCGAGACCGCCGGGTTGAGGTGGGCGCCCGAGATGTGACCCGTGGAGTACACGAGCACCATCAGTGTGAAGCCGATCGCGAGCGGAGTGAGCGGGCTTCCGCTGTTCACCGCGGCGATGATCGCGAGGACGAAGAGGAACGTGGCGACCGCTTCCGCGAGCGCCTTGCGAGGTGTACCGATCATGATGGTGTCCTTCTGTGGGATCGCAGGCGGCCCCCCGTCTCCCCGGAACGGCCCGGGCGACGACCCGCCTTGCGGCACCGAGGATAGCGCGCGGTCGGCTCTCGCTGGCTCATTGGCGGCGGCACTGTCAAGCCCGTCGCCCGCCGGAGCGCCGGACCGTACCGTGCAAGGATGACCGTCCAGACCGAGCCGCGCGCCGAGACACCCACCCGGTTGCGCCGCGCCATCACCGGCCCCCTGCTGTTCGCGTTCATCCTCGGCGACGTCCTCGGCGCGGGGATCTACGCGTTGATGGGCGTGCTGTCGGAAGACGTGGGCGGCCTGCTCTGGGCGCCGCTGGTCCTCGCCCTCCTCCTCGCCATGCTCACCGCAGGGTCGTATGCCGAGCTCGTCACCAAGTACCCGCGCGCGGGCGGGGCCGCGGTGTTCGCCGAGCGGGCGTTCCGCAGCCCGCTGGTGTCCTTCCTCGTCGGCTTCAGCATGCTCGCGGCCGGGGTGACGAGCGCGGCCGGGCTGGCCATCGCCTTCGCCGGCGACTACCTCAGCACCTTCATCGACCTGCCGACCATCCCGGTCGCGATCGTCTTCCTCGCGATCGTCGGCCTGCTCAACGCCCGCGGCATCCGCGAGTCGATGGGCGCGAACCTCGTGATGACGGCGATCGAGCTCAGCGGCCTCGTGATCGTGATCGTCGTCGTGGCGGTGTTCGTCGGCGGCGGGGGCGGCGACCTGTCCCGGGCGACGCAGGTGCCCGAGGGGGCGAATGTCGCGTTGGCGGTCCTCTCCGGCGCGGTGATCGCGTACTATTCGTTCGTCGGCTTCGAGACCTCGGCCAACATGATCGAAGAGGTCAAGGACCCGCGGCGGACCTACCCGCGCGCGTTGTTCGGGGCGCTCCTCACCGCCGGTGTCGTGTACGTGCTCGTCGGCATCGCCAGCGCCGTCGCCCTGCCGGCCTCCGAGTTGCAGGAGTCCAGCGGTCCGCTGCTCGCGGTCGTCGAGGCCACCGGGGTCAGCGTCCCGTCGTGGTTGTTCAGCCTCATCGCGCTCATCGCCGTCGCCAACGGAGCCCTGCTGACGATGATCATGGTCAGCCGCCTCACCTACGGCATGGCGGAGCAGAACCTCCTGCCGTCCGCGCTCGGGCGCGTCCTGCCGAGGCGGAAGACCCCGTGGGTGGCGATCCTCACCACGACGCTCGTGGCGATGGGCCTCACACTGGTCGGAGACCTCGCGACGCTCGCCGAGACCGTCGTGCTGCTGCTGCTGGTCGTCTTCCTCAGCGTCAACATCTCGGTGCTGGTCCTGCGCCGCGACACGGTCGCGCACGACCACTTCCGCGTATGGACGTTCGTCCCGGTGCTCGGCATCGCGTCGTGCATCCTGCTGCTCACCCAGCAGCGCCCGCAGGTGTGGCTGTTCGGCGCCATCCTCCTCGCCGTCGGCGGTGTGCTCTACGCTGTCGCCCGGTGGACCCGCAACCGCTCGAAGACCGCCGACACGAAGGAGAGCCATGAGCACGCCCGATGACACCGCCGACGAGACGTTCGAGCAGAACCGTCACGATCAGTTGACCTCGGCCCCCGACGCCACGGAGGCCGACGCCGCGCCTCGCGTGGACGTCTCGGAGCACGACGGCAACACCCGCATCGACATCCGAGACGACGCCGAGGTGCGTCCCGGCCCTGGTCCCGGCATGCCCGAGGCCGACGGGGAGGACTGACCCCGCACGCACGAGCGCCGGCTCGCTTCAGGGTCATGTCGCGTTCGCGGTGGACCCGTGCAACCCGCAGAGTCGCTCAGCGCGCGCCCGGCCCTGCGACACGCGCCGCGGCGATCGCGCGACGGACGACGTCCGCATAGATCTGCCCGCCCTCCGGCTGGGGATGGATCCCGTCGCGAGCGAGTGCGCCCGGGCGGCTGGTGATCGCAGCATCCCAATCCGCGACCACCGTCCGCGGGGACCTCGCCGCGAAGGCAGCGAGCGCCGCATTCGCGGCGGCGATCCATCCGCGGTCGGCGTGGCCGGTCACCAGCACGAGAACACGGTCGGGGCCGATCCTCGCCCGAGCCTTCTCGAGGACTCCGATCGGGATCTCGCCGTTCGTCGCCAGACCGATCACCACATACCGCCGGAGGGTGCCGGCATCGGCCTGGCGTCCCAGGATATCCGGAGCCGCCCATATGCTCCGCGACACGGCAGCATCGATGGCGATCCCCGGGAATCCCCGCTGCAGAGCCGGCGCGGCCGCGAGCATGACGGAGTCCCCGATGGCGGTGATGTCCGTCCCCCGCACCGCGGGCGTCCGCGGTGCGGGGGACGATGACGACGGGGGCTTGGGAGGCGCCGGCGTGTCTGTCGCCGGCGCGCTGCTCTCGGCGGCGGAGGGCAGCGCCTCCACCGCTTGCCTTCCGCGTGCCACGAGCTGCTCCGCCTCCGACGCATCGCCTCGCACCACCGCGATCCCGAGAGCGGCGATCACGAGGACCCCCGCCAGCGCACCGGCGGCGACCCGCGTCGCCCTTCGGGGCCGATCCGCGCGAGGTCCTGACCGCGGCGCGCGCCGGAAGGGGCTCTCGATGAAGACGTACGAGGCGGCCGCCGCGGCGACGCTCAGCGCGACCGTTGCGAGCACGAGCAGCGGGGTGGCGCCGACGAGTGGGGTGGCGCCGAGGATCAAGAGCAGGGGCCAGTGCCAGAGGTAGAGCGCGTAGGAGCGTTCGCCCACCCAGCGGAGGGGCCGCATGTCGAGGCAGCGCCCGAGCGCCGGCACCGTCGCTGCCGACCACACGAGACCGGCGGCGGCGACGCTCGACAGCAGCAGACCTCCCCGTGTCGGGAGTCCCCCCGCGGACGACAGCGTGAGGGCGATCACGATGAGGGTCCCCAGGGCGGCGCTCCCGATGAGGGTGCGGAAGACGCGAGAGCGACGGGACGGCACGGCGAGGTCATCCGGCCCCAGGGCGAGCGCGAGCGCCGCGCCGATCAGCAGCCCGAAGGCGTGCGTGTCCGTGCCGAAGTAGGCCCGGGTCGGAGAGCCGAACGGGTCTCCGCTCAGCGCCCCCATCGCAACGGCGGAGACGGCTGCCAGCCCCAGAGCGACGACCGAGAGGGAGCGTCGGCGGATCCGGAAGCAGACAAGAGCGAGCACGACCAGCAGCGGGCTCAGGACATAGAACTGCTCCTCGACCGCGAGGGACCAGAGGTTCATGAAGATGTCGGGCTGCTCGTCGGCGAAATAATCCCCGTCGGCGGCGATCGACACCCAGTTGAAGCTGAAGGTGAGCGCGCCGATGAGCTGGCGCCGGATACCGGTCAACAGGTCCGAATCGACCGCGAACGCCAGCGGCACGATGACGGCGATCATCGCCGCGAGGGCAGGGAGGATGCGTCGGGCGCGCCGTACCCAGAAGGCCCCCAACCTGATCCGGCCCGTGGCGGCCAGCTCCCTCAGCAGCAGGCGGGTGACGATGAACCCGCTCACGACGAAGAACACATCGACCCCGATCAACCCGCCGGGGACCGCCGCCGGCACCAGGTGGAATCCCAGAACCGCGACGACGGCGAGCGCCCGGAGGCCGGTGAGGCCACGCACGTGGGAGCGTTCGGGCACGCGAGCACGGGACAGGGGTTCCGAAGGGAGCATCACCAGTCCTCAGGAGATCAGCCGGAACGGATACGTCTAACATGTTAGAGGGTATCCGAACGAATCGATCTCCGCGATGCCGGCGACGCTACAGCCAGCCTTTGCGCTTGAAGGCCGCGTACAGTCCGACCCCCATCGCCACCATGAGCAGCACCGCCATCGGGTACCCGAACACCCAGTGCAGCTCGGGCATATGGTCGAAGTTCATGCCGTAGACCGTGCCGACGAGCGTCGGAGCGAAGAGGATGGCCGCCCACCCGGAGATCTTCTTCACCTCGTCGTTCTGGCGGATGCTCAGTTCCGTCATCCGGCGCATCTCGTCGTTCTGCCGACGCGCGACGATGGTCGACTCGACCGTGAGGGCGTTGTCGAGCACCGAACGGAAGGTCGTCGCCTTGTCGCTCACACGCAGCGTGTGGTCGAGGACATCCCGCAGGTACCGCTGCAGCTCCTCGCTCACGCGGTACTTCTCCGACCCGCGCAGCAACGCCTCCAGCATGCCGGCCAGTGGCTGGGTCGCCCGCTGGAAGTCGATCACCTCGCGACCGAGATCATAGATCCGCTGCGTGGCATCCGCGTCTTCCTCGAAGAGCTGACCCTCGATCTCGTCGATGTCGTTCTCGAGGCCGGCCAGGACCGGCGAGTACTCGTCGACCACCTCGTCGAGGATCGCGTAGAGCACCGCCTCGGGGCCATGAGCGAGCAGAGCGGGATCGGCCTCGAGCCGGCGCCGCACCCGACCGAGGTCCGGCGACTCCGCATGACGGATCGTCACGACGAAATCCGGCCCGACCAGCACGTGCACCTCGCCGAACTCGACCTCCTCGCGCTCGTCGAGGTAGCGCGCGGGCCGGAGGACCATGAACAGCACATCGCCGTACCGCTCCAGCTTGGCGCGCTGATGCCCGGAGAGCGCGTCCTCCACGACGAGCTCGTGGATGCCGAACTCGTCGGCGACGGCCCTGACCTCCTCCGCGCTCGGCCGGTAGAGGCCGATCCACCCCATGCCCCGCCGTTCCCGGATCCGCTCGAACGTGTCGTTCAGGCTGCCGGGATCCTCGGCGCGCACACCGTCGACGTAGACGGCGTTGTCCACGATCGCCATACGGCCCTCCTGCTCGTCCGGGCTCCGCTCAGCCGGCCGGGGGGACGCACACGAGCGCGGCGTCCGTGGTGGCCTTGTGGTACTGCTCGGCCGTGTAGGGCAGACCGAACTCGGGAGCCGTCTCGCCGGATGCCGCGGGAGCCTTGGAGGCGATCGCGGCCAGCTCCCAGGAGAGCTGCTGAGCGAAGCGTGCCCCGGCGGTGGAATCGTTCAGCACGACGGCCACGGTGAAGCCGGTCGTCGGGTCCGAGTACGCCGCCGTCGCATAGCCGGGAGTCCAGCCGTGCTGACCGATCATGGAGCCGACGATGTAGGCGCCACCCGTCGCCTGGTACCACGACGGCGCCTTGTCGTAGGCGGGCAGCGGCGCCCCGAAGCGGTCCGGCTCGTCCTTGGTGCGCAGCACCTGCTTGGCCTCGGCCTGCATGTACCGGCCGAGATCGGTGATCGTCGACACCGCTCCCGAGTCGGTGAACCCGGTGCTGGAGGACATCGTCGTGATGTCGATGGGCGCTGCGCAGTTGAAACCGCCCTCGACCGCTCCCATGTAGTGCCCGCTGAGCGACGACCCCTCCGACGGCGGCGCCGCGGCGGGCGACGGCAGCGAGGTGTCGGCGAGCGCCAGCGGCTCGGTGACGTACTCGGCGATCAGTTCGCGCGCACTCATCCCCGAGGCGCGCTCCAGCGCGAGGCCGAGGAGGAGGTAGCCGGCGTCGGAGTCGCGGAACGTGGTCTGCGGAGCGATGCGGGCGCGGCCGAGACCGTAACCCGCGAGTTCGAGGGGCGCCCAGACCCGCTCCGGGGTGTTCAGCCACGCGCTCTTGACCGTCGCCTCGGAGGAGCCGGCGCCGCTGGTGCCGTTGCACAGGTCGACGAGGGTGACGTCGGACATGTCGGCGACACCGGAGACGTACTCCGGCACCGTCGCGTCGAGCTCGACGGTGCCCTCGTCCGCGAGCGCGTAGAGGACGTCGCAGGTCATCAGTCGCGTGATGTCCGCGATGCGGAAGGACATGTCGGTCGAGAGCTCGCCGCCCTCCGCCTTGTCCTGCGTGCCCGTAGCGGCGACCCAGGTGCCGCTCCACGGCACCCAGACCCCGACGATCGCCCCGCTGGCCCCGGAGGCCGCGAGCGCGTTGTCGACCGCGCCCTGCAGCGCCGCGACCGTGTCGTCGGGAAGCGTGGCGTCGACCTGCGCGGGCGGCGTATAGCTGAAGGAGCCCTCGGAGGAGCATCCGGTGAGGACGAGACCGAGAACGGCCGCCGTGGCCGCTGCGGCGCGCCACCGGCGCGACGAGAGAAGCTGCATGTGTGGGAACCCCCGAAGACGTGTCTCCTGAGTCTAGAACGCGGATGCTGAAAGTCGGCCCCGCGCGTCGTCGTAGGGTGTCCCTGTGCCCCATGAGTTCGATGCCGACGTGATCACCGCCGTCCTCCGCCACATGAACGGCGACCACACCGACGACAACCTCCTCATCGCGCGCGCCTTCGCCGAACCGTCCGCGGAGGCGATCGATGCGTCCGTGATGACCGGCTTCGACGGCGAGGTCGGCGTCTGGGAGATCTCCCGTGGCGGCACGACGTCAGAGCTCCGTGTCCCCTGGCCCGGCGGCCCGATCACCGAGCGCCGCGAAGTGCGCCGAGAGGTTGTGGCGCTGTACGACGCGGCCTGCGAGCGCCTGGGCGTCGAACCACGGCCGCACGACTGAGTCGCCCTGCGGAGCTCGGACTTCCATCGAAGGTTAGGCTGCCCTTACACTGAAGCCATGCCCGAGATCCTGTCCTTCTCCGCCGCCCTCCGCGAGCGCTCCTCCGGTTCGCATTCCCGCAGCGAGACGGCGGGCTTCATGTCCGATCTCCTCAAGGGCGAGGGGTCGCGCGAGGACTACGTCGCGCTGGTCGCGCAGCACTACTTCATCTACGACGCGCTCGAAGGTGCCGGCGAGCGGATGCGCCAGGACCCGGTGGCTTCCGTGTTCCTCAGCGACAAGCTCACGCGCCTCCCTGCGCTCGAGGCCGATCTCGCCTTCCTCCTCGGACCCGAGTGGCGCACGCGGATCGCCCCGCTGCCCACCACACAGCGCTATGTCGACCGCATCCGTCAGGTCGGCGCGACCTGGGCGGGCGGCTTCGTGGCGCACCACTACACCCGCTACCTCGGCGACCTCTCCGGCGGCATCTTCATCGGGCGGGTGATGGCGCGTCGCTTCGGCTTCGAGACGAACGGCATCGGCTTCTACCTCTTCGACGACATCGCCGACCCCTCCGCCTTCAAGGACGTGTATCGCGAGCAGCTCGACGCCGCTCCGTGGGACGAGGCCGAGCGCGAGCGCGTCATCGACGAGGTGCTCCTCGCCTACCGCTTCAACACCGAGCTCTTCGAAGACCTCGACCGCGCCCGCGCCGCCGCCTGAGCCGGCGGTCGCGATCAGGTCCGCGGCAGCTCGGGCGTCGAGGCGGCGAGCCACGCTTCGCGCATGAACCGCCGCACGTCCTCGTCCACGCGGATGTCGCTCGGCCGCAGCGGTCGGGAGAGGTAGAGGCCGTCCAGCGACGTGAGGCGGCTCAACGCGACGTAGGTCTGCCCCGGCGCGAACGCCCCGGAGCCCAGGTCGATCACGGCGCGGTCGTAGGTCTTGCCCTGCGACTTGTGGATCGTCACGGCCCACGCGAGCCGCAGCGGGAACTGCGTGAACTCAGCCACGACGTCGCGGGAGAGCTTCTTCGTGCTCGGGTCGTAGGCGTACCGGAACCGCTCCCAGACGGCCGGCTCGACGTCGACCTCCTCGCCGTCGATCTCCACGCGGACGGTCCCGCCGAGGATGCGGGTCACCGTGCCGATGGTGCCGTTGACCCACCGCGGCGGCTCTCCGGTCATCGCGGTGTCGTTGCGCAGGAACATCACCTGCGCACCCACCTTCAGCTTCAGCTCGGACTCGGCCGGAAGGGACGCCTCTCCGCGGCCGAAGTCGCCGTTGACCTCCGCCCGCGCCGTCTGCTCCTTTCCCGGAAGCGCGGCGAGATGCCGGCTGTTGATGCTGTTGACGATGTCGTTGCGCGTGGCGAGGGTGATCATCGGCACCTCGCCCGGCTCGGGATCCGGAGGGGTGCGCGCGCCCTGAGCGTTGAGGATCCCGGCGATCTCCGCCGTGACCCGTCCATAGCGGACGGCGTTGAGCATGGACTTGAAGCCGTCGTCGGACTGGCGGTGGATCTGCACGAGTTCCCGCACGTGCAGCTCGGCCCGGGTATCGACCTCGAACAGCGCCCCCTGGGTCCCTGAGTCTGTCGAAGGGCTTGCCGAAGGGCCTGCCCACACCTTCGCGTCGAAGAACCAGAATGACCGGTAGTGGTCCTTGACGTACCGTGCCTCATCCCCGCGCGGAGGGACCGGAGCGAGCTGGTACGGGTCGCCGAACATGACGATCTGCACGCCGCCGAACGGCTCGCCCCGCCGCCCGCGCGCCTGGCGCAGCGACCGGTCGATGGCGTCCATGAGGTCGGCGTTGACCATGGAGATCTCGTCGATGACGAGGGTCTCGATGGCGTTGAGGATGCGTCGCGTCCCGTCGTTCTGGTCGATATCGCCGTCACCGATGAGCCCGATCGGCAGCCGGAAGAGGGAGTGGATCGTCTGCCCCTCGACGTTCAGCGCCGCCACGCCGGTCGGAGCGCAGATCGCGATCTGCTTCTTCGTGTTCCAGGCGAAATGCTGCAGCAGCGTGGATTTGCCGGTGCCCGCGCGTCCGGTGATGAAGACGTGCTCCGCGGTGTCCTCGATGAGCCGGAACAGCTCCTGCTGCTCCTCGGACAGGGCGGGAAGGGACACGGTTCTCACAGGGCTGGTGGGGCGGACACGGGACGCTCCCCCATGCTACGTGCCCCGTCGGGCACGGGTCCGCCGACGCTCGGCGTCCCCCCAGGACGCCCTCCTAGACTGACCGGCATGGAGCGGGCCGGGACGCGCGCGCCCCGGCGGTCGCGCCTGGGCGCCGATCTGGCGATCCTCGGACTCATCGGCGTCCTCCTGCTGGCCGCGATCGGCGCGGGAGGCGCGACCCTCTACCGGCAGTTCTATGGCCCGTCGGCGTTCGTGGTCCGCTATCTCGATCTGCTCGCCGAGGGCCGGGCCGCCGACGCCCTCCGCGTGCCCGGGGTCGCGATCGATCGGGAGACCCTCGATGAGGCGGGCATCGACCCCGCCGCGTCCGAGGCGATGCTGCGACGCTCGGCCCTCGGTCCGCTCAGCGACGTCAAGGTCGAATCGGAGGAGCCATCCGGCGACGGCACAGCGGTGACCGTCAGCTACCACGCCGGCGGCCACTCCGGCACGAGCACCTTCCACGTCGCGCAGGACGGCTGGGCCGGCATCACGCCGAACTGGCGGTTCACGACCAGCCCCCTCGCCGTCGTCGAGCTCACGGTGCGCGGCGCCGACCAGTTCGCCGTGAACGGGTTCGAGGTCGACCGCCGCCAGATCTCCGCCGCCGGGGCCGCGGCGCAACCCCTCGAGCCTCTGCCGCTGCTGGTCTTCACCCCGGGGCTCTACTCCGTCACGGTCGACACCGCGATCGCGGAATCCTCCGGGCACGGCGTGCTCGCCGACGAGCCGCTCGCCGTGACCCCTCTCGATGTGCAGGCCGAGCCGACGGAGGAGTTCGTCGACGTGGTCCAGGAGCGAGTCGAGGAGTTCCTCACGGCGTGCACCACGCAGGAGGTCCTGCAGCCCACTGCGTGTCCGTTCGGCCTGCGTGTCGAGAACAGGATCGCTGCGCCACCGAAATGGTCCATCGCCCAGCAGCCGGAGATCATGGTCGCGCCGTCCGACGACGGCCACTGGCAGATCCCGACCACCGCAGCCGTGGCGCATGTCGAGGTCGAGATCCAGTCTCTCTTCGACGGGTCCGTGGAGCCGGTGTCCGAAGACGTGCCCTTCCGGGTCAACGGCTCCATCGCCATCCTCCCGGACGGCTCGGCCTCGATCCGGGTCGGCTCCCCGGACGACCCGGTGGAGTGAGCCCCGCAGCGGATCAGCGGCGCTGGCGCTCCGCCGCGCGCTGATCCCGGGCGGCGAGGTCGGCGAGCCGCGCGTTGTACTCCTCCAGCTCGGCATCGCCGGTGCGATCGGCGTGCCGGTCTCGGCGCCGCTGGAGCTTGGTGTCGCTCCGGCTCCACTGGATCGCGACGGTGATCGCGAGGATGAGGGTCGGGATCTCTCCGATCGACCACGCGATGCCACCGCCCACGTACTGGTCGGTCATCGGGTCGGCACCCCAGTCGCGACCCATCGCGCCGAACCAGTCGGCGACCATGAGCCCCTCCTGCATCATGATCGCCATGCCGAAGAAGGCGTGCATGGCCATCACGGCGATGAGGGTGATGAGCCGGCCGGGATACGGCAGACGGTAGGGCACCGGATCGGCGCCGATCAGACTCATCACGAACAGGTAACCCGAGATCAGGAAGTGGGCGACCATCCACTCGTGCCCGAGGTGCTCGAACATCGACCAGCGCACGAGGTCGGTGAAGTAGAACGCCCAGAGCGAGAGGATGAAGATCGCCGCCGCCACGATCGGGTGCGTGACCACCCGCGCGAACGGCGAGTGGACGGCCCACATGATCCATTCGCGACCGCCGCGCGTGCCGTCGTCGCGTTTGTGGATGGCGCGCAGGGCGAGGGTGATCGGCGCCCCGGAGACGAGCAGCAGCGGGATCGCCATCGAGAGCATCATGTGCCCCAGCATGTGCACGCTGAAGAGGTACTCCTGGTACGCGTTGATGGGACCGCCGGTCACCCACACCAGCAGCAGCAGGCCGAGCACCCAGAACACCGTGCGGTGGATCGGCCAGCGGTCGCCGCGCAGCCGGAGTCGGCGCACACCCGCGAGATAGAAGAAGAGTCCGAAGCCCGCAGCGACGAGCCACAGCACGTCGATGTCCCAGGCCGTGAACCAGCGCTCCAGCGTGAGCTCGGGCGGCAGCAGCGATCCGGTGAGGATCTGCGCCGGGGTCTGCGCGAACGCCGCGACCTCGCCGGTGGGCGGGGGCGTGCGCGCGAGCGCGGCCGCGGCACCGGAGGCGAGGCCCATCAGCGTCACCTCGCCGAGGACGAGCGCCCAGAACCAGCGGGACGCGCGCGCTCCGCTCAGCTTCGGAATGAGACGCGTGCGGTACCAGGCGCCGAGCAGCCCCATCCCGACGAGCAGGATGGCCTTGACGACGACGATGAGCCCGTAGGGGGTCGTCCACACGGCCTCCCAGCTCCCGACAGCGACGATCGACCGGGTGAAGCCGGAGACCGCGACGACCGCGAAGGCGGCGATCGCGAGGGAGGAGTACCGGCGGACGAGCGTGGGCAGATCGAGGCCCTGCTGCCCTCGGAGGAGCACGAGGAGGAGCAGTCCGCCCAGCCAGACGGCCGCGCCGATCGTGTGCAGGAGAATGGAGTTGACGGCCATGTTGTGTCCGTCGAGGTCGCCGGCATGCCCCTGCGTCGCGAGCGGCAGGAACGACACCGCGGCCAGCAGCGCCGTGAGCAGTGTGGGCGTCCAGGTGCGCCAGGCGAACGCGAGCACCGTGATGACCGCGCCCAGGATCGTCGTGATCAGCCAGGACTGCCCCAGCGGAAGCTCGAGCAGGAAGCGCCCGAGCTGCGAGCCGAACTCGCGCTCGATGCTGAGCTGCGGGTTGAAGGCGGCCATGAACGAGAAGAAGCCAGCGAGGCCCGCGGCGACCGTGAAGACGGCGGCGCCGACCGAGGCGATGTTCAGGGCCGTGTCGAAAGTCCGCTCCCCCGCCCGCAGACCGAACAGGGCCAGCACGAGCGATCCGAGCATGAGCGCACCGGCGAGGTTCATCACGAGCTTCGCGAGCGGCGTGCCCCACAGCACCACGGGCCCGGGGTCCTGCAGCAGCGGCGGGTTCGCCCCTCCCCCGACCAGCAGCGCCCAGACGAGGGCGACGCCGGCGGCGGCGAGGAGGATGACGATGCCGGCGAGACGGTACGCCGACGTCGAGCGCGGCGTCTCGGTGCGGGAACTCACCCCTCCAGCCTAGGCGCGCGCAGCCGGGAGGAAGCACGAAGGCCGCCCCCGAAGTGGGAGCGGCCTTCGAAAGGTGCGGTCTTACTTGACGGCAGCCTTGAGCTTGGAACCGGCGGTCACCTTGACGCGCTTGCCGGCCGGGATCTTGATCTCGGCGCCGGTCTGCGGGTTGCGGCCCGTGCGGGCGGCCGTGTCGACCTGCTCGAACGAGATCCAGCCCGGGATGGAGACCTTGCTGCCCTTGGCGACGGCGTCGGAGACCGTGGCGAACAGCGAGTCGAGGACACCGGAGACGGTGGCCTGGCTCTGGCCGGTGGCGGAAGCGATGCTCGCGACGAGCTCGGTCTTGGTGATGGACTTGTCAGCCATGTCATCCTCCAGCGACGACGGACCGTCGCATCGTGTGTGGGTGCGAGGAGCGGGTGCTCCCCGTTGGTCGTGTGACCGCCTCGAATGTACCAACGGCCACCCGGATTTCCGCGTCATTTCGCGGGTTTCGACCTATTTCCCGGCGTGTCGCGTCACATTGGCCACTCGTGCCACAGGTTTTCGGCCGCCCGCTCGCGCCGTCAGGCACCCGCGCGGGATCAGGCGCTCCCGTGCGCACGCGCCTGATCCCGCGCGATCGCCTGCGTCGCCGGGCATGCGAAAAGGGCGAGGATCCGAGATCCTCGCCCTTCTTCGCTCGATGCTTACCAGCTCGACTTGGTCACGCCGGGCAGCTCGCCACGGTGCGCCATGTCACGGAAGCGGACACGCGAGATGCCGAACTTCGTGAGGACGCCACGGGGGCGGCCGTCGATGACGTCGCGCGAACGCACGCGAGCCGGCGAGGCGTTGCGCGGCAGCTTCTGCAGGCCGACGCGGGCGGCCTCGCGGGCCTCGTCGGTGGCGTTCGGGTCGACCAGGGTCTTCTTCAGCTCGGCACGACGCTCGGCGTAGCGCTCGACGATGACCTTGCGCTGCTCGTTGCGCGCGATCTTGCTCTTCTTAGCCATGGATCAACGCTCCTCTCGGAATTCGACGTGCTGACGGATGACCGGGTCGTACTTCTTGAGCACGAGGCGGTCGGGGGTGTTGCGGCGGTTCTTCTTGGTCACGTACGTGTAACCCGTACCCGCCGTCGAACGCAGCTTGATGATCGGACGGACGTCCTGAGCCTTCTTGGCCATTAGAGCTTCACACCCTTCGCCTGGAGGTCCTTGACGACGTTCTCGATGCCACGCGCGTCGATCACCTTGATGCCCTTGGCGGACACGTTGAGCGTGATCTTACGACCGAGCGAGGGCACGAAATAGGTCTTCTTCTGCACGTTCGGGTCGAAGCGACGCTTCGTCCGGCGGTGCGAGTGCGAGACGTTGTGACCGAAGCCGGGAACAGCTCCGGTCACCTGGCACACTGCTGCCATGATGATGACTCCTTCATTACCGTGAGACCGGACGGCCTCACCCAAGATCCCTTGTCTGCACGCCGCCCCGCATGCCGATCTCTCGGCGGAAGAAGGGGGAGCACACGAACTGCGCACAGGAGCGTGCGCAGACGAAGAGTCAGTCTAGCACGGCCTCGGCCCGCCGTTCGAGTCGCCCGAATGGTCCCATCTCAGCCCGAGAAGCCACCATTCGCGCGACTCGAAGCGTCGGCAGCACCCCGCCCCCACCGGAAGGCGGACACCGTGGGGTCGCCGGGGATCCAGAAGCGCCAGGGGAAGGCATCCGTCCCGGCGATGCCCGCCACGCCCACCCGCGGACCCTGGGCCACCTCGACCACGGGCGAGCCGAGCCACAGCTCCGCCTTCGCGCCGTTCTGCTCCGCCCCCGTGATGGCGTCCAGGCCGTCGTGCAGGGAGTGCCGCAGCCCCGCGGCCTGTCCGAGCCGCCCCGGTCCGCGCGCGAGGTCCCGGAGGGCGGTGCGGCCGAGCGGCGGGACCGCACGTCGTCGTCGGGCCGCCGCCTCCACGCCGGACACGATCTCCCCGGCACGCAGCAGCACCCCGTCGCCCTGCCCTTCGGGTCCACAGGCCACGTTGACGCAGGAGTGGATGCCGTGACTCAGGTACACGTACAGATGCCCGGGTTCGCCCCACATCGTGGCGTTCCGGGCCGTGCGCCCCATGCGGGCGTGGGACCCCGGGTCGGCCACCTCCCCCGTGCCCTGACCGTGATACGCCTCGACCTCGGTGATGCGCACGCGCACCTCGACCGGGAGGCCGTCCTCGAGCACCACGGTCCGCAGCTCCGCGCCGAGGAGGGTCGGCGCCACCTCGACGGCGGAGCTCATCACGTCATCGCGGTTCGCGCGCCGCAGCGTCACGGACTCTGTCACGTCAGAACCGCGGCGCCGTCTGGCACCAGGACGCATCGAAGCCGGTCAGCGCGACGATCTCGTCCCCGGTCTTCATGTCGATGAGGTGCGTCTCGAGCTTCTCCGGCAGCGGCAGCAGCATCCCGTCATAGGCGTTGTCGGCCATGTCCGGCGCGATCACGACGGCGGCGTACTGCCCGCTCGGCGACGCACAGGCCTGGAGGATCGAGTCGGCGGCACTCACTTCCACGAGCGGCGTGGCGGCTCCGGAGTCGTCGACCCGGATCACGGCCTGCCCCACCGGGAGACCGCCCTCATCCCGGGCGACGACATGGCGCAGCGTCCCGCCGGGGAACGGGGTGATGGAGGTGGCGGTGCCGTAATCCGGCTCGGACGCGGCGAGCGGCTCCTCGGATCCGTCCGCGAGGTCGAGCTCCACCACCGAGCCGTCCAGTCGCTCGACGATCGCGGTGTAGGTGCCACGGGAGATCCCCTGGATGGTCGTCGCGAGCCCGAGGGACTGCACGCCCGTGTCGGTCGACTGATCGACGAGCGAGAGCGCCCCGTCGAAGTCGATGAACAGGACGGCCGCGCTGTCGGGCACGAACTGCCACACGAAGACGCTCACCTCCTTGTCGCCGACCTCGATGATGCGGGGTTCGTCGTCGCCGCTCAGCGACTGGGTGACGAGCACGCTGGCGCGCCCCTCGGTGTCGCTGAGCTCGCGATCGGAGTAGCTGTAGCCGACGAGGTTGCCGCGCTCGGACACCTGGATCGCGCCCACGTACCCCTCGCCGGGCAGCGGGAGCTCACGCTGGTCGGAGCCGTCCCTGTCCATCACGAGCAGCCGCGACTGGTCGTCGTCCTCGACAGCGGCCACGAGCTGCGTCGACGTGGCCCGGAAGTCGTCGATACGGGGGTGGGAGAACACCGGCTGCGCGTTCTCTCCGCTCAGGTCGGTACGGAAGATGATGTCGTCGCCGTCCGGGTCGCGGCGCAGGAGGAAGATCGACGACGCCGGCGTCTCGAAGGACGTCGTCAGGTCTGCGGTGGGGCCTCCTCCCGCGCCCGTCACCCCGGCGACGGTCACCGTGTAGGTCGTGTCATCGTCGAGGGGCACTGTGAAACGCACGCCCACCCCGCGGCCGGCGGCATCGACCGTGAACGGTACGGAGGGCTCGACGGTGACCTGCTCGGGATCGATGGCGGAGAGCGGCTGGTTCGCGGTGAGGATGACCCGGCTTCCAGACGATTCGATGGCCTGCGCGGCGTCGACCTGCACGTCGGTGACCCGGGGGCCCTGGAGGAGGCTCACGATTCCGAGGCCCGTGCCGACGAGTACGAGCACTCCGACGACGGCGCCGATCGTCACGAGGAACCGCCGGCGGGACCACGGGGCGCTTCGCGGCTCCTCGTCGTCGGCGGGGAGGTCGGTCGTGGGCGTCCAGCCCGGCTCCGCCGCGTCTTCGACGACGCCGTCTGCTCGGGAAGCGGACGTCGGGCCCGCGGGGGTGAACACCGGTTCGGGCGCCTGCGGGATCACGGGGATGCCGGCGGCCGACTCCTCGGAAGCACGTGCGGCGGCTTCCTGCTCCGCTGCCGCACGCTCGGCCGCCTCGCGCTCGGCCGCGGCTTCGCGCTCCGCTGCGGCTTCCCGGTCGACGGCTTCCTGCTCGGCGGCGACCTCCGCCGCCATACGCTCCACGGCCGCTCGCTCCTCTGCGACCAGCTCCGCATCGGCCTGCTCGGCTGCCGCGCGCTCCGCCGCGGTCTGCTCCTCCGCAGCGCGCTCCGCGGCCTCCCTGGCCGCACGCAGCTCGGCGCGAGTGCGTGGGACGTCGGGCGACTCCGGCCGCTCGTCGTCAGTACTCATACGGGTCCTTCGGCTCGTCGATCGCCACGACGTCGGTCGGCTCGATGTGCAGGGAGCCGTCTTCGTCCGCCCGCACCGTCCCGGTGACCTCGACCCACTGGCCCGTCTTGTACGCGTCGGCGTCCACACTCACCGGCAGCGCCGCCGTCTGGGCGTCGATGACGCAATGGGTGATCACGAGGCGTGTGAGGTTGACGTCGTCCCCCTCGCCGGGTGTGACGAAGCCCTGCAACGTGACGTCGGCTCCGTCGTACGCCGTGGTGTTGGTCGCGGCGGCGAAGACGCTCGCCCAGTCGCCCACACCGAAGGTCGACGTGTCCGCGACCCCGAGGGCGACGGTGTCGGCGCCGGCGAACAGCGCGCTCTCCTCCCCGGCGCGGGACATCGCGAGTTCCACCGAGAGCGAGGCGGGAGGCAGGACGAGCGCGGAGACGACGACGCCGGTCGCGACCACGCCGCCGGCCAGCGCACCGACTCCCGCGAGACGACGGCGCGACGGCCCGGAGGGGTGCGCGGTCTCATCGGACGAGGACGCCTCCGGCCCGGTGGAGCGCGAGGCCGCGGGGCCATGGTCGTGCCCGTGGTCCTCCTCGGCACCCAGCGGCAGCGTGCACGACCAGATGGCCCCGGCGAGCGTCACGACGGCGGCGGCGGATGCGAACCACACCGACTCCGGGCTGATGTAGAGGCTGAGGCGGTCGGTCACCGCGAGGCCGAGGGTGACGACCGCGACGACGGATGCCAGGCCGATCCCCAGCCACCGGGTGGCGAGGGCGCGGGAGCGGGCGGAGAGCTCAGGCAAGGACGTTCACCCCGATCCCGATCGCGAAGGCCGATGCCAGCACGACGGCGGTGATGCCGACGAGCGTGCGGGTGGTGAAGGTCGTGCGCATCAGCGCGAGCATCTTGATGTCGACGAGAGGCCCGACGAGGAGGAACGCGACGAGCGCCCCCGAGGAGAAGGTGGACGCGAACGACAGCGCGAAGAAGGCGTCGACGTTGGAGCAGATCGCCACGACGATCGCGAGCAGCATCATCGCGACGATCGAGAGCACGGGGTTGGCGCCGATCGTGAGCAGGACGTCGCGCGGGATGAGCACCTGCACGGCGCCCGCCAGCGCGGAGCCGATCACGAGCGCCGGCATCACGGCCCGCAGCTCCACGAGGAACTGCGTGAGGCTGCGGCGCACGGGCGTCCCGGGTTCGTGCGTGACGCGCTCGCACGTGTCGACGAAGCGCTGGGTGAGCAGCGACTCCGGCGAGGGGTGGCGGCTGTAGATCCATCCGATGAGGTTCGCGATGAGGTAGCCGCCGACGAGGCGGGCGACGAGGATGCCGCCGTCCCACCCGAAGGCGGCGTGCGTGGTGAGGATCACGATCGGGTTGACGATCGGCGCCGCGATGAGGAAGGTCAGCGCCTCGGCGGGGGCGAGTCCGCGCATCATGAGCCCGCGGGCGAACGGGACGTTTCCGCACTCGCAGACCGGGATGAGCATGCCGAGCAGGGAGAGCACCGCGCGACGGGCCCAGGCGCGGCGCGGGAGCCAGCGGTGGATGACGTCCGCCGGGAGCCAGACCTGCACGACGATCGACAGCAGCACGCCGAGCACGACGAACGGCAGCGCCTCGATGAGCACGCTGAGGGCGAGCGTCAGACCGTCCTGCGCTCGGGTGGGCAGCGAGGCGGGGAACAGGGTGGGGACGAAGGCGTCGATGAGGAACAGCGCCGCGACGATCACGGCGCCGATGCCGACGGCGATCCACGTCGAGCGCGGTGAGGGCGCTCGACGGTGCGTGTGGCCCGGACGGGTGGCCGTTCGTGCCGGGGCGGTCACGCTGTCGCAGCCCTCTCGGCGTCGCGCTTGTTCGCGCACGGGGTGCAGAGGCCGAAGATGTCGACCACGTGGGCGGCTTCGGTGAACCCGTGCAGGGCGGCCGTGCGATGGGCCCACTGCTCCACGTCCTTCGCCTCGATCTCGACCGTGAGGCCGCAGGATCGGCAGATGAGGTGGTGGTGGTGGCCCTGAGTGGTGCACGCCCGGTAGAGCGCCTCGCCCTCGGGGCTCTGCAGCGAGTCGGCGTCGCCCGCGGCCGCGAGCCCAGCGAGAGCGCGGTAGACCGTGGCCAGGCCGATCCCGGTGTTGTCGTCGCGGAGCGTCGCGTGGAGGCTCTGCGCGCTCACGAAACCGCGCGCGTCGGCGAGCGCTTCGCGCACGCGCTCGCGCTGCCAGGTGTTCCGCTGAGCCATGCCTTCGATTCTAGGCCGGGACGGTTGGCGAGGGCTGGGAGCGGCCCACCCCCGCTTCAAGTCGCCCGATTGGCCCCATCCGCAGCCGAAATGGAGCAAAGTGCGCGATTTGAACGGGGTCAGACGCGGGTGACCCGGGACCGGACGCGCTGCACGATCCAGCACACGACGTAGATCGTGAAGGACAGGGTCGTGATGTAGGGGCTCACCGGGAGGGTTCCGGCGAGAGCGAGCAGGATCCCGCCGACGGCCGAGACGAACCCGAACAGCGCCGCCAGCACCGGCACCGCGACGGGGCCGGCCGTGATCCGCATGGCCGCGGCCGCCGGCGTCACCAGGAGCGCCATCACCAGCAGCGCGCCGATGATGTGCACGCTCACCGCGACGATGAGCCCCAGCAGCACCATGAACAGCAGGCTCACGGTGCGGGTGGGCACCCCGCGGGCGGCCGCCGACTCCGGGTCGAGCGAGTCGAAGCGCAGCGGATTCCACATCACGAGCAGGCCGAGCAGCACCACGAGGCTGATGCCGATGAGCCAACCGAGGTCGGGGCTCGAGACCGATACGATCTGCCCCGTCAGGAGACTGAACCGGTTGGCGCTCCGGCCGTCGTACAGCGACAGGAACAGGATGCCGAGACCGAGCCCGAACGGCATGAGCACGCCCACGATCGAGTTGCGGTCCCTGGCCTTGGCGCCGAGGACCCCGATGAGGATCGCCGCCACGAGGGCTCCGCCGAGGGAGCCGAGCACCACGCTGCCGCCGAACAGCAGCGCCGCCGCCGCTCCCGCGAAGGAGAGCTCGCTCACCCCGTGCACTGCGAAGGCGAGATCGCGTTGCATGACGAAGACCCCGATGAGGCCGCCGACGAGGCCGAGCACGGCACCCGCGATGATCGAGTTCGAGAGCAGGGCGACGAGCTCGCCGTAGTCCTGGAAGGAGAAGATGTCGTCCCAGCCGACCATCGGGACGAGGGCGGACGCGGCGGTCATGCGGCGCCCCCGTGCTCGTGGTCGTGGTCGTGGTGCGGCTCCGCATCGGGGACGCCGACCACGACGAGCCGGTCGCCGGCACGGAGCACGAACACCGGGGTGCCGTAGAGGTCCGTCAGCACGCGGGTCTGCAGCACCTCCTCCGGGGTCCCGAGGAGGAACCGGCCCCCGGCGATGTAGAGGATGCGGTCGACGCGGTTCAGGATCGGGTTGACGTCGTGCGTGACGAACAGCACCGCGGCCCCGCGCTCCCGTCGCTGCCGGTCGATGATGTCGGTGACGGCGACCTGGTTGGCGAGGTCGAGGTTCGACAGCGGCTCGTCGCAGAGAAGCAGCGCGGGCTCGTCGGCCAGGGCCTGTCCGACCCGGAGGCGCTGCTGCTCCCCGCCGGAGAGCAGGCCCACGCGGCGGTCCGCGTAGGAGGTCGCCCCGACCGCCGCCAGCAGCGCGTCGACCTTCGCCCGGTCGCCGCGGTGCGGGACCGGGAAGCCGAAGCGGCTGCCCTGCACGCCGAGGGCGACGAGGTCACGGGCCCGCATGCTCGTGTCGGGCGCGAGCGAACGCTGCTGCGGGATGTACCCGATGCGGGCGTTGCCGCGGTGCACGGGCTCGCCGGCCACGCGGATGCTGCCGCGCGAGAGAGGCTGGAGTCCCAGGATGCTGCGGAGGAGCGTCGTCTTCCCGGAGCCGGACGGACCGAGCACGGCGATGAACTCCCCGGGCTGCACCGTGAGGTCGAGCCCCGACCAGAGCTCACGGTCGCCGCGCTGCAGGGCGCCGTCCGCGATCTCGAGGACCGGACCGGTCTCCCGCGCGGGTCCCTGAGCCTGTGAACGGGCTCCGCTCACGACTGGACGGCGGCGGCGAGGCTCTGGATCGCGTCACTCATCCACTCAGAGTACGACGATCCGTCCTCGAGCAGCTCCGTGAACGCGACCACGGGCACCCCGGCGTCCTCCGCGGCCTTCTCCACGCGCTCCGTCTCCGCACCGCCGGTCTGGGCGTTGGTGAGCACCGCGGTCACCTCGCCGGACCCGACGACCTGCAGCGCTTCGAGCAGCACGGCGGGCGCGACGTCGCTGCCCTCCTCCACGGACTCCGCGAAGCCCTCGGGCGTGACGTCGGTGAGCCCGGCGGCGGTGGCCAGGTAGCCGGGCAGCGGCTCGGTCAGGAACACCGTCGCACCGGCGGCGTCCGCCTTGATCGCCTCGAGGTCGCCCTCGAAGCCCTCCAGCTCCGCGACGAGCCCATCCGCGTTCGCGCGGAACGTGTCGGCACCGTCGGGGTCGATCTCGGTGAGCTCGTCGGCGATCGCCTCGACGACGTGGATCATCGTGTGCGGGTCGAACCAGACGTGCTCGTTGAAGCCCTCGATGTGATCGTGGCCGGCATGGTCCTCCCCCTCGGCCTCGTGATCGTGCGACTCCTCGGTCGCGGCCTCGTCGTCGCCGTGGTCATCGTGGCCCTCGTTACCCGGGTAGTCGTGCGAGAACTCCACGGCCGTGACGACGTGCGGGTCCTGCGCATCCTGCAGGAGGCTGTCGATGAACGCGTCGTAGCCGCCGCCGTTCTCCACCACGAGGTCGGCCTTCTGCAGCGTGAGGCGGTCGCGAGCGCTCGCCTCGTAGGAGTGCGGGTCCTGGGTGACCGAGTCGATGATCGAGGTGACGTCGACCCGGTCTCCGCCGACCTGCGCGGCGATGTCGCCGTAGACGTTGGTGCTCGCGACGACGGTCACCGCGCCGTCGTCTTCCGCCGCGCCGGAGGTCGACGAGCATCCGGCGAGGGAGAGGGCGGCGACCGAGGCGAGCGTGAGGGCGAGGACGGGCTTCTTCATGAGTCCCACTCTAAACGCTAATGAGAACCATTATCAAATCCGCGTCCCCGCCCCCACCGGCCCGGTCAGTGCGCGAGAGCTCCCGGAGCGATCCACGCCGTGGCCTCGCCCGGCAGCACGGAGCCGTCGAGCGCCACGGTCGACAGCACGGCGTCGTCGGCCGCAGCGCCCAGGTCGAACGGCACGGTGCCGAAGTTCGTCACGACCTCCCACCCGTTCGGGCGGCGGAATCGCAGCACGTCCTCGCGACCCGTGTCGACCCACTCGAGCGTCTCCCCGGTCTGCAGCACCCGCCGCAGCCGCAGCGCCTCGCGGTACAGGTTGAGGGTCGAGCCGGGGTCGGCGTCCTCCACCTCGACCGCATGCTCCGCGAACCAGTCGGGCTGCGGCAGGTGCGCGCCGGCCGCGCCGAAGCCGTACGAGCTGCCGGACGTCGTCCACGGCAGCGGCACGCGGCAGCCGTCGCGGCCGAGGCCGTCGAAGTCTGCACCGCGGAAGAACCCGGGGTCCTGCCGCTGGTCGGGCGCGATGTCCGCAACCTCGTGCAGGCCCAGCTCCTCGCCCTGATAGAGGTAGGCGCTGCCCGGCAGGCCGAGCAGCAGCAGGGTCGCGGCGTGCGCCCGGCGCAGGCCGCCCTCACGGTCGAGACCCTCCTCCGGGCCGCCGGCGCGCACCCACTCCGTGCCCTGCTTGACCGCACGCCCACGCAGGGGCGGCAGGCCGTAGCGGGTGGCGTGCCGCGTCACATCGTGGTTCGAGAGCACCCAGGTCGTCGACGAGCCCGCGGCCTGCGCCTGGGCGAGGTTGTCGGCGATGATGCGCTGGAAGTCGGCCGCGTCGAAGTCGGCGACGAGCAGGTCGAAGTTGAACGCCTGTCCGAGCCCCTCCGCGGAAGCGTACTTCGCGCGGCGCTCCGGGGTCTCCACCCATGCCTCGGCGACCGCGGTGCGCGGCGGGTCGTACTCGTTGAAGACCGCGCGCCACTGCGCGTAGATCTCGTGCACGTCGTCGCGGTCGATCATCGGGTGCGTGCCCGAGGTGCGGTCCATCGCGTCGAGTTCGGCGCGCGACGGCAGCGGCTCGGTGAGGTCCTTCGTCAGCATGTGGGCCACATCGATGCGGAACCCGTCCACGCCGCGGTCCGACCAGAAGCGGAGCGTCGTGAGGAAGTCCTCGCGCACCTCGGGGTGGTCCCAGTTGAGGTCGGGCTGCTCGACAGCGAAGTTGTGCAGGTACCACTGACCGTCCGCGACGCGCTCCCAGGCGCTGCCGCCGAAGACCGAGACCCAGTCGGTGGGCGGCTCCGCACCGTCGGGGCCGGTGCCCTCACGGAAGATGTAGCGCTCCCTGGCGGCCGAGCCGCGGCCGGCGGCGAGCGCCTCCTGGAACCAGGCGTGCTGGTCGGAGGTGTGGTTGGGGACGATGTCGACGACGACGCGGATGCCCCGCGCGTGCAGCGCCTCGACCATGGCGTCGAAGTCGTCGAGAGTGCCGAGGCGGGGGTCGACGTTCCGGTAGTCCGCCACGTCGTACCCGCCGTCGGCGAGCTCCGACGGATAGAACGGGCTCAGCCACACCGCGTCGATGCCGAGCTCGGCGAGGTAGTCGGCGCGCGACACGATGCCGGGGATGTCACCCAGGCCGTCGCCGTCGGCGTCCGCGAAGCTCCGCGGATAGATCTGGTACACGGCGGCCTGACGCCACCAGGTCGCGGTCTTGTCGTCTTCGCGGGTCGCGGTGAGCAGCGAATCGGTCATGAGGAAGAGGCTCTCCTTGTTTCTTGCGGGGGTCGGGTCAGCCCTTGACGGCACCCTGCGTGACGCCCTCCATCACCCAGCGCTGAGTGAAGAGGTAGGCGACGATCGCGGGAGCCATGGCCATCAGGTACGAGGCGAAGGCGACGTTGTAGTTGTTGCTGAACTGGTTCTGGAAGAGGTTCTGCCGCACCGGGAGCGTCTGCAGCGCGGGGTCGGAGATGATCAGCGACGGCATCATGAAGTCGTTCCAGGCGTAGAGGAAGGCGAAGATGCCGACCGTGGCGCTCATCGGGGCGAGCAGCGGGAAGATCAGCTTCCAAAACGTCTGCCAGGTGGTCGCGCCGTCGATCCGCGCGCTCTCCTCCAGCTCGATGGGGATCGAGCGCAGGAAGGCCGTGAACAGCAGCACGCTGAAGCTGAGCTGGAACATCGTGGCGAGGATGATCACGCCGAACGGGTTGTCGAGGCCGACGCGTCCGGTGAGCTGGATCTGCGGGAGTGCGACGACGGGGAACGGGATGAACATCGCCGCCAGCAGATAGAAGAACGAGTAGCGGAACAGGCGGCGGTCCCAGTTGCGCACGATCGCGTACGACGCGAAGGCCGCGAGGACGATGGTCGCGATGACCGTCCCCGCCGTGACGAGCAGCGAGATCGCGGCCCCCACGGGGAACTTCGTCAGCGTCCACGCCTGCACGAAGCCGTCGATGCTGAACGGCGCCGGCAGCGAGAACGCGTTGCCGTCGACCGCCTGCCCGGTGGTCTTGAACGCCATCGAGATCGTCACGTACAGCGGGATGAGGATGGTCGCCGTGCACAGGATCAGGATGATGGTGCCCGACCAGTTGACGCGCTCCATCTTCTGCCGCTTCCGGCGTCCGTCCGCGGGGATGGTGGTGAGGGTCTCCGTCGACATCAGAACGTGTTCCTTCCGCGGGTCAGCGAGAGCTGGAGGACGGAGATGAGCACGGCCACGATGAAGAAGATCGTGGCGTTGGCCATCTGGTAGGCGTAGTCGCCGCCGTTGAAGCCCGCGATGATCGTCATCGCGACGCTGCGGGTGGCGGTGCCGGGACCGCCGTTGGTGAGGCCGACGATGATGTCGTAGGCGTTGAGGAAGCCTTTGAAGCCGAGGATCACGTTGATGACGACGTATCCCGCGACGAGGGGGATCGTGATGCGGGTGAGCTGCTGCGTGCGGCTGGCACCGTCGATGCTCGCCGCCTCGTACACCTCGCCCGGCACCGACAGGAGTCCGGCGATGTAGATGAGGAGGGTACCGGGGACCGCCTGCCAGGCGGTGACGATCACGATCGCGACCCAGGCGAGGTCGGGGTTGGCGAGCAGGCTCGTCTCCAGCCACGGGATGCCGGTGGCCGCGCCCGCCGCGGGGATCGAGTTCGAGAACAGGAAGTTGAAGACGTAGGCGATGATGATGCCCGAGATCACCATCGGGATCACGAAGATCGTCCGCAGGCCCGTCTTGAACCGGATCCGGGACGTGAGGCCGACCGCCAGCAGGAACGCGATGACGTTGACGACGATCACGGTCGCGATCGAGAACCCGAAGGTGAAGAGGTAGCTCTGCAGGATCGCCGGGTCGCTGAACAGCGCGATGTAGTTCGTCAGCCCGTTGAAGCTCCATTCGCCGATGCCGATGGAGTCGGTGAAGCTGAAGAAGATGCCGATCACGCCGGGGACGGTGATCGCGAGCGTGAAGATCACGAGAGTCGGCAGGAGGAACAGGTAGTAGATCGGCTCGACGCGGCGGGTGTGGCGGCGGATCTTCCGCTGCCCGCCGGTGAGGATGGCGGTGGTGCTCGTCCCGGCGTCGGCGCCGGTGGTCGTGGTGGTGCTCATGGCGCGGACTCCTCTGTCTCGCCCGATGCGGAATCCTCGGAGCTCGGGATGGGGGCGCGGAAGGCGATGCGGGCCCAGTCGGCGTCCATGGTGCGGAGGATGGACGACGGGGCGGCGCCGAGGACCATCGCCTGCGCGTAGTTGAAGATCGGGAGGGTCTTCGGGACGAGCACTGAGGGGCCCTGATATATCCGGCCCTCGTCGTAGTACTCGATCATGCCCTCGATGCGCGGGTCGTCCGGCGGCGCCGCGTCGGTCGTCGGGGTGAACCCGAGCTGCGACGCGTTGTACTCCTCGATGTGCTCAGGGAGGTAGAGGTACTCCAGGAAGTCGCGCGCGGCCTCCTGGTGCTTCGACTCCTCCGGGATCATGACCGCGAGGTCCATGTTGACGCGGACCGCGAGGTCGTCCGGATCGTCGGTCATGGGCAGCGGGAAGGTCCCGAGGTCGAGGTCGGGGTCGGTCTTGGCGATCTCGCTGAACGCCCACGGCCCCTGCAGGTACATCGCGGCCTCGCCCTTCGCGAAGGCGAGGTTCCCGTCTCCGTACGCCCGGCTCGCGGCGTCCTCGTTCGTGTACTCGTCCGCGAGCAGCATCATCTTGTCCATCGGCTCCGCGAAGTCCTTCTCGAACGAGACCTCCGAGTCCGGGCCGACGTCGGTGCCCTCGGCGGCGAGCGCGTCGAAGAACGCCAGCACGTCGAGCGAGCCGCCGACGGCGTAGTCGTACCACCCCTGCCCGACGGTCCAGTCGTCTTTGAAGGTGGCGTAGAACGGGTCGATCCCGGCCTCGCGGAGGCTGTCGCTGACGGCGAGGAGCTCGTCCCAGGTCTGCGGCACCTCCAGGCCCTGCTCCGCGAAGATCTGCTTGTTGTAGATGACGGAGGCGGCCATGACCGAGTACGGCAGCGCGCTGGTGCGTCCTGCGCAGGAGCCGTACTGATCCATGAGCGGCTGCAGGTCGTCGCGGATGCCGGCGGCGGCCTCGGTGTCGGAGAGATCGGTGAGCGCGCAGCGCTGCACGAACCGGGCGACCTCGTAGTTGTAGTTGGCGAGCATGATGTCCGGCGGGTTGCCGCGGACGAAGCTCGCCGACACGACGTCGACGCCGGACGTGTCGATCTCCACCCGCACGTCGTCCTGCGACGCGTTGTACTCCGCGACGAGCTCCGTCATGAACGGGATCGCCTCGCGCTTGCTGAACGTGAAGCGGATCGTCTCCGCTCCCCCGCCCGCGGCGCAGCCGGTGAGCGCGGCGCCGGTCAGCACGAGGCCGAGCGCTCCGGCGGTCCAGCGCACCACTCGTGGTCGTGTTGCAGACACCATCGTCCCTTCGTAGATCCGCGGAGTAAATCTAGTGAGCGAATTTAGTCTGTCTAGAGGTACTGTCTCATCTGGGCGACAGAAAGGTCAAGGGGAGTGACAGAGGTCTCGACGGGACTCGGCACCGGCCGCGCGAGCGTGAGCGCGGTGCTCGACTTCGCCTGGACGGCGGGCGAGTTCACCGCCACCGAGGCCATGGCCGGCACCTCGTTGACGCGCTCCACCACCATCGACGCCATCGACACGCTCGTCACCGCCGAGGTGCTGCGCGAGCTGCCGAACGCCCGCGCCATCGGCGACTACCGCTCCGGACGCCCCGCGCGCCGCTTCGCCCTCTCGGCGGACCTCGGTGTGGTGATGGGCATCGACGCCGGAGACACGCACCTCGCGGTGACCGTCGCGGATCTGCTCGATCGCACGCTCGTGCACCATCGCGTGGAGGTCGACCCCGCGCAGAGCGCCGACGACCGCCGGGCGACGATCCTGCAGCACCTCAGCGCCGCGCGCGACGAGGCCGGGGTGCCCTCGGAGCGTGTGCTCGCGGTGTGCGCCGGCGTCGCCGCTCCCGTGAACCGCGACGGCATCTCGCCCCCGCACCCCGACGGCTTCTGGGAGCGCACGAACCCCGGCCTCGCGGAGGCTCTGCGCGACTGGGCCCCGGTGGTCGAAGTCAAGAACGACGCCCAGCTCGCCGCGATCGCCGAGGGGACGCTCGGGGTCGCCGTCGACTGCCGCGACTACGTGGCCCTGCTCGCCAGCGAGCGCTTCGGCGGCGGCGTGGTCGTGGACGGGCATGTGCTGCACGGCGCCCACGGCGGCGTCGGCGAGGGCGTGGTGTTCGACCACATCATCGGGGTCGGCTCGGCGGTGGGACTTCGGCACGCCCTGGAAGAGCAGGCCCGGGCCGCCGTCGCGGAGGGCGAGGCCCCCGCCGACGGAGCCCTCGGCCGGCTCGTGGCGGACGGGCCGGTCGACCCCCGACTGGTGCTCACGCTCGCCGCCTCCGGAGACCCCGACGCCCTCCACGTCGCCGAGCGCGTGGGCGCCACGCTCGCCCGGGTCGTCGGCGTGCTCGGCAGCATGTACGACCCCGCGCGCGTGATCATCTGCGGGGCCGTGGCGGAGAGCATCGAACCCGTGCTGGCCGCCGCCCGCCGGATACTCCCGGACGAGCTGCACCTGCCCGCACCGGAGATCCTCGCCTCGACGCTCGGCGCGGAGGTCGTGTCGGCCGGGGCCATCGCGACCGCCCGGAAGGCCGCTCGGGAACGTGCCGTCCCCCGCCTCGCGGAACAGCGTCTCACCGCCTGACCCCCTCCCCTGGCGAGAACAGGCACGCGCGCGAGCTCAGGCCTCTCCCTCCCTGGCAGCCTGCTCTCGCGCGAACGCCTGGGTCCACCACCCGAGTGCGATGTACGGCCCTCCGTGCGGGGGAGCACGGCCGCAGAGTCGACCTGCCTGGTCCCCTCCGCCCTCCCGCCAGAACAGGCGCACGCGCGACATCAGCAACTCCCCCGCTCTCCTGCCTGATCTCGCGCGATTGCCTGTTGGTCGCCACTCTCTAGCTGGTCAACCCGAGGACTCAATCCCGGTCCCCGTGATCTAGTGATCTTGGTTCCGCGTGACCTTCCTCCGTCGAGCTGCGACAGCAAGCCCGCTGCCGACGACAAGAAGGCACACGGCGGCAGCCAGGGCGACGAGCGGCACGGTCCCTCCGGTGTCGGAGAGCCCGCCCGTGCTCGGCGCCGGGGTCGGGCTCGGTGTCGGCTCCGGGGTCACGACGAGGTCGGTCGTCGTCGTCGCGGGGTCGGATTCGATGGGATCCCCTGTCGGGGGTGTGCCGGTGGCCGTCGCGTTGTTCGTGACTGTGCCCCGGGCGATGTCGGCGGCGGTGATCGCGTAGGTGCTGGTGGCGGTGGCCTCCTCGCCGGGGAGCAGCACCCCCTCCGCCGCGGGCCAGGTGTAGGTCAAGGCAGGCAGCCCCGCCAGCTCGTCCACGATGATGACGTCCGTGAGAGTGGTGTTGCCGGTGTTCGTGACCGTGAAGGTGTAGACGATGGGCTGTCCGACCTCGGCGGGGTCCGTGATCCCGGATCCATCCGCGCTCTTACGGAGCTCCAGTGCAGACTCCTGCTCGAGCGGTGTGGTGGTCGACTGCGGATCGGACTCGAGGGGGTCGCCCGTCGGGGGCCGCCCGGTGGCTGTCGCGTTGTTGGTCACGCTGCCCCTGTCGATGTCGGCGGTCGTGATCGGGTAGGAGCTCGTCGCGGTGGCTTCCTCGCCGGCACGCAGCACTCCCGCCTCGCCGGGCCAGGTGTACTGCAGCGGCGGGAGGCCCGCGAGTTCGTCGGAGACGGCGACGTCGGTGAGGGTCGTGTTTCCGGTATTGGTCACGGTGAAGGAATAGACGATGGGCTGTCCGGCTTCTGCCGGATCAGTGATCCCGCTCGCGTCAGCGGTCTTGACGAGGCTGAGTGACGAGGCCTGCGTCAATGGCGTGGTCGTGGTCGCGGGGTCCGAATCGATGGGGTCGCCGGCCGGTGGTTGCCCGGTGGCGGTGGCGTTGTTGGTGACCTCTCCGTTGTCGATGTCGGCGGCGGTGGTGGAGTAGGTGCTGGTGGCGGTGGCTTCCTGGCCCGGCAGGAGGACGCCGTCTGCCGCGGGCCAGGTGTAGGTCAACGGCGGCAGGCCGGAGAGCTGGTCCGTGATGGCCACCGCGGTGAGGGTCGTGTTCCCCGAGTTGGTCACCGTGAACGAGTAGACGATGGGCTGCCCCGGCTCGGCGGGGTCGGTGATCCCGGCTCCGTCGGCTGTCTTCACGAGGGTGAGGGCCGGTGCCCGTTCCAGGGGAGTAGAGGTGTCGGCCTCGTTGGAGGGGACGTTGGCTCCTGCTTCCGTGGTGCCGTTCGCGACGGCGGTGTTCGCCACGACACCGGCGTCGATATCGGCCTGTGTGATCGCGTAGGTGGCCGTCCCCGTGCCTTCCTGGCCGGGGAACAGCACTCCGGCGTCGCCCGGCCATGTGTAGGTGATGGCGGACAGGCCCGGAAGCCGGTCGGTGATCGCCACCTCGCGGAGGTCGAGGTTCCCGGTGTTGCTGACGGTGAACGAGAACGTGATGAGGTCGCCGGGTGCCGGCGGCGTGCTGAGCGCCGGGGACGCGGACTTGACCAGCGCGAGGGCCGGAGCCTGGTCCAGCGGCGTCGTCGTGGATTGCGGCCCGGCCGGCACCTCGGCGCCGTTGGGGTCGCGAGAGGTGGCGGTGGCGGTGTTCGTCACCGCGCCGGTCTCGATGTCGAGGGCGATGACCTCGTGCGTTCCGGTGGCTGTCGCGCTCTGCCCGGGCGCAAGGGTGCCCGCCGCCCCCGGCCAGGTATACGTGATGGCGCTTCCGAGGAGCGTGTCGGTGACGGCGACGTCGGTGAGCGTGACGTTGCCGGTGTTCGTCACGAGGATCGTGTAGGCGATGGGATCGCCGACGCGAGTCGGGGATTGCACGCCGCTCGCGTCAGCCGTCTTCACGAGGGAGAGCTGCGGTGCCTCGCTCCCGGAGATAACGGCATCGTCCGTCGCAGTGACCGGATCCCCCTCCGGTGGAGTGCCGGTCGCCTGAGCGGTGTTGGTCACCTCTCCCGCGTCGATGTCTGCTTGCGTGAGCGTGTACTCAGCCGTGCACGTCGTCGATTCCCCTGGTGCAAGCGTGGTCTGCGGACACGCGGCGACCGGTGGGCTCCCCGTGCCGCTGAAGGCCGTCTCGGAGACGGCGACCGCGGTCAGGTCGACGTTTCCGGTGTTGGTGACCAGGAACGAGTACGTCACCGGGGCGTTCAGTACGTACTGCGCCGGGTCGGTGAGGCTCGAAGACTTCACGAGGCTGATCGCGGGCGCGTCCGCGGCGGTAAAGACCACCGTGCTGTTGCCCGGCTCGAGCAGACCGCTGATCGGGCCGATGTTCGAGGGGCCGTTCGTGTAGGAACCCTCGGTGTCGGAGGTGATCGGAACCGTGAATGTGCACGAGACCGTACCCGCGTCCATGTTCCCGGTCCCGCTGATGCGCGTCCCGTCGACCGTCGCGGCTCCCGCCGGGCAGTCGGTGGTGGGATCGCCCGCGAAACGCAGCCCCGCCGGGAGGGTGTCGGTGAACGACCATCCGTTCTTCGCCTCGAGATCGTCCGTGTTGGTGATGGTGAACGTCAGCGTGGAGGTCTGCCCGACCTTCACCGTCGTCGGACTGAACACCTTGTCGAGCTGCGGTGTCGCGTCGACGATCTGCGGGTCGTCGAAACCGCTGTCGTTCCCACGGAACCCGCCCGCCGCGTTGAACAGCTGCACGCCGAGCGAGGTGGTCGTGGCGTCGGCGCGGAATCCCGCGGACTGCAGCTCCGCGACATGGAAGAGCCTCCCGCCCACCGTGATCTCTCGCGCTGCCGGATCAGTGCATGGATTGAGGCCGCTGGCGAGGGTGGTGACCGTGCCCCCACCCGTACCGGGCGCGGGCCCGCTGCCGGTCTGGTTCACGATCAGGTTGAAGCTCAGCCGCGGATCCACACGGTTCAACGTCGGCCCCTCGGACACGCAGTTCGCGGCACCGTACACCGCGCTGATGAGGTAGAAGTGCCCGGGAACGATCCCTGCGGTGATGGGCTTGGCGGTCTGGAACTCGACGCCGGGGCCGGGCGCGGAGCCGCCGTTGGTGTACTCCGACAGGATCTGGTTCTGCTGAGCCGCCGCCAGCGGTTGACCCTTGTACAGACCGATGGCTGTCGCCATCCCCTGGAGATACGCCCAGGCCGTGGCGTCGCAGCCCGAGTCCACGCCGGTCACCACCGCGTTCCGCGGTGTCGTCGAGCGCAGGACCCAGCCGTTGCACTGGTCGGCGACCGGAGCCCAGTTCGGGCTCGTCACGTAGGTCTCCGTGTTCGCCGCCGCCCCGCCGGTGTACTGACCGATCCGGATGCCGTTGGTCGCCGTCTGGTTCTCGAAGGTCTCCAGGTAGACCGCGGTCGCCGGCGCCTGCGGCACCCCGGGGCTCCCCGGTGCCGCCACCGCGGCGGACGCGCCCACGAGGCCCGCGACGCCGAGGAGCGCCGCCAACGCTGCCGAGAGCAGCAGACGCGCGCGACGACGAGCGCCCTGCGTGTTTCGGACCAGCACCTGCGATGTACGACTGGACATCTCGACTCATCTCGGTCGGATATCTCCCCCAGCCGGAGAGTAGACCCGGGCCGGAACACCAGGCAAGAGGTCTCACCCGTCCCGGGCGAGCGTGCGTCCCGACCGAAGAGTGACCTTTGGCCCTGATTCGTCTCGAGCGCATGGCGCAGGTGCCACTCGAACACCGGGGATGATGCCGACGCGCGGGAGCAGGCTCTCCCCCACGCCAGAGCCTGATCTCGCGCGATTGCCTGTTGCGGCGCAGGGACCTCAGTCCACCAGCAGCGCGGGCTCCTCGAGGATGGAGGCGACGTCGGCGATGAAGCGGCTCATGCCGTCGCCGTCGATCACGCGGTGGTCGAACGAGCCGGCGACCGTGGTCACCCAGCGCGGGCGCACCTCGCCGTCGACGACCCAGGGCTTCTGGCTGATCGTGCCCATGGCGACGATGCCGGCCTCGCCCGGGTTGATGATTGGAGTGCCGGCGTCCATCCCGAATACGCCGATGTTCGTGATGGTGATCGTGCCGTTCTGCTGGTCGGCCGGCGGGGTCTTGCCCTCACGCGCCGTGAGCGTGAGCCGGTTCAGGGCGCGGGCGAGGTCCTTCATGCTGAGGTCCTGCGCGTCCTTGATGTTCGGCACGAGCAGGCCGCGGGGCGTGGCGGCGGCGATGCCGAGGTTCACGTAGTGGCGCACGGCGATCTCGGCCCCGGCCTCGGTGTCGATCCAGGCCGCGTTGACCATCGGCGTCCGGCGCACCGCCCAGATCACCGCGCGGGCCATGATGAGCAGCGGCGAGACCTTGATGTCGGCGTAGTCGGGCGAGGCCTTGAGGCGCTTGACGAGCTCCATCGTGCGGGTGGCGTCGATCTCCTTCCACACCGTCACGTGCGGGGCGGAGTACGCGCTCTGCACCATCGCCGACGACGTCGCCTTGCGCACGCCCTTCACCGGGATGGACTCGGTGCGGTCGTCGCCGGCCGCCGACGGGCGCACGGGCGCGAGGCCACGCGCCAGGCCGGACGGGGCCTGCGGCGCCGGCACCGTCTCCTCCCGCACGCTCCCCCACTCCGGGGTCTCGATGTTGCGGAAGACGCTGGCCTGGGAGGCGTGCTTCATCACGTCGTCGCGGGTGACCTCGCCGTCGGCGCCCGTGGGCGTCACGCTCGTGAGGTCGACGCCGAGGTCGCGGGCGAGCTTGCGGATCGGCGGCTTCGCGATCACGCCGACCGACGACCGCACCGGGCGCTCGGCCGGGCGCTTGCGTCGCGAGGTCGCGCCGCTTCCGGAGCCGTAGCCGACGAGCACCGACCCGCCGCCCTCCTCGGGCGCGGGCGCCTCGGCCGTCGCGACGGTGCCGGGCGCGACCGCATCGGTCCCCGAGCCGGCCGCGGGGTCGGTCACGAAGGTGATGATCGGGGTGCCGACCTCGACCGTCGCCCCCTCGTCGACGAGCAGCTCGCCGACCACGCCCGCGTGCGGGGAGGGCAGCTCGACGAGGGACTTCGCGGTCTCGATCTCGCAGATGACGTCGTTGATGGCGACCCGGTCGCCCGGGGCCACCTTCCAGGCGACGATCTCGGCCTCGGTCAGCCCTTCGCCGACATCCGGGAGGGGGAAGTTCTGCGTGCTCATGCGGAGTCCTTTCGTGGGCCACGTTCATAACTCAGGAGACTCGAACCGGTGCGCGCCCCTGCGCCCGCGCTGGACGGGTGAAGGGGGCGATTGTCCTGAGTTGTGAACATGGAACGTCGGTGTCAGTAGGCCAGGGAGCGGTCGACGGCTTCGAGGATGCGATCGGCATCCGGCAGGTAGGCGCCCTCGAGCTTCGCGGGCGGGAACGGGGTGTCGTACCCCGAGACCCGCAGCACCGGAGCCTCGAGGGCGTAGAACGCGCGTTCCATGACGGTCGCGGCGATCTCGCTGCCGAGGCTCGTGAACCCCGGAGCCTCCTGCGCGTAGACCATGCGTCCGGTCTTGCGCACCGACCCGAGGATCGGCTCGTAATCCACCGGCGACAGCGAGCGCACGTCGACGACCTCGCAGCTCGTGCCCTCGGCCTCGGCGAGCGCGGCGGCCTGGAGCAGAGTCGTGACCATGGCGCCGTGTCCGACGAGCGTCACGTCGGTCCCGGTTCGCACCACCCGCGAGGAGTGCAGCGGGACGGCGGGCGCATCGAGCTCGACTTCGCCCTTCGGCCAGTACCGGCTCTTCGGCTCCAGGAAGATCACCGGGTCGTCCGACGCGATGGCCTCCTGGATCATCCAGTAGGCGTCGTTCGCGGTGGACGGCGACACCACGCGCAGACCGGGGGTGTGGGTGAAGTAGGCCTCCGGGCTCTCCTGATGGTGCTCGACCGCGCCGATGTGCCCGCCGTACGGGATGCGGATCACGACGGGCAGCCGCAGCGACCCCTCGTGCCGGTTGGTGAGCTTGGCGAGCTGGGTGGTGATCTGGTCGAACGCGGGGAAGACGAAGCCGTCGAACTGGATCTCGACGACGGGACGGAACCCGGCCATCGCGAGGCCGATCGCGGTTCCCACGAGGGCCGACTCCGCGAGCGGGGTGTCCAGCACGCGCTGCTCCCCGAAGTCGCGCTGCAGGTGCTCGGTGATGCGGAAGACGCCGCCGAGCTTGCCGATGTCCTCGCCCATGAGGAGGACCTTCGGGTCGTCCTCCATCGCCTTGCGCATTCCGGCGTTCAGCGCCTTGCCCAGCGGCATGGTCTCCCGGGTCACTGGCCCTCTCCTTCGAACGACGCCTCGTAGCGGGCGCGCCACGCTTTCTGCTCCTCGATCAGCGGATGCGGCTCGCTGTACACGTGGTCGAACATGAGGTCGGCGCGGGGCGGGCCGAGCTGCACGGTGCGGGCGCGGAGGTCTTCCGCGGCATCGGCGGCCTCGGCGTCGACCTCGGCGAAGAAGCTCTCCTCGGCGCCGCGGTTCTCCAGGAAGGCGCGCATGCGGACGATCGGGTCGCGCCCGGCCCACGCGAGCTCCTCGTCGTCGCCGCGGTACTTCGTGGGATCGTCGCTGGTCGTGTGCGCGCCGAGCCGGTAGGTCACGGCCTCGATGGCGCGAGGGCCGCCGCCGGCGCGCGCCTCGTCGAGGGCTACGCGGGACACCGCGTAGCTGGCGAGGACGTCGTTGCCGTCCACGCGGACGCTCGGGATGCCGTACCCGGCGCTGCGCTGCACGAGCGGCACCCGCGACTGCGTGGTGACGGGGACCGATATCGCCCAGTGGTTGTTCTGCAGGAAGAACAGCGTCGGGGCCTGGTAGCTCGCCGCGAACACCATGGCCTCGTGCACGTCACCCTGGCTGGAGGCGCCGTCGCCGTAGTAGACGACGACGGCCTCGTCGCGCTCGGGGTCGCCGGTGCCGGTGCGGCCGTCGAACGTGAGGCCCATCGCGTAGCCGGCGGCGTGGAGCACCTGGGAGCCGAGGACGAGCGTGTAGAGCCGGGTGTTGCCGTTCTTCGGGTCGGTCGGGTCCCAGCCGCCGTGGGAGACGCCGCGCATGAGCTTGATGATGTCGACCGGGTCCACGCCGCGGATCCGGGTGACGGCGTGCTCGCGGTACGAGGGGAAGATCGTGTCCTGGGCGCGGGCGGCACGACCGGAGCCGACCTGCGCCGCCTCCTGTCCGCGGCTCGGCGGCCACAGGGCGAGCTGGCCCTGCCGCTGCAGGTTGGTGGCCTGGGTGTCGATCGCGCGGATGCCCACCATGTCGCGGTAGAACTGCGCGAGCTCGTCGTCGGGGATGGCCTCGATGAGCGGCAGGTACTGCTCCGCGGCCGGCGTCGGGGCGACCTTTCCGGTCTCGTCCAGAACGCGCACGAGGGGGGTCTCAGAGGTGCTCACGGCCCCCACGCTACCCGCGCCGGCATGCCGGGTCACGCATACCTAGGACGCCCTCGTATCTCCCCGGAACCCCGAGATTCCGCGGTTCGTGGGGCGAGGCCGCGCTCAGCGGAGGGTCGCTGCGACCTCGAGCACGCGGGCGACGGCCTCCTCCTCGCCGACGGAGATCCGGATGCCGTCGCCGGAGAACGGGCGCACGATCAGGTCGGCGTCGACGAAGGCCGCCGCGACCTCGTCGGTGCGCGCGCCGGTCGGCAGCCAGACGAAGTTGCCCTGGGCGTCCGGCACCTCCCAGCCCTGCGCTCGGAGCCCCTCGACGAGACGGGCGCGGCGCTCGACGATCACGGCGACGCGCTCCAGGAGCTCGGCTTCCGCATCGAGGCTCGCGATGGCGGCGTTCTCGGCCGCGGAGGTGACCGACAGCGGGATTCCGGTCGTCCGTGCCGCGTCGAGCACCTTCTCGTGACCGATCGCATAGCCGACCCGGAGGCCGGCCAGACCGTAGGCCTTGGAGAACGTGCGGAGGACGACCACGTTCGGGTGCGCCTCGAAGACGCGCCCGGCCAGGCCGTCGACGGCGTCGGGGGCGGTGACGAACTCGGCGTAGGCCTCGTCGAGGATGATGAGCACGTCGGACGGCACACGGTCCACGAACGCCGCGAACTCGGCGGAGGTGACGATGGGTCCGGTCGGGTTGTTCGGCGTGCAGACGATGATCGCCCGCGTGCGGTCGGTCACGGCGTCGGCCATCGCATCGAGGTCGTGACGGGCGTCGGCCGTCAGCGGCACCTGCACCCCTGTCGCCCCGGCGACGAGCGGCAGGCTGGGGTACGCCTCGAACGATCGCCAGGCGTAGACGACCTCGTCGCCGACGGACGCCGTGGCGAGCACGAGCTGGTGCAGGATCGCGACGCTGCCGGAGGCGACATGGACCCGCTCGGGCTCGACCCCGTAGCGGGCGCCGAGCCGTGCGCGGAGACGGCCAGCCGTGGCGTCGGGATACCGGTTCATCGGGGTCGTGTGCTGCAGCGCGTCGAGGACCGAGGGCAGCGGGTCGAACGGGTTCTCGTTGCTGGAGAGCTTGAAGGCTTCGGGACCGGCCTGCTTACCCTGGCGGTACGGCGCGAGGGAGGCGATGGCGGGACGGATGCGGGGCAGGGTCGGCTCGGTCACGCGTCGAGTCTAGGACGTGTGGCCCGCCACCCTTTCGGGGCCGAGGGTGAGTTGATACCATTCTGGTATGGCTATGACGGTGCGACTCCCTGAGGAACTCGATGCGCGGCTGGGCGAGGTCGCCGCCCAGCGACACACGTCCAAGCATGCGCTGCTCATCGAGGCGGCCGACCGCTTCGTCGCGGACACTCATCGGTCGGCCCTCGTCGACGCCGCCGTCGACTTCGTGTTCGACAACGACAAGGTCCTCCTCGAGCGACTCGAAGACGCGTGACCGAGTATCTGACTCTGGAGGACGGCCTCCGCATCGTCGGCCGCCTGGGGTTCCACGTCCGGGACGCCGGACTCCTGGCGTCAGCTCTCGCGCGCCCTGCCGCGTCGCTGTTCGGGGAGGACGCCTACGGCACGCTGGACCGGAAGGCGGCCGCCCTCCTCGAGTCTCTGGCCCGCAACCATCCCCTGTTCGACGGGAACAAGCGCACGGCGTGGACGAGTTTCGTGGCATTCCTCTGGATCAACGGATGGAAGCACCGCTTCACGACGGACGATGCCTTCGATCTGGTCATCGGCGTCGCATCAGGCAGCATCGACCTCGACGATTCGGAGCGGCGCATCCGCGAGAACCGGATCCCCGTGGATGACCGCGGCTGACACCGCGAGCCCCGCGTGGGAGACTGAACGCATCATGCGCTTCATCATCCGGGTCGTCGTCAACGCGTTCGCCATCTGGGTCGTCACGCTCATCCCCGTGCTCCAGGTCACGGTGCGCGCCTTCCCGCCGGGCGAGACGCTGCAGCTCGTCCTGACGCTGCTCGCGGTCGGAGCCCTCTTCGCGCTGGTGAACACCATCATCGGCACGGTCGTGAAGATCGTCGCCTTCCCGCTGTACATCCTCACGTTCGGCCTCATCGGCTTCCTCATCAACGGCTTCCTGCTCTGGCTGACCGCCTGGATCACCAGCAGCTTCGGGTGGGGCCTGACGGTCGAGTCGTTCTGGTGGGGCGTTCTAGCCGCCCTGATCATCTCGATCATCAACGGCATCTTCGGCTTCATCCTGCGCCCGCAGAACAAGCGCTCCCGCCGCGACTGACCCGTCTGCCGGCGGCGCGTACGGCTCACGGATCGGGGAGCACACGCTCCGCGCGGTACTCGGTGCGTTCGACGGTGACGGCGCGATCGAGGTCCGCCCAGTAGGCGTCGAGAGCCACCGCCCGCGGGTCGGTGGAGGCGTCTACCATCGCCGCGGTCTCGACATAGCTCTCCAGCGAATGCGTCGCGAGTGCGAGGTCCTGGCGCCCGGGGTCGGGGTCACCCACCCGACGGGCGGTGAAGCTGTCGGCGGACCCCGTGCCCTCCCTCGCCCCTCCTGCGGCGAGCGCGGACACCACGTCGTCGGTGTGCCGGAGCTGCACGAGCGTCTGGTCGGCGGACAGCGTCGGCTCGACCGGGCTCCCGGCGGTGATCTGGGTCGTCACCGTGAACGCGCTCTCCATCGCCAGGTGCGCCGCGATCATTCCGCCCTGCGAGTGGGCGACGACGTCCACCCGATCGCCGGGTCTCGCGCCCGCCGCGGCCAGCGCGTCGAGAGTCGCCTGATACGACGCGGACCGGCCCCCGGTGTAGAGCTCGATGTTCGACTTCATGTCCCAGGCCTCGACACCGCCGCCTTCCCGGAGGGACATCGAGCGGCTGCCCGAGACGTAGGCGACGTAGCGCGGGGACTCGCCCGGAACCGTGTACTTCTCGATCGCCACCTGTGCACCGGAAGCGGAGGGCATGCGGCGGAAGGCGCTCGCCAAGCCGCTCGGCGCCCCGGCCGGACGCGAGTGGGAGGCCGCGGAGACGCGCACCGGATCCGCCGTCGCACCGAGGAGCATCCCGGGCCGCACACGCCCCAGCCCCAACGTCACGCCGACGACAGCGCCGCCCAGGAACATCGGCGGGAGCAGCCCTCCGGCGTCGAACTGATCGCCCAAGCCCCGGAAGCGCCGCTCGTCCGCGGTCCGTTCCTGCAGGTCTGCGAGCGGGGCCAGACGCTCGTCGGCGGCGAGGAGCAGCCGCAACCGCGCCTCCACTGCGGCAGCCGCAGCGGCATCGGTGTGCGACAGCACCTCCGCCCGCGCCCGCAGCTCGACCACCTCGTAGACCTCGGCCATGAGGTCGAGATCGGCGGCCGTCTCGTGGACGCGGGCCGTCAGCGTCTGCACCGCCATCACGGCGGAGCGGAGGGACCAGGCCGCGGAGGCCAGCGGGGTCCACGCTGCCGAGCCGAGCAGCGCCTCGACCCGCTCCACCGATTCCTCCACCTCCGCGCAGACCGGCACGACAGCCCGCACCCGCTCCGCGAGCTCGCGGAGCTGCGTCGTATCCACCGCGATCGCGCCGCCGTGATCGATGTTGAGCCCGCTCATGCGCCCTCGACCTCCCCGCGGCACGCCTGCAGCGTCCGGTGCACCGTCGCCGTGTCGTCCGACAGCCGCCAGAGGGCCCACCGCAGCGCCTCGACGCCGTCGGACTCCCAGGCGCACGCGTCACGCAGCGCCGTCAGCGTGGAAGCGAGATCGTCGAGCCCCGCGAGAGCGGCGTCCAGCTCGGACAGCGCTCCGGCCCGCAGCGCAGGATCGACGCCGGGAGAGAGCGCGGTGAGGACGAAGGACGGCATGAACTCAGCCTTCCGCCGGGCGGCGTCCGGTGGGGCCAGGGCCCCTCGGGCGGCAACGACCGGTGGACAGCCGGACCGGGCACGCGACGGTGCAGGGAGGGTCGAGGGCCGGCCGCGAACCGGCCCCGCTGTGCAGGAACGGCATCGACCGGCAGAATGGATCCGTGACAGCCCGAGATCCCTTCCGTGTGATCTTCGTCTGCACGGGGAACATCTGCCGCTCTCCGATGGCGGAGGTCGTGTTCCGGGACCTCGCTGAGCGGCAGGGTCTCGGCTCTCAGATCGTCTCGCGCAGCGCGGGCACCGGGGACTGGCACCTCGGAGAGCGCGCCGACCACCGCACCATCGACGCCCTCGCCCGCCGCGGGTACGACGGCTCCCTGCATCGCGCCCGCCAGTTCACCGCCGCCTCCTTCGCCGAGAACGACCTCGTGGTGGCCCTGGACCGCACGCATGAGCGCATCCTCCGCGAATGGGCCAGGGACGAGGATGAGGACGGCAAGGTGACCCTCCTCCTCGCGTTCGACCCGGACGCCTCGACCCATGACGTCCCCGACCCGTACTACGCCGGCCCGGAGATGTTCGATTCGGTGCTCGGTATGATCGAGACGGCGACTCGCGGCTTGTTCCGCCAGCTCGAACCCGCCCTGCGCCTGCCCCGCACGCCCCGAATCCTCGGGGCCTGATCAGGAGGACTCCCCTGACTTTCCAGCCCTCGCTTCCGCCTCAGCCCCTCAGCCCCCTCGACGGCCGTTACCGCGCCGCCGTCACCGGGCTCGCCGACTTCCTCTCCGAGGCCGGGCTCAACCGCGCCAGGGTCGAGGTGGAGGTCGAGTGGCTGATCGCCCTCACCGACCGCTCGCTGTTCGAGACGAGCCCGCTGTCGGACGGCGACAAGGAGCGCCTTCGCGCGCTGTACCGCGACTTCGGGCAGGCCGAGATCGACTGGCTCGCCGAGAAGGAAGCCGTCACGCAGCACGACGTGAAGGCGATCGAGTACCTCGTGCGCGACCGGCTCTCGACGCTCGGCCTCGACCGCATCGCCGAACTCACGCACTTCGCCGCGACGAGCGAGGACATCAACTCCGCGTCCTACGCCCTCACCGTCAAGCGCGCGGTCGAGGAGGTCTGGCTCCCGGCCCTCGACACCGTGATCGCGAAGCTGCGCGAGCTCGCGGTCGAGCACGCCGACGCCGCGATGCTCTCGCGCACGCACGGCCAGCCCGCCACACCCTCGACCATGGGCAAGGAGCTCGCGGTCTTCGCCTGGCGCCTGGAGCGCGTGCGTGCGCAGATCGCCGGCTCCGAGTACCTCGCGAAGTTCTCCGGCGCGACCGGCACGTGGTCCGCCCACCTCGCGGCCGACCCGGACGCCGACTGGCCGACCATCGCCCGCGAGTACATCGAGGGACTGGGCCTGGGCTTCAACCCGCTCACGACGCAGATCGAGTCGCACGACTGGCAGGTCGAGCTCTACGACCGCGTGCGTCACGCCGGCGGGATCCTGCACAACCTCGCGACGGACATCTGGACCTACATCTCGCTCGGCTACTTCGCGCAGATCCCGGTCGCCGGCGCCACCGGCTCGTCGACCATGCCGCACAAGATCAACCCGATCCGCTTCGAGAACGCCGAGGCCAACCTCGAGATCTCGGGCGCCCTGCTCGCGTCGCTGGGCCAGACGCTGGTCACGAGCCGCCTGCAGCGCGACCTCACCGACTCCACGACGCAGCGCAACATCGGCGTCGCGTTCGGGCACTCGCTGCTCGCTCTCGACAACCTGCGCCGCGGCCTGAACGCGATCTCGCTCTCGCGCGATGTGCTGCTCGCCGACCTCGACGTGAACTGGGAGGTGCTGGCCGAGGCGATCCAGACGGTGATCCGCGCCGAGGTCGTCGCCGGCCGGTCGAGCATCCAGGACCCGTACGCGCTCCTCAAGGAACTCACGCGCGGTCACCGGGTCGGCGCCGCCGACCTCGCCGAGTTCGTGGAGGGTCTGGAGATCGGGGACGCGGCCAAGCAGCGCCTGCTCGCGCTGACCCCGGCGACCTACACGGGCATCGCGGCGCGCCTCGCCCGCTGAATCCGGCAGGAGCTAGGAGCCCGACTCCCCGGAGTGCTCCTCGACTCTGTCCTTCGGCATGAACGACGCCGCCAGGAGCGTGAGCACGGCGGTCACCGCGACCGCCACGAACACCCACACCGAGGCGTGGACGATCGTGGTGGGGTCGTCCGGTCCCGCCCCCTGCGCGATGACCGCGTTCGAGATCGCCCCGAACACCGCCACGCCCACGGCGCTTCCCGCAGACCGTGCGAAGGCGTTCATCCCGGTCACCGCGCCGCGCTCGCCCCAGCCCACCGAGGCCTGCGCAGCGATGAGGGTCGGGGCCGCACTCCACCCGAGTCCGAAGCCGAGGAGGAACGCGATGCCGGCGACGACGAACGGGTTGGGCCAGGAGGCGACGGCGGCGAGCGCGATGGCGGCGACGGTCGTGATGCTCATACCGATGAGCGTGGTGCGTCGGAAGCCGATGCGCAGGTACAGCCGTCCGGCGTTCGCGGCGGCGAGCGGCCAGCCGAGGGTCAGGGCCGCGACCGCGAGACCCGACAGCAGCGGAGCGATGCCGATGGACCCCTCGAGGTAGGCCGGGGCGAAGCTGGTCACTCCGAGCATCAGCGCGCCGATGCCGAGGGAAACCAACGTGGTCGTGAGGATGAGCCGACGGGTCACGAGGCGCAGATCGACGATCGGCTCCGCCACCCGGCGCTCGACGAACCCGAAGGCCACCAGCGCGACCACCCCGATCCCGAAGCAGAGGGCACTCTGCACGGACAGCCAGGCCCAGGCGTTCCCACCCTCCAGCATGCCGAGGATGAGCGCTGTGAGCCCGATGGTCAGCAGCACCGCTCCCCCGTAGTCGATGCTGTGCCGCTGGGTCTGCTTCTGCTCCGTGTAGGTGCGCAGCAGCATCCATCCGGCGATCAGACACAGGGGCACGTTGATCCAGAAGATCCAGCGCCAGGCGTCGAGCTGGGCGAAGATGCCGCCGAGCGCCGGTCCGACGACCGAGGAGATGGCCCACACGCTGGCGACGTATCCCTGCACCTTCGCGCGTTCGGCGACCGTGTAGATGTCACCGACGATGGTCATCGACATCGGCGCGACGGCCCCGGCGCCGATCCCTGGATGATGCGGAACACGATCAGTGCCGGCATGCTCCAGGCGAAGCCGCAGAGGATGGACCCGAGCAGGAACAGGGCGATGCCGAGCAGGATGATCGGCTTGCGACCCACCGTGTCGGCGAACCGCGAGTAGATCGGCACGCTCACGGCCTGGGCCAGGAGATACACCGAGAACAGCCACGGGAACTGCTGATAGCTGCCGAGGTCGCGCACGATGCTCGGCACCGCGGTGGCGAGGATCGTCGCGTCGATGGCGATGAGGCCGGTGGCGAGCATGAGCGCGCCGAGGATGGGTCCCCGCTCCGACCGGAGTCCGATGGAGGCGCGGTCGACGGAGGCAGTCACTCCAGGGACAAGCGGAACGACCCCACCGATATTCCGCCGGGTGTCTCCGTCAGGACGAGGCGGGGCGTCCCTGCTCGTCGGTGGTGCCGTCGCTCGCAGCGTCGTCCTCCGCGTCGTACAGCACGGGGCGGTCGACGGGCTTGGTGACGTCGGCGGGATCGACGGCGAGCATGAGCATCGCGAGGATCAGGAGGGTCGCGATGAAGGCGCCACCACCCACGACGAGGCTCAGCGCCACCGGGGTGAGGCCCTCATAGGTGCCGTTCGCGATGGCGGTGTTCACGCGGAGGGTGAAGGCGCCGGTGGAAACGAGGGTGACGACCATGGCGAACACGCCGCAGCCGAGCGCGATGCCGAGCAGGTGCAGGGGCCGCAGGATGTCCCGTCGAGTGGGCTTGTCGTCGCTCATCGCTCTCCTCCGTGCTCCACAGGAGCCGCATCGTTCTCGGGGGCGGCAGCGACGTCGTCGGCGTCCGCGCGCTTCGGGGTGAGGCCGGCGATGCCGAGGAAGACCGCGACGATGGCCGCATACCCTCCGAACATCCCCACGCCGAGGATGATGCCGGACAGCTCGAACGTGCCCGCCTTCTCGATCGTGTACTCCTGGACGAAGCCCGACGGGATCAGCAGCAGGACGACGGCGAGGAGCACGCCCAGCGCTCCGACGGTGATCGCGTCGGTGGCGAGCGCTCCCCCGGTGCGGCGGGCGCGGATGCCTGCGAGCAGTTCCAGGCCGCCGCTGAGCACGCCCCAGGTGATGAGCACGATGAAGAACATGTCGTCCGTGCGCCAGGCCGGCACGCCGCCGGCCATGCCGGCGATCGCGCTCACGACCGCGAGGAGGATCGCCGACCAGCGCGACCCCGCCGGGAGGACGAGCCACGCGGCGAGGATGTGCACGAGGGCGGTGACCAGCGCGAAACCGCTGAAGACGGCGAGACCGACCGCCGCGGAGTGATCCGAGGAGAAGGTGATCATCAGGGCGGCGACGGCGGCGAACAGCGCGCGCAGCAATTGCACGTGGCGCATGGTGAACGCGCGAGCAGGGACAGACATGACGGCCAGATCCTCCGGGGTTTCCCTACCAGTCTACGCGGGGCCAGGAGCCGGAAGCGCCCGGGGATGCTCGTGAAGCCCGGCGGATCTCCCCAGATCGATTGCCGGGCTTCACGACATACGCAGCAAGGGGGGCATCACTGCGTCGGGCCGCTGCCGCAGGGTCGGGCACCCTCCCCGCGACATCGCAGCCCCGTGACCCACTTGCTCACCTGGTCCCCTGAGGTGTGCGCGTGCGGTCGTATGCTCACTCTAGAGATGTGTTCTTCACATACCGGGTGGGGGCTGTGATGGGTTTTGGGGACGGCGAGAACAGAGGGGCGACGCCGGATGCGTTCGCCGCGGCACTGCGCGACGCGATCAACGCGAGACCCGTGACGCTGTCGTGGTTGCAGCGGCAGCTCCGCGACCGGGGCAACCGCGTCTCGATGGCCACGCTGAGCTACTGGCGGTCCGGGGCCCGCCGCCCGGAAGGACCGCAGTCGCTCGCCGCTCTCGCCGACATCGAGGATCTGCTGGGCCTCGATACCGGGGCGTTGAGCCGGCTCCTGCGCCCGCATCGCACGGGGCCGCTGGGCCCGCAGGGGTTCCCGCTGGAGCAGGTCGACATGGAGCGGGCGGTCCGTGAGGTCTACGCCGCGCTCGGCGCCGCCTATCCGGACACGTCGCGGGAGCTCACCGTCCACTCGGTCACGGACGTGGACGCCGACGGCGAGGTGTCCTCCTGCCTCACCCGCAGCATCGTGCAGTCCACCACCGGGGTCATCACGGCCATCCCCGTCCTCGACCTCACCCCCGGCGTCCCCGGACCTCCGCCGCTCCTGACGGCCGTGGCGGGCGGACGGGTCACCGCCCGCTACTCCCACCCGAACGGCGAGGCGCACGGTGCGCTGATCGAGCTCGACGAGCCCCTCACGGCCCCGGACACCGCGGTGGTCGAGTGGTCGGTGCAATACGCGCCCGGACATCCCTCGGATCGGGAGACCGGGCACGCCTTGTCCCGCCAGGCGCGGGAGCTGCTCGTGTGGACGCGCTTCCACCCGGATGCCGTGCCGGACTGGTGCGACGAGCTCGTCGAGACCGCCGGGGGCACCGTCGTCACCGCGCTCCCCCGGCCTCGGGGCACGTCGGTGCATCAGGTCCGCCGGGCGTTCGGTCCCGGCGCCCTCGGCCTGCGCTGGGGGTACGGACCTCGCGAGGGTGCTCAGCCCGGCTGATCGCCCGTCGCGACCGGCCGGCCCGGCGTGTTCGACCACTGGCTCCAGGAGCCGGGGAAGACCCTCGCGGGGATGCCCACCTCGTGCAGGACCAGAGCCGTGTGCGCCGCCGTGATGCCGGACCCGCAGTAGGCCGCGACCGGCGTCTCCGCGGTGATCCCGATCTCTGCGAGCGTCGCCCGCACCGTGTCGTGATCGCGGATGCGCCCGCTCTCGTCGAGGTGCCGCGTGGTGGGGAGGTTGCGGGCACCGGGGATGTGGCCGGCGATCGGGTCGAGCGGTTCGGTGTCGCCGCGGTAGCGCTCGGGGGCGCGCACGTCGAGCAGGACCCCGGTCTCCGGGAACGCCGCCGCCTCGTCGATCGAGAGGGCGTCCTGGCCGGGATCCGCGAGCACGACGTCACCGGTCTCCGGCACGACGTCGTCGGTCGCCAGGTCGTATCCGGCCGCGGTCCAGGCGCGCAGCCCGCCGTCGAGCACGCGGACCTCGACCCCCGCCTGCCGCAGCAGCCACCACGCCCGGGCCGCCGCGAGACCCTTGGTGTCGTCGTAGGCCACGACGGCGTCGCCCTGCCGCACGCCCCAGCGCCGGGCCGCCGCCTGCAGGGTCTCCGTCGACGGGAGCGGGTGCCGCCCCTCGATGGGCGCTCCGGGCGTGGAGAGCTCCTGATCCAACGACGCGAACACGGCGCCGGGGATGTGACCCGAGCGGTAGTCGCCCGGGCCCGCCTCGGGACGATCGAGGCGCCAGCGCACGTCGACGACCCGGATCCGGGCGCCGCCGTCGAGGAGGTCGTGGAGTTCGGTCGCGGAGACGAAGTGACTCATGGTGCGAGGCTACCGAGTGCGCGACGCCGCGCGTGGCGTCGCCGTCACGGACGGACACGGTTCTCGCTGCCCGGGAATAGCCACGCGTCCCCGGTGTTTCTCCTCACATGATTGAAACTTCAACGGTCGCCGCGGAGCGCACCCGCGTGCGGGTGCCCCTGCGCTTCGCGGACGGCTTCACCACGACGGCCGACGTGGTGACCTTCGATGGACTCGTGGACGGACGCGAGCATCTGCTGCTCGGCCTCGGTGACTGGCAGGCCGCCCTCGCCCGCTCCGCCGGCGGTGGGGATGACCCTCTCGTCCGCCCGCACAGCGAGTGCCTCACGGGAGACGTGTTCGGCTCCGAGCGCTGCGACTGCGGACCGCAGCTGCGGGAGGCCGTCGAGCGGATCGCCGCCGAGGGCGGCTTCCTGCTCTATCTGCGGCAGGAAGGCCGCGGCATCGGGCTCTACGCCAAGCTCGACGCGTACGCCCTGCAGGATGCGGGCCTGGACACCTACGAGGCGAACGTGGCCCTCGGGCGCGGCGAGGACGAGCGGGACTACACCGTCGCGGCGCAGATGCTGCGCGCGCTGGGCGTGGACCGCATCCGTCTGCTCAGCAACAACCCCGACAAGGCCGCACAGCTCGACGCCCTCGGCATCCACGTCACCGAGCGGGTGCGCACCGAGGTGCACCTGTCCGAGGCGAACTCGCGCTACCTCCAGGCGAAGCGCGACCACACGGCGCACACGATCGACCTGACCGCGGCGTGACCTCCGAGGAGCACGATATGAGCGAGACGCGGCACCCGCGGCGACTCGACAACGACGAGCTCGCGACGTGGCTCCCGATCATCCGGTTCGTCCAGCTGCTGCCCCAGGTCCTCGACCGGGCGCTGAAGGACGAGGTGGGCCTGAACCACGCCCGCTACGCGATCCTCGTCACGCTGGCCGGTCAGGGGGCGGACGCCATCACCATGAGCGAGCTCGCGCGCATCGCGGGACTCAGCCGGTCGCGGCTGAGCCACGCCCTGGACTCCCTGGAGGAGCGCGGGTGGGTGGAGCGGACGTCGTGCAGCACGGACAAGCGCACCCTCTCCGCGACGCTGACCCCGGAGGGCCGGGAGATGCTCCGGGCAGCCGCGCCCGTCCACGTGGCCCAGATCCGCGAGCTCATCCTCGACCCGCTGTCCGCGGAGGACCGGCAGCGGCTGCAGGACATCCTGGGCGCGCTGCTGCCGGGCGTCACGGCGGCGCTGTGAGCCGCGTTCTGCTCTGAGCAGAACCTCTCGATCGCCGCACAGGCTGCGGCCTATCGTGAGGCATGGCCGACATCGTCCCGTTCCCCCTCGCCCCGCATCCCGTCCGTCCGCCGTCGAACGGCCCCGAGCCGCTGTGGCGTGACCTGCTCGGGGATCAGCTCCGGCGGCGGCGTCATGACCGCGGGGAGACGCTCAGCGAGACCGCGGAGAAGGCCGGGGTCTCGCCGCAGTACCTCTCCGAGGTCGAGCGCGGTCGGAAGGAGCCGTCCAGCGAGATGATCGCCGCGATCGCCGGGGCCCTGGATGCCACTCTCGTGGAGCTCACGAGCGCGGTCGCCGAGGAGCTTCGTCAGGCCACCCCCGCTGCGGCGGCGGTGTCGGCCTCCCGCGGCGCCTTCGCCCTGGCCGCCTGACCCGTTTCACCTGCACGACCGGTCCCCGGGTGCACGACGGAACCCGGGGACCCGTCGTGCACCCGTCACCTCATCGTGCCTCCGGATCACGGGGACCGAGCACGGTGTTGATGAGGCCGTAGTCGAGGGCGGCGGCGGCGGTGAAGACCCGGTCCCGGTCGGTGTCGGCACGGAGCTCCGCGAGGGAGCGGCCGGTGTGCCGACCCAGGATCGTCTCCATGTCCGCGCGCACCCGCACGACCTCGTCGGCCGCGAGGATGAGGTCCGGGATGGCTCCGCGCGACTGACCGGCCGGCTGATGCAGCACGATGCGCGCGTGGGCGAGGGCCGCCCGCTCCCCCGGCGCTCCCGCCGCGACGAGGAGCGCCGCCGGACCGATGGCCTGCCCGACGCACGTCGTCGCGATCCGCGGACGGATGTGCTGCATGGTGTCGTAGATCGCCAGCGCGGCACCGGGATCGCCGCCCTCGCTGTTGATGTAGAACTGCACGCCGGTCTCCGGGCCGTCCGCGTCGAGGTGCAGGAGCTGCGCGATGAGGGCGTTGGCCACCCCCGCGTCGATGCCGGTGCCGAGATAGATGACGCGCTCGGCGAGCAGATGCGAGTACACGTCCATGACCCGCTCCCCCCGAGGATGCTGGGCGATGACGTTCGGGATCGTGTAGCCGCTCATGCGTCCGCCCCCAGTCCCACCCGCGCACGACGGCGCGGCATGATCTCCGCCGTCGACCGCACGATCTCGTCGACGAACCCGTAGTCCTGCGCCTCGGCCGCCGTGTACCAGCGGTCGTGCAGGGAGTCCTCGAAGATCCGGGCGACGGGCTGACCGGTGTCGTCGGCGATGAGGCCGAGGACCGTGTCGCGCATGTGCCGGAGGTCGTCGGCCTGCGCCTCGATCTCCACCGCCGAGCCGCCGATCCCCGCCGAGCCCTGGTGCATCAGTATCCGGGCGTGCGGGAGAGCGCGCCGCTTGCCCTTCGTCCCCGCGGAGAGCAGGAACTGCCCGGCGCTGCAGGCGAGACCGAGGGCGAGGGTGGAGACGTCGTTCGGGATGAGGTGCATGAGGTCGCGGATCGCCAGCATCGACGGCACGGACCCGCCGGGCGAGTGGATCCAGAGGGCGATGTCGGCCGCCGGATCCTCGGCGGAGAGGCCGAGGAGCTGCGTCATCAGGAGAGTGCCGTTGTCGTCGTCGAGGGCGCCGTCGAGGACGAGCACCCGTTCGTGGAACAGGGCGCGCCGGGCCTCGGGGCCGAACTGCGGGAGGGGCTTTTCTTCGCTCATGTCCCTAGCCTCCGGCTCCGGCTGCGGCCGCGGAGGCGAATCCGCTCGGAGCAGATCCGCTCTGGGCGGCGGCGTGTGCACCCGCCGGAAAACGCGACGTAACACCGCCGACGCACGACCCGCCTAGCCTCGGGGCATGGCGAAACAGAAAGCACCCGCATGGCAGTCCGAGGACGGCCTGAACTTCCGCACCCGCAAGTGGGTGCGCCCGGAAGACCTCAACGCGAACGGCACGCTGTTCGGCGGAAGCCTGCTGAAGTGGATCGACGAGGAGGCCGCGATCTACGCGATCGTGCAGCTCGGCAACTACCGCGTCGTCACCCGGCACATCTCCGCGATCACGTTCGAGGCGTCGGCGGTGCAGGGCGACCTCATCGAGATCGGGCTGCAGGCCACCCGATTCGGCACCACGTCGCTCACCATGCGGGCCGTCGCGCGCAACATGATCACCCGCAAGCGCATCCTCACCATCGACGAGATCGTGTTCGTCAGCATCGGCGAGGACGGTCTGCCCACTCCGCACGGCTACGACGAGATCACCTACGATCGCGACCGCATGCCCACCGAGCGCATCGCCACCGGCACGATCCCCCTCCCGAAGCGCTGACCTTCACTCGCCGACCCACCCCCTTGAGGGCGACCCACCCCCGAAAGTGACGCACTTTCGGGGGTGGGTCGCACGGAAGGGGGTGGGTCGACGGTCAGGCGAGGGCGAGGACCGCGCGACGGTGGGAGACGCGGTGGCCGATCCAGAAGCCGACCGCGATCAGGCCGACGAGACCGATCCCGAGGATCCACGGGAGCAGAGAGGGCGCGGCGCCCGCCGTGGCCGTCGCGAGGGTGCCGGAGCCGTCGGCGATGCGCCCGTTGCCGGCCGCGAGGTCCGCGGCGCCAGCGTCGAGCTTCGCGCTTCCGGCCGCGAGGGTGCCGGACCCCTCGGCGACCGCGTCGGCGCCGGTGCGGAGTTCGGTCATCCCGGACCGGAGGTCGCCGGCACCCGACTGGAGCGCGCCGATGCCCGTGGCCAGAGTTCCGGCACCCTCGTCGAGCCGCGCCGCGCCCGCGCTCAGCTCCGCGGTGCCGGAGTACAGCGACGATGCTCCGGTCGAGAGGGTCTGCAGCCCGGACGAGAGATCCGCCGCGCCCGCCGCGAGCCGGGAAGTGCCGTCCTGCAGCGTCTGCGCTCCGGCGACCAGGGCGGGAGCGCCCTTCGGGGAGACCAGCGCCGCGGTCCCCGGCCAGCCCTTCGAGGGGTCCCCGTTGATGAGCGCGCCGACGCCGGCCGTGACGCGAGCGGAGCCGTCGGCGGCGCCGATGAGTCCCTGTGCGAGGCCCGGAGCAGCCGCGGCGGGGGCCGCCAGCGCGCCGACCTGCTTCTCGACGCCGGCGGCGAGCGCCGCGAGCTGCTGGAGCTGCACATCGGCAGGGTTCGCGGCGAGGAGGCCCTGCAGACCGGCGGCGAGCGTCCGCGCATTGCCGGGAGCGTTCGTGGCGACGCCCGTCAGCAGCGTCTGCGTGTCCGGATGGGCGAGCTTCTGCACATCGGCGCTCACTCCGGCGCGCAGCGTGGTGCTCAGCGTCGTCGCGCCCTCGAGCACGCCGTTCGCGTACCGGTGTGCGCCGTCGACACCGGCGGCGAGAGTGGTCGCGCCGTCGACGAGCTGTCGGGCTCCGGCATCTGCCGCCGCCATCTTGGCCGCGAGCTCCTGCGACCCGGCGAGCGCCGTCTGCGCTCCACCGCTCACCCGTCCGGCACCGTCGAGAGCGGTGGCGGCTCCCGCCGCGAGAGTTCCGGCGCCCTCGGCGAGTGTCGTGGCGCCCGCGGCGGCCGTCGTCGCCCCGTCGCTCAGCTTCTCGGAACCCTGCTGCGCCGTCGCGGTGCCTGCCGCCAGATCCTGCGTGCCCGCGGCCAACTCGTCGGCTCCCGCGGCGAGGTCGGCGGCACCCGCGGCGAGGTCCGAGGATCCCCCCTGCGCGGTGGTCGTGCCGTCCGCGAGCTCCGAGGCGCCCGCGGACACCTTGCTCATCGTGGCGAAGAACAACAGCACCATCGCCGCCAGCAGGAGGCTGAGGACGGTCACGGCGATGCGCATGCCGAGGCCGTGCGCGTGGGTTTTTTCACTCGTCATTGAGGACTCCCGAGGTCAGTGGCGTCGTTGCCAACCGCGACTGTAGGCCCCGCCCTGTCCACCACCCCCGGTTTTGCCGTCAGGTACCAAGTCCCACCTCAGACGATACTCAGTTTCTTGTCACTCTCACACAATCGCCGACCCGGCCCCCTACGTACGAGCCACCCCCACATGTGACGCACTTTCCGGGGTGGGAGGCACGGAAAGGGGTGGGTCGGCGAGAGTGGCGAAGGCGTTCGCGAGGTCGGCGAGGAGATCGTCGACGTCCTCGAGGCCGATGGACAGGCGCAGGACGTCGGCGGCGGGACGCGCCTCCGCGGGGACCGGGCGGTGCGTGAGCGCGGCGGGGTGCTGGATGAGGGAGTCCACGCCTCCGAGCGACACGGCGTGCGTGAAGAGGCGGGTCGCCCCGGCCACCGCTGCGGCCGCTGCATAGCCGCCGCGCAGCCGCAGGGCGATCATCGCCCCAGGCCCGCGGAGCTGCCGTTCTAGGATGCCGCGCGGATCCCCGTCGAGCCCGGGATAGAAGACCTCGGCGACCTCGGGTCGATCGACCAGCCACTGCACGATGCGACGAGCGCTCTCCTGCTGGTGCCGCACGCGGACCGGCAGGGTCGTGAGACCGCGGTGCAGCAGGTACGCGCCGAGCGGGTGCAGGAGCCCCCCGGTCACCGCACGCACGCGACGCAGCGCCTCCGCGGTCGTCTCGTCACAGGCGACGACGCCGGCGATGACATCACCGTGGCCGCCGAGGTATTTGGTGGCGCTGTGCAGCGACATCGCCGCGCCGTGGTCGATCGGGTTCTGCAGCACGGGGGTCGCGAACGTGTTGTCGACCACGACCGGCACGCCCCCCGCCTGCCGCACGACCTCGGCGATGTCCGCGACCTGGAGGGTCGGGTTCGCCGGCGTCTCCACGACGACGAGTCCGGTGTCGGGCCGGAGGGCGGCGGCGACCTCATCGGGCCCGCAGTACGTCGTCTCCACACCGAGCAGCCCGGACCCCAGCAGGTGGTCGGTCCCTCCGTAGAGCGGACGCACCGCGACGACGTGCCGCGCCCCCGTGGCACCCGTGTGCGCGAGGATCACGGCGGTCATGGCCGCCATCCCGGAGCCGAAGGCGACGGCGGCCTCGGCGTGCTCCAGCTCGGCGAGCGCATCCTCGAAGCGCGCGACCGTCGGATTCCAGAGGCGGGCGTAGACCATGCTGCCGTCCTGCGGCGGGCGGCCCCCGGTGGCCATCGCCTCGTACGAGTCACCGCCGCGCTCGACGTCGGGCAGCGGATTGGTCGTGGAGAGGTCGATCGGCAGGGCGTGGACCCCGAGCGCCTCGAGGTCGGCACGGCCGCTGTGGACGGCCACGGTGTCGGGATGCAGCGGTGCGGTCATCCCTCCACGCTGGCCGAATCGCGACGTTTCCGCAGATCATCGACAGAACACGTCATGAAGTCGAGGATCCCCGCTATTCTCTGCAACATCAGATGGCAGCAAGGAGGGCACGTTGGCGAAAGCGCAACTCGACGAGATCGACCTGGAGCTGCTCGCCGCCCTGAGCCGCGATGCGGCCGTCACCAACAAAGCTCTGGCCCGCCGCCTCGGACTCGCGGAATCCACCTGCGCCCACCGGATCCGCGGCCTGCGCGAGCGCGGAGTCATCCGCGACACGCGCGTCCGCCTTGACGGCTCCGCGCTCGGCTACCCGCTGCAGGCGATCATCAAGGTCCGTCTCGCGCATCACACCGGACCCAAGGTCACGGCGCTCTTCGACGCGCTCGTCGCGATCCCCCGCGTGCTCCAGGTGTTCCACGTCGCCGGCGTCGACGACTTCCTCGTGCACGTGGCCGTCCAGGACGCGACCGCTCTGCGCGACATCGTGCTCGAGCACATCACCGTCCACCCCGACGTCCGCGGCACCGAGACCCAGCTCGTGTTCGAACTCCGCGACGGCACGGGTTTCCTCCCCCGCTGAACGAGGGGGCAGGATGGAGGGACGCCGTTGCAAAGGAGCACCATGAGCCGTCGTGCCACCCCCGCCACCGAAGCGATCCGCGGGATGAGGGACCTCCTCTTCACGCACGCCACGGACTATGACGCCGCACGCCGCGAGTTCGCCTGGCCGGACCTGACCGCCTTCAACTTCGCGCTCGAGTGGTTCGACGTCATCGCGGGGGAGAACCCCGACCGTCCGGCCGTGCAGATCGTCGAGGCCGACCTCAGCCTCCGCTCCTGGACGTACGGCGAGCTCTCCGCCCGCTCCGACCAGGTCGCCGCCTGGTTGCGCGGCCTCGGCATCGGCCGCGGCGACCACGTGATCGTCATGCTCAACAACACGATCGAGCTGTGGGAGGTGATGCTCGCGATCACGAAGCTGGGCGCGGTGTCGATCCCGACCTCGACACTGCTGTCGGCCTCCGACCTCGCGTACCGCATCGAACACGGCCGCGCCGGCGCCGTCGTCACCCTCGGCGCCCTGGCCGACCGCCTCGAGGGGATCGACCCCGACGTGCTGCGCATCGGCGTGGGTGCGTCGTCACCTGCCGACTGGAAGCGGTTCGCGGATGCCGCCACCACCACGGGGGAGTTCGTCCCGGACGGCCCGACGCCCGCCGGCGACACGGCCCTGCTGTACTTCACCTCCGGCACGACGAACCGCCCGAAGCTCGTGCAGCACACCCACGTCTCCTACCCGGTCGGCCACCTCTCCACGATGTGGTGGCTCGGCGTACGCCCGGACGACGTGCACCTCAACATCTCCTCCCCCGGGTGGGCCAAGCACGCCTGGTCGAGCTTCTACTCGCCGTTCCTGGCCGAGGCGACGGTGTTCGTCTACAACTACGACCGCTTCGACGCGAACACGCTCATGGAGGTCATGGACACCCACCACGTCTCGACGTTCTGCGCCCCGCCCACGGTCTGGCGCATGCTCCTCCAGGCCGACCTCTCGCGGCTCGCGCACCCTCCGCGCGAGCTCGTCGGCGCCGGCGAACCGCTGAACCCCGAGGTCATCGACCGGGTGCGCGAGGCGTGGGGCGGCACGATCCGCGACGGCTTCGGCCAGACCGAGATGACGGCCTGCATCGGCAACTCCCCCGGGCAGACGGTCAAGGTCGGGTCGATGGGCCGTCCGCTGCCCGGCTACCCGGTCGTGCTGCTCGACCCGTCGACGGGCGCGGTCGTGGAGGACGAGGGCGAGATCGCGCTCGACCTCGCGCAGCCGCCGCTCGGCCTCATGGCGGGGTACTACGACGATCCGGAGAAGACCGCGGAGTCGCGGGCCGGAGGCTTCCACCACACCGGGGACATCGCCGTGCGCGACGCCGACGGCTACCTGACCTACATCGGACGCTCCGACGACGTGTTCAAGGCCTCCGACTACAAGATCTCGCCGTTCGAGCTCGAGTCCGTGCTGCTGGAGCACGACCTCGTCGTCGAAGCAGCCGTCATCCCCAGCCCCGACCCCACGCGCCTGGCGGTCCCGAAGGCGTACGTGTGCCTGACGCCGGACGCGGGCGCGGACGAGGCGGCCGCCGCGCGCGCCGTGTTCGGCTACGCGCACGAACGGCTCTCCTCGCACCTGTGGGTGCGGATCATCGAGTTCGTGCCCGAGCTGCCGAAGACGATCTCCGGGAAGATCCGCCGCGTCGAGCTGCGGGCGCGCGAGAGCGCCCGCGTGGCCGCGGGCGACGAGGCGCGGCAGCACCGCGACCGCGACTACCGCTGAGCGCTAGGAGACGACGGCGACCGGCGCCGTGGGCGTCGCGGTCGAGCCGGTCTTGAGCGTGGCCGTCGTCGTGGTCGCCGGCGCCGGCTTCACGCGCGCGGCCCGGCGTCGCGACTCGAAGCCGCCGGCCGTGAGCATCGCGCGCACGATCCCGCCGATCACGAGCATGCCCGCGAGCGACGCGCCCGCCGCGATCAGCGGAAGCCACTGGTTCGCGAAGCTCGCGGTGAAGCTCATCAGCGCGCACACGATCCACAGTCCGACCGCGCCGCCCGCGAGCCCCCCGGCTCCGCGGATGATCGCGATCGCGGCCACGATCGCGCAGACCGCGGCCAGCGCCGCGCCCACGTATCCGATCGGTACCAGAATGGCGGCCAGGTCTCTGGCCACTCCCAATGTCGTCATGACGACCCCCCGTCCGGCGGAACCCCTCCGCACCTTCGACACTAGAAGTGTCTCTCCGGAAGGCCATCCGTCTCAAGTCCGATCCGGGTCATCCTTCCGGTGGATATCCGCGGATCAGCGCCGGACCGGCCACCGCAGTCGCCGCGGGCGCACGACGCGGACGGGGCGGGTGACGACCGCGTCGACCACCATCGAGCCGTCGGTGGGGCCGACGATCGCGATCGCGGAGGTCTCGGTGGCCTCGGCCGGGGCCACCGGCTGGGTCGCGAGCGCGCGATGCGCCTTGACGTAGGCCGGCACGAGGAGCACGATCGCACCCACCCAGGCGAGCGGGTTGCTGAGGGCCACGCCGTCGAACCCGATCATCGCCCCGAGGACCACCGCGGCGACGACGCGCATCACGAGTTCGATCACGCCGGTGACCGTCGGCACCAGCGTGTGGCCGAGTCCCTGCAGCGCGCCGCGGAGCACGAAGAGCATGCCGAGCGCCCAGTAGCCGCAGCCGTTGATGATGAGCATGCGGTGCGCCATGTCGACGACGTCGTCCGAACCGTCACCGACGAACAGCCGGACCATCGGCGCGCCGAACGCGATGAGCAGCCCGCCGAGGACGATCGCCGCGGCGACCGCCATCCAGGTGGCCTCGACCACACCGCGCCGGATGCGGTCGGGGCGGCGGCCACCGTGGTTCTGGGCCGCGTACATCGACACGGCGAGCCCGAGCGAGGAGAGCAGGGCGACCGCCAGGCTGTCCACGCGGGACGCCGTCGTGTAGGCCGCGACCGCGTCGGCGCCGAGCGTGTTGAGGGCGACCTGCACCGTGAGGGTCCCGATCGCGATGATCGAGGCCTGGAAGCCCATGGGGAGGCCGAGGCGCAGGTGGTCGGCGATGTCCGTGCGGGAGATGCGCCAGTCGGAGCGCCGCAGGTGCAGCATGGGCAGCCGCCGGCGCACGAACTCCAGGCACAGGATCACGGAGACGGCCTGTGCGACCACGGTGGCGAGCGCGGCACCCGCGACGCCCCACTCCAGCGGACCGACCATGAGCACGACGAGGCCGACGTTGAGCGCGCAGGAGACCGTGAGGAACACGAGCGGGGTCTTCGAGTCGCCGATGGCGCGGATGATGGCGGAGAGGTAGTTGAAGAACATCGTCGCGCCCGCGCCGAGGAAGCTGATCTGCGTGAACACCGTCGCCTCGGCCATGAGCTCGGGCGGCGTCTGCAGCAGCGCCAGGATCGGGCCGGCGATGAGGGGGGCGACCACCGTGAGGACGACGCTCGTGATGCCGCTGAGGAGCACACCCGTCGCGACCGAGCGGCGCACGGCGGCGTCGTCGCGCGCACCGAAGGCCTGGGCGATGGGGATGGCGAAGCCGCTCGTCAGCCCCCAGGCGAAGCCGAGGAGCAGGAAGAGCAGGCTGCCCGTCGCGCCGACGGCGGCGAGGGACTGGACGCCGAGGTGGCGTCCGACGACGATCGCGTCGGCGAACTGATAGAGCTGCTGCACGACGTTGCCGAGCAGGAGCGGGATCGAGAACGCGAGGATGACGCGCCACGGACGGCCCGTGGTGAGGGTGGTGGCCATGAAGGAAGGGGCTCGCAGGGAAGGAGGGGATGGATCGAGGGTGCGCCCAGTTTATCGAATCGTTTCGGGCGAACGGAACACCTCGAGCCGGATTGCCGTCGCGGGAGCCGTCGATTTCGGACGAGCGGGCCGCGGTGGTTACTCTGCATCAGTCGACGACGACCGGAGGAGATGAGCGTGACGAAGCAAGACACGGGGGCCATCCGCCAGGGGCAGAACGGAGCCGGAGGCGAGGAGCACCTGCGGCGCGCGCTCAGCAACCGGCACATCCAGCTGCTCGCGATCGGCGGCGCGATCGGCACGGGCCTGTTCATGGGCAGCGGCAAGACGATCTCGGTCGCCGGCCCCTCCGTGATCTTCGTCTACATGATCATCGGGTTCATGCTGTTCTTCGTGATGCGGGCGATGGGCGAGCTGCTGCTGTCGAACCTCAAGTACAAGTCGTTCAGCGACTTCGCGAGCGACCTGCTCGGCCCGTGGGCAGGCTTCTTCACGGGCTGGACGTACTGGTTCTGCTGGGTGGTCACGGGCGTGGCCGACGTGATCGCGATCGCCGGGTACACCGACGCGCTCATCCCCGGCGTCCCGCTGTGGATCCCGGGCCTCCTCGTGGTCGTGATCCTCCTGGCGCTCAACCTGCCGACCGTCGCCGCCTTCGGGGAGATGGAGTTCTGGTTCGCGCTCATCAAGATCGTCGCGATCGTCGCCCTCATCGTGACCGGCCTGGTGATGATCCTCACCGGGTTCTCCCACGACGCCGGCACCGCGAGCTTCGCGAACCTATGGGAGCACGGCGGCATGTTCCCGCACGGCTTCCTCGGCTTCGTCGCCGGCTTCCAGATCGCGGTGTTCGCGTTCGTCGGCATCGAGCTCGTCGGCACCGCCGCCGCGGAGACCAAGGACCCGAAGCGCAACCTCCCGAAGGCCATCAACGCCATCCCGATCCGGGTCCTGCTGTTCTACGTGGGCGCGCTCATCATCCTCATGTCCGTCACGCCGTGGACCGAGTACGTCGCCGGCGAGAGCCCCTTCATCGCGATGTTCGCCCTCGCCGGACTCGGCATCGCCGCCACCGTCGTCAACCTCGTGGTGCTCACCTCCGCGATGTCCAGCGCGAACTCCGGCATCTACTCCACCTCGCGCATGGTCTTCGGGCTGGCGCAGGACGGCGACGCCCCCCGGCTCTTCGGCCGGCTCTCGAAGCGCCGCGTGCCGCAGAACGCCCTGTTCCTGTCCTGCATCCTGCTGCTGTCCGGCGTCGTGCTGCTCTACGCGGGCAAGGACATCGGCACGGCGTTCGAGATGGTCACCACGGTGTCGGCCGTGTGCTTCATGTTCGTGTGGACGATCTTCCTCTGCAGCTACCTCGTGTACCGGCGCCGTCGTCCGGAGAAGGCGGCGACCTCGGCGTTCAAGATGCCGGGCGGCGTGTTCATGGTGTTCGTGGTGCTCGCGTTCTTCCTGTTCATCCTCTGGGCGCTGACCACCCAGCCGGACACCCTGATCGCCCTGCTGGTGACACCGATCTGGTTCGCGATCCTCATCGTCGCCTGGCTGTTCGTGCGGAAGTCGCCGCACCACCTGGAGCGCCACGCCGCGCACATCGCGTACCTGCGCGACGACACGATCCCGGCCGACTGAGCGTCAGGCGACCGACTCGAGGGTCGCGGGCCGTGCGGCCGCGACCTTCGGGGCGAAGACGCGGGGGCGGAGCGCGAGGAACAGCAGCACCATGCCGGCGGCGAGCAGCATGTGCCCCACGCCCGCGATGCCGGCGATCATCTTCGTCGACTCCTGGCCGAGCACCGTGAGGCAGCCGTGCCAGACGAGCATCGCCGAGGTCAGCACGAGCCCGGCGGTGTAGGTCCAGAAGAACCAGCCGAACAGCCGGCTCTCGGAGAGCGCAAACGCCTTCTCCAGGAGCATCACCACGAGGAAGACGACGAAGCCCAGCACGAGCAGATGCGTGTGCACGAGTCCGAGCTGTGTCGGCGCCCCCTCGGGGAAGCCGTTGATCTTGGTGAACTCGCGGTAGAAGAGTCCGGAGGCGACGCCCACCAGCATGGAGGCGAACGCGGCGGTGAAGAGCCTGCGCATGGGAGTCCTTTCTGTCTGCCTCCAGCCTCGCCGGGGAGCCGTCGCCGCGGATCCATCGAATGGTTGAGACCGCGGGCGTCAGAGCAGACCGGACTCCCTGGCGATCGCGACCGCCTTCGCGCGGCTGTCGGCCCCGAGCTTCTCGAAGACGTGCACGAGGTGGGTCTTCACCGTCGCCTCCGTGACGAACAGCGCCTTCGCGATCTCCCGGTTCGAGGCCCCGGTGTCGAGCAGCCGCAGCACGTCGAGCTCGCGCCCCGTGAGCTGCACCCGCGGGGCGCGGAGGGCGCGGCCGACGCGCGCCGTGAGCTCCGGCGTCAGCGCCTGCCCGCCCGACGCGGCCTGCCGAACGGCCCGGACGATGTCCTCCGGGTCGATGTCCTTGAGCAGATACCCCGCCGCCCCCGCCTCGATCGCGCCGAGGATCTGGGCGTCGCGGTCGAATGTCGTGAGGATGAGCACCGCCGGCGCCGGGTCGAGCGCCCGGAGCGCCGCCGTCGTCTGCACGCCGTCCATGCCCGCCCCCAGCCGCAGATCGCAGAGGACGACGTCGGGACGGAGGTGCCGGGCGAGCATGACCGCCTCCTCCCCCGACGCGGCCTCGCCCACGACCTCGGCGTCATCGCGGCGGTCGAACAGCGAGCGCACACCGGCGCGCACGATGGGATGGTCGTCGACGAGCAGGATCCGCACGGGGGTCACGACCGGCCTCCGAGGGGCAGGTGGGCGGACAGCGCGGTGCCGTCGCCCGGGGCGCTCTCCACGTCGAGACCGCCGCCGAGCTCACGCAGCCGAGCGCGCATCGCCCGCAGACCGTAGCCGCCGCCGGGCCCCGTTGACTCCAGCCGCGACGGGTCGAAGCCGCGACCGTCGTCGACCACGTCCAGCCGCACCGCGTCGCCGGCGTCCGCGAGCGTCACCACGACACGAGTGGCGCCGGCATGGCTGCGCACGTTGGCGAGCGCGGACTGGGCCGTCCGCAGCAGGGCGACCTCGGCGTCGAGGCCGAGCGCCGGCAGATCCTCGTCGGCATGGAAGGTGGCCGCGATCCCGGTCTCGGCGGTCAGGCGCTCCAGCATCCGGGCGAGGGCGTCGCTCAGCGCGGAGCCGTCCAGCTCGGCGGGCATGAGGTCGTCGACGATGCGTCGGGCGTCGGCGAGCCCTTCCGCGGCGAGCGCCCCGATCTGTCCGAGCGCCCGATCGCGGCCGTCCTCGTGCTCGGCCGCCGACCGCGCCAGCAGGACGATAGACGACAGGCTCTGGGCGACCGTGTCGTGGATGTCGCGCGACACCCGGGTGCGCTCGGCGGCGGCGCCGGACTCCCGCTGGGTCCGGGCGAGCTCGTCCTGGAGGGCCGCCATCTCCTGCTGCGTCGCGACGAGGGATGCGATCAGTCGCCGCCGCTCCCGCCCGTCGCGGACGAGCTCCAGGTAGCCGCGGGAGATCCCGAGGGCGAAGATGCCGCCCACCAGCGGCCCGATCACGTTCGCGTAGGTGGTCGTCCCGGTGTGCAGCAGCGGCGCGACGATCACGACGGCGAGGATGAGGATGCTGAGCAGCACGGCCCATCGCCGTCGCAGCAGGAAGCCGGCGAGCAGCCACAGCGAGAACGCGAGCCAGACGAACTCCGGCGACAACGTCACCGCCCCCAGCCAGATGGCCGTGAGCCCCAGCAGCCAGCCGGCGGCGAGCGCCCGGTCGTGCGTGCGGGAGGAGAGCAGGAGTCCGCCGCCGTACCAGCCGAGGAAGGCGAGGGCGGTCGCGAGCAGCCACGGCACCGGGACCCCGTCGGCGAGGGAGCGGACGACGCCGACGACGGTGAGCACGACGGTGATGACGGCCTGGCCGATACGGAGCGACGTGACCAGGCGCCCCCAGGAGCGCGTGCGTGCTCCCGTCCGCCCTCCGGGGTGGTCGGTCTCGGCGATGTCTCCGGTTGGCATGCTGACATTCTCGTCCGCCAGGCCGCTGCGCGCCTCCATCGTTCGGTCGACCCGGTTCGAATCGCCCGATTGGCGGCATCCGGCCCGGATTCGGGACCAATCGGGCGATTCGAACGGAGGTATCGTGGGGCCGATGTCGACACCGCCCCCGTTCCCCGCGACGATCGCGGCGGCCGTCGACCACGAGCTCGTCATCCGGAAGTCGCGCTTCCTCACGCACGTCGCGCCCGTGTCTTCGGTGGCCGAAGCCGAAGCCGTCATCGCGACGATCCGGAAGCGCGCCTGGGACGCGAACCACAACTGCACCGCGATGGTGACCGGCCTGCACGGGGATCAGGCCCGCTCCTCGGACGACGGCGAGCCCTCCGGCACGGCCGGCGTTCCGATGCTCGAGGTCCTCCGGCGTCGCGGCCTCACGGACGTCGTCGCGGTGGTCACCCGCTACTTCGGCGGGGTGAAGCTCGGGGCGGGCGGCCTCATCCGCGCCTACTCCACGGCGGTGTCCGAGACGCTCGACCGTGCCGCACTCGTCCGTCGCGCGGCGCTCACCCAGGCGACCGTCGAGGTCCCGCACGCCGAGGCCGGCCGCTACGACAACCTGCTCCGTGACTGGGCGGCGTCGCACGGGGCCACGCTCGGCACGCCGGCCTACGGGGCCTCCGCACAGCTGGAGCTGTGGGTGCCCGCTGCCGCGCTTCCGCGTCTGAGCGCCGACCTCGCCGCCGCGTCCGGGGGCGCGGTGGCCCCGGTCGTCGGGATCGAGCGGATCGTCGACGTCGCGGATTGAGGCCTCCCGGCGGTCGCACACCGTCCGACGGATATCCTGGACGCCGCGGTCGCGGAAGGAGAGCGATGTTCGACAGTCCGCTCTCGGCCTCGCCGTACGAGATCCTCGGCGTGGATCCGGCCATCGACGACGTCGAGCTCCGGCGGGCGTATCGGCTGCGGCTGCGGCAGACCCATCCCGACACCGGCGGCGACGCGGCCGTGTTCATCCAGGTCCAGCGCGCGTGGGAGCTCATCGGCACCGCGGAGGACCGCGCCGCGTACGACCGCCGCGCGGGCCTGACCGACGATGGCGGCGAATGGAGCGGCTGGCGTCCGCAGACCGTGCGCACCGACACCCGGCCGCGCGCCCGCTCCTACGGACACCCCGGCGGCTGGCGCCGCGAACGCTACCTCTCCCTGATCCGCGAGTGGGCGGGTCACGGGGTCGAGGTCCCCGATCCGTACGCCCCGGCCCTCGTCCGCGCCGCCCCGCGGGAGCTCCGGCGGCTGCTCGCCGACGCGCTCGCAGAGGAGGCCACGGCCCGCACGGTCTCCGACCTCGGCATGGGCTTCACGGTCTGGCACGACGTCGCCGCAGGACAGACCGCCGAGGACAAGCTCGACCACGTGGTGCTCAGCCCCTCCGGCCTCTACGGCGTCATGTCCGAGGACTTCGGCGGGATCGTGGGATTCCGCCGCGGGGAGATCACCGCCCCGAGCCTCGGCACACGAGCCCCGGTCACGGCGGCTCTCGCCCGGATGCGCGCGGTGGCGAAGGCCGCGAAGGTGAAGTTCGGCGGGGCGATCGTGGTGCTCCCCGACGACGACCTCGCCCAGGCGGTCACCCCGCTCGGCAGCACTCGCGGGGTCCCGGTCGTGGTGGTGCGGCGCAGCGCGCTGGCGATGGTGCTGCGGCAGGGCGTCCCCGGGGCGCGGGCCATCGGCGGCAACGAGCTGTTCGATATCCGCACCCGGCTGCAGCAGACGGTCCGCTTCGTCTGACGGCGGCGACGCGCCCGGCATCCCGGCATTCTCTTTTGAATCACTCAAAACACGTGTAGAGTCGAGCGTATGGAGACGGAACTCGACTCGGCGTTGCGCGACGCCGGGCTGCGTGCGACTGCGGGCCGCGTCGCCGTTCTCGAGGCTCTCGGCTCCATGGCCCATACGGATGCGGAGCGGGTCTACCGCGCTGTGTCCGACGTGCTTCCGACCACGTCGATCCAGTCGGTGCACAACATCCTCGCGGACCTGACGACGGCGGGCCTCATCCGCCGGATCGAACCGGCAGGCTCCGCGGCGCTGTACGAACGGCGCATCGACGACAACCACCACCACGTCGTCTGCACCTCTTGCGGTGCGGTCGGCGATGTGGACTGCGTCGTCGGCGAGGCGCCGTGTCTCACTCCGTCCTCGACGGGGGGCTTCACCGTGCAGACAGCCGAAGTCACCTTCTGGGGCCTCTGCCCCAGCTGCCAGAACGCCGCGTAGGCGCATCCACCGATCCCCTCCCCGAGGGTCCGTTCGGCATGTCCGCGCGGAGAAGGAGAAGACCATGACCAACCCCACCGACGCGGGCCGTCCGGCCACGACGACACAGGCCGGAGCGCCGATCGCGAGCGACGCTCACTCGCTGACGGTGGGCCCCGACGGCCCCACCGTGCTGCACGACCACTACCTGGTGGAGAAGATCGCCTCCTTCAATCGCGAGCGGGTGCCGGAGCGCAATCCGCACGCCAAGGGCGGCGGCGCGTTCGGCGAGTTCGTCGTCACCGAGGACGTCTCGAAGTACACCAGGGCGGCCGTGTTCCAGCCGGGCGCGACCTCCGAGACGCTCATCCGCTTCTCCTCCGTCGCCGGCGAGCAGGGCTCCCCCGACACCTGGCGCGACGTGCGCGGGTTCTCGCTGCGCTTCTACACGACCGAGGGCAACTTCGACATCGTCGGCAACAACACCCCGACGTTCTTCCTCCGCGACGCCATCAAGTTCCCGGACTTCATCCATTCCCAGAAGCGCCTCGGCGACTCCGGCCTGCGCGACGCGGACATGCAGTGGGACTTCTGGACGCTCTCGCCCGAGACCGCCCACCAGGTCACCTATCTGATGGGCGAGCGCGGTCTGCCCCGCAGCTGGCGTCACATGAACGGCTACGGCTCGCACACCTACTCGTGGGTCAACGCCGAGGGCGAGGTGTTCTGGGTCCGGTATCACTTCGTCTCCCACCAGGGTGTCGAGGCGATGAGCCCGGAGGAGGCCGAGCAGCTGGCCGGTTCCGACGCAGACCACTACCGTCGCGACCTGTTCCAGTCGATCGCCGAGGGCGACTTCCCGAAGTGGGACCTCTACGTGCAGATCATGCCGTACGAGGAGGCGAAGGACTACCGCTTCAACCCCTTCGACCTCACCAAGACGATCTCGAAGAAGGACTACCCGCGCATCAAGGTCGGCACGCTGACCCTGAACCGCAACCCGGAGAACTTCTTCGCACAGATCGAGCAGGCCGGCTTCACGCCCGGGAACCAGGTGCCCGGCACGGGCCTCTCGCCCGACAAGATGCTCATGGGCCGGATCTTCGCCTACCCGGACGCCCAGCGGCACCGCATCGGCGCGAACTACAACCAGCTGCCGGTGAACCAGCCGCACGCCGCCGAGACCCGCAACTACCAGCACGAGGGCTCGATGCGGTACCAGTACAACGACGCCGCGCACCGCACCTACCAGCCGAACTCCTTCGGGACTCCCGGTGGCCCCGAGGCCGACCCGGCCAAGGGCATCGAGGTGAACTGGTCGGCGGACGGCGAGCTCACCCGCTCCGCCGCGACGCTGCACGCCGAGGACGACGACTTCGGTCAGGCAGGCACGCTGTACCGCGAGGTCTTCGACGGCCCGCAGCGCGCCCGCTTCCTGGAGGTGCTGACCGGCCAGGGCCGCTCGATCACGGTCGACGCCATCCGCGAGCGCTTCTTCCAGTACTGGACGAACGTGGACGCCGAGCTCGGCGCCGCTCTGCGCGACCGCGTCTGACCCGAGACCCCGGGTTCTCCTCGAAACCCCCTCTCCGCGACACCGCGGGGAGGGGGTTTCGGCGTGTAACCGGGGTCTCGGCGCCAGGGAAGGGAGGAGTGGGGGGAGGATGGTGGGGTGGCTGCTCCCCTCTCCGACCTCACCGAGATGCCCGCCCCGCAGCACGTCTATGCGGCGGACGGCACACGACTGGCGACGTACACGTGGGGGGAGCTCGACGCCCCCGTCGTGGTGACCGTGCACGGCTTCGCCTCGGGCGCGCGCGACAACTGGGTGCTCACCGGCTGGGTGCGCGAGCTGACCAGGGCCGGGTACCGCGTGCTCGCACTCGACCAGCGGGGCCACGGGCAGAGCGACAAGCCGCACGAGTCCGACGCCTACGCCATCCGCAACCTCGTGACCGACGTCGAGACCGTCATGGACACGTACCTCGTCGACGACGCGTTCTACCTCGGCTACTCGCTCGGAGCCCGGGTGGGGTGGGAGGTGGCCCGCGAGCTCCCGCATCGGATCGGCCGGGCGGTCCTGGGCGGTGTCCCCGACGGCATCCCCCTCGCGCGTCTCGACCTCGACCAGGTGCGCGCGTACATCGCGGACGGCACCCCGGTGGAGGACCGCACGACGCAGAACTACATCGCGCTGACCGAGCGGGTGCCCGGGAACGATCTGCGCGCGCTCATCGCCCTGGCCGAGGGACTTCGGGGCTCCGGCACGATCGATCCCGATCCCGCGGACGCCCCGGTCGTGCCGCTGCTGTTCGCGACAGGATCGAAGGACGCGATCATCGAGGGCTCCCGGGCACTGGCGGCCGCGGCTCCCGATGCCCGCTTCGTCGAGCTCCCGAACCGCCACCACTTCAACGCCCCCGGCTCCCGCGACTTCAAGGAGGCCGCGCTCGGTTTCTTCGCCGGGTCCTGAGCGCGCCGAGACCCCGTCTATGCGCCGAGACCCCCTCCTGCATGCGTGTGCAGGAGGGGGTCTCGGCGCGAAAGCGGGGTCTCGGGGATCAGGCGGTGGCGTCCTCGCGCTTCGGGAGGACCCAGCCGGCGCGGGGGAAGTGGCACGTGTAGCCGTTCGGGTACTTGATCAGGTAGTCCTGGTGCTCGGGCTCGGCCTCCCAGAACGGACCGGCGGGCTCGATCGTCGTGACGGCCTTCCCCGGCCACAGCCCGGAGGCGTCGACGTCGGCGATCGTGTCGCGGGCGACCTGCTCCTGCTCGGGGGTGAGCGGGAAGATCGCCGACCGGTAGCTCGACCCGATGTCGTTGCCCTGACGGTTCAGCGTCGACGGGTCGTGGATCTGGAAGAAGAAGGCCAGGATGTCGCGATAGGTCGTCGCACTCGGGTCGAACACGATCTCCACGGCCTCCGCGTGACCGGGGTGGTTGCGGTAGGTCGCGTGGTCGTTCTCCCCGCCGGTGTAGCCCACCCGGGTGTCGATCACGCCGGGCTGGCGGCGGATGAGATCTTCCATGCCCCAGAAGCAGCCGCCCGCGAGGACGGCCGTCTCGGTCCCGGGGGTGCGGGTGATGGTTCCGGTGTCGGTCATGACTGCTCCTCAGAGGTGTCGGTGGTGAAGAGGGGGCTGTAGCGACCGTACCCCTCCTTCTCGAGATCCTCCGCCGGGATGAAGCGGAGGGCCGCCGAGTTCATGCAGTAGCGGAGGCCGCCCTCGGCGCGGGGCCCGTCGTCGAAGACGTGCCCCAGGTGGCTGTCGGCACCGGACGACCGCGCCTCGGTGCGGGTCATCCACAGCGTGCGGTCGGTCTTCGTGGTCACGGCGTCGGCGTCGATCGGGCGCGTGAAGCTCGGCCAGCCGGTGCCGCTGTCGTACTTGTCCCGGGAGGAGAACAGCGGCTGCCCGGAGACGACGTCGACGTAGATGCCGTCGTCGTGATTGTTCCAGTAGGCGTTGCGGAAGGGCGGCTCGGTGGCGTCCTGCTGCGTGACCTCGTACTGCAGGTTCGTGAGACCGCTGACGGCCTCGGGGGTCCTGCCGTAGTCGTTCGACATGAGTGGCTCCTTATCCGACGCCGCTGGCTGCGGCGTCACTGAGGAGAACCAGGGACGAGCCCGTTTTGGTCCCGCGGGGCTGGGAGCGGGCTGAGAGTTTCTCGCGCTCAGCCCGCGTCTCGGACGACGGCGAGGTTCCGTTCCGCGGTGCGGACGATCTCCGCGACCGTGCGATCCTCCGGCCGTCGCGCGACCTTGAGGCCGAGCCAGGGCACGGCGCCCGCGACGCGGAGCCCCGCGCGGACGTGTGCCGCGTCGAGCAGCGAGGCGGACGCGGGATGGGTCTCCGCGATGGGCAGGTGCGCGTCCACCCAGGCGGGGCCGTACGGGCTCTCGACCGGCGCGGCCCCGGAGAACGCGAGCCCGGTCAGCAGCCCCGAGGCCCCGGCGTCGGCGATCTGCGCGGTCACCGCGTCCGCGTCTCGCAGCTCGATCGCCGACCGCCCCCAGTTGAGCCAGAGGCCGACCAGGGAACCGGTGGACCGGATGGCCGCGATCTCGGCAGCGAGCGGGAGGAACCCCTTCTCCGGCGTCTGACCGGGAACGGCGGCGTCGCAGTGCTCGATGACGAGCCGGGCTCCGCTCCAGTCGAACGCCGCGACCTCCTCCAGGGACCGGGCGAGCGCGTCCCCGTCTCCCCTCCCGCGGGGCGCGGTGTGCAGCATCACCACCGCGACCGATGCGGCGCTCTCGGCGGTGAGCCGCGCGACATCGTCCGCCACGCGCCGCAGATCCGCCACCGCCGCAGCTCTCCCGTCCGCCTGCGGTGAGGCGAGGCCGTACGACGAATCCTCCCCGAGCCGCCGCATCACGAACGGCACTGCGGTGACCGCAAGGGGCACGGCCGGCACGTGGTCGAGGAGCCAGGACGGGTCGTGCGGATGCACCGCCCCCATCCACGGCACCTCGAGCCCGGCCACCCCGGGGAGCGCGCAGAGCTCCGGCAGCAGCGCGGCCTCGAGTGCCGGATCCCACCGGGCGTGCGCGGGGGACAGCGGATAGGCGCTGAGGAGCACGGGGGTCACTGACGGGCCTCGGCGAGACTCCGCGCGAACCACGACGTGATGGTGGCCGGATGGGTGATGGCCGTGCCGACGCAGACCGCGGAGGCCCCCGCGGCGATCGCGGCGGCGGCGTGCGCCGGGGTGTGGATGCGGCCCTCTGCGACGACCGGGCGCGTGCAGCGTGCCGCGATGAGGCCGATGAGCTCGAGGTCGGGGCCGTCGCCCTTCGGCCGCTCCCCGGTGTAGCCGGACAGGGTCGTGCCGATGATGTCGGCGCCCGCGGCTTCGGCGGCGATCGCGTCGTCGAGCGAACCACAGTCGGCCATGATGAGCGCGTCGGAATGCGCACGCAGCCCGACGATGGTCTCCGCGAGCGTCCGGCCGTCGGGCCGGGGGCGTCGGGTGCCGTCGATCGCCACGATGTCGGCGCCCGCATCGGCGACGGCCACGGCATGCTCCAGCGTCGGCGTGATGAAGACGTCGGCGTCGCCGTCCTTCCACAGCCCGATGATCGGCACCGGGAGGTCCGCGACCGCGCGGATGTCGTCGATGCCCTGCACGCGGATCCCGGCGGCACCGCCGACGAGGGCGGCGTCGGCGACCTGCGCCATGGTGCGCGGGTCGCGCATCGCCTCCCCGGGGTACGCCTGACAAGAGACGATCAGGCCGCCGTGCAGGCGTTCGAGGATGGGGGTGGATGTCATGGTCGCCTCCAGGCGGATGCCGCCGCTCCTCGCAGCGGCGCGTCGTCGCCGAGGGTTCCCGGCAGGATGGGGGTGTCGTGCAGGGCGTCGATGGCCTCGGCGTGGAAGGCCGCCCGCAGGGAGTCCCACCACAGCTCGCCGATGCGCGGCACGCCGCCGGTGACGACGATCCGCTCCGGATCGAGGAGGGTCGCGGCTCCCGCGAGTGCGCGGCCGACGGCGGCGGAGGAGTCCTGGACGGCGCGGACGGCGAGGGAGTCCCCCGTGCCGGCCGCGGCGGCGACCCCGCGCGCATCGCGCAGCGCCGGGTCACCGCCGAGCGAGAGGTAGTGCCGGTGCAGACCGATGCCGGAGCCGAGCGCTTCGAGGTGTCCGTTCCGGCCGCAAGGGCAGCGGAGGTGCGCGGCGCCCGGGATGGGAAGGTGCGCGAGCTCGCCGGCGACGTGATGGGCACCGCGCACCGGACGGCCGTCGAGGATGACGCCCGCGCCGACCCCGGTGCCGACGGCGACGACGAGGGCGCTCGCGGCTCCCGCGGCGGCCCCGTGCAGGTACTCCCCCGTGGCGTGCGCGTCGACGTCGTTCTGCACGGCGACCGGCGCGTCGGCGGGGAGCAGGTCCGCGAGCGCTTCCCGGATCAGGGCGGCCAGCGGAGTGCCCGGCCAGTCGGCGAAGGTGTCGGTGGCCGACACGATCGTCCCCGTCCGTGCGTCGACCACGCCCGCCGTGCCGATGCCGACGCCGACGAGCGCGGACTCCTCGTCGAGCAGGTCCTCCGCGAGGGCGGCGACGGTCGCCACGACGGCGGCGGGTCCCGCGCTCGCGGGGGTCGGCGCCGCGGTGGTGCGCAGCAGCGCGTCCGCCCGGTCGGCGAGGGCCGCGGCCGTCTTGGTGCCGCCGATGTCGACGGCGAGGACGACCTCGCGCATCAGACGGCGACCGGGAGCAGACCGAGCTCGTCGAGGATGGTGCGGATGCCGGCGACGGCCTCCGCAGTGAGCGGCTCCACCGTGTCGGCCATCGCCGCGTGGTCGATGATGCCGCGCGCATGCATCGCCGCCTTGAACGCCCCGACGCCGGTGGCGTCGCCGGAAAGCCCCTGCGGCTGGAACACGATGTCGAAGAGCCGGTTGATGCGCTCCTGCTCGGCCCGGGCGGTCGCCCAGTCACCGCGCTGCGCGGCCTCCCAGAGGCGCACGTAGCCCGCGGCCTCCACGTTCGCGAGTCCAGGGACGACACCCGCGGCACCGACGAGGGCCATCGCGTCGACGACGACCTCGTGTCCGGTGAGCAGCTGCAGCGGGCGACCGGCGGCCTCGTTCGCCGCGATCAGCCGGCGGAATCCGACGTCGTCGCCGGACGAGTCCTTCACCCCCTGGATCACGCCCTCCCGGCCGAGCTGCACGAGAAGGTCGATGCCGAGCTTGGAGTGCACGCGCACCGGCACGTCGTAGGCCCACAGCGGCACGTCGATCGCGGCGGCGATCGTGCGGAAGTGCGCGGCGACCTCGGCCGGCGAGTTCAACGTGTACAGCGGCGCGGTGGTCACGATCGCCTGCGCGCCCGCGGCGGCGAGCCGGCGGGCCGTCTCGATGATGCGCGGGGCCGTGAGCTCGATCGCCCCGGCGATGACGGGCACGCGTCCGTCGTTCGCGGCGACGATGGTCTGCAGCAGCTCGACGCGCTGGTCGTCGGTGAAGTAGGCGGTCTCGCCGGTGGAGCCGAGCGCGAACAGTCCGGAGACGCCCTCCCCGATCAGGCGCTCGACGAGGCGGGTGAGCGACGCGTGGTCGATCGTCCCGTCCGGGAGCAGCGGGGTGGCGACCGGCGGGACGACGCCGGAGAACGACAGGGCGGGAGCGGGGGAAGGCATAGGTGTTCCGTCTTTTCAGTCGTGGGGTTCGAGCAGCGAGGGCGCGGCGCCCAGCAGCGTGCGGGTGTAGGGGTCGGCGGGGTCGTCGAAGACCCGGGCGGCGTCGCCGTGCTCGACCACGCGGCCCTTGTTCATCACGGCGATCTCGTCGGAGAGGTAGCGGACCGTCTGGATGTCGTGGGAGATGAAGACCATGCCCAGCCCGAGCTGCTGCTTCAGGTCGGTCAGCAGGTTCAGGATCTGCGCGCGCACCGAGACGTCGAGGGCCGAGGTCGGCTCATCGGCGACGATGACCTGGGGGTCGAGGACGAGGGCTCTGGCGATCGCCACGCGCTGCCGCTGGCCGCCGGAGAGCTGACTGGGCAGCGCCTCCAGCGCCGACGACGGCAGCCCCACGAGCCCGATGAGGTCGCGGACCTTGCGGTCCCGGCTCGCCGGGGAGCCGAGGCGATGCACCTGCAGCGGATCCAGCAGTGCGTCCCGCACGGTCATGCGGGCGTTCAGAGCCGTCGCCGGGTCCTGGAAGACCACGGAGAGGATGCGCCCCAGGCGCTTGCGCACCGCGGGGGTGAAGGAGCGCACGGTCTCCCCGTCGAAGACGACCTGACCGCTCGTGGGCTTCTCGAGGCCGATCAGCACCTTCGCGGAGGTGGACTTGCCCGAGCCGGACTCGCCCACGATGCCCAGCGTCTGTCCGCGGCGGACCGTGAGCGAGACCCCGGCGAGCGCGTCGACGTAGTGCGGGCGGAACAACGACGAGCTGCGGGCCCGGTAGCGGACGTGCACGTCCTGCAGCTGGATGACGGTTTCGCTCATCGTCCTGCTCCGATCGGTTCGACGGGCGCATCGTCGGGATGCGCGGAGTAGTAGTGCTCGGTGCCGTCGATGCGCCGCCGCACGGGTTCCACGCCGGCGTACCGGGCGGGGTCCGCGGAGCGCGGCGCGAAGCGGTCGCCCTGCGGGAAGTCCCGCGGCGAGGGGACGACACCGGACACCTGATGCAGGCGGTCGGAGCCGGCCTCGATCGAGAGCACCGCCCCGAGCAGGCCCTGGGTGTACTCGTGGACGGGCTGCGTGAGCACCTCGCGGATGGTGCCCTGCTCCACGACCTGGCCCGCGTACATCACCGTGATCCGGTGCGAGAGCTCGGCGACGAGGGCGAGGTCGTGCGAGACGAACACCAGTGCGAACCCGAGCTCCCGCTGCAGCCGCATCAGCAGCTCCACGACCTGCGCCTGCACCGTCACGTCGAGGGCCGTGGTGGGCTCGTCGGCGATCACCAGCCGCGGGTCGCGGGTCAGGGCCATCGCGATGAGCACGCGCTGCCGCTGGCCGCCCGAGAGCTCGTGCGGGTACGAGGCGAGCGTGCGCTTCGGATCGAGACCGACGAGCTCCAGCAGCTCCTCGGCCGTGCGGGTGCCGCCGCGGGACGTGAGCTGCTTCATCTGCGCGCGGATCAGCATCGCGGGGTTCAGCGAGCTCAGCGCGTCCTGGTAAATCATCGCGATGTCGTGGCCGCGCAGCGCGTTGCGCTCCTTCGGCGTCATCCGCAGCAGATCCTTGCCGTCGAACAGGATGCGCCCGCGGATGTCGGCCTTCGGATCGAGCAGCCCCATGATCGCCAGCGAGGTGATGGACTTGCCGCACCCCGACTCCCCCACGAGCGACATGGTCTCGCCGGGGCGCACGGTGAAGCTGACGTGGTCGACCACGTCGACGTCGCCGTGGCGCGGGAAGGAGATGCAGAGGTCCTGCACCTCGAGCAGCGGCGCGGCGTCTCCCGTGTAGACCAGGCGATCGGTGCGGGCGCCTTCGCGGGCCCGCAGCTCGGCGAGGCGCTCCGCCAGCGGCACCGTCTCCGCGGTGGGCACGAGGACGTCGGGCACGCCGCTGGGCACCGAGAGGTTGACCGCGGTGTCGACCGTCGGGATGACGTGGGTGTCGTCCGGGGCGGCGGCCTCCTCCAGGTCGTGCGTCGACTCCTCCGTGTTCGCGGCATCGGCGGTGATCTTCCTGGCGCGGGGCGAGACCATGGCGTCGGTCATCCCCTCGGACAGGATGTTGAGGCACAGCACCGTGATCATGATGAGGATGCCGGGGAAGAACGTCGCCCACCAGGCTCCGCTCATGAGCAGGTTGCGGCCCGCGGCGATCACGTTGCCCCAGGACGGCTCGGGGTCGGGCACGCCGGCCTGGAGGAACGACAGCGAGGCCTCGAACACGATCGCGTCGGCGACGAGCACCGTGGCGAAGACGAGCACGGGTGCCATGGCGTTGCGGGCGACGTGCCGCACGATGATCCGCGGGGTCCCTGCGCCCATCACACGGACGGCCGAGACGTAGTCCTCGCCGTACTGGTCGAGGATGTTCGCCCGGACGATGCGCGTGAGCTGCGGCACGTAGAGGAACGCGATCGTGAGCACGAGCACCGGCAGCGACTTGCCGAACACCGCCACGAACACGGCGGCGAGCGCGATGCCGGGGAACGACATGATCACGTCCATGACGCGCATGAGGGTCTCGGAGATCCACTTCGGCGCGGTCGCCGCGATCGTGCCCAGCACGCAGGCGACGGCGAGGGCGACGAGGGTGGCCCCGAGCCCGATCACGAGGGAGTAGCGGGCGCCGTAGACCAGGCGGGAGAAGATGTCGCGACCCTGCCGGTCGGTGCCGAACCAGTGCTCCACACTCGGCGGCTGCACCGGGGAGCCGGAGGCGAGCGGGTCGTACGGCGAGATCAGTGGAGCCAGGATCGCGGCGAGCGCGATGATCGCGAGCACGGCGAGGCAGATGATCGAGCCGAGGGAGAGGCGGCCCCAGCGGAGGCCGGGGACGGAGAGCCGTTCCGTGAGTCTGCGTCGCATGTCACACCGCCCGGATTCGAGGATTGATGAGCACGTACAGGAGGTCGACGATGATGTTGATCACGACGAACGCGAGCGCGACCGCGAGCGTCACGCCCTGCACGAGGTTCGGTTCGTTGTTGGTGACCCCGTTGAGGATGAGGGTGCCCATCCCGGGGATCGCGAAGATGATCTCGATCACCACGGCGCCGCCGAGCAGGTACCCGATGCGGAGACCGAGCACCGTCACGGGGGTGATGAGCGCGTTGCGCAGCACGTTGCGGCCGACGACGATCACCCGCGGGATGCCGGCGCCGAGGGCGGTGCGCACGTAGTCACGATCGAGCTCCTCGACCATCGAGGTGCGCACGACCCGGGAGAGCTGCCCGATCACGGGCACGGCGAGCGCGACCGCGGGAAGGGTCATCCGGGCGAGCCACCCGGACGGGTCGTCGGCGAAGGCCGGCAGCGGGCCCGAGGCCGGCAGCACGCCGAGCGCCAGGGTGAACACCTGGATGAGGAGGATCGCGAGCCAGAACGAGGGCGTGGACAGCGCGGCGACGCCGAAGACGCGGATGACCTGATCGGGCCAGCGGTCGCGGTAGACCGCGGCGAGGACGCCGATCACGAACGCGACGAGGACCGCGATCACCAGACCGAGAAAGGTCAGGGCCAGCGTCACCGGGAAAGCCCGGGCGACCTCGTCGACCACCGGCAGGCTGCGGGCGGAGTAGGTGCCCAGGTCGCCCTGGACGAGGCCGAGCAGGAAGTTCACGTAGCGGACGAACAGCGGGAGGTTCAGTCCGTGGTCTTCGCGGTACGCCTCCAGCGCTTCGGGGGAGGCGGTCTCGCCGAGCGCGGTGCGTGCCGGGTCGACGGGCGAGAACGACATCACGAAGAAGACCAGGAACGTGATGCCGAGGATCATCAGCGGCAACTGCAGCAGTCGCCGGCCGACGAGGCGGAGCGTGTGGGACACGAGCCGCTCCTTCCGGGGGTGGGGTGGCGGGGGCGCGCTCTTCGGGCGAGCGCGCCCCCGCCCTGTCGGGCAGGTGCTACTTCGCGGCCACGCCGACGTCGAGGAACGACAGTCCGGTCGTGGGGACCGGGTGGAAGCCGACCAGCTCCTGCGAGCTCCAGGCGGTGGGCAGCTTGCGGTGGAACAGCGGGTACAGCACGGCCTGGTCGGAGATCAGGTCGTACGCCTGGTTCCAGGACTCCTGCTGCTCCTCGCCCTCCTGGGTGACGGCGGTGTCGAGCAGCGTGCGCAGCTCGGCGTACTCCGGGGAGTCGGCCCAGGCAGTGCGCGTCTGGGTCCAGACGTTCTCGCCGTACCACCAGTTCATGAGCAGGTCGGGGTCCACGCCGAACACCGACGGGTCACCCGGAGCGATGGCGACGGTGTAGTCGCCGGAGTCGACCTTCTCGTACATCGACGCCGACTGGCTGATGTCGAGCGTGGTGTCGATCCCGATCGCGTCGAGGGACTCCTTGATGAGCGGGGCTACCTCCTTCACCCATCCGGTGTCGGTCATGCGCAGCGTGATCGCGAGGTCGGAGACCCCGGCCTCCGCCAGCAGCTCCTCCGCCTTCTCCGGGTCGTACGAGTAGACCGTGGAGGCCTCGTGGTAGTTCGGGTAATCCTCGGGCAGGAACGACGTGGCCGGGGTGGCGTTGCCGAGCATGCCGGTCTCGATGATCTTGTCCATGTCGAGCGCGTAGTGCAGCGCCTGGCGGACGCGGACGTCGTCGAACGGCTCGGCCTTCGTGTTGAACATCATGAAGAGGAGGCCGAACGACTGCACGCTCTCGACCTCGGCCGAGGCGGCCAGTCCGTCGGCGTCGATGTACGGCACGTCCTCGATCGCCTGCACCGTGCCGGTCGACATCGCGGTGACGCGGGCGGAGGCGTCGGCGAGGAGGTTCCAGTTCATGCCCGCGGCGAGCGCGGGACGCGGGCCGTTGTAGTCGACGTACCGCTCGAAGACGATCTTGTCCTCGGGGACGGCGGAGACGAGGGCGTAGGGGCCGGAGCCGATCGGGTTCGCACCGAACTCCTCGGGGTCGGCCTCGACCACGGCCTTCGGCACGATCTTGACGACGCCGAGTCGATCGTCGATGAGGGAGAACGGGTAGTCGGTGGTGATCCGGACGGTGTCCTCGTCGACGGCGGTGACGGTGTCGATGAACTCGACGAACGAGCGGAACAGCGAGTTGTTCGCCGGGTCGAGGACGCGCTCGTAGCTGAAGACCACGTCGTCGGCGGTGACCGGGTCTCCGTTCTGGAACGTCGCGCCTTCGCGGAGGTCGATGTCGTAGGTTGTCTCGTCGACCTGCGTCGGGAAGTCGGCGGCGAGGGCGGGGGCGGGCTCCTGCGTGACGGGGTCGAGGTCGATGAGTCCCTCGAAGATGTGCCAGTTCGCCGAGACCGTGACGGCACCGGAGGCGACCATCGGATCGAAGCTGCCGTTCAGGGTGTACGAGATCCCGGCTTCGATGATGCCGTCGGGGTCGATGTCGCTCGCGGCGGGGCTCTCGGCGGTGCCGGCGGCGCCGCCGCAGCCGGCGAGGGCGAGGGACGCGGCGACCGTGCCGGCGACCGCCATCGCGAGACGACCCGCGCGGCGGCGGGTGCTGTGTCGGTTCATGTGTGCTCCAGGTGGTGGGGGGCGACGCCTTGAGGACATCAGACGTCTGATGTACTCTAAACACACGTTCGACCGGATCACAAGAGTGAGAGGATCGGAGCGTTTCCGGCAGGCAGGAGAGGGACCCTATGAAGTCCACCACGGGGAGGGCGTCGCGGATGCGGCGAGCCACGACGGCGGATCAGATCAAGCAGCTCATCCTCACGCGCGGACTCACCCCTGGCGATCCGCTGCCGACCGAGGCCGAACTCTGCGAAGAGCTCGACGTGTCGCGCTCCTCGGTCCGTGAGGCGATCCGCACGCTCTCCACCCTCGACATCGTCGACGTCCGGCACGGACACGGCACCTACGTGGGCCCGATGTCGCTGGACCCGATGGTCGAGGCGCTCGTCTTCCGCGGTGTGCTCTCCCCCGAGGGCTCGCTGCAGGCCCTGCGCGAGGTCGTCGAGGTGCGCCTCGCGCTCGACCTCTCCATGGCCGAGCGCGTGGTCGAGGCCGCTCAGGCGCAGGCGGACCCGGAGCTCGACGAGCTCGTCGCCGAGATGGTCGACAAGGCCGGCCGCGGCGAGTACTTCCTCGACGAGGACAGGGCGTTCCACACCCGACTCTTCGGCGCCATCGACAACCGCCTGGTCGGCCAGCTCGTCGGAGCGTTCTGGGACGTGCACACCGCCGTGCTCCCGCAGCTCGGCATCGCGCAGCCCGACGACATCCACAAGACCGCCAAGGCGCACGGCGACATGCTGGACGCCGCGCGCTCCGGCGACGTCGAGCGCTACCGCCAGGCCGTCATCGAGCACTATCAGCCGCTGCAGCGGGTGCTGGCGACCGCGGAGGACGTGCGGGCCTGAGCCCGGGAGTCGGTAGTCTGACTTTCCCACCACGGAAAGAGGACCCGCATGTCCGTTGGACTGCTCGCCGTCGTCGACGACATCCTGAGCGCCGCGATGAAGGCGTCGGCGAAGGCCGCCGGAGTCGTCATCGATGACGCCGCCGTGACCCCGCAGTACGTGCAGGGCCTCACCCCGGCCCGCGAGCTCCCCGTGGTGGGCAAGATCGCCCTCGGGTCGCTGGTGAACAAGTTCGTCATCATCATCCCGATCGCGCTGCTGCTCACGGCCTTCGCGCCGTGGGTGCTGCCCTACCTGCTGATCCTCGGCGGCTCGTACCTGTGCTTCGAGGGCGCGGAGAAGGTGCTCGAGTGGTTCGGCGTGCAGCACGGCCACGCCGACGAGGGCGCTCGCGACGAGAGGAGACTCGTGCTCGGCGCCGTCCGCACCGACCTCATCCTCTCGACCGAGATCATGCTCATCTCCCTCGCCAGCCTCGACAAGGGACTCGGCATCTGGTCCACTCTCGCGATCCTCGCCGTGATCGCGCTGGTCATGACCGTCGCGGTGTACGGGGCCGTGGCGCTCCTGGTGAAGATCGACGACATCGGCCTGAAGATGGCGAAGAACCCGGCCCAGCGCGTCCGGCACACCGGCACCCGCATCGTCCGCTCGATGCCCGCGGTCTTCCGCTTCATCAGCGTGCTCGGCACCGTCGCCATGCTCTGGGTGGGCGGGCACCTCGTCCTCATCAACCTCGGCGAGGTCGGGCTGCACGCCCCGGCCGACGTTCTCCATGCGGTCGAGCACGCGCTGGAGCCTCTCGGCGGCTTCGTGGTGTGGGTGGTCGACACGATCATCTCCGCGATCGCCGGTCTCGTCTGGGGCCTCGTGATCGTCGGCGTCGTCCTCGGCATCGCGAAGCTCTTCGGCAGGAAGCCGAGCTTCCACGAGGGCGAGGCCTCTCCCGCCGACATCCACGTCTGACGATGACCGCCGTGCACCTCAGGCCCGCCGAGAGCGCCGACCTCGACACGATCACCGAGATCCACAACCACGCCGTCCTGCACACGACCGCGATCTGGAACGAGGAGGCCGTGGATCGCGCCGACCGGGAGGCGTGGCTCGCCGACCGGACCGCGCGCGGCTGTCCCGTCATCGTCGCCGCCGACGAGAGCGGCGTCCTGGGCTATGCGTCCTACGCCCAGTGGCGCCCGCACAGCGGCTACCGCCTCACCGTGGAGCACTCCGTCTACGTGCGCGGCGATCAGCGCGGACGCGGCATCGGCATGCTCCTCATGACGGAGCTCATCGCCCGGGCCAGGGCAGCCGGGATGCACGTGATGATCGGCGGCGTGGAGAGCGGCAACACCGCCTCCCTCGCCCTCCACGACCGCCTCGGATTCCGGGAGGTGGGCCGCATGCCCCAGGTCGGCGCGAAGTTCGGCCGGTGGCTCGACCTCAGCATGCTGCAGCTCGTGCTCGACGAGCGTCCCACCCCCGACGCGGCGCTCTAGCGATGGGTTTCCTGCAGTGGCTCGTCGACGCCTTCTCCTCGTCCTGGGTGCTTCCGGGTGGGCAGACCCTCCTGGTGCGTGAGGTCGTCGGTAACGCGTTCGGACTCGCGAGCGCCCTCGGGGGCATGCGGCGCAAGGTCTGGGCCTGGCCGGTCGGCATCGTCGGAAACCTCCTGCTGCTCACGGTGTTCCTCGGCTCCGCACTGAGCCCCGACCCGTCGCTCCCGCATCTGCTCGGTCAGGCCGGGCGGCAGATCATGTTCATCGCCGTCGCGATCTACGGGTGGATGCGCTGGCGGAATGCCGACGGCGGTCGCATCGTGCCGCGGTGGGCGCCGACCGGTGCCCGCATCGGTCTGGTCGTGGTCCTCGTCGTCGGAACCGTGGCGCTCACCCCCCTGTTCCGCGCGCTCGGTTCGTGGGAACCGGTCTGGGCGGACGCCTGGACCTTCGTCGGGTCACTGCTGGCGACGTACGGCATGGCGAAGGGCTGGACCGAGTTCTGGCTCATCTGGATCGCCGTGGACGTGGTGGGGGTGCCACTGCTGTTCAGCTCCGGCTACTACGCGACCGGCCTCATGTACGTGTTCTACGGCGTGTTCACCGCGGTCGGGTTCGTGATCTGGTGGCGAGCGCAGCGACAAGCGGCGCGCCCGATCGAGATCCTCCCTCCCGACCCGAGTCCCCGCCGTCCGGAGGACGACGCCTGAGCCGCGCCGCGGATTGTTTCGGTGCGTGTCGAGCCCGCTCGCCCCGGCCCCGTCCGGTCCCGTTTCATGGGGGCATGACCCGGCAGATCCGCTTCAACGCCTTCGACATGAACTGCGTCGCCCACCAGTCGTCCGGCCTGTGGCGGCATCCGGACGACCGCTCGCGGCAGTACAACACCCTGTCGTACTGGACCGACCTGGCGAAGCTGCTGGAGAGCGCGACCTTCGACGGGATCTTCATCGCCGACGTCCTGGGCACCTACGACGTCTACGGCGGTACGAACGAGGCCGCCATCCGCAACGGCGCCCAGGTCCCGGTGAACGATCCGATCCTCCTGGCCAGCGCGATGGCCGCGGTGACCGAGCACCTCGGCTTCGGCGTCACGGCCGGCACCGCGTTCGAGCACCCCTATCCGTTCGCTCGACGACTCAGCACGCTCGACCACCTCACCCAGGGCCGCGTCGGCTGGAACGTGGTGACCGGGTATCTGCCCAGCGCCGCGCGCAACATGGGCCAGGACGACCAGCTCGCCCACGACGACCGCTACGACCACGCGGACGAGTACGTCGAGGTGCTCTACAAGCTCTGGGAGGGCTCGTGGGAGGACGACGCGGTGGTGGAGGACCGCGAGCGCGGCATCTTCACCGACCCGTCGAAGGTGCATCCGATCCGGCACGAGGGGAAGCACTTCTCCGTGCCCGGCATCCACATCTCCGAACCGTCGCCGCAGCGGACTCCCGTGATCTACCAGGCCGGCGCGAGCCCGCGCGGGGTGCGGTTCGCGGCCGAGAACGCCGAGGCCATCTTCGTCGCGGCCCCCTCGAAGGAAGTGCTCGCCGGCACCGTGAAGCGCATCCGCGATGCTCTCGAGGCCGCGGGCCGTGATCGGCACGACGCCCGCATCTACACGCTGCTGACGGTCATCACGGCGGCGACGAGCGAGGAGGCGGCCGCGAAGCACGCCGAATACCTCTCCTACGCGAGCCCGGAGGGGGCGCTCACCTTCATGTCGGGGTGGATGGGCGTCGACCTCTCGCAATACGCCGAGGACGAGCCGGTCGGGAACGTCGAGTCGAACGCGATCCAGTCCGTGTTGCAGCATCTGAAGGAGGAGGCCGACCTCGGGCGCGAGTGGACGGTGGGCGACTTCGGTCGCCACAACGCGATCGGCGGCCTCGGGCCCACGATCGTCGGCTCCGGGGTCGAGATCGCCGACGAGCTGCAGTCCTGGGTCGAGGAGACCGACATCGACGGCTTCAACCTCGCCTACGCGGTCACTCCCGGCACGTGGCAGGACGTCATCGAGCACGTCATCCCGGTGCTGCGCGAGCGGGGCGCCTACCCCGAGGAGTATGTGCCCGGCACGCTCCGTCACAAGCTGCACGGCCGCGGCGACCGGGTCCAGCCCACGCATCGCGCCGCCCAGTACCGCCTCTGACCCCGTTCGAGTCGCCCACTTTGCTGCAAAACCGGCCGTTCTGCCGCAAAGTGAGCGATTCGAAGGCGGGTCAGTCGGCGTCGCGGCTGAAGATCCCTCGCAGCACGAGGAAGACCACCACGGCGACGACCGCGACGATGGCGAGCTTGGCGATGAACCAGAGCACCGAGAACAGCGCGCTGACGATCCACCACGCGATCACGACGGCGAGGATGACGCCGAGGACAGTCCAGATGTTCTTGGTCATGCCTCCAGCCTACGGAGTCGCGGCGACCGGGATCTCCTCCAGCGACCGGTACACGGGCAGCCCGAGCTCGTGGGCGATGGCGACGTCCTTGTCCGCGCCCGACGACTCCCCCGGCAGCCGGAGCACCGCATCGCAGTGCAGGAGCAGTCGGCGGGCGGTCTCGTACATGACGTCGCCCTCGCCGGAGTCGGCCGGCTCGAGGGTGCGCAGGACCGGCAACGCGACCCACTCCCCGATCATCGGCACGTGGCCGAGGCGGAAGATCGGACCGGACGCCTCCTCCAGGCGCGCGAGATTGCGGGCGATCAGGGCAGGGTCGCCGTTCGTGCCGGAACGGTAGGGGCCGGCGATCAGGATCAGGAGTGGCTTCATCATGGGGATGACTGTAGTCTGAATCGTGCATAAACGTGCAACTTCGTGAGGAAACGTATGCTCGCTGCTCAGCGCAAAGACCACCTGCTCGACGTGCTCGCCCGCGAGGGACGGGTCGTGGCGAAGACTGCGGCCGATGACCTCGGGGTATCGGAAGACGCCATCCGCCGCGACCTCCGCGAACTCGCCGAGGAAGGCAGGCTCCAGCGCGTGTACGGCGGCGCGCTGCCCATCGCCGCGGCCGATCGTCCGGTGCGGGAGCGCCACGACCTCGCGACCGAGAGCAAGGAACGGGTCGCCCGCCAGGCGGTCACGACCATCCTCCCCGGATCGACGATCGTGCTGGATGCGGGAACCACCACGCTCGCGATGGCGCGGCTGCTGCCCTCCGGCACCGGCATCACGGTCATCACCCCGAGCCCGGCCGTCGCCCTCGTCGCCGCCGAGCACTCGGACGCGCGCGTCATCATGATCGGCGGCGAGCTCACCCGGCACTCCCTCGTCGCCGGCGGAGGACTCGCGATGGAGGCGCTCCAGCACCTCGCCGCCGACACGTTCTTCGTCGGCGTCACGGGCGTCGACCCGGGGCACGGTCTCACGACGGGAGAGCTCGACGATGCCGTCACCAAGCGGGCGATCGCCTCCCGATGCGCCGCGACGGTCGTGCTCGCGAGCGACGAGAAGATCGGCGCCGCCTCGCGCTACCCGGTGCTGCCGTTCGAGGCGGTCGCCGCGGTCATCACCGACCCGCTCGACGAGAATCCGCTGATCCCGGAGGTGCTGGCGCAGATCCCGGCGCGGGAGTGAGGGAGGATCCCCCCTCCTCCGCGAGGCGTTCCGCGAGCAGGGCGTGCAGGTGTCCTGCCGCCGCGAGAAGCGCGACGCTGCGGCGCGTGAGGTCGGCCAGCCGCTCCGCGAGGATGCGCTGCACCTGCTCGGTGTCGCCGTGCGCGCGCACCTCGTCGATGATCCGGGAGACCGCGGGGATGCCGTAGCCGCCCGAACGCAGGGCGGCGGCGATCCGCGCCTCGGTGATCGCGGCGGAGTCGTAGGAGCGGATCGATCCGGCACGCCGAAGGGGGCGCACGAGCCCTTCTCGTTCCCAGTGCCGCAGTGCGGAGGACCGGACGCCGAGCGCCTGGGCCAGTTCGCCGATGGCCATCGCATCGTCCTCGACGAACGGCTCGTCGGCCTCCGCCACCGCGTCCTCGAGTCCGCGCAGCGCCGCGCGCACCCGTGAGCGTTCGAGGGCGAGATCCGCGTGCAGGGTGTCGATCCGCTCCGCCGCGTGCTCGACCGACCCGCCGATGAGAGCGGGCATCAGTCGACGCGCGGGCACCGGACCGAGCGCCGTCGCCAGCGCCCGATAGGCGTGCAGCGCCAGGGCATGCGGCATCCGATACCGCCGGTACCCGTTCGCACCGCGCTCCGCGGAGGGGAGGACACCGAGGCGCTCGAGGTCGCGCACCTGCTGCGTCGAGTAGCCGACCAGCCGTCCGAGCGCCGCAGTGGTCATCACCTGCTCTGGAGGGTTCTGCACGTGCTTCCTCGTCTTTCCGACCCTTGAGTCCACATAAGCACATCAGCCTCAGCATTGAAGGATGGAAACGCAGGAGATCATCGCAGAGGTCCGAACGTTCGACGGTGCCCTCGTCGTCGCCCCGGAAAGAGGCAGCGGCTTCCCCGAGCTGGCGTGGGGAGACGCGTACTTCTACCACGCCCCCGACGGCCGGATGCCGGAGCGCACGCAGCCGTACGGGACGATCATCACGAAGGATTACCCCGGCGACACGTCCTCCGCGCTGGACGCTCCAGGGCGCTTCCGGGTGAACATCCACGTCGGACGCGAACGCGCGGAGTCGATCATCGCGGCGGCGTCGCGCACAGGCGGCGATACCGACCCGACGGCGGTCGACGTCTTCCGCCCTCACCCGCTGTACGGCACCGCCGGCTGGGTGTGCGTGATCGACCCCGCGGAGGCGACGGAGGGTGCCGTGCTCGCCCTTCTCCGCGAGGCGCACGAGGCTGCACGTGCGCGCACCGGACGACGGGCGAGGTGACTCCCGTGTCGACTCCGCAGGGCATGACCGAGGCCGACCGTCGGATCGTCGCGGTGTGGGCCGCCGACTGCGCCGAGCGCGTGCTGCCGCTGTTCGAGAGCGAGGCCCCGGACGACGACCGTGCGCGTGATGCCATCGCCAGGACGCGCGCCTTCGCGCGGGGCGAGCTCACGGTTGCGGGCGAGATCCGTCGTCGCTTCGTCGCGGGCAGGGCCGCCCGCAGCGCCGTGACCCCTGCCGGGACAGCCGCCGCCCGCTCCGCGGCACAGGCCGCCGGGGTCGCGCACATGGGAGCGCACGCTCTCGGGGCAGCCGCCTACGCCGCATGGGCCGTCGAGCTGAAACACCCTGAGGCTTCCGACGCGCGTGCTGCCGAGGTGCGCTGGCAACTCGCGCACCTCTCCCCTGATGCCGCTGCAGCCCTGCGCACCCTCCCGCCCCTGGGTACCGACCCCGCCGGCCCCCTCGGCCCCGGTCTCCTCTCCTCCGGCCCCCTGGGCGAGGTGATCCGCGAGATCCAGGCGCACCTCTCGTCGTAAGTCCCTCTTCGAATCGCGCAACTTGCTGTATCTGGGCCCGGGATGGAACCAGGTGCGCGATTCGAAAGCGGCCAGACGGCTTCAGCCCCGATTCAGCGTCGACGCGCCACACTGGGGGGATGCGGATCCTGGTGGTGGACGACGAAGTGCGTCTGGCCGAGGGCGTGCGCCGCGGACTCGAGGCGGAGGGCTTCGCGGTCGACGTCGCTCACAATGGCGTCGATGGCCTCTGGCGGGCACGCGAGACCCGGTACGACGCCATCGTGCTCGACCTGATGATGCCCGGCATGAGCGGTTGGAAGGTCTGCGAGGCCCTGCGCGCCGAGGAGAACTGGACTCCCGTGCTGATGCTCACCGCCAAGGACGGCGAGTGGGATCAGGTGGAGGCGCTGGAGAGCGGCGCCGACGACTACGTCACCAAGCCCTTCTCGTTCGCGATCCTCGTGGCCCGGCTCCGGGCGCTCGTGCGCCGCGGTGCGGTGGCCCGACCGACGATCCTGGAGGCCGGCGACCTGCGGCTGGACCCCGCCGGACACCACGTGTGGCGCGGTGAGACCCCGATCTCCCTCACAGCTCGCGAGTTCGCGGTGCTCGAACATCTGATGCGCCACCGCGGGCAGGTACTGTCGAAGCGTGACGTCCTCGCCGGCGTCTGGGACGACGACTTCGACGGCGACCCGAACATCGTCGAGGTGTACATCGGCCACCTCCGCCGCAAGGTCGACAAGCCGTTCGGGCGCGAGGCGATCGAGACCATCCGCGGCGCGGGCTACCGGCTGGCGGCGAACGGTGGCTAGGCGGCTCTGGCGGTCGGTCCGCGGTCGGACGACCCTGGGTGCCACCCTCGTCGTCGCGGTCGCGCTGCTCCTCGGGGCCTTCTCCTTCTACGGGGTGCTGAGCGCGAGCATCCACGGCAGCACCGAACGCGCGGCGGAGCAGCGGCTGGAGGAGCTCGTCAGCCGATTCGACGGCCCGGGACGCCGCGGCCCCGACCAGCTCGACGACGACCTCGTGCAGCTGCTCGGGCGCGACGGAGTGGTGCGCGCGGCGAGCGAGGAGGCCGCCGATGCGCTCGGCGCCACTCCGCTGCCCGTCGACGACGATCCGCAGGTCGTCCGGATCGACGGCAAGCCGATGGTCGTGGTGTCGGAAGACGTCGACGGCGACCAGACCCTCGTCCTCGCGGTGCCGATGGACGAGGACGCGGAGACCCTGTCGACGGTGGCGACGCTCCTCGTGATCGCCGTCCCCGCGCTGCTGCTGCTCGTGGCCGTCACGACCTGGCTCGTCACGGGGCGCGCGCTGCGGCCAGTCACCCGTATCCGCCAGGAGGTCGAGGGCATCACCGCCGAGCGCCTCGATCATCGGGTGCCGGTCCCCGACACCGCGGACGAGATCCACTCCCTCGCCGTGACGATGAACGGCATGCTCGACCGGCTCGACGCGGCGGCGACCGCGCAGCGCCGCTTCGTGTCCGATGCCTCGCACGAGCTCCGCTCTCCCCTGGCCACGATCCGTCAGCATGCGGAGCTCGCCCAGGCGCACCCGGAGGTGACGAGCATCGACGAGCTCGCCGAGGTGGTGTCCGAGGAGGGGTTGCGGCTGCAGGGCATCGTGGAGTCGCTGCTGCTCCTCGCCCGCCTCGACGAGGGTGTCGCCGGGAGCACCGAACCGGTGGACCTGGACGACGTGGCCCTCGCGGAGGTGCGTCGGCTGCGGGCCACCGGGCTCGACGTCGACGGCTCCGGAATCCGTGCGGCCCGCACCGTCGGCGACCCCCGGCTGCTGGGCCAGCTGCTGCGGAACCTCGCCGACAACGCCGCGCGGCACAGCAACGGTCGCGTGGCGATCGGGGTGGAGCCGCAGGCGGCGCACGTCGTCCTCACGGTCGAAGACGACGGCGCAGGCATCCCGCCGGAGGAGCGGGACCGCATCTTCGAGCGTTTCGTCCGGCTCGATGAGGCCCGCAGTCGCGACGCCGGCGGCAGCGGGCTCGGTCTCGCGATCGCTCACGGCATCGCCACCGCCGCCCTCGGCGCGATCACGGTGGACACGTCCCGGTGGGGCGGCGCCCGCTTCACCGTCACCCTCCCCCTGGCCGGCCCTCTCTCCTGACCCCGCGCCGGGCACAGCTTCGGAGATCCCCGACGACACCCCGGTACTGGCCGCCGCACGGCGGCGTGTCGTTCCCGAGGTCCGAAGTCGTGCCCGAGATATCGGTTCCTGAACGGGGCTTCAGGAGGCTTCAGGGTGGCTTCAGCGGCGTCGGGAGACCATCGAGACATGAACGACAAGACTCCTGCCCCCGACCAGAACCCCACGCCGGACGAGAACGACGCCGCGGGTCAGAACTCGGCACCCGCCGGCCCGAGCGCAGGCCAGGACCAGAACGCCGGACCGGGCTCCCCCGCCGGCCACGGCGCGGCCACCGACGCGATCCCCGATGCCCCGACGGTCCCGGTCGCACCGACCCCCGGCCCGGCCGCCGCCCCGAACGCCGCCCCGGAGGCACCGGCCGCCGCAACCCCCGCCACGCCCGGACGCAAGCGCGCGCTCCTGATCGGCGGCGGGATCGCGGCCGCGGTACTGCTCGCCGGCGGAGGCGTCGCGGTGGGTGCCGCGATCGGCGACGAGTTCGGCGACGACGACGACCGCCCCGCCATGGAGGGCCCCCGACACGAGGGCGACCACCGCCCGCGCGGAGACCACCGCGGCGACGGGGGTGCCCGCCCGAGTGAAGACCGGGGCGACCGTGGCCCGGTGACCGGCATCGGCACCGACGACGTCGACGAGCTCCTCGCAATCGCCGCCGCCGCCCAGGACGCCGCCGAGGGCGAGGTCACCTCGATCGACGCGAAGCGCGACGGAACGTGGGAAGTGCAGCTCACCACGTCCGCCGGGGACGAGACCGAGGTGCGCGTGGACGACGACCTCGCCGCGTCCGTGGTGTCGACCGACACCGCGGACGACGACGACAAGGGACCGACGCTCACGCTCGACGAGGAGACCATCCGCACTCTCGTCGACGCCGCCCTCGCGGAGGCCGAGGGGATGATCACCGACCTCGATGTGGACTCCGACGACGTGAGCCCCTACGACGCCTCCGTCCTCACGACGGACAACCGCTCGATCGACATCTCCTTCGACGCCTCGTTCGCGGTCGTCGGCACCGACGTCGACGAGTGACCGCGGCCCTGACGGCTAGCATGCAAGGATGACGAACTCCGATCCGATCGACGAGGTCTCCATCGGCGGCGAGGTCATCCGCCTCGGGCAGTTCCTCAAGTTCGCGGGACTGCTGGACTCGGGCGGCGACGCGAAAGAGGTCATCATCGACGGCTACGTCACCGTGAACGGCGAGGTGGACCGGCGCCGCGGGCGTCAGCTCCGCGACGGCGATGTGGTGACCTTCGAGGGCCGGGCGGTCCGCGTCCGGCCCTGACCCGGCGTCGCGGAGCCGTGCGCCGCCTCCGGGCCGCGGTTCCGCGCCTCGCTCACGAGCACCATGGTCACGCCGGCGCCGCACAGCACGAACCCGCCGAGCGTGATCGCGGTGAGGGGTTCTCCGAGCAGCAGCGCCCCGCCGATCGCGGTCGCCGGGGCGACGAGGAAGAGCAGGGCCTGCAGCGCGGTGATGCCGACCCGGCGCAGCAGCCACCAGTACAGCCCATAGGCACCGAGCGTGGGGAAGACGGCGGTCAGGACCACGGCGATCCAGAACGAGGGTCGCGCCGGCGGCACGAGTGCCCCGGCGAGCGCGCCGATGACGAGGAGCAGCACGGCGGTCACGCTCACGTGGATGGTCAGGGTCAGCAGCACCCCCGTGCGCACGGCCGTCCGTCGCTGCACCAGCGTGCCGATCACGAGGCAGACCATCGCCGCCGCCGGAAGCAGGTAGGCGACGAGCGGCGCGGAGCCGGCGCCGAACTGCGACTGCACGACGAGCAGCACCCCGACCGCCCCGATCACCAGGCCCGCCACCTGGGCGCCGCGCACGCGGAGGCCCAGCACCGGCCCGACCAGCACGGCGACGAGCAGCGGCTGGACCGCGTCGATCAGCGCGACGGTGCCGGTGGCGATCCCCGCGGCGACGGCCGCGTACACGGCAGCGCAGTAGCCGAACTGGGCGAGCGCGCCGACGACCGCCTGGATGCCGAGTTCCCGCGCGGTCATCCCCTTCGCCGCTCCGGACATCGCGGCGAGGACCACGAGCAGGACGGCAAGCGGCGTGAACCGCCAGACCAGGAGCGTCAGGGGGTCGACGTCCGCGGTGGCGACCGCGGGGATGAGGAATCCCGAGCTCCACGTGAGGACGAAGGCCACCGCCGCGCCCACGGTCACGGTCACGACCCGGGAGAGTATACCGATCTGTTTACTCATCCCGTCACTATACAGGTAGGTATACTCGTCGCATGTCGACCGCCGTGCCGGAGCTCCCGCCGCTGACCCCCGGGGCGCGCCGCGTGCTCGATGCCGCCTCCGACCTCTTCTACGAGCGCGGCATCCACGCCGTCGGGGTCGACACCATCGCCGCTGCGGCCGGGGTGACGAAGAAGACCTTGTACGACCGGTTCGGGTCGAAGGAGGCGCTCGTCGTGTCGTACCTCCAGCACCGGGACGCCCGCTGGCGCGAGCACGTCGCCGCCCACCTCGCCCGAGTCCCGGAGGCGGGGCCAGCCCGCGTGCTCGCGATCTTCGATGCCGCCATCTCCTGGGTGCCGGGCCACAGCACCAAGGGATGCAGCGCCATCAACGCGCGCGCCGAGATCGACGGCCCCGGGGACGCCCCGCTGGTGCTCGCCGAGGCTCGTCGCGAGAAGGAGTGGCTGCTCGCGGTCTTCGCTGAGCTCTGCGGTGAGGCCGGGTTCCACGACCCGGACCGGCTCGCCGAGACGCTCATGCTCCTCTATGAAGGCGCGATCGTCACCGTCGGCATGGGGACGTTCGCGGAGCCGTTCGCGACCGCTCGGGACAGCGCGCGCCGACTGCTGGAGTTCGCTGCGTCCGACGCGTCCTAGACGCCGGTCGTCGGTGACGACGCGCGCGGCGGCAGCACCGCCCGCACCGTGACCACGAGGAACGCCACGAGCAACACCACCATCGTCACGTCAGCGACGATGTAGGCGTAGTGCGCGCCATCGGTTCCCGGCGCCTCCCGCCCTGCGATGACCAGGTCGCTCCGCCGGTTGAGGATCGGGCGGATGACGACCACCTCGACGAGGAACACCAGCCACAGCCCGCCGAGCAGCAGCGCCGAGGAACGCCCGGCACGGGCACGGACGCTGACCACCGTCAGCACGAGGAGCACCGCTCCCGCGAGGACGTTGAGGGCGGTGAACACGAGACGACCGATGCCGAGCCCTAGGGGGATCGTGATCCCGGGAGCCAGGAACTTCAGCGGCGCCTCCAGGAACGAGATCGCGACGATCGCTCCGAGCAGGAAGGCGGGCAGCAGCAGACGCAGCGCGGTCGCCGATCGTCCAGCCCTCATGGCCTCAGGCTAACCGGGCGGTCCGCACCCCCTTCGGCGGGTGACCGTGGAAATCGGCCCCCCGACCCGCGCTCAGGGGATAATGGGTAACATGCCACGTCCTACCGACGCCTATCGCGGACTCATGCAGAGCAGCCGGCTGCGGGTTCTCGCCGCCTTGATGGACACTCCGGGGATCGGCCTCGCCGAGCTCTCCCTCCGCATGGGCCTCCACGTGAACACTTTGCGCGACCACCTCCGCGTGCTCGAGGGTGAGGGTCTCGCCCGGTCCGAGGTCGAGCACACCGGTCGACGAGGAAGACCGCGGCTGCGCTTCTCCCCCGTGCTGCCGAGTGAGCCGAATGAGATCGAGGAACGGCGGGTCCAGGAGGCGATCCGTCACGGCGACCTCATGCGCGCGGTGCTCCCGGCGACGCGATCCGGGCTCCCGGAGGCCGCGACGCATCAGCTCGACGCGCTGTTCCACCACCTCGACGATGTGGGCCTGCAGCCGGACATGGACGAGAAGGCGATGACCGTCGACCTCTCCCCCTGTCGCTTCCACACGCTGCTGACCGATGACCAGACCCTGGTCTGCCGCGTGCACGAGGAACTCATGAAGTCGGTGCTGGCGAGAGCGGGCGGCCCCGTGGAGATCGAACGCGTGATCCCGTTCACGAGCGCGCACTCCTGCCACGTCCGACTCAGCCTTCGCGAGGAGTCGACGTCTGACGCAGGACGCTGACGCCGGGGCTGTAGGAACCGCGCAGAGATGTCCGCCCGGTACGTCGAGTTCAAGGTCCGCGACAACGAGGTCTTTGGGAAAGCCCTAGGGTACGTGCAGGAGTACTACTGAGCGAGTGTTCGCCACACGCCGCACTACATGGCCACGTCGAGCGGGAGGAGCACGCAGAGACGTGGCAACCAGGCCAATGGGAGGGAGAAGTATGTCAGTCGTGTCCATGAAGCTTGACGAGTCCGTCGTCAACGTCTGCCTCACCCATCAACGCTGCCCTCGGATTGGCAAAGGGCCATCTGTCGACTGTGACTGGCGTTGGATCTACGGGGTAGGGGTCGCGGTATACGAGACGATCGAGGACCTGTTGGAACTTCGACAGCGCCTTTCTGTGGTGCGCGAGGGAATTCTGGCGCGCACCGGCATCGAGGACGCACCCCGCATGCCTGGGTTCAGGGCGCATGGGTGGCATGCCACGAAGGACGGACCGGAGTTTGCAGAGCCTCTACTCAACGAGCTCGACCGCGGTGCCACCTTTAAGGGCCATGCCCGCTTCGTCGTCACAGCAACCGCTCTGACATCGACGCAGAAGAATCAGGTCTTTGACTCGCTCTTCATCGAATTGCTGCGTGTGCTGATGCCACGGTATCGAGCGCATAAACAGATCGACATCGTTTTCGAAGCAGATCAGAGTCCGCTCACGCGATACGAAGCGATCATCGCCCAGACGCGATCTGGCACCGACGTAGCAGTGAGCGCCGAGGCCAAAGGCGACTCTGGCCTAGCGATGGCCGACTACCTTCTTTACGCCACACTGAAGTACGTGGCGCGCGTGATGGAGTGCTGCAAAGCGGAGAACTGCGACGTGCCGCACAACCCGCCTGACGCCAACTCGGTCGACTACAGACCGGACGGCGTCGTCGAGCTCGCGGGCCATCTCACTGGCGGTGATCACGCCCTCCGCATGTACAAGACGTTTGTTCGCAACATGTCCTCAGTCGTCGAGCTGCCCGGCGTGGTTGGCCGCATCACAGAAAGCCAGTAGGGTTGGTCCCGCCCCTCGGGGAAGACGATTCGGTTGCATTCAACCGTCGAAGCGTCTGCCAACTAGCGGGCGTCGGGCTACCGATTAGGTACGATGCCTCGAAAGAGGTATCTGCCGTGGTATATATGCTTCCCCGGGGGGCGCCTTGATTTCGTGGGAGTTGTTCTCGGTCCGCGCGCAGCTTTGGGGTTTGGAGCCTCGCTCTGCCCCTGAGTGGAGAACCTGGGCGCACAGAAACGAGCGGTCCGTTTCGTTCCGGACGAAGGGGCGCTGGAGACAAGCGCACCGCGCAGTGGGCCGCCTCGACACAGCTCATAAGCAGGCACGCGCGATACTCGCGACCGGGTGGACGCCATCCGATGCAGTACACGGGTTCATCCGCGGAAGGAGCACTAAGTCCGCCGCGATGGTGCACGCCGGATCAAAGTCTGCATTGGCGCTCGACCTCGAGGACTTCTTCGGGCAGGTCACGTTCGACCGTGTTGCGGACGCGCTGCGCGCCCAGTTCGACGAGCGGGTGTGCGACTGGATCAAGGGCGCTTGCTTCCGCGAAGGCGCTATCCCCCTGGGCTACCGCACAAGTCCAGTGCTATCGAACCTTGCTTTCCGCGGGATGGACGACGAGATCCAGGACGTCGCCGACGGGTATGGCGTCCACTACACACGCTGGGTTGACGACCTCACGTTCTCTGGCCCGGGTGTTTCGGACCAGCTGCTCGCTGACATCCGGGGGGTCCTTAGCTCGGGCGGATGGATGGTCAATGACCGCAAGACCAGATTCATGCGACGATCGCCCTACGTCCTTGGGCTATACGTCGGCCATGACGTTGACAGGCCCCGATTACCTCGCCGGATGAGGCAGCGGATACTAATCGAGACGTATCACTTCTCGCGGCTCGGCTTTGAGCACTTCTCTCGTGAAGGTGTGATGTCACCCGGTCGCCTGTTCGGTCGCGTCGCCTACGCAAGCGTGATTGAGCCGGAGCTCGCGAAGCTGCTCAACGATCGAGTGAGCGCAGGTCACAGTCTTGGTCGTCCTCCGACAACGCCCTAGCTCGCGTCTCCGCCGAACTAACGCAGACGCGGCATCTTCCGTTCTCAAGGAAGAAGCAACAGGCGCGGAGCCGCACGCGCACATGAAATGTCCACACGGACACATGGCTGACATTTCATTTGAGAGATGGAAAACTTCAAAAAACCTACACTCAGTTGAAGTCGCCGCCCGGCGCCATGTCGGCGAACCGGGAGTAGTGCCCCTGGAAGGCGACGGTGATGGTCGCGGTCGGACCGTTACGGTGCTTGGCCACGATGAGGTCGGCCTCGCCGGGACGGACGTCCTTGTCGTAGACCGAGTCGCGGTGCAGCAGGATGACCATGTCGGCGTCCTGCTCGATCGATCCGGACTCTCGCAGGTCGCTGATCGCGGGCTTCTTGTCCTGGCGCTGCTCGGGACCACGGTTCAGCTGCGACAGCGCGATGACCGGCACCTGCAGCTCCTTCGCGATGAGCTTGAGGCTTCGGGAGAACTCCGAGACCTCCTGCTGACGGGACTCGACGCGCTTGCCCGACGTCATGAGCTGGAGGTAGTCGATGATGACCATGCGCAGACCGGCGCGCTGCTTCAGCCGTCGGCACTTCGCCCGGATCTCGACGAGCGTCATGTTCGGGCTGTCGTCGATGTAGAGCGGGGCGTCGTTGATCCGGCCGCGGGTGGCGGCGACCGTCGTCCAGTCCCGCGGGTCGAGCGTTCCCTTGCGCATGTTCTGCAGCGGGATCGCCCCCTCGGCGCTGAGCAGACGCATCGCGATCTCGCTCTTGCCCATCTCGAGGGAGAAGAAGATCGAGGGGAAGTCGTGCCCGATGGAGGCCGCACGGGCGAAGTCGAGGGCGAGCGTGGACTTTCCCATCGCCGGTCGCGCGGCGACGACGATCATCTGCCCGCCGTGCAGGCCGTTGGTGAGCTCGTCGAGCTCGCGGAAGCCGGTGGGGATACCGGTCATGGAACCGTCGCGGCCGTTGGCGGCCTCGATCTCCTCGACCGCGGCGTCGACGGCGACCGTGAGCGGCACGTAGTCCTCGGCCGTCTCCGAGCCGGTCACAGAGTAGATCTCGGCCTGCGCGTTGTTGACGATGTCGGTCGCGTCGCCCTGCCCGTCGTAGCCGAGCTGGACGATCCGCGTCCCGGCGTCGACGAGGCGGCGGAGGATCGCGCGCTCGGAGACGATGCCGGCGTAGTAGCCGGCGTTGGCCGCGGTCGGGACGATCGACGTGAGGGTGTGCAGGTAGTCGGCGCCGCCGGCCTTGTTCAGCTCCCCCGTCTTGATGAGCTCGTCGGTGACCGCGACGACGTCGGTCGGCTCACCGTGGGAGTACAGCGAGAGGATCGCCTCGAAGATGAGCTCGTGCTTGGGGATGTAGAAGTCGGCGCCCTTGAGCGTCTCGATCACGTCGGCGACCGCGTCCTTCGACAGGAGCATGCCGCCCAGAGCGCTCTGCTCGGCGAGGAGGTCGTGCGGAGGGGTGCGCTCGGGCGGACGCTGCCCTCCCAGGCGCTCCTCGGAGATGTCGGCGATCGACACTGTGTTCCCTTCGATGCGACGGTTCTGAGGCGGGCCCCGCGCGCGCATCCGCGGATGCCGGTGCGGGGGACCGCGGCCGCGCGGCGGCCATCCCCAGACAAGCAGGTGCCCCCGACATTCGGTCGCTCGACCACGCTATGAGCGGTCTCCACACGGTGCAACACGGCCTGTGGATAACCATGTGGAGAGCGTGCGGAGAATCTCGGAGTGTCTGTGCAGAACGGGTGTGGATAACCCGGTGGACGGTGTGAGCACCGGACTTTTTTATCTTACCTGAACGGGGTTTTATCGTTTCCCCACCCTGTGGATGAGAACGAGTTTAAATTGCGCGTTGAAGGTTTCCCCTTCGGAGGGGGCATGTGTAGAACCTGGGGAAAGTCAAGCCGGAAATCCGCCGGGCGCGTCACGATCTGACACGAGACGAATCGGATGTAAACGCCCCTGGACAGAGAGGGGGTCCGCGAGTATTGTGCCTCCCATCGACACACCCGTGGACCTTCGGAGGGGGAGGACGACGTGGACGCTCGGACCACCCGACGCGGCGTACCCCACGCCGTCCTCTGGGGTGGAATCGGCGCGCTCGCTTGGGCGGCCCTGACCGTCCTCACCGGCGGCGGCTCCGCGCACGCGGACGAGCAGCCGAAGGGTCCGCTCGACGGCCTCACCTCTGTCGTGTCCGAGACCGTCACCGCCGTGACGAAGCCGGTCGTAAACAACGTCGTGGCTCCGGTGGTGAACCAGGTGGCGACGCCCGTCGTCCACGAGGTGGTCGCTCCCGTGGTGCACGAGGTCGTCGCGCCCGTCGTGACTCACACCGTCGCTCCCGTCCAGGAGGCAGCTCCCGCCGTCGTCGAGACGGTGACCGAGACGGTGACGAAGATCCCGGTCGTCGGAGACACCGCGGCTCCTGTACTGGAGGCGGTCGCCGAGACCACCGAGACGGTCACCGAGCCCGTCACCGACGCGCTCGGCTCTGCACCGGTCTCACAGATCACGGCGCCCGTGCTCGATCTCGTCGGCGGCCTTCCGCTGGTCGGCGGGATCGTCGTCGACTCCGGCGCCATCGACCTGGTCGATAACGTCGTCGGCATCGTCGATGGCACGACCGGCCTGATCGGCGGCGTCGTCGAAGAGACCGTTCCGCCGGTCGTCGAGGCGCTCACGCCACAAGAGCCGGCCGCACCGCAGACCCCGGAGGGCTCCGTCCCCTCGGGCGTCCCCCCTGTGCGCGAGGACATCGCCGCGCTTGCCGAGGCTGCGCCCGCCCCGTCGGCGTCGCCGAGCACAGGACAGGACTCTGTGCTGAGTACCTTGGCCCCCGTCGCGGCCGCGCTCTCCGCGCCCGACTCCTCGGACACCGGTGCCGGTGACACCGCTCCGGTGCCGTTCGGTGCTCCTCCGGTCGCTCCGGCCACCCCCGCGTCTTCCTCCGCCGCCTCGGCCGGAGGTTCCACCAGCGCCCCCGCTCGCCTCAGCGAGATCGGCGCGACCCCGCTCCGTGCCTGGGAGCGGGCCGCCGGCGCACGGGACGACGCCCTTCCGGGCGCCCCCGTCGCCGACACCGACATCTCTCCCGACTGACGGACTGTCACGTCATCCCACCCGGATGACAGATGCCGTGCTGCGCGCGCACTTCCTCGCGTGCATCCCATCAGACAGACCAGTCACGTCAGGAGAACCCATCATGCGTACCTACGCGAAGCGCGTCCTCTGGGGCACGCTCATCGCCGGCGGGATCACCCTGCTCGGCGCGACGGCCGCCAATGCGGCCGAGACATCCGGAGACGACGGCTTGCTCTCCGGCACCCAGGCCGTAGCGCCCATCACCGCCCCGATCACGGTCGTCGACAACGCGATCTCCGTGCTCGGCGACGCGGCATCCACGGCGCCTGCCCCGGCCCCGGCCCCTGCTCCGGCACCGGCTCCGGCTCCCGCCCCGGTGCCCGCTCCCGCTCCGCAGACGAGCGGCGAGGAGGGCACGGCATCCGGCACCCAAGCCGTGGTGACGGTTCACCTTCCCGTCACGGTGACGGACAACGCCATCAGTCTTACCGAAGACTCCACGACCAGCACCCCGGCCGCCGCTCCTCCCCAGAGCGCGGCTCCCCAGGCCCCTGACGCGGCCGGGGTGCTTTCCCTCGACACGGACGGCCTGGATGGTGTCCTCTCGGGCACGCAGGCTCTCGTGGCGGTCAACGCCCCGGTGACCGTGTCCGACAACGCCATCTCGCTGCTCGGTGATTCCGAGTCGGCCGCTGAGGGAGAGAGCGCCGCAGCACCGGCGCCTGCCGCGGCGATCGGGTCGAGCACCTCG
>NZ_MODW01000005.1 GCF_001866135.1 Microbacterium sp. LCT-H2
CAGCCAGGAGCTGTCGGAGGAGCGATGAGAATAGCGGTCCACCACGACGCCATTAGCGACACGGTTGCGCGTCTCGCCCTCACCGTCCGGCAGTTCCAGGAGCAGCTCGACACCCTCGACGCGGAGGCCGCTCGACTTCGATCCTCATGGTCCGGTGAGGCGCAGGCGGCATACGACCGCGCCCACCACGACTGGGACACCGCCATCCGCCGTATGAAGGCCGCCCTCGCCGAAGCCAACCGACGACTCATCACCGCCAACGCCATCTCCAGGGAGACCGCCAGCACCGCCGCCCGCCTCTGGCGGTAAGGGTGCTTTGGGCATGGCCCGCGTCAGGGCTCGTCGGCGACGATCTCGGCCTTGAACCCCGCGGAGTTCTCCAGCCATCCGGCGTAGTGATCCGGCCCACCGGCGTGCGGGTAGCGCTCCGCGTACAAAGGCCGCCAGCCGTGCTCGGGTGCCGCCGCGATGATCGCGTCCACTCGGCTCGGCGCGCCTGCCGCAAACGCGAGGTGGTTCACGCCAGGGGCGCGACGATCGTGTTCACTGCCGCTGAGGTTCGGGGATGTCGTGAGGGTGACATACGCGCCACCCGCCTCCCAGGACTCGCCCTCGGGCCACGCGCTGGCGCGGACGAAACCCACCGCACCGAGCAGCCACCCCCACTCCGCTCGCGACGACACGAGGTCGGCGACCCAGACCTCCACGTGGTGAATCCCTGCCATCCGTCCAGTCTCTCAGCTCCCCGTGGATCCGCCGTTGCAGGTGTCGGGCTCCACGTCAACCCCAACGCAGTGTTTTCTCTGCGCGGATACGGTGAAGACATCGTCGGGATACCCGGTCCCGCCAGTGGAGGACGCCGTGATCACCCAGGAAGCCCCGCCCACCGCCGCGCTTCTGGACGGCCGCTATCGTCTGGCGGAGGCCGTCGGCATGGGCGGGATGGCGACCGTGTACCGCGCGGAGGACATCGCGCTCGAACGCACCGTCGCGGTGAAGATGTTCCGCGAGTCCGACGATGCCGTGCTGTCCGTGGAGCGCGTGCATTCGGAGAAGGCGCTCCTCGCGGGCCTCAACCACCCGGGCCTCGTCACGCTCCTCGACGCGCACCTCGATCCCGGACGACCGAAGTACCTCGTGATGGAATACGTCCCCGGACCGACTCTGAGCAAGCGCATGGCCCGCGCAACGGTCACTCCGCGCGAGATCGCCACGATCGGGGCGGACATCGCCTCCGCACTCCACGCCGTGCATAGCGCCGGCATCGTGCACCGCGACATCAAGCCCTCGAATGTCCTCCTCACGCCGCCCCTCGACACGAACGGCCGCTGGAGCGCGAAGCTTGCCGACTTCGGGATCGCCTGCGCCATCGACATGTCCCGTGTCACCACCCCTGGCATCGTCCTCGGGACGCTGACCTACATGGCGCCCGAGCAGCTGCGGAACGGTGATATCCGTCCCGCGGTCGACATCTACGCGCTCGGACTTGTCCTGTTGGAGGCCCTCACCGGCAAGCCCGGCTTCGCCCCCACCGTCAGCGTCGAATCCGCCCTCGCCCGTCTCCACGTCGCGCCGGAGATCCCCGCAGAGCTGGGATCGGAGTGGGCCGCACTGCTCGGCGCGATGACGGCGATCGACCCCGACGCACGACCGCACGCTCTGGAGGTCGAGAGCGAACTGCGCCGTCTGATCGACCGCCCTTCGACCGAAGAGGCGACCACGGACCTCACCGTGCCGCTTGCTGCGCCGACGGCAGGAGCCCTCCCCCGGACCCGCGCCGAAGCTCGCGCCCGTCGTCGCGCCGCCTCGGCGCACCCCGCGGCATCCCCGGTTCGGCGCACCCGTCGTCGTCGCGAGTCCCTGCTCATCGCCGCGGTGGTCGTGCTCGGCGCGGTGACCACGGCCTCCGCAGCACTGGTCGGACACGGCGAGCAGGCCCTCGCCAGTTCGGGTGCTGTCTCCGACGGCGCGTCGAGGATCGTCGAGGACCTCGTGCCGGTCGAGCCGGCTCCCGCGGACACCGTCGTCGACTCGGGGCCGACGGAGACCATCGCCGTCGAGCCGGTGGCCGCCACCCCGGTGGCCCCGGCGTCGTCGGTCACCGAGTCGGTGCCGGATACGAGATTGCCCGAGAACGCCGCCCCGCAAGCGCAGGAGAACCGAGGCAAGAGCCCAGGTCGCGACGGCGACAACGGCAAGGGCAACAGCGGCAAGGGCAGCAGCAGCCACTGACTCGACGCACCTGACGCCCGCCGAGCCGGCGGGTGTCGCTGAGCAGCGCACGGGACCGCGTGGAGGATGATCGAGTGTCGAGTATCGGCAGAGGGAGGGGACCATGCGTCGCAGGAAGTTGATCGCACCGCCGGATCCGGCACCCAGCGTGTCCGCACAGCGACGGTCGCCGTCGAGCGTGGTCGCCGGCGCCAGGGCAAACCCGTTCATGTTCGGTCTCCTCGGTGCCCTCGGGGTGCTCGTCGCGCTCATGATCGGCGGCATCGTCGGCCAGCTCGCCACCGTGCTGGTCTACATCGGCGTCGCGCTCTTCCTGGCGCTCGGCCTCGATCCGATCGTGCGGTTCATCGAGCGCAAGCTCCCCCGCCCGGCGGCGGTCGCCGTGGTCGTGATCGGCGTCCTCCTCGCCTTCGCCGGGATCATCCTCGCCATCGTCCCCACCCTCGTGGAGCAGATCGGGAACCTGATCAAAGACGGTCCGAAGATGATCAAGGACTTCACGAACAGCGCCTGGTTCCAGGACGTCAGCGGACAGTTCGGCGGCACGATCAAGGACGCAGTGGATGGCGTGCTCGGCTTCGTGCAGAACCCGGACAACTTCCTCGACATCGGCGGCGGTGTCTTCGCCGTCGGCGCCGGGATCGCCGGCGGCCTGACAGGCATCACGATCGTGGTCATCCTCACGCTGTACTTCATGGCGTCGCTGCGCAGCATGAAGCGGGTGGCTGCCCGGTTCGTCCCGGCGTACCAGCGCGACACGTTCGGCGAGCTCCTGGAGGACGTCTCGAGTGCCGTCGGTCGCTACGTCATCGGTCAGGCGAGTCTCGCGCTCACCAACGGCATCCTGAGCCTCATCTTCCTGACCATCATCGGAGCGCCGGTGCCGGCGCTGCTCGCACTGATCGCCTTCATCGGCTCGATGATCCCGCTCGTCGGCACGCTTTCGGCGTCGATCGTCATCTCGCTCATCTGCCTGTTCGTCTCGCCGACGACCGCGCTGATCGCGATCATCTACTACCTGATCTACATGCAGATCGAGGCGTACGTGCTCTCTCCGCGGATCATGAACAAGGCCGTCGACGTCCCGGGCGCGCTGGTCGTCATCGCCGCCGTGGCCGGCGGCGCGCTCGGCGGGATCCTGGGGGCGCTCGTCGCCATTCCGGTGGCCGCGAGCATCATCATCATCGTGCAGAAGGTCGTCTTCCCCAATCAGGACAGGAAGAAGACGCCGCCCGCGGTGACCGTCGCCTGATCAGCGGACGAGCACGGCTCCCGGCTGCACACGGACGGTGAAGGCGTCGATCTCGCCGATCTCCTCGCCGTCGATCTCGAACATCTGCGGCGCGGCGAGCTGTACGCGGATCCGCTCTGCCGAGACGTGCGTGGTCGAGTCCGTGCTGACCGCCTGATCGACGTTCCCGATCATGCGACGGATGCCGTTGTCCCAGACGACCGAACGGACGGTGTCGAGCCACTGCAGCGCGCCGTCGGAGCTGATGAGCAGCATGTCGAGGAGGCCGTCGTCGAGGACGGCGTCCGGAAGCAGCCGGATGCCGCCCTGGAGCATGCCGCAGTTGCCGACGAGCAGCGTGTGCCCGCGCACCTCCTCCGGCTCGTGGTCGTCGAGCTGCAGCGTGATGTCCGTCATCTCGGTACCGGCGAGTGCTCGCCCCATCGCCTCCACGTACGCGAGCCAGCCGGCGCGATCCTTGAGGTCGTCGTTGGTCTCCACGAGCATCTGCGCATCGACCCCGAAGCCGACCATGACGGAGAAGGCGTGCTCCTCGCCGTCGAACTCCACCCAGCCGAGGTCGATGCGGTGGGGCTCCGAGTCGCGGATGTGCTCGAGCGCCGGCAGCACGCCCTCGAGCGGCACGCCGAGGTTGCGCGCCAGGAGATTGCCGGTGCCCTGCGGCACGATCCCGAGGGCGACATCGGTGCCGACCAGAGCTTCGGCGACGGCGCGGATCGTGCCGTCGCCGCCGACCGCGATGACGAGAGCGCAGCCTTCCTCCACGACCTTCGCGGCGACGCCGCGACCGGGGTCGTCCGGGGTGGTCTCCCCCCAGCGCACATCGGCTTCCTCGCCGAACGCGAGGGTGATGGCCTCCTCGAGGACATCCCGGTCGGACTTCGTCGGGTTCCAGATCACGCCGATGCGAGGAGAGGTCATACGCTCACTCTGAGCGACGGAGGACGATCGTGCAACTCGAACGGCCGTCTAGCCGTAGAAGAGCTGCTCGAAGGTCCGTCGCGCGCGCCGCGTGACCGCCAGGTAGTCCTCCTCGAGTGGTGTCGCCGACCGGGGCGGATAGCCCAGCAAACGGGCCAGGGCATCCAGCTGACGGCGGTCGGCAGGCAGGACGTCGCTCGTCTGCCCCGTGAGCAGGGTGATGCCCGAACGGAGACGGCTCGACAGCAGCCAGGCCGCCCGCAAGCGCTCGGCGTCGTCCTCCTCGACGAGCCCGGCCTCGACCGTGGCGTCCAGCGCCCGCAGCGTGGATGTCGTGCGGAGGCCCGGCACGTCGGTCGCGTGCTGAAGCTGGAGGAGCTGCACGAGCCACTCCACGTCGCTGAGTGTCCCCGGCCCGAGCTTGAGATGACGACGCGGGTCCGTGCCCTGCGGCAGCCGCTCCCCCTCCACGCGCGCCTTGATCCGCTTGATCTCCCGGAGACCCTGGAGGTCGACCGTCTCGGGATACCGGATGCTGTCCGCGAGCTCCATGAACCGCCCGATGAGCTTCGTGCTCCCGGCGACACCGCGCGCCCGCAGCAGCGCCTGGGCCTCCCACGACAGCGACCAGCGGCGGTAGTAGGCCGCGTAGGCGTCGAGCGACCGCACGATCGGACCGTTGCGCCCCTCCGGCCGCAGACCCGCGTCGAGGTCGAGAGGCAAGCGATGATCGGTGAGGTGTTCACGGAGTCCCGCCACGATCCGCGTCGCGAGCTTCTCTGCTCGGCCCGGGTCCACGCCGTTCGCGTCGTACACGTACAAGACGTCGGCATCGGACCCGAAGCCGAGCTCGGCACCGCCGAACCTCCCCATGCCGATGACCGCGAAGTCGAGCGCTGCGTCCTCGGGCGGCACGACCTCGCGGAGGACGGCGCGGAGGCCGGCCTGGATCGTCGCATCCGTGATGTCGGTGAGCGCGGTGGCCACCTCCTCGATGGTGACGACGTCGAGGACGGCCGCCATCGCGGTGCGCAGGAGCTCGCGACGCCGCAGGGCCCGCACGGCTCGCAGCGCATCGGCGACCGTCTCATGGCGCGTCTGGATCGCTCGGGCCTCGTCGTCGAGCGCCTGCGCGCTCCGCGGACGCAGCCGCTCGGCGCTGTCCAGCCACGCCACCGACTCCGGGATCCACTCCAGCAGCTCGCCGATGTACCGCGAAGACGACAGCAGCCGGGTGAGGCTCTCCGCGGCGCCGGACGAGTCCCGCAGCATGCGCAGGAACCACGAGGTGTCCCCCAGCCGTTCGCTGATGCGGCGGAACGCGAGGAGACCGTAGTCGGGGTCGCTGCCGTCCGCGAACCAGCGCACCATGACGGGCATGAGATGCCGCTGGATCGTCGCCTTGCGACTCAGCCCGCGTGTCAGCGCGCCGATATGCCGCAGCGCTCCTGCCGGGTCGCGGAACCCGATCGCGGCGAGCCGGTCGTGTGCCTGCTCCGCGGAGAGGGTGCGCTCCTCCTCGGGCAGTCCGGCCACGGCGCTCAGCAGCGGGCGGTAGAAGAGGCGGGTATGGATGTCGCGCACCTCGCGACGGACGCTCTCCCACCGCGCCCAGACGCCCTCCCCCGTGTCCGCCAGCTTCGTGCTGCGCGCCAGAATGCGCAGGCCGGCCGGCGTCTTGGGCATGAGGTGGGTGCGGCTGAGGTCGCGCAGCTGCAGACGGTGCTCCATGAGCCGCAGCACCCGATAGTCGTCCGCGAAGGTGCCCGCATCCGCCCGACCGATGTAGCCGCCGGCGACCAGGGCGTCCAGGCTCTCCAACGTGCCACGCGTGCGCAGGGACTCGTCGGTGAGACCGTGGACGAGCTGCAGGAGCTGCACCGTGAACTCGATGTCGCGTAGCCCGCCCGCGCCGAGCTTGAGCTGGTACGGGGCGTCCTCCGGGTCGATGTGCTCCATGACCCGCTCGCGCATGCGCTGGACGCTCTCGACGAACTCCTCCCTGGCGGCACTCGACCACACGCGCGGCTGTACCGCGGCGATGTAGGCGGCGCCCAGGTCGGGATCCCCGGCCAGCGGACGAGCCTTCAACAGAGCCTGGAACTCCCAGCTCTTCGCCCACCGGTCGTAGTACGCGACGTGTGAGGCGAGGGAACGCACGAGCGCGCCCTGCTTGCCTTCCGGGCGCAGCGCCGCGTCGACCTCCCAGAGCGGCGGCTCGACCTCGATGGCGCTGAGGTGGCGCATGGTGTCCCTGGCCAGACGCGTGGCGATGTCGATCGCCTGCGGCTCGGACAGCACCTCCTCGTCCGTGGTGCCGCCGACGAAGATCACATCGACGTCGCTGACGTAGTTGAGCTCCCGCGCGCCGGCCTTCCCCATGCCGATCACGGCCAGCTGGGTGGCAGCGACGGCATCGCGACCGGCGGACGGCGCCTGGCGGGTGCGGGCGATCGCGAGCGAGGCCTCGAGGGCTGCTCCGGCGAGATCCGCGAGGGAGGCGGCGACCGCGGCGACGACTTCTTCGGGGCGCGGGTGACCGAGGTCGAAGGCGGCGATCCCCGCGAGGTTCCGCCGATACGCGACGCGGAGCGCGACGATCGTCCCGTCCTCCGCCGAGTCGGCGAACCCATCCTGCGCTCCGACCGCAGCGAGGAGCCGATCACGCCACACGTCCGCCGCGGGGAGCACGTCCATCGGTGCGGCCAGCACGTCCAGCTCGTCTGGATGCCGCAGGAAGAACTCCGCCAGTCCCACGGAGGCGCCGAAGACGCGCCAGACGCGCCGGCGCGTCTCCTCGTCGCCGACGAGCGCTCGCAACGGGGAGGGGTCTCGTCGAGCGACCCGCAGCATCCCACGGACCGCCGCATCCGGATCCGCGGCGACGACCGCCTCGAGCAGCATCGCGCGCGGCACGCCGAGCAGGCTCTCGAGCTCCGCCAGCGCCGCCGCGGCCTCGCTCAGCTCGGCGAATCCGAGCCGGGCGAGGGCCGAGAGCGAGACGGAGGCGTCGGGGCGAGCCATGCCGCGCTCAGAGGAGCTCGAGGTTGTTCTTCAGCTCCAGCGGCGTGACCTGGCCGCGGTACGCCTCCCACTCCTTGCGCTTGTTGAGCAGCACGTAGTTGAACACCTGCTCGCCCAGGGTCTCCGCGACGAGCTCGGAGGCTTCCATGTACTCCAGGGCGTGGTCGAGGCTGGCAGGAAGCGCGGAGTACCCCAGCGCCCGGCGCTCGGCGTCGCTGAGCGCCCAGACGTTGTCCTCCGCCTCCGGCGGGAGCTCGTACCCCTCCTCGATGCCCTTGAGACCGGCGGCGAGCATGAGCGCGTAGGCCAGGTAGGGGTTCGCCGCGGAATCGAGCGCGCGGTACTCGACGCGCGACGACTGCCCCTTGTTGGGCTTGTACATCGGGACGCGGACCAGGGCGGAGCGGTTGTTGTGGCCCCACGTGATGAAGCTCGGAGCCTCGTCGCCGCCCCAGAGCCTCTTGTACGAGTTCACGAACTGATTCGTCACGGCGGAGATCTCGTTGGCGTGCTTGAGCAGACCCGCGATGAAGTGACGTCCGGTCTTGGAGAGCTGGTACTTCGCGCCCTCCTCGTAGAAGGCGTTCTGATCACCCTCGAACAGCGACATGTGCGTGTGCATGCCGCTGCCGGGCTGGCCGCTGAGCGGCTTCGGCATGAACGTGGCGTACACGCCCTGCTCGATCGCGACCTCCTTGATGACCGTGCGGAAGGTCATCACGTTGTCCGCGGTGGTGAGGGCGTCGGCGTAGCGCAGGTCGATCTCGTTCTGACCGGGCCCGCCTTCGTGGTGGCTGAACTCCACGGAGATGCCGAGGTCTTCCAGCATGCGGACCGAACGGCGACGGAAGTCGTGCGCCGTGCCCCCGGGCACGTTGTCGAAGTAGCCGGCGGAGTCGACGGGGACGGGTCCCTCAGGGCCGAACGACGACGACTTGAGCAGGTAGAACTCGATCTCCGGGTGCGTGTAGAACGTGAAGCCCGCATCGGCGGCCTTCGCGAGCGTCCGCTTCAGCACGTGACGGGGATCGGCCACCGCGGGCTGTCCGTCGGGCGTGGTGAGATCGCAGAACATGCGGGCGGTCGGGTCGATCTCCCCGCGCCACGGCAGCGTCTGGAAGGTCGTCGGGTCGGGCTGGGCGAGCAGATCGGACTCGTACGTGCGGGTCAGCCCCTCGATCGCGGAGCCGTCGAACCCGATGCCCTCGGCGAAGGCGCCCTCGACCTCGGCCGGCGCGATGGCGACGGACTTGAGCGTGCCGATCACGTCGGTGAACCACAGGCGCACGAACTTGACGCCGCGCTCCTCGATCGTCCGGAGGACGAAGTCCCTCTGCTTGTCCATGGCTACTCTGCGCCCTGGCCCTTCTCCGCACCGAAGCCGCTGGACGGCTTCGCGTCCCAGCCCTGCTCCGCGGCCTCTTCCTCTGCCCAGGCACGCGACCGCTCCTTGAGCACCTCAGGGGCGCGACGCGCCTCGGCCTCGGTGTCGAACGGGCCGATGCGGTCGATGGACGGCGACAGCATGCCGAACTCGACCTCGCCCGTGACGGAGTTGTACCAGTACTTGTGATCGCCGTCGGTCATGGCTGCTCCTTCTTCCCGCGAGCGGTTGGGGTGATGTCATCGATCCTACTGGCGTGCACCGTGGTCGCTAAGCTATCGGCCATGGCAAAAGCGATCGGCGTCGACATCGGCGGCACGGGCATCAAAGCGGGAATCGTCGACCTCGAGCACGGCACCATGGCCTCGGATCGGGTGCGCGTGCCCACTCCGGCCGGCGCGGCACCGGAAGACGTCCTCGTCGCGGTGCAGACCGTCCTGAAGACGCTCGACGTGCACGAGTCGACCCTGCCGCTCGGCGTGGCGTTCCCCGCGATCGTCAAGCGCGGCAAGACCCTGTCCGCGGCGAACGTCTCGAAGGAGTGGATCGACTTCGACGCCGAGCGCTTCTTCCGCGACGGCCTCGGCCGCAACATCGTCTTCGTGAACGACGCCGACGCCGCCGGCGTCGCGGAGGCACGCCACGGAGCCGCCCGCGATGTGCTCGGCTTCACGCTGCTGACCACGCTCGGCACCGGGATCGGCTCCGCGTTCCTGTACGACGGCGTGCTGCTGCCGAACACGGAGCTCGGCCACCTGAACTTCCGCGATTACGAGTCCGTGGAGACCTATGCGGCCACCTCGGCACGCGAGCGCGAGGGCCTGAGCTGGGCGGAATGGGCCGAGCGCCTGCAGGCATTCTACTCGCACATCGAGTTCCTGTTCAGCCCCGACCTGTTCGTGGTCGGCGGCGGTGTGTCGAAGAACGCGGGCGACTTCCTGCCCCTGCTCGATCTGAAGACGCCGATCGTCCCGGCGATCCACCGCAACAACTCGGGCATCATCGGCGCTGCCTCGCTCGCCGGCGACTGACCCTTCGACAGGCTCAGGGCCCCAACGGGGAAGGCCCCGATGACGGGAGTCATCGGGGCCTTTGTCGTTCGAGGCGAATGGGCCGACCTATACGCCGGGTTCTGTTCCGGGGTTCTTCGCCCCTTCGACGGCCATCTCTCTCGGCGACACGTTGCCGTGCCGCTCCAGCGGTCTACCCGAGGACTCGGCGGGCCGCGTCATCATCCTCTGTCTGACCTTGCTCCGGGCGAGGTTTACCTGGCGGGCCGTGTCACCACGGCCCCCGGTGGTCTCTTACACCACCCTTTCACCCTTACCCCTCGCGGGGCGGTCTGCTCTCTGTGGCACTGTCTCGCGGATCACTCCGGGTGGGTGTTACCCACCGCCCTGCCCTGTGGAGCCCGGACGTTCCTCGGTGCGGTTGCCCGCCACGCGACCGTCCAGTCGACCCATTCGCCCCTCCAGTCTACGGGGCCTCACTTCTCTGCGGAGTCCGCGATGCGCAGGTCGAGCGGAACGTCGATCGGGAAGGTGCCGAACAGGCGGGTGGTGGCGACGGCAGCGGCATCGCGCACCGCCTCGGCGGCGGCTTCCGCGTGCTCCTGCGGCGTGTGCAGGATGACCTCGTCGTGCAGGAAGAACGCCAGGTGCGGCTCCCGGGCGAACGGCCCCGATGCCTCGGCGGCACCGAAGACCTCGGGGAGCTGTGCCAGACGGTGACGGATCTCGGCGAGCCAGATGAGCGACCACTCCGCCGCGGTGCCTTGGACGACGAAGTTCCGGGTGAAGCGCCCCCACTCCCGCGCGCGGCGGCGGGCGAGGGAGACCACGGCGGGGGCGGCATCGGCGCCCGTGGCATCGGCCTGCAGCCGCATCCACTCCGTGGACGGACGCGGCGAGGAGCGACCGAGCCAGGTCGAGACGATGCCGCCGTCCTCCCCCACCCGCGCCGCGTCGTCGACGAGCGCCATGGCGCGGGGATAGACCTTCCGCAGCCGGGGAACGAGTCGCCCGCTGTCGCCGCTGGTGGCGCCGTACATCGCACCAAGCACCGCGTACTTCGCCTCCTCGCGGGTCGCGACGGCGCCCGACGCGACGACCCCCGCGTAGAGGTCCCCGCCGCGCGCCGCGGCTGCCATCGCCTCGTCGGCCGCCATGGCCGCGAGCATCCGCGGTTCGAGCTGGGCGACGTCCGCCACGACGAGGGCCCAGCCCGGATCCGCGCGCACCGCTGGGCGGAGGTTGCGCGGCAGTTGGAGGGCACCGCCGCCGGCCGACGCCCACCGTCCGGTCACGACGCCCCCGGGGATGTACACCGGGCGGAAACGACCGTCCTGCACCCACTCCGACAGCCAGGTCCAGCCGTTCGCGCTGAGCAGTCGAGACAGCTTCTTGTAGGCGAGGAGCGGTTCGATCACGGGGTGATCGTGCGCGGACAGCTCCCACTTGCTCGTCGACTCCACCGACACGCCCACGCGGTGCAGCGCCCGCAGCAACTTCGGCTGGCTGTCCAGGTGCAGCGTGGGGTCGTCGAGCAGGGCCCGCACCTCGTCGCCGCGCTCCACCATCCGTCGAGGCAGCCCGCCCGATGCGGGACGAGCCCCCAAGGTCTCGGTGAGGATCGCATCGTGCACCCCGGCGTCCCACGGGAGCCCCGCGACGCGCATCTCCTCCGCGATCAGCCCGCCGGCCGACTCGGCGGCGCACAGCAGCGTCAGGCGCCCGTCCGCCGCCTCCGCCATCACGGTCCGCTGCGCGCGGTACTGCTCGAGTGCCGCGGCGATCGCGTCCTCACCGGACTCCTCGTCGAGGACCTCGAACAGGGAGGGGGTGGTGTCGACCGGGTCGCGGCGCTCCCACGCCGCGGCGGGTGCCAGCGGCGTGGACACCATGGCCGTGTCGCGCAGGATCGCGTGGCAGAGCACGAGATCATGGCTGCGTGTGATCCTCACGCCTTCGGTCAGGAGCAGCGCGTAGATCTCGGCCGCGCTGCGGATGATCCACCGCGGGGCGTCGGCGGCTTCGACCGCGGCCACCCAGTCGGCGAGTTCCGCTCCGGGCAGGAGCGTGCGCTGCTGCTCCTCGTCGTGTTCGTCCAGCTCGATCGCGGCGTACTCCCCCGCACCGAGGCCGACCAGCGCGAGGCGTCGCTCCGGGCCCGAGGCCGGCGCCGTCACGGGCGGTGCAGGCCGGATGCGCTCATGAAGAGAGTCCCGACTCCTCGGTGCGCACGAGGATGCAGCCGCACTCGGGGCACGAGACGACCTCGTCCTCGGGCGCGCGACGGATCTCGTTGAGATCGGTGCCGGGGAGCATCATGCGGCAGCCTTCGCAGGTGCCGCGGGTGAGGAGGGCCGCTCCGGCGCTGTTCGCGGCGCGGCGATCGTACTCCGCGAGAAGCGGCGCGGGAACGGTGGCGGCGACGGCCTCGCGGTCGCGGGCCAGCTGGGCACCGAGCTCGGTCGCCGCAGCGACGTCGGCCTTGCCCTGCGCGGTAAGGGCACTCCCCTCCGCGGTCGTCGCATCCAGCAGCGCCTGCTGCGCGGCCACGGCGGCGTCGGCTTCCTCGACCCGGCCCATGACGTCGAGCTCCGCATCCTCCAGGTCACTCAGACGCCTGGCGAGGCTGGCGAGCTCGTGCTCCAGAGCCTGCGCGTCCTTCGGGTTGGTGGCCGCGGCGAGGCGCTGGGCGTCGCGGTCGCGCCGCTGCTCGGCCAGCGCGACGTCGGACTCCAGCCGCGAGAGCTCGGTGCGGGCGTCGTCCCTGGCGCCGGTCAGGACGGTGAGCTCGCGGAGCTGCTCCTGACGGATGGCGACGAGCTCGGCGATCCGGCCCGCCTGGCTCGGCTGCGTGCGGGCACGTTCCGCCTGCGCGATGCGCCGGTCGAGGTCCGCGATGTCGAGCAGGGTGCGCTGGTTCTCCGGGGTGGCGTTCACGCTCTCAAATCTAGTCGCTGCCGGGCCGAGCGCCGCATCACCGGATGTCGCCGTCCACGTAGAACCACGTCCGGTTCTCACGGACGAAGCGGCTGCGCTCGTGCAGCGATCCGCGCGTGCCGCCCTGCCGCCAGAACGCCTCGAACTCGACCACGCCCTCCGTGTCGAAGGGGCCGCCCGCCACGCGATCCACGATCAGCAGGCGTCGCCACTCCAGGTCGTGCTCGAAGGTGATCGTCTCCGGTCGCGTGTCCGGGTGCCAGGTGCGGAGCAGGTACGCCCCGTCCTCCCGCACGAACGCGGTGTACCGGGAGCGCATCAGCCGCTCGGCAGTCGGGGCAGGAGCGCCGTCGAGGAGGGGCCCGCAGCACGCGGCGAAGGCGTCCCCCGAAGCGCAGGGGCAGCGGAAGGACGCCGTCATGAGGTCGCGACGATCAGGATCATGCCTGCCAGCATCGCGCGGAGGGCCGTGCGGCGCCAACTCGCCCTACGCTGGAAGCACGCCAACGCCAGGAGCATCGATGACCGCTGTCCCCACCTTCCGCGCCCACAACGGCTTCGCCTTGCCGGCACTCGGTCTCGGCACGTACCGGCTGAACGGCGACGCCGGAGCCGACGCGGTCGCCCAGGCCCTCCGTGCGGGCTACCGCCTCGTGGACTCGGCGTTCAACTATGAGAACGAGGGCTCCGTCGGGCGCGGCGTCGCGGCCTCCGGCGTCCCCCGCTCCGAGGTCATCGTGACGACGAAGCTCCCCGGACGGCACCATGCCCGCGCGACGGCGACCGCCAGCATCGAGGAGAGCCGCTCCCGCCTCGGCCTCGACGCGACCGATCTGCACCTCATCCACTGGCCGAACCCGAGCCAGGACGAGTACGTCGAGGCGTGGGAGGCGCTCGTGGACGCCCAGGCGCGGGGCGTCGTCCGCCAGATCGGCGTCTCGAACTTCCTCCCCGAGCATCTCGAGCGCATCGAACGGGAGACCGGGGTCCGGCCGGTCGTGAACCAGATCGAGGTGCACCCGTACTTCCCGCAGGAGGAGCAGCTGGCCTACCACCGGGAGCACGGCATCCTCACCGAGGCCTGGAGCCCGCTGGGGCGTGCGCAGGCCCTCCTCGACGAGGCCGTCGTCCGCGAGGTGGCCGCCGCTCACGACATCACGACCGCGCAGACCGTCCTCGCCTGGCACGTGGCCAGGGAGACGGTCGCGATCCCGAAGGCGTCGTCCGCGGATCACCAGGCGGCGAACCTCGCGGCCGCCGCCGTCGTGCTCGACGACGCGGAGGTCGCCGCGATCACCGCACTCGGACGCGCGGACGGGCGCCTGTTCGACGGCGATCCCGCCGTGCACGAGGAGTCCTGAGCGCGAGGGCTCAGACGCTCTGCGTGCCGAGCACGCGCAGGAACTCGAGCTTCCCGGCGGCCTCGCTCCCGGGTTGCGCTGTGAGAACGATGAGCGCCTGCGACTCGTCCTCGGTGAACAGCGCCTGGCAGTCCACCTCGATCTCCCCCAGCTCCGGATGGACGATCACCTTGTGCTGCTCGAAGCGACGGGCGACCTCGTGGGCCGCCCAGAGCCGCACGAACTCGGGGCTCCGTTCCGACAGATCCGCCACGATCTCCCCCGCCCGTGACCGCGCGCCCATGGTGCCGTACGCTGCACGCAACGCCGCCACCAGCGCCCGTGACTGCCGGGGGTGATCGACCTCCCGGTATCGCCGCCGTTCCTCCTCCGGTCGCGCGAACCAGCGATGGATGCCGCTCCGGTCGAGTCCGGTCAGACCGCTCGCGTCTCCGATCAGCGCCCGGGAGGCGTCGTTCTGCACCAGCACCTCGTCGAGTGCCGAGACCACGAACGCCGGGGTGTCGTGCAGACGGTCGAGCACGCGGAGGATGCCGGGACGGACGTAGTCGGTGATCACCGCCCGATCGGGAGCGCTGAGTCCGCTGAGGCGATAGAGGTAGTCGCGCTCGTCCGAGGACAGCCGCAGCGCACGGGCGAGGGCGGCGAGGATCTGGGCGCTCGGCTGCGGGCCCCGGCGCTGCTCGAGACGCGTGTAGTAGTCCGTCGACATGGTCGCCAGCTGTGCGACCTCCTCGCGGCGCAGTCCGGCCGTCCGTCGCCGAGTCCCCTCGGGCAGGCCCACGTCGGCAGGACGCAGCGCCTCCCGACGGCGCAGGAGGAAGTCGGCCAGGGCGTCACGATCCATCCGTGCAGTATCCCCCGGACGCGGGACGGGATCCAGGGACCGCCGATCCCCCGATCAGCCGTCTCTGGAACGGCGCCAGTGCAGCGTCGAGGCTGAGGTCATGGACATCACCGGAAACACCATCTTCATCCCGGGCGCGACGAGCGGGATCGGCCTGGCGCTGGCCCTCCGACTGCAGGAGCGCGGCAACACCGTGATCGTCGGCGGACGTCGAGAGGACCGGCTGGCCGCGATCGCTGCCGCGCATCCCGAACTCCACACGATCCGCATCGACACGGCCGACCCGGCGAGCATCAGCGAGGCCGCGGCCGCGGTGCTCGCCGCGCATCCGACGCTGAACGTGCTGGTCACGATGGCCGGCATCATGCGGGCGGAGGACTGGACCACGCCGGCCGGCTTCCTGTCCACCGCCGAGGAGACCGTCACGACAAACGTCCTCGGCCCGATCCGCCTCATCGCGGCCTTCATCGAGCACCTGCAGGCCCAGCCCTCGGCGACCATCATGACCGTCTCCTCCGGTCTCGCCTTCGCACCCCTGAAGGTCACGCCCACGTACAACGCGAGCAAGGCGGCGATCCACATGCTCAGCGAGTCGCTGCGGCTGCAGCTCGCGGGCACGACTGTCGCGGTGCAGGAGCTCGAGCCGCCCGCCGTGCGCACGGACCTCATGCCCGGGCATGCGGAGAACGAGGCCGCACTGCCCCTCGACGCGTTCATCGACGAGGTCATGACGCTCATCGAGACTCAGCCCGACGCGACCGAGATCCAGGTCGAGCGGGTGAAGTTCCTCCGCTACGGCGAGGCGCGGGGCGACTACGACGAGGTCGTGGCGGTGCTCAACCGCACGGATCCGCACGGCCGGTGAACCCCGGTGGGGCGGTCCGCCGCCCCACCCGCCGTCACTCCTGCAGGGATGCGGCGACCGCGGTGAGCGCGTCGGCGGACTGCCGCAGCAGGTCGAGCTCGCGATCCGAGAACGCGGTCGTGCGGATCGGGAGGGCCCCGGCGGCGCTGACGATGGACGGCACGGACAGGGCGACGCCGTCGATCCCGTGGAAGTCGCGGAGAACCGTGCTCACGGGCATCACCGCGTGCTCGTCTCGGAGGATCGCTTCGACGATGCGCGCGCTGGAGAGCCCGATCGCGTAGTTCGTGGCGCCCTTGCCCTGGATCACCTTGTAGGCGGCGTCGCGGACGTCGACGGCGATCTCGTCCAGCTCCTCCAGGGTGAAGCGCGGGTGCTCCGGGGTCTCCCAGTCGAGGATCGGGACCGTGCCGATCGTCGCCCGCGACCAGAGCGGGAACTCGGTGTCGCCGTGCTCCCCGATGATATGGGCGTGCACGCTGGCCGTGGACACGCCCGCCCGCTCCCCCAGCTTCCAGCGCAGCCGGGAGGTATCGAGGACCGTTCCGGAGGCGAAGATGCGCTCTGGGGGCAGGCCCGTCTCCTGCTGAGCGATGACGGTGAGCACGTCGCACGGGTTCGTGACGATGACATAGACCGCGTTCGGCGCGACGGACAGCAGCTCCGGCATCATGCGCCGGATGATGCCGGCGTTCACGCCGGCGAGCTCGGTGCGCGTCTGCCCCGGGTTCTGCTTCGCTCCCGCGGTGATGACCACGACGTGGGAACCGGCCGCCACCGAGATATCGCTGCCGCCGATGATGTCGCTGCTGCCGGTGAACTGCGTGCCGTGCGCGAGGTCGAGTACCTCCGCCTCGACCTTCTCCGTCGCGATGTCGTACAGGGCGACGTGGCGGGCCGATCCCCGGATCAGAGCCGCATAGGCCACGCTCGATCCGACGCTTCCGGCGCCGACGACGGTGAGCTTCGAGTTCTCGATGATCTCCATGCGCCCATCCTGACAGCGCGAGCGCTGCGACGGCAGGGGTCTCGCCGGGAGAATCGCGGGCTCGTCAGATCGCGGCGGCGACCGCTTCGGCTGCTGTGGAATGGGTGAACCGGAAGCCGGACTGCTGCAGCGCCTCGGGGCGCACGTCGGCGTCCGGGAGCAGCAACGAGTCGGCGGCATCGCCGAGGGCGAGGCGCAGGGCCCACCGGGGAGCGGGCAGCCAGAACGGCCGGTGCATCCGCTGCGCGAGCGCGCGACCGATGTCGTTCGCGGACGCCCGGGTCGGCCCGGTGAGGTTGACGGGTCCCGCGAGCTTCTCTTCGAGGACATGGCGGATGCCACGCACCTCGTCGTCCAACGAGATCCACGGCCAGATCTGCGTACCCGGCCCCAGCGGGCCGGCGACGCCGAGCTTCGTCAGCGTGATCATGGGCCGCAGCACACCCCGGCGGTGGATCACCGGTGCCGTCCGCAGCAGGGCGACCCGCGTGTGGTCCTCCGCTCGTCGCGCTGCCGTCTCCCAGCGCACGGTGAGGTCAGCCAGGAAGGTACTCCCCGGGCCGGAGTGCTCGGTGAGCACCTCGCCGGGCGCCGATCCGTAGTAGCCCACGGCGGAAGCGGAGAGGAAGGCGGGCGCGTCGGTACGCAGGGCGCGCAGAGCGGTGGTGAGCGTGTTCGTCGCGTCGAGCCGTGATTCGACGAGCTGGCGGCGGTACCCACGCGTCCACGGCAGCCGGCCGACGCTCGCACCCCCGAGGGCGACGACGGCCTCCGCCCCGGCGAGTGCGTCGGGATCCAGGGACGCCTCACCCGGAGCCCACTCGATCTCGCCCTCCGCCTGCGGGGGACGTCGCACGAGGGTGGTCACCTCGATGCCGTCCGCCCGCAGGGAGGCGGCGAGAGCGGAACCGATGAGGCCTGATGCCCCGCTGATGACGATGCGTCGCGTCATTGCGCTCCCCGCTGCAAACGTTACGGGTGGGCCCTGCCGGGATCGAACCGACGACATCCACGGTGTAAACGTGGCGCTCTACCAGCTGAGCTAAAGGCCCTGGTGCGCTCAGTCTATCCGGGTGCGGATGCGCACCCGTGTCGTGGAAGAGGGATAGGCTGAGGTCGGCGCGCGTTGTGCACGGCCGACAAGGCTGCCCGTGTCGCTTCCCGTTTCCTTGGCATGACCTGCCAGCTTGACGAAAGGTTCCCCCGTGACCGTCCACGACCAGGATCCGTACTCTCAGGGCCCCCTCGACAGCGATCCGGAAGAGACCGGTGAGTGGCAGCAGTCGCTCGACGAGCTGGTGGACGCCAAGGGCCACGGCCGCGGGCGCGAGATCATGCTCAGCCTGCTCAAGCGCTCCAAGGAACTGCACCTGAACGTGCCGATGGTTCCGACCACCGACTACATCAACACCATCGCCCCGGAGAACGAGCCCGAGTTCCCCGGTGACGAGGAGATCGAGCGGCGTTACCGCGCCTGGATCCGCTGGAACGCCGCCATCACGGTGCACCGTGCCCAGCGCCCCGGCATCGGCGTCGGCGGTCACATCTCCACCTACGCCTCCTCGGCGGCGCTGTACGAGGTGGGCTTCAACCACTTCTTCAAGGGGGCGGACCACCCCGGTGGCGCCGACCAGATCTTCATCCAGGGTCACGCCTCCCCCGGCACCTACGCCCGCTCCTTCCTCGAGGGGCGCCTCACGGAGGACCAGCTCGACGGCTTCCGCCAGGAGAAGTCGCATGCGCCGAACGGCATCCCGTCGTACCCGCACCCGCGCCTCATGCCGGAGTACTGGCAGTTCCCGACGGTGTCGATGGGTCTCGGCCCGATCAACGCCATCTACCAGGCGATGTCGAACAAGTACCTCGAGAACCGCGGCATCAAAGACACCTCGCAGTCGCACGTCTGGGCGTTCCTCGGCGACGGCGAGATGGACGAGGTCGAGAGCCGCGGACAGCTCCAGGTCGCGGCGAACGAGGGCCTCGACAACCTCACCTTCGTCGTGAACTGCAACCTGCAGCGTCTCGACGGCCCGGTGCGCGGCAACGGCAAGATCGTCCAGGAGCTGGAGTCGTTCTTCCGAGGCGCCGGCTGGAACGTCATCAAGGTGGTCTGGGGCCGCGAGTGGGACGACCTGCTCGCCCGCGACACCGAGGGCGCACTGCTCAACCTCATGAACGTCACGCCCGACGGCGACTACCAGACGTACAAGGCCGAGTCCGGCGCCTACATCCGCGAGCACTTCTTCGGCCGCGACGAGCGCGCCGCCGCGCTCGTCAAGGACTACTCCGACGACGACATCTGGAACCTCAAGCGGGGTGGCCACGACTACCGCAAGGTCTACGCCGCGTTCAAGGCCGCGACCGAGCACAAGGGCAAGCCGACCGTCATCCTCGCGAAGACCGTCAAGGGCTACGGGCTCGGCCCGCAGTTCGAGGGCCGCAACGCGACCCACCAGATGAAGAAGATGACGCTGGACAACCTCAAGACGTTCCGCGACGCGATGCACATCCCGATCACGGACGCGCAGCTCGAGGAGAACCCGTACCTGCCCCCGTACTACAACCCGGGACCGCAGGACGAGACGATCCAGTACATGCTCGAGCGCCGCAAGGCCCTCGGCGGCTTCCTCCCGGAGCGCCGTTCGACGCACGTCGGCCTCTCCCTCCCCGAGGAGAACGCGTATGCGCTGCCGAAGAAGGGCTCCGGCACGCAGGAGATCGCCACGACCATGGCGTTCGTCCGCCTCCTGAAGGACCTGCTGCGCTCGAAGGAGTTCGGCCACCGCATCGTGCCGATCATCCCCGACGAGGCGCGCACGTTCGGCATGGACGCGTACTTCCCGACGGCGAAGATCTACAACCCCAACGGCCAGCACTACACGTCGGTCGACCGGGAGCTGCTGCTCGCCTACAAGGAGAGCCCGCAGGGCCAGATCGTCCACGTCGGCATCAATGAGGCCGGCGCTCTCGCGGCGTTCACCGCCGCGGGCACGTCCTACGCGACGCACGGCGAGCCGCTCATCCCGATCTACATCTTCTACTCGATGTTCGGGTTCCAGCGCACTGGCGACGCCCAGTGGGCCGCCGGCGACCAGATGGCCCGCGGCTTCATCATCGGCGCCACCGCCGGCCGCACGACCCTCACGGGTGAAGGCCTCCAGCACGCCGACGGGCACTCGCACCTGCTCTCCTCGACCAACCCGGCGACGGTCTCCTACGACCCCGCGTACGGCTACGAGATCGCGCACATCATGCGTTCCGGTCTCGAGCGGATGTACGGCGGGCAGCACGAAGACCCGAACGTCATGTACTACCTCACGGTGTACAACGAGCCGATGGTGCAGCCCGCGGAGCCTGCCGACGTGGATGTGGACGGCATCGTCCGCGGCATCCACCGCGTCGCCGTCGGCGAGGGCGACGGCCCCCGCGCGCAGCTCTTCGCCTCCGGCGTGGGTCTGCCGTGGGCACTCGAGGCCCAGGATCTGCTGAAGAAGGACTGGGGCGTCGTCGCCGACGTGTGGTCGGTCACCTCGTGGACCGAGCTGCGCCGCGACGGCCTCGCCGCCGACGAGCACAACTTCCTCCACCCGGAGCAGGAGCCGCGCACCGCGTACCTCACGCAGAAGCTCCAGGGCGCCGAAGGTCCCGTCGTCGCAGTGAGCGACTTCATGCACGCCGTGCAGGACCAGATCCGCCCGTGGGTCCCGAACCGCTTCGCCACCCTCGGTGCCGACGGCTTCGGCTTCTCGGACACCCGTGCCGCGGCCCGCCGCTTCTTCAAGATCGACGGCCCGTCGATCGTCGTGCGCACCCTGCAGGCACTGGCCGAGGAGGGCAAGGTCGACCGCGGCCTCTCCGCTCAGGCCATCGAGAAGTACCGCCTGCACGACGTGAACGCCGGCACGAGCGGCAACGCAGGCGGCGAAAGCTGAGCCCTCGGTGACACCCACCTCCGCCGCCGGCATGGACAAGGCCGCCACGCTCACCTGGCTGCGCCGGATCTCCGGCGACATCGCCACGGTGACCATCAAGCGGCTGGAGGACACCCTCCCCTGGTACGCCGACATGCCACCAGCCCGCCGCTCCGCGGTCGGGCTGGTGGCGCAGGCGGGCATCACGTCGTTCATCCAGTGGTACGACGACCCGACGTCCACCCCGTGGATCGCCGCGGACATCTTCGCCGCCGCTCCCCGTGAGCTGCTGCGCAGCGTGAGTCTGCAGCAGACGCTCCAGCTCATCCGCGTCACCGTCGAGGTGACCGAGGAGCGGGTGGCGGGCAAGGGCGAGCACCTCCGCGAAGCCATCCTGCTCTACTCGCGGGATGTGGCGTTCGCCGCCGCCGACGTCTACGCCCGCGCCGCCGAGGCCCGCGGTCTGTGGGACGCGCGGCTCGAGGCGCTCGTCGTCGACTCGATCCTCACGGGCGAGGCCGACGAGGAGCTGCCCAGCCGGATCGCCGCGCTCGGGTGGCACGGCCATGGAGAGGTCGCGGTCCTGGTCGGCACCACACCCCCGCAGTTCGACGTCGACCTCGTGCGTCGGACGGCGCGCAAGCTCGCGGTCGACGTCCTCATCGGCGTGCAGGGCTCGCGCCTCGTGCTCGTGCTCGGACGCGCGCGCGTCGAGGGCCAGGAGGGCGAGGACGAGGAGCTCGGGTTCCAGGAGATCGCGGCCCGTCTGGAGCCGTCCTTCGGCCCGGGGTTCGTCGTGCTGGGGCCGGCGGTGGCCGCCCTCGTCGATGCCAGCCAGAGCGCGCGTGCAGCGCTGGCCGGATTCGCGGTGGCCCGCGCGTGGCGGAGCGCACCGCGGCCCGTCGAAGCCGACGACCTGCTTCCGGAGCGCGCCCTCGCCGGCGACCCTCTCGCGAAGCAGACCCTCATCGAGCGCATCTACCGCCCGCTGCAGGCGCACTCGACCGACCTCGTCACGACGCTCTGGAGCTATCTCGACAACGGCCGGTCCCTCGAGGCGACGGCCCGCGAGCTCTTCGTGCATCCGAACACCGTCCGCTACCGCCTCAAGCGGGTGAGCGAGGTCATCGGGTGGGACGCGACCGGACCCCGCGAGGCCCTCATCCTGCAGACCGCGCTCATCCTCGGCTCCATCGGGGCGGCCGAGCAGGTGCGTCGCCGTCCGCCGCTCCGTCGCCCTCCGCGCTGAGCCGCGCGATCTGTGCGCCACACACAAGGGTTTCACGCAATCTTGTGATGGATCATCCACCGTTCTGCCGCGATCGTTGGCAGACTGGGTGGGTGATTGTCGTCGTCTGCCCTGGACAGGGCTCGCAGACCCCCGGATTCCTCGCCCCCTGGCTCGAGCTCGACGGAGTGGAAGAGCGTCTCGCCGCCTACTCCGAGGCCGCACAGCTCGATCTCCGCGCGCACGGCACCGAGTCGGACGCGGACACCATCCGTGACACCCGCGTCGCCCAACCGCTGATCGTGGCCGCCTCCCTCGTGGCCGGTGATGCCCTCGTGGCCGCCGCCGGTCGCCGCGCGGATGGCATCGCCGGGCACTCCGTCGGGGAGATCGCGGCGCTCGTCGGCAGCGGCGTGCTGGACGCCGAGACGGGCATGCGCCTCGTCGGCATCCGCGGGAGGGCGATGGCCGATGCCGCCGCCCAGACCCCGACGGGGATGAGCGCGGTGCTCGGCGGCGATGAGGAGGCTCTCCTCGCCCGACTCGCCGAGCTCGGCCTCGCGCCGGCGAACTTCAACGGCGGCGGGCAGATCGTCGTCGCCGGTCCCCTTCCGGCCCTGGCGGCTCTCGCCGAGGAGCCGGTCAAGGGCACGCGCGTGGTGCCGCTCCAGGTCGCCGGCGCATTCCACACCGACTACATGGCCTCCGCCGTCTCGACCCTCCGCGACGCGGTCGCCGATGTGCAGCCGGGCGACCCCGAGATCACGCTCTGGACCAACCGCGACGGCTCGGTCGTGACCGACGGCAGGACGGCGCTCGACTACCTCGTCGACCAGGTCTCCTCCCCCGTCCGGTGGGACCTCTGCATGGCTTCGTTCGCCGACGCCGGCGTGACCGGCGTCATCGAGCTCGCCCCCGCGGGCGCCCTCGTCGGTCTCGCCAAGCGCGGCCTGCGCGGCGTGCCGACGGTCGCCGTGAAGACCCCCGAAGACCTCGAAGCCGCCGTCGCGCTGCTGAACGGAGAAGCCGCATGACCGCCTCCCTCGCCCAGATCGCCGGGCCCGCCTACACCCGCATCTACGCGTTCGGCGCGGCTCGCGGCGAGAACGCGGTGCCCAACGAAGACCTCATCGGGCCGATCGACTCCAGCGATGAGTGGATCCGTCAGCGCACCGGCATCATCACGCGGGCGCGGGCCGACAAGGACACCGACGCCATCGACCTCGCGACCGCGGCGGCAGCCGAGGCCATCGAGAAGTCGGGCGTCCCGGCCGCCCATGTCGACCTCGTGATCGTCGCGACCATCAGCAACCCGAAGCAGACGCCGTCCGTCTCCGCGATCGTCGCGGACCGCGTCGGGGCCAACCCGGCCGCGGCCTACGACATCAACGCGGCCTGTGCGGGCTACGCCTACGCCGTGGCGCAGGCCGACGCGCTCATCAAGGCGGGTGCGGCCCGCCACGCGCTCGTGATCGGTACGGAGAAGCTCTCCGATGTCGTCGACCCGACCGACCGCAGCATCTCCTTCCTCCTCGGCGACGGCGCCGGCGCCGCGCTCATCGGCCCCAGCGACACGCCGGGCATCGCCCCCGCTGTGTGGGGTAGCGACGGCTCGAAAGCAGACGCCGTGGGCATGAACGCCACCCTCACGGATTTCCGCGACGGCGTCGTGCCGTGGCCGACGCTCCGCCAGGAGGGCCCGACGGTCTTCCGCTGGGCCGTCTGGGAGATGGCGAAGGTCGCACGTGAGGCGCTGGAGAAGGCCGGGATCGAGGCCTCCGACCTCGCCGCCTTCATCCCGCACCAGGCCAACATGCGCATCATCGACGAGTTCGCCAAGCAGCTCGGCCTGCCGGAGACCACCGTCATCGCCCGCGACATCGAGACCACCGGCAACACGTCGGCCGCCTCGATCCCCCTCGCCAGCCACCGCCTCATGGCCGAGCACCCGGAGCTCTCCGGCGGACTCGCCCTGCAGATCGGCTTCGGCGCCGGCCTCGTCTTCGCAGCCCAGGTCGTCGTCCTTCCCTGAAGACGCGTCGACCTTCCCTAGACTGTTCCACGGTTCCGAATACAACCCGCAAGAAAGAGGAAGACCACCATGGCTTTCACCAACGATGAGGTCCTCGCCGGCCTCGCAGAGCTGATCACCGACGAGACCGGCATCAACGCCAGCGAGGTCGCCCTGGAGAAGTCGTTCACGGACGACCTCGACATCGACTCGATCTCGATGATGACGATCGTCGTCAACGCCGAGGAGAAGTTCGGCGTCACCATCCCCGACGACGAGGTCAAGAACCTGAAGACCGTCGGCGACGCCGTCAACTTCATCGTCGCGGGCCAGGAGTAATCCCGGAAGGATGCCACCCTCGCCCCGGGTGAGGAGTGGCATCCTCCGTCCCTGCCCATCCCCCGCATGACCTCGTTTCGACAAGGAACCACACCTCATGACCAAGCGCATCGTCGTCACCGGCATCGGCGCCACCTCCGCCATCGGCGGGACGGCCCCGGAGAACTGGGACAACCTTCTCGCCGGTGCCTCCGGCGCCCGCACGATCGAGCACGACTGGGTGCAGGAGTACGACCTGCCCGTCACGTTCGCCGCCTCCGCGAGCGTCCGTCCGGAAGAGGTGCTGCCCCGCCACGAGGCGAAGCGTCTCGACCCGTCTTCACAGTTCGCCCTCATCGCGGCCCGTGAGGCCTGGGCGGACGCGGGCTCGCCCGAGGTCGCTCCCGAGCGCCTCGGCGTCGACTTCGCGACCGGGATCGGCGGCCTCTGGACGCTGCTCGACGCCTGGGACACGCTGCGCGAGAAAGGCCCCCGCCGGGTCATGCCGCTGACCGTGCCGATGCTGATGCCGAATGCGGCCGCCGGCAACCTGTCGCTGCAGTTCGAGGCCCGCGCCTACGCACAGACGGTCGTCAGCGCCTGCGCCTCCAGCACCGAGTCGATCATCCACGCCTTCCACCACCTGCAGGAGGGCCTGGCCGACGTCGTCATCGCCGGCGGCACGGAGTCGGCGATCCACCCGATCACCATGGCCGCGTTCGCCTCCGCCCAGGCGCTGTCACGTCGCAACGACGACCCCGCCCACGCCTCCCGACCCGGCGCGATCGACCGCGACGGCTTCGTGATGGGCGAGGGCGCAGCGGCCCTCATCCTCGAGACAGAGGAGCACGCCAAGGCCCGCGGCGCGAAGATCTACGGCTACGTCCTCGGCGGTGGAGTGACCGCCGACGCCTACCACATCACCGGCAACGACCCCGAGGGCAAGGGGGCGGCCCGTGCCGTCGTCCAGGCACTCGAGGAGGCCGGCATCACCCCCGACCAGGTGACGCACATCAACGCCCACGCGACCTCGACGCCGGTCGGCGACCCCAACGAGTACGTCGCGCTGAAAAACGTCTTCGGCGACCGGATCGATGAGATCCCGGTGTCGGCGACCAAGGCGTCCACCGGACACCTCCTGGGCGGGACCGGCGCGCTGGAGGCGATCTTCTCGCTCCTCGCGCTGCGGGACCGCGTGGCCCCGCCGACGATCAACATGACCGAGCCGGACCCGGAGGTGCCGTTCCGTCTGTCCGGAGAGGCGGCTCCGCTCGGCGACGGCCCGCAGGTCGCCATCAGCAACTCGTTCGGCTTCGGCGGACACAACGCCGTGCTCGTGCTCGGCGGCGTCGACTGACCGCTTCCACATCCGCGACGAAGGCCCCCGGGATCATCTTCCCGGGGGCCTTCGTCATGCGCAGTCCGCTCTCACCCTTCGACAGGCTCAGGGACCCAGGGGCGCGCTCGCCCGGACGGCGAGGAGCTGCGAACGCTGCCGACGGCGGCGCTCGATCCGCGGGAGGAACCAGCCGATCAACGGACCGACGCCGAACGCGAACAGCACGGTGCCGACGCCCACCGGACCGCCGAGGAGGAAGCCGACGAGCAGCACGGAGCCCTCGATGACCGTCCGCGCCAGCCAGACCGGCCACCGGGTCACCCGGACGAGCCCCGTCATGAGTCCGTCGCGCGGTCCGGGGCCGAAGTCCGCCGCGATGTAGAGACCGGTGGCGAATGCCAGCAGCACGAGTCCGAGCACGAACATGGGGGCCCCGACCCACACGGACGGCGGAGCAGGCAGCACGAGGAGCGTGAGATCGGCGAACGGGCCGATGAGCAGCGCGTTGAGCAAGGTGCCGAGGCCCACCCGTTGACGGAGCGGGATCCACAGCAGCAGGACGATGATCGAGATCAGCACCGTGACGACCCCGTACCCGAGTCCCGTCCAGCGTGCGACACCCAGCGACAGGACGTCCCAGGGCGCGACGCCGATGCCGCCGCGCACCATGAAGCCGAGCGCGACGCCGTAGAGGAAGAGCCCGCCCACGAGCTGCGCCAGCCGCTCGACCAGGTCTCGACGGCTGGTCGCGGTGAAGGGCAGGAAGACGGCACGGAAGAGCATCTCCCCATCGTGGCCCGCGCGAAGGCGTGACGAGGCCGACCACTGAGCGAAAAGTGGCCTGCACATGGAAGGCCACTTTGCGGCAGGCTGGACGCATGGCCTCCCGTCTCGTCACCCAGCTCGGCACCCAGGACATCGATGACGCCTCGGCCTCGGGCCTGGCCGACCGCATCAGGGCCCTCATCCTCGACGGACGCCTCACGGTCGGCGAGAGACTGCCGAGCGAACGGGCCCTCGCCCTCGAACTCAGGCGATCACGCTCGACCATCACCCGCACCTACGGCGTTCTGGAGGCCGGCGGCTACGTGTCCCGGCATCATGGCGGAAGCACCAGAGTGACCCTCCCGCACGGCCCGTCGGCCGCCGCCCTCGACGCGGACGACGAGGCGATCGACCTGTCGATCGCCTCGATGGACTCGACCCCCGGCCTGTACGACGCGACCGTGCGGTCCCTCCCCCGGCTCGCGGCCCTGCGCGGGACGAGCGGCTATTCGCTGCAGGGCCTTCCCGAGTTGCGCGATGCCGTGGCCCGCCGATTCACCGAGCGCGGCGCGGTGACCTCGGCGGACGAGATCATGATCACCTCCGGCGCCCTCAACGCCGTCAACCTCATCCTCACGGCGCTCGGCCGCCGGGGCGAACGCGCCCTCGTGGAGCAGCCGACCTTCCCGCACGCGCTCGAGGCTCTGCACCGGCACGGCTACCGGCTGCTCCCGACGCCGGTCGACACCGACGGCTGGGACGCCCGGCACCTCACCGACACCCTGCTGACCGCACGCCCGCACGTCGCGTACCTCATCCCCGACTTCCACAACCCCACCGGAGCGACGCTGCCGCAGGAGGAGCGGTCTCGGATCGCGACGACGGCCCGCAACACCGGCACGCACCTGATCGTCGACGAGACGACGGCAGAGCTCGACATCGACCGGGGACGGGCACCGGCGCCGATGGCGGCCGAGGGCCCGAACGTGATCACGGTGGGATCGATGTCGAAGATCGCGTGGGGAGGCCTGCGCATCGGCTGGATCCGCGCCGAGCGCTCGGTCATCGCCCGGCTGCTGGCCGTCCGACCCTCGTTCGAGCTCGGCACGGCCCTCCTCGAGCAGTGCATCGCCGTGGAGCTGCTCGACGACGTCCCCGCGCTCACCCATCACGTGCGGCGCCGCCTGAGCGCCGGGCGGAACGCGGTGGCCGCGGCGATCGCCGAGATCCCGGGGATGCGGATGCCGGAGACGCCCGGCGGCCTCTCCGCCTGGATCGATCTCGGCGCCCCGTTGTCGACCACACTCTCCCTCGCTGCACGCGAGCGGGGACTCATCCTCCCGCCCGGGCCGCGCTTCACCACCGGCGGAGTGTTGGAGCGGCGACTCCGGGTTCCCATCACGCTCCCGCCCGAGCGCGCGGCGGAGGCGATGACGCGTCTGGCGCAGGCCTGGGCGGACGTGCGCGGCGGTGGTGTGAACACGGTCGACGACCTCGCGCACGCGGCCGTGATCTGATCTGCGCAGACGAAGACCCCGCCCAGTCTGCCGGGGCGGGGTCTTCGTCGAGCGGAGCGGGGATTCGTCTTCTCAGCGTCCGGGATCACTCACCGGCATCCGATACTCACGCCTCCGCGCTCCCGGTATCGACGGTCGGTCAGCCGACCTTGTGGAGCCAGACGACGCGCGCGTCGTCGCTGGCGTGACGGAAGGGCTCCAGCTCCTCGTCCCAGGCGGACCCCAGGGCGATGTCGAGCTCGCGCTGCAGCTCGACGGCGTTGCCCGCGGCGATCTCCATCGCGTAGCGGATGCGATCCTCTCCGATGACGATGTTGCCGGCGGCATCGGTCTGGGCGTAGTGGATGCCGAGGTCGGGCGTGTGCAGCCACCGACCGCCGTCGCTGCGGGGCGTCGGGTCTTCGGTCACCTCGAACCGGAGGTGCTCCCAGCCCCGGATCGCGGTCGCGAGGGCAGCACCGGTACCGACGGGACCATCCCAGTAGAACTCGGCGCGGCGTGCGCCGGTCAGCACAGGCTGCTCGGTCCAGTCGAAGTTCACCGCACGCCCGATAGCGCGACCCACCGCCCATTCCAGGTGCGGGCAGAGCGCGCGAGGCGCCGAGTGGATGAACACCACTCCGCGTGCGTAAGCCGTCGCCATGATCTCTCCGTTTCATCAGGTGCGTCTTCCCCTACGACCTGAACCACGAAGTGGCGAGAGTATGCGGTTGTGCGCCCATTCTCGCCGAGTTCCCGCGAAATCACAAGCATGTGATTCGACGACGAAGGCCCCGGTCCGTGGACCGGGGCCTTCGGGCGCTTCGATGAGCTCAGCGACCCAGTATGGGGACGCTCAGGCCTCGCTCATGGCCTGCTTGACCTGCTGGCCCTTCGCGGCGTAGTAGGCCGCGCGAGCGGCATCCTTGCGGGCCTGCTCGGCGTAGCCGAACTCGAGCACGTCCTGCGGGACCTCGACGTTCGGGACGTCGTCGGTGCCGTGGTACTTCTCGATGTAGGCGTCGAGCTCGGGACCGGAGGTCCACGAGGTGATGAGGCAGTAGCGCGGGTCGGTGCCGTTGTGGGTGGCCGCGTGCCACAGACGCTGGGTGTCGACGATGAGCTGCGCACCGGCCGGCAGGGCGATGCGGTACTCGATGCTGGGGTCCGTGCGGTTCTCACGCAGGACGAAGTAGCTGTCCTTGTCGTCCGTCAGGTTGAAGAACCCGCGCACGACCCAGCCGGTGCCGTCCGGGTTCAGGCGGTTGTTGTCGTCCTGGTGGAGGTTGTAGAGGCAGTCGCCGTAGGGGGTCGGCTGCAGCTCGATGACGCGGCAGCGCCCGACGTTCGCGCCCGGCTCCTGCGCACGGCGCGTGAGGTTCGGTGCCTTGGCGGTCTGCTCGTCGATCCAGACGCCGTCCTTGTCGGTGCGCGGCGGCTTGTGGTTCCAGAAGCCGTTGCACTCGATGTCGCCGAAGGCGCTGGCGAGGGGTGCGAACCGGGTGTCGCCCGAGGACTTCCAGTCGACGTACTCGATGTCGAGCCACTCCTTGGGGTCGGCCTCCTGGTCGTAGCTGTCGAGGACGACGAAGCCCTTCTCCTCCAGCGCTGCGGACTTGATGTATCCCATGATCGAGTCATGTTCCTTTCATCGGGGGCCAGCACGTTTTAACAGGCCCTGATAAGGCAAGGCTAACAGCGGGACCTGGCGCTCCCCCGGAGGGTCGCCGTGGATAAGCGAATAGACTGGGCGGGGCACCCGGCGCGTCCGTGGCGCCTGTCGCTACGGGAGGACGAGACACCAGCATGAGCACCGCGACCAACGTCGAGGCGACGGCAGTCAACACGATCGAATGGCTCGCGGCGGGACGCACGACCATCGTCGTCCCCGTCTACCAGCGGCAGTACCGCTGGGACATCGGCGGCTGCGAGCGGCTCCTCTCCGACGTCAGGGCGGTCGCCGCGGAAGACGACGCGCATCGCCACTTCATCGGCTCGATCCTCTCCGCCGAGGACGGCTCCGGCCCGGACGCCGACCTCATCCTCATCGACGGGCAGCAGCGCCTCACCACGCTCATGCTCCTCGTCGCGGCGCTGCATCACTCGGTGCGTGAGCGCGATCCGGAGCTCGCCGCCGATCTCGCCCGCGTGCTGGTCCGCCCCGACGACCCCGAGCGCACGAAGCTGCGTCCGCACGAGGCCTGGGCCGATCTCTACGAATCGGTCGTGCTCGATCGCCGCGACGACCTCGACCGCGAGTCGCGCTTCGACGACAACTACGCGTTCTTCCGCAGCCAGATCCATGCCGACGAGGCACCGTCGATCTGGCGGGGACTGCAGCGACTCGAACACGTGTCGATCACGCTCGGCGCCCAGGCCAACGCGCAGCAGATCTTCGAGAGCCTGAACTCCACCGGCGAGCCGCTGCGGGATCACGAGCTGATCCACAACTACATCCTCATGGGGCTGAACCACGCCGAGCAGATGGACGTGGAAGCGCGGTTCTGGCTGCCGATCGAGCACCACACGGGCGAGGCGATCGGGGCGTTCTGGCGTCACTACCTCGTGCTCGTGACGGGGCGAGAGGTGGCGGCGAACGGGGAGCACGGCGTGTACAGCGCCTTCCGCCGGTCGTTCCCGCGCGTCGACGTCGCCCACCTCCAGGCTGACGCCGAGACGTGGCGGCACTATGCGGAGATCTACGGCATCCTCCTCGATCCGACGAAGGAGCAGGACCCCGAGGTCGCGCGGCAACTGCGGTACGTCAACACGTTCGGACGCTCCTCCTACCCGCTGGTCATGAGCGCCTACAGCGATCACGCGCGTGGCCGCATCGACCGGGGTCAGCTCCTCGAGACGCTCGAGTGGCTGCAGGCGATGTTCCTCCGTCGCGCGCTCGTGAACCTTCCCGCCGAACGCCTCATCGCCCGGCTCTGCCGTGCGCGTCGCGACGGACACGACGCCCTCGCCCGCGCCATCGCGCGCATCACTCCGTCGGACGAGCGGGTCAGCGCCGTGCTCAAGTACAGCGAGCTGCCGTACCCGGCCTATGTGCTCGGCCGGCTCGAGGGCGTCGACGACGTGGACGGCTTCGATGTCGAGCACATCGTGCCCGCCGTGCCCGGCGACGCCTGGTCTGGCGACGGCGTGCGCCCCTGGAGCGAGTACTCCGAGGACGAGCAGAACAGCCACCGCGCCCTCGCACCCACTCTCGGCAACCTCACGCTGCTGGAACAGGGGCTGACGGAGCGGGTCTTCGGTGCCTCGTTCCCCGTCAAGCGCGATGAGGCCTATGCCCGCAGCGCCGTGCCGGCGACCCGTGCCCTCGCTGCCCAGGAGTCCTGGGGCACGGCGGCCATCACCGCACGCACTGTGGGCCTGACGGCCGACCTCGTCCGCGTGTGGGCACGACCCGCACTGCCCGAGATCGACGACGACGGCCTCACCCCGATCCTGGACGCCGTCCGCCGCCGCGGCTGGCCCGCGGGGTGGGAACGCGAGTTCGACTACGTGGAGTATCGGGGCGAGCGGTGGGAGGTGTACGACGTCAAGCACCTGTTCAACCGCGTGTTCCGTCGCGCCTGGACCGACACGACCGAGGCCGCTCTGGCGTACTGCGCGGCCCACGGCGGCCCGATCTACCGCGACAAGGCATGGAAGGGGCAGTGGGACGACCTCGACGACACGCACTTCCTCTACATGGGCTGGGACTCGAACTACATGATGACGGCCGTCCAGGGAGTCCTCGACGAGTCCGGAATCGCCGCCGAGGTCTTCGTGAAGTACTCCTACATCGGGAATGTGATGTGACCATGACCACTGTCCTCCGCCGCCGCCTGCTCGACCTCGCCGTCGAGGAGCACACGCTCACGGTCCCCCTCGTCTGGGACGACCCGGCAGACACCCGCACCATCGACGTGTTCGCCCGCGTGGTCGCACGGGAGGGAGGCGAGGCCCTCCCCTATCTGGTGTTCCTGCAGGGCGGGCCGGGCCACGAGGCGCCGCGCCCCTTCCACTCCTCCACCGCGCCGGCGTGGCTGGACCAGGCCCTCGCGCACTATCGACTCGTCCTGCTCGATCAGCGCGGCACCGGGCTGTCCTCCCCTGTCGGCGACGGCGACCTCGTGCGGGGCGCCGAAGCCGTCGCCGAGCATCTGACGCACCTGCGCGCCGATGCCATCGTGCGCGACTGCGAGGCGCTGCGGGAGCACCTGGGGGCGCCGACGTGGAGCGTCCTCGGGCAGTCCTTCGGCGGGTTCACGACGCTGGCCTACCTGTCGACCCACGCGGCTTCGCTCGACGACGTCTTCATCACCGGAGGCCTCAGCACGGTCGAGCGCGACCCGGACGAGGTCTACGCCCTCTGCTACGACAAGATGCGCACGGCGTCCGAGCGGTACTACCGGCGCTTCCCGGAGCACCGCGACGTGATGCGGCGCCTGATCGATCTCGCGGACGCCGGTGAGATCGTCCTCCCCGACGGCGAGGTCGTGTCGCGTTCCCGCCTGCGCTCGGTCGGCTCCGCTCTCGGCACCGACGACGGCTGGCAGACGGTCTGGTCGCTACTGGAACGGGATCCCGCATCCAACGCCTTCCGGCACGACCTCCAGCACGCCATGCCCTTCGGCGGCCGCAACCCGCTGTACTACGCCTTCCACGAGTCGAGCTATGCGAACGGACACACCACGCGGTGGTCCGCCGAGCGCGTCGAGCCGACCGATTTCCGCGACGATCCGACGCTCTTCACGGGCGAGCACGTCCGTCGCGAGTGGGCCGACACCGTCCCGGCGCTGCAGCCCTGGAGCGAGGTGACGTCGATCCTGGCGGACCACCCCTGGCCGCGGATCTACGACGCCGCTGCTCTCGCCGCCTCCGGAGCGACGGGCGCCGCCGCCGTCTACGTGAACGACGTCTATGTGCCCCTGGAGTTCTCGCTGGAGACCGCCCGTCTCCTCCCCGGCGTGACGCCCTGGGTGACGAGCGAGCACGAGCACAACGGCCTGCGGACGGGGCCCGTACTGGAACGGCTGATCGACCTCGCCCACGGACGCCGCATCCGCTGACCTCCGGAGCGCGACGGGTGCCGTCGGCGCGCTCCGCGATCTATCCTGGGGCCATGGAGCATCTGCTCGGATGGACCACGATCGTCCTCGTGCTCGGCACGGGACCGGTGCTGTTCTTCGTGGGCATCCGGCATTCCCTCTCCCGTCGTCCGGTCGAGGAGAAGTACGAGCAAGCCGGGTCCGGAGGGCTGGTCGGTGTCTTCGACGCGGTGTGGTCGCCCACCGCGCACGAGGCCGGCCAGGAGCGGGATCGGCAGACCCGGCGCACGGCCCCGGCGCCGACCCCCGGAGATCCGCCGGGCCGCATCGAGCGCGGACGCATCGTCATCGACGTCTGAGCGACCGCCCGGCCCGGGCATGACGAAGGCCCCACACTCCGAGGAGTGCGGGGCCTTCGTGGGCGGTCTTACTTGGAGGAGCCGCCGAAGCCCTTGAAGCGCTGGTTGAACTTCTCGACGCGGCCGGCCGAGTCCATGATGCGCTGCTTACCCGTGTAGAAGGGGTGCGAGGCCGAGGAGATCTCGACGTCGATCACCGGGTACTCCACGCCGTCCAGCTCGATGGTCTTGTCGCTGGTGACGGTGGAACGGGTGAGGAAGGTCTCGCCCGAGCCCAGGTCGCGGAACACGACAGCCTTGTAGTCGGGGTGAATGTCAGTCTTCATGGGATTCCTTTGTTGCTGCCCTGGATTGTGCCAGGGACGAGGGAAGTCTGCGGTGCCGAGCGCACCAAGGATTGATTCTACCAGTACTTCGACGGGCGCAGTAACCCATCAGAACCGAGGTCAGGAGGCGGCGCGGGCGGAGTGGCGCCCGTCCTCGCTGCTGAGCGTGATCGGCATCCCGAAGGTCTCGCCCAGGGCATCCGCGGTGAGCGTCTCGGCGATCGGCCCCGCCGCCACCACGGCGCCGTCACGGATCAGGAGCACATGGGTGAACCCGACCGGGATCTCCTCGACGTGATGCGTCACCATGAGCATCGCGGGCGTCGTCGGTGCGGACGCGTAGCCGCCCAGCAGTGCGAGGAGCTCCTCGCGCGAGCCGAGGTCGAGCGAGGCGGTCGGCTCATCGAGGAGCAGCAGCTCCGGGTCGGTCATGACCGCCCGGGCGATCTGCACACGCTTCTGCTCACCGTCGCTCAGCGTGCCGAACGTGCGGTCGGCGAGGTGCGCGAGGCGCCAGTCGCCCAGAACGCGCAGCGCACGCCGCTCGTCGATGTCCTCGTAGCTCTCGTTCCAGCGTCCGAGCACGGAGTAGGCCGCCGTGAGGACGGTGTTGAGCACCGTCTCATCGCGCGGGATGCGCTTGGCCATGGCCGACGACGCGAACCCGATCCGCGGACGGATCTCGAAGACGTCCGCGCGTCCGAGCGTCTCGCCGAGAACCGTCACCGTGCCCGAGGTGGGGTGCATCAGCGTGTCGGCGAGCTGCAGCAGGGTCGTCTTGCCGGCACCGTTCGGCCCGAGGATCACCCATCGCTGATCGTCCGAGACCTGCCAGGTCACGTGATCGATGATGTTGCGCCCCTCTCGGCGCACGACGACGTCGGTGAACTCCAGAGCGATCGGCATACCGAAAGCCTATCGGCTCACGCGGTCAGCTCCGCGTAGAGCGCGCGGGTCTCATCGGCGATCGCGGCCCAGCTGAACTGCGTGCGGGCCCGCTCCCGACCGGCTTCCCCGTACTCCCGGGCCCTCTCCGGATCCGTGGCCACCTCGGTGAGGACCGCGGCGAGATCGGCGACGAAGCGCTCGGGGTCGGTCGGCGTGCCCGTCCCGTCCTGCACCTGCTCGATCGGGACCAGTCGGCCGGTAACGCCGTCGTCCACCACCTCGGGGATCCCGCCGGTCGCTGTCCCGACGACGGCGGCTCCGCAGGCCATCGCCTCGAGGTTCACGATCCCGAGCGGCTCGTAGACGGACGGGCAGACGAAGGTGGTCGCCGCGGCCAGGATCGCCGACAGCTCGTCCCGCGGCAGCATCCGCTCGATCCACACCACGCCCTTGCGGGTCTGCTGCAGCAGCCGCACCCCCTCCTGGACCTCCGCCATGATCTCCGGCGTGTCCGGAGCACCGGCGCAGAGGATGAGCTGGACCTCGGGCGGCAGCAGCCGTGCCGCCTGCAGGAGGTAGGGCAGCCCCTTCTGCCGTGTGATGCGTCCGACGAAGACGACCGAGGGCCGGTCCGGGTCCATCCCGATCGAGGAGAGGAACGCGGGGTCCTGGACAGGACGCCAGCGCTCCACGTCGATGCCGTTGTGGATCACCCGGACCCGCGCGGGGTCGACCTGCGGGTAGCTGCGGAGGATGTCCGCACGCATGCCGGCACTCACCGCGATCACCGCGGCGGCGTTCTCGTAGGCGAGCTTCTCGATCCCGCTCGACACGGCGTAGCCGCCCCCGAGCTGCTCGGCTTTCCACGGCCGCAGCGGTTCGAGGCTGTGCGCCGTGAGCACGTGCGGGATCCCGTGGAGCTGGGAGGCGAGATGACCGGCGAAGTTCGCGTACCAGGTGTGACTGTGCACGACGTCGGCGCCCGCGATCGCGGACACGATCTCCAGGTCCGTGCCGAGCGTCTGCAGCGCCGGATTGGCGCCGGCGAGACTCTCCGGTGCCCGGTAGGCGAAGGTGCCCTCCTCGTCGCGCGGCGCACCGAACGCGCGCACCGTCACGTCGATGTCCCGACGCAGCGCGGACACGAGCTCGGCGACGTGCACACCCGCGCCTCCGTAGATCTCCGGCGGATACTCCTTGGTGATCATCTCGACTCGCATTCCTAGACGCTATCGAGCGGGTTGTCCAGATGCTAGTTCCCCGCGCCGAACGGGATCTATGGTGGAGCCATGTCCGCTCCAAAGAAGGTCTTCGGGATCATCCTCGCCGGCGGCGAGGGCAAGCGACTCATGCCGCTGACGGCCGACCGCGCGAAACCCGCCGTCCCGTTCGGCGGCCAGTACCGCCTGATCGACTTCGCCATCTCGAACCTCATCAACTCCGGGCTGAGACAGATCGTCGTGCTCACGCAGTACAAGTCGCACAGCCTCGACCGGCACATCTCCCAGACCTGGCGCATGTCGGCCCTGCTCGATTCGTATGTGACCTCGGTCCCCGCCCAGCAGCGCCTGGGCAAGCGCTGGTTCTCCGGCTCCGCGGACGCGATCCTGCAGAGCATGAACCTGATCAACGACGAGAAGCCCGACATCGTCGTCGTCATCGGCGCCGACCACGTCTATCGGATGGACTTCCGCCAGATGCTCGAGGCGCACATCGAGTCCGGGGCGAAGGCGACGGTGGCGGGCATCCGTCAGCCGCTCGCCCTGGCGTCCCAGTTCGGGGTCATCGACGCCGATCCGGAATCCGGACGGATCCGGCAGTTCCTGGAGAAGCCGACCGATGCCACGGGTCTCGCGGACTCCCCGCACGAGGTCCTGGCCTCGATGGGCAACTACATCTTCGACACCGACGCCCTGATCGCGGCGGTCGAGGCCGACGGGGAGCTGCCCACGTCGAGCCACGACATGGGCGGCGACATCGTCCCGTACTTCGTCGACCGCGGCGAAGCCGGCTACTACGACATGAAGCAGAACGAGGTCCCCGGGTCGTCGCCGCGCGACCGCTCGTACTGGCGCGACGTGGGGACGATCGACTCGTTCTTCGACGCGCACCGGGACCTGATCTCGACCCTCCCGATCTTCAACCTCTACAACATGGAGTGGCCGATCCACTCGCAGGCGGTCAACTCCCCGCCGGCGAAGTTCGTCCGAGACTCGGTGGGGCGGATCGGCAACGCCATCGACTCGATCGTGTCGCTGGGATCGGTGCTGTCCGGCACGCACCTCGAACGCAGCGTCGTGGGCCCGTGGACGCTCGCCGGCGGCGGCTCGACCATCACGGACTCCGTGGTGTTCGATCACGTGCACGTCGGTCAGGGTGCCCGCGTGCACCGCGCGATCCTCGACAAGAACGTCGTCCTCGCCGACGGCGCGACGGTCGGAGTCGACCGCGAACGGGATCTCGCCCGCGGGTTCACGGTCACGGAGTCGGGGATCACGGTCGTCGGCAAGGGCGTGTTCATCGAACGCTGACGCGTCATGCGGCACGGGCTCCGGTCCCTCGGTCGCTAGGCTCGGTGGGTGACCACCGCGCGATTCCTCGTCGTCCTCGATGCCGACTCCACGCTCATCCGGAACGAGGTGATCGAGCTCCTCGCCGAGGAGGCCGGGCGTCGGGCCGAGGTGCAGGCGGCCACCGAAGCTGCGATGCGCGGGGAGATCGATTTCGCGACGAGCCTCCGCTCTCGTGTCGGCGCTCTCGCGGGTGTTCCCGTCGAGGCGTTCGCCCGCGTTCGCGCCCGCGTGGAGCCGACCCCGGGCGTCCGCGACCTCACCGCCGCCGTGCACGCTCGGGGCGGAATCGTCGGCGTCGTCTCGGGAGGGTTCCACGAGATCCTCGACGACGTCGCACCGGGACTCGGCGTGGACCGCTGGCGCGCGAACCGCCTCGAGGTCGCCGACGGCGCGCTCACGGGCCGGGTGGACGGTGACATCGTCGACGGTGCGGCCAAGGCCTTCTGGCTGCGTACCTGGGCGGAGGAGCTCCACGTGGCGCCGCACGCGACCATCGCGATCGGCGACGGCGCCAACGATCTTCCGATGATGGCGGTCGCCGGGCTGGGGCTCGCCTTCAACGCCAAGCCCGCCGTCCGCGAGTCCGCGAGCCTGGTCATCGGTCCGGTCGACCTCGGAACGGTCATCCCGCTCCTCCCCTGACGCTGGCCGATGTCCGGGGCCGGGTCTACCGCCGGATCATGGACATCATCCTCATCCCCGGCCTCTGGCTCGACGCCTCCAGCTGGGACGACGTCGTGCCCGCCCTCGTGCGCGCCGGCCACCGCCCTCGTCCGCTGACCATGCCCGGGCTCGACGCGTCTGCGGAGACAGCGGCGGGTATCGGGATCGACGACTGGGTCGCGGCCGCGGTCGCCGCCGTCGATGCCGCGGAGGGCGACGTGGTGGTCGTCGGACACAGTGGCGGAGGCAATGTCGCCTGGGGCGTCGCCGACGCACGACCTGACCGCGTGGCCAGGGTCGTCTTCGTCGACACCGTGCCCCCGCCCTCGGGTTCGGGCATCAGCGAGTTCCCGGTGCAGGACGGCGTCGTCCCGTTCCCGGGCTGGAGCTTCTTCCCGGACGAGGACGTGCACGATCTGGACGACGAGACCCGTACGAGGACCGTCCCGCTCACCCACAGCGTGCCCGCGCGGGTGCCGACGGACGAACTCGCTCTGAGCGACCCGGCACGGTACCGCATCCCCGTCACCCTGCTGATGGGAGGGCTGGATCAGGAGGCTTTCGATGCGGTGATCAGCCAGTGGGGTCCGTACGCGGAGGAGTATCGGGCGATCGACGACGCCGAGGTCGTCCGGATCGGCTCCGCGCACTGGCCGCAGTTCTCGGCGCCCGAGCGTCTCGCCGAGCTCGTCGTGCGTGCGATCGATCGCTGACGGGGAGAGCCGGGGTCAGTGCCCCATGCCGAGACCGCCGTCGACCGGGATGACGGCTCCCGAGATGTAGCCGGCGTCGTCGCTCGCCAGCCAGGTCACGACGCCCGCGACCTCATCCGGCGTCGCGAAACGCCCGGCGGGGATGTTCGCCTTGTACTGCTTCTGCGTCTCCTCGGGGAGTTCCGCGGTCATGTCGGTCTCGATGAAGCCGGGTGCCACCACGTTGGCGGTGATGCCGCGTCCGCCGAGCTCGCGCGTGAGCGAGCGGGCGAAACCGACCAGCGCGCTCTTGGAGGCGGCGTAGTTCGTCTGCCCCGCCGAGCCGTAGAGGCCCACGACGCTGGAGATGAGGATGACCCGTCCGAACCGCGCGCGCAGCATCCCCTTCGAGGCCCGCTTGACGACGCGGAAGGTGCCGCCGAGGTTCGTCGCCACGACGCTGTCGAAGTCGTCCTCGCTCATGCGCATGAGCAGGGTGTCCTTGGTGATGCCGGCGTTGGCGACGACGATCTCCACCGGGCCGAGCTGCTGCTCCACCTCGGTGAAGGCCGCGTCGAGAGCGGCGGCGTCGGTGACGTCGGCGCGCACCGTCAGGGTGCCCTCCGGGCCCTCGCCGCTGCGCGCGGTCACCGCCACCCGGTATCCCTCGCGTACGAAGCGCTCGGCGATGGCGCGGCCGATGCCGCGGTTGCCTCCGGTGACGAGGACGACGCGCTCCGCGCTCATGGGACACTCCTGGGTCTGGGGTCGAGGGCCGGGAATCCGAACCGTGATCGATCCTAGCGACGTTGCCCTCTCGCCTTCGCGACGCCTGTTTGACAGACGAGGAGCGTACTGGGACTCTGAGGGCGACGAAAGGCATCAGAGTGAGCGATCCCCGTATCTCCGGTCCGTCGGGTGAGCAGCCGCCGGCCGCCGGCTCCCCGCCTGCGTATCCGGGATTCCCGCAGTCTCCCCCGGCGCACGCCGCCCCGCCGCAGTACGCGGCCCCTCAGCAGTACGCCGCACCGCAGCAGTATGCAGCCCCGCAGCAGTACGCGGCAGCGCCCGCCCGCCCGACCAGCGGTCTCGCCGTCGCCGCGCTCGTCTGCGGCATCGCGGGTGTGGTGCTGTTCTGGGCCCTCCTGCCGATGCTCGCCTCCATCGCCGCCGTGATCACCGGCCACATGGCCCTCGGGCAGATCCGTCGCACCCCGGGCCTCGGCGGGCGCGGCATGGCGATCGCCGGGCTCGTCATGGGGTATCTCATGATCGGCGTCCTCGTCTTCACGATCGTCTCGACGATCATCGGACTGGTCGTCTTCGGCGCCTTCACCCTGCCCTTCGTCGTCGCGAGCTGACGCTCCGCACGCGCATGCCGATGTCGCTGCGGCGGCGTAGGCTGGAATCATCGTGAAGAACGCACGTCGAGTCCCGGCCGTCACCTCACTGCCGCAGTCCCCGCGGGATGAGGGTGACCACCGTGTGCGCCGATACGCCCTCACCATGACGATCCGCATCGTCTGCTTCGGGCTGATGTTCTTCGTGCAGCCCTTCGGCTGGTGGACCTGGGTCTTCGCGCTGGCCGCCGCCGTCCTCCCGTACATCGCGGTGGTCTTCGCCAACGCCGGAAGCGACAGCACGGAGACCGCCGCCGAGTCGCCGTTGCGCGAGATCGACGCGCCGCCCGCGCCGTCGCTCGCTCCGGAGACCGCCCCCGACGTCATCACCATCCGCGAAGGCCGCACGGACCGATGAGCGAGCTCATCTGCTCGCGCGCCGGATGCCGGAGCGCGGCCACGAAGCAGGTCGTCTGGCGCAATCCCCGCATCCACGCCGCCGACCGCGAGAAGATCTGGCTGGCGTGCAATGAGCACGTCGGCTTCCTCCACGACTACCTGGCCGCGCGGGACTTCCCGGTGACGGTTCGAGACGGGGTGCCCTCCTCATGAGCAACCGCCTGACCCGCTGGGGCGTGTACGTCCTCATCGCGATCGGCTTCGCGATCGCCTGCGTCTTCCTGTCGAACTGGCAGTTCGAGCGGAACGAGTCCAGGGCCGAGCAGATCGCGCTCGTGGAGCAGAACTACGACGCCCCGGCCGTCCCCCTCGCCGACGTGGTCGCCGACGACCACCTCGACCCCGCAGACGAATGGCGCCCCGTCACGCTGCAGGGCGAGTACCTCGCCGACGAGCAGCTCCTGGTCCGCAACCGTCCGCACGGAGGCACGAGCGCGTTCGAGGTCCTCGTCCCCTTCCGGGACGCAGACGGCCGCGTCCTCATCATCGACCGCGGCTGGGTGCCCCCGGGGGAGGGGCAGCTCCCGGACGCCGTTCCGTCCCCGCCGTCCGGCGAGGTCACGGTGACCGTCCGCCTGCGCCCAGGCGAGCCGCTGCCCGGGTCCGGACGCGGGGCTCCGGAGGGCCAGGTGCCCACGATCCACCTCCCGTCCATCGCCGACCTCGTCGGGGACGATGTGATCACCGGCGCCTACGGACGTCTGGTCGAGGAGCAGCCCGCCGCCGACACGGCGCTGGGTGGTTTCGAGTCCCCCACCGACGATCCGGGGCCGCACCTGTCCTATGCGATCCAGTGGATCCTGTTCGCCATCATGGGCTTCATCTTCATCGGGTACATCATCCGCACGGAGATCGTGAAGCACCGCGAAGAGGTCGAGGGGAAGCCGGCACCGGTGAAGGCGCCGAAGCGCCGCGACCGCGACGCGGACGCCGAGGACGAACTCCTCGACGCGCGCTGACGCACCCGCCGAGCGTCACGCACACGCGAGAACGCGCCGGACGCTGCGCTGCCCGGCACCCTTTCGATCCCGGACAGCGACTATGCCGATGCAGGATCGGAAACGCGCCCTCCGGACCGTCGGCAAGCACCATTTCGATCCCGCCTGCGGGACGCCTTCCACCCGCCACAGCACCCCAGCGAACGCCCAGCCGCGGGCGTCTGCGTCCTTGAGGATCAGCGTGCGCGCGTCCGGCATGCAGTCCGAATCGACCGTGGCCAGTGTCGCCGCGTGCGGTTCGGGGACGCCGGCCGCGACCGCTGCACGGGCCCCGTCCTGGAAGAGCAGCACGGGATCATCGGGAAGCTCCGCGACGCGCAGCGGTGGCGCGATGCCGGTGACGGTGGGCAGAGCCCGCGGCCACGCCGCGAGTTCCGAGGGAGGAAGGATCGGGTGCTCCACCATCCTCTGGCTATGCCACGATCCGCTACGCGAGCTCGATGAGGTCCTGGTACTCCTGGCTCCAGATGTCCTCGACGCCGTCGGGCAGGATGAGGACACGCTCGGGGTTCAGCGACTGCACCGCTCCGGGGTCGTGCGACACGAGCACGACCGCGCCCTCGTAGTGGGCCAGTGCCCCGAGGATCTCCTCGCGCGATGCCGGATCGAGGTTGTTCGTGGGCTCGTCGAGCAGCAGCAGGTTCGCGGATGACACCACGAGCGTCGCCAGCGACAGCCGGGTCTTCTCGCCACCGGACAGCACACCCGCCGGCTTGAGGACGTCGTCGCCGGTGAACAGGAAGGAGCCGAGGACCTTGCGGGCCTCCGTCTCCGTGATGTGCGGAGCGGCCGACACCATGTTCTCCAGGACCGAACGGCTGACGTCGAGGTTCTCGTGCTCCTGCGCGTAGTACCCGACCTTGAGGCCATGCCCGGGCTCGAGCTGACCGGTGTCCGGCTTGTCGACACCCGCGAGCATGCGCAGCAGCGTCGTCTTGCCCGCACCGTTCAGGCCGAGCACGACGACCTTGGAGCCGCGGTCGATCGCGAGGTCGACGTCGGTGAAGATCTCCAGCGAGCCGTACGACTTCGACAGCCCGGAGGCCATGAGCGGGGTCTTGCCGCAGGGGGCGGGCTTCGGGAACCGCAGCTTCGCGACGCGGTCCTCTTGACGCACGTCCTCCAGACCGGAGAGGAGCTTCTCGGCACGCGCGAGCATCTGGTGCGCTGCGGCCGCCTTCGACGCCTTCGCCCCGAAGCGCGCCGCCTGCTGCTGCAGGGTCGTCGCCTTCTTCTCGGCGTTGGCCCGCTCCTTCTTGCGACGCTCCTCGTCCGCGGCGCGCTGCCGCAGATAGTTCTTCCAGTTCATGTTGTAGATGTCGATGACCTGGCGGTTGGCGTCGAGGTAGAACACCCGGTTGACGGTCTCGCCCACGAGCTCGACATCGTGGCTGATGACGATCAGCCCGCCCTTGTAGTTCTTGAGGAACTCGCGCAGCCACACCACGCTGTCCGCGTCGAGGTGGTTGGTCGGCTCGTCGAGGATCATCGTCTGCGCGTCGGAGAAGAGGATGCGCGCGAGCTCGATGCGACGACGCTGGCCTCCGGAGAGGGTCGACAGCGGCTGGTCGAGGATGCGATCCGGCAGCGAGAGATTGTGCGCGATCGAGGCTGCCTCGGCCTCGGCCGCGTAGCCACCCTGCGCCTCGAACTTCTCGGTGAGCGCCCCGTAGCGCTTCATCGCCTTGGCAGCGACCGCGGGGTCGTCGGACCCCATCGCGAGCGAGGCCTCCGTCATGCCGAGGTTGAGCTGGCCGAGGCCGCGGGCATCGAGGATCCGGGTACGGGCGAGGTCTTCCGGATTGCCCGAACGCGGGTCCTGCGGCAGGTAGCCGAGTTCTCCGGACCGGGTGACGGTGCCACCCGAGGGCAGCACGTCGCCGGCGAGCACCTTGGTGAGCGTGGTCTTGCCCGCACCGTTGCGTCCGACGAGGCCGATCTTGTCGCCGTCGGACACACGGAACGAGACGTTCTCCATCAGCAGGCGCGCGCCAACGCGGATCTCGAGGTCGTGCACGGCAAGCACAGCGGACGTCCGTTCGTTCGGGAGGAGGTGATGGCCGAGCGGCCAGCCAACCAGTATATGCCGCCCTGCCTGTGGCGACGCCCGGCACGGATATCCCTCTCCAGGGTGACCGAGGCGATACCGCGGAGTGATGCCCCTCTGCCTACCCCCTGCTTACGGTGCCGGGGTGGACATCCTCAACGACCTCATCCTGCAGGCGATCGCCTCCCCCTGGCTGTACGCCGTGCTGTTCGCGGTGACCGTGATCGACGGGTTCTTCCCGCCGGTCCCGAGCGAGACGGTCCTCGTCGCCGCGGCGGCGGTGGCCGCGTCCACCGGTGACGGCAACATCGTGCTGCTGGGTGCGGTCGCCGCCGTGGGCGCCGCGATCGGCGACAACATCGCGTTCCTCATCGGCCGCCGGCTGGGCACGACCAGGTTCGCCTGGATGCGGCGCCCCCGCGTCGCCGCGGCGTTCGCCTACGCGCAGCGTGCGCTCGACCGTCGCAGTGCCACACTGATCCTCGGCGCCCGCTATATCCCGATCGGACGCGTCGCGGTGAACATGTCCGCCGGAGCGCTCGGGTTCCCGTGGCGGCGGTTCCTCCCGCTGAGCCTCATCGCCGGTGTGAGCTGGAGCGTGTTCAGTCTCGCGATCGGGCTCCTCGCCGGCGCCTGGCTGCACGACCAGCCCGTGCTCAGCGCCGCCATCGGCGTCGTCATCGCCCTGATCGTCGGCGTCGTCATCGATCGGATCGCCGCGCTCCGCCGCCGCCGTACGCCGGTCGCGCACCTGGCAGGATGAGACGCATGGCACGCCGCCGAGAGCGCACCCCGCGCCCGTCACGGATCAGCCGTCGCACCGGCGCCCTCGTGGCGCTGACCGCGGCGGTCGTCGTGCTGTACGCGCTCCTGGTCCCGCTCCAGACGGTGCTGTCCGGCACGCCGCTGCCGCTGTCCTTCCTGCTCGGCGCCGCCGTGTGCGGCGCTCCCCTCCTGATCCCCTCCCGTCCGCGGACGGCGATCGTCGTCTTCACCGCCGGCGCCTTCCTGCTGCCTCTGCTCGTCGAGCCGGCGCGCGCGATCCAGTCGCCCTGGCCGTGGTCGGTACCGGCCCTGCTCGCGTTCGTCCTCTTCGTGGGCGTGATGTCCTTCGTGCAGGGAGCCCGACTCGGCGCCCTGACTCTCGTGATCGGTGCGCTCACCTCGCTGACGGCGCCCCTGCTGCGTCCGGACATGGTCGCCACGCCGGCGAGCTCCGGCAGCGCGACAGCCAACCTCATCGTGACGACGTCGGTCGCCGCCGCGATGTTCCTCATCGCCGTCCTCGTCGCCGGCCGCGTGCGGGTGGCGGCCGAGCTGACCAGGGAGAAGGAGCACAGCGCGCTGGAGGAATCCCGGCGTGCTCTCGTGGAGGAGCGCACCCGGATCGCCAGGGAGCTGCACGACGTCGTGGCGCACAGCATGTCGGTGATCCAGGTGCAGGCGTCGACCGCGCGCTACCGGATCACAGGCCTCGATGCCGACGCCGCCGCCGAGTTCGACGACATCGCCGCCACCGCCCGGACCTCGCTCACCGAGATGCGGCGCATGCTGGGGGTGCTCCGCACGGAGGACCAGCATGCCGAGCTCGCACCGCAGCAGGGGCTGGACGACGTCCCCGCCCTCGTCGACACGATCCGCCGGGCCGGCGTGGAGGTCGGCCTCGTGCTCGAAGGGATCGAAGCCGCGTCCGCGGCTGGACCGGGCGTGCAGATCGCCGCCTTCCGCATCGTGCAGGAGGCCCTGAGCAACGCCGTCCGCCATGCCCCGGGTGCTCGTGTCACGGTCCGCCTCTATGCCGACGCCGACAGCCTGCACATCCGGGTGCGCAACGCCGCACCGGCACAGCCGACCGAGAGCCCCTCCGGCGGCTACGGCCTCCGGGGAATGCGCGAGCGCGCCGAAGTGCTCGGCGGAAACCTCGCCGCCGGGCCGTCCGACGACGGCGGCTGGACCGTCGAGGCCACCCTGCCGCTGTCCGCGACAGCCGCACCGCCCGCCTCGGCCGCCTCGGCGGAAGACAAGGAGAACCCGTGACCATCAGCGTGCTCATCGCCGACGACCAGGCGATGGTCCGCGCCGGTTTCGCCGCCCTGCTGGACGCGCACGAGGGGATCCGCGTGGTGGGCCAGGCGGCCGACGGCGCGGACGTCGTGACACTCGCCGCGCGGCTCGATCCCGACGTCATCCTCATGGACGTCCGCATGCCGGAGCTCGACGGCATCGAGGCCACCCGCCGCATCCTCGGCCCGTCATACCCGGCCGCGCACGTGCCGCGGATCCTCATGCTCACCACGTTCGACATCGACGACTACGTCTACGACGCCCTCGCCGCCGGGGCCAGCGGCTTCCTCCTCAAAGACGCCCTGCCGGAGGAACTCGTCCATGCCGTCCGCGTGGTGGCAGGGGGCGATGCACTCCTCGCCCCCAGCGTGACCCGGCGCATGATCGAGCAGTTCGCCGGACGGCGGCCGGCGTCGCGCCGGTCTGCGACGGCCCTCGCCGATCTCACCGACCGCGAACGGGAGGTCCTCGTCCTCATCGGCAAGGGCCGGTCGAACACCGAGATCGCCGGTGACCTGTTCATCGCGGAGCAGACCGTGAAGACCCACGTCGGCAAGGTGCTCGCGAAGCTCGGCCTCCGGGACCGCGTGCACGCCGTCATCCTCGCCTACGACACCGGCCTGGTCGAGCCGTCGGCCTGAGTCACCCCTGCGTAGGGGGCAGGACGGCACCACGGAGTGATGTCCCGCCCACCACCGCCTCCATAACCTCCGAGGACACCGTTCCCAGGAGGACTCATGGTCATCGCCGCGGCTCCACGCCTCAGCACCCCCACCCCCGCTTCATCCGATCACGCGGGTCACCGCGACACCGGCATCGACGTCGTGCGCGCGCTCTGCGTGCTCGGCGTCGTCCTGCTGCACGCTGTCATGGTCGGGGTCACCGTGTCGGAGACCGGGCCGGTGTTCGAGAACGCGAGCGACGGCACGAGCTGGATCGCGCCGCTGAGCTGGCTGCTGCAGGTGATGCCGCTCTTCTTCGTGATCGGAGGGTTCTCGGGGCTCCTCGCATACCGCCGCCTCCGCGCCCGCGGCGGGAGCCCGACCGCCTTCGTGGCCGGTCGGGTGCACCGGCTCCTGCGCCCGGCCCTGTTCACGGTGGGCGCGGTCGGGGTCGCGCTCGCGGTGCTCACCGTCCTCGGTGTCGCGCCGGATCTCATCGCCGTCGCGGGCTTCCGATACGGGCAGCCTCTGTGGTTCCTCGGGGTCTTCTTGCTGTGTCAGGCGCTGCTCCCCGCGTTCGTCGCCCTGCACGAGCGCGCGCCCCTGCGCATCATGGCCTTCCTCGCCGGTGCGGCCGTGGCGGTCGATCTCCTGCGGGCCACGACCGGGAACGACGCCGTGGGGTTCCTCAACCTCGCCTTCGTGTGGTTGACGATGCAGCAGCTCGGATTCCTCCTCGCCGACGGCCGCGTGGACGCCCTGCGTCGCCGCACCCGCGTCGTGATCGGCGCCGGCTCCCTCGCTCTCCTCATCGTCCTCTTCCTCGTCGGGGTCTACTCCCCCGACCTCATCGCCAACATCAACCCGCCGACGTCCGCCCTGCTGCTGGTCGGGCTGATCCACACGACCCTGTTCTCCCTCCACCGCGCGCGCATCGGGCGCTTCAGCCGTCGCATCCCGGTGGCCGCGTTCACCGCCTTCGTCACCCGGCGGACGATGACGATCTACCTCTGGCACATGCCGGTGCTCCTGGCGATGGCCGGAGCGACGGCGCTGGTCGCCCTGCTCGGCGGCGTGGCCCTTCCCGCCCTCGACAGTGCGGAGTGGTGGGCCGCCCGCCCGCTGTGGCTCCTGTCGGCTGTCGTCCTCACCGCGGTGGTCGCGGTGCGCGTCGACCGATTCGAGAACCACCCCTCGCCGGAGGCGACGGCGTCGCACCACCGCCTGGCGCTGGGAACGCTGCTGGGTCTCGGCGGAGTGGTGCTGCTCCTGGTGCTCGGCACGACGGTCGCCACCGCTGCGCTCGCCGTCCTGCTGCTGGTCGCCGCGCTGCGCCTGGCGGGACGCCCCGGCAGTGCCGTCCCCGGCACCGCCGTCGTGGCGTGACCGTCAGCCGACCCCGCGGGCGGCGAGGGCGTCGCCGACCTGATCCGCGTGGCGCAGCGTCAGCACGAGCAGCGGCACGACGCCGCGCACACCCAGGCGCACTCCTCGCGCGCGCTCCGCGTCCCGTACCCGCTGCGCGAATCCGGCGACGACGGGCACCATGGTCACCGTCAGAGACACCGCCATCGACACCGCCTCGGGATCGATCCCGACACGGCGCACGGGACGCAGGAGGCGCTGCAGCACGGCCAGGAGATCGGACATGCGCGTGGTCAGGGTGAGGAGCGCGGCGAGCAGCAGCAATGCAGCGACTCTCCCGGTGCTCACCCAGGCGGCGACGGGAGACACGAAGACGGCGAGGGCGACCGCGAGCACGACGAGGACCGCACGCAGCCGCCACAGCTCGGTCCCGGCGGCGGAGAGCGGCACGCCGGCGATCGGGTAGAGCGCGATCACGGCCACGAGGCAGACGGCGATGCTGATCGGCCCCTGCGGCACCATCGTCAGCGCGAGCGCCGCGACGGCGAGCCCGGCGAGCTTCGGGCCGGCCGGCACCCGGTGCAGCAGTCCCGCACCGACCGGGGACGGCAGGATCATGCGCACAGCCGCCGGTAGCGCGCGACGATCGCGTCGGGATCCCCCTGATCGATGACGCGTCCGCCGTCGAAGAGGATGGCCGTGTCACAGCGGGCGGCGAGCTCGAGATCGTGGGTGACGACGAGCACCTGCGCTTCCTGCGACAGGAGGAGGTCTCCGATCCGTCGCGCGTTGCGCAGGTCGAGAAGCGTCGTCGGCTCATCCGCCACGATCAGCCTCGGCTCGGCGAGGAGCACTGCGGCGAGGGCGAGCATCTGCTTCTGTCCTCCCGAGAGCGAGGACGCCGGGACGTCGGCGTGGCCTCCGAGTCCGTGCCGGTCCAGCGTCTCCAGCACCCGGCGGGCGATCTCGTCACGGGGTCGCCCTCGCAGGGACAGCGCGAGATCCTCGGCCGGGGTCGGCATCAGGATCTGGGCATCTGGATCGGTGAAGACGAAGCCCACCCGGCGGCGGACGGCGGTCCGCTCCCGGAGCGCGTCGAGGCCGTGGACGGTGACCGTTCCCGTGGTCGGCGTCATGAGGCCGTTCAGCAGCCGGGCGAACGTCGACTTCCCCGAGCCGTTCGCTCCGATCACGGCGATGCGCGGTGCGGTGAGCTCCAGCGTCACGTCGTCGAGGAGCACACGGTCGTCGATGGTCACGCTTACAGCGTCGAGACGCAGCGTTCCCGGCTCCGCGATCGTCGTCGCCTCCCGCTCCCGCCAGCGCATCCATCCTCCTGAACAGCGTTCACCTGAACGCCGTTCACTATAGTGGGGGCATGAGTCCCGAGACGAATCCCGCCCGTCACGATCGGGAGAGCGTCGCACGGACCGCCCTCGCCCTTCTCGACGAGGTGGGGTTGGCCGATCTCTCCATGCGCCGCATCGCGGCCCGGCTCGACGTACAGCCGAGCGCCCTCTACTGGCACGTGGCGAACAAGCAGGAGCTCCTCGCCGACCTCGCCGATCGGATCACCGCGACCGTCCCGGACGGAGCGGAAGGAGTGCTCGCGACCGCCCGTGCGCTCCGCGACGCCCTCTTCGCCTACCGGGATGGCGCCGAGCTCGTCCTCAGCACGTACGCGCTCCAGCTCGGCTCTGCACATGCACGCAACGCCCTGGTCGCCGCGCTCCGCACCGAGGGGGCGGCTGATGCCGAGGACCGCGGGGCGGCGCTCCTGCACTTCGTGCTCGGCCACGCCACCCTCGTCCAGCAGCGGATGCATGCCGACAGCCACGGCGCTCTCCCGACATCCGGCGAGGTCGACGTCACCGCGGGCCTGGACCGCGTGTTCGACCTGGGCGTCGTCGCGCTGGCCGGCGAGCTCAGCGCGCCCGTGACTCCGCGGCGTGCCCGAGCCTGAGCCCGGGGATCGCCGCGAGCAGCACCAGCACGGTGCCGAGCACGAAGACGACCGCGAACGCGTCAGCGCCGCCGCCGAGCGAGGCCACGGCCAGCCCGGCGAGGGCGATCGCCACCGCCGAGCCCGTAGCGTCCGAGATCGAGAGCGCCGACGAGTTGAACCCCTGGTTCGTCTCATCCGAGTAGGCGAGGGTCAGCACGGTGAGCCGCGGGTACAGCAGCCCCATGCCGCCCCCGGCGAACGCCCAGCCGATGATCACGAACACCGGGGAGACGTCGAACGCCGCCGCAGCCAGCACGCAGAGCATCGCCACCAGCAGTGCCCCCAGGCTGAGGGCCGTGATGCGGTGATTGCCCAGCCGCTCGCCGTAGCGACCCTGCGCGGCGGAGGCTCCGGCCCAGGCGAAGGCTGCCAGCATCAGCGCGATCCCGGCCCAGGTGGCGGAGAAGTCGAACTTCCGCATCAGCAGGTACGGTATGTAGGCCTCGGCGGCGAAGAACGCCCCGGCTGCGATCCCGCGCATGAGCACGACGCTGGGGAGCCCGGCGCCCGCGCGAAGCGTCCGCCGCGGCAGGAGTGGCAGCACGACGACGCCGATCGCGAGCATGGCGCCCAGAGCCACCGGCCAGCCCATCCCCGGCTCCAGCTCGGCGGACAGTCCGATGGCCACCGCGAGCATCGCCACGACGACGGCGAGCGAGAGGCGCGAGAGCAGCGCACGACGGTCCTGCGGCTCGCCGCGTCCGAGATCGACACCCCGCAGTCGGATCGCGATCATCACGAACGCGATCGCGGTCAGAACCGCCACGCCCAGGAACGCCCACCGCCAATCGAGGTACTCCGCCACCGCTCCCGCGAGGAAGGGCCCGATCATCGACGGGACCACCCAGGCGGCGGCGAACGCCGCGAACACCCGCCCGTGCAGGTGCGGCGGATACAGCCGCGCGACCACGACGTACAGGGCGACCGTCTGGCCACCCGCGCCCAGCCCCTGCACCAGCCGACCGATCAGGAACTGGGGCATCGTCGTCGCGAACCCGGAGATCAGCAGACCCAGGATGAAGAGGGTGACCGCGGCGTACAGCGCGCCGCGCGGACCACGCGCATCCGACCAGGCTCCGGTGGCGACCATCCCGATCACGCTGGTCGCGAGCGTGCCCGCGAAGGCGACGGCATACAGCGACTGGCCGTCCAGGGCATCGCTCACGATCGGCATGACCGTCGTCACCGCGAGGGCCTCGATCGCGGCGAGGAAGATCAGGGCGACAGCACCCAGGGTCACCCAGACCCGGCCGCGGTCCCAGATCGTGGCGGTGGGCTCCGCCGTCGTCATCGCTCGACGAGCGCGGCGATGCGCTCGATCGCCTCGGTGAGGATCTCGGGGCCGGTGCCGAAGTTGAGCCGCACGTGCCCGGCCCCTTCCTCCCCGAAGGCCGGGCCGAAGTGCAGCGCGACCTTCGCCTCGCGGAGGATCTTCCGGGCGGGGTTGTCGCCCCAGCCGAGGGCGGAGAGGTCGATCCACGCGAGATATCCCGCGTCCGGAAGACGGTACCGGGCGGCGGGCAGGTGGCGCGCGAGGAGGTCCTCCAGCAGCACGCGGTTCTCGTCGAGGGTGCGCAGGAGGCCGTCCAGCCACGCGTCGCTCTCCTCGGAGAACGCGGCGACGGCCGCGAGCAGACCGAACTGCCCCGTCCGCCACTCCACCTCGACCGGCAGGTCGCGCACGACCGCGGACGTCTCCTCCGCGGCGGTGACCATGAGCGCGCACTTCAGTCCCGCGAGGTTGAAGGCCTTGCTCGCGCTCACGACGGCGTAGCCGCCCCGGGCAGCCGCGTCGCTCGCGGCGAGGAAGGGCGTGAATCCCGTGCCCGGCTGGGCGAGCGGCGCATGGATCTCGTCCGAGACGACGGTCGCGCCGAACTCCTCGGCCAGTTCCGCCAACGCGGACAGCGCCTCTCGATCGTGCACGGTGCCGGTGGGGTTGTGCGGGTTGCAGAGGAGCATGGCCGTCGCACCGTCCTCGAACGCGGCGCGGATCCCGTCCAGGTCGAGCTCCCACCGCGCCCCTGTGTCGCGCAGCGGGACGCGCTGCACCTCGGCACCGGCCTCGGCGACGAGGTCGTAGAAAGGCGGGTAGACCGGAGGCGTCACGACGACGCGCTCCCCCGGCTGCGTGACGCGGCGGAGGACCTCGACGATGCCCATGCTCACGTCCGCCGTGCTGCGCATCCGCGCCGGGTCGGGACGCCAGCCGAAGCGGCGCTCCGCGAAGCCCGCATACGCCTCCGCCAGCGGTGTCCGCGAGGCGATGTATCCGGTGTCTCCCAGATCCAGCGCCCGCTGCAGTGCGGCGGTGATCGCCGGGGCGAGCGGGAAGTCCGTCTCCGCGACGAAGAGGGGCAGCACGTCTTCGGGATACTCCCGCCACTTCTCGCTGGTCCGCTCGCGCAGCTCCGACAGCGACAGAGCCTTCACCGACAGCATTCGTCCTCCGATTCTCTCCGCGCCGATGCGGAGACGTCGAAGCGGGCGTGCCCGGCACGCCCGCTTCGTCTGGTGGTCAGGTGACCGGAACGCTCAGATCGCGAACCCGAGCGCACGCATCATGTCGCGCCCGTCGTCCGTGATCCGCTCGGGTCCCCACGGCGGCATCCACACCCAGTTGATGCGGAAGCGGTCCACGACGTTGTCCAGGGCCTGCGCCGTCTGGTCTTCGAGGACGTCCGTGAGCGGGCAGCCCGCACTGGTCAGCGTCATGTGGATGACGAGAGCGTCGTTCTCGTCATCCCAGGCGAGGTCGTAGATGAGTCCGAGGTCGACGACGTTGATCCCGAGCTCAGGATCCATCACGTCCTTGAGAGCCTCGGTGACCGCGTCGTACTTCTCGTCCGTCAGGGTCGCTGTCATGCGATCAGCCTACGCCTCGATGGGAGCGGAGGGGTCGAGGAACCGGTCGTAGCCCTCGTTCTCCAGACGGTCGGCGAGCTCGGGGCCGCCCTCCTCGACGATCTTGCCCGCGACGACCACGTGCACGTAGTCGGGACCGATGTAGCGGAGGATCCGGGTGTAGTGCGTGATGAGCAGCACACCGAGACCGGTGGACTCCTTCGCACGGTTGACGCCCTCGGAGACGATCTTCAGCGCGTCCACGTCGAGGCCGGAGTCGGTCTCGTCGAGCACGGCGAACTTCGGCTTGAGCACCTCGAGCTGGAGGATCTCGTGGCGCTTCTTCTCGCCGCCCGAGAAGCCCTCGTTGACGTTGCGCTGCGCGAACTTCGGGTCCATGCGGAGGTTGGCCATGGACTCCTTGACGTCCTTGGTCCACTGCCGGATCGAGGGCGCCTCGCCGTCGAGCGCAGTCTTCGCGGTGCGCAGGAAGTTCGTCACCGTCACGCCGGGGATCTCGACCGGGTACTGCATGGCGAGGAACAGACCGGCGCGGGCGCGCTCGTCGACGCTCATCGCCAGGACGTCCTCACCGTCGAAGGTGATGGAGCCGGAGGTGACCGTGTACTTCGGGTGGCCGGCGATCGTGTAGGCCAGGGTGGACTTGCCGGAGCCGTTGGGGCCCATGATGGCGTGGGTCTCACCGGTGTTCATGGTGAGGGTGATTCCGTTGAGGATCGGGGTGGTCCCCGCCTCGGTCTCGACCGTCACATGCAGGTCGCGGATCTCGAGAACAGACATTCTTCAGACTTCCTTCGTCACAGCGGGATCGATGAGCACGTCGTCGCCGTCGATCTCGACGACGTAGACCGGGACGGGCTCATATGCGGGGAGATTCTGGGGCTTGCCGGTGATCAGGGAGAACGCAGAGCCATGGGCCCAGCACTCCACCGTGTCACCTTCTACGAAGCCCTCGGACAGCGAGATGTCGCCGTGGGTGCAGGTGTCGCCGATGGCGTGGATGACGCCCTCGCCGTCCTTGATGACCGTGATCGGCACGCCGTCCGGCTCGACGCGCAGCGGCGTGTCCTGCTCCAGCTCGGAGACGCCGCAGACGCGCTGCGCGCTCACGCGTCCACCTCGGCGAGCTCGGCCTCGATGGCGGCCAGCAGCTCCGACTCCAGGTCGGGGATGCCGAGGCGCAGCACGATGTCGGTGAGGAAGCCGAGCACCACCAGCCGACGGGCCTCGTCCTCCGGGATGCCGCGGGCCTGGAGATAGAAGAGCTGCTCGTCGTCGAAGCGGCCGGTGGCACTCGCGTGCCCGGCCCCGACGATGTCGCCCGTCTCGATCTCGAGGTTCGGGATGGAGTCGGCGCGTGCGCCCTCCGTGAGCACCAGGTTGCGGTTGGCCTCGTAGGAGTCGGTGCCGGTGGCGTCCGCCCCGATCAGCACGTCGCCGATCCACACGCTGTGGGCGCTCTCGCCCTGCAGCGCGCCCTTGTAGAGCACGTCGCCGGTCGTGTGCGGGCCCTTGTGGTGCAGGTACACCTGGCTCTCCAGGTGCTGACCGGAGTCGGCGTAGGACAGCCCGTAGAGGTAGCCCTCCGAGCCGGCACCGGCGAGCTCGACGCTCGGGTTCACGCGCACCACGCCGCCGCCGAAGCTGACGACGAAGTGCTTGAGGGTGGCGTCGGCCGCGACCCGCGCCTGGTGGGCGGCCGCGTGCACGGCGTCGTCGTCCCACTGCTGCACGGAGACGACGGTGAGCTTCGCCCCGTCACGGACGATGATCTCGACGTTCTGGGCGTACTGCGCCGAGCCCTTGTGCTGCAGCACCACCGTGGCGGCGCTGTGCTCGAGGGCCTCGATCACGATGTGGGCGTCCGCCCGACGGTCGGCGCCGGTGCCCGTGAGCGACAGGAAGATCGGCGCGGCGACCTCCTCCTCGCGCGGGATGCGGATGTGCAGGGCCTCGGAGGCGCCCTGCCACGCGACGGCGGCGGTGATGTCCTCGGCGAGGAAGACCTCGCCGCGCGGAGCGGTTCCCGCCGCGAGCGGCGCGGCGACGTACTGCTCGCCGGACGTGAAGGAGTACTGCACGCCCTCGTCGCCCTCGGCCGTGCGGAACAGCGGCGTGAGCGCGGCCACCGGCGTGTGCTTCCAGTTCACCTCGCGACCGGTCGGCGTGCCGAAGTCGTCCGGGTCGAACGAGTGCGGACGCTCGGAGCGGGTCTGCACCGGGACGAATCCGGCGTCCGCCACCTGGGCGGCCGGGTCGATGTGCGCGTTCGTGTGCTGCGCCTCGCTGGGCGCTGTCGTCGAGGCCGCCATTTAGCCGACCGATCCTTCCATGCCCATCTCGATGAGCTTGTTCAGTTCCATCGCGTACTCCATCGGGAGCTCGCGCGCGATCGGCTCGATGAAGCCGCGCACGATCATCGCCATCGCCTCGTCCTCGGGCATGCCGCGAGACTGCAGGTAGAAGAGCTGCTCCTCGCTGACCTTGGAGACCGTGGCCTCATGGCCGAGCTGCACGTCGTCGACACGGATGTCGATCGCCGGGTAGGTGTCGGAACGGGACTTCGTGTCCACGAGGAGGGCGTCGCAGCGGACGGTGTTCGCCGAGTGATGGGCGGCAGCGTCGACACGCACCTCGCCGCGGTAGCCGGCACGGCCACCCCCGCGGGCGATCGACTTCGAGACGATCGACGACTGCGTGTACGGCGCCATGTGGATCATCTTCGCGCCGGCGTCCTGGTGCTGGCCGGGGCCGGCGAAGGCGACGGAGAGGGTCTCACCCTTGGCGTGCTCACCCATCAGGTAGATCGACGGGTACTTCATCGTCACCTTGGAGCCGATGTTGCCGTCGACCCATTCCATGGTCGCGCCCTCGTGCGCCACGGCGCGCTTGGTGACCAGGTTGTAGACGTTGTTCGACCAGTTCTGGATCGTCGTATAGCGCACGCGGGCGTTCTTCTTCACGATGATCTCGACGACGGCCGAGTGCAGGGAGTCCGACTTGTAGATCGGGGCCGTGCAGCCTTCGATGTAGTGGACGTAGCTGTCCTCGTCGGCGATGATCAGGGTCCGCTCGAACTGGCCCATGTTCTCGGTGTTGATGCGGAAATAGGCCTGCAGCGGGATCTCGACGTGCACGCCCTTGGGGACGTAGACGAACGAGCCGCCCGACCAGACGGCGGTGTTCAGCGCGGCGAACTTGTTGTCGCCGGCGGGGATGACCGTGCCGAAGTACTCCTCGAAGAACTCGGGGTGCTCGCGCAGGGCGGTGTCGGTGTCCATGAAGATGACGCCCTGGGCCTCCAGGTCCTCGCGGATCTGGTGGTACACGACCTCGGACTCGTACTGCGCAGCCACACCGGCGACCAGGCGCTGACGCTCGGCCTCGGGGATGCCCAGGCGCTCGTACGTCTCGCGGATCTCCTCGGGGAGGTCTTCCCAGCTCTGCGCCTGCTTCTCGGTGGAGCGGACGAAGTACTTGATGTTGTCGAAGTCGATGTCGCTGAGGTCGGCGCCCCAGGTCGGCATCGGCTTGCGGCCGAAGAGCTGATAGCCCTTGAGACGGGTCTTCAGCATCCACTCCGGCTCGTTCTTGAGGGCCGAGATCCCGCGGACGACCTCTTCCGAGATCCCGCGTTTCGCGACGGCACCCGCGGCATCCTCATCGTGCCAGCCGAATTCGTACACCCCCAGACCATCGAGCTCCGGGCGGTCGATCAGCACATCCGACATGCAACACTCTCCTCACAGGTCCCAAACGGTGTCATCCGCCCCGACACACCTGATCCCCGTCGAGTCTGCGGGAGCGGGTGCCGTTGGTGGGGCCCTCATCACGGGCGCTTCCATCGCGCCTAAACTGTTGACGATGCTTCAGCGCTGTCAGCGCTCATCGCAACAATCCGATTCTACAGGTTCCGCCTGACGGACGGGCCGTGCGCCACGTCTTCGACGGGCCGGAGGACTTATGCCCGAGACGACCATCCCCGCCCCCTCGACGAACAGGGCGACCGCCTCCCCCCGCTCCGCGGTGTGGGGTCGTGCGCTCACCGTCTTCGCGTGGCTGTCGTTCCTCAGCGAGACGATCATCATCGGCACCGGCGGCGCCGTGCGGCTGACCGGATCCGGCCTCGGCTGCACCGAGTGGCCGCTGTGCACGCCCGAGTCGCTCGTCCCGATCGTCGAGGTGCAGGGCATCCACGGGATGATCGAGTTCGGCAACCGGCTGATGACCGGCGTCGTCGGGATCATCGCGATCGCCGTCGTCCTGCTCGTCCTGCACACCATCAGCGGCCGCCGGGCTCTCATCGACGCCCTGTGGTTCGCGGTCGGCGGTCTCGCCGGCGCGGCCGTCGCCTTCGTCCTGGTCTCGCTCACCGACTTCCCGGCGTTCCCCGTCGCCTCCGCCGTGCTCCTGATCGCGGTGATCGCGGCGGCGGTCCACTCGGTGCGCACGACGCCCGCCCGGCGGGACCTCGTCCTCCTCGCCTGGCTCGTGCTGATCGGCGTCGTCGCACAGGCCCTGGTCGGCGGCATCACCGTGCTCACCGGCCTGAACCCCTTCATCGTCGGGTTCCACTACACGTCGTCGCTCCTGCTCGTCTGCATCACCGCCGCGTTCCTCGTGCGGCTGGCGACTCCGGAAGGACCGCGAGAGCGGGCCGTCCCCACCTGGTTCGCGATCGTGACGCACGTCACCGGCCTCGCCCTGGCCGTGACCATCCTGTTCGGCGTGCTGACGACCGGATCCGGCCCGCACTCGGGCGACGCCGACGTGCTGCGCCGCGGCTTCGACGCCACGATCCTCGCCCATGTCCACTCCTGGCCGGGATACATCCTGGCCGCCCTCGTGCTCTTCCTGACGGTATCCGCCTGGGTCTTGCGCCTCGAGCCTCGCCGGTGGCTGCTCGTGCTCGTCATCGCGATCCTCGTGCAGGTGGCCGTCGGCGTCTGGCAGGCGCGGGAGGGGCTGCCGCCGGTGCTCGTGGGCATCCACATGGTCCTGGCATCGCTGTCGGCCGCGACCTACACGGTCGTCGTGCTGCACCTCAAGCGCACCGCGTCCGTCGCGTCCGTCGGCGGTTCATGACCCGCGACGACGACCGGGGCGGGGAACGGGGCGACGGCTTTCGTCGATTGCGCTCTACTCCGAAGCTTCATCCACGAGCCGGAACTCGATATCGAGGACATCATCCGGGTCATGGAAACGGATTGTGCCTGATCGGAACGGAACGTCGAAACTGGCGCGGCTGACGTCCCAGTCCCCTTGCGACGCTTCCAAGAGCCCAGGAACGACCCACCAGTCCTGTGGCGATGCCATGGCCACTCGATGACGCTCTACTTCGAAGGTTCGTCCACGAGACGGAACTCGATTTCGAACAATCCCTCCGCATCTTGGAAACGGAGGGTGCCAGAGCGGTACGGGACGAAGTAGATGCGAGGTTCCACGTCTCGCGGTCCCTGTGATGCCTCTTCAAAATCGAAGGCAATCTCCGTGTCGTCCCGTGCGGTGAGCCACCTGCCCCTGGCGTTGAAGTCGCTGTCTGCGTCTCTGCCTTGGAGCGGGTTGAAGGACGCATCAATCATGGTGAAGGTGCCGTCGGGGTGGATGGAGAGGGTGCCTTCGTCACCGTCGATGGCGACCCATTCACCAACTGGCGAGGTGATCTGTGGGCCCGTACAGCTAGTGAGAGCGAGAAGAGCAATCGCGGTGACGCTCGCGAGTATCAGGTTTCCGTGACGGGAGAATCGAGAGTTCATGGGTACACCGTCTCGGTCCAGACGATGGTTTGGTGATGCGTGGCCCATCGCCCCTCTCTCGCATTCGCTTCCGACATCGCCTCGAATACACCAGGGAAGTGTGCTCCCCCGGTGAGGGGCATACGGGTGGCGGAATCGATCGACGTGTCGTTGTTGATCACAAACGTCACCTCGACCCCACCATCCGGCAGCGGCTCCTCAGCTCGGACTTCAAGGTTGTAGGAGCCGAGGAAGGTCTCGGGCAGGTTCTCTCCGCCGAGCACGGCATCCGGAACATTACCCGTCATCGTGCTGGAAAGAAGACTGACCCCGTCGACGCCGAGCACCCACGGTTGATCGCTGATCGACCGATTGTAGATACCAACCTTCTCCGAGGTGAGGATACCAGCGCGTATGTCGTCGAGTACTTGCTCCCGGGTTGCGGTGATGTGGGCACTGCGCATGAGGGTCTGCACGAAGATGTCGTTGTCGGTGACGACGGCACCGCGTTCATCACCCGTCCGAAAATGCTCGAACAGATCCATCACCCGGTCATTCGTCGCGTCTCTTCGGGTTCCAGGAACCGGATCGGTGGTGCAATCCAGATCACCCCACCCGAGTGAGGCCGCCGTCGCAAGCGAAACCGCGAGGTCACTATCAGCCGCTTGACGGTCGACTGCGAGTTTTTCAACGCTGTCGCGGCGGTGCTGGCCGCTGCGCGGGCTTCTTGTTCGGCGGCGAACCGGTCCCCGGGCTCGCCGCCGAAGGACGCATCGTTCATCACTCCGCTCAGGGCCGCCTGTGATGCTGCGAGTTCTTCTTTCAGAGGCTCGGCGAGTCGGGAGATTTCCACCACGGCATCTCGGTACGTGATGATCGATTTCCTCGCGGTTGTCATCGCATCAGTGGAGTCGTCAAGGCGGCTGTGGAATTCCTCGAGGCGTGTACGGAACGCGTCCGCAGCGCGGCCGCTCCACGCATCGTCAAGATCACGCAGAATCGTCGACACCACATCCTGTGCGTTGGCCAGGTCCACAAGCTGAGCATCAGCCCAAGCAATGGCGGTGGCGAACGCGGCCGTGTCACCGGCCCCGGGATCGCGGTCCGTCCAATGCACTGTCATCGCTCCAACGCCCCGATGGACGTCGCGAGTGAGTCGAGATGGGCATGCTCCCCCGCCACAAAATCAGCCAACGCCCCGTCCAGCCCACCAGCGAGCCGCCTACAGGCGAGCGAGAGAAAGCCGAGCGCATCCGACCACCCGCCAGCAAACACCTCTGCCGCAGACGCGACGAGATCACTCCCAGCGATCGAGAGATCAAGGCCCGACTCGTCCCCCGGTCCCACCTTGAAGTCGTGCAGCAACGTAGACGTCGCCTCTACAGCCACAAAATCGACGTGAATACGCCTGTCCATACAATCCCCCCGGATCATCGATTCGCCCAGAGAGCTTAGCGCCCAGTCCTTTGTAGGCGTGGCCGCACCGGGATAACACAGCTACAGCTCCCCCACAGCGACCCACCTGTTCAAGAGAGAGGTCGTGGCAGCAGTCGATGGCCCGTCGCTCGTGAACTGATCGTCGCTCTCTGCCGCACAGACGATCCATAGCGCGCGCACCGGGCGCTCATCACCGCATCGACCATCGTGGTCGACATGAACAAGACACTCACCCGCAGCGCCGGGTTCTGGCTCCTCATCGTCGTCTCCCTCGCCGCGGTCGGGGTCGGCGGCTGGATGATCGCCGGACAGGTCGGCACGATGACCACGACCCTGATGGACGGCACCGCCACCGGTGTCGAGGTGTACGTCGGTCAGTCGCTCGTCGTCGTCGGCGCGGTCGTCCTCGGTGCGGGCCTGGTGGGCCTGCTCCTGTCGCTCGGCCTCGTCGCCGCGCGCACGCTGGTTGCCACCCCCGTCACCGCCGCGCCGGTCGTCGAGCACGAGGCGCCGAGCATCCAGGACGAGACGATCGAGACGGTCTCAGTCCCGCGCGACGAGCCCGCTCTCCGGACCGCCGATGCCGAATTCGCAGAGCCGCAGGTCGATGCGGAGCCTCAGGCTGACGAGCCCCAGGCCGACGAGGATCAGAAGGGCAGCAGCGGGTCGATCGCCACGGCGACGAACAGCAGCGTCAGGTAAGTGATCGAGGCGTGGAAGACTCGCATCGGCCGCGCCTCGGTCCCCCGCACCGCCTGGTTGTACAGGCGGTGCGACTCATAGATGAACCAGCCGCCGAACACCAGGGCGGAGACGGTGTAGACGAGGCCCATGCCGGCGATCGGCACGAGCAGCAGCGAGCAGGCGACCGTGGCCCACGCGTACAGGATGACCTGCAGGCCGACCTGCGACGCGTTGCGGGTGACGCCGAGCATGGGCACGTCGACATCGTCGTAGTCGTCCTTGTACTTCATGGACAGCGGCCAGTAGTGCGGCGGCGTCCAGAGGAAGACGAGCAGGAAGAGGATGAAGGCCGGCCAGTCGAGAGAACCGGTGACGGCGGACCAGCCGATGAGGACCGGGAAGCACCCCGCGATGCCGCCCCAGATGATGTTCTGCTCGGTGCGGCGCTTGAGGATCATCGTGTAGATCACGACGTAGAAGAAGATCGCGGAGGCCGACAGGATCGCCGTGAGCGGGTTCGTGGTGAACCAGAGCCACACGGTCGACACGATCGCGAGCGTCCACGAGAAGATCAGGGCGCCGCGCGGGCTGACCTCGCCGGTCACGAGCGGCCGGTTCTCCGTGCGGTGCATGTGCGCGTCGATGTCGCGGTCGAGGTACATGTTGAACGCGCCGGCCGAACCGGCGCTCATCGACCCGCCGATGACCGTCGCGAGGACCAGCCAGAGATCGGGCAGTCCGCCCTGCGCGAGGAACATGACCGGAACGGTCGAGACGAGGAGGAGTTCGAGGACCCGGGGCTTCGTCAGAGTGACGTAGGCGCTCACCGTGCGACCGATGGACGACTTCCGTACGGTCTGATCAGACATCGTCGAGATCTCGATCGCCTCCTCCGCGCGCGTTACCGGACAACCTCTCCAGTGTATGACACGCCGTGACGCGTTCCGCGCCTTCCGACCCCCGGCCGCGGAGACCGTCCCCGCTATGCTGAGAGCACTCGCGCGCCCGGTGCTGCGCACAAAACCCGCCCGTCTCCCGGACGATGCGGGATGCGCCAGGGAAGTTGCGGATGCGCCAGGGAATACCGGCGCCCTCGAAACTGTCGGAAAGGGCATGAACGTGTCGGAATTGCAGTGGGACGAGATCGATCGACGCGCGGTGGACACCGCCCGGATCCTGGCGGCCGATGCGGTCGAGAAGGTCGGCAACGGTCATCCCGGCACGGCGATGAGTCTGGCTCCCGCCGCCTATCTGCTCTACCAGCGGGTGCTGCGGCATGACCCGACCGACACCGACTGGCTCGGCCGCGACCGCTTCATCCTGTCCGTCGGCCACTCGTCGCTGACGCAGTACGTGCAGCTCTACCTGGGCGGGTTCGGGCTCGAGCTCGACGACCTCAAGGCGCTCCGCACCTGGGGGTCGAAGACCCCCGGTCACCCCGAGTACGGCCACACCAAGGGCGTCGAGATCACCACGGGCCCACTGGGCCAGGGCCTCGCCTCGGCAGTCGGCTTCGCGTACGCCGCCCGGTACGAGCGCGGCCTCTTCGACCCCGAGGCCGCAGCGGGCACGAGCCCGTTCGACCACTTCGTCTACGTGATCGCGGGCGACGGCGATCTGCAGGAGGGCGTCACCAGCGAGGCCTCCTCGCTCGCCGGCCACCAGCAGCTCGGCAACCTCATCGCGATCTACGACTCCAACCAGATCTCCATCGAGGACGACACGAACGTCGCCTTCACCGAGGACGTCGCGGCTCGGTACGAGGCCTACGGCTGGCACGTGCAGACGGTGGATTGGAAGAAGACCGGCGAGTACGTGGAGGATGTCGCCGAGCTCCACGCCGCGATCGAGGCGGCCAAGGGCGAGACCGACAAGCCGTCGCTCATCATCCTCAAGACCATCATCGGCTGGCCTGCTCCCGGCAAGCAGAACACCGGGAAGATCCACGGATCGGCGCTCGGAGCCGACGAGCTCGCCGCCACCAAGAAGGTCCTCGGGTTCGACCCGGAGCAGACCTTCGTCGTCGCCGACGAGGTGCTGAAGCGCACGCGCGGCCTCGCGGAGCGCGCCGCCGAGGCCCGCGCCGCCTGGCAGGAGTCGTTCGATGCCTGGGCGGCCGCCAACCCCGAGCGCAAGGCCCTGCTCGACCGCGTCGAGGCCCACGAGCTCCCCGCCGACATCGCCGACGCACTCCCCGTCTTCGAGGCCGGCAAGGACGTCTCGACCCGCGCCGCGTCCGGCCAGGTCATCAACGCGCTGGCCGCGCAGCTCCCCGAGCTCTGGGGCGGCTCCGCCGACCTCGCCGAGTCGAACCTCACGACGATCAAGGACGCGCCGTCGTTCATCCCGGCTGAGTGGTCGACCCACGAGTGGTCGGGCACCCCGTACGGCCGGGTGCTGCACTTCGGCATCCGTGAGCACGCCATGGGTGCGATCGTCAACGGCATCGTGCTGCACGGGCCCACGCGCGCCTTCGGGGGCACGTTCCTCATCTTCAGCGACTACATGCGTCCGGCCGTGCGCCTGGCCGCGCTGATGAATGTGCCGAGCGTCTTCGTCTGGACGCACGACTCCGTCGCCCTCGGCGAGGACGGCCCGACGCACCAGCCGATCGAGCAGCTCGCGACGCTGCGCGCGATCCCGAACCTGGCCGTCGTCCGTCCCGCGGACGCCAACGAGACGGCCGCCGTGTGGCTCGAGATCCTCCGGCGCCACGAGGGCCCGGCCGGCATCGCACTGACCCGCCAGAACATCCCGGTGTTCCCGCGCGGCGAGGGCGAGGCCTCGGGCGACACCTTCGCCTCCGCCGCCCAGGCCGCCAAGGGCGCCTACGTCCTCGCCGAGGCGCCGAACGGCACGCCGGACGTCATCATCGTGGCGACCGGCTCCGAGGTGCAGCTCGCGGTGAACGCCCGCGAGGTGCTCGCCGGCGAGGGCGTGAACGCCCGCGTCGTCTCCGCCCCCTCGCTGGAGTGGTTCGCGGAGCAGGACGAGGCCTACCGCGAGAGCGTGCTGCCGGCGTCCGTCACCGCCCGCGTCTCGGTCGAGGCCGGTTCCGTGCTCACGTGGCGCGGCATCGTCGGCGACCGCGGACGATCGGTCGGCATCGACCACTTCGGCGCCTCCGCCGACTACAAGACCCTCTTCGAGAAGTTCGGCATCACCACCGAGGCCGTCGTCGCGGCCGCCCGCGAGACCATCAAGGAGAACGCATGAGCACCCCCACCGCCCAGCTCGCCGCCGCCGGCGTCAGCATCTGGCTCGACGACCTCTCGCGCACCCGCATCTCCTCCGGCAACCTCGCCGAGCTGATCGCGACGCGCAACGTCGTGGGCGTCACCACCAACCCGACCATCTTCGCGAACGCGATCACGGATAAGAACGACACGTCCTACGACGCGCAGGTCACCGAGCTCGCCGCGTCCGGAGCCTCGGCCGAGGACGCGGTGTTCGCCGCGACGACCCAGGACGTCCGTGCCGCGCTCGACGTCTTCCGCCCGGTGTGGGAGGAGTCCGGCCACGTCGACGGTCGCGTCTCGATCGAGGTCTCCCCCGACCTCGCCCACGACACCGACGGCACCGTGGCGCAGGCCAAGGAGCTGTGGGACCGGATCGACCGGCCCAACCTCCTCGTGAAGATCCCGGCGACCAAGGCCGGCCTCCCAGCCATCACCGAGGCGATCGCGAACGGCATCAGCGTCAACGTGACCCTCATCTTCAGCCTGGAGCGCTACGCCGAGGTCATCGAGGCGTACCTCACGGGCCTCGAGCGGGCCAAGGACGCGGGCATCGATCTGTCCACCATCCACTCCGTGGCCTCGTTCTTCGTCTCCCGGGTCGACACCGAGACGGACAAGCGCCTGACCGCGATCGGAACGGACGCCGCCGCCGCGCTGAAGAGCAAGGCGGGCCTGGCGAACGCCCGACTCGCCTACGAGCTCTTCGAGAAGACGTTCGCCGAGAAGCGCGCGCAGGATCTCCTCGCCGCCGGCGCCAACGTCCAGCGCCCGCTGTGGGCCTCGACCGGCGTCAAGGACCCGAACCTCCCCGACACGCTGTACGTGACGGAACTGGTCGCCGACGGCGTCGTCAACACGATGCCGGAGAAGACCCTCGAGGCGACGTTCGACCACGCCGTCGTCACGGGAGACACCATCACCGGCGGCTACGAGGAGGCCCGCGAGGTCTTCGCCGGGCTCGCCGAGGTGGGCGTCGACTTCGACGCCGTGACCGAGGTGCTCGAGGAGGAGGGGGTCGCGAAGTTCATCGACTCCTGGCACGATCTGCTCGCACAGGTCACCGAGGCTCTGGAGGCCCAGCGATGACCTTCGCCATCCACGCATCGGGCGCGGCGCGCGTCGCCATCGAGGAGACCGTGCCCGCCCTGGTCCACGACCTCGTCGCCTCCCGCATCACCGGCGGCGACGCTACGCTCTGGGGTCCGGCCGCCGAGGCCGAGGCGTCGGTCCGCCTCGGCTGGGTCGAGGCCGTCTCGGTCTCCCGCCCGCTGGTCGCCGAGATCGTCGCGCTGCGCGAGGAGCTCGCAGCGAAGGGCGTCACGCGCGTGGTGTTGGCCGGAATGGGCGGCTCGTCGCTCGCTCCCGAGGTCATCGCACAGACGTCCGGCGTCCCGCTCACCATCCTCGACTCCACCGCCCCGGGGCAGGTGCTCGCCGCGCTCGACGAGGGTCTCGCCGAGACGGTCCTCGTCGTGTCGTCGAAGTCGGGCTCCACGGTCGAGACCGACTCGCAGCGCCGGACCTTCGAGGCCGCCTTCCGCGACCTCGGCATCGACCCCACCGAGCGGATCGTCGTGGTCACGGACCCCGGTTCCCCTCTCGACGCCTCGGCGCGCGAGTCCGGCTACCGGGTCTTCAACGCCGACCCGAACGTGGGCGGCCGCTACTCGGCGCTGACCGCTTTCGGTCTCGTGCCCTCGGGACTGGCCGGCGTGGACATCGACGAGCTCCTGGACGAGGCCGAGGCCTCGCTGCTCGAGGTGGCCGTGGACTCCGCCGACAACCCCGCACTCCGTCTCGGGGCGGCGATCGCCGCCACCAGCCCCCGCCGCGACAAGCTGGGTCTGATCACCGACGGCACGCACATCAAGGGGCTGCCGGACTGGATCGAGCAGCTGATCGCCGAGTCCACAGGCAAGGAGGGCACGGGCATCCTCCCGGTCGTCCTGCTCCCGGTCTCGCCGGAGCTCGACCCGGTCCCTGCCGACCTCCAGATCGTGCGTCTCGTCGACGACGCCAACGAGTTCCACCTGCACGAGCGGCACGAGGGCGAGATCCTCGTCAGCGGCACACTCGGCGCGCAGTTCATCGTCTGGGAGTACGCGACGGCCATCGCCGGGCACCTCCTCGGCATCAACCCGTTCGACCAGCCCGACGTCGAGTCGGCCAAGGTCGCCGCCCGGGGCCTGCTCGACGCCCGACCGGAGCCGACAGCTCCCGCATTCGTCGAGAACGGCGTCGAGGTCCGGGTCTCCGACCCCGCCCTCGCCGTGTCTGGCACCGTCGAAGGCGTGCTGGACGCCCTCTGGGCCCAGCTCCCCGCCGACGGCTACGTGTCGATCCAGGCGTACGTCAACCGCCTCGAGGTGCCGCAGCTCCAGGGCCTGCGCGAGCTCGTCGCCGCCGACTCCGGGCGCCCGACCACGTTCGGCTGGGGACCGCGCTTCCTGCACTCCACGGGTCAGTACCACAAGGGCGGCCCCGCTCAGGGCGTGTTCCTGCAGATCCTGGAGCGCACGGACGTGGACCTCGAGATCCCCGACCGGCCGTTCACGTTCGGACAGCTCATCCAGGCGCAGGCGGCCGGCGACGCGGGCGTGCTCGCGGAGCACGGACGACCCGTCGTCTCGCTGACGATCACCGAGTCCTCGGACGACGTGCTCGCCCTCTTCGAAGCCGCACAGAAGTAACCGCAGGAGAGCCCCCACCGATGTCTGTACCCATCTCGCGCGGGCACAACCCGCTGCGCGACCCCGACGATCGTCGTCTCAACAGGATCGCGGGGCCCAGCGCCCTCGTGATCTTCGGCGTGACGGGTGATCTGTCCCGCAAGAAGCTCATGCCGGCGGTCTACGATCTCGCGAACCGGGGGCTCCTGCCCCCGGGCTTCGCGCTCGTGGGCTTCGCCCGCCGCGACTGGGAGGACCAGGACTTCGCCCAGGTCGTCTACGACGCCGTGAAGCAGCATGCCCGCACGCCGTTCCGCGAGGAGACCTGGACGCAGCTGCTCCAGGGCATCCGGTTCGTCTCCGGCGAGTTCGACAACCCCGACTCCTTCCGCAAGCTGCGGGAGACCGTCGAGAAGCTCGACGTGGAACGCGGCACCATGGGCAACCACGCCTATTACCTCTCGATCCCGCCGAAGGACTTCCCGCTCGTCGCGAAGCAGCTCAAGGAATCGGGGCTCGTGGGCGAGGACGCGGACGACGACGAGCGCTGGCGGCGCGTCGTCATCGAGAAGCCGTTCGGGCACGACCTCGAGTCGGCGCGCGCTCTCAACGCGGCCCTCGAGGTGGCGTTCCCCGCCGACTCGATCTTCCGCATCGACCACTACCTCGGCAAGGAGACGGTGCAGAACATCCTCGCGCTGCGCTTCGCCAACGAGCTGTACGAGCCGATCTGGAACCGCAACTACGTCGATCACGTGCAGATCACGATGGCCGAGGACATCGGCGTCGGCGGTCGTGCGGGGTACTACGACGGGATCGGCGCCGCCCGCGACGTCATCCAGAACCACCTGCTCCAGCTCCTCGCGCTCACGGCGATGGAGGAGCCCATCAGCCTCTCCGCCGAGCATCTGCGGGCCGAGAAGGAGAAGGTCCTCGCCGCGGTGCACGTGCCGGAGGATCTCTCCCTCGCCACCGCGCGCGGGCAGTACGCCGGAGGCTGGCAGGGCGGCGAGAAGGTCACCGGCTTCCTCGACGAGGAGGGGATGAACCCCGAGTCGACGACGGAGACCTACGCGGCCATCAAGCTGGAGATCGACACCCGACGCTGGGCCGGCGTGCCGTTCTACCTGCGGACGGGCAAGCGCCTCGGCCGTCGGGTGACGGAGATCGCCGTGGTGTTCAACCGCGCGCCGCAGCACCTGTTCGGCCGCGGCAACGCCTCGGAGCTCGGGCAGAACGCCCTGGTGATCCGCGTCCAGCCTGACGAGGGCGTGACGATCCGCTTCGGCTCGAAGGTGCCGGGCAACGGCACGAACGTCCGCGACGTGACGATGGACTTCGGCTACGGCCACGCGTTCACGGAGGCGAGCCCGGAGGCGTACGAGCGTCTGATCCTCGACGTCCTCCTGGGCGATCCGCCGCTGTTCCCGCGGCACGAGGAGGTCGAGCTCTCCTGGAAGATCCTCGACCCGGTGGAGAAGTACTGGGCCGCCCAGGGCGGTCCGGTGGAGCAGTACGCGCCCGGCTCGTGGGGACCGGCCTCGGCCGACGACCTGCTGGCCCGCGACGGACGAGTCTGGAGACGCCCGTGATCATCGACCTTCCCGACACGACCGTCAGCCAGGTCGCCAAGCAGCTCGTCAAGGTGCGCGAGGAGGGCGGCGCCGTCGCCCTCGGCCGTGTCCTCACCCTGGTCATCGCCGCCCGCAAGGGCGTCGCGGAGGCCGCGATCGACGCGGCGAACGATGCGTCGCGCGAGCACCCGATGCGCGTGATCGTGCTGACGACCGGCGACGGTGAGTCCCGCCTCGACGCGCAGATCCGCGTGGGCGGAGACGCCGGGGCCAGCGAGGTCGTCGTGCTGCACGCGCACGGCGCCGCCGCGAGCAACGAGGAGAGCCTGCTCACCGGGCTGCTCCTCCCGGACGCCCCGGTGGTGGCGTGGTGGCCGGACGAGGCCCCCACCTCTCCCGCGACCTCGCCGCTCGGCCGCATCGCCCAGCGCCGGATCACCGACGCCGCCACGTCTCCGGACGTCCGCGACCGGCTCGCCCTCCTCGGACGCACGCACGCCCCCGGCGACACCGACCTCGCCTGGACGCGCCTCACGCACTGGCGCGAGCAGCTCGCCGCGGTGCTGGACCAGCCGCCGTACGAGACCATCACCGCCGTCGAGGTCCGTGGCGGGAGTGCCTCGCCCTCCACGGCGCTGCTCGCCGCCTGGCTGCAGATGGCACTGGACGTCCCGGTGCGGTGGTCGTACGAGGACCCGGAGCACTGGCAGGAGGGCATCAAGTCGGTGCGCCTCACCCGGGAGTCCGGCGACATCCTCCTCGAGCGCCCGTCGCCCGGCGTCGCCGTGCTCACCCAGCCGAACCAGCCCGACCACGACCTTCACCTGCCGCGGCGGACCCTGCGCGAGTGCCTCGCGGAGGAGCTGCGCAGGCTCGACCCCGACGTCCTGTACGGTCGAGTGATCACGGAGGGCTGGGAGAAGCTCGGTCCGCCCGAGACAGGAGAGTGACCTCGATGCCGGGATCGTCCGCAGAGAAGCGGGTCGTGGTCGAGGCCACCCCCGCCGCCCTCGCCCTCCGGGTCGCCGATCGCTTCCTCACCCGTGTCCGCGCGCGGACACGCAACGGCCGTCTGGCTCACGTCGCCCTCACGGGCGGGTCGATGGGCGGTGCGGTCCTGCGCGCCGTCCGGGAGAACCCGCGATCCGCCGAGATCGACTGGTCCCTCGTCCACTTCTGGTGGGGCGACGAGCGATATGTGCCGCGGAACGACCCGGACCGCAACGCCCTCCAGTCCCGGGAGGCACTGCTCGACCACCTCGACGTCCCCGCGGAGAACGTGCACGAGGTCGCTGCCTCGGACAGCGGTCTCGACCTCGATGAGGCCGCCGCCGCGTACGCCGCCGAGCTCGCCCGCTTCGGCACCGAGGACCACCCGTGGCCCTCTTTCGCCGTGTGCTTCCTCGGCGTCGGCCCCGACGGCCACATCGCGTCGCTCTTCCCGGACCGGGAAGAGGTCACCGTGACCGATGCGGCGGCGCTCCCCGTGCGGGACTCCCCCAAGCCCCCGCCCGAGCGCGTGACCCTGACGCGTCCCGTGCTCAACGCATCAAAGCGGGTGTGGCTGGTTCTGACGGGTGCCGACAAGGCATCGGCGCTCGGCCTCGCTCTCGCCGGCGCCAGCTACACGAGCGTTCCGGCCGCCGGGGCGAAGGGCCGCAAGCGGACGGTGTTCTTCGTCGACGAGGCAGCGGCGTCCGAGGTCTCCCCCGACCTCATCGACCAGGCCTACTGAGCGTCCGGGCCGCGTGTCTCACGCGGGTCAGGCTGCTCCGGCGCGCCCGATGCCGGAGCAGCCGGCGGGGTGGCGGGATCGCTTCCCCGGGTGATGCCGAGCTCCTGGCTCTCGCTGAGCACCTGCGGGTGGAATCGCGCGAGCCCGACGACGCCCCAGACGGCGATGCTGCCGGCGACGCCGAAGATGATGAAGACCCACCACGGAGCCGCCGCCGCCTCACCGAGCACGAGCATGCCGATGAGCACGGCCACCATGGGGTCGACCACCGTCAGACCGGCGATGACGAGGTCCGGCGGACCGGAGCTGTAGGCGGTCTGCACGAAGTACGCGCCGACGGCACCCGCCGAGAGCAACGCGAGCAGGCAGACCGCGGTGATCCACTCGAACTGGCCCGCCTCGATGCGCTTGATGATGACCTTCGCGAGGGTGGCGACGAAACCGTAGAGGATGCCGGCGCCGATGATGTAGAACAGCGCCCGCATCCGGTGCCGGAGGATGAGCCAGCACGCCCCGAGCACGATGATCACGACGAGCAGGATCGCGAGGATGACGAACAGCTCGCGGTCCGTGACCTCCTTCTCCGTGGCGTAGATCGCGGCGAAGAACACGAACAGGAAGATGCCGCCGACACAAGCGATGATCGCGGTGAGCGACTGCCGCGTGGGGGCGTGGCCTGAGATGCGGGCGTTGAGCAGCGTCGTGATGACCAGCGCGATGGCGCCGAGCGGCTGCACCACGATGAGGGGCGCCTTGACGAGGGCGGCGAGCTGGCAGACGATCGCGAGGCCCAGCATGAGCGTCCCGATCACCCAGGACGGGCGGGTGAACAGGCGCTTGAGCTGATCGAAGCTGAGGCCGGCGGCGCCGTCGGAGCCGCTGAGCCGCTCGACCTTCTCCACGCCCCGATGCTGGTACTGCGCGCCGAGCGACATGAACACCGCACCGGCGAGAGCCAGAGGGATTCCCAGGAGCAGGCCGGGGTTCTGGAACGCGCCGACCAACTGGTCGCCGACGTCCTCGACCGTCCCCATCCACACCCCTGCGCTCACAGTACGACCCTACCCGGAGAGTGCCGCCGACTAGGGTTGTGACGTGGCTGTCCTTCCGATTCGCATCATGGGCGATCCCGTCCTGCACTCCCCCGCCTCCCCCGTCGAGGCGATCACCGACGAGATCCGCGCCCTCGTCGCCGACATGTTCGAGACCATGGACGCGGCACCCGGCGTCGGCCTCGCCGCTCCCCAGGTGGGGGTGCCGCTGCGGATCTACACGTACTCCTATGTCGACGACGACGACCAGCCGTGGCGCGGTGTGCTCATCAATCCCGAACTGTGGATGACGCCGATGGAGCCGGGCGCGCCCGACCCCGAGCTGGAGTCCGAGGGCTGCCTGTCGTTCCCCGGCGAGCGGTTCCCGCTGCGTCGGTCCGACCGGGTGCGGGTGACCGCGACGGACCTGGACGGTGACCCGGTCGCGCTGGAGGTGGACGGGTGGCGCGCTCGGATCATGCAGCACGAGTTCGATCATCTGGACGGCGTGCTCTACATCGACCGCCTCTCGGACTCCGACTGGAAAACGACGCAGAAGATCGCGCGCAAGCGCGGCTGGGGGCGTCCGGGGGCCAGCTGGCTCCCCGGCGTGGACGACCTCGAGGGCTGATCGCATTCAGCCCACGCACAGCATCCTTCAAGTTGCGTCATAGACTCCGGGCACTATAGCGTGTTCGCGGCGGGGATATTCAGCATGCCCCGCGTCACGCTCTGAAGGGGAAATCCATGATGAAGTCGCGCACCCGTCGCGCACTCGTGCTCACCGGTTCGGCCGTCGCCGTCTCGCTCGCCCTCACCGGCTGCAGCGCGATCAACAGCATCCTCGGCGGCGGTCGCGCCGACGCCGACCGCGACGAGGAGACCGGCCAGGTCACCGAGAGCGCGAACATCGACGTCTTCTCGGTGAAGCTCGGCGACTGCATGCTCGAGACCGGCTCCGGGATGCTCACCGACGCGAACGTCGTGCCGTGCTCCGAGCCCCACGACGAAGAGGTCTTCTACGAGATCAAGATGGACGACGGCGACTACTCGGAGGATGCCATCAGCGCCGCCTCCGAGGGCTGCATCGGCGACGCGTACACGTCCTTCGTCGGCGTCTCCTACCAGGAATCCGCCCTGGACGTGACCACGCTCACCCCCAGCAAGGACTCGTGGGAGCAGGCCAACGACCGCGTGATCCAGTGCATCATCATCGACCCGGCCGGACAGGTCGAGGGATCGCTCAAGGGCGCCGCGCGCTGATCAGACCGCGTCTTCACGAAGGGCTCCGCCGCGAGGCGGGGCCCTTCGTCGTCCGTGCCACGGCTCAGCCGTCAGCGGCGCGGAGGGCGAGCCACGCCGCGACGCGATCGTCCGGATCGGACAGCGAGAGACCCGTGAGGTCCTCTATCCGTCGGACGCGGGTCGTCAGCGTCTGGCGGTGGATGCGCAGCCGCGCCGCGCTCTCGCTCCACGCCCCGTTGCTCGCGAGGAACACCCGGAGCGTGTCGAGGAGCTCGGCCGACCGCTCGGCCGCGCGCAGCGGGTCGAGCAGACGCGCGAGGCGCGTGGTCTGATCCGTATCCAGGGCCCCGAGCACGAACGACACCGTCGGGATGGCCTCGTAGCGGACCACGCGTTCACCCCCGGTGCGCGCGGCTTCGCAGGCGTGCCGCGCCTCGTCGATGCTGCGCGCGAGAGCATCGGTGCTTGCCGGTCGGCCGAGGCCGAGATAGAGGGTCGACGCGAAGGCCCTGGCGCGATGCGCGATCTGGTCGGCATGGTCCTCGCGCACGACGCCCTGGACGATTCCCCGCTGCGACGTGAAGACGTGCTCCGCGCCCAGCTCGTCGAGCCAGAGGCCGAGCAGATGCTCGACATCGACACCGCTGGTACGGGAGGCGAGGGCGAACCCCACCAGCACGCGCTCGTGCACGCCCCAGCGGCGGAGCAGACGAGTGGCCTCCTCCCCTCCCTCGCGCACGGTCTCGAACATCATCGAGCGGCCCAGGCGCTCCAGCTGGCTGCTGTCGCGGGTGCGCATCAGGAGATCGAGCAGCGCCGCGGCCTGCGAGCTCAGTTCCCGACCGCGGCCGGAGCTGTCGTTGCGCGGAGCGGTCACGAGCTGCGCGGTGATGTCCTGGCCAGGACCGACCGGGTGCACCTGCAGGGCACGATGCCGCACCCGCACCGGGCGGCCGACGGCGACGGCGATCGCATCGTCGATGTGCAGGCTCCCGGCACCGGCCGTGGTGATGACGTCGCCGTGCCGATCCAGGAGTACCGCCCACCCGTCGATGCGGTGCGCCAGTTCCGCGATGACGCCGGTGATGCCGCTGCGTCGCGCCGCCAGGGTGAGCACCCGCATCGCCGAGGTGATGGCGCGAGCCTCCGCCGCCTGATCGACGGCAAGGAGCGAGGTCAGCGTCGGGACGAGCAGCGGCGGCGGCAGGGGGACCCCGACGATGGCCGTGATCTCCGCGTCCCGCAGGGTTTCGCGAAGGCGGGGGCTGTCGGCGCTGGTGACCACCACGGTCTCCCGCAGCGCGGCCCGGCGGTCGCCGTCGACGCCGAGGAGCGCGGCCTCCTCGGCCACGACGAGCGTCGCATGGAGCGGATCCACCGGCGGACCGAAATCGTCGAGGGGAAGGACCGCGTTGACGGGCCGCGCACCGGGAACGGCGCCGGGCAGCAGCTCCGCGCGGAGATAGCGGGCCACGGAGGCGACGTCACGAGCCACCCTCCGATCATACAGATTGTCGAAGGACAGCCATTCGATTCACTCTTCTGTCGGATGCCGAGGCCTTCCGCTCTCTCCTAGCATCGTGCGCATCACCACTTCCCGAAGGATGTCATGAAAGCTGTTGTCTTCCGCGACCCCCAGTCGCCCATCGAGTTCGTCGACGTCGACCTCGCCCCGCCCCGCGCCGGTGAGGTGCGCGTGCGCATCGCCGCCGCCGGCGTCTGCCACTCCGACCTGCACGTCAAGCGCGGCGAGTGGGATGCCGCCGCTCCCCTGGTCATGGGCCACGAGGGCTCCGGTGTCGTCACCGAACTCGGCGAAGGCGTCACCACCCTCGCCGTCGGCGACCACGTCGTGCTGAGCTGGGTGCCGCCGTGCGGCGAGTGCCGCTACTGCCGCGCCGGTCACGAGGCCCGCTGTCAGAAGGTCGCGACCGTGGTCGCTCCCCTCGGCGTGCTCTTCGACGGCACGTCCCGGCTGAGCCGCGACGGCGAGCAGTTGCACCACTACCTGGGTGTCTCGTCCTTCGCGGAGGAGGTCGTCGTCCCCGCGTCCGGAGCAGTGAAGGTCCGTGACGACGCACCCCTCGACGTCATCGCCGTCGTCGGCTGCGCGGTCGCGACTGGCGTCGGCGCCGTCCTGAACACCGCCGCCGTGGAACCGGGGTCGACCGTCGCCGTCATCGGCTGCGGCGGCGTGGGGCTCAACGTCGTCCAGGGCGCCCGACTCGCTGGCGCCGAGCGCATCGTCGCGATCGACGTGCGGCCGGAGAAGACGCAGATGGCCCTGCAGTTCGGGGCCACAGACCGCATCGACGCCTCCCAGGGCGATGCTGTGGCCCAGCTGCGCGAACTCATCCCCGACGGCGTCGACTACGCCTTCGACGCGATCGGCCGCACCTCCACGACCGAGCAGTCCATCCAGATGCTCGGCCTCGGTGGCGCCGCCGTCATCGTCGGGCTGCCACCCACGGGAGCACGTGCTTCGTTCGAGCCGCTCGTCCTCGCCGAGGCCGACCAGCGCATCCTCGGCTCGAACTACGGCTCGGTGCGACCGTCGATCGACGTCCCCGCGCTCGTGGACCGCTACATGGACGGACAGCTCAAGATCGACCCGCTGATCTCCGGTCGCCGCCCGCTCTCCGAGGCCGCCGCCGCCCTGGACGACCTCGACGGCGGCTCGGCACTGCGCACCCTCCTCATCCCCTGACCGCCGCGCGCGGCCCATCCCTGAAACCCGAAACCAGGAGAACCATGTCAGACACCGTCGTCGCCCCGCCTGGCGCCCCGCAGGATGCCGGTCTCCGCACCGGCGTCATGAGCGGACCCGAGCTCGCCGCCCAGGCCATCGCCAACATCGCTCCCAGCGCCGTCATCGCCTTCACGGCCGCCGCCATCTTCCTCGGCGCCGGGAACGGCACCATCTACGCCTTCGCACTGGCCACCATCGTGATCCTGTGCGTCGGCTACTGCGTGGTGGTGTTCGCCCGCAAGCACGCCTCCGCAGGCTCGCTGTACACCTATGTGTCGAAGGGCCTCGGCCCGTTCGGCGCCTTCCTCGCCGGCGTGACACTGCTGATCGGCTGCTTCGGCATCGCAGCGGCCTCCCTCAGCGGCTCGGTCAGCTACATGGGACAGTTCCTGAGCATGCTCGGCCTGCCCGCCCAGGGGCTCGGGTGGGACATCGGCCTGGCGATCGTGCTCGGTGGGCTGGCGACGCTGTTCACCATCCGCGGCATCCGGCTCTCCGCCCGGGTCTCGCTCGTCCTCGAGCTGCTCTCCGTGGGCATCATCCTCGTGCTGCTCATCGCGGCGCTCGCGTGGGCGGGCCCCTCTGCGTGGGACCCCGCGCAGGTGCTCGCGACCGGCTCGTCGTTCCAGGGCATCGCGTCCGGCATGGTCCTGGGCATCCTGGGCTTCGTCGGCTTCTCCTCTGCAGACGCCCTCGGCCGCGAGGCCAAGGAGCCGTACAAGGCGATCCCCCGCGCCATCATGTGGAGCGCCCTCGGCGTCGGCGTGCTGTACGTCTTCGCCGCCTACACGCAGATCGCGGTCCTCGGCGACGACCTCGCCACCGCCGCGAGCCCGCTGGAGAGCATGTCCGCCCTCATCGGCATGCCGGGCTGGTTCGCGGCCGTGCTCACGTTCGGCGTCTCGGCGTCGTTCTTCGCGGTCGTCGTCGCCCCGCTCAACGTGATCGGCCGCATCGTCTACGTGATGGGCAAGGAAGGCGTCGTCGCGGAGCGCTTCGGCCGCACGCACGAGCAGCACCTCACGCCGCACCGCGTGCTCATCCTCGCCGGCGCCGCGGCGATCACGGTCGACATCGTGCTGCTGGTGGCGGGGGCGGCGACGGGCGACATCCTCGTCTGGGTCAACACCTGGGGCACCTACGGCTACATGGTCGCCTACGCCCTCGTCGCCATCGCCTGCGTGGTCTACACGCAGCGGGCGAAGATGCGGAACGGCCTCGTGAAGGTGTGCGCCACGGTCGCGGTCGTGACGATGGCGTACGTCTTCTTCGCGAACGTGTGGCCCGTGCCGGCCTTCCCGTACAACGTGATCCCCTATGTGTTCCTCGTCACCGTCGCCCTCGCGCTCACCCGGTACGCCTACCTCGCCCGTCGTCGCCCTGACGTCATCGCCCGGATCGGCAACACCGAGACGAGCGCCATGGAGGGCGTCGGCTGAACCGTCCTCCCCGACAGGAAGAGCCCCTCCGCGTGGAGGGGCTCTTCTTGTGTCCCGGGGCGCAGACGAGCGGTCCGGGAACGAGAGAAGCCCCCTCCGTGGAGGGGGCTTCTCTCGTTGGCTCCCCGGCTTGGACTCGAACCAAGAACCTGCCGGTTAACAGCCGGCTGCTCTGCCAATTGAGCTACCGAGGAATGTGCACCGCGGTGCGGGCAACTCGTCAAGCTTAGCAAACTCGGGACGCTGTTCGTGACACCGGGCCGCCTTCCGTGACCCTCGGGCGTGTCGCGCTCAGCGGCGGGAATCCGACTCCGCGTTCGGCACCCAGAGCAGGTCCTTGCCGACGCCACGCGCGACGACGTGGCCCCCGCGCAGCATGAGCGTCTCGGCGTTCAGCTCCCGGATGAAGTCCGCGTCGTTGGTGACGAGGAGAGCCGCCATCCCCTCCTCCTTGCGGCGCCGAGTGATGGCGTCGAAGACGACCGGTCGCACCTCCAGATCGAGGTTCGCGAGAATCTCGTCGGCGATGAGCACCCGCGGCTCCAGCACGAAGGAACGGGCGATCGCGACCCGCTGGCGCATGCCCGCGCTGAGCTCGTAGGGGAACTTCGCCGCGGTCCCGAGCGGCAGGTGGAGCTCATCCAGGAGCGTCGCCACCCGGATGGAGAGCGCGCGGGTGTTGACGCGCTTCTCCCGGATGAGGATCGGCTCGGCGATGACCTCGTTGACCGTCAGCTGCGGCGGCAGATCCGCCCCGGCGCCCTGCGGCACGAAGCCCGTGCGATAGGTGAGGATGCGATGCTTGCGACCCGGACGACGGATGTCGATGCCGCACACCTGCGCCCGCCCGCCGACGACGCGCACCGAGGGATCCGTGGAACCTGCAAGCGCGGCGACGAGGGTCGACTTGCCCGAGCCGGTCGGTCCCGCGACGCAGATGAGCCCGCCGGGGGCGAGGGAGAACGTCACGCCGTCGACCGCGCGATTGGGCGTGCCGTGACCGATCCGGTCGATGACCAGATCGGAGCACTCGATCGCGTTCGAGGATTCGGGCGTACGGGGCATATCTCCATCCTGCCGTCTCGTCCGGGACCGTTCCGGTTACGACTCGGCGAAGAACCGCTGGCGCTCCACGTCGATGTCCCGCAGCCGCACCCGCAGCGCGCGTCCGCCGTCGGAGTCCGCGGGGACGCGCTGGACCGCGCCCAGCAGCTCCTGCTTCTCGTGCTCGAGCTGGCGCACGACCAGCCGTCGGGCGAGATCCGTCGCGGACGCCACCGCGCCGGCCTCATCCCGCGCCGGGAACGGCGTCATCAACAGCTCGCCCGCGAGCGAGCGGTACGGCTCGCGCACGCTGTTCACCGCGTCCGTCACCCATCCGGCGCGGCTGCGGTCGGGGGCCGCGGCGACCGCCTCGCGCACCGCATCGAGGCCGGGCGTGCGGAACGGCTCCGCCAGGGCGCGGGTCAGCAACGCGGCATCGATCTGATGACCGTACTGGAGGGCGCCCATGAGCGCGTCGCGCTCCACGGCGACGTCGGGCGAACGGGGCAGGCTGGCGAGCGTCACGGCCGCGACGACCGGTCCGCCCGTGGCGGGATCGACCCGCGGCGAGGCCTCCCGACGCGGCTGAGGAGCGGCGGCCTGCGCACCGCGCGCGGCGCGCTCGACCTCCCCGTGCACCTCGGTCGGGTCCATGCCGAGACGGCGTGCCAGCACCCGCTCGTAGCCGGGGCGCAGGAGGCGATCGCGGATCTCCGCGACGATCGGGGCCGCGGCGCGGAGGGCGCCGACCCGACCCTCGACCGTGGCGAGGTCGAATCCGGCGAGCTTGCGGTCGATCGCGAACTCGAACATCGGCTGCTTCGCGTCCATGAGACCGCGCACCGCCGCGTCACCGCGCTGCAGCCGGAGGTCGCACGGATCGAGGCCGTCCGGTGCGACCGCGACGAATGTCTGCGCGTTGAACCTGTCGTCCTCGGTGAACGCGCGCAGGGCGGCCTTCTGCCCCGCCTCGTCGCCGTCGAAGGTGAACACCACCTCCCCGGACGCGTTGTCGTCGCCCATGACCCGGCGGAGGACCTTGATGTGCTCGGCGCCGAAGGCCGTGCCACAGGTCGCGACCGCGGTCGTCAAGCCCGCGAGGTGGCAGGCCATCACGTCGGTGTAGCCCTCGACGACCACGACCCGGCGGGGGTCGCCGCGAGCGATGTCCCGCTTGGCGAGGTCGAGCCCGTAGAGCACCTGCGCCTTCTTGTAGATCGGGGTCTCGGGGGTGTTGAGGTATTTGGGGCCCTGATCGTCGTCGAAGAGCTTGCGGGCGCCGAAGCCGATCGTCTGCCCCGACACATCGCGGATCGGCCAGACGAGCCTGCCACGGAAACGGTCGTACACGCCGCGCTGTCCTGTCGAGACGAGTCCTGCGGTGCTCAGCTCCTCGCGCGTGAAGCCCTGGGCGGTCAGCGCCTTGAGCATGCCGTCCCATCCCCGAGGGGCGAAGCCGACGCCGAAGTGCGCAGCCGCCCCGGCGTCGAAGCCGCGCTCCCCGAGGAACCGGCGGGCCGCCTCCGCATCCGGCGACAGCAGCTGGGACCGGAAGAACTCCGCGGCCGCTGTGTTCGCTGCGTACAGGCGGCTGCGACCACTGGTCTCCGGCGCCGGGCCGCCGTCTTCGTAGTGGAGGGTGTAGCCGATGCGGCCCGCGAGCCGCTCGACCGCCTCCGTGAAGCTCACGTGGTCCATCGCGCGGAGGAAGGAGTACACGTCGCCCGACTCCCCGCAGCCGAAGCAGTGGTAGTAGCCGACCTGCTGACGCACGTGGAAGCTGGGGCTCTTCTCGTCGTGGAACGGGCACAGCCCCTTGAGCGAGCCGACACCCGCGGACTTGAGGGCGACGCGCTCCCCCACGATGTCGGCGATGTTGGTGCGGGCCTTGACCTCGTCGACGTCGGCCTGCCGGATCCGGGGCATCAGCGTGCGCCTTCTGCGATGGGCCGCCTCTCGACAGGCGTGCGCGCGCCGGGGCGCGCGTGACGCGGCGTCCAGATGCCGACCTCCGCCGGGTCGATCTCGCCGACCAGCCGGTTGTGCCAGTCGATCGCACTCTGATCGGTCAGGCTCGCGATCTGGTCCACGACCACGCGCGCCCGCTCCGCGTCGCCCTCGGCGGCGACGAAGTCGGCTGCGAAAGCGGGCTCCAACACGTCGGCGCCGGCCGACCACAGGGTGTCCGTCGACCACAGGGCGTCGGCCAGCCGCTTGAGGACCCTCCGCTGCTCCTTATAGACACCCTTCCTGGCATCGATCGTGACGATCGCCTGCCCCATGATCCCCTTGAGCACGGCGATCTCGACCTCGACGACGCGGGGCACGATCACGTGCGCGTTGTAGCGGACCAGGCGCGTGCCTCCGAAGGCCTCGCGCGTGGCCGAGACAGCCGCGCGGGCGAACCGGCCGATGAGGTCGCTGGTGAGGTTCTTGAGCCGGGCGAGGTCCTGTCGGGAGCGGTCGAAGGACGCGAGCCACATCGGCTGCGAGGCGAGCCGGTAGAGGGCGTCGGCGAGCTCGTCACGCGTGAAGTCGTAGCCGACCCACTGCTGGATCCGACTGAGCAGGGCTTCGTGGGCCGCGGGGTCGGCGAGCTGAGCGACGTCGACGTACCCGTTGACGATCGCGTCCTCGAAGTCATGCACCGAGTAGGCGATGTCGTCGGAGAGATCCATGATCTCCGCCTCGATGCAGCGCAGCCGCCCTGGCGCTCCCTCCCGCATCCAACGGAACACCGCCTCGTCCTCCGGGTACACGCCGAACTTGAGCCGGCCCCCGGGGTCGGGGACGGGACTGTCGACGGTCCACGGATACTTGCAGGTCGCGTCGAGACTCGCGCGCGTGAGGTTCAGGCCGACGGAGGCGCCGTCGGCGTCGAGCACCTTCGCCTCGAGCCGGGTGAGGATGCGCAGCGACTGGGCGTTGCCCTCGAAGCCGCCGATGGCCTCGGCCCACTCGTTCAGGGCCCGCTCCCCGTTGTGGCCGAACGGCGGGTGGCCGAGATCGTGGCTCAAGCACGCGGTGTCCACCACGTCCGCAGAGACGCCGAGAGCGGCCGCGAGCTCTCGGCCGACCTGCGCGACCTCGAGCGAGTGGGTCAGGCGATTGCGGGCAAAGTCGGCCGTACTGGCGGGGCTGAGCACCTGCGTCTTCGCGGCGAGCCGCCGCAGAGCCGCGGAGTGCAGCACCCGGGCGCGGTCGCGGGCGAAGTCGTCTCGCTCGGAACGATGGGTCTCCGCGATGAAGCGCTCCGCGTCGCGCGGGTCGTAGCCGTCGGCGCGTGCGCCGACCCGGGGGTCATCCGCCACTGTTCTCGATCTCCGCTCCACGCATCATCTCCGACGCCGACGAGGCGAGCTCGCGCGACTCCAGCCACTTCTCCGGAAGGGCGGTCTTCTTCGGGTGCCCCGCGCGGCCGCGCTGCCCTTCGGCGTCCGCTCCCGGATACGGGGCCGCGCGATCGAGCCGGCCGAGGAGGTCGTCGATCTCCTGCAGGCTCGAAGCCGTCGCGAGCCCGGTACGGATGTCTCCGCCCACCGGGTAGCCCTTGAAGTACCAGGAGACGTGCTTGCGGATGTCGCGGCAGCCGCGGTCCTCGTCCTCGAAGAACTCGACGAGCAGCTCCGCGTGCCGGCGGAAGGCGTCGGCGACGAAGCCGAGGGTCGCGTCGACCGTCTTGCCCTCTCCCCCGAACGCGAGGGCGAGCTGCCCGAACAGCCACGGCCGTCCCAGGCACCCGCGGCCGACGACCACGCCGTCGCAGTCGGTCTCCGCCATCATCCGCACGGCGTCGTCCGCCGACCAGATGTCGCCGTTGCCCAGCACGGGGATGCTGGTCACGGCCTGCTTGAGCTCGCCGATCGCGCTCCAGTCGGCGTGACCGGAGTAGAACTCGCTCGCAGTCCTGGCGTGCAGAGCCACGGCGGCGGCTCCAGCGTCCTCGGCGGCCCGCCCGGCGTCGAGGAACGTGAGGTGGTCGCGGTCGATGCCCTTGCGCATCTTCACCGTCAACGGGATGTCGCCGGCGGCCTTGACGGCCTGATCGACGATGTCCGAGAAGAGCTTCGACTTCCACGGCAGCGCCGCTCCGCCGCCCTTGCGCGTCACCTTCGGAACCGGGCAGCCGAAGTTGAGGTCGATGTGATCCGCGTGGTCTTCCGCGACGATGATGCGGACGGCCTCGGCGATGGTCTTCGGATCGACGCCGTAGAGCTGGATGGACCGCGGTGTCTCCGACTCGTGGTGCCGGATCAGTCGCATGGTCGTCTCGTTGCGCTCGACCAGCGCACGCGAGGTGATCATCTCGCTGACATAAAGGCCGGCCCCGTACTCCCGGCACAGGCGTCGGAAGGCCGTGTTCGTGATCCCGGCCATCGGCGCGAGGACGACCGGCACGTCGAGGTCGATCGGGCCGATGCGGAGGGGGCGGGCGGGGGCGGTGGCGAGAGTCATGGCGTGTCCATTCTCCCAGACCCGGAGCCGGTGGGGATGCGGCGACCTAAGCTGTGCATATGACCGATCGCGCGCTCCGTTCCATCCCCTTCACCGACGCCCAGGGGCAGGAGAAGACACTGGACGATCTCGGCGCCGACGTGGTGCTCGTGGTGAACGTCGCCTCGAAGTGCGGACTCACCCCGCAGTACGAGCAGCTGGAGGAGCTGCAGCGCCGGTTCGGCGACCGCGGCTTCACCGTGGTCGGCTTCCCCTGCAACCAGTTCTTCGGCCAGGAGCCCGGGTCGGTCGACGAGATCCTCGAGTTCTGCTCCACGACGTACGGCGTCTCCTTCCCGGTGAACGACAAGATCAAGGTCAACGGCAAGAACGCCGCCGAGCTCTACAAGGCTCTCAAGGAGACACCGGACGCGGGCGGCAAGGCCGGCCGCGTCGAGTGGAACTTCGAGAAGTTCCTCGTGCTGCCGGACGGCGACGTGCTCCGCTTCCGGCCGAAGCAGAAGCCCGACGCCCCAGAGATCGTCCAGGCGATCGAGGCCGCGCTCCCCCGCTGAGCATCGTTCACCTCTGCGTCACGCGCGCACCGCGTCCCGGCGCCGTACGCGGCCGCCCGCGTTCACCTTCCGGTCTCCCCGTCGACATCTGGCGTCCCTAGTCTCACCGCGGCGACACGCGCCGAAGACGAAGGAGACCACGAATGCCCGACCGACTGCCCCTCAGCCGGCGAACTGTCCTCACCGCGGGAGCGCTCGGTGCGCTCGGCACCGCCCTCCCCCTCGGCACCGGAGCCGCCGCAGCGACGATCGCCCCGGCGTCGCCGGGTGGCGGGCAGGCGCGGAGCCTGCGCTTCCGTGCCGACGGCACCTTCACGGTGGTGCAGTTCAACGACACGCAGGACGACGAGCTCACCGACCGTCGCACCGTCGAGCTGATGGAGAAGGTGCTCGACCAGGAGAAGCCGGACTTCGTGGTCATCAACGGCGACGTGATCACGGGCGGCTGTGAGACGCGGCTGGCGGTGAAGCAGGCCATCAACAACGTCGTCATGCCGATGGAGTCCCGTCGCATCCCGTGGGCGGTCACCTACGGCAACCACGACGAGGACTCGCTGCCGCAGTCCGGTGTCGACGAAGCCGGGATGCTGAAGATCTACCGGTCGTACGAGTACAACGTGAACGCCGAGAACACCCGCGGCGTGACGGGTACGAGCAACACGATCGTGACGATCGGCTCCGCCGCCAAGAAGAACCGGGAGGCGTTCGCCCTCTGGCTGATGGACTCGGGCCGCTACGCGCCGGACGCCATCGACGGCCAGGACTTCGCCGGTTACCCGGCCTGGGACTGGCTGCGCATGGACCAGGTCGCCTGGTACCGCGACCAGTCGCAACGGCTGGAGCAGCGCAGAGGGCGCAAGGTACCCGGCCTCATGTTCCTCCACATCGCGCTGTGGGAGCACCGCTTCATGTGGTGGGGCGGTGTGGACACCCGAACGGCGGCCGACGCCGCTCGCGGCAAGGCCCGCCACGGCATCGTCGGCGAACGCAACGAGGACGAATGCCCCGGGCCGTTCAACTCGGGGATGTTCAACGCGATCCTCGAACGCGGCGACGTGAAGGGTGTGTTCGTCGGGCACGACCACGTCAACGATTACATGGGCGACTACTACGGCGTGATGCTGGGCTATGCCCCGGGGACCGGCTTCGGCGCCTACGGTCTGGCCGGCGCCGAGCGCAATCGCCTCCGGGGCGGCCGGGTGTTCGAGCTGACGGAGGCCGGCGAGGAGGTCACGATCGCCACGCGCGTCGTCTATGCGCGGGACCTCGGCATCGACCTGACGGCGAACGATCAGCCGATGGAGCCGCTCCCCCTCGGGCCGCGCCAGCAGCGCCTCTGAGCCCGGGCAGCAGAACGGCGGGGACCTCCGACCCGGGGTCCCCGCCGTCGTCTGTCGGTGCGGGTCAGGCCTCGACGGCCGTGCTGCGCTGCGCCCAGAGGTCGCGGATCACGTTCTCGAACGCCGCCGGCGGCTGCGCGCCGCTGATGCCATACTGGCCGTCGACCACGAAGAACGGCACCCCCTGGATCCCGTAGGCGCGAGCCTGCGCCTGGTCCTGACGGACGTCGGCGAGGTACTGCTCGCTCTCGAGTGCGGCGCGGGCGCGATCGGCATCGAGGCCCACCTCGGCGGCGAGGGCGACGAGGTCGTCGATGCGTCCGACGTGCTTGCCCTCGGTGAAGTAGGCGGACATGAGCCGCTCCTCCATCTCGTGCTGGCGGCCCTCGGCCTTCGCGAAGTGCAGCAGCTCGTGCGCCTTCACCGTGTTCGTGTGCTGCAGCAGGTCGAACCGGTACTGCAGGCCCGCGTTCGCGGCGACGTTCGTGACGTTTGCGAGCATCTGCTCGACCTGCGTGCGCGGCATGCCCTTGTGGCCGGAGAGGAAATCGACCTCATCGCCGTCGAAGTCGACCGGGGTGTCCGGGGAGAGCTCGAAGGAGTGGAAGGTGACCGTGACCTGCGGAGCGTCCTCGTCGGCCGCGACCGCTTCGAGACCCTTCTCGAGGTTGCGCTTGCCGATGTAGCACCAGGGGCAGGCGATGTCGGACCAGATGTCGATGGAGATGGGTTCAGTCACACCGTGGTCAACCGTCCGCGCGTCCGACGTATTCCGTCAGTAGAATCCTCGGATGCTCTCCGCCGACGATCCGCTGCCCTTCCAGCCCGCACGGGTGCTCGTCGCGGGCGTCACCGGGTCGGGGAAGACGACTCTGTCCCGACGGCTCGCCGCCCTCTGGGACCTCCGTCACGTGGAGATCGACGGCCTGTTCCACGGGCCGGACTGGACCCCGCGGGCGGAGTTCCTCGACGACGTGCGCGCCTTCGCCGCGGAGGAGCGCTGGGTGACCGAGTGGCAGTACACGAGCAAGGGCACCGACGAGATCCTGACTCCGAGAGCGCAGCTCGCGCTCTGGCTCGACTACCCGTACCGCGTGGTGCGGTCGCGTCTGCTCCGGCGCACCCTCAGCCGCAGCATCCTGCGCACCCGGATGTGGAACGGCAACGTCGAGAAGCCGATCTGGCGGATGCTGGGGGCCCCGCCGGAGGAGAGCATCCTGGCCTGGCAGACGGCGACGCTGCACAAGTGGTCCGAACGTTTTCCCGCGGTGCAGGAGCGCTTCCCCCACCTCACGATCGTGCGACTCACGCATCCGCGCGAGACGGAGTGCTGGCTGCGGGCTCAGGCCGAGGTCGGGGTGTCCACCGCGCCGCCGAAGCGCCGGTCCCGGGAGAGGTAGACCCCGATCGCGCGCCAGAGCTCCTCGCGCGAGAAGTCGGGCCACAGGGTGTCGAGGAACACCATCTCGGCGTAGGCCGACTGCCACAGCAGGAAGTTGGAGGTGCGCTGCTCCCCCGAGCTGCGCAGGAACAGGTCCACGTCCGGCATGTCCGGGACGTAGAGGTGACGACGGATCGTCTTCTCGCTGATCGCGTTCGGCTTCACCCGCCCGGCCGCGACATCGGCCGCGATGGCCCGCATCGCGTCGACGAGTTCAACCCGGCCGCCGTAGTTGACGCACATGGTGAGGGTGAGCACGTCGTTGTCGCGGGTGAGCTGCTCGGCGTACTGCAGCTCCTTGATGACGCTCCCCCACAGACGCGGCTTGCGCCCCGCCCACCGCACGCGCACACCCCACTCGTTGAGCTGATCGCGACGGCGGTGCAGCACATCGCGGTTGTACCCCATGAGGAAGCGGACCTCCTCGGGCGACCGGGCCCAGTTCTCGGTGGAGAACGCATAGACGGAGAGGTGCTTCACGCCGGCCTGGATGGCGCCGGCGACGACGTCGAGCAGCACCTCCTCCCCGGCCTTGTGGCCCTCGATACGGTTGAGGCCGCGGCGGTTCGCCCAGCGGCCGTTGCCGTCCATGACGATGGCGACGTGCTCCGGGACGGCCGGGAACGCGGGCGGGTACACGCCGGTCCAGTCGAGCGGCCGGTACGGCACGGCGTCCTTGTGCGTGTAGGGCTTCGGGCTCACCGTGCTCCTTCTCCGGGGGTGGACGACACGTGCGCGAGCGAGCGGATGCCCCGCTCCAGGTGCCACTGGGCGTACGCCGCGACGAGACCCGAGGCGGCGGCGGTGTCGGCGTGCGGGGCCGCGTCGATGAGGTCCCAGTCGCCACGGATCAGCGCACGCAGCAGTGTGAGTGTCTTCTCGGCGATCCGCGGGCTGCCGGCGGGCGCGTCGGCGTGACACACGAGTCCGCCCAGCTGCGCGACGAAGACGGAGTGCGGCCCCGGAGCCCCGCAGCGCGCGCAGTCCTCGAGGGACGGCGCCCACCCGGAGAGGGACATGACCCGCAGCAGGTACGAATCGAGGATGCTGCGCGGGGCGTGCTCGCCGCGGGACAGCGCCCGCAGCCCTCCGACGAGCAGGAGGTACTGCTCCGGGGTGGCCTCGGCGTCGCTGAGGCGGTCGGCGGTCTCGACCATGGCGTTCGCGGCGGTGAACCGATCGTAGTGCGCGGCGATGTCCGTGCCGTAGGCCCCGAGCGACTCCGCCTGCTGCACGATGTCGAGCGAGCGGCCTTCGTAGAGCTGCACGTCGGCGACCATGAACGGCTCGAGGCGGGAGCCGAACTTCGAGGAGGTGCGACGCACGCCCTTGGCGACCGCGCGCACCTTGCCGTGCCGCCGGGACAACATCGTGACGATGCGATCCGCCTCACCCAGCTTGTGGGTGCGCAGGATCACCGCTTCGTCTCGGTAGGTGGGCACCCTTCGATTATCCTCCGTGCGCGACAATGGACGCGTGACCGAACCGCTCTTCACCATTCCGCTGTGGGCGGACCTCCTCGGCGTCGGCCTCGGCGGAGTGCAGGGCGCGATGTTCGCCGCCGGATTCCAGGGGCAGCGCCGGCTCGACTGGCTAGGCGTCGCGATCATCGGGATCATGATCGGCATGGGCGGCGGTCTCATCCGCGACATCCTGCTCGGACAGACACCGGCCACCCTGCAGAACCAGTGGTATCTGGTCACCGCAGCGGGTGCGGCCTTGCTCGGCATGCTGCTGGCCGGACTCTTCACGCGGCTCAACACGGCGATCGTGGTGCTGGACGCCGTCGTGATCGGGATGTTCGGCGCCTTCGGGACGAGCAAGGCCCTCGCCTTCGGCATCCCCGAGGTTCCCGCGGTCTTCATCGGAGTCTGCGCCGCGGTCGGCGGGAGCGTGCTCCGCGACATGCTGATGGGCCTGCCGACGGCGATCATGCACGTCGGCTCGCTGTATGCCGTGGCTGCGGCCGCCGGCTGCACGTTCATCGTCGTCGCGAACGCCGTCGGGATGCCCATCCCCCTCGCAGCCGTCATCGGCATCGTCGTGACCGCCGTGATCCGGATCCTCGCGGTGACATTCGACGTCTCGCTGCCGGAGCAGCGGCGGCTCTACCGCCGCAAGGTCGCCGCGGAAACCGGTGCGATCCCGATCGTGAAGCCCCGGGACTGACTTCGAATCGCGCGATTGGCTCCATCCGGCGGCCGAATACGACCAATCGCGCGATTCGAAAGAGGGTCAGGTGGCGGCGAGCCCGTCGATCACGCGCGCGAGACCGAACTCCCACGCCGTTCGCGCGTCGTAGGGCCCACCCATGGCTTCCCCGGCAGCCTGGCCCACCGATCGAGCGAGCGGCATCTCGTCGCCCAGGTAGGTCGCCAGGCGCGGTGCCGCCTCCGCCCACGATGCCGCGAACGACTCCGCACCCTCCTCATCGCGCATGCGTGCTGCCGCGGAGAGGGTGAAATCCAGCACGAAGGTCAGCGCCGCGTCGCGCTCCACAGCACCGAGACCGAGGCCGTCGAAGGCGTGGAGCTCCCGGTCGTACTTGGCGATGGTGCCAGGGCCGAGCGCGACCCGCGGATCGTGGATGTCGATGAGCCACGGGTGGGTCCGGAGGAGACGCAGGTTGTCCTCGGCGATCGCCCGGACCGCCGCACGCCACCCGGAGTCCTGCACAGGCGCGACGAGCATCCTGGTGTGCATCGCGTCCGCCATCAGGACGAGCAGGTCGGCGCGGCTGTTGACGTGGGTGTAGATCGACATCGGCGTCAGGTCGAGGCTCTGCGCGAGAGACCGGATCGTCACCGCGCCGAGCCCGTCGGCGTCAGCCAACGCGACGGCGCGGTCGACGACGTCATCGGCCGAGTGTCGCGCCTTCGGCCCGCGCTGCGACGCCGGCGGAGCAACGGGGCTGTGCCGCCAGAGCAGATCGACGAGGTTCTTGGCCATCGGGAATAGCCTAGACCGCTCGCGCCTTAACCCTATACGCTGTACAGACTTTCAGAATGGAGAACCGTGATCATCACGCAGACCGCCCTCTCGCTCAACGTCCCCGACGTCGCCGCCTCCGCCGCTTTCGCCATGACCCACTTCGGGTTCGAGGAGGCGATGTCCGCGGAGGGCTTCGTCTCGTTGCAGCATCCAGGGCCGGTGCCCAACGTCATCTTCCTCAAGACGGGACTGTCGACGTTCCGCCCGGAGGAGATCGCCGGATCCGCAGGTCAGGGCACCCTGATCGTCTTCGTCGTCGACGAGATCGACGAGGAGTTCGCCCGCATCGCCGCTGCGGGCGCTCGCGTGGTGACCGCTCCCGAGACCGAGCCCTGGGGTGAGCGGTACTGCCAGTTCGCCGACCCCAACGGCCTCATCTGGCAGCTGGTGCAATGGATGGACTGATCCCCCACTTCGAATCGCGCGATTGGTCGCATCGGGCGGCCGAATACGACAAATCGCGCGATTCGAAAGAGGGTCAGACGGCGGCCAGCTCCTGCTGACGGCTGCGGATCGAACGGTTCACACCGGACACGATCGCCTTGAGCGATGCGGTCGAGATGTCGCCGTCGATGCCGACGCCCCACAGGCGCTGGTCGCCCACCTGCAGCTCGACGTACGCGGCGGCCTGCGCGTCGCCACCGGCGCTGAGAGCGTGCTCGACGTAGTCGTAGACCGTGATGTCGAAGCCCTGGCCCCGGAGTACCTCCACGAACGCGGCGACCGGACCGTTGCCGTTGCCCGACACGGAGACCTCCTGGTCGTCGTCCCGCAGCACGACGTCGAGCACGACGTCGCCGGACATGTCGCTCCGGGTCTGCGTGGCGAGCAGCTCGAACCGGCCCCACTTCGCCTCGGTGTCGACGGCCGGCAGGTACTCGTCGGTGAAGATCGACCAGATCTGCTCGCTGGTGACCTCGCCGCCCTCGGCATCCGTCTTGGCCTGCACGACCCCGGAGAACTCGATCTGGAGCTTGCGCGGCAGGTCGATCGCGTGGTCGGACTTGAGCAGGTACGCGACGCCGCCCTTGCCCGACTGGGAGTTCACGCGGATGACGGCCTCGTAGGAGCGACCGAGGTCCTTCGGGTCGACGGGCAGATACGGCACGGCCCATTCGATCTCGTCGACCGTCACGCCCTGTGCCTCGGCCTTGGCGGCCATGGCCTCGAAACCCTTCTTGATGGCGTCCTGGTGCGAGCCGCTGAACGCCGTGAAGACGAGGTCCCCGGCCCACGGGCTGCGCTCGGGCACAGGCAGCTGGTTGCAGTACTCGACCGTGCGCTTGACCTGGTCGATGTCGCTGAAGTCGATCTGCGGGTCGATGCCCTGCGTGAACATGTTGATGCCGAGGGCGACGAGGTCGACGTTGCCCGTGCGCTCACCGTTGCCGAACAGGCACCCTTCGATGCGGTCGGCTCCGGCCATGTACCCCAGCTCGGCCGCGGCGATCGCGGTCCCGCGGTCGTTGTGCGGGTGCAGCGACAGGATCACGTTCTCCCGGTGGGCGAGGTTGCGGCTCATCCACTCGATCGAGTCGGCGTAGACGTTCGGCGTCGCCATCTCGACCGTGGCTGGGAGGTTGATGATGACCTTGCGGTCGGGGGTCGGCTCGAAGACCTCGATGACCTGGTTGCAGACGTCGACCGCGAACTCCAGCTCGGTGCCGGTGTAGCTCTCCGGGGAGTACTCGTAGTACACCTGCGTGTCCGGGATCGTCTTCTCGAACCGACGACACAGCCGAGCGCCCTCGAGCGCGATGTCGATGATGCCCTGCTTGTCGGTGCGGAACACGACCTCGCGCTGCAGCACGCTCGTGGAGTTGTACAGGTGCACGATGGCCTGCTTGGTACCGGCGATGGCCTCGTAGGTGCGCGCGATCAGATGCTCGCGTGCCTGTGTCAGGACCTGGATCGTGACGTCATCCGGGATGAGGTTCTCCTCGATGAGCTGACGCACGAAGTCGAAGTCGGTCTGACTCGCCGAGGGGAAGCCGACCTCGATCTCCTTGTACCCCATGCTCACGAGCAGCTCGAACATGACGCGCTTGCGCTCGGGGGACATCGGGTCGATCAGGGCCTGGTTGCCGTCGCGGAGGTCGACCGCACACCAGCGCGGGGCCTCGGTGATGCGGGCGTCGGGCCAGGTGCGATCGGGCAGGTGGACGGTGATCTGCTCGTGGAAGGGCCGGTACTTGTGGATCGGCATTGCGGACGGGCGCTGAGTGTTCTGCATGATGGGCTACTTCTCTTCGTCGAAATGGACGGGCCAACACAAGCGCCGCGACGAGGAAGGCCCTAGTGTCAGGACTCGTCGCGGCAGCTAAGAAGAAGCAGACCGCCGAAAGGCATGTGGTCATGCTAGCAGGGAAGCCGCAGCCGTTTCGACGTCTGAGACGATGCGTGCCCGCGCGACACTGGTCGGTATGAGCATCCTCCGCGACCGCCCTGTCACCGCCGTCGGCGTCGCGACGGCAGTGCTGGTGCTGCTGGCCGGCTGTGCCACTGCGCCGGGAGCGTCCGCTCCGCCGACAAGCACGACCGTCCCCTCGGACATGCTCCTGGAGGAGGCGGAACCCGCACCACCGAAGGGGCGCGTCGTCGCCACAGGAACCGTGCTCGACGAGTCCGGGGACGTGCGGCTGTGTCTCGACGCGATCCGCGAGTCGTATCCGCCGCAGTGCGACGGCGTCCCGCTCGACGACTGGAGCTGGGATGGCCTGGACGGCCGCGAGGCGTCCGGCGAGACGCGGTGGGGGGCCTACGCGGTGACCGGCACCTGGGACGGCGAGCGATTCACGGTGACCGATCCCCCGTCGCTCCTCGCCCTCTACGATCCGATGGTTCCGGAGGATCCGACGGCCGGCGTCGACGGCACGAGCTCGGCGGACGAGCTGAATCGGGTGCAGAACGACATCGCCGGACGCCTCGGCGCGGACGCGCTCGCCCTGTCGACGGACCGCGGCTACGTGTGGCTCCAGGTCGTCTGGGACGACGGGACGCTGCAGGACGCGGTCGATGCCGAGTACGGCGAGGACGTGGTCGTCGTCACGTCTGCGCTCCGCGAGATCGACTAGGCGTCGGTGACCAGGGCGAGCTTGCCGCCCGGGTGACCGGTGGCGAGGAGCCGATGGGCCTCGGGCGCCTCGGCGAGCGGGAACGTGCGTGCGAGCGGCACCACCAGGTCACCGTTCTGCGCCAGGGCGATGAGCTCGCTGCGCACCTCGTCGCGGAACCGGGCGCTGTCGGGCATCGACCCCGCGATCGCTAGGAACCCGTCGGCCGACGCTCGCGCGACGTTCGCGATCGTGACGATCCGGCGGCGATCGGACAGCAGGGCGACGGACACGTCGACGGCCTCGTCCGTGCCCACCGCGTCCAGAGCCGCCGCGATCGGCCCGTCGGCCAGCGCGCGCACCCGATCAGCGAGTCCGGAGCCGTAGGCCACCGGGATCCCACCGAAACGGCGGACCTCGCCGAAGCGTTTGGGGCTGGCGGTGCCGATGACCCGGACCTCCCGGAGCCGCGCCTGCTGAAGCACGCTGACACCCACCGCGCCGGACGCCCCATGCAGCAGGACCGTCTCCCCCGGCGTCGCCCCGGTGACGGCGAGCATCTCCGCGGCCGTCGTGCCGACGAGCAGGAGGTTGGCCGCTTCCGGGTGGGTGAGCGTGGACGGCTTCGCGAACACCTTCGCCGCGGGCACCGTGACCTCGGTCGCGTAACCGCCCCGCACGCGGAACGCCACGACCTCATCGCCGACCTCGGCCTCACCGGAACCGATGCGGGTCGCGGGGCCGATCGCCGCGAGCTCACCCGAGACCTCGTAGCCGATGGGCACCGGGAACTCGATCCCCGGCCGGGCGGCGGCGACATGCTTCGCGTCGGCCGGATTCACCCCCGCGGCCCGGACCCGGATCGTGACCTCGCCCCGGCGCGGCGGCGCGGGCACGTACTCCTCGAAAGCCCACGACTCGGGAGATCCCGCCGCCTCCGCCACCCAGTGCCTCGCCATGGTCAGCCGTCCTGCCGTCAGAGGAAGCAGCGGATGTTGGTCGCCGAGCCGGAGACGTTGCTCCACGCATTGGCGGAGACCGTCACCAGGACTGTGCTCCCGTTCCGGACCTGCATGTAACCGGAGGTGCGGGCGTTCGCCGCCGACTTCGTCGCGAAGGAGGACGGGATCGCGATGGTCGTACAGCTCCCCCAGCTCAGCATGGCGCCGACGCGATTGAGCTCCCGGTACGCGCAGATCCGACCGGTCGCACAGTTCCCGACCGCTCGCGCCATCGTGCGGACGGTCGCCATGTTCGAGGTGTACTCCATGTCGAGCTTCGGCCATACGGCGCTGCCGGCGTCGATCACCACGCCACCGGGCACCTCGTCGAGGATGCGCACCATCAGCGGGTCGAGCGGCGGCTCCTCAGCCGTGGCCGCGACGACAGGGCCGCCTGCTCCGGTCAGGACCAGGGCCAGTCCGACCACGACGGCGATGCGCAGCCGCGTCATCGCAGCATCTCCTCGTCGATGTCCCACATCCGGTAGTCGACGATCGCCCCCGCGGGGAACACCCCGTCGTCCTTGAGCACAGTCCGTTCGAGACCCACGATGCGGCCGGTGTCGAGCGATACGAGCACGTCGTCACGGACGACGCCGTCGGCAGAGACCACACGGATACCGGAGACCGGGCGGCCGAGACGATCGTTCGTCGTCCCCAGAGCCTCCGCGCCCCCGGATTCCTCGATCAAGGCCAGCAGCTCGGCGTGCTGCGCGTTCGTGAGCGTCCACTGCCCGAAGACGGAGGTGATCGCCGTCACCACCTCGAACGCGGTCGGCTGCTCAGGCATGTCGAAGGCGACCAGCAATGCCCGGACGTCCTCAGCGGAATCGCCCGGGACAGCGACGACGGGAGTGACGAACTCACCCGGAGCGAGGACGACACGGGATGCCACCTCGCCCGTGCTCTTCACCTCGGCCTGCCCGTTCGCCACCGCATCCGTCGGAGCGTACGGCTCACCGTTGATGGCGACGGCCTCTCCCGAGAGGTCCTCCTCCCAGGTGAAGGTCGCGAACTGCGGCACGACCTCGGCCCGTTCGGTGTCGACCTCGACGTTGTACGACCAGAAGGCCGTGCGTGTCGAGCGCTCCGGTTCCGCTGGTGGACTGAAGACCGCGAGATCCGCCTCCGCCGCGGCCACCGTGTCACCCAGCGAACCGGCATCCTCGAACACGAGCGGAGACGGCGCTCCCGCCACGGCAGCTCCCTGCGGGAGGAGGACACCGATCGCCACAGCGGCGGACGCGGCGACAGCCGTCAGCCCTGCCGCCCAGCCGATCGTCCGTGCTCGCCGGCGTCGCGGGGCACCCGCGGACCGGATGATGCTGTCGCGCGCGGCGATGGCGCGCGCGTCCGGAGGAGCATCACGCGGGGTGCGCGCGGGATCGGCCTCCACGAGCACACGCTCAAGCAGGGCATTGTCAGACATCACGCACTCCCCGTCCCCTCCAGTCCCAGCGTGGCGCGCAGCCGTTCTTCGGCCCGCGCCAGCGTCTTCCGCACCCGGGACTCGGAAGCACGCAGCAGTTCCGCAATCTCCCCCACCGCGAGTCCATCCCAGTACGTGAGCATGATGATACGCCGTTGCCCCGGCGTGAGGACACCCAAAGCTCTGAGCACCTCGCTGCGCCCGAACCCGCCAAGGCTCTCCGGGTCGCCGGAGAGCCCCGAATGCACCGCGTCGATCGCCCCGTGCACGACGGAGGAGCGACGAGCCCGCGCGCGGAGGTGACGGTCGGTCTGACGGAGCAGCCAGACCTTCCCCGGCGGACGGGTGGGGCGCAGTCGCGACCACGCGTCGAGGAAGACCTCCGACACGATCTCGCTGACTTCGTCGTCATCCGGGACGACGCCCTCGATGTGATGGCGCACCGTCGCCCAGTGCTCATCGAACACTCGTGTGAAGACCTCGTTCCGCAGCGAGCTCGGGTCTTCGCCGCGGCCGATCATGTCGGTGGGGTCGGCGGTCGGCCCGCCGCCTCCGACGTCCTGCAGTCCGGCATGTCAGAACCCGAGCCGCCCGAGCTGCTTGGGGTCGCGCTGCCACTCCTTCGCGACCTTGACGTGGAGCCCGAGGAACACGCGGGTCCCGAGAAGGTCCTCGATGCCGGCGCGGGCGCGCGCTCCCACGTCGCGGAGACGCTTGCCCTTGTGGCCGATGATGATCGCCTTCTGGCTGTCCCGCTCGACGACGATCGAGGCATGAACGTCGGTGAGGTCGCTGTCCTCGCGCGGGGCGATGTCGTCGACGACGACGGCGATCGAGTGCGGGAGCTCGTCGCGCACGCCGTCGAGTGCGGCCTCGCGGATGATCTCGGCGATGCGGTCCTCGGTCGACTCGTCCGTGGTGACGCCCTCGGGGTACAGCGCGGGCCCCTCCGGCATGAGCTGCAGGATCTCGTCCGCGAGCACCTCGAGCTGGTCGTGCGTCAGCGCCGACAGCGGGATCACCGCGGCCCAGTCCTCCCGGAGGGAGTCCACCTCCATCAGCCGCTCGGTGATCTCGTCGCGCCCCGCGGCATCGGTCTTCGTGACGATCGCGATCTTCTGCGCGCGCGGGTAGCCGTCGAGCGACGCGGCGATGCGCCGATCGCCCGGACCGACCTTCTCGGTCGCGGGCACGCAGAAGCCGATCACGTCGACGTCTCCCAGGACCTGCTCCACGAGGTCGTTCAGCCGCTCGCCCAGGAGCGTGCGCGGCTTGTGGATGCCGGGGGTGTCCACGATGACGAGCTGTCCGTCGGGGCGGTTGAGGATGCCGCGGATCGCCCGGCGGGTGGTCTGCGGCTTCTCGCTCGTGATGGCGATCTTGTCGCCCACCAGCGCATTCGTCAGGGTGGACTTTCCGACGTTCGGTCGGCCGACGAAGGTCACGAACCCGCTCCGGGTGTCCTCAGTCATCGCGTCGCTCTCCTTCTTCCTGCGCCTCGTCGGCTTCTGCCGCCCTCTCGACGAACACCGTCGCGATCCCTCGGCCGCGCCCTCGCGAGGCGCCACCCGTGAGGACCAGGCCGTCCACGACCGCGGTCGCGCCGGGCTGCGGGACCTGTCCGAGCGCCTTCCCGAGCAGCCCGCCGATCGAGTCGACGTCTTCATCCTCGAGCTCGAGGCCGAACAGATCGCCCACATCCTCCAGCGACAGCCGCGAGCTGACGCGGTAGCGTCCGGCACCGAGATCCACGAACTCCGCGGATACCTGATCGTACTCGTCCGAGATCTCCCCGACGAGCTCCTCGATCAGGTCCTCCAGCGTCACGAGCCCCGAGATGCCGCCGTGCTCGTCGATCACCAGGCACACATGCACGGCATCGCGCTTCATCTGCTGCAGCAGGGTCTCGGCGCGCATCGACTCGGGGACGAACGTGGCCGGTCGTGCGATCGGGCGGATGGACGCCGCACGCCAGGCACTGTCGTCGCGGTACGCGAACTGCACGAGATCCTTGAGGTACAGCACCCCGACGACGTCGTCGGCCTCGTCGTCGACCACGGGCATGCGGGACACGCCGCGATGCAGGAAGAGCGACATGGCCTCGTCGGTCGTCGCCTCCGCACCCACGGTGACCATCTCCGTGCGCGGCACCATCACCGCGCGGACGAACTGGTCCGTGAAGTCGAACACCGAGTGGATGAGGTCGCGGTCGTCCTCCTCGATGAGGTCGTTGGACGCGGCCTCGTCGACCATGCTCAGCAGCTGATCCTCGCTGGAGAATGAGCTGCGTCCGGTACCCGGCGTCACCCGGTTTCCGAGGACGACGAGTCCCTGGGCGATCGGCCCGAGGATGATGCGCAGCCCGCGGACGACGTTCGCGCTGCCCCGGATCATGCTCTCGGCATGCTGATGCCCGAACGTGCGCGGACTCGCCCCGACGAGGACGAAGGTGATGCCGGTCATCAGGATGGCCGCGGCGAGCATGGCCCACCAGATGCTCTCGAACATGATCGTAAACGCGACCGTCACCAGCACGGCGGCCGTCACCTCCGCGAGGACGCGGATGAAGGCGACGGCGTTGACGTGCGCGTCGAGATCGGCGGCGATCCGCTCCAGCGCCTTCGCGCGGCGGCCCTCCGTGGCCATGTCGGCCAGACCGGCGCGGGAGGTGACGCTGTACGCCGCGTCGATCGCGGCCATGAGGCCACCGAACGCCACCAGCAGGACGGCGGCGACGAGCAGCAGCAGCTCCGTCATCGCCGACGACGCTCGGACGCGGCGAAGCCCTGGATGAGCTGCTTCTGCAGCCCGAACATCTCCCGCTCCTCGTCCGGCTCGGCGTGGTCGAACCCGAGCAGGTGCAGCAGTCCGTGCGTCGTGAGCAGGATGAGCTCGTCCATGAGGGTGTGGCCGGCGGCCTGGGCCTGTGTCTCCGCGACCTGCGGGCAGAGGACGATGTCGCCGAGCAGCCCTGGGGGCGTCGGCCGGTCCTCGGTGCCGGGGCGGAGCTCGTCCATGGGGAAGCTCAGGACGTCGGTCGGGCCCGGCTCATCCATCCACTGCACGTGCAGCGCCTCCATGGCACCCTCGTCGACGAGCACGATGGCCACCTCGGCGTCCGCGCTGACGTGCAACTGCGCGAGGTTGAAGTCGGTCAGCCGCTGCAGCACGGTCTCGTCGACGTCGATCGCCGACTCGTTGTTGATCTCGATCATGAGAGCCCTCGTTTCGGCATGCGGTCGCGTGGTCCTGGTCGCTGGGCGCCGCGGCGCTCGGCACGATTGGCGAACTCGTGCGCCTGCTCGCGCTCAGCCCGCTGCGCCACGCGCCGCTCGTCGTACTCGCTGTAGGCGTCCACGATGCGCCCCACCAGGGAGTGCCGGACCACGTCGTCACTGGTGAGACGGGAGAAGTGGATGTCGTCGATGCCGTCGAGCACCCGGGTGACCAGACGGAGGCCGGAAGCGCCCTGCGGGAGGTCGACCTGCGTGATGTCGCCGGTCACGACCATCTTCGTGCCGAACCCGAGACGCGTGAGGAACATCTTCATCTGTTCGGGCGTGGTGTTCTGGGCCTCGTCGAGCACGACGAAGGAATCGTTGAGCGTGCGCCCGCGCATGTAGGCGAGCGGGGCGACCTCGATGGTGCCGGTCGCCATCAGGCGCGGCACGATCTCCGGATCCATCATCTCGTTCAGTGCGTCGTAGAGCGGCCGCAGGTACGGGTCGATCTTGTCGGTGAGCGTTCCGGGGAGGAACCCGAGGCGCTCCCCTGCCTCGACCGCCGGACGGGTGAGGATGATGCGGGTGACCTCCTTGCGCTGCAGCGCCTGGACGGCCTTCGCCATCGCCAGGTAGGTCTTGCCCGTTCCGGCCGGACCGATGCCGAACACGATCGTGTTCTCCTCGATCGCGTCGACGTACTCCTTCTGACCGAGGGTCTTCGGCCGGATCACCTTGCCCCGCGTTGAGAGGATCGCCTCGCCCAGCACCTCACTGGGCCGCGGGCCGCCATCCTGACGCAGCATGCGCGCCGAGCTCGACACGTCGCTCGGGGCGAGGTCGTGCCCGGCCTTCGTCATCGTGAGGAGCTCGTCGACGAGGTTCTTCGCCTTGGCGACGGCCTCGCGCTCGCCCGTGAGCGTGATCTCGTTGCCGCGGACGAGCACCTGCACGTCGCGGTGCTCGCGCTCCAGCATCCGCAGCAGCCGGTCCTGCGGACCGAGCAGCTGCACCATCGCGACGCCGTCGGCATAGAGCCGTTCGGTGACGTTTTCCTGATCGTCAGAAGCCAACGAGCTTGTTCTCCTCGAGGTTGCCGAGCACATGGGCGTGCACGTGGAACACGGACTGCGCGACGCTCGCGCCGTTGTTGAAGATGAGGCGGTACTCGCCGTTCGCGTGCTCGTCGGCGATGCGCTTCGCCGCGGCGACCATCTCGGCCAGCAGTGCGGGATCCCCGGCCGCGAGTGCGGTGACGTCGCGGTACTCCTCGGTCTTGGGAATGACGAGCACATGGAGCGGCGCCTGCGGATCGATGTCGCGGATCGCGAAGACGCGGCCCGTGTCGAGCAGGATCTCCCCCGGGATGTCCCCGGTGAGGATGCGCGTGAAGATCGAGGGTTCGCTCATGCTCTCAGCTTACTGGGGGACCGCGTGGCGCGGCCGGTCACCACCGGCCGAGGGCGGCCGACAGCACGGCGATCGCCGCGGGACCCGCGGTCGACGTGCGCAGCACGGTGTCGCCGAGGAGAACGCGCTCGGCGCCCGCGGCCGTGAGCTTCTCGAGCTCCTCCGGAGCGATCCCGCCTTCCGGCCCCACCACGAGCACGAGGTCGCGGCCATCGGGGACGAGCGCGGAGAGCCGGGCGGGAGCGGTCGGGTCGAGCAGCAGCACACGTTGCGTCGCTGCGCGGGCCGCGAGCTGCGCGGTCGACTCCGGGGCGGCCACCTCCGGCACCCAGGCCCGGTGCGCCTGCTTGGCTGCCTCGCGGACGATCGTCGCCCAGCGCTCGCGCCCCTTCACGGCTTTCGGTCCCTCCCAGCGGGACACGCTGCGCCCCGCCTGCCAGGGCACGATCTCGTCGACGCCGAGCTCGCACGCGGCCTGCACGGCGAGTTCGTCGCGGTCGCCCTTCGCCAGCGCCTGTACGAGCACGAGGCGCGGACTCGCGGGCTCGTGCTCGACGCGCTCGGTGATCCGGACGTCGACGCGCGACGGCGACACCTCTTCGGCGACGCCCGTCAGCCAGACGCCCCGGCCATCGCCGACGGTGAGGGCCTCACCGACGCGGAGCCGCCGGACGACGGCCGCATGCTTCGCCTCGGCCCCGGTGAGCGACACGAGACCGCCCACCGCGGCGTCGCCCGCGGATTCGACGAGGAAGTGCAGCGCCACGATCAGTGGGTGCGGAACCGGTCGCGGAGCTTGGAGAACAGGCCCTGCTGGAACTGCGCGAGCTGCGGGCCCGGCGCCTTGTTCTTCTTGGCGAAGTCCTCAATGAGCTTGCGCTGCGCGGAGTCGAGCTTGGTGGGGGTGACCACCTGCACGCCGACGCGGAGGTCGCCGCGCTGGGTGCCGCGCAGCGGCGTGATGCCCCGCCCCTTGATGGTCAGCACGTCGCCGGACTGCACGCCCGCGCGGATCTCCAGGTCGACCTCCCCGTCGAGTCCTTCGATCGAGGTCTCGGTGCCGAGGATGGCGTCGGTCATGGACACCTCGAGCGTGGCGAGCAGGTCGTCGCCGTCACGGCTGAACGCGGGGTGCGGGTTGACCGTCACCTCGACGTAAAGATCACCGTTCGGGCCGCCCGCGCGGCCGACCTCGCCGGAGCCGGGGAGCTGCAGCCGCAGGCCGGTCTCGACGCCCGCCGGGATGTCGAGGGAGACCGTACGACGCGACCGGACCCGTCCCTGCCCGCCGCAGGTGCCGCAGGGGTACGGGATGGTCGTGCCGTAGCCCTCGCACGTGCCGCACGGCTGGGAGGTGACGACGTTGCCGAGGAGGCTCCGCACCTGACGCTGCACGTGACCGGTGCCCCCGCAGATGTCGCAGGTGACCGGCGAGGTGCCCTCCTGACAGCAGGAGCCCTGGCAGGTCTCGCAGAGCACGGCCGTGTCGACCTCGATGTCGCGGTGCGCGCCGAAGACGACGTCGCCGAGGTCGAGGGTGACCCGGACGAGCGCGTCCTGCCCGCGCTCACGCCTCGACCGCGGGCGGGCGCCGCGACCGCCACCCTGGGACGCGCCGAAGAACGTCTCGAAGATGTCGCCGAAGCCGCCGAAGCCGCCGAAGTTGTTCGCGCCGTCGCCGCCGCCCATGTCGTAGCGGCGGCGTGACTCCTCGTCGCTGAGCACGTCGTAGGCGTGCGTGACGAGCTTGAACTTCTCTGCGGCCTCCTCACCCGGGTTCACGTCCGGGTGGAGCTGCCGTGCCAGGCGCCGATACGCCTTCTTGATCTCATCGGTGGAAGCGTCCCGGGACACCCCGAGAACCTCGTAGTGGTCCGCCACAATCGCCCTTCTGCGTGTGTTTCCGTGGGGGCCGCCTCAGCGGCCGGCCTCGTCGTCGTCGAGCATCCGCGACAGGTAGCGGGCGACCGCCCGTGCCGCCGCGAGGTTGCTCGGATAGTCCATCCGGGTGGGCCCCATGACACCGACCCGCGCGGTCCCCGAGGGCGCCGCGTAGTTGCTGGCGACGATCGACGCCTCGCCGAGCCCGAAGGAGGCGTTCTCGGTGCCGATGCTCGCCGCGAGGCCGTGCTCGTCGGGCACCATCTCGCTCATCAGCCGCAGCAGCGTGACCTGTTCCTCGATGGCCTCGAGGAGGGGATGGATGCTGCCGCGGAAGTCTTGCTCGCGCCGCGCCAGAGTCGCCGCGCCCGCCATCACGAGCCGCTCCTGCCGGAAGCCGCCGAGTTCGTCCACGACGACGGCGGCGACCGTGCGGAGCACGCGGTCCTGCGGCGTCTCGTCGGCGGCCAGGAGCGCCTGCAGCCGGTCGGAGGCCGCTGCGATCGCCTGGCCGGTGATGAGGGCGGAGAGTCGCGCGCGAAGCACCGCGAGATCCGCCTCGTCGATCATGTCCGGGAGCACGGTGATCCGCTGCGACACCCCGCCGGCATCGGTCACCAGGACCGTGAGGAGCCGGTTGGGAGCGAGCGTCACGAGCTCCACGTGGGTCACGTGCGCCCGCGCGAACGACGGGTACTGGGCCAGGGCGACCTGTCCGGTGAGCTGTGTGAGCACGCGGACGGTCCGCGCCATCAGATCGTCGAGGTCGGCCGGATCGGCGAGGAAGGACTCGATGGCGGAACGCTGCGCGGTGGAGAGCGGACGGAGCTGCGCGAGGTGATTGACGAACACCCGGTACCCCTTGTCCGTCGGCACGCGTCCGGATGAGGTGTGCGGAGCCGTGATCAGCTCCTCGTCCTCCAGTTGCGCCATGTCGTTGCGGATGGTCGCCGCCGAGACACCGAAGGAATGACGGTCGACGATGGAACGGCTGCCCACGGGCTCGTGCGTCTCGACGTAGTCCTGCACGATCGCGCGGAGGACCTGCAGCCCTCGCTCTGTGACCATGGGTTCCCCTTCCCGCCGACCGGATGCTGGCACTCTGCCACCCTGAGTGCCAATCCTACCTCCTGTGATCGGGAGATCTCCGAAGGCGGACAGCCCGGCGTCGCGGCTCAGTCCGTCAGCTCGCGCACCACGGCATCGGCGAGGAGACGGCCGCGGAGCGTGAGCTGGACGCGCCCGCGGATCGCCGCCGCCGCATCGATCAGGCCGTCGGCGATCAGCCCGGCCACCCGCCCCCTGTTCTGCTCCGGGACGTCGGTCACCGCGATCCCCTCACGGATGCGGCTGACGAGGAGGATGCGCTCCAGGGTCCGCGCCTCCAGGTCCGGACGTTCGCGCCCGGCCGCCGGCGACGACGCGGCCGCCAGGCGCTGCGCGTAGGCGGCGGGATGCTTGACGTTCCACCACCGGAGTCCGGCGACGTGGCTGTGGGCGCCGGGACCGAAGCCCCACCAGTCGCTGCCCCGCCAGTACGCGAGGTTGTGCCGCGACCGCTGCCCCTCGCTGCGAGCCCAGTTGCTGACCTCGTACCACTCGAACCCGGCGGCGGCGAGGCGCTCGTCCGCCAGCTCGTACATGTCGGCCTGGAGGTCGTCGTCCGGGGTCGGCACCTCGCCGCGACGGATCTGACGGGCGAGCTTCGTGCCGTCCTCGACGATGAGGGCGTAGGCGGAGATGTGGTCGGACTCCAGGGCCAGGGCGGCGTCGAGCGAGGCTTCCCAGTCGGCGAGGGTCTCCCCCGGTGCGCCGTAGATGAGGTCGACGCTGACCGCGAGTCCGGCCTCCTTCGCGGCGGCGACGGCTGTGCGCACGTTCTCCGGTCGGTGCGTCCGGTCGAGCGCGGCGAGGACGTGCGGGACGGCGGACTGCATGCCGATGGACAGCCTCGTGACCCCCGCCTCGGCGAGGATGCGCGCGACCTCCGGGGTCACGGTGTCGGGGTTGGCCTCGACCGTGACCTCCGCGCCCGGTGCGAGTCCGAACGCCGCGGTGGCCGCTCCCAGCATGCGGGCGAGGTCTCCCGCGGGAAGCAGCGTGGGCGTGCCGCCGCCGAAGAACACCGTGTCCATCGGGCGCAGCGCTCCGGCCTCGTCCAGCACCGTGCGCGCGAGGGCGATCTCCCCGATGAGGGTGGACGCGTAGTCCTCCTGCTTCGCCCCGCGGAGCTCACCGGACGTGTACGTGTTGAAGTCGCAGTAGCCGCAGCGCACCCGGCAGAACGGGATGTGGAGGTAGGCGGAGAACGGCGTCTCGGCGGAGGTCGGGAGATCGGCGGGGAGTCGCCCGTCCGCGGGCGCCGGATCCCCGAGCGGAAGTGGTCCCGCCATCACACCGGGGTCGCGTAGAGCGGGGAGATCGCGCGGAGGTAGCGCGCGAAGAGCTCGCGACGGCGGCGCTTCATCAGAGCGGGGACGAGACGGTAGAGCAGCGTGTTCGGGGCGTCGAAGGCCCGGACCGTGAACCAGACCTCGTCGTTGTCCTCGCGCCAGTCCACGTCGAACGACTCCTCGCCGCTGACCACGGAGCCTCCGACCGTGCCCAGCACGAAGCCGATCCGCCGGGTCTCCTCCGTGACCGAGATCACACGCAGCTCGGAGTCGGCGCGCATGCCGCCGACTCGGCCCCGCAGGTGCAGCGTCATGCCCGCGCCCACGAAGGGCATCCCCTCGGCGTCGTAGCGCGGCTCAACATCCCGCTTGCTCGGCGCGATGGGATTGCCCTCGGCGTCGAAGCTCACGCCCGCATAGGCGGGACCGGGAGCCGGACGGACGTCCTCCACGGACAGCCCGGCCGCACGCTGCGCCGTCCACGACAGCAGGGCTTCGCCGGCCGTCTGGAAACGCTCCTCGCCACTGCCGATCCGCCAGGATTCCTCCGCCGGGATGCTGCGCTCCGGCGGGTACTGCATCAGATCGGGGGCGTGGGTCGCACCCACGGCCGCATAGTCCACCGTGTCGTCTCGGAAAGTCCCGCGCCGCATGAGATCCAGCCTACTTCGGGTTCCCTGAGCGAACACCCCCTGCGCCGCGCGCCGTCACATCCCCCGGGAATCCCGGGTCCCTGATCCTGTCGAAGGGTGGGTCCCTGAGCTTGTCGAAGGCTGGGTCCCTGAGCTTGTCGAAGGCTGGGTCCCTGAGCTTGTCGAAGGCTGGGTCCCTGAGCTTGTCGAAGGGTGGGTCCCTGAGCTTGTCGAAGGGTGGGTCCCTGAGCTTGTCGAAGGGTGGGTCCCTGAGCTTGTCGAAGGGTGGGTCCCTGAGCTTGTCGAAGGGCTCCTCCACAAAACGGTCGGTCCCTGAGCTTGTCGAAGGAATCGCCCACGCCCCGGAAACCCGCACACACCTCCACCATGATGGCCGGATGCCATGGACCTACATCCTCGAATGCCGTGACAGCAGCTTCTACACGGGCAGCACGAACGGCGACCTCGAAGCCCGCATCTGGGAGCACAACCACGACGACGCGTTCGCCGCCATCCATACGCGCCACCGGAGACCGGTCTCGCTGGTCTACGCGGAGCACTTCGACACCGTCGACGCGGCCTTCTTCCGGGAGAAGCAGATCCAGGGGTGGAATCGCCGGAAAAAGATGGCGTTAATCGAGAATCGGTGGGAGGACCTTCCGTCGTTGTCGAGGTCGTACGGTGCGCTTCGACAGGCTCAGCGACCCAGCGCGGACGGACCCTGAAAACCGCGCGCGTCGACCGGCTCAGCGGGGTGGGCTACTTCTTGTCCTTGGTCTCGACGTCGCCGGAGAGCGCGGCGATGAACGCCTCCTGCGGCACCTCGACACGGCCCACCATCTTCATGCGCTTCTTGCCCTCCTTCTGCTTCTCGAGGAGCTTGCGCTTGCGGGTGATGTCACCGCCGTAGCACTTGGCGAGCACGTCCTTGCGGATCGCGCGGATCGTCTCCCGGGCGATGATGCGCGCACCGATCGCGGCTTGGATCGGCACCTCGAACTGCTGGCGAGGGATGAGCTTGCGCAGCCGCTCCGCCATCATCGTGCCGTAGGCGTAGGCCTTGTCGCGGTGCACGATCGAGCTGAACGCATCGACCTTCTCGCCCTGCAGGAGGATGTCGACCTTGACGAGGTCGGCCTCCTGCTGCCCCGAAGGCTCGTAGTCGAGCGAGGCGTAGCCCTGCGTCTTGGACTTGAGCTGGTCGAAGAAGTCGAACACGATCTCGCCGAGCGGCATGTTGTAGCGCAGCTCGACGCGCTCCTCCGAGAAGTACTCCATGCCGAGCAGCGTGCCGCGCCGCGACTGGCACAGCTCCATGACGGTGCCGACGTAGTCCTTCGGCAGCAGGATCGCCGCCTTGACCATCGGCTCGGACACCGAGCCGATACGGCCGTCGGGGTACTCGCTCGGGTTCGTCACGGTCACCGTCTCGCCGGTGTCGCTCGTGACGACCTCGTAGATCACGCTCGGGGCGGTGGTGATGAGGTCGAGGCCGAACTCCCGCGAAAGGCGCTCGGTCACGATCTCCAGGTGCAGCAGGCCGAGGAACCCGCAGCGGAACCCGAAGCCGAGCGCCACGGAGGTCTCCGGCTCGTACTGCAGCGAGGCGTCGGAGAGCTTGAGCTTGTCGAGCGCCTCGCGCAGTTCGGCGTAGTCGCTGCCGTCGATCGGGTAGATGCCCGAGAAGACCATCGGCTTGGGGTCCGTGTAGCCGGGAAGCGCCTCCGCCGCGGGCTTGCGCGCGTTCGTGATCGTGTCGCCGACCTTCGACTGCCGCACGTCCTTCACGCCGGTGATGAGGTAGCCCACCTCGCCGACGCCGAGGCCCTTGGTCGGGGTGGGCTCCGGGCTCGACACGCCGACCTCGAGGGCCTCGTGGTTCGCACCGGTGGACATCATCTGGATGCGCTCCCGGGGCGAGAGGCTGCCGTCGACCATCCGCACGTAGGTGACCACGCCGCGGTAGGCGTCGTACACGGAATCGAAGATCATGGCCCGCGCGGGTGCGTCCGCGTCGCCCACCGGAGCCGGGATCTCCTCGACGATCCGGTCGAGGAGATCCTCGACCCCCATGCCGGTCTTCCCGGAGACACGCAGCACGTCCTCCGGCTTGCCCCCGATGAGAGAGGCCAGTTCCTTCGCGTACTTCTCGGGGTCGGCCGCGGGGAGGTCGATCTTGTTGAGGACGGGGATGATGTGGAGGTCGTTCTCCAGCGCGAGGTAGAGGTTGGCCAGCGTCTGGGCCTCGATGCCCTGCGCGGCGTCGACGAGGAGGATGGCCCCCTCGCACGCGGCCAGCGACCGGGAGACCTCGTACGTGAAGTCGACGTGACCGGGGGTGTCGATCATGTTGAGCGCGAACACCTCGTCCGGGCCCTGCGCCTGACCCAGAGCCCACGGCATCCGGACCGCCTGGCTCTTGATCGTGATGCCCCGCTCCCGCTCGATGTCCATGCGGTCGAGGTACTGGGCGCGCATGTCCCGCTCCGCGACCACGCCCGTGATCTGGAGCATGCGGTCGGCCAGGGTCGACTTGCCGTGGTCGATGTGGGCGATGATGCAGAAGTTGCGGATCTGCGCAGCCGGCGTCGCGGCAGGCTGAAGCGGGGTGAGAGCGCGTGGGGACATGTCCCGTCGATTCTACGGTGAGGGTCCTCATAATCCCCATTCGTGCGTATCGGTGATAGTCTCCCGAAGTTGCCCGGGATCAATCCGTGACACCGGATCCCGTAAGCGATACGACTCCGTCACAGACTCCGTGAGGGCTGTCGCGTCGCGCGGAACGGCGGATGAAACCCGATCATCCGCCCGGCTCAGCGTTGCGTCGGCAGACCCCGAGCGCGTCTGGAGAAGAGAAAGACAAATCCCCCTTGATCAAGTACCTCGCGCGCCGTGCCCTCGGCTGGCTGCTCATGATCGTGGTCGCGACGAACCTCACCTACTTCCTCGCGTGGGGCTTCCTCGATCCGCGCAGCAACTATGTGGGTCGTCGCCCTCCGCTCAGTCCTGAGCAGATCGACAACGTCCTCATCCCCCGCAACCTGAGCGACACCGTCCCGCTGATCGAACGGTGGTGGACCTGGTTCTCGGGGATTCTGCTGCGATGGGACTGGGGCGTCAGCCCGACGGGGCAGTCGGTGAACGAGCAGGTCGCCTATCGCATGTGGGTCAGCGCCGAGCTCGTCCTCGGAGCCACGATCATCGCCGCCGTCCTCGGCGTCTGGCTGGGCGTGTACACCGCCTCTCGTCAGTACAAGCTCGCCGATCGCATCGGCCAGGCGACCTCGATCATCACGATGAACATCAACATCATCGTGGCGGGTCTCGCCGTGGTGCTCCTCGCCATCGCCCTCAACGAGGCGACCGGCGTGCGCATCTTCTACGTCACCGGCTCCTCCAGTCCCGGGGTCACCGGCTTCTTCCCCACGATCATCGATGCGCTCCAGCACGTCACCCTGCCGACGATCGCTCTGGTGCTGGTCGGTTACGCCCAGTATCACTTCCTTCAGCGCTCCCTGCTGCTCGACAACATCAACGCCGATTACGTCCGCACGGCGCGCGCCAAGGGGCTCACGAAGGCCCAGGCGATCCGGAAGCACGCGCTCCGCACGTCTCTCATCCCCGTCGCCACCCAGGTCGCCTTCACGATCCCGACGATCTTCACCGGCGCGATCCTGACGGAGACGATCTTCGCCTGGCAGGGCATGGGGCGCTACTTCCTCGACACCATCAACCAGAACGACATCAACGGTGTCGTGGCGGTCGCCGCGTTCGGCGCCGTTCTGACCGCGATCGGCGCCGTGCTGGCGGACATCATCGTGGTCATCCTCGACCCGCGAGTGAGGGTGAGCTGAAAATGACCACGGAAATGATCGATCCCCTCGTCGAGCCGCCTGTCGGGCCTCCGCAGCCCGCCGACAAGTCGCTCTCGAAGTGGACGTTGTACACGCGTCGGTTCCTGCGCAACAAGCCCGCTGTCGGCGGCATCATCGTGCTGTTCGTCCTGATCCTCTTCGCGACGCTCGGACCGTTGCTGTCGCGCTACGCGGTGAATGACATGGACTTCCTGGCATTGAGCTCGCCCCCGTCGGCCGACCACTGGTTCGGGACCAACGGCGCCGGCAACGACACGTACACGCAGACCGCTGTCGGTCTGCAGCGCTCGCTCATGATCGCCATCACCGTCTCTCTCGGCACGACGATCCTCTCGGCACTCGTCGGCACGGCTGCCGCCTACTTCGGCGGCTGGTTCGAGCGCATCGCTCTTCTGGTGATCCACTTCATGATGGTCGTTCCGACCTTCCTCATCCTGTCGGTCGTCTCGAACGACTCCGGCGGCGTCTGGTGGGTCATCGCCCTGGTGATGATCTTCGTCGGATGGTTCTTCCCCGCGCGCATCATCTGGACTATGGCGCTGTCGCTCCGCGAACGCGAGTACGTGCAGGCCGCGCGCTACATGGGGGTCCGTGGCGGACGCATCGTCCTGCGGCACCTGGTCCCCAACATCGGATCACTTCTGGTGATCAACTTCACCCTGGGCATCGTCGCCGCCGTGACGACTGAGACTGGCCTGTCGTTCATCGGCTTCGGCGTCAAGATCCCCGATGTCTCCCTCGGCTCCCTGATCGGCGAGGGGAGCACGACCATCACGAGCTCGCCGTGGCTGTTCTACTTCCCGGCCCTCGTCCTCACTCTGCTCACCGTGTCGATGGCACTCATCGCCGACGGTCTGCGTGATGCCCTCGATCCCACCTCGGCTGCTGGAGGCCGCGCATGAGCCCCATCCTCTCCGTCCGCGACCTCAACGTCAGCTTCGCCTCTGAGGCCGGTCGTGTCCACGCCGTCCGCGGCGTCTCCTTCGACCTCGAGGCCGGAAAGACCCTCGGCATCGTCGGAGAGTCCGGATCGGGCAAGTCGGTCACCTCCCTGGCGGTGATGGGCCTGCTCGACGAGAACGCCAAGGTGTCGGGCTCGATCATGTTCGACGGCCAGGAGCTGATCGGCAAGACGGACGCGCAGCTCTCCACGATCCGCGGCAACGGCCTGTCGATGATCTTCCAGGACCCGCTGACCTCGCTGACTCCCGTGTACACGATCGGCACGCAGCTGATCGAGGCGTTGACCGTGCACCGCAACATGAGCGGCAAGGAGGCCAACGCCCGGGCCATCGACCTTCTCAAGCTGGTCGGGATCCCGGAGCCGGAGAAGCGCATGAAGGCCTTCCCCCACGAGTTCTCCGGAGGCATGCGCCAGCGCGTCGTCATCGCCATCGCGATGGCGAACGACCCCAAGCTGATCATCGCCGACGAGCCGACCACTGCTCTGGACGTGACGATTCAGGCACAGATCCTCGACCTCATCGAGAAGGCACAGGACGAGACCGGCGCGGCCGTGATGATGATCACGCATGACATGGGTGTCGTGGCCCGCACCGCCGACGACGTCATGGTCATGTACGCGGGCAAGCCCGTCGAGCAGGCCCCGGTCAGGGAGCTGTTCCACAAGACCCGGATGCCCTACTCGATCGGACTCCTCGGCGCCATCCCGCGCGTAGACAAGGCCGAGAAGGAGCCCCTGACCCCGATCAAGGGCAACCCGCCCCTGCTCATCGACCTGCCCGATGCGTGCCCGTTCGCGGACCGCTGCCCCATCGTGATCGACGCCTGCCGCGCGAAGGAGCCCGAGCTTCTCCCCGTTCACACGGGAGGCGTGTCAGAACACCGTGCGGCCTGTATCCGTGCGGACGAGATCGAGGATGGGGGCATGCTCGGCGGGCTACCGGTGTACCCCGTGCGCGAGGTCCCCGAGAGCGACCTCACCCGCCTTCCCCGCGAGGAGCGGCCGATCACGCTCGAGGTGAAGAACCTCACCAAGACATTCCCCCTTCTGAAGGGGGCGTTCCTCAAGCGCAAGGTCGGTGAGGTCCACGCGATCAAGGGGATCAGCTTCGACGTGCGCGAGGGCGAGACGATGGCCATCGTCGGCGAGTCCGGCTCCGGCAAGACGACGACGCTGCTGCAGATCATGGACATGGTCAAGCAGACCGAGGGCGACATCGTGATCGCCGGCACGAGTGTCAACGACATCCGCAGCCACAAGGTCGAGCGCGCACTGCGTCGCGACATCCAGATCGTTTTCCAGGACCCGATGGGTGCTCTGGATCCTCGCCTGACCGTCGCCGACATCATCGCGGAGCCGCTTCTCGCGATCGGAACGCCGAGCGCCGAGGTGCACCGTCGTGTCGGTGAGCTCATGGATCTCGTCGGCCTCAATCCGGCGCATCGCGATCGCTTCCCCCAGGCGTTCTCGGGTGGTCAGCGACAGCGCATCGGCATCGCCCGCGCGCTGTCGACGAACCCCAAGATCGTCGTTCTCGACGAGCCGGTCTCCGCGCTCGACGTGTCGATCCAGGCCGGCGTGATCAATCTCCTCGATGAGCTCAAGGTCAAGCTCGGGCTGTCGTACCTCTTCGTGGCGCACGACCTCTCCGTCGTCCGCCACATCGCCGATCGGGTCGCCGTGATGTACCTCGGCGATTTCGTCGAGCACGGCGATGTGGACGAGGTGTTCGACAATCCGCAGCACCCCTACACCAAGGCTCTGCTCTCGGCGATCCCGGTCCCCGACCCGGACATCGAGCGCACGCGGCAGCGCGTCGTGTTCGATCCCGACACGGTCAGCACGAAGCCGGCGACGGTCTGACGCGGGCACGGCCGGGGCCGAGGGTGGTCACCGTCCGATAACGGTTAGACGCTATTCACCGCACGGCGGCGTACCGGTATGAGGCTCGAACTATTCTTCCCTTTATGACACGCCGTAAGGCGAAAGGAGCACCATGAAGCAGTACAAGCTGATGGGAGCGCTGGCATTCACCGGCGTTCTCGCACTCGCGATCAGCGGGTGCGCTGCCGGAAACGGCGGCAGTGGCAACAGCGGCGACAACGGCGAAGCTGCCGAAGTCGAAATGGCGAACTACAACCCGCAGCCGCGCGAGAACCTGAAGGAAGGCGGCGAAGTCAACTTCGCCATCCGCGAGGTCCCCGACCAGCTCAACGCGTTCAACAGCGACGGCAGCGCGGACACCGCCCGCATCGCCGCGTGGTACACGCCGCAGCTGATCCTGATGGAGCCGGACGGCACGCAGTACAAGAACGACAACTACCTGTCGGAGTGGAAGAACGAGGTCAAGGACGGCAAGACGGTCCTGACGTTCACGTTCACCGACGAGGCCCACTGGAACGACGGCACCGACATGGACTGGACCGCCATCGATGCCACGTGGAAGGCCAACCGCTCCTACGACGAGGGCTTCAACCCGAACGCGACCGATGGCTACAAGGAGATCGAGTCCGTCGAGCAGGGCGACTCCCCCAAGACGGCCATCGTGACCTTCAAGGGCGAGTTCGCCTGGCCGCAGATGCCGTTCAACGGCGGCGTGATCCACCCGGCCCTCGCCGACCCGGACGTCTTCAACGAGGCGATGATCGACAACCCGCACCCGGAGTGGGGTGCCGGCCCGTACACCGTCGACGAGTTCGACGCGAACAAGGGCTACATCTCCTTCAAGCCGAACCCCGAGTGGTGGGGCGACGCTCCGCTGCTCGACAAGGTCACCATGACGGGCATGGACGGCCAGGCCGGCGTCAACGCCTTCAAGAACGGCGAGGTCGACATGGTGGAGACGGGCTCCCAGGAGCTCATCGACCAGGTCAAGGACGTCGACGGTGCGGTCGTCTACCGCGCCCAGCAGACGGCGAACACCATCCTGCAGGTCGACGCGACGAAGCCGCAGTTCGAGGACGTCAAGGTCCGTGAGGCGTTCTTCAAGGCCATCAACATCGACCAGCAGAAGCAGATCGCCTGGAACGGCCTCGGCTACGAAGAGGACCCGGCCGGTTCGCTCACCCTGTTCTCCTTCCAGCCCGGCTACACCGACTCGATGAAGGCCGCCGGCTGGGAGTTCGACGTCGAGGGCGCCAAGAAGCTCCTCGACGAGGCCGGCTGGACCGAAGGCTCGGATGGCATCCGCGAGAAGGACGGCGTCAAGCTCTCCGTGGTCTACCCCATCTGGAACGACACCGCGACCGCCAAGGCGCTCGCGCAGTCGCTGCAGGCGCAGGAGAAGGAGATCGGCATCGACGTCAAGGTCGATGTGCGTCCCGCCAGCCAGTTCTCCGACGACTACACCTCGAAGAACTGGGACGTCTCCGGACTCCGCTTCACCTCGTCCGACCCGTTCGGTGCCGCCTGGTTCTGCCAGCTCTACTGCTCGGACTCCGGTCTGAACCTGTCGGGTGTCGGTGACGCCGAGCTCGACGCGGAGATCAAGGACAAGGTCGAGTCGCAGAGCGACCCCGAGGCGCAGACCAAGGCCGCCATGGAGCTCGAGCCCGAGATCTACAAGCGCTGGGGTCTCATCCCGCTGTACAACGGCCCGCAGATCTACACGGTTCAGGAGGGTCTGGCCAACCTGACGCCGGAGCCCTACGTGGGTCTCGACCTGTTCGGCATCACGCCGGTCGAGAACGTCGGCTGGGAGAAGTAACATCCTCTGACACATCTCGTGTCGAAGCGGGGTCGGTGGTTCATCCACCGGCCCCGCTTTCCCTATGCTGAAGGCGTGACCGTCCAGACCGTCCTCGTGCACGGCATCCGCACGTCGGCCACCATGTGGCGGTCGCAGATCGAGTACCTGGAGGCGCACGGACATCCCGTCACCGCCGTCGACCTTCCCGGCCACGGCAGCCGGATGGCCGAGGACTTCACCCTCCACGAGGCGCTGCACACGATCGACGCCGCCGTCCGCGCCGCCGCGGAGCGGGGCCCCGTCCTGCTGGTCGGGCACTCGATGGGCGGGCTGCTCTCCCTGGCGTACACCGGTGGCGCGGAGCCTCCGCCCGTCGACGGACTCGTCGCCGCCGCATGCACCTCGCTCCCCCGCGGCGCCGGACTGCGCGCGTACCGCCTGTTCGCCCGCGCGGTCGACTCCCTGCCCGACCGTGGCATGTGGCTGACGCAGCGCATGCTCGCCGCGACGATCCCCGAGGAGAATCGCGGGGATTTCGCCGCCGGCGGCTATGCGCTCGACATCCAGGACCAGACGCTCCGCAGCCTCGCCGCCCTGGACGTCGCCGCCGCTGTCCCCCGCATCGAGGTGCCCCTGTGGTTCGTGAACGGCCAGTACGATCAGCTCCGGCTGAACGAGCCCCTGTTCCGGCGTCTGGCCCCCGAGGCGGAGCTCATCGTCGTGCCGCGGACCACGCACCTTCTCACGGCCATGCGCCCGCGGGTGTTCAACGCCGTCCTCGCGCTCGCGATCGCGACGATCGAGCAACGCAGGGCGTCACGCTGAGAGCACCCGAGGCCGCGCGGCCGCGGTGAGTCCTCCCCCGACGAGCGACAGGACGGCCGCCGCGAGGAAGACGAGCCAGAACCCGCCGGCCAGGGCGACGAGCCCCGCTCCGAGCACGGGTCCGATGAGTTGGCCGAGGGCGGCGGTCACGTTCACGATGCCGAGGTCGCGCGCGTGGTCCTGCTCATCCGGGAGCAGATCGGCCGCGAACGCGAGTCCCACCGTAGAGAAGGTGCCGTAGCCGACGCCCATGAGCGCGGCGGCGATCATCGTCATCTCGAAGGTGGGTAGAGCCACGATTACCACGCCCGACGCCGCCTGCACGACCGTGGCCGCCACAGCGAGTCGACGCCGCTCGCCGGTGCGGTCGGAGATGATCCCGGTGATCACCGAGGCGATCACGACGAAGACGGTGTAGACGACGATGAGGAGAAGGAGGTTGTCCTGTGCGGTCGTGCTCTCCTGGCCGAGGCCGTGAAGGAGGAAGAAGAGGAACAGGGCCGTCCCGAGAGCGTTGCCGATGTTCGTGACGAGCCGACCGGAGAGCATCCAGGCGAAGTCGCGGTCGCGGAGCGACGCCAGCCGGGGACGCCCGATGCGCTGCGGACGCAGCGCATCGGTGCTCGGCGGGTCCGGCAGCAGCAGCGCCGCGGCGATGCCCACCACCGCGATGATGCCGGCGAGGAGGAGATACCCGGCGACGATACCGAGGCCCAGCAGCACGACCAGGCCGACCCCGAGCACGATGCCGACCGCCTGGCTCGAACCGACCGCGGCGGACGCGGCGCCGCGCTGCGTGGTCGGGAGCTGGTCGGCGATGAGCGCGGTGAACGCGGCGGAGGAGACAGCGACGCCGATCGAGACGCCGACCCAGCCGGCGCCGACCGCCCACGGCCCCTCGGCGAATCCGGTGAGCACGAGACACGCGGCGGTGAGCGCGACGCCGCCCAGAGCCCATGGCCGCCGTCGGTGTGCGCCGGCACGGGCGCGGTCCGAGAGCGCTCCGGCGAGCGGCCCGGCGACGACGCCGGCGAGACCACCCACTCCGAGCACGATCCCGGAGGAGACGACGCCACGGATCCAGTCGTCCTCAGGAGTGTCGAGCTGCAGCGGGAGAAGGAGCTGGACCGGGGTGAGCTGGACGGTCCAGATGGCGAGCCAGGCGAGGGTGAACAACGACATCCAGCGCAGGCCCGCCCTGCGGGTGGCGATGCCCGGGGCCCCGCTCATGCGCGTGCCGCCCCGGCGGTGCGGGCCGCATGAGCGCCCGCGACGAGCTCCCGATACCAGCCATAAGAGGCCTTCGGAATCCGCTCCCCCGTCGAGAAGTCCACGTGCACGAGACCGAACCGCTGCGTGTAGCCGTCCATCCACTCCCAGTTGTCGAGCAGCGACCAGACTGTGTACTCCTCGACGGGGACGCCGGCGGCGATGGCCTCGCCCACCGCGTCGATGTGCGCGGAGAGGTAGGCGATCCGGTCGATGTCCTCCACAGGACCGGCGACGTCGGGCTCCGGGAAGGAAGCTCCGTTCTCTCCGATGATGATCGGAGGCATGCCCGGGTGGCGGCGGTGCAGATCGATCAAGAGATCACGCAGAGCGGACGGCATGATCGGCCACTCGGGTCCGAACCCGGTGACGGGGACTCCGGGTGTCGGCACGATCTCGAACGGGATGTCGTTCCCGGGACTCGCGGCGGTGACGGTCGTCGGGTTGTAGAAGTTCACGCCATAGAAGTCGATCGATCCCGCGATGCGTGCGAGGTCGTCGCCGAGGAGGGGCAGCGGCGGAAGCCCGAGCGCCTCCAGATCCGGTGTCGTCCCGGAGAGCAGCGGCTCGCTGAACAGCCGGTTGTGCAGGAGGTCGTACACCGCGGCTGCGGCATGATCCTCTTCGGTGTCCCGCAGCGGCAGGACCCAGGTGTGGTTGTTGACGAGCCCCACGCTCTCCGCACCCTGGTCTCGCAGCACGTCAGCGGCTCGGGAATGGGCGAGCAGCTGATGGTGCGCGGTCGGAAGCGCGCCGTAGAAGAGCTGCCTGCCTGGTGCGAGCGCGCCGACCGCGTAGCCCTGCAGGGTGGTCATGGCAGGCTCGTTCAGCGTGTACCACGACGACACCCGGTCTCCGAGGCGGGCGGCGACGAGGGCGACGTACTCCCCGAAGCGTTCGGCGGTGTCGCGGGCGAGCCAGCCGCCGTCGGCCTCGACCGGGCTCGGCAGCTCCCAGTGATAGAGCGTCGGGAAGGGTGTGACTCCGGCCTCGAGCAGAGCATCGACGACGCGGGCGTAGTGGTCCAGTGCCGCGACGTTCCCGGGTCCGTGTCCGTCCGGTTGCACGCGCGCCCACGGAATCGAGAACCGGTACCGGTCGAGTCCGAGACCGGCCACCAGGGCGACGTCATCCGCCACACGGCGATAGCTGTCGCAGGCCGGCTCCGCCGTCGAGCCGTCGCGGATGCGTCCGGGCTTCGCGATCTCGTCGTCCCAGATCGACCGGCCCGCTCCGTCTGCACGGCGGGAACCCTCGATCTGGATGGCTGAGGTGGCGGCGGACCAGCGAAGCCGCGCACGCGCGGTCGGGTCGGTGCTGAGGGGGGTCATCGGGCTCCTTGACGTCATCGTCGTTGAGGATGATTCTGCACCCGGTCCCACCCTCCGCGCGACGGCGTCTCGCCGGGACGGCGCCGTTTCACACGATCCGGTCCGGTGCTGGTAGACTCGACTCTTGGCTTGCGTGTGGGTTCTTCCCTCACGACCGCCGTGCAGCAGCCCTCTTCTGCTGCCGGCACTCCGAATAACTCCTGTACAGAAAGCGTCCACACGTGGCAAACATCAAGTCGCAGATCAAGCGCAACAAGACCAACGAGAAGGCTCACGCGCGCAACAAGGCCGTGAAGAGCGAGCTGAAGACTCTCGTCCGCCAGACCCGCGCGGCCGTCGCCGCCGGCGACAAGGCCGCAGCAGAGAAGAGCCTGAAGAAGGCCTCGGTCAAGCTCGACAAGGCCGTCAGCAAGGGTGTGCTGCACAAGAACCAGGCATCGAACCGCAAGTCGGCGATCGCCAAGCAGGTCGCCGCTCTCTGAGCTTCTGACTTCCGGAAAGCCCGTCTCCTCGTGAGGCGGGCTTTCTGCTTTCCGGGGGCGAGAGCCCTAGCCCCCGAACGGCTCACGGGTGGCGATGACCGTCACCATGCGCTCAAGCGCGAAGATGGGGTCGCGCGCTGCACCCTTGACCTCGGCGTCGGCGCGCGCAGTCGCCTGGATCGCCATTCCCAGGGAGCGCTCGTTCCATCCCGCCAGGTCGCGGCGCGCGCGGTCTACCTGCCAGTCCTTCATCCCGAGGCGCTGGGCGAGCTGCCTGCTGGGTTCACGGTTGCCGGCGACGCGCGCCATCGTGCGCAGCTTCATCGCGAACGCGGCGACCATCGGCACCGGGTCTGCGCCGGAGGACAGGGCGTGGCGGAGCGCCACGAGAGCCTCACCGTATCGGCCAGCGATGGCGGTGTCGGCGACGACGAACGCCGACACCTCGACCCGGCCGCCGTAGTACTTGGTGACGACCTCTTCGGTGATGTCGCCGTCGACATCGCCGATGAGCTGCTGACATGCAGCGGCGAGCTCGGTGAGGTCGTCGGCGAATGCCGAGACGAGCGCTCGGAGTGCCGGCGGAGCGATGCGCTTCTTGGCCGCCTTGAACTCCCCCGCCGCGAAGTCGACCCGGTCGCCGTCGCGCTTGATGGCGGGGCAGGCGATCTCGATCCCGCCGCCGGTCCCCGCGCGGAGGGCGTCGAGGAGCTTCTTCCCGCGGACGCTGGCTCCGGTGTGCCGCAGGACGACGGTCGCCCCCTCCTGCGGGTTCTCCAGATACCCGATGGCCTCTTGGAGGAACGCGTCGGAGCACTTCTCCACGCCGGACACGCGGACCAGTCGCGGCTCTCCGAACAGCGACGGCGAGGTCAGGGAGAGCAGCGTGCCGGGAGCGTAGTCGTCGGCACGGACGTCGCTGACCTCGAGCGCCGGATCCTCGGCACGGAGGTAGTCGCGCACCCCGGCGATCGCGCGTTCGGCGCAGACCTCTTCCGGGCCCGAGACGAGCACCAGCGGCGCGGGGTGAGGCTCTCGCCACGACACCTGCGGGATCTTCGTGGCCTTCGCGCCGCCGCGGGAGGGAGGACGGGAAGCTGCCATGGGACCAGCCTACCGGCGGTGTCGGACACCCGACTCAGGGCGGCGCGCCATCGGTCCAGACGCGGAGGGCATGGTCCTCGACGCCGAGCAGCGTGCGGCCGTCGTGATCGGTGCGGTAGACCTGCGCGCCGAGCGCCGACAAAAGATCGAGGGTCTCCCGACGCGGGTGCCCGTAGTCGTTTTCCGCGCCGACCGTGATGAGCGCCACGCTCGGCTGCAGAGCCTCGTAGAGGGCCGGCTCCTGGTCAGCGCTGCCGTGGTGGGCGACCTTCAGCACGTCGTATCGTGTCAGCGGCGTACCGCGGAGCAGCGCACGTTGCGGGGCCGCGGAGAGATCGCCAAGGAACAGGGCACGGGGCACTCCTCCCCCGGCGAACTCGGTGACGACGCTCGCATCGTTGCCCGGTGGGAAGGCGACGCTGTCCTTCCGCGGCCAGAGCACTCGCCACGACGCTTGGCCGAGAGCGCCCCGGTCCCCGGCGCCGACCGGACGGAGGGCAGCGCCCGCCCGCGCCAGGTCGTCGAGCACGCGCGTATCGGCGTCATCGGCGGGCGGTCCGTGCAGCACCGTACCCACCCGCCCTTCGAGCACGGCCGCACCCCCGACGTGGTCCGCGTCGAAATGCGTGAGCACGAGCAGATCGATGCGGTCGATGCTCAGCGAGCGGAGGCAGGCATCGAGCGCACCCGCGTCCGGTCCCGTGTCGATGAGCGCGATCGCGTCCTGCGAACGCACCAGGATCGCATCGCCCTGGCCCACGTCGCATGCGGCGATCACCCACCCGTGCGGCGTCACGAGCGGGGCGAGCGGACCGTCGACCAGCACGCGGGAAGCACCGACGGACGCCACAACGATGAGAACGCCGGCCGCCACGCATCGGACGATGGTGAGGACGCCGCCGGACGTCGAGAGCCCCGGCGGACGAGACCGCACCGTCACGACGTCCGGGCGCGCGACCCCCCGGGGGCCCGGCCTTCCGCGGCAGCACACGATGGCGATCGCGACGGTCACCAGCGCAACGAGGGCAGCGCTGCCGAGCCCCGCGGGGAGGAGCACCTGAGCGCCAGGGAGCCCGGAAGTGACATGGGCGACGGCCGCGATCCACGCAGACGGCAGCCAGGCGCACGCCGCGAGCAGATCCGCGACGGGTGGGAGAGGCGCAGCGAGACAGGCGACGAGCCCGATCACCGTCGCGATCGGCGCCGCCGGCTCGGCGAGGAGGTTCGCGACGACCGAGACGAGCGACTGCTGCTCCGCGAACAGCGCGATCACGGGCGCGCACGCGAGCTGCGCCGCCAGGGGCACGGCGATCGCCAGGGCGAGCGGACCGGGTAGCCAGCGTCCGATCCCGTTCGCCAGCGCTGGGGCCAGCAGGATGAGGGACCCGGAGGCCACCGCGGACAGCGCGAATCCCGGCGTCGATGCGAGCCAGGGATCGGCGACGAGGAGCACGGCCACGCACAGGGCCAGGATTCCGGCCCCTGCGCTCGGCCGCCCGACGAGGATCGACAGCATGCCCGCCGCGGCCATCGTGGCGGCCCGGATGACGCTCGGCTCCGGCGTCACGAGCACGACGAAGGCCGCCAGGGCGAGGGCGGCGAGCACGACCCGCAGCGCTCGCGTTCCACCGCTCAACGCCACGATCCCGAACACCGCAGCGACGACGACCGCGCAGTTCGCCCCGGACACGGCGGTGAGGTGGCTGAGACCGCTCGTGCGCATGTCGGCGTCGACGGCGACGGGCACGGCGGTGGTGTCGCCCACCGCCAGCCCCGGGAGGAGTCCGGCGCCGGGTTCGGGGAGCCGCGTCGCGCGCTCGACGAACGAACGGCGGAGGTCGGCTGCGAATCCGAAGACGCCGGGTGCGGACTGTTCCACCGTTCCGGCGGTGACGAAGACGACGAGGGCTGCCCGCTCCCCCGGATCCGTTTCCGCACTCTCACCGGTCACCCGCACCTGCGCGCCGAGGACGAACCCCTCCCCTTCCTCGATGCCGATGCGCACTGGACCGGCCGCCGGCGCCACGGCTCCGGGCGCACCGATGCCGCGCAGCTGCACGTCCATCCACAGACGCCCATCGCGTCCCACGGACGCCGATGACGACACCTGCCCCGCCGCTTCGACGGCTCTGCCTCCCCACGCGTGCACGGCGTCACGGTCCGCGGACTGTACGAGGACGGTGAACGCCACGGCTGCCGCTGTCGCGAGCACCACGATGACCAGTCCCCCGATCGTCGCGACTGCGCGGTGCCGGATCGCGAGCGCGGCGCCGATGACCACCGCGGCTGCCAGGCATCCCCCCACCAGCCACCCCGCCGTTCCCGGCAGGAACACGCAGACCAGGGCCACACCCCAGGCACCGAGCGCCACCGGCAGCAGGCGAAGGTCGCGCGTCATCGCGGATCCCCACTCGGACCCCGGGGACGAACACGGCAGCTCATGCATCCGATCACGCTAGAGTCGCGCTGACTCCCGCTCCGCCCGCCGCGACCGCCGCCGCAGGAGCAGAGGACAACGACCCTGGAAGTCAGGGTGTGGAGGAGCACTTCTCCGATGGCAGAGACCGCCGGCGTCGGAGGCGACCGACGCGGTGACGGCCTCGTCCGAGGCGATTGGGTAGCCTGGGTACTCGCGCGCGGCAGACGCTGCCGCAACGAGGAGGAGAGCGCATGAGTGTCCCGGCCGGGTGGTACGACGATGGTTCCGGGCGCCAGCGGTGGTGGGACGGAGCACGGTGGACGGACGCGTACGCTCCCACTTCAGCTCCGACGAATCCCTCGCCGCCTCATCCCGAGGCGCCGACATACGGGTCGGCCGCCCCGGCGCACCAGGTCCCTGACGCTGCTTCTCGGCCGGCGCCGGTCCTCGGGTTCATCGGGCTGGGCCTGGCCGTCCTCGGCGCCATTCTCGCCTTCATCCCCGTGTTGTTCGTGGTCGGCGCGGTGATCCTGTTCGCCGGGTTCGTCGTGTCGCTGGTCGGGTTGTTCACGAAAAGCGCCGCGAAGTGGCCGTCGATCGTCGGCATGGTCGTGTCGGTCGTCGGCGCCGTGATCGGGGTCATCGTGCTCATCGTGTCGCTCGTGCTGGCCTCCTCGGCGCTGAACGGCGCGTTGCCCGCCGAAAGCGCTCCCTCGGCCAGCGCCCAGCCATCCGACGCGCCGAGCAGCGCCAGTGAGAGCCGTCCGACGCCCGAGGAGATCGGGGCGTCCGCGGAGGAGATCAACCGGTCGAACGGCCTGACGACCTATGACGACATGCCGGACTTCTATCCCTGCGTCGGGCAGTACGTCTACGACTCCGAGTTGTCCGATGAGAGCGTCCAGCTCCTGGTCGACGGACGCGATCCGCTTGAGTCCGAGCGGGAGCTGGCGACCCAGGTGATCACAGATGCCACGCTGACCTGCGATCCCCAGGGGTAGGCGACTCTCACACGCGCACCGCGTCGCGCAGCCCCTCCAGGACCTTCTCCCCGATCCCCGGCACTGCCAGGAGGTCGTCCACCGTGCGGAACCGACCGTTGTCCTCGCGCCACGCGACGATGCGCTCGGCCAGCGCCGGTCCGATTCCCGGGAGCTCCTCCAGAGCGGCCTGATCCGCCGTGTTCAGATCGACCGTCCCGTCGCCGGGAGGCGCAGCCGAGGGGTCGGTGACGGCACCCACGACCGGGACGAGGATCTGCTCCCCGTCCTCGACACGTCGGGCGAGGTTGACCCCCGCGAGGTCGGCAGCATCCGTCGACCCGCCGGCGGCCGCGAGAGCATCGACGACCCGGGAGTCGGTGCGCAGGACGTACAGGCCCGGGCGCACGACTGCCCCGAGCACGTGCACGTAGATCTCCCCGGGCGCGGGCTCGACCGACGCGGAGCTCTCCGCAAGCGGAACGGCCTCGACGGACGACGGTTGGCCCTGCATCAGGCCGAGGCCGACGGCGGTGGAGAGCGCGACGATCGCCAGCACGACCGCCGCGCCGAGCCCGAGGCGGAACCTCCGACGGGCCGGAGGAGGCGGAGGCGGGGACGAGGTCATCCGGTCACCCTAAGCTCCGCGCCCACCGCCTCTCGGCTCCGGGCACAGCAACCGTGAAGACACGCGCAGAAGGGACTCGTCGTGGAGGACAGCCGTTCCCGATCGGGGCCTGGTCCGAGGATCATCCCTTCCCGCACGGCCTCCTCGCACGCCGAGGGCTCAGCCCTTGACGACGATGCTGACGATCTTGGGGGCCCGCACGACGACCTTGACGATCTCGCGATCGCCGGTCGACCGGATGACGCGCTCGTCCGCCCGGGCCATCGCCTCGAGCTCGGCCTCGCCGATGCGTGCCGGCACCTCCAGCTGCGCGCGCACCTTGCCGCCGATCTGCACGACCGCGGTGACGGTGTCCTCGACGAGCAGCGCCGGGTCGGCGGAGCGCCACGACACGAGTCCGACGGACGGCTCGTGCCCCAGGATCTCCCACATCTCCTCCGCGGTGTGCGGGGCGATCAGGTCGAGCATGACGGCGATGGTCTCCGCCGCCTCGCGGACGGCGGGGTCGGCGGCACCGGCAGCGCCGTCGATCGTCTTGCGGGTCACGTTGACCAGCTCCATCAGACGGGCGACGAGCACGTTGAACTTGGTCTGCTCGACCAGGGCGGGCGCTTCGGCGAGCAGCTTGTGCGTCGCACGGCGCAGCGCCGCGTCGCCGCCGTCGAAGACGACGTCGACCGGGCTCGCGACCTCGTGCGCGATCCGCAGGGCGCGCGCGAGGAACTTCTGCGCGCCGGTGGTCGACACATCCGCCCAGTCCTTGTCGTCCTCCACCGGACCGGCGAAGGCCAGACCGACGCGCAGGGCGTCGGCGCCGTGGGCGTCGAGCTCCTCCTGGAACAGCACCAGGTTGCCCTTGCTCTTCGACATCTTCTGTCCGTCGAGCAGCACCATGCCCTGGTTGATCAGGTTCGAGAACGGCTCGGTGAAGTCGATCAGCCCCATGTCGAAGAGGACCTTCGTGATGAAGCGGGCGTAGAGCAGGTGCAGGATCGCGTGCTCGACGCCGCCGATGTACGAGTCCACCGGGGCCCAGCGCGCCGCCTGGGCCGGGTCGAACGCCACCGTGTCGCTGTTCGGCGACAGGAACCGGAGAAAGTACCAGGAGCTGTCGACGAAGGTGTCCATCGTGTCGGGGTCCCGGAGTACCGGGTCGCCCGTCTCCGGGTCGGTCGTGCGCACCCAGCTCTCCGCGCCGCCCAGCGGCGAGGTCCCCTTCGGCTTGAGGTCCAGGCCCTCCACGCTCGGCAGCTTCACGGGCAGCCGCTCCTCGGGAACCGGGATGATCCGGCCGTCCTCGGCGTGCAGCATCGGGATCGGCGTGCCCCAGAAGCGCTGGCGCGAGATCAGCCAGTCACGCAGGCGGTAGTTCTTCGCCGCCCGACCCGTCCCCGTGGCCTCCAGCTGCTCGATGGCGCGCGCGATCGCGTTGCGCTTCGAGAGGCCGTTGAGCGGACCGGAGTTGATCATGCGCCCCTCGCCGGTGAGCGCGACGCCGGTCTTCGCCGGGTTCTGCTCGTCGAGCGCGGCATCCGCATCGATCGGGACGCCGTCCTCGTCCACCTCGATGACCGGCATGGCACCGGTGACCGGAGCAGTGGTGTCGACGACGACCTTGACCGGCAGGTCGAACGCGCGTGCGAAGTCGAGGTCGCGCTGGTCGTGTGCCGGGACCGCCATGACGGCGCCGTGGCCGTAGTCGGCCAGCACGTAGTCGGCGGCCCAGATCGGCAGCTTCTCGCCGTTGACCGGATTGATCGCGTAACGGCCCAGGAACACGCCCGTCTTGGGGCGGTCGGTGGACTGCCGATCGATGTCGGTGGTCTTCTGCACCTCGGCCAGGTAGGCCTGGAAGCGCTCACGCACCTCGGGCTCGGCGTCGGCGGCGAGCTCGGCGGCCAGGTCGCCGTCGGGGGCGACGACGAAGAACGTCGCCCCGTGCAGGGTGTCGGGGCGCGTCGAGAACACCGTCACCGGCTCCTCGCGCCCCTCGATGCGGAAGTCGACGTCGGCGCCGACGGAGCGGCCGATCCAGTTGCGCTGCATCTGCAGCACCTTGTGCGGCCAGAACCCCTCGAGCTGGTTCAGGTCATCGAGCAGGCGGTCCGCGTAGTCGGTGATGCGGAAGTACCACTGGGTGAGCTTCTTCTTGACGACCTCGTAGCCGCAGCGCTCGCAGCGCCCGTCGACGACCTGCTCGTTGGCCAGCACCGTCTGGTCGTTGGGGCACCAGTTCACCGGGCTCTTCTTCCGGTACGCCAGGCCGCGCTCGTACATCTTCAGGAACAGCCACTGGTTCCAGCGGTAGTACTCGGGGTCGGACGTGTGCAGCACCCGGCTCCAGTCGAACGAGACGCCGTACTGCTGGAAGCCCACCTTCTGCTGCGCGATGTTCTGGTACGTCCACTCGCGCGGGTCGGCGCCCTGGCGGATCGCGGCGTTCTCCGCGGGCAGACCGAAGGAGTCCCACCCGATGGGGTTCAGGACGTTGTGACCGCGGTGTCGCCAGAAGCGGGCGACGATGTCGGAGTACAGGTAGTTCTCCGCGTGCCCCATGTGCAGGTCACCGGAGGGATACGGGAACATCGCCAGCACGTAGCGCCGCGGCCGCGTGTCCTCGTCGCCGCCCGTGAGGAACGTCTCGTGCTCCGCCCAGTACTTCTGCCACTTGGCCTGGATGGCGTGCGGCGAGGAGAACTCCTCGTCGACGGGAGCGGTGGACATGTTCTCGGACAACGAACGCACGACCAATCTGAAGGGAACAACGGGATCAGTTCAGGATATCGGAACGCCAGGTGGCGGGCATTTCCGCGCCGAGCGCCGCGAGGGGGGCGCGTGCCTTCGTGGCGACCTCACGCGCCTCGGCTGCGGGAACCGATCCCCAGGTGATCCCGCCACCGGCTCCGACGAACGCGGCCTCCTCGTCCACGACGATGCTGCGGATCACCATCGCGAGGTCGAGCGCACCGTCCACGCCGATGTAGCCGAAGCAGCCGGCGTAGATGTCGCGCGGGCCTCCTTCGAGCTCGTGCAGCTGCGTCATCGCCGACAGCTTCGGCGCTCCGGTCATGCTTCCGGCGGGGAATGCCGCCTCCAGCAGCGCCCCGACCGTGGTCCCCTCCGCGGCCGTGCCGCTGACGGTGCTGACGAGCTGATGCACGGCCGGATAGCTCTCGACCTCCCAGAGCCCTTCGACCCGGATCGACCCCGGCACGCACACCCGGGAGAGGTCGTTGCGCATGAGGTCGACGATCATGACGTTCTCGGCCCGCTCCTTCGGATCCGCGGCGAGCTCTGCGGCGAGCGCGGCATCGGTCGCGGCATCGGCGCCCCGAGGACGGGTCCCCTTGATGGGACGGGTGCGGATGACCCCACCGCCGGCGTGGAGGAACTGCTCGGGGCTGGCGCTGAGGAGCGCACGTCCCCCGATGCGCAGGAATCCGCCATGGTGGGCAGGGGTCGCCGCCCGGAGCCGCTCGTAGACGGCGACGGGGTCGTGGGTCCCTGGCACGGTGAACCGCGTCGTGAGGCAGAGCTGATAGGCGATCCCCGCGTGGATGAGGTCACGGCAGCGCTCGATGAGCTGCTCGTACGCGGCGGGTGTATGGCGGGCCTCGGCGACGTGTCGGTCCTCCACTGCCCGCGGCGTCGGCGTCTCGAGACTGGTGGCGGCCAGGAGACTCTCCAGCCAGCCCTCCCCCTCTTCCTCCGGGGCTAGAAGCCACAGGCGGTGCGCGGCGTGGTCGAACGCCACGGCCCTGGTCACGCGCAGCCACGTCCGGGCTTCCGGCTCCGGGTCGATGGCGACCGGCGCCCCCGCGCGCGCGGCTCCGCTCTCGTAGTCCCGCCAGCCGACCCATCCCCCGCGGAACGGCGGCATCCCCGCCTCGACGGACCCGGCATCCAGGCGCACGTCCTCCGGGAACGGTTCGGCGACGCCGGTGCCAAGGAAGCTCCATCCCTCGACGGCGTCAGCGCCCGCATCGAGCCAGAACACGTCCGACCGCCGCGCCGCGAGCGCCGGGAAGAGACGCTCCGGAGCCACCCAGGACGGCAGCGGTCGGGAGCTCAGGCGGTCGGGCACCTTTCCAGCCTAGGACCGGGCCGCTCCCGTATCCTCATGGGGTGGACGACCTCCTGCTCTGGCTCCTCGACACCGTGCAGTCGATCGATCCGGTCACGCGCACGCTGGTCGCAGGTCTCGCCGTCATGCTAGAGACGAGCATCCTCATCGGCCTCATCGTCCCGGGCGACACGATCGTCATCATCGCCTCGATGGGCGTCGCCACCCCTCTGGAGGGCATCGCGATGGGTGTGGCCGTCGTCGTTGGCGCCCTCATCGGAGAGAGCATCGGCTTCTGGCTCGGCCGTTGGCTCGGCCCCTACATCCGTGCCTCCTGGCTCGGGCGGCGGATCGGGGAGCACAACTGGGTCCGCGCGGAGAACTACCTCGCGCGACGCGGCGGCATCGCCATCTTCCTCTCCCGCTTCCTCCCTGTCCTCCACTCCCTCGTCCCTCTCACGGTCGGGATGAGCGAGTACCCCTACCGGCGCTTCCTGGCCTGGACGACCCCGGCCTGCATCATCTGGGCCTCGGCCTACGTGAGCGTGACCTCACTGGCGGCCGGGAGCTTCCGTGAGCTCGTCGACCGCGTGCACTTCGCGGGCTACCTGTTCGTCGGGGTCATCGCCCTGTTCCTCGTGCTCGCCTACCTGGGCAAGCGGCTGCTGCACCGCCTGGAAGCTCGTCATCTGGAGGCCCCTGCGGCGGAGTCCGACGCCGACGTGAAAGACTGAGGCAATGGCCCCCGCACCCCCGGCGCCCAGGATCCACTGGTTCGCCCGTCTCGAGCACCGCCTGCACGTGTGGCGCGAGGGACGAGCGCGCCGCCGCGGCCGGAACGCCACCGTGCTGCCTTTCCCGGGCTACGGCGGCCCCGGGTGGGTCCGCGTGCTCTGTCGCGTCCTGATCGTCCCGCCGCAGCGCCCCGGTCGCGACGGGGAACCGGCGAGCATCCGCGGCTGGCGCAGCTTCGTCGGCATCCCCGTGGGCTTCGCCTCGGTCGACGTGCATGTCGGCGACAGCACGCATCGGGTGGTCGCCGACCGCGGCGGCGTCATCGACACCGTCATCCGCGCCGAGCTCGACCCCGGCTGGCAGACCTTCACGATCACTGTCGAGGGGCAGGAGCCCATCGAGGCCCGGGCCTTCGTCGTCGCGGAGGCCACCCGGTTCGGTGTCGTGTCGGACGTCGACGACACCGTCATGGTCACGGCGCTCCCCCGCCCTTTCATCGCCTTCTGGAACTCGTTCGTCGTCGACGAGCACGCACGCATTCCTGTGCCCGGGATGGCGGTTCTGCTCGATCAGCTTCTCCGGCAGCACCCCGGCGCCCCCATGATCTATCTCTCCACCGGCGCCTGGAACGTCGCCCCCACCCTGTCGCGGTTCCTCGGTCGGCACCTCTTCCCCGCCGGCTCGCTGCTGCTGACCGACTGGGGTCCCACGCACGACCGCTGGTTCCGCAGCGGTCGCGAGCACAAGCTCACGAATCTCCGTCGGCTGGCCACCGAGTTCCCGGACGTCAAATGGCTGCTGATCGGCGACGACGGCCAGCATGACGAGGCCATCTACACGCAGTTCCAGGAGGAGTACCCGGATTCCGTCGCGGGTGTCGCGATCCGACGGCTGCTGCCCGCGGAGGCGGTGCTCGCCGGCGGTCGCGCCGAGATGGAATCCCATGACGCGGACGAGGCTCCGTGGGTGAGCGCAGAGGACGGCGCTGGCCTCCGCGACCAGCTCGGCGATGCGGGCATCCTGCGCTGACATGATCCTCAGGCGTGACGACTGGCTGCAGCGCGAGGACGCGCATCGGCAACGGGCCGACGCGCTGACGGCGGAGCACCGAGACCGTGTGGCGCGCAGCGAGAAGCACCCCGTGTGGGACTTCCTCTTCACCTACTACGGCTATAAGCCCGCACAGCTCCGGCGATGGCACCCGGGGGCGGGCGTGGAGTTGCAGGACGCATCCGAGCGAGTGACATGGCGCTGGTACTCCCCCGGGATCACACCCGGCGGCGCGATCCCCGACGCCCAGCGCTTCGCCGCCGAGAAGCCGGAGCTCGCTCGCCTCGTCTCGCTGATGCTGCGCCGCACCGGCTCCCGGCCCGGGCAGTTCGGCTGCTTCGGCCTGCACGAGTGGGCGATGGTCTACCGTGCCGCGGAGCATCGGCATGCCGTCCCCCTGCGGCTCGGGCAGGAGGGCACGGACGCGGTGGTCGAGGGCCACGATCTCCGCTGCACGCACTTCGACGCCTTCCGGTTCTTCACTCCGGAGGCGGCGCCTCGCAACCGCGCGGCACTGACGAGAGAGGATCAGCCGCTCCTCGAACAGCCCGGCTGTCTGCACGCCGGCATGGACCTGTACAAGTGGGCGATGAAACTCGGCCCGCTCATTCCCGGAGAACTGCTACTGGACGCGTTCGAGCTGGCGCGCGACATCCGACTGCTCGACATGCAGGCCGCCCCGTACGACCTGTCGGCGTGGGACGTCGAACCGGTACGCATCGAGACGCCGGAGGGCAAGGCCGAGTACGTCCGGCGCCAGCGTGGTTTCGCAGACCGCGGCGCCGGCCTCCGCGCCGCCCTCCTCACCGCCTGGCTCGGCCCGGACGAGCGCGCCGCAGCCTGAGCGTCAGCGGACGGCGCAGTCCCCGCAGACCGCCCACGACGACGACGCTGCGGCGAGCTGCAGCCGCAGGGCGAGCACTCGGGTCGCCGCGTCCTCCAGTCGCTCGGCGGGGAGCGTCCCGGCGTCGACGGCCGCGGCGATCCCCGCGGCCATCTCGGTCGCGGTCTGCGCCGTGGACCCCGCGATCATGAGCACGAGGTCGTTGCCGGCTGCGACCGCGGCGACGCCGTTCGCGACGGGGTCGGCGTAGGCCGGATCCCCCGAGGACAGCAGCATGCCGAGGTCGTCCGTCACGGCCACGCCGTCGAACCCGAGCTCTTCTCGCGCGATGCGATGCCACTCGGCGGAGAGCGACGCCGGACGGGAGTCCACGGCGGTGTACGCGAGATGGCCGTACATGAGCAACGAGGCGCCGGCTTCGATGCCGGCGGCGAACGGGACGCCGTCCGCTTCGCGCCAGGCGGCCTTCGTCATGCTGGTGCTCGGGATCGCGTGATGGGAGTCGCCCGGTGCCGCTCCGTGCCCGGGGAAGTGCTTGAGCGTGGACGCGACGAAGTGCTCCTGGCCCTCCGTCGCGGCGGCGGTGCGAGCGGCGGCACCCTCCGGATCGGCGCCGAGGGCCCGGGCGAAGATGAACGAGCCGGGGTCCGCGGGGACGTCGGCGACGGTGCCGAAGTCGACAGTGATCCCGGCGCGGGCGACGAGCGCGCCGCGCGCGGCGAACGCGGCCTCCGTCTCGTCCACCGGGCGATTCTTCAGCATCGGCGACGCCGCGTACGTGTCCCACGGCAGTCTCGACACGATGCCGCCCTCCTGATCCGCCGCGATCAGCGGCGGGAGCGCGGGATCGATCGCCAGTGCTGACGTCAGCGTGCGGAGTTCCGCTTCCGTGGCCGGGATGTTGCCGCCCATGAGGATGAACCCTCCGAGCCCCGACTTCATGTAGTCATGCAGCGCTGCCGGATCGGTCCCGCCGATGTGTCCCATCACGATGGATGACGCCTGATCCGCGGTGCTCATGTCCGCGACGAGGGCGGCGGCCTGCTCTCGGAACGCGTCCGGTTCTGCGGCCTGCACCGACACCGCCTCTGCAGCGGGCTCCGGGCTGGACTGTGCAGCCGCCGACACGCAGGCACCTCCCGTGAGGGCAAGCAGGACGAGTGCAGCGCCGACGCCCCGCCGCACCCGTGACCGGCCCTGCTTCATCGCTCTCAGCGTGCGATCGCCTCGGCGATCGGAACCGAAGTCTCCTCATCGCCGTTGCCGAAGCGGATCGTGCGCCCGATCGTGCCCGGGTCCTCCAGGGTCGCGACGATGACTGCCGCGACGTCGGCGCGCGAGACCTCGCCGCGCCCCTCCGGATCGATGCGGATGCGTCCGGTCGGGTCGTCGAAGGTCAGCGTGCCGGGGCCGAGGATCGTCCCGTCGAGGCCGGAAGCGCGGAGGTGCTCGTCGGCAGCCCACTTCGCATCGGCGTATGGGAAGAAGGAGTCCTCTTCCGGGACTCCGTGGTCGGCCGTGGACCCGATCCACGACACCAGGACGTACCGCCGCACACCGGCGCGCTCGGCCGCGTCCATGGTCCGCTCCGCCGCGTCCCGGTCGACGGCGTAGGTGCGCTCGGGGCTCCCACCCCCGGCGCCCGCCGACCACACCACCGCGTCATGCCCGCGGATGATCTCGGTGAGGGCGTCGACGTCCATGGTCTCGATGTCGGCCACGAGCGCGATCGCGCCACCCTCCTCCACCTCGGACACGTGATCGGGGTTCCGGATCACCCCTGTGACCTCGTGACCGCGGGCGACGAGGAGCGGGGCGAGCAGCAGGGCGATGCGGCCGTGGCCGCCGAAGACGAGGATGCGCGACATGTCTTCACCCTACGCGCCCTCACCGACGTCAGTCCGGGATCTGCGAACTGTCGATGACGAAGGCCTGAGGGTGCGCGGGCAGGTACCGCACGACCACGGGCGCTCCGCTCGGGAGCCACGCGTCACGGTCCGGGTACACGGCCGGAGTGAAGAAGTCGCTCTCCAGCGTGTACTCGGTGCCATCCGCGGCCGTGAACGTCACCCAGTCGCCGTCCACCGTGCCGGTGGTGGGACGGCCGTTCTCGAAGATGTACGCGCGGGTCACCGGCACACCGGTCAGGCTCAGGATGCCGATGATGAGGGAGCCGAGCATCACGAAGGCCAGGACGCGGAAAAGCACGCGGACCGCGGCGCCGCCGATGCTGCCCCTGGATCGCGTGCCCGCCGGAACCAGACCCTCCCGCTCGCGTACCGCCCGCAGCGAGCCGCCGGCAGTCACGCCTCGCGCGGACATCGCGAACAGCCCGAGGATCGAGAACGCCGCGATGAAGACCATCGCATAGCCGTGCGCGGCGGGGAAGTTCACCAGCCACATCAGCGTGTCGAGGGGGTTCATCGTGCCGCCTCCTTCTCGATGGTGACGGCGACCGTGTGCGGATCCTCCCGCTGGTAGAACGCCCAGATCGGCGCTCCCACCTGCAGGCGCGACACGGCCTGCGGGTAGACGAACACGGTGGTGTCGGCCTCCCACGGCTCTGCTCCCTCGGGGGCAACGAGCACCGTCAGCGCGAGCTCGCTCTGCCCCTCACGGCGCCGCCCGGTCGGACGCACCCCCACCACGGACGCGGGCACCTGGATCCCCGTCGTGCGCGCGCGGACCTGGGACGGGTCGATGAGGCCGCGGTCGATGCGCCACTGCAGCATCGCCTCCCGGACGCTCGGGTCGCTGAGGTCGGCGAGCTCGACCGTGTCGGGGTCATCCACGTTGTAGCGGACGGGGACGGGCTGCCCGACCTGCAGGGCTCCGACGTCGCCGGCGTCGAGCAGCATGCGCAGCTGTCCGATGAAGTCGTCGCCGATGCTGGGGCTGACCCGGATGAAGAGGTCGTACTGCGGGACGTCGTTCACGGTGACGCCGGTGCGGGACATCTCGACGATGGTGCCGACACCGATCTGCGCCGGCCCGCGGAGCTTCTTGCGCCGTGCCAGACCCGACATCGATCCGCCGAAGGTGAGCAGCAGGCCCCAGGCGACGCCGATCACGATCGGTCCGCCCGGGCCGTCGTCGCTCGCGAAGGGGAGGATCGACTCGCGCTGGTTCACACCGAACAGGCCTTCCCCCACCCACACCACGAGCCACGCGGAGAGCAGCAGCCAGACGACGGTCAGGACGATGCGCAGCATGCCTCCCAGCGTATCCACAGGATGCGCCGGACGACGAAACGATCAGGACGAGACCGCGGCTCCCGTCATCGCGAGCGCGCGGACGACACCGGCCGCCGCGGCCCGCCCCGCCCGGTTCGCACCGATGGTGCTCGCAGACGGGCCGTACCCGACGAGCTGCACCCGGGGGTCGGCCACCGCCGTCGTACCGCGGCCGCCGCGGTCGAGCTGGATTCCGCCCGCGGCACTGCGCAGGTGGAGCGGGGCGAGGTGGCCGATGGCCGGCCGGAACCCCGTCGCCCACAGGATCACGTCCACCCGCTCGAACGATCCGTCGGCCCAGCGCACGCCGTCGGGCTCGATGCGCTGGAAGAGCGGTCGACGGTCGGCATAGGCCCCGAGGCGCTCCGCTTCGCGTTCTTGCGGTCGCAGCATGAGACCCGTGACACTGACCACGCTCTCCGGGGGCAGGCCGGCCGCCACGCGCTTCTCGACGAGCGCGACCGCGGCGGCCCCGGCCTCCGGCGTGAAATCGTCGTCGCGCCAGACGGGTGGGCGTCGGGTGACCCAGAGGGTCTCGGTGAGCGGAGCGAGGGCACCGAGGAACTGCACGGCGGACGCACCGCCGCCGACGACCAGCACCCGCTTGCCGAGGAAGTGCTCGGGGCCCGGGTAGTCGACGGTGTGGAACTGCTCTCCGAGGAACGTCTCCATCCCCGGATAGTGCGGGAGGAAGGGTTGCGTCCAGGTGCCCGTCGCGTTGACGAGGGTGCGGGTGCGCCACTCCCCCTCGTCGGCCTGGACGACCAGGACGCCGTCGTCATCGTGGACCCGGCGGACGTGCACCGGCCGCAGCACCGGCAGCTCATGGGCCTTCTCGTACGCGGCGAAGTACTCCGGTACCGCGATGTTGGCCCGCCGCTCGTCCCGCGGCGGCGCGGTGTCGCCCGGGAGCTCGGCGACCCCGTGCACGTCGCGCATCGTGAGGGCGTCCCACCGGTGCTGCCACGCTCCCCCGGCGCGAGCATCGGCATCCAGGACGACGTGCTCGATCCCGCGGCGGCGCAGGTGGAACGACGCAGACAGCCCGGCCTGGCCGGCGCCGATCACGATGCTGTCGAGAGTGCTCACGGTGGATCGAACGTCGTGGGTCCTCCGGATGTTCCTCGGGCCCCGACGCGCCCGGGTGGCCCGTCCCGATTGGTGCGGATGCGGATTCGTGTAGTAGTGTTTTCACGTTGCCTGGAGCACTCCGGAGCAGCGTCTGGGCCTGTGGCGCAGCTGGTAGCGCACCTGCATGGCATGCAGGGGGTCAGGGGTTCGAGTCCCCTCAGGTCCACGAAAAACCCCTGGTTCTCCAGGGGTTTTCGTGTTTCTACGGACCACCGTTTCGAGGCCGCTCACGACTTACTCACGTTTTTCGACGAGTTCTGACTATCTCGGACGAAAAGCAACGAGAGCCCACGTGCACACGAGGGCCGAGGCGCCGCGCATGTAGTGCGCATAGCCGGCTGAGGGGCCTGGTCAGTTCCCAGGCCCCCGCACCAACCTTGTTCCGAACTTGCAGATCGTGTTGTTCGGCCCCGTCCACGCACAGGGGACCAGGAAGTTGGATGCCACGCCCGACAAGGTCCCTGAGTACCTGTGCTCCTTGAGCTTGGTCGTCGCGACCGATCTAGACAAGGCAATGGCCGTTGAGAAGCCCCCGCTGAGCCCGCTTGTCAGATCAGTGATCGAGAACTTCCCCTCACAGTACGTGGCGCAGGATGCGATCACATGCCAGCGGTATACGCCGTTGCTGGCAGTGACCGAGATCGATCCACCCGTGCCCGGGTACAACCCCCGAGGGGAAGTGACGGCGCGGCCGCCGGCGTCTCCACGACGCAGGTCGGCCAGGTCTCCAGGCTCATCGGGCACGGTGCAATGGCAACGGCGCAAGCCACAACGCCCGCCTCATGACCACCACCACCCGAATGCCACGTGCCAGATGCAACTCGGTCCCCGCGCCGTCCGCGATGTAGTTTCAGCTGTCCCCCTCCGGAGCGTCGGCGGGTTGGCGTGTCCGGGTGACTCGGTGCCAGATGCAGGAGTATGCCTGGGGCTGCACTAGCCGTCGTTCCGTGATCTTGATCACTGAGCCACAGCGCGGTTGCTGCCTACCGTGGCAGTCCGGAACGTCCGGAGAAAGCGGTACACACCTCATGAACAGAATCACCTCGCGTCTCCTCTCCACTGCTGCTGTGGGTCTTGTCGCGGCCTCGATCGTCGCCATCGCGCCCGCTGCGCAGGCTGTCGAGCCCTCGGGCGAACTCGTCGGCACCTGGGTCGAGCACGAAGTCACCGCCAAGATCGTCGATAACACGTTCAAGGTGCGCCCCGGCTCGAGCTATACGTTCGACATCGTCATCACCAACTCCGGGGCCGAGACGGAGACGGTCGATATCGACCAGCGCTTCATTACCCCCGGACGCGCCACAGTGACAGACCCGGGCTCCCTGGTCGAGGGGGCAAGCGGCCTGACCGGACAAGTCACGGTCGGCGCCGGTGAGACAGTCAGTGTGCCGGTGACCGTCAAGGCCTACAGCGGCATCGGTCATTTGGTCAACCACGTGCGTATCCAATCATCCGACAACACGAACTCGTGGCTCGCCTGGGATACGAACATCATCACCAACCTCTGATGACAACTGTGGTGGCGTCGCTCGCGGCGTCACCACAGCCGTCGAGCCGGAGCAGTGCAATGCAGCGACGTCGCCGATGTGGACCATCGATAGCGTTCGTCGACCTCGGCGAGGAGCAGCTCGGCGAGCAAGCCCCGGTAGGAGAGCTGCTCACGGTCGGCGTAGGAGAGGGCGTCGTTCATGACAGATCGCATCGTGGGCAGTCTGAGCCTGCGGCAGGCGGCGTCGACCGCGGCCGTCGAGGCTTCTTCAGTGAGTCCTCGCCGCCCGCGCAGCGTTGTCGGCGTCTGGGTGGTGAATGCAGGGGTCATGCGGTGTTTGCTCCTACATCGGTGGTGTCGACCGTGAGTTTCGCGGCGCGTTTTGGTTGCAGATGTTCGTAACGGTCCATTGGCGGCAACGGCCTCGTGTCTCGCGGAAGCCCGGCGATCACCGCGGCAGGGTCCATCAGCCGACGTTGCGAGAGGGAGACGACCTCCGGGAGCTTTTCCGCCGTCCCATGCGAGGCCGGCGCGGTTTCGCGGTATTGAGCGTCAGCGGGGCGGGCTTCTTGACGACGTCGGCGGGCGCACCTTCTACGTGGCGTCCACGATCCGTGCGGTGACCTCATGTCCTTGGAATGTCCCGACGAGCTCTCCACGCATCTCCGCCGCACTTGCGGCTGGGGCGATAGCCAGGAGGGAGACCGCCGCGAGGGCTGCGGATGCGATGGGGAGGATGCGTGTCGAGAACTTGTTCAGTGTTGCTGCCGTTCTCCGATTGCATGGACTGCCACCGTACGCGGAGAACTATGGTCCGTTCAGTGACAGACGTCGCAGAGCGGCAGCAGTATTTCGGGTATCGCATCACAGTTCGTGACTTGTGTCGTCTCATCCGGTGAGCACACTCAGTCAAGTACACGCGCCACCGAGGGCTCCGCGGCGGCCGGTGAGGAACACCCCTTTGAGCCGAAGAGAGTTCGACTGCCTCCGAGACACCGATCTTTTTGTGGATCTCAGTGCTCAAGAGTTCGCGGCATTAGACGAGCAGTTGCTGCAGCGAGCGTTCAAGCCAGGCGAAACTGTTCTCGACCCAGTGCGTGAGCGGGATCTGTTGTTTGTGCTTCGGACCGGGCGGGTGCGCGTGTTCCGGACGAGCGGTCAAGGCAGGGAACTCACCGTGGCGATTCTGGGGCAAGGATCTGTGTTCGGGGAGATGCCCTTGTTGGGGCAACGCATGGGCGACAACGTCGTCGAGGCTCTTGATGACACAGAGGTCTGCGTCATCAACTCGCGGCACGTGAGGGAACTCCTCATCGCCGACCCTCGCATCGCATTTCGGCTCCTTTCTATTGTCAGCGAGCGCATCGGGTGGTTGGAAGCACGTCTCGCTGAGGTGACATTCAGTCCGGTGCCGTTGAGACTCGCCCAAACGATACTTACGGTTGGGGAGCGCCGACGGTGCGGAGGCCTGCTGGTCCGTATGACGCACGCACAGATCGCCAATCTCATAGGCGCGTCCAGAGAGAGCGTCAGCCGCGCACTCAGTCAGCTAACCGGGTTGGGATTAGTCATGCCCGGACGTGCCCGCTTGGTCGTCCCGAGCGCGACGAACCTGGCCGCGTATGCGCGGAGCCTAGAGGGATAGCGTCCCGACCCGGGGACTGTTCCCCGGGTCCGCCAACACAAGGCGGGGTGCCGAGCTGCCGGGCGGTCCCCGACGCAATGCCTGCTTGATGCCAACCGACGAGAACAGAACATGACCCGGCCGCGTCATATCGATGTGGTGGGTGGTCCCGTCCGTCATTAGCCGATCCCGTATCTTCGGATCGCATCGTCCCGACCCGCGCAAGCGACCGCGGTTCAAGCTGGTGAGGATCGTGCGCCCACCGACGCATCTTCTCAATGATGCGGTTCGCTTCGGCGAGAGCTTCCTTGCTGGAGTCGCCTTGGACTCGTTCGATCCGGAGCATCAGGTTCGTAGTGCGAAGGCTGCAGTGCCCGCAGCTACGTCATCGTGGCTCGTTTGCGGTGGCCGTGGTACGACGCCCCACGATCCCGCCTCGATCGTCCCATCCCGGCATGCTCGCTGCGAGCCATCGGCGCGACGCACATATTTTTGTATCCTGTCCAATAATCGGATTGCCTTTCGGCTCAGACCAGCTCGGGCCGTGTCCGATGACGAAAGGACGACAAGCAGATGAGACGCAGCGTGAAGATCGTGGTGACTCTGGCCCTGATCTCCCTGGGGTTCGCCGGACTCCCCGCCCCCGCCCAGGCGACAAGTGCATGGGAGGGCACCTGTCGAAGCACTCCTGCCGGGAACATGACGTACGCGTCGTCATACGTCCTCGGGCCGTCCAGCGATATCGACGCGCGCAGCGTGCAGGAGATGCTGTCGTCCCGATTCGCGGAGATCTTCCAAGGCGACGGATCGATCATCGCCGGCTCTCCCGCCGAGATGCCGCGGAACGGCGAGAGCATCGCTCTCCACATTGCGGGAATCGGTCGATTCGACGTCGTCCTCCGGGACCAGTGGTATCTGCCCCAACGCAACAACTTCGGATGGCGGTTCGAGTCCGCACCTGGCTCTGTCGACCCCGCACCCTCATCGACGGTGTTCGACTTCTTCGACCGCTACGACGGGGCTTTCGTCATGACCGTCAACGCGAGCATCTCTGGGCGCACCTGCGCCAGCCCGTACCTGGAAGCGGTGTTCGGAGCATGGCGGTCGGTCTCCGATCGCATCGCACGTGCGACAGCCGCCTCCTGACCCTGCCCCGCGGACGGCGCCCGGATCGACAGCACGGACGCCGACCGCGCGGCTGTCCGCGGCGACGACGGCTGACCAGCACGGCGCGAAAGGGCACCGCCTCCTCACGGAGGGGTGCCCTTTCTCACGCGGAGCCGGCTCAGGTGGCCAGCAGAGGCGGGCGAGACGGGATCGCGATGGGTCGCGTGGCCCGGCTGGCACCCTGCATCCGCTCGACCTCCTCCAACACCTCGAACGCCGTGCCGTAGCGGATCGCCAGCGGAAGATCGCGTAGCCACGTGACCTCGACCTCGGTGTCGGCGAGCTCGTAGACGCAGGCGACGACATGGCGCGGGTCGTTCTGGGGATAGCGCAGGTCGTTGATCACCCACTCCGACGGCGTGATGCGGTGAAGCACGAAACGGGGATCAGGAACTTCTGACATCAGTCGGCCCTCCAGGACTCTCTGATGACGAGCCTCCGATACCCCGCCAGGGAAGGGAAGGGCCTTGACACCCTCACGAGGAGGTGCAGGAGAATGGGGTGATTGACTCGCTCAGCCCTGCGGACGCACCGTGAGATCCGTGAGGTGCGCGTCCCGCGGGAGATCCAGCGCCGCGAGGATCGTCGTCGCCACGGCTTCCGGTGTGATGAACCGGGCCGCGTCGTACTCCTGACCTTCCTGCTGGTGTACGCGCTCCTGCATGGGCGTCGCCGTGCGCCCGGGATAGACCGATGTCACCCGGAGGCCGTGCTCGGCCTCTTCCTGCCGGAGCGCGTCCGCGAGAGCTCGCAGGCCGTGCTTCGAAGCCGCGTAGGCCGACCACCCCGGGCTCGCCCGGAGCCCGGCGCCGGAGTTCACGAACACGACGTGCCCCCGCGAGACCCGGAGCACGGGCAGCAGAAGCCGGGTGAGCTCCGCCGGGGCGACGAGATTGACGGCGAGCTGCTGGTCCCAGAGCGCCGGGGTGAGCTCCCCCACCGTTCCGAGGTCGACGACCCCGGCCGCGTGCACCAGGGAATCGATGCGATCGGGCAGGCTCTGCTTCGAGAGCGCCCACGAGAGGCGTCCCGGCTGCGCGAGATCGCCGACCAGGGTCGAGACCCCGGGGAGCTGCTCGGCGATCTGTCGCGCTCGTCCCGCATCGCGCGCGAGCACCACGACGTCGTCGCCGCGCTCCACGAGCCGTCGGGCGAGGGCCGCGCCGATCCCCGAGCCCGCACCGGTCAGCAGGTGCGTGGCCATGTCAGGCGTTTTCGGCCGACGCCCCGGCGACCTCGATCGGGACGACCGGGCAGTCCTTCCACAGGCGCTCCAGACCGTAGTAGACCCGCTCCTCCTGGTGGAAGACGTGGACGATGAGGTCGCCGAAGTCCAGCAGCACCCACCGCGCCTCGGCACGCCCCTCTCGGCGCACGCGCTTGTGTCCGGACTCGACGAGACGGTCCTCGATCTCGTCGGCGATGGCGGCGACGTTCCGCTCGCTGTTGCCGGTCACGAGGAGGAAGATGTCCACGAGCGGAAGCGGTTCGGAGACGTTCAGCGCGACGAGGTCCTCACCGCCCTTGGCCACGGCGGCTTCGGCGGCGATGCGCAGCATCTCTTCGGCGGTTTCGGGTGATTGCATCAGAAGACGTTTCCTGTGAAGGCGATGACCAGGGCCGTGCCCAGACCCAGCGCGAGGGCGCCCGCGACGATGGCGGCGATCAGCATGAGCCGGTTGCCCTTCTCGGGTGCCGGCGGACGGATCACCTCGCCGGCGGGCTTGATGGTGCTGACGGCGGAGCTCGCCGCGATCGGAGTGGGGGAAGACGCGGGCGGGAGCTCACCGTCGATGAGGACGGCGTCGACCTCTTTGCCGTCCGTCGTTCCGTGGGCGTGCCCCTGCGAGCCGAGTCCCTTCGGCAGCTCGTACGACCCCGTGACGAGGATCTCGCCGGTGGAGGCGACCGGACCGGAGAGAGACCCCTCGCCGGCCGACGGGGTAAAGATCAGCGCGTTCGGGGCCGAGTGCTGGGTGCCCCCCGAGTCGTTCGAGGTGAGCAGCTCGTCGAAGGAGGGGCGGAAGGGTGCCGGCTCGGCGGGCGCCTCGTCCTGCAGCACACCCTGACCAAATGTCGGACTGACGGTCGGACGCTCCCCCTGGTCGACATCGCTCTCGGGGTCCTCATCCAGGAGGTCTTCCCCCTCGGCGGCGTCCTCCTGGCTGACGCCGAGTGCGACGGCGGGATCCTCCGGCTCGGGCTCCGGGGTCTGCGCGTACTCGTCGGCGAGGGGCACCTCTCCGACCGTGTCGGCGGCCTCCGCCGCGCTGACGGGCTCCGCGACGACCTCGTCATCCATGTCGTCGTCGCCGGAGGCGTCGGACTGCACCGCCGGCTCTTCCACCGGCCGCTGCTCCGGTGCGCCGACGGCGGGAACCGGGACTGTCTTGATCTTCTCCTGCTCCCGTGCCTGACGCCGGGTGAGCGGCGCGGCCTCAGGATCGACAGGAGTGCCGGCGACCGGGGCGGGCGGGATGACCACGGGCTCGGCAGCGCGGGGCAACGGCTGGGCAGGAGGAGCGGACTCCGCGGCGGCCTTCGCCTCTTCCTCGCTGATGATCGGGGTGGATCCCGTCAACCGGATCTCCCGCAGCTGCTTCCGCGTCAGCGGACCTCGCTGATCCGATGTGCTCATGCCTTGCTCCGATACAGATGATGCTTCGCGATGTACTGGACGACCCCGTCGGGGACGAGGTACCAGACCGGTTGATCGTCGCGGACGCGGTCGCGACAGTCCGTCGACGATATGGACAGCGCCGGCACCTCGAGCTGGCTGACGTCGTCGCTCGGGAGGCCGTCGATGCTCAGAACGTGTCCTGGGCGGGAGACCGCGACGAAGTGGGCCAGTTCCCACAATTCATCATGGTCTCTCCAACTGAGAATTTGCGCCACGGCGTCCGCCCCGCTGATGAAGAACAGCTCGGCGTCCGGGCGCTGCTCCTTGAGGTCGCGGAGCGTGTCGATCGTGTACGTCGGACCCGCGCGGTCGATGTCCACGCGGCTCACCGTGAACTGCGGGTTGGAGGCCGTCGCGATGACTGTCATCAGATAGCGATGCTCACTCGGCGTGACGTCGGCCTTCTGCCAGGGACGACCCGTCGGGACGAACACCACCTCGTCGAGATCGAACGAGTGCGCGACCTCGCTGGCGGCGACCAGATGGCCGTGATGGATCGGATCGAAGGTCCCGCCCATCACGCCGATGCGCGGTGCGCGCGTGGTCGCGGTGCTCATGAGGGCCTAGTGGCCGTGTCCCGCCTCGTGGTCCTTGCCGTGCTTCGCCGCCCAGGCCTCCGCCTTCGCCGAGTGGCGGTTCGCGACGTTCTTGTACGACAGCGTCACGAGACCGAGAGCGGCGAACACGATCGCGGCGATGACTCCGAAGATCACCGTGTCGAGAGCCACGTTGCCGTAGTGCTCGGTCTCTGCGGCGGCCATCGCGATCTGTGCGACGAGGTTCATCCTGACTCCGTTCGTGGCGTGCTGTCTCGGGGGTCCTGTGGGGATACAGCGTCCCCCAGTCTAGCCCTCACCCGCGGGTCTGACCTGCCCCACGCGCGAGCCATTTCGTACTGGTCAGCTCGGAGAGCCCCATCGGACCCCGCGCATGCAGCTTCTGCGTCGAGATGCCCACCTCGGCACCGAAGCCGAACTCGGCCCCGTCCGTGAACCGTGTGGAGGCGTTCACCATCACCACGGCGGAGTCCACCTCGGCCAGGAACCGCTCTGCGCTGCGGGAGTCGGTGGTGACGATGGACTCCGTGTGCCCCGTGCTGTAGCGCCGGATGTGGTCCAGGGCGTCGTCGAGGCTGTCGACGACCTTCATCGCGACGTCCAGGCTCAGGTACTCGGTCGCCCAGTCCTCGTCGGTCGCCGGGATGATGTTGGCCACGAGTCCTGCGACCACGTCGTCGCCGTGGATCGCCACTCCCTCACTCATGAGGGCGCTCGCGACGAGCGGGATCAGCCGCGGTGCGGCCTGCCGGTGCACGAGAACGGTCTCGACCGCGTTGCACACGCTCGGGCGCTGCACCTTGGCATTCACGACGATGTCGGACGCCCAGTCGTCCGGGGCGCTCTCGTCGAGCAGGATGTGCACGTTCCCCGCGCCCGTCTCGATGACAGGCACCGTCGACTCCGTCACCACCGTCTCGATGAGGCCGGCGCTGCCGCGCGGCACGAGGACGTCGATGAGGCCGCGACCGTGCATGAGCGCCTTCGCCCCGTCCCGCCCGAAGTCGTCCACGGTCTGGATCGCCTCGGGCGTCACCCCGGCCTCGCCGAGGGCGGAGCGCATGACGTCGACGAGGACGGTGTTGGAGTGGAGTGCCGCGCTGCCTCCGCGCAGGACGACCGCGTTGCCCGAGCGCAGGGCGAGGGCGGCGATGTCGACGGTGACGTTGGGTCGCGCCTCATAGATCGCCCCGACCACGCCGAACGGCACGCGCACCTGTTCGAGAGCCACGCCGTTCGGCATCCGGTGCCCGCCGACGACGCGACCCACCGGGTCGGGCAGCGCCGCCACATCGCGGACGGCGGCTGCGAGGGCGGAGACCCTCTTCTCGTCCAGACGGAGGCGGTCGACGAGAGACTCGCCGATGCCGTCCTCACGACCCCGCTCGACGTCCTGCTGGTTCGCCTCGATGATCCGGGCGGCATTAGCCTCGAGGGCGACGGCGATGGCTTCGAGTGCCCTCGCCTTGTCATCGCTCGTGAGGGCGGCGGTCGCCCGCGAGGCCTCCTTGGCCCGCTCCAGGCGCGTCTGAGGGGTGAGGTCGGTCATCCGCCCAGTCTAGGAGGTGGCGGGCTCGAACCAGGTCCCGATGTCGGCGCCCGCCAGGGCCTGGGAGACGAGGTCAGCGCTGGTGACCAGGACCCCGATACCCGAGGCCGCCGCGAGTCGGGCGGCGGAGACCTTCGTGGCCGCTCCCCCGGTGCCGACGCTGTTGACGACCGTGGCGCCGAACTCCAGCCCGGAGAGGTCCGCGTCCGGAGCGATGACGTCGAGGGGCTCGGCGCCGGGGTCGCTCGGCGGCCGCGTGTACAGCGACTCGATGTCGCTGAGGAGGATGAGGGCGTCGGCCTCGATGAGCTGCGCGACGAGGGCGCCCAGCCGGTCGTTGTCGCCAAACCGGATCTCCTGCGTGGCGACCGTGTCGTTCTCGTTCACGATCGGAAGGGTTCGCAGACCCAGAAGGCGCTCCATGGCCCGCCGCGCGTTCGAGCGCGACGTCGGGTTCTCGAGGTCTCCGGTGGTGAGCAGCACCTGACCGGCGACGATGTCGAAGGGGCGCAGCGCTTCCTGGTAGCGGTAGACGAGGATGTTCTGGCCGACCGCCGCCGCGGCCTGCTGCGTGGCGAGGTCGGTGGGTCGCGCGTCCAGATGGAGGAACGGGATACCGGAGGCGATCGCTCCCGACGACACGAGCACGACCTCTGCTCCGCGGGCGTGTGCCTCCGCCAGGGCTTCGACGATCACCGGGATGCGCCAGGAGGACTCGCCGCTGATGGACGACGAGCCCACCTTCACGACGATCCGCGTCGCCGTCGCGAGATCGGCGCGCGTGCGTGCGGTCACGCCTCGTCCTCGCGGTACGTGGCGAGCCGCTCCGCCTCCAGCTCGGCGCGCGCCTGCGCCTTCGCGTCCATGCGCTCGTAGTACTGCTCACGACGCTCGGATGTGGTCCGGCGCGCGTTCGGCGCCAGACGCGGGTCGGTACCTCGGGGCGCCGTCATGAGCTCGGCGGCGGAGCTCATCGTCGGCTCCCAGTCGAAGACGATGCTGTCACCCTCGCCGATCACGACGGTCGAGCCCTGCACGGCGCCGAGACGGAAGAGCTCGTCCTCGACGCCGAGCTTCTCCAGACGGTCGGCGAGGTAGCCCACGGCCTCCTCGTTCTGGAAGTCGGTCTGCTGCACCCAGCGCACCGGCTTCTCGCCGAGGATGCGGTAGATGTTGCCGTACGTGCCACCCTCGACGCGGATGGTGAACGGCTTCACGGAGCCCTTCGGGCGGATGACGACGCGCTCGCGCGGCGCCTCGACCGCCGTCTCCTTGCGGTGCTGCTCGACCAGCTCGCCGAGAGCGAGCGTGAGGGGGCGCAGCCCCTCGTGCGAGACGGTGGAGATCTCGAACACCCGGAATCCGCGAGCCTCCAGATCCGGCCGCACGAGATCGGCGAGGTCACGCGCCTCCGGCACGTCGACCTTGTTCAACGCCACGAACTGGGGACGCTCCAGCAGAGGCGTCTGCCCCTCCGGCACTTCGTACGCGGCCAGCTCGGCGAGGATGACGTCGAGGTCGGAGATGGGGTCGCGGTTCGGCTCCAGCGTCGCGCAGTCGAGCACGTGCAGGAGGGCGGAGCAGCGCTCCACATGGCGCAGGAACTCGAGTCCGAGCCCGCGACCCTCGCTCGCGCCCTCGATGAGGCCGGGCACATCCGCGACGGTGTAGCGGAAGTCCTCCACCTGGACCACGCCGAGGTTCGGGTGCAGCGTCGTGAAGGGGTAGTCGGCGATCTTGGGCCGCGCAGCCGAGATCGCACCGATGAGGCTCGACTTGCCCGCGGACGGGTAGCCGACGAGTGCCACGTCGGCTACGGTCTTGAGTTCGAGGACGACGTCGCCCTCGAATCCCGGGGTGCCGAGCAGGGCGAAACCCGGAGCCTTGCGCTTGGGGGTCGCCAGGGCGGCGTTGCCCAGGCCTCCCTGACCGCCCGCGGCCACGACGAAGCGCTCACCGGGCTCGATCATGTCGATCAGGACATCGCCGTTCGTGTTCTTGACCACGGTGCCGACCGGGACGGGAAGCTCCAGCGTCTCGCCGTCGAAGCCGGAGCGGTGGTCGCCCATGCCCGGTCCGCCGTTGCCCGACGAGCGGTGCGGCGAGTGGTGGTACGACAGCAGCGTGCCGGTCTGCGTGTCGGCGACGAGGACGATGTCGCCGCCGTCGCCCCCGTTCCCGCCGTCCGGGCCGCCGAGGGGCTTGAACTTCTCCCGGTGCACGGAGACGCAGCCGTTGCCGCCCTTGCCTGCACGCAAGTGCAGTGTGACGGTGTCGACGAACGTGACCATGTGGGAGTCCTTCGGTTGCTCAGGGTGCCTGACGGCAGATACACGGACGGGGCGAGCCGAAGCCCGCCCCGAACCGGATGTTTAGCGTGGTGCTGTGATCACTCAGCAGCAGCGACGATGTTGACGACCTTGCGGCCGCCCTTCGCGCCGAACTCGACCGCACCGGCGGCCAGAGCGAACAGCGTGTCGTCGCCACCACGGCCGACGTTGGCGCCGGGGTGGAAATGCGTGCCGCGCTGGCGGACGATGATCTCGCCGGCGAGGACCTGCTGACCGCCGAAGCGCTTCACGCCGAGGCGCTGTGCGTTGGAGTCACGACCGTTACGGGTGGAGCTTGCGCCCTTTTTGTGTGCCATGTCCTGGTCTCCTCGGTCTTACTTGATGCCGGTGATCTTGACGCGCGTGAGCTCCTGGCGGTGGCCCTGACGCTTCTTGTAGCCGGTCTTGTTCTTGTACTTCTGGATGACGATCTTCGGGCCGCGGAGGTTGCCGACGACCTCAGCCGTGACGGTGACCTTCGCCAGCGCGTCAGCGTCGGTGGTCACCGTGGAGCCGTCGACGAGCAGCACGGCGGGCAGCTGGATCTTGTCGCCCTGGGCAGCCTGAACACGGTCGAGCTGAACGATGGTGCCGACCTCGACCTTCTCCTGCCGGCCACCGGCGCGCACTACTGCGTAAACCACTTCATACCTGTTTCGTTGGGGAGCACGCGGCTCCGAGAATCTCACGGGAAGACTGTTGCTTGCATGCGTCGCTGGTACGACGGGCGCGAATGCAAGACTCTCCGCTTCGGCCGTCGAGGACGACGCGGCATGCGCACCAAGGGACTACTTTACCGGATGCCGGCTGACCTCGCAAAGTGAGCCGGGTGACGGGGCCGGTCGTAGGCTGACGGAGTGACCGTACTCGTCGACGACCCCCGCTGGCCCGCCCATGGACGCCTGTGGGCGCACCTGGTCAGCGACGACAACCTCGACGAGCTGCACGCGTTCGCCCACGCGCACGGCATCCCCGCCCGGGCCTTCGACCTCGACCACTACGACGTCCCGGAGGACGCCGTTCCCCGGCTCATCGCCGGTGGTGCGCAGCACGTCCCCGGCAAGGAGCTCGTCCGGCGCCTGATCGCCTCAGGCCTCCGGGTCCGCGGACGCGACCGGCGGCACTGACGCCTCCGAGTTCACGGACACCGGCGTGCCGGAGAGCGCGGCGGTGGTGACCCGGCGCCGTCCACGGCCCTGACCCGGCGCCTTGGGCTCCGGAAGCGCGTCCAGCACCGAGTCGAGCAGCTCCTCGGTCGGCGTCTTCGGCCCCTTGCGGTCGCCGCGCTTCTTCCGGGCCTTCTTCGGGCGCTCGGATGCGGACGCCGGAGCGGGCTCGGCGGCCGGGACCTCGGCAGCCGGTTCGCCGGCCGGCACGATGGTGGAGGCAGCGATCTGCGCGAGAGCGGACTTCGCCCCCTCGGTGATGGCGTGGGTCACCGGCGGTGCGGCGGGCGTGGAGTGATTGGTGCCCCCGCCGTTGCCGTTACCGTTGCCGTTACCGCGCTGCCGGCGTCCTCCGTTGCCACCGTTGCTGTTGCCGTTGCCGTTCGCGCGGTGCTTCACGATCGGGTCGTGGTGCACGATCACGCCGCGACCGGCGCAGACCTCGCACGCCTCGCTGAAGGTCTCCAGCAGGCCGAGCCCCAGCTTCTTGCGCGTCATCTGCACGAGCCCGAGCGAGGTGACCTCGGCGACCTGGTGCTTGGTCCGGTCGCGGCTCAGGCATTCGATCAGGCGCCGAAGCACGAGATCGCGGTTGGACTCCAGGACCATGTCGATGAAGTCGACGACGATGATGCCGCCGATGTCGCGCAGGCGCAGCTGGCGGACGATCTCCTCCGCGGCCTCGAGGTTGTTCTTGGTGACGGTCTCCTCGAGGTTTCCGCCCGAGCCGACGAACTTGCCGGTGTTGACGTCGACGACCGTCATGGCCTCGGTGCGGTCGATCACGAGCGAACCGCCGGAGGGCAGCCACACCTTGCGGTCCAGCGCCTTCTCGATCTGCTCGGTGATGCGGAACGCGTCGAACGGGTCGACGTCGTCCTCGTACGCCTCGACGCGCTCGAGCAGGTCGGGCGCGACGCTCTCCAGGTACGCCCGGATCGTGCGCTGCGACTCCTCGCCCTGGATGAGCATCTTCGTGAAGTCCTCGTTGAAGACGTCCCGGACGATCTTCACGAGCAGGTCGGGCTCGGCGTGCAGGAGCGCCGGAGCCTGCTGGCTCTCGACCTGCTTCTGGATGTGCTCCCACTGCGAGGTGAGGCGCTGCACGTCGCGGGTCAGCTGCTCCTCGGTGGCGCCCTCGGCCGCCGTGCGGACGATCACGCCGGACGACTCCGGCAGCACCTCCTTGAGGATGCGCTTGAGTCGCGCCCGCTCGTTGTCGGGGAGCTTGCGGCTGATGCCGTTCATCGAACCGCCGGGCACGTACACCAGGTAGCGGCCGGGCAGCGAGATCTGGCTCGTGAGGCGGGCACCCTTGTGACCCACCGGGTCCTTGGTGACCTGGACGAGCACGCGATCGCCCGGCTTGAGCGCCAGTTCGATGCGACGGGGCTGGTTGCCGGTCTCGACGCCGTCCCAGTCCACCTCGCCCGAGTAGAGCACGGCGTTGCGGCCGCGACCGATGTCGACGAACGCGGCCTCCATGCTGGGCAGCACGTTCTGCACGCGACCGAGGTAGACGTTGCCGATCAGCGAGGCGTCCTGGTTGCGAGCGACGTAGTGCTCCACGAGCACGCCGTCCTCCAGGACGCCGATCTGCGTGCGGCCGTTCTTGGAGCGCACGACCATCTTGCGGTCGACGGACTCACGACGCGCGAGGAACTCGGCCTCGGTCACGACAGGACGACGGCGACCGGCGTCGCGGCCGTCACGACGGCGCTGCTTCTTGGCCTCGAGGCGCGTCGAGCCCTTGATCGCCTTCGGCTCGGTGATGTACTCGACGACCCGCTGGCGCTGCCGCGGCTCGTCGCGCTGCTCGTCGCCCTCGGAGCCGCCGCGGCGACGACGCCCCCGGCGCCCTCCCCCAGACTCCTCCTGGTCACGCTCCGGTGCACGGTCGTCGCGACCGGGGCGTGCAGGAAGCGGGACGATCTCCGGCGCGTAGAAGTGCAGCTGCGTCGACACCTGCGACACGAAGACCTCGGGCAGCAGACCGAGCGAAACGGCGGTGACGGCGGCGGGCTTCTCCGGGTCGGCCGGGGCCTCCGGCTCAGGAGCGGCCTCGGGCTCGGCAGGGGCCTCGGACTCTGCGGGAGCCTCGGACTCAGCGGCAGCGTCGGACTCTGCGGGAGCCTCAGCCGGACCCTCAGGCTCGGCAGAAGCCTCGGACTCCGCAGCAGCCTCGGACTCCGTCGGAGCGTCGGACTCCACAGGGACGTCCTCTGAGGGAGCCTGCGCCGCGGAAGCGTCGCTCTCCGTCTCGACGCCCGGAGCGTCGGCGGTCGCCGTCAGCGGCTCCGCGGCATCAGCCGGGGCGTCGAGGGCGGGGGCGTTGTTGTCATTGTTCTCATCGGCCATCTCTGGCGTGCTCCCTGGCACGGTCCACTGCGCGTCCCGTGAAATCTCATGCGGCACCCGCGGGTGCCGCGAACTCAATCGGCCTGCGACCGGCTCATGGCTCTGGTCGCGTGGGGCATGGGCCCCGAAGTCTGCTCGACACGTGTCGCGGCAACGCCGTTCATCGCATCACAGGTCATTATCGCACCAAGTCGGTCCGATCGCGGCATCCCGTCGCTCATCACGCGTTTTCTCCGGGCGGTTCTCGCCCTTTCCATAGCCGTCGCTGGGATAATCCTGAGCATGAGCGAGCAGCGCACCCGCCCCGTCGTCTATGCCGTGTGGTTGATCATCGCGAGCGTCATCGGCTGGTACGCCGCCTTCCAGCTCACGGTCGAGAAGTTCGCGCTGCTGGAGAACCCCCAGGAAGCGCTCGGGTGCGATCTCAGCCCGTTCATCCAGTGCAGTACCAACCTGCAGTCCTGGCAGGGTTCGGTCTTCGGCTTCCCGAACCCGATCATCGGCCTCACGGGTTGGATGGCGCCGCTCGTGGTCGGTGTCGCGATCCTCGCCGGCGCACGCTTCCCCCGATGGTTCTGGGCAGCGTTCGGGGTCGGCATCACCTTCGCATTCGGTCTCGTGTGCTGGCTGATCGCCCAGAGCCTCTACGACCTCTTCGTGCTCTGCCCCTGGTGCATGGTCACCTGGGCGGTGACGATCCCCACCTTCTTCGCCACCATGGTGCACCTCGCCCGCAACGGGACCTTCACGGGCAACGCGAAGGTCCGTGCCGCTGCCGAGAAGCTCATGCCATGGGTACCGCTGGCGACCGTCCTCGCCTACGCGCTGGTCATCTTCCTGGCGCAGCTGCAGGGACTCGACTTCCTCGGCGAGATGGCGAAGATCCTCTTCTGATCTCTCCACGAGAACGACGAAGCCCGTCCGCCATTCCGGCGGACGGGCTTCGTCGTGATACTCGGGCTCAGTCGAACCAGATGCCCAGCTCGCGAGCGGCCGACTCGGGGCTGTCCGAGCCGTGCACGAGGTTCTGCTGCACCTTGAGGCCCCAGTCGCGGCCGAAGTCACCGCGGATGGTGCCCGGCGCAGCGGTCGTGGGGTCGGTCGTGCCGGCGAGGGAGCGGAAGCCCTCGATGACGCGGTTGCCCGCGAGGCGGATCGCCACGGAGGGACCGGACATCATGAACTCGAGAAGGGGCTCGTAGAACGGCTTGCCCTCGTGCTCGGCGTAGTGGGCGGCGAGCAGGTCGCGGTCGGGCTCGACGAGACGGATGTCGACGAGCGCGTAGCCCTTCGCCTCGATGCGGGCGAGGATCGTTCCGGTGAGGCCGCGGGCGACACCGTCCGGCTTGACGAGGACGAGGGTTTCTTCGGTGGCCATGTCATTCACTCTCTGTGTCTGCGTTCTGCGCGGTCGGAGCCTCGCTCGGGCGTCGTGCGTCCAGGCGGGCCCCCATGATGGTCGCATACGCCCACATGCCGCCGAAAATCAGGACGACGAGAAGCACGGCGGGGACGGCGATGGCCGACAGCGCGACCACGATCTGCACGATCCACCCGGCGGGGATCGCCCAGGGCTTCGTAATCATGCCCGCGATGACGACGCAGGCCACGGCCACGACGGCACCGCCCACGATGCCCCACCACTGCTCGATTCCCGCCGGCAGAGCCTTCAGGCCGAAGATCGTGAGACCGACGAGGAAGACGACGATCGCCTCGAAACCGAGCACCACCGGGGCGAGCTTCTGCACGAGGGTACGTGGTGCGCGGGGTCGACGCGGGGCCGCGGCGGCGCTCATGCGCGCCACCCCGACTTCCAGTCCTCCTCTTCGGAGAGCGCGATCGCCTCGCCGGCGAGCACGACGGACCCGGCGATGACCACGGCCCGACGATCCGACGAGGCCGCCCATTCCCGGGCCGCGTCCGCGGCGTCTGCGAGGGACGGGTGCACGGTGGCGCGCTGTCCGGCCTGTTCGACGAGATCGGCGATGAGGTCGGCATCGCTGGCGCGGTCCGACTCCGGCGCGGTCGCGAAGACGTGTGCGGCGGCCGGCGCGAGCCGCGCGACGATCCCCGCCGCGTCCTTGTCCGCGAGGACGCCGAGCACGAGGCCCCACTCGTCGAAGTCGAAGCTGTCGTCCAGCGCCTGGGCGAGCGCCGCGGCGCCGTGCGGGTTGTGCGCGGCGTCGACGATCACGGTGGGAGCGATGCCGAGGAGCTGCAGGCGGCCGGGAGACGTGCTGCCCTGGAGTCCGTCGGAGATCACGCCGCCGGCGATCGCCTGGCCGGCGCCGCCGATGAGCGACTCGACCGCGGCGACGGCCAGCGCGGCGTTGTGGCCCTGGTGCGCGCCGTACAGCGGCAGGTACTCCTCCTCGTACTGCCCCGCGAGGCCCCGGATGGTGAGGAGCTGACCGCCGACGGCGAGCTTCTGCTCGGCGAGCCCGAAGTCCTCGCCTTCGAAGGCGATGGTGGCATGGCGCTCCGCGGCCACGCGGCGCAGCACCTCGGCGGCCTCGGCCGGCTGCTGGGCGGAGACGACGGCGGCGCCCTCCTTGATGATGCCGGCCTTGACCTGGGCGATCTCGGCGATGGTGCTCCCCAGGCGATCCGCGTGGTCGATGTCGATCGGAGCGAACACCGCCACGTCGCCGTCCGCGGTGTTCGTGGAGTCCCACTCTCCCCCCATGCCGACCTCGAGGACGAGCACGTCGACGGGTGCGTCGGCGACCGCGACGAAGGCGAGGACCGTGAGCAGCTCGAAGAACGTCAGCGGGGCCTCCCCCGCCGCCTCGAGCTCGGCGTCGACGATCCCCACGAACGGCTCGATCTCGTCCCAGGCGTCGGCGACGGCCTCGTCGGCGATCGGTTCGCCGTCGATCATGATGCGCTCGGTGAAGCGCTCCAGGTGCGGGCTCGTGAACAGACCGGTGCGCAGATCATGAGCACGCAGCAGGCTCTCGATCATCCGCGCGGTCGACGTCTTGCCGTTGGTGCCCGTGATGTGGATGACGCGGTAGGTGCGCTGCGGATCGTCGAGGTACTCGAGGATCCGCGCCGTCCGCTCCTTGCGCGGCTGCACCCAGCGTTCTCCGGCTCGGCTCAGCAGCGTCTCGTAGACGGCATCGGCCCGGTCTCTCGCACTCATGCGCCCACCTTCTCCAGGTTCGTGTCGATCGTGACGAGGAGCGGCGCCTTCCCGGCCCCGAGGGCCTTCGCCCCGCTCCGATGCACGCCGTCTCCGGGGCTGGTGACCTCGTCGACGAGCCGGTCGAGGTCGTCGGTCGGCTGCACGGCGAACGCCACGGCGAGCGTCTCGGCGGCGATGAGGTCGGCATGGGTCTCCAGCGCCGCCGCCTCCGCGGGAGCGGCGTTGAGGGCCAGCACGATCCGGTCGCTGACGTCGAGCCCGGCGTTCTTGCGCGCCTCCTGCACGACGCGGATGGCGTCGCGGGCGATGCCCTCGGCTTCCAGCTCCGGCGTCGTGTCGGTGTCGAGCAGGACGAAGCCGCCGGACGGGACGATGGCCAGAGCCTCCCCCTCGGGGCGACCCGTGGTCTCGAGGACGAGGTCGTACTCGGCGGGCTCCAGCGCGATGCCGCCGGCGGTCACGACGCCGTCGGTCTCGGACCAGTCACCCGAGCGCGCGGCCTGGATGGCCTTCTGCACGTCCTTGCCGAGGCGCGGACCCGCAGCGCGGGCGTTCACGCTCAGCCGGTGGCTGATGCCGTACTCCCCGGCCGCCTCGTCGGTCAGCGGGACGAGCTCGACGGTCTTCACGTTGAGCTCCTCGCGGAGGATGTCCTCGAACTGGCCGAGGTCGGCCGCCAGCGGAGAGACCACCGTGAGCCGTGCGAGCGGCAGCCGCACGCGCAGCTTCTCCTTCTTGCGCAGCGCGTTGCCGACGCTCGACAGCTCACGAACCGCATCCATGGCGTCGCGGATCTCGTCGGCTGCGGGGAACTGATCCGCATCGGGCCAGTCCTGCAGGTGCACGCTGCGCCCGCCGGTGAGGCCCTGCCACACGCGCTCGCTGATGAGCGGGACGAGCGGCGCGGCCACGCGGCACAGCGTCTCCAGCACCGTGTAGAGCGTGTCGAAGGCCTCGCGGCTCTTCGGGTCGTCCGTCACGCCCACCCAGAACCGGTCGCGCGAGCGGCGGATGTACCAGTTCGTCAGCACCTCAGCGAAGTCGCGCAGTCGCGCGGACGCGCTGGTCGAGTCCAGACCCTCCAGATCGGCCCGGACCTCGCGGACGAGGTCGCCCAGGCGCGCGAGGATGTACCGGTCGAGGACGTCCGTCGAGTCGGTGCGCCACGACGCCTCGTACCCGCCTCCCTGGGGTGCCGAGCCTGTCGACGCATTCGCATACGTCGCGAAGAAGTACCACGAGTTCCACAGCGGCAGCAGGAACTCCCGCACGCCGGACCGGATGCCCTCCTCGGCGACGATGAGGTTGCCGCCGCGGAGCACTGCGCTCGACATCAGGAACCAGCGCATCGCGTCGGACCCGTCGCGGTCCAGCACCTCGGACACGTCCGGGTAGTTGCGCAAAGACTTCGACATCTTGTAGCCGTCGCTGCCGAGCACGATGCCGTGGCAGCTGACGCCCGTGAACGCCGGGCGGTTGAACAGCGCCGTCGAGAGCACGTGCATGACGTAGAACCAGCCGCGGGTCTGGCCGATGTACTCCACGATGAAGTCCGCCGGGGAGTGCGAGTCGAACCACTCCTGGTTCTCGAACGGATAGTGCACCTGCGCGTACGGCATCGAGCCGGAGTCGAACCACACGTCGAAGACGTCGCCGATGCGCCGCATCGTGCTCTTGCCCGTGGGGTCGTCGGGGTTCGGCCTCGTCAGATCGTCGATGTAGGGGCGGTGCAGGTCCACCTCGCCCTCGGGGTTGCGCGGCAGCGTGCCGAAGTCGCGCTCCAGCTCCTCCAGCGAGCCGTAGGCGTCGACGCGCGGGTACTCCGGGTCGTCGCTCTTCCAGATCGGAATGGGCGAGCCCCAGTAGCGGTTGCGGCTGATCGACCAGTCGCGGGCGCCCTCGAGCCACTTGCCGAACTGCCCCTCCTTCACGTTCTCCGGCACCCAGGTGATCTGCTCGTTGTTCGCGAGAAGGTCGTCCTTGATGTCGGTGACCCGGATGAACCAGCTCGACACGGCCTTGTAGATCAGGGGATTCCGGCAGCGCCAGCAGTGCGGGTAGGAGTGCTCGTAGCTCTGCAGCCGCACCAGGCGGCCGTTGTCGCGGATGATCCGCACGAGCGGGGTGTTCGCGTCCATCCACAGCTCGCCCGCGACATCCGTGACGTTCGGGAGGAAGCGGCCGCCGTCGTCGAGGGACAGGATCGTGGGGATGCCCGCAGCGCCGGCGACGCGCTGGTCGTCCTCACCGTAGGCGGGTGCCTGGTGGACGATGCCGGTGCCGTCGGTCGTGGTGACGTAGTCGTCGACGAGGATGCGCCAGGCGTTCTCCGTGCCGTAGGTCTCCTCGTCCGCGTAGTAGTCGAACAGGCGGTCGTAGGTGACGTCCGCCAACTCCGCACCGCGCAGCGTGGCGTCGACCGCGGCGTGCGCGTCCTCCGGGCTCTCGTAGCCGAGATCCTTGGCATACCCGCCGAGCAGATCCTTCGCGAGCAGGTAGCGGTGCGCGGAGGCCTCGACCGCGAGCTGGTCGGCCGAGGGAGCGGCGCGCCCCTGGTGTACGTCGGAGGCGCCGGCGGGACCGGCAGGCAGCACGACGTACTCGATGTCCGGCCCCACGGCGAGCGCGAGGTTGGTCGGCAGGGTCCACGGCGTCGTCGTCCAGGCGAGAGCGCGCACCCCGGTGAGCCCCAGCGCCTCGGCCTTCGCTCCGGTGAGCGGGAAGGTGACCGTGACCGACGGGTCCTGTCGCATCTGGTAGACGTCGTCATCCATGCGGAGCTCGTGCGCGGACAGCGGCGTCTCATCGCGCCAGCAGTACGGGAGGACGCGGTAGCCCTCGTAGGCGAGCCCCTTGTCGTACAGGGTCTTGAAGGCCCAGAGCACGCTCTCCATGTATCCGAGGTCGAGCGTCTTGTATCCGCGCTCGAAGTCCACCCACCGGGCCTGGCGGGTGACGTAGTCCTCCCACTCCCGTGTGTACTTCAGGACCGAGGAGCGCGCCTTCTCGTTGAAGACGTCGATCCCCATCTCCTCGATCTCGCTCTTCTCGGTGATCCCGAGTTGTTTCATCGCCTCGAGCTCGGCCGGGAGCCCGTGGGTGTCCCATCCGAAGACGCGGTCGACCTTGTGCCCGATCATCGTCTGGAAGCGCGGGAACACGTCCTTCGCGTAACCCGTGAGCAGGTGGCCGTAGTGCGGCAGACCGTTCGCGAAGGGAGGGCCGTCGTAGAACACCCACTCGGGGGCGCCCTCGCGCTGCTCGATGGAGGCGCGGAAGGTGTCGTCGGTCTTCCAGAAGTCGAGCACCTCCTCCTCGATCTGCGGGAAGCGGGGGCTCGGCGCCACAGTGGCGGCCTGGTCGGCTGCGGGGCCGAAAGAGGAGCGCGGGTAGGTCATGGTCTCTCGCAGTGGTCGTCGTGGCGGATGCTGCTGCGAGGACGATCCTCGCGGACCGCGGTACCACCTCGCGTGCCCCTGCATCCCCTCGACAAGCTCAGAGACCCACGGACCACTCTCACTGCGGCTGTGACGGGCCTGCCCCGCTCGGTTCTACTGAGTCCGTCGCCGGACCGTTCTTCCGAGAGCTCCCCGGTGATGGCCGGATCGATGCTCGTGTGCCCATTGTACGCGTGCTCCTCCCCCCCGCGGATTCCCTTCGGCGTCGCAGGATCTGGAGACAGCCCTGCGACCCGCGGCGGGATCTGCGACATCACGCCGTGCGCGCACGATGCAGTCCCTGGGCGATGGCGCGCATGACGAGGTCCTGCACTGCAGGCCACTCGTCCATCACCTGGTGATAGCCCAGACGGATGACGTGGAAGCCGCGCAGCTTCAGCTCCGCATCGTGACGGTTGTCCTGGTCGCGCTGGGCTCCGACGTGGGTGCCGCCGTCGATCTGCAGCACGAGTCGCTCGCCGATCAGAGCGTCCACCCGATGCCCGGCGATCCATGTCTGGAAGCGCAGCGGCAGCCGGAGCCAGCGCAGTCGCACGCGCAGGTAGGTCTCAAGCCCCGCATCCGCGAACGGCAGCGCCTCGGCCAGGAGCCGCCGACCGCGCGGTCCCCACGGGAGGCGGAGCAGCCTTTCTCGATCGACGAGCCCCTTGTTCAATGCCGACTCCCAGGTCGCGAGCGCCTGCTCGTACGGCTCGCAGGTGGACACCAGGCTCAGCACGTTCTCGATCGGGTCCTCCAGGACATCGGGGTGTCGCGGGACCAGAGGCCGTGCCCAGTGCACGCGGGCCTCCGACGGCTTCCCTCCCCGGCTGCCCGGGCTGGCGGCGAGGTGAAGGCGGGGTCTCTCGTCATGCACCCAGAGTCCCAGCCGTCGCGCCTGCGTCACGCACGCCAGCAGAACACCGTGCTGCGCCGCGGTCACCCGAGCCGGATCAGCATCGGGCAGCGCCACCCACCCGACCCGCACCCGGTGGATCATCCGCTCCGAGAGCGCCGTCTCGAGGTCGTACCGACTGACCCCGCGTTCCCGGAGCCGCTCGACCCGCGCGACTCCGTCGACCTCGCGCATCGCCTGCAGCAGCCGCGTTCGCCTCATCCCGTTCATGGCCCTGATACTGCTCCCCTGCCCCTCCCTCGTTCCCAGCCTCGGCCACCTCCTCCCATTCCCTGTGCACAACTCCCCCCACTCCCCCTCCCGTGCAGCCCGAGTCCCTCCTCCGGACCCCCGCTCGATGTCGCAGATTCCCGCCCCGTCGGACGTTCCCGCCGAGAGCCTGCGACGCGGCGCAGATCAGCGAGCTCCCGCAGGAGCAAGGAGGAAAACTGGGGTGTCGGAGGGAGGACATAGCCTCGGAGGATGCCGAAGCCCCCGACCGCACCCCGTGTGTCCGCGCCTGATCTGCCGCCCGTGCTGGAGCCCCGTGAAGCCGCGCGCCGCGCCGATCTCCTCGCCGCCGCCCTGGAGCTCACCGGCACCGTCGACCTCGCATACGCCACGCTCGAGCAGTGCGCGGTGCAGGCGGACGCCGAGAGCGTCGACCTCACCGGGGCCACGCTCCTCGACGTCGATCTTCCGGAACCGCGCATCGCGGCGCTCCGGCTGCGGAACGCGAGCATCCGTCGGCTCCGGATCACGGGAGGGCGCATCGGGACCCTCGACCTCAGCGACGCCCGCGTGGCGGAACTCGAGCTGCGCGACGTGCGCATCGACTATCTGAACCTGGGCGCCGCCCGCGCCGAAGACCTCGACATCGCGGCCTGCGCGATCCGCACGATCGACATCCCGCAGGCCGAGCTCACGCGCGTCCGGTTCCAGGCCACGCGCAGCGACGAGGTCGACCCCCGGGGCCTACGCGCGAAGGATGTGGACCTCCGCGGCCTCGACGTGCTGTCCTACCTCGACGTCCAGAGCCTCCGCGGCACCACGCTCTCGTCGGTTCAGGTGCAGCAGCTCGCCCCGGTGATGGCGGCGGGACTGGGGATCATCGTCACGGACTGACGGGGCCGCTCGCCGCGAGCAGCTCCCGGGTGAACGGGTGCTGCGGGGCGGCGAACACCGCCGCCGTGGGCCCCTGCTCCACGATCCGGCCGTCCTGCATGACCAGGACGTCGTCCGCGACGGCGCCGACGACGTCGAGATCGTGGGAGACGAAGACCATCGTCAGCCGCCGTTCCTCCTGCACCCGCGCCAGGAGCCGGAGCACCCGCTCCCGCACCGACGGGTCGAGAGCGGAGACGGGCTCGTCCAGCACCAGCACGTCCGGGCCCGCCGCGAGGGCGCGGGCCAGGGCCGCCCGCTGCCGCTGTCCGCCCGACAGCGCCGCCGGTCGTCGCACCACGACGCTCTCGTCGAGGCCGACCTCCGCGAGCAGCGCCGCGACCCGCATCCGACGGGCACCGCGCGGCACTCCCCCCGCCTCCAGCGCCTCCTCCAGGGACCGCCCGACCGTCCACCGCGGGTCGAAGGCGCCGAGCGGGTTCTGGTGCACGAGCTGCACCCGCGGTGCCCCGGTCCACCGCAGCGCCCCGGTGTCCGGCGTCTCCACGCCCACCAGCATCCGGGCGAGGGTCGTCTTGCCCGATCCGGATTCGCCGACGATGCCGAGCGTCCGACCGGCGGTCACCGTGAACGACGCGTCGACGACCGCGGGCACCCCGCCGAAAGCCTTGGACACCTTCTCCGCGACGACCACGGCCTCCGAGGACGCCGCACGCTCCTCCCGCGGCTCGTGCATCGTCGCCGCGAGGAGCTGCTGCGTGTACGGGTGCCGGGGGGCGGCGAGCACCTCCGCGACCGGGCCGGACTCCACGATCCGGCCGTCCTTCATCACGAGCACGCGATCCGCCACCCGCCGCACCGCCGCGAAGTCATGACTGATGAACACCACGGCGGTGCCGTCGTCGGCGATCTCCCGCAGCAGCACGAGGATCCGGGCCTGCACGGTCGCATCCAGGGCCGTGGTGGGCTCATCCGCGACGAGTACCGCGGGGTTCCCGGCCAGCGCCGAGGCGATGAGCGCGCGCTGCCGCAACCCTCCGGAGAGCTCCTGCGGACGCTGCCGTGCGCGGCGGTCGGGGTCGGGCATCCACACCCGTCCGAGAATCTCCCGCACCCGCGCGGCGAGGGCCGCCCGACCGCGCACGAGGCGGTGCAGCCGCAGCGGCTCGGCGATCTCATCCGCGATCCGCCGCAGCGGGTCCAGGGAGACGAGGGCGTCCTGCGACACGAGGCCGATCCCGGTGCCCCGGAGCCGCCGCCAACCGCGCTCGGTCAGGGCGGCGGCATCCACCCCATCGATGCGGAGCCGGTCGACGGCGACGTCGGCCGCGGGCGGCGTGAGGCCGAGCAGAGCGCGGGCCGAGAGCGACTTCCCCGCCCCCGACTCCCCCACGATCGCCACGCACTCGCCGGCCTCCACCGCGAACGACACGCCCTCCACGACGGGAGTCCCCGCGAAGCCGATCCGCAGCCCCTCGACCTCCAGCGCCGCACTCATGCGTCCCTCCCGTCTGCCCGAGCCCGGAGGATCCGTCCGATCACCGTCGCGCACACCACCGTCAGCGTGATCGCCAGACCGGGGAAGACCGACACCCACCACGCCTGCCCGAGCACGTTGCGACCGCCGGCGAGCATGAGGCCCCACTCCGGCGTCGGCTCGGACGGCCCGAGGCCCAGGAAGCTCAGCCCGGCCGCGGCGAGGATGCTCGACCCGATACCGATGGTCGCCAGCACGCTCAGCGATCCCAGCACTCCCGGGATGACGTGCCGGCGGAACGCCCGCAGCGGAGGCACGCCGAGGATGCGGGCGGCCTCGACGTGCTCCGCCACCCGCAGCGTCCGGGTCTGCACGCGGGCGAGCCGCACGTACACGGGTGCCGCGGCCAGCGTCACCGCGATGGCGATGTTCACCGGTCCCGGTCCCAGCACGGCCACCACGACGAGCGCCACCAGGAACTCCGGGAACGCCATGAGCACGTCGTTGATGCGCATGAGGGTGACGTCCACGCCCCGCGGCGACATGCCGGCGAGCGCGCCCACGAGCAGGCCGGCGGCGAGGGCGATGGCGGTGGCGAGAAGTCCGATCCCGACCGAGCGCCCCGCGCCGAACACCACGCGGGAGTAGACATCGCGGCCGCTCTGATCGGTGCCGAAGAGGTGCTCGGCACTCGGCGGCAGCAGAGCGGCCCGCACCTCGGTCTGCAGCGGATCGTGCGTGGCGAGCAGTCCCGGCCAGAGGGCGGCGATGGCGACCACGACCAGCACGACCGCGGCGGAGCTCAACAGGAGTCGCTCCCCCCGACTCATCGGACGGCTCCCGGTCGGGAGGAGGCGGCGACGCGGGGGTCGATCAGCGGATGCACGAGCTCCACCACCACGTTGATGACGACGAACACGAGAGCGCTCAGCAGGATGATCCCGGTGAGGACGGGGAGATCCCGGTCGTTGATGGCGGCGAGGGTGACCCGCCCCACGCCGGGCCGGGCGAACACCGTCTCTACGAGGACCGCGCCCCCGAGCACCGAGCCGGTGAGATAGGCCGCGAGGGTGACCGCCGACGCGGCGCCGTGCCGCACCCCGTGCCGCAGCGTGAACCAGGTCGGCCCGGCGCCACGGGCACGGACCGTCTCCGCGAACGGCATCCGCTCCGCCTGCATCAACCCGTCGCGCAGCACCTGGCTGAGCAGCGCCGCCACCGGGAGGGCGAGCGTGATCGCCGGCAGGACGATGGTCACCGGATTGCGGGTGCCAGAGACGGGGAACCAGCCGAGACCGAACGCGAAGACGCTGAGCAGCAGCAGCCCGATCCAGAACACCGGTGAGGAGAGCACCACGAGCTCGACGCCGGCGGCCACCGTGCGCCCGACACGGCCCCGCACGAAGACGGCGACCGCGAGGGCGAGGACGACGGCGATCCCCAGCGCCAGCGCCGAGAGCTGCACGGTCGCGCCGAGCTGTCGTCCGATGACCTCGGTCACGGGCAGCCGCAGCTGGTACGACTCGCCGAGGTCGCCGCGGGCGAGCTGCCCGATGAAGCCGACGTACTGCTCCAGCGGCGGGCGGTCGAGACCGAGATCGGCGCGGATGCCGTCCTTGACCGCCTCGCTCACCTGCGCCTGCGGGCCCAGCATCACCGAGACCGGGTCGCCGGGGATCACCCGGAAGGCCAGGAACGCGACCGTCGCGGCGCCCCACAGCACGATGACCACCGAGGCGAGGAGCCCGAGGGCGCGGCCGAGCGCCGCCGTCACGGTTCGATCACCCCGCCCGCTCCCTCGATACGACGGCCGCCGGATGTCAGCCGAGGCTCACATCGTAGAAGAGCGGCCGCCCGTAGAGGTCGTAGTCCAGACCCTGCACGCGCTCGCCGACCGCCGTGATCGCCGAGGGGCTGTAGAGCGGGACGATCGCGGTGTACTCCGCGTTCCACTCCTGCAGCTGCGTGTAGAGCTCGTTGCGGGCGTCCTGATCACTCGACGCGACGGCCTCTTCCAGGAGCGCGTCGATCTCCGGATCGCTCACCTGCGAGGCGTTCTGGAAGCCGTCGGTGTGCAGGTGCGCGCGGAGGAAGTCGGCGTCCACGCCGGAGAAGCCCCAGTCAGTGAGGTCGAACGTCTTGGGCTCGTACTGGGCGTTGTAGGCACCGGGCTCCAGTTCCTCGCGCTGCACCTCGAAGCCGATGGCCTTGAGGTCAGACTGGATCGCGTTGGCCAGCGCCGCGCGGTCGTCGGGGACCGGGGTCCAGGCGATCCACCGCACGGACAGGCGCTCGCCGTCCTTCATGCGGATGCCGTCGGCGTCGCGCTCCGTCCACCCGGCCTCGTCGAGCAGGGCGTTCGCGGCGTCCTGATCGAACGGCCAGGAGTCCTCCAGCGACGCGTCATAGCCCGGGGTCGTGCTGCCGAGGACGCTCCATGCCCGCGGGAACTGTCCGAAGTAGATCTCCTCGACCGCCGCGTCGACGTCGATGCCGCGGGCGAACGCCTGCCGCACCTTCTCGTCGGCGAAGACGCCGTACTTCTCGTTCAGGTAGAGCGAGTACGGCAGTCCGGGGTACTCCACCGAGTCGACCGTGACGCCGGCGTCGTCCAGACCGGCGACCTGGTTCGGCGGGATGTTGCTGGCGAGGTCGGCTTCGCCGCTCTCGATCACTCCGGTACGCACCGACGCCTCCGGCTGGATCTGCACGCGCAGCGTCTCGAACGCCGGCGCCTTCGTCTCGTGCGGACCCCAGGCGTAGTCGTCGTTGCGCGTGTAGACGATCTCCTGGTCGGCGGTGTACTCGGTGAGCACGAAGGGTCCGGTGCCGACCGTGACGTCGGGGCCGCCCGCCTTGAGCTTGTCGGCCGACTCGGCCAGCACGGCCGGTGAGTAGAAGCCGAGCTGCGGGGTGCTGGCCGCCTGCAGGAACGGCGCATACGGCTGCGTGAACGAGACCTTCACCGTGTGGTCGTCGACGACCTCGGTTCCGGCGTAGAAGTCCGCGCCGAGCATGCTCGCCGCCTGGGCCGAGGCGGTCTCCGGGTCGACGATCCGGTCGAAGTTCGCCTTCACGGCCTCCGCGTCGAACGGCTCGCCGTCGGTGAAGGTCACGTCGTCGCGCAGCGTGAAGGTGTACTCCGTGCTGTCCGGCGAGACGTCCCAGCTCTTCGCGAGCCACGGGCTGAACGTGCCGTCGTCCTCCTGGAAGACCAGGGAGTCGAGCACCGCGCGCTGCACCATGCCGGAGACGTCGAGCTGGCTCACCTGCGGGTCCATGTGCCCTGCGGACAGGTTCGCGCCCTCGATCGACCACACGAGCTCACCGCCGTCGTTCTCCGTGGACGGGCCGGCGCACGCGCTCAGCACCAGGGCGGTGGCGGCGGCGAGGGCGGCGAAGGGCAGGAGGCGACGCACAGGGGTGGCGGGCATGAGGATTCCTCAGAACGGACGGGTCGGGATGTCTCCATCCTAGGGCGGTTTTTTGGACCCGGTCGATCTGTGTCCGACCCGGGATCAGGGCGACGGCAGGATGATCCGGTGTCGCTCCGCGGCCCCGACCCCTTCCCCCTCAACACGCATCTGTCCTGGCGCGACGACCGCCGCGCTCACCCCCTGCACGCGAGGCTCCGGCAGCCCGACCAGCCGCACGTCGACGAGGAGGTCGCCGCGGTTCCCCGCGATCCGCCAGCGCAACTCGGCCTCCGTCGCCGCGGCCACCACACGGTTGGGGAACGGGTCCTGGTCCGCGCGGAATCCGCCGATCTCCTGGACCTGTGCCGCCAGCCGGGCATCGCGGACGCCGGCCGGGATGTCATCGAGCACATGGTCGGCGAGGAACGGGTACGTGGCGGCGGGCCGTCCCGAGCGGATCGCGGCGTCGAGAGCCTGCGCGGCGGCGACCGTCTCCGCCCACGGGTGCAGGATCGCGGAGGGGGCGTCCGTCCGTTCGAGCAGCTGCTGGAGCGCGGCGCCTGCGATCCGCCGGGCGCCGAACTCGTCGGAGTTCCCGAAGGCGACGACGCCGATGCCGCTGGCCGCGTGCCAGCGCATGTGCGCCGAGAATCCGGGAAGACCGCCGGAGTGCTGCACGATCCGCCCGAACCGCCGGTCGTCCTCGACGAAGAGGCCGTAGCTGTAGCCGGCCCCCGCGAGGTCGCGCCCGTCGAACATCGCCGACGGCACCGGGATGGGGGTGCGGGCCTGCTGCAGCTCCCGTCGCGACGCCGGAGCCAGCACGGCGGGCGCCAGCGGGTCGTCGGTGAAGGCCGAGCCGAGGAACCACATCCAACTCGCGATGTCGTCGACGGTGCTGAACATGCTGCCGATGCAGCCGAGCGCGCCGGACCCCACGAACGGCTCGGGGCGGAACGTGGTGCCGTCGTCGAACGTCCGGAAACCGCCGGCCAGCGTCTCCGGCGCGTAGCCGTCCGACACGTGCGCGGTCCGGCGCAGCCCGAGGGGCTCGAGCAGGGTCTCCCGGATCACGTCCTCCACGGCCCGGTCCGTCACCGCTTCCACGACGCGGCCGAGCAGCGACTGGCCGAGGTTGGAGTACTGGTAGACGGTTCCCGGCGCGGCCGCGAGGCGCACCCCACCTGCGAACACGGCGGCGATCTCCGCACGGGAGGCGCCGAGATGCCGGTCCACCCAGGCGTTGTCCTCCCCCAGACCGGACCGGTTGGAGAGCAGCAGGTCGCCGGTGACCTCGACGTCCGCACCCCGATGCCGCAGCCGGGCTTCCGGCAGATAGGTGCGGATCGGCGCGTGGAGGTCGAGCAGGCCGCGGTCTCGAAGGGAGAGCACGGTGGCGGCCAGGAAGCTCTTGGACATCGAGGCGATGCGGAAGACGGTGTCCCGCGTCGTCGGGGCCTCATCGGCGCGTGGATGGCCGTGGGTGAGCACTGCGCGGATGCTTCCCCGTTCGGCCACCGCGGAGATGGCGGCCGGAGCGGCATGACGCGCGCGCTCGTCCAGGCCGTGGCGGAGGGCCTCCGCGGCGGACTCGGCGGTGACGAGGAGATCCGCATCCTGCCCGGTCATACGGGGACCCCGGCGCGCACCTCGTCGGCGAAGGCCTCGATGAGCGCGCGGCTGGCCGCGGTGTTGTGGTCGTGCACGCGCTCGGCGGCGGCGATGAGGGCGGGAAGAGAACGCCCCTCGCCCCGCAGCGCGGCATCATCCCAGCGCGCGAGGTCGGCGGCGGAGGCCTCCGGATGGAACTGCACCCCGCGCACTCGCGCCCCCAGCCGGAAGGCCTGGTTCTCGACAGCGGCGCTCGTCGCCAGCAGCACCGCCGCGGATGGCAGCCGCGTGATCATGTCCTGATGGTTCTCGATCATCGGAGCCTCATCGCCGAGGGCCGCGAACAGGGCGTCGGCACGTCCTGCCGCGGTGGGGCGGATGGGGGTCGCGCCGCGTTCGATGGGTCCGGTCTTCTCGGCGACCTCGCCGCCGGCCACGTGGGCGAGCAGCTGACCGCCCAGGCAGATGCCGAGGGTGGGGAGGTCACGGTCGATGGCCTCCGCGGCGAGCGCCCGCTCGGCCGCGAGCCACGGCGCGCGATCATCGTCGTCCGGCATGAGCCCGCCGCCCAGCATGACGAGTCCAGCGTAGCCGTCCAGAGAGGTCGGCAGCGACTGCTCGGCTCCCACGATCTCGTCGACAGCGATCGCCTTCTCCCGCAGCCAGGTGCCGAGGCGGCGCGGGCCGGAGCTCGCGGAGTTCACGATCACGAGGACGCGCGGGGTCACAGCGCCCCTCCCCGGATCGTCGTGTCGACCGCCGGCACGAGCGCGGCTGCGGCCGGCTCTCCTGCGCCGCCCGCGAGGAAGGCCTCGTGGTCGGGGTCCGACCCCTCCAGCACGCGGAGGACGTTCTCGTGCGCCAGGGCCCGGAGGTCGTCCTCCGACCAGCCTCTATGCCGCAGCTCGGCGAACAGCGCCGGGTACCCCGAGACGTCGCCGAGACCGTCCGGCATCGCATCAGAGCCGTCGTAGTCGGCGCCGATCCCGACCGCCTGCGCGCCGGCCACGCGACGCACGTGATCCAGGTGATCGGCGACGTCCGCGACACCGACGCGCGGGGCCTCTCCCTCTCCCCCCGCCTCCCACCAGTCGCGACGGGCCTGCGAGACGAACGTGGGGACGAACGGCACCATCACGACGCCGCCCTGCGCGCCGATCGCGGCGAGCACGTCGTCCGGCACGTTGCGGGGGTGGTCGCACAGGGCGAAGGCGCCGGAATGGCTCACCATCACCGGGCGGGTCGTGACCTCCAGGGCCTGCCGCATGGTCGTCGGAGCGACGTGCGAGAGGTCGACGAGCACACCGATGCGGTTCATCTCGCGCACCACCTCGCGTCCGAAGTCCGTCAGACCGCCGTGGCGCGCCTCGTCGGTCGCCGAATCCGCCCAGGCGATCGTCCGCGACCAGGTGAGGGTGAGATACCGCGCGCCGAGACGCGCGAACTGCCGCAGCACGGCCAGCGATCCGCCGAGCTGGTCGCCACCCTCAATGCCGATGAGCGAGGCGATCCTCCCCTCCGCCATCGCCGCACGCGCGTCGGCCGCCGTCCGAGCAATCGCGAAGCGCTGCGGGTGGGCGTCGACGAGGCGGTGCACGAAGTCGATCTGCTCGAGCGTGGCCACCACCTGCTCCGCCCCCTCCAGCACGGGATCGACCCAGACCGACCAGAACTGGCCGGCGACCCCGCCCGCGGTCAGTCGCGGCAGATCCGTCTGCGTGGCCGCCACCGCCCCGGAGAGCTCCGCGACCCGATAGCCGAGCAGCGTCCTGCTCGCCCAGGCCAGATCGTTGTGGCCGTCGATCACCCGATCGATCGGCAGGTCCGCGTCGACCATCTCAGTCCTCTCGTCCATCCAGCACCGCGTTCATCCGCGCGGTGAGTACCGGGTCCACGGCGTGCGCGACACCGTCCAGCTCGCGCACGGGCACCGCACCCCGGGTGCTGGAGCAGAGCCAGAGGGCGTCCGCCCGCTCCAGATCGTCCCGCACCATCGGACCGACGCGGGAGGGCACCTCGGCGAGTCCCGCGAAGACGTCGGCCTGGGTCGTCCCGGGGAGCACCCCATACTCGGGCGGTGGCGTGACCAGCGCCCCGTCGAGCCGCGCGATCAGCGTCGACCGCGGCCCTTCGAGGACGAACCCGTCGGTGCTGACGAAGACGACGTCGTCCGCACCCCGGCTCCGTGCCTCCCGCAGGGCCGCCTGGTTCACGGCGTAGGCGAGGGACTTCGCTCCCTGCAGCAGCCAGGGTGCCGTCTCCATGACGTCGTGCCGGTACCCGCGGTCGAGCACCACCGCGGAGACGCCCCGCGCGCGGACGGCCTCCGGGTCCTCTCCCGCGAAGCCCAGCACCCACCCCGTCGGGCCGGCCGCGTCGATCTCGTCCCCGCGGGTCATCGCGAACTTGATCGAGGCGATCTCCCCGTCGCGGAGCACTCCGGGGCGGGAGACCTCGGCGGCCGCGCGGCGCACCGCCCGCGCCCACCGCTCGCGGCCTGGCGCGGGCAGCCCCAGGAGCTGCGCCGAACGCTCCAGCCGCGCGAGATGCGCCTCCAGGGCCTGCGGCCTGCCTCCGCGCACCACGGCGGTCTCGAACACGCCGTCGCCGCGGGTCACGCCGAGGTCGGTCGCCCGGATGATCGGCTCCCGTGGATCGACGGCATGGATCCCGTCCTCCGCGGGCTCGGCGGCGAGATCGAGTCGGTACAGCAGCAGTGCGCGCATGGGATTCCGCTCTCGCAGGGTTCGGGGGCCGGTCAGCCCGCGGTCAGGACGGCCTCAGGGGCCTCGGCCACGGAGGAGTCGAAGACGCGGGACGCGTCACGGGCGATGCGCTCGGCGAGCACCTCGTGTCCGATCCCCGGTCCGGTGGGGACCGTGACGCGACCGGCGACCGCGGTCACCGGAGGCTCGATGATGTCCGACTCGTAGTACTTGTCCGATCCCGACACATCCGACGGCAGCAGGAATCCCGGGAGCGAGGACAGCGCGACGTTCGCAGCCCGCCCGACGCCGAACTCGTGCATCCCGCCGCACCACACGGGGATGCCCGCGTCCCGCGCCATGTCGTGCGCGGCGCGGGCGACGGTGAGCCCGCCCATCCGCGACACCTTGATGTTGAGGACCCGCCCCGCTCCCAGCCGGATCATGGTCCCCAGGTCGCCGAGGTCGACGACAGACTCGTCCAGGCACACGTCCGTGTCGAGCCGCGCCTGCAGATCGGCGTGGGCCACGAGATCCCGTGGCGCGAAGGGCTGCTCGATCATGGTCAGCGCCTCGCGATCCAGGCGCGCGAACACCGCGGCCGCCCGCTCGTCATCGGCGTAGGCGCCGTTCGCGTCCACGTGGAGATCCAGATCGGGGTAAGCCCCGCGCACAGCACGCACCGGCTCGACATCCCATCCCGGAGCGATCTTGAGCTTGACGCGGGGGTAGCCGGCGGCGCGCTGCAGCTCCACCTGGGCGAGGAGCTCGTCGATCGACGCCTCGATGCCCAGCGACACCCCTGCGACGACTTCGTCACGCGTCCCGCCCAGCGCCGCGGCGAGCGCGATCCCCCGCCGCCGCGACACCAGGTCCCACACCGCTCCGGAGAACCCGGCCTTCGCGAACTCGTGCCCGCGGACCCGCGCCCACGACGACTCCAGCTCCGCCGGCTCCTCCCCCTCGGCACGGAGCAGCACGGGCACCAGGTAGCGGGTCGCGATCTCCCACGCGGTGACCGTGGTCTCCGCACCGTAGAACGGGTCGCTCGGAGACGCGATCTCCCCCCACCCCGTCTGGCCGTCGGCATCGGTGACCTCGACGAGCACGTGCTCGATGCCGGACTTGCGGTGCGAGCTCGTCTCGAAGCTGTGGCGCAGCGGCTGACGCAGGGCGAACAGCCGGACGCGGACGACCCTCACGCGTCCTCCTCCGGGCGGGCCCGCGCCGTCTCGGGGCCGTAGAGACCCAGGCGGGCCACCAGCCGGTCGCGCTCGGCCAGCCGCCGACGCGCTCCCTTCGCGCTCGCCGTGGTGAGCGCGCTCAGCAGATGGCACACGGCCGCGACCGGGGTCGGCGAGTCGGCGTACGACGCCGATCCGGTGCGCACCCGGATGAGCGAGGTCGCGATCGATGCGAGCGGGGCGTCCTCGCTGTCGGTGATGACGACGAGCTGACCGCCGGCCTCATGGAAGAGCCGCCCGAGCCGGACGGTCTCCTCGCGGTAGCGCCGCAGCGAGAACGCGATGAGCACGTCACTGGCCCGCACGTCCGTGAGCACGGTGAGCGGCTGCAGCGCGTGCCCGTCGACGAGGAAGACGTTCGACAGCGTCGCCGAGAGATCCGCGTTGAGGAGCTGCGCGTACGCCGCCGCCTTGCCCTCGCCGGCCACGTACCGTCGTCGTGCGCCGAGCAGCAGCGCGGCGGCCTGCGGGACCTGAGCCGAACGGCTGAGCTCCTCGAAGGTCTGGGCGAGCGTGCGCTGCTCCGTCTCGATGATCCGCGCCTGGATGCTCTCGGCGGAGAGGTTGGTGCGGATGCGCTCGCCGTAGCGGTCTCGCGGAGAGACGAGGTCGCGATCCTCCTGGTCGTGATGGTGGTCGTTCATGCCGTGCCCTCCCCGGGTGTCGCGCGGTAGACCGCCGTGTCGTCGTCGAGGCGGGTGGCCCCGACGAGGACGTCTCCGCGGCGGAACACCGCGGTCATCGTCCGCTCCAGCTCCCGCCGGAGCACTGCGCGAGCCTCGACGTCGAGCTCGCCGGGACGGGTCGGGATCGCGATCCAGGTGCCGCCGTCCGCCGCCACGGCTCGCCCCCAGTCGTCCGACCCGAGCACGGGAGGGACCGGGAGGGACCGGTGGGAAGGCCGTTCGGCGGCGTCCAGGTCCCACGAGACCACCAGGCGGTCGGTGTCGGGGCGGGCGTAGTAGTCCCGCTCGTAGGCGATGCCGACGGCCCCGAGGGAGCTCAGGTTGAAATGGGCGTTGCGCGAGAGCAGCGGATCGAACGTCCACCGCATCGTCCGCTGCCCCCAGCGCACGGCCACGTCGCGCTGCGCCCGCTTGAGGGCCTGGCCGACGCCCCGCCCCTGAAATGCGGCGTCCACGGCGGCCGCCTGCGAATAGTGGAAGGAGGCACCCGCGGTGTCGCAGCCGGCGAAGCCGTACGCGAACCCGATCAGTTCCCCGTCGTCGGCGAAGGCACCGACCGCGGAACCGCCGTTGCGGGCGAGGGCGGTGAGCAGGTTGGCGTTGAGGGCGTACTCGTTCTCCGTGTACGCGAAGACGCGGGCGTACAGCGCGGCGGCCTCACGGAACTCGGTGTACCGGGTGAGTTCGCGGCAGCCGTGGGCGACACCGGCGGCCACCGAAGAATGAGGCACGATACGTTTCCTAAGATCGAGGAGTCCTGCTGCTGAGAGCGATGCTATCGGCGGGTTGCGGGGCGATCAAGGGGCAAGATACGGTTCGTAACCGTGACGACTCTCTCGGCAGTGCGCGACGGGGACCATCCTTCCGACGACATCATCGCACTCGTGCGCGAACTCGTGCTGATCGAGACGCCGAGCCGCGACACGGAGGCGAGCGCCCGCATCGCCGACCTGCTGTCCGCCTGGTTCGCCGGCGTCGGCGGCAGCGTCCAGCGGATCCCGCACGAGCTCGGGACGGATCTCGTCATCGACGTCCCCGGCACCGGAGACCCGGTCCTCCTCATCGGCCACACCGACACCGTGTGGCCGGTCGGCACCCTGGCGGACGATCTGCCGTGGGCCGAGGACGGCGATGTCGTACGCGGCCCCGGCGCGTACGACATGAAGGCCGGCATCGTCGTGATACTGGAGACCCTGCGGCGCCTGCAGCCCCTGCCGCTCGCGCAGCGGCGCGCCGTGCGGATCGTGCTCGTCGCGGACGAGGAGATCGGCTCCCCCGTCTCGGGCCCCCTGCTCGCGGAACGGGCCAGGGGCGCGGCCTGCGCCATCGGCTTCGAGTCCCCCCATCCCGACGGCGCCCTCAAGGTCGGCCGCCGCGGCAGCGCCCGGGTGCGCATCGCCGTCACCGGACGCGCAGCCCACGCCGCGCTCGACCCCGAGCACGGCGTCTCCGCGATCGACGAACTCGTGGACCAGCTCCTCCGGGTCCGCGCGATCGTGGCCGACCCCGCCCTGCCGAGCCCGGTGCTCTGCAACGTCGGCGTCATCGACGGCGGCGCCCGCACCAACGTCATCCCCGCGCAAGCTGCCGCCGAGGTCGGCCTCCGCTTCCTCGACCCGGGCTCGGAGGAACGCGTCCTCGCCGCTCTCCGCGGCCTGACCCCCGTACGCCCCGGCGCCCGCGTCGATGTCGCCGTCCTGAGCGCCCGCCCTGCCTGGCAGGCCTCCGCGGCGGACAGCGCCCTCCTGGCCCGGATCGCCGTGGCCGGTGCCGCGCTCGGCCAGCAGGTCGACGGCCGCCCCGCTGCCGGAGCCGGTGACACGAACCTCCTCGGCGGACGCGGGGTGCCGACGGTCGACGGCTTCGGTCCCCGAGGCGGCGGCGCGCATGCGGTGGACGAGCATTTCCTGCGCTCCTCTCTGCACGAACGCATCGCGCTCCTGCGTGCCGTGCTCACCGTCACGGCGGAGTGACGATACGATTCCGGTTCCCGTGCCCGACCCGAACGGCCCGAGATACGTTCCGGATGTCTGCGACGTGTGATCGACGCCTCCGCGATCGGTTTCGGCGTGCGCATCCTGGCATCCGCGTGTTTCCGCCGTGTTACACCACCTCGACAGCCGGCGATCTTTCCCGAGGGCGGCAGATTTCTTCCGCGATACGCATCGAATGTCTTGACCACGGGGCCGTCTTCCGCTTGCATGGTCAGCACCGACCCGGCTTCACTGTGGATCCGGGCGGCGCCCGAAGGGACCTTCCATGCGTCTTGCCCCCCGCTCCAGAACCGTGCGAAGTCTGACCGCCGCCGCGATCGCCTCCGCGCTCCTCCTCGCCGCTCCGGTCGGTGCCGCTCAGGCGCAGTCCGTCAGCGCCGCCACCGAATCCCCGGCATCCGACACGACGCTGCGGATCGCCACCTCCGGGTTCGTGGACACGTTCAACCCGTTCATCTCGATCTACCTGACGCCGACGAACATCATCCGGTACGTCTACGAGTCGCTCGTGCAGAACGACGCCGAGGACGGCTCCCCCACGAAGGGTCTCGCCGACAGCTGGGAGGCGACCGACGGCGGCCAGACGTGGACCTTCACCCTCCAGGACGACCTGGTCTGGTCGGACGGCGAGCCGATCACCTCCGCCGATGTGAAGTACACGTACGACCAGATGATGACGGTGCCCGCGCTCGGCACCGCCAACGGCAACCTCGTCTCCAACTTCGACACCGTCGAGACCCCCGACGACAAGACCGTCGTGATCACCCTGAAGACCCCGCAGGCCCCGAACCCCGGCTCGGAGATCCCGATCGTCCCGAAGCACATCTGGGAGGAGGTCGACGATCCGACGACCTTCACCAACGACGCCGACGTGGTCGGCTCCGGCCCGTTCGTCCTCGACAGCTACTCGGCCAACCAGTCCATCGTGCTGAAGGCGAACGAGAGCTTCTGGCGGGGCGCCCCCAAGATCGACGCGATCCAGTACGTCTACTACACGAACTCGGACGCCCAGGTGCAGGCTCTCAAGGCGGGCGACGTCGACCTCGTCACCGGCCTCACCCCGACGCAGTTCTCGGCGCTCGAGGGCGTCGACGGCATCACCACGCACTCCGGTGAGGGCCGCCGCTACCACTCGATCAGCATCAACGTCGGCCAGCAGACGCGCGACAACGTGCCCTACGGCACCGGCAACGCCGCGCTGAAGGAGCTCGAGGTGCGCCAGGCCATCCGTCTCGGCACCGACACGGCGACCCTCCTCGACAAGGTCCTGGACGGCGAGGGCACGCTCGCGACGAGCTTCATCCCGGCGTCCTTCCCGAAGTGGCACCTCTCGGATGACGACGACGTGATCGTGGGCTTCGACCCCGAGGCCGCGCAGGCGAAGCTGGACGACGCGGGCTGGGTCCCCGGTGCCGACGGCATCCGCGAGAAGGACGGCCAGCGCCTGAGCCTGCGCCTGCTGACGGACGCGGACGACGCGAACGAGCAGTCCATCTCCGACTTCTTCGTCCCCTGGATGAAGGAGATCGGCATCGAGATCACGGTCGAGTCCACCGACTCCGACACGATCAGCGCGAAGGCCACCTCCGGCGACTACGACCTGTACTTCAGCGGCTGGTCGGTCAACCCCGACCCCGACTACCAGCTGGGCATCAACACCTGCATGAACCTGCCGACCGCGACCGACGGCACCGGCGGCACCACGCAGGACGGGTACTGCAACCCGGAGTTCGACGAGATGTACGCCGCGCAGCGCTCCGAGATCGACGCCGACAAGCGCCAGGAGATCGTGCACGACATGCTCGCGCTGAACTACACCGACACCGCACAGGTCGCCACCTGGTACGCCAACTCGCTGGAGGCCTACCGCTCCGACCGCTTCACGGGCTTCACGCTGCAGCCGAAGGACGGCGGCATCATCGCCAACCAGGCCGGCTACTGGGGCTACCTCACCGTCGAGCCCGTCGAGGGCGCGACCGCCGGCGGCACCGGCACGAACACCGGACTCCTCATCGGAGGCATCGTCGTGGGGGTGGTCATCATCGGAGGGCTCATCTTCTTCCTGATCCGTCGCCGCAACATCGCCGACGTCGAATGAGTCCGGCGAGACGCCGCGGGTGGCGGGCCTCCGCCCCCGCGGCGTCTCCCGGTCCGCTGTAAGGAGACCCCCATGTCCAACGCGGTACCCCCGTCCACCTCCGCCATCGCGACGAGCGCCGCGGCCGAGGAGCAGCCGAAGGGCGTCGGCGCCCTCCGCTACTTCCTGGTCAAGCTCGGCGGCGCGGCCATCAGCCTGGCGATGGTGATCCTCCTCGGATTCTTCGCCTTCAAGATCCTGCCGGGCGATCCGGTCGCCTCGATCGCCCGCGAGCGCGGGATGAGCGCCGAGCAGGCCGACCAGCTGCGCGAGCAGCTCGGTCTGAACAAGCCCCTGTGGCAGCAGTTCATCGACTACCTCGGCAACGTCTTCACCCTGAACTTCGGCACGAGCTACGTCTACCGCACGTCGGTGTCCGACCTCATCGGCCAGTACTTCTGGAACACGATCCTCCTCACCGGCACGGCGGCGATCATCGCGATCGCCCTCGGGCTCTGGCTCGGACAGAAGGCGGCCTGGAAGCACGGCTCCACCTTCGACCGCATCGTCTCCGGCACGTCGCTCGTGTTCTGGTCGGTGCCGACCTTCTGGCTGGCCCTGCTGCTCCTGATGGTCTTCGGAGGCACGCTGCACTGGTTCCCGACCGGAGGCATGGTCTCCCCCAACCCGCCCACCGATCCGGTCGGCGCGGTCCTGGACGTGATCTCGCACATGGTGCTCCCGGTGATCACGATGGTCGCGGTCGTGTACGCGCAGTACCTCATGGTGATGCGCAGCTCGCTCCTCGAGGAGATGGGCGCCGACTACCTCACCACCGCGCGGGCCAAGGGCCTCCGGGAGGACCTCGTCCGGCGCCGACACGCCGTCCCCAACGCCCTGCTGCCGACCGTCACCCTCGTCTTCATGCACATCGGCGGTCTCATCGCCGGGGCCGTCACGGTGGAGACGGTGTTCTCCTGGCCCGGGCTCGGGAAGCTCACCTTCGAGGCCATCTCCGGCCCCGATCTCCCGCTCCTGCAGGGCACCTTCGTGGTGTTCTCCACGATCATCATCGCGATGAACCTCATCGCGGACCTCATCTACCGTCAGCTCGACCCGAGGGTGAGGCGCGCATGACCACGGCATCCCCGACCATCCGATCGCCCCGTGCCCTGGCGTGGCATCGCCGCGGCACCGCCTTCGTCGACTTCTGCCGGCAGTTCGCCCAGCACCGGGCGGGCATGGTGGGGCTCGTCTTCCTCGTGATCGTGGCCCTCATCGCGATCTTCGCCCCCGTGATCGCCCCCGCCAGCATGCTCGACGTCACGAAGCTCGTCGACGTGCAGCGCTTCGCCCCGCCGTCTTGGGAGCATCCCCTCGGCACCGACCATCAGGGCCGCGAGATCTGGGTCCGCATGGTGTGGGGCGCCCGGGTGTCCCTGCTCGTCGGCCTCGCCGCCACGGCGATGTCGATGATCATCGGCACCCTCGTCGGCCTCTCGGCGGGCCACTTCACGGGCTTCTTCGGCGGGCTGATGATGCGCATCATCGATTTCTTCCTCGTGCTGCCGTCGCTGATCCTCGCGATCGTGCTGTCGTCGGTGCTGAGCCGCGGCGTCTGGACGATCATCATCGCGATCGGCCTGACCTCGTGGGCCGGCACCGCCCGCGTCGTCCGCGCACAGACCCTCTCCGTGGAGTCGCGCGACTACATCGAGCGCTCGCGGGCCCTCGGCGCCGGGCACTGGCACATCATCATGAAGCACCTCCTCCCCGGGGTGCTGCCGCTCGTGCTCGCCAACACGACGCTCACGGTCGGCTCGGCGATCATCTCCGAATCCACCCTGGCGTTCCTCGGCCTCGGCGACACCACCCTGCAGTCGTGGGGCTCGATCCTGAAGAACGCGATGGACGTCTCCGCCGCGACCAGCGGCTACTGGTGGTACGTGCTCGTGCCCGGCATCGCCATCGTCCTCGTCGTGCTGTCGTTCACCCTGATGGGCCGCGCCGTCGAGAACATCACCAACCCGACGCTGAGGAGCCGCTGAGATGCCCGACCTGATCTTCGACGACGTCTCCATCACGTACCGCACCTCCGGGCGGTCGGGTCGCGACGAGGTGGCGGCCGTGCGCAACGTCTCGCTCACGCTCCCCGCCGGGCAGACCCTCGGCATCGCCGGCGAATCCGGCTCCGGCAAGTCCACCCTCGCCATGAGCGTGCTCCGGCTCCTGCCGCGCAACGCCCGGCTCAGCGGCCGCGTGCTCCTGGGCGACCAGGACGTCGCCACGTTGTCCTTCGGGCAGCTGCGCGCCGTGCGCTGGGCGCAGACGTCCATCGTGTTCCAGGGCGCGATGCACTCGCTCAACCCGGTCCGCACGGTGGGCTGGCAGCTACTGGAGGCGCTGGAGCTGCACGCCTCCGACCGATGGAAGGGCGAGAAGGCGCGCAAGGAGCGGGTCCGAGAGCTGCTCGACATCGTCGACCTGCCGCAGCAGAAGAGCGAGTCGTACCCGCACGAGCTCTCCGGCGGCCAGAAGCAGCGCGTGATGATCGCGATGGCCCTCGCCTGCGATCCCGAGGTCATCATCGCGGACGAGCCGACCACCGCACTCGACGTGATCGTGCAGAAGCAGATCCTCGACATGATCTCGCGTCTGGTGGCGGAGCGCGGCATCTCGATGCTCATGATCAGCCACGACCTCTCGGTGCTCGCCACGGCGTGCGACCGGATCGCCATCATGCGCGACGGGGAGCTGGTCGAGGTCGGCGAGAGCTACGCGGTCTGCACGACCCCGCAGGAGGCGTACACGCGACAGCTCGCCGACGCCTTCCCCACGATCGGCGACCCCGCCTCGCGGATGGCCCCGGTGACGCGGCACGGCCGCGATGCGGACGAGGTGCCGGAGATCACCCACGGCGACGAGGTGCTGCTGGAGGCGCGCGGAGTCAACGTCACCTACCACTCCGGCGGGCGCCCCGTGCATGCGGTCCGCGACGTCGACCTCTCGGTGCGTAAGGGCGAGATCGTCGCGCTCGTCGGCCAGTCCGGCTCCGGCAAGTCGACCCTCGCCCGCGCGCTCATGGGACTCCAGCCCGCCGACCCCGGGTCGCAGATCCTCTTCGACGGCGCACCGATCCCGTCGAAAGGTCGCGACCTCGCGCGGTTCCGCTCGCAGGTGCAGCTCGTGCTCCAGGATCCGTGGGCCGCCCTGAACCCCAAGCACAGCGTCTACGAGTCCGTCGCCGAGGGGCTGCGCGTGCAGCGCTTCCCCGGCGACGAGCGCGAGCGCGTGGCACAGAGCCTCGCGGACGCGGAGCTCACCCCGCCGGAGCGCTACTTCGGCGCCATCCCGCAGGAGCTCAGCGGCGGACAGCGGCAGCGCGTCGTCATCGCCGGTGCGCTCGCCGTGCAGCCGCAGCTGCTGATCGCCGACGAACCCGTCGCCTCGCTCGACGCGTCCGTGCGCGGAGAGATCCTCGGGCTCCTGCTGGAGCTGCGCCGCCGCCTCGGGCTCTCCGCCCTCGTCATCACGCACGACCTCGGTCTCGCCTGGAACATCGCCCACACGGTCGCGGTGATGTACCACGGACAGATCGTCGAGCACGGACCCACCGAAGAGGTGCTGCTGAACCCGCAGCACGAGTACACCCGGCACCTGCTGTCCGCGGCGCCGCGCATCGAGGAGAAGACGGCATGAGCACCCTGACGGAGGCGGCGGTGTCGCCGTATCTCGACACGGCTCCCCTGCAGCCCGGCGACACGGTGGCGATCGTCTCGCCGTCCGGTCCCGGCAACGAGGAGAACACACAGCGCGCCGTCGGCTACTACGAGTCCTGGGGGCTGAACGTCCGGGTGGGTGAGCATGTCCTCACGCCCCACCCGCGCGCGTCGTACCTCGCGGGGCCGGATGACCTCCGCCGCGCCGACCTCGTCGACGCCTGGCTCGATCCGGACGTGGACGCCGTCGTCACGGCCCGCGGCGGCTACGGTGCGCTGCGCCTCCTCGACGGCATCGACTGGGCCGACATGCGCCGCGGGGCGCTGCGCCGGGACGGGCGGCCGAAGCTCCTCACGGGCTCGTCCGATGTGACCGCCCTGCACGAGACGTGGCGCGCGCACCTCGACGTCGCGACGCTCTTCTGCCCGATGGCGGGCAACAACGTCTTCCGCGATTCCGAGCAGGTGCGCGACGACGTGCAGCGCTGGCTCTTCGAACCCTGGCGCGGGCGGGAACTCATCGGCCCCAAGACCGAGATCATGACGCCGGGCCGCACCGAGGGGCGCTTCACGGGCGGCAACCTCAGCCTGCTGGCGGCCGGGCTCGGCGCCCCGGAGGCGCACGTCCCCTCCCCCGGCATCCTGTTCCTGGAGGACATCACCGAGGAGCCCTATCGCCTCGACAGCTTCGTCACGCAGCTCCGGCGCGCGGGCCGACTCGCCCAGGCGACGGGCATCGTGCTCGGCTCCTGGCACGAGTGCGGCGACCTCGACCTCGTCCACGCGCTCATGCGGGACGAGTTCCAGGACGCCGGGGTCCCCGTGCTGTGGGAGCAGGGCTTCGGCCACGACCCGCACGCCCTGACCATCCCGCTCGGTGTCGACGGAGTGCTGGACGCGACCGGCGACGAGCCTCGCCTCACGGTGGGACGGCCATGATCGCCCTTCCGCCCCTCGATCCCCGCGTCACCTGGTCGATCCGGCTCGTCGACGCCGGCACCGGGGAGACCCTGGCCGAGCACGAGCCGCACACGCAGTGCGAGACCGCGAGCATCGGCAAGATCTTCCTGCTCCTCGAGGTCGCTCGACGGCTGGAGGCGGGCGCGCTCGCCGAGGACGACCGGATCGAGATCCCGGACGAGCACCGCGTCGAGGACTCCGGGCTGCTGTACCGCATGCACGATCAGCGCATCACGGTCCACGATGCGGCGCTCCTCGTCGGGGCGGTGAGCGACAACCTCGCCACGAACGCCCTGATCCACCTCTGCGGTCTGGAGGAGGTGCGGGCTGTCGCCCCGGCACTCGGATACCGCGACACCGCGCTGCACGATTACATCCGCAACGAGCGCACCCCCGACCTGCCCTGGACCCCGTCGTTCGGCACGGCGGCCGAGCTGTCCGACGTGATGCGCCGGCTCGGTGCCGGCGAGGCGTTCTCCCCTGCGGTGAGCGCCCGGGTGCTGGACTGGCTGGCCGCCGACACCGACACGTCGATGACCGCCGACGCCTTCCTCCTCGACCCCCTCGCCCACGTCGAGGCCGAGTATCAGGGCATGGTGCTGCGCCACAAGACCGGCAGCGTCAGCTTCGCCCGCGTCGACGTCGGACTGCTGCGGGGCCCGAAGGCCGCCGTCGCGTATGCGGTGGCGGCGAACTGGAAGGACTCCGCGGCCGACCTCCGCGCGCCCGTGCTCGACGGCATGCGCGCGGTCGGTGAGCTCATCCGCGCGCACGTCACCGGACGCGCACGCGACGAGGAGGACGCATGAGCGCGATCGACGTGGAGCTCCCCGACGAGAACGGCACGGTGTGGTCGGTCCTCGTCCAGGACATCGACTCCGGCGAGGTGCTGCTGCGCCATGACCCGGAGACGGTGCAGGACACGGCGAGCGTCGGCAAGATCTTCCTCCTGCACCGCCTCCTCGTCGAGGTGGACGCCGGCACACGTACTCTCGAAGAGCGCGTGACCCGACGGCCGGTCGAGGCCATCGAGGACTCCGGGCTCTGGTACCTGCTGCAGGCGTCCGAACTGTCGCTGTACGACGTGGCCGCGCTCATCGGTGCGGTGAGCGACAACGCCGCGACCAACACGCTGGGCCGCGTCATCGGCATCCCGACCGTGCAGGAGCACACGCGCGCGCTCGGCTACACCGCCTCGGCCCTCGACGACATCGTGCGGTGGCCGATCCCGCCCGGGGCCCCGAAGACGCTGTCGCACGCGAACGCCGCGGAGCTCGTGCTCTTCATGTCGCGGCTGGCCGACGGCACCGATCTCTCCCCCGCCTCGGCCGACACGCTGCGCCGCTGGCTGGGCGCGGGCATGGACCTGTCGATGGTCGCGTCGGCGTTCGACCTCGACCCGCTCGCGCACTGGGGCTTCGATCGCGGCGTCTGGCTGCTGAACAAGACCGGCACGATCTCCCGCGTCCGCGCCGACACCGGGATCGTCATGTCCTCCACCCGCCGGATCGCCTACGCCGTGCTGGCGAACTGGGACCGGGGCGCCGACGGGCGCGGCCCGGTGCTGGCCGCCATGCGCCGCATCGGCGAGGGCATTCACGCCGCGCTCGCCGACTGACCACCGTTCACAACTCAGGAGTTCCGGCCGATGGCGGCGCGGCGCGCCGCGCCTGCGGCGCCCACCGCCCACCTTCTCCTGAGTTGTGAACGCGAGTCAGACGACCCCGGCTCGCGTCAGGCGCTCCCGCACCTGGTCGATCGGCACCGCATGCGCGGACCGCCCGTCGGGGCCTACGGTCGTCTCCGCCGCGAGTACGGAGTTGATCAGCGCCTCCTCGACCGCGTCCATCGTCGCGGCGAAGAGCGGCGAGAGCTCGTCGTCCGCCGCCGGACCGCCGTTCACCTGGTCGTGCACCGAGAACGCGATCGCGTAGTCGCCGCTGCCCTGCGCGTAGTCCGCGCCGACACCCCGCATCGCGAACACGGCGCGGTTGGCCACACGGCCGAGCTGCCGTCCGTCGACGGGGGCGTCCGTCGCGACGACGATCATGCAGGAATTGCCGACGGGCTGTGCCGGAGCGTCGGCGAGGAGCTCCTCCGCGGGCAGCGGGACGCCGGCGATCCGCAGCGTGCCGCTGAAGTTCGTCTGCACGAGGACGCCGACCGTGGCCGGCTGCCCCGCGACCTCGACCAGGCGCGAGGCCGTTCCGATACCGCCTTTGTATCCGAGGGCGACGGTTCCGGCGCCGGCACCGACGCACCCCTCCGCGACCGGACCCGGCGCCGCCGCAGCCAGCGCGGTCGTCACCTGCTCCTCCCCCACGGCCCGTCGACGGATGTCGGAGAGGAAGCCGTCGTTCGTCTCTCCCACCACCGGATTCAGCGTCGTCGTCCGCGCGTGCATCGGCGTCGCCAACAGATGCCCGAGGAGCGCGTCGGCGACGCGGAACACCGACAGTGTCGAGGTCAGCAGGATCGGCGTCTCCAGCGCCCCGAGCTCGCGGAGCTGCGTGGCGCCGACGAGCTTGCCGTAGCCGTTGCCGACGGAGAGGTTCGCGGGAAGGCTCCGGCGCTCGGCGGTGAGGGCATCCGGGACGATCGCCGTCACGCCCGTGTGCAGACCGTCGCCGTGCAGCGTGGCGTGCCCCACCCGCACACCGGGGACGTCGGTGATCGCGTTCTCCGCGCCGCGCGCGAAGGCTCCGGACGGCACGCCGAGATCGGCCAGGCGAGGACGGGAGGCGCGCGACGACGGCGGTGTCATACTCCGATCCTTCCAGCGTCGGAGGAACCGACCGCAGCGCCGCGCCGGAGGCTCCGCCGGGTCGAGCGCCCCGCCCGTGCGCTCGATAGACTGGGCGGCACCACCCACACTCAGGCACGCTCACACAGTGCCGCATACATCGCTCGAGGAGACCTCCATGTCCGCCATTCCCGACAAGCCCGCACTCGAAGGTCTCGAAGCGAAGTGGGACGCCGCCTGGGCGGAGCAGGGCACATACCTGTTCGACCGTCTGCGCGCCGCCGAGCTCGGTCGTGAGGGCGTCTACTCGATCGACACCCCGCCGCCCACCGCCTCGGGCAGCCTCCACATCGGTCACGTGTTCTCCTACACGCACACCGACGTCAAGGCCCGGTACGAGCGCATGCGCGGCAAGACCGTGTTCTACCCGATGGGCTGGGACGACAACGGTCTGCCCACCGAGCGCCGCGTGCAGAACTACTACGGCGTCCGCTGCGACCCGTCGCTCCCCTACGACGCCGACTTCACCCCGCCTTTCGAGGGCGGCGACAACAAGTCGAGCCGGGCTGCCGACCAGCAGCCCATCAGCCGCCGCAACTTCATCGAGCTGTGCGAGCGCCTCACGATCGAGGACGAGAAGCAGTTCGAGGCGCTGTTCCGTCAGCTCGGGCTGAGCGTGGACTGGACGCAGACCTACCGCACCATCTCCGACGACACGATCCGGCAGAGCCAGCTCGCCTTCCTCCGCAACATCGAGCGCGGCGAGGCGTACCAGGCCCTCGCGCCGACGCTGTGGGACATCGACTTCCGCTCCGCGATCGCGCAGGCCGAGCTCGAGGACCGCGACCAGCAGGCCGCGTACCACACAATCGAATTCCCCTTCGCGGACGGCTCCGGCTCGATCGCGATCGACACCACGCGCCCGGAGCTCCTCCCCGCGTGCATCGCGATCGTGACCCACCCCGAGGGGCCGCACAAGCACCTCATCGGCACCACGGTGCGCACGCCCTATTTCGGCGCCGAGATCGAGATCCACGGCCACCACCTCGCCCAGCCCGACAAGGGCACCGGCGCCGCGATGGTCTGCACCTTCGGCGACGTGACCGACATCATCTGGTGGCGCGAGCTGCGCACCACCGCCGGCGAGTCCCTGCCGAACATGACGACGATCGGCCTCGACGGCCGCTTCCTGCCCGAGGCCCCGTCGATCGTGGCCGACGCCGACGCGCGCGCCTGGTACGCGGAGAACGTGGCAGGCAAGACCGTCTTCAGCGCCCGCAAGGCGATCGTGGAGAAGCTGCAGGAGACCGGCGACATGACCGCCGTCGGCAAGCCCTTCCAGCACGCCGTGAAGTTCTTCGAGAAGGGCGACCGCCCGCTCGAGATCGTCTCGACCCGGCAGTGGTACATCCGCAACGGCGCCCGCGACGGCGAGCTGCGCGATCAGCTCCTCGCGCACGGTACCGAGCTGGCGTGGCACCCCGACTTCATGCGGGTCCGCTATGAGAACTGGGTCGGCGGCCTCACCGGCGACTGGCTCGTGTCCCGGCAGCGATTCTTCGGCGTGCCGATCCCGCTCTGGTACGCGCTGGACGAGAACGGGGAGCGCGACTACGACCGGGTGCTCACCCCGGATGCGGCCGCGCTGCCCATCGACCCGACCACGGATGTCCCGGCCGGCTACACCGAGGACCAGCGCGGGGTGCCGGGCGGGTTCGACGCCGAGGCCGACATCCTCGACACATGGGCGACGTCGTCGCTGACCCCGCAGCTCGCGGGCGGCTGGCAGCGCGACGAGGAGCTGTGGCAGCTCACCGCTCCGTTCGACCTGCGCCCGCAGGGACAGGACATCATCCGCACCTGGCTCTTCTCGACCATGCTGCGTTCCACGCTCGAAGACGGCCGCGCCCCGTGGAAGAACGCCGCCATCTCCGGCTTCATCGTCGACCCCGACCGCAAGAAGATGTCGAAGTCGAAGGGCAACGTGGTCACCCCGGCCGACGTGCTCGACGCCCACGGCTCGGACGCGGTGCGGTACTGGGCGGCGTCGAGCCGCCTCGGCATGGACGCGGCCTTCGACCCGCAGAATCCGACGCAGGTGAAGATCGGCCGGCGTCTGGCGATCAAGGTGCTCAACGCCGCCAAGTTCGTGCTGTCGTTCCCGGTGCCCGCGGGCGCTCAGGTGACGCACGCGCTCGACGCGTCGATGCTCACGGCGCTCGACGGCGTGGTGGCCGAGGCCACCGCGGCCTTCGACCGGTATGACGCGGCCCGGGCGCTGGAGCTGACCGAGGCGTTCTTCTGGACGTTCTGCGATGACTACCTGGAGCTCGTGAAGGAGCGCGCCTACAACCAGAACGACGTGGGTCAGGCTTCGGCCGCCCTCGCGCTGCGTCTGGCCCTGTCCACGCTGCTCCGCCTGCTCGCACCGGTGCTCTCCTTCGCCACGGAGGAGGCCTGGTCGTGGTTCGAGGAGGGCTCCGTGCACACCGCTGCCTGGCCCGAGAAGCTCGGCATCGAGGGCGACCCGGCCGTGCTGGCCGCCGCGAGCGAGGCGCTCATCGGCATCCGGCGCGCGAAGACCGAGGCGAAGGCATCGCAGAAGACCCCGGTCTCCCGTGCCGCCATCGCCGCTCCCGCAGCGAAGGTCGAGGCCCTGCGCGCCGCCGCGGACGACCTCCGCGCGGTCGGCCGCATCGCCGAGCTCGAGATCACCGAGGCGGAGGAGTTCGCGGTCACCGCGATCGAGCTCGCCCCGGTCGAGGCCTCCTGATGCAGCTCGGCACGCGCTGGGCGACGGGTGCTCAGCCGCCCGCGTCGGTCCCCGAGGCGCTGCGTCCCGCGATCGCCGAGGTCGAGTCCCGGGGCCTTACCGGCCACTGGACCCTCACCTGGCTGGAGGGCCGCGCGATCGCCGAGCTCGATGCCGGCTGGGAGGTCCTCCAGACCCCCTCCGGCGAGGTCATCGCCCGCCCCTTCTGATCGCGAGACCCCGCTTCATCGTCGAGACCCCCTCCTTCCCGCGAAGAAAAGAGGGGGTCTCGATGCGTACCCGGGGTCTCGGGTCAGCGACGCGGGGCTCCGAGCTGCGCGAGGAGATGATCCACGGCGTGCGGGTCGTGACGGCGGGCCTGCTGTTCGCGGAGGAGATCGAGGGCGAGGGTCCGCCGCTGTGCGCGACGCTCGATCCGGTGTTCGACCGCGGCGGTGACCTGGTCTGCGAGGCGCAGCAGGCCACGCTCCGTCCGTGTGGGACTGACGAGGTGCAGGGTCGCGGCGGTCATGATGCCTCCGTCGTCTCGCCCGCATCGGCGGTGCTCGCCCGCGGCGATGTCGGCAGATCGAACAGCTCGGCCCGCACGGAGACCCGCCGGACATCGGGCCCGGTCTGACCTCGATAGCGTTCGATGGCCTGTTCGATGAGGTCCTCCATCTCCTGCCGCAGCGCCATGGCCTGCGCCGGCGTGACGTCGAGGTGTGTCGTGACGGTGATGCCCACGTCCCGCCACCCCTCGGGGACCTCGGACTCCGGGCGGTTGAGGTACTGCATCAGCGTCTCGTGCCGGAGCCGGAAGAACTCCGACGTCACGATCTGCGCCGCGGCACGGTTGGCCGGCGACATCTGCTCGTCCGGGCCCGGCAGGTCGATGCGTCCCTTCGGACGCTCCCACCATCGCTCCCGTGTCGTGCCCCGGCCTTCCACCTCGCGGATGAGGTCGTGGGCCGCGAGAGCGCGGAGGTGATAGCTGGTGGATCCCGAGGTCTCCCCCACGAGGGCCGCGAGAGAGCTGGCCGTCTGAGGACCGCGAGAGGCGAGCAGATCGAAGATCTTGACCCGCAGCGGATGCGCGAGCGCTTTGAGCGCCCTCGCATCCAGCGTCCGTACCTGCGTCTCGTTCGTCATGAATGCAAAGATACGCTTGCAAACACTTCTTTGCAAGCATTTCTTTGCATCTGGTCAGCTCACTGTATCCCGCGCCGCGACAAAGGCCGCCACACAGCGCTCCACCTGGTCGGGGGTGTGCGCGGCGGAGAGCTGCACCCGGATACGCGCCTTGCCCCGCGGCACGACCGGGAAGCTGAACGCCGTCACGTAGACACCCTGATCCTGCATCGCCGCGGCGATCCGGGCGGTGAGGGCGGCATCGCCGAACATGACCGGCACGATCGGGTGCTCGCCCGGAAGCAGGTCGAACCCTTCCTCCGCCATCCGGGCACGGAACAGGGCCGCGTTGTCCCGCAGCCGCGCCCGAAGGTCGGCCGATCCCTCGACCAGGTCGAGCGCGGTCAGCGTTCCGGCCACGATGGCCGGAGCGAGGGTGTTCGAGAACAGGTACGGACGGGAGCGCTGACGCAGCAGCGCGACGATCTCGGCGTGCGAGGCGACGTACCCGCCGGAGGCGCCGCCCAGCGCCTTGCCGAACGTGCCGGTGTAGATGTCCACGCGATCCGCGACGCCGCACAGCTCCGGCGTTCCGCGTCCGTTGTCGCCGACGAAGCCGACCGCGTGCGAGTCGTCCACGAAGACGAGGGCGTCGTAGCGCTCCGCAAGGTCGCAGATCTCGGCCAACGGGGCGATGTAGCCGTCCATCGAGAAGACGCCGTCGGTCACGATCACGCGGAAGCGGGCATCGGCGGCCGCCCGCAGCTGCTCCTCCAGGTCCGCCATGTCGCGATTGCGGTAGCGGAGCCGGCGTGCCTTCGACAGCCGGATCCCGTCGATGATGGACGCGTGGTTCAACTCGTCCGAGATGATCGCGTCCTCGGCGGAGAACAGCGTCTCGAAGACACCGCCGTTCGCGTCGAAGCAGGAGGAGTAGAGGATCGCGTCATCGGTGCCGAGGAAGTCCGCGAGCCGACGCTCGAGTTCGAGGTGCTGCTCCTGCGTACCGCAGATGAAGCGGACGCTCGCGAGCCCATACCCCCACTCGTCGAGCGCCGTGCGCGCCGCAGCGAGGATCCGGGGGTCGTCGGCCAGCCCCAGGTAGTTGTTGGCGCAGAAGTTGAGCACCTCGACGCCATCGGCCGTGATCTCCGCCCGCTGCGGGCCGCGGATGCCGCGCTCGTGCTTGGTGAGCCCGGCCTCCTCGATCCCTGCCAGCTCCTGCGCCACATGGTCTTTGAAGGTCGCGTACATCACAGCTCCGTCCAGTCGAGGATGATCTTGCCCGTGCCGGCGGACTCCGCCGCCGCGAATCCGCGCTCCCAGTCGCGCGCCGGTACGACCTCGGCGATCACCCGGGCGATCGCTTCGCGCAACGTCGCACTCGTCTGCAGCATCGCCCCCATGGCGTTCCAGGTCTCGAACATCTCCCGGCCGTAGATCCCGGTGATCGTGAGCATGTGCGTGACGAGCTTGCCCCAGTCGATGTCGAACCCGGTCGACGGCAGCCCGAGCATGGCGATGCGTCCGCCGTGGTTCATGTTGTCGATCATCGCCGGGAGCGCCGATGCCGCGCCGGACATCTCGAAGCCGATGTCGAACCCCTCGCGCATCCCGAGCGCCCGCTGCGCGTCGCGGATCTCCTGGCGGGAGACGTCGACGACCTCGTCGGCTCCCATCCCTCGTGCCATCTCCAGCCGCGGCGCGCTCACGTCGGTCCCGACGATGAAGCGGGCGCCCGCATGCCGGGCGACGGCGATCGCCATCAGGCCGATCGGCCCGCACCCGGTGACGAGCACGTCCTCGCCGACGAGGGGGAAGCGGAGGGCGGTGTGCACGGCGTTGCCGAGCGGGTCGAAGATCGCGCCGAGCTCCGGGGCGACCTCGGAATGGTGGACCCACACGTTCGTCGCCGGAAGCGAGAGGTACTCGGCGAAGGCGCCGTCGCGCTGCAGCCCGAGTCCGATCGTGCGGATGCACATCTGCCGGCGTCCGGCACGGCAGTTCCGGCATGTGCCGCAGACGATGTGCCCCTCGCCGGACACCCGGTCGCCGACGGCGATGTCGTGGACGAGCGGCCCGACCTCGACGACTTCCCCGTAGAACTCGTGTCCCGGGATGAGGGGCGCGGCGATCGCGGAGGCCGCCCAGTCGTCCCAGCGACGGATGTGCAGATCGGTACCGCAGATGCCGGTGCGGAGGACACGGATGACGACCTCTCCGGGACCCGCGACGGGGTCGGGACGCTCCACGAGCGCGAGGCCCGCGCCGGGTTCCTCCTTGAACAGAGCTCTCATACTCTGATCTCATCGCATCCATTGCTGTAGAACAATCGTCATCTTCTGCATTGTCTCTATAGCGCCGTCTAAACTATAGGAGTGGAACTCCATCAGCTCCAGATCCTCCGCGAGCTTGGAGCCTTGGGCAGCGCGACCGCCGTCGCCGAAGCGCTCCGGGTCACCCCCTCCGCGGTCTCGCAGCAGCTCGCCGCGCTGCAGCGCTCCTTCCCGGCCCCGCTCACCCGTCGCCAGGGGCGCACCCTCGTGCTGACCGCCGCCGGCGAGGTACTGGCAGCAGCCGGAGCCGAGGCCATCGATGCGATGGCGGCGGCGCGCCACGCCCTGGACGACTTCGAGGGCGCGGCGACGGGAGAGGTCAGCGTCAGCGGCTTCCACAGCGTCGGTCAAGCGCTCTTCGGCCCGCTCGTCCGCGAGCTGTCCGGGAAGGAGCACGCGCCGACCGTCCGCCTCACGGACGAGGACGTCGCGCAGAGCGAGTTCCCCGGCCTCACCGCGCGGTACGACCTCGTCCTCGCTCACCGGATGGAGCACTCCGCCCCGTGGCCGAAAGACGGCATCCGCACCGTCGGTCTCATCCGGGAACCCCTGGACGTCGCCGTCGCCACCGACCACCCTCTCGCCGATCGCCGCACTCTCTCACCGGACGATATCGCCGACGAGCAGTGGGTGACGAGCCGCGTCGGCTACTCCCCGGACGACGTGCTCCGCGCGGTCGCCGCCGTCGCCCGCCGCCCGGTCGAGGTCCGGCACCGCATCAACGACTACGGTGCGGTGTCGGCGGTGGTCGCCGCCGGGGGCGTCGTGGGGATGCTCCCCCGGTTCACCTCGCGCAGCGTCGACGATCGCGACATCGTACGCATCCCGCTCCGAGGCGTGAGCACGCACCGCATGATCGACGTCCTCGCGCGCCCGGAGAACCTGCGCCGCCGCTCCGTTCGGGTCGTCGTGGACGCCCTGCGAGAGGTGATGACCCGTCTGAGCGCGGAGCGTTCCGGGGACGGCGATGGCTAGGCTCGGAGGATGAGCGACGCCACGAACCCGCTGCTGCAGCCGTCGACCCTCCCCTTCGGGCTCCCGGACTATCGGGCCATCCGCCCGGAGCACTACCTCCCCGCCTTCCGCGCCGGGTTCGCGGAGCAGCTCGCCGAGGTCGCGAACATCACCCGCGTACGGTCGATGCCGACGTTCGAGAACACCCTCGAGGCACTGGAGAGGTCCGGCGAGCTCCTCGACCGGGTGGCGCACGCGTTCTACACGGTGAGCTCCGCCGATGCCACACCGGAGATCCAGGCGATCGACGAGGAGCTCGCGCCGCTCATGGCTGCCCATCAGGATGCGATCACACTCGATGCGGCGCTCTACGCGCGCGTGGCCTCTGTGTACGAGCAACGCGACACCCTCGACCTCGATCCTGAGCAGCGCTATCTCGTGGAGCGCTACCACCGCGAGATGACGCATGCCGGCGCCGCGCTCGGCGACGAGGCGAAGGCGCAGCTCACGGTTCTGAACCAGAAGCTGTCGGTGCTCACGAATACGTTCGAGCGGAACCTGCTGAGCGATACGAACGACCTCGCCGTGGTCTTCGACTCCGCCGCCGAGCTGGAGGGCCTGAGCCCGGGTGAGCTGTCCGCCGCCGCGCGCGCCGCGGCCGACCGCGGGCTCGACGGCCGTTACCTCCTCACCCTGCCGCTGTTCACCGGCCATCCGGCGCTCGCCCGGCTCGCGGTGCGGGAATCCCGCCACCGGATCATGGCGGCGTCCTGCGCGCGCGGATCACGGGACAACGGCAACGACAACCGCCCGGTGCTGCGCGAGATCGTGCGCCTCCGCGCCGAGCGCGCGCGCCTCCTCGGGTACCCGTCGCATGCCGCGTACATCACCGCCGACGAGACGGCGGGCTCCCCGGAGGCCGTGGAGCAGATGCTGCGCCGGCTGGCCACGCCGTCTGCGCGGAACGCCCGCGCCGAACGTGCCGCCCTCCAGGCGATCGTCGACGGGACCGAACCGGAGCCCTTCCCCGTGGCGGCCCACGACTGGGCGTTCTACACGGAGCGCGTGCGCACTGCGCGCTACGACATCGACACCGCCGCCCTGCGCCCCTGGTTCGAGGCGGAGCGCGTGCTGCAGGATGGCGTCTTCTTCGCGGCGACCCGCCTGTACGGGGTGACCTTCCACGAACGGCACGACCTCGCGGCCTACCACCCGCAGGCCCGCGTCTTCGAGGTGCGCAACGCCGACGACTCGCCGCTCGGGCTCTACGTGCTCGACCTCTACACCCGCGACTCCAAGCGCGGCGGCGCCTGGATGAACGCGATCGTCAGCCAGTCCCGCCTGCGCGGCAGCGCCCCGGTCGTGGTCAACAACCTCAACGTCCCGCAGCCTGGGGACGGCGAGCCCACGCTGCTGACGCTCGACGAGGTGACGACGCTCTTCCATGAGTTCGGGCACGCGCTGCACGGCCTGTTCGCCACGGTGACCTACCCGCACTTCGCCGGGACCAACGTGTTCCGCGACTTCGTCGAGTTCCCCAGCCAGGTGAACGAGATGTGGATCCTCTGGCCCGAGGTCCTCGACCACTACGCCCGGCACCACGAGACCGGGGAACCGCTGGATCCCGCCATCGTGGAGCGGCTGCGGGAGACCGCGACCTTCGACCAGGGTCATGCGACCAGCGAGTACCTCGCCGCGGCGTGGCTGGATCAGGCGTGGCACCGGCTCTCCGCCGAGGACACGGTGGACGATGTCGCAGGCTTCGAGGCGGCCGCGCTGGCGGACATCGGGCTCGACGACCCCGCCGTTCCGACCCGGTACTCCTCCACCTACTTCGCCCACGTCTTCTCCGGGGGGTACAGCGCCGGGTACTACTCGTACATCTGGAGCGAGGTGCTCGACGCCGACACCGTGGAGTGGTTCCGGGAGAACGGCGGCCTCACCCGCGCCACTGGGGACCGCTTCCGCGACCGGCTGCTCGGGGTCGGAGGCTCGAAGGACCCGCTGGCCGCGTACCGCGACTTCCGCGGGCGGGATGCCGAGATCGAGCCGCTCCTGAAACGCCGTGGACTGGATTCCTGAGTCGTGAGACCCTGAGCGCATGGACGCATTCCCTGACGCTCCCTTCGGCCCGACGGACAGCCTGGAGCTGGAGCCCGTTCCGCTGGCCGTCATCCGTCATGGGGGCATCCGGATCTCCGACCTCCGCGATGCCTTCGACTCCGGATACGCGGCGATCGGTGCTGCCTTCGCTGCGGGCACCCTGATTCCGGCCGGCCCGGCAGTCGCGATCTACCACGGCGATCCGATGGGCGTGTTCGATCTGGAGCTCGGCTTCCCCGTGCAGGCTCCACCCTCCGACCCGATCGCCACGGGCGACGGAACTGCCATCGTGGCGTCGGCCCTGCCGACCGGGCAGGCCGTCGCGACCACCGTCTTCGGTTCCTACGACGGCCTCGGCGCCGGCTGGGCTGGGCTGGTCGCGCGCGCCGCAGAGGCGGGGCTGCACCCGCGCGGCGTCTGGATCGAGGTCTACGTCTCGGACCCGGATGTCGCTCCCGACGAACTCCGCACCGACCTGCTCATGCCCGTGGCCTGAGCAGGCGTTCAGCTCCTATCGCCGGAGTCGGTCCATCGCCTTGTACCAGGTGAGCTGGTGGTAGCTCTGGGTGAGGTGCTCCCCCGCCCGGTCGAGAGGCAGGGACCGCACGACGATGGCCTCGTGCTCGTCCAGGGCCTGCTCAGTGACGCGCGTGCAGCCGAGAGCGAGGAAGTGATGCACTTTGTTCGTGTGCGTTCCGAAGTTCGCCCACGTCGCGCCGAGAGCCACCAGCTCACCCGCGACGCATCCGGTCTCCTCCCGGAGTTCGCGCGTCGCCGCGTCTTCCGGGCTCTCCCCCGGCTCCGCTCCCCCTCCGACGGTGCCCAACGCGAGGACTCCCGCTCCGTGGCGGTACTCTTCGACCACGATCGCGTCGCCGTCGCGATCGACGGCGAGGACGGAGACCCACTCGCCGTACTCGAGGACGTAGTACGGCGCGATCCGCCGGGCCTTCTCGTCCAGGCACTCATCCGCATGCACCGTGATCCACCGATCGGCGACGAGCGTCGTCCGCGCGACGGTCGTCCATGGAACGGGGTCGGCACCCATGGATCAGGCGCTCTTGCGCTTGCGCTCCATCACGATGGTGGGCGGGGCACCCTCGTCGACGGCCGCGCGCGTGATGATCACCTTCGCGACGTCTTCGGCAGAGGGGATCTCGAACATCACCGGACCGAGCACGTCCTCCAGGATGGCGCGGAGTCCGCGGGCCCCGGTCTTGCGCTCGACGGCGAGGTCGGCGATCGACCGCAGCGCGTCCTCCTCGAACTCCAGCTGGACGCCGTCGAGCTCGAACATGCGCTGGTACTGCTTCACGAGGGCGTTGCGCGGACCGGTGAGGATGTCGATGAGGGCGGCCTGGTCGAGCGGTGACACGTTCGTCACGACGGGCAGACGACCGATGAACTCCGGGATGAGACCGAACTTGTGGAGGTCTTCCGGGAGCACCTCGCTGAACAGGTCGAGGTCTTTGCCCTTGTCGTGCAGCGGAGCGCCGAAGCCGACACCGTGCTTGCCGACGCGCGCCGAGACGATGTCCTCCAGCCCGGCGAAGGCCCCGGCCACGATGAAGAGCACGTTCGAGGTGTCGATCTGCAGGAACTCCTGGTGCGGGTGCTTGCGGCCCCCCTGCGGCGGCACCGAGGCGACCGTGCCCTCGATGATCTTCAGCAGCGCCTGCTGCACGCCCTCACCCGACACATCGCGGGTGATCGACGGGTTCTCGGCCTTGCGGGCGATCTTGTCGACCTCGTCGATGTAGATGATGCCCTGCTCGGCGCGCTTCACGTCGTAGTCGGCGGCCTGGATGAGCTTGAGCAGGATGTTCTCGACGTCTTCGCCGACGTAGCCCGCCTCGGTCAGTGCCGTCGCGTCGGCGACGGCGAACGGCACGTTGAGGCGCTTGGCGAGCGTCTGCGCCAGGTAGGTCTTGCCGCAGCCTGTCGGGCCGATGAGCAGGATGTTGCTCTTGGCGATCTCGACCTCTTCGGCCTTCTGCTCGGCCGGCTGCAGGGTGCCGTGCGCGCGCACGCGCTTGTAGTGGTTGTAGACGGCGACGGACAGCGCGCGCTTCGCGGGTTCCTGTCCGACGACGTACTCCTCGAGGAACGTGAAGATCTCGCGGGGCTTCGGCAGCTCGAACTCGGCGACACCCTCGGCGGACGACTCCGCCATGCGCTCTTCGATGATCTCATTGCAGAGCTCGACGCACTCGTCGCAGATGTACACGCCGGGTCCGGCGATGAGCTGCTGCACCTGCTTCTGGCTCTTTCCGCAGAAAGAGCACTTGAACAGGTCAGCGCTTTCACCGATGCGGGCCATGCGCGTCCTCCTCGGGGGGATCAGGATCGTTCTTCGAGCCTAACCGCTGCATACGACACCGGGCCGCATTGGCGACGGGTCGCTCGGCGGTTCCTGCGCGAAGAGCCCCGACGCGGGCATCGCGACGGGGCTCCCCGGTGGCGGTCGTCAGACCATGCTCTTCGTGTGCCAGACCGTCTTGACCTCGGTGAAGGCGGCGATCCGCTCCGGCGAGGCGACCACGTCGCCGGGGGCGAGCACGCGCTTCAGCGTCTCCGCGGCGGCGATCTGCATGTCGACCCACTCCAGTGCGCCCGCGCCGGCGAGGTCGAGGGCGTTCACGTCCTGGTGCGAGGCGAGCCACGGCGCGATCTCCGCCGGCGAGCCGGTGAGCACGTTCACCACGCCCCCTGGCACGTCGCTGGTCGCGAGCACCTCCGCGAGACTGATCGCGGACAGCGGGTACTGCTCGCTCGCGACCACGACGACGGTGTTCCCGGCGACGAGGGCGGGGGCGACCACCGAGACCAAGCCGAGCAGCGCCGAGTCTTGCGGGGCCACGATGGCGACCACACCGGTGGGCTCTGGCACCGAGATGTTGAAGTACGGACCGGAGACGGGGTTGGCGTTGCCCGCCACCTGGGCGTACTTGTCGCACCAGCCGGCGTACCAGACCCAGAGGTCGATCGCCTCGTCGACCTGCGTCGTGGCCGCCGAGGTCGAGATGCCCTCCTGCGCCACGATCTCGTCGATGAACTGCGCGCGACGCCCTTCGAGCACCTCGGCGACCCGGTAGAGCACCTGGCCGCGGTTGTAGGCCGTCGCCCCCGACCAGCCCTTGACGGCGGCGCGCGCGGCGACGACGGCGTCGCGGGCATCCTTGCGAGAAGCCTGGGCGGCGTTGGCGAGGAAGGCACCCTTGCGGGAGACGACCTCGTAGGTGCGTCCGGACTCGCTGCGCGGGAAGGCCCCGCCGATGGCGAGCTTGTAGGTCTTCGGAACGGTCAGTCGCTTGCTCATGCTGCGGCTCCCTTGAGGTAGGCGGTGAGTCCCTGGCGACCGCCCTCGCGGCCGAACCCGGACTCCTTGTAGCCGCCGAACGGGCTCGACGGGTCGAAACGGTTGAACGTGTTCGCCCATACGACGCCCGCACGCAGCCGATCAGCGACCGCGAGGATGCGCGAGCCCTTGTCGGACCAGATGCCGGCGGAGAGACCGTACGGGGTGTTGTTGGCCTTCGCGATCGCCTCGGCGGGCGTCCGGAAGGTGAGGACCGACAGCACCGGGCCGAAGACCTCGTCACGGGCGATGCGGTGCGAAGCCTCGACGCCGGTGAAGATCGTCGGGGCGAACCAGAAGCCCTGCTCCGGGATCGCGCAGTCGGCGGTCCAGCGCTCCGCGCCCTCGGCCTCACCGATGTCGCTCAGCTCGCGGATGCGGGCGAGTTGCGCCGCCGAGTTGATCGCGCCGATGTCCGTGTTCTTGTCGAGCGGGTCACCGAGACGCAGCGTCGACAGCCGGTTCTTCAGTCGGTCGACGACCTCGTCGTGGATCGACTCCTGCACGAGCAGACGACTCCCGGCGCAGCACACGTGACCCTGGTTGAAGAAGATGCCGTTGACGATGCCCTCGACCGCCTGATCGATCGGCGCGTCGTCGAACACGATGTTCGCAGCCTTGCCGCCCAGCTCCAGCGTCAGCTTCTTGTTCGTCCCCGCCACGGCACGGGCGATGTCGCGACCGACACCCGTCGAGCCGGTGAAGGCGACCTTGTCGACGTCCGGGTGACGCACCAGGGCGGCACCGGTCGCCCCGGCTCCGGTGACGATGTTCACCACACCGGCGGGAAGATCGGCCTGCTGCAGGATCTCGGCGAAGATCAGCGCCGTCAGCGGCGTGGTCTCGGCCGGCTTGAGCACGACCGTGTTCCCGGCCGCCAGCGCGGGCGCCAGCTTCCACGCGAGCATCAGCAGCGGGAAGTTCCACGGGATGACCTGCCCGGCAACGCCCAGGGCGCGAGGGTTCGCGCCCAGACCGGCGTAGTCGAGCTTGTCGGCCCAGCCCGCGTAGTAGAAGAACCAGGACGCGACGAGCGGCACGTCCACATCACGGCTCTCCTTGATCGGCTTGCCGTTGTCGAGGCTCTCCGCGACGGCCAGCTCGCGGGCGCGCTCCTGCACGAGCCGGGCGATGCGGAACAGGTACTTGCCCCGATCGCGGCCGCTCATCCGCGACCAGACCTTGTCGTAGGCGCGACGGGCCGCGGCGACGGCGCGGTCGATGTCCGCGTCGTCGGCGGAGGCGATCTCGGCGATGTCCTTCTCCGTCGCCGGGGAGATGGTGCGGAAGGGGGCGCCGGAGCCGTCGACGAACTCGCCGTCGATGAACAGCCCGTAGCTGTCCTTGAGGTTCAGCACCGCCGTGGACTCCGGAGCCGGAGCGTATTCCAGGAATGACATGTCGGGTTTCCTAGTCGATCGTGACGTAGTCGGGGCCGGAGTAGTGGCCGGTGGTGAGCTTCTGGCGCTGCAGGAGCACGTCGTTGAGCAGGCTTGAGGCGCCGAAGCGGAACAGGTGCGGTTGGAGCCACTCCTCCCCCACGGTCTCGGCGACGGTCACCAGGTACTTGACCGCGTCCTTGGACGAGCGGATGCCGCCGGCGGGCTTCACGCCGATGCGCTCGCCCGTCCCGCGATACCAGTCGCGCACCGTCTCCAGCATGAGCAGCGTGGTCGGCAGCGTCGCCGCCGGCTGCACCTTGCCCGTCGAGGTCTTGATGAAGTCGCCGCCAGCGAGGATGCCGAGCCAGGAGGCGCGCTTGATGTTGTCGTACGTGTTCAGCTCGCCGGTCTCGAGGATCACCTTGAGCGAGGCGTACGAGCCGTCCTCACGACGGCAGGCTTCCTTGACCTGGGCGATCTGGTCGAACACCAGTCCGTAGCGCCCGGACAGGAACGCGCCGCGGTCGATGACCATGTCGATCTCGTCCGCACCGGCCGCGACCGCCTCCGCGGTGTCGGCGAGCTTGATCGCGAGGGAGGACCGGCCGCTCGGGAAGGCGGTCGCCACCGCGGCGACCGAGATGAGGCCGTCATCGGGGTCGCCGTGCAGGCTGCCGAGGGCCTCGACCGCGCCGGCGACCATGTCGCCGTAGACGCAAACCGCAGCGACGCGGGGCGTCGAGGGGTCGGCGGCGTCGGGGTTCTTCGCCTTGGCGACGAGGGAGCGCACCTTGCCGGGGGTGTCCGCGCCCTCCAGGGTGGTCAGGTCGATCAGCGTGATGATCGTGTCGAGCGCCCACGCCTTCGACGTCGTCTTGATGGAGCGGGTGCCGAGGCCGGCAGCGCGCTGCTCCAGCCCGACGGCGTCCACGCCGGGGAGGCCGTGCAGGAAGCGACGGAGGGTCGCGTCGTCCGGCTCACCGCCGAGGACGTCCACCGCCGTCCTGCGGCTGAGTTCTGTCGTCGTCACTGTTCCTCCAACAATGCTCGTGCTGTGGTCTCATCGGTCACCAGGACCCCGCACAGGCCGCTGGTCACGACCGTGCGCGCGATGTCGTGCTTGGCGGGGCCCGCCGTCACGAAGATGGCCCGCGCGGCGCCGCGCAGGCGGTCGAGCGAGACGCCGACCGTGCGGGCATCCAGCTGCGGGTCGACGATGTTGCCCTCGGCGTCGACGTAGCGCCCGAGGACGTCACCGACGGCACCGCGGCGCGCCAGCTCCTCCACATCGGCGGCGGTGAGATAGCCGTTCTCGACGTGGGCGGAGGTCGCATCGCACGGTCCGGCGGTGAACAGGAACGCCTGGGCGTCCGCGGCCTCCTCCAGCACCGCCGCGACGGTGCGGTCGCCTTCGATGGCCTGCTTCGTCTCGACGTGCTCCAGGATCGCGGGGCTCGGCAGCAGCGAGACCTGGCCGGAGGCGCGCTGGGCGATGGTCACCGCGAGTCCCGCCGCCCCGCCCGAGCGCCGGTTGAGGCTGACGCCGCCGTTGAGCTGCACGACGGTGACGCCGTTCGCCCAGCCGTCGGGCAGGGCCTCGGCCACGGCGCGGAGCGTCTTGCCCCAGCTCACGCCGAGCGTGCGCGGAACAGGGCGGAGGGCGGTCAGGAAGTCGGCCGCCGCTTGAGCGACGCGCTCCAGGGTGCCCTCGTCGCCCTCCGGCGAGGGGACGACCACGGCGTCGGTGAGCCCGAAGCGCTCCACGAGTTCGCGCTCGAGGCCGAGCCGACGGGCGCGCGGGTGGACGATCTCGATGCGGACGATGCCGCGCTGCCGCGCCTGCGTGAGGAGGCGCCCGACCTTCCAGCGGGAGATCTTCAGGAGACCACCGATCTCGTCCTGCGTCTTGTCCTCGTCGTAGTACAGCTCGGCGACCCGGACCATGAGCAGATCTTCTTCCACGATGCCCTCCTTCCTCCTCCAGGGTAAGCCGGATTCAGCGTTCGCGCACCCACCTGCTCATATGCGCACTCGCGCTATCCTCCCGCGCGCATCCGCCGGAGACGCGAAGAGGACGCCCGTCGACCGACGGGCGTCCTCTTCTGCGGATGCGGACTACGCGCGCTTGCGCGAGGTGAGCACCTGGTCGACGATGCCGTACTCCAGCGCCTCGTTGGCCGAGAGGATCTTGTCGCGATCGATGTCGCGATTGACCTGCTCGACCGGCTTGCCGGTGTGACGGGCCATGGTCTCCTCCAGCCAGGTGCGCATGCGGAGGATCTCCGCCGCCTGGATCTCGATGTCGGAGGCCTGACCGTGTCCGGCCTCCCCCATCGCCGGCTGGTGCATCAGCACGCGGGCGTTCGGCAGCGCGAGACGCTTGCCGGGGGCACCCGCCGCGAGCAGCACGGAGGCGGCCGAGGCCGCCTGGCCGAGCACGACGGTCTGGATCTGCGGCGCGACGTACTGCATCGTGTCGTAGATCGCCGTCATCGCGGTGAAGGAGCCACCGGGCGAGTTGATGTACATGGTGATGTCGCGCTCGGAGTCCTGGCTCTCCAGGACGAGGAGCTGCGCCATGACGTCGTCGGCCGACGCGTCGTCGACCTGCACGCCGAGGAAGATCACGCGGTCTTCGAACAGCTTGTTGTACGGGTCCTGGCGCTTGAAGCCGTAGGCGGTGCGCTCCTCGAACTGCGGCAGCACATAACGGCTGGAGGGCAGGTTTCCGGCGGACTGGAACGTGGGTGTGTACATGGTGTCCTCTCGAATCCTTACTCGACGCCCGTGCCGCCGCCGCCGGTGACGTCGCTGGCGTGCTCGCGGATGTGGTCGACGAAGCCGTACTCGAGGGCCTCCTCCGCCGTGAACCAGCGGTCGCGGTCGCCGTCGGCGTTGATCTGCTCGACGGGCTTGCCGGTCTGCGAGGCGGTGATCTCGGCGAGGCGCTTCTTCATCGACAGGATGAGCTGCGCCTGGGTCTGGATGTCGCTCGCCGTGCCGCCGAAGCCGCCGTGCGGCTGGTGCAGCAGCACGCGGGCGTTCGGCGTGATGTAGCGCTTGCCCTTGGTGCCGCTGGTCAGCAGCAGCTGTCCCATGGACGCGGCCATGCCGATGCCGACGGTGACGATGTCGTTCGGCACGAACTGCATCGTGTCGTAGATCGCCATGCCCGCGGTGATCGACCCGCCGGGCGAGTTGATGTAGAGGTAGATGTCCTTCTCGGAGTCTTCGGCGGCGAGAAGGAGGATCTTCGCGCAGATCTCGTTGGCGTTGTCGTCTCGCACCTCCGAGCCGAGCCAGATGATGCGGTCCTTCAGCAACCTGTCGAAGACGCTTGTCGCGACGAGGGGTTCAGCCATGTCAGCTCCTGCTTCCGTGTTTCAGTGATTCGAATCTACCGGCGCGCGCACAGCCCCTAGGTCGTGTTCGCCGTCGGCATATCAGGTGTCGCTGGCGGCGATCTCGTGCGCGTACGCCGTCATCGACCGGTGATAGCGCGGCAGGTGCGGGACGAGCGCGAGGATGGCAACCGACAGGCCCTGAGCGGGCCGGCCGGCGCTCGCGAGGATGAGGGCGTGCACCACCGCGACCGCGTCGCGATACGGCCCGTCCGCCGCCAGTTCCTCCTCGGCGCGGATCACCCGTAGCGCCTCGTCGTAGTCTCCGAGGTTGCGCAGCGAGCTCGCGAGCTGGATCACACACTGGGGGCGATGCTCCTCGTCGAGGCCAAGGGCCAGAGCGCGGCGGTACAGCTCTACGGCCTCCGCCGGGCGTCCCGCGGAATCGCGAGCACCGGCGCGCTCGAACTCGGCCCGGGCGTCGTCTGCACCCCGTTCGGCGGCGAGAGCGTCGATGCGGGCGATCGTCTCGTCGCCGACCTCCTCTCCGGAGGCCTCCGCCCACACCTGCTCGATGCGATCGTCCCAGCTCGTCATCCCGTGATCCTTCCCTCGATGAGAAAGAGGGCGGATGCCGCAGCACCCGCCCTCTTCACTCGACTATGCCGATCACTCGGCGGCGTCGGCGTCCTTCTTGGCCGGAGCCTTCTTCGCCGCCGGCTTCTTGGCGGCGGGCTTCTTCTCCGCGGCGGGCTTCTCGTCCGCGTCGGCGTCCTTCTTGGCGGCCGGCTTCTTGGCGGGGGCCTTCTTCTTCGCGGCCGGCTTCTCCTCGGCCTCGGGGGCCTTCTCGCCCTCGGCCTCGGCCTCGTCGTCGGTCACGACGAAGTCGGAGAGGTCGACGGCCTTGCCGTTGGTGTCCACGACCTTGACCTTGCCCAGGGCGATCGCGAGCGCCTTGTTCCGGGCGACCTCGCCGACCAGCGCGGGGAGCTGGTTCGAGGACTGCAGCGCCTCCACGAACTCCTGCGGCGCCATGCCGTACTGCGCGGCGGACTGAATGAGGTACTGCGAGAGCTCCTCCTGCGAGACCTGCACGTCGGCCTGCTCGGCGATCGTGTCGAGCAGCACCTGCGTGCGGAACTGCTTCTCGCTGGCCTCGGTCACCTCGGCGCGGTGCACGTCGTCCTCGAGACGACCCTCGCCCTCGAGGTGGTTGTGCACCTCGTCCTCGATGAGCTGCGGCGGGACGGGGATCTCGATCTGCGCGAGCAGCGTCTCGACGAGCTTGTCGCGGGCGGCGGAGCCCTGCGTGAAGACGCCCTGCTGCTCCACGCGCTCGCGCAGGCTGTCGCGCAGCTCGGCGATCGTGTCGAACTCGCTCGCGATCTGCGCGAACTCGTCGTCGGCCTCGGGGAGCTCGCGCTCCTTGACCGCCTTGACGGTGACGGAGACCTCCGCCTCCTTGCCGGCGTGGTCGCCGCCGACGAGGGCGGAGCGGAAGGTGGTGTCCTCACCGGCGGTGAGCGACTCGATCGCGTCGTCGATGCCCTCGAGGAGCTCGCCGGAGCCGATCTCGTACGAGACGCCCTCGGCGCGGTCGATCTCGGCGCCGTCGATGGTGGCGACGAGGTCCAGCTCGACGAAGTCGCCCGTGGCCGCGGGGCGGTCGACGGGGATGAGCGTGCCGAAGCGGGCGCGCATGTTCTCCAGCTCCGCGTCGAGGGCGGCCTCGTCGGCCTCCACGGCGTCGACCTCGAGGGTGATGCCCGCGTAGTCGGGCAGTTCGATCTCCGGGCGGACGTCGACCTCGACGTCGACGAGGAGGTCGCCCGAGAAGTCCTTCTCGTTCGGCCACTGCGTGATCTCGGCCGACGGGCGGCCGACGATGCGGAGCTTGTGCTCGGCGGTCGCCTCGCGGAAGAACTTGTCCAGGCCCTCGTTCACGGCGTGTTCGATGACGGCGCCGCGGCCGATGCGCTGGTCGATGATCGGAGCGGGCACCTTGCCCTTGCGGAAGCCGGGGATCTGGACGTCCTGCGCGATGTGCTCGTAGGCGTGCGCGATGCTGGGCTTGAGGTCGTCCGGGGTGACCGTGATGGTGAGCTTGACCCGGGTCGGGGTCAGCTTCTCGACGGTGCTGTTCGCCATGCTGGTGTGTTCTCCTTGTGGTTTCCGCGCGGAACGCGGCTGGAAGGTCGTGGGGTCGAGTCGGGGCGACAGGAGTTGAACCTGCGACCTCCCGCTCCCAAAGCGGGCGCTCTACCAAGCTGAGCTACGCCCCGGGGAATCCGCACGCAGATTCAGCCCCATCGAGTCTAACGGACAGGAGCACGCCCGACCGTCCGCTATGATCGATGGAGTCCGGACTCCGGTTCCGGGGGTGTAGCTCAATGGTAGAGTCTCAGTCTTCCAAACTGATTGCGCGGGTTCGATTCCCGTCACCCCCTCCACGTCGTCACCTCGGTCGAATACGCTGACAGGATCAGCTCCCGACCGGAAGGCCTGCCGAGATGAGCGCCTCGTGACCGTCCCTCCCCCGTCGGTGGCTGCGACCGCCTCGGGGCCGGCTCCGGGCGGGCACCGTCTCCCTCCCGTCGTCTCCTCCGCTCCCGTCCCGCCACGATCGCCGCGTGACCGGCGACGGCTCAGGGGCGTCCTCGCCGGCACCGTCGGCACGGTCGCGGTGTTGACGGGTCTCGGCATCACGCAGCTTGTCGCGAACCAGGGATATGACGAGGCCGCCAGCGGGGTCGAGGACGCCACTCGATCGGTGACCGCCCAGCAGACGGAACTCCGGCAGCGGACCGCCGATCTGATCACGGCGACGGATGCCGGCCACGTCATCATCGACACCGGCGCGCCCGCCCTCGCCGTTCCCGAGGACCTCTGGGCGGCCCTGGACTCCGCCGTGGCGGAGGGCGAGGCCACCGGCGCCGAGGCCGAGGACGTCCTCGCGACGCGACTCCCGGCAGACGAGACGAAACCCGGCTGGTTCTGGGACCTCTTCGCCGCGACGAGCCGTCTCGCCGAGGACCAGAGCATCCTGCGCGACGTCGCCGAGTCGATGGACAGTGCCTCCACGTCCGCCGCCGCGAGCGTGGACGCGGTCCGGACGAACGGCGTGGCCGTGCTCACCGCCGCAGCCGAGGCCGCCGGTGCCTTCGAGAGCGCGCATCCGTCGACCCGCAACGCCGCCGTGATCGCTCTGCGCGGAGCCGCCGCGGATGCCCTCGCCGTCACCGAGGTCGACGACGCGGCCGCGGCGGCCTACGTCGCCCTGCAGAAGGCGGCGACCGCGGTCGTCTCGGCGGAGAATGCGGAACTGGCGGAGAAGGCGGGACCGCTCCGCGCCGCCCGACTGGCGATCGAGGCCTTCGCCCGGTCCCTCGCCCCCGGGGTCCTGCTGGAGTTCGACTGGGCCCCCGTCGTCAACGGCGCCGGGTACAACGGCAGCATGGGCGGATACACGACCTGGTGGTGGGACACGCCGGGACGCGCAGTCATCGAGCTGTCGGACTCGGTCGCGGAGCAGTGGCCAGCGGAACGCAGCAAGGCGCTCGTCGCCCACGAGGTGGGCCACGCCATCAGCGTCAAATGTCAGGACCTGTACGACTCATCCACCCAGGACAGCATCGAGAAGTGGGCGACGGCTTGGGCGATCAGCATGGGCTTCACGGACGATGCGAACGGGGTCTGGGCCTACGGGTATCCCCCGCAGAACTACATCGACGCGGCGGCCGGCTGCCGCTGAGACGGAAGAAGCCGCCGTGGTCGCCACGGCGGCTTCTCCTCTCGCTCAGTCGGCGGTCACTGACCCCGACGCTCGCGGAGCTGGGTGAGGGCGTCCTCCAGGAGCTGGACGGCCTCCTCGTCCGTGCGACGCTCCTTCACGTAGGCCAGGTGCGTCTTGTACGGCTCGGCCTTGGCGACCGCGGGAGGGTTCTCCTTATCCCGCCCGGCCGGAAGACCCGACTGCGGGTGATCGATGATCTCCGGGATCTCCTCCTCGGGGAGACCGGCGGCGAAGTAGCGGACCGTCTCGTTGCCGAGACCGTCCCAGTACGACACCGCGATGCGGTCGGCGTGGTAGCCGTGGTCCTGCTCCCCCATGGGACCGGAACCGACACGGGTACCGCGGATCGCGTTTCCACCGGTAGCCATCAGATCACCTCGAACTTCGTGATGAGGCCGAGCGCCACGATGGCGATGAACCACGTGAGCGCCAGGACGACGGTGAAGCGGTTCAGGTTCCGCTCCGCGAGACCGGAGGAGCCGACCGCAGTGGTCATGCCGCCACCGAACATGTCGGACAGGCCGCCGCCGCGACCCTTGTGCAAGAGGATGAGGAGAGTCAGCAGGACGCTGGTGATGCCCAGCACGACCTGCAGGACGAACTCGAGAATTGCCACGGAAAGAGCCTTTCGCTGGGGCCGGAGCGCCCCCGTAACGGTCAAGTATACGGTGCAGCGGGGCCGAAGCCCCGCCGCACTCACACGCCGACGTGCTTCTCGAAGCGGATGATCGCCGCGAACTCGTCGACGACGAGGCTCGCGCCGCCGACCAGAGCGCCGTCCACGTCGGGCTCGCGCATGAAGCTGGCGATGTTCGCCGCCTTGACCGATCCGCCGTAGAGGATGCGGGTGCGGGCCGCCGCCTCGTCGCCGAGGACCTTCGCGATCACACCGCGGAGCGCCGCGCAGACGTCCTGCGCCTGCTGCGGGGTGGCCGCCTGGCCCGATCCGATGGCCCAGACGGGCTCATACGCCACGACGATGTCAGCGGACGGGGAGACGCCCTGAAGGGCGACCTCGAGCTGTCCGGCCGGAACCGCGCTGGCACCGAACTTCTCCAGGTCCTCCGCCGTCTCGCCGACGCAGATCACCGGGGAGAGGCCGTGCTTGAGCGCAGCCTTCACCTTGCCGGCCACGATCTCGTCGGACTCGGCGTGATACTCGCGACGCTCGGAGTGTCCGATGATGACGTACTTCGCGTCGAGCTTCGCCAGGAACGCCCCGGAGATCTCGCCGGTGTACGCACCGGAGTCGTGCGCCGAGACGTCCTGCGCACCGAACGCGAACGGGATCTTGTCCGCGTCGATCAGCGTCTGCACGCTGCGGATATCGGTGAAGGGCGGGAAGACCGCCACCTCCACGGAGCCGTCCTCGTGCTTGGCGTCCTTCAGCGTCCAGTGCAGCTTCTGCACGAACGCCACCGCCTGCAGGTGATCCAGGTTCATCTTCCAGTTGCCCGCGATCAGCGGGGTACGGGAGCTCACGCCCATCCGAGGACCTCCAGCCCAGGTAGTTTCTTGCCCTCGAGGAATTCGAGGCTCGCACCGCCGCCGGTCGAGATGTGCCCGAACTGGTCGTCGGTGAATCCGAGCTGGCGGACGGCTGCGGCGGAGTCGCCGCCACCGACCACACTGAGGCCGTCGACCTCGGTCAGCGCCTGCGCGACCGCCTTGGTGCCCGCGGCGAAGGCCGGGAACTCGAACACGCCCATCGGGCCGTTCCAGAACACCGTCTTCGATCCGCGGATGACCTCGGCGAAGCGCGCCGCGGTCTCCGGTCCGATGTCGAGGCCGATGCCCGACGAGCCGAACGCCGTCTCCTCGATCGCGTCCGCGGCAGCCACCTCGTGGTCCGCCTCGGCGCCGAAGGATGCGGCGACCACCACATCGGTGGGGAGCACGAGCTCCACGCCGCGCTCCGCCGCTTCGGCGATGTACCCGCGGACGGTGTCGAGCTGGTCCTCCTCAAGGAGGCTCGACGCGACGGCATGGCCCTGCGCCTTCAGGAAGGTGAAGAGCATGCCGCCGCCGACGAGGATGCGGTCCACCCGCGGCAGCAGGTGGGAAATGACTCCGAGCTTGTCGCTCACCTTGGACCCGCCGAGCACGACCGCGTACGGCCGCTCCGGGTTCTCCGTCAAGCGGTCGAGCACGTCGAGCTCGGTCGCGATCAGGAGGCCGGCCGCCGAGGGCAGCAGCTTCGCGAGGTCGTAGACGCTCGCCTGCTTGCGGTGCACGACGCCGAAGCCGTCGGAGACGAGCACGTCGCCCAGCTCCGCGAGCTGCGCCGCGAAGGCACCGCGCTCGGCGTCGTCCTTCGAGGTCTCCCCGGGGTTGAATCGGAGGTTCTCGATCACGACGACCTGACCGTTCTCGAGGGACGCCACGGCATCCTTCGCGGCCTCACCGACCGTGTCGCCCGCGAAGGCGACCGGCGCGCCGAGCAGCTCGGACAGCCGCTGGGCGACCGGCGCGAGGCTGTACTGCGGGTCGGGGGCGCCGTCGGGGCGGCCGAGGTGCGAGCAGACGACGACGCGGGCGCCCGCGTCGATGAGGGTCTTCAGGGTCGGCAGCGAGGCGCGGACACGGCCATCGTCCGTGATGACCCCGTCCCGCAAGGGGACGTTCAGATCACAACGGACGATGACGCGCTTGCCCTCGAGCGAACCCAGTGAGTCCAGGGTGCGCAGAGTCATGTGGCGGAGCTCAGATGCGCTCGGCGACGTACTCGGTCAGGTCGACGAGACGGTTGGAGTAGCCCCACTCGTTGTCGTACCAGCTCGAGACCTTGATCAGGTTGCCGCTGACGTTGGTGAGCGTGGAGTCGAAGATCGACGAGTGCGGGTTGTGCACGATGTCGCTCGACACGATCGGGTCCTCGTTGTACTGCAGGTACCCGGCCAGACGGCCCTCGGCCGCAGCCTTCTTGTAGGCCTCGTTGACCTCGTCCACCGTGAGGTTCTCGCGATCCGTGATGAGGGTGAGGTCGACGATCGAGCCCGTGGGGACCGGCACGCGGTACGACGAGCCGCTGAGCTTGCCGTTCAGCTCCGGGAGGACGAGGCCGATGGCCTTCGCGGCCCCCGTCGAGGCCGGCGTGATGTTGATCGCGGCGGCACGGGCGCGGCGGAGGTCCTTGTGGGGGCCGTCCTGCAGGTTCTGGTCGGCGGTGTACGCGTGGGCCGTCATCATGAAGCCGCGGTCGATGCCGAAGGCGTCGTTGAACACCTTGGCCAGCGGCGCGAGGCAGTTCGTGGTGCAGGAGGCGTTGGAGATGATGTGGTCCGTCTCCGGGTTGTACGTCTCCTCGTTCACGCCCATGACGATGGTGCGGTCGTCACCCGTGGCCGGAGCCGAGATGACGACCTTCTTCGCACCCGCGTCGATGTGCTTGCGCGCGGCGTCGGCGTTGGTGAAGAAGCCGGTGGACTCGATGACGATGTCCACGCCCAGCTCGCCCCACGGGAGGTTGGCGGGGTCACGCTCTGCGAAGGCCTTGATCTCCTTGCCGTCGACGCTGATGCTGTCGTCGTCGTACGTGATCTCGGCGTCGAGGACACCGCTGACCGAGTCGTACTTCAGCAGGTGTGCCAGGGTCTTGTTGTCGGTGAGGTCGTTGACCGCGACGATCTCAAGGTCTGCTCCCTGCGCGAGAACTGCGCGGAAGTAGTTGCGTCCGATGCGGCCGAAGCCGTTGATACCGATCTTGACAGACACTCAGGTCTCCCTGTTTCTCATGCGCCGAGCGCCGCCGTCGAGCGTGCGCCATGCGCGGGTTTTTTGGCTGAGATGGCGCCCCGACGAGCCGTGGGCCCGCCGGGACGCGACCCGATTACGACAGTACCAGCAGGCCGTTCGTCTGCTGACGGGCGACCTCGAGGCGCTGGGCGACGTTCTCCCAGTTGGCGATGTTCCACGCGGCCTTGACGTAGTCGGCCTTCACGTTGAGGTAGTCGAGGTAGAAGGCGTGCTCCCACATGTCCAGCTGGAACAGCGGGATGGTGCCCTGCGCGGTGTTCGACTGCTGGTCGAAGAGCTGCTGGATGATGAGGCGCGAGCCGATCGAGTCCCAGCTCAGGACGGCCCAGCCGGAACCCTGGATCCCGGTGGCGGCGGCGGTGAAGTGCGCCTGGAACTTCTCGAAGGAGCCGAAGTACTCGTCGATGGCCGCCTTGAGCTCGCCCTCGGGCTGACCGCCGCCGTTCGGCGAGAGGTTCGTCCAGAAGATCGAGTGGTTGACGTGGCCGCCGAGGTTGAACGCGAGGTCCTTCTCGAGCTTGTTCACGTTCGCGAGGTTGCCGCTCTCGCGGGCCTCGGCCAGCTGCTCCAGGGCGGTGTTGGCGCCTGCGACATACGTCGCGTGGTGCTTGTCGTGGTGCAGCTCCATGATCTTGCCGCTGATGTGCGGCTCGAGAGCGGCGAAGTCGTAGGGAAGGTCGGGGAGCGTGTAGGTTGCCATATCGCATTCATCCAATCCGCGCCGCGCCGCGGCGCTTGCCGATGCTCCGCGTCGCCGATGTGCGACGGAGAGCGGACGACTTTCATCCTACTGACGACAACGCCTCGGGTGTCCGGATCCTTCCAGGGGTTGACACGCCGTCCAGGGCGGCGTCACCGGGTCAGACGTCGAGCCCTGCGGGGACGGCGGCCTCGGTCCCCGGGATGCCCTCCTGCTGCGCACGCTTGTCCGCCATCGCCAGCAGCCGGCGGATGCGGCCGGCCACGGCGTCCTTGGTGAGCGGAGGGTCGGCGTGGTGCCCCAGCTCGTCGAGGCTGGCGTCACGGTGCGCGAGGCGGAGCTCGCCGGCGACACGGAGGTGGTCGGGCACCTCGTCGGCCAGGATCTCGAGAGCACGCTCGACCCGGGCGCATGCCGCCACGGCCGCCTGCGCGGAACGGCGGAGGTTCGCATCGTCGAAGTTGACGAGCCTGTTCACGCCGGCGCGCACCTCGCGGCGCTGTCGCAGCTCCTCCCAGGCGAGGGCGGTGCGCTGGGCGCCCATCTCGCTGAGAATGGTGCGGATGGCCTCGCCCTCGCGGACGACTACGCGGGGAAGCCCACGGACCTCGCGGGCCTTCGCAGCGACGCCGAGACGGTGAGCGGCACCCACGAGCGCCATGGCCGCCTCGGACGACGGGCAGGCGACCTCGAGCATGGCGGAGCGGCCCGGCTCGCTGAGCGTCCCCGCGGCGAGGAACGCCCCGCGCCAGAGGCCGGCGACCTCCGCACGGGAACCCGTGGTAAGGCGGTTCGGGAGTCCGCGGACCGGGCGGCGACGCTGGTCGAGAAGCCCGGTCTGGCGGGCCAGGGTCTCCCCCTGCGCGATGACGCGCACCGCCCAGCGGGCGCCGTCGTTGGCGGTGCTCGACTGCACCTGGGCGATCTCCGGACGGACGCCGTAGATCTCGGCGAGGTCACGAGCCACGCGGCGGGCGAGGGTCTCGGCATCGACCTCCGCTTCCACCGCCACCCGGCCGGCGATGGAGTGCAGACCACCGGCGAACCGGAGGATGGCCGTCACCTCAGCGACGCGCACCGTCGGGGGTGCATTGCGGATGCTGACGAGCTCAGCCTTGACGTCGGTGGTTAGTGCCACGAGACTCCTTCACGTTCACGCGCCGGGTCGCGACGCAAACCTCCAGCTTACTCGCTCGGGGGCCTATTCCCTGCCGAGGTCACGGTGGCGGACGTTGACCGCGACGCCCGGGATTCCCGCCAGTCGACGGGCGAGCTCCTCGGACATCGCGACCGAACGGTGCTTGCCTCCCGTGCACCCGATGGCGATCGTGGAGTGGCTCTTGTTCTCGCGCTGGTACCCCTCGAGGACGGGCACGAGAGCCTTCGCGTAGGCGTCGAGGAACTCCTCCGCGCCGTCGCGAGAGAGCACGTATTCGCGTACCGTCTCATCCTGCCCCGTGAGTCCGCGCAGGTCTTCGTTCCAGTACGGGTTCGGCAGGAAGCGCATGTCGGCGACGACGTCGACATCGGTGGGGAGCCCGTACTTGAATCCGAAGCTGAGCAGCGTGACCCGGTGCCGGGCCTCCCCCTCCTCGGAGAAGATGTCGGACACCTTCGTCGCCAGCTGGTGGATGTTCAACGCCGTGGTGTCGATCACGAGGTCTGCGGCCTCGCGGATCGGCGCCAGCCGGGTGCGCTCGGTGCGGATGCCGTCGAGGAGCGTCCCATCGCCCTGGAGCGGGTGGGGGCGACGCACCGCCTCGAACCGACGGACGAGGACGTCGTCGGACGCATCGAGGAACAGCACGCGGATCGATCCCCGGGTGCGCAGCACACGCGCCACCTCGGGGAAGTCGTCGAAGAGGTTGCGACCGCGGACGTCGACCACCGCGGCGACCTTCGGGAGCGAATCCCCGCCCATGCCGGTGAGGTCGAGCAGCGGACGAAGAATCTGCGGCGGCAGGTTGTCCACGACGTACCAGCCGAGATCCTCGAGCGCATTGGCCACCGTGGTGCGCCCCGCGCCGGACATCCCGGTGACGATGAGGAACTCGCCCTTCTCCCCGTCAGACATCGCTACTCACTGCTCCTTCTCCCCCTCGGCCTCCCAGCCTAGCGAGTGGACAGGTGCGTATGGATGTTCTGGGCCAGCACCGGTCCGATCCCCTGGACCTCCTGGATCTGGTGGGGTTCGGCGGCGCGCAGCGCCGTGACCGAGCCGAAGTGCTTCAGCAGGACCTTGATCCGCGACGCCCCCAGACCGGGCACCTCGGCGAGCACCGTCGTGATGTCCTTCTTGCGCTTCTTCCGCTGGTGCGTGATGGCGAATCGATGCGCCTCATCGCGAAGCCGCTGGAGCAGGTAGAGAGATTCGCTGGTCCGCGGGAGGATGACCGGGAAGTCGTCTCCCGGAAGCCAGATCTCCTCCAGGCGCTTGGCGATGCCGCAGACGGCGATCTCGGTGTGTCCCGCGTCGCGGAGGGCTCGAGCTGCGGCCTCGACCTGGGGCTGCCCGCCGTCCACGAGCAGCAGCTGCGGCGGGTAGGCGAACCGGGGCTTCCGGCGCACACCCGCCTCGCCGACGTCTTCCGCGACCACGTCGTCGGTGGTGGGGTCGACGGTCTCCTGCTCCTCCGGGCGGTCGAGGTAGGCGAGCCGACGCCGCAGCACCTGGTACATGGAGTCGGTGTCGTCGGTGGTCTCCGCGATGTTGAAGGTGCGGTACTGGTCCTTCCGCGGCAGCCCATCCTCGAACACGACCATGGAAGCGACCACGTTCGTGCCCCCGAGGTGCGAGATGTCGAAGCACTCGATCCGGAGGGGCGCCTCCTCCATGCCCAGCGCTTCCTGCAGATCGGTCAGCGCCTGCGTGCGCGCGACGTAGTCGCTCGTCCGACGCGTCTTGTGCCTGATCAGCGCCTGCTGGGCGTTCAGGGTGGCCGTGCGCATGAGGTCGGCCCGCTGGCCGCGGTGCGCCACCGCGATCTCGACCTTCCGGCCTCGACGTTCACGCAGCCACGCCTCCAGCTCGGAGGCGTCGTCGGGAAGCACAGGGACGAGGATGCGACGTGGCACGTCCTGCGCCTCCCCGTACGCCTGCTGGAGGACCTGCTCCACGAGCTCCCCGCCGGAGATGTCGATCTCCTTCTCGATCGTCAGAGCCCGGACCCCTCGGACACGACCGCCGCGGATGACGAAGTGCTGCACCGCGGCCGCGAGCTCGTCCTCGGCGATGCCGAACAGGTCGGCGTCCTCGTCCGCCGGCAGCACGAGGGCGCTCTTGCCGAGCACGGCCTCGATCGCCGAGAGCTTGTCCCGGTACTTCGCGGCCGCCTCGTAGTCCATGGCCGCCGACGCGGCGAGCATGCGCTGCGTGAGCTCGCGGGTGAAGCGTTCGTCACCGCCCGCCATGAAAGCGACGAAATCGTCGACCATGGCGCGGTGCTCCTCGATCGACACCGTCATCGAGCACGGCCCGCCGCACTTGCCGATCTGCCCCGGGAAGCACGGGCGGCCCGTCTGCATCGCCCGCTTGTAGCTCGCGTCGCTGCAGGTGCGGATGGGGAAGGCTTTGATCATCAGGTCGATGGTCTCGTGCACCGCCCACACCTTCGGATAAGGACCGAAGTAGCGGGCTCCGGGGATCTTCCGGTTCCGGGTCACGAGCACCCGCGGCGCCTCGTCCCCCAGCGTGACCGCCATGAACGGGTAGGACTTGTCGTCCCGGTACTTGACGTTGAACGGCGGATCGAACTCCTTGATCCACATGTACTCGAGCTGAAGGGAGTCGACGTCGGTGGGCACGACCGTCCACTCCACCGACGCCGCCGTCGTCACCATCCGACGCGTGCGCTCATGCAGCGTCCGCAGCGGAGCGAAGTAGTTCGACAGCCGCTGACGGAGGTTCTTCGCCTTCCCGACGTACAGCACCCGGCCGTTGGCATCGCGGAACCGGTACACCCCCGGGTCGGTCGGGATCTCGCCCGCCCGGGGCTTGTACGGCAGCACGTCGGCCATCAGCTGGCCTTCCGCGCAGAGCGCCCCTCACCCAGGATCTCGGCGAGGAACTGGCCGGTGTGGCTCTCCTCGACCCGCGCGATCTGCTCCGGCGTGCCGGTGGCGAGGATCGTGCCGCCGCCGGAACCGCCCTCCGGACCCAGGTCGATCACCCAGTCGGCCGACTTGATCACGTCGAGGTTGTGCTCGATCACGATCACCGTGTTGCCCTTGTCGACCAGACCGTTCAGCACCTCGAGGAGCTTGCGCACGTCCTCGAAGTGCAGACCCGTCGTCGGCTCGTCGAGCACGTAGATGCTCCGCCCGTTGCTGCGGCGCTGGAGCTCGGTCGCGAGCTTCACGCGCTGCGCCTCACCGCCGGACAGCGTGGTCGCCGACTGGCCGAGGCGCACGTACCCCAGCCCCACGTCGACGAGGGTCTTCATGTAGCGGTGGATGGCCTGGATCGGCTCGAAGAACTCGGCCGCCTCCTCGATGGGCATCTCCAGCACCTCGGCGATGTTCTTGCCCTTGTAGTGCACGGCGAGGGTGTCGCGGTTGTACCGCTTGCCGTGGCACACCTCGCAGTCCACGTACACGTCCGGGAGGAAGTTCATCTCGATCTTGATCGTGCCGTCACCCGAGCAGGCCTCGCAGCGTCCGCCCTTGACGTTGAAGCTGAACCGGCCCGGCTGGTAGCCGCGGACCTTCGCCTCGGGCGTCTCGCTGAAGAGCGTGCGGATGCGGTCGAAGACGCCCGTGTAGGTCGCCGGGTTCGATCGCGGGGTGCGGCCGATCGGTGCCTGGTCGACGTGCACGACCTTGTCGAGGTTGTCGAGGCCGGTCACGCGGGTGTGCTTGCCCGGCACCGTTCGCGCGCCGTTGAGCCGCGACGCGAGCACCTGGTACAGGATGTCATTCACCAGGGACGACTTCCCGGATCCGCTGACGCCGGTGACCGCGGTGAGGACGCCGAGCGGGAAGTCCGCCGTGACGTTGCGGAGGTTGTTGGCGCGCGCGCCCACCACGCTCAGCATGCGCTTCTTGTCGATCTTCCGGCGCTTCGCCGGCATCGGGATCTCTCGACGGCCCGAGAGATAGTCGCCGGTCATGGAGTCGGTGTCGGCGAGCAGCGCCGAGTACGGCCCGGAGTGGACCACCGCTCCGCCGTTCACACCCGCGCCGGGACCGATATCGACCACCCAGTCCGCGGCCTCGATCGTCTCTTCGTCGTGCTCGACGACGATCAGGGTGTTCCCGAGGTCGCGCAGCGTGAGCAGCGTCTCGATGAGTCGGCGGTTGTCGCGCTGGTGCAGTCCGATCGACGGTTCATCGAGGACGTAGAGCACGCCGGTCAGGCCGGAGCCGATCTGCGTGGCGAGGCGGATGCGCTGGGCCTCGCCACCCGACAGCGAGCCCGCCGAGCGGCTGAGGTTCAGGTAGGACAGACCGACCTGGAGGAGGAAGTCGAGGCGCAGGCGGATCTCACGGAGCACCTGGGCGGCGATCTTGGCCTCGCGGTCGGTGAGGTGCAGCTTCTCCATGAAGGCCCGGGCATCGGCCAGGCTCAGGTGCGAGACCTCGGCGATGGAGTGACCGTGTACCTGCACGGCCAGCACCTCGGGCTTGAGACGGTCGCCATTGCAGACCGGGCACGGGACCTCGCGGAGGTACTCGCCCCACCGGCTGCGCTGCGTGTCGGACTCGGCCTGCAGGTACTGCCGCTCGATGTACGGCACCACGCCCTCGAAGCCGGAGGCATAGCGCATCTCACGGCCGTAGCGGTTCTTCCACTTGACCGTGACCTTGTAGTTCTCTCCGCGCAGCACCGCTTCCTTGACGTCGGAGTGCAGTTCGCGCCACGGGGTGTCGAGGGAGAAGTCGAGGTCGCGGGAGAGTCCTTCGAGCAGGCGCTCGTAGTACTGGAAGAGGCCCTTGCCCTGGGTGGTCCACGGGATGATGACGCCCTCGCGGATCGAGAGGTCTTCGTCGCCGAGCATCAGGTCCACGTCCACCGACATGCGGGTGCCGAGGCCCGAGCAGGCGGGGCAGGCGCCGAACGGCGCGTTGAAGGAGAACGTGCGCGGCTCGATCTCGGTGAGGGTGAGCGCGTGGCCGTTGGGGCACGCGAGCTTCTCCGAGAAGGTCTGCCAGGCGTCGTCGCCCTCGCCGTCGACGTAGTTGATCTGCACCACACCGCCGGCGAGTCCGAGAGCGGTCTCCACCGAGTCGGTCACGCGTCCGAGGATGTCCGGCGAGGCGACGAGGCGGTCGACGACCACGGCGATGTCGTGCTTGTAGCTCTTCTTGAGCGTCGGAGGCTCGGCCAGCTGGATGAGCTCGCCGTCGACGATCGCCCGCGAGTACCCCTTCGCCCCGAGCTCCCGGAACAGGTCGACGAACTCGCCCTTCTTCTGCGAGACGATCGGCGCGACGACCTGGTAGCGGGTACGCTCCGGCAGCTCCATGAGCTGGTCGGCGATCTGCTGGACAGTCTGACGCTGGATCTTCTCTCCGCACACCGGACAGTGCGGAACGCCGATGCGCGCCCAGAGCAGACGCATGTAGTCGTAGATCTCGGTGATCGTGCCGACCGTCGACCGAGGATTGCGGTTCGTCGACTTCTGATCGATCGACACCGCCGGGCTCAGCCCCTCGATGAAATCGACGTCCGGCCGGTCGACCTGGCCGAGGAACTGCCGCGCGTAGGCGCTCAGCGACTCGACGTACCGACGCTGCCCCTCGGCGAAGATCGTGTCGAAGGCGAGGCTCGACTTCCCCGATCCGGAGAGGCCGGTGAAGACCACCAGCGAGTCGCGAGGGATGTCGATGTCGACGTTCTTGAGATTGTGCACGCGGGCGCCGCGGACACTGAGTTTTCCTGGGGAAGCAACGGGGACGATGGGCACCGAACAAGTCTACGAGGGGCCACGGACATCGGCTCCGAGAACGCCCAACGCCTGGTCCCGGCGAGGGGGCTTCCCGGAGTCGTCACGGCGAGCGGGCCGCTCCCCCCGGGCCCCCGGACGGCTCAGCTCTGCTCGGAGCGCCGCCCCGCGAAGGCCCCGAGCCCGTCCCGGAGTGCGGCGATCTCGCCGATGCCCATCCCGACGGCGGCCATCACCCGATGCGGCACGTCCACGGCCCTCGCACGCAGCGCCGCTCCGGCGTCGGTGAGCGTGATCTCCAGCCGGCGCTCGTCCTCATTGCTTCGCTGGCGGGTCACCAGCCCGTCGGCCTCGAGCCTCTTGACGAGGGGCGACGCGGTCGCGGGCTCCAGCGCGAGGTCGGCGGCGAGGTCGTTCAGGGTCCGCGGCGACCGCTCCCACAGGGCGAGCATCACCAGGTACTGCGGGTGCGTCAACCCGAGCGGCTCGAGGATCGGCCGGTAGATCGCCACCACATTCCGCGCCGCCGTGACCACGGCGAAGCAGAGCTGGTTCTCGAGCCGGAGCAGATCATCGGTGTCAGTCACGATCTTGACTATACATCTGCACGAATCATTAGTACACTAATGAACATGTCACGCGACTCCAGCCGCCCCCCTCTTCGCACCCGAATCCGCGAAGCGGGGGGCCTTTACACCTGGGTGAACACCAACCTCGTGCGTCTCGCCGGTCCGGCCTCGGTCGGGCCCTACGAGAAGACGCCCCCGCCGAGCGCCGCGGAGCGCGCGGAACGAGCCTGTCCGCTCTGCGGTGCGCCGATGACCGAGCACGAGATCGACCGCTCCGGCGCGAAGACGCTGGTGCACTGCCCGTAGGCCCCTCGGCGTCAGTCGTCGTCGGCTGCGAGGGCGGCGCCGACCGACTCCCGGGCCATGTCGATCCAGGTCATGAGCGCGGCATCGTCGGCGATCGCCGACGCGGAGACATCGATCCACCCGGACCCCATGGTGCGGGACCCCATCACGGCGCGGGAAGCTCCGGGCAGGGTCACCGCGACGGCGCCGTTCTCCTCATCCACACGGACGAGAAGCGTCCCGTCCTTCCGGGCGCCCACCAGGATGCGCCCCTCGTCGAGGAACGCCCTGGTCCCGAACATCCGGCGCTCCTCGATGGAAGGGTCGGCCCCGAGCAGTGCGCGGACGCGGTCCGCGAGTTCCTCTCCTGCCGCATCCATCTCCACTCCGTCTACGCGTGCCCGGCCCGCTCCATCGACCGGAGCTCCTTCTTCAGATCCTGCACTTCGTCACGCAGGCGTCCGGCCAGCTCGAACTTCAGCTCGGCGGCCGCCGCGAGCATCTGATCGGTGAGGTCCTGGATCGTGGCCTCCAGCTGCTGGGCGCCCTCGGCCGCGATCCCGGTGCGCCGCAGGTTCGGTGTCGGCGACTTCCCCTTGCCCGACGCGCGGCCTCGGCCGGACATCAGCTCCGCGGTGTCCTGACCCTCGCGCGCCAGCACCTCCGTGATGTCGGCGATGCGCTTGCGCAGCGGCTGCGGATCGATGCCGTGCTCCTTGTTGTACGCGATCTGCTTCTCACGTCGGCGGTCGGTCTCCTCGATGGCCTTGGCCATGGAGTCCGTCATGTTGTCCGCGTACATGTGCACTTCACCGGACACGTTTCGCGCGGCGCGGCCGATGGTCTGGATGAGCGAGGTCCCGGAGCGGAGGAAGCCCTCCTTGTCTGCGTCGAGGATCGCGACGAGCGACACCTCCGGGAGGTCGAGTCCCTCGCGCAGCAGGTTGATACCCACCAGGACGTCGTACACGCCGGCGCGCAGTTCGCTGAGGAGCTCGACGCGACGCAGGGTGTCGACGTCGGAGTGCAGGTAGCGCACCCGGACGCCATGCTCGCCGAGGAAGTCGGTCAGCTCCTCCGCCATCTTCTTCGTGAGCGTCGTGACGAGCACGCGCTCGTCACGCTCCACGCGAAGCCTGATCTCTTCGAGGAGATCATCGATCTGCCCCTTCGACGGCTTGACGATGATCTCCGGATCGACCAGGCCGGTCGGGCGGATGATCTGCTCCACCACTCCGTCGGCGATGCCCATCTCGTACTTGCCCGGGGTGGCGGACAGGTAGACGGTCTGCCCCACGCGGTTCTTGAACTCGTCCCAGCGCAGTGGGCGGTTGTCCATCGCGCTCGGCAGCCGGAATCCATGGTCGACGAGGGTGCGCTTGCGGGACGCGTCTCCTTCGTACATCGCGCCGATCTGCGGCACCGTGACGTGGGACTCGTCGATGACGAGCAGGAAGTCGTCCGGGAAGAAGTCGAGGAGCGTGTGCGGAGGCTCGCCCGGCATGCGTCCGTCCATGTGACGCGAGTAGTTCTCGATGCCGGAGCAGAATCCGAGCTGCTGCAGCATCTCCAGGTCGAACGTGGTCCGCATTCGGAGTCGCTGTGCCTCGAGGAGCTTGCCCTGGCGCTCGAACTCCTTCAGCCGCTCCTCCAGCTCGTGCTCGATGGTGCCGATGGAGCGCTGGATGACGTCGGTGCCCGCGACGTAGTGCGAGGCCGGGAAGATCGGCACGGCGTCCAGCTTCTCGATGACCTCGCCCGTGAGCGGGTGCAGCGAGTAGAGAGCCTCGATCTCGTCGCCGAACAGCTCGATGCGGATGGCGTGCTCCTCGTACACCGGGATGATCTCGATCGTGTCGCCGCGGACACGGAAGTTGCCGCGCGAGAAGTCGACGTCGTTGCGGTTGTACTGCATCGCGATGAACTGACGGATCAAGGCGTCGCGGTCGTACCGCTCCCCCACCTGGAGCGCGACCATGGCGCGCAGGTACTCCTCCGGGGCGCCCAGGCCGTAGATGCAGGAGACGGTCGACACCACGACCACATCCCGACGGCTCAGCAGGGAGTTGGTCGTCGAGTGGCGGAGGCGCTCGACCTCCGCGTTGATCGAGGAGTCCTTCTCGATGAAGGTGTCCGTCTGCGGGACGTAGGCCTCGGGCTGGTAGTAGTCGTAGTACGAGACGAAGTACTCGACGGCGTTGTTCGGCATGAGCTCGCGGAACTCGTTGGCGAGCTGCGCCGCGAGGGTCTTGTTATGCGCGAGCACGAGCGTGGGGCGCTGCACCTGTTCGACGAGCCAGGCCGTGGTCGCCGATTTGCCTGTTCCGGTCGCCCCGAGCAGCACGATGTCGGTCTCGCCCGCGTTGATGCGGGACGCCAGCTCGGCGATGGCCTGCGGCTGGTCACCGGCGGGGGCGTACTCGCTGATGACCTCGAAGGGGCGGACACTGCGGGTGGGCTGCATACATCAAGCGTATGCCGCCCCTCCGACATCGGGGCCGCGTCCGGTGGCGGCAGCGCTTCAGCTCGCGCGGAGCCGGTCCCAGAGCGCGTCCGTCTGGGCCAGCGTGTCCGCGATCGATCCGGCGGTGTCGATGACGATGTCGGCGATCGCGAGCCGCCTGTCGTCGGGAACCTGCGCGGCGATCCGCCCGCGGGCCTCGTCAGGCGTCATCCCGCGCAGGTGCTCGAGCCTCTCGAGACGGACCTCCTCGGGAGCGTGCGCGACGACGATCGCATCCCACGGGTCGTCGACACGCGCCTCCACGAGAAGCGGCACGTCGTAGACGACGACAGCATCCGGATCGGCACGGAACGCGGCGTCGAAACGGCGCTGGGACTCGGCCCGCACGGCAGGGTGCACGATGGCGTTCAGCTGCGCGAGACGGTCCGGATCGGCGAACACGGTCGCCCCGAGGGCCGCCCGGTCGAGCGATCCGTCGTCGGCGATGACCTCGTCGCCGAACGCCCGAGCGATCGCATCGAGCACTTCGGATCCCGGCGCCTGGACCTCGCGAACGATCCGATCCGCGTCGACGATCACCGCGCCGAGCTCGGCGAGCCGGTTCGCGATGGTGGACTTCCCCGACGCGATACCTCCGGTGAGAGCGATGAGCGGCATCCGACCATCCTGCCACGCCTGACCGAGGGCGTCGCACGACGCTGCCGAGGAACAATCGGGAAAGCTTCGGTCCCTCTTGAGGAAGACTTGACGGTCCCCTGAGGTGTGCTGCGTAACGTCGAAGCCATGACGAACACGGAAGCCACCGCACGCCCTGACCGCACCGAGCGACCCTCCAGGCGGCGCCCCATCATGGCGTTCGCGCTGGCCGTGCTCGCGACGGGCGGCATCGGCGCCGCCCTCACCAGCGCCGCGTGGACCGACAACACGTTCTTCAGCGCCCCCGCCGCGGCGGCCACCTTCAACCTCCAGGGTTCGACCGATGGAACCACCTGGAAGGAGTCGGCCACCAAGAACAGCGTCGAGCTCGTCGTCCCGGCGGAGAAGCTGGCGAATCTGCTCCCGGGCGAGACCCGCACCATCAAGCTCTGGGTCAAGAACTCCAGCTCCGTCAACGCCGCCCTCACCTCGACCGTCGAGTACGCACCCGGCAACGCGGCGACCGACTTCACGGTGAAGCCGACGGCGACGATCACCGGGCTCGCGGCGTCGCTGACCTCCTCCGGCTCCACGGCGAGCGACGAGTTCGAGCTCGTCGTCACCACGCCGACCGACTGGGCGACGAGCAACCAGGGCAAGAGCGGCACCATCGTCGTCACGGTCTCCGCCACCGCGACCAACTGACACTCACCGAGACAGCAGAGACGAGGGACGAACCGTGGTGCAGCTCCTCCGCCGGCTCGCCCTGCTCGTGCTCTGGGCGCTGGCCGCCGCGGGCGTGGGCTGCGGCGTCGTCTGGGGCGCCACGGCGATCGGGCTCATCCAGCCGCTCGTCGTGATCTCGGGCTCCATGGAACCCGAGATCATGACGGGCGACCTCCTCGTCGCGACCAAGGTCCCCGCCGACTCCCTCGAGGTCGGGGACGTCGTCAGCCTCCCGAGCGCGCTGACCGACACCCTGGTGACCCACCGCATCACCGCCATCGAGGCCGCCGATGGCGCGCACACGATCACTATGAAGGGCGACAATAACGACTTCTCCGACGCCTTGGACTATGCCGTGACCGGCGAGGTGTGGAAGCCGGCAGTACAGCTCCCCGGGTGGGGAACCGCCATCATGAGGATGACGTCGCCTCCCGTCGCCGTCCCGCTGCTGCTTGGGCTCCTGGGCCTGCTCGGCCTCAGCATGATGAGTCCCGTCGAGCGACCGTCGCGTAAGCCGCTGACCACGTGACACCCGTACGACGATTCTCCCCGGTGGCCGGCGTCGCGGTCGCGATGGCGCTCGTCTTCCTGTCCGTCACCCAGGGAAGCGTTTCCACCACCAGCGCGGCGTGGACGGATCGGACCGTGGTCACGGCGACGGTGACGTCCGCCTCAACATGGTTGTCCCCGTTCACCGGGAACTCGTGCAAGGCGTACAGCAGCCCGTCGGCCGCCCCCACGACCTGCGCGATCACGGCCATCCGCTATGAGGAGATCAGCGACACCTCCGGCCACTTCTACATCAGCACCAACGCACCGGGCGGGTCGCACCACGTCGACGTCGATGTCGATCTGAAGAGGGCGACGAGCCTTCCCCGCACGTGGACTTCCTGGGCCGAAGCGGGGGTGCTCCCAGGCAGCCATGTCACGCCCGACCGCGCATGGACGTGCTCGACTCTGCCGCGGCTCACCGGCCGCAGTCTCGACTGGCACCTCACCGACCTGCAGGTTCCCGTGACGCTGCAACGCAGCACGGCGAACACGATCTGCGCGTGAGCGCCCCGGGGACGCAGCGAGCGCCCCTCAGCGCGCGAGCAGCTGCCGTCGGGAGCTGATCACGCCGGTGTCGAAGCCGGCGAGATGCAGGCCGCCGTGGAAGCGGGCGTGCTCGATCTTGATGCAGCGATCCATGACGACCGAGAGACCGGCCTCCTCCGCGAGCGCGGCCGCCTCCTCGTTCCAGGAGCCGAGCTGGAGCCACAGCGTCTTGGCACCGCTGTCGATCGCCTCCTGCGCGACCCCCGGAAGGTCGTCGTGACGACGGAAGACGTCGACGATGTCGGGCTGCACGGGCAGGGCGCTCAACGACGGGTAGACCGGCTGCCCGAGGATCTCGGTCTCCCTCGGGTTCACGAGATAGACGTCGTAGGCCGTGCTGGACAGCAGGTAGGTCGCGACGAAGTACGAGGCCCGTGACGGATTCCCCGAGGCACCGACGATGGCGATCGATCGGGCGCGCCGCAGCAGTCCGAACCGCTGCGGCTGCGAGGGCCCGGTCCACGTGCGGCCCGGCTCGACGGCAGCGGGGAGCGCGCAGCTGGCGGCATCCGTGGTCTGAGGGACGGCGCAGGCGTCCCCGGCGGAGGTCGTGCTCATCAGTGGGCTCCCGTCGCGAGGGTGAGGGCCTGATCGAGGTCCCAGATGATGTCTTCCGCGTCCTCCAGGCCGACGGAGATGCGGATCAGGTCGGGCCGCACGCCGGCGGCGACGAGCTGCTCCGCGGTGAGCTGGCGGTGCGTGGTGGAGGCCGGGTGGATCACCAGGGTGCGGGCGTCGCCGATGTTGGCGAGGTGGGACGCGAGCTGCAGGTTCTCGATGAACGTCTCCCCCGCGGCGCGGCCGTCCTCGGCGGCGACTCCGAACGCGAACACAGATCCCGGCCCCAGCGGCAGGTACCGGGCGGCACGCTCATGATGCGGATGACCTTCCAGTCCTGCCCAGGTGACGTAGGAGACGCGGGGGTCTGCCGCCAGCCACTCGGCGACGACCCGGGCGTTGGCGATGTGAGCGTCGATACGCTGAGGCAGCGTCTCCACGCCCTGCAGGAGCGTGAAGGCCGACTGCGGGCTCAGGGCGGGTCCGATGTCGCGCAGCTGTTCGGAGCGCAGCTTGGTGAGGAATCCGTACTCGCCGAAGTTGCCCCACCAGGAGATGCCGCCGTAGGAGGCCACCGGTTCGGTCATCTGCGGGAACTTGCCGTTGCCCCAGTCGAACGTGCCCTTCTCGATGACCACACCGCCGAGGGTCGTGCCGTGGCCGCCGAGGAACTTCGTCACCGAGTGGATGACGATGTCCGCCCCGTGCTCCAGCGGGCGCGCGAGGTAGGGCGTGGCGAGCGTCGCATCGACGACGAGTGGCACCCCGGCGTCGTGGGCGATGGCGGCGAGACCCGCGATGTCGGCGATCTCGCCCGACGGGTTCCCGATCATCTCGACGTAGACGACCTTGGTCTCCGGACGGATGGCCGCGGCGAAGTCGGCAGGGTCGGAGGAGCTGACGAACGTCGTCTCCACGCCGAAGCGTCGAAGCGTCACATCGAGCTGTGTGACCGTGCCGCCGTAGAGCTGCGCGGCGGCGACGACGTGATCGCCCGCGCCCACGAGCGCGGCGAACGTGATGAACTCCGCGCTCATCCCCGAGGCGGTCGCCACGGCCCCGATGCCGCCCTCCAGCGAGGCCAGCCGTTCCTCCAGGGCGGCGACGGTGGGGTTGCCGATGCGCGAGTAGATGTTGCCGTACTTCTGCAGCGCGAAGAGGTTTCCGGCGTCGGCCGCATCGTCGAAGACGAAGGACGTCGTCTGGTAGATCGGGACCGCCCGCGCTCCGGTGGCGGCGTCCGGTGTACCCCCGGCATGCAGGGCGCGCGTGCGGAACCCGAAGCGGTGGTCGTCGGTCATGATGTCCTCGATTCTGCGGCGAGAGCGCCGGCGATGTCGTCGACGGCCCAGGGGTTCTGCAATGACGTCGTGTCGCCGAGGGCCTGCGGAGCGCGTCCCGCGCGCCGATCCTGTTCGGCATCCCAGAGCTGCGCGAGCAGGCGGCGCATGATCTTCCCCGAGCGCGTCTTGGGCAGGTCCGGCACGACGACGACGTGCTTCGGCTTCGCGACGGGACCGATCGCGCGGGCGACCTGAGCGCGCAGCGCCTGCGCGTCGATCGCCGCCCGGCCGGACGGGGTGACGAACGCCACGACCGCCTGCCCGGTGACCGGATCAGCCACGCCTGCGGACCCGGCTTCGCTGACCGTCTCGTGCGCCACGAGCGCCGACTCGATCTCGATCGTCGAGAGGCGATGACCGGAGACGTTCACGACGTCGTCGAGTCGTCCCAGGATCCAGATGAAGCCGTCGGCGTCCTGTGTCGCCCCGTCTCCGGCGACGTAGTAGCCGCCGTGCGCGCCCACACCGGCGTACGCAGACCAGTACGCGTCGCGGTAGCGCTCCGGGTTCCCCCAGACGGTCCGCGCCATCCCCGGCCACGGACGCCGGACGACCAGCGTCCCGGATCGTCCAGGCGCCACCTCGTCACCGTTCTCGTCGACCACCGCGACGTCGATGCCCGGAAGCGGGATCGACGCGGAGCCGGGCTTCAGGGGTGTGACGCCGGGCAAGGGCGCGATCATCGCGGCGCCGGTCTCCGACTGCCACCACGTGTCGATGACGGAAAGCTCATCCCGCCCGAAGTTCCGGCGGAACCACACCCAGGCCTCCGGATTGATCGCCTCGCCCACCGTGCCGAGCAGTCGCAGAGTCGACAGATCGTGGCCGCTCGGCAGCTCGTCGCCGAACCAGGTCATGAAGGTCCGGATCAGCGTCGGAGCCGTGTAGTAGATCGTGACGCCGTAGCGCTCGATGATCTCCAAGTGCCGCTCGCGGCGCGGAGTGTCCGGCGTGCCCTCGTAGATGACCTGGGTGAGCCCGTTCGACAGCGGCCCGTAGATCTCGTAGGTGTGCGCCGTCACCCAGGCGAGGTCGGCCGTGCACCAATGGACGTCGTCCGGTTTGGCGTCGAAATGCGCCCAGTGCGCCCAGCTTGCGTGCGTCAGGTAGCCGCCGGAGGTGTGCACGAGGCCCTTGGGCTTCCCCGTCGTGCCGGAGGTGTAGATGATGAAGAGCGGGTGCTCGGCGTCGAAGGCCTCCGCCCGATGCACGGTGGGAGCCGTGTCGACGACGTCGTGCCACCACACGTCCCTGCCTTCGGTCCACGGGACGCCCTGTCCGGTGCGACGGAGCACGAGGACGTGTTCGAGGTCCGGCAGTCCCGCGGCGGCGGCGTCGGCGGCGGACTTGACCTCGGTCGCCGTCCCCCGCCGGAACTGGCCGTCGCTGGTGACGAGCAGCTTCGCCCCGGTGTCCTCGAGCCGGAACCGCACGGCCTCCGCGGAGAACCCTCCGAAGACGAGCGAGTGGACGGCTCCTATCCGCGCGCAGGCGAGCGTGATGACCACCGTCTCCACGAGCACGGGGAGGTAGATCACCACGCGGTCCCCCGGTCGGATCCCGAGGTCTTCCAGCGCGTGCGCGGCCTGGGCCACGCGGCGCTGGAGGTCGGCGTAGGTCACCGAGACCCGGTCACCGGGCTCTCCTTCGAAGTGCAGCGCCACCTTGTCTCCGCGCCCGGCGTCGACATGACGGTCCGCGCAGTTCACCGCGACGTTCAGCCGGCCGCCGAGGAACCATCGCGCCGCCGGGACCGCACCATCGACGGGCGGCTCCCACTCGTGCACGGCCGTCCACGGCTCGGCCCAGTCCAGTCGGCGGGCCGCGTCCTCCCAGAAGGCCAGAGGATCAGCGGCCGCCCGGGCATAGGCCTCCGCGGTCACGTTGGCGTCGAGGAACGCGGGCGACGGAGGATAGACCCGTTCCTCCTGCAGCCGAGCCTCGGTCGTCGTCACGTCCATCGCCGCAGCAGGTACTTCTCCAGCAGCGCGAGCACGCCGTTGGTGATCGTGCCGAGCAACGCGAGCAGCACGATGGAGAGCAGGATGCGGTCGACGCGCCCGGTGCTCTGCGAGTCCGTGAGCAGGAAGCCGAGCCCCATGGACGACGCGATCAGCTCGGCGGCGACCAGGAACAGCCACGCCTGGGCGAGCGCGAGGCGGAGGCCCGCGACGACGGACGGCACCACGGCCGGGAGCTGGACCGTGCGGAACAGCGACCATCCGTGCAGGCTGAAGGAGCGTCCCGCCTCGACGAGCTGCGGGTCCACGTGCCGGAGCGCGGAGGCGACGGTCGTGTAGACCGGGAAGAATGCACCGATCGCGATGAGGGTCACCTTGGACTCCTCGCCGATCTGCATCCACAGGATCAGCAGCGGCACCCAGGCGAGCGACGGCACCGCGCGAACCGCCGCGAGGGTCGGGCTGAGCAGCACGTCGCCCCAGCGTGAGAGCCCGACGATGCCGGCCGCTGCGAGGCCGACGACCGAGCCGATCGCGAACCCGAGCAGCACTCGCTGGACGGAGATGGCGATGTGGGTCCAGAGCTGTCCGGACTCGGCCAGTTCCACCCCGGCCTGGAACACCGACGCCGGCGCCGGGAGTCGGTACGGCTCGATGAGGCCGGCCGTCGTGACCACCTGCCAGGCGATGAGGATCGCAGCCGGGAGCAGGAAGCCCCCGACGATCCGTACGACGGGCGGCAGACCACGCCGTGCTCCTCCCGTCCCCCGCCGGGGAGCGCCCTTCGCGAACTCGAGCGCGTCCCGCGATTCCGCCGGGACGACCACCCGATCCTCGAAACCGGTCACTCGCCTGCGCCCGCCTTCGTCGCGAAGGTGTCGTTGATGATGCTGGACAGCGCCTTGTCGACGGATTCCTGCCCACCCTGGACGTCGCCGGACTCGACGAGCACGGGAGCGATCTTCTCGAGCACCTTCAGCTGGTCGTCACCGGGGATGCCGTTCACGTCGAGGTTCGACCGCTCCTGGATGACCGTGGTCGCGACCTCGAGGTCGATACCGGCGACCTCTGCCAGCAGGGCGGCAGTCTCCTCCGGGTTCTCGAGCGCCCACGCACGGGCCTCCTCGTAGGCGTCGACGACGGCCTGAGCGAGGTCGGGGTGGTTGTCGATGAAGTCCTCGGTCGCGTTGAGGAAGCCGTACGTGTTGAAGTCGACGTTGCGGTAGATGAGCTTGTCGCCCGACTCCTGCTCCGCGGCGGCCATGATGGGGTCGAGACCCGCCCATGCGTCGACCGAACCGCCGTCGAGCGCCGCGCGCCCGTCGGCGTGCTGGAGGTTCTGCACCTCGACGTCGGCCAGCGACAGCCCGCCCTCCTCCAGGGCCTGGAGGAGGAAGAAGTAGGGGTCCGTGCCCTTGGTGGCCGCGACAGAGGCGCCCTTGAGATCCTCCACCGAGGTGATGTCGCTGTCGGGCCCGACGACGATGGCTGACCACTCGGGCTGGGAGAAGATGTCGATCACCTGGATGGGCGAACCGTTCGCGCGGGCGAGCAGCGCGGCCGAGCCCGCCGTCGATCCCACGTCGACCGAACCCGAGCGGAGGAGCTCGTTGGCCTTGTTCGAGCCGGCGGACTGCACCCATTCGACGGTCACGTCGTCGCCGAGGATGTCCTCCAGGATGCCCTGGTCGCGGATCACGAGGCTGAGCGGATTGTAGGTCGCGAAGTCGATGGAGAGCGTGTCCGCCGACCACTCGCCGTTCCCGGCGGGGGTGGACTCGGCCTCGGCGGACGCGTTCTCCCCGGCGACGCAGCCGGTGGCGACGAGCATCATCGTCCCGGCGACGGCGATCGCAGGGATGATGCGGCGGGTGATGGTGCTCATCGGGTCTCCTCGGGGGTGTGGTGGTGCGTGTCGACGCCGAGCCCTTCGAGGAGCTCGGCGCGCAGGTCGGCGAGGCCGCGGTCGGCGCGGTCTCGGGGGCGGATGCCGGGGACGCGGATCGTCCGCGCGACGGACGACGCCGTGTCGTCCGCGTCGCCGACGGTGCGCAGCAGCAGCACGCGGTCGGCGAGATAGAGGGCCTCCTCCACGTCGTGGGTCACGAGCAGCACCGTGGTGGGCTCGGCCGCGTGGATCTTCAAGAGCAGGTCGTGCATGCGGAGGCGGGTGAGGGCGTCGAGGGCGCCGAACGGCTCGTCGAGCAGCAGCACCCCGGGGTTCCTGGCGAGAGCGCGGGCGAGGGACGCCCGCTGCGCCATGCCTCCGGACACCTCGCGCGGACGCTGATCCGCGGCGTGCTCGAGACCGACGAGCTGCAGCAGTTCGCGGACGCGAGTGCGTCCGACGGTGCGGGAGACGCTGCGGGGAAGACCGAGCTCGACGTTCTGCGCAAGGGTGCGCCACGGAAGCAGCCGCGGCTCCTGGAACGCGATCGCTGTGCGCTCGTCGACATCGGCGACACCGGAGCCGTCCAGGCGGATCGTCCCCCGCGTGGGGGTGTCCAGTCCGCCGATGAGGCGCAGCAGGGTCGACTTCCCGCACCCGGACGGGCCGACGACGGCGACGATCTCCCCGGCGGCGATGTCCAGGTCGAGACCGCGGAGCACCTCGCGTCGCCCCTGTGCGAGCGGGAACGACCGTGCGATGCCGTCGAGGCGCACGGGCTGTGCGGAGCCCGCGGTCTTCGGGGCCTCAGCGGTGTGCGACGCAGCGGGCAGGAGGGCGGTCATGTCCCCATGCTGTCGGAGGCTCCGGAATGTTACGAATGCGGCCGTAATGTTGCGTCACGCAGGTGTTCCGCGGGATTCCGGGCATACGAAAAGGGCCGCCACACCCGCCGTGAAGCGCGGTGACGACCCTTTTCGGAGTGTTGCTTAGGAGTTGCCGCCCGAGAGCTTCTCGCGCAGAGCCGCGAGAGCCTCGTCATCGGCGAGCGTGCCGGCACCGGCCGACTCGCTCGAGAAGGACTGGCCGCCGAAGTCGTCGCCGGCCGCAGCCTCGGCCTCGGCCGCCTTCGCGACCTGAGCCTTGTGCGCCTCCCAGCGAGCCTGGGCCGCAGCGTACTCCTGCTCCCACGCCTCGCGCTGGGCGTCGAAGCCTTCCTTCCACGCACCGGTCTCGGCGTCGAAGCCCTCCGGGTACTTGTACTCGCCGTTCTCGTCGTACTCGGCGAGCATGCCGTACAGAGCCGGGTCGAACTCGGTTCCGTTGGGGTCGACCGACTCGTTGGCCTGCTTCAGCGACAGCGAGATGCGACGACGCTCGAGGTCAATGTCGATGACCTTGACGAAGACCTCTTCGCCGACCGACACGACCTGCTCGGCCAGCTCGACGTGCTTGCTGGAGAGCTCGGAGATGTGGACGAGGCCCTCGATGCCGTCTGCGACGCGGACGAACGCACCGAACGGAACGAGCTTGGTGACCTTACCCGGCGTGACCTGACCGATCGCGTGGGTGCGGGCGAAGACCTGCCACGGGTCCTCCTGCGTCGCCTTCAGCGACAGGGAGACGCGCTCGCGGTCGAGGTCGACCTCGAGGATCTCGACGGTGACCTCCTGGCCCACCTCGACGACCTCGGAGGCGTGCTCGATGTGCTTCCAGGACAGCTCGGAGACGTGCACGAGGCCGTCCACGCCACCCAGGTCCACGAACGCACCGAAGTTGACGATCGAGGAGACGACGCCCTTGCGGACCTGACCCTTGTGCAGGTTGTTCAGGAACGTGGTGCGCGACTCCGACTGGGTCTGCTCCAGCAGCGCACGGCGGCTGAGAACGACGTTGTTGCGGTTCTTGTCGAGCTCGAGGATCTTCGCCTCGATCTCCTGGCCGAGGTACGGCGTGAGGTCGCGGACGCGGCGGAGCTCGATGAGCGAGGCCGGGAGGAAGCCACGGAGGCCGATGTCGACGATGAGTCCACCCTTGACGACCTCGATGACCGTACCGGTGACGACGCCGTCGTTCTCCTTGATCTTCTCGACGTCTCCCCAGGCGCGCTCGTACTGCGCACGCTTCTTGGAGAGGATCAGGCGGCCTTCCTTGTCCTCCTTCTGGAGAACCAGGGCCTCGACCTCGTCGCCGACCTTGACGACCTCGTTGGGGTCGACGTCGTGCTTGATCGAGAGCTCGCGCGAGGGGATGACACCCTCGGTCTTGTAGCCGACATCGAGCAGGACCTCATCGCGGTCGATCTTGACGATCGTGCCTTCGATGATGTCGCCGTCGTTGAAGAACTTCAGGGTCTTCTCGACCGCGGCCAGGAAGTCCTCAGCAGATCCGATGTCGTTGATGGCGACCTGCTTGGTGGCCGGGGCGGTCGTTGCGGTAGTCATGTAGTGGGTTGTCCTTGTGAATGGATACTCGGGCTGCGGAGCATGGCCGCGCACGGCCGGGATGTGCTTCGCAGCAGGTGGATTGTGGTGTGTTCGTCACCTGGGCATGCGTGTACACGCCACGAGTGACAGTTCAGGCTACCAGAAGTTGTCGCCCCATGAAGGAGCGGATCTCCCGCAGCCACTCTGTGGATAACGCCCGCCGCGACCAGCGCATTCCGCATACGGTGGCTCGGTGATGTCGCCCACTCCTCTCCGTCTCCTGGCCGTGCTGGCACTCGGCGTCTCGCTGCTCTCCGGATGCACCCCCGCTCCGGAGTCCACGCCGACCCCCTCCCCCGCGTTCACCTCCGAAGAAGAAGCCTTCGTCGCTGCCGAGGCCACCTTCTCCGAGTACATTGACGCCTTGAACCGCGTCGACTTCTCTGACCCAGCAACCTTCGAGGGCGTCTTCAGTCATCTATCGGGGCAGGCGGCTGAATCCACGAGGCGCGCGTTCAGCCAATTTCATGCCGAAGGAGTCCGCACTTCAGGCGCGACGCGGTTTTCATGGGTGAGCGGAGTGTCCGCCGACGCCGACTCGGGTGGGGTGCAAGCTCGAGTTTGCATAGACGTAAGTGAAGTGGATGTCGTCGACTCTGACGGCGCTTCGATCGTCGCTCCAGATAGACCAGCCCTGCAACCCACAGTGGTGACCTTTGCCGCTACCGCCAACGCCGCCTCGACGATCTCCGGCCTGCAGAGCTCGGAGGAGTTTACGTGCGCCTCTTAGCTGCGGTCGTCGCGATCACACTTTCAACGCTCGGCTTCATTGCTCCATCAAGCAGTGGCTGCAACGCGGCGGTGTCCTTCGTCACTGGGTGCTCGGCCACCGGAAACCGCCTGACGATCATCGCGACCGAGAAGCGCTCCACGCCAAACGCTCCAAGTCACGAGCCTTCCAAATCCCCCTCTACCCCAGAGACGGAAAACGAGCCGTGTCGGACAGACGACACGCCACTGAGCCGCTCGTGCGGCATGTACGCGGTGCGGGTGACGAAGGAGTCGGGGCGACCGCTCACCATCGCGGATCTCGCACAGTTCGCTCCCCCACCGGTGACGACCACCGCCGAGCCGGGGAACGCGGGCATCGCAGGCATGCCGACGAACTTCGTGGCCACGGTCGCCGCGCACACGGCGACTGGCACCCTGCTCGATCGGCCGGTGACGGTACGCTTCACGCCTGTTCGCGTCGTCTTCGACCACGGCGACGGCACGACGGCGACGAAGCCAGACGGCGGCAGCACCTGGTCGACGCTCGGGCAGGCGCCATTCACGCCGACCGAGACGAGCCATACCTATGCGCGGCGGGGCACCTATTCGACGAGGACCACGGTCGCGTACACCGCGGAAGTCGATATCGGCGGGGGCTGGTTCCCCGTGTCCGGTGAGCTGTCGGTCGACGGACCGTCCCGCAGCGTCCGCATCTACGAGGCCACCACCGCGCTCGTGGCACGGACGTGCGAAGAACGACCCGCGGCGCCGGGCTGCTGAGCACCTGATCTGGCACGCTCTACCCTGAACCCATGACCCACGCCGAACGCCTCATGCTGCTCGACACCGCCAGCCTTTACTTCCGTGCGTTCTATGGCGTGCCCGACAAGGTGACCGCCCCCGACGGCTCCCCCATCAACGCCGCACGCGGATTGCTGGACATGATCGCCAAGCTGGTCACCACGTATCAGCCGACCCACGTCGTAGCCTGCTGGGATGACGATTGGCGTCCGCAATGGCGCGTGGACCTCATCCCGAGCTACAAGACCCACCGGGTGGTGGAGGTCGTGGCGGGCGCCCCGGACGTCGAAGAGGTCCCCGACCCGCTGGAGGCACAGATCCCCCTGATCAGGGAGACGCTCGGGGCCATCGGCATCCCGATCGTCGGCGTCGCCGAGCACGAGGCGGACGACGTGATCGGCACGCTCGCGACGAACGCGACGATGCCCGTGGACATCGTCACCGGCGACCGCGACCTGTTCCAGCTCGTCGACGACGAGCGCGACGTGCGCGTGATCTACACGGCCCGCGGCATGAGCAACCTCGAAGTCGTCACGGACGCGACGGTCGTCGCGAAGTACGGTGTCCTGCCGACGCAGTACGCAGACTTCGCGACGATGCGCGGGGACGCGTCGGACGGGCTTCCCGGCGTCGCCGGCATCGGCGAGAAGACGGCGGCCACTCTGCTGCAGAAGCACGGCGACCTGCTCGGCATCCGGGAGGCCGCGGAAGCCGGCGAGGGCATGAGCGCCGGCATCCGCGCGAAGATCCTCGACGCGCAGGCCTACCTCGACGTCGCTCCGACCGTCGTCGCCGTCGCCACGTCGCTGCCGATCGCTGCCCCGGGAGTCGCCCTGCATGCCCGCTCGTCGGAGGAAGCCGAAGAAGCAACGGCCCTGGCCGAGCGCTGGAATCTCGGCAGCTCGATGACGCGAGCCGTCGCCGCGATCACCGCGGCCGCGAACGAGGTCAGGGATGCTGACCAGCGCTGACGTCACTCCGCCCAGGCGAGGAGGCGCGAAAGCCCCCACGTGGTGACGATGCGTGACGCCGGAACGCCGGTGCGCTCCGCCCGTTCGGCACCGTGGTCCAGCAGGGAGAGCTGGCCGGGGGCGTGCGCGTCGGAGTCGATGGAGAAGAGGCATCCGGCCTCCAGCGCGATCGCGATGAGCTCGTCCGGCGGGTCCTGACGCTCGGGGCGGGAGTTGATCTCCACGGCGACCCCGTTCTCCGCGCAGGCCGCGAACACCGCGGCGGCGTCGAACGCCGAGGGCGGTCGCGTGCCCCGGTCGCCCTGGACGAGACGGCCGGTGCAGTGCCCGAGGACGTTCACCCGAGGATGCGAGACGGCCGCGATCATCCGCGCGGTCATCGCCCGTCCATCCATCCGGAGCTTGGAGTGCACCGAGGCGACGACGATGTCCAGGTCCGCGAGGAGCGCATCCTCCTGATCGAGCGCGCCGTCTTCCAGGATGTCCACTTCGATACCGGCGAGGAGCGTGAACCCGTCCCCCGACTGCGCCCGCACCTGCGGGATCTGCTCTCGGAGTCGCTCAGCCGACAGGCCTCGCGCCACGCGGAGGCGCGGTGAGTGATCCGTGATGGCCTGGTACTCGTGGCCCTGCGCGCGAGCGGCAGCAGCCATCACCTCGATGGAGGTCGTCCCATCCGACCACTCGGTGTGGGCGTGCAGGTCACCGCGGAGCTTCCCCCGGAGCACCGACACCTTCTCGGGTTCCACGTCGCCACGGAGCTCGATCAGATACTCCGGCACCTCTCCGGCCTGAGCCTGCCGGATGACGGCGAACGTCGACTCGCCGATGCCCTTGGCGGCCCGGAGACGCGTCGGGTCGCCCTGCACGTCGGGCGGAAGCTCCTGGAACGTGGCCGCCGCCTGACGGAACGCCTTGGCCCGGTATCGCGACGCCCGCTCGCGCTCCAGCAGCGAAGCGATCTCGAGCAGCGCGTCGACCGGGTCCATGGTCACTCCTTCGGGGAAGCCAGCTCGCGACTGACGCCGATCCACTGGTCGAGCTTCGCCAGTGCACTCCCGTCATCCACCGCAGCGGACGCCCGGGCGAGGCCGTCGCGGAGGCGCTCGAGGATCGGCCGCTGCACCTGGGTCGCGTCCTGGGACAGCTCGAAGGCGACGATCCCGGCGGCGGCGTTGAGGAGCACGATGTCCCGCACCGGTCCCTGCTCGCCCGCAAGGGTCCGGCGGAGGATCTCGGCGTTGTGGGCGGGAGAGCCGCCGATCAGATCGGACAGGTCAGCGAGAGGGATCCCCAGGTCGCGCGGGTCGAGGTCGTGCTCGTGGATGTCCCCGCGGGTGACCTCCCAGATGCGGCTGTGGCCGGTGGTCGTGAGCTCGTCCAGTCCGTCATCGCCACGGAACACCAACGCAGTGGCACCCCGTGTGCGGAAGACGCCGGTGATGAGCGGCACCCGCTCCATCTGCGCCACGCCGACCGCGTTCGCCTCGGCGCGCGCGGGGTTGCAGAGCGGTCCGAGCATGTTGAACACCGTGGGCACGCCGAGCTGCGAACGGACCGCGCCGGCGTGCTTGAAACCGGGGTGGAAGGCCCCCGCCCAGGCGAAGGTGATACCCGTCCGGTCGAGGATCGAGGCGACGGCGGCAGGATCGAGCGAGAGTTCCAGGCCAAGAGCGCCGAGAACATCGGAGGAGCCGGACGCGGAGCTCGCGGCCCGATTGCCGTGCTTGACGACCGGGATCCCGGTGGCACCGATGATGACGGCAGCCGTCGTCGAGACGTTCACCGTCCCCACCCGGTCCCCGCCCGTACCGACGATGTCCAGCACGTCGGGAGAGACCGGAAGCGGCACGGCGGCTTCGAGGATGGCGTCCCGGAAACCGACGATCTCGTCGATCGTCTCGCCTTTCGCGCGCAGAGCGACGAGGAACCCGGCGAGCTGCGCTTCGGAGACCTCGCCCTGCATGATCCGCCGCATGGCCCAGGTGGACTCCCAGACGCTGAGGTCGCGACGCTCCAGGAGAGAGGTGAGCACGTCGGACCAGGTCAGGGAATCAGCCATGTGTGCGATCCTATCGGCGCAGAGAAAACGTGCAGTGCGATCCGGGCGGGCGCCCAGCCGACGGAGGGACGGCGTTTCCCGCGTATTCACCGGGTATTCGCAGTGTTTTCTTAGGGTCCCCTAAGTCCCCGAACGGCGAATCGAGGGTCTGGGGTGCAAGAATCACGCTCGCGGATCGGCCATAATGGAGGGGTGACGACCTCAGCGACGTATGCCCCGGCGGCGAGAACCATCAAGCGGCCCAACCCGGTAGCTGTCGGCACCATTGTGTGGCTCGGCAGCGAGGTGATGTTCTTCGCGGGACTCTTCGCGATCTACTTCACCCTCCGCAGCACCTCACCCGAGCTGTGGGCCGACCGTACCGAGCTCCTGAACGTTCCGTTCGCGGCAGTGAACACGGCAATCCTCGTGCTCTCCTCGTTCACGTGCCAGATGGGCGTGTTCGCGGCGGAGGACCTGCAGCCGTACAAGATCGGCAAGGGACAGAAGAACGGTGCCGGCCGCCGTCGTCTGTTCGGCTGGGGCATGGTCGAGTGGTTCTTCCTCACCTTCGCCCTCGGCGCGATCTTCGTCTCGGGTCAGGTCTGGGAGTACGCCCAGCTGGTCGCCGAGGGAATGCCGATCCAGGCTGATGCCTACGCCTCGGCCTTCTACATCACCACCGGCTTCCACGCCCTCCACGTCACCGGCGGACTCGTTGCGTTCCTCCTGGTGATCGGCCGCGCGTACGCCGTCAAGAACTTCCGGCACAAGGAGGCGACCTCCTCGATCGTGGTGTCCTACTACTGGCACTTCGTCGACGTCGTCTGGATCGTGCTGTTCTTCGTTATCTACTTCCTGAAATAAGAGCGGAGCTGATCCCCGAGATGGCACGAGAGAAGAAGCGCCGTTCGAGCGGTCGTCGCAGCCCACTGGCGGCGGCCGCACTCATCGGAGCAGGCCTCATGATCACCGGTGCGGTGTACGCGGGCGCGACGGCGGCCTTCGCCGCCAACGACGCCCCCACGGCATCGACGCAGCTGACGGTCGAAGACGGCGAGAAGCTGTTCACGGCCAACTGCGCCACCTGCCACGGCCTCGACCTGGAGGGCACCCCCAACGGCCCGAGCCTCTACGGCGTCGGCGAGCTGGCGGTGGAGTTCCAGGTGTCGACCGGCCGTATGCCGCTGCAGATGCAGGGACCGCAGGCTCCGCAGAAGGAGCCGCAGTTCACCGAGGAGCAGATCCTCGCGATGGCGGCCTACGTGCAGTCCGAAGCCCCCGGCCCGACGTACCCCGCTGACGAGATCCTCGACGGCGAAGGCGACGTGGCGCACGGCGCCGAGCTCTTCCGCGTCAACTGCGCGATGTGCCACAACGTGGCCGCTGCCGGTGGCGCACTGACCGAGGGCAAGTACGCTCCGGCCATCACCGAGACCAGCGCGCTGCACATCTACGCGGCCATGGTCACCGGCCCGCAGAACATGCCGGTCTTCGGCGACATGAACCTGTCCGACGAGGACAAGCGCGACATCATCTCGGCTCTGCTCTTCCAGCAGCAGTCCGTCCAGATCGGCGGCTTCTCCCTCGGCTCGCTCGGACCGGTCTCCGAGGGCCTGTTCGTGTGGATCTTCGGTATCGGCGCTCTGGTCGCCATCACCGTGTGGATCACGGCGAAGTCCAACTGACGCTTATTCATCGAAGAGGAACGTACGAGGAGCACCATGGCACACGACGACGACTCGCAGGCTCTTGACAGGGCCTACCAGCCCTCTCCGGGGCTGGGTGTCGCAGTCAGCGATCCCGTGCAGAACCCCGGTCTTCCGCCGCACCGCGAGCGGATGACCGACAAGGACCCGCGGGCTGAGAAGGCCGCCGTCCGCACCGTCTACACGCTGTTCTACCTGTCGCTCGCCGGCAGCATCTGGGCGGTCGCCGCCTACATGCTGTTCCCGATCGAGAGCGGCGCTCTCATCGACATCCGTCAGAACAACCTCTTCATCGGTCTCGGCATCGCGCTCGCGCTGCTGGCCCTGGGCATCGGCGCCATCCACTGGTCGAAGGCCCTCATGTCCGACAAGGAGCACGTCGAGCACCGCCACCCCACCCGGGGCAAGGACTCGACGCGTGAGGCAGCCATCAAGGCCTTCGCCGACGCGAACGAGGAGTCGGGCTTCGGCCGTCGCACGATGATCCGCAACTCCCTGTTCGCAGCGATCGTCGCGTCGATCATCCCCGGTGTGACGTTGTTCCGCGGCCTTGCTCCGCACTCCACGCCGGACGACCCCACCGCGGGCGACCCGGTCGCGCTGCTGAAGCACACCATGTGGGACGAGGGCATGCGCCTGGTGCGCGACCCCGACGGCACTCCCATCCGTGCCGCCGACGTCACGCTCGGCTCCGCGTTCCACGTGATCCCGGAGGACCTCGCGGAGCTCGGTCACGATGAGGGCTACCTCGAGGAGAAGGCCAAGGCCATCGTGCTGATGATGCGCCTCCGCCCGGAGCAGCTCATCGAAGCCGAGGACCGCAAGGACTGGTCCTACGACGGCATCGTCGCGTACTCCAAGGTCTGCACGCACGTCGGCTGCCCCGTCGCGCTGTACGAGCAGCAGACCCACCACCTGCTGTGCCCGTGCCACCAGTCGCAGTTCGACGTCACGGACCACGCGAAGGTCATCTTCGGCCCGGCCGCCCGGCCGCTGCCGCAGCTGCCCATCACCGTGGACGACGAGGGCTACCTCATCGCACGCAGCGACTTCACCGAACCCGTCGGCCCGAGCTTCTGGGAGCGCCATTGAGCACCGCAACGCTGTCCAAGGACGAGAAGGACACCAAGGCGCCTCTCGGCGGCCGCTTCGTCGGCGCCGCGTCGAACTACATCGATGAGCGCACGAGCCTCTCCGGCTTCGTCAAGGAGCTCGGTCGCAAGATCTTCCCCGACCACTGGTCGTTCATGCTGGGAGAGATCGCCCTGTGGAGCTTCGTCGTCGTGTTCCTCTCCGGAACCTTCCTGACGTTCTTCTTCCAGGCATCCATGGTGGAGACGCACTACACCGGCGCCTACGCCCCCATGCGCGGTATCGCGATGTCGTCGGCTCTCGAGTCGACGCTGCACATCTCGTTCGACCTCCGCGGTGGCCTGCTGGTCCGCCAGATCCACCACTGGGCGGCGCTCGTCTTCATCGCGGGTATCGGCGTGCACATGCTGCGCGTGTTCTTCACGGGCGCGTTCCGCAAGCCGCGCGAGCTGAACTGGGTGATCGGCTTCGTGCTGTTCATCCTCGCGATGGCCGAGGGCTTCACCGGCTACTCGCTCCCCGACGACCTGCTCTCGGGTAACGGCCTGCGCATCATCGACGGCATGATCAAGGGTCTGCCGCTGATCGGCACCTGGACCTCGTTCCTCCTCTTCGGCGGCGAGTTCCCCGGCACCGACATCGTGGGTCGCCTGTACACGCTGCACATCCTGCTGCTCCCGATGCTGGTCATCGCCTTCATCGCCGTGCACCTGATGCTCATGATCATCAACAAGCACACACAGTTCGCCGGCCCCGGCCGCACGAACGACAACGTCGTGGGCTACCCGATGATGCCGGTCTACATGTCCAAGATGGGCGGCTACCTGTTCATCGTCTTCGGCACCATCGTGCTGATCGCGACGTTCTTCCAGATCAACCCGATCTGGAACTACGGCCCCTATGACCCCTCCCCCGTCTCGGCCGGTACGCAGCCGGACTGGTACATCGGGTTCGCGGACGGCGCCCTGCGCCTGGCACCGTCGAACTGGGACATCGTGTTCCTCGACCACACCTGGTCGTTCGGCATCCTGGCTCCGGTCGCCGTTCTNCCTGCGCCTGGCACCGTCGAACTGGGACATCGTGTTCCTCGACCACACCTGGTCGTTCGGCATCCTGGCTCCGGTCGCCGTTCTCGGGCTGTTCATCGTCATCGTCGCGATCTACCCGTTCATCGAGGCGT
>NZ_MODW01000006.1 GCF_001866135.1 Microbacterium sp. LCT-H2
GAGGGGAGGGGGAGGGGGAGACTGTCCTACGCTGACAGGACCAGGACCAGGACCAGGACCGCGACGAGAGGAGTCCGTGTGAGCAAGGCCGCGACGGTGTATGACGTCGCCGACCGCGCCGGAGTGTCGATCGCGACCGTGTCGCGGGTGCTGCGCTCGCCGGAGGCCGTTCGTCCGGTGACCCGCGAGCGGGTGCTCGACGCGGTCTCCGCGCTGGGATACGTCCCCAGCGGGAGCGCGCGAGGTCTCGCGGAGCGCCGGACCGGGGTGCTGGGGCTGTACTTCCCGGGATTCGACGCCGCCGAGGACGCTCCGCCCCTCGACGTGCTGTCCGCCGCCGCCCGCCCGCCGTTCACGGTCGTGTCGGAGGACCAGGACCCGCCGCACTCGTCGATGCTGTTCCTCGATGAAGTCCTCCGCGGCGCCGAGCTGGAGGCATGGAAGCAGGGGTTCGTGCTCATGGTGGGCGTCGGCCGCGACGATCCCGACCGCTCCACCGTCCGCGACATGGCCGGCCGCGTGGACGGGCTCATGGTGCTCGCCCGCAGCGTGCCGGACGACGTGCTCGCCCGGCTGGCCCGCCGCATCCCGGTGGTCGTGCTGTCCGGACCGCCGCGGGGCGATGCCTACGATCACGTCACGGTGAGCAACGTCGAGGCGATGGGGGAGCTGACCCGCCACGTGCTGTCCCAGGTCGGGGAGGGGGAGATCGCGTTCCTCGCGGGCCCGGCCGACTCGCCCGACGCCGAGCAGCGGTGGGAGGGCGTGTCGACCGCGCTCGCCGCGGCGGGGCGCGATCCGGCGGCGGTGCGCATGCTCCGGGGTGACTTCACCCGCGCCTCCGGGCGTCGGGCGGGGGCGGAGTTCGCGCACGACGGCGTGCCCGCCGCTCTCATCGCCGCCAACGACCAGATGGCCCTCGGCGCCATGGACGTGTTCCGGGGCGCGGGCGTGCGGGTGCCCGACGACGTCCTCGTCACGGGGTTCGACGGCATCGAGGCGGCGACGCTGGTGTCGCCCCCGCTGACCACGATCCGGCAGCCGATGATCGAGCTCGGACGCGCGGCCGTGCAGGTGCTCGCGCGACGGCTGGAGCAGCCGGACGCCCCGCCGCTCACCACGCGGCTGCCGCTCCAGATCCTCCTCCGCGAGAGCTCCACGCGCCCCTCCTGAGTCGCCGCGGCCGCGCCGCCCCGGAGGACCCCGGGCTCACCACGGGGTTGCCGATTCAAAATGTATGCGCTTACAATCTGGTGTACGGCTTCGGCCGGCAGGACTCCCCACCCCCCGGGGCGCCCTTCATGACAGAGACGACATGAGGTCATCCAGTGGCAGAGACGCACACCTTCCGACGCTGGCGCCGCGCCGCCGTCGTGGGGCTCGCGGCCGCAGCGGTCGCGCTCAGCGGCTGCAGCATCCAGATCAGCTCGCAGCCCGACCCCTCGATCGGCGACGACACGATGCTCATCAACGCCGACAAGGGCAACCCGTTCTTCACGCAGAACTTCAATCCCTACCTCACGAACACCCGGACCGCCTCGCGGTGGATCTACGAGCCGCTCATCCTGGTGAACCCGCTCGACGGCGAGCTCACCCCGTGGCTCGCGTCCGAGTGGACCCAGCCCGACGCCCGCACCATCGTGATGACGGTCCGCGACGGCGTGGAGTGGAGCGACGGCGAGCCCCTCACCCCGGAGGATGTGGCCTTCACGTTCCAGCTCATCAAGGACGAGCCTTCGCTCGACATCAAGGGCGCGTGGCAGCACATCGACCGCATCGAGGTCGACGGCGACGACGTGGTGTTCCACCTCCAGGGCGAGGACGCGCCGTCGCTCTCGATCCTCGGGCAGACCATGATCGTGCCCGAGCACCTGTGGGCCGACGTGGAGGACCCGGCCACCTGGCGCAACGAGGAGCCGGTCGGCACCGGGCCGTTCGTGCTCGGCAACTACAACGACCAGCAGTACTCGATGGACCGCAACCCGGACTACTGGCAGGCGGACAAGATCGAGATCGAGCACATCATCCTCCCGGCCACGAACACCCAGCTCGACACCGTGACCCGCGGCTACGACTGGGCCTACTCCTTCATCTCCGACGTCGAGGGCACCTGGGGGGCGGCGAGTCCCGACAACACCTGGTGGTTCCCGCCGGGCGGCGTCATCTCGCTCGTGCCCAACCTCGAGGTCGCTCCCTTCGACGACGTGAACGTCCGTCGCGGCATCGCGCTCGCGCTCGACCGGGAGGAGATCGCGGAGACCGCCTCGGAGGGCTATATGCAGCCCGCCGGGCAGACCGGCCTCATCCTGCCCAACCAGGAGAAGTACCTCGACCCGGAGATCCCGGACCAGGGCATGCTCGCCCAGGACCGCGACGCCGCGCTGGCGGCGTTCGCCGAGTCCGGGTACACCCTCCAGGGTGACCGGCTCGTCGGCGAGGACGGGGAGCAGCTCGCCTTCTCGCTGACCACCGCCAACGGCTACTCCGACTGGACGCGCGCCGCCCAGACCGTGCAGCGCCAGCTCGCGGACGTCGGCGTCACGGTGTCGCTCAAGCTCCCGCAGCCCGCCGGGTATCAGAGCGCGATCGGCACCGGCGACTTCGAGATGGCGATCGGCGGCATGGGCAACGGCGACGTGTACCAGGCCTACAACAGCCTGCTCTCCAGCGACTTCTACGTGCCGGCCGGCGAGGTCACGACCAACAACTTCGAGCGCTACCGCTCCCCGGAGGCCGACGCCCTGCTGGAGGAGTACCGCGCCACGATCGACCCCGACCGCCAGACCGAGATCGTGCACGAGCTGCAGAGCATCGTGTACGAGGAGGTCCCCGTGATCGGCCTGTACTACGGCGGGATCTGGGGCCTGTTCAACGACGCGAAGTTCACCGGCTGGCCCTCCGCGGACGATCCGTACATGATCCCGCAGAACTACGACTCGGCGCCGCTGGGCATCTTCACCCACCTGAAGCGCACGGACGGAGGGGACCAGTGAAGTACGTCCTCCAGAAGATCGGCCTGTTCGTGCTCACCCTGTGGGCCGCGATCACCCTGAACTTCTTCCTCCCGCGACTCATGCCCGGCTCTCCCGCCGACGCGGCGATCGCGAAGCTCTCCCAGAACGGTCCGGTCTCGGACGCCACGCGCGCCGCGATCGAGGCGCAGCTCGGAGTGCCGACCGGTTCGATGTGGGACCAGTACGTGGCCTACCTCGGCCAGGTCGTCCGGCTCGACTTCGGCGTCTCGTACACGTTCTACCCGCAGACCGTGTCGAGCATGGTCTCCACCGCGTTGCCCTACACGCTCGGCCTCGTCGGCATCGTCACGATCCTCGCCTTCGTGATCGGCACGCTCATCGGTGTGATGGCCGCCTGGCGGCGCGGCACCTGGCTGGACTCCCTGCCGACGCTGACCGGGTCGTTCCTCAGCACGTTCCCGTACTTCTGGACGGCGCTGCTGCTGCTGTTCTTCCTCGGCTACGTGCTGCACTGGTTCCCGACCACCGGCGCCTACTCGGCGACGACCACCCCGGGATTCACCGGGGACTTCATCGTCGACCTCGTCCGGCACGCGTTCCTGCCGGCGCTGACGATCCTGCTCACCTCCCTCGGCGGCTGGATCATCGGCATGCGCAACGCGATGATCAACACGCTCGGTGAGGACTACATCACCTTCGGCGAGGCGAACGGCCTCCGCGGTCGCACGATCGCCCTCCGTTACGCGGCCCGCAACGCGATCCTGCCGAACCTGACCGGCTTCGGGCTCACGCTCGGCGGCGTGGTGGGCGGCTCGATCCTCGTCGAGCAGGTGTTCGGATATCCGGGCATCGGCTACCTGCTGTTCAACGCCGTGATCGGGCAGGACTACCCGCTCATGCAGGCGCTCTTCCTGATGATCACCGTGAGCGTGCTCATCGCCAACTTCCTCGTGGACATCCTCTACGGGGTTCTCGACCCGAGGACTCGCCGATGACGACCCCGAACCCCACCCCCAGCACCATGACCGTCAAGGTCCCCACCGCCCGCATCGCGGCGCCCAGCCCCTGGCGCGCCTTCGGCCGGATGGTCGGCACCCTGTGGTCCAACGGCAAGGCCCGCATCGGCCTCTGCCTCCTCGCGTTCTTCGTGCTCGTCGCCGTGTTCGCCCCGCTCCTGGCTCCGTACGGGCCGAAGGAGAACGGGTTCCCGCGCAACGCCGACGCCTCGTGGGAGCACTGGCTCGGCACGACCGCGGCCGGGGAGGACGTGCTCAGCCAGCTCATCTACGGCGCCCAGGTCAGCCTCCTCGTTGGTTTCGCGGCCGGGCTGCTCTCCACGGTCGTGGCCGTGCTGATCGGTCTGAGCTGGGGCTACATGCGCGGGTTCGCGGGCGAGGTCGTCGGGTTCATCGTCAACCTGTTCCTCGTGATCCCCGGCCTGCCGCTGATGATCGTAATCGCGGCCTACCTGCAGAACGGCGGCATCCTCATGATCATCGCCGTGATCGTCGTGACCGGCTGGGCGTGGGGTGCGCGCGTGCTGCGCAGCCAGACCCAGTCCCTCCGCGGCAACGACTTCGTCACCTCGGCGCAGTTCTCCGGCGACAGCAGGGCGCGGATCGTCTTCCGCGAGATCCTGCCGAACATGACGTCGATCATCGCCGGCACCCTCTTCGGGGCGGCGACGGCGGCGATCCTCGCCGAGGCGGGGCTGGAGTTCCTCGGCCTCGGCGACTCCAGCATCGTCAGCTGGGGCACGATGCTCTACTGGGCGCAGAACTCCAACTCCCTGCTCACCGGACAGTGGCTGCTGCTGTTCGCGCCCGGTCTGTGCATCGCACTGCTCGCCCTGAGCCTCACACTCATCAACTTCGGCGTGGACGGCATCTCCAATCCGCGCCTGCGCGAAGGGAAGGGCCGATGAGCGCCATGGAGCACGACGACATCCTCCTCGACGTCCAGTCGCTGTCCGTGGAGTACGCCTCCCCGGGGCAGGAACCGGTGCCGGCGGTGCGCGACGTGTCGTTCGCGCTGCGGCGCGGCGAGTTCGTCGGGCTCGTCGGCGAGTCCGGGTCGGGCAAGTCCACGCTGGGCTTCGCGCTGACGCGGCTGCAGAAGCCGCCGGCGCGCATCAGCGGCGGACGCATCCTCTTCGACGGCCGCGACATCCGCGAGCTCGATGCCGAGGAGCTGCGGCGTCAGCGCCAGGGCGGCTTCGCGATGGTGCTGCAGTCCGGCATGAACGCGCTGAACCCTGTGCGGACCGTGGGCAACCACTTCCGCGACATCTTCGCCGCGCACGGTCATGTGCCCGCCGAGCAGCGCCAGGCCAGGGCGCGGGAGCTCGTCGGCAAGGTGGGGCTGAAGCCGGAGGTGCTCGACCGGTACCCCGGGGAGCTCTCCGGCGGCATGCGGCAGCGCGCCTCGATCGCCCTCGCCCTCTCGCTCGAGCCCCAGCTGATGGTGTTCGACGAGCCCACCACCGCGCTCGACGTGCTCGTCCAGCACGCGGTCATGGACACGATCCAGGAGCTGCAGCGGTCCGAGCGCTTCACGGCGATCCTCATCAGCCACGACCTCGGGATCGTCCTCGAGGCGACCGACCGGGTGATGGTCATGCACGAGGGCCGCATCGTGGAGGACGCCCGCAGCCAGGACATCCTGCACCGCCCGCAGGACGAGTACACCCGGATGCTGCTGAGCCACTACGCCGACCCGCGCGCCGAGAAGATCGAGATCCCCGGGTTCGTCGATCTCGGCACCCGTCGCCGGGAGGGACGCAGCCGTACGGACGTCACCGAGACCCTGCCGACCGTGTCGCCGCGGGACGCCCGGCGGGCCGACGCCGCGATCGTGGTGGAGGGCGTGACCAAGCGCTATCCGGCACCGCGCCGCGGTCAGGACTCGGTCGTCGCGGTCGACGACGTGTCCTTCCGCCTGGAGCCGGGGGAGGCGCTGGCGCTGGTCGGTGCCTCCGGCTCGGGCAAGTCGACGATCGCGAAGATGCTCACCGGCGTCGAGAAGCCGACCTCCGGCCGCATCCGCTTCGGCGACACCGATGTGGCGTCCTTGAAGCGCCGAGGACTCCGCGACCTCCGCAAGGACGTGCAGATGGTGTTCCAGGATCCGTACGCGGCCCTGAACCCGCTGCACACCGTCGAGTACGCGCTGACCCGTCCGGTCGTGAACTACACGAGGCTGCGCGGAGCGGAGGCCAGGGCCCGGGTGCTCGAACTGCTGGAGACGGTGGGCCTGACGCCCGTCGAGCAGTTCGCCGCCAAGCTGCCGCACCAGCTCTCCGGCGGGCAGCGGCAGCGCGTGGTGATCGCCAGGGCGCTCGCGAGCGACCCGCAGGTGCTCATCGCGGACGAGCCGGTGTCGATGCTCGACGTGTCGCTCCGCGCCGGCGTGCTTGCGCTGCTGGAGGACCTCCGCGAACGGTGGGGCATCAGCATGCTCTACATCACCCACGATCTGCTGAGCGCGCGGCTCGTCACCGAGAACATCCTCGTGCTCAACAGCGGCCGCGTCGTCGAGCGGGGCGAGACCTCCCAGGTGCTGCAGCATCCGGAGGACCCGTACACGGTCGAACTGCTCGACGCCGTGCCGAACCCCGCCCGCGCCCGCTGACGCGCCGAACGACTGCAAGAAAGAGAGAGGAGCGCATCCGTGCTCGCATTCCCCGACGGCTTCCTCTGGGGCGCCGCGACCGCCGCCCATCAGGTGGAGGGCAACAACACCACGAGCAACTGGTGGGCGATGGAACACGCCCCCGACTCGCCCATGGTCGAGCCCTCCGGTGACGCCGCCGACCATTTCCACCGCTACCCGGAGGACATGCGGCTGCTCGCCGAGGCCGGGCTGAACTCCTACCGGTTCTCGGTCGAGTGGGCGCGGATCGAGCCGGAGCGCGGGTTCGTCTCGCGGGCGATGCTCGACCACTACCGCCGGATGATCGACACCGCCAGGGAGAACGGGCTGGACCCGACGGTCACCCTCATGCACTTCACGGTGCCGCAGTGGTTCCAGAAGGACGGCTTCTGGCGTGCCGACGACGCGGTGGACCTGTTCTCCCGCTACGTGGAGACCGTGCTGCCGATCCTCGACGGCGTGCGCTACGTGTGCACGATCAACGAGCCGAACATCGCGGCGATGCTCGCCGGGGGAGAGGACGCGGCGAACCTCGTCGCCTACGGCCTGCCGAATCCGGACCTCGGTGTCGCGGACACCCTGCTGTCGGCCCACCGGAGGGCGTCCGAGATCCTGCACACGGTTCCCGGGGTGCAGGCGGGCTGGACGATCGCCACCCAGGCCTTCCACTCCACCGGCGAGCCCGGCGCCGACGAGATGCTCGCGACGTACGGCGACCCGCGCGACCACTGGTACCTGGAGCAGTCCGCCGGAGACGACTTCGTGGGCGTGCAGGCCTACACCCGCACGTTCATCGGCCCGGAGGGACCGCTGCCGGTGTCGCCCGACGTGGAGACGACGCTCACGGGCTGGGAGTTCTTCCCCGAGGCACTCGAGCTGGGCGTCCGGAGCGCGTGGGAGCGCAGCGGCGGCGTCCCCGTGCTCGTCACGGAGAACGGCATCGCCACGGCCGACGACACCCGCCGCATCGCCTACACGCAGGGCGCACTGGAGGGGCTGCACCGCGCCATCAGCGACGGCATCGAGGTCCGCGCCTACCAGCACTGGAGTGCGCTGGACAACTACGAATGGGCGAGTGGATTCCGGCCGACGTTCGGTCTCATCGGCTTCGACCACGAGACCTTCGAGCGGTTCCCGAAGCCCTCGCTGGCCTGGCTCGGCGAGGTCGCCCGCCGCAATGGGCTCTGACGAGCCGCACGGCGTAACCACGGGCATGGGGGCACCTAGAATTGTCCCCATGCCCGCTGGCGACTCCTTCTACATCACCACGCCCATCTACTACCCCTCCGATGTGCCGCACATCGGTCACGGGTACACGACGGTGGCCGTCGACACGCTCGCACGGTGGCACCGCCAGGCGGGCGACGACACCTGGATGCTGACGGGCACCGACGAGCACGGTCAGAAGATGCTGCGGGCCGCGGCCGCCAACGGCGTCACCCCGCAGGAGTGGGTCGACAAGCTCGTCAGCGAGAGCTGGTTCCCGCTGCTGAAGACCCTCGACGTCGCGAACGACGACTTCATCCGCACCACGCAGGAGCGGCACGAGACCAACGTGCAGACGTTCTTCCAGCGGCTCTACGACCGCGGCTACATCTACGCGGGCGAGTACGAGGCGCTCTACTGTGTGGGCTGCGAGGAGTTCAAGCCGGAGTCCGAGATCGTCGACGGCACGGGTCCCTTTGAGGGGCTGAAGGTCTGCGCCATCCACTCCAAGCCGCTGGAGCTGCTGCAGGAGAAGAACTACTTCTTCAAGCTCAGCGAGTTCCAGGACCGCCTGCTCGAGCTCTACAAGACCGAGCCCGACTTCGTGCGGCCCGACTCGGCGCGCAACGAGGTCGTCTCGTTCGTGAGCCAGGGCCTCAAGGACCTCTCGATCTCCCGCTCGACCTTCGACTGGGGCATCCCGCTGCCGTGGGACGAGTCGCACGTCATCTACGTGTGGGTCGACGCGCTGCTCAACTACGCCACGGCCGTCGGCTACGGCTCCGACGAGGAGACCTTCGCGCGCCGCTGGCCCGCGTACCACGTCGTCGGCAAGGACATCCTGCGCTTCCACGCCGTGATCTGGCCGGCGCTGCTGATGGCGGCGGGGCTCGACGTCCCGAAGGGCGTCTTCGCGCACGGCTGGCTGCTCGTGGGCGGCGAGAAGATGTCGAAGTCGAAGCTCACCGGCATCGCGCCGACCGAGATCACCGACGTCTTCGGCTCCGACGCCTACCGCTTCTACTTCCTGTCCGCGATCGCGTTCGGTCAGGACGGCTCGTTCTCCTGGGAGGACCTCTCCGCGCGGTACCAGGCCGAGCTCGCGAACGGCTTCGGCAACCTCGCCTCGCGCACGACCGCCATGATCGAGAAGTACTTCGAGGGCATCGTGCCGCCGGCGGCCGAGTACACCGAGGCCGACCTCGCGATCCAGCGGATCGTCTCGGACGCCGCGACGAAGGCGGACGCGGCGATCGGCCAGTTCCGCATCGACGAGGCGATCTCCGCGATCTGGACCATCGTCGACGCGCTCAACGGGTACATCACCGAGAACGAGCCGTGGGCGCTCGCCCGCGACGAGGACCAGCGCGAGCGTCTGGGTACCGTGCTCTACACGTGCGCCGAGGGGCTGCGCGCGCTCGCCGTGCTGCTGTCGCCGATGATGCCGCAGTCGACCGAGAAGCTGTGGATCGCGCTCGGTGCCGCGGAGACCCTGGGGCGGCTGCAGGACCAGCCGATCCGCGAGGCGGGTGCCTGGGGTGTGCTGAAGCCGGGCACGAGCGTCAACGGCCTCGCGCCGCTGTTCCCGCGCGTGGAGTCCACGGCCTGACATCCGGGCAGGACACCATGGCGGAGACCTACGTGCGCGAGCGCTCGGGCGACGGGCGCAAGGACCGGACCTATCCGGCGGCCCCGGAACCCCTCGCGGTGCCCGTCTACGACAACCACGCGCACCTCGAGATCGCCGATGGTGACCAGCCCTTGACGCTCAAGACCCAGCTCGACCGGGCGGAGGCCGTCGGCGTCATCGGCGTCGTCCAGGCGTCCGGAGACATCGAGTCGTCCCGCTGGGCGGTCGAGGCCGCCGCGTCCGACCCCCGGGTCCTCGCCGCGGTCGCCATCCACCCGAACGACGCCCCGACGTACGCCGAGGAGGGGCGCCTCGACGAGGCGCTCGCCGTGATCGACGAGCTCGCCGCGCATCCGCGCACGCGCGCGATCGGCGAGACCGGGCTCGACTTCTTCCGCACCGGACCGGAGCGCCGTGCGCCGCAGTTCGCCTCGTTCGAGGCGCACATCGCGCTCGCCAAGAAGCACGGCATCGCGATGCAGATCCACGACCGGGATGCGCACGAGGCCGTGCTGGAGACGCTGACGCGGGTCGGGGCCCCCGAGCGCACCGTGTTCCACTGCTTCTCCGGCGACGAGGCGATGGCCCGGGTGTGCGCCGACGCCGGGTACTACCTGTCGTTCGCCGGGAACGTGACGTTCAAGAACGCGCAGAACCTGCGCGACGCGCTGAAGGTCACCCCGCTGGACCGCCTCCTCGTCGAGACGGACGCGCCGTTCCTCACGCCGGTCCCGCTGCGGGGCCGCCCGAACGCGCCGTACCTCGTGCCGCTCACGGTGCGCTTCCTGGCCGCCGAGCTCGACCTGGACGTGGACGAGCTCGCCGCGCAGCTCGCCGAGAACACCGTCCGGGTCTACGGCTCGTTCGCCGACTAACCCTCCGGGTCGACGTCCCCCGGTCCCGTCTCGGCGACCGGCTTGGCACTGACGATGTGCGAGATGGGCTTCCACACCAGCACGAGGGTGATCGCCGCCCCGCCGAACGCGAACCACCAGGGCGCGGTCAGGCCCCAGGTCTGCGCGATGACGCCGCCGAGGGCCTGGCCGACGATCATGCCGCCGAAGACGCCGACCATGTTGACCGAGGCGACGCGCCCCTGCAGGGAAGCGGGGACGAGCCGCTGCCGGACGGTCGTGGAAAACGTGCCCCACACGAAGGCGTACGCCCCGAAGAAGAACATGATGACGAGGGCCACCGTGCCCGTGGTGGTCAGCGCGAACGCGAGGTGCATGAGCACCTCGAGGGAGAGGACGACACGCATCAGGGTCGCGAACGACACGTGCCGTTCCAGCCAGCCGAAGCTCAGCGTCGCGAGGATGCCGCCCGCCGCGGACGCCGTGGTGAGCGCGCCGTAGCCCACGGGCCCCATCTGCAGGTGCTCGGTGGCGTAGAGCACGAGCACGCCCCACGGCGCGGCCCAGGTCACGTTGAAGACGAGGATGATGAGCACGAGCATGCGCACCGGCGGATTGCGCCACAGCCAGCGCAGACCCTCCGCGATGTCGGTGTGCACCGGCGGGTGGGTCTCGGTCTCCCGCGGCGGGACGGGCGTGCGGGCCATGCGGGAGATGAGGACGATCGCGAGCGTCACGCACAGCACCTCGACGAGGAACGGCCATGCGCTCCCGGCCGCGAAGAGGAACGCGCCCAGCGGCGGCCCGGCGAACTGGTTGGCGACGAGGTAGCCGGCCTGCAGGCGCGCGTTCCCGATGCCGAGGTCGGCCGGCTTCACGAGCATCGGCAGCAATGTGCTCCCCGCGGTGTCGACGAAGACCTCGGCGGTGCCGTAGAGGAACGCGACGGCGAGGACGATCCCGATGTTCGCGGTTCCCGTCACGAGGAACACGCAGAGCGCGGCGAGCACGACGGCGCGCACGGCGTTGGCGGTCATCACTAGGCGGCGCCGATCGAAGCGGTCGGCGATGGCCCCCGCGTGCAGGCCGAAGAGCAGCCATGGCAGGAACTGCAGGATGGCGCCGGAGGCCACGAGGATCGGCGACGACGTCATCGACGCGATGAGCAGGGGAGCGGCGGCCAGCGCCACACCGTCTCCGATGTTGCTCGTCCACGACGACGCGAGCAGCCAGCGGAAATCCCTGCCCAGGCGCCGCGGAGCGATCAGTTCACCGAGGGAGGGCACCCCCGAAGGATACGGGAGAATGGGTGCATGACCGTCACCTTGCTCGGGGCCACCGAGATCCGCCGTCTGGCCGCCGAGCTCGATGTCACCCCCACCAAGAAGCTCGGACAGAACTTCGTCGTCGACGCGAACACCGTCCGCAAGATCGTCCAGGCCGCCCGCGTGCAGGCGGGGGAGCGGGTGGTCGAGGTCGGACCGGGACTCGGGTCGCTGACCCTCGCGATCCTCGAGGCGGGAGCCGCGGTCACCGCCGTGGAGATCGACCACCGCCTGGCCGCCCGCCTGCCGCAGACCGCGGCCGAGCACGGCGTGCCGGAGGGGATGCTGACGGTGGTCGACGCCGATGCGCTCCGCGTCACGGAGCTGCCGGGGGAGCCGACCGTCCTCGTCGCGAACCTGCCGTACAACGTGTCCGTGCCCGTCCTGCTGCACTTCCTGGAGACCTTCCCCTACCTGCAGCGGGGCGTCGTGATGGTGCAGGCGGAGGTGGCCGAGCGCCTCGCCGCGAAGCCGGGCTCGAAGATCTACGGCTCGCCCAGCGTCAAGGCCGCCTGGTACGGCGACTGGAAGCTCACCGGCAACGTCTCCCGCCAGGTCTTCTGGCCGGTGCCGAACGTGGACAGCCTCCTCGTCGGCTTCGACCGCTCCGAGGGCGAGCGCGGCCCGATCGAGGAGCGCCGGCGCACATTCGCCATCGTCGACGCGGCCTTCAACCAGCGACGCAAGATGCTGCGACAGGCCCTCTCCGGCCTCTTCGGCAGCTCCGCCGCGGCGACCGAGGTGCTGACCGCCGCCGGCGTCGCTCCGACCGCCCGCGGGGAGGACCTCACGGTCGACGACTACCAGCGGATCGCCCAGCACGCAACGGCGATCGAGGGTTCGGGCGTCAGCGGCTAATCTGGCACGGTGACCGACTCCCCCCGCTTCCGCCCCGACGTCCCCGAACTGCACCGCCCGTACGCTGCCGACGAGGGCCGCTACGGACGGTTCGCCTACCGTCAGGTCGGCGCCTCCGGCCTGTACCTGCCCCCGATCTCGCTCGGGCTCTGGTGGAACTTCGGCGACAACATCCCGCTCGACAACCAGCGGGCGCTCCTGCGTCACGCGTTCGACAACGGGATCACGCACTTCGACCTGGCGAACAACTACGGCCCGCCGTACGGCTCGGCCGAGAAGAACTTCGGCCGCATCTTCGCCGAGGACCTGCGTCCCTACCGCGACGAGCTGATCATCTCGTCGAAGGCCGGCTGGGACATGTGGCCCGGACCGTACGGCGACTACGCGAGCCGGAAGTACATCCTCGCGAGCGCCGAGCAGTCGCTCACCCGCATGGGGCTGGACTACGTCGACATCTTCTACTCGCACCGCGTCGACCCGGTCACCCCGATCGCCGAGACCGTCGGGGCGCTGGACACCCTGGTCCGCCAGGGCAAGGCGCTGTACGTCGGCATCTCCTCCTACAGCGCGGAGCGCACGGCCGAGGCCGTGGCCGTGGCGAAGGAGCTGGGGACGCCGCTCGTCATCCACCAGCCGGCCTACTCGATCCTGAACCGCTGGATCGAGGACGGCCTCACGCAGACCCTGGAGGAGTCGGGCCTCGGCGCCATCGCCTTCACCCCGCTCGCCCAGGGCCTCCTCACCGACAAGTACCTCGGCGACGGCACGGCCGAGCGCGCGCAGCAGCGGGGTTCGCTGCCGAAGGGCAAGCTGACCGACGAGGCCGTCGAGACGCTCCGTGCGCTGAACGAGGTCGCGCAGGGTCGCGGGCAGTCGCTCGCGCAGCTCGCGCTGCAGTGGACGCTGCGCACCCCGGTCGTCGCCTCGGCGCTCATCGGCGCGTCGCGTACGGAGCAGCTCGACGAGAACCTCGCCGCGCTCGACGGTCCCGCGTTCACCGACGAGGAGCTCCGCCGCATCGACGAGCTCGCGGGCGCCATCGACGTCAACCTGTGGGCGACCTCGTCGGACCTGTGATCCGCTCATGAGCCTCGCCGCGTCCTCCGGGTCCGTGCACGTGCGCGCGCCGGGGAAGATCAACGTCTACCTCGGTGTCGGCGGGCGCCATGACGACGGCTACCACGCCCTCGCGACGGTCTTCCAGGCGGTGTCGCTGTATGAGGACGTGATCGCCAGGGACGCCGACGACTTCTCGATCACGGTGACCGGGGTGGAGGACGACGGCTCGGTGCCGCTCGACGACCGGAACCTCGCGATGCGGGCCGCCAAGCTGCTGGCGACGGCGACGGATCACCCCGGCGGGGTGGCGCTGCAGATCCGCAAGAGCGTTCCCGTCGCCGGCGGTATGGGCGGGGGTTCCGCGGATGCCGCGGCCGCCCTGGTCGCCTGCGACGCCCTCTGGGGCACGGGACTCTCCGCGGCGCGCTTGCACGATCTCGCGGCCCGGCTCGGTGCCGATGTCCCCTTCGCGCTGCATGGCGGCACTGCCGTCGGCACCGGCCGTGGCGATCAGCTGAACCCGGCTCTCGCCCGCGGCCGCTTCGACTGGCTGCTGGTGACCAGCGATGAGGGGCTGTCCACGCCCGCTGTGTATACCCGGCTCGACGAGCTGCGCGAGGAGGAGGGGGCGCTCGCCGACGATCCGCCGCTCTCGCTGGACGTGCCGATCCCGGTGCTGCAGGCGCTGCGCACCGGAGACGCCTGGCAGCTCGCCGACGCACTCCACAACGACCTTCAGGCGGCCGCGCTCGACCTGCGACCGGATCTGGCGCAGACCATCGAACGCGGGATCGCGGCCGGTGCGCTGCACGGCCTCGTGTCCGGTTCCGGGCCGACCGTGGCCCTCCTCTGCGCGGATCCCGAGTCCGCGCAGGCGGTGCAGACGGCCCTCCGCGAGGGTGGCCTCGATCCGCTGCACGTGCACGGCGCCGTCCCCGGAGCCCGCATCATCGGCTGAACCTGCCCGCTCCCCTCGCATCCGAGCGGCGAGGAGCGTGCGCGCGGTCGAGGTGCATCCAGCGGGTCATCGCAGACATAATGAAGTAGTCATGTGACCGTGCACACGCGAGGAGGCTGGATGTCCACCTCCTCCGAGCGTGCCCGCATGCCGAGCATCCGCGACGTCGCCCGCCTCGCCGGCGTCTCGCATCAGACCGTCTCCCGGGTGCTCAACGACCATCCCAGCATCCGCCCGGAGACCAAGGCGAAGGTGCTCGACGCGATCGCCGTGCTCGACTACCGCCCCAATCTGGCGGCGCGTGCGCTCGTGACGAGCAAGTCGAACGTGCTCGGCATCCTCTCGGCGACGATCGGCGAGTTCGGGCCGACGTCGTCCATCGCCGGCATCGAGGACGCGGCGCGCGAGGAGGGGTACTCCGTCTCCACGCTCAACCTCCCCGCGACCACTCCGGAGGCGATCGGCAACGCCGTGCGCCAGCTTGAGCGCGAGCAGGTGGACGGCATCGTCGTGCTCGCCCCGCAGGTGCGGGTCTTCCATGTCCTGCGCGGCATGAACGTCACGATGCCCTTCGTGACCCTGCAGACCGCCTCCGGCTCAGACGGCGTCAGCCTCTCCGCCGACCAGGTGGCAGGGGCGAAGGCGGCGACCGAGCACCTGATCGCGCTGGGCCACAGCGACATCCTCCACCTCGCCGGGCCGCAGGACTGGATCGAGGCGGAGTCCCGGATGCGCGGGTATCTGGATGCGCTCCGCGACGCCGACCTGCCGACGTTCCCGCCGATCCGCGGGGACTGGACGGCCGACTTCGGCTACTTCGCCGGCAAGGAGCTCTCGCTGCGGCGCGACTTCACGGCGGTGTTCGCGGCGAACGATCTCATGGCGATCGGGCTGCTGCACGGCTTCCGCGATGCCGGAGTGCGCGTGCCGCACGACGTGAGCGTGATCGGGTTCGACGACATCCCGGTCGCGGCGCACGTGGCGCCGACGCTGAGCACGGTGCACCAGGACTTCCCCGAGCTCGGACGACGCGCCGTGCGCATCCTCCTCGCCGAGATCCGCGGCGAGGAGACCCCCGCATTCGGCCCGCTGCAGACCCTCCTTCGGGCGCGCGAATCCGCTGCATCACGGTAGCGACACGAAAACACGCCGCGGACTTGACACCGCTCCCGTGGAAGACGACGATATACCGATGTGAACGGTCACATCGAAGGTGACCGCACGTCGCGAGGAAGATCCGTGAGCACCACAGCAACGTTGCCGACCGTGTCAGGCCCGATCCTGGAGATGCGCCGCATCACCAAGGAGTTCCCGGGAGTCAAGGCGCTCGCCGACGTCTCGATCACCGTCCGCGCCGGCGAGATCCACGCGATCTGCGGCGAGAACGGCGCCGGGAAGTCGACGCTGATGAAGGTCCTCTCGGGGGTGTACCCGTACGGCACGTACGACGGCGAGATCCTCCTGTACGGCCAGGAGCAGCGCTTCAAGGACATCGCGGCCAGCGAGCAGGCGGGCATCGTCATCATCCACCAGGAGCTCGCGCTCATCCCGGAGCTGTCCGTCACCGAGAACATCTTCCTCGGCAACGAGATCCGCCGCTTCGGCCGCATCGACTGGCAGGCGCAGAAGGAGCGCACGATCGAGCTCCTCGCCCGCGTCGGCCTCGACGAGGATCCGGACGTGCCGATCAAGACCCTCGGCGTCGGCAAGCAGCAGCTCATCGAGATCGCCAAGGCGCTGAACAAGGACGTCAAGCTGCTCATCCTCGACGAGCCCACCGCCGCGCTCAACGAGAACGACTCGCAGCACCTCCTCGACCTCATCCTCGGGCTCAAGGCCAAGGGCATCGCGTCGATCATGATCAGCCACAAGCTCAACGAGATCGAGCAGATCGCCGACGAGATCACGATCATCCGCGACGGCCGCACGGTGGAGACGCTGGACATCTCCCGCGGCGAGATCAACGAGGACCGCATCATCCGCGGCATGGTCGGCCGGTCGCTGGAGAGCCGCTACCCGGACCGCACGCCGGAGATCGGCGAGGTGTTCTTCGAGGTCAAGGACTGGTGGGTGCAGCACCCGACCGTCCCGGAGCGCATGGTCGTGAAGGGGTCGAGCATCAACGTCCGCCGCGGCGAGGTGGTGGGTATCGCCGGCCTCATGGGGGCCGGCCGCACTGAGCTCGCGATGAGCATCTTCGGCCGCTCCTACGGCACGTTCCTCTCCGGCACGCTCGTGAAGGACGGCCAGGAGATCGAGCTCCCCGACGTCGCCGCCGCGATCAAGCACGGCCTCGCCTACGTGAGCGAGGACCGCAAGGTGCTCGGGCTCAACCTGCTCGACACCATCAAGCGGTCCATCGTCGCGGCGAAGCTCTCCAAGATCGCGCACAACGGCGTCGTCGACGCCCGCGAGGAGTTCTCGGTGGCGGAGCGCTATCGCAAGGCGCTGCGCATCAAGACTCCATCGGTCGAGGAGGGCGTGGGTAAGCTCTCCGGCGGCAATCAGCAGAAGGTCGTGCTGGCGAAGTGGATGTTCACGGACCCCGACCTGCTGATCCTCGACGAGCCCACGCGCGGTATCGACGTCGGCGCCAAGTACGAGATCTACGCGATCATCAACGAGCTCGCCGCCCAGGGCAAGGGCGTGATCGTGATCTCCAGCGAGCTGCCCGAGCTGCTCGGCATCTCCGACCGCATCTACACCGTGTTCGAAGGCCGGGTCACCGACTGCATCCCGGCCGACCAGGCGACCCCCGAAGACCTCATGCGCAGCATGACCTCCGCGACCCAGAAAGCATCCGCATGACCACCGACTCGACCACCGCGAAGCGCGGCTTCCACTTCAAGGACATCACGAAGATGTTCGGGGGAGGGCAGTCGACCCTCCGTCAGTTCGGCATCCTCGGCAGCCTCGTCGTCATCCTCGTCGTCTTCCAGGTGCTGACGTGGATCTTCAAGGGCACCGGTCTCACGCTGTCCTCCGGCAACCTGATCAACGTCGTCAACCAGTACTCGTACATCCTGATCCTGGCCATCGGCATGGTGATGGTCATCATCATGGGGCACATCGACCTCTCGGTCGGATCCGTCGCCGCGTTCACGGGCATCGTCGTGGCGAAGGCCATGCAGGACTGGAACCTCCCCTGGCCGCTGGGCATCCTCCTCGGTCTCGGTGTCGGCGTGCTCGTCGGCGCCTGGCAGGGCTTCTGGGTCGCCTACGTCGGGGTGCCGGCGTTCATCGTGACGTTGGCCGGCATGCTGTTCTTCCGCGGTGCGAACCAGGCGGTGGGCGACTCGCAGTCGGTGCCCGTGCCGGAGGGCTTCAAGATCATCGGCGCCGGCTACCTGCCGGAGATCGCCCTGCCGCTTCCGTTCAACATCCCGACCATGCTGCTGGCGCTCGCCGGCGTCGCGTGGATCGTGTTCTGGGAGATCCGCACCCGGCGCATCCAGCGCAAGATGGGCTCCGACATGGCGCCGCTGTGGGTGAGCGTGACGAAGGTGGTCCTCATCTCGGCCGTCATCCTCGTCGCCGGCTGGCTGTTCGCCACGGGGCGCGAGGGCACGAGCTTCCCGATCTCGGGCGTCATCCTCCTCGCTCTCGTCATCCTCTACTCGTTCATCACGAACAACACCGTCTTCGGCCGTCACATCTACGCGGTCGGCGGCAACCGCCAGGCCGCGCGCCTCTCGGGCGTGAAGGACCGCTGGGTCGACTTCTTCGTGATGATGAACATGTCGGTCCTGGCCTCGCTCGCCGGCATGATCTACGTCGCCAGGGCGACCGCCTCGGGTCCGCAGGACGGCAACGGGTGGGAGCTCGACGCGATCGCCTCCGTCTTCATCGGCGGCGCGGCCGTCTCCGGCGGCATCGGCACCGTGATCGGGTCGATCATCGGTGGTCTCGTGATGGCGTTCCTGAACAACGGACTCGCGCTGCTCGGCGCCGGTGCCGACGTCGTCTCGATGATCAAGGGCCTCGTGCTCCTCTTCGCCGTCGGCGTCGACGTGTGGAACAAGCAGCAGGGTCGTCCGTCGATCATCGGCTTCCTCACGCGCCGTCTCGGCCGCACGCAGGATCCGGCCACCGACACGTTCGATCCCACGAAGACGAACTACCCCACCAGTCAGAAGTACGAAGCCCCCGCCGTCGAGGAGACGCGCGGAAAGTAAGGGCCGCGTCGCGCAACGCAGGCGCGACGGGACCTGCACACACCAGAGAAAGAGATCACATGAAGAAGATCCTTCTGTCGGCGACAGCGCTTGTCGTCGCGGGCGCATTCGCCCTCACCGGCTGCTCCTCGGAGCGCGGCGGTGACTCGGGTTCGGGGTCGGGCGAGGAGACCGCCTCGGGCTTCGACGCCGGCTCCACGATCGGTGTCGCTCTGCCGGACAAGACCTCGGAGAACTGGGTCCTGGCCGGTCAGCTGTTCACCGACGGCCTCGAGAAGGCCGGCTTCAAGGCGGACGTGCAGTACGCGCCCGCCAGCAACACGGTCGCCGAGCAGCAGAACCAGATCCAGGCGATGGTCACCGGCGGCGCCAAGGTCATCATCATCGGCGCCAAGGACGGCAAGCAGCTCACCACGCAGGTGGAGGCCGCGCGCGACGCCGGTGTCGCGGTCATCGCCTACGACCGTCTCATCGAGAACACCGACGCCGTGGACTACTACGTCGCCTTCGACAACTTCGAGGTCGGCAAGCTCCAGGGCCAGGCGCTGCTCGACGGCCTCGCGGAGCGCGCGGGTCACGAGGCGCCGTACAACATCGAGCTGTTCTCGGGATCGCCGGACGACGCCAACTCGGCGGTGTTCTTCAACGGGGCGATGGAGGTGCTGCAGCCGAAGATCGACGAAGGCACGCTGAACGTCGTCTCCGGGCAGACCGAGATCTCCCAGACGGCGACCGAGGGCTGGAAGCCGGAGAACGCCCAGCGCCGCATGGATTCGATCCTCACGTCGAGCTACGGCTCGGAGACCCTCGACGGCGTCCTGTCCCCGAACGACACTCTCGCCCGCGCCATCATCACTTCGGCGCAGCAGGCCGGCAAGCCCGTCCCGGTGGTCACCGGTCAGGACTCCGAGGTCGAGTCGGTGAAGTCGATCATGGAGGGCGTGCAGTACTCCACGATCAACAAGGACACCACGCTGCTCGTGGAGCAGGCCATCAAGATGGTCGGTCAGCTTCAGAAGGGCGACGAGGTCGACGTCAACGACACCGACCAGTACGACAACGGCAAGAAGGTCGTCCCGGCCTACCTGCTCCCGCCGGTCATCGTGACCAAGGAGAACGCGGCCGAGGCCTACGCCAACGTCCCGAGCCTCCTTGAGATCGTGAAGTCCTACGAGTAAGGACGAGCGAGACCGTCCCCGTTCCCCGCGAACGACGGACAACGACACGACGAGCCGTCCGGACCTTCGGGTCCGGGCGGCTCGTCGCCGTTGCCGCGCGTCCCCGTCTTGCCGTCAGCCGACGGGCCGCCATCGCCGCATCGCCAGGGCGAGGAGGAGCGCCGCCGCCGTCAGCGTGGCCGCGAGGGCGACGGGGGAGAGCGGGCCCGCCCCGCTCGCGAGGATCCACGCTCCCGCCGCCGGCCCGATCACGGCGCCGATGTTCAGGGCCGCGGTCGCGTAGGACCCTCCCATGGTCGGGGCGCCGGACGCGGCGTTCAGCACGCGGGCGATCAGTGTGCTGCCGACCGCGAAGGACAGCACGCCCTGCACGAAGACAAGGGCGAGAAGGGCGACGGGACGGGGCAAGACCGCCGCCCACAGGATCCAGCCGCCCAGGAGAAGTGGCCCGGCGACCGCGAGCAGCATCCCGGCGTGGTGGTCGGCGAACCGACCCGCGATGGTCACGCCGAGGAACGACCCGCAGCCGAACAGGACCAGCGCGAGGGGGACCGCAGCGTCGGGGAGGCCCGCGACTTCGGTGATGACCGGCGCGAGGAACGTGAAGACCGCGAAGGTCCCCGCGTTCACCAGGGCCGCCAGGCTCATCGCGACGGCGAGACGCGGTGTCCTCAGGAGCGCGAGCTCCGCACGCAGAGACGGCGCGGGCCCGGGGAGCGGTGTCGGAGCCGGCGCCGTGCCTGGTGCCGACCCTGGCACCGACCGGGGTCGGACGTGCGCCGCGCCCCGGATCGTCGTCGGCACGCCTCGGAGGATTCCGAGCAGTGCGGGGAGACAGAGGAGTGCGACGGCGGCGAAGGTGGCGCGCCAGCTGAGCGCGGCGCCGAGCACCGCCCCGGCCGGGACGCCGACCACGGTGGCGATCGTCGTGCCGGAGAGCAGCACCGCGAGACCGCGGCCGGTGCGTTCGGCGGGGACGAGGAGAGCGACCGTGCGGAGTGCGACGGCGAGGAAGCCGGCGTTCGCGAGGGCGCTGAGCACGCGCGTGACGAGCAGGAGCTCGAATGCGGAGGTGGCCGCGCCGACGACGTGGCATCCGGCGAAGAGCACGAGGCAGGCGATGAGCGTGCGACGTGGCGGCCAGCCGCGCGCGAAGGCGGCCAGGGCGGGGGCGCCCACGACCATGCCGACGGCGAAGCCCGAGGTGAGAAGCCCGGCCGTGCCGACCGCGACGTCGAGGTCGTCCGCGATCGCGGGGAGGAGTCCCGCGAGCATGAACTCGGAGGTGCCCATGACGAAGACCGCCAGGGCAAGGGCATAGAGGGGGAGAGGCATCGAGTGCTCCGAAGTGAGAGGGAAGAGGAGTGCTTCTCGTCACCACGGTCAGCGCCCGGGTCACCGGCGCGCGCCCGCCGACAGGACGGACGAAGGGATCAGCGGTTCACGGGGCTGACGGTGTGACCGGCAGCCCCCGACCTGTCTGATTCGGGACTCGACATGCCCTCCACCCTACGGCTGACCGGTGTGCCTGCGTGATCGGTGTACCTGCGTGATCGGTGTGCAGGCGTGATCGGTGTGCAGGCGTGATCGGTGTGCAGGCGTGATCGGTGTGCAGGCGTGATCGGTGCGCTCGCGTGTTCAGCCGGTGGTGGTCCTGGCGTCGGGCGAAGACCACGGAGGTTCCTCGGCGAAGGTCACGGTGTGCGGAGGCGGCGGTCGGTCGATGTAGGTCCGGCCGGTGGGGCTCGTCCACTCCAGAACGCCGCCCGGCCCCTGCTCGACGTGCCATGGGGAGTGGTGTTTGAGCATGTGATGCCGTCGGCAGAAGGTCGCGAGGTTGTCGTGCACGGTCTCGCCGCCGAGCGCCGCATCGTGATTGTGATCGAGGTCGCACTTCCGCGGCGCGAGGCCGCAGCCGGGGAAGCGGCAGCGTTGATCGCGGGCCCGCAGGTGTCGGCGGAGGTCTTCGCTCGGGCGATACCGGTCGACGGCCAGCAGTGCCCCGCTGATCGGGTGGGTGAGCACCCGGTCCCAGCCGCTCGCCGCGCCGGCGAGGCGCCGGGCCGTGGCCGGATCGATCGGGATCATCCCGTCGAGCTCGGCGGCGAGGATCGGAGCGCCGTCCATCGTCCCGTCCTGCTCGCCGTGCATCAGCTCGCCGTGCATCAGCGTCAGCACCGGCACGGTGACCTCGACGCGCGCCCGAAGCTCGGAGAGCAGGCCTTCCTCCGAGTCATGCCCCGCCGGAGCGCCGGTCAGGACGAGATCGGCGAGCAGATCCGTGCGCAGCTGATCCACCGTCCTGTCGTCGCGGACGCTCTCCTCCGCCTCCGGGCGCCGTGCCCGCGCGTTCTCCTCCCGCACGGCCTGCGCCATCTGGGAGAGCCGGTCGTACATCCCGTGCACCAGCGCCGCCGGGCCGCGGGCGCCGAGTTCGGCCATGCCGTCATCGAGGTCGGTCACCCACACCCGCCGCAGCTCCCTGGCGTCACGGTGTCGCTCGACGAGCGTCCGCTCCTGGAACCGGTCGGCCAGTCGGCGCACCTGGCGACGCACCCTGTTGGGCGACTCCACCGCTGCGACCTCGACAGCCTCCTCGGCGAACCGGGCACGATCATCGGCGTCGTCGAGGTGGGCCCCCGCCTCCACGATCACGCGCGCATGCGCGGCGCTGATGCGCCCGGCGCCCTGGGCCTCCCAGACGGCGGGGAACCGTTCGACCAGCCAGGACGCATCGGACATCCGCCGCTCGATGGTGCGGTCGCTGACGCGCTGTGCGGCCCCGATCTCCGCGGCGACCGTGCGGATCGCCATGTCGCCGCCGTCGGGATGACACGCCTGCCGAGCGATGTCGACCGCAAGTCGCCCCGCCATCGCGAGCAGTCCGTCGCGGGCCGCCTGCATGCTGCTCAGCGTCTTCTCCGCCGCCTCCAGCCCCTCCACCAGATCGGCGAGAATCGCCATCTGGGAGTCGGTCGCGTCGAGCAGTGCGGGCATGACGTCAGTCCATCACCGACCACTGACATTCGAACAAAGATTCGAAGGAATCTGGCCGAAAGTCGTATCACGAAAGGATAACGACCGTGGTTGACTGGCTCCGTGCTCCTGAACGTCATCGAAGCCGGGGAGGGCGACCGCATCGCCGTGCTGCTGCACGGCATGATGGGGTCCGCCGAGAGCTGGCACCGCGTGGTCCCGCTGCTCGTGGAACGGGGTTTCCGCGTGCTCGCGCTCGATCTGCCCGGCCACGGCCTCTCGCCGCGTGATCCGGAGCTCACGATCGAGACGGCGGCCGACGCCGTCGTCGCCACGCTCGCGCAGACGGCGCTCCTTCCGGGGGCACGTTCCGCAGCGGGGCACGGGGCCGCCTCCCCGCTCGCCGTCGCCGTCGGGCACTCCTTCGGTGCCACCGTGCTCGCCGCCGCCGCGCCCCGCCTCGACCCAGGCCTCGCCGTCTACGTCGACGCGCCGCTCGCCCTCCAGGGCGGCCAGAACCGCGCCTCCCTCATCTCGCAGTACGAGCACGACCGCCGCGCGCGCATGTCGCCCACCGAACTCCGCAAGCTCCGGCCGTTCTACTCCGTCGACGACGCCACGGTCGAGGCGCGGGCGGCCGAGCGCTTCGATCCGCCAACCGCGGCCTCCGTCTCCTGCGGGGAGGATGGTCATTGGACCGCCGCCCCCGGCTCCATCGTCGTCCGCGCGGAACCCAGCGCCTGGGTCACCGACGAGGACGCGCGGCGGTTCGAGCACGGCGGGGTGACGGTGCGGAGCATCCCCGGAGCCGCCCACACCGTCTGGTACAGCCACTTCGAGGTCTTCACCGCCGCGCTGCCGGAGCTCTTCGCCCCGTCGCTGGTCTGACCGGGAGACCGTCCGACGCGGCGCGACTACCCTGGAGAGGACATGGCACATCTTCTCGGGGCCGAAGCCCTGCACCTCGAATACCCGACCCGCGTCGTCTTCGACGCCGTGACCCTCGGCATCGAGGAGGGTGACCGCATCGGCATCGTCGGCCGGAACGGCGACGGCAAGTCGAGCCTTCTCGGCATGCTCGCCGGCACGAAGGAGCCGGACTCCGGCCGGGTCACCGTCCGCGGCGGCACTCGCATCGGCGTGCTGGACCAGGCCGACACCCTCCCCGACGACATCACGATCGGCGCCGCCGTGGTCGGAGACATGGCCGAGCACGAATGGGCCGGGGACGCCCGCGTCCGCGACGTGATCGAGGGACTGCTGACCGATCTTCCCTGGGACGCGCAGATCGGCTCCCTCTCCGGCGGACAGCGCCGCCGCGTGTCCCTCGCGAAGCTGCTCACCGCTGACTGGGACGTCATCGCTCTCGACGAGCCGACGAACCACCTCGACGTCGAGGCGATCACCTGGCTCGCCGGACACCTCAAGAAGCGCTGGCCCGCGAACGCCGGAGCCCTCCTCGTCGTGACCCACGACCGGTGGTTCCTCGACGAGATCTGCACCGAGACGTGGGAGGTGCACGACCGCATCGTGGAGCCCTTCGAAGGCGGCTATGCGGCGTACATCCTGCAGCGGGTCGAGCGCGACCGCATGGCGGCGGCGACCGAGGCGAAGCGGCAGAACCTCGCCCGCAAGGAGCTCGCCTGGCTGCGCCGCGGTGCCCCGGCCCGCACCAGCAAACCCAAGTTCCGCATCGATGCGGCCAACGAGCTCATCGCCGACGTGCCCGAGATCCGCGACAAGGTCTCGCTGCAGTCGCTCGCCGTCTCGCGGCTGGGCAAGGACGTCGTCGACCTGCTCGATGTGGGGGTGACGTACCCTTCGGCAAGCTCAGGGACCCAGACTTCGACGGGATCAGGAGCCGGCGGGAAGACCGTGCTCAAGGACGTGGAGTGGCGGATCGCCCCGGGCGAGCGCACGGGGATCCTCGGCGTGAACGGTGCCGGGAAGTCCACGCTCCTGGGGCTCATCTCCGGCACGGTCGAGCCCACGGAGGGGCGGATCAAGCGCGGGAAGACCGTGCAGGTCCGTACGCTCACGCAGCGCCTCGACGAACTCCTGCCGCATTGGAACGACCCCGTGCGCGTGGTGATCTCCGGTCTGCGCACGTCCTACACGCTCGGTGCCGGGTCGAAGGCGCAGGACCTCACACCAGGACAGCTCCTGGAGCGGCTCGGGTTCTCGTCCGCCCAGCTCTCCACTCCGGTGAAGGATCTCTCCGGCGGTCAGCAGCGCCGGTTGCAGCTGCTGCTCGTGCTGCTCGACCAGCCGAACGTGCTCATCCTCGACGAGCCCACGAACGACATGGACACCGACATGCTCGCCGCGATCGAGGACCTCCTCGACTCCTGGTCGGGCACCCTCCTCGTCGTGAGCCACGACCGGTACTTCCTGGAGCGGGTGACGGATCAGCAGTACGCGATCCTTCCCGGTCCCGACGGCGCGGGGCGCCTGCGGCATCTCCCGGGCGGCGTCGACGAGTACCTTCGGCTGCGGCAGCGCGTCGAGAGTGCCCCGGCGACCGCGACGGCGGCGTCGGCCCCCGTAGCGAGCGGTCTCGACGGCGCGGCTCTCCGGGCGGCGCAGAAGGAAGCCGCCGCGCTCGAGCGTCGCATCCAGAAGCTCACGCAGCAGGTCGACGCGGCCAAGCACGCCCTCGCCGACCACGACCAGTCCGACTATGCGGGCCTCGGCGAGCGCATGAAGGCGATCACCGCGCAGGAGGCCGAGATCGAGGAGCTGGAGCTGCGCTGGTTCGAACTCACGGAGCAGATCGGCTGACGGAGGAATATCCTTCTCCCACGACTGTTGGGAGTAGCGATGGAAGGCCTCGAAGTAACCGTCCTGCTCGGACTCACGATCCTCGTCGGAACCCTGATCGCGCCGCGCGTGCGTCTCGCGCTGCCCCTCGTCCTCGTCATCCTCGGACTGCTGCTGGGCTTCATCCCGCCGCTGCGCGAGGTCCAGCTGCCGCCGGAGACCGTGCTGCTGCTGTTCCTGCCGGTGATGCTGTTCTGGGAGAGCCTGACGACATCGCTGCGGTCGATCCGCCGCGACTTCCGCTACATCGTGCCGATGAGCACGCTCCTCGTCGTCGCCTCCGCGTTCGCGGTGGCCGGCATCGGCGTGCTCTTCGGCATGCCCTGGGAGATCGCCCTCATCCTGGGGGCCGCGGTCGCGCCGCCCGACGCCACGGCCGTCGCCGCCCTCGGCCGACTGCTGCCGCGACGGATGTTCATGAAGCTCAAGGCCGAGAGCCTGACCAACGACGGCACCGCGCTCGTGCTCTACGCCATCGCGGTGTCCCTCGCTCTGGGCGGCCAGGTCACGCCGCTCTCGGTCACCTGGGACGTGCTGGTGTCGTACGTGGGCGGGATCGCCGCGGGGATCGTGGTCGCGGCCCTGGCCACGCTGCTGCTGCGCCGCATCTCCTCCACCATCGTCATCAACGTCACCCTGCTGCTCGTGCCGTTCTCCGCGTTCCTGCTCGCCGAGCTCGTCCACGCGTCCGGCGTGCTCGCCGTGGTCGTGGCCGGACTCATCGTCGCCTGGGTGTCGCCGCGCGTGACGACGGCGGCCTCGCGCCGGCAGGCCGACGCGGCCTGGCCGTTCGGCGTCTTCCTGCTGAACGGGGCGCTGTTCGTGCTCATCGGCCTCGAGGTGCAGTTCGTCGCGCACGAGATCTCCGCCGCCGCCATCGGCCGCCTGGTGCTCGTGACGCTCGCCGTGTGGGCGACGCTCTTCGCCGTGCGGTACGTGTTCCAGCTCCTCAACGTGCTGTTCCAGCGCCGTCCGGCCGAACGCCCGCCGCGCGGCACCCGCTCCCGTGCCCGACTCGTGTCCACGGTCGCCGGCATGCGCGGCGCCGTGTCGCTGGCGATCGCGCTGTCGGTGCCGACCGGTGTGTCCGCAGGGAGCACGGTGGGCGGGCGCGACGAGATCGTCTTCGTGACCGCCGGGGTGATCCTGCTCAGCCTCCTCGTGCAGGCGCCTCTCCTCCCCGCGCTCGTGCGGTGGGCGCGATTCCCGGTCGACCATGCCGAGGACGAGGAGTACGAGCTCGCGGAGCGGGCGATCTCGGGTGCGGCCCTGGCCGCGCTCGACGACCTCGCCGCGGAGCACGGCATCGGCCAGGAGGTGCGCGACCGGGTGCGCGCCGAGGGGTACCAGGCGCTGGAGTTCGCGAACGCCCGGACGCTCGCGCGGGAACAGGCGCTCATCGACGCCGAGGCCGACGCGCTGGACGAGATGCTCGGCGAGCCCGATCCCTACGGCACCGGGGGAGAGGCGCCCCGTCGCGAGGACGAGGACGCAGACGCGGGGGACGTCGCGGTGTCGGCAGGGACCGCCCCCGACCCCGAGACGACGGACGGCACGACGCTGCAGATGATCGCGACCTCCGCCGACGTCGACCTCGCCCAGCGCTCACCGCTCGTGCGGCACGAGGAGCACACCCGGCTCAAGCTCGCGCTGCTCGACCGCAAGCGCGAGGTGCTGCTCGGGCTCCGCGGCGCCGGCACCGTGGACGACATGGTGGTCCGCCGGATCTCCGCCCGTCTCGACCTGGAGCAGGTGCGTCTGCAGGGGATCGAAGAGTTCGACTGACCGGCCCGGGCGGCTGTGACGATCTCGTCGTTCCCTTACCGGTCAGACAGGAATTGCGGAACGGGGCCGGGCGCATGCTTGCGACCGGCCCCGCCGTGATAGCAACGGTTACACGCCTGAAAGATCGACCCAGTGTGTCAACTTCAACCATGCGCTCCCGGTTCCCGAGAGCTTGAACTTCACCTCGGCGAGCACCCGGGGAGAAGTGAGCGAGTTCTGTGGCGGCTTGGTCTGGAAGCCCCACCCCGTGTTGTAACTGTAGGTGTTCGCCGTCGGGGCCTTCTTGATGATGGACGGTGAGCCTCCGCCGCTGTAAATCTCTACCTTTCGACCCTGGAGGGCGAACCCGGGATCTGGCGTCCATCGACCGGTGACCTTCTCCGTCCGGATCTGATCGCCCCTGCTATTCAGACTGTAGGTGATCGTGATGGACGACTTGATCGATCCGTTGTCGTAGTTACCGCCCACCGAGGAGCGTGGAGCCACGACGCCGGGGTTTACCGGAACGTGAGGAGAAGGAACTCGCGTCTCGATCGTGGCTGTAGTGGTGCCCTCATCAACCGGTATCTGGTCCGTCTGCTGGTAGACGATCTCTCCAGTTCGTACGTCTGACACGACGATCGTGGATGACGCATACGAAGGCTTCTCTTCGGCAGCCGCATACGCGGTTGACGTGAGGGAGAAGGAAAGTGCCGCGGCTGCGGCGACCGCGATTGCGGCTTTCTGGTGTCTGTTCATGATTTCTCCGGTCGTTGCTGCGGCGCCAGACGGCGCCTTCGCTCAGATGAGCGCGTTGAGCCCAACACGTGCACCGACTTCCAGCGAAGATTGTTTCCTTGTCTTACACGATCCGGCGCCGTAGGGACTGCGCTACGGGCGGTTCTATGCACACGAGCAACGGAGGGTCCCGCACGGCTGTGACGCCGTGTGACATCCCGATTCCGCGACAGCGCGCCCTCCTGCCTAACGTTGTCGAGTCCCGCCAGGAAGGAACCCTGCTCATGTCCCGCCGCACCACCTCCGCCCTCGCCGCGCTCGCCGTGGTCCCGCTGTTCGTCGCCCTCGCCGGGTGCGCCACCTCGTCCGACGCGGGCTCCGGCGACGGCGGCTCCGAGGACAAGACCGTCAAGATCGGTGTCGTCGGCGAGAGCGACCCGCAGTGGCCCGCTTTCGTGGACGCGGCGGCCGACGCCGGCATCACTGTCGAACTCGTCGACTTCGGCTCGTACGAGCTGCCCAACCCGGCACTGAGCGAGGGGGAGATCGACCTCAACCAGTTCCAGCACATCGTGTATTTGGCGCAGTACAACGAGGCCTCGGGGGATGACCTCGCGGCGATCGGTTCGACGCAGATCTACCCGCTGGGTCTCTACTCGACGAAGTACGACTCGGTCGAGGACATTCCTGAGGGGGAGACCGTCGCGGTTCCTGACGACGCCTCCAACCAGGCCCGCGCGCTTCTCGTGCTCCAGGCCGCTGGCCTCGTCGAGCTCAAGGACGGCGGCACGGCCTTCTCCGATCTCGCAGATGTGGACGAGAACAAGTCGACAGTGAAGGTCACCGCGCTGGAGGCCGCACTCACTCCGGAGGCTCTGCCCGACGTCGCTGCTGCCATCATCAACAACGACTTCGTCGAGGACGCCGGTCTCTCGTTCGACGATGCACTCTTCACTGACGACCCGGAGGACCCCAGCGCGCTCCAGTACGTGAACATCTTCGCGTCTCGCGCCGAGGACGTCGACAACGAGACCTACCTCAAGCTCGTCGAGATCTTCCAGACCGACGAAGCTGTGCAGGAGGGGCTGGCGAAGTCGTCCGGAGGAACCGGTGTCACTCTGCAGACGCCGGCAGATGAGCTGGCCTCGCTGCTGAAGGACGTCCAGAAGGACGTCGCTGCGAACGGTTGATCAGGTTCACCTGAGAGAATCGGGCGACGCGGACGCGTCGCCCGATTCGTCGTCTTCAGGCCGACCCCGCCCTTTCCTCCCTCAAGACCGGAGAACCTATGCCGATCGTCTCCCTCGAGCACGTGTCGAAGAGCTACCCCTCGCCGTCCGCATCCGGCACGCAGATCACCGCCGTCGACGATGTGTCTCTGCAGATCGAGCAGGGAGATGTCTTCGGAATCATCGGCTATTCGGGTGCGGGGAAGTCCACCCTGGTGCGGCTCATCAACGCGTTGGAGCCGGCCTCCGCGGGCCGCATCACCGTCGACGGAGTCGAGATCACGGCACTCAGCGAGCGTGAGCTCCGGCGAGTGCGGAGCGGGATCGGCATGATCTTCCAGCAGTTCAACCTGTTCTCCTCGAAAAGCGTGCGGGCGAACATCGCGTATCCGCTGAAGCTCGCGGGATGGTCGAAGGCCGACATCGACGCGCGCGTGACCGAGATGCTGTCTTTTGTGGGGCTGAGCGACAAGGCACGGTCGTACCCCGAGCACCTGTCGGGAGGGCAGAAGCAGCGCGTCGGGATCGCGCGGGCGCTCGCGACCAGGCCGGCGATCCTCCTCGCCGACGAAGCGACCAGTGCGCTAGACCCGGAGACGACACATGAGGTCCTCTCCCTGCTCAAGCGCGTCAATGAGGAGCAGGGCGTCACGATCGTCGTCATCACCCACGAGATGGACGTCATCCAGACGCTCGCGACCAAGGTCGCCGTCATGGACCGTGGGCGGGTGATCGAGCAGGGAGATGTGTTCGAGGTCTTCTCCAACCCGCAGCATGCCGCGTCGCAGCGATTCGTCGGTACGGTCGTCAAGGGCGTTCCCTCCCCGGCCGAGCGTGCTGTCCTGCGTGACCGGCATCAGGGACGACTCGTGACGTTCTCCTTCCGCGACGGCGGCCCGTCCCAGGCGCAGGTCTTCCTGGAGCTGGCCGAGGTCGGATTGGAGTTCGAGCTCGTCTTCGGCGGTATCAATGACATCCGCGGCAGGGCCTTTGGTCACTTGACGCTCGCGATCCGCGGGGACGACGCTCGCATCGATGCGACGCTTGCACGGATCTCGGAGCGCATCGAAGTGACGGACATCGACCACGAGGAGGTGCGCTGATGGATCGTCTGATCGAGTTGGGCCCTGAGTTCTGGACGGCTGCCGTCGAGACGCTTTACATGGTGTCGCTGACACTGGTGCTGGGTGGTCTGCTGGGAGGCCTGATCGGAGTCGGGCTGTATCTCACCCGGCCGGGCGGCATGCTGCAGAACCGGGCTGTCTCCGCCGTCCTGAACCTCTTCATCAACTTCTTCCGCCCGATCCCCTTCGTGATCCTCATCACCGTCCTGATCCCGTTCTCCCGATTCATCGTGGGGAGCGGCATCGGCACGAACGCTGCCATCGTCGCCCTGGTGGTGGCGTCGATGTTCGCCATCGGCCGGATCGTCGAGCAGCATCTGGTCGGTGTCTCGCCGGGAGTCATCGAAGCCGCGCGTGCGATGGGAGCCGGACCGTGGCGAACCCTCTTCACAGTGGTGATCCCCGAGGCGCTCGGACCCCTGATCCTGGGATACACGTTCGTGATCGTGGCGCTGATCGACATGACGGCAATGGCCGGTTACATCGGCGCGGGCGGTCTCGGAAACTTCGCGTTGACGTACGGCCGACGTCAGTTCGAGCCGGTCGTGATGTGGGCCGCCGTGCTGCTCATCGTCGTGTTCGTGCACGTGGCTCAGACGCTCGGCACCCGACTCGCGCGGAAGGTCATGCGCCGCTGAGGTCGATCAGCGTGCCGGGGCCTCCTGCAGGCTCCGGCGCGTGGTGAACGTGCGCTCCTGCCCGCTCAGCGGATCGGTGAACCGGAGCTCGCGGGCGAGGAGCTGGAGCGGGCGGGTGAAGTCGTCCGGACGCTCCGGCTGGAGCACGGGGTAGAAGCCGTCGTGCAGGATGCCGAGGCCGAGCGCGGCGAGGTGCACGCGGAGCTGGTGCATCTTCCCGCTGTGCGGACGGAGAAGCGTGTGCACGACGCGGTCGTCGGCGGCGATGACCTCGATGAGCGTCTCGGAGTTCGGCTCGCCGTCCTCATCCACCTGCACGCACACCTGACCGCGGAGCTTCTCGATCCGGTTGCGGTAGACGAGCGGGAATCGCGACGGATCCCAGTCCGCCGGGCGCGCGGAGACGGCCTCGTAGACCTTCTCCACGCGGCGGTCCTCGAACAGCAGTTGGTAGGCGCCGCGGGTGGCAGGGCGGGCGGAGAACATCAGCAGCCCCGCCGTGGCCCGGTCGAGGCGGTGGATCGGCGTGAGATCCGGGTTGCCGAGGCGGTTGCGCAGCCGGACGAGGGCGGAGTTCTGCAGGTATTTGCCGCCCGGCGTGGTGGGGAGGAAGTGCGGCTTGTCCACGACCACCAGGTGCTCGTCCTGGTGCAGGATCTCCTCGGCGAACGGGATCTTCTTCTCGACCGGAGGCTCCCGGTAGTACCAGACGAACTCCTCGGCGCCGAGTGGCGTGTCCCGGGAGAGCGGCCGGCCGTCGCGCGCGACGATCTCCCCGCGGTCGAAGCGCACGAGCAGCCGCTCCGGATCCAGGTGGAAGAATCGCTCGACCATGTAGGCGGCGACGGTGGGCCATGCACCCGTCAATGGCACGTGCAGCCGGGTCGCACCGACGCCGTCGCGCACGGGAAGCGGGGAGGGCATGCCCATGTCTCGGCCTTCGGAGCAGGGGTCGCGGGGCTGCGACCGGGTGCTTCCAGCCTAGGCGACCGCTCGGGCAGGGTCCGTGGGCCGCGACTCGTTTCCGTCTCCGTTGCACGATCCGGTTGCGCCTGCACGATCATTCCGGGGGTCTCGTCCCACGACCGGACCCTGGTCGTGCATCCGTAACGGAGGGGGCCAGACGGGAGACAGGGTCGCTGTCCGTCTCCGTTGCACGATCCGGTTGCGCCTGCACGATCATTCCGTGGTTCTCACCCCACGACCGGACCCTGGTCGTGCATCCGGACCGGCGAGATCGGACTGGCAGCCCGGAACCGGTCGGGGTGTCAGCGGGTTTCGGCGGCGAGCCAGTCGTCGAACGTCGTCGGCGCCGTGCGCGCGTCGTCGCCGGGGAGCAGCACCTCGCCCGCGAACTCGACGCCGAGTGCGGCACCCTTCCACGCGGCGCGCAGCGGAAGGTCGCGGCCCCAGGCGGCGAGAGTGCGGCGCGCCATGTCGACGGCGTCCTCCGTGCGGGGGCCGACGATGTCGAACGAGCCGCCGAGCGCCGGCGACTCCGCTGCGTCGACGAGGGCGGCGGCCACGTCCGCCGGCGCGATGGGCTGCAGCAGCAGAGGGGGCACGACGCCTTCGCCGTCCTCGATGCTCCACTCGGTGATCATCGCGGGGAAGTCGTGGAACTGTGTCGCCCGCACGATGGTGAACGGCACCGCGCCGCGCGTGACCTCTCGCTCCTGGGCGCGCTTGCCCGCATAGTGCGGATTGCCGCGCACGCGATCGAGCGCCGCGATCGAGAGCGCCACGTGGTGGCCGACCCCGGCTTCGTCCTCGGCGGCGAGCAGCGTGCGGCTGAGCGTGGTGAACACCCGCTCAGCATCGGCGATGTCGGATACCGGCGGGTTCGTCGCGTCCACGACCGCATCCACCCCGCGGAGCAGGGCGGCGAGGCCTTCGCCTGTGGTCAGATCGACGCCCTCGCTGCGGCTGAGCGAGAGCGCATCATGCCCCCGCCGCCGGGCCTCTTCGACGACCAGCCGCCCGATCCGTCCCGTTCCTCCTGCGACCGCGATGCGCATGCCCGCTCCTTCAATCATGGATATTGTGTGTCCACAATAAGGCGGTCCCGATACGATGGGCAAGTGAAACTCCCCGAGACCTCGGAATGGGTGCTGCACACCGTCGCGGTGATCGCTCAGCTCCCCGCGGGGTCGACGGTGTCCGGCGCGCAGCTCGCCGAGCACTTCGGCGTACCGGGGCCGTACCTCTCGAAGCAGCTCGCGAAGCTCGTCCGCGCCGGAATCCTCACCGGGAGCACGGGGCCACGCGGCGGCTTCCGCCTGGCGAGAGACCCCGAGAGCATCACCATCCTCGATCTCGTCACGGCGGTCGACGGCGCCGCCGACCCCTACGTCTGCCGTGAACTCCGTCAGCAGGGGAGAGGAGCCGCCCGTCCGGAGGACTGCACCGCGCCGTGCGGACTCGCCGTCGTGATGCGCCGTGCCCACGAGGCCTGGCGGGCTTCTCTGGAGGCGGTGTCGATCGCCGAGGTCGTCGGCGCGCTCCCGGACACCGTCCCCGCCAAGAACCGGCGCCTCCTCCTCGGTCCGTGACCTCCCCGTTCGCACCATCCGTGCCCGGTCGGTCGTGGGACGCCTGCACGATCTGGGTCCGGATGCACGACTCGTGTCGGATCGGTCCTGCGACGCCTGCACGACCCGGGTCCGAATGCACGACGGGGTGACCACTTCTCCCGGGCAGCCGTGCACGGATCGTGCAGGCGGAACAGACCGGACGGGTCGGACGGAACGAACCACACCGGACCGGACCGAACCACACCGGGCCCGGGTCAGGTGTCGAAGCTGAGGCTCAGTTTCCGCAGCAGGGCGGCCAGCCGGTCGCGGTCAGCGCGGGAGAGCGCGCGCAGGAGGTCGGCCTCGGCGTCCACGAGCCGGGTGATCGCGGCGTCCACCCGGACCCGGCCGTCGTCGGTCAGAGTCACGAGCACGCTGCGGCCGTCCGCGGGGTCGGCTTCCCGGCGCACGAAGCGACGGCCGACGAGACGGTCGATGCGGTTGGTCATCGTGCCGCTCGACACGAGGGTCTGCTGCAGGAGCTGCTTGGGCGAGAGCTGGAACGGGGATCCTGCCCGGCGCAGCGCCGACAGCACGTCCCACTCCCACGGCTCGAGGTCGCTCCGGCGGAACACCTCGCGGCGGGCGCGGTCGAGGTGTCGGGAGAGGCGATCCATGCGGGACAGCACCTCGAGCGGGGAGAAGTCGAGGTCGGGCCGCTGCGTGTTCCACGCGCCGACGATCCGATCGACCTCATCCGCCTCGCTCATCCGTTCATTATCGCGTGCGGCGACGTCGTGGCCGCGGAGGACGCGGGGAGCGGCATCGTGAGGAACGCGCTGTGCGGGTCGGGGAGGTAGGAGCCGAACGGCGGACCCTCCCGGAAGCCGGCGGCGGTGTACATCGCTCGGGCCGGATCGAAGAAGGGGTCCCGGCCGGTTTCGAGCGAGACGCGACCGACGCCGCGCGCGTCGGCGTCGTCGAGGAGATGACCGAGCATCGTCCGCCCGAACCCGCGTCCGCGGAAGGCGGGATCGGTGCGCATCGACTTCAGTTCCTCGTGGCCGTCCTCGACGACGGCGAGGGCGCCCGTCGCGGCGATCCGTCCGTCGACGCGTCCCGTGAAAAACCGGATGCGGGGAGTCAGCAGCCGGTCGATCGGAAGCGCATGCTGGCTCTCGGGTGGAGCGGTGCCGTCCATCTCTGCGTGGTGTGCGGCGACGAAGGCCGCGATCTCGGGGGTGGCGACGGTGACACGGTCGATCACGAGGCTCATCGTCCCAGCATCGCAGAGCCGTGTTTCGCGCGGATGACGAGCCCGCCCGGCGTGCGCCTCACGCACAGGAAGACGGGCGAGGACGTGGCAGACTTATCGGGCGGTGCCCCCGGGGCACCGCGGTCCGCCGTGGTGTAATGGCAGCACGACAGCCTTTGGAGCTGTGAGGTCTAGGTTCGAGTCCTGGCGGCGGAGCATGACTGAGAACACCCTCGCCGTCGTCGTCCTCGCTGCAGGCCAAGGCACGCGTATGAAGTCGCGCCTGCCGAAGGTGCTGCACCGGATCAGCGGGCGCCCTCTCGTCGGACACGTGCTCACGACGGCCACTCGGCTGCACCCGTCGCACATCGAGGTCGTCGTGCGGCACGAGCGCGATCAGGTCGTCTCCGCGCTGCGCGAGGACTACCCGGACGCCGTCTTCATCGACCAGGACGAGGTTCCGGGCACCGGCCGCGCCGTCCAGGTCGCGGTGGACGCGCTGCCCGCAGACTTCGACGGCGACGTGCTCGTGCTCTCCGGCGACTGCCCGCTCGCCGACGCCGAGACACTCTCGACGTTCCTCGCCGAGCACCGCGCCTCCGGAGCGCCGGCGACCATCATGACCGCTCTCGTCGACGACCCCACCGGGTACGGCCGGGTCATCCGCGATGCGGACGGCACCGTGGACCGCATCGTCGAGCAGAAGGACGCGACGGCGGAGGAGGTGGCGGTCAGTGAGATCAACGCCGGCATGTACGTGTTCCGGGCCGCCACGCTGCGCACCTACCTGCCCAAGATCGGTGTCGACAACGCGCAGGGCGAGATGTACCTCACGGACGTGCCCGGCCTCGTGCGCCAGGACGGCGACCGAGTCGCGGCGTCGATCGTGTCCGACGTCGAGGTCACGTTCGGGGTCAACGACCGCGCCCAGCTTGCCGAGGTCGGCCGTCGCCTGAACGCCCGCATCGTGCGCCGCTGGCAGCTCGAGGGCGTCACCATCGTCGACCCGAGCACGACGTGGATCGACGACGACGCCACGCTCGCCCCCGACGTCACGATCCTCCCGAACACGCAGATCCTGCGCGCGACGACGATCGCCACGGGCGCGACGATCGGACCGGACACGACGCTCGTCGACTGCGAGGTCGGGGAGGACGCGGTCGTCCGCCGGACCGATGCGACCCTGGCCGTGATCGGCGCCGAGGCGACCGTCGGCCCCTTCTCCTACCTCCGCGCCGGCACCGTGCTCGGCCCGAAGGGCAAGATCGGCGCCTACGTCGAGACGAAGAACGCCGAGATCGGCGAGGGCAGCAAGGTGCCGCACCTGTCGTACGTGGGCGATGCGACGATCGGCCGTGGCGTGAACCTCGGCGCGAGCACCATCACGGCGAACTACGACGACGTCAACAAGCACCGCACGGAGATCGGCGACGAGGTGCACACCGGCTCGCACACGGTGCTGGTCGCGCCCGTTAGGCTTGGTCCTGGTGCGAAGACCGGCGCCGGCGCCGTCGTCCGCAAGGACGTCCCGGCCGGTGCCCTGGCCATGAGCGTGGCCCCCCAGCGGAACATCGAGGGGTGGGTCGAGAAGAACAGAGCAGGGACGGGCGCGGCGGATGCCGCGGCCCGGGAGAATTCGGCGGAATAGGCGGAGCATGGCCCGGAAGAAGAAGACGGTCGACCTGGATCGCGACAACGGCGTGGCCCCCGGCCTCGTCGCCAAGACGAAGAAGCGTCTGGTCATCGCCGGTGGTCGATCGCATCCCGAGCTGACGGCGGCCGTCGCCACCTCGCTCGGTACCGAGATCGCTCCGGTCGAGCACCGCACCTTCGCCTCGGGCGAGATCTACGCCCGCTTCGAGGTCTCGATCCGCGGCTGCGACCTCTTCCTCGTGCAGACGTTCGGCGAGCCGGTCAACGAGTGGCTCATGGAGACGCTCATCATGATCGACGCCGCCAAGCGCGCCTCGGCCAAGCGGATCACCGTCGTCGCGCCGTACTATCCGTATTCGCGTCAGGACAAGAAGGGCCGCGGCCGCGAGCCCATCAGCGCCCGCCTCGTCGCCGATCTGCTGAAGACGGCCGGCGCCGACCGCGTGATGAGCGTCGACCTGCACGCCGCCCAGATCCAGGGCTTCTTCGACGGCCCCGTCGACCACCTGTTCGCCAAGCCGGTGCTCCTGGACCACTTCGAGCGCACCCTCACCCCGGAAGACCGGGAGATCCTCACGGTCGTCTCCCCGGACATGGGCCGCGTGCGTGTGGCCGACACCTGGTCGGACAGCCTCGGAGCCCCGCTCGCGATCATCCACAAGCGCCGCGACCCGAAGGTCGCCAACCAGGTCTCGGTGCACGAGATCGTCGGCACCGTGGAGGGACGCACCTGCCTCCTCGTCGACGACATGATCGACACCGGTGGCACGATCGTCAAGGCCGCGCAGGCGCTCAAGGCGAACGGCGCGCACCGCGTGATCGTCGCCGCGACCCACGCGATCTTCAGCGACCCGGCGTCCGAGCGGCTGCAGGACGCGGCGATCGACGAGGTCGTGGTCACGGACACCATCCCGCTGTCCGCATCGCGTCGCTGGGAGAACCTCACGGTGCTGCCCATCGCGCCGCTGCTGGCCCGGGCGATCCACGAGGTCTTCGAGGACGGCTCCGTCACGAGCATGTTCGGCGGGGACGCGTAACTCATCGGGACGGCACAGCCCGTGCATAGCCGGGGTGCTTACGGTCGAGTCATCGACGGAAGAGTCGACCGATGACGACCACGGAGGACCCCATGATCCGCACGACCGTTCCGACCTCTGTCCGCACGGGCACCGCCCTCCTCGGGGTCGCAGGGCTCTTCGTCCTCGCCGGGTGCTCGTCGACCGGCGACGCCACCGACACCTCGAACGGCGCCGACGAGACCGCGGGGTCGAGCACCTCGTCCTCGTCGACCGGTGGAGACGCTTCCGGCACCTACGCCGACGGCACCTACACCGCCGACGGCTCGTACCAGACCCCGGAGACGGTGGAGGAGATCACCGTCACGCTCACCCTCGCCGACGGCGTCGTGACGGAGGTCGAGGTCACGGGCGACCCGAAGGCCCCGGAGACCGAGCGGTACCAGGGAGAGTTCATCGACGGGATCGCCGACGAGGTCGTGGGGAAGCCGATCGACGAGCTGAACGTGAGCCGCGTCGCGGGATCCTCGCTCACGAGCGGCGGCTTCAACGACGCCGTGGCCTCCATCAAGGAGCAGGCCGCCGCCTAGGCGCGAGGCGTCCTCATGGGGCAGTGGCGATTCGAGGCGATCGGCACCGGGTGGGAGATCGAGACCGGTGCCCCGCTCACGGATGACGTCCGCGCGGCCGTGACGGCCGAGATCGAGCGGTTCGATCGCACCTGGTCGCGGTTCCGAGACGACTCCGACGTGGCTCGTCTCGGACGCTCCGGCGGTCGCCTGTCCTCGCCGGACGCGGGACCGATGCTCGATGCCTATCGCGAGCTCGACGCCGCCACAGCCGGTGCGGTGAATCCGCTGGTCGCCGACAGCCTTGTCGCCCTCGGCTACGACGCCAACTACTCGCTGCAGGCCGGCGATCCCCGCCCCGCTCCGGCATCCTGGACCTCTCTGCTCATGTGGTCCGCCGGGGCGATCGACGCCTCTGCGCCCGCCCTGCTCGATGTGGGCGCCCTCGGCAAGGGGCGTCTCGTCGACCGGGTGATGGCGGTGCTGGCCGACGTCCCTGGGGACGTGGTCGTGGATGCCGGCGGAGACATCCGGGTGCGCGGCGCCGGCGTGCGCGTCGCTCTCGAGCACCCGTTCGATGCGCGGAAGGCGATCGGCGTCGTCGAGATCACCGATGGCGCGCTGTGCGCATCGGCCATCAACCGACGGGCATGGGGAGACGGTCTCCATCATGTGCTCGACGCGCGGACGGGACGCCCGATCCGCACCTGGGCCGCGACGTGGGCTCTCGCCCCGGAGGCGATGACCGCCGACGCCGTGGCCACCGCGCTGTTCTTCGACGGCGGCCCGGAGCTGGGCGTCCGCTGGGGCGTCGAGTGGGTGCGCATGACCACCGACGGCCGTGTGCAGCGCTCGCCCGGCTGCCGCGCCGAGCTCTTCACCGCGGCACCCGCCGCTGCCGCTGGAACCGGGGGAGACACGACACCATGACCACCGCCTTCGCCGCCACCCGCCAGCGCGTCCTCGCCGTCCTCGGCGCGCTGTCGATGTACCGCCTCGTGCTGTTCGCGCTGACGGCACTGGCCCTCATCGCGCTCGTGCTCTCCCTGTTCGGAGTGATCGTGTCTCCGACGCCGGGGGAGCTGGTGGCCTCCTTCCTCGTGCTCGCCGTCGTGATCTCCGCCGTGGACGCGGTCGCGCAGCGCCTCCTCCGCCTGCCCTGGCGGGTGGAGTCCTCGCTCGTCACCGCTCTCATCCTGCTGTTCGTGCTGCGTCCCGGCATCGAGCCGTCGGCGTTGCTCGGCCTCGCGATCGCGGGCGCGGTGGCCAGCGTGTCCAAGTACCTCATCGCGTGGCGGGGGCGGCACATCTTCAACCCGGCGGCGTTCGGTGCTGCGGTCGTATCGATCCTGGGGGCGTTCGACGCGTTCAGCTGGCTCGGCACCTCCTCGTCGTGGTGGGTCGGCACCCCGGTTCTCGTGATCCCCGTCGTCCTCCTCGGGCTCGCCGTGCTGTGGCGTACGGAGAAGGTCGGGGTCGTCCTGCTCTTCCTCGTCATCGCCGTCGCCACCTCGATCGTGCGGCAGGCGGTGCAGGCCGTGCAGTTCGGCGTCTCGTTCGACGTCGTGACGGCGCTGTCGTTCGCGGTGCTTCAGTCGCCGTTCCTCTTCCTCGGGGCGTTCATGCTGTCGGAGCCGCTGACGCTCCCGCCCCGTCGTCGGCAGCAGCTCGTCGTCGCCGCCGTGGTGGGCGTGCTCGCGGGGTGGCCGATCTCGGTGGCTGGTCTGTTTACGCTCGGGCAGGAGCGCGCCCTCCTCATCGGGAACCTCGTGGCCTTCGCGTTCGCGCTCCGCGGGTCCGTGCGTCTGGTCCTGGAGCGCCGTGCCTTCGTGACGCCGACCGCGCAGGAGCTCACGTTCCGGGCGAAGGGCCGCGTGCGGTTCCTCCCCGGGCAGTACCTCGAGCTCGATGTCCCGCATCGGCGCCCTGACGCGCGGGGGACGCGCCGCGAGTTCAGCATCGTGTCCGCTCCGGCCGATCTGCCGACCCTTCGCATCGCGTACAAGAACGGCGACCAGCAGCACCCGTCGAGCTACAAGCGGGCTCTCGCGGCAGCCGAGCCCGGGGCGACCTTCGCGGTGACCGGAACCTGGGGCGACTTCATCCTCCCGCGCGGCGAGCAGCCGGTGCTCATGGTGGCGGCGGGCATCGGTGTGACGCCGTTCGTATCGCAGCTCCGGCAGCTCCAGGCGACAGGGGAGCGGCGCGACATCGTCCTCGTCTACGTGGCGTCCTCGGCGGACGAGCTCGCCTTCCGGGACGAGCTCGCCGCGACGGGGGTGCGCACGGTGGTGTTCACCCGCGACGAGCCGGACGACCTTCCCGCGCACTGGACCTGGGCGCAGGGGGCCCGCCTGGACGCGGAGACCCTGGAGCGCGCGGTGGAGGACCTCTCGGCGCGGCACGCCTTCATCTCCGGCCCGCCGCGGCTCATCGCCGACCTCGCGCCCGCGCTGCAGAAGGCCCGTTCCCTCACCACGGACGCCTTCGCCGGCTACTGACGCGGATCGTCTTCCGTCCGTCGGCCCGGGGACGTTGCGACACCTGCACGACCCCGCGACACCCGCACGACCGAGTACCCCGTCTCGTCGTGCATCCGCGCCCGGATCGTGCAGACGGGACAGTCCGATGGGATCGTGTGAAGTCCGGTCAGATGGGCCGCCCGCACGATCGGGGACGGATGTACCGCCGGGGGACATCTGCACGACCGGGGACCACTTGCACGACCGGGGGACACTTGCACGACCGGGGGACACTTGCACGACCGGGGGACGGATAAACGAGGGGATGGACGGATCGGTTGTGCGGACCGGTTCGGGTCGTTCAGGTGGCCACGGACTGGTCTCGACCGCGGAGACCAGGCGGGACTCATGCACGACCGGGGGACGGATGCGAGACGGGATCGACGGATCGGTCGTGCGGGTGGGGTCGGGTCGTGCGGGTGTGCACGGTGCGGTTTCGACCTCGGACGTCGACCGGAGACACCTGCACGACCCGGGGACGGGTGCACGAGGGGATGGATGGATCGGTCGTGCGGACGGGTTCAGGTCGTGCGGACGGGTTCAGGTCGTGCGGACGGGTTCAGGTCGTGCGGACGGGTTCGGGTCGTGCGGGTGTGCGACAGAAAGGACGGAGACCGGGGTCAGGCGTCAGGGGTCTCGCCGGGAGGAGTCAGCGGGATACGGACGGTGAAGGTCGTGTCGCCGGGCTCGCTCTCGACCGAGATCCGGCCGTGGTGGCCCTCCACGATGGCCTTGACGATCGCGAGACCGAGCCCGGTCCCTCCGGTCTGCCGGGCGCGGGAGCTGTCCCCGCGGGCGAAACGGGCGAAGAGCTCGTCGCGGAGGGCGGGATCGATCCCCGGGCCGTCGTCGTGCACGCGGAGCACGGCCTCGTCGCCCTCCCGGGCCACGCTCAGCGTCACCGTGGTCCCCGCGGGGGTGTGGGTCCTGGCATTGGCCAGCAGGTTCGCGACGACCTGATGCAGCCGCCCGGCATCCCCGACGACGGTGACCGGCTCGTCCGGCACCTCGATGTTCCAGTGATGATCGGCCGCGGTCGGCCGCGCATCCGAAAGGCCTTCGAGGGCGAGCTGGGTGAGGTCGACCGTGCCGTACACGAGCTCGCGGCCCTCGTCGAGGCGGGCGAGGAGCAGGAGGTCCTCCACGAGCCGCGTCATGCGCAGCGACTGCGCCTGGATGCGCTCCAAGGAGGAGGTCGTGCCCTCGATGACCGCGTCTTCCTTCGTCGCCTCCGGTGCCTGACGCAGCGCCCGCAGCGAGAGCTCCGAGTACCCGCGGATCGAGGCCAGGGGCGTACGCAGCTCATGGCTCGCGTCGGCGACGAACCGGCGCATCTGCTCCTCGTTCTTCTGCCGCGCCGACAGGGACGTGTCCACGTGGTCGAGGAGCTTGTTGAGCGCGGCACCGACGAGCCCGGTCTCCGTCCGCGGATCGGCCTCGCTCGCCGGCACGCGCTCGGTGATGCTGACCTCGCCGCGGTCGAGCTGCTGATTGGCCACCCTCGTCGCGGTCGCCGCGACCGCCCGCAGCGGCCGCAGCCCGACCCGGATCGTGACCGCCGTGGTGAGGGCGAGGAGGATCAGGCCGCCCACCGTCGCGAGCAGGATCACGGTGAGGAGCTGCGTGAGCTGATGCTGGATCTCGTCGCGGGGGAGTCCCGTGACGACGACGACGCCGTTGCTCGCGGTGGTCGCGACGACCCGATACGAGCCGAGGTCGTCGAACGAGACCGTGGCAGGGGTGCCGAGCGCGACCGTGCCGTACAACCTCTGCAACTGCTCGGGGGTGAGCGACTGCGGAGTGCTGTTCAACGCCCCACGGCTCTCCTGGAACGTGACGCCGCTCGGTCCGGCCACGGGGCTCCCGAGCGAGAGCAGCAGCCCGGGGACGCGGGTGTTGAGGAGGGGGAGGATGTTGTCGACGGTCGCCTCAGAGGGCGCGACCCGCTCCACGATCCCGTCCCGGATCGTCGCTGCGTAGCTCTTCACCTTGTTGTCGAGCTGGTCCTCCAGCGTGCTGCCGAGGGTGGCGCTGGTGATGACGGCGACGATGACGAGGATCAGCGACACGAACCCGATCACCGCGGTCATCAGCCGCGTCTGCAGGCTCATGGGCCGTCGCGTCACCGTCGCTCCGCTCACTGCGGGGCCTTGATCATGTAGCCGACGCCGCGCACGGTGTGCAGGAGGGGCGTGCGCCCGGCGTCGATCTTCTTCCGGAGGTAGGAGATGTAGAGCTCCACGACCGACGACTTGCCGCCGAAGTCGTAGCTCCAGACGCGGTCCAGGATCTGCGCCTTGGACAGCACCCGGCGCTCGTTGCGCATGAGGTAGCGCAGCAGTTCGAACTCGGTCGCGGTCAGCTCGATCTCCACGCCGTCCCGGACGACCTCGTGGCTGTCCTCGTTGAGCGTGAGATCGGCGACGCGGAGGATCGACTGCCCGTCGTCGGCGCTGGCGTGTCCGGTGCGCCGGATGATCGCGCGGAGCCGGGCGATCACCTCCTCCAGGCTGAAGGGCTTGGTCACGTAGTCGTCGCCCCCGGCGGTGAGCCCGGCGACGCGGTCGCCCACGGCATCCTTCGCCGTGAGGAAGAGGACGGGGACGAGGTTGCCCGCTTCGCGGAGGCGCTTGAGCACGGCCATCCCGTCGAGGTCGGGCATCATGATGTCGAGCACGAGGGCGTCCGGCTCGAACTCTTTCGCGACCTGGATCGCCTCGAGACCGGAGGAGGCGGTGCGCACCTCCCAGCCCTCCATGCGCAGGGCCATGGCGAGCAGATCGGTGAGCATCTGCTCGTCGTCCACGGCGAGGATGCGCAGAGGGGAGCCGTCGGGGCGGCGCAGTTCGGGCAGGTCGCTGGTCATGCCTCTATTCTGCGGAACTTCCTATGTGATTTCTATGGAGCGGGCTATGGGTTCTCTGGGAGATGGGGTGCAAGATGTCCGACCCCGGGTCTACCGTGTGCTCATGATCGACCACGTCGAATCCGCACAGCCCACCGTCCACCGTCCCTCCACCGTCTCCGAGGTCGCCGCGCTCGTCCGCGCCGCCGCGCAGGAGGCTGTCCCCCTGACCGTTGTCTCCGGCGGCCACGGTCCCTGGTCCCACGCCCCCGCTCCCGGTCTGCGCCTCGAACTCGGGGAGCTCTCCTCGATCGAGGTCGACGGCACGGCCGTGCGCATCGGCGGCGGTGCCGTCTGGGGCGATGTCGCGACAGCCCTCGCCGGCCACGGCCTCGCGCTGAGCTCCGGCGACACGGCCAGCGTCGGCGTCGGCGGTCTCACTCTGGGCGGCGGCGTCGGCTGGATGGTGCGCGCCTGGGGCCTCGCCGTCGATCAACTCGTCGGCGCCCAGGTCGTCACCGCGAGCGGAGACGTGGTGGAGGTGTCGGCCACGCAGCATCCCGACCTGTTCTGGGCGCTGCGCGGCGGTGGTGGCAACTTCGGCGTCGTCACCCGTTTCGACTTCGAGGCGCATCGCCTGCCGGGGATCGCACTGGCCGAGTCCGTCGTCGACGGCGACGCGACGGCCGTGCTCCGGGCCGCGCGCGAACTCCTCCGCGATGCCCCGCGCGAGCTGACCGTCACGTACATGGACGTGCCGCCCATGGATCCGAGCGCTCCGGCCGGTGCCCGGCTGACCGCCGTGTGGGCCGGGTCCGACCCGGAGGCGCTGCGTGTGGAGCTTGCGCCGATCACCACGCTCGACGGTGTCACGACGGAGATCACCGAGCCCGCCTACCGGGACATCCTGATGGAGATGCCGCAGCCCGAGGGCGGCGAGGCTCCTGCTCCTCCCGGGTTCCTCGGCGGGAACGGTCTCGTCGCCGACCTCGATGATGAGACGATCGATCGGCTGGTGGCCTATCGGCGGGAGTTCCCCGCCTCGGTCGTCTTCCTCCGGTCCCTCGGCGGGGCGTTCGGCGACGTTCCGCAGGAGGAGACGGCCTTCCCGGCGCGCAGCGCTACCTGGTTCGTCATGGCCGGTGCCTTCGACGTCCCCGGACTACTCGACGAGCAGGGGCGTGAGAAGGCCGCTGCGGACGCGGAGCGGATCGTCGGGGGCCGCCTCGCCGAGTACAGCAACTTCGTCGACCGCGAGCGACCGGACGCGGTGTCCGGGATGTACGACGGCGACGGCTACGCGCGTCTGCGGGCGGTGAAGGCGCAGTGGGACCCGCAGAACGTGTTCCGCCGCAACCACAACATCCTCGCCTGACGCACGAAGGGCCGGGCACCCTGCGGTGCCCGGCCCTCGTAGACCCGAGGTCAGTGCGTGTCTTCGGCTTCGATCTCGGAGCGGTCGCCCGACCACAGCGTGTGGAAGGTGCCCTCCTTGTCGATGCGCTTGTAGGTGTGCGCACCGAAGAAGTCCCGCTGGCCCTGCACGAGAGCGGCCGGGAGGCGGTCGGCGCGGATGCCGTCGTAGTACGACAGCGACGACGAGAACGCCGGGGCCGGGATGCCGGACTGCGCCGCCGTGACCACCACGCGACGCCACGCCGCCTGGCCGCGGGTCAGCGCCTCGGCGAAGTACGGAGCCGTCATCAGCACGGGCAGGTCGGGCGTCTCGGCGTAGGCGTCTGCGATCCGGTTCAGGAACTGCGCACGGATGATGCAGCCGCCGCGCCAGATCTTGGAGATCGCACCGAGATCGATGTTCCAGCCGTACTCGGCGGCACCGGCGCGGATCTCGTCGAAGCCCTGCGAGTAGGCGACGATCTTGGAGGCGTAGAGCGCGAGGCGGACGTCCTCGACGAAGGCGTCGACCTCGTCGGCCGGGACCGTGAACTCCTCGTCCGGGCCAGGAAGCGTGGCGGCGACCGCGCGCTGCTCGGGGTGCGAGGAGAGGGAGCGGGCGAACGTCGCCTCGGCGATCCCCGATACCGGCACGCCGAGCGAGAGCGCGGTCTGCACGGTCCAGGCACCTGTGCCCTTCGCGCCGGCCTGGTCCAGGATGACGTCGACGAGCGGCTTGCCGGTGGACGCGTCGACCTGCCGCAGCACCTCGGCGGTGATCTCGATGAGGTACGACTCCAGCTCTCCCCGGTTCCACTCGGCGAAGATCTCGGCGATCTCCGCGGGCGTCTTGCCGGTGCCGCGCCGGATGAGGTCGTACGCCTCGGCGATGAGCTGCATGTCGGCGTACTCGATGCCGTTGTGCACCATCTTGACGAAGTGGCCGGCACCGTCGTGGCCGACGTGCGTCACGCAGGGCTCGCCCTCGGCGATCGCGGCGATGGACTTCAGGATGGGTCCGAGCGTGATCCAGGACTCGTCCGAGCCGCCCGGCATGATCGAGGGGCCGGTGAGGGCGCCCTCCTCGCCGCCGGAGATGCCGGCGCCGACGAAGTTGATCCCGGTCTCGCGGACGGCCTTCTCACGGCGGATAGTGTCCGGGAAGTAGGCGTTGCCGCCGTCGACGATGATGTCGCCCGGCTCGAAGACCTCGACGAGGGAGTCGATCACGGCGTCGGTCGGGGCTCCGGCCTTGACCATGATGATCGCGGTACGCGGCTTCTGCAGCGAGTCGGCGAACTCCTGGTAGGTCTTCGCCGGGAGGAAGCCCGCCTCGGGATGCTCGTCGAGGAGGGTCTGCGTCTTCTCGTAGCTGCGGTTGAAGATCGCCACGGTGTTGCCCTCGCGGCTCGCGAGGTTGCGGGCGAGGTTCGACCCCATGACGGCGAGTCCGACGACTCCGATGTTCGCTGATGCTTCGGGCACGGAAGGCTCCTCGATCGTGAAGAAGGGTTGTCTTCAGCGTATCGCTGTGCGGTGGATCGAGGCGCACCCGTGACGCGGGGCCGTCATCGTCCGCGGTGCCCGACAGTCGCGAGCCCGCGGACCTCTACGCTGAAGGGAGCACAGGAGCTGGAGGGAGTCGGTCGTGACGGAGTCCGAGAAGAAGGTCCGCGCCGTCGTCGCGGTGCCGTTGGCGGAGGAGCTGTGCGGGCTCATCGAGGAGCTCGAGCCGCGGCTCGAGGTCATCCACGACGCAGCCCTGGTGCCTCCCATGCGCGGCCCGGCCGACTGGTCGGGCGATCCTGACTTCGCGCGCACGTCGGAGCAGCAGCGGGCGTTCGACGACCTCGTCGACTCGGCCGACGTCCTCTTCGGCATTCCCGACGTCGACCCCGACGCGCTGGCGCGGACGGTGTCCGCGAATCCGCGGCTGCGGTGGGTCATGACCACGGCGGCCGGCGGTGGCAGCACCGTGAAGGCGGCGGGGCTCGACCGGGCCGATCTCGACCGCATCGTCTTCACCACCAGTGCCGGCGTCCACGGCGGCACCCTCGCCGAGTTCGCCCTCTTCGCTGTACTCGCCGGAGCGAAGGACCTTCCGCGCCTGCGGACGGACCAGGATCGGCGCGTCTGGCCCGATCGCTGGGAGATGCGCCAGCTCGACGAGATGACCGTGCTGGTCGTCGGACTCGGCGGCATCGGCGCGGAGTGCGCCCGCCGGTTCCACGCCCTCGGCACCCGGGTGTGGGGAACCAGCCGCTCCGGCCGCCCGGTCGAGGACGTCGATCGCCTCATCGCGCTGGACGAACTCGTGGACGCGGTGGGGGAGGTCGACGCGATCGTCGTCACGCTGCCCGGCACGGAGCAGACCAGGCACCTCATCGGCGAGGAGGTCCTGCGGGCGGTGAAGCCCGGGGTCATCCTCACCAACGTCGGGCGCGGCAGCGTGGTCGACGAGACGGCGTTGCTCTCCGCGCTCGACGACGGCCGCGTCGGCTTCGCCGGTCTGGATGTGTTCGAGCAGGAGCCGCTGCCCGCCGAGTCCCGGCTGTGGGCGCATCCCCGCGTCCTCGTCAGCCCGCACACCGCGGCGCTCAGCTCGAAGGAGGAGGAGCGCATCGCGCGGCGATTCGCCGAGAACGCCACCCGGCTGCTCGACGGACGCGAGTTGCGTGCCGTGGTCGACACGGTCGAGTTCTACTGAGGATCGACGGCAGGACGGCATGAGCGTGCGCATCGTCGTGATGGGGCCGAGCGGCTCCGGGAAGTCGACGGTGGGGGCCGCGCTGGCCGAGGACCTCGGGGCCCGTTTCGTGGATGGGGACGACCTGCATCCGCTGACCAACGTCGAGAAGATGGCGGCGGGCATCGCCCTCGACGACGACGACCGGATGCCGTGGCTGCGGGTGGTCGGACGGACCCTCGCCGCCGAGACGCACATCGTCGTCGCGTGCTCCGCGCTGCGGCGGCGCTACCGGGATGCCATCAGGGCGGAAGCGCCGGAGGCCGTCTTCGTCGAGCTCGGCGTGGCGCGGGAGACGCTCGCACGACGGCTCGGCGATCGGCCCGATCACTTCATGCCGGCCTCGCTGCTCGATTCCCAGCTCGAGGCGTGGGAGCCCCTGACGGGCGACGAGTCCGGGGTCCGGGTCGATGCCGCGCTCCCGCTGGCGCAGGAAGTGACGGCGATCCGGAAGGCGCTCACCGCGGTGACGGGAACGCCGGGGGAGCCTCAGTCCTTGCGGTAGCCCGAGCGGCCGAGGGAGAACAGGGCGGCCCCGGTGGCGACGGCGGCGCACAGCGACATGGCGCCGATCACCCAGAGGAGGACGTGAGAGAGGAACGCGGCGTCGAGCATGGGGGTACTCCGAATTTCTGCAGAGGGGACCGGTGTCCTCAGCCTATCGGGTCATCCGGTACCATGGAGTCGTACCTCGGCGAGGGACGCTTCTGCGCGTGCGCGAACGTCCGTGATCGACGCGGCGAAGCAAGCCCGGTGGCTTTCCTCACGCGTCCGCGTTCGAGTCCACAATTACAAGACCACCGCGCGGCGCCTTCGCTGCGTGCCCCGAAGGAGAACCTCATGTCTGAAGACACCACGGTCCACGCCGAGCTGCGCAGCAGCTTCGGCAAGGGCTTCGCCCGTCGTCTGCGCGCCGCCGGCAAGATCCCCGCGGTCATCTACGGCCACGGCACCGAGCCCGTGCACGTCGCGCTGCCGGGTCACCAGGTCTCCCTGATCATCCGTCGCGCCAACGCGCTGCTCGACCTCGACATCGAGGGCACCTCGCAGCTCGCGCTCGTCAAGGACGTGCAGAAGGACCCGGTGCACCAGATCATCGAGCACATCGACCTCCTGGTCGTGAAGAAGGGCGAGAAGGTCGCCATCGACGTCCCCGTCGTCGTGACCGGCGAGCCGGCTCCCGGCACCATCGTCAACCTCGACGCCACGACCATCCAGGTCGAGGCCGAGGCCACGCACATCCCCGAGAACATCGAGGTCTCGGTCGACGGTCTCGAGGAGGGCGCGCACATCACCGCCGCCGACGTCACCCTCCCAAAGGGCTCGACGCTCCTCACCGACGCCGAGGTCCTCGTGGTCGCCATCTCCGTCCCGGCCGCTCCGGTCGAGGACGAGGAGACCGAGGGCGAGTCCGCCGAGGGTGCCGCCGAGGCGTCCGAGGAGGCCGCCGCGGAGTGATCTCCGCCTGCTTCATCACGGAGGGGACGCGATCGGATCGCGTCCCCTCCGTCGTATCCTGACCGGGGTGACGGCTCCGGCGAGAGAGGACGAGGAATGGCAGCGACCTGGCTTGTGGTCGGTCTCGGCAACCCCGGGCCCCGCTATGAGGCGACCCGCCACAACATCGGCCAGATGGTCGTCGACGAGCTCGCGGCTCGGCGCGGCGAGAGCTTCCGGGAGCACAAGGGCGGCGCGCGTGTCGTGGAGACCTGGCTCCGCCCCGGCGCCGACAAGCTCGTGCTCGCGAAGCCGAACACGTTCATGAACGTCTCGGGCACGCCCGTCGCGGCGCTCGCCCGGTTCTACTCCGTCCCCCTCGATCACGTCGTCGTCGTGCACGACGAGCTGGACATCCCGTTCGACACGGTCAAGCTCAAGACCGGGGGAGGCCACGGCGGCCACAACGGCGTCCGCGACATCGCACGAGCGCTCACGAGCCCGGACTTCCCCCGGGTGCGCGTGGGCATCGGTCGCCCGGTGGGGCGTCAGGACCCCGCCGACTGGGTGCTCTCCCCGTTCGGCAAGGACGAGCGCGCCAACCTGCCGCTGCTCGTGGGCGACGCGGCCGACGCCGTCGAGCTCCTCGTCGACGAAGGACTTCTCGCCGCACAGCAGAAGCACCACGCCCCTCGCTGAGGTTCCGGCGCGCGCCGTGCGTCAGGTCGTGAAGGCGGCGTACCCCGCCGCGCCGCCGACGGCGAAAGCGGTGAAGACGGCGACGAAGAAGATGATCGCGCCGAGGACGGCGACGATGAGCGCGGCGATGCCCGCTCCGCGCCCCTGTTTCCTGCGGATCGCGATGATCCCCAGCACGATCGCGGCGATGCCGAGCACCGTCCCGGCCCAGAAGGACAGCTCCGTCCACAGCACCTGATCACGCGCGGGGGACAGGAACCCGAGATCTCCCGTGGAGCCGCTGATGCCCTGCGGGATGCGGCGGCCCACCTCGAACGCGCTGATGCCGCCGATGATCGGCATGACCACGGCCGCGAGGATCGAGAGGCCCAGGGCGAGCAGGCCGAGGAACCCTGAGGGCTTCGGCGCGGCGTCCGGTGCGGTGTAGGAGCCGGACGATGTCGCGTAGCCGCCCACAGGCACCTGATACGCCCCGGGCGGCGCGGCAGGGGGTGCCGGCTGGCCGTACCCGCCGGCGGGTGGGTACGGTGCCGGAGCGGCCGGCGGTGCCGACGGATACGCGGGCGGCGGGACCGCGCCGGGTGCCGGCTCCTGCGGGACCGAGGTCGCCGGAGGCAGGGGCGGCACGGCGCCGGGCGGAGGGGGCAGCTGCGGATCGGTCACGATGTCATCCTAGGGTCGGCCGCGGCTCACACCCGGCGGAGCAGTCCGACGCGGTCGTACACGTCGGACAGCGTGCGATCGGCCACGGCGTCGGCGCGGGCGGCGTTCTCGGCGAGGATCCGGTCCAGCTCCGCCGGGTCGTCGAGGAGCTCGAGGGCGCGGCTGCGCACCGGAGCGAACTCCTCGACGACGACCTCGGCGAGGCCCTTCTTGAAGTCGCCGTAGCCGCGGCCCGCGTACTCGTCCTCGATCGCGGGGATCTGGCGTCCGGTCAGCGCGGCGTAGATGGTCAGGAGGTTCGAGACGCCCGGCTTGGCCTCGCGATCGAACCGTACGGTGCCCTCGTTGTCGGTCACCGCGCGCATGATCTTCTTCGCCGACTTCGCCGGGTCGTCGAGCATCCACAGCACGCCGGCGTCGCTCTCGGCCGACTTCGACATCTTGGCCGTCGGGTTCTGCAGGTCGTAGATGCGCGCCGTCTCCTTCTGGATGACCGGGACGGGCACCGTGAAGGTCTCGCCGAACCGCGAGTTGAAGCGCTCCGCGAGGTCGCGGGTGAGCTCGACGTGCTGCTTCTGGTCGTCGCCGACCGGCACGACATCGGTCTGGTAAAGCAGGATGTCGGCCGCCATGAGCACCGGGTAGGTGAAGAGGCCGACGCTGGTCGCATCGGCGCCGTAGCGGGCCGACTTGTCCTTGAACTGGATCATCCGTCCGGCCTCGCCGAAGCCGGTGATCGTACTGAGGATCCAGGCGAGTTCGGCGTGCGCACGGACGTGCGACTGCACGTACAGCGTCGACTGCGACGGCTCGATGCCCGCGGCGATGTACTGCGCAGCGGTGCGACGGGTCTTCTCGCGCAGTTCGTCCGGGTTCTGGGCGACCGTGAGGGCGTGCAGGTCGACGACGGAGAAGAACGCGTCGTACGAGGTCTGGAGCTCCCGCCACTGCAGGAGCGCGCCGATGTAGTTGCCGATCTGGAGGGAGTCGGCGGAGGGCTGCATTCCGGAGTAGAGGCGAGGCTTGTTCACCCGTCAATCCTATGCGCCCGCGCCGCGGTGCCCGGCGCCGTCGCATCCCCTACGCTGACGTCATGACGGACGGCATGCCCCTGAGACGCGGACAGGTGTTCCTCGATGCGCTCGGCGCGGAGGCGGAGCGTCTCCATCCGGAGATCCTCGCGCAGTACCGTGCTCCCGTCTCGACGGGGCATGCGGAGGGGGTGTTCGCGGTCGCGGGGAGCCGGTTCGGCCACTGGGCGGCCCTCGGGCGTCCGATCGTGGGACCCGGTCTGCTGGTGCCGACATCAGGGCGGGACGTGCCGTTCGTGCTGCGCACGACGACCGGGCGCGCGGCGACGGGCCGCGCGACGCTCGACTCCACGCGCGAGTTCCTCTTCCCCGGGCGGACCGCACGGATCGTGGACCGGCTGACGGTGAGCGTGCGGCCGGGGCTGGTGCGGAATCTCCTCGGCGCCCGTGGCCGCGTGGAGCTCATCGAGGAGTGCAGTGTGACGGCGGAGGGCTTCCTGCGGATGCGCACCGTCCGGGTCGCCCTGCGGCTGTTCGGGCGGCGGTTCGCTCTGCCGGGACCGCTCGGCGTGCGCGTGGACCTCGTCGACGGCTGGGACGCCGAGCACCGCCGGCGCACGATCGACATGCGCGCCGTGAACCCGGTGCTCGGCACCGTGCTGGAGTACCGCGGATGGTACCGGGAGTCGCCGCCGTCGCCCTCCGAGCGGCCGGAGCCGGGTCAGTAGGTGTAGTCGACGACGACCGGAGCGTGGTCGCTCCAGCGCTGGTCGTACGCGGCCGCACGGGCCACGTGGTACGCCTGGACGCGTTCGGCGAGAGCGGGCGTGGCCAGGTGGTAGTCGATGCGCCAGCCCGAGTCGTTGTCGAAGGCCTTCCCGCGCATGGACCACCAGGTGTAGGGCCCGTCCACCTCGCCGTGGAAACGGCGGCCGACGTCGACCCAGCCCAGGCCCGTGCCGACCGAGCCGTCGACGCCGGTGACCGACGTCCCCGCCTCACCGAGGAAGCGATCGAAGTAGGCGCGCTCGCGCGGCAGGAAGCCGGCCTTGGTGCGGTTGCCGCGCCAGTTCTTGATGTCGAGCTCGCGGTGCCCCACGTTGAGGTCGCCGGTGACGAGGGCGAGGGCGCCGTCGGTGTTCAGGTTCGCCAGTCGAGCCTCGAACGCGTCGAGGAACTTCCACTTCTCGTCCTGCTTCGGGGTGTCGGCCTCGCCGGAGTGCACATAGGCGCTGACGACGGTGAGCGGACGGTCGCCGATCAGGAAGTCGGCCTCGATCCAGCGGCCCTTGGAGTCGAAGTCCTCCGGGCCGAAGTCCGCCCGCGAGGCGAGCGCGGGGAGGCGGCTGGCGATCGCGACGCCCGCGCGCCCCTTGGCCGTGGCCTCGTCGTGCACGAAGGTCCAGCCGGGGAGGGCGGCCTCGATGTGCTCGTCCTGCCCTCGCACCTCCTGGAGGGTGAGGATGTCGATGTCCGCGGCGTCCAGCCACGTGCTCATCCCGTTGCGGGCGGCCGCCCGGATCCCGTTGACGTTGACCGAGGCGATACGCAGGTGAGGCATTCCTCCAGCCTAACGAGCACCGCCGACATCGCGGTTCTGACGGCGGTCGAGCTCGGAGAGCAGGCGCTGCGCGAGAGGGGAGGTCGGCGGTGCGGGCGGGGGAGCGGAGGCCTCCAACCGTGCGACCTCGTCCTCCGCCGCGCGGACGGCGTGCCCGGCGGCCCAGCTCCGGTACCACGGGGCCTCGTCGCGCGCGGCCCGGGCGTCGCGCAGTCGGATCCGTGCGGCGGAGAGCAGCGTGGCGTGCTCCGCCACCCGCCGCTCGGCCTCCGTCGGCAGCAGGAGCGGGAGGTCGCGGTCCTGGGCGGCGACGGCGATCCATGAGGCGGCGACGAGCATGACCACCCCGTTCACCCGGAACCACAGCAGCAGTCCGACGAAGATCGCGAAGGTCGCCAGCAGCGGGTTCGACGGCGTGTAGCTCAGCAGGAACCCGACCCCGAACTGCAGCACCGTCATGGCCGCGCCGCCGAGGAGGGCGCCGGGCCAGATGGTGCCCCAGTGCAGCGAGGTGCCGGTGAGGAAGCGCACCATCGCCGCCAGCGCTCCCGTGAGCAGGACGAACGAAACCAGGACGGTGCCGATCCGGATGCTGATGTTGAGGCCGTCGGAGCCGGCGTCCCAGCCCAGCAGCGACAGCACCCAGCTGAGGACCGCGGCGCTGGCCGAGCTCAGGGCGGAGCCGACGATGAGGGCGACTCCGAAGATGAGGGCGGCGAGCAGGTCGCGCGCCTTGAGGAGGAGGTAGCTGCGCCGGTCGGGTTCGAGGCCGAAGATGTCGCGCACGGCCCGCCGGGAGAAGGTCACCCAGCCGATCGCGGTCCAGATCACCGTGCCGAGGGCGATGAGACCGGTGATGCCGAGGAACCCGCTGGTGTTCGATGCGATCTCCTGCACCTGCGCGGGGGTGAAGACGCCGCCCTCGTCGAGGATGAGATTCGGGATGTAGTTGTTGATGATGCCGATGAGGCCGTTCACTGCCTCCTCGCTGCCGCCGAGCCAGAGGCCGGCGATGGCGAACGCGAGGTAGATCGCGGCGAAGATGGCGAACAGCGCCTGGTAGCTCACCCCGGCGGCGAGCAGGAAGCCGTTGTGCTGCAGGAAGTGCCGCCACACCCGCACCGGGAAGAGGCCGAGGGTGCGCCGGGTCAGCGCGGTCGCGCGCTCGACCGCGGCATCGAGGCGACCGTCGGTCGCCGAACCGGGCTCGGACACGCCCCCACCCTACCCAAGCGCGGGCCCGCCTTCGCGCGCCCGGCCTGCCTCCGCGAGAACAGGCACAGACGCGAGAACAGGCGGCCCCGTCCGGGACCGCCTGTTCTCGCGTGGTTGCCTGTGTCGGCGCGTCAGGGACGGCCGCGGAGGACCGCCTGCTTCACCTCGGCGATGGCCTTGGTGACCTCGATGCCACGGGGGCAGGCCTCGGAGCAGTTGAAGGTCGTGCGGCAGCGCCAGACGCCCTCCTTGTCGTTGAGGATGTCGAGCCGCACGGCGGCGTTGTCGTCGCGCGAGTCGAAGATGAAGCGGTGCGCGTTGACGATCGCGGCCGGGCCGAAGTACTGACCGTCGGTCCAGAACACGGGGCACGACGAGGTGCACGCGGCGCAGAGGATGCACTTCGTGGTGTCGTCGAAGATCTCGCGGTCGGCGATGGACTGCGTGCGCTCCTTGCCCTTCTCCGGCACGGAGTTCGCGACGAGGAACGGCTGCACCTCGCGGTACGACGCGAAGAACGGCTCCATATCGACGACGAGGTCCTTCTCCAGCGGCAGGCCCTTGATGGCCTCGACGTAGATCGGCTTCGAGATGTCGAGGTCCTTGATCAGCGTCTTGCAGGCCAGCCGGTTGCGGCCGTTGATGCGCATGGCGTCGGAGCCGCAGATGCCGTGCGCGCAGGAGCGACGGAAGGTCAGCGAGCCGTCGACCTCCCACTTGATCTTGTGCAGGGCGTCGAGGACGCGGTCGGTGGAGTAGAGCTCTACGTCGTAGTCGACCCAGTGCGGCTCGGCGTCGACCTCGGGGTCGAACCGGCGGATGTTGAAGGTGACGATGAAGGACTGGATCCCGGTGTCTTCGGTCGTCTCGGCCGGCGCTTCGGCGATGGCGTTCGACATGCTCAGTACTTCCTCTCCATCGGCGGGTAGTTCAACTCGCCCTTGTCGTTCTTGGTGAAGACGACCGGCTTCCAGTCGAGCTTGATGTGGTCGCTCGGGTCGGAGGAGTGCGGGTCGCCCGTGAGGTACGCCATGGTGTGCTTCATGTAGTTCTCGTCGTCACGCTTCGGGAAGTCGTCGCGCATGTGTCCGCCGCGGCTCTCCTCGCGGTTCTGCGCGGCGTAGACGACGACCTCGGCGATGTCGAGCAGGAAGCCCAGTTCGACGGCCTCGAGCAGGTCGGTGTTGAACCGGTGGCCCTTGTCGTCGACGTGCACGTTCTTGTAGCGCTCGCGGAGCTCCGCGATCACACCGAGGACATGCTGCAGAGACTCGTGCGTGCGGAACACCTGCGCGCCCTTGTCCATCTCGTCCTGCAGCGTCTTGCGGAGGACCGCGATCCGCTCGGTGCCCTGGTTGTTGCGCAGGCCCTCGAGCATGTCGGAGACGAAGGCGGCGGGGTTCTCCGGCAGCGGGACGAACTCGGCCGTCTTGACGTACTCGACGGCGTTGCGGCCGCTCCTCTTGCCGAACACGTTGATGTCGAGCAGCGAGTTCGTGCCGAGACGGTTGGCGCCGTGCACCGAGACACAGGCGCACTCGCCGGCGGCGTAGAGGCCCGGGACGACGGTGTCGTTGTCCGCGAGTACCTCGCCGTTGTTGTTCGTGGGGATGCCGCCCATGGCGTAGTGCGCGGTCGGCATCACGGGGACCGGCTCGACGACCGGGTCGACGCCCAGATACGTGCGGGCGAACTCCGTGATGTCGGGGAGCTTGGTCTCCAGCACCTCGGCGCCCAGGTGCGTGCAGTCCAGGAGCACGTAGTCCTTGTGAGGACCGGCGCCGCGGCCCTCTGCGACCTCCTGGACCATGCAGCGCGCGACGATGTCACGAGGCGCCAGGTCCTTGATGGTGGGGGCGTATCGCTCCATGAAGCGCTCACCCGAGGCGTTGCGCAGGATCGCACCCTCACCGCGGGCGCCCTCGGTGAGGAGGATGCCGAGGCCGGCGAGACCGGTCGGGTGGAACTGGAAGAACTCGAGGTCCTCGAGGGGGAGGCCCTTGCGCCACACGATGCCGACGCCGTCGCCCGTGAGGGTGTGCGCGTTGGAGGTGGTCTTGAAGATCTTGCCGAAACCGCCGGTCGCGAAGATCACGGCCTTGGACTGGAAGACGTGCAGCTCGCCCGTGGCGAGGTCGTACGCCACCACGCCGGCGATCTGCGTCGCGCCCGCCGCGTCCTTCACGGTGATGAGGTCGAGCACGTAGAACTCGTTGAAGAAGTTGATGCCGAGCTTGACGCAGTTCTGGAACAGCGTCTGCAGGATCATGTGACCGGTGCGGTCGGCGGCGTAGCAGGCGCGGCGGACCGGGGTCTTGCCGTGCTCGGCCGTGTGCCCGCCGAAGCGACGCTGGTCGATCTTGCCCTCGGGGGTGCGGTTGAAGGGGAGACCCATGTTCTCGAGGTCGATGACCGCGTCGATGGCCTCCTTCGCGAGGATCTCCGCCGCGTCCTGGTCGACGAGGTAGTCGCCGCCCTTCACGGTGTCGAAGGTGTGCCACTCCCAGGAGTCCTCCTCGACGTTCGCGAGGGCCGCCGCCATACCGCCCTGCGCGGCACCGGTGTGCGAGCGCGTCGGGTACAGCTTGGAGATCACGGCCGTCCTCGCGCCGGGGCCGGCCTCGATGGCTGCCCGCATCCCGGCGCCGCCGGCGCCCACGATGACGATGTCGAACTGGTGGTAGTGCACGCCGTCACGGACGACGGAATCCTGCGTCTGGGTAGTCACTTCTCGTTTGCCTCTTCTTCTAGCCCTGCGCCTGGCAGGTCTCCCACAGCGTGCTCGACTCGGTCACACCCAGGCACGGGTCGAACGTGAAGACGACCAGGGTGCCGAGGAGGATGAGCAGGCCCGCGGCCAGGCCGAGGGCCCAGACGAGCGCCTTGCGCGCGGTCGGGTTGGTCACGTAGTCGTTCACGATCGTCCGCATGCCGTTGGCACCGTGGATGAGCGCGAGCCAGAGCATCAGCACGTCCCACCACTGCCAGAACGGCGTGGCGAACTTGCCGGCGATGAAGGCGAAGTCGAGGGCGTGGATGCCTTCGCCGAGCATGAGGTTGACGAAGAGGTGGCCGAAGATCAGCACGACGAGCACGACGCCCGAGACGCGCATGAAGACCCAGCCCCACTTCTCGAGGTTGATCCCGCGCTGGCGACGGGCGGGGGCGGCGACGGTCTGGGCGGTCATCAGTGTCCTCCTCCGAAGCCGGCGAACGCGAGCATCAGGTGGCGCGGCACGAAGCCGGCCATGATGATGCCCCACACGAGCAGCACGCCCCAGAAGAGCTGGCGCTGGTACTTGGCGCCCTTCGACCAGAAGTCGACGGCGATGATGCGCAGGCCGTTCATGGCGTGGAACACGATGCCCGCCACGAGCACGACCTCGCCGATCGCCATGACCGGGTTCTTGTATGTGCCGATGACCGCGTCGTACGCCTCCGGCGACACCCTGATCAGCGCCGTGTCGAGCACGTGCACCAACAGGAAGAAGAAGATGGCGACTCCGGTGATGCGGTGAAGCACCCACGACCACATGCCTTCGCGACCCCGGTAGAGGGTGCCGCGGGGGGTCTTGGACGTGGTTTCCGAAATCGACGGTGTCAAGCGAGCGCTTGTGGACACGGTCGTCCTCCCTGGATCGATGTGTTTCGGTCGCGTGCGCTGCTTCGTCCACATCTGGCCTGGAGGAGGGTCAGGCACGCCCGATCGGTGTCCATCCTATTCCCGCGCGGACGCCCCGGGCGACGAAGGCAACCCTAAGTCCGGCGCGTGGTCAGCCGAGCTGCGCGATGCCGTTCCATCCGCTCCCCACCGACCGCGCCGGGAGGAATCCGCCCCGCCCGGTGCCTCCGTACAGCAGGAGCGCGCCCGAGGCGTTCCTGGCGAGGACGTCCTGGGTGCCGTTGCCGTCGAAGTCGCCGGCTCCGGCCAGGGCCGTGAACGATCCCCATCCCTTCCCGATCTGTCGCCCGGCGGCCCAGGTGCCCTTGCCCGTGGTGGCGTAGAGCCAGAGCGTGCCGTCTGCGCGGCGGCCGATGAGGTCGCTGCGGGAGTCGCCGGTGAAGTCGCCGGGGCTGAAGACCGCCGTGAAGTTCTGCCATCCGGAGCCGATGCGCGCGCCGCCGGAGAGCCACCCGCCGCGGCCGTTCCCCCGGTAGAGGAGGAGCTCTCCCGACGTCGTGCGGGCGATCACGTCCGCGAGGCGGTCGCCGTCGAAGTCCATGCCGCCGATGAGCTGGCTGAACCGCGACCACCCGGTGCCGATCGCGACCGGAGCGGCGAAGCCACCGCGCCCGTTGCCGGAGAAGAGCGACAGTCGGCCGTCCGCCTCAACGCGGGCGATGTCGGGGATGCGATCCCCCGTGAAGTCGCCGAGGGGGGTGAAGGCGCGATCGCCCCAGGCGGGGAGGACGGTGGTCGCCGTTCCGAATCGTCCGGTCCCGGTGCCGGGATACAGGCGGAGGTCTCCGGAGGTGGTCCGAGCCAGCACATCGGCCGACCGATCGCCGTTGAGATCGCCGGCGCCCCCGGGCAGGGTCTTCACCGGCGAGCCGACGCCGAAGATCTGCACCCAGTAGGTGCGGTAGCAGGAGCCGGTGGCGTAGCCGACTCCCAGTCCGGTGTAGCGGCGGTCGAGGATGTTGGCCTTGTGACCGGGCGACGCCATCCAGCTCGAGACGACCGCGGCGGCGTCCGGCTGTCCGGCCGCGATGTTCTCCCCGCTCGCCGTCCAGCCGAAGGCGGCGACGCGGGCGCTGCGCCAGGCGGAGGAGCTGTGCTCGAAGGTGCACGACGACGCCAGCTGACGCGCCCACTCCGCGGCGGCAGCATCGAGGCCGGGATCGGACACCAGTGCGGGCAGCCCGGCAGCGGTCCGCTGGGCGTTCGTCCGCGCGAACACGTCACCTGCGGGTCCGCCGGCCGCGGAGGCGACGGCGGGAGTGAGGACGAGGACGGCCAGGACGCCGGCGACGACGGCGGCGGCGAGGCGGCGGACGTGGGCGATCGGGGGTCTGCGGGACCGGCTCATGGGTCGACGATAGCGCCGCCGGTACGCTGGCCTGCATGAGCGAGCCGATCGAAGACTTCTACGCGGTCATCCCTGCCGGCGGCATCGGCAGTCGGCTGTGGCCGCTGTCCCGGGCGGACGCCCCGAAATTCCTGCACGACCTCACCGGCTCCGGCCATTCGCTGCTGCGCGACACATGGGACCGCCTGGAGCCGCTCGCCGGGCCGGACCGGATCGCGGTGGTGACCGGGCGCGCCCATCGTGCGGCTGTGGAGGCGGAGCTGCCCGGTATCGCCGACCTCAACGTCTTCCTGGAGTCGGAGCCCCGCGAATCCGCGGCGGCGATCGGGCTGGCGGCGGCCGTGCTGCACCGGCGCAACCCGGACGTGATCATCGGCTCGTTCAGTGCCGATCACGTCATCCGGGGTACGCGGGTCTTCGAGTTCGCCGTCCGCGACGCGGTCGAGGTCGCGAGGGAGGGTTACATCTGCACGATCGGCATCGCGCCCACGGAGCCGGCGGTCGGCTTCGGCTACATCAAGAAGGGTCCGGAGCTGGTCGTGGAGCGCGCCCGTGAGGCGGCCCTCGTCGAGAGCTTCGTGGAGAAGCCGGATCTGGAGACGGCCAGGGCCTACCTCGCCGAGCGCACGTACCTGTGGAACGCGGGCATGTTCATCGCGAAGGCGAGCGTCCTGCTGGACGAGCTCGCCGCCAATGAGCCCGCGCTGCACGCCGGCCTGCTCGAGCTCGCCGAGGCCTGGGACGACCGGGAGCTCCGCGGGCCCGCCGTCGACCGCATCTGGCCGCGGCTGAAGAAGATCGCGATCGACTACGCCGTCGCGGAGCCGGCGGCACGGCGCGGACGCCTCGCGGTCGTCCCCGGGCACTTCGACTGGGACGACGTGGGGGACTTCGCGTCGCTGACGAAGCTCATCACGAACGGCCGTAAGAACGACCTCGCCGTCCTCGGACCCCGCGCCCGGGTGCTCACCGACGCGGCCAGCGGCATCCTCGTGAGCCAGACCACCCGCGTGATCAGCCTCGTCGGGGTGCAGGACATCGTCGTGGTCGACACCCCCGACGCGCTCCTGGTCACGACGGTCGAGAACGCGCAGCGAGTCAAGGGCGTGGTGGAGTCGCTGAAACTCAACGGACAGGGTGACGTGCTCTGATGAGCACCGCCCCGTGCTCATCGGCAGGGTTGATTTCAGCTTTGTAACCATTGGCCCGGCCGCCCGGCGGCGACGTGCACGAACGTCGAAACACTAGGTAACTTTGATCGATCCGCGATGGCCGCGGGTTCGTTGAGGGAGGCATCCGTGACCATCTCCACCACCAAGAAGCTGCTCGGCGCGACGGTCGCCGCCGGTGTCGTCTTCGCTCTTGCCGGCTGCGGTCAGGCGCCGACCGACGAGTCCGAGGGCGGATCCGCTCCCGTCGACTCCGACTTCAAGCCCTGCCTCATCTCCGACGCGGGCGGCTGGAACGACAAGTCGTTCAACCAGTCGGCCAAGGAGGGCATGGACAGCGCCGCCGACGAGCTCGGCATCAAGCCGCTGGAGTTCGAGTCCGCCAACGACAACGACTACGCGCCGAACCTCGAGACCGCCGTCTCCGAGGGCTGCTCGCTCATCGTCTCGGTCGGCTTCAAGCTGTCCGCCGCCACGGTCGAGTCCGCGCTCGCGAACCCCGAGATCGACTACGCGATCATCGACGACTGGGCCGACAACGACTTCGACGGCACCACCGACGCGCCGAACATCAAGCCCCTCGTCTTCGACACCGCCCAGGCCGCCTACCTCGGCGGCTACGCGGCGGCCGCCTGGTCCGCAGAGGCTGGCGTGAACAAGGTCGGCACCTTCGGCGGCATGCAGATCCCGTCGGTCGCCGTCTTCATGGACGGCTACCAGCTCGGTGTCGAGAAGTACAACGAGGACAAGTCGGCCGACGTCCAGGTCTTCGGTTGGGACGCCGCGACCCAGAAGGGCTCCTTCACGGGCGGCTTCGACGCCAACGACACGGCCAAGCAGACCGCCCAGGGCGTGCTCGACCAGGGTGTCGACGTCATCCTCCCCGTCGGCGGCCCGGTGTACCAGAGCGCCGCGGCGGCGATCAACGACAGCGGCAAGGACACGCTGATGCTCGGTGTCGACAGCGACCTCGCCGTCGCCGACCCCAGCGTCGCCGACATCACGCTCGTCTCGATCATGAAGGCCATCGACGTGGCCGTCCGCGACGCGACGCTCGCGGCCGCCGCCGGCGAGTTCGACCCGGAGCCCTACATCGGCACGCTCGAGAACGAGGGCGTGAAGCTCTCCGGCTTCGGCGACTTCGAGGCGGACCTGCCCGAGGGCCTCATGGACGAGCTGTCCGCCCTGCAGGAGCAGATCATCTCCGGTGACATCACGGTGGAGTCCGAGAACTCTCCCACCCGCTGAGTCGGAGCCGTACCCAGCACGGGGCGAGTGGCGCAGGCTGCCACTCGCCCCGCACTGTGGGCGGCGACGATTCTCCTCGGTGACTCTTCTGGATAAGGTGCAGATATGAAGCTCGAACTTCGCGGCATCACCAAGCGATTCGGCAGCCTCGTGGCGAACGACCACATCGATCTCGTGGTCGAACCCGGTCAGATCCACGCTCTCCTCGGCGAGAACGGCGCAGGCAAGTCGACGCTGATGAACGTGCTCTACGGCCTGTATCAGGCCGACGAGGGCGAGATCCTCCTCGACGACGCCGTGCAGCACTTCCGCGGCCCCGGCGACGCGATGGCCGCCGGTATCGGCATGGTGCACCAGCACTTCATGCTCGTGCCGGTGTTCACGGTGGCCGAGAACGTCATGCTCGGTCACGAGCAGACCAAGGGCCTCGGCACGCTGGACATCGCGAAGGCACGCGAGCACGTGCGCACGGTCGCCGCGCGGTTCGGGTTCGACATCGATCCGGACGCCGTCGTCGGCGACCTGCCGGTGGGCGTGCAGCAGCGCGTCGAGATCATCAAGGCGCTGTCCCGCGACGCCCGGGTCCTCGTCTTCGACGAGCCCACCGCGGTGCTGACGCCGCAGGAGACCGACGAGCTCATGGCCATCATGCGGCAGCTCCGGGACGAGGGCACCGCGATCGTCTTCATCACGCACAAGCTGCGCGAGGTGCGCGAGGTCGCCGACCGCATCACGATCGTCCGGCTCGGACGAGTGGTGGGGGAGGCCTCGCCGACCGCCACCAACGCCGAGCTGGCATCGCTCATGGTCGGCCGCGCGGTCGAGCTGACCGTGCACAAGGAGGCGCCGCGCCTCGGCGAAGGTGGTCTGGAGGTCCGCAACCTCCGGGTGCTCACCTCCACCGGAGCCATCGTCGTCGACGACGTCGACTTCACCGTGCGACCGGGCGAGGTCCTGGCCGTCGCCGGTGTGCAGGGCAACGGCCAGACCGAGCTCGTCGAGGCCATCGTCGGCCTCGCCGCGCGCGTCGAGGGGAACATCATCCTCGACGGCATCGAGCTCGTGGGCAAGAGCGTCCGCGGCATCCTCGACGCGGGTGTCGGGTTCGTGCCGGAGGACCGTACCGAGGACGGCCTCGTCGCCGGATTCTCGGTCGCCGAGAACCTCATCCTCGACCGCTCAGACGATCCCGCCTTCAGCCGGGCCGGGACGCTGCGCCGCGGCGCCCTGGAGGACTTCGCCAAGGAGCGCATCGCGGAGTACGACATCCGCACGCAGGGCCCGTACACCCCCGCGGGCACCCTCTCCGGAGGCAACCAGCAGAAGGTCGTGATCGCGCGCGAGATGAGCCGGGAGCTGCGGCTCTTCGTGGCGGCGCAGCCGACCCGCGGTGTCGACGTGGGCTCGATCGAGTTCATCCACAAGCGCATCATCGAGACGCGCGACGCGGGCGTCCCCGTGATCGTCGTCTCGACCGAGCTCGACGAGGTCGCCGCCCTCGCCGACCGGATCGCGGTCATGTACCGCGGCACCATCGTCGGCATCGTCCCCGGTGACACGCCTCGGGAGACACTCGGACTCATGATGGCCGGAGCGGCCGATGCGGAGGTGACCGCGTGAGCGGCGCGACACCCGGTGCAGGAGACGTCACGAAGGGCCTGCCCCCCGAGCAGCTCCCGCCCAGCACGGGCCTCGCGGACGAGGTGCCCCCGGCCCCGCGCGGGAACGTCGTGCTCAAGGAGATCCTCCGCGGCAGCGCGGTCACGACGATCCTGGCGATCGTCCTCGCGCTCATCGTCGGCGGCATCCTCATCGCCTTCACCAACGAAGACGTGCAGAAGGCCTCCGGCTACTTCTTCGCCAAGCCGAGCGACACGTTCGTCGCGGCCTGGAACGCGGTCTACAACGGCTACGAGGCGCTGTTCCGCGGAGCGATCTTCAACGCCCGTGGCGCAGACTTCGCCGCGCAGATCCGCCCGCTGACGAACACGCTGGGCTTCGCGGCTCCGCTGATCGCCGCCGGCCTGGGCGTCGCCCTCGCCTTCCGCGTCGGCCTGTTCAACATCGGTGCCCGCGGTCAGATGCTCGTCGGCGTCGCGGTCGCGGCCCTGCTGACGTTCAACCTCGACCTGCCGATCTGGTTCCACCTGCCCGTCACCCTGCTGGCCGGTATCGCCGGCGGGGCGCTCTGGGGCGGTATCGCCGGTCTCATCAAGGCACGCACGGGCGCGCACGAGGTGATCCTCACGATCATGCTCAACTACATCGCGTACTACCTGCTGCTGTGGATGATCCGCACGCCCGGGCTCCTGCAGAAGCCGGGGACCAACCAGGCGCTGGGCTCGGCAACGCCGGAGAGCGCGCAGTTCCCGACCCTGCTCGGCCCGCAGTTCCCGCTCCTCGACCTCGGTTTCGTCATCGTGGTCATCGCGACGGTGTTCGTGTGGTGGCTCATCGAGCGCTCCTCGCTGGGCATGCGCATGCGCGCGGTGGGGGAGAACCCGCACGCCGCGCGCGCCGCGGGCATCAGCGTCACGCGCGTCTACGTCTACGCGATGCTCTTCGCGGGTGCCCTCGCCGGCCTCGCCGGGATGAACCAGCTCCAGGGCGCCGTCACCACCGGAGTCACCGAGACCATCGACGCCGGCATCGGCTTCGACGCCATCACGGTCGCCCTCCTCGGACGCAGCCGCGCGTGGGGGACGTTCGCGGCCGGAATCCTGTTCGGTGCCCTCAAGGCGGGCTCGTTCTCGATGCAGGCGCAGGACATCCCCGTCGACATCGTTCTCGTCGTGCAGTCGCTCGTCGTGCTGTTCATCGCCGCGCCGCCGCTGCTGCGCACGGTGTTCTTCCTCCCCAAGTCCGACGCAGAGAAGGCGGCCAAGGCGAGAGCCAAGGCCGCGAAGAAGGCGGTGACGGCATGATGTCGCTCGTGCAGACCGAAGCCGCCGACGGCACGGTGCAGCTCGCCACCGTCCGGGAGCGCCACCTCAAGGCGCCGATCAGCCTCGCGGTCGTCACCGCGCTGCTGGCAGTGCTCTTCCTCGCCGTGCCGCGCAGCGGTATCAGCACGTTCCGCCTCGGCGACCGCACGTCGGCCTTCGAGCTCCCCGACGTGGAGCTGCCCACCGCGCCGACGTTCTGGGTGGTCTTCGCCGTGCTCGTCGTCCTCACGGTCGGGGCCTTCCTCCGGGCCTGGACGTACCGTGCGCCATCGATCTGGCTCATCGTCGCCTATGGCGTGCTCGCGGTCTTCGCGTTCCTCGTCTGGGCCGCGGCCGGGGGCCTCGTCCCCGTCACGAGTCTCCTGTTCGGCGCCGTGTCGCTCTCGGTGCCGCTGGTGTTCGGCGCGCTCGGCGGTGTCATCGGCGAGCGGGCCGGTGTCGTCAACGTGGCCATCGAGGGGCAGCTGCTCCTCGGCGCGTTCTCGGCGGCGCTGCTGTCCAGCATCACGGGCAACGCCTTCGTGGGCCTCATCGGCGCCATGATCGGTGGCGTGCTCGTCGCGAGCGTGCTGGCGGCGTTCGCGATCAAGTACCTCGTCGAGCAGGTCATCGTCGGTGTCGTCCTCAACGTCCTCGTCACCGGCCTCACCGGATTCCTCTACGGCGCGCTCCTCGCCCCGAACGAGGCCGAGCTGAACACCCCGGTCCGCTTCTCGCGCATCGAGATCCCGGTGCTGAGCGACATCCCGATCATCGGTCCGGTGCTCTTCAACCAGACCTTCATCGTGTACCTCATGTTCATCACCGTGGCCGTCGTCGCGTGGGGCCTGTACCGCACCAAGTGGGGCCTGCGCCTCCGCGCGGTGGGCGAGCACCCGCAGGCGGCCGACACGGTCGGCATCCGGGTGAACCCGACGCGGTTCTGGAACGTGCTGCTGGCGGGCGCGATCGCCGGCATCGGCGGCGCGTACTTCACCCTCGTCTCGGTCCCGCAGTTCGGCAAGGAGATGACGGCCGGACTCGGCTTCATCGCCCTCGCCGCGGTGATCTTCGGACGCTGGGACCCGATCCGCGCGACACTCGCCGCCCTGCTCTTCGGGTTCGCGACGAACCTGCAGAACCTGCTCTCGATCCTGAAGACGCCGATCCCCGGCGAGTTCATGCTCATGCTCCCGTACGTGGTCACGCTGCTCGCGGTCGCCGGGTTCGCCGGACAGATCCGGGGCCCTGCCGCCAGCGGCAAGCCGTACATCAAGTCGTAGAACACGCAGGGAAGAAGGAACCACCACCATGACGGACATCGACTGGGACGAGCTGCGCCAGGTCGCCGCGGAAGCCATGACCAAGGCCTACGCGCCGTACTCGCGCTACCGCGTGGGGGCGGCGGCGCTCGTCAGCGACGGGCGGATCGTCGCCGGCTGCAACGTCGAGAACGCCTCGTACGGCGTCACGCTGTGCGCCGAGTGCGCGCTCGTGGGCGACCTGTTCATGTCCGGCGGCGGCCAGCTCGTCGCCTTCGTGTGCGTGAACAACGACGGCGAGACCATCATGCCCTGCGGCCGATGCCGGCAGCTGCTGTTCGAGCACGCCGTACCCGGCATGCTGCTGGAGACGGTCTCCGGCATCCGCACGATCGACGAGGTGCTGCCCGACGCGTTCGGGCCGCGCGACCTGGAGGAAGCACGATGACCGTGGAGCCGTTCGACGCGGTCGATGTGATCCGTGCGAAGCGCGACGGGGGCGTCGTCCCCGAGCCGGCGCTGCGCTGGATGGTGGACGCCTACACGCGCGGCTACGTGTCCGACGCGCAGATGGCGTCCTTCGCGATGGCGATCTTCCAGCGCGGCATGGAGCGCGACGAGATCCGCGTGCTCACCGATGCGATGATCGCGTCCGGTGAGCGGATGAGCTTCGCGACCCTCGGCAAGAAGACCGTGGACAAGCACTCCACCGGTGGCGTCGGCGACAAGATCACCCTGCCCCTGGCCCCGCTGGTCGCCTCGTTCGGCGTGGCGGTCCCGCAGCTCAGCGGCCGCGGCCTCGGCCACACCGGGGGCACGCTCGACAAGCTGGAATCGATCCCCGGCTGGCGCGCGGCGCTCAGCAACGAGGAGATGTTCGCGCAGATGCAGGGCGACGTCGGGGCCGTGATCTGCGCCGCGGGCTCCGGTCTCGCTCCCGCCGACAAGAAGCTCTACGCGCTCCGTGACGTGACCGGCACTGTGGAGGCGATCCCGCTGATCGCCTCCAGCATCATGTCGAAAAAGATCGCCGAGGGGACCGACGCCCTCGTCCTGGACGTGAAGTTCGGCTCCGGCGCGTTCATGCAGGACATCGATCGTGCCCGCGAGCTCGCCCGCACGATGGTCGCGCTCGGCACCGACTCCGGCGTCGCCACCACGGCACTTCTGACCGACATGAACGTCCCTCTCGGCCGCGCGATCGGCAACGCGAACGAGGTCCGCGAGTCGGTCGAGATCCTCGCCGGCGGAGGACCCGCCGACGTGCGGGAGCTGACCGTCGGGCTCGCCAGGGAGATGCTCGCCCTGGCCGGCCAGCCCGATGCGGACGTGGAGGCGGCGCTGGACGACGGCCGCGCCATGGACACCTGGAAGGCGATGATCCGCGCCCAGGACGGCGACCCCGATGCGGCCCTCCCGGTCGCGCGGGAGACGCACGTCGTCACAGCTCCTGCGGACGGCATCGTCACCCGGATGGACGCGCTCCCCTTTGGGATCGCCGCCTGGCGTCTCGGCGCGGGCCGTGCGCGGGCCGAGGACCCGGTGATCTTCGAGGCAGGCATCGACCTGCACGCGAAGCCCGGTGACCGGGTGTCCGCCGGGCAGCCGCTGTTCACCCTGTCGGCGGCGGATGAGGCGCGCTTTCCCCGAGCCATCGAGGCCCTCGAAGGGGCCTGGGAGCTCGGCGACGACGCGCCGACCCTGGGGCCGATCGTCCGCGAGCGCATCACGGCGTGAGGCCCGGGCGCTAGCCTGGACGAACACCCCGCGACCGAGAGGATCCCCATGTCGATCGATGCGAGCGGCGACGTCGCCGTCCAGGGCGTCTCCCTGCGGAGCCTGCCGAAGGTGTCGCTGCACGACCACCTGGACGGCGCCGTGCGTCCGGCCACGATCATCGAGCTCGCTGACGCGATCGGTCTCGACCTCCCTGCCTCCGACCCGTCGGCGCTCGGCTCCTGGTTCGCGAAGAAGAGCGACTCCGGATCGCTGGTGGAGTACCTGAAGACCTTCGAGCTCACCACCGCCGTCATGCAGACCCGCGAGGGGCTGACCCGTGTCGCGCGCGAGTTCGTCCAGGACCTCGCGGCCGACGGGGTCATCTACGGCGAGGTGCGCTGGGCGCCGGAGCAGCACCAGAGCGGTGGTCTCTCCCTGGAGGACGCCGTCGAAGCCGTCCAGCAGGGGATCGAGGAGGGCGAGGATGCGGCGGACCGCGACGGTCGCAGCATCCGCGTGGGGCAGCTCCTCACTGCCATGCGACACACGGACCGCGCTCGGGAGATCGCCGAGCTCGCAGTGGACTTCCGTGGACGGGGTGCCGTCGGCTTCGACATCGCCGGTCCCGAGGACGGCTTCCCGCCGTCGGACCACCGCGCGGCCTTCGACTACCTCGCCGAGAACTTCTTCCCGGTGACCGTGCACGCGGGGGAGGCCGCGGGTCTCGCGTCGATCCGCTCGGCCCTGCTGGACGGTCGTGCGCTCCGCCTCGGACACGGCGTCCGCATCGCGGAGGACCTCGAGGTCGTCACACAGGAGGGCGACGAGGTGCAGGTGCGCTTCGGCGACCTCGCGCGCTGGGTGCGCGACCGGGAGATCCCGCTGGAGCTCTCCCCGTCGTCGAACCTGCAGACGGGGGCCGTCGCCGCGTGGGGCAAGACGCTCGCCGATCACCCGTTCGACCTGCTCTACCAGCTCGGCTTCGCGGTGACCGTGAACGTGGACAACCGCACCATGAGCGCGACCTCGCTCACGCGCGAGCTGGCCCTGCTCGTGCAGACCTTCGAGTACGACCTCGACGACCTCGAGGCCTTCCAGTTCAACGCCGCCGCCGCGGCCTTCCTCCCCGTCGAGGAGAGGGAGGAGCTCGTGGAGATGATCGCCGAGGGCTTCGACGCCTGACATGCGCTCCGGGGGGAGGCCGTCGCGTTCACGAGCCGGCCTGGTCGGCGCGCTCGTCGCCGTCGTAGTCGTCGGAGGGGGTGTGGCGGCGTTCGCGGGGCTGCATCGCGCGCCGGAGGAGCGGGTCCCGAAGGCCCAGGGCACCGTCACGGGGCCCCCGCTCACGCCGTCGCAGCAGATCCTCGCGGACGCAGACGATCCCCGCGCGTGCGCCGTCACGTTCCGGGGCGAGGGGGCGCCGACGGTGCCGATGCTGCAGTTCCAGGACGAGCCGTACCGGGGGCTGCCCATCCCGCAGCTCGACGGCCGGGTGTTCGCGGGCTGGTACACCAGCGCCGACGCCGCCACCGCCTTCACGGTGGAAGCACGCGTGAACGGCGCGGATCCCGTCGCGTGCGCACAGCAGCAGACGGAGCTCTTCGCGGCCTGGAAGACGCCCGAGGAGAATGCGGCCGACGACGTGCTCGTGCCCATCCTGATGTACCACCAGTTCACGGCCGACCCGGCGGGGGAGAGCGGGTGGCTCCGCGGCAACTACGCGTACATCGGCGACTTCGAGGCGCACATGGCCTACATCGCGAGCACCGGCTTCTATCTGCCGACCTGGGACGAGCTCAGCGCGTTCATCGACGGGCGGCTCTCCCTCCCGGTGCGGAGCGTGATCATCACCGACGACGACGCCGATCAGACGTGGTTCGACCTCGCGGTGCCCGTCGTGGACGCGCACCGGCTCCTCAGCACCTCGTTCATGGTCACGGCCTATCGGCAGGACCCCGCACCGTCGCCGTGGGTCCAGCGACGCTCGCACACCCACGATATGCATCAGGCCGGCGACGACGGCAGGGGACGCATGGTCAACGGGACGCCCGCGCAGATCGCCGCCGATCTCGCCACGTCGGGGGACGTGCTCGGCGTCCGCGAGGTGGTGGCCTACCCGTTCGGCCACTACGACGACACCGCGAAGGAGGGTGTCCGGCAGGCCGGTTACGAACTGGCGCGGACCATCGACCCCGGATACGTGGTGATCGGGACGGACAAGCTCGCCCTCCCCGTCGTGCGCATCGATTACGGGATGGGGTTGGAAGCCCTGGTGTCGCGCATCGGGTGACCACCCGTGGCGCGCGAGGATGAGAGCATGCCCGCTTCCGTCTTCCTCGCCGGTCCCGCCTCCTGGAACCGCATCGCCCTCCTCGACCGGCTCCCCGAGCCCGTGCCGCACATGCAGTTCGCGCAGGCGAGCTGGGAGACGGTCGGCGGCACGAGTGCAGGCAAGGCGCTGAGCCTGACGGCGCTCGGCCGCTCCGTCGTGCTGCATGCCGTCGCCGGGGAGGACGAGGACGGGCTCCGGGTGCGTGCGACACTCGAGGCCGCCGGGGTGGTCGCGCAGTGGACGCACGGAACCACGGAACGGCACCTCAACCTGATGACTCCGCAGGGTGACCGGGTGTCGCTGTACCTCTCCACTCCGGGGGAGACGACGGGGATGGAGGACGCCGCGTACGCCACGGCGATGGCCGCCGCCGACGCCGTCGTGCTCGATCTGGCCGCCGAGCCGCGGCGGCTGCTCCCGCTCGCGGCGGCCAGTGGCACGCCGCTCTGGGTCGACGTGCACGACTACGACGGCATCGACGCGTACCACCGGCCGTTCCTGGCGGGGGCCGCGGCCGTCTTCTGCAACGCGGATCGGCTGGCCGACCCGGTGGAGTTCCTGCGCGCCGTCGTCGCGGGGGGAGCGGCGTTCGCCGTGTGCACCCTCGGCGCCGAGGGAGCGGTCGCGGTGGGGGAGGACGGGGCCGAGCTGCGGGTGCCCGCGCTGCCGACCGCCGTCGTCGACACCAACGGCGCGGGCGACGCATTCCTGGCCGGAGTCCTCGACGCGCGGCTGGCAGGAGCGGACCTGGCGTCGGCGCTCTCGGCGGGTGCGCGGTCGGCCGCGGGGGTTCTCTCCACCCGGCACTTGCATCCGCTGCTCGACCCGATCCTCGGGGATCCGCGGGCGGCCTAGGGCGCGACCTGCTCCAGGAAGCCGCCGACGACCTCGGTGACCTCGGCGTGCATCTCCTCGTCGTCGATGGTCGCGGTGCCGTCACCGGACTGGGGCCCGTAGTCACCGAAGGAGGCGTGGGAGGCGCCGTCGATCTCGATGAACTCGGCGTCTGCGGGGAGCTCAGACCGGGCGTCCGCGATCTTCTCCGGCGTGGAGAGGCCGTCCTCACTCCCGGAGACGCTCAGTACAGGAAGGTCGGTGCCTGCGAGGTCGGTCGCGCAGTAGGAGGCGAAGAGGACGAGGGCGTCGGCGTCCGTCGCGAGCTGGCAGGCGCGCACGCCGCCGAGGGAGTGGCCGCCCACGGCCCAGGTGTCCACGTCGGTCGCGGCGCTCGTGAACGAGTCGAGGCCGCGCGGATCGAAGAACGCGAGGTGGAGCCAGGGCCGGGTGATCACGACCGTGGTGCCCTCTTCCGCGAGCCCCTGGAGGATCGAGGCGTAGGCCCACGGGTCGACCTTCGCTCCCGGGATGAAGACGAGTCCGCGGTCGGAGTCGCCGTCCGCGGGCTCCAGGACGATCCCCTCCTCGGCGTCGGTCACGGTGATCGCAGGATTCTCCCGGACGGCGGCGAGCGGTTCGGGCTCTGCGGCCATGACACCGACCTGGCTCCACACGAGGATTCCGCCGACGGCGAGGAGGAGGACGATCGCCACACTCCACAGGACTCGTCTCAGGACGCGGCGTCGGGGCTTCTGCTGCACAGCAGCAACGCTACTCCCGCCCGGACGCCGCGTCCTCTCAGCCGGCGAGTGCCGCCTGACGGCGCGCTACCGCGTCGCGGACGGCGGAGAAGAGCGGGTGCTCCGGATCGAGTCCCGTGGTGCGGACGGTGAAGCCCGTGGGGTCTTCGGTGCGCAGCAGGGCCTGCAACTCGACCGACTGCTCGTCGGCGGGGTCGTCGAACGCCAGCGCGGCGGCGACGGCTGCCACGAGGGCGTCCGTCGAGAGTCCGTGCTCGGCCGCCATCGCCGCGGGACCGATGAAGCGCTCGTGCCGGGAGATCTTCCGCAGCGGCTGCCGGCCGACGCGCTGCACGGTGTCCACGAGCGCGGGATTGCGGAACCGCTCGAGGATGGTCGCGCGGTACTGCGCCAGCTCCGCGGGGTCGAGACCGTGTTCGACGACCAGCACCGCAGAGGTCTCCTCCAGCGCCGCGGAGACCTGCGCGGCGATCGCCTCGTCCGCGAGGGCGTCCGAGATCCGCTCGATGCCCGCCCGTGCCCCGAAGTACGCGGTGGCGGCATGACCGGTGTTCACCGTGAAGAGCTTGCGCTCGATGTACGGAGCGAGGTCGTCGACGAAATGGGCGCCGGGGATGCGCGGCGGGGTGTCGCCGAACGGCCGGGCCTCGATCGCCCACTCGAAGTACGGCTCCACCGTGACGTCGATGCCGCCGCCCTCCGGCTGCGCGGGCACGATCCGGTCGACGGCGGTGTTCGCGAACACCGCACGCGCGAGGAGGGCGTCGGCGTCCGGCCCCGCCGCGGTGACGATCTCCTGCCGCAGCTGATCGGTGGCGCCGATGGCGTTCTCGCACGCCATCACCTGCAGCGGCGCGGCCTCGGGCGAGCGCAGCGCGAGCCCGGCGACGATCGACGGGGCGACGAACCGCAGCACGGTGGGGCCGACGGCGGTCGTGACGACGTCGGCCGTCGCCACCTCCTCCGCCACCACGGCCGGGTCCGTGCGGCTGTTCACCGCACGGAACCCGGAGACGACGTGGTCGGTCCCTCCGGGGCCGGCTTCGTGCACGGTGTACGAGTCCGCCCGGTCGATCGCCTCCACGAGCGCGTCCGCGACGTCGCTGAACACGACCTCGTAACCGCCCTCGTGCAGGAGCAGGCCGACAAAACCGCGCCCGATGTTGCCCGCCCCGAAGTGGACCGCCTTCATCCCTCGTTCACCTCCGAGAGGAGAGCGAACAGCTCGTCCGGCGTCGCCGCCGCTTCCAGCCGCGCGACGTCGTCCTCTTCCGAGAAGAGGATCGCGATGCGCGACAGGATGTCGAGGTGCTCGTCGCCGACCCCGGCGATGCCGATCACGAATCGCGCCTGCTCGCCGTCCCAGTCGACGCCGCCGTCGTAGCGGACGACGGAGAGGGCCGAGGCGAGGATGGCGTCCTTCGCCTCGTTCGTGCCGTGCGGGATGGCCAGCCCGTTGCCCATGTACGTCGACACGGTCTCCTCGCGCTGGCGCATCGCGTCGACGTACGCCGGGGTCACCGCACCGGCGGCGACGAGGATGTCCGTCGCCTCCTGGAGCGCATCGTCCCGCGACGCGCCTCCCGGGTGGATGCGGACCTGCTCGGCAGTGAGAACGCTCATTCTTCGTCCTTTCGCTGTTCCTTGACCATCTCGACGACCTCGTCGTACTTCGGCGAGTTCATGAAGTTGTCCACCGACACGTGCCGGGAGTCCGGCGACTTCGCCGTGGCCCGGTCGGTGAGCTGCTGCTGCGTGATGACCACGTCGGCGCCGCCGTCGAGGTTGGCGATGGCGGCGTTCGTGACGGTGACGCCCTCGATGCCGGCCTTCTTCAGCTTGTTGCGGAGCACGCTGGCACCCATGGCGGACGAGCCCATGCCGGCGTCGCACGCGAACACGATGGTCTCGATCGGGGCCGCCGCGACCGCGGTGGTGGCGGGAGCCGGCGTGGTCTCCGGAGCCGGCGTCGCGGTCGAGGTGCGCAGGGCGTCCATCGCCGCGGACGACTTGCCCTTGTTCGCCTCGGTCTGCGCGATCGCCGCGCCGAACGCGTCGCCCTCGGCGGCGAGGTCGCGCGTGCGCGAGGCCCGCAGGATGACGCCGGTGATGAGGAACGTCACGGTCGCCGCGATGATGACCGACAGGTAGACGACGAGGAGGTTGGCGACGCCCGGGCCGATGGCCGCGGCGGTCACGGCGATGATGCTGCCCGGGGCCGCCGGGAAGGCGAGCCCGCCGCCGAGGACCATGTTGGTGGTCACACCGGCCGCTCCACCCGCGATGAGCGCGAGGATCGTGGTCGGCTTGCTGAGCGCGTACGGGAAGTAGATCTCGTGGATGCCGCCGAAGAACTGGATGATGGCGGCACCGGGAGCGGAGGCCTTCGCCGCGCCGACCCCGAAGAAGGTGAAGGCGAGCAGCAGACCGAGGCCGGGGCCGGGGTTCGCCTCGATGAGGAAGAGGATCGACTTGCCCGTCTCGGCGGCCTGCTCGATCCCCAGCGGGGTGAACACGCCGTGGTTGATGGCGTTGTTGAGGAACAGCACCTTGGCCGGCTCGACGATGATCGACACGAGCGGCAGCAGGTTGAGCGAGACGAGCCAGTCGACGGCCGCCCCCAGCGCGGCGCTGATGCCGAGCATGACCGGGCCGAAGGCGAAGAACCCGACGATGGCGAGGATCATGCCCAGGATGCCGGCGGAGAAGTTGTTGACGAGCATCTCGAAGCCGGGGCGGATCTTGCCGTCCCACAGCTTGTCGACCTGCTTCATGATCCACGCGGCGATCGGGCCCATGATCATGGCGCCGAGGAACATCGGGATGTTCGTCCCGACGATCACGCCGACGGTCGCGATCGTGGCGACCACGCCACCGCGCTCGCCGTAGACCATGCGTCCGGCCGTGTTCGCGATCAGGAGGGGCAGCAGGTAGGTGACCATCGGGCCGACCAGGCCCACGTAGGCCAGGATGTTGCCGTCCGCGCCCTCGGCGACCGCGGTCATCGCGCCCTGCCAGCCGAGGACGGCGGAGTCGCCGCCGCCGCCGATGATCTCGGCGACGCCGGCCCAGTGCCAGCCGAACGGGCTCTCGGCCCCGAAGAAGCCCTTCGGGATGAAGAGCATCGTGATGAAGCCCCAGGCGATGAAGGCCGCGATGTTCGGCATGATCATGCCGGAGAGGAACGTGCCGAAACGCTGCACGCCCACGCGGAGGCCACCGGGGGCGGTGGCAGCGGGTGACGTCGTCGTCATGATGTGGTCTCTTTCTGATGAGGGGGGAGTGCCGCGGCGAGGGTCGCCGCAGCGGTGCGGGCGGAGGGGGCGTCGTCCGCGCCGAGCGCGGCTTCCGCGAGGCGGAGGGCATCGTCGCGAGTCCGGGCGGCGAGCGCCTGGCGGACGTCCGCGAGGGCCGACGGCGCCATGGAGAGGCTCGTCGCGCCGAGCCCCACGAGGACGACGGCGAGCAGCGGATCGGCCGCGGCCTCGCCGCAGATGCCGACCGGCTTGCCGAGACGGGCGCCGGCCGCGCCGACCTCGCGCACCAGGCGCAGCACTGCGGGGTGCCAGGGGTCCTGGAACGACGCGACGGAGCCGAGCAGCCGGTCCGCGGCCATCGTGTACTGGGTGAGGTCGTTGGTGCCGATGGACGCGAAATCGGCGTGCGCGAGCACCCGATCGGCGAGCAGGGCGCTGGAGGGCACCTCGACCATGACGCCGGCCGTCTTCAGCCCGTACTCGCGGGCGAGGCCGGTGAAGTACACGGTCTCCTCGACGGTGGCCACCATGGGTGCCATGACCCACAGGTCGGCGTCGGTCGCGGCGTCGGCCTCGGCCAGCGCGGTCAGCTGCTCGCGGAGGATGTCCTCGCTCGCGCGGAGTGCCCGCAGGCCGCGCAATCCCAGGGCCGGGTTCTCCTCGTGTGCGTCGTTGAGGAAGGCCAGCGGCTTGTCGGCCCCCGCGTCGAGCATCCGCACGACGACCTTCTTGCCGGGGAAGGCCTCCAGGAGCTCGCGGTAGGCGTCCCGCTGCTGGGCGACCGTCGGCGCCTGCGACGCGGAGAGGAACAGGAACTCCGTCCGGAACAGGCCGACGCCCTCGGCGCCCCGCGCGACCGCGTCGGCGGCATCGGCCGGTTTCCCCAGGTTCGCGAGCAGCGCGACCGATGTGCCGTCGGCGAGCGCGCCGGGTGTGAGCGGGGCGTCGTCGGCGGCGCGGCGGGCGGCGGCGCGCTCGGCGGCGCGGGCGCGCTCGTCATCGGTCGGCTCGCGGGTGATGACACCCGCGGCCGCGTCGACGATCACGGTCTCCCCGGTCGTCAGAGCGTGCCCGTCGCCGACGCCGACCACAGCCACGATGCCCTTCTCCCTGGCGAGGATCGCCGTGTGGGAGGTCGGGCCGCCGTCGGTGGTGACGAGGGCGAGCACCTGGTCGAGGTTCAGCAGCGCGGTGTCGGCGGGCGCGAGGTCGCGCGCCACGAGGACGAACGGGTGCCCAGGGTCGGGCACGCCGGGGGCCTCCACACCGCGCAGTCGGGCGAGCACCCGCTGCGCGATGTCGTCGAGATCGGCGGCACGCTCGCCGAGGTAGCCGCCGACGGCTTCGAGTGTGGCCCGGAAGCCCGCGAAGGCGTCGTGCACAGCCCACTCCGCGGTGGCGCCGGCGTCGATCCTGCTGTCGACCTCGTCCTGCAGGGTGGGGTCCTCGGCGATCATCGCCTGCGCCTCGAGCACCTCCTGCGCCGCACCACCGGCGGCCTCGCCGCGCTGGGTCAGCTCCTGCGCGACGACGGCGACGGCCTCGCGGACCCGCGCACGCTCGGCCTCCGCCCCCGCGGTGCTCGGCGTGTTCTCGGGCGCGGGCAGTGCCTCGGTCATGCGGACGACCGGCCCCTGCGCGACGCCGAGACCGATGCCCACCCCTCGCAGCGCGCTCATCCGGCGGCGTCCTGGTCGTGGTCGGTGGTCAGCAGCTCGGTGAGCGTGTCCAGGACCCCCTCCGCGCCGTCGCCCTCGGCCGTGAGCGTCACGTAGTCGCCGTGCTCGATGGCCAGGGCGATCACCCCGAGGATGCTCGCGGCGTTGACCGGCTTGCCGGAGTCCTTGGCGATCGTGACCGCGAGGCCGGAGTCCTTCGCGGCCTGCGCGAAGATCTTGGCGGGCCGGGCGTGCAGTCCGTGTGAAGAGCCGATGCGGACGGTGCGGGTGGCGGTCATGGTGTTCCTTTCGGGGCCCCGCCGGCGGCGGCGAGGGTCGACTGGGCGAGGAGAAGCGTGCGGCTGCCGTCGCGATCGGCGAACACATCGTCCGGCAGGACCGCGACGGGCGCGCGGGTCAGAACGCGGATGGCGCCGAGGCGCTCGCGGAGGTGCGGGCCCACGAGGACGAGGTCGTGCCCTCCGAGGGAGACGGTGCTCTCGACGCCGGCGTCCGCGTCCCAGTCCAGTCCCGCCGCGGCGGCGGCGGTGCGCAGGCGCTGGGCGACGAACGTGCTCGACGCACCGGCGCCGCAGACCACGAGAATCCTCATCGATGTCACCTTCCTGAGAACAGTCTGGGAAACGCGGGCGCGGCGGCACCAACACGTTCTCTTCCGCCCCTGCGGAACCCTGCTCGCCGCGCCCCTGCCCCCGGAGGCTGTCATCATGGAGAGCAGTCGGACAGTGCCGTCAGCACGGGAACTCGGAGGGATCATGTCGCGCCAGCGTCAGGACCAGCTCCTCGCCGCCCTGCTGCGCGAGGAGGGCTGGGCGACCGCGGGCACGCTGGCCGACCTCCTCGGCGTGACGCCCCGCAGCATCCGTTCCTACGTCGCGGCCCTGAACGCCCGCACGCCCGGTGCCGCGGTCGTCGAGTCCGGCCCGGCGGGCTATCGGGCGGGCCCCGGCGCCCGTGGCGCGCTCCGGGTGCGGCAGGGCGGCGACTCCGCACCCCGGGAACGCCTCCATGCGCTCGTCCGGCTCCTCCTCGACGCGCCGGAGGGCATCGACGTCTTCGACACCGCGGACGCGCTGCACGTGAGCGAGGCGACCCTCGAGGCCGATCTCGTGCGGGTGCGCAGCCTCCTCGACGGCACCGACCTCATGCTGGAGCGGGCGCGCGAACGGGTGCGGCTCCGCGGCGACGAAGCGGCGCAGCGGCGTCTGCTCAGCCGCCTCGCCCATGACGAGATGGACGACGCCTCGTTCCACCCCGAGATCTTCCGGCGGGCCCTCTCCGGGACCGCGGTCGACGCGCGAGCGGTGGGACCCTTCAAGTCCGCCCTGGTGGGAGAACTCGGCGAGCTGGGCTACTACGTCAACGAACTCGCGATCGCCGACGTCCTGCTGCACATCGCGATCGCCGCCGAGCGGGTGGCGGCCGGCCGGGCCCTCGAGGCTCCGCCGTCCGGCGCTCGACCCGAGATCCCGCGGGTCGGTGCCGTCATCGCGCGGCTCGCGGCCGCGCACTTCGACGTGGTGCTCGGGGAGGGGGACAGCGGACACCTGGCCTCCCTCGTCCTGACGCGCATCGTCGCTCCGGGCGGCGAGGCGACACGGGAACTCGCGCGCAGCGGCGTCAGTCCGGACGTGGAGGCGGCGGTCCGCGCGGAGATCGCGCGGGCGGCCGACGACTACCGGGTCGACCTCGTCGACGAGACCTTCGTGCTCCGTCTCGCGCTGCACGTGCAGAACCTCCTGCGCCGTGCCGAGGAGAGCGCGCTCACCCGGAATCCGCTGACCCGCTCGCTGAAGACGACGTACCCGATGATCTTCGAGGTCGCGGTGTCGATCGCAAGCGGCCTGCACGACCGGCTCGGCACGCCCATCCACGACGACGAGATCGCCTACATCGCCATGCACGTCGGGGGGCGGCTGGAGCGGAGTCGCAAAGCGGAGTCCATCCTCACGGCGACCATCGTCTGCCCCGGCTACTACGAACTCCACGAACTCCTGCGGTCGAGCGTGGACCGCTCGCTCGGTTCGGCCATCGAGGTCACCAGCGTCATCACGAACGTTGACCCGGATTGGGCGTCGTTCGACACCGACCTCGTGCTGAGCACGATCGAGCCCGGGGCCTCCGGCGACCGCTTCGTGCGCATCCAGCCGTTCCTCACCGACGCGGACGTCGACCGCATCCAGCAGGCTGCAGGGCGCCTGCGCCGGGGGCGACGGCTCGCCCGGCTCCGGGAGGAGCTCGCGCGCTACTTCCACCCCGACGCCTTCGTGCATCCCCTTCCGGACGAGGGGGAGGAGGCCATCATCCGGCGGCTCGGCGCGCCGCTCGTGCGGGCCGGCCTGATCGGCGACGACTACGTGGAGAACACGATCATCCGGGAGCGCATGTCCTCCACGGCCTTCACCGACGCGCTCGCCGTGCCGCACGCGCTGCAGATGACCGCGGCGCGCACGGCGATCGCGCTCGGCGTGGCCGAGGGGTCGGCGGCCTGGGGCGACGGACGCGTGCAGGTCGTCGCGCTGGCCGCCTTCAGCGAGAGCGACCGCGCCGCCTTCCAGACCGTGTTCGAGCAGCTCGTGGAGGTGTTCAGCGAGCGCGAGAGCGTGCAGCGGATCGTCCGGCGCAGCGCGACCTTCGAGGGCTTCCTCGACGAGCTCGTCGCCGTGATCGACGGCTGAGGCTCAGGCGTCGGGGGCGAGCACGCGGGTGAGCTGGTCGAGGACGCTCTCCGAGGCGGGGCCTGCCGGCGTCTCCAGGGTCACGGCGTCGCCGGGTGCGAGGGCGAGGTCCATCACCGCGAGGACGCTGCGCAGATCCACGGCCGCGCCGTCCGCGGTGCGCAGCGTGACCGGGAGCTCGTGCGCCTGCGCGAGGCGCACGAGCTCCGCGACCGGCCGTGCGTGCACGCCGTTGTGGGCGCTGACGACGACGTGGCGGACGGGCATGGTCAGGAGCGCTCGTCCAGGAGGACCCGGACGCCCGCCTCCAGCTCGGCGACGGCCGCTGCGGCCGCCTCGGCGGAATCCCCCGTGGCGTCGATGTACACCTTGAGCTTCGGCTCCGTGCCGCTCGGCCGGACGATCACCCGGGAGCCGTCCGAGAGCCGGTACCGCAGCACGTCTCCGGAGGGCTGCCCCGGAGCGCTCTGCAGCAGGTCCTCGGCCGACGCGATCGAACGTCCCGCGATCTGCGTGGGCGGAAGCGACCGCAGCGAGAGCATCACCGTGCCGATGAGCGACAGATCCGCCACCCGCACCGACACCTGCGCGCTCGCGAAGTGCCCGTACGCGTCGCCCACCTCGCGGACGAGATCGGCGAGGGTGAGCCCGCGCTCCTGAGCCTCGGCGGCCAGGCCGAGCACGGCGACCGCGGCGGAGATGCCGTCCTTGTCGCGCACGGTCTCGGGGTTGACGAGATAGCCCAGGGCCTCCTCGAAGCCGAAGACGATGCCTGGCGCCCGGGAGATCCACTTGAAGCCGGTGAGCGTCTCATGGAAGTCCAGCCCGTGGTGGGCGGCGATGGCGCCGAGCCCGGGGGAGGAGACGAGCGAGCAGGCGAGCGAGGCGCCGGGAGTGCCCGCCGCCTGCCGCGCGGCACGCGCGCCGAGCAGCAGGCCGACCTCGTTGCCCGTGAGACGGCGCCAGCCGTCCGCGGCGGTCTCGTCCGGGACGGCCACGGCGAGGCGGTCGGCGTCCGGGTCGTTCGCGAGGATGAAGTCCGCCTTCGCCCTCCTGGCGGTGGCGAACGCGAGATCCATGGCCCCCGGCTCCTCGGGGTTCGGGAAGGAGACCGTGCGGAACGTCGCGTCCGGATGCAGCTGCTCGTCGACCACGATCGGCCGCGGGTAGCCGGCGGCATCGACGATGCGGGCGACCGTCTCCCAGCCGACACCGTGCATCGCGGTGTAGACCCAGCGCAGGCGGCGGGCCCCCGCGGGCGCCGGCGCGACCGCGGCGGTGGCGGCGACGTAGGCCTGGACGAGGTCCTCGGCCGCGGTCTCGTAGGCGGTGGACCGCGGCAGGGCCCGGACGTCCCCGCTGTCCGCGATCCGCTGGATGTGGGCGGCGATCTCGGCGTCGGCGGGAGCGACGATCTGCGAGCCGGCATCCGGGCCACCGAGGTACACCTTGTAGCCGTTGTCGTCCGGCGGGTTGTGGCTCGCGGTCACCATCACGCCGGCATCGGCGCCGAGGTGACGCACGGCGAAGGCCAGCACGGGCGTCGGCAGCAGGCGGGGGAGCAGGATCGCGCGCAGGCCGGCCCCGGCGAACAGCTCCGCGGAGTCCTGAGCGAAGACCCGGGAGTTCCGGCGTCCGTCGTAGCCGATCACGACCGTCGGCGTCGCCCCCGCGGCCCGCTCGCGCAGGTACGCCGCGAAGCCCGCGGCGGCCTGGGAGACGAGCACCCGATTCATCCGGTTGCTTCCCGCCCCGAGCGCGCCGCGGAGCCCGGCCGTGCCGAACGCGAGACGACTGCCGAAGCGGTCGTCGAGCTCCGCCGCAGCGGCCTCGTCCCCGGAAGCGGCACGGGTGACGATGCCGGCCAGCTCGTCGCGGGTCTGCGGGTCGGGGTCCTGGCGCAGCCAGGCGCGGGCCTGGGCGAGCCGCTCCTCGCTCACAGGGCCTCGACCACCCGGGCCAGCAGGGCGGAGATCACCGGCTCCGCCTCGCGTCCGGCCTCGATGACCTCGGCATGGCTCAGCGGCGTCTGCTGGATGCCGGCGGCGAGGTTCGTGATGAGCGAGAACCCGAGGATCTCCATGCCGGCCTCGCGCGCGGCGATCGCCTCGAGCGCGGTGGACATGCCGACGATGTGGCCGCCGATGTGCTTCGCCATCTGCACCTCGGCCGGGGTCTCGTAGTGCGGGCCGCGGAACTGCGTATAGATGCCCTCGTCGAGCGTGGGGTCGACCGTCCGGGCGATGTCGCGCAGACGCTTCGCGTACAGGTCGGTGAGGTCGATGAAGGTCGCGCCCTCCAGGGGAGAGTCGGCGGTGAGGTTGATGTGATCGCTGATCAGCACGGGCTGCCCGGGCTTCCACGTCTCGCGGATGCCTCCCGCGCCGTTGGTGAGGACCATGATCTTCGCGCCGGTGGCTGCGGCGGTGCGGACGCTGTGCACGACCCGGCGCACGCCGTGGTTCTCGTAGTAGTGCGTGCGGGCGCCGATGACGAGGACGTTCTTCCCGCCCGGGGTCCGGATGCTGCGCAGGGTGCCGACGTGGCCCTCCAGGGCGGGCTTCGAGAATCCGGTGACCTCGGTCGCGGGGATGGTCGCGACGGTCTCGCCGATGAGGTCGGCCGCCTTGCCCCAGCCGCTGCCGAGCGTGAGGGCGATGTCGTGCTTCTCGACGCCGGTCAGCCGCGCGATGTCGGCGGCGGCTTCGGCTGCGACCTCGAACGGGTTCGCAGTGGGGTCGTCGAGGGGGTTGCTGTGGGTTTCAGGCATGGATCCACTCTAGGAAGTGGCAGGCTCCGGTGCCAGGATTGCGGAAGAATGGAGAGCATGTCTTCCACCACTTTCGAGCGCACTCAGCGCGTCGCCGTCCTCGGCGGCGGACCCGGCGGTTACGAGGCGGCCCTGGCGGCCGCCCAGCTCGGAGCGGAGGTCACCCTCGTCGAGCGCGTCGGTGTCGGCGGTTCGGCCGTGCTCACCGACGTGGTGCCGTCGAAGAGCCTCATCGCGACGGCGGACGCCGCGGTCGCCATCTCCGAGGCCAGCGACCTGGGCGTGAACTTCTACGCCAAGGGCGAGAACGGCAAGCCGCTCAAGCCGGAGATCGCCATCAACCTCGCCGCCGTGAACAAGCGCCTCGTGGCGCTGGCCGGTCAGCAGTCCGAGGACATGCGCACCACCCTCCTCGACGCCGGCGTGCGGATCCTCTCCGGTCACGGCCGGCTGGAGGGTCCGAACGCCATCGTCGTCTCCACGGGCGAGCGGGGCACCGACTTCGACCGCGTCGAGGCCGACACCATCGTCGTCGCGGTCGGCGCCTCGCCGCGCGAGCTCGACTCCGCCAAGCCCGACGGCAAGCGCATCCTCACGTGGACGCAGCTCTACGACATGAAGGCGCTGCCCGAGCACCTCATCGTCGTCGGCTCCGGCGTGACCGGCGCGGAGTTCGCCTCCGCCTACATGAACCTCGGCGCGAAGGTCACGCTCGTCTCCAGCCGGGAGCAGGTTCTCCCCGGCGAGGACCAGGATGCGGCGCGGGTGCTGGAGAAGGTGTTCAAGCGCGGCGGCATGCAGGTGCTGTCCAAGTCGCGGGCCGAGAAGGTCGAGGTCGTCGGTGACGGCGTCACCGTGACCCTGTCGGACGGTCGCACCGTCGAGGGCAGCCACTGCCTCATGGCTGTCGGCTCCATCCCGAACACCGCGGGCATCGGCCTGGAGGAGGCCGGCGTCGAGCTCGACGACTCCGGTCACGTCCGGGTGAACCGCGTCGCGCGCACCTCGGTGCCGAACGTGTACGCGGTCGGGGACTGCACGAACTTCTTCCCGCTGGCCTCGGTGGCCTCGATGCAGGGGCGGACGGCGGTGTTCCACGCGCTGGGGGACATCGTCATCCCGCTCGAGCTCATCAAGATCACCTCCAACATCTTCACGGCGCCGGAGATCGCGACCGTCGGCTACGGCGTCAAGGACGTCGAGGACGGCCTCGCCGACGGCATGGTCTACAAGCTCCCGCTCGCCGCTAACCCGCGCGCGAAGATGATGGGCATCAAGGACGGCTTCGTCAAGCTCATCGCCCGCAAGGGCTCCGGCACGGTGATCGGCGGCGTGATCGTGGCCCCGAAGGCCTCCGAGCTCATCTACCCCATCGCGATCGCGGTCGAGCGTCGCCTCACCGTGGACCAGGTCTCCCGCGTGTTCGCCGCGTACCCCTCGCTGTCGAGCAGCATCACCGACGCGAGCCGCGCGATGCACCTCGTGAACATCTCCTGACCCGAGACCCCCCGCAATCGCCGAGACCCCGGGCTGCAGACATCTGCAGCCCGGGGTCTCGGCGTGAAAGCGGGGTCTCGGGTCAGGAGATCGTGAGGAGCTGGTGACCGGCGGAGACCGTGGTGCCCGCGGCGGCGTCGATGTTGCCCACCACGCCATCCTTGTGCGCCTGCAGCGGCTGCTCCATCTTCATCGCCTCGAGGACGACGACGAGGTCGCCCTTGACGACCTGCTGCCCCTCCTCGACCGCGACCTTGACGACCGTGGCCTGCATCGGCGACTTCACCGCATCACCGGACGCCCCGGCGTTGGCGACCGTGGCATGGCTGCGGCGCGATGGCGGGACGGCGGCCGGGCGGCCGGTGGTGCCGGGGGCGACCGCGACGCGATCGGGCAGGCTGACCTCCAGGCGCTTGCCGCCGACCTCGACGACCACGGTGTGCCGGGCGTTCGCCGGAGCCGGAGCCTCGAGCTCGCCGTCCCACGCGGGGATGTCGTTGTCGAACTCCGTCTCGATCCAGCGCGTGTACACCCCGAACGTCCCGTCCTCGGCCGTGAAGGCGGGATCGCGGACGACCTTGCGGTGGAACGGGATGACGGTGGGCAGACCCGCGACCTCGAACTCGTCCAGAGCCCGACGCGCGCGCTCCAGGGCCTCGGCACGGTCCTTGCCGGTGACGATGATCTTGGCGAGCAGCGAGTCGAACGCGCCGGAGACCGCGTCCCCGGCGGTGACCCCGGAGTCGAGGCGGATGCCGGGGCCGCCGAAGGTCTTGAAGACGTGGATGGGGCCGGGCTGGGGGAGGAACCCGCGACCCGGGTCCTCGCCGTTGATGCGGAACTCGATGGAGTGGCCTTGCGGCTGGGGGTCGTCGTAGTCGATCGTCCCACCGGCGGCGATGCGGAACTGCTCGCGGACGAGGTCGATCCCGGTGACCTCCTCCGACACGGGGTGCTCGACCTGGAGGCGCGTGTTCACCTCGAGGAAGGAGACCGTGCCGTCAGCGCCGATGAGGAACTCGCACGTGCCCGCGCCGACGTAGCCGACCTCCTTGAGGATGGCCTTGGACGCCGAGTAGAGCTTCTCGTTCTGCTCGGGCGTGAGGAACGGGGCCGGCGCCTCCTCGACGAGCTTCTGGTGCCGGCGCTGCAGCGAGCAGTCGCGGGTCGAGATGATGACGACGTTGCCCTCGGCGTCGGCGAGACACTGGGTCTCGACGTGCCGGGGCTTGTCGAGGTACTTCTCCACGAAGCACTCGCCACGACCGAACGCCGCGACGGCCTCACGGGTGGCGGACTCGAACAGCTCCGCGACCTCGTCGAGCTCACGGGCGACCTTGAGGCCGCGTCCGCCGCCGCCGTAGGCCGCCTTGATCGCGATCGGCAGACCATACTCCTGCGCGAAGGCGACGACCTCGTCGGCGCCCGAGACCGGGCCGGGGGTGCCGGGCGCGAGGGGTGCACCGACCTTCTCGGCCACGTGGCGGGCGGTGACCTTGTCGCCGAGCGCCTCGATCGCCTCCGGGGAGGGGCCGATCCAGATCATTCCGGCGTCGATCACCGCGCGCGCGAACTCGGCGTTCTCCGCGAGGAAGCCGTAGCCGGGGTGCACGGCGTCGGCACCGGCGCGGCGGGCGACGGAGAGGATCTTCTCGATCTGGAGGTACGTCTCGGCGCTCGTCGCGCCACCGAGCGCGTACGCCTCGTCGGCCAGGCGCACATGCAGTGCGTCCCTGTCCTGGTCGGCGTAGACGGCGACCGAGGCGATCCCGGAGTCACGAGCGGCACGGACGATGCGGACGGCGATCTCGCCGCGGTTGGCGACGAGCACCTTCGCGATTTCAGGCATGGTTGCCAGCCTAGCGAGTAGCATCCCGATACTTTTGACGACTCTCGACAAGAAAGAGGGAAAAACGTGGAGGGGAGTCTACGACCACAGATCCGTCCACCGGACCCCGAGGTCGGCGGTGAGACGGCGCACGGTGGACAACGACATCCCCACGACGGTGGAGGGATCGCCCTCGACCTTGGTGATGAAGGCGCCGCCGAGGCTGTCCACGGTGAAGGCTCCCGCGACGTGCAGCGGCTCGCCCGACGCCACGTACGCAGCGATCTCCTCCTCGCTGATGTCATCGGCGAACGTCACCGCCGCCTCCGCGACCGCGGTCGCCTCGACGGGCTCGGAACCGGGGGATACGCGGAACACGGAGTGCCCGGAGTGCAGCACCCCCGTGGCGCCGCGCATCTCCTGCCACCGGCGCGTAGCCTCCTCCGGCGTGTAGGGCTTGCCGTACACCCGGTCCCCGAGGGCGAACATCGAGTCCCCTCCGATGACGATGCCGTCGAACGCGCCCTCGGCGGCCAGCCGCTCGGCGACGGCCGCGGACTTCGCACGGGCGAGCAGCAGCACGAGGTCGGCGGGCGCAAGGGGGCCCATGCGCTCCTCTGCGGCGGCGGCCAGGGCGTCCTCGTCCACCTCCGGCGACAGGGTGAGCGGTTCGATGCCGGCCTGACGCAGCAGCATGAGCCGGGCGGGGGAGGTGGAGGCGAGGCAGACGCGCATGGAGACCACCGTATCCTCGAAGGATGACTTCCTCCGCAGCCGACGTGCTCGATCTCGACATCACCGGCATCGCCCACGGAGGCACCTTCATCGCCCGTCACGAGGGACGCGTGGTCTTCGTCTCCGACGCGATCCCGGGGGAGCGCGTCCGTGCCCGGCTGCTCGACCCGTCCGCAGGCGCCGGGGAGCCCGATACCCGGAGCTTCTGGCGCGCCGAGACGATCGAGGTCCTCGACGCCTCCCCGCATCGCCGGCCGCACATCTGGCCGGAGGCGGACGTCGCGCACGACCCCGCCCAGCGGCCGGGGGGTGCCGACCTCGGGCACATCGACCTCGACCACCAGCGTGCGCTCAAGCGACAGGTCCTCTCGGAGGCGTTCGACCGCTTCGCCGGTCCCGGCCTCGAAGCCCCGGAGATCGAGGCCGTGGAGTCCGGGGACGGGACGGGGTGGCGCACCCGGGTGACGCTGCACGTCGACGACGGCGGGCGGATCGGCCCGTTCGCCGCCCGCAGCCACCGGGTCGTTCCGGTCTCGACCTACCCGCTCGCCCGCCCCGCGATCGCCGAGGCCGCCCTGGCCCTGCGGGGCGAGAAGGCCGGACGCATCGAGCTCGTGGAGCCTGCGGACGGCCGCGTGCGCATCATCCGGCACCCCGAGGCCGAGCGCCGGGCTCCCAGGGACCGCCGCCCTCGCCCGAAGCCCGAGGTGGTGCAGGAGCGCGTCGGCGACCGCACGTTCGACGTCGACGCCGGCGGGTTCTGGCAGGTGCATCCGCGTGCCGCCTCCGTCCTCGACGGCGCCGTGTACGGACTGCTGGACGGTCATGTGGAGCCGGACGCGACGCATTACGACCTGTACGGCGGCGTCGGCCTCTTCGCGCGGACTCTCGCCGATCTCGGTGGGACCGACATCGTCACCGTCGAGTCCAGCCGACGCGCGACCGCGCATGCCGCCGCGAACCTCGCGCCGCTCGAGGTGACCGCCGTGACCGCACGCGTCGACCGCTTCCTCCAGCAGCCGCGGCGCGGAGGCGCGACGGGGGCGGTCGTGCTCGACCCGCCCCGTTCCGGCGCCGGCCGGGCGGTCGTGGAGGGCGTGCATGCGCTGGCTCCGTCCGCGATCGCCTACGTCGCCTGCGACCCCGTCGCCCTCGCACGTGACCTCGGCACCTTCCGGGGCCTGGGGTGGCGGGTCGACGCGCTCCGCGGGTTCGACCTCTTCCCGCACTCGCATCACTTCGAGGTCGTCGCCCTGCTCACCCGGTGAGCGCATTCCCGGTCCCGCGTCCGCGACTCACTAGGCTGTGGGCATGAGCACCGTCGCCCTCATCGACGACCACGAGTCCGTCCGCCTCGGCCTCGAGGCCGCGTGCGCCAGGGACGGCCAGACCGTCGTGTTCACCGGGAGCACGGTCGGCTCCTACCTCGTATGGCGGTCTTCGACGGGAGCTCCGCCCGCCGACGTGGTCGTGCTCGACCTCACGCTGGGAGACGGGACGACGGTGACGGAGAACGTCGTGTCCCTCGTCGCCGACGGCGCCAGCGTCGTGATCCACAGCGTCGCCGACCGGCCGGCCGCGGTCCGCGAGGCCCTGGCGGCGGGTGCGGCCGGTGTCGTCAGCAAGTCCTCCGCCCTCGACGACGTGCTGGACGCCATCCGCACCGTGGCGCAGGGCGAGGCGCTGAACAACGTCGAATGGGCGAGTGCGGTCGACGGAGACCGCGCGTTCGCCGATGCCCAGCTGTCCACCCGCGAGCGGGAGGTGCTCCGCCTGTATGCGACCGGCCTGCCGCTGAAGGCCGTGGCCGAGCGTCTCGGCGTCGCGTACTCCACCGCGAAGGAGAACATCACCCGGATCCGGGTGAAGTACGTCGAGGTCGGTCGGCCGGCACCCACCAAGGTCGATCTGCTGCGGCGCGCGATGGAGGACGGCATCGTGACGGCCGACGGGGCGCCGAGTGCCCGCTGAGCCGCTGAGCGTCCGCGACGCCTGGAGCAAGATCCCGTCTCCCGGCAGCGCGGAGAACGGCTTCGAGCGGTTCACCGGCAAGCGGATGGAGCGCATCCTCGCGATCGTGGTCGCCCTGGGCTCCGGCGTGCTCGGCGCGCAGGCGCTGATCGCAGCGGTGAACACGCTCTCCCGTCCGGACACCGCGCACATCGTGATGCTCGTGGCGGTCTTCGTGCCGCTCACCGCGATGCTCGTCGCCTGTCTGGTCGGCCGCGGCGTGCGTCTGGCCGCGGGGACGTTCGCGGTCGTGTATGTCTTGGCGCTCGCGGCATGGCCTCTGGTCGTCGACCCCGCGGACAAGGTGGCGGGCGATCAGCCGTGGATCTTCTTCCTCGTGAACGTCGGCGTGGTGGCGGCGATGCTCGCCTTCCCCGTGCGGCTGCAGTTCGCGTGGGCCGTCGGAGTGCCGTTCGTCTACGGATACGTGCGTCTGGTGCAGGGGGAGTTCTCCCGGGAGTTCTGGGTGACGACGGCGTTCGACGTCTCCTTCACGCTGATCCTCGGCGTCGTGATCGTCTCACTCGGCTGGATGTTCCGCTCGGTCGCCGCGGGCGTCGACGAGGCGCGGGGCACGGCCGTGGCCTCGTATGCGACGGCGGCCGCCGCGGCCGCCGCCGAGGAGGAGAGGGTCGCCATGTCGGCCCTCATGCACGACAGCGTCCTGGCCGCCCTCATCGCGGCAGAGCGCGCGGAGGGCGAGCGGGCACGGGAGCTCGCCGTGGCGATGGCCAGGGAAGCCCTCACGCGGCTCGCGAACACCGAGGTGGCGGTCGCGGAAGAGGGCAGCGACGAGCCGGTGGGGGCCGCGCAGATCGTCGTGGAGCTGCGGCGGGCCCTCTCCGAGCTGGGCGCGGACGCCATCGTGGAGGAGCGCGGCGGCAGCGGCCTCATCCCGGGGCGTGCCGCGCGAGCCCTCGTCCTCGCGGCCCGCCAGGCGATCGGGAACGCGGTCGCGCACGCGCATGGTCGCGGACTGCACATCCTCGTCGTCGGTCACGGTGACGAGGGCATCGCCGTGACGATCTCGGACACCGGCGGCGGCTTCGACGTCGACGCCATCGGTCCCGACCGGCTCGGCATCCGCGCCTCGATCCTCGCCCGCATGGCCGGTGTGGCCGGAACCGCGCACATCGCCTCGGACGCGGAAGGCACCGTCGTGACCCTCGGGTGGGAGCGCTCATGAACCGGACCGTGCGCAGCGTCGCGACCTCGCTCGCGGTCGGGTTCGCGCTGTACTTCGTCGCCCGGGGGATCTGGTGGATCGAGCAGCCGACGGCCCCGCTGCTCATGGTCCTGGCCATCGCCGTGTATCTCGTGGTGGTGAACGTCGCGATCCTCGGGAGTCCGGCCACGGTGCGGATGCCGCTGTGGTCGGCGCTCCTCGCTCTCGGAGCGAGCGCGATCATCCCGGTGCTGGTCACCCTCTCACTGGACCCCGACGATCGAACCGCGCCGTTCGCCACCTGGTACATCGGCGCCCTCGGTCTGCTCGGCATCGTCTGTGTCGTCCGTCGCCGCGCGTGGGCGGGCTGGGCGACGCTGGTCGTGCTCGTGGTCGCCGCATCCCTCGCGCTGGGTCTGGGGGTGGCGCTGAACCTCGGAGTGGTGGGGTCGATCATGTGGGTCGCGGTCGCCCAGCTCCTGGTGATGTTCTGGGACCGCGCCGTGAGCGACACGGAGCGCCTGTCGGAGATCCAGCAGGCGGTCTCGGCCTGGCACGCGACCCAGCGGGTGCGCCAGCGCGAGCGTCGCCTCCGCACCCAGTTCGCCCTCGCCGTCGCAGGCCCCGTGCTCAGCCGGGTGGTGGCGTCGCGCGGACAGCTCGACGACGGTGAGCGGCTGGAAGCCCGGCTCGCGGAGGGGCGTCTTCGCGACGAGCTGCGTGGGGCGGACCTCCTGAACGACGACGTCCGCAACGCGATCGATGCCGCGCGCCGCCGCGGCGCCTCCGTGACGGTGTTCGACGAGGGCGGTCTCGACGGCGTCGACGAGGGCCGGCGCATGGAGATCCGCGACGAGCTCGCGTCGGTGCTGCGCAGCGCCGGCACGGGGCGCATCATCATCCGCTCCGCACGAGACCCTCTCGTCGCCGTCACCGTCGTCGGTCGCGCGGGCCTTCGGGCATCGGACGACGATTCCGTCGACCTCTGGCACGAGATCGCGAGGGAGCGGCGGGGGACGGCGTCCGACGCGCGGAGCTGAGAGTGGGCGAGGGGCGGCGAATCCGCCTGCCCCTCGCCGTGCGGACAGTTACCCGAAAACCGTCCGCTGGTGGCCGATCAGCGTCTGTCTACCCTGGGACAGAGAGACCAGCCGAACGCGAAGCGTCCCCTTCAGTCTGCGGGGTCGCGCAACGGTTGTCTGTAGGTATTTTGGGGGACAAAATCCGCGATCGGCTCAGCCGGCGAAACGTCCCCAGGGAATGTCGCGGCGTAGGGGCCGACGCAGCGGACGCTGCGTGCGGGTCCATGCCGAGACCCGTGGCTCCTCGACCGTCGCCTCCGCCTGCTCGTTCGCGTAGGCGTCCCCGAGCACGGCGATGAGGGCTGCGAGTTCCTCCTCGGTCGCGGTGCCGCGGGTGACCTCCAGCATCACGGGCGCAGGCAGCGCCCCGTCGACGGCGGATTCCTGGCCGCTCACAGCGGGATGTTCCCGTGCTTCTTCGGGGGCAGCTCGGCACGCTTGCCCCGCAGGGCCCGGAGCGCCTTCGCGATCGCCACCCGCGTGTTCGCCGGCTCGATGATCCCGTCGAGCTCGCCGCGCTCGGCCGCGAGGAAGGGCGAGGCCACGTTGTACGTGTACTCGTTCGCGAGGCGGGTGCGGACGGCGGCGACGTCCTCTCCCGCTTCCTCCGCCTTGCGGATCTCCCCGCGGTAGAGGATGTTGACAGCGCCCTGGCCGCCCATCACGGCGATCTCCGCGGTGGGCCAGGCCAGGTTCACGTCGGCACCGAGCTGCTTGGAGCCCATGACGATGTACGCGCCGCCGTAGGCCTTGCGCAGGATCACCGTCACGAGCGGCACGGTGGCCTCGGCGTAGGCGTAGAGGAGCTTGGCTCCGCGGCGGATGACGCCGGTCCACTCCTGGTCGGTGCCGGGCAGGTACCCCGGCACGTCGACGAGGGTCACGATCGGCAGCGAGAACGCGTCGCAGAAGCGCACGAACCGGCTCGCCTTCTCGCCCGCCTCGATGTTGAGCGTGCCCGCCATCTGCGAGGGCTGGTTGGCGATGATGCCGACCGAGCGGCCCTCGATGCGTCCGAAGCCGATGACGATGTTCGGCGCGAACAGCGGCTGGACCTCCAGGAAGTCGCCGTCGTCCACGACGTGCTCGATCACGGTGTGGATGTCGTACGGCTGGTTCGGGGAGTCCGGGATGAGCGTGTTGAGCGTGCGGTCCGCGTCCGTGGTCTCGAACTCGAACGCACTCTCGTAGGACGGCAGTTCCGCCATGTTGTTGTCGGGCAGGAAGCCGAGGAGCGTGCGCGCGTAGTCGATCGCGTCGTCCTCGTCCTCGGCCAGGTAGTGCGCGACGCCAGAGCGCGTGTTGTGGGTGTAGGCGCCGCCGAGCTCCTCCATGCCGACGTCCTCGCCGGTGACGGTCTTGATCACGTCGGGTCCGGTGACGAACATCTGGCTGGTCTTGTCGACCATGATGACGAAGTCGGTGAGGGCGGGGGAGTACACGGCGCCGCCGGCCGCCGGACCCATGATGATCGAGATCTGCGGGATCACGCCGGAGGCTCGGGTGTTCAGGCGGAAGATCTCGCCGTACTTGCCGAGCGCGACGACGCCCTCCTGGATGCGCGCGCCGCCCGAGTCGAGGATGCCGATGCAGGGCATGCCGCCCGCCAGGGCGAACTCCATGATCTTGACGATCTTCTCGCCGGCGACCTCGCCGAGCGATCCGCCGAAGGTGGAGAAGTCCTGCGAGTACACGGCCACGGTGCGGCCGTGGATGGTGCCGACGCCGGTGACGACGGAGTCGCCGTACGGGCGCGAGCGGTCCATGCCGAACGCGGTGGTGCGGTGGCGTACGTACTCGTCGAACTCGACGAAACTGCCGGGATCGACGAGGAGCTCGATGCGCTCGCGGGCGGTCATCTTGCCCTTGGCGTGCTGCTTCTCCTTCGCCTTCGTCTCGGCGTCGACGACGGCCTCGGTGTAGCGAGCGCGCAGATCCGCGATCTTTCCGGCGGTGGTAAAGGGGTCGGGCTTGTCCGTCACGGATTCCACCCTAGCGTCGGGTCCGCGCCGTCCGTTGGATGATCGGCACAACGGGGCGGCGGATCCTTTGGCGAGGTGCGCGCTCCCTCATTCGGTGGTCGTGTCGGAACCGGGTCGCGGTGGCAGCCCGTGATCGCCGTCTCCGGGACCGGCGTCGAGTTCCTCCGTGGGGTGCTCACGTCGGCGACCGGCGATCTCGCCGACCCGGTGCCCGACCCATCCCGCGCCGCGCGCCACGGTGCCCGCGGCTCCTGCGACCGCGTTGCCGGCGTAGCGCGCTCCTCGCAGCATCCGCAGCTCCACCTTCTCGGCGCCGGGGATGGGCTCCAGCTCGGCGGGGAGGGTGAGGGGCGCGGCCCCGAAGGCTCGGTGGGAGGTGGTGAGTACGCGGCGTCCGAGGATGTGGTTGCCCGCCCCGCCGATCGCCGCGCCGATCCCGAAGGGCATCGCCTTGCCGATGAAGGAAGCCCCGCCCTTGGCTGCGAACTGCTTCACGAACATCCCTTTGAGCTGGTCGACGAGCGGCCCCACGGCGGCGCGGGGGAGCGACTTCGTCACCAGCTCGCCCCAGTACGCCGACCGGCTGCTGCCGCGACCGGTGACCTGCCGGGCGAGCTGCCCGACGAGGTCGACGCCCTCCTTGCCGAGCATGAGGGTCATGACGAGAGCGCGGGCACGGTCGGGGTTGCCCACCGCGATGCCGTGCACCTCGGCGACCGACTGCGCGAAGAGGGCCGTGGATTCCACGAACCCCACGGTCTCGACGCCGGAGAGCGCGAGGGTGATCCCCGTGCCGATACCCGGCACGACGGCGGTCGCCCCCACCGCGGCTCCGCCGGTCGTGACGGCCGCGAGGTAGCGGCGCTCCAGGATCCGGATGATCTCGTCGGGGGTCGCGTGCGGGTTGCGGAGCCGGATGCTGCGGATGTGGGCGAGCACCAGCGGGCGCTGGATCGAGAGCACCCGGTCGAGCCCGCGGACCATCATCGGGTGTTCCGGGGAGCCGACCGGCGGCACACCCTTGTCCCACGGGGCGTCGTCCGGCAGGGAGTGGATCTTGTGCACCTTGGGGGCCATGTGCCGATCCTATGAAGCCCGTCCGCGAAAACACCGAGAGCCCCGGTCCATGGCGGAACGGGGCTCTCGGAGGGGAACGTCACACGAAGAGGTTCGCGCGCTCCAGGTCTTCCGCGAAGTCGACCTCGACCGCGTACAGGTCGGAGACGTCCATCGGCTCGAGCAGCAGGCCGTCCTCGGCGATCGCCAGCTCAAGACCCCGCTCGAAGTAGTCCTGGTCCTCGACCCGCTGCAGCTGGCGCATGAACGCCTTCTTGAAGCCGGAGGAGATGTAGTTGATGCCGACCGCCTCACCGAGGCCGCCCTTGACGGACTTCGACAGCTCCTTGATGAAGCCTTCCGCGGTGACGGTGTACTTCACCTCTTCATCGCTGACCTTGGCGGTGTTGACGGTGACGAACGACTGGTCACGCTCGATGTACGCGGCGGCGCGACCGAGGATCATGGGGTCGAAGACGACGTCGCCGTTCATCCACAGCACGCCGCTCTTGCCGGTGGCGCTCAAGGCGCGCAGCAGGCTCTTCGAGGTGTTGGTCTCGTCGTAGCGGTCGTTGTGGACGTAGTTCACGGAGGGGAAGGCCTCGATGATGGTCTCCGCGCGGTAGCCCACCACCGTGGTGATGCGTGCGTCGGATCCGAAAGCGGCCCGGATGTTGTCGTGCTGCTGGCCCATGATCGTGCGGCCGTCGTTGAGCTCGGTGAGCGGCTTGGGCAGCGCACGGCCGAGGCGGGAGCCCATTCCGGCTGCGAGGATGACGGTCTGAAGAGTCACGAATACTCCTAAGGAAGTTGTGTTCACGGTCGGTTCACCGACCAGACACTTCGTCGTGCCGGGAATCATGCTAGCGATTCCCCCTGAGAAGCCCGGGGCCAGGCGGGCCCCGTTGCCATTTCGTGATCGAGTACACACGCAACGCACAGGGACGACAACCCCCTTGCGAAACGCGCAGAGGAGGGGATCGGATTGCGGATTGTCGCGTGGGGCCTTGGCTCTCAGCCACCCGTTGATACCGTAGGACGGTGACTTCCTCCCCTGATGACCCCACCCCCCAGGCAGAGGGAGCCGAGACTCCGACCGAGGCCTCCGCGCCCGCTCGGAAACCGGCCACCAAGAGATCTGCCTCGTCCTCCGCCGGCGCGAAGAAGGCGACCGGAGTGAAGTCTTCCGCGCCGAAGTCGGCAGCGGCGAAGACCGCAGCCTCGAAGAGCACCGCTGCGAAGTCCACCTCAGCGAAGACCGCCGCTACGAAGTCCACGAGCCCGAAGTCCACGGCGGCGAAGGCCGCCGGTACGAAGGCCGCTCCGGCGAAGACGACCGGTGCCAAGGCCGCTCCGGCGAAGTCCACGGCAGCGAAGTCCTCCAGCCCGGCGAAGTCCTCGACGGCGTCGAAGACTCCCGCGGCGAAGACCCCCGCGGCGAAGAAGTCGACCGCCGCGCGGCCCGCACCGACCAAGGCTGCAGCCGAGAAGGCGGCCCCCACGTCTGAGGTCGTGGTCGAGCCGACGCCCGCAGCGAGTGTGGATCCCGCGGCCGCTCGCACGGCGTCCGCCGCCCGGGCGGCCGCGGTGAAGAACACCGCCGCGCGGACCACGACCCCGAAGCGTCCGTCGGCGACGACCACGAAGCCGAGCACGGCTGCCGCCAAGACGACGGCGGCCAAGGCGGCTGCCGCGAAGACGGCCGCCGCGAAGGCATCCGCGGCCAAGACGACGGCCAAGACCGCCGCCGCCAAGACCGCTGCGGCGAAGGCGGCTGCGGCCAAGGCGGCTGCCGCGAAGGCCGCGGAAGCCGCGGCCGCGGAGGCGAAGGCGGCAGAAGCCGAGGCTGCCGCGGAGGCGCAGCCCGACGAGCCCAGCACGACGCCGGCGCCGACCGTGTCCGCACAGGTCGGTGAATCCGACACCGCGTCTGCCGAGGTGGCGACGTCGGACGACGACACTCCCGAGTCGGCGACGCGCGTCGAGGACCCCACCGCCATCGCGGAGTCCCCCTCGACGGAGTCCACGGTCGAGACATCGGACACCGCACTCCCGGTGACGAAGGAGCCTGCGCTGGAGGACAGCCGTGTCGCGGACGTCGAGGTCGTCGAAGTGGTCGAAGGCGTGACCGCCGAGGAGCCGCCGGCCGAGGTCGTCGGGGCGGAGGCGGCGGAGCCCGCCACCGAAGCCATCCGGATCCGCGGTCTCGTGAAGCAGTTCGGCGAGAACCGCGCGGTCGACGGCATCGATCTCACCGTGCCCGCTGCCTCGTTCTACGGAATCGTCGGCCCCAACGGTGCCGGCAAGACGACGACCCTGTCGATCGTCGCCGGCCTCCTGCGCGCGGACGAGGGCAGTGTCCTCATCTGCGGCATCGACCAGGCGAGCGAGCCGCTGGCGGCGAAGCGCGTGATGGGCGTCCTGCCGGACCGGCTGCGCACGTTCGACCGCCTCACCGGCCGGCAGCTGCTCTACTACTACGGGCTGCTCCGCGGCCTCGCCGCCGACGTGATCGAGAAGCGCACCGGCGACCTCGCCCGGGCCTTCGATCTCGGCGACTCCCTTAACCGGGTGGTGTCCGACTATTCGGCGGGTATGACCAAGAAGATCATGCTCGCGGGCGCGATGATCCATTCGCCGCGCGTCCTGGTGCTCGACGAGCCGTTCGAGTCCGTCGATCCGGTCTCTTCCGCCGTGATCCTCGACATCCTGCGCGCCTACGTCTCGCACGGCGGCACCGTGATCCTGTCGAGCCACGGAATGGACCTCGTCGAGCGCGTGTGCTCCCGGGTGGCCATCATCGTCAACGGCGAGGTGCTCGCCGAGGGCACGATCGACGAGGTGCGCGCGGGGCAGACGCTCGAATCGCGCTTCGTGGAGCTCGCGGGTTCCAGCGGAGAGGTGGAGGGACTCGAGTGGCTGCACACGTTCTCCGACTGAGGTTCGCGCTTCTCCTGGGCGCCCTGCGTGGGGAACACCGGGGGCGCACCCTGCTCTCCTTCGGCGCCGTCATCGCGGTCACGGTGGTCGTCTGCGTGGCGGTGTTCAGCCTCGGCGACGCGCCGGTTCCCGTCTCCCAGGCGGTGACAGTGCTCGGCGGTGCGGCCGTCTTGCTCGGCTTCCTCGTGGGGCCGTTGCTCGTGGGGGCCGTCGACCAGCTCGATCCGCGGCGCTTCGCGGTGTTCGGGGTCGACGAGCGGAAGATGCCCGGAGTCCTCGCGATCGCCTCACTGATCAGCGTGCCCAGCCTTGCGCTCCTCGCGGTCTACGTCAGCGTGACGATCGTCGCCGTCCGCGCCGGTGCGCCGTGGGTACCGGCCGTCCTCCTGGCGGCGGTCGGGCTGCTGTCGACCATCCTCCTCTCCCGAGTCGGGATGGCGCTCAACGCGCTGCTGCTGCCGGAGCGTCGATCCCGCGAGCTGACCGCGCTGTTCGCCCTCGCCTTGATCGTCATCGCCTTCCCTGTCGCGGTGTTCCTCGGCTCGCTCCGCTGGGACGGCGAGGTGCCGGCATCGTTGGCGACCCTGACCTCGGTGATCGGTTTCACCCCGCTCGCCGCGTCGCCGGCGGCGATGTTCGCCGCGGCCGCCGGTGAGACGGCTGCGGCCTGGGTCAGCGGACTGATCGCCGTGGCCACCCTGGCGTTGCTGTGGCTCGCCTGGACCTGGTTCGTGCGGCGCCTGCTGACGACGACGGAGCGTCCGGTGGCGGCACGCGAGCGCACCGGACTCGGGTGGTTCGCCCTGCTGCCCTCGAACGCCTTCGGCGCCATCGCCGCGCGAAGCCTCGTGTACTGGCTCCGCGACCGTCGGTACATCATGAACATCATCGTGGTGCCCGTGGCGGGCGTGCTGACCGTGTTCCCGCTGATCGTCGCGGGCGTGCCGGTCGAGATCGCCGCGCTCGTCCCCGTGCCCGTCATGGCCCTCTTCTTCGGATGGCTGCCGCACAACGACGTCGCCTACGACTCGACCGCCCTCTGGGCGCACGTTGCGAGCGGCGTCCGGGGAGTCCCGGATCGTCTCGGGCGCCTGGTGCCGGTGCTCCTGGTCGCCGTGCCGGTGCTGGCGATCGCCGTGCCGCTCTCGCTCGTGCTGGCCGGCCGCTGGGGTCTTCTCCTCCCGCTCGTCGGCCTCGGCGCGAGCCTGCTCTTCTCTGCTCTCGGCATCTCGAGCGTGGTGTCGGTGGTGGCGCCGTATGCGGTGTCCCGCCCCGGGGACAGCCCGTTCCAGCAGCCGCAGCGACCGACCTCCCGGGGGGTCTACGGCCCGGCGGCGGCATTCCTCGGTGCGATCCTCCTGAGCGTGCCGACCATGTGGCTGTTCGGCGCGAGCATCGTCGCCGATCCCGGTTTCGCGCCTGCGGCGTTCTGGGTCGGCATCGTCACCGGAGCGGTCGCGTTCATCGGCGGAGCCGTGATCGGCGGACGCATCTTCGAGCACAGCGGCGAGCGTCTGATGGAGTTCGTCGAGACGGCGTGAGACCCGCCCCGTCGAGGCTCGGACGCGGCTAGAATCACGAGATGAGTACTCCGCTGGACAGCCCCGATCAGGGCGGCGTGGCAACGCTTGATCGCGAACTGGAAGAGCTCCTCCGCGAGGAGAACATCGAACCGGGCGACCACGAGCGCTTCTCGCACTACGTCAAGAAGGACAAGATCCTCGAGTCGGCGATCACGGGCAAGCCCGTCCGCGCGCTCTGCGGCAAGAAGTGGACGCCCGGTCGTGATCCGGAGAAGTTCCCGATCTGCCCGACGTGCAAGGAGATCTACGAGTCGATGGTCGGCTGACCGCCGACCGCCGTCTGCGCCTCAGTCCGCCTCGACGTAGACCGTCGGGATCGCCGGGTCCGACTTGCTGAGTGCGAGCGCGCGCACCGGCAGCTCTTCGCGCACACGCAGGTGATGCGCACGGGCGGCAGCGGTCCCCGCCGCGCCCTCGTAGGCGGAGTCGATCTCGCCGCCGTCGACGAGGGTGACCTGGAGCGGTCGTCCGTCCGGGTGCTCGGCAGGGGTGTCGAGCGCCTCGAACCCGTCGGAGACGACGACGGTCTCCGCTGCGGCGACGCCATCGTCGACGGTGCGGAAGGCCGCCTTTCGCCCGCCGAACGACGCCTTGTCGGCCGAGGCCTTGGCGACCCCGATCCACGCCCCGTCGGCGTCCTGCCGGGCGACGAGCTTGTAGACCATGCTCGCGGTCGGATACCCGGAGCCGGTGACGACCGAGGTGCCGACGCCGTAGGCGTCCACGGGGGAGGCGGCGAGGGCTGCGATCGCGTACTCGTCCAGGTCGCTGGTCAACGTGATGCGGGTCTCGGTGGCGCCGAGCTCGTCGAGCTGTGCGCGGACCTCCGCGGCGACGATCGGGAGGTCGCCGGAGTCGATGCGGACGCCGCCCAGTCCGGTCCCGGCCACGCGGATCGCGGTCTCGACGCCGGTGCGGATGTCGTAGGTGTCCACGAGGAGCGTGGTGTCCACGCCCATGCTCTCGACCTGCGCCCGGAAGGCGTCCTCCTCGCTGTCGTGCAGCAGCGTCCAGGAGTGGGCGGCAGTGCCCATGGTCGGGATGCCCCAGGCGCGCCCGGCCTCGAGGTTGCTCGTGGCGCCGAAGCCGGCGATGTAGGCCGCCCGTGCCGCAGCGACGGCGGAGCGCTCCGCCGCGCGGCGCGAGCCCATCTCCGCGAGCGGTCGCTCTCCGGCGGCGATGCTCATGCGCGCGGCGGCCGTGGCGACGGCGGAGTCGTGGTTGAGCACGCTCAGTGCCAGGGTCTCCAGGACCACCGCATCCGCGAACGAGCCCTCCACCGTGAGGATGGGCGACCCGGGGAAGTAGAGCTCGCCTTCGCGGTAGCCGCGGATGGTCCCGGTGAAGCGGTAGCGCTCGAGGTAGGCGAGGGTTTCGGCGTCGACGACGCGCTCGTCACGGAGGAAGCGCAGCTCGTCATCCCCGAAGCGGAAGTCGCGCAGCAGGGCGAGCAGCCGTCCGGTGCCGGCCACGACGCCGAAGCGGCGCCCGCCGGAGAGCCGTCGCGAGAAGATTTCGAAGACGCTCGGACGGGAGGCGGTGCCGTCCCGGAGCGAGGCGGCGAGCATCGTGAGCTCGTAACGGTCGGTGAGCAGCGCCGTCGACGTGGTCATGCGCTCAGCTTAGTGAGGCCAGGATGCACGCGGCGCCGCGCACGCGGGTAGGCTGGGGAGTCATGAACGACGCGCCCATCGGGATCTTCGACTCCGGTGTCGGCGGGCTCACGGTGGCCAGGGCCATCCGGGCCCAGCTGCCCCGCGAATCGTTCGTCTACATCGGCGACACCGCCCACTCGCCGTACGGCCCCAAGCCCATCGCCGACGTGCGCCGCTACGCACTCGAAGTCCTGGACACGCTGGTCGACCAGGGGGTGAAGATGCTCGTGATCGCCTGCAACACCGCCTCCGCGGCCATGCTGCGCGATGCGCGCGAGCGCTACGACGTGCCCGTCGTCGAGGTGATCGGTCCGGCCGTGCGACGCGCGGTCTCGACGACGCGGAACGGCCGGGTCGGCGTGATCGGCACCGTCGGCACCATCGGCTCCCGGGCGTACCAGGACATGCTCGAGGTGAACGAGCGCCTGCAGGTGTTCACGGCGGCCTGCCCCCGGTTCGTCGAGTTCGTCGAGGCCGGCGTGACCGGGACCCCCGAGGTGCTGGCCGTGGCCGAGGAGTACCTCGCGCCGCTGCGGGAAGCCGACGTGGACACGCTCGTCCTCGGCTGCACGCACTACCCGTTCCTCCGTGGCGCCATCAGCTACGTCATGGGGGAGGGCGTGACCCTGGTCTCCAGCGACGACGAGACCGCGGGTGACGTGTATCGCCAGCTCGTGCGCGGCGACCTGCTGGCGCCGCCCGACGCCACCGCAACGTACGTGTACGAGGCCACAGGCGATTCCGCCGACGACTTCACGGCACTCGCGAACCGGCTCATGGGCCGTGAGGTGCGCGACGTGCAGCTCGTCCAGACCGGCGTCATCACGCTTCCCGATTCCGCCCACGACGCGCGCTGAGCCCGTCGCTCCCACCCCGACCGAGAGAAGCACATGACCGACATCGTCCGCGCCGACGGCCGTTCCACCTCGCAGCTCCGCGAGATCACCATCGAGCGCGGCTGGAGCGCGCAGGCCGAGGGCTCGGCTCTCATCAGCTTCGGTGGGACGAAGGTGCTCTGCACCGCCTCGTTCACCAACGGTGTGCCGCGCTGGCTCACCGGCAAGGGCAAGGGCTGGGTCACGGCGGAGTACGCGATGCTCCCGCGCGCGACGAACAGCCGCAACGACCGGGAGAGCGTGAAGGGGCGCATCGGCGGCCGCACGCATGAGATCTCCCGCCTCATCGGTCGCGCCCTGCGGGCGGTCGTCGATACCAAGGCGCTGGGCGAGAACACCATCGTCATCGACTGCGACGTGCTTCAGGCGGACGGCGGCACCCGCACGGCCGCGATCACCGGTGCCTACGTCGCCCTGGCTGACGCGATCGAGTGGGGACGGGACAAGAAGTTCATCGGCAAGAACTCGACGCCGCTGCTTGACTCCGTCTCCGCGGTCTCGGTCGGCATCGTCGACGGGGAGCCGATGCTCGACCTCGCCTACGTCGAGGACGTCCGCGCCGAGACCGACATGAACGTCGTGGTGACCGGCCGCGGCCTGTTCGTCGAGGTGCAGGGCACGGCCGAGGGGGCGCCGTTCGACAAGCGCGAGCTCGACGCGCTCCTCGACCTCGGCATCGCCGGCTGCGCGGACCTGAAGGAACGGCAGCTCGCCGCTCTGGCAGGAGCCTGAGCATGCGCGTCGTCCTCGCGACCCACAACCCGCACAAGGTCGCGGAGTTCCAGCAGATCGTGCAGCAGACGCGGCCCGACCTGGAGGTCGTCGGCTACGACGGTCCCGAGCCGGTCGAGGACGGGGTGACGTTCGCCGAGAACGCGCTCCTCAAGGCGCGCGCGGCTGCCGCGCACACCGGCCTCGCGGCGCTCGCCGACGACTCCGGCATCTGCGTGGACGTGCTCGGCGGGTCGCCTGGGGTGTTCTCGGCGTACTGGGCCGGGCAGAAGAAGGACGCCACCGCGAATCTGGAGCTGCTGCTCGACCAGCTGCGCGACATCGCCGACCCGCACCGTGCCGCGCACTTCACGTCGACCATCGCGCTCGTCCTCCCGGACGGTCGCGAGCACGTCGTGGAGGGGATCTGGCCCGGACGCCTCGCCCACGAAGCCTCCGGGGGCGGCGGTTTCGGCTACGACCCGATCTTCATCCCGGACGGTCAGCCGGACGGCGCGGAGCGCACCGTGGGGGAGTTCACCGGGGAGGAGAAGCAGTCGCAGTCGCATCGCGCCCGCGCCTTCACGGCGCTCGTGCCGCTGCTCGCCGCGCTCTGAGCGCCGGAGAGAAGAAACCCCTGCTGACGGTGAGAATCGTTACTGTTCCCGACTAGCCGGGAACGGCCTCTCTGCACCTGTCGCCGGGCTAGCCTGGGGGCATGCACGATCACGCGCCCGCCCCCGGCGGTCTCCGTTCGGCGAGCAGCCGCCGCCTGCTCGCGATCTCCCTGACCCTCACGGCCACCGTGATGATCGTGCAGGTCGTCGGAGCTCTGCTCACGGGCTCGCTCGCGCTGCTCGCGGACGCCGCGCACATGTTCACCGACGCCTCGGCGCTCGTGATCGCCCTCATCGCCGCGACCGTGGCGGCGCGTCCTGCGGACGACCGCCGGACGTTCGGCTATCAGCGCGCGGAGGTCTTCGGCGCGCTCATCAACGCGGTCATCCTCATCGCCCTCGCCACGGTCGTCGCCGTGCAGGGGGTGCAGCGGCTGCTGAACCCCGCTGAGGTCGAGGTCGCCGGCGGGCTGATGCTCGTCGTCGCGGTCGTCGGCCTGCTCGCCAACGCCGTGTCGATGTGGCTGCTCAGCCGGGCCCAGCGCACGAACCTGAACGTGCGGGGCGCCTACCTCGAGGTGATGGGCGACCTGCTCGGCTCGCTCATGGTCATCATCGCGGCGGGCGTGATCCTCGTGACGGGCTGGATGCCGGCCGACGCGCTCGCCTCGCTGTTCATCGCGGCGATGATCATCCCGCGGGCGTTCGTGCTGCTCAAGGAGGTGTTCTCCGTGCTCGCCGAGTCGGCCCCGAAGGGCATGGCCGTCGGCGAGATCCGCACCCACCTGCTCGGCTACGACGGCGTCGTCGGGGTCCACGACGTGCATGTGTGGCAGCTCACCCGCGGGGCGCCGGTCTTCACCGCGCACGTCAGCGTGCGACCGGATCTGCTGGCGGACGGCCGCTCGGCGGCGCTGCTGTCGGAGATGCAGGCGTGCCTCGCGGATCACTTCGACGTCGCGCACTCCACGTTCCAGATCGAGCCGGCCGAGCAGAGCGACTGCGAACCGCACCACGCCTGAGCGGCGTGCCGCTCACGCCTCGACGGTGATCTCGTCGACGGTCTTGTCGGGACGCAGACCCCGCCAGCGGGCGTGCCGCAGGATGCCGTCCGGCGTCCAGTTCGCGAACTCCACCTCGCCCACGAGCTCGGGGCGCACCCACAGCGCGTCGGAGGCGTCGGGTCGGGGGACGCCGTCGAGCGGTGCGCGCGGCACCCGCAGCGGCTCCAGGCGGGTCAGGAGGTCGCGGAGGATGCGGTCCGTGAAGCCGGTGCCCACACGTCCGATGTAGCGGAGGTCGCCGTCCTCCGGGACTGCGAGGAGGAGGGAGCCGAGAGTGCCCTCCCGCTCGCCCTTCCCCGGGCGGATGCCGACGATCACCGCCTCCTGCATGCGGGTGTTCTTGAGCTTGAGCCAGGAGGGCGAGCGCTGGCCGGCACGATACCGTGACGCCGGGTCCTTCACGACGACGCCTTCCAGGCCGAACTCCTCGCTCGCGGCCAGCGCCGCGTCCACGTCGTCGAAGACGGGAGGGACCTGGATGGGCGCGTCGACCCCCGCCACGATGTCGCCGAGCAGCGTCCGCCGCTCGCGCAGCGGCATCGCGGTGAGATCATGCCCGTCGAGACGGAGCAGGTCGAACAGGATGTACACGACGGGCGTGCGCACGACCTCGCGCTCGATCTCCCGCGGCCGGGTGAGATGCATGCGGTTCTGGAGCAGCGAGAAGCTCGGCCGGCCGGCGCTGTCGAAGGCGACGATCTCCCCGTCGACGATCGCCTCGTCGACCGGGAGCAACGGGGCACCGTCGGCCGTCAGCTCGGGATAGCGCGCGGTGATGTCGGTGCCGCGACGGGCGTGCAGCGACATCTGCCCGTCGCGCCAGGTGCCGATCGCACGGATGCCGTCCCACTTCACCTCCACCCAGGAGGGGGTGCTGAGGTTCCGAGCGATCGCGGGGGTGCCGTTCTCGGCGAGCATCGGGGCGAGGGAGGGGAGGGTGGCGCCGGCGGGTGACGGTGCGGGCGCGGCGAGGGGCCGTCCGCGGCGGGCGGGGGCGGGAGCCGCCGCCCGGATCGCGGGTGCGGGGGTCGCGGCGGGCGCGTTCGCGGGCAGTGCCGGAGCGTCGGGGCGGAGCGACGAGAGGGGGTCGAATCCCGCAGCCGCGCGCGCGAGCACGTCGTCCAGTTCGAGGTGTGCGAGCCCCGGATCGTCGAGCTCCTCCCACGTGCGCGGCGCCGCGACCCCGGGCCGGGCACGCCCGCGCAGGGAGTAGGGGGAGATCGTCGTCTTCTTGCCGTTGTTCTGGCTCCAGTCGAGGAACACCTTGCCCCCGCGCACGGCCTTGGACATGACGCTCGTCGCGAGGTCCGGGTGCTCGTTCTCGATGACGCGGGCCAGCTCCTTGACCACGGCGGAGACCTCGGCACTGGTCTGCTCCCCGGGCAGGGACGCGTAGAGGTGGATGCCCTTGCTGCCGCTCGTCACGGGAAGCGGGTCGAGACCCATGTCGGTGAGGAGCGTCCGGGCGATCCGGGCGACCTCGGCGCACTGCGCGAGGTCGGCACCCGGTCCGGGGTCGAGGTCGAGCACGAGACGGTCCGGGCGTCCGGGCAGACCTTCCGGGGTGAACCGCCACTGCGGCACGTGCAGCTCGATCGCCGCGACCTGCGCGAGCCACACGAGCGTGGGCACGTCCTCCACCAGCGGGTACGCCTTGGGGCCGTCGGAGTGCTGGATGTCCTGCCGCGGGATCCAGTCCGGAGCCCCGGGCTCGAGCTGCTTCGTGAAGAAGGAGTCTTCGGGGGCGGCGGCGGTGCCGACCCCCTCGACCCAGCGCTTGCGGGTGACCGGGCGGCCGTCGAGGAGTGGCAGGAGCAGGGGCGCGATGGCGGTGTAGTAGGCGATGACCTCGCCTTTGGTCGTGCCCGTCTCCGGATAGACGATCTTGTCGAGGTTGGTCACGCGCAGTCGTCGGCCGTCGACCTGCACGACCTGCGCCTCTCCCACCATGGAGCCAGCGTAGTCAAGGGGTGGTCGTGACGGGTGGGGCTGGTGTCTACTGGTGTGATGAGGACGATCTGGAAGGGCGCCCTGACGTTCGGGCTGGTGAACGTGCCGGTCAAGGTGTACTCCGCGACCGAGGACCACGACGTGCCGCTGCATCAGGTGCATGACAAGGACGGCGGCCGCATCCGCTACCAGCGCACGTGCGAGGTGTGCGGCGAGACGGTCGCCTACTCCGACATCGACCGCGCTTACGTCGACGACGGTCAGACGGTCGTGCTCACCAAGGACGACCTCGCCGCGCTTCCGGCGGAGAAGAGCCGCGAAATCGATGTCGTGGAGTTCGTGCCCTCGGAACAGGTCGATCCGCTCACGCTCGACAAGCCGTACTACCTGGAGCCGGATTCGAAGTCTCCCAAGGCGTACGTGCTGCTGCGCAAGACCCTGGAGCAGACCGACCGCACCGCGATCGTGCGGTTCACGCTGCGCCAGAAGACCCGGCTCGCCGCGTTGCGCGTGCGGGGCAAGGTGCTCGTGCTCCAGACGCTCCTGTGGTCGGACGAGGTCCGAGAGGCGGAGTTCCCGTCCCTCGACGAGGACGTGCGGATCTCGAAGAAGGAGCTGGAGCTGTCGTCTTCGCTCGTGGACAGCTATTCGGCCGACTTCGATCCCGAGGAGTTCGTCGACGAGTACCAGAAGGAGCTGCGCACCCTCATCGACGCGAAGATCGAGGCCGGGGAGACGTTCGACGTGGCCGAGACGTTCGGCGCAGACGCCGAGAAGGCGGCCGACGGCGGCGAGGTCATCGACCTGATGGAGGCGCTGCGCGCGAGCGTGGCACGCTCCAAGGAGAAGCGCTCGAAGAACGCGGGCTGACCCGAGACGGGATCAGTGCTTGCCGTCGCCGTCGAGGTCGGGGGCCCGGTCGAACACGTCGGCGTCGAGGACGAGCTCCTCCGCCTCCGCATGGTCGGTCGCCACGTCTTCGCCCGCGGCCGCGGCCTTCTTCGCCTTGTGGCGCTCGGTGAGGTAATGCCACAGGGTGACGATCGCCGTCCCGCCGACGGCGATGAGCAGGATGATGTCGATGTACTCCACGACGAGGTGCCGGATCCATGGGATGTAGGCGATGAGGTAGCCGACCATGGTTAGGCCGAAGCCCCAGATCATCGCCCCGATGAAGTTGTAGAGCGAGTAGCGCCGCCAGGGCATGTGGCCCACGCCGGCCGCGACCGGGGCGAACGTGCGCACGATCGGCACGAACCGGGCCAGGATCACGGTGAGGCCGCCGAAGCGCTCGAAGAACGCATTGGTGCGCTCGACGTTCTTCCTGCTGAACAGGCCGGATTCCTTGCGTTCGAACACCGCGGGGCCGCCCTTGTGTCCGATGACGTAGCCGACCTCGCCGCCGATGAACGCCGAGAGTGCGATGAGCAGCGAGACGACCCAGATGTTCACGCCGAAGACGTTGCTCGTGTGGGTCAGCAGACCCGCGATGATGAGCAGCGTGTCACCGGGCAGGAGGAAGCCGACCAGCAGACCGGTCTCGGCGAAGATGATGAAGCAGACCACGAGGAGCGCCCACGGACCCGCCGCCCCGATGATCGTCTGCGGATCGAGCCACGGGATGAGCGCGGTGGGGGCGTGCAACATGCTTTCGAGCACTGGCGGGATTCCCGTCGGTCGTGAGGTGTCGGCGGTGGAGCGATGCGGGCGCCGAAGCACCCGTCGTGCGGAAGGTGGGACTTGAACCCACACGCCCTGGGGCACAGGAACCTAAATCCTGCGTGTCTGCCAATTCCACCACTCCCGCGCGGTGGCTTCAGTCTACTGACCCGCGCGCTGTTCGACCCTGGGGATCCTCCCGCAGTTCCGCGCCGTCACGCCGAGCGGCGACGCTCCAGCCGGACGACGGCGACGAGGACTCCCGCCGCGAGCGCACCGAGTCCGCCCATGGCCATGTCGCCGATGGTGTCCTCGTAGGTGACGAAGATCTCGTCGGTGATGAACGTGCGACCCGCCCACTCGATCATCTCCCACACGGCGCTGGCCGCGAGCCCGATCACGGTGCAGAGGACGATCGGCATGCGGGGGCGGAACGTCGGCGACTCCTGCGCGGTGACGATGCCGAGGCGGGTGAGCACGAGGTAGCCGGTGGCGGCGAGGGCGCCCGTGCAGACGAAGTGCACGATGAGGTCCCATCCGGTGAGCGTGCGGTACAGGTCGAACACGTTGCTCGCGGCGGCGATGAGCACGATCAGGCCGATCGCGAGGTCGATGCCGCCGCGCATCCCGAGGACGCGGGGGAGCATGAGGGCGGGGAGGGCGAGCGCGAGGATGCCGGCGTCGGTCGGGGTGGACCAGATCGCCGCGACGAGGACGCTGAGGATGCCGATCACCCGGACGGCGTCGGCACCGTACTCCGCTGCGGAGTGCGGCGGGCGGAGGAAGTCCTCCTTCATGCGTGCTCCTCGGGTGGGACGGCGGCGGGCGAGGCCGGATCGATCAGGGCGTGCACGGGGAGATGATCGGACGGCCAGCCCCCCTCCATACTGCCGCGCGTCGATGCCGGCTCGGCGCACGGGAAGCGCGGGGGAGACGAGGATGCCGTCGATGCGGCGCCCTCGGCGCGGCGTCCGGTAGCCGGCGAACGTGCCCCAGGCCGGGGTGCGGCGGGACACGGCGGCCGTCCACGAATCGCGGAGGACGTCGTCGGCTTCGAGGGCGCGCCATGCTGCTGAGCCGGCGGAGGCGTTGATGTCCCCGAGGAGGATGACGGGGGCCGCAGAGGCGGCGGCGACGTCGTGCACCGCCTGCGCCTGACGGAGCCGTGCCCACGGCGAGAAGGCGTCGAGGTGGGTGTTGAGCACGGTGAGCATGGCGTCCGTGCGGCGGTCGCGGAAGGACGCCTCCACCGCCACCCGCGGCGTGACGCTCAGCCAGGAGCGGGAACCGGAACGATCGGGGGTACGGGAGAGGGCGATCTGTCGCCAGGTGCGAAGCTCCAGCCGCTCGGCGTCGTAGAAGAGCGGGCAGCCCTCGCCGCGGGGCCCGGGGATGCGGCCATGGCCGATGTGACGGAAGGACGGGCCGAGCGCGGCGCAGACGGCGGCAGCCTGCGCGGGGAGGGCCTCCTGCACACCGAGGACGTCCGGCTGCTCCGTGCGCAGGAGCGCGGTGAGCCGGGGGCGTCGGGTCTCCCAGCGGTCGGCGCGCGGCCAGGCGAGGGCACCGAGGTCGCGGCGGATGTTGAGGGTCATGACGTGCAGCTCGGTGGCAGACGGTGTTCCGAGGAGCGCGGCGATCATCGGCGGGCTCCGGGCGCGGGGACGCCGAGCCGGTGCAGTACGCGGCGCAGGGTGAGACGCACCCAGCGCACGGGAGGGAAGTCCTCCGGCCAGTGCACGAGGACCGTGCGGGTGCCGATCCAGGCTCGGCGGGCGAAGGAGCGGCCGCTGCCGAACGGGCGCATGGAGATGCCCATGTCGGTGTGCAGCAGCCAGCGGACGCGGTGGCGCTCGCCGACGTGGAAGGCGAGATCGAGGTCGTCGTGAAGCGCGGCGTCGTCGCGGTGCACGCGGTCCCGGACGGCGAGCCACGTCGAGCGGCGGAGCGCGAGGTTCGACCCGAACAGCGGCACGTGACCGAGAGCCGAGCCGCACACGACGACGTAGGAGAGGAGGTAGGCCGCCGCGAGGGGGCGGCGCAGGAGCCGAGGCCCGTCGATGAAGTGCGCGCCGCCCGTCCAGGCGCCGACCCGCGGATCCCGGATGCACGCGGTCGCCATCGTCTCGATCCATCGGGGCCCCGGGACGCCGTCCGCGTCGAGCCGCAGGATCACGTCTCCCGTCGCCGCGTCGTACCCGGTCGCGCTCGCCGCGGGGATGCCCGGGGTGTCGCACCGCACGACCCGTGCACCGAGCCGGGCAGCCACGGCGGCCGACTCATCGGTCGAGGCGTTGTCCACGACGATGATCTCGTCGGGCGGGAGCGTCTGCCGCGCGAGGGCGCGGAGACACCGCTGCAGTTCCGCCGCGTCGTCCTTGACCGGAATGACCACGCTCAGGGTCGGTTCGGGGGCGGCTGGTGTGGCGCGGTGCACGTCGTCTCCTCGCAGGTCTGCTCCTCAGCCTAGGGAGCACGACGACGGGGGACGTACCGGTTGACACAGGGGCGGGCGGCTCGATACGGCGGCGTCAGGAGGAGCTCTCGATGCAGACGGCTTGTCCCTCGACGAACGTATCGATCGCGGTCCGGCGGAGTTCCTGTTCGCGGTCGGGGTCCGCCGCGTCGCCGTTCTGGACGCCGACGCGGTAGTCGTAGAGAGCGCGCAGGTCGTCGCTCACGGCCGTCGCAGCCTCCTGTACCTCGCCGTCGACGTCGAGATCGGCGTATTCGTCCGCCAACTCCTTCAGGCGCTCGGTCTGCTCCGGACTCGCCGTACCGCCGACCGTGTCTTGGGCGAAGAAGGCCTCGAGTTCGGTGTCGACGGCGGCCACGCTCTGGCACTGCAGGAGATCGGGACCACTGGTGCAGCCGGACAGGAGGAGAACGCCGAGGAGGCCGCTCGAGACAGTGAACCGCTTCATGCCTGCACGGTACCTGGTGCTGGACGGTCTCCGCTTCGGAGGCCGCGCACGGGGTGTGGATAACTCCGCGGGCCGGGAGCGGATCGTTGCGAGGATGCAGGGATGGAGCAGCCCGCGTCGTTCATCGCCGACCTCGTTCGGCGTCGGCTCCGGACGGAGGGGGTGGATCCGGCGACCGACCCGGAGCGGGCGCGGGAGGTCACCCGGGCGGAGGTGCGGCGTCACGATGATCGGGCGCTCGCGCGGGGCGGCGTGCTCGTCGAGGACGAGGCGGCGTGCGTGCGGGACGTGCTGGCGGCGGTGAGTGGCTTCGGTGCTCTGCAGCCGCTGCTCGACGACCCGGGTATCGAGGAGGTGTGGGTCAACGGCGACGGGGCCGTGCACACGGCGCGGGGTGGGGTGGCGGAGCGGACGGGGTTGCGGCTGGACGAGGCGACGGTGCGGGATCTGGTGGAGAGGATGCTGCAGGCGACGGGACGGCGCGTGGACATCGGCCAGCCGTTCGTCGATGCCTCGCTCCCGGACGGCTCGCGGCTGCACGTGGCGATCGCCGACGTCGTGCGCGGGTCGTGGGTGGTCAACATCCGCAAGTTCCTTCCCGGGCACCGCTCGCTCGATGCGCTCACGGCACAGGGCGCGCTGACTCCCGAGGCCGCACGGGCCCTCGGTGAGGCGATGCGGACGGGAGCATCCGTGATCGTGTCAGGGGCGACCCATGCGGGCAAGACGACGATGCTCGGAGCGCTGCTCGCCGCCTGCGCGGCCGAACAGCGCATCATCACGGCGGAGGAGACGTTCGAGCTCGCGGTGGACGGCCCCGATGTTGTGGCGCTGCAGGGGCGTCAGCCGAGCCTGGAAGGCACGGGCGAGATCACGCTGCGGCGGTTGGTGAAGGAGGCCTTGCGAATGCGACCGGACCGGCTCGTGGTGGGGGAGGTGCGGGATGCGGAGGCCCTCGACCTCGTGCTCGCACTGAACACCGGGGTGCCCGGGGCCTGCACGGTCCACGCCAACTCCGCCGCGGAGGCACTCGACAAGCTGTGCCTGCTGCCCCTGCTCGCCGGCCGGAACATCGACCGCGGCTTCGTCGCTCCGGCGATCGCGTCGTCCGTCGATCTCGTCGTGCACTGCACGCGCGATGCGGCAGGGCGTCGATACGTCGAGGAGATCGTCGCCCCGACGGGTGAGGTGGTCGAGGGGCGGGTGCTCAGCACGCCGGTCTTCGGAGCCGGGCGACCCCTCGACCGAGCGGCCGCGGCCGGGACGGGGGTTCTCGCATGACGATCCTCCTCGGGACGACGCTCGCGGCCGGCGTGCTGCTGATCCTGTCACCGTGGCTGTGGCCGGCGGGGGAACGCTCCTCGACTGCTCCGCATCGCGGTCGTCTGGCTCGTCTCGCGGGCGAGGCGGGGTTCCCGGCGGTGCAGACCCGCTCTCTCCTGATCGGCGTCGCCGGTTCCGCGCTCGGCGCCGCCTCCCTCGCCTGGCTCGTCACGGGAAGCGCCGCTCTCGCGATTCTCGCCGGGCTGGCCGGAGGCGCGGCGCCGATCGCCTACCTGCGTGGCCGCCGTCTGCGGCTGCGACGTCTCCGGCGCCAGCTCTGGCCCGACGTCTGCGACCTGCTGATTGCCGCGATCCGCGTCGGCCTGTCGCTCCCCGATGCGGTGGCCACCCTCGCGGAATCGGCTCCACCGCCGCTCCGCCCCGCGTTCGACGCGTTCGCACGGGATCTGCGGAGCAGCGGACGGTTCGACGCCAGCCTGGACCGGCTGAAGGCCATCCTCGCTGATCCTCTCGGCGACCGGATCATCGAGACGTTGCGGATGGCGCGGCAGGTCGGCGGCACCGAGCTCATCGTCGTGTTGCGGGCGCTCTCCTCGTCGGTGCGTGCCGACGCGGCACTCCGCGGCGAGGTCGAGGCGCGGCAGTCCTGGATCCGCGGGGCGGCCGTCCTCGGGGCCGTGGCGCCGTGGGTGATCCTCACTCTCCTGATTCTGCGCCCGGAGGGGGCGAAGGCCTATGGCACGCCGGAAGGGATCGCCGTCATCGTCGTGGGCGCGGTCGTGTCCGTCGTCGCGTTCCGCCTCATGATCCGAATCGGTCGGCTGCCCGAGCCGCGTCGGTGGTTCGGGTGAGCGGGCTCTCCGCGCTCGCGGTGGCCCTGCTCCTCGGCGGGGGATTCGCCGCGGGTGTCCTCTCGCTTCTGGCAGGCCTCCCGCGGTGGCGGGCGGCGTCGCTCGCGTCGCGGATCGCGCCGTACGTGCGGGACGTCGTCGACGACGAGGTGTTGCCGCGGGAGGCCTTCCCTCGGCCCGGCACCCTGTCCGCCGGAGGGTTCCGCCTCGGTGCGCGCGGTGCGCAGGCGCTCGACCGTCTGCTCGGTGGGACGGAAGCTCTCCGACGGCGGCTCGCGCAGGCCGGGTCGACACTCGATCCTGTCGCCTTCCGCGGTCGTCAGCTCGTGGTTATCATGGGCGGAATCGCCGCCGGGGCGCTCGCCGTCATCGTTCTCGTCGTGATCGGTCGGTGGTCGCTTCCGGTCGGGTCGATCCCGCTCCTCGCGGGAGCGGCAGCTGGTGTGGCGTACGACCTGCGACTGTCGGCGCGGGTGCGTGCGCGGAAGGTGCGTCTGACGGAGGAGTTGCCGACGACGCTGGAGTTCCTGGCGCTCTGTCTCTCGGCGGGAGAGGGGTTTCTCGATGCTGTGAAGCGCGTGGCCGGTGTGGGATCCGGGGAGCTCACGGTCGAGCTGCGTCGCGTAGTACTGGAAGTCGGGACGGGGTCGCCGCTGGCGGACGCGCTGAGTGCCATGGCGGCCCGGCTGGAGCTGCCGGGGCTCACGCGGGCCGTGGACCAGATCGTCGCCGCGCTCGAACACGGAGCGCCGCTCGCCGCCGTCCTGCGCGCGCAGGCCGATGACACGCGGGAGGAGGCCAAGCGCACGCTCATCGAGCAGGCCGGACGGAAGGAGATCTTCATGCTCCTGCCGCTGGTGTTCCTGATCCTGCCGTTGTCCGTCGTGTTCGCGATCTACCCCGGGCTGTTCATCCTGCGCCTCGGCATCGGGTGAGTGGTCGGCCGAAGGCGTCCCGGGGGCTTACCGTTTGACTATGGGAAGTCTCGAGTACAACAGCTCTCGTCCGCCGATCGACGTCGAGGACACCCTGCTGGCGCATCTGAAGATCGTGATCTCCACCAAGCTCCGTCGCCAGGAGAGCTTCATGATGACGTGGCCATCGGGGAAGAAGAGCCCCGGCCGGCTCTCCGCGTGGATGCACCCGGCCATCCCGCTGGTGCTCGAGTTCGACGCCGACCCGGTCCCGGCGATCGACCCGGCCCGGGTCAGCCACATGATGGAGCGCTTGAACGCGCGCGGCGAGCTCCTCATCGACGAGTTCACCTCCTGACGCTGCCGCGGCTTCTCGCGCGCTCAGACGTCCCAGTCCGGCAATCCCCCGAGGTCTGCGGCGAGGCTTCCCTCGCCGGATACTTTGACCTGGAAGAGGAACACCCGCGAAGTCGGGTGGACGAGGACGCTCGCGAGGCCGTCCGATGTGGCGAACGAGACGAACGTGGGTTCGACGCGTGCCGCGGCTTCGATCCGCTCCCGGAGGGCGACGACATCCGTGCCGCGAGGCAGGGGATAGGTCAGCCCGTCGATCTCGACCCGCGCCCGCATCTCATCGTCAGGTCCGGGGCGCATGCGTGACAGGCTATCCCTCGTCGTGGTGTCCGGACCCGGGGTTGTGCGATTCGCGCGACGGGGGTACAGAACCCCGCCGCTTCGCCCTCCGGGCGCCGACGACGATGACGATGATGACGGCGACGAGGATCACCACGCCGACGACGATCGCGATCAGCACCGGAATCGACGGCAGCAGAGGGTTGGGTTCCATGAGGTGGGAGCCTATTGCGTTCCGTCGCTTTCGGACAGGCAGCGACGCAGCCCGCCCGGATGCACCGTCTCGGCATGAGCGGCCTCACCTCGAGATCCACCTCACACCGTCGATGTCGGGCGGTAACCGAGTTGCAGCGTTCGTCTCGAGCTCTTCTACCAGGGGAATGAGGACCTCCCAGAGCGCCCAATGCTGCGGTGTACCCGTTTCTCCTGGTGTCTTGTCACTGCGCATATGGGTCGGAAGTGGCGTACGCCAACCGAAGCGCGACCCGGCGGAGTCTGTAACCTGCAGCGTCAACGACTCGCCGTCGGCTTCCAGATGCGTCAACTCGAGTTCCGCCGGCACCACGATCGTCCCGTGCGCCTTATCCCATTCTTCGCGGACCGCTGAGAGAAAGGTCTCTGCATTCACGTCGCTACCCATGCGTAGTGCTGCCCTTCAGCCCGCAACGTTAATGACCCACTGGGGACACACCGTGACGTGGTTCCATTGCCCGCGCGAGCAACGATCGGCTGTGCAATATTATCGGCCCACGTCGAGACGATCCGATAGGCCGTGTCACCCACGGCCATCGCTGCGCGGTCGTCGGATCGTCGCCCGCTCGGACTCGACGGGTGGTTGAGCCGCTGCCGGTGCGACGCCAGTTCCCAGCATCGCGACGGCAGCAACCAACGCCATCCCTGCACGCCATTCACACTTCTCCGAAATCCCCATCATCGCTCGATGGCTCGCACCTGCGGGCCAGCGTCACAGTCACCTCGAAGTGATCAGGTGTCTGTCACCTCATCGCGTCCGGCTGCGGACGTGTGGTGCCTGCGTGGCTAGACGGGCTTCGGCACGGCGCGAAGTGCACGTGAATCACGGATGCGCTCGGTGACTTCTGGCACGATCTGGCAAGCCGGCTCCGGCTCGGACAAAGACCGCCTCGAACTGGTGTCGCCGCGTGAGGGCGCGGGTCACCCGCACGGCCCTGTGGATAACGTCCGCACCGCGACGGCTCTCCGATGCACACTGGCGGCATGATCTCTCGTGCGCGCTCGATGCTCCGTGCCCTTCAGGATGACGAACGGGGAGACGTGCCCGGCTGGGTGCTCGTCACATTGATGACCGCGGGCCTCGTCGTGCTCATCTGGGCGGTCGCCGGGCCTGCGCTCACCTCCCTCTTCGAGCAGGCCATCCAGCGGGTGTCGGGGCTCTGACATGCGTGCGCCTGCGGGGGTGACCGAAGACCGCGGATCGAATCCGGTGGAGTTCCTCCTCGTCGGCACCCTGCTCACCGCGCTCACCCTCGCAGTGCTGCAACTGGCGTTCGCGATCTACGTGCGCAACGTCGTCCATGACGCCGCGGTCGAGGGGGCGTACTACGCGGCTCTCGCAGACACGACAGCCGCGGAAGGGGAGGAGCGGGCGCGCGAGGTCATCCGTCGCGCGGTCGGCCCCTCCTACGCGGACGACATCACGGTGGCCTCGGCGCGGCGAGCGGGACAGGAGACCGTCGAGGTCCGGATCCGGACGATGCTCCCGGTGTTCGGCCTCGTCGGCGTCCCTGCGGCCTTGCAGGTGGAGGCCCACGCACCGGCGGAGTCCTTCGATGCGCGATGACGCCGGGTCGAGCTCGCTCGAGTTCATCGCCGTCGGTGTGATCATGCTCGTGCCGCTGCTGTACCTCGTGATCGCCGTGGGGTCGGTGCAGGAGCAGTCGCTGGGCGTCGAGGCCGCGGCGCGGCAGGCCGCACGTGCCATCGCGTCGGCACCCGACTTGTCGGCGGCGGCCGGCCGCGGGGAGCGAGTGCTGGAGGGGATCGTCGAGGAGTACGGCATCGACCCCGGCGCGGTCGACGTCGAGGTCTCCTGTCGGCCCCGTCCATCGCCCTGCCCGGCGGCGGGGACGACGGTGGTCGTCACGGTCTCGACGCGGGTGCCGCTGCCGCTGGTGCCGGGCGTGCTCGGACTCGACAAGGCGACGTCCGTCCCCGTGGAGGCCGTATCGGTGCAGAAGGTGTCTCGGCGATGGGGCGCGGGATGAGGGGACGCGTGCCGGCCCTGAAGCAGCACGGAGAGGGCGACGACGACGGGAGCGTGCTGCTGCTCGTGCTCGGCTACCTCGTCCTTGCGCTCGCGGTGCTCTTCGTGTGCGTCTGCGCCACCGACCTCTACATCGCCCAGAAGCGGCTGGACGGTCTCGCCGATGCGGCGGCGCTCGCCGGAGCGGACGGCTTCACGCTGCAGGTGGAGGGGGAGGTGCCCCGGGCGACGCTCACCGACGCGGGGGTGGCCGAGCAGGCGCTGCCGCTCGTCCTCGGAGCGGGGTTCGAGGCGACCGTCGTCGATGCGGGAACCCCGGACGGTGTGAGCGCGCGCATCACCGTCGCGGCGACCTGGCACCCGCCGCTGCTCTCGCCGTTCGTGCCGGACGGGGTGACGCTGCAGGCGACGGCCACGAGCCGGACGGCGCTGCGCTGAGTCGCACGCCGAGCGTTCGCCGTCTGCCCGACGAGGCCTCTCGATCGTCCGCGATGTCTGCGTCGGAGGAGGCGTCAGGGACCAGTGCAGCAGACGAGGAATACTGATATGAAACGGACAAAAGTTGTGGTCATGTGAGGCGTGAAACACTTCATGTGCATAACATTCGGTATCAGAAGTCGCGCTTGCTCAGATGAGCCGGAGCGCAGCGCGCGCATGCATCGTTGTCGAAAGGTCCCGAACGTGAATGCAAGAGAAGTGAGACCGCGCGGACGACGCAACAACGGGGTGCGAAACGCGGTGATTGCAGCCCTATTGGCGCTCGTGCTCGGATTCGTTGCCGTACCGACTGCTGCCTTCGCGGCCGACCGGTGGTATGCCTCGGGTGTGGCGAGATCCGAAGGCCAGCCTGCACTCTCCCGGCAGGTGACCCTCAACGGCGCTCGCGGCGGGGCGGCATCGAACTATATGCGCTTCCATCTGGTCAATACCTACTCCTGGCAGGGCCAGATCGCTAGTTCTGTCGTGGACGGGCACTCCACAAGCTTCAGTCATGCGAAGGTCTCGAGAGCTTTCAGCAACTGCTGGTGGGACTACCCGGAAGGGAACATCCCGAAGAGCCAGAAGATCGGCGTTTCATGCGCGTACACCAATTGAGCTCCGGGTCACGTCGCGTGCGAGTGGTCACTGGAGCGGCGATAGCGGCAGCTGCGATCGTCGGCGTTGGACTAGGCGTCACCACCCAGGGCGGCGCCCCGGTGGCGCGAGGTCCACGGATGGCAGCCGCTGCTGCGGTGATCGACAGGCTGGGGAGCGTAGAGAGGCCCACTGACGTGCTCCCGGCTGGTATCGACCTTGAGGAACTGGATGAGACCGTCGATTCGACGAGTATCCGTCTACTAGGTCAGGACGAGGTGTCTTCATATTGGATGGGTACGAAAGAGGGTGGCGATGTCTGTCTGATCACGGACTTCGTACAGGACGTGTCGGCGGTGGCCTGCACCAGTCCGGAGCGATTGCAGCAGAAGGGCATGGCCTGGTCCCTCGCGGGGGACCCCGCATCGGACGGCTATCGGGCAATTGTGGCATTGGTGTTGCCTGACATCGCCGCGCCGGACGAGATGCGAGTAAACCTCGTGAAGACCGCTGCGGAGCTTCCGGATCGCGCCGAAGCAGAAGCGACGCGGGTGTGGGATGAGGTGTCCCCAAATTTGCTGATCGCGGACGCTTCAGCCCTCGATCCCCGCCTGCAGTACGTGATCCCTTTCAGTCAGCCATCGGATGAGTCGGCCGTCAATGCGGTTGGCATCACCTTCGTCTTTGATCCATCGACGGTGCCGGCAACCAAGAGGCTCGAGAAGAGGTCGACTGACTGATGGTGAAGATCTCGAGGCTCGTTCTCGCTCCCGCGACTGCGCTGATGGTTGTGGCGACGAGCGGGTGTTCAGGCTCTGCCGGAGGCTTCTCCGACCTCACATCCCCGGATGTGGCAGGCATAGAACTGCCGACGAATCTTCCTGAGAACGCGCTCGAAGGGTTCGAGATAAACAGCGCACGATGGGTAGGTGCGAGCGCTGATGCGGACGTATGGCTGGCGAAAGGCAAAGAGCATCCGGTCTGTTTCTTGAGTTACTCCACCGAACGCTGGTTCAGCGCGTGCGGGAGCGGCGGCACCTATGCCCTCGGAGAGGAGACGTATTGGATAGTCCCGGACGGCGGCGCCGTCCCGACAGATGCAGCACCGGTCTCTCGAAACGTGTACCGGTCTTCATAAGGCGCGAAGCGCGGGTCTTCCCGACTGCTCAGTCGTCGGCCGGGTCCGGCATGCGCGGGGGCGTCCGGGGGACGAATCGGGGGATCCAGCGGAGGAACCCGGCGGCGCCGACGAGTCCGATCAGGCCCATGGCTCCCGCGGCGAACGACAGGGACGCGACCGCGGTGATGCCCGAGACGAGGAGCGGAGCGACCGCGCCGCCGGCATCGGTCAGCGTGCGCCACGACCCGAGGAACGCGGCGGGGTCGTGCTTCGGGGCGACATCCGCACCGAGCGTGAGGAGGATGCCGCTCGACAGCCCGTTGCCGACGCCGAGGACCGCGGCGAACATGCCGAACCAGAGCACCGCGGAGTCGAGGTCGTGCGTGACCGACAGGGCGAGGAACCCGGCGCCCATCAGCACCATCGCGGGCATGGCCGCCCAGAGCCGGCCGAAGCGGTCCATCACCTGGCCGCTGGCATAGAAGAGGGCGAAGTCGATGGCTCCGGACACGCCGACGACGAGGGCGATGGTCGATGCGTCGAGACCCAGCGAAAGGCCCCACAGCGGCAGGACGACCTGCCGTGCCGACCGCACCGCGGACAGCGAGGCCGCAGCGAGTCCGAGCCGACCGAGCACTCCGCGCTGCCGCCACATCGTCTGGAAGATGCCGGCCCGCTCGACGGTGGGGATCGACCCGGTCACCGCCTCTCCGCTGTCCTCGGCGAACCGGATCGTCGTCCGCAGCGGGGCGACCGTCTTCTCCGGATCCGGTCCGAAGAGCACGAGCGCGACCATGACGACGAGGCAGGCGAGGAAGAACCAGATCGCCGCGGCCTCGGTGCCGAAGAGCTGCAGGAGGCCGGCGGAGATGAACGGGCCGATGAAGATGCCCAGACGGAAGCTGCCGCCCAACAGGGAGAGCGAGCGGGCGCGGAACGCCAGCGGCACCCGCGTGGTCATGAACGCGTGCCGAGCGAGCCCGAACGCCGCGGCGCACAGGCCCAGGAGGAATACGGACGCTGCGAGCACCCCGAGCGACGGCGCGAACACCATGCCGACGGCGGCGAGGATGGCGATGACGCCCGCGATCACCATCGTGAAGCGCTCGCCGATGCGGCCCACGGCCCAGCCGGCCGGGAGGTTGCCGCAGAGTTGACCGACCACGAGCGCCGAGGCGACGAGGGCCGCGAAGGCGACGTCGGCGCCCATGGACGCGGCGATCACCGGGATGAGCGGGATGACGGCACCTTCACCGAGGGAGAAGAGGACGGTCGGCAGGTACACCATCGGTCCGAACTGGCGGAGGACCGTGGATGCGCTGCTCACGTCCTTCACGCTACTCCGGTCGGCGCACGGCCCTGGACATGCCCGTCCCCGCGCGCACGGGCGGCACGTTAGGCTGAGGTGTCATGCTCGAACTAGATCTCTCCGCCGAAATCCAGGCGCTCAGGCACACCTTCGGCGACATCAGCGAGGTCGTCGATGTCAACCGTCTCCGCGAGGACATCGCGCGTCTCAGCGAGGAGGCCGGTGCGCCCGACCTCTGGGACGACACCGAGAACGCCCAGAAGGTCACCAGCGCGCTGAGCCACCGTCAGTCGGAGCTCGCCCGCATCACCGGCATCGCCCAGCGCCTCGACGATCTCGAGGTGCTCGTCGACCTGGCGAACGAGATGGGCGACGAGGAGTCGGCGATCGAGGCGCGCAAGGAGCTCCAGACGCTCACCGACCTCATCAACCAGCTCGAGGTGCAGACGCTGCTCGACGGCGAGTACGACGAGCGCAGCGCCATCGTCACCATCCGCTCCGGCGCGGGCGGCGACGACGCCACCGACTTCGCCGAGATGCTCATGCGCATGTACCTGCGCTGGGCGGAGCGGCACAAGTACCCCGTGAAGGTCATGGACACCTCGTACGCGGAGGGCGCGGGCATCAAGTCGGCGACCTTCGAGATCGACGCGCCGTACGCCTTCGGCACGATCTCGGTCGAGGCGGGCACGCATCGCCTCGCCCGCATCAGTCCGTTCGGCTCCGCGGACAAGCGCCAGACGTCGTTCGCCGCCGTCGAGGTCATCCCGCTCATGGAGGAGGCGACCGAGGTCGACATCCCCGAGAGCGACATCCGGGTCGACGTCTTCCGCTCTTCCGGCCCCGGTGGCCAGTCCGTCAACACGACCGACTCCGCCGTGCGCATCACGCATCTCCCGACCGGCATCGTCGTGTCGATGCAGAACGAGAAGTCGCAGATCCAGAACCGCGCTGCGGCCATGCGGGTGCTGCAGAACCGCCTCCTCCTGCTGCAGAAGGAGCAGGAGGCCGCCAAGAAGAAGGAGCTCGCGGGCAACATCACCGCGAGCTGGGGCGACCAGATGCGCTCCTACTTCCTCTACGGCCAGCAGCTCGTGAAGGACCTCCGCACGGGCCAGGAATCCGGCAACCCGGCCGCCGTGTTCGACGGCGATCTCGACGACTTCATCTCGGCGGGCATCCGCTGGCGCAAGCGCAAAGACGAGGACTGAGGGCTCACACCCACACGACGAAGGCCCCGGGAGCTCCCGGGGCCTTCGTCGTGTGGTGAGGCTGGGTCAGCGTGCCGACGCCTCGACCGTCACCCTGGCGACCTCCTGCAGCATCTCGTCCGTGATGACGATCACGTAGGACGGGCTCTCGGCGACGTCGAACGACACCGTCCCCTCCGTCGTGGAGCCGGCCTTCTGCTGGCTGGACTCCAGCGTCGCGTCGCCGAAGATGTCGTAGTCGCCCTCGGTACCATCGGCCGTCTCGACGGAGAAGTAGAGGGGGTTGACGTACGTCGTCCCGTCGAGCGTCTCCCAGGCGACGTCGATCACCAGGTAGCCGCCGTTGTTCGCCTCGAAGTCCGAGCCGTTGCTCGGTCCGTACGTGGCCGAGCGGATCGTGACCTCGGCGGTGCCCTCGATCTGCGGCACGGCGACCGGCTCGCCGAGCGTGCCCTCGGCGACCTCCCCCGTGCCCGAGTCGCCGGTGTCATCGGTCTCCGGCGCCGGGCTCTGGCTCGTGCCCTCGTCGTAGTCGGGAAGCGGGACCGGGCGCACGTTGTTCGCGACGGACACGACGAAGAGGATGCTCACGACGATCGCGACGATCCCGCCGAGCACGGAAACCCCGAGACCGGTGATCCCCGGCCACTTGGTGCCCTTCAGGAACAGCGAGATGAGGGAGACGATGAATCCGGCCGCCAGGAGGACCCAGGCGAACGGAAGCGTCAGGGGGATGAAGGCGAGGATGAGGCCGAGCGCGGCGATCCCGAGGCCGACGAGGCCGAGCACCGACGTCTTCTTCGGCCCGACGGGGGCCGGCGCCTGGCCAGGGTACGGCGCCTGTCCGGGGTAGGCGTTCTGTCCGGGATATGCACCCTGACCAGCGGGGGCCTGCCCCGGGTAGCCGCCGACGCCCTGCGTGCTCGGGTATGCGCCCGGGGCCGGGTACCCGCCATGAGCCTGGTACGCATTCGCGCCGGGAGCGGCGGGAGGATAGGTCGCGGCTCCGCCATCGGCGCCCACCGGCGGGACGACCGGTGCCGCACCGGGGAGATCGTGCGCGCCGGAGGCGGGTGCCGTCCAGTCCTGTGCGGGCTCGGGGGAGACGACGAAGTCGGTCGCGGGCTCGTCCGGGGCGATCTCGCGCTCGGCCGCGACGGTGGCGGAGGGCTCGGCGGACGAAGCCGCCTCCTCCGCCAGGGGCGCACTGTCGGGCGCCTCGGCTGTGGTGTCGGGGGGGAGGTCCTCTGCGACCGCTTCGTCGGTCGTCGCAGCGGTCGGCTCTGTCGTCGCGGACGTCTCCGGCGCGAAGTGCTCCGTCCACTGCTGGCCGTCCCACCAGCGCAGGCGCCCGGAACCGTCGTCGTACCAGCCGGCAGGTGTCGTCATGGGGGTCCCCTCCGTGTGTGCGCTCGCGCGCGGTGGACGCGAATCGACACTCCATGTATAGCAGCGGGCGACGACATCGGTGGGCCTGCGACCACGGCGGAGGAGCGGAGCGGCCTCCTGCGCGGCGGGGTGTCGTGCCGAGGCGGGGCCCGTGGCGCGCTTAGGCTCGAATCGCCATGATTCGGTTCGAGAACGTCACGAAACGCTACCGCGGGACGTCGAAGCCCGCCCTGTCCGGTGTCGACTTCGAGGTGCAGCGTGGGGAGTTCGTCTTCCTCGTCGGTGCCTCCGGCTCCGGCAAATCCTCCTGTCTGCGCCTCATCCTGCGCGAGGATGTGCCCACGACGGGTCGCGTCGCCGTCCTCGGCCGCGATCTGCGGGCTCTGGCGAACCGGAAGGTGCCGTACTTCCGTCGGCACATCGGCTCGGTGTTCCAGGACTTCCGGCTGCTGCCGTCCAAGACGGTCTACCAGAACGTCGCCTTCACGCTGCAGGTCACCGGCTCGTCCCGCGGCTTCATCCAGCAGGCCGTTCCCGAGGCGCTCGCCCTCGTCGGACTCGACGGCAAGGAGAAGCGCATGCCGCACGAGCTCTCCGGCGGCGAGCAGCAGCGTGTCGCGATCGCCCGGGCGCTCGTCAACCGCCCGCAGGTGCTGCTCGCGGACGAGCCCACCGGAAACCTCGACCCGGCGACCTCGGTCGACATCATGCAGCTCCTCGCGCGGATCAACGCGGGAGGCACGACGGTGCTGATGGCCACCCACGAGGCCGGCTTCGTCGATCAGATGCGCCGCCGCGTGATCGAGCTCCGCGACGGCGAGATGGTCCGCGACGAGGTGCACGGCGGATACGGCGACACCTCGAACATCCCGCGCCTGGTGCCGGAGGAGGTCCGCGGAGCCGCTGCCGCCGCCGCCCTCACAGCCGTACAGGAGGTGCAGCGCCAGACCGCCGACCTCTCCGTGGTCCGCGCCGCGCTGGCCGAGGAGCTGGATGCCCAGCGCCGGGCCGCCGCCGCATCTCCCGCGGTCACCAGGCCCGCTGCCGACGCGACCCCGCAGGTGGTCGAGCCCCCGGAGCCTGTGCGGGAGCCTGGCGTGGTCGAACCGCCGGACGTCGTGCAGCCGCAGCCTGCCGCCGCGCGCCCGGCGCCCGCGGGTCCGCGGACGCACCCGATCGTGATCCCGGAGGTGGACGTCGCCGAGCTCGGCGTCGCGGACCGCCTCGGCCTGTCGGACCAGGACGACGAGGAAGTGGGCCCGACCTCATGAGAATCGGCCTGATCCTGACCGAGGCCCTCGTCGGCCTGCGGCGCAACATCTCGATGGTGATCTCCGTCGTGCTCGTCACGTTCGTGTCGCTCACGTTCGTCGGCGCCGCAATCCTCATGCAGTCCCAGATCGGCGTCATGCGCGGCTATTGGGCCGAGCGCGCCCAGGTGGCGGTGTACATGTGCTCTGCAGTGTCGGAGTCGGACACCTGCGTGGACGGTGCGGCGAGCGAGGAGCAGGTCGCCGCGGTGCGTGCCCAGCTCGAGGGCGACGCGCTGTCGCCGCTCATCAGCTCCATGACCTTCGACACGAAGGAGGAGACGTACGCCAAGCTCGTCGAGCAGGTGGGGGAGGAGCAGGCCAGCGTGCTCTCGCCCGACCAGGCGTTCGAGGTCTTCTTCGTCACGATGAAGGACCCGGGCCAGTCGCAGGTGCTCGCCGAGGCGTTCAGCGGGCAGGCCGGAGTGGAACAGGTGCAGGACCAGCTCCAATACCTCGAACCGCTCTTCTCCGCGCTGACGGTGGCGACGTACATCGCCGTCGGCATCGCGGTCCTCATGCTCATCGCCGCGACGCTGCTGATCGCCACGACCATCCGCCTGTCCGCCTATGCGCGGCGCAAGGAGATCGGGATCATGCGGCTCGTCGGCGCCTCGAACCGCTTCATCCAGACGCCGTTCGTGCTGGAGGGCGTGTTCGCCGCGCTCCTGGGCTCGGCCCTCGCGAGCGCGGCGGTCGTCGCCGGCATGCACTTCGGCGTGAACGGCTACCTGCGCGGGCGCGTGCCTTTCATCACCACCTGGGTGACCATGCAGGACGCGGCCCTCGTGGTCCCGGTCCTCGTCGGGATCGGTGTCGTGCTCGCGGCGCTGTCGGCCGGCTTCGCGATCCGACGGTGGCTTCGCACCTGATACCCTGAAAGGCTGCTCGGCAGATCCGCCGCCGAGCCGTCCACGGCACCACAGCACAGGAGATCATCATGCCCAGGGAACGCGGGGAGAAGGTCATCGCGACCAATCGTCGCGCGCGTCACGACTACACCATCGAGAAGTCGTACGAGGCGGGCATGGTGCTCACGGGCACCGAGGTGAAGTCGCTCCGTCAGGGGCGCGCGAACCTCAGCGACGGCTACGCTTTCGTGAAGGGCAACGAGGTCTTCCTCGACGCCGTGCACATCCCGGAGTACTCGCAGGGGCACTGGACGAACCACTCGGCCAAGCGCATCCGCAAGCTCCTGCTCCATCGGGAGGAGATCGCGAAGCTCGCCCACGCCGTCTCCGCAGGCGGGTACACGCTGATCCCGCTCAAGCTGTACTTTTCCGACGGCCGCGCCAAGGTCGAGATCGCTCTCGCGAAGGGCAAGCGCGAGTACGACAAGCGGCAGACCCTCCGCGAACGCCAGGACACCCGTGAGGCCGAGCGGGCGATGCGGCTGCGCAACCGGGTGGGCGAGTAGCCTCCCCGGCTCAGAGGCTCGGCGTGAAGCCGAACACCCGGCCGAGGAACGCGAGCTCGCGTTCCAGCGCGTCGACGATGGTCTCCGCGCTGCGGAACCCGTGACCTTCGCCCGGGTACAGCACGTACTCGTGGTCGATGCCGTTCGCCGCCAGCGCGTCGCGGATGGCCTCGGACTGGGACGGCGGCACGACGCGGTCCTCCCCGCCCTGCAGCAGCAGCACCGGCACGTCGATGCGCTCGGCGTGGGTCAGGGGCGAGCGCTCGATGTATACGTGCTCGGCAGCGGGGAGCGGACCGACGAGGCCGTCGAGGTACGACGCCTCGAAGTCATGGGTCTCGGCGGCGAGCATCCGCAGATCCGCGACGCCGTAGCGACTGATGCCGGCGGCGAACGTCCCGCCGCGCACGAGCGCCGAGAGCACCGTCCAACCGCCGGCCGAGCCGCCGCGGATGGCGATGCGCGCGGGGTCGGCGAGCCCGGCGTCGGCGAGCCCGCGGGCGGCCGCGATCACGTCGTCCACGTCGACGACGCCCCACTGCCCCTGCAGGCGGTCGCGGTACGCCCGGCCGTAACCGGTGGACCCGCCGTAGTTCACGTCGAGGACCCCGATTCCCCGGCTCGTGAAGAACGCGATCGAGGCGGAGGCCGCTCCCGTGACGTGGGCGGTCGGCCCGCCGTGCACGAGCACGATGTAGGGCGGGAGCTCGCCGTCGGCGCCCCGGGGCTCTCCGGGCGCGGCAGGCGGATAGGCGAAGGCGTGCACGGGCCCGTGCGCACCTTCCACGACGAGCTGCTGGGCCGCCGGCATCCAGTCCTCGTCGACCGGAGCGCCGCCGGTGACGGTCTCGACGGCACCGCTGTCCACGTCGACGCACCAGATGCCCGAGGTCACGCGCGAGCCGTCTCCGCTGAGCAGGACGCGTGAGCCCGAGACGTCGTCCACGCTGAGGTGCCCGTCGGCCGGGACCGCGATCACGCGCGTCTCGCCGTCCGCGGACACGAGCTGCACCTCGTCGCGGCCGTCGGTGCGGACGGCCACGAGGCGGCCGTCCGCCAGCGGCTGGAACCAGCGGTTGCCGAGCACCCACAGGCCGTAGCCGGTGTCCGCGTCGGAGGAAGTGAGCGGACGGGAGGCACCGGGCTGGAGTCCGTCGAGCGCGAGGTGCTGGAGCTGCCAGCGTCCCGAGGAATCATCGGCGAACACGAGCGCGTCGTCGCCGGCCCATTCCGGCTGGAGGGCGGCGGAGGTGGGGACCCGGGTGATCGCCCGGCCGGCCGCTGATCCGATCGCGAGCGTGGCGCTCTCCCAGGGCATGCTGTCCGCCTGCCATTCGACCCAGGCGACGCGGCTGCCGTCGGGCGAGAGCGCGGGGTGGGCGAAGAAGCCGGGACCCTCGACGATCACCCGGATGGCGGAGGCATCCTCGGCGGCTGAACCGTCCGCGGGGATCTCCACGATCGCGCGGCGGTGCGGGTCTGTCGAGAGGTCTTCCCGGACGGCCAGCAGCCGGCCGCTCTGCACGCGCAGCCCGCCGTACGACGGGCCGGCGGCGGTGAGGGGGCTCGGCTCGGAACCCCGATCCATCCGGTGCACGCGCTGGTCGGCGCCGGAGACGAAGTACAGGGTGTCGCCATCGACGGTCCAGGCACCGCCCCCGTACTCGTGCACGCGGGAGCGGGCGTTCCAGGGAGCCGGGAGGATCTCCGCGCCCGTCGAGCTGCGCACCGTGACGCGGCCGCCCTCAGCCGGCACGGACTCGGCCCACCACACCTCGTCGCCCACGAAGCGGGCCCCGTCGATGCGCGGTGCTGCTCCTGCGACGGCTGCGGCGGTGAAGGGGGAGGACCAGGAGCCGAACGGTGAGGACATGCCTCGAGCCTACGGGCGGTGACACACGACGTCACACTCGTGCGGCGGGCCGAGGGCGTGTTCTAGGTTTCTGGAAACGCCCGGTTCATCCCGGGCGTGGAGCGACAGCCGAGCCCGGCACCCGCCCGCGAACGACGTGCTCTTCGTCGTGCGCGGACCCCGGCCCCTGTCCCCTGGAGAGAAGATGTCTTCCACGTTCGACGCCTCCCGCGCCTCCCGCGTGCCGTTCTCCTTCGAGCTCTACCCGCCGCGCTCGGAGTCGAGCCAGGAGGCCCTGCACGAGACCGTCCGTCGTCTCGCCGCGGCCGGCCCGGAGTTCCTGTCGGTGACCTACGGCGCCGGCGGCTCGACCGGCGGCCGCTCGCTCGATGTGCTGCGCTTCATCCGGGAGCACACCGACGTCGAACCCCTCGCTCATCTCACCTGCGTCGGCAACACCTACGCCGGAGCCACCGCGCTCATCCGGGAGTTCCTCGACGCCGGGATCCTCCGCTTCCTCGCCCTGCGCGGAGACCCGCCCGCGGGACAGAGCGAGCCCTTCCTGGGGGACCTGGAGAGCGCCGCCCAGCTCGTGCAGCTCATCGATCGCGTGCAGGCCGAGCGCGCGCCGTACCAGGAGTCTCCGGTCCCCGGTCTCCCCGGGGCCGCACTCGTCGCCCCGCGGCAGAAGGTCGACATCGCGGTGGCCGCGTTCCCGAAGGGGCACCCCCGGGCCACGCACCGCACGCAGGATGTCGAGGCGCTGCTCGCCAAGCAGGCCGCGGGGGCGACCTTCGCCATCACGCAGCTCTTCTTCCACCCCGATGACTACCTCGCCTTCGTGGAGCGCGCCCGCGCCGGAGGCGTCACCATCCCGATCCTCCCCGGCATCATGCCGATCACGTCGCCGGCCCGGCTGGCCCGGGTGCTGGAGCTGACCGGGGAGGACCTGCCCAGCGAGCTCTCGGTCGCCCTCGATGTCGAGCCGACCGCCGAAGGGCGGCGGGAGATCGGGATCTCCTGGGCCGCGCGCCTCGCCGCCGACGTCGTCGCCGGCGGGGCCCCCGGCGTGCATCTGTACGCCTTCAACCAGCACGAGACCGTCCTGACCGTCCTCGCCGAAGCCGGCATCGTCCCGGCGCTCCGGCACTAGTCCCCGCCGAAAGGAAACACCATGACCGCATTCCCCGAGGGCACCATCCTCGGCTACCCCCGCATCGGCCGTCGCCGCGAGCTCAAGAAGGCCGTCGAGGCGTTCTGGGCCGGCCGCATCGACGAGCAGGAGCTGGAGCGGACGGCCGCGGAGCTGCGCGCGGCGACCCGCGAGCGCCTGGCGGAGCTCGGCCTCGGCCGCACGGACTCGTCCATCCCGGAGTCCTTCTCCTTCTACGACCAGGTCCTCGACGCCGCCGTCACGGTCGGCGCGATCCCCGCCCGCTTCGACGACCTCCGCGAGGCGGACGGCACGATCGGCCTGCCCGCGCTGTTCACCGTCGCCCGGGGCGAGGGCGAGCGCGCGCCGCTGGAGATGACGAAGTGGTTCGACTCGAACTACCACTACCTCGTGCCGGAGATCGGGCCGGAGACGGTGTTCTCCCTCGCCAGCGACCGCCTGGTGCGCGAGGTCGCCGAGGCCGTCGCCGCCGGCTTCGTCACGCGTCCCGTGGTCGTCGGGCCGGTCACCCTGCTGGCGCTCGCGAAGGCGTCGGACGACGCTCCGGAGGGCTTCGAGCCGCTCTCGCGGCTGGAGGACGTGCTGCCGGTCTACGTCGATCTGCTCGTCCGTCTGCGCGCCGCGGGCGCCGAGTGGGTGCAGCTCGACGAGCCCGCCCTCGTGAGTGAGTCGCTGCCGGCGACGCCCGCGCAGCTCGCCTCCGCCGCGGAGCGCGCGCTCGCGGTGCTCGGGAACGCCGAAGAGCGGCCCTCGATCCTCGTCGCGGCGCCGTACGCGAGCCTCGGCGCGACGTTCGCGACCGTGGCCGCCGCCCCCGTCGAGGCCATCGCCGTGGATCTCGTGCGCGGCACCGTGCCCGACGCGGTGCCGGGCCTCGAGGGCAAGACCCTCGTCGGCGGTGTGATCGACGGTCACAACATCTGGCGTGGCGACCTCTCCGCGGCGTTCGACTCTCTGGAGGCGCTCCGTGCGCTCGGGGCCCCGGTGTCGGCATCGACCTCGACCTCGCTGCTGCACGTGCCGCACGATGTGGACGACGAGACCGCGCTCGACGAGCGTCTCGTCTCGTGGCTCGCGTTCGCGGACCAGAAGGTGCAGCAGGTCGTGACTCTCGCCCGCGGCCTGTCCGCAGGGCGCACGGCGATCGCGGCCGAGCTGGACGCCGCGACCGCCGCGCTGCAGGACCGCCTGACCGCTCCCGGCGTGCGCGACGGCGAGGTGCGTGCCCGTGCGTTGAGCGACGCCGACTTCGCCCGAGCCCCGTACCAGGAGCGGGAGGAGGCGCAGAACGCCCTCGGCCTGCCGGCGCTGCCCCTGACGACGATCGGCTCCTTCCCGCAGACCGGCGACATCCGTCGCGCGCGCGCCCAGTTCCTCCGTGGCGAGATCCCCGAGGACGACTACGAGGAGTTCCTGCGCCGTGAGGTCGCCGCGGTCGTCTCCCTGCAGGAGGACCTCGGTCTCGACGTCCTCGTGCACGGTGAGCCGGAGCGCAATGACATGGTGCAGTACTTCGCGGAGCACCTCGACGGCTTCGCGGTCACGCAGCACGGCTGGGTGCAGTCGTACGGCTCGCGAGCCACGCGCCCGTCGATCCTCTGGGGCGACGTCTCGCGTCCCGCGCCCATCACGGTCGCCTGGTCGGCGTACGCCCAGTCGCTCACGGCGAAGCACATGAAGGGGATGCTCACGGGCCCCGTCACGATCCTCGCGTGGTCCTTCGTCCGCGACGACCAGCCGCTGGGCGTGACCGCGAACCAGGTGGCGCTGGCGCTCCGCGATGAGATCGCCGACCTGGAGGCCGCGGGCATCCAGGTGATCCAGGTCGACGAGCCGGCGCTCCGGGAGCTGCTCCCGCTGAAGCAGGCCGACCAGCCGGCGTACCTCGACTGGTCGGTCGCGTCGTTCCGACTGGCCACGGGCGGCGCGGCACCGGCCACGCAGGTGCACACCCACCTCTGTTACTCGGAGTTCGGCGTCGTGATCGACGCGATCCGTGCGCTCGACGCGGACGTGACCTCCATCGAGGCGGCCCGGAGCCGCATGGAGGTCGTCGCGGACATCGCCGAGGTGGGCTTCGACCACGGCATCGGCCCCGGCGTGTACGACATCCACTCGCCGCGCGTGCCCACCGTGGAGGAGGTCGAGTCCCTGCTCCGGCGTGCGGTCGACGAGATCCCGCTCCGGCAGCTCTGGGTGAACCCGGACTGCGGTCTGAAGACCCGCGGCTACGCCGAGACCACGGCGTCGCTGCGGAACATCGTCGAGGCGACCCGACGGGTGCGCGAGGACGTGGTGGTCACCGCCTGACGCGGTCGTCCCCGGACACACGAAGGCCCTCCCGGCGCACCGGGAGGGCCTTCGTCGTCGTCTCCGACGATACGGCGTCTCAGACCGCGCGCATGACCGCGACGACCTTGCCGAGCACGACCGCCTCGTCGCCCAGGATCGGCTCGAACGCGGAGTTGCGGGGCAGCAGCCACGTGTGGCCGTCGCGACGGCGCAGCACCTTGACGGTCGCCTCGCCGTCGAGCATGGCGGCCACGATCTCGCCGTTCTCCGCCGTGTTCTGCGAACGCACGACGACCCAGTCGCCGTCGCAGATGGCGGCGTCGATCATCGACTCCCCGGAGACCTTGAGCATGAAGAGGTCGCCCTTGCCGACGAGCTGCCGGGGGAGCGGGAAGATCTCCTCGACCTGCTGGTCCGCCGTGATCGGCACGCCCGCGGCGATACGCCCGACCAGGGGGACCAGGGCGGCATCGCCCACGGGGGTCGCCACGTCCGCCGGGTTCTCCGCGCCGGTGCCGGGCAGGTCGATGAGGACCTCCATGGCGCGCGTCTTGCCCGGGTCGCGTCGCAGGTAGCCGCTGAGCTCGAGCTGACCGAGCTGGTGGGTGACGCTGGACAGCGACTTGAGCCCGACGGCGTCGCCGATCTCGCGCATGCTCGGCGGATAGCCGTTCTGCGCGATCGAGGCCTGGATGACCTCGAGGATCGCCATCTGCTTCGGGCTGAGGCTCTTGCGACGGCGGGTGCGCGGCGCCTCGGACTCGAGGGCTGAGGTGTCGCTCATGGTGCTCCTTCACTGCGTGATCCGACGTGCCGCTTCGAATGTCGGTGGCCCGTGGTGGGGTGTCCTTATCGAAACCGTATCCGAGAAAAGCGCCGATCTGGAAGATCTGTTCGAGCGTGTCGGCCGATTCGCGGGGCGTGGTTTCGAAGACGGCTTGACAGATGTTCGAACTCGAAGATATCTTCGGAACGTAGCTTCGCATCCACGGCTCCCGGCCGAGTCGCGGATGCGAAAGCTACGCCAACCTCCCCGGGCTCCGGCGCCGGGACAGTAAGGAGCAGACATGAGCAGCATGAGCCTCAGCACCGCGACCGCCCTTCCGGCGCCGGCCCGTCCGGCCACCCGGCTGCGGATCACGGCCCGCGGCCGCCGCACCCTGCTCGCGCTCGCCTCCGTCCCGCTCGCTGCGGGCATCGCCTTCGCCGCCATCGGCGGGGGCAGCGCGATCGCCTCCGGTGTAGACGCACCGGCCGTCTCCGTCGAGACCGTCACGGTCATGCCCGGTGACACGCTCTGGTCGATCGCGAGCAGCATCGCTCCCGACGCCGACCCGCGGGATGTCATCGGCGAGATCAGCCGGATGAACCTCCTGCGCGGCGGTGAGCTCCAGGTCGGTCAGGAGCTCGCGCTCCCGGCACGGTACACCGACTGACGCGGAGCCCGAGGTCCTGCCTCCGGTCCGTGACCATCCGATCGTCACGATGACCTCGGCGCTCCGTGCTCCTCTTAAGATGGGAAGGGTGACCTTCTCCCTCAACGATCTCCCGCTCCGCGACGATCTGCGCGGACTCACCCCGTACGGCGCACCTCAGGCCCCGCTGCCGGTCGCCCTCAACGTCAACGAGAACACGCATCCTGTTCCCGACGACGTCGCCAGTGACATCCTCGACGACATCGCCGTGGCGATCCGAGACGTGAACCGGTACCCGGACCGTGAGTTCACGACGCTGCGGGAGGCGTTCGCCGACTACCTGGGTCACGGCCTCACGCCGGAGCAGATCTGGGCGGGCAACGGATCCAACGAGGTGCTGCAGCACATCTTCCAGGCCTTCGGCGGACCGGGGCGCACGGCCTTCGGCTTCGCTCCCACGTACTCGATGTACCCGCTCATCGCGAAGGGGACCGGCGCGTCCTGGATCGCCGGTACCCGTCAGCCCGACTACACGGTCACCCCGGAGGAGGCGGCGGAGCAGGTGCGCGCGGCGGACCCCGACATCGTGATCCTCTGCTCGCCGAACAACCCGACCGGCACCCCGCTGGGGCTCGACGTGGTGGAGGCCGTGTACCAGGCGGCCCGCGGCGTCGTGATCGTCGACGAGGCCTACCAGGAGTTCGCGCCGCGGGATGCGGCGTCGGCCCTCACCCTCCTGGAAGGACGGCCGCGGCTCGCCGTCTCCCGCACCATGAGCAAGGCGTTCGCCTTCGCCGGTGCCCGCGTCGGCTACCTCGCGGCCGATCCGGCGTTCATCGACGCGCTGCGCCTCGTCCGGCTGCCGTACCACCTGAGCGCCTTGACGCAGGCGGCCGCCGTCGCCGCTCTCCGCAACGCCGACGTCATGCTCGGCATGGTGCAGGAGATCGTGGAGCAGCGGGACCGCATCACGGCGACGCTCGAAGCGCTCGGCTACACGCCGCACCTCTCGTGGTCCAACTTCGTGCTGTTCGGAGGCGTCGCGGATCCGCAGGCGACCTGGCAGCAGCTGTACGATCGCGGCGTGCTCGTCCGCGACGTGGGCATCCCCGGCCACCTGCGCGTCAGCGCCGGCACGGAGGCGGAGACGACGGCGTTCCTGGACGCCCTGGCCTCGATAGGATCGGCATCATGACCATCCCCGCGCCCACCGCACGCACCGCGAGCCGCGTGCGCAGCACGTCGGAGTCCACCGTCGAGGTCGAGCTGAACCTCGACGGCACCGGTGCGAGCCGCATCGACACGTCGGTGCCGTTCTTCGACCACATGCTCACGGCGTTCGCGAAGCACTCGCTGACGGATCTCACCGTGCGGGCCTCAGGGGACACCCACATCGATGCCCACCACACCGTGGAGGACGTCTCGATCGTGCTTGGCCAGGCGATCCTCGCAGCGCTGGGGGACAAGTCCGGCATCTCGCGGTACGGCGACGCCCTCGTGCCCCTGGACGAGGCGCTCGCACAGGCGGTCGTCGACATCTCCGGTCGCCCGTACCTCGTGCACGAGGGGGAGCCCGCAGGCTTCGAGCACCACCTGATCGGCGGGCACTTCACCGGATCGCTCGTACGGCACGTCTTCGAGGCCATCACCGTCAACGCCGCGCTGACCGTGCACGTGCGGGTGCTGAGCGGGCGCGACCCGCACCACATCGCCGAGGCCGAGTTCAAGGCGTTCGCGCGGGCGTTCCGGCAGGCGAAGGCCCTGGATCCCCTCGTCGACGGCATCCCGTCCACCAAGGGCGCGCTGTGAGTGCCGCGCCCCGGGTCGCCGTCTTCGACTACGAGTCCGGCAACGTCCACTCCGCGGTCAAGGCCCTCGTCGCCGCGGGAGCCGACGCCGTCCTCACGCGCGACCGCGCCGAGGCGCTTGAGGCAGACGGGTTCGTGGTGCCCGGTGTCGGGGCCTTCCAGGCGGTGCGGGATGCTCTGCACGCCCACGGCGGCGACGAGATCATCGGCCGTCGTCTCGCGGGCGGCCGACCGGTGCTCGGCATCTGCGTCGGCATGCAGGTGCTCTTCGAGCACGGCGTCGAGCGGGGGCACGACACCGCGGGCCTCGGCGAGTGGCCGGGCGCCGTGACGGAGCTCAACGCGTCCGTGCTGCCGCACATGGGCTGGAACACCGTCGAGCCGGGGAAGGACACGGTCCTGTTCCGCGGCATCGAGCAGGAGCGCTTCTACTTCGTGCACTCCTATGCCGCGCAGTCCTGGGAGCTCGACGTGATCCCGCCGTTCCCGCAGCCCGTGCTCACGTGGGCGGACTACGGCGGCCCCTTCCTCGCGGCCGTCGAGAACGGCCCGCTCTCGGCGACGCAGTTCCACCCGGAGAAGTCCGGTGACGCCGGCATCCGGCTGCTCCGGAACTGGGTGCAGAGCCTCTGACCCCGAGCCGCGTCGGCGCCCGGCGTCACGCGGTTTGTCCCGCGCCTCGCGGCGGACTACCCTCGTCTCTCGTGCCCTCTCGGGCCGCAGACCCACCCGAACCAAGGACCCCATGAACGACTTCGCGCAGTCCCCTTCGCTCACGCTCCTTCCCGCGGTCGACGTCGCCGGCGGCAAGGCGGTCCGTCTCACGCAGGGGGAGGCCGGGACCGAGACGAGCTACGGCGACCCGCTGGACGCCGCCGGGGAGTGGGTCTCGCAGGGAGCCTCCTGGATCCACCTCGTCGATCTGGACGCGGCGTTCGGTCGCGGGAGCAACGCGCCGATCCTGCGCAAGGTCATCAAGCAGTTCAAGAACGTCAATGTCGAGCTCTCCGGCGGCATCCGGGACGACGCGAGCCTGGAGGCAGCTCTGGAGAGCGGTGCCGCCCGCATCAACCTCGGCACCGCCGCGCTGGAGAACCCGGAGTGGGCGGCCGACGTGATCAGCCGCTTCGGGGAGGCGATCGCCGTCGGCCTCGACGTCCGTGGCACGACGCTCGCCGCGCGCGGCTGGACGAAGGAGGGCGGCGACCTCTGGGAGGTGCTCGAGCGCCTCGAGGACGCCGGCTGCAGCCGCTACGTCGTGACCGATGTGACCAAGGACGGCACGCTGCGCGGCCCGAACCTGGAGCTGCTGCGCGAGGTGACCTCGCGCACGCCGAAGCCGGTCGTCGCCTCGGGTGGCATCTCGAACCTCGACGACATCGCCGCGCTGCGCGACCTCGTGCCCCTGGGCGTCGAGGGAGCCATCGTCGGCAAGGCTCTGTACGCGGGCGCCTTCACGCTCGCGGAGGCCCTGGATGTCGCCGGAGACTGACCCCCACGCCTGCGGCCCCGAGTCGCACAACCGGGCCGATTCCGCCGGGGTGCCCTGGGAGGGCCGCAGCTTCGAGTCGAACCCGCATGCGGCGGACGACGGCTCGGCGGACCCGGCTCTGCTCGCTGCGCTTCACCGTTTCCGCGCGGGGGAGGGAAGCCAGGCCGAGGTCGTCGACGCGTTCCGCTCCGCCCGGGTGCTCGTCCCCCTGATCGCCGAGAAGGGCGAGGAGGGAGTGGCCCCCAGCGGTCTGGCGGTGGACAAGACGCAGGAGCTCTCGATCGTCACCGTCGCCGCCCCGGACGGACGCCGCGTCCAGCCGGTGTTCTCGTCGGTCGAGACGATGCAGCGCTGGGATCCGTCGGCACGCCCGATCCCGGTCGAGGCCGTCCGCGCGGCCCTGGCCGCGTCGTCGGAGGACACCGACCTCATCGTGCTGGACCCCACGTCCGACACCGAGTTCGTGATCCGCCGCCCCGCCGTCTGGGCCGTGGCGCAGGGGCACGCGTGGGAGCCGAGCTTCCTCTCTCCGGAGGTCGTCACCGCCCTCCGGGAGAGCATCGCCCACGAACTCGCCGTGATCGACATTGCGGTCGCGTCGGGAGACCCGGACGCCCGGCTCCGCGGACCCGAGCTCATCGTGGTGCTGGAGCTCGTCGACGGACTGGAGCGCGAGGTGCTGGATGCCGTGCTCGCCCGGCTCGCCCAGCGCTGGGCCGCGGACGACCGCATCGCCGTCCTCGCCGACTCTCTGGCGGTCAAACTCCGCCGCAGCAGCTGAGGCGGAGCTTCGGCCGGATCAGGTGACGGGGCCGGTCCACTTCTCGCCCGGCCCCTTGCCGATCGGGTCGGGGATGGTCGAGGCCTCGCGGAAGGCGAGCTGCAGCGAACGGAGGCCGTCGCGCAGTGAGCGTGCGTGCATGTCGCTGATCTCCGGGGCGCCGGCGGTGATGAGCCCTGCCAGGGCGTTGATGAGCTTGCGCGCCTCATCGAGGTCGAGCTGGGCCGCGGCGTCGGGGTCGTCCGCCAGGCCGAGCTTCACGGCCGCGGCGCTCATGAGGTGCACGGCGGCGGTCGTGATCACCTCGACGGCCGGGACGTCGGCGATGTCACGGACGGCCGAGGAGGCTGCCTCCTCCTGCCGAGCCCATCGCTCCTCGCGCTCGCGGGCCGCCTCGTCCGATGCCTGGTTCGTCACTTCGCCTTGCTTTCTGTTAGACTTTGGCGGGCTCCGGAGCGTCATGCTCCGGATCGAAAGAGGATTCACTTCCCACCCGCGCTTGCCGTTCCAGGCTACCGGGTCTTGCGCTCCGCCGGCTCCGCTCGTCATGAGAGGCCGGTAGACAGGGTGCGAAGCCGGCATCTGAACGCCGGCGGGTGGGGGACGACTCCGATTTCGCCCGGGATGCAGACCGCATCACGGTGGCCGAATCACATCGTCTAAGGAGCTCCGCATCAGCGATCCCCGTACCAATGAGCGCATCCGCGTCCCCGAGGTCCGCCTCGTCGGCCCCGCGGGTGAGCAGATCGGCGTTGTCCGCATCGAGGCAGCGCTGCGTCTCGCCCAGGAAGCCGATCTCGACCTCGTCGAGGTCGCCCCGAACTCGAAGCCGCCCGTTGTCAAGATCATGGACTACGGCAAGTTCAAGTACGAGGCCGCGCAGAAGGAAAAGGAAGCGCGTCGCAACCAGGCGAACACGATCCTCAAGGAAGTCCGCTTCCGTCTGAAGATCGAGGCGCACGACTACACGACGAAGCTCAAGCGCGCCGAGGGCTTCCTCAAGGCCGGCGACAAGGTCAAGGCCATGATCCTCTTCCGCGGTCGCGAGCAGTCGCGCCCGGAGCAGGGTGTCCGTCTGCTGCGCAAGTTCGCCGATGACGTCGCCGAGTTCGGCACGGTCGAGTCGAACCCGACCATCGATGGCCGCAACATGGTGATGGTCGTCGCGCCGCACAAGAGCAAGTCCGAGGCGAAGCAGGAGCAGAACGCCGTGCGCGCCGCGAACAAGCAGGCCGCGCGCGAGGCGAAGAACGACGCGGACGCCAAGGCGGAGTAGGTCCGCCCCCAGAACTCCCGCACCGCGGGTTGACACCGTCGCCTGAGAAGGCGCCATACGAAGGAAGAGAAGATGCCGAAGCAGAAGACCCACTCGGGTGCTAAGAAGCGCTTCAAGATCACCGGCAGCGGCAAGCTGAAGAAGCAGCAGGCCGGGATGCGCCACAACCTCGAGCACAAGTCGAGCCGTCGCACCCGTCGTCTGAACCAGGACCAGGTGCTCGCGAAGGCGGACTTCAAGGTCGCGAAGAAGCTTCTCGGTCGCTGACGCGCCCGATCGCAGGATAGGAACACAGGAAAATGGCAAGAGTCAAGCGGGCGGTCAACGCCCACAAGAAGCGTCGGGTCATCCTCGAGCGCGCCTCCGGCTACCGCGGTCAGCGTTCGCGCCTCTACCGGAAGGCCAAGGAGCAGGTCATCCACTCCCTGGTCTACTCGTACCGGGACCGCCGCAAGCGCAAGGGCGACTTCCGTCGTCTGTGGATCCAGCGCATCAACGCTGCGGCCCGCCAGAACGGCATGACGTACAACCGCTTCATCCAGGGGCTGGGCCTCGCGGGTGTCACGGTCGACCGTCGCATGCTCGCCGACCTCGCGGTGAACGACGCCGCGACGTTCACGACGCTGGTCGAGACGGCGAAGAAGGCTCTGCCCTCCGACGTCAACGCGCCGAAGTCGGCCGCGTAAGCATCTCGCTTCCGAACGGGCGCTTTCCTCCGGGAAGGCGCCCGTTCCGCGTATCCGGGCGGCGTCGGGCTGACCGTAGACTGAGTTCGTGCTGGAGAACCCCCGTTCCCCCCGAGTCCGTGCCGTCGCCAAGCTGACCAAGCGCAGCGCGCGCACCGAGACCGGTCTTTTTCTGCTCGAAGGTCCGCAGTCCGTCCGTGAGGCGCTGACGTACCGTCCCGAAGCGATCGTCGAGCTGTTCGCGACCCCGCACGGGTGGGAGAAGCACGCGGACATCCGAGCCGTCGCCGCGGAGGCGGATGTCGACGTCGAGTACGTGAGCGAGGACGTCCTCCACGCGATGGCCGACACGGTGACCCCGCAGGGGCTCGTCGCGGTCGTCCGTCAGACGCCGACCTCGGTGCGGGACATCTTCGATGCGGCACCGCGTCTCGTCGCGATCTGCGAGGAGGTGCGCGACCCGGGCAACCTCGGCACCATCATCCGGGCCGCCGACGCCGCCGGCGCCGATGCCGTCGTGCTCACTGGTCGCACGGTCGATCCATACAACCCCAAGGTGGTGCGGGCGACGACCGGCTCGCTCTTCCACCTTCCGGTCTCGGTGGGCAGTGAGCTCGACGAGGTCGTCCGGCGTGCACACGATGCGGGCCTGCAGATCCTCGCGGCGGACGTGAAGGGGGATGACCTCCTCGCGGCACGCGCCGACGGCGTGCTCGGTGAGCCGACCGCCTGGCTGTTCGGCAACGAGGCGCGCGGGCTCGAGGACGAGGCGCTGACTCAGGCCGACCGTGTCCTCCGGTTGCCGATCTTCGGCCGCGCCGAATCGCTCAACCTGGCCACCGCGGCGAGTGTCTGCCTGTACGAGAGCGCGTTCGCCCAACGCGCGGCCTCCACCGGCTGACCGGCGAAGAACGGGACGCGGGATGCAGATACTGATCGTCGAGGATGACGAGCGGGTGGCGGGGGCCTTGCAGGCCTTCCTCGCGCGCTCGGGCTACGCCACCGTGCATGCGGCCGACGGGGCCGCGGCGCTGGAGCACCTCGATGCGGACACCGAGGTGGTGCTGCTGGATCTCGGGCTGCCCGACGTCGACGGGATCGATCTGTGCCGCCGCATCCGCGGGCGCTCCGACGTCCCGATCGTGATCGTCACCGCGCGCAACCAGGTCGCCGAGCGGATCAAGGGGCTGCGCGCCGGTGCCGACGACTTCGTGGTGAAGCCCTATGACGTGCACGAGCTCCTGGCGCGGATCGAGGCAGTCACCCGGCGATCACGGCCGCTGCGCACGGAACCGGACACCCGGGTGCTGCTGCATGACGGGGCGGTGCAGATCGACCTCGTCGCGCGGGAGGTGCAGGTCGGCGGGGTGCCGCTCGCGCTCACCCGCAAGGAGTTCGACATCGTGGGCGTGCTCGCGCGGTATCCGGGCGTCGCGGTGCCGAAGGAGCGCCTCATCCGCGAGGTCTGGAACACCGATTGGCGTGGCTTCGGCCACTCCCTCGAGGTGCACGTGGCCGCCATCCGGAAGAAGAGCGGCGATCGCGCGTTCATCGAGACCGTGCGTGGCGTCGGCTACCGGCTCGCGGGGTCCTGACGCGTGCGCCGCCGCCTGACCGTCGTCTTCCTCGTGCCGTTGATCATCGTGCTCGTCGCACTCGGCGGCGTGACCGGGTGGAGCGCGGCACGCAGCGTCCAGCAGTCGTTCTACGCCGAGCAGCTCGGCGACCTCGGGTACTTCGCGACGAGCGCCCGACAGGCGCTGCGCTCCGGGAGTCCGGCGGTGATGGACGCCGAGGTCCGCCGCTTCCAAGAGGTCTACGGGATCGAGGTGACCGTGTTCGATCTCACCGGCAGCCCCTGGGCGGCCGGTGACCACGGAGACACGGTGCTGTCGGAGGAGGATGCGCAGCGGGTGCGGTTGGCGCTCTCCGGTCGCCGCGCCGAGCAACCGACGTCCTTCCCGTGGGTCGTGTCCGATGCGGCACTGGTGGAACCCGTGTTCGACGACGGGGATGTGATCGGCGCGGTGCTCGTCACGGGTGGCACGGACACGCCGCAGACGGTCATCCTGCGGCAGACGCTCGTGCTCGCTCTCATCGTCGTGCTGCTCAGCGCGCTCGGCATCCTCCTGGTCGCGGGGCTCGCGCGCTGGGTGCTCTCGCCGGTGCGCCGTCTCGACGAGGCGATGGCGGCGATCGAGCGGGGGGAGATGGACGCCCGGGTGGCCGAGGGGACCGGGCCGCCCGAGCTGCGGCGCATGACGCGGGTGTTCAACGGCATGGCCGACGAGATCGAGCGCGTCATGACCCGGCAGCAGGAGTTCGCGCTGAACGCCTCGCACGAGCTGCGGAATCCGCTCAACGCGCTGTTGCTGCGCGTCGAGCACCTCGCGACAGGGCTGGGGCACGAGTGGGACCACGACGTGGAGGAGACCAGGGAGGAGGGCCGGCGGATGACCCGCATCCTGGAGACGCTCCTCGGGCTCGCGCGCGGCGGTCGCACCGACTCCACCATGTCGGCGGTCGATCTCGCCGCCGTGGCCGCCCGCCGAGTCGAGGCATGGCAGGAGGTGGCCGCCCACCGGGCCATCGTGCTGCGCCGGACGGGGGAGCCGTCGGTCATGACGATCACCGACCGCACCATCGTCGAGAGTGCTCTCGACGCCGCGATCGACAACGCGGTGAAGTACTCGCCGGAGGGCTCGTCTATCGAGGTCGGTGCGCAGCGCGAGGGCGACGAATACCAGCTCACCGTGCGCGACCACGGTCCCGGGCTGTCGCCGGAGGACGCGTCGTCGGCGGCGGACCGCTTCTGGCGGAGCGCGGACAGCGGTGACATGCCGGGAACCGGGCTCGGGCTGGCGATCGCGACCGACCTCCTCGCGACGGTCGGGGGCGAGTTGAGGGTGTGCGGCGCCGACGGCGGCGGGCTCCTCGTGGCCCTCGTCCTCCCCGCGGAGGCGGCAGCGTGAGCCGGCGGGGGCGGCGCGTCGTCGCCGGGATGCTCGCGCTCGTGACGGCGGCGGTCGCGGTGAGCGCGTGCAGTCCGCGTTCCGAGGACTGGACGGAGACCGCCGCCGTGCTCGCCGCGGGCAGCCCCACCGGTGTCTACCACGACTACGGCAGCCACCTCGCGACAGAGCTGTCGCGTGGGCTCGACGTCGACCTCACGGCGGAGGTGACGGCGGGATCGGTGGACAACCTGCTGCGCGTGAGCGCGGGGGAGGCGCTCCTCGGCTTCGCGCAGGGCGACGCGGCTGCCGATGCCGTGGCGGGGACGGGAGCGTTCACCGAGCCGCTGGACGTGCAGGCGGTCGCCCGTCTCTACGACGAGTACCTGCAGATCGTCGTGCGGGACGACTCGGCCGTCGAAGACCTCGCGGACCTCTCCGGACGGACGATCTCTCTCGGGGCCGAGAACTCGGGGGTGAACGTGATCGCCACCCGCGTGCTCCACGCGGCCGGCGTCGCGGCCGACGTGATCGACGATCCGCAGCTCGACCTCGGCGGGTCGATCGCCGCGATGGAGCGCGGCGAGATCGACGGCTTCTTCTGGGTGGGAGGGCTGCCGACGCCCGGCATCGCGGACCTCGCGGAGACCATCGACGTGCGCCTGCTCCCGGTCGAGCAGGACTGGGTGAACGCGGTCAACGAGCGCTACTCGCATGCGTATCGACCCGCCGATGTGCCCGCAGGCACCTACGGCCTCGATGCCGCGGTGACGACGTTGGCGGTGCCGAACTACCTCGTCACCGCCGGCAGCACCCCGCCCGGCGTGGTGCATGACCTCGTCGCCGGCCTGTTCGCCGCGCGCACCACGCTGGCCGCCGACGTCCCGGCGGCGGCCCTGCTGGACCGACGATCTGCGATCTTCACCGGGCCGGTCCCCCTGCACCCGGGCGCGGAGCAGTACTACCGCGATCTGCGCCGGTGACCTGCGCCCCTCAAGAAATCCTCAAGATCTCTGACAGCCGTCGGCGCGCTCTGCCAGGGTGAGGTCGATCGCACACGATCGGACACCTGCTGCCTGCTGTCGCTGGGAGCGTGGCAGCAGGGCGATCCCGCGGCCCGAGGGGGCGGGCCGTGGGGTGCCCTTGCGAAGATGCATTGGCCCCGCGATCAGGTGATTACGAACATGTAAACCTCACCGTGGTGCCTGGAACCGCGCGCATCGCGTGGCTAGTTTGGAGAAATGATGACCTCTGAAACCCCGCTCGTCGTCGTCGAGAACGTCCAGAAGCACTACGGCGAGTTCCAGGCGCTCAGCGACATCGACCTCACCGTCAACGCGGGGGAGGTCGTCGTCGTGATCGGCCCCTCCGGCTCGGGCAAGTCGACGCTCTGCCGCACGATCAACCGCCTGGAGACCATCACCAGCGGCTCGATCCGCATCGACGGCAAGGAGCTGCCCGCGGAGGGCAAGGCACTCGCGCACCTGCGCGCCGACGTCGGCATGGTCTTCCAGTCCTTCAACCTCTTCGCGCACCTCACGATCCTCGAGAACGTGACGCTCGGCCCGATCAAGGTCCGGGGACTCAAGAAGTCCGATGCTGAGGCCGAGGCGATGATGCTCCTCAAGCGCGTCGGCGTCGCCCAGCAGGCGAACAAGCTTCCCGCGCAGCTCTCCGGCGGCCAGCAGCAGCGCGTCGCGATCGCACGGGCCCTCGCCATGCAGCCGAAGGTGATGCTCTTCGACGAGCCCACGAGCGCCCTCGACCCGGAGATGATCAACGAGGTCCTCGACGTCATGGTCGAGCTCGCCCAGGAGGGCATGACGATGATCGTCGTCACCCACGAGATGGGCTTCGCCCGCAAGGCGGCCGATCGCGTCGTCTTCATGGCGGACGGTCGGATCGTCGAGGAGGCCAAGCCCGAGGAGTTCTTCACGAACCCGAAGAGCGACCGCGCCAAGGACTTCCTCTCGAAGCTCCTCACGCACTGACTTCCCAGACCCAGCACCCACAGCACAGCACACGAAGGAGACGCACATGCGACGCACACGGACACTGGCCGGATTCGGGATCGCCACGGTGGCGCTGCTCGCGCTCACGGCCTGCAACAGCGGCACGCCGTCGAGCACCGGCACCTCGGGGAGCGACGAGGGCGACACCTCGAGCAGCACGCCCTGGACCGTCGAGGAGGACGTCACGATCGAGGGGAGCCCCACGTTCGACCGCATCTCCTCGTCGGGCACCGTCAAGGTGGGCGTCAAGGAGGACCAGCCCGGTCTCGGCTACCTCGACCCCGTGACCGGCGAGCGGACCGGCTTCGACGTCGACATCGCCCGCTGGATGGCGGCATCCCTCGGCGTCGACCCGGAGAAGATCGAGTTCCAGGCGATCGCCTCCGCGAACCGCGAGCAGGCCATCGTCAACGGTGACATCGACTACTACGTCGGCACCTACTCCATCACGGACAAGCGCAAAGAGCAGATCGCCTTCGCCGGTCCCTACTTCGTCACCGGCCAGGGCCTCCTCGTTGCCGCCGACAGCGACATCGCGAGCGTCGACGACCTCGACTCCTCGACGACGGTCTGCTCGGCGACGGGTTCGACGCCGATCCAGAACATCAAGGAGAACTACCCCGAGGTGAAGACGAAGGAGTACGACACGTACTCCAAGTGCGTCGAGGACCTCAAGAATGGTCAGGTCGACGCGGTCACCACCGACGAGGCCATCCTCATCGGCTACGCCGCGCAGGACCCCGACAACCTCAAGGTCGTGGGCGAGCCGTTCAGCGAGGAGCGCTACGGCATCGGTGTGGCGAAGGGCGACGACGCGCTCGTCGAGTACTTCAACACGCAGCTCACCGACGGTGGCGACATCTGGCAGCAGATCTTCGACAACAATCTCGGCGCCTCCGGTGTGAAGGCCGAGCAGCCCGAGGTCGACCCGGTCGGTTGATCTCCCGGGGGCGGCCGGTCCGACCGGCCGCCCCCGTCCTCCTCGGCGTCGACCTGACGCGGAAACGAACCGAAAGGCACAGCAGTGGGAGTGATCTCTGACCACCTCGACCTCTGGGGTGAAGCGCTGTGGGGAACCATCGCGCTGTTCCTCGGCGGTGGCCTCATCGCCGTGGTGCTCGGACTCATCGTCGGAGCGGCCCGCGTGTCCCCGGTCCCGATCGCGCGCGGCGTCGGCGCCGTGTACGTGAACTGGATCCGGAACACCCCGCTCACGCTGGTGATGTTCTTCTTCGCGTTCTGCCTTCCGATCCTGATGGGGGAGCGGGTCAACTCCCTGCTGCTGGCGACGATCGCGCTCGGCATCTACACCGCCACGTACGTCGCGGAGGCGATCCGTGCCGGCATCAACACGGTGCCGGTCGGACAGGCGGAGGCGGCACGGGCCATCGGCCTCAACTTCGGCCAGGTCATGCGCTTCGTCGTGCTGCCCCAGGCGACGCGGTCCGTGGTCCCACCGCTCATGAGCGTGCTGATCGCCCTCATGAAGAACACCACGGTGGCCGCCGGCTTCTCGGTGGTCAACCTCGGCACGATCCGGGCGGCACTCAGCGAGCGGGGCGAGAACGCCCTCGTCGTGCTGCTCTGGGTCATGGTCATCTTCGTCGTGCTCGTGCTGCTCCTGAGCTGGGTGCAGCGCGTACTCGAGAACAAGTGGAGGATCGCGCGATGAGTTCCGTCCTGTTCGACGTCCCGGGCCCCCGCGCGGTTGCCCGCAACCGGATCATCGGTGCCGTCACGATCCTGGTCGTGCTCGCCGTGCTCGGCTGGGTGGTCTGGCGCCTGTATGCCACCGGCCAGTTCTCCGCGGAGAAGTGGAACATCTTCACGTACTCGGCGGTCTGGGTGCGGTTCGGGGAGGGGCTGCTCAGCACGCTCTCCGCGTTCGCCGTCGCCGGTGTCGGCTCTCTGGTCCTCGGTTTCATCCTCGGCATCGGCCGCCTCTCCGAGCACGTCTGGGTGCGTGAGCCGGTGCGGTGGATCATCGAGATCATGCGGGCGATCCCCGTCCTGATCCTCATGATGCTGCTGTACTACGGCCTCCCCGTGATCGGCATCAGGATGCCCCCGTACTACGCGGTGGTCATCGCGCTCATCGTCTACAACGGCTCGGTGCTCGCGGAGGTGCTGCGCGCCGGGATCGAGTCGCTGCCGCGCGGACAGAAGGAGGCCGGTTACGCGATCGGTCTGCGCAAGACCGGGGTCATGTACTTCATCCTCATCCCGCAGGCCGTCCGGGCGATGATGCCCGTGATCATCGCGCAGCTCGTGGTGGCCCTGAAGGACACCGCGCTCGGCTTCATCATCACGTACAAGGAGCTGCTGTACGTCATCAACCAGATCGGCAACCAGGCGCCCTACGGGTCGCCGCTGATCCCCGCCGCGATCGTCGGCGGCTCGATGTACGTCGCGGTCTGTCTGGTGCTCTCCTACATCGCCTACCGCATGCAGCGTCGGGCGAAGCGGTCGGCCAAGGCCGGGCCGGACGAGGCGGACCCTCGCCAGCACGACGGGGAGACGAACACGTCGCTCATCGTGGCGCAGCGCGGGCTGGGCAAGTTCGACGCCAACAGCTCCGGCGCTTCCGGCCTCTGAGCCGCCACCGGCGCGGGACGCCCGTCCCGCGCCGGTAGACTCGACTCCCGTGTCAGAGTCTCCGGAAATCACCCCCGAAGCGGTCGAAGCCGCTGTCGCCGACGCCCTCGCGGCGATCGACGCGGCCGCCGACACCGCCGCGCTGAAAGCCGCCCGTGCGGCGCACGTCGCGGAGGGATCGCCGCTCGCGGTCCTGAACGCCTCGATGCGCCAGGTCGCCCCCGAGAACAAGGCCGCATTCGGCAAGCTCGTCGGCCAGGGCCGCGGTCGTGTGAACCAGGCGCTCGCGGCGAAGGAGGCCGAGCTGGCCGCCGCCGAGGTCGCCGCGCGCCTGGAGGCCGAGCGCGTCGACATCACCGCCGTCCCGTCGCGGACGCGCGTCGGCGCCCGGCACCCGCTCGCTCTCCTGCAGGACCACGTCGAGGACATCTTCGTCGGCATGGGGTGGGAGATCGCAGAGGGGCCGGAGCTCGAGCACGAGTGGTTCAACTTCGACGCCCTGAACTTCGACGTCGATCACCCCGCCCGCCAGGAGCAGGACACCTTCTACGTCGACCCGACCTCGCGCCACCTCGTCATGCGGACGCACACGAGCCCGGTGCAGGTGCGGTCGATGCTGAACCGCGAGGTCCCCATCTACGTGCTGTGCCCGGGCCGCGTGTACCGCACGGACGAGTTCGACGCCACGCACCTCCCGGTCTTCACGCAGTTCGAGGGACTGGTCGTCGACAAGGGCATCACGATGGCGCACCTCAAGGGCACGCTCGACCACTTCGCGAAGCAGCTCTTCGGTCCGGAGGCCAAGACCCGCTTCCGCACGAACTACTTCCCCTTCACCGAGCCCTCCGCCGAGCTCGACCTGTGGCACCCGACCTTCAAGGGCGGCGCGCGCTGGATCGAGTGGGGCGGCTGCGGCATGGTCAACCCGAACGTGCTGCGCGCGGCCGGGATCGACCCGGAGGTGTACAGCGGCTTCGCGTTCGGCATGGGCATCGAGCGGGGCCTGATGTTCCGCAGCGATGTGCAGGACATGCGCGACATGGCCGAGGGCGACGTCCGTTTCAGCGAGCAGTACGGGATGGTGGTGTGATGCGCGTCCCGCTTTCGTGGCTGCGTGAGTACGTCGATCTGGCAGCGGAGGCCACGCCCGAGGACGTCCTCGCGGCGCTGGTGACCGTCGGCTTCGAAGAGGAGGACGTGCACCGCTTCGACATCACGGGTCCCGTGGTGGTCGGCCAGGTCGTCTCGCTCGAGCCGGAGCCCCAGTCGAACGGCAAGACCATCAACTGGTGCCAGGTCGACGTCGGTCCCGAGCACGGCGGCGTCCGCGGGATCGTCTGCGGCGCGCACAACTTCGGCGTCGGCGACAAGGTCGTCGTGACCCTGCCCGGCGCTGTCCTTCCCGGGCCGTTCCCCATCGCCGCCCGCAAGACCTACGGTCACGTCTCCGACGGCATGATCGCCTCCGCGCGCGAGCTGGGGCTCGGCGACGAGCACAACGGAATCGTCGTGCTGAGCGACCTCGGGATCGATGCCCCCGTCGGCACGGACGCGATCGCGCTGCTGGGCCTCGACGACGTCGCGGTGGAGATCAACGTCACGCCGGACCGCGGCTACGCCTTCTCGGTGCGCGGCATCGCCCGTGAGTACTCCCACGCCACGGGGGCGGCCTTCCGCGACCCCGCCGAGCGCGACTTCGCCGAGCTGCAGCCCGGTTCCGGACACACGGCCGTGGTCGACGACCAGGCGCCGGTGCGCGGCCGGGTCGGCGCAAGCGAGTTCGTCACCAGGGTCGTGCGCGACGTCGATCCGTCGCGGCCCACCCCGCCGTGGATGATCGCGCGCCTGAGCCTCGCGGGCATGCGGTCGCTGGGTGTGCTCATCGACATCACGAACTACGTCATGCTCGAGCTCGGGCAGCCGCTGCACGGCTACGACCTCGACAAGCTCACGGGCGGCATCACCGTCCGGCGCGCGACGCCGGGGGAGAAGATGACCACGCTCGACGGCGTGGAGCGGAAGCTGCACGTCGAAGACCTCCTCATCACCGACGACTCCGGTCCCATCGGCCTCGCCGGTGTCATGGGCGGCGGCACCACCGAGATGAGCGACACCACGCGGAACGTGCTCATCGAGGCGGCGACCTTCGACGCGACGACCATCGCCCGCACGGCCCGCCGGCACAAGCTCCCGAGCGAGGCGTCCAAGCGCTTCGAGCGGGGCGTCGACCCGCTGATCCCGTTCGTCGCGGCCCGGCGCGCAGCCGACCTCATGGTCGAGCTCGCCGGTGGCACGCTCACGGAGGAAGGTGGCGCGCTCTTCGCCGAGGTCTTCGTCGCCGAGATCGAGCTCCCGCGCGGCTTCGTGCAGGGGCTGATCGGCGTCGACTACACCGACGACGAGATCACCGGCGCGCTCACGACGATCGGCGCGGAGGTCACCGCGGCGGAGAACGGCTGGACGGTCATCCCGCCGACCTGGCGCCCGGACCTCACCGACAAGTGGACGCTCGCCGAGGAGGTCGCCCGCATCCACGGGCTCGACCGCATCCCCGCGGTGCTGCCGACTCCGCCGTCCGGTCGCGGCCTCACGGCCCACCAGCAGGGGCGTCGACGCGTGGCGAACGCTCTCGCGGCCGCGGGGTTCGTCGAGACTCCGGCGTTCCCGTTCACGACCGAGGCGCAGAACGATCTGCACGGTTCCGCGTCCGGTGAGCACCTGCCCAGCATCCGCCTCGCGAACCCGCTCGACGGGCAGGTGCCGTTCCTGCGGCGCTCGCTCATCCCCGGTCTGCTGCAGACCGCGCACCGCAACATCTCGCGCGGGCTCACGGATCTTGCGCTGTTCGAGACAGGCGCCGTGTTCGTCCCGGAGCCCGGCGTGGAGTACGGCACCGCCGAGGTTCCGCCGCTGGGTGTCCGGCCGTCCGATGAGGTGCTCGCCGAGCTCGACGCCTCCATCCCCCCGCAGGAGCGCCACGTCGCGGTGCTGCTGACCGGCAATGTGTCGCCGCGTCAGCCGGGTCGTGCCGCCGAAGCCGCCGGGCTCGTCGAGGCGCTCGACGCGGTCCGCGTGATCGGGGCCGCCGCGGGCATCGAGATCGACGTCGTGCAGACACAGCGCGCCGCACTCCACCCCGGACGCACCGGTGCGCTCGTCGCCGGGGGCGAGGAGGTCGGCTACGTCGGCGAGCTTCATCCGGCCGTCGCCGAGGAGGCCGATCTGCCGGGTCGCGCCACCGTGCTGGAGCTGGACCTCGACCGGCTGCTCACGCTCGCCGGAGGACGCATCGTGGCGGCATCGCTCTCCACGTTCCCGGCCGCGACGCAGGACGTCTCGCTCACGCTCCCGGCCGAGGTGCCGGCGGGCGAGGTCCGCGCGGCTCTCGCCGAGGGCGCTGGCGCGCTGCTGGAGTCCGTCCGGCTCGTGGACGACTACCGCGGCGAGGGCGTGCCCGAGGGATCGAAGTCGCTGACGTTCGCCCTGCGCTTCCGCGCCGACGACCGCACGCTGACCGCCGCGGAGGCCTCCGAGGCGAAGATGGCGGGCGTCGTCGTCGCCGCGGAGCGCTTCGGCGCCGCCCTCCGCGACTGATCCTGATGCCGCGCGGGTTCCTCGGGAGGTCGCGCGGCATCAGGCGCTCGCGTGGCATCAGGTGACAGCAGTGCCGGTGGCCTGTGCTCGCGTCATGGCCTGTGTTCGCGGGGTGGGCTGTATTGCGGGGTGGCCTGTGCTCGCGTGAGGGCCTGTGCTCGCGTGATGGCCTGTCCTGCCGCTCCGCTCTGAGCGGAGGCCCTTTCCCCGAGTCGTCGATCCTGATGACATGGGCACATGACGGATGTGCTGATCTTGGGGGGAACCGGATGGCTGTCGGGGCGCATCGCCGCGCAGGCGCTCGGGGCGGGGGCGACCGTGACCTGCCTGGCCCGCGGCGGGCGGCCGTCGCCACCGGGAGCGACCCTCGTGCTCGCCGACCGCGACGACGAGGACGCCTATGACGTCGTCTCGCGCACCGACTGGGACCACGTCGTCGACGTCTCCTCCCGCGTCGATCACGTCTCCGGGGCGGTCCGCGCACTCGGCGACCGTGCCGCCCGGTGGACGTACATCTCGTCGATGTCGGTGTACCGCGACGACGAGACGGTCGGGACCGACGAGTCGGCCCCGCGGCACCCGGCGGCGCAGGCCGGTGAGGACGACGACTACGCGCGGCAGAAGGCCGCGGCGGAGGACGCCGTGCAGGAGAGCCTCGGCGACCGTGCGCTCCTCGTCCGTCCCGGCCTCATCGTCGGCGACGGCGACCCCAGCGATCGCTTCGGCTACTGGGCCGCGGCGTTCCTCCGGGCCCTGGACGAGCCGGTTCTGCTCCCGCCGCTCGACGGGCGCATGGCGCAGATCATCGACGTCGAGGACGTCGCCGCCTTCGTCCTGTCCGCCACCGTCACCGGTGCCGTGAACGCGATCGGCGACGTGCGCCAGCTGGACGACGTGCTGCAGACCGTGCGCGCGGCCACCGGGCACACCGGGCCGCTCGTCGTCGGCACGGAGGAGCGTCTCGTCGCGGAAGGCGTCGCCTACTGGGCGGGACCGCGGTCGCTGCCGCTGTGGCTGCCACCCGGGATGCGCGGGTTCATGACCCGCTCGAACGCGCGGTATCGCCGCAGCGGAGGCACGCTCCGCCCCCTCGACGAGACGGTGGAACGCGTCGTGGCGGACGAGCGCGAACGGGGCGTGGACCGGGAGCGCCGCGCCGGGCTCACACGGACGGAGGAGCGGGCGTTGCTCGACGCCCTCGCTCGCTAGACTGCGAGGCAGTGACACGGGGTGCCGCATCCGCGGCTGAGATCACACCCGTCGAACCTGATCTAGTTCGTACTAGCGAAGGGATGTCGCCCATGAGCGATCCTGTGCGTCCGCAATCCGTCCTCGACCTCGCCGCCGCGGCGGGAAGGCTGCGGGAGGAGGTCAGGGCTACGCCACCGTTGACGCACTGCGTCACGAACGCCGTGGTGACGGGGTTCACCGCCAACGTGCTGCTGGCGCTCGGGGCGGCGCCGGCCATGGTCGACATCGTCGGCGAGGCCGAGCCGTTCGCCGCTGCCGCCTCGGGGCTCCTCATCAATCTCGGCACGCCGACCCCGGAGCAGCGGGAGGCGAGCAGGGAGGCCGTGGCGGGAGCGCGCGCCGCCGGCACGCCGTGGGTGCTCGATCCCGTCGCGATCGGCACCCTCCCGGTGCGGACGGCCTTGGCCCACGAGCTGGCCGCGCTGCGCCCCACCGCCCTCCGCGGCAACGCGTCGGAGATCCTCGCGCTGGCCGGACACAGCAGCGGCGGCCGGGGTGTCGACGCGACGGACGGGACCGAGGCGGCGGCAGCGGCGGCGCGGGAGCTCGCCGACCGGCACAGCTCCGTGGTCGCCGTCTCCGGTCCGGTCGACCTCCTCACCGACGGGGAACGGGTGATCCGCATCGCCAACGGGCACGAGCTGCTCACGCGGGTGACCGGCGGCGGCTGCGCGCTGGGGGCCGTGATGGCGGCCTTCCTCGGGGCGGCCCGCGGTACCGGGACCGACGCGCTGACGGCGGTGGCCGCGGCCACCCTCGTCTACACGGTCGCGGCCGAGCAGGCGGCGGAGACCTCCCGCGGACCAGGCAGCTTCGCCGTCGGACTGCTCGACGCCCTGTCCGCCGTGACGCCGGGGGACCTCCGTGCCCGCGCCCGCGTCGAGGAGGAGGCCCGATGACCGTCGACCTGTCCCTCTACCTCGTCACCGATCGGTCGCTGTGCGGCGCCTGCGGGGTGGTGGAGACGGTCCGCGAGGCCGTGGCGGGTGGGGTCCGCATCGTGCAGCTCCGCGACAAGGAGGCGACGGACGAGGAGACCGTCGACCAGCTCCTTGCTCTGTCCGCTGCCATCGACGGTCGCGCGCTGCTCGTCGTGAACGATCGCCTCGATGCGGCCGTCGAGGCCCGTCGCCGCGGTGCCAGGGTGGACGGGGTGCACCTCGGCCAGGCGGACGCCTCGGTGCTCCGCGCGCGCGAGCTCCTCGGCCCGGAGGCCCTGATCGGGCTCACCGCGAACACCCCTGCCCATCTCGATGCCGTGAACGCGCTGCCGCCGGGGACGGTCGACTACCTCGGGGTCGGCGTGATCCGCCCCACGCGCACGAAGCCCGACCACCCGGCCCCTCTCGGCATCGACGGCTTCGCCGCGTTCGCCGCGCGCAGTGCGCTGCCGTGCGTCGCGATCGGCGGGGTGGACCTCGACGACACGGGGGCGTTGCGCGCGGCCGGTGCCGCCGGGATCGCGGTGGTCTCGGCGCTGTGCGCGGCGGACGACCCGCGGGCCGCCGCCGCGGCCTTCCGTCGGCGGTGGCTCGGACGGGCGGTGCCGCATGTGCTCAGCATCGCCGGCAGCGATCCATCCGGCGGCGCAGGCATCCAGGCCGACCTCAAGGCGATCGCCGCGCACGGGGGCTACGGCATGGCCGCCCTCACGGCCCTGACCGCCCAGAACACGCAGGGCGTCCGTGCCGTGCACGTCCCTCCCGCGGAGTTCCTGCGCGCGCAGCTCGACGCCGTCGCCGACGACATCCGCATCGACGCCGTGAAGATCGGCATGCTCGCGGACGTCGACGTGATCCGGACGGTCGCCGCGTGGCTCCGGGACACCCAGCCCCCGATCGTCGTGCTCGACCCGGTCATGATCGCGACCTCGGGGGACCGGCTGCTCCAGGCCGATGCCGATCGGGAGCTCCGGGACCTGCTGCCTCTGGCGACCGTGGTCACCCCGAACCTCGCCGAGCTGGCGGTGCTCGTCAGTCACGAGGTGGCCGACTGGACGGACGCGCTCGCCGCGGCGCAGGAGCTGTCGGCGGCCACGGGGACCGCGGTGCTCGTGAAGGGCGGTCACCTGCCGGGGGACGAGGCGCCGGACGCCCTGATCGATGCCGCGGCGGGAGAGCACGCGGAGTTCCCCGGGGCACGCATCATGACGGAGAACACCCACGGGACCGGCTGCTCGCTGTCCGCGGCTCTGGCCACACGACTGGCGAGGGGCGACGATCCGGCGTCCGCGGTCCGCGCCGCGCGCGCCTGGCTGCGGGAGGCCCTCCGCGCGGCGGACGACCTGGACGTCGGGCGAGGACACGGCCCGATCCATCATCTCGCGGGGCTCTGGGCGCGCGGCGGGGTCGAGACCCGGCCGACGCCGGAGCAGGTGGCTGCGGCCTGGTGGGAGGAGACCGCCGCGATCCGCCGCGACATCGATGCGCTGCCCTTCGTGCGCGCGCTCGCCGAGGGGACTCTCGACCGCGATGCCTTCGTCTTCTACCTCGCGCAGGACGCCCTCTACCTCCGCGAGTACGCCCGGGTGCTCGCGGAGGCGTCGCGCCTCGCCCCGACCCCCGACGAGCAGGCGTTCTGGGCTGAGGCCGCCCACGGCGCGATCCGCGGCGAGCTGGAGCTGCACGCGTCGTGGCTGACACCGGAGACCGGCGTGAGTGGCGCCACCTTCGCGACGGACCCCGCGCCGGCGACGGTCGCCTACCTCGACCATCTGCGGGCCGTCGGCTTCGGCGGCGACTACGCCGCACTGATCGCGGCCGTGCTGCCGTGCTTCTGGCTCTACACCGACCTGGGGGAGCGGCTCCATGCCGGAGCGTTCGGCGCGGCGCCCCGCGACCCCCGGCATCCCTACGCGTCGTGGCTCGCCACCTACGCGGATCCGGCCTTCGCGGAGGCCACCCGGCAGGCCGTCGCGCACGTCGCCGCCGCGGCCGCGAGGGCCGACGACGCCGGCCGGGAGCGGATGCGGCGCGCCTTCCTCGCCTCGAGCGCCCACGAACGTGCCTTCTTCGCCGCACCGGTCGCCCGCGCTGTCGTGTGACGCCCCGGATTTGCGGTGCCGAACGCGCCCGCGCTATCGTCGCCGCATGCCTTCGGTCGCCACCGCTCCTTCGACGCTCGTCCCGAGCGTCATCGCCGTGCGCCGACGTCGCGGCCGCCGATTCTAGGCGACCCCGCCCTTCTGCCTGCGTCCGCGCGGCGGTCGAGTGCCGGTGTCGCCGCCTCCGGCCCCGCCCCCGGTCCCGAGATCGTCGAGGACCCGACCGTTAAGGTAGAAGCATGACGTATTCCGTCGCCGTCTCCGGCGCCTCCGGCTACGCAGGCGGCGAGATCCTGCGCCTCCTGGCCGCTCACCCCGACGTCGAGATCCGCACCGTCACGGCGCACTCGAATGCCGGACAGCCTCTCGTCGCCCACCAGCCGCACCTCCGCTCGCTCGCCCACCTCACGCTGCAGGACACCACGCCGGAGGTCCTCGCCGGACACGACATCGTGTTCCTGGCCCTCCCGCACGGCCAGTCCGGGCAGTACACGGACGCCCTCGGCGACACCCCGCTGGTGATCGACGCAGGAGCCGACCACCGGCTCACCTCGTCCGCGGAGTGGGACGCGTTCTACGGCGGGGCGTTCCACGAGCCGTGGACGTACGGCGTGCCCGAGCTCCTCGTCGGAGGCGACAAGCAGCGGGAGGTGCTCCGCAGCGCGACCCGGATCGCCGCGCCCGGGTGCAACGCCTCCACGGTGAGCCTGAGCCTCGCCCCCGGTGTCGCGGCCGGTGTGATCGACCCGGGCGACATCGTCTCCGTCCTGGCCGTCGGCCCGTCCGGGGCCGGCAAGAGCCTGAAGACGAACCTCCTCGCCAGCGAGATCCTCGGCTCCGCGAACCCCTATGCCGTCGGCGGCACGCACCGCCACATCCCGGAGATCCGTCAGGCGCTCGCCGCCGCCCGCCCGTCGACAGACTCAGGGGCCCAGGACATCCGGATCTCGTTCACTCCGGTCCTCGTGCCGATGTCGCGTGGCATCCTCGCCACGTGCACGGCGCCGATCGCCGAGGGTGTGAGCGACGCCGAGATCCGTCAGGCGTGGGAGAGCGCCTACGGCGACGAGACCTTCGTCCAGCTGCTGCCGGAGGGGAGCTTCCCGCGCACCGCCGACGTGCTCGGGGCGAACACGGCCCTGGTGGGCCTCGCGATCGACCGCGCCGCGAACCGCGTGACGGTGGTCACCGCCGTCGACAACCTCGTCAAGGGCACCGCCGGAGCTGCCGTCCAGTCCATGAACATCGCGCGGGGGCTTCCCGAGACCCGCGCCCTCTCAGTGAACGGAGTCGCCCCGTGAGCGTCACCGCCCCCGCAGGATTCGAGGCGGCCGGGGTCGCCGCCGGACTCAAGTCGACCGGCAAGCCCGATGTCGCCGTCGTGGTCAACCGCGGCCCCCGCAAGGTCGGCGCCGCGGTCTTCACGAGCAACCGCGCCAAGGCCAACCCCATCATCTGGTCCCAGCAGGCGGTCGCGGACCGCGTGGTCGAGGCCGTCGTCCTCAACTCGGGCGGGGCGAACTGCTTCACCGGCAGCTTCGGGTTCCAGACCACCCACCAGACCGCGGAGAAGGCGGCCGAGCTGCTCGGCATCAGCGCGGGCGACGTTCTCGTCTGCTCCACCGGGCTCATCGGGACGGGCGACGAGGTCTTCCGCGAGAAGGTCCTCGCGGGCACCGCGCAGGCGATCGCCGAGCTGAGCGCCGACGGCGGCGAGAGCGCCGCGCACGCCATCATGACCACGGACACCGTCGCGAAGACCGCTGTGGTGACCCGCGACGGCTGGACGATCGGCGGCATGGCGAAGGGCGCGGGCATGCTCGCCCCCGGTCTGGCGACGATGCTCGTGGTGCTCACCACCGACGCCGTGCTCGAACCGCTCCAGGCCGATGAGGCCCTGCGCCGGGCGACGGGACGCACGTTCGACCGCCTCGACTCCGACGGCTGCATGTCGACCAACGACCAGGTGACGCTGCTCGCCAACGGCGCCTCCGAGGTCGTCCCCGATCTCGACGACTTCGCCGAGGCGCTCACCGAGCTCTGCCAGGAGCTCGCGGTCAAGCTGCAGGGCGACGCGGAGGGGGCGAGCCACGACATCACGATCGAGGTGCAGCACGCCGTCTCCGAGCAGGACGCCGTCGAGGTCGGCCGCTCGGTCGCCCGCAACAACCTGTTCAAGGCGGCCATCTTCGGCAACGACCCGAACTGGGGCCGCGTCCTTGCGGCGATCGGCACGACGGCCGCGCAGTTCGACCCCTACGACGTCGACGTGTGGATGAACGGCGTCCGCGTCTGCACCGCCGGTGGCCCCGACCGCCCCCGCGAGGAGGTCGATCTGACGCCGCGCGCCACGCACCTGATGATCGACCTCAAGGTCGGGGAGGTCACCGCCACGGTGCTCACCAACGACCTCACCCACGACTACGTGCACGAGAACAGCGCCTACGCCTCATGACCGACATCCAGGACACCACGCCGGACATCGCGGCGCAGAAGGCCACCACCCTCATCGAGTCGCTGCCATGGCTGAAGAAGTTCCGCGACCAGATCGTCGTCGTCAAGTACGGCGGGAACGCCATGGTCTCGGACGAGCTGCAGGAGGCCTTCGCCCAGGACATCGCGTACCTCCGCTACGTCGGCGTGCAGCCGGTCGTCGTGCACGGGGGCGGGCCGCAGATCTCCGACATGCTGCAGCGGCTGGAGATCCCCAGCGAGTTCAAGGGCGGGTACCGCGTCACCAACACCGAGGCGATCGGCGTCGTGCGGATGGTGCTCACCGGTCAGGTCAACCCGCAGCTCGTGTCGAAGATCAACTCGCACGGCCCCATCGCCACCGGGCTCAGCGGCGAGGACGCCGGGCTCTTCGGCGGGCGTCGTCGCGGTGTCATGATCGACGGCGAGGAGGTGGACCTCGGCCGCGTGGGCGACGTGGTCCAGGTCGACCCGACGCCGGTGCTCGATCACCTTGCCGCGGGGCGGATCCCCGTCGTGTCGAGCATCGCGCCCGACCTCGACCACCCGGGGCAGTCCCTCAACGTCAACGCCGACGCCGCCGCGGCCGCCCTGGCCGTGGCCCTCGGGGCGCGCAAGCTCGTCATCCTCACCGATGTGCCGGGGCTGTACGCCGACTGGCCCAACCGGGACTCGCTCGTGTCGCACCTCACCTCGGACGCGCTCATCGAGATGCTGCCGCGGCTGGAGTCGGGGATGATCCCGAAGATGCGCGCGTGCCTCGATGCGGTCGAGGGCGGCGTCGACGCGGCGGCGATCATCGACGGACGGGTGCCGCACTCGGTGCTCGTCGAACTGTTCACCAGCAAGGGAATCGGGACCGAAGTGGTCCTGGCAGAGAAAGGGGCGACGGCATGACCGTCTGGCAGGACGACGCGGCACGTGATCTCGTGCTCAACGCGGGGGAGCGCCTCGCGCTGCTGACCCGCGGTGAGGGCTCGTACCTGTGGGACGCCGAAGACCGACGCTACCTCGACTTCCTCGCAGGCATCGCCGTGACCTCCCTCGGACACGCGCACCCGGTGTTCGTCGAGGCGGTGTCGCGGCAGGCCGCCACCCTCGCGCACGTCTCCAACTACTTCGCGACCCCGCCGCAGCTCGCGCTCGCCGCCCGGCTCAAGCGCCTGGCCGGAGCGGGGCTGGACGGTCGGGTCTTCTTCTCGAACTCCGGTGCCGAGGCCAACGAGGCCGCGTTCAAGCTCGCCCGGCTGCACGGCGGGGCGGAGCGTCCGCGCATCCTCGCGCTGGAGAACGGCTTCCACGGCCGGACGATGGGCTCGCTCGCCCTCACCGCCAAGGAGTCGATGCGCGCGCCGTTCGCGCCGATGCCGGGAGGCGTGGAGCACATCCCGGCCACGATCGAAGCGCTGGAGGCCGCGATGGACGACCGTGTCGCCGCGGTCATCGTGGAGCCGATCCAGGGTGAGGCCGGCGTCGTCGAGCTCCCCGAGGGCTACCTCGCCGCGGCGCGCTCGCTGACCCTCGCGCACGGCGCCCTGCTCATCGTCGACGAGATCCAGACGGGCGCGGGCCGCACCGGCGCCTGGTTCGGGTTCAGCCACGAGGGCATCACGCCTGACGCGATCACGCTCGCCAAGGGCATCGGCGGCGGATTCCCGATCGGCGCCCTCGTCACCTACGGCGCCGCGAGTGCCCTGTTCACCCCCGGTTCGCACGGCTCCACGTTCGGCGGCAACCCGCTCGCGACGGCCGTGGCGGACGCGGTGCTGGCCGAGATCGAGCGTGCCGAACTCGTCGACAACGCCGCGCGCCGCGGTGCGGAGCTGCGGGAGATCATCCTCGGCATCGACTCCCCGCTGATCGCCGGGGTCCGCGGCCGTGGACTCCTCGTCGGTGTCGCGCTCACGGAGCCGGTGGCGGGTGCGGTCGTCGCCGCCGCCCAGGACCGCGGTCTCATCGTCAACGCCGCCAACCCTGAGACCGTGCGCGTCGCGCCGGCTCTGACGATCGGCGATGCCGAGCTGGCGGAGTTCCGCGAGCTGTTCGCCGCCGCACTCTCCGACGTCCACTCCTCCGCCACCGGAAAGGTCCCCGCATGACCCGCCACCTGCTGCGCGACGACGATCTGACGCCCGCCGAGCAGGCGGAGATCCTCGATCTCGCGCTCGAACTCAAGAAGGATCGCTGGGCGGACAAGAGCCTCGCCGGACCGCAGACCGTCGCCGTGATCTTCGACAAGTCGTCCACCCGGACGCGCGTCTCGTTCGCGGTGGGGATCGCCGACCTCGGCGGCACGCCGCTCATCATCTCCACGGCGAGCAGCCAGCTCGGCGGGAAGGAGACGCCGTCCGACACGGCCCGGGTTCTCGAGCGCCAGGTCGCGGCGATCGTGTGGCGCACCTACGCGCAGTCGGGCCTGGAGGAGATGGCCGCCGGCACGCGGGTCCCCGTGATCAACGCGCTGTCCGACGACTTCCACCCCTGCCAGCTCCTCGCCGATCTGCTGACCATCCGTGAGCACAAGGGCGACCTGAAGGGCCTCACGCTGACGTTCTTCGGCGACGGCCAGAGCAACATGGCGCACTCCTACGCGCTCGCGGGCGTCACGGCCGGCATGCACGTGCGCATCGCCTCGCCGGAGGACTACGCACCGCGCGCCGACGTCATCGAGGCGGCCGACCGTCGTGCCAGGGAGACCGGGGGATCGATCACGCTCTTCACCGACCCGGTCGAGGCGGCCGCGGGCGCTGACGTCGTCGTCACCGACACCTGGGTGTCGATGGGCAAGGAGGAGGAGAAGCTCGCGCGGATCCGCGATCTCGGGGGCTACAAGGTCACGCCCGAGACCATGGAGCTCGCGCACGACGACGCGATCTTCATCCACTGCCTCCCCGCCGATCGCGGCTACGAGGTGGATTCCGCCGTCATCGACGGCCCGCAGAGCGTGGTCTGGAACGAGGCGGAGAACCGCCTGCACGCCCAGAAAGCCCTGCTGGTCTGGCTCCTCGGGAAGAAGGACGCGTGATGGCCGGCTCGCACGAAGGTACCAACGAGGGCGCGCTCTGGGGCGCGCGGTTCGCCACCGGTCCGTCGCCGGAGCTCGTCGAGCTGAGCCGCTCGACGCACTTCGACTGGATCCTCGCGCCGTACGACATCGCCGGTTCGCACGCGCATGCCACGGCGCTGGCCGCCGCGGGCTACCTGGAGCCGGATGAGGCCGCCCGGATGCACGAGGGCCTCGACGCCGTGGCGCGCAAGGTCGCCGACGGCACCCTGCAGCCGCAGCCCACCGACGAGGACGTGCACGGCGCGCTCGAGCAGGCGCTGATCGCCGAGCTGGGGCCGGAGCTGGGCGGACGTCTCCGCGCCGGCCGCAGCCGGAACGACCAGATCGCCACACTCGTGCGGATGTACCTGATCGACCACGCCCGGGTGATCGCCCGCGACCTGCTGCGCGTGATCGATGCCCTCGTGGCGCAGGCGGAGGCGCATCCCGACGCGATCCTGCCCGGTCGCACGCACCTCCAGCACGCGCAGCCGGTGCTGCTCGCCCATCACCTCCAGGCCCACGCCTGGCCGCTGGTGCGCGAGCTCGAGCGCCTCGTCGACTGGCGTCGTCGCGCCGGCGTCTCGCCGTACGGCGGGGGAGCGCTCGCGGGGTCGACCCTGGGCCTGGATCCCGCGCTCGTCGCGACCGAACTGGGTCTCGACCGTCCCGCGGAGAACTCCCTCGACGGCACCGCCGCGCGGGACGTCGTGGCGGAGTTCGCGTTCATCGCGGCGATGACGGGGGTCGACCTCTCCCGCCTGTCCGAGGAGATCATCCTCTGGAACACCCGCGAGTTCGGCTTCGTCACCCTCGACGACGGCTACTCCACGGGTTCCAGCATCATGCCGCAGAAGAAGAATCCGGACATCGCCGAGCTCGCGCGCGGCAAGTCCGGGCGTCTCATCGGCAACCTGTCCGGCCTGCTGGCGACCCTCAAGGGCCTGCCCCTCGCGTACAACCGTGATCTGCAGGAGGACAAGGAGCCGGTCTTCGATTCGGTGCAGACGCTCGAGGTCGTGCTGCCGGCGTTCGCCGGGATGATCGCGACGCTGCGTTTCCACACGGAGCGCATGGCCGAGCTCGCCCCCCAGGGGTTCTCACTGGCCACCGATGTCGCCGAGTGGTTGGTGAAGCGGCGCGTGCCGTTCCGCGACGCCCACGAGATCTCCGGCGCGCTCGTCCGTGCCTGCGAGGAGCAGGGGATCGGGCTGGAGGACGCCTCCGACGAGCTGCTGCTGTCGGTGTCGCCGCACCTCGTCCCCGAGGTCCGCGAGGTGCTCACGATCGAGGGCTCTGTCGCGTCGCGCACGGGTGTCGGCGGAACCGCTCCGGAGCGGGTCGCCGAGCAGCGCGCCGAGCTCATCGCCCGTGCCCAGGCGGCCGCACACGCGCTCGGTCTGTAACCGTGGGGCGGCCGGCCCGGGCGTTCGACCTCAGTGCAGGTCGCTGTCGGCGGCCGACCGCTCCCATCGGAGGAAGCGCACGGTGAGACCGGCGCGGGTGGGGGCGGCCAGGAAGGGCCCGGCGGAGACGGCGGCGTCGCCGTCGAAGGGGGCGACCCTGACCAGGCGCCAGGGGCCGTCGTCCGCGCGGGCGCGCACGATCATCGCGTCCGACCAGCGGCTGACCCGGACCGTGATCTCGCTGTCGCGCCAGGTCGTCGACGTAGCCGACCGACCAGTCCGAGCGGCCGGCGGTCACGACGGCGCCCAGACCGAGGTGCCCGTCGGCGAACTCCACCCCGGCTTTGATCCAGTGCTCGTCGTCCGCGCGGACGAAGAGTCCCGCCTGGTCGAACTGCCCCTCCCACGGCGCGCGGAAGGCCACCTCGATGGCCTCGCCGACCGCGAGCGGCGCGAGCAGCGCGTGCTCGGTGTCGTGGACGAAGCCGTAGGCGGTGTGTCGCCAGGCGTCGCTCCCCTCGACGGCGGTGGCGTCGAGGTGCCCGTCGATGCGAGTCGTGGCGGGCGCGTGGGTCCACGTACCGTCGGACCAGGGGATCATGCGTAAATCGAGCATATTTCCTATCTATAGCCATAAAAGGCATAACTCGCGAATATTCGTGTTAGGGTTATCCCATGGTCATCGCCGTGATCGCCGACATCGTGGGTTCCCGAGAACTCGGAGACCGGAGCGCCGCACAGCGTGCGCTGGACGAGACCATCGCTCAGGTCGAACGGGACCGCCCGCTGGCGGCCCAGCCGCTCACGCCCACGGTAGGGGACGAGCAGCAGGGCGTCTACCGGGAGCTTCCCGACGCGCTCCTCTCGCTCCTCATGGTCCAGCTCCGGCTCCCCGAGGGGCTCGCCTTCCGCTTCGGCATCGGGATCGGCGAGGTCCGTCCCGTGCCGTCCGTGCACGGAGAGCTCGCCGACGGTCCCGGCTGGTACGCGGCCCGCGCGGCGATCGAGACCGTGCATGCACGGGAACAGCGCGCCGTGCCGAGGACCCGCACCTGGATTGTCGGAGCCCCGGGTCAGGATGAGGTCATGGAGACCGTGATCGCCGTGTCCAACGCCTACGTGCTCGCGCGCGACGAGCTCGTCGGGGCGATGAGCGAGCGCGAGCGCCACCTCACGTACGGGCGGCTGATCGGCCGGTCCCAGCAGGAGCTTGCTGCCGAGGAGGGCATCTCGCAGCCCAGCGTGTCCAAGTCGCTGCGGAGCGCCGGAGCCGCCGCGCTCATCGAAGGAGTGGCCGCGCTCCGGGGGGAGTCCGCATGATCCTCGCGGGCTTCGTCCTCCTCGCCGTCGGCGCGACCGACCTCGTCCGGCAGTTCGTGCCGCGACGGTGGGTCGGGTACGTCGTCGCCGCGGCCGTGATCCTCCTCCTCGGCATCGGCGGAGACGCGCTGCTGCCCGCGCTCCTGGGGCTCGGCGTCGGAGCACTGTGGGTCTGGAGCATGCCGGAGGTGGGGCCGTCCAGGGCCGGATTCTGGCCCGCGGTCGCGTTGGCCGCGCTCAGCATCGGCGCCGTGCTCTGGGGCGGAGCCCGCGACACCGGCGGTCTCATCGGTGAGATCTGGACGCTCCGCTCGCCCTTCGGGGAGGTCCCATTCGACCTCGTCGTGCTCGCGCTCGGAGCCGGCGTCTTCCTGCTCGAATCCGCCAACCTCGTCGTCCGCGCTGCTCTCGACGGCGAGCACACCTGGCGCCCGACGGAGGTCTCGGCTCCGGAGTCTCTTCCCGACGCGTCGTCGGACCGCGTGTCCGCCGCAGTGAACGCCAGCGAGACCGCCACGGTGTCCGCGGTCACCCCGGCCGATCCGCGCCACGGCTTCAAGGGCGGGAGACTCATCGGCCCGCTGGAACGTGTGCTCGTGATGATCCTCACGCTCGCCGCGGCGTACCCGGTGCTCGCGGCCATGCTCGCCGCCAAGGGCATCGTCCGGTTCCCGGAGATCTCGCGCGACGGGGAGACCGGCGCCCGTGCCGAATACTTCCTCGTCGGCAGTCTCGTGAGCTGGGTGATCGGTCTCGGTGCCGCGTTCCTCGTCTGGTGGGCGGCGCACAGCTGACACCCCTGCCGGCGACGCAGCGGGACGGTCGCGCGCTGCTAGCCTGGAGCGCGTGTCAACTCCCGCTCTGACGACCGCGCCGCAGGCGATCGACCCCACGTTCGAGAACGTGTGGGACGAGATCGTGTGGCGTGGCCTCGTCCACGTGTCCACCGACCAGGAGGCGCTGCGCGCCCTGCTCGCGGGAGACTCCGTCACGTATTACTGCGGCTTCGACCCGACGGCACCGAGTCTGCATCTCGGGCACCTGGTCCAGCTGCTCCTGCTCCGCCGTCTTCAGCTCGCCGGGCACAAGCCGCTCGGTCTCGTGGGCGGCTCCACCGGCCTGATCGGCGATCCCCGGCCCACTGCGGAGCGCACGCTGAACACCCGCGAGACGGTGGCGGAATGGGTCGATCGTCTGCGCGGCCAGGTCGAGCGGTACCTCAGCTTCGAGGGCGACAACGCCGCCCGCATGGTGAACAACCTCGACTGGACCGCACCGCTCTCCGCGATCGACTTCCTGCGGGAGATCGGCAAGCACTACCGCGTCGGCACGATGCTGAAGAAGGACGCGGTAGCCGCGCGCCTGAACTCCGACGCCGGCATCAGCTACACCGAGTTCAGCTACCAGATCCTGCAGGGGCTCGACTTCCTCGAGCTCTACCGCCAGTACGACTGCGTGCTGCAGACGGGTGGCTCCGACCAGTGGGGCAACCTCACCAGCGGCACCGACCTCATCCACCGGGTCGAAGGGGCGTCGGTCCACGCGATCGGCACGCCGTTGATCACCAACAGCGACGGCACGAAGTTCGGCAAGAGTGAGGGCAATGCGATCTGGATCGACGCGGAGCTCACGAGCCCGTACGCGTTCTACCAGTTCTGGCTCAGCACGGCCGATGCCGACGTGATCGAACGCCTCAAGGTGTTCACGTTCCTGACCAGGGCCGAGATCGAGGAGTACGCCGAGCTCGTCGCGACGGAGCCGTTCCGCCGCGCCGCCCAGAAGCGCCTCGCGCTCGAGGTCGTCGCGACGGTGCACGGCGTGGAGGCGACGGCGGCGGTGATCGCGGCGTCCGAGGCTCTCTTCGGTCAGGGCGACCTCACCGCTCTCGACGCGGCGACCCTGCGCACGGCCCTGGATGAGCTTCCCCACGCGACCGTCGCCGCCGGTACCCCGGTCGTCGACGCGCTCGTCGCGACCGGGCTGGTGTCGAGTCTGTCGGAGGCGCGTCGCGCCATCGCGCAGGGCGGCGTCTCCCTCGACGGCGAGCGGGTGGAGGACGACACCGCGATCGTGCAGGGTACGCTTCCCGGCGGCGTCTCGGTGCTCCGCCGCGGGAAGAAGACGCTCGCCGGCGTCTTCCTCGGCTGACCCCGGCCGCGCATGCCGTTCACTCCGAGTCACGCGATCGTCGCGCTGCCGTTCGTGCGCACGCCGCTCGTCCCCGCGGCGATCGCGATCGGAGCGATGACACCGGACATCTCGCTGTTCCTGCGCAACGTCGGCCTCAACTACGGGTTCCTGCACGATCCGGTCAATGTCGTGTGGACGTCGTTGCTCGCGCTGGCGCTGTTCCTGCTGTGGCGCGTCCTGCTGCGCCCGGCGACCCTCGAACTGCTGCCGGGATGGGTGACCGTGCGGTTGCCCGCCGGGTGGGAGGCGAACGGAGTCCGAGCCGCGGTGGAAGCCGTGAGCCGTGACGACCGCTCGCGGTACCGTGCCGCGCGAACGCTGTATCCGTTCCTCCTCGTGGTCTCGGCGATGTTGGGGGTGCTCTCGCACATCCTCTGGGATGCGTTCACGCACGAGTCGCGGTGGGGCGTCGATCTGGTGCCCGCGCTCGCGGACTCGTGGGGTCCGTTCGACGGATACAAGTGGCTGCAGTATGCCTCCAGCGCCCTCGGTCTGCTGGGTCTGGCGATCTGGGCGGCGCTGTGGCTGCGGCGTGCGACACCGCGAGCGGGTGCGCCGCAGATCCTTCCGACGTTCGTGCGGGTCGCCTGGTGGCTCTCGCTGCCGGTGATCCTCGTGGTCGCATGGGTCGGCGGTCTGCTCGCGTTCGGTCCGCTCTCCGCCGACTTCACGCTGCAGCATCTCGCGTACCGCGTGCTGCCGCCCGCCTGCGCAGTGTGGGGCGTCCTCACCCTGGTCCTCTGCGTGGTCCTCGCCGTGCGACGGCCGCGCCTCGCCGGCTGATCCCGCTTCCCCGATGCCTCCCGCGGCGCGGGCCCCGGTTCACCAGCGCGGTGCGTCGGAACCCCAGGCGTGCGGGGCGTCGAAGGTCAGCCCGGGAAGCGCAGGTGCCGCCGTCACGACCGGGACCCCGTCCACGTCGAATCGCGCGAGATGCGCCGACGCGTCGATCTCCGGAGCGCGCACGACATCGGTCGTGCGCGGCAACCCGAGCAGCTCGGCAGCGACGCGGCGCAGCGAGGTGCGCACGATACGCGAGCGCCCGTCGCGCGAACGGAGCAGCCGGGTGAGTGCGGCGGCGAGGAGGTATCCGCTGCTGTGATCCAGCGCCTGGGCGGGGAGGGCGCCCGGCCGTCCGTCGTCGCCCTCGATCATTGCGATTCCGCTCTCCGCCTGGACGAGGCTGTCGAAGCCGGCGCGGTCGGGGTGATCGGTGCCCCACGCGCTGAGCTGTGCGACGACGAGACCAGGGTGCTGCTCGACGAGAGCGTCGGGGGAGAGGCCCAGCCGATCCAGAGCAGCGGGACGATATCCGAGCACGATCGCATCCGCCGACTCCAGGAGGGCCTGCAGTTCGGGGGAGCAGGCGTCGAGAAGAGCCGTGCGCTTGCCATGGCCGGTGTCGAGGTGCTGCCACGGGAGCTCGGGGAGCTGCGGGGGATCGACACGCAGCACGTCGGCACCGAGGAGAGCGAGAGTCCGTGTGCACACCGGCCCCGCGATCACTCGCGTGAGGTCCAGGACGCGGAGGCCGGCGAGGGGCATACGCGCCGAGGCGCCGCGGGACGGGCTCCGTCGCTCGCCGCGCCGTCCGTCCGCGGGCTCGATGGTCGTGACGTCGAGGAGGGGAGTGCTCCGCAGGGCGAGATCGATGTCCGGGTCCTCGCGGCGCACGGTGACGGCGAGACCACCGGCTGCGGAGATCCGGTCGACGGCCGCCTCGCTCGACAGGGCCGCCACCCCGCGGGCGACCGCTTCCGGACCCGCCGTATCGGTCAGGCCGAGCGCGTGGCGAAGCGCGCGAGCATGATGCGGGTAGTTGCCGTGCGTCCGGATCCAGCCGTCCGCGCTCTCCCAGAATCCGGAGAGGGGCGCCCACACCGGCGGGGGAGCACCGTCGACCCGCAGGTACCGGTCGCTCCGATAGGCGACGGCCACTCGACGGGGATCGATGGATGCCGGGTCGAGTCCGGCGGCGAGCACGACCGAGGCCACGCTGGCGAGAGCCAGCTCTGCGGTCGCGGTGCGGGACGGGAGCGGCACGGCATCCAGGGTTCGCAGGGCGGCGAGGGCAGGGGCGGATGAGGACTCCGCGCCCAGCTCCCGCCAGACACTGGCCAGCAGGTCGGCAGGGTGAGAGGAAGCGTGCGGGGGCATGCGCGCGATGCTACTCCGGCACCGATCCGGGCGGAAACGACGGCTGACCCGGGAGAATCCCCTCGAGCGGCACACGCGACACGCCCGGGGTGGTGCGCCCGATTTGCCAGACCCCCGGAATCCACGTAACTTATTACTTGTTCGCCCCACAGGGAAGCGGAGAAGCCCCGAGCTTCACCCCCCTCAAGCGGAGAACCACTCCCGATCCACTCTCACTTGAGAGATCCGGCGCTTGCGCCTAGGATGGGAGATCCACCCCTTCTGCGGCTGTCACCGGCTGCGCAGCGGATCCACGATCCGCACGGCGCGCCGATTTGACAAGCGGGTCGGGATGGCTAGGATAGAGAAGTTGCCCTGCGG
>NZ_MODW01000007.1 GCF_001866135.1 Microbacterium sp. LCT-H2
CCCGATGTACCAGTCCGGCTGGGTGCCGGCCGAGATCGGGGACGGGTCATACGGACCGTAGATCCAGAACGGGAGGATCTGGAAGAACGTTCCCAGCACCGCGATCACTCCGAACACCAGGAAGAAGAACCCGCCCATCTTCGCCGCGTACACCGGCATGATCGGGTACCCGACGACGTTCGCGTTGGTGCGGCCGGGGCCGGCGAACTGGGTGTGCTTGTTCACGATCATCAGGAGCATGTGCACCGCGATGAGCGCGATCACCAGCATCGGCAGGATGAGGATGTGCAGCGTGTACAGCCTGCCGATGATGTCGGTGCCGGGGAACTCGCCGCCGAAGAGGAGGAACGAGGTCCAGGTGCCGATCAGCGGCAGACCCTTGATCATGCCGTCGATGATGCGCAGGCCGTTACCCGAGAGCAGGTCGTCGGGGAGCGAGTAGCCGGTGAAGCCCTCGGCCATCGCGAGGATGAACAGCACGAAGCCGATCACCCAGTTCAGCTCGCGCGGCTTGCGGAACGCGCCCGTGAAGAACACGCGCAGCATGTGCAGTCCGATGCCCGCGACGAAGACCAGGGCCGCCCAGTGATGCATCTGTCGGACGAGCAGTCCGCCACGGATGTCGAAGGAGATCCGGAGGGCGGAGTCGAACGCGGCCGTCATCTCCATGCCCCGCATGGGGGCGTACGCACCGGTGTAGTGGGTCGGCACCATCGACGCCTGGAAGAAGAAGGTCAGGAACGTGCCGGTGATGAAGACGACCACGAACGCCCAGAGCGCGATCTCCCCGAGCATGAACGACCAGTGGTCGGGGAACACCTTGCGACCGAGTTCTTTCACGAGCCCGGAGATGCTGGTGCGCTCGTCGATGTAGTTCGACGCGGCACCGACGAAGCGCGTACCCCGCTTCGGCGGGGCATCGGGCTCGGTCTGGTCGCGAGTGTCGGTCGTGGCCATGATGCGTGTCCTCTTCGGGATCGGTCAGGGGGTGGTCGGGGTCTGGGTGGTGTCGGGGAACGGGCCGACGCGAGTCAGCGCTCGCTGCGCACGGCTGCCGCGCGTGCGCGCAGAGCCGTCATCCGCCGCTCCACCCGGCGCAGCTCGAGCCAGGCGTCGACATCGCGGATCTCGAGCGCTGCCAGGTCGCCCTCCGTCAGGGCGTGCAGCCGCTCGTGTGTCAGCTCGTCGTAGCGCACGGCGTGGTCGTATCCGCGTGCGAAGGCACGCGCCAGCCCGAGGATGACGGTGAGGATGGCCAGCCCGATGATCGTTCCGAAGAGCGCGTCCACGGAACCTCCCTTCCGAGGATGCGGCGATGCGGTCGGCGGAAGGGCGAGGCACCGAGAAGGCCGGCATGCACGGAGAGGCGGAGGCTGCGGGGGCGGTTCCACCGGCGAGATGCGACACGAGACGACCTTCTTGGTCAGTCTTGTCGCTCTGCGGGTACTGCGCCCTCGTCCGCAGGTTCGGATTGCGAACCTGCGGCCACCGTAGCAGAGAGCGCGCCGCCGTCGCCAACCACGACCATCGCCCGTCTGCACAGGTGGTGTTGTGCTTCGCAGGCTACCCTGGGAGGACTCCGGCACCCGGAGCAGCGGACGAGGGAGCAGTACCCGCACACGACGACTGACTCGCAGAAGGAGTCGTCATGTCCTGGGTGATCCTCGTCGCATCCGGCGTTCTCGAGGCGGTGTGGGCGACCGCGCTGTCCGCGTCGGAGGGGCTGAAGAAGCCGCGCCCGACGGTGCTCTTCCTCGTCGCCCTCGCCCTGAGCATGGTGGGCCTCGCGTGGGCCATGAACGACCTGCCGACGGGAACGGCCTATGCGGTCTGGGTGGGGATCGGCGCCTCGCTCACCGTCCTCTGGGCCATGGTGACCGGCAAGGAGCGGGCCTCGCTCCCGCGCATCCTGCTCCTGCTGCTGCTGGTCGCCAGCGTGGTCGGACTGAAGGTGGTGAGCTGAGATGGCCTGGGTGATCCTCCTGATCAGCGCCGTTCTCGAAGCCGTGTGGGCGACGGCCCTGGGGTCCTCGGCCGGCTTCTCGAAACCGCTGCCGACAGTGGTCTTCCTCGGCGCGTTGACGCTGAGCATGATCGGCCTCGGCGCCGCGATGAAGTCGATCCCGATCGGCACCGCCTACGCCGTGTGGGTCGGTCTCGGGGCAGTGCTGACGGTGTCCTGGGCGATGCTCACCGGTGGGGAGAGCTTCTCCGCAGGCAAGGCCGTGTTCATCGCCGGGATCGTGACGGCCGTCATCGGACTCAAGCTCGTGAAGACGCCACCGCGTACGATCGAAGTCTGCGCACCCGCGCAGCGCTGCGAGCAGGACGACCTGACGTAAGGATCATCCGGGGACGGCCCCTGTCGTCGAGGAGCGTTCCATGTCCGGATCGTCGATGAGGTCGTTCATCACCCGCACCGACGTGCTGCGCGTGGCGCTGGGATGGGGGGCGTTCGCCGCTCTGCTCGCCCTGCACCCGCTGCTCGCGCCACCCGTGCCCGGACCGCTCCTGGTCGTCGCCCTCCTCGTGATCATCGCCGTCATCCTCGTGTGCGCGTTCGGCGTCGTGAAGCAGGCCGAGGCCCTCGCCCACCGGTTGGGCGACCCCTACGGCTCCCTGGTGCTGACGCTGTCGATCGTGCTGATCGAGGTGATCCTCATCTCGGCGGTCATGCTCGGCCCGGGCGAGCATGCCACGATCGCGCGCGACTCGGTCATGGCCGTGTCGATGATCATCCTCAACCTCGTCATCGGCCTGGCCCTCCTCCTCGGCGGCCTCCGCCATCGGGGGATGGCGCACAACCGCACCGGCACGTCGGCGTACCTGTCGATGCTCGTGGTCCTCGTCGCTCTGGCGTTCGGGCTCCCCGGCCTCATCGGCGACCGCGGTGCCTACACGATCGGGCAGGAGATCCCGATCATCGTGCTCACCCTCGCCCTCTACGCGTTCTTCCTGTTCCGGCAGATGGGTGCGCAGGCCGACGACTTCACCGAGGTGGACGAGCGGCTGCGGTCGGGGGCCCGCGCGACGCAGAGCGCGGCGGCACCGCGGACCCCCATCCGCGAGGTGCTCGCGGCCCACCGCGCCGAGGTGCTGACCCGCCTCGTGCTCCTCGTCGTCACCGTCGTTCCGATCGTGCTGCTCTCGCACGACATGGCGGCCCTTCTCGACGACGGTCTCGGCCGGCTCGGTGCTCCCGTCGCCCTGGCGGGACTGCTGATCGCGGGCATCGTCTTCCTCCCCGAGTCGATCACCTCGATCCGCGCCGCCCTGAACGGCGAGGCGCAGCGCGTGAACAACCTCTGCCATGGCGCGCTCGTGTCGACGGTCGGCCTGACCATCCCGGCGGTCCTCCTGATCGGCATGCTCACCGGGCAGGAGGTGGTGCTCGCCGAGTCGCCGGCGAACCTCCTCATGCTCGGCGTGACGCTGCTGCTGTCGGTGACGACGTTCGCGGCGAAGCGGGTCACCGCGATGCACGGCGCCGCACACCTGGCGACCTTCGCCGTCTACGTCCTCATCCTCTTCAGCTGACGCGCCTCACGATGCCTCGCCGACGCCGCGGAGGGCGCAGAGGGTGGTGCTCGGCGCGGTGAAGTCGGCGGTGACCGTCCACTTCTCCTCCTCTCCCGCGGCGACGTCGACCGTGGTCTGGCCGGACCCCACCACGGTCGCCGCGTCGGTCGTGAAGAACACCGTCACGACGTAGGTGGCGTCTTCGTCCGTCGGATTGCCGACCACACCGGTGGCCGTGCCCGTCCCGCCGTCGGACTCGCAGGAGGTGATCTGCGTTCCCGCGCGCACCTCAGGGCTGTCCCGGACATCGTCAGGGACACTCGTCGCGGCGACCACGCCGGGGTCCTCTCCGGGGATCTGCGGCGCACCGGACGCGGTGGTCGGCGTGGGCTCAGGGTCGTCCGGCGCCGAGGTGCACGCGGCGAGCGTGATCCCGATGGCCACGAGCGGCACCAGCGCGGCCGCCGTCCGACGGACGTGAGCTCTGCGAGACACGGGTCCTCCTCTCGTGCCGCCGACCGCGACGAGTGCCTTCGACTCGTCGCGGACGGCGGACTCGGTTACTGCTGCTCCCGATCCTCTTCGCGGCGGCGCAGTCCTCGGGTGAGTCCGAGACCGAGACCCGCGAGGATCATCAGCCCGCCGAGGAGCAGTCCCCCGGCCGAGAGCACACCGCCGGTGACCGCGAGTCCGGACGGCGGCGGAGGCAGCACGCGGGTGAACGTCTGCGACGACGGCGGGTCGACGGGTCCCCCGGGGGTGTTCCCGGTGGCCGTCGCCACGTTGCGCACGCCGCCGCGGCGGACGTCATCCGCGGTGACCGTGTGCGGGGGCACCGTGCACGTCATCTCCTCTCCCGAGGCGAGGCTCGTCGCCGGACACGTCACGGGACCGGCGGTCGGATCGGTCACGACGATGTCGTCGACCGTCTGCGCGCCGATGTTCGTGACGATGATCGTCCACTCCACCCGGTCGCCCGGGTCGGTGCGGCCGTTGCCGTTCACATCGACCGCGGTGGCCCGCTTCTCGATGTCGAGCCCGTTGGTCCCGTCGAAGGGAACCCGCACGGTGGACGGCGGCGACACCGGCGGCTCACCACCGCCCGGCGGGGTGCCGGTCGCCGTGGCGGTGTTCGTGAGAGCCCCGGAATCCACATCGGCCTGCGTGGTGGTGTACGTCGCCGAACACGTCACCGTCTGGCCGGGGAGCATGCTGCTCGCTTCCTCCGGGCATACCACCGGCGACAGGTCGCCGGTTCCCGAGAAGCCGCCCTCGTCGACAGCGACGTCGGTCAGCGTCACGTTGCCGGTGTTGGTGACGACGAAGTCGTACCGGAGCGTCTGGCCCACCGTGGTCATCGTCGCGGGCGTCGCCGACTTGACGATGCTCAGGTCCGGCGCCGGAAGCGCGGGAACCCGCGCCTGCGACGGCGGAGACACCGGCGGAACCAGGTCGCCGGGCGGCACACCGGTCGCCGTGGCGGTGTTGGTCACCTGACCCGCATCGATGTCGGCCTGCGTGAGCTCGTACGTGGCGGTGCAGATGATCTGCGCTGCCGGAGCCATCGACGCCGCGCCCGCCGGGCAGACGATGTCGGACATCGTGCCCGTCCCGGAGAACGACCCCTCGTCCACCGTGACGTCCGTGAGGGTGACGTTGCCCGTGTTCGTCACGACGAAGGAGTAGGTCACCTCCTGGCCCACCTCGTAGGCATCGGGGCTGTCGGGGGTGGCCGACTTGACCACGGTGATCGCCGGTGTGCGGTCGCCGGGGACCACGACGGTCGACGGCGGCGACACCGGAGGCTCGCCGCCTCCCGGCGGGGTGCCCGTCACGGTCGCGGCGTTGGTGATCTGTCCCGCGTCCATATCCGCCTGCGTCACCACGTAGGGAGCGGTGCAGGTGACCTGGGCGCCCGGCGCCAGCGACGACGCCGCTTCCGGACACGTGACGACCGGCGGAGTGCCCGTCCCGGTGAACGCCCCCTCGTCCACCGCGACATCGGTGAGCGTGACGTTGCCGGTGTTGGTCACGAGGAAGGAGTACGTGATCGTCTGCCCCGCGGCGGTGATGGTCGATCGATCGGCGGTCTTCACCACGGTGAGGGCCGGCTGCGGATCCGACGGGACCTCGACCTCGGACGGCGGCGACACCGGCGGCTCACCACCACCCGGCGGCGTGCCGGTCACCGTCGCGGCGTTCGTCACGCCCCCGGCGTCCACATCCGCCTGGGTCACGACATACTCCGCGGTGCAGGTCACCTGCGCACCCGGCGCGAGCGATGCCGCTCCCGCCGGACACTCGGCGACCGGCGCGGTCCCGGTGCCGGAGAACGAGGTCTCCGTCACGGTCGCATCGGTGATGGTCACGTTCCCGGTGTTCGTCACGAGGAACGAATACGTGATCGTCTGCCCCGCAGCCGTGATCGTCGACCGATCCGCCGACTTCACGACCGTCATGGCCGGCTGGGGATCGGACGGGACCTCGACCTCGGACGGCGGCGACACCGGCGGCTCACCACCACCCGGAGGGTTCCCCGTCACCGTCGCGGCATTGGTCACCCCACCCGCATCCACATCGGCCTGCGTCACCACGTAGGGAGCGGTGCAGGTGACCTGGGCGCCCGGCGCCAGCGACGACGCCGCTTCCGGACACGTCACCACCGGAGCCGTCCCCGTTCCCGAGAACGACGTCTCGGTCACCGTCGCATCCGTGATGGTCACGTTCCCGGTGTTCGTCACGAGGAACGAATACGTGATCGTCTGCCCCGCAGCCGTGATCGTCGACCGATCCGCCGACTTCACGACCGTCAACGCCGGCTGGGGATCGGACGGGACCTCGACCTCGGACGGCGGCGACACCGGCGGCTCACCACCACCCGGAGGGTTCCCCGTCACCGTCGCGGCATTGGTCACCCCACCCGCATCCACATCGGCCTGCGTCACCACGTAGGGAGCGGTGCAGGTGACCTGGGCGCCCGGCGCCAGCGACGACGCCGCTTCCGGACACGTCACCACCGGAGCCGTCCCCGTTCCCGAGAACGACGTCTCGGTCACCGTCGCATCCGTGATGGTCACGTTCCCGGTGTTCGTCACGAGGAACGAATACGTGATCGTCTGCCCCGCAGCCGTGATCGTCGACCGATCCGCCGACTTCACGACCGTCAACGCCGGCTGCGGGTCTCCCGGAATCTGCACCGTCGACGGCGGCGACACCGGCGGCTCGCCGGACGGCGGCGTGCCCGTCGCCGTCGCCGTGTTGGTGAGTCGCCCGGCATCCACGTCGGCCTGGGTGAGCGTGTAGGTCGCGGTGCACGTGACCTGTGCGCCCGGAGCCAGCGACGCCGCACCGGCCGGACAGGTGATCGGCGACATCTCGCCCGACCCGGAGAACGCCGTCTCATCCACGGTCACGTCGGTCAGCGTGACGTTGCCCGTGTTGGTCACGACGAACGAGTAGGTGATCTCCTGGCCCACGTCGTAGTCTGCCGCGGCGCTCGGAGAGGCCGACTTCACGACCGTGATGCCCGGCGACTCGATCGAGGGCACCACCACGGTCGACGGCGGCGACACCGGTGGTGTGCCGGGACCGGGCGGGTTGCCCGTCACCGTGGCGGTGTTCGTGACACCACCGGCGTCCACGTCCTCCTGCGTCACCACATACGGCGCGGTGCACGTGACCGTGGCTCCCGGAGCGAGCGACGCCGCCCCCGCCGGGCACGTCACGACCGGCGGCGTCCCCGTCCCGGTGAACACGGCCTCGGTGACGCCGACATCGGTCAGGGTCACGTTGCCCGTATTCGTGATGAGGAAGGAGTACGTGATCGTCTGTCCGGCGGCCGTGATCTCCGTCCGGTCGGCGGTCTTGGCGACGGTCAGGGACGGGGCGGGCGGGACCGTGACGATCGCGGTCGACGGCGGCGACACCGGCGGCTCGGTCTCCCCGGGGGGTGTGCCGGTGGCCGTCGCGGTGTTCGTGATCTGGCCCGCATCGATGTCAGCCTGCGTGGTGGTGTACGTCGCCGTGCAGGTGATCTGCCCAGAGGGCGCGAGAGACGCCGCACCTGCAGGACAGGTGATGGCCGGCGCCGTTCCCGTCCCCGTGAAGGCCGTCTCGGTCACGGTCACGTCGGTGAGCGTCACGTTGCCTGTGTTCGTCACCAAGAAGGAGTACGTGATCGGCGTGCCGACCGTCGACACGGTGGCGGGATCGGCCGACTTCACGACCGTGATGGCCGGCGATTCGATGGCCGGCACCACGACGGTGGACGGTGGTGACACCGGCGGCTCACCACCTCCGGGCGGGTTGCCCGTGCCCGTGGCCGTGTTCGTCAGCTGTCCCGCGTCGATGTCAGCCTGGGTCACCACGTACGGTGCCGTGCAGGTGACCGTGCCACCGGGAGCGAGCGATGCCGCACCGGCGGGGCAGGTCACCACAGGCGGTGTCCCGGTGCCGGAGAACGACACTTCGTCGACGCCGACGTCCGTGAGGGTCACGTTCCCGGTATTGGTGAGCAGGAAGGAGTACGTGATCGTCTGACCAGCTGCGGTGATCTCGGTGCGGTCCGCCGTCTTGGAGACCGTCAGTGCGGGCGCGGGCGTGACCGGAATCTCGACCGTCGACGGCGGCGACACCGGCGGGGTGCCCTCGGGTGGGGTCCCGGTGGCGGTCGCCGTATTGCTGAGCTCGGCGGTGTTGTAATCGGCTGCTGTGACCGTGTAGGTCGCCGTGCAGGTCACCCGTGCCCCCGGGGCCAGTGACGCCGCGCCGGCCGGGCACGTCACGTCGAGCGGACCGGTACCCGAGAATGCGCCCTCATCCACGGTGACGTCGGTCAGCGTCACATTCCCGGAGTTCGTGACCAGGAAGGAGTAGGCGATGGTCTGACCCGCACCCGTGATGGCCGTCGTGTCAGCAGACTTCTCGAGCGTGATCGCCGGTGCCGGGTCGACCGGCACCCGGACGGTCGACGGCGGGGAGACCGGGGGGACGAGCGATCCGGGCGGCACGCCGGTCGCGGTGGCGGTGTTGCTGACCGATCCGTTGTCCACGTCGGCCTGGGTCAGGGTGTAGGTGGCCGTACAGGTCATCTGCGCCCCCGGCGCGAGCGGCGTCGACGGACACACGGCGGGCGAGAGCGAGCCGGACCCGTCGAAGGCGGTCTCGTCGATCGAGACGTTCGTCACCGTCACGTTGCCCGTGTTGGTGACGATGAAGGAGTAGTCGATCACCTGGCCGACCACGAAGTCGTCCGGACCGGACGGCGTGGCCGACTTCTGAACGGTCAGCGAGGTGTTGCGTGTCGCCGTGACGACCGCGGTGCTCGGAGTGCTCTCGACCGGAGTGTTGGCAGCCGAGGTGCCGGTCGCGACCGCCGTGTTGGTGATGGTCCCCGCATCGACATCGGCCTGCGTCGGCGTGTACGTCGCCGAACATGTCGTGCTCTCCCCCACCGCGAGGGCGGTGGCGGCACAGGTCACGGCCCCGATCGTCCCGGTGCCGCTGAATGCGGTCTCATCGATCCCGATGTCCGAGATCGCCACGTTGCCGGTGTTCGAGACGGCGAAGGTGTACGTCACGGGCTGGCCGGCCGCGGTGATCGTCGTCGGGGTGGCCGTCTTGGTGAGCTCTAGGACCGGAGCGGCTGCGGTGATCGTGAGGGCGTAATCCTCCACCTCTCCCGGTCCGCCGGTCCCAGTGGGCGTTGACGTGGTCAGCGTCGACCCCGCGCCGATCCGGAATCGCGCGAACGTCTGTCCGGCGACCGTCTGCGGGGCGATGCCCGACCAGGTGAGGGTGAACGACGATCCGTCGGGAGTGCCCGCCGGCACGACCACGGATGCCCCTTCCGTGGCGTCGAAGACACCGTTGCGGTTGAAGTCGACCCAACCGACCAGGGTGGCCGGAAGTCCGGACAGCTTGTTCGACGCGAGGACCGATACAGAGTACGAGCCCGTCACACCCGCGATGATCTCTCCGAACGCCGAGACCGCAGTCTCATCATCGATGGTCTGGTTCGGAGCCGTTCCCCCGACGACGTTGTCGCCGGTGGCCGAGGCGTTCGACTGCATCGACGTCTCGGCGTCGGCCGACCAGCCGAGGTAGGTCGCCGCGTTCAACTCCTGCGATACCGAGCCGTAGCTCGCCGGGGCGTCGCCGAAGTCGTCAGCGATCGTGGTGCACGAGGGGGTGAATCCGTCGATGCCCTCGCCACCACCTTGCGCGCGATAGCCGCGGACGAGGATGTCGCTCACCCCCGTCGTGCCCCCGGGCCCGCATTGCGGAGTGGGCGTATCGAGACCGCCGGTGGTGTTGAGATTCTCGCCCGCCGTAAGGACCGTCGGCGTGGCGGAGAGGTCGATGCGGAGCTCACCCGTCGCGGTGAGCACGAGCGGCCGACAGGTGATCTGCACCGACGAGGGCCACCGGTTCGTCCCGTCGCCGACGAAGGTGGTGCCTGTGATGCGGTGGACGACGGTGTTCGCCGGGCACACCGCGGTCTGCAAGTCTCCTCGCCCTTGATCGTAGGTGGGCCCGGTGAGCCATGTGGGGCTCACCGCCGGGGTGATCGTGCCGGCGTTCGAGACGGTGATCGTCGCACACTGCAGGCTCAACCGCACGAGGATCGCATTGGAGTTCGTCGGACTGACGTTCTGCCGGTTCTCCGTCTGCACACCGGTGAGCACCGAGTTCGCCGGGCACTCCGTGGGAGCGTTGAAGTCCTTGTCGGAGCCGATCGTCGTCCCTTCGTACGAGACGCCGAGGTACAGCTGCGCCGGGTCGCCAGGCGCAGCTGTGGCCGGAAGCACCGGCGCGACGAGCGATCCGAGCACGAGGGCGAGCATTGTCGCGACCGCCCACGGTCGCCGCGGCGACAGCAGCCGCCGTCGTCTTCTCCGGTCCTGCTGTGGCTCATCGCGCTGTGGACTCGATTGCTGCGAAAACAGCATGACGCTCCCCTGTTCTGTGCCCAGTTCCCCCACCCCTCCGAACTGAGCTATCGCTGAGAGTAGGGCGAAAGGTGCGGAATCTCCATAGCCACTTCCATCCACCAAGGATGAGGACGTATGTCACTGGTCGGACGGGGAAGTACCGGTCAGCCGCGGACGTTTGCGGGAAAACAGAAAGAGTCGGTCAGATTCTGACCGACTCTTTCATGAATGTCTCGCTGTGCGCGAGGGGGGACTTGAACCCCCACGTCCATAAGGACACTGGCACCTGAAGCCAGCGCGTCTACCATTCCGCCACTCGCGCGAGCGTCTCGTTCCGAAGAACTCAACTTTCCGAGGATATCACGCGTTTTCGGCCTCGTTGCACACCTCGGGAAGGGGCGTCGGCGGCGTTCCCCCAGGTCACCTGGCTACGATGTCCCTACCGGTCGGCATGCCAGAGGAGCCCAGTGGGACTACTTGACAGCTTTGAGAAGGGTCTCGAGCGCGCAGTGAACAGCGCGTTCGCGAAGACCTTCCGCAGCGGCATCCAGCCCGTGGAGATCGCTTCGGCGCTGCGACGCGAGGCGGATACCACTGCGGCCGTGGTGAGCCGCGACCGCATCATCACGCCCAACAACTACGTCGTGCGCCTCAGCCCCGACGACGCCGAGCGCATGCGCGGGCTCGGCGGCGCTCTGACGGACGAGCTGCACGCGCTCCTCACGAAGCACGCGAAGTCCCAGGGTTACAGCTTCGCCGGTCCCCTCACCATCACGCTCGAAGCGGACGACAAGGTCGCCACCGGCACCGTCCGCGTCACCTCGGGCACCGTCGAAGGACGCGTGAGCTGGCAGGCCGTGGTCGACGTCGATGGACGCCGGCACACCCTCACGCGTGCCCGCACGGTGATCGGCCGCGGCTCCGATGCCGACATCACCATCGCCGACGCGGGCTCGAGCCGTCGTCATGCCGAGATCCTCTGGGACGGCGAGCGCGCCATGCTCCGCGACATGGGGTCCACGAACGGTACGAAGGTCGACGGGCAGAAGCTCCGCGAAGCCGCCCTCCCCTCCGACACCACGATCACGATCGGTCGCACCGATCTCGTGTTCCGCATCGTCCCCGTCGCCACCCCGTCGCGGTCGTCTCGCCCCGACGACGACGCGACCCGCGTGTTCGGAGCCCTCGGATGAGCGAACTGGTCCTGCTCCTGCTCCGCATCGGCTTCCTCGTGCTGATGTGGTTCTTCGTGTTCGGGGTCGTCTACTCCCTGCGCGCCGATCTGTTCGGGGTGCGCGCCCGCAAGCTCCCCGCCGAGGCCACCGCGGGAGCACCGGCTGCCGCCGCTGCGGCACCGGCCGCTCCGCCCCGTCCCTCGTCGGCACGACCGTCGACCGGCCCCGCGACCGTGGCGACGGCGAAGCGCCTCGTGATCACCTCCGGACCGAAGGCGGGCCTCGAGCTCCCCCTCGGCTCCGACGCGATGACGATCGGCCGCTCCAGCGAATCCGCCCTCGTGATCCGCGACGACTACACCTCCAGCCACCACGCCCGGCTCCTGCTCCGCGGCGACACCTGGGCGATCCAGGACCTCGACTCGACGAACGGCACGTTCGTCGCCGGCCAGCGGGTGACGGGCGGCCCGGTCTCCCTGAGCCTCGGCACCCCGGTCAAGGTCGGCGCGACGACGTTCGAGTTGAGGGCCTGACGCCGGCATGGTCTTCGAAGGCTCGAGCGCCGCGATCTCCCATACCGGGAAGGTCCGCTCCAACAACCAGGACTCCGGGTATTCCGGGGCGAACCTGTTCGTCGTCGCCGACGGCATGGGCGGACACGCGGGCGGCGACGTCGCCTCCAGCATCGCCATCCAGCGCATGGAGCCGCTGGACCAGCCGTACTCCTCCACGGAGGACGCGCAGGCCGCCCTCCAGGCCGCCGCCACGACGGCCGCCGGCGACCTCATCCGCGCGGCCAAGGACCGCCCGGAGCTCGCCGGACTCGGCACCACGCTCAGCGCCATCATCATGGTCGACGAGTACGCCGTCATCGGCCACATCGGCGACTCCCGCATCTATCTCTACCGCGACGATGCGCTGACGCAGATCACGGCCGACCATACCTTCGTGCAGCGCCTCGTCGACTCCGGCCGCATCACGCCGGAGGAGGCCAGGTACCACCCGCGGCGCTCCGTCCTCATGCGCGTGCTGAGCGACATGGACGCCGACCCCGAACTCGACATGTTCGTCATGCACGCGCAGCCCGGCGACCGCTGGCTGCTGTGCTCCGACGGCCTCTCGGGCGTCGTGGACGAGGCCCGCATCCTCAAGGCCATGCAGCTCGGTCTCGCCCCCGGCCGGACAGCCGACAACCTTCTCAAGCAGGCCCTCGACGGCGGCGCCCCCGACAACGTCACGATCGTGATCGTCGATGTGGGCGGACAGCACCCCGTCCACTCCGGCACCGCCACGATCGTCGGCGCGGCATCGAACCCGTCGGGCGTCTACGTGCCGCCGGTGCGGGCCCCGCGGAGCAACTGGCTGCACCCGGTTCGCCAGGCCGCGAACGAGCCGAGCCACTTCGAGCCGGCACCCGAGTATCTCGAGGAGCTGATCGAGGAGGACCGTCGTCGCGCCAAGCGCCGCCGGCTGGGCTGGATCGCCGGAACGCTCGTGGCGCTGGCCATGCTGGGCTTCGCCGCATTCGCCGCCTACAGCTGGACGCAGACGCGCTACTTCATCGGCGCCGATGAGGACAGCGTCGTGATCTTCCAGGGTGTGCAGCAGAACATCGGTCCGATCACGCTCTCGACACCGGTCGAGGACACCGAGATCCTCCTCGCCGACCTGCCGCCGTATCAGCGGGCCTCGGTCGAGCGCACCATCAGCGCGCGCTCGCTCTCGGACGCCATGGCCATCGTGGACCGTCTCCGCACGGGCGCCGAGGCGAACATCATCGAGCAGACCCCGCTGCCCACGCCGCTCCCCTCCCCGAGCGCGACGCCCTCGGGAGGTGCGGGGTGAGCACCGACGTCCAGGCCGACACCACGGTCATCAAGGCTCTGCGCCGCCTGCGCATGCCGCAGACGCAGCGCAACCGCGAGTTCTGGCTGCTCCTCTTCGCCTGTGCGATCAGCGGCGCCGCCCTCACCCTCGTCCAGCTCGGCGCTCTCGGCACCATCGACCCGATGATCCTGGCGATCGGAGGCGGGCTGGCGGCTCTGGCCTTCGCCCTCCACATCGTGCTGCGCTTCGTGGCAGCCGACGCCGATCCCTTCGTCGTCCCGATCGCGACGCTGCTCACCGGACTCGGCGTCGCGATGATCTACCGGATCGACATCGCCTTCGCGAACACCGGGTGGAACGCCTACTCCACCAAACAGCTCGCCTGGACCGCCATCTCCCTCGCCGGAGCGATCACGGTGGTCATCCTGCTGCGCAACTACCGGATCCTCTTCCGGTATACCTACATCTTCGGCCTCGCCGGAATCCTCCTGCTGCTCCTGCCGTTCGTTCCCGGGCTGCGGATCCCCGATGCGAACGCGCAGGTGTGGGTCTCGCTCGGCGGCATGTTCGCCTTCCAGCCCGGAGAGCTCGCCAAGATCTGCCTCGCGATCTTCTTCGCCGGCTACCTCGTGCGGACGCGGGAGAGCCTGACGTCGGTGGGAAAGCGAGTGCTCGGGATCACCTGGCCGCGCATGCGCGAGCTCGGACCCGTGCTCGTCGTCTGGCTCGTCTCTCTCGGCATCATCGTCGTCCAGCGCGACCTCGGCACCGGAACGCTCATCTTCGGCATGTTCGTGGCCATGCTCTACGTCGCCACCGGCAAGACGAGCTGGGTGCTCATCGGTCTCGGCCTCGTGGTCGCGGGCGTCGCCGCCGCGTCCCAGATCCTCAGCTACGTGCAAGGGCGCTTCGTCAACTGGCTGTTCCTCTTCGACTCCTCGAAGGTCGACCCGGACGGCGCCGGCTATCAGCCCATGCAGGGGCTCTTCGGGCTCGCCCGCGGCGGGCTCATCGGCACCGGCTGGGGCCAGGGTCGCCCGGAGATCACACCGCTCGCGCACAGCGACTACATCATCACCAGCCTCGGCGAGGAGCTCGGCCTCATCGGGCTCTTCGCGATCCTCTGCCTCTACATGGTGTTCGTCAGCCGCGGCGTCCGCATCGGTCTCGCCGGTCAGGACGACTTCGGCAAGCTCCTCGCCACCGGCCTGTCGTTCACCATCGCGCTGCAGGTGTTCATCATGGTCGGCGGTGTCACGCGGGTCATCCCGCTGACCGGTCTGACCACCCCGTTCCTGGCCGCCGGTGGCTCGTCGCTCGTCGCGAACTGGCTCATCGTGGCACTCCTCCTCCGCATCTCCGACGGCGTCCGCCGTCAGCCCCGGGTGGTGATCGGCTGACATGACACGAGAACTCCGCAGACTCAGCATCGTCATGCTGTTCATGTTCATCGCGCTGTTCGCCGCGACGAGCTGGATCCAGGTCGTCGAGACGGACGGCCTGTCGCAGAATCCACACAACAAGCGCACCCGGCTGGACAGCTACGAGATCCAGCGCGGCGCGATCATCGTCGACGGCACGGCGATCGCCAACTCGGTCCCCAGCGACGACCAGTACCGATTCCAGCGCGTGTACACCGACGCCGAGATGTGGGAGCCCGTCACCGGCTACTTCAACCCCGCGCTCGGCTCCAGCACCGGGATCGAGGAGGCGATGAACGCCGACCTCTCCGGAACCGGCTCCAACGCGTTCTTCGCAGAGATCGAGCGGATCCTCTCCGGTCAACCGCAGCGCGGATTCAGCGTCGAGCTGTCGTTGAACACGGCAGCGCAGCGCGCCGCCACCGAGGCCCTGGACGGCCTGCAGGGCGCCGTCGTCGCGATGGACCCGAAGACCGGGCGCATCCTCGCGCTGGCGTCCACTCCGGGCTTCGACACCAACAGCATGGCGACCCACGACGCGAACGCCGCCAACGCGACCTACGACCAGCTCGTGGCCGACCCCGGCAAGCCGCTGTCGAACCGCGCGATCGCCGGTGATCTCAATCCCCCGGGGTCGACCTTCAAGATCGTCGTGGCGGCGGCCGCCTACGCCAGTGGCGAGTGGACGCCGGAGTCGACCCTCCCCAACCCCGCCTCGTACACGCTGCCGGGCTCGAACAGTCGCGTCTCCAACGCGTGGGGCGGCACCTGCGGCTCCGGCGCGACGGTCACGATCGCCGAAGCGATCCGTCTCAGCTGCAACATCCCCATGGCCGAGCTCGCGGTCGAGCTCGGCGATGACACGATCCGGGAGATGGCGGAGAAGTTCGGGTTCAACCGTAGCTTCGACATCCCGCTCACCTCGACGCCCTCGAGCTACCCCCAGGGACTCGACGACGCGCAGACCGCCCTCACCGGATTCGGGCAGGGACAGGTGACCGCGACGCCCCTGCAGATCGCCATGGTCTCCGCCGGCATCGCCAACGACGGCGTCGTGATGAACCCGCAGATGGTCGACGCCGTGATCGGCAACGACCTCTCGGTGATCCGGTCGTTCGACAGCACCGAGTTCGGCCGCGCGATGGAGCCGGACGTGGCGGACGAGGTGACCTCCGCCATGGTGGCCAGCGTCTCAAACGGCGCGGCGCAGGGTGCAAGAATAGACGGGGTCGACGTGGCCGGTAAGACCGGAACGGCGGAGAACGGAAACAGGCCGCACACGCTGTGGTTCACGGGGTTCGCCCCCGCGGACGACCCCGCGGTCGCGGTAGCGGTCGTCGTCGAGAACGGCGGCGGACAGGGTCAATCAGGAAGCGGGGACACCATCGCCGCTCCGATTGCGAAGAAGGTCATAGAGGCGGTGCTGGGCAGATGAGGCCGACGCAGGGTGTGTCGTTCGGTGGTCGCTACGAGCTGCAGTCGCGGATTGCGATCGGCGGCATGGGCGAGGTGTGGGAGGCGACGGATCACGTCATCGGGCGCACCGTCGCCATCAAGATCCTCAAGGACGAGTACATGGGGGACCCCGGGTTCCTCGAGCGATTCCGCGCGGAGGCGCGTCACGCCGCGCTCGTCAACCACGAGGGCATCGCCAGCGTGTTCGACTACGGCGAGGAGAACGGCAGCGCCTACCTCGTCATGGAGCTCGTTCCGGGTGAAGCCCTCTCGACGATCCTCGAGCGGGACGGCGCGCTGAGTGCCGACAAGACGCTCGACATCGTCGCGCAGACCGCTTCGGCCCTCCAGGCCGCACACGCGGCGGGTCTCGTGCACCGCGACATCAAGCCGGGAAACCTCCTCATCACGCCGGACGGTCGCGTGAAGATCACCGACTTCGGTATCGCCCGCATCGCCGATCAGGTCCCGCTCACGGCGACCGGGCAGGTGATGGGCACAGTGCAGTACCTGTCGCCGGAGCAGGCATCTGGCCACCCCGCCTCCCCTGCGACCGACACGTACTCGCTGGGCATCGTCGCGTACGAGTGCCTCGCCGGCAAGCGCCCCTTCACCGGCGAATCGCAGGTGGCGATCGCCATGGCGCAGATCAACGAGCAGCCGCCACCGCTGCCGCCGACGGTGCCGATCCCGGTGCAGAACCTCGTCATGGCGATGATCGCGAAGAAGCCGGCGGACCGCCCGTCCTCCTCGGCCACGGTCGCCCGGGCTGCCCAGGCCCTCCGCCGCGGAGACCTGAACTCCGCCGCCATCGCCGTGCCCGCCATCGCGACGGGCGGCATCACCGGGGACGACGACGCCACGCGGATGCTGACCGCGACCGGCGACGACGGCACGACGCGAATCCTGCCCACCACCGCGCAGCTGCCCACCGACGAGGCCGTCGCGGAAGAGCAGGAAAAGAAAAAGAAGAAGAAGAGCGCCTGGACGTGGCCGCTGATCGCGTTGCTCGTCCTGCTGCTCATCGTCGTCGCCGGCACGCTGTGGGCACTGTTCGGCAACCAGGGCAAGGACGCCGACCCCGACCCCACCGGGTCCGTGAGCCGCACACCCACGCGGGTCGAGTCCGAGACGCCGACCCCGCCGCCGACTCCTGAAGAGACACGCGTCGACGTGACCGCTCTCGGGCTCAACGGCATGGACTGCGGCACCGCCACCGCGACGCTCAAGGAAGCCGGGTTCTCCGACATCGCCTGCGGTGAGGGCGACCCCGCCCCCACCGACGGCGATGTCGGCAAGGTCTACCGGGTGCAGCCGGAGGGGAATGTCGCGACCACGACCCCCATCGCCCTCACGGTCTACGCGGGCCGCACGCCGTTGCCGACGCCGACGGACGTTCCCACGATCACCGGCGACCCGATCGCCGGCAGCACCGTGACGATCTCCTGGGGCACGGGTTTCACCTGCCCCAGTGGCACGACGCTGTCCGGCTACGTCGTCTCGCTGCAGAACGGCACCTTCGCTTCGGGTGGGCCGAACTTCCAGCCGACGGAGCGCAACGCGCAGGTGACGGTCGGCGACGCCGTGGGGAAGCAGCTCATCGCGACGTATCAGGGACTCTGCTCCGGTGGCGACCAGCGCACGTCGAACGCCTCCCCGCCGCTGTCCGTCACGATCGTGGCCCCGGAGGACGGCGCGGGTGACGGCGAGGACGGCGCCCAAGGGTAGCCTGAGTATCCAGTCCAGCCATAGTCGTTTCCAGGGGGTCATCCGTGTCCACAGAGCCACGAGTCATCGCGGGCCGGTACCGCGTCGACGAGCTCATCGGGCACGGCGGGATGGCGAAGGTGTACCGCGGGTACGATTTGACCCTCGGCCGCGAGATCGCGATCAAGATCCTCGATCCTGATCTCGCCCGCGACACCAGTTTCCGAACCCGGTTCCGGCTGGAGGCACAGTCGGCGTCGCGCATGTCGCACCCGTCGATCGTGCGGGTGTACGACGCCGGCGACCCCTCCACGGTCGACAGCTCCTCGGACGAGCCGCCGTACATCGTGATGGAGCTGGTCAAGGGCACCCTGCTCAAGAAGATCATCGCCGACGGCCCCGTGCCCGTCGAAGATGCGGTGCGCTACGTCGACGGGATTCTCGAAGCGCTGGACTATTCCCACCGCGCCGGAGTCGTTCACCGCGACATCAAACCGGGCAACGTCATGGTCACTGACAAGGGCCAGGTGAAGGTGATGGACTTCGGCATCGCCCGCGCGGTGTCCGACTCCTCCTCGACCGTGGCCGAGACCACTCAGATCATCGGCACTGCCGCCTACTTCTCGCCCGAGCAGGCCAAGGGCGAGCCGGTCGATGCTCGTGCCGACCTCTACTCCACAGGCGTCGTGCTCTACGAGCTGCTGACCGGACGGCAGCCGTTCCGCGGCGAGTCGCCGGTCGCCGTCGCCTACCAGCACGTCAGCGAGACACCCGTCCCGCCCTCCGAGGTCAACGAGGAGTCGCCCGCAGCCCTCGACCCGATCGTGTTGCGCGCCCTCGCGAAGGACCCGTATCAGCGGTATCCGGACGCCGCCCACTTCCGCGCCGCTCTGGACGCCGCGGTGACCGGCGCCGCCCCCACGCGCAAGCAGATCGGCGCCCTGACGAGCGAGCTCTATGGACCGAGTCCGCGCCAGGCGCAGGAGACGGCGCGGTCCCTGCGACAGCTCAGCACCGACACCACGATGGCCCGCACGCAGTCGGGACCGCCCGTCGCGTGGATCTGGGCGGGAGTCGCGCTGCTGGCGGTGCTCCTGGCATCCGTGCTGTTCTGGGTCTGGACCATCAGCATGCGCCCCGCCGACGTGCCGAGCACCTCGAGGCTCGTGCCTGATCTGACGAACGTCGCCTCGGAGCGCGCGCAGGACGACCTCGCCGAACTGGACCTCTCCTCGAAGATCGTCATCGAATCGAGCCCGTCGATCGCCGAGGGCAACGTCATCCGCACGGATCCCGAGGGCGGCGTGTCCGTGGAGAAGGGCTCGACGGTCACCCTCTACGTGTCCTCCGGCGAGGAGACGGTGGTCGTGCCGAAGCTCGAGGGGATGTCCCTCGATGCCGCGACGAAGGCGCTGAAGGCCGCCGGCCTCGAACTCGGCACGGTGACGCGACGCAATGACAAGGGTCTCGCCGCCAACACGGTGATGACGGCGAGCGAGCAGGCGGAGGCCGAGGTGGCTCCGGGCACCGTCGTGAACCTCGAGGTCGCCAGCGGGAAGGTCACGCTGAACAACGTCGTCGGCTGGTCCATGGACTCGGCGACGCAGGCGCTCGACGACCTGGGACTCACTCCGGTGCCGACCGAGGCGCCGGAGTGCCCGGCGACGGATCCGGCGACGGTGCACTCGATGTCCATCGCTCCGGGCGATGTCCCCGTCGGGTCGTCGGTCGAACTCCGCTACTGCACCGGGTCCTGACGCGGCACGCGCCGCGGCTCAGCGCATCAGCGGATCGAGAAGGCCGGAGCGGGCGACGGCCCCCTCGTCGCCGCAGAGGCGCAGCCAGTTGGCGAGGAGCCGGTAGCCCCCTCGGGTGAGAACGCTCTCCGGATGGAACTGCACCCCGTGCAGCGGCAGCGTCCGGTGCGCCACCGCCATCACGGTGCCGTCCGGGGCGGTGGCGATGACCGCGAGATCGTCGGGCAGGTCTGCCGCGGACAGCGCGAGCGAGTGATACCGCCCCACGTCGAAAGGTGAGGGGATGCCCGCGAACAGGGCGGAGCCGTCGTGGCGGACCGCCGAGACCATGCCGTGCATGACCTGGGGAGCAGACCGGACCGCCGTACCGAAAGCGGCCCCGATGACCTGATGCCCGAGACACACTCCGAGTGTGGGGACCCCCCGACGCACCGCGATGCGAGCAGCGTCGATCGAAACGCCTGCATCGGCAGGAGCCCCCGGCCCGGGGGAGAGCAGGAGTGCGTCATGCGCGCCCAGAAGCTCCTCGATCTCGACCGCCTCGGTCGCATCGGACTCCACGAGCGTGGTGTCCGCACCGAGCTCGCGGAGATAACCCACGAGAGTGTGCACGAAACTGTCGTGGTTGTCGACCACGAGCACCCTCGTCATTCGACGTCGACTTCGCCCGGGGCGATGAGCGGGCTGACCCAGGGGAACACGTACCAGAACAGCGCGTACAGCACCGCGGCGATCACCACGAGCAGGATGAGGACGCGCAGCCACCACGGGCCGGGCAGCAGGCGCCAGAGTGCGGCGTACATGGGTCTTCTCTCTCCTGGAGGCGGGTCACACGGACGGTGCGGCCGGCGGGGGCGGCGGGTCGGTCAGAGCGGGCGGGGGTCCCTCGGCTCGCGGCTGGAAGCTCTCGAACACCCCGTAGGCGACGATCCTCTCGGCGAGAGAGTACAGCGGTGAACACGCCGTCAGGGTGATGTACTGCTCCCCCGTCTGCTGCTCCGGCATCTGCGGCACGTCGGCGAGCACGTCGGTCTGCGTCGGCTTCACGTACTCCAGGGTGCGGAACCGGTAGGTGTACCAGCCGTCACGGGTCTCCACGACGATCGCGTCACCCACGTGCAGCTTGTCGAGCTGGTTGAACGGCTTCCCCCAGGTGGTCCGATGGCCGGCGAGGGAGAAGTTCCCCACCTCTCCCGGCATCTTCGACTGCGTGTAGACGCCGATGCCCTTCTGGTCGAGAGTGCGCGCGCGACTCGTGCCACCGTAGATGCCGAAGTTGTAGTCGGCGCCGAACCGGGGGATGTGCATCTGTCCGAACCACTCCCCGTCGGCCGGGGCCGCAGGGACGGGCGCCTCGTAGACGGTCTCTCCGTCGTCCGTCTCGACCAGTGGCGGCAGTTCGGGCGCCTCGCCCGCGGCGAGCTGCTGTGAGATCGCGGCGCCCTCCTCGTTCTTCTGGGCCGCGATGATGATGTCGCCGATCCACATCTGCCACGCGACGAAGAGGAGGACGACGACGCCCGCGGTCAGGAGGAGTTCGCCGAGCACGCTCGCGAACGTGGCGCGCGACCGTCGTCGCTGCCGCCGTTCGCGCCGCCCCCCAGGCACGACAGATGCAGTCATGGGCGTGATCATATCCGCCCGACCTGTGCAGCAGGAGTCGGGACACCGCCGATCCGCGTCCTCACGTCTCGTCGGCGCCGAGGTCTCCCGGGTACAATGACGGCATGGCACGTGACCGCAAGACCGAAGAACCCGCCGTCGAGCGCGCCGAAGGCGACGCCGCTCCCAACGCCGTCTGGTTCAAGCCGGTGATGATCGGCTTCATGCTGCTCGGCCTCGCGTGGATCCTCGTCTTCTACATCTCGGGCATGCAGTTCCCGATCCCCGGCCTCGACAACTGGAACCTGGCCATCGGCCTGGGCATCGCCCTCATCGGATTCCTCATGACCACACGCTGGCGCTGACCGCTCAGAACGAAGGAACCCCTCGCCTCTTCGGCGAGGGGTTCCTTCGTCTGTGCGGCAGGCGTGGAGTTATCCACAAGTTATCCCCACACTGGGGAGAATTACACCGATGTTATTCACAGGGGTTAACAACCCTGTTAACAACTCAGGATCAGGCCAAAAGGAGCAGGGGCGGCACGACGGCGACGAGGACGATCAACAGCACCACCAGCGCAGCGAGGAAGACGATCTGCCAGGTCCGCTGGTCGCGGCGCTTCGTCCGTACATAGATGAGCGCCACGAGAGCGCCCGTGATCGCCCCGCCGAGGTGCGCCTGCCAGGAGATGCCGCCGGCGAAGAACCCGAAGGCGAAGTTGATCCCGAGGATCACGAGGATCCCCGTGACATTGGCCCCGATGTGGCGCCCGATGATCAGGAGCGAAGCCAGGAGTCCGAAGATCGCCCCCGATGCGCCGACCGTCCACGTCTCCGGTGCCAGGACGGCCACCGCGACGGATCCGCCGAGGCCGCTGATGAGATACAGCGCGAGGTAACGCGCGCGCCCCAGCATCGGTTCGAGATTCTGTCCGAGCATCCACAGGGCGAGCATGTTCAATGCGAGATGCACGAAGCCGCCGTGCACGAACAGCACGGTCAGCAGTCGCCACGGCTCGAACGGCAGGAGGGAGAGGTTGGGGTAGAGGAACGGCGCGTAGAAGCCGAGGGCCTGGATGATCGGGGCGTTGAGCCCGGGGATGAGCTGCACGAGGCCGATGAACGATGTCACCGCCAGCAGGACGTATGTGATGACGGGCTTGCCGCTGCGCACGGCACCCATGGTCGTGGCCCCACCACCGCGCCACCGACGCGCGGCCTTCTTCTGGGCGGGGGTGCGGTTCTTGCGCTCCGCGTTCATGCACTCCGGGCAGATGACGCCGACCGGGGCGGGCGTCTGACACTCGGGGCAGATGGTGCGCAGGCACCGCTGGCAGAGCACGAAGGACTGCCGATCCGGATGCCGGTAGCAGAAGTTCTCACGGTTGTTCGTGAACTCGGGCGTCGTCATCCGGATCGGCCGTCGCTGTCGTCAGGCGGCGACGATGTCGATCGACTGCAGCACGACGGGCTCGATCGGGCGGTCACCCGCAGCCGTCGGGACCGCGGAGATCGCGTCGACGACCTTGCGCGATGCGTCGTCGGCGACCTCGCCGAAGATCGTGTGCTTGCCCTGCAGCCACGGGGTCGGGTCCGTGGTGATGAAGAACTGCGAGCCGTTGGTGCCCTCGACCTTGCCGGTGATGGCGTTGCGGCGGAGGCCCGCGTTGGCCATCGCGAGGATGTAGGGCTCGTTGAAGTTGAGCTCGTTGTTGATCTCGTCGTCGAAGTTGTACCCCGGACCGCCCACGCCCTGGCCGAGCGGGTCGCCGCCCTGGATCATGAAGTTCGGGATGATGCGGTGGAAGATGACGTCCTTGTAGAGGGGACCCTCGCCCGGCTTGCCGGTGGCGGGGTGCGTCCACTCCTGGGAGCCGTCGGCGAGGCCGACGAAGTTCTTGACCGTCTTCGGGGCGTGGTCGCCGAAGAGGTTGATGACGATGTCACCGTGGTTGGTGTGCAGAGTTGCGACGTGGGAAGCGTGAACCATGCGTTCATTCTCGCAGAGCTTCCGGTGAGCGGGCCGGGCGTGTACAACGCAGGAGCCGATGATGCAAGGGGCGGGCGATTCCCTCGCCGCATCCAGCCTCTCGTGGCAAGATGGGGAACCCGTACTCCAATGGACAGGAGAGCATCGTGAGCCTCAGCCGCAAGCGGAAGAAGCAGCTTCGTCGTCTTCAGAAGGACGCGAACCAGCTGTGGGAAGACCAGCAGGTGCTCGTCGGCCACGCTGCCGACGTCGCTCGTGAGGCGGGTCGCCAGCTCGGCAACTTCAATCGCGAGCAGATCGTCCCGGTGGTCCAGGACACGTACAACCGCCGCGTGGCCCCGGTCGTTGACCGCTCGGTCAAGGCCGGAAAGCACGTCGTGGACGACAAGGTCGTCCCGATCGTGGGCGGCGTCGTCGGCACCGCGCTGACCGCGTGGGACGTCGCCAACGCGAAGCGCCACGGCGTCGAGTACAAGGCCCGCAAGGCCGTCTCGCAGAAGAAGGGTCCCGGTCTCGGATCCGTCATCGCCATCGTCCTGGGTGCTGCGGCCGCCGTCGGCGTTCTGTACGCCGCCTGGCAGGCGCTGCGGGCCGACGACGAACTCTGGGTCGCCGACGACCCGCTGTCGGCTCCCGACGCGTGACCACTCCCGACCCGCACGCGCGGGTGAGGGATGCTGCGGCCGCCCGCGGACTCGACATCGAGATCCGCGAGCGGCCGCAGGCGCGTAGCCTCGTCGAAGCCGCCGAGATCCTCGGCATCCCGCCGTCCGGCATCGTGAAGACCCTCGTGGTCAAGCGCTCTGACGACACCTATCTGTTCGCGCTCATCCCCGGTGGGCGGTCCATCTCGTGGCCGAAGCTGCGGGCCGTCGTGGGAGTGAACAAGCTCCGCCTGCCCGAACCCGAGCTCGCTCTCGCGGCAACCGGCTACGAGCGCGGAACCATCGTCCCGATCGGCAGCACCACCGACTGGCCGGTCTACGCCGACGCGTCCATCGTCGGCGAGCGGGTCGCGATGGGAGCGGGCGCGCACGGCTACAGCCTCTTCGTCGACGCCGACGACCTCATCGCGGCGTACGGCGCGACCGTCGCCGACATCTCGGTGCCCGACGAGCGCTGACGACCGCCGGGACCTCAGAGCAGGCCGGCCATCCGCAGCGCGATGTCGACCAGCCGAACGCGCTGCAGCCCGGCGACGGCGGAGAGAGCGAACCACTCCGCCCGGTCGGTGGAGCCGTCCGTCTCCCAGCGCAGCTTCCCGCCAGTGACCTCCGCGCGATAGACGATCCGGAGGGTATGCAGGGGATCAGGCGACTTCTGCACGCGCCGCCCTGCGGGGATGACACGGGAGTGGATGCCGAGGAGTGAGCCGACGCGGACGGTGTAGCCGGTCTCCTCTCGGAGCTCCCGGCGCACGGCATCCTCCGGTGGCTCACCCGGTTCCAGTCCCCCGCCGGGAAGCGTCCACGCGATGCGCCGACCCTCCGTCCATCGCGCCAGCAGCAGGCGTCCACCCTCGTCGGTGACGACCCCGTATGCGGCGACGCGCAGGTCCATGCGTCACACACTATCCGGGTATCGAGCTGCGTCCCGTCGCGTGACGGCGGACGCGATCGATCACGAATCGAGAAGCACGGCACCGCGCGTCGTCCTTACGCTGGGAGCATCATCCAGGCCGCACGAGAGGAACATCATGGCCGACACCGAGAAGAACTTCACCGCCGAGGAACGCGAGGCCATGCAGGCGGCCGCGAAGGAGGCGCGCACTCGACGCTCGCGGGCCAAGAAGTCGCCGGAGGAACTCCGCGCCGCCGGGGAGGCCGACCTCAAAGAGGCGGTCGCGAAGCTCACCGACGAGGACAGGCTGCTCGCCGAGAAGCTGCACGCGCTGGTCTCCGAGGTGGCGCCGGAGCTCGTGCCCCGCACGTACTACGGCATGCCGGCGTGGGGCCGGGACGGCAAGGTGCTGTGCTTCTTCCAGCCCGCGAGCAAGTTCAAGGTCCGCTACGGCACCTTTGGATTCGAGCCGATCTCGAACCTCGACGACGGCACCGTCTGGCCGACCGCGTACGCGGTGACCGCGCTCACGGAGCAGGATCTCGAGTTCCTCGCCGGGCGCATCCGCCAGGCGATCAGTTGAGCTCGAAGAGGGTCTGACGCAGCGGGGTCGCGCGCATTAGCGTGGTGCCTGTGAGTACCCTTCCCTTCTCCGCCGCCGTCTACGCCCGCCGTCTCGCACGCGCGCAGGAGCGCGCCCGGAAGGCCGGCCTCGACGCGATCATCGTCGGCCCCGGCCCCGACCTGCAGTACCTCCTCGGTGTCGAGGGTGACACCATCGAGCGGCTGACCGCCCTCGTCCTGCCGCCGCAGGGCACGGCGACGCTCATCGTCCCCCGGATGGAGCTCGCCAAGGTGCGCAGCACGGCCGTCGGAGAGCTCGGACTGACCGTCGCCGATTGGGTCGACGGCGACGATCCGTACGCCCTCGTCGCCGCGGCCACCAGTCCCGTCTCGCGCGTCGGGGTGTCAGATTCGCTTCCCGCGCTGCACGTCGTGCCGATCGGCGATCGCCTGCAAGCCCGGCTCGAACTCGCCACTCCGGTGCTCCGGGAAGGCCGGATGGTCAAGGACGAGGAGGAGATCGCCGAATTGCGTCGCGCCGGCGCGGCCATCGATGCCGTGCACCGCCGCGTGCCCGGATGGCTGCGCGCCGGCCGCACCGAACGCGAGGTCGCCGCCGACATCGCCGCGGCGATCGTGGAGGAGGGGCATCGGACGGTCGAGTTCGTCATCGTCGGGTCGGGGCCCAACGGCGCCGACCCCCATCACGAGGTCTCTGACCGGGTGATCGAGGACGGCGACATCGTCGTGGTCGACATCGGGGGAGCCGTTCCGAGCGGCTACAACTCGGACAGCACGAGGACCTACGTCGTCGGAACGCCCGATCCGGCAGCCGCAGATCGGATCGCCACCCTTGTCCGGGCGCAGCAGGCCGCCGTGGATGCGGTGCGCCCCGGGGTCACGGCGGCGGAGGTCGACGCGGCCGCCCGGTCGGTTCTCGCGGAGGCGGGGCTCGGCGAGGCGTTCCTACATCGCACGGGTCACGGGATCGGCGTCTCGGTGCACGAGGAGCCGTACATCGCCCCCGGCAACGACCTCGTGCTCCGCGAGGGCATGGCCTTCAGCATCGAGCCCGGCATCTACTTCGCCGGCGAATGGGGCGCCCGCATCGAGGACATCGTGGTCGTGACGGCGGACGGCGCCGAGCGCCTGAACACGGCACCGCATGAACTCACGGCGACCGACCGGTGAGGGAGAGGATGGTGGAGCCTAGGAGATTCGAACTCCTGACATCCTGCTTGCAAAGCAGGCGCTCTACCAACTGAGCTAAGGCCCCGTGAGGGAATTCTTGAATTGAAAGGGTGGGGCTACCAGGACTTGAACCTGGGACCTCTTCATTATCAGTGAAGCGCTCTAACCGCCTGAGCTATAGCCCCGTCAACCTCCAGAACTTTACCGGAGTTTCGGCGAAAATCCGAATCGAGAGCGAGGCCCCTCCCCGGGGCCTCGCTCTCGCTCCGTTCACCGACCCGGCTGGATGCTGATGCGGCCCGCGGCGAGAGAGACATCGATCGTGCGCCGCGCACCGGAGGACTCGTCCACGGTGGCGTCGAACGACCCGGCGCTGACGTCCTGCCGGATGCGGTAGTCGACGTCCGGGAGGGTCAGGTTGAGCGACCCGGCGTTCACATCGATAGTGGTCGCGGACGGCCCCTCGCCGGTGAGCTCGACCGTGAGGTCGCCCGCCGCGATCCCGAGGTCCGCCTGCGTCACGCCGTCGAGGAGGACGTCGGCGCGACCGGCGTTCATCTGCACGTCGAACACCTCCGCCGCGCCCGCGATGTCCAGCGATCCCGCATTGACCTGCACCTCCAACGTCCCGAACTCGCCGGACACGTCGAGAGAGCCCGCGTCGAGCGTGAGGTTCGCCCCGAGGTCGGTCCCGCTGAGCTCCTCCGGCAGGGTGAGGACCACGCGCTCCTCCTCGCCGAACCAGTTGCCGAACCACCAGCCGAAGACCGGCTGGGGACTGCGGACGACCATCTGGTCGCCCTCGCGCTCGAAGGTCCAGCCCGTCCCGCGGCCGTTGGCGACCGAGAGCTCGGCCTCGTCGATGTTCGCGAACTCGATGCGGACCATGCTCGCATCCGCGTCGAGGTCGATCGCCGTGATTCCGTCGACATCGAGCGTCTGGACGGCATCCGCCCGGTTCGACGAGAGGAGGGTACCCGTCGCGGCCACCGCAGCCGTCCCGCCGGCCCCGACGAGAGCGATGCCTCCGACGACGGCGGTGAGGACCAGGATCCCGGTCGCGCCGGACGACCGGCCCGGCTCGGGCGCACCCGACGCGGGGGACGTCGCCGGCGACGGCGGGGGAGTGAGCGGGGTGTGCCCGCCCTGTGCTCCGGGGTTCTCGGTGGTCATCGTGTGGCTCCTGTCTGGCCGTTCGACGGCGACGTGCCGCCCGTGTTCTCGATGTGGGCGAGAGCGGCGAGGACGCGGCGGTTGCCCGACTCGCCCTGCTCGAAGCCCAGCTTCTGGAAGATGGAGGTGATGTGCTTCTCGACGCTCGCCTCCGAGAGGAAGAGGAGCCCCGCGATCGCCTGGTTCGACTTCCCCTCCGCGATGAGCGCGAGCACCGTCCGCTCGCGCTCCGTGAGCCGCATCATGCGGTCGTCACGGTTGCGGCGGGTCAGCAGCTGCGCGACGACCTCGGGGTCGAGGACGGTGGCGCCGTCGGCGATCCGCTGCACCGAATCGATGAACTCGGCGACATCCGCCACCCGATCCTTCAGGAGGTAGCCGAGCGGACCGCCCTGCGCGGCGATGAGGTCGGACGCGTAGCGCTCCTCCACGTACTGCGAGAGCACGAGGATGGCGAGCGCCGGGTGCACGGTCCGGAGGTCGAGCGCCGCGCGGATGCCCTCGTCGGTGTACGTCGGCGGGAGCCGCACATCGAGGATGCAGAGGTCCGGGGACGCGGATGCCACAGTGGCTCGGAGATCGGTGGTGTCGGTGAGGGCGGCGACCACCTCATGACCGGCGTCCTCGAGCAGACGCACAAGCCCCTCGCGCAGGAGGACGGAGTCCTCGCAGATCAGGATGCGCATGGCACGTTCACCTCCAGGCTGGTCGGACCGCCCTGCGGGCTGTCGAGGCGGAAAGTCCCGCCGGCGGCGAGGATCCGGTTGGCGATGCCGTCGAGGCCGCCGCCCGGGAGCACCTGCGCGCCGCCCATGCCGTTGTCCTCGACCCGTGCCCACAGGATGCCCCCCTCGCGGAGGCGGACCGTGACCCGCGCCTCGCTCGCTCGGGAGTGCTTCGCCGCGTTGGTCAGCGACTCGGCGATGGAGAAGTACACCGCCGCCTCCGCCTCCCGCGCCGGCCGCGGAGCCGACGGATCCATCCGCACGTCGAGCTGCACCGGGATGGGGGAGCGGCTGGCGAGCGCGGACAGCGCCGCATCGAGTCCGCGATCATCGAGGACGGACGCGTGGATGCCGCGAGCGAGCTGCCGCAACTCGGTGATCGCCGCCTTGGTGGAGGTGTGCGCCTCGGAGATCAGCACTTTCGCCGCGGCGGGATCGCTGTCGATCTTCTGCTGGGCGAGCCCGAGAGTCATGCCCACCGAGACGAGTCGGGGCTGGACGCCGTCGTGCAGATCCCGCTCGATGCGGGTGCGCTCGACATCCGCGGCGCGCACGGCTCCCTCCCGCTGGGCGGTGGAGGCCCGCACCCGTTCGGTGAGCTCCGCCTCCCGGGCCCGCGCCACGATGGCCAGGGCCAGGGTCCGCGCCAGGAAGGCGAGGCCGATGATCGCGCCGACCGAAACGACGACACCGAGGATGCCGATGAGCGGGGCCCACGACGCCGGGATCTCCGCCCCAACGAACGGCGCCCGGATGGTCTCGGCCGGGGTCAGCGGCGCGAACGCGATGATCGCCGACCACACGAGGGTCCAGAACAGCCGCAGCACGAAGAAGCCGAGAACGGCCGTGATGACGAAGTTCGCGACCGCTCGCCACATCCGACCGTCGATCGACTGCCGGCCGAGGGTACGGAGCCACCCGCCGAACCCGGAGCGCTCACGCGGTCGCAGGCGGAGCGGAACAGTGGGCACCCGGTAGAGGCCGGCGACGCGCTCCACCTCGAACCAGCCGACGCCGAAGAGGGCGTACACCAGTCCCACGAGGAGGAAGACGCCGACGCCGAAGACGATGAGAAGGCCGATCCCCGCTCCGAGGAGCCCGCCGAGCACGCCGATCACGCCGCCGCCGATCACCCCCGCACCCGCCAGGTGCAGGATGGTGAGGGGGAGGCGCAATGGCGGCGAGGCCGCTGCCGCGGAGGCCGGGATCGCAGTCTGTGTGGTCATGGTTCCACGGTAGGGCCGGGCCGCGGCACCGCCCACCGAGGCAACCGGACACTCGCCTTCGGGTTTTCCCTACTGGGTGTGCGGACGACGAGGATCTGCTTTACTGGGCGCATGACGACGCATGAGAACGAGCCCCACGGTTCGGGCGTGAGTCAGCGCCTCAACTGGCTGCGTGCCGGCGTGCTCGGCGCGAACGACGGGATCGTGTCGGTGGCCTCGCTGGTCGTCGGCGTCGCGGGTGCCACGACGGACAGCGCCGCGCTACTCACCGCTGGCGTCGCGGGTCTCGTCGGCGGCGCGATCTCCATGGCCCTCGGGGAGTACGTCTCGGTGAGCAGTCAGCGCGACAGCGAGCGGGCACTCATCGCCAAGGAGCGCGAAGAGCTGCGGACCATGCCGGCGGAGGAGCTGGCGGAGCTGACCGCGCTCTACCGCCGGCGCGGACTCTCGGAGGAGACGGCCGAGCGGGTGGCGGAGGAGCTCACCGCCCACGACGCCCTCGCCGCACACCTCGAGGTGGAGCTCGGTATCGATCAGGACGATCTGGTCAATCCGTGGCACGCCGCCGCGTCTTCCGCCATCGCGTTCACACTCGGGGCACTCCTCCCGCTCCTCGCGATCCTCCTCCCGCCGCCGGAGGCTCGAGTGCCCGTCACCTTCGTCGCCGTCCTCCTCGCACTGGCGCTCACCGGGACGGTGTCGGCGCGCATCGGCGGTTCACCCCCGCTCCGCGCCGCGCTCCGGCTGGTGGTCGGTGGAGCGCTGGCGCTGGCCGCGACCTGGCTGATCGGCTCGCTCCTCGGATCCACCGGCGTCGTCTGAGCCCGCACACGCGGAAGGGCGGGTGCCGTAGCACCCGCCCTTCCGTCGACCGTGAGGATCAGTTCGACATGAAGCCGACGAGCAGACCGCCGGTGACCTTCACCGCCAGGTTGTAGATGCCCGCGATCACCGCACCGAGCACCGTGAAGACGATCAGGTTGAGGATCGCCACGACGGCCGCGAATGCCATGACCTGCGGCAGACCCACGAGCTCCGACAGCGGGATGGCGCCGTCGGTGAAGCTGCGCACGAACTCGTCGGCGGTGGACATGATGCCGGTGGCCTGCAGCACGAGGAAGATGAGGAAGAACGACACCATCGTGACGACGGCCAGTGCGACCGCTCCCAGGAAGGAGAGCTTCACGGCGGACCAGAAGTCGACGTAGACGAGGCGCAGACGAACCTGCTTACCGCCGGTCTTCCGTGTCGACTTCTTCGCCAGCTTGTCGGCCACTGTGCTCATGCGTCTGTATCCTCGGGTGTCTCAGTCGTCTGGGGGGCCTCGGCATCGGCATCCGGCTCAGTCTCTTCTTCGGTGAGACCACGCTCACCATTCCGGGCGATGGCGAGGATGCGGTCAGCCTCCGTCGTGCGGGCGAACACCACTCCCATGGTGTCGCGACCCTTGGCGGGGACCTCGGCCACGGCAGAGCGTACCACCTTGCCGCTGGACAGAACCACCAAGACCTCGTCGTCCTCGGACACGATCAGACCGCCCGCGAGAGTGCCCCGATCGTCGTTCAACTTGGCGACCTTGATGCCGTATCCACCGCGTCCCTGGACGCGGTATTCCTCGACGGCGGTGCGCTTGGCGTAGCCCCCGTCGGTGACGACGAACACATACTTGCCTGGTGCGGCGACCGAGGCGGACAGCAGGCTGTCGCCCTCGCGGAACTTCATGCCCTTCACACCGGCGGTGGCGCGACCCATCGGGCGCAGCGCCTCGTCGGTCGCCTGGAACCTCACCGACATGCCCTTGCGGCTGATGAGAAGGATGTCGTCCTCGGCGTTGACGAGGAGGGCGCTGACCAGCTCGTCCTCATCGTTCAGGCGGATGGCGATGACGCCGCCCTGACGGTTGGTGTCGTAGTTGTCGAGACGGGTCTTCTTGACCAGACCGTCGCGCGTGGCGAGGACGAGGTAGTCCGCCACCGCGTAGTCGCGGATGTCGAGGACCTGTGCGATGCTCTCGTCGGGCTGCAGCGCGAGGAGGTTCGCGACGTGCGTGCCCTTCGCGTCGCGCCCGGCCTCCGGCACCTCATACGTCTTCGCGCGGTAGACCCGGCCCTTGTCGGTGAAGAACAGCAGCCAGTGATGGGTCGTGGTGACGAAGAAGTGCTCGACGATGTCGTCGGCGCGCAGCTGGGCGCCCTTGACGCCCTTGCCGCCGCGGTGCTGCGAACGGTAGTTGTCGCTGCGGGTGCGCTTGATGTACCCCTCGCGGGTGACGGTGACGACCATCTCCTCCTCGGCGATGAGGTCTTCCATCGACACATCGCCATCAAAGCCGTGCAGGATGTGCGTGCGCCGCTCGTCGCCGAACCGGTCGACGATGGCGGTGAGCTCCTCGCGGATGATGGTCCGCTGCCGGCCCTGGTCGGCGAGGATCGCCTTGTAGTCGGCGATGAGCGCTTCGAGCTCGTTCGCCTGGTCGATGATCTTCTGACGCTCCAGCGCGGCGAGGCGACGGAGCTGCATCTGCAGGATGGCATCGGCCTGGATCTCGTCGATGTCGAGGAGCTTCTGCAGACCCTCGTTCGCATCCTGGGTCGTCTGCGACCGGCGGATGAGCGCGATGACCTCGTCGAGCGCGTCGAGCGCCTTCAGATAGCCGCGCAGGATGTGCATGCGCTTCTCGGCCTCGTTCAGGCGGAACTGCGTCCGTCGTACGATGACGTCGATCTGGTGGGCGATCCAGTTCGAGATGAAGCCGTCGATCGCGAGCGTCCGGGGAACGCCGTCGACGATCGCCAGCATGTTCGCGCCGAAGTTCTCCTGCAGCTGCGTGTGCTTGTAGAGGTTGTTCAGCACCACCTTCGCCACGGCATCGCGCTTGAGCACGACGACGAGGCGCTGACCCGTGCGGTCCGAGGACTCGTCGCGGATGTCGGCGATGCCGGTGATCTTGCCGTCGCGCGCGAGGTCGCCGATCTTGACCGCCACGTTGTCGGGGTTCACCTGGTACGGCAGCTCGGTGATGACCAGGCAGGTCCGCCCCTGGATCTCCTCGACGTTGACGACCGCGCGCATCGTGATCGAGCCGCGGCCGGTGCGGTACGCCTCGTGGATGCCCTTCGTGCCGAGGATCTGCGCGCCGGTCGGGAAGTCCGGTCCGGGAATGCGCTGGATCAGCCCGTCGAGCAGCTGCTCGCGGGGGAGGTCCGGGTTGTCCAGCGCCCAGAGCGCGGCATCGGACACCTCGCGGAGGTTGTGCGGCGGGATGTTGGTCGCCATGCCGACCGCGATGCCGACCGAGCCGTTGACGAGGAGGTTCGGGAACCGGGACGGCAGAACCGTCGGCTCCTGGGTCTGGCCGTCGTAGTTGTCGGCGAAGTCGACGGTGTCCTCTTCGATGTCGCGCACCATCTCGAGCGCGAGCGGGGCCATCTTCGTCTCGGTGTACCGCGGTGCCGCCGCGCCCATGTTGCCGGGCGAGCCGAAGTTGCCCTGGCCGAGAGCGAGCGGGTATCGGAGCGACCACGGCTGCACGAGACGGACGAGGGCGTCGTAGATCGCCGAGTCGCCGTGCGGGTGGTACTGACCCATGACCTCGCCGACGACGCGGGCGCACTTGGAGAACGACTTGTCGGGCCGGAATCCGCCGTCGTACATGCCGTAGATCACCCGGCGGTGCACGGGCTTGAGACCGTCGCGGACGTCAGGGAGCGCGCGGCCGACGATGACCGCCATGGCGTAGTCGAGATAGCTGCGCTGCATCTCCGACTGGAGATCGACCTGGTCGATCTTGCCGTGCTCGTGGCCCTCGGTGATGTCGGGGCGTTCTTCGTCAGTCATGTGTCTTTCCTGGTTGGCTGAGCTTGTCGAGGCGTCGGGTCCCCTGGCACACGCTCGAGGACCCCGCGGTGATCAGATGTCGAGGAACCGGACGTCCTTGGCGTTGCGCTGGATGAAGCTCCGACGCGACTCCACGTCCTCGCCCATCAGCACGCTGAAGATCTCGTCCGCGGCGGCGGCGTCCTCGATGGTCACCTGGCGGAGCGTCCGGGTGGTGTGGTCCATCGTGGTCTCCCACAGCTCCTTGGCGTTCATCTCGCCGAGACCCTTGTAGCGCTGGATGCCCGCGTCCTTCGGGATGCGCTTGCCGTTCTCCAGGCCGTAGGCCAGCAGCGCGTCGCGCTCGGCGTCGCTGAACACGTACTCGTGCGCCGCGTTCGACCACTTCAGGCGGTAGAGCGGGGGCATCGCGAGGTACACGAAGCCGGCCTCGATGAGTCCGCGCATGTAGCGGAACAGCAGCGTGAGCAGCAGGGTGGTGATGTGCTGACCGTCGACATCGGCATCGGCCATCAGCACGATCTTGTGGTACCGCGCCTTCTCGATGTCGAACTCCTCGCCGATGCCCGTGCCGAAGGCCTGGATCATCGCCTGGACTTCCTTGTTGCCGAGCGCCTTGTCGAGGCGCGCCCGCTCGACGTTGAGGATCTTGCCGCGCAGGGCGAGGATCGCCTGCGTGTGCGGGTCGCGACCCTGCACCGCCGAGCCGCCGGCCGAGTCTCCCTCCACGAGGAAGATCTCGCTGATCGACGGGTCCTTGCTCGTGCAGTCCTTGAGCTTGTCCGGCATGGCGGCGGACTCGAAGACGCTCTTGCGACGGGCCGTCTCGCGCGCCTTGCGGGCGGCGAGCCGCGCGGTCGCGGCGTCGATTGCCTTGCGGATGACGTTCTTCGCCTGGCTCGGGTTTCGGTCGAACCAATCGCCGAGCTGGTCGCCGACCACCTTCTGCACGAACGCCTTCGCCTCGGTGTTACCGAGCTTCGTCTTGGTCTGCCCCTCGAACTGGGGCTCGCCGAGCTTGATCGAGATGACGGCGGTCAGCCCCTCGCGCACATCGTCGCCGGAGAGGTTATCGTCCTTCTCCTTGAGGAGGTTGTTCGCGCGGGCGTAGCGGTTGACGAGCGTGGTGAGCGCCGCCCGGAAGCCCTCCTCATGCGTGCCGCCCTCGTGCGTGTTGATCGTGTTCGCGTAGGTGAACACGTTCTCCGTGTAGGACGTGGTCCACTGCATCGCGACCTCGAGGGAGATCTTGCGCGCCGTGTCCTCCGACTCGAAGGCGATGATCTCCTCGTTGACGACCTCGGCGTGGCGCACCTTGTTCAGGTACTCGACGTAGTCGACGAGGCCGCGCTCGTAGAAGAAGACGTCGCTCGGCTGCTTCGTGACCGCCTGGCCGTCTTCCTCGGTCTCGTAGGCCGACTCCGGCCGCTCGTCCGACAGCTCGATGCGCAGTCCCTTGTTGAGGAATGCCATCTGCTGAAACCGGGTGCGGAGCGTGTCGTAGTCGAACTCGACGGTCTCCTGGAAGATCTCCGCGTCCGGCCAGAACGTGATGCTCGTGCCGGTCTGGTCGGTGGCCTCGCCCTTCTCGAGCTTCTGCTGCGGGACGCCGCCGTCGGCGAAGCTGTGCCGCCAGACGAAGCCCTTCTGCTTGACCTCCACGTCGAAACGCGTCGACAGGGCGTTCACGACCGAGGAGCCGACGCCGTGCAGACCGCCGGAGACGGCGTAGGCGCCGCCGCCGAACTTGCCGCCCGCGTGCAGGATCGTGAGCACGACCTCGACGGTCGACTTCGACGGGTCGGACGAGTGCGGGTCGACGGGGATGCCACGACCGTTGTCGACGACGCGCACCCCGCCATCGGCGAGAAGGGTGACGAAGATCGTGTCGGCGTAGCCGGCCAGCGCCTCGTCCACCGAGTTGTCGACGATCTCGTAGACGAGGTGGTGCAGTCCACGTGGCCCGGTCGAGCCGATGTACATGCCGGGGCGCTTGCGCACGGCCTCGAGTCCTTCGAGGATCTGGATCGAGTCGGCGCCGTACTCACCGGGCTGCTGCTTCTTCGGTGCGGGTGCCGCCGATCCTCCGGCCTGTGAGCCCGACGAAGCGTCGTTGTTCGGTTCCGTCTCGTCAGCAGGGGATTCAGGCGTCATCAGAGGGCATTCTCCAGATCGATATCTCGAACTCCCATTCTAGCGGGGTTTCGAGTCGAAATGCCGCTCAACGGCCGCGTGTGGCCCTCTGAGCGTTTCGGACCCCTTGCATGGTGCCCTACCCGTAGGTATCGCGCGGGCCCCGCCCTGGAACGGCTCTGGGACCCCATTTCCACGAGGGGACGTCCGGTCCGATGAAGCGGAGGTTCTCCACTCCCGCTTCCGGATACCGTCGTCCGATCTCGGTGAGGATCGTCGCGCGCATGAACTGGAGGTTCTTCGCCCAGGCCGTGGAATCGCATTTGACGGTGAGCAGCCCGCGTTCGAGCGATACCGGTTCCGAGTGCTTCGCGGTGTCCGCCCCGGCGAGGTCGGCCCACTGGCGGACGAGGTCTTCCCGGGCGAGCGTCGTCTCCCACCCGGACTCGCGGCTGAGGGTGTCGAGGACGGCACCGAGGCTGCCCGGATCGCGTCCGGGGGTGAACGGCGCGTTGTCGTCGTCGACGGTGATCCGTCGCTTGCGCTTCCAGTTCTTGGCGCTCGGCTGGAGTCCCCGCAGTCGAAGGTAGGTCGCGACGGTCTCAGGAGCCTCCGGCGCGGCCGCGCTGTCGGTGAGCACATCAGTCATGACTCGCACCCTCCTCTCCCTGCGATCGGTTGCGCTCGTCGCTGATGGTGCCCGCCGCGATACGGACCACGTGAGCGTGGAGCACGTCGGGGATATCCTCCTCCACCGCTGCGGTGACCACCACCTGCTCGTAGCCTGCGGTGAGGGTGGCGAGTCGCTGGCGCCGATCCGCGTCGAGCTCGGCGAAGACGTCGTCGAGGATGAGCACCGGGTCGCCGGCGGGAGACTCGCTACGCAACAGCTCCGCGGAGGCGAGCCGCAGAGCGAGGGCGACAGACCAGGACTCGCCATGCGAGGCGTAGCCCTTCACGGGGAGGTCGCGGACGCGCAGCACCAGATCGTCGCGATGCGGTCCGGTGAGGGTGAGGCCGCGGTCGAGCTCGTTCGATCGCTTCGCGGCGAGGGAGGCGCGGAACATCTCGGCGATGCGACGGGAGTCCCCGCGCACGTCGTCGACGGGGGCGGAGGCCTCCGTGTCGTCCCGATCGTCGTCGTCCTCCGGATCGCCGCCGGCGACGGACAGCGCCCAGTCCAGCCGCGGCCGGTGATCGGCGCCCGCGATCGCCGCATAGGCATCGGCCACCGGCTGCTGCAGGTCGGCGGCCAACCGCTGCCGCGCGGAGATGATCTCCGATCCGAGGGACACGAGCTTGTCGTCCCAGACGTCCAGGGTGCTCAATGCCTCACCGCGGATGCCGCGCGCCCGTGCCGACTTGAGAAGGGCGTTGCGCTGCTTGAGTACGCGATCGTAGTCGGCCAGTACCGCGGCGAGACGCGGGGTGCGCTGGATGAGGAGCTGGTCGGCGAACCGGCGACGGGCCGACGGGTCGCCCCGGACGATCTGGAGGTCTTCCGGTGCGAACAGCACGACATGCGCATAGCGGGGGAGTTCATTGGTCTTCGACGGGGAGCCGTTGATGCGAGCTTTGTTCGATCCCTGCCGGTTGAGCTGCACCTCGACCAGCACGCGCCGCTCGCCGTGGGAGAGCCGCGCCCGGATGACGGCGAAGTCCTGGCCGTCCCGCACCATCGGAGCGTCGGTGGACACGCGGTGCGACCCGAGCGTCGCGAGGAAGACCACCGCCTCGGCGAGGTTCGTCTTGCCCTGACCGTTCCGCCCGACGAGGACGTTGGGCCCTCGGTGCAGGGCGAGTTCCGCGGTCGCGTAATTGCGGAAATCGACCAGGCTGAGGTGCTCCACAATCACGGAGCCAGCCTACCTTCCGGGTCGGACACTCCCTCGGGGCGAGTGCTCGCGCTCAGCGCAGGAGCAGGTTGGGCTGCAGCAGGTACTTGAACGAGTCCAGGCCGGCCTGGTCGACCGAGGTCTGGCTGGTGATGAGGACCGGGCTGAGCTTGTTGGCGTTGTCGCTGGAGGTGAACGTGACCCGCACGAACTCGCTCTTGACCGCGCCGAGGGCTTCGATGAGGTACTGCGGGTTGAGCCCCAGCGTCACCTCGTCGCCACCGGAGAGGATCGCGTCGACCGACTCGGACGCGCGGGCGTGCTCGCTGCCCGAGGCATCCATGGTGACGCTGTCGGTCGAGAACGTGAAGCGCAGCGGCGCGGCACGGTCGAGCACGAGGGACACACGGCGCACGGCCTCGATGAGGTCAGCGGTGTTGACGACGGCGTAGTGATCGGTCTGCTCCGGGAAGAGGCGGCGCACCGGGGGGAAGTTGCCCTTGATGAGGAGCGAGGTCACGGTCTTGTTGCCGGCGGTGAACGCGATGATCTCGCGGTCCCCGGCCCCCGAGAACGCGATCTGGATCGTGCCGGCGTGACCGAAGGTCTTCCCGACCTCGACGAGGGTGCGAGCGGGGACGAGTGCGGTGGCCTCGACGGCCTCGCCGTCCCACGGCACGTCGCGGAGCGAAACCCGGTAGCGGTCGGTGGCGACGAGGCTGAGCGTGTGGCCGGTGACCTCGAGCTGGACACCCGTCAGCACGGGAGTCACATCGTCGCGGGATGCCGCGAAGCCGACCTGCGCGATCGCGGTGCCGAACTCGTCGGCGGGGACGACGCCGGATGATCCGGACACCTCGGGGATCGACGGGTATTCCTCGACCGGCATGGCGGCGAGCGTGAAGCGCGCCGAGCCGCAGGTGACGGCGATCCCGCCGTCATCCTCGACGGCGATCTCGATGGGAGCGTTCGGGAGGCGGCTCGCGATGTCCGAGAGCAGACGGCCGTGGACGAGGATCGTCCCCGGGGTCTCGACTGTCGCCTCGATGGTCGTCCGCGCGGAGGCCTCGTAGTCGAAGGCCGAGAGCGTGAGTCCGGAACCGTCGGCCTCGATCAGGACTCCGGCGAGGATCGGCTGCGGATTGCGCTGGGGGAGCAGCTTGACGACGAAGGACACAGCCTCGCTGAAGACATCGCGGTTGACCTGAAACCTCACGGGTGCTCCCTTGTCGTCGAACATGACGGGTCGTCGTCGGGTCCTGCCAGTGCAGGGAATCCCATGCTAGCCCCACAGTCCTGCGCTTCCCTACGCCGGAGGTCTTGTCATGCCTCGGACGGTTCTCCCCACCGTCTGGTGATCGGATCGCACCCTGAATGACTTAACTCCTTAACGGTGTTAACACCTGTGGATACTGTGGATAAGTCGGTGGAAAGCAAGCGCGAGTAGGGAACTACACACTTGTCACTTGTGGAGACCCTGAGGAATCCGCGGGTGGACGAGGGTCCATCGCGATTCGACCGTCCCGTGGTTATCCACAGGTTTCTCCGATCGACCCACACCTGCGTCGGCGCGTTCCACGGTCATCCACAAGTTATCCACATGTGCATAGACGCATTTATCCGGCGATCAGGGCCCTGTCAAACGCCGAAGGGACGCCGTCCGGTGTCGGATGGCGTCCCTCTCGTGCGCGCAGGCGTCAGCGACGACCGAGCTGCGTGGTGATCTCGGTCACCTGGTTGTAGATGGAGCGACGCTCTTTCATGAGCTCGCTGATCTTCTTGTAGGCATACATGACCGTCGTGTGGTCGCGGTTGCCGAAGAGCTGGCCGATCTTCGGGAGGGAGAGGCTGGTCCGTTCACGACAGAGGTACATGGCGATCTGCCGGGCGGTGGCGATCTGCTGCGAGCGGCTGGAGCCGTACAGATCGTCGACGGTGAGCTTGAAGTACTGTGCGGTCGCCGTGATGATGTCGGTCGGCGAGATGATGTTGTCCTCGGCCGTGTCGATGATGTCCCGCAGGACGGTCTGGGCGAGGGAGATGTCGAGGGCCGAACGGTTCAGGCTCGCGAACGCCGACACCCGGATGAGTGCTCCCTCCAGCTCGCGGATGTTCGAGGACACGACCGTGGCGATGTACTCGAGCACCTCGTCGGGGATGTGGAGAGCCTCGCTCTGCGCCTTCTTCCGCAGGATGGCGATACGCGTCTCGAGATCGGGTGCCTGCACGTCGGTGATGAGGCCCCACTCGAATCGGCTGCGCATGCGGTCCTCGAAGCCCGTGAGGTGCTTCGGCGCGACATCGCTGGTGATCACGACCTGCTTGTTGTGATCGTGCAGCGTGTTGAACGTGTGGAAGAACGCCTCCTGCGTCTCCGCACGCCCCTGGAGGAACTGGATGTCGTCGATGAGGAGGATGTCCACCTCGCGGTACCGGGCTTGGAAGGCGGCGCCGCGGTTGTTGGCGATGGAGTTGATGAAGTCGTTCGTGAACTCCTCGCTGGAGACGTAGCGCACCTTGACTCCGGCGTAGAGGGACTGCGCGTAGTCGCCGATGGCGTGCAGGAGGTGGGTCTTGCCCAGTCCGGAGTCGCCGTAGATGAAGAGCGGGTTGTAGGCCTTGGCCGGCGCCTCGGCGACGGCCACCGCGGCCGCGTGGGCGAAGCGGTTGGACTGGCCGATGACGAAGTTGTCGAAGGTGTACTTCGGGTTGAGGCGGGACTCGTGGCGTAGCGCCGTCGGCTGCTCCATCGGCGACTCGGCGCGCACCGGATCCTGCCGACCGTAGTCCGCCACGGCGATCGGAGCGGTGGGCTGATCGGCGAGCTCGTGGTTGACGACCACCCGATACGACGTCACTTCCTCGCCGACATGAGCGAGGGCCTCCATGATGGGCAGGCGCAGACGCTTGTTGATCTGCGCCGCGGTGAGGTCGTTCGGCACCTCCAGGTACAGCGTCGCCGACATCACCCCGGCCGGCACCGCGAGGCTCAGGAAGCCCTGAAGCTGCGGGGTGACCCGATCGTCGGATTCCAGCAGCTCCTGCACCGTGGTCCAGATCGGGACATCGGGCTGGGCTGGTGAGGACATGGTGCTCCGGACGACGGATCGGGAAGGGGAGCGCGGGAGGGGCTGCCCTGTGGATAACTACGGATGCCCACGCTAGTCATCGGCGTCGGGAACGGCAACCTGCCGCAGAGAATCAGGTCGTGTGGCGGTTCGGTCGATTGCTCGGGGTTGTGGATAGCTCCTGTGTGGAGGGGAGCCGGGCGCCGTCAGTCGGCGTCGTATACGCAGCTGACCGTGCCGGAGTCCGAGGTCTCCTCGACGACCAGGTCATCGTTCCAGTAGATCCTGCAACCCACCGTCTGATCCTTGCTGTCGCTCGGGGCCGTGATCGTGATCCAGGTGGACGACTCCGAGGTGGTGTACTGCGCGTTTCCCACAGCCGGCCAGGGAAGCGTCCTGGTCTCGGCGTCGCTGCTGAACGTGGCGGTGACCCCGGACTGCGGTCCTGTTCCCTCGAGGAAGACCTTGTTCTGCGGCGGCGACCAGAGTCCGAGCAGGAAGACGACCAGCAGGACGAGGGCGAGGACGAGCGCGGCGAGGGCAGCTGCCAACCCGAGACCTGCCGTGCGGCGCTCGTCCGAAGGAGCGCGGCGCGCTCGGCGGGCGAGGACGACTCCGCCGATCGCGGCTGCCGCGCCGAGGACGAAGGCGGGGATCAGCCAGGGGTTCTGGAGGGCGTAGTACGGAACGGCGAGGGCGACCAGGAGGATCAGGGAGACAGCGCCGGTGGCGATCGCCGCGGTGGAGAGCGCACCTGATGCTCCGCCGTCACGGGCGGGCTCGGAACCGGAGTCGGAGGAGGGGGTCTGCTGATCGGTCATCTCGGCCTCTCGCTGGCATGGCATCTCGGCTCATCGGCGGTCGGATTAGCATATCGACGGCCGGATGGCGCCCTCGCACGCGGAGCGGCCCGGAACGGCCGTACGGTAGATTTGCCCTGTGCGCCGCCAAGACGTACCCTTAATCGGTTGACTTATGCCTGTATGGCAGTTCCCTATGTCTCCGGTCGAAGTGAATCCGGTGGCAGCATTCCCGGAGTGATCTCATGAGCAAGCGCACCTTCCAGCCCAACAACCGTCGTCGCGCCAAGAAGCACGGCTTCCGTGCCCGCATGCGCACCCGCGCCGGCCGTGCCATCCTCTCGGCACGCCGCGCGAAGGGCCGTACCGAGCTCTCCGCGTAAGCAGCTGTGCTCGCCCGCCCGTTCCGTTTGACCCGCGGGAGCGACTACCGACTGGTCGTTCGACGCGGATCGCGTTGTGGCGGGGCCCGCGTCCTCACCTCGATGCTGGCGACGGGTGAGAGCAGAGCAGCGCGTTTCGGTTTCATCATCAGCAAGCAGGTGGGTACCGCTGTGGTGCGAAACACCGTGCGCCGGCGCCTCAAAGCCGTCTGTGCGGAGGCGCTCCCGCGTGTTCCTCAGGGCACGGATGTCGTCATCCGTGCCCTTCCTGCGTCGGCGACCGCGTCGTACGCGGAACTCCGGAGTGACGTTCACCGCTGTCTGGCGCGGCTCGCGCCCGTCGAGGCCGCATCATGACCGCGTTGCCGGCGTCGTCGGTGGGCACGGGGGAGATGCACGGACGCGACGTGCTCCGAAGCATCCCGCTCCTTCCGCGCAACGCCGTGCTGGCTTTCCTCGCGGGGTACCGCAAGGTGGTCTCGCCGATGTACGGAGACGTGTGTGCGTACTACCCCTCTTGTTCCGCCTACGCTGTAGGTGCGGTGCAGCAGCATGGCGCCGTGCGGGGGGCTCTGCTCTCGGCGTGGCGCATCCTCCGCTGCAATCCCTGGTCTCGCGGAGGCGTCGACGACGTCACACCGCATCGACACTTCCGCTACGACCTGACCGCTCACGGTTTCGTCGTCCCCTCCCGAAAGGACTGATCGGTGGGTCTTGACCTTCTGTTCGCCAGTGCCACCCCCAGCCCGGAACCGGCATCCGGCGGATTCGATCTGCTCGGAACGATCCTGTGGCCGCTGAAGTGGATCGTCGAGCTCATCCTCGTCGCCTGGCATTGGCTGCTGACGGCCGTCGGTCTCCCTGCGGCTTCCGGCATCACCTGGGTCCTCTCGATCGTCGGACTCGTGATCGTGGTCCGCGCGGCGCTCATCCCGCTGTTCGTGAAGCAGATCAAGAGCCAGCGCAAGATGATGGAAATCGCTCCTGAACTGCGAAAAGTCCAGGAGAAGTACCGCGGCAAGAAGGACCAGCTCTCTCGTGAGGCGATGAGCCGCGAGACGATGGCGCTCTATAAGAAGCACGGCACGACGCCGATGTCGAGCTGCCTGCCGCTGCTCGTGCAGATGCCGATCTTCTTCTCGCTCTACAGCGTGCTGAGCGACGTCAGCAAGCACGCGACGCAAGGCATCGGCGGTGTCGGACTGCTGAGTGCCGAGCTCACGCAGGAGTTCTACGACGCGAAGCTCTTCGGGGTGGCCTCGCTGCACGAGACCCTCGGAAACGCGATCGATGCTCAGAACGTCACGGCGATCATCATCCTGGTGACCCTGGTCGTCCTGATGATCGCGTCGCAGTTCTTCACGCAGCTGCAGATCATCTCGAAGAACCTGTCGCCGGAAGCCAAGACCGGCCAGGCCTACCAGATGCAGAAGATCATGCTCTACGTGCTGCCGCTGGGCTTCATCTTCTCCGGTGTCTTCTTCCCGCTCGGCGTCGTCGTGTACTGGTTCATCTCCAACCTCTGGACCATGGGTCAGCAGTTCCTCGTGATCCGCGAGATGCCGACTCCGGGTTCCGAAGCGGCCAAGGCTCGCGAGGAGCGGCTCGCCCGCAAGGGCAAGGCGATCGACTCCTCCGGCAAGGTCGTTCCGATGGCTGCATACGAGGCCGAGCAGCAGCGTCTGCTCGAGGAGGCTGAGAAGGCGAAGGCGGCGGCGCCGAAGCGGCAGCAGCCGGTCGGCAAGAAGCGTGCGAAGAAGAAGGGGAACGCGTCATGAGCGAGGTCGTGACCGGGAGCGCAGAGCCCACTGTGGCGCAGCTCGAGAACGAGGGGGACGTCGCGGCGGACTACCTCGAGGAGCTGCTCGACATCGCCGACATCGACGGTGATCTGAACCTCGACGTCCGTCAGGGTCGTGCCTACGTTTCGGTCGAGGCCGAGGGCGATGGCCTCGCTCTGCTCTCCGCTCCGGACACTGTGCAGGCCCTGCAGGAGCTCACGCGTCTCGCCGTCCAGAACAAGACCGGCTCGTTCTCGCGTCTCATCCTCGACATCGGTGGTTCGCGTGACGCGCGCCGCCGCCAGCTCGTGACCCTGGTCGAGGCTGCAGCGGCCAAGCTCGATGAGGGTTCCTCGCAGGCGTCGCTGCCCGCGATGTCCAGCTACGAGCGCAAGTTGGTGCACGACATCGCTGCGGAGCGCGGGCTCGTCTCCGAATCGTACGGCGAGGGCGCGGACCGTCACACCGTCCTGCGCCGTCACTGACGTACCGAAGGCGAGTGCTGGCGGGTGTCTGAGACGAGCGATTCTGGCGAGAAGACCGTCGAGCAGGAGCCGACGGTCGCCGCCGACCTGTTCGGAGACCGCCTGGAGATCGCTCGGCGGTTTACGGACTCCCTCGCCCGTCAAGGGGAGGAGCGGGGCCTGATCGGACCGCTTGAGTTGCCCCGCTTGTGGACCCGTCACATCCTGAACAGCGCGATCGCCGCACCGCTCTTCCATGGTTCCGTGGCGGACATCGGGTCCGGTGCCGGACTGCCCGGTCTGGTGCTCGCCATCGCACGCCCCGACGTGTCTTGGACACTGGTGGAGCCTATGGAGCGTCGGATCACCTGGTTGACGGAGCAGGTAAACGACCTCGGGCTCTCCAACGTCACCGTTCTCCGGGCGCGTGCGGAGGACGTCCGTGCGAAGGGTGCCTTCGACGTCGTCACGGCTCGTGCGGTGAGCGCACTGCGTACCTTGATCCCGCTGACGGCTCCGCTGGTGCGCGATGGTGGTGAACTCGCCCTCTTGAAGGGCATGAACGCCGCCAATGAGATCGAGGCGGCGCGGAAGCAGATCGCGAAGTTCAAGCTCTCCGACGTTCGCGTCGAAGTTCTGGGTGAAGGACTGCTCCCGGAGACGACTCGGGTCGTCCGCGCCCGCGTACGCTGAGACGTGCACGTTTCACGTGAAACGCTCCGACCAAGGCTCGGTGCCGCCCTCGCGAGCGAAGCTCCTGGCTTCATCCTGAGGTGAACCGCGTGTCCGACCCTCTGAGTAGCGGCTAGGGCCGACGTGGAGCGCCCTTCCTCAGGGGGCGGTATAAGCCCCAGTCGGCGCCACGATGCTCCCCATCCTCGCTGCCGACGTGGTGGAACGGGGATGACAGGCCCGTGAGGTCCTCCTGGCTGTGCCTGACTCCGTCCGGACGTCTCGCTCACACGGGTGTTTCACGTGAAACGTGAGTCGTCGTCGGTATCCGGTAGTGGACGTGTCTTCGGCGGGAGGCTGTGCGCACGATCGATAGACAGGGGCCAGGACCGCTCACTCCCGCGAGCTGGGTGCACGGAGAAACGCGCTGAACGTTTGTTGACCTACGGGGCGAGCTAAGGGGTGGGGGAGCGGAGGGCCCTCTTGGGGCTGGGCGCGTCGGTCGCCGCGGCTTCGCCATGTCGCGCCTCCGAGCCTCCAACGCGGTTGTTTCACGTGAAACGGCGAGGCGACGACAAGAGGAGAAGTGGTCCCGGCGGTACACGGCCGCACGTGGGACTCGCCGTGACGGCGGTCGCGAGGCACGCTCTGCTTCGCGATCACCTCAGTACAACGGAGGTGAGAACCCTTTGCCTTATGGACAAGGCGCGGGACGCGTGTGCCTGAGGGCGCTGACCACGTTCCGTCAACCGCGGATGCAGGCGCTGACAGCAGCCCCGTCCGCCTGCGAGGTTGTCCCGGGCTTCTTTCGGTCGATGCGCGGGTGGTTGGAGTGCTGTCCGCACGGCGTTCCCGACTCTGGCGCAATGCGGTAGCTCTGTGTTGACACTGCTGTCGGCGGTCTGGACATGGGCGTCCCGCCGTCTGACGAGCTGGGCTGTCGAAACCCGGCGCGACCATCGCTGTGCAGTATCGCGAGAGCACGTGGTCGCGCCAGCTGAAACGCTGTGGCGGGTCGAGCTTCGAACATACGGGGAGCGATGCGGCGCGGGCGTTTCACGTGAAACGGTCTACCGCGTCGCGCCTGAGGTCGCGCACGCTGATTGTGCTCAGAGACGAGAGAGGAGGGGCATCGGGGCGCCGGGTACATGGTTGTTCGTTGCCACAGGCCAGCGCACTTCATGTATGCACTCCGGGCGAGAGCAGACAACACGAGAGATGACGTTGGGGAAGGGTGCCGGCCGGCTCAAAGGTCGACGCCCGGGGTGGGCCGTCCGCGGACCGTCCGCACGGCTACCGTAGGGAGTCGGCAGCTCTGATGCGGGTGGCGAAGGGGCCGCGAAGTACGTCCGGGTCCCCGGAACCGACTGGGTGCGCGCTGCTCCCATCAGAACCCACGGTGGAGCGCTTCACTCGGAGTGCAGCGGATGGGAGGAGATGTCCCGACGAAGGGAGCGCGACGGGAAGGGCCCGCCATCGAGCGCACAGAAGGGCGACTGATGAGAGAGCGGCCATCATCGCCGCGAATCAGAGTGCTCTCTGAGCCGGTGCGCGTGGCGGAGCCAGGCAACCGGTTCGCACTTGGTCGCACGTTTCACGTGAAACCAATGCCTCCCGGCTCCGACAGCCTGGTTACCGGCGCCCGTCTCTCAGGGGGAGGAGACGAGAGACCGCATCGCGGATGTAATCCGAGGTCGGTCGCTGCGATTAGAGTGGAACGCGGCCCCGAAAGGAGTGGATGTTTCACGTGAAACAGTCCGAGAAGGCACCATCGAACGAATCGTTCGGGATGGACACCCCGCTCGCGCGGGAAATCGCGGATCTCTCCGCCCGGCGCCGCGCGCTGGAAGGGGTCTCTGTCGAGTTCAGTGGCGACACCCGCATCCTGACGGTGTCGAATCAGAAGGGCGGCGTGGGTAAGACCACTAGCGCCGTGAACATCGCATCCGCGCTGGCGGGTCTGGGAGCGAAGGTCCTCGTCATCGACCTCGATCCGCAGGGGAACGCCTCCACTGCCCTCGGGGTGCCGCACAACGCCGACACCCCGAGTGTCTACGACGTCCTCATCGACGAGTTCCCCCTGGCGGAGATCGTTCAGCCCAGCCCCGAGAGTCCGAACCTCTTCTGTGCGCCGAGCACCATCCATCTCGCCGGCGCTGAGATCGAGCTCGTCGCGCAGGTCGCGCGGGAGCACCGCCTGCGCCGCGCTCTGGAGGACTACCTCGCAGACCATCCCGTGGACTTCGTCATCATCGACTGCCCTCCTTCCCTCGGGCTGCTCACGATCAACGCCTTCACCGCCGCGAACGAGGTGTTCATCCCGATCCAGTGCGAGTATTACGCTCTCGAGGGCCTGAGCCAGCTACTCGGTAGCATCCAGATGATCCAGAAGCACCTCAACCCGGGTCTGCATCTGTCGACGATCCTCCTCACGATGTTCGACGGACGGACGCGGCTGGCCCAGCAGGTGGCGGAAGAGGTGCGGTCCCACTTCCCCTCGCAGGTGCTGGACACCGTGATTCCGCGCTCCGTCCGTGTGTCGGAAGCCCCCAGTTTCGGCCAGACGGTCATCGCCTACGACGGTCAGTCCGCCGGGGCGATCGCGTACCGCGAGGCCGCCGTCGAGATCGCGTCGAGACAGACGCAGAGCAAGGAGAAATAATGGCGAAGCGCACTGGACTCGGCCGCGGCATCGGCGCCCTCATCCCGACAGCGGACCAGACCGAACGTCCCGTCGACGTGTTCTTCCCCGGCACGAAGATCGCACCGACCCCCGAGGCTCCCTCCACGAGCGCCGACGCCGCGCCCGCGCCCGAACTCGAGGCGGTTCCTGGGATCCATCTGATCCAGGTCGACCCGCAGGCGATCGTCCCCAACCCTCGCCAGCCACGCACGCACTTCAACCCGGAGGACCTCGCGGAGCTCGTCCACAGCGTCCGTGAGTTCGGCGTGCTGCAGCCGGTGGTCGTCCGGAAGAACAACGACGGCGAGTACGAGCTCATCATGGGGGAGCGGCGCACGCGTGCCGCTCGCGAGGCCGGACTCGAGGCGATCCCGGCCATCGTCCGCGACACGGCCGACGAGGATCTCCTGCGGGACGCGCTGCTGGAGAACCTCCACCGCTCGGAGCTGAATCCCCTCGAAGAGGCGTCGGCCTACCAGCAGCTCCTGGATGATTTCGGCATCACCCAGGAGGAGCTGGCCACGCGTATCGGTCGCTCCCGTCCGCAGATCAGCAACACCATCCGCCTGCTCAAGCTCCCGGTCCCGGTGCAGCAGCGGGTGGCCGCCGGCGTGCTGACCGCCGGGCACGCCCGCGCCATCCTCAGCGTGGAGTCTGCGGAGGCGATGCAGCGTCTCGCGGACAAGGTCGTCAATGAGGATCTGTCCGTTCGCGCGACGGAAGAAGCCGCCAAGGCGCAGCCGTCGGCAGGCAAGACCCCGAAGCCGACACCTGGTGCGCGTCGGGCGTACCTGGACGAGGTCGCCGGCAAGCTCGGCGACCGCCTCAACACCCGGGTCCGGATCTCACTGGGTGCGCGGAAAGGCCAGGTCACGATCGATTTCGCATCGATCCAGGACCTGAACCGCATTCTCGAGGAGCTCGGTGAAGAAGGGTACGGCTCCGCGCGGTGACCGCGCCCCTGGTCGGGGCTGGCATAGACTCGCGTCATCTTGACGATGCGAGGGGGATGTCATGTCCAGACCAGCTGATCCAGCGACCATCAAGCGTCGCGTGATCGCCGTCAGTATCGCGGCGGCCCTGGGTGGTTTCCTCTTCGGATTCGACACCGCGGTGATCAACGGCGCCGTCGACGCTCTGGCCGGAGACGTCTCCGGATTCGATCTCGGCACCGGCCTCAAGGGCTTCGCGGTGTCGTCGGCCTTGATCGGCTGCGCTGTGGGTGCCTGGTTCGCCGGGCCCGTCTCGAACAAGTTCGGCCGCATCCCGGTGATGGTGGCCGCCGCCGCCATGTTCTTCGTCTCGGCGATCGGCTCCGGCCTCGCCTTCAGCGTCGTCGACCTCATCATCTGGCGAGTCATCGGCGGCCTCGGCGTCGGTGCGGCGTCGGTGATCGCACCTGCATACATCGCAGAGGTGTCGCCGGCAGCGATTCGCGGCCGTCTCGGCTCGCTGCAACAGCTCGCGATCGTCCTCGGCATCTTCGCCGCGCTGTTGTCCGATGCCCTGCTGGCCGGCATCGCGGGGGAGGCGGACCAGCCGCTCTGGGGTCTGACCGCGTGGCGATGGATGTTCATGGTCGCGGCCATCCCCGCGCTCGTCTACGGACTGATGTCGCTCCGGCTGCCGGAATCCCCGCGCTACCTGGTGCGCAAGGGCGAGGTGAAGCGCGCTGCGGAAGTGCTCCAGACCGTCACGGGGACGATCGACACCGAGGCGAAGATCAAGGAGATCACGGGGACGATCGACACGGAGCGCTCCGAGTCGCTGCGGGATCTGCGGGGGAGCCGGCTGGGACTCAAGCCGATCGTCTGGGTCGGCATCCTGCTGTCGGTGTTCCAGCAGTTCGTCGGCATCAACGTCATCTTCTACTACTCCACGACGCTGTGGCAGTCGGTGGGCTTCGACGAGTCCAGCGCCCTCCTCACCTCCGTCATCACCTCTGTCACGAACATCGTCGTCACGATCGTCGCGATCCTCCTCGTCGACCGCATCGGGCGTCGGATCATGCTGCTCGTCGGCTCGGTCGGCATGACGGTGACTCTCGGGCTGATGGCGCTCGCCTTCTCGTTCGGCACGCTCGACGCCTCCGGAACCGCGACTCTCCCCGACCCCTGGGCCACCGTCGCCCTCATCTGCGCCAACGGCTTCGTCGTGTTCTTCGGTGCGAGCTGGGGTCCGCTGGTGTGGGTGCTCCTGGGCGAGATCTTCCCGAACTCGATCCGTGCCGGTGCCCTGGCCGTGGCCGCCGCGGCGCAGTGGGTGGCGAACTTCTTCATCTCGACGACGTTCCCCGCGTTCGCCGAGATCGGCCTCACGTTCGCCTACGGCTTCTACGCGTTCTTCGCGCTGCTGTCGTTCTTCTTCGTGTTCTTCAAGGTGCCGGAGACCAAGGGCCGCGAGCTCGAGGACATGAGCGAGGATGCGAAGGTGGAGCGCCGACCCCGTCGCGCACGCGCGTAGGCTGGAGGGATGACCGAGTCCGTCCCCCGTCGCGCCAGCCTGGAAGTGCTGCGCGCCGAGGCGTCGGACGAACTCGCTGTCCTCGTGCAGGAGCGCCTGCTCGGCGGCGAGGACCCCTGGGAGTTCATGGAGGAGCTGCCCAGCGTCGACGAGCTCGTCGTCTACCTGCTCCGCGCCGACAACATCGCGGCAAACGACGGTGTGCGTCCGAACGCCGCGCGACACTACCGCGTGCTGCGACAGATCGCCCTCGAGTACCCGGAACTCACACCGGCCGTGTGGGGGCTCCTGGACGAGAAGCAGCGCCATCGTCGCTGGGATCCCCGCATCGCGGACGCCTCCTGACGACCGATGCTCCTCGTGCCTTCTGACCCGTCCTGGCCGCTGCGGTTCGAGGAGTTCGCGACAAGGATCCGCGCCGCCGGGGAGGACGGGTGGATCATCGAGCACATCGGCTCGACCGCGATTCCCGGGATGAGCGCGAAACCGATCATCGACCTCGCGGTGCGCGTGGAGACGCGGGAGCGGCTCGACGCTCGTCTGCCCGAGCTGGAGGCCGCCGGAGGTGCGTCGGATATGAGCAGGTCAAGCACGACGCTGCGCGGGCGGCAGCGGACGGGGTGTCCTCCTGCAACGCGGGAAAGACCGCCGTCATCCAGGAGATCGTGAACAGCGCCCGGGCCGCGCGCGGTCTCGAGCCCGTGGACGTGTACGACAAGCGCTGACCAGTACGGGCGGCCCGGAGGATGCGACAAGGGCCGCACCCGGAGGTGCGGCCCTTCTCGCGGTCGTGGGGGATCAGCCGAGGAAAGCGGCCAGATCCTGCTCGAGGGCGAACTTCGGCTTGGCGCCGATGATCGTCGTCTTGACCTCTCCGCCCTGGAAGACCTTCATCGCCGGGATCGACGTGATCTGGTACTTCATGGCCAGCTCCGGGTTCTCGTCCACGTTGAGCTTGAGGATGGTGATCTTGTCGGGGTTGTCGGACTGGATCTCGTCCAGCACCGGCGCGACCATACGACACGGACCGCACCACTCGGCCCAGAAGTCCACCAGCACGGGACCATCGGCCTGCAGCACGTCCTGCTCCCAGGTCGCCTGGCTCGTTGCCTTTGCACTCATCAGAGTTCTCCTTGTTCGAGGTTCGCCTGTTGCAACAACGGGCGAGGGGAAAGTGTTCCCGGCCGTGGTCAGGCCGTGATGACCTCGGCCGCCTCGGCCGCGGGGACCTCGACGGAGGAGTCCTCCAGGTCGGCGAGGAAGTGCTCGGCGTCGAGGGCCGCGATCGTGCCCGTTCCGGCGGCGGTGATGGCCTGGCGGTAGGTGGGGTCGATCACGTCGCCGGCGGCGAAGACACCGGGAACCGACGTGCGCGAGGAGCGACCGTCGACCCAGATCGTCCCCTCGGGCGTGAGCTCGAGCTTCTCGTGGACGAGGTGGGTTCGCGGGTCGTTGCCGATGGCGATGAACAGGCCGTCGAGGGGCAGGTCGCGCAGCGAGCCGTCCTCGGTGGAACGCAGCTGCACGCCCGAGACGGCGTTGTCGCCGAGGATCTCCACGACCTCGCTGTTCCACACGAACTCGATCTTCTCGTTCGCGAAGGCGCGCTCCTGCATGATCTTCGAGGCCCGCAGGGTGTCCTTGCGGTGGATGACGTACACCTTGTCCGCGAAGCGCGTGAGGAAGGTGGCCTCCTCCATCGCCGAGTCACCGCCGCCGACGACCGCGATGGTCTTCTGACGGAAGAAGAAGCCGTCGCAGGTGGCGCACCAGGAGACGCCGAAGCCGGAGAGACGCTCCTCGCCCTCGATGCCGAGCTTGCGGTAGGCGGAACCCGTCGCGTAGATGATGGTCTTCGCCTCGTGGGTCGCGCCCGAACCGAGGGTGACCTTCTTGACGGGGCCGGCGACGTCGAGCTCGGTGACGTCGTCGTAGAGCACCTCGGTGCCGAACTTCTCGGCCTGCTCCTGGAACTTCGCCATGAGCTCGGGGCCCTGGATGCCCTCCGGGAAGCCGGGGTAGTTCTCCACCTCGGTCGTGTTCATGAGCTCTCCGCCGACCTCGACGGAGCTCGCGATGAGCAGCGGCTCCAGGTTCGCGCGCGCCGCGTAGATGGCAGCCGTGAATCCGGCGGGGCCGGAGCCGATGATGATGACCTGACGCATGTGATCTCCGTTAGAAAGGCGGTGCCGTCGAAAGACGTCCGACTGTTTCAACCCATGGTAACCGCGGGGCATTCCCGCGTCAGCGGCCGGGCAGGAAGCGGCGGACGAGCCCGCCGGCGGCCTTCAGCTCCGGGGCGCGGAAGACCGCGAGGATCGCGACGTACACGAGCACGACGACGAGGCCGATGACGGCCGTCGCCAGGGTGCCGGGAATGACTCCGGACGTCGCCCATCCCGTCGTCCCGCCGAGGAGGAGGAACGTGCCCCAGCCGGCGAGACCGGCCGGGATCGCGGCGATCGCGAAGAGCGCCAGGGCACGCATCCACGAGAGGACGCCCAGCCCACCGATCTTGCGGTGCAGCAGCCAGGTCGCCACGATCGTCTGCAGCGTGCTGGCGATCGACTGGCCCAGAGCCACGGCGGCAGCCAGCTGAGACAGGGCGATGATCTCCGCGGACAGGAGCCCCGCCGCGCCCAGTGCGGTCACGACGATCAACGTGCACTGGAAGATCGTGAACCAGAAGGGGGTGCGGGTGTCGTCGTAAGCGTAGAAGGTCCGCTGGACGATGAACAGGATCGTGAGCGGGATGAGGCTGATCAGATAGCAGAGGAGGACGATGGCGGCTCCCTCGGCATCCGAAGGGCTCTCGGTGAAGACACGCGATGCGGGGATCGCCGCGGCCGCGACCGCGGCGACGGCGGCGACGATGAAGAACAGTAGCGTGCGGATGCTGCGCGAGATGTCTCCGCGGACCTCGTCGTCGCGACCTGCGGCCGCGTGCTCGCTGATCTGCGTGAAGTACGGGGTCCCGATCGACAGCACGATGACCGAGTACGGCAGCATGAAGATGAGCCAGGCGTTGGCCGTCACGGCGAGCGACGCCCCCGACTCCGACGCGTTGCTGACGATGTTCCCCTGGAGCACACCCGCGGACAGCGAGGCCAGGGCCATCAGGAAGGTCCACCCCGCGAGTTTGCCCACGTTGCCGAGGCCGACGCCCCGCCAGTGGAAGTCGGGACGCAGGGACAGCCCGGTCCGCCTCCAGAACAGCAGCAGGATGAGCGCCTGCACGGCGATGCCGAGGGTCGCCGTGCCGCCGAGCATCGCGATCATCTCCGGCGTCCAGTCGGCGGAGTTCCGGGAGACCGGGGAGAAGGCCCATCCCAGGATCAGGAACCCGATGATGGAGACGATGTTGTTGACGACGGGCGCCCAGGTGAAGGGACCGAAGATCCGCCGCGCGTTCAGGGCTTCGCCCAGCAGGGCGTACAGACCATAGAACAGGATCTGCGGGAGACACCAGTACGCGAGCGCGGTCGCGAGCGCCTGGGTGGTCGAGGACAGGCCCCCGGCGACGATCTGCACGAGCCACGGGGCGGCGATCGTGGCGATCGCCGTAACAGCCACCAGCACGACCGTGCCGAGGGTGAAGAGCTTCGAGATGAAGGCATTGCCCCCGTCGGCGTCTGCGGTGGCCTTGACGATCTGCGGCACGATGACCGCGGTGAGGATGCCGACGGAGATGAGGGAGAAGACGCTGTTCGGGAGAGTGTTCGCCGCGGCGAACGCGTCGGCGGGCCCCGAGTTGAACGACCCGATCACCGCCACGAGGACGATGCTGCGCAGCAGCCCGGTCACGCGCGACACCATGGTGCCGGCGCCGATGATGGCGCTGGCACGCCCGAGACTACTCACGCGACTCCTTCGTCGGCGGGGCATCCGGACCGTCGTGGTGCTCCTGCACGGCCGCCTCCGCCTCCTTCTCCTCGATCAGTTCCTCGACGGCGGCCTCGACGGCCTGCTCCTCGATCGCCTCTCGGCGCTTCCGACGCACGGTGCGCACCACCCCGAGAGCGATGAGGAGCACGGCGAGTCCGCCGAAGACGACGAGGCCGATGGTCTCCCACTCCGCGCGCACCGCGACGCGGATGGTCTGCTCGGACTGGATCGGCACCCCGGTCGGGCTGGTGAGGCTGAGGCGCAGATCGAGCTCGCCGCTGCCGACTCGGGCCGACACCGGCACCTTCGCCCTCGTGGTTGAGTTCGCCTGCACGGCGACGTCGATCACGGGCGTCACCTCGAGGCGCGGATCGGTGGGGGCGGCGTACAGCCGCACCGTCACCGGCCACGGGAGGTCGTTGCGCACGGCGATGGGGAGGTCGGCGTTGGCCGTGAGGAGCTGGATGGTGCTGGAGTCGGGGATGCTGACGGCACCGAGCGTCTCGGTGGTGCGGGCACGATGGGCCGCGACCTTCTCGGCGAAGGCTTCCGCGGACGATCCGACCGCGATGGTCCGCAGGACCCGGATCCGCTCGGGGCTGAGCAGCACGAGGGGGTCGCTGAGGACGGTGGCGAAGGCTGTGAGTGAGCGCTCGTCGGCGAGGAGATTGGTGAGGTCGGACGCCCGGGTCGCTGCGGCCGTCTCGGGAAGCGTCACCGAGGCGGCGGGAGCCGCCCGCACCGTCGAGAGCTCGAAGCCGATCGAGTCGGCTGCCGAGATCGCGTCGCGGAGGGCATCCGCGGAGCGGTTCTCGTCGCGCTCCAGGCCGATGAGGATCGGAGCGCCGGGGGCCCGGGCGCCGGCGAGGAAGAGCCGCGCGGCGGCTTCCGCCAACAGCCCCTGGCGGGGAACCGAGGCGGATTCGGTCGCCGCAGCAGACAACGCGGCCGACGTGGCGGCATCGATGACGAGCAGGTCCTGACCGCCCGCTGTCGCATGGGCCGCACTCTGATCGCCGACGGTCTCGGACGACACGATGGTCGTGGCGGGGCGGCCCAGATAGCCGGTGAACGCCGCGAGGTCGGCCTCCGTGAGGTCGCTCTCCGGCCAGACGATCCCCGGGATCGCGCCGTCGATCTCCGTGAGCTCCTCGTCGGTGGGAAGAGCCGGTCCGTCGGTCGGCGTCGGCGACGGTTCTGCAGTGGTGCCGGGAGTGCTCGTCGGTGTCACGGCTCGCTGCTGGGGGAACGCGGCGGGATCGAGCAGCGAGGTCAGCGGCAGCGGTGCCAGCGCCTCGGGCAGACCGGCCTGCGCTTGCACCGTGAGGTCGGCATCGCCGAACTGCAGGGCGAAACGGGCGTTGGGGAGTTCGTCGAGCCGCTGCAGCCAGTCAGTCGCCGCTGAGGGGGCGGCGGTGCCCAGCGCGCGGATCGACGTGAGGATGGCAGGGTCGACCGCGAGCACCGCCGTCGTCCCGGCCACGCCGTCGAGCTGCGCGGTGAGGTCGCCGTCCGGGGCGGTCAACTCCGCGAGCTCCTCGGCGCTCAGGAGGGCACCGCCCGCCGGCGTGGCGGTGATGGGCACGATGACCCCGACCGGGCTTGTGGGGCCGGAGGTGACGACGAGGACGCTCGTCGCGGTGGTGTCCCAGGTCGTGGTGCGCTGTCCCTCACCATCCTTCGTGCCGGCGTCGCTCAGGGCAGCCCGCAGCGGGTACACCCCGGGTTTCAACGGCTTCAAGGTCTCCTGCGGCACGAACACGGTGGTGCCGGCGGCTCCGCCCGCCTCCGTCGGCTTCGTGGTCTCCTCTCCGAGGGAGAGGAAGGAACCCGCGGCCTGGCCCTCGTCCAACCATTCGGTGACGGCGTCGTCGTCGGTCAGTGGCGTGCTGCCGAGCTCGATCTCGACGCGACCCGCGGAGAGCTCCGCCTCGGTGCGGTTGTCGATCGTGACCACGGCCGACGTCGACGTCCCGGGGGCGACGGTCCCGCGCAGGCCCGCCGTGACATGCAGTTCCACCCGTTGATCGTCGTCGGCGGCCGGCTGGTCGGCCGCCACAGCGGGACCGGCGACGCCGACGACGCAGACGCCGGCGGCGACCACGAACGCCGCGAGCCGGCGCACGCGCGCGCGGAGGCCCGTCTCGGGAGTGATCGCGGTCATGAAGGTCTTCCTCGAACGCCCGGGAGAGGCGGATCGTGAGTACTGACTCTGCGATTCTAGGAGGCCGGACAGAGGAGAACCCTGAAGACGCGTAGAGTGACGGCCGTGTCCGACACCCCCGCCCCCCGCCCCGACCCGCTCCGCAGCGCCGCGCTCGCCGCGGATCTGGACGACGCCGACCTCCGCTCCGAGCCCCTGCGTCGCCTCTGGGGAGAGGAGGCGGACGATGCCCTGGGCCGTGGCCTGCGGGAGCCCATCCTGCGGGCGATCGCCGGGGACGAGGGCGTGCTCGCGACCCTCGGGCGGCTCCTGGTGCTCGGGCTTCCGCAGCCCCGAGCGGCGGTGGAGCGTGCCCTGCCCACCCTCGGCGTGGCCGGTCTGGAGGCGCTGGGCCTGGCGACGATCGACGCCGACTCCGTGACTCCGATCGCGCTGCTGCGCCCGCAGTCGTTCGTCGACGAGGACGGCGTCGGGGAGTGGTGGATCGCGAGCGATCTCGACGAGGTCGCCCTCGACGGCCCGCTGCCCGCCGATCACGTGCTCGGTGTGGGCGGCGCCTCCCGCACGCTCGCCGAGACGGTCGTGCCGCTCGCGGTGGACCGTGCGCTCGACCTCGGCACGGGCTGCGGCATCCAGGCGCTCCTCGTCGCTCGGCGCGCCGGCCGGGTCGTCGCCACCGATGTCTCTCGCCGCGCCCTCGCCTACGCCGCGTTGAACGCGCAGCTCAACGGGGTCACGAACATCGAGTTCCGTCACGGGAGCATGTTCGAGCCGGTCGCCGGGGAGGCGTTCGACCTCATCGTCTCGAACCCGCCGTTCGTGATCACGCCCCGCACGGAGGGGGTGCCCGCCTACGAGTATCGCGACGGCGGACTCGTCGGAGACGCGCTGGTCGAGCAGTTCGTGCGCACGGCACCGGCCCACCTCACCCCCGGCGGCATCGCCCAGCTTCTCGGCAACTGGGAGTCCCGCACGGGGATCACGGGCCTCGCCCGGCTGGACGCGTGGGTGCCCGCGGACCTCGATCTGTGGGTGGTGGAGCGGGAGGAGCTGTCGCCCCTCGCGTACGCGGAGCTGTGGATCAGGGACGGCGGCATCACACCGCGCGATGCCGCGTTCACTCCGCTGCTGACCGCGTGGCTCGACGACTTCGCCGCGCGGGGCGTGACCGCGATCGGCTTCGGCTACGTGCTGCTCCGCCGCGGGCAGGGGGAGCCGCTGCGGCGGTCGGAGCGGATCTCGCAGCCCGTGGCGAACGTGGGGGCGGCGCTCGGCCTCGGCCTCACGGCCCACGATGCGCTCGCCGACGGACTGCCCGACACGCTCGTCGTGGCCCCCGACGTCACGGAGGCGCGTCACCTGCTCCCCGGCAACGACGACCCGAGCGTGATCGAGCTGCGTCAGGGCGGCGGGTTCGCGCGGACGGTCGCGGTGGACCCGGCGCTGGCCGGGTTCGTCGGCGCCTGCGACGGGGAACTCCAGGTGCTGCAGATCGCCCCCGCTCTCGCCGACCTCTTCGAGGTGCCCTTCGCGCAGCTCTGGGCGGAGCTCGAGCCGCGCATCCGAGGACTCGTGCTCGACGGCTTCCTCCTCCCGGGGGAATAGTCGCGGCTTCCATGCGTTCGAATACACCATGAAGGCTTTCGGATTCCTCTCGTTCGGTCACTACGCCGACGTGCCCGGCTCGGCCACCCGCACTGCGGGCGACATGCTGAAGCAGACCATCGAGATCGCGGAGGGCGCCGACGAGCTCGGCGTCAACGGCGCCTACGTGCGGGTGCACCACTGGGCTCGCCAGGCGGCGTCCCCGATGCCGCTGCTGACGGCCATGGCCGCGCGCACCGAGCGGATCGAGGTCGGGACCGGCGTGATCGACATGCGCTACGAGAACCCGTTCCAGTTCGCGGAGGAGGCGGCCGCGCTCGACCTCATCGCGGACGGGCGCATCGCGCTCGGCGTGAGCCGTGGGTCACCCGAGACGGCGCTGCGCGGCTACGAGACCTTCGGTTTCCGCGACGAGGAGGACCCGGAGCGCGGCAGCGTGCTCGCGCGGGAGAAGTTCGAGATCTTCCTGCGGGCCATCGACGGCGAGCGACTCGCCCCCGGCGACCCCCGGATGGTGGGCGCGGGACAATACCTCGCGATCGAGCCGCAGTCGCCCACGCTGCGTGATCACATCTGGTGGGGCTCGGGTTCGCGCGCCACGGCCGAGGAGACCGGACGCCAGGGGCTCAACATGATGAGCTCGACGCTCGTGACCGAGGCCACGGGGCAGCCGTTCCACGAGCTGCAGCGCGAGCAGATCGAGCTGTTCCGCTCCGCCTACCGTGACGCCGGCCACACCGGGTCGCCGCGGGTGTCGGTCAGCCGCAGTGTGTTCCCGCTCGTGTCGGACATGGACCGCGCCTACTTCGGGCTGCGCAGCGAGGAGAACGCCGACCAGATCGGCATCATCGACGGGTTCCGCTCCACGTTCGGCAAGACCTACGCCGCGGAGCCCGATGTGCTCATCGAGCAGCTCCGAAAGGACGAGGCCGTCATGGCCGCCGACACCCTCATGCTGACGATCCCGAACCAGCTCGGGCCGGAGTACAATCTCCACGTGCTCGAGGCGTTCGCGGAGCACGTGGCGCCGGCCCTCGGCTGGAAGCCCAACACGGAGGGTCCGGTCCAGGGCGACCCCGTGGCCTGATCCGGCACGGCGGTCCGGCTCTTGACAGCGGCCGCGCGACGACCGACGCTGGGGACGGCGCGCCGACTGGCGCCCGTCCCTACTGCTTCGGAGGCACCATGACCCGCGTGCGCGTCGACCTCAACATCACCCTCGACGGCTTCGCCACGACGACCGACCAGACGCCGGAGAACCCCTTTGGCGAGGACTGGGGACGCCTCACCGCGGCCTACACGGCGACCCGCACCTTCCAGGAGCGCGTCTTCCACGACACGAGCGGTGCGGGCACCACCGGGGTGGACGAGAAGTACGCGGCGCAGTACTTCCAAGGCATCGGCGCCGAGATCATGGGGGCCGGGATGTTCGGGCTCCACGCGAACCCGGACGACCCGGAGTGGCGCGGCTGGTGGGGCGAGGAGCCGCCGTTCGAGGTGCCGGTGTTCGTCCTCACCCACACGCCGCGACCGCCGATCGAGTTCGCGAACGGCACGAGCTTCCGCTTCCTCTCCGCGACCCCGGAGGAGGCGCTGCGGGAAGCCGTGGCCGTGGCCGGAGGGCGTGACGTGCGCGTCGGCGGCGGGGCGACGACGGTCCGCGAGTTCCTGCGCGCCGGGCTCGTCGACGACCTGCACGTGGGCATCACCCCCATCCTCACCGGCAGCGGCATCCGGCTCTGGGACGACCTGCGGGGCCTCGAGGCCGGCTATCGCGTGACGTCCGAGGTCGCGGAGTCCGGGGTGACTCACATCACGTTCTCCCGCGCGGACTGAGGCTCCGGCGCGCGGTCGCAGAGTTGCACCGGGGTCGCGGGAACTCCCGGAAACCCTGCGACCTCGTGCGGAAATGCGATCTCAGAGCGGAGGGCCGAACAGCTCCTCGCCGTGCTCGTGGAGGATCCGGTACGCGTCGGCGAAGGTCTCCGGTTCCTTCTCGCCCGGCGCGCCGTACCGGGCGAGAAGGAGCCCGAGGAGGCCGCGGGCGGGAGGAGTGAGCGGCTTGAGGTGATCCGCCTCGTTCGGCTGCGGGGTGCCGCCCTCGGGGTTCGGCGGGGTGTACGCGGGCGTGGTCACGGGCCAGTCGGCCGGGTGCCGCGGCTTGTCGAGGTTCACGACGTTGAGCAGCGTGTTGGCCGACTGATCGCGGTCGTTCAGCGGCTCCAGGCCGTGCAGGCGCGACAGCGTGGCCGTGACCGATCCGTGGTGCATCTCGTCGTGGATGATCGTGCCGCGCCGCGTGTACGCCGACACCGCGATCGCCGGGACACGACAGCCGAGCCGGTCGAACGTGAAGCCCATCTCCCCGGCGCCGGTGTCCTTCGTGGGTTTCGTGGCTGCGGGTGGCGGCACGTGGTCGTAACAGCCCCCGTGCTCGTCGAACGTGATGAGCAGCAGCGTGTTCACGGCGTTCGAGCCACCGGGCGTCGCGCTCGTGCGCACGGCCTCGTAGACGTCGTGGATGAGCCGATCGCCCGCCCGCACATCGGAGATGGCGCTGTCGTACACAGGCTCGCCGTCGACCACGCTCGCCCGCGGCTTCCCGAACGGCGGATGGAAGTCGTTGTGGTCGTAGACCATTCGCGGCTCGATGAATGCGTACGCCGGGAGGGTGCCGTTCTTCGCGTCGGCGTAGAAATCCTCCATCGTGCCGAAATGATCCGTGCGCCAGTACTTCTCCAGCACCGCCGCATGCAGCATCCCCGTGAACGAGACGAGCTGGAGTTCGTCGATGTAGATCCGCCAGCTCACCTTCCGGTCTTCCAGGCGGTTGAACACGGTCGGCGCGGCTGGGGCGTCGAGCCACTTCCGGTAGCCGCCGCCGGCCTGGTTCGTCACGAAGCCGTGCGAGGTCGACGCATGGAAGAAGGAGCGGTTGCAGAAGGTTTGGGAGGGCACCCCGGCGTACCAGTGGTCGAACACGGCGAACTCGGCGGCGAGGGTCGAGAGCACCGGGAGCATCTCCGGGGAGAACGAGCCCATGATGTGCCGCGCCTCGTCCAGGCCCGGCTCCTTCCCGTCCCGCAGCCGGCGGAAGTTGATGATGTAGTCCTTGAGGAAGCCGGACATCGTCGCCTTCTCGCCATGGGTGGGGGCGTTGAAGGGCGTGGTCATCTGGTCGACGAACAGGTCGGCGTTGGTCTTCGGGTCGACGGTGCCGAAGATCTGCGTGTTGACGTGCGGGTACTCCTCACCCGGGTCCGGATCGGGGAGGCTCATGATGCGGTCGGTGTCGCCCCGGTAGACGTGCGCCTCCACGACCGTGCCGTCCGGGGCGGTGTTGCTGTACGAGCCGAAGTCGAGCCCCTCGAACGTCTCGCCCTGCGGCACATTCTGCTTCGTGTAGAGGTAGCCGAGGAGGTTGTCGAACGAACGGTTCTCGCCCATCACGACGACGAGGTGGTCGAAGCCCGGCTCGCTGCGCGGAGTGAGGGCGGCGAAGGGATCCGGATCGTCGGCGAAGCCGTCCCGTCCCCCGGCGACGGAGGCCCCGATCGCCGCCCCTCCCGCTCCTCCGATCACCGCTCCCGCCAGGGCTGCGCCGCCCGCGGCGAGGAATCCGCGCCGGGAGGGGTCGCGGGGAGGGGCGTCGGAGGGGCTGTCGGCGTCGACCATGCCGCGATCCTACGACCGTCCCCTCCGAAATCGTCCCGTTCTGGGTTCGCGATCTCGGGTGAGTGCGTCGATCCAGATGTCGGCGTAGTCGTTGGCGCCGCTCTGGATGCCGGTCACACGCGGGGTCGGCGACGTTCCCACGGAGACCGTCGGTGTCGGATCGGACGCGGTCTCGACCTGGACGCACGCTGTCAGTGCCATAGCGAGGAAGATGACGGCGCCGGTGAGAGCGGAGGCGCGGCGGAGAGACCGGTGCATGACGCGAGCCTAGAGCGAGGATGCCTGGCCGTGCACGACTTCGGAGATTCGTATCGACGCGCCGGGGCCGCCCCTCCGGGTGCGGGGTGTCGGCCGAGAACTCCGAAGTCGTGCACGCGAGGGACGGCACGGGCGCCGCCGAGAGACCGGCGGCGCCCGTGGAGGGAGGGAACCGGTTACGCGGCTTCCGTCGTCTCGACCTCCGCGGTCGCACGGCGGCGACGCAGGGCGAACAGGCCGAGGCCGGCGGCGAGCAGCACGATGGCCCCGATGACGAACGGCATGCTGTCGGCGCCCGTCGTCGCGAGGTCGCCGTCGGTTGCGCCACCCGAGCCGTTCTCGCCGGGGACGACCGCTCCGCCACCGGCCGCCGAGGTGACGGTGAGGGAGGCCGTCACCTCGGTGCCGTCGGGGAGGATCACGGCGAGCGTGTGCGTTCCCGCCGGAGTTCCGGCGGGAATGGTGACAATGCGCGAGAACGTGCCGTCGGCCGCGACCGTGACCGTGCCGAGGGACACCGGGTCGGATCGCAGCTCGAGGGCGACCTCGGCGCCGGCCGCGAAGCCGCCGCCCGACACCGCGAGAGTGCCCCCGGCCACGACCGAGGATGCGCCGAGCTCCACCGTCGCCGGCTTCTCGGGCTCCGGCTCCTCCGTGACCGGCGGGGTGACGCCGGCCTCGGTGACCCACTTCTCGCCGGCGTCCGACTTCGTCACGGTGAACGTGTCGTACACGGCACCGACGGGGAGGTCCGTCGTGGCGTCCGGCTGCTTCTCGGCCAGATACGACCGGTAGACGAGCTGGTTCTTTGAGACGTCGATCACCTGGTACGTCGTCACGCCCTGACCGCGCAGCACCTGGGTGGCGCCGTTGTTGGTCCAGACGTTCTTCTCGGCGGTCTCCAGGTCGTAGTGCTTCGCGCCGGAGTTGGAGACCACGTAGACCGGTCCCGTGGTGAGGCCGGGGGTCTCGGTCGCATCCGTGTTCACGTAGCCGCGGGCGTACGTGTGGTCGTGGCCCATGAGCACGAGGTCGATGTCGTTGCGCTGGAACACCGGCAGCCACTCGGCGCGGAGCACCGGCTCGTCACGACCGGCCGAGGCCGAGAAGACCGGCTGGTGGAAGGTGACGACGTTCCACTTCGACGGGCTGTTCTGCAGCAGCAGGTCGAGCCAGGCGGCCTGGAAGCGCGTCCACAGGGTGGCGATCTGCGACGACGGGCACTCCGCCCCCGTGCAGGACGGGAGCCCGGCCGGGGTGAGGAAGGTCGTGTCGCGGGTCGCGTTCAGGGTGATGAAACGGACGCCTTGGTAGTCGGTGTAGTACGCGGTCTCGGCGGCGAACGAGCTCCAGTGATCGAAGAACGCGCGGTATTGCTGCGCGACGGCGGAGTCGCCCTTCGCGAGGTTCGCCAGCTCGCCGATGGAGCTCGTCGACGGGTTGTTGTGCGGGTACTCGAATGCGGCCTTCCAGGCCGTGAGCAGCTTGTCGCCGGAATACTCGTGGTTGCCCGGAGCGGCCATCACGTTGGTGCGGACGGCCGAGTCCTTCATGCCCTTGAACCAGTTGACCCACTCGTTCTCGTTGCTGGAGGTGTTGATCAGGTCGCCGGCGTGCACGGAGCCGATCGACCGGGGAGCCTGCGCCTCGGCCTGCTTCACGACGCTCGGCCATGTGGTGTCGAGACCGATCTGGGCATCGCCGTAGTAGATGAACTGGAAGTCGCTCGCCTTCGGGTCGGCGGTGCGGAACTCGTACCAGTCGCTCCAGCTCCCGGGGAGGCCCACCCGGTAGCGGTAGGCGGTCGCGGGGGTGAGGTCGGTGACCGTGGCCGAGAAGTGCTTGTTCGGGTTGCCGTTCACCACTCCGGCGTCGTAGGCATCGACCGTGCGGGTGTCCCCGCCGGACGCGAGGCCGATCTCGACCTGGCCGACCGTGTGCGACGCGTCGCCGGCGAGCCAGGAGAACGACTGCGACACCTCCGGCTTCTCGGTCGGGGTGAGGATGACGCGAGTCGGCGGGGCGACGACGGGGGTGCCAGGATCGGAGGCCTTCACGAGGGTGAGCGACGACATGTCGAAGTAGATGTCGGAGCTCGACGCGCGGTCCTGGAACAGCGACACGGCGATCGTGTTCGTGCCGTCGCGGAGCAGGTCGCCCTCGGCGCTGAACGTGCTGGTCAGCGGGTCGCCGTTGGAGTCGCCGGCGTACTCGACGTTGGTGGTGTCGGTGATCCGGCCGTCGACGTAGCGGGCCACTTCTTCGCCGTTGATCCACACGATGAGCGCGTCGTCGAAGGTGACGGTGCTCTGCAGGACGGCGACCTGCTCGGCGACGCCGGCCTCCAACTCGAATGTCGTACGGAAGAAGTAGGTCGGGACCGTCGGGGCCGCCGAGCCGTCGAGGTAGTGGTTGAGGAGCGTCTTCGGGGTGTGCGGCCCGACGGGGGCGAGCGTACCGCTCTTGGCCCCGAAGCTCCCGGGCGCGGTCTTCCACGCGCTGTCGTCGTAGGCGGGCAGGGTCCAGTCGCGCAGCGCGGCTGGGGCCGGTGACGGGTCGGAGCCGTCGTCGAGATAGTGCCAGGGCGTGTCGCCGGTGACGAGCGATCCAGTCGGCACTTCGGGGTCGGGCGCGGCGAGGGCCGCGGGGGCGACGACGGCGCCGCCGAGCACGGCGAGCAGCGCGACGGACGTCAGTCCGCGACGCCGCCACCGCACCGCAGGGGTGGGGGAGGTCATGTCTGTCCTTCGTGGGTGGGTGTCCGTGCTCAGCCGCACGGGGCGTCCCCAGCCCAGCGGAGGCGGATGACGGAGGTCTGACATCGAGGCGACCGGGAGGTGAACGGGGGTGCGGGCGGGCACAGCTTCGGAGATCGCCCGAGACACGCCGGGGGTATCGGCTCGGAGCCGGCGCGTCGGCCGGAGGCTCCGAAGTCGTGCCCGGTCCGGGAGGGGTGGAAAGCGGGCCGGTACGCTGGAACCCATGCTCAACATGGCCGACGGCCTCGCGCGTCTCGGCGCGCTCGCCGAGAATCCCGTCGTCCGCACCCTCGCGGAGGCCTTCGACGAAGCCGGTTTCGAGCTGGCCGTCGTGGGCGGTCCGGTGCGCGATGCCCTGCTCGGCCGCGAGACGCACGACCTCGACTTCACGACGAGTGCCTCGCCGGACGAGATCCTCGCGATCGTGAAGCCGGTGGCATCCGCGCACTGGGACATCGGTCGGGCCTTCGGGACCATCGGCGCCCGGGTGCGCGGCGAGCAGGTCGAGATCACGACCTATCGCGCCGACAGCTACGACGGCGTGACGCGGAAGCCGACGGTGGAGTTCGGCGACTCGATCGACGGCGACCTCGTCCGCCGCGACTTCACGGTCAACGCAATGGCCCTCCAGGTGCCCGCGGTGAAGCTCGTCGATCCGACCGGCGGTGTCGAGGACCTCGTGGCGGGGGTGTTGCGGACACCGACCGATCCCCGGGTGTCGTTCGGCGACGACCCGCTCCGGATGCTGCGCGCCGCCCGGTTCAGCGCGCAGCTCGGCTTCACCGTGGCGGAGGACACGGAGCGGGCGATCACCGAGCTCCGCGAGACCCTGAGGATCGTGAGCCCGGAGCGCGTGCAGTCCGAGCTCGTACGCCTCATGCAGACCGACGACCCCGTCCGTGGCATCCGGGTGCTGGTGGAGACCGGACTCATCGACGAGTTCCTCCCCGAGGTCAGCGCGCTCAAGCTCGAGGTCGACGAGCACCACCACCACAAGGACGTCTACGAGCACTCCCTCACGGTGCTCAGCCAGGCCATCGCGCTGGAGCAGGCCAGGAACCCCGGAGCCGGGCCGGACGTGCCGCTGCGGATCGCGGCTCTGCTGCACGACATCGGAAAGCCCCGCACGCGCAAGCTCGAGCCTGGCGGCGCGGTGACCTTCCACCACCACGACGTCGTCGGCGCCCGGATGGCCCGCAAGCGGCTGCAGGCCCTGCGCTTCGACACGGCGACAACGGATGCCGTCTCCACCCTCATCGAGCTGCATCTGCGCTTCTTCGGCTATGCGGAGGGGGCATGGACGGATGCCGCCGTGCGCCGCTACGTCCGCGATGCCGGGGACCTGCTGGAGCGGCTGCACATCCTCACGCGTGCCGACGTCACCACGAGGAACAAGCGCAAGGCCGCTCGGCTCGCCGCCGCCTACGACGACATCGAGTCCCGGATCGCGGCTCTTCGCGAGCAGGAGGAGCTCGACGCAATCCGTCCGGAGCTCGACGGCAACCGCATCCAGGAGGTGCTCGGCATCTCTCCGGGCCGGGAGGTCGGCGAGGCGTACAGGTTCCTCCTCGATCTGCGCCTCGATGAGGGCGTGGTGGGCGAGGACGTCGCGGAGCAGCGCCTCCGGGAGTGGTGGGCTTCGCGCGGCTGACTCCTGCCGACCCACCCCCTTGCGTGCCTCCCGGCCCCTTCCGACCGCACGTAGAGGGCCGGGACGACCGCAGAGGGGTGGGTCGACCTCAGTTGATGATGGCGGCGGCGTCCGGGGGGAGAGTCAGGAGCGTGGGGGTGCGCGTGGGGGTGCGCGATGTGGGGAGGGTTGTGAGGAGGATCTCGGACGCGGCGGGGACGGGGAACGAGGCGGGGGTGGGGGAGAGGTTCACGAGCACCGACACTCCTCCGCGATCGATGCGGTAGACGCGGTGCTCGGGGCGGCCGTCCGTCTCTCGGACCTCGACCGCCGCGTGCGCGGAGTCCGGGTCGGTGAGCTCCGGTCGCGCTCGCCGCAGTCGCGCCAGGTCGCGGTACAGCGCCAGCAGCCGGGCGTGCACCGGCGCCTCGGCCTCCGCCCAGTCGAGGCGCGAGCGGTGGAAGGTGGCGGGGTCCTGGGGGTCGGGGACCGCATCCGGATCCCAGCCCATGCGGGCGAACTCCGCCGTGCGCCCCTCCGCGACCGCGCGGCCGAGTTCGGGCTCGGGGTGGGAGGTGAAGAACTGCCACGGTGTCGTCGCGCCCCACTCCTCGCCCATGAAGAGCATCGGGGTGCCCGGGGCCGTCAGGGTGAGCACGGCGGCCACCGCGAGCCGGTCGGGGGACAGAGCGGCGGAGAGCCGGTCCCCGGCGGCGCGGTTCCCGATCTGGTCGTGGTCCTGCGCGAAGGTCACCAGCCGCCAGCTCGGCACCTCGGCCGGGATCGGGGACCCGTGCGGACGGTCGCGGAAGGACGAGAAGGTGCCGTCGTGGAAGAAGCCGCCCTCCGTCACCTTGGTCACCGCGTCGGCTGAGGCGAAGTCGGCGTAGTACCCGGCGGTCTCCCCGGTGAGCGCGACGTGCGCGGCGTGGTGCCAGTCGTCCGACCACTGCGCCGTGAGTCCGTAGCCCCCGGCTTCCCGCGGCAGGATGAGCGTCGGATCGTTGAGGTCCGACTCCGCGATGAGGGTCAGCGGCCGATTCTGCTGCGCGGAGAGGGCGTCCACGCGTTCGGAGAGCTCGCGCAGCAGGTGCACGGGCCGCCGGTCGTGCAGGGCGTGCACGGCGTCGAGCCGCAGTCCATCGACGTGGAAGTCGCGCAGCCACATCAGGGCGTTGTCGAGGATGTACTCGCGCACCGCGTCCTCGTCGAGGTTCACCGAGTCGCCCCAGGTGTTGCTCTCGCCCTCGCGCAGGTACGGACCGAAGAGGGGGAGGTAGTTCCCGCTCGGACCGAGGTGGTTGTAGACCACGTCCTGCACGACGGCGAGCCCGTGTGCGTGGGCGGCGTCGACGAACCGCTGGTAGGCCGCCGGACCGCCGTACTCCTCCTGCACCGCGTACCAGAGCACGCCGTCGTATCCCCAGTTCCAGCGCCCGTTGAAGGCGTTGACCGGGAGCAGCTCGACGTGGGTGACGCCGAGGTCGACGAGGTGCGCCAGGCGGCCGATCGCCGCGTCGAGCGTGCCCTCCGGCGTGAAGGTGCCGAGGTGCAGTTCGTAGATCAGCCCGCCCGCGAGCTGCCGTCCGGTCCAGGAGGCGTCGGTCCAGGCGAAGGCCGCGGGGTCGAAAGCCGCCGAGGCCCCGTGCACGCCGTCCGGCTGACGACGCGACCGAGGGTCCGGGCGGAGGTCGTCGCCGTCGTCCAGCAGGAAGCCATAGCGCTCCCCGTCCGCGAGGACCAGATCGGTGGTCCAGTGCCCCTCGGCCCCCGCCGTGAGTGCGCGCTCCTCCACGGTCGCGCCCGCGGCGTCGAGGCGCCGTACCCGCACACGGGTCGCCCGCGGCGCCCACACCGAGATCATCGGGCCAGCTCGATCAGCGCGACCGGATACGTATCGAGCAGTTCCGCCAGCCGCACCGGTCCGGGCGGGATCCGCCGACCGGTGAGGAGATCCGTCCCCGGCAGCTCCGGGCGCATCAGGACGGTGTCGCCCCAGCCCCCGCGGCGCGCCAGCGCGACCGGCAGCCGCGTGGCCACGGCGGTCGCGCCGCCGCGATGCACGGCGACGGCGTGGTCCGCGGCCGCACCCTCGACGACGGCCGGCCGGTAGAAGCGGAACAGCTCCGGATTGTCTCGCCGCAGCCGCAGGGCCCGCGAGGTCACCAGCAGCTTCGCGGCACCGGAGTCGTCGATCGGCGGGAGCACACCGCGGGCGTGGTCCGCGTCGAGCTCCCGCAGCATCCGGGCGCGCAGAGCGAAGTCGACGGGTCGACGGTTGTCGGGGTCGACGAGCGAGAGGTCCCACAGCTCGGTGCCCTGGTAGACGTCCGGCACGCCGGGACCGGTGAGCTGCAGCAGTTTGGCGGAGAGGGAGTTGGAACGGCCCGCATCGACGATCTCCGCCACGAAACGGTCGAGGATCGGCGCGGCGTCGCCCTCGACGGACCGGGCGATCGCGGCCAGGCCCTCCTCGAAGGTCGCGTCCGGATGCTGCCAGGTGGTCCGCTCGGCGGCCTCGCGGGCGGCCTTCGTGGCATAGGCGAGGAGCCGGTCGGAGGGGAGCGGCCAGGCTCCGACGGCGGCCTGCCAGATCAGCGCGTCGAGAGGACCGTGTCCGGTGGTCGCGACGGCGCGCAGCTCCGCCAGCACCTCGCCCCACCGCTCCGGGATCTCCGAGAGCACCGACAGGCGTGCCCGTACGTCCTCCGAGCGCTTCGTGTCGTGCGTGGAGAGGGTCGTCATCGAGTGCGGCCAGGCCGCCAGTCGTGCCCGCTGCGCGTCGTGGAACTCCTCGACCGACAGGGCGGGGATCGACGGATCGGCGCCGACCTCGGTCAGCGTTCCGAGGCGCGTGAACCGGTAGAACGCGGTGTCCTCAACGCCCTTCGCCATCACGGCGCCGCTCACCTGGGGGAACCGCTGCGCGACCTCGAGGGCGGGGTCGACCAGGAGCGGTTCGAGCGCGCTGAAAGCGGCGGAGAGATCCGGGCGCCGCCGCCGAGCGTCCGCGAAGGCGGCGCGCAGGTGCTCGCGGCCCTCCGGGAGATAGGAGCGGTACACGGGGAAGCAGGCGAGGAGTTCGGCCAGGGCGTCGTCCGCGTGCACGATCCCGTGGGGAAGCGTGCGGACGAGTCGGCGCACCTCGGCGGCCAGGAGCGTGTCGGCGATCATCCGCTTCGTGTCGTGGATGAGGTCGTGCCAGGGGAGCGCGTCCGGGAGGCCGGTCTCCGCACGGAGCCGGGCGTCCAGCCGGTCCAGCGCCGCCACGCCCTCCGCGTCGACGAACAGACGGTCGAGCTCGGCCAGCGCGTCGTATCCGGTCGTGCCGTCGGTCCGCCACCAGGCCGGCAGGGCCTCGCCGGGCTCCAGGATCTTCTCCACGAGCGTGTACGCGCGTCCGGTCGCGTCGGCGAGCTGCTCCAGGTACGCGCCGGGGTCGACGAGGCCGTCCGGGTGGTCCACCCGTAGACCGTCCGCGAGTCCGGTCCGGAGCCAGCGAAGGATCTCCCGGTGCGACTCGGCGAAGACGTCGGGGCGCTCGACCCGGATGCCGGCGAGCTCGGAGACCGCGAAGAACCGGCGGTAGGTGAGATCGGTGTTCTGGTCCTGCCAGAACCGCAGCTCGTAGTTCTGGGCGGCCAGGAGTGCCGGGAGGTCGTCGGCCAGCGCCGCGGTGCCGGGGGCGAGCGGGAGTTCGTGCTCGAAGTAGCGCAGCACGCCGTCCGGTGCATCGGCGGCCGGTGTCGTGTCGACGACCAGCTCGCCCTTCGCGACGACCTCCTCCGGGGTCCCGCCCAGCAGCGGGAGCAGGAGGCGTCCGCCGCCCGCCGCCCAGTCGATGTCGAACGCCGCGGCGCGGCGGGTCTCCCGCCCGAGCCGCAGCACCTCCCACCACCATGGATTCTGCCGCGGCACCGCGACGCCCACATGGTTGGGCACGATGTCGGCGAGGATGCCGAGGCCGGCCGTGCGCGCCGCCGAGGCGAAGCGCACGAGGCCCTCCTCGCCCCCGCGGTCGGGGTCGACGCGCCCGTGGTCGACCACGTCGTAGCCGTGGTTCGAACCGCGGGTCGCCGCCAGCAGCGGCGACAGATAAGCCCACGACGCCCCCAGCTCGGCGAGGTAGCCGACCACATCGGCCGCCGCTTCGAGGGGGAAGCTGCCGCTGATCTGAAGGCGATAGGTCGACAGCGGCCTGTCGGTCACGAGGCGGCCTGCTCGCTCTGCGCGCGGAGCGAGGCGTCGACGGAGTCGTCGGTGTCGACCGGCTCGCCGTCGATCTCCTGCAGCACGAGCATGGCCTTGCCCTCGAGCGGCACGGTGTCGCGCGCCCGGAGGTTCCGGTCGCCCAGCTCGCCGGCGGTGTCCACCGCGACGAGCCATTCCGCACCGTGGCGATCGTCCGGTAGGGCGAGGTCGACGGGCTCGTCGCCGCTGTTGAAGTAGACGAGGAAGTTCACGTCCTCCACGGGTCGCCCTCGCCGGTCGTTCTCGCGGATCCCGCGGCCGTTCAGGAACATGCCGACAGAGCGGCCGAAGCCCGAGTCCCAGTCCTCCGGCGTCATGCGCGCTCCGTCCGGGCGCAGCCACACCACGTCGGGGATGCGCTCGCCGTCCTCATCCGCCACCGGGCGTCCGTCGAAGAAGCGGCTGCGGCGGAAGGTCGGATGCTCGTGCCGGAGCCGTGCCACCGCCGCGGTGAACTCCACGAGCGGCAGGTCGGCGGCCTCCCAGTCGATCCAGGTGAGCTCGTTGTCCTGTGCGTAGCCGTTGTTGTTGCCGTGCTGCGTGCGGCCGAGCTCGTCGCCGTGGGAGATCATCGGCACGCCCTGCGAGAGCAGCAGCGTCGCGAGGAAGTTCCGCTGCTGGCGTGCGCGGCGGCGATTGATGTCGATGTCGTCGGTCGGCCCCTCCGCGCCCATGTTGTCGGAGCGGTTGTGGGATTCGCCGTCGTTGTTGTCCTCGCCGTTGTCCTCGTTGTGCTTCTCGTTGTAGGAGACGAGGTCGCGCAGCGTGAAGCCGTCGTGCGCGGTGACGAAGTTGATGGAGGCGACGGGTCGTCGGCCGGAGTGCTCGTACAGGTCGGCGGAGCCGGTGAGGCGCGAGGCGAACTCGCCGAGGGCCTGCGGCTCGCCGCGCCAGAAGTCGCGGACGGTGTCGCGGTACTTGCCGTTCCACTCCGTCCACTGCGGCGGGAAGTTGCCCACCTGATAGCCCCCGGGGCCGATGTCCCACGGCTCGGCGATGAGCTTCACCTGCGAGACGATCGGATCCTGCTGCACGAGCTCGAAGAACGCGGCGAGGCGGTCGACGTCGTAGAACTCGCGGGCGAGGGTCGCCGCGAGGTCGAAGCGGAAGCCGTCGACGTGCATCTCGGTCACCCAGTAGCGCAGCGAGTCCATGAGCAGCTGCAGGGCGTGCGGGTTGCCCGCGTTCAGGCTGTTGCCCGTGCCGGTGTAGTCCGTGTAGTAGCGCTTGTCCTCTTCGAGCCGGTAGTACGCCTCGTTGTCGATCCCGCGCATCGAGAGAGTCGGACCGAGGTGGTTGCCCTCCGCGGTGTGGTTGTAGACGACGTCGAGGATGACCTCGATGCCGGCCTCGTGGAGCGCGCGCACCATGGCGCGGAACTCCTGCACCTGCTGGCCGTCCTGGCCGCCGGCGGCGTACGCGTTGTGGGGGGCGAAGAACCCGAGGGTGTTGTAGCCCCAGTAGTTCGACAGGCCCTTGTCCTGCAGCACCGAGTCGTTGACGAACTGGTGCACGGGCATCAGCTCCAGCGCGGTCACGCCGAGGCGCTGGAGGTGCTCGATGACCGCCGGGTGCGCGATGCCGGCGTAGGTCCCGCGCAGCTCCTCCGGCACCTCGGGATGCCGCTGGGTGAGCCCCTTCACATGGGCCTCGTAGATCACCGTCTCGGCGTACGGCGTCTTCAGCGGCCGGTCGCCGCCCCACTCGAAGAACGGGCTGACGACGACGCCCTTCGCCATCGCGGCCGCGGAGTCGTCGTCGTTGCGGGAGTCGGGGTCGCCGAAGTCGTAGCCGAACAGGGACTGTCCCCAGTCGATCTCGCCGGCGACGGCCTTCGCGTACGGGTCGAGGAGCAGCTTGTTCGGGTTGAACCGCTGCCCCTGGGCCGGGTCGTAGGGACCGTGCACCCGGTAGCCGTAGCGCTGTCCCGGCTGCACCGTGGGCAGGTAGCCGTGCCAGACGAACGCGTCGACCTCGGTGAGCGGCACCCGTGTCTCCGTGCCGTCCGCGTCGAAGAGGCAGAGCTCTACGCGCTCCGCGCCCTCGCTGAAGAGGGCGAAATTGGTGCCCTGACCGTCGAAGGTGGCCCCCAGCGGGTACGCGGACCCGGGCCAGACCTCGCGGCTCATCCGGCGAGGGCGTGGTCGCGCGAACCCGCGGCCATGGCACTGACGATGCTGACGGCATGGTCGTAGTCGTACACCTGAGCGATCTCCACAGCCCGAGGATACGGGTGTCCGAGGTAGCAGACATAGAGCGGCGGCACGACCTCGATGTACCCGACGGGAGCGTCGTGCGCGACGACGTACCGGTCGAAGTCTATCCGCTCGCAGGCCGGCTCGGTCGCGGCGGGGTGGGCCGCGTCGGCGCGCTGCGAGGAGCCAGTGCTGGTGGGGATGTGGACGTTCATGGCGCCTCCTGACTCGTGATGGGACCACGATAGGAACCGGGAACGGATTCGAGAACGGTATTGCCATCCGGGCCTCGACCGGCTACGCACCCCCGACGGCAGGATCACTCCCCGCGCCGTCGCACGTACTCCGTCACCACGACGCCCGATCCGTAGGGGGTCGTCTCCCCAGCCTCGAACCGTTCCGGACGATAGGGGCGGTCCCCGAAGAGCGGGATGCCGGATCCGAAGAGCAGCGGCTGCCGTTTCAGGATGAGCCGGTCGATCTCGTCGGCCAGCGTCGCCGCGAGAGCCCCGCCGCCGCACAGCCAGATCGCGCCGCCCTCCTCACGCTTGAGCCGTCGCACGACCTGCACCGGGTCCTCTGCCGTCACCTCGAGGTTCTCGGCCTCGGCGGTGCGGGTGCGGCTGAAGACGATCTGACGCAGATGCCTGTACGGGCTCGCGAGCCCGCCCACCTCGTAGGTGTTGCTGCCCATCAGCACGGTGTCGAACACGTCGTTGCGCTGCGGGATGCCGAGGGCTTCGGCGGCCACGGTCGGCAGGGTGTCGGCGAAGCGGGCGTTGATGCCGTCCATGTGGTCGCCCTCGACGAGGAAGGCGTCGAACTCTCCGTTCGGACCGGCGATGAACCCGTCCAGGGTCACCGCGGCGTAGTACACGAGCTCACGCATGGTTCTCCAATCACTACATCTGTTGCGGTTGAGAGTACAACAGTCGTAGTGATTGCGCTAGGGTGGCGGCATGGCGAGGAACGAGCCGCGACGACGGCAGATCGCGGATGCGGGGCTGGCGGTGCTCGCCCGCGAGGGATCCCGGGGGCTCACACACCGCGCGGTCGACGCCGAGGCGGAGGTCCCCGCGGGCACGACGTCGAACTACTTCCGCAGCAGGGAGGCGCTGATCGAGGGACTCGTCGACCGCATCGGGGAACGCCTGGCTCCGTCGCCTGCGGACCTGGAGCGGAGGGCGGAGATCACGCCCAGCCGGGAGCTGTTCGCCGACTACCTCCGGGACATCGTGCGCCGCCTCACCGTCGATCGCGATGTGACCCTCGCCCTGTTCGCCTTGCGGCTCGAGAGCGCTCGTCGTCCGGAGCTCGCCGCCGTGCTCGGGGCCTGGCAACGCGCCGGCTTCGAGGCGGACGTGGCCTTCAACGTCGCGGCGGGCCTCCCGGGAGGACGCCGCGAGATCGCCCTGTTCCACTACGCGATCGATGGTCTGCTGCTCGACCGGCTCACCACCCCGATCGACCCGGAGACCTCGACTGACGACGTGATCGACGATCTCGTGGCCGGGCTGCTGCCCTGACCGCCGCCGCCCGCTGTTCCCCCGGGTCGATCCTGCTCGTACACTGAGGGCACGCTCCCGGCGCCAGGAACGGAGAACGCGTGTCTGCGACGTGGCACGATCCGCGGGAGGCGTCGCCGACGGCGTCTCGCCTCCTCGTCGAGCGTGCGCACGAGGAGCTCATCGCCGGCAATCTCGACGATCACCGTCTCCGCGAGGTGCGTCCGCTCGTGCGCGAGTCGTGGGAGCGGTCGTGGCGTCGTCGCGTCGGCCCGGAGGGGCTGCCGCCGCTCGATCTGCACGAGGACGAGCTCGACGCCTATCGCCTGGCCCATCCGCTCGCCTCCGCGATGGAGATGATCCGCGCGCTGCTGCTTCCCGGTGACTCCGAGGACTCGGGGGTCGTGATCGCCGTCGGGGACCAGGCCGGGCGCCTGCTGTGGATCGAGGGCGACGCGCAGCTGCGGTCCCTCACCGAGGGCATGGGGTTCGTCGCCGGCGCGAACTGGGCGGAGGACGCCGTGGGCACGAGCGCCCCCGGTACCGCTCTCGCCCTGGAGCGGTCGGTGCAGATCCGCGGGGCCGAGCACTACAACCGGCTGGTGCACCCGTGGTCGTGCAGCGCCGCTCCCGTGCGCGACCCGGAGACGCAGCGGGTCTCGGGCGTGATCGACATCACCGGGGGGCCGGAGGTGGTGACCCCGCAGGCGCGGCTGCTCGTCGACGCGACGGCGCGAGCGGTCGAATCCGAGCTCCTCGTGGCGCGACTGCAGCGGAGGGCGGAGCCTCCGGCCCGTCGATCGCCGAACAGGACGACACCGGACGCCCTCGCACGCGCACGACTGCACGTGCTCGGACGCGACCGCGCCCGGCTGGAGACCACGTCGGCGCATGAGGAGGCGGTCACCGAGCTCAGCGCCCGGCATGCCGCCATCCTCCTGATGCTGGCTGTGCACCGTCAGGGCCTCTCCGCCGACCGGCTCGCCGAGCTCGTCTACGGTCCCGGCGTCTCTCCGGACACGCTGCGGCCGGAGATGGTGCGCCTGCGGAAGGTGCTGGAGCGGGCGGCCCCCGACCTCGTGCCGGAGTCCCGCCCCTATCGTCTTCCGGTGCCGCTGGAGACCGACGCCCACGACGTGCTGTCCCTGCTCGACCGCGGGGCTCACCGGGTCGCTCTGACGGCGTATCGGGGTCCGGTGCTGCCGGAGTCGGCCTCGCCCGGCGTCGAGGAGTTCCGTGACTCGGTCCGTGCGGCGCTGCGGGAGGTCATGCTGTCGGGGGCGAGTCTGGACGTGCTGCTCGCCTACGCCGACACCCCCGAGGGGAGCGAGGACGCGGAGGTGCTGCGGCTCGCGTTGGAGATGCTTCCGGCGCGCTCGCCGCGTCGTGCCGGCCTCGTGACCCGGATCGAGCGCCTCACCTGATTCGAATCGCCCGATTGGTCCCATTCCGGCCGCGGATGCAGCACAGTGCGCGATTCGAACGGGGGTGCAACCGGCTGCAACGTTGCGCACCGGGAGTGCAACGGGGAGCGGCCTAGCGTCGAGGGAACACCGCGGCACCGATGCCGCGGCGCCCCGTCGAAGGAGACCCCCATGACCATCGTCGAAGAAGACGTGTCCCTCGCCTACGCGGCGCCCGGGCAGCCCGGAGCCCTCGCGGACTATCGGCCCCGCTACGGCCACTACATCGGCGGCGAGTTCGTCGAACCCGCCAAGGGCCAGTACTTCGAGAACATCAGTCCCGTCAACGGCAAGCCGTTCACCGAGGTCGGGCGCGGGACGGTCGAGGACATCGACCGCGCCGTCGACGTCGCCTGGAAGGCCTTCGCCGCCTGGGGCAAGACGAGCCCCGCGGAACGTTCCGTGATCCTGAACCGCATCGCCGACCGGATGGAGCAGCACCTGGAGGAGATCGCGGTCGCCGAGACGTGGGAGAACGGCAAGCCCGTGCGGGAGACCCTCGCCGCCGACATCCCGCTCGCGATCGACCACTTCCGCTACTTCGCCGGGGTGCTCCGCGCGCAGGAGGGCGGCATCAGCCAGCTCGACGAGAACACCGTCGCGTACCACTTCCACGAACCGCTCGGCGTCGTCGGCCAGATCATCCCCTGGAACTTCCCGATCCTCATGGCCGTGTGGAAGCTGGCGCCGGCGCTCGCCGCGGGCAACTGCATCGTCATCAAACCCGCGGAGCAGACGCCCGCGTCGATCCTGTTCCTGTTCGACATCATCGGCGACCTGCTGCCGGCCGGAGTCGTCAACATCGTGAACGGCTTCGGCATCGAGGCCGGCGCCCCGCTCGCCCAGCACAAGCGCATCCGCAAGGTCGCCTTCACCGGGGAGACCACGACCGGCCGACTCATCATGCAGTACGCCTCGCAGAACCTCATCCCCGTCACCCTGGAACTCGGCGGCAAGAGCCCGAACGTCTTCTTCGAGGACGTCGCCCGCTCCACGAGCGACCCGTTCTACGACAAGGCGCTCGAGGGCTTCACGATGTTCGCGCTCAACCAGGGTGAGGTCTGCACCTGCCCGTCGCGGGCGCTCATCCAGCGCTCGATCTACGACGGCTTCCTCGCCGACGGCCTGGAGCGCGTGAAGAAGGTCGTGCAGGGCAATCCGCTCGACCCCGCGACCATGATCGGCGCGCAGGCATCGAACGATCAGCTCGAGAAGATCCTCAGCTACATCGACATCGGGAAGCAGGGCGGGGCCCGGCTGCTCACGGGAGGCGAGCGCGCCGACCTGGGCGGCGACCTCAGCGAGGGCTTCTACGTGCAGCCGACCGTGTTCGAGGGGACGAACGACATGCGGATCTTCCAGGAGGAGATCTTCGGCCCCGTGCTCTCCGTGACGTCGTTCGATGACTTCGACGACGCGATCTCGATCGCGAACGACACCCTGTACGGCCTGGGCGCCGGGGTGTGGAGTCGCAGCGGCGACACGGCGTACCGCGCGGGCCGGGCGATCGAGGCGGGCCGTGTCTGGACGAACACCTACCACCAGTACCCGGCGCATGCCGCGTTCGGCGGGTACAAGCAGTCGGGGGTGGGCCGCGAGAATCACAAGATGATGCTCGACCACTACCAGCAGACGAAGAACCTCCTCGTCTCGTACGCGGAAGGCCCGATGGGCTTCTTCTGATCCGCCCGCGCCCGGGTGTCGGACGGCGCTCGCCGCGTTGTCCGGCACCCGGCACCCCGGAAGGAGTGGCTGTGGCCGACCCATCCCCGCCCGCCCGTGTCGCGGTGACCGAGCCCGCCGCCGCGCTCGTCCGCGAGCTCACCGCGCGGCACGGGCCGCTCATGTTCCACCAGTCCGGCGGCTGCTGCGACGGCTCCGCACCCATGTGCTATCCGGTGGGGATGTTCCTCACCGGGCCCGGCGACGTGCTCCTCGGCGCCCTCGACGTCGGCCTCGACGATCCCGTCGAGGTCTTCATGTCGGCCGCGCAGTTCGAGTACTGGAAGTTCACGCACCTGACGATCGATGTCGTGCCGGGACGCGGCGCCGGATTCAGCGTCGAAGGTCCCACGGGAATGCGGTTCCTCATCCGGTCGCGCATGCTCGACCCCGCAGAGCTGGCGGGCCTCGGCCTGGCTTGAGGGCCTTCGAATCGCCCGATTGGTCCCATTTCGGCCGGAGATGCAGCCAATCAGGCGATTCGAACGGGATACGCTGGCCCCGTGAACGCACCACACCGCCCCTCCGTCCTCTTCGTCTGCGTCCACAACGCGGGGCGCTCGCAGATGGCCGCCGGCTTCCTCCGGCACCTCGCCGGCGACCGCATCGAGGTGCGCTCCGCCGGGTCGATGCCCGCCGCGGAGATCAACCCCGTCGCAGTGGCGGCGATGGGGGAGGTCGGCATAGACATCACAGCCGAGCAGCCGAAGGTGCTCACGACCGAGGCCGTGCAGGCGTCGGACGTCGTGATCACGATGGGCTGCGGTGACGCGTGCCCGTTCTTCCCCGGCAAGCGCTACGAGGACTGGGTGCTCGACGACCCCGCCGGCCAGGGGATCGATGCCGTCCGGCCGATCCGCGACGACATCCGCGGCCGCATCGAGACCCTCGTGGCCGAGCTGCTCTGACCGGCGCTCAGCCCGCCCCGTCGAGCATCGCCTTCGCGGCACGTGTGCGGGTGCGCAGGGCCTCGGCGAGGGCCGCGACCGCGGGGAGCCGCAGCGACTCGGGCCGCGCGACCATGTAGTACGGCAGTTTCTCGGCGAAGACCTCGGGCAGCAGGCGCACCAGGTCCGGGTGCCGGTCGGCGGCGAAGCACGGGAGCAGGCCGATCCCGGCTCCCGCGCGGGTGGCCTCGACGTGCACGAAGACGTTGGTCGAGGTGAGGCCGTCCTGCATGCCGGGGACGAGGCGGCGCGGAAGGTCGAGCGCGTCCACCTGGAGCATCGAGTCGACGAAGTACACGAGTCTGTGCTGCTCCACCTCGGCGCGCGATGCCGGGGTGCCGGTGCGGACGAGGTAGTCCCGCGAGGCGTACATGCCGAGGGTGTACGTGCCGAGCTTCACGGCCTGCGCGCGGCGGGTCTGCGGCGCGCCCACGACCACCTCCAGGTCGAGCCCGGCGCGGTGCTCGGCGGCCCTCCGCGTGGCGGCGACGATCTCGACGGTCAGCCGCGGGTGCGCACGGCGCAGCTCTGCGATCGCGGGGGCGGCGATGTAGGCGCTGAAACCGTCGGTGGCGGACATGCGCACGACGCCGGCGATCGGATCGGGAGTCTCGCCGGGGGCGGAGTCGAGCTGGGAGAGCGCGGCCTCGATGCGTCCTCCGGTCTCGGCGGCGGTGCGCCCGAGGTCGGTGAGCTCCCACCCGGAGGCCGATTGCGCGACGACCCGTCCGCCGAGCGCGTCCTCCAGGGCGGCGATACGGCGCGCCACCGTCGTGTGGTCGAGACCGAGGTGGGCGGCGGCGCTCGTGTACCGGCCGGTACGGGCGACCGCGAGTAGTACGAGCAGATCGTCGGCACGTGGCCTCTTCGCCGCATCCATGCTGCAATTATGCACAGCAGCTGCGCGGCGCTGGGCATTGCTGCAAGTCGGTCCCCTGCCGACACTGGAACGGATGTGTCACCGTCGACACCGAAGGAGAGAAATGACCGCCCCCACCCGCGCCTCCGGTCACCCCGCCGCCGCCCCGTCCTCCTCGAAGCTCAAGCGCGTCGTCGCCGCCTCCATGGCCGGCACCGTCGTCGAGTGGTACGAGTTCTTCCTCTACGCGACCGCCGCCAGCCTCGTTTTCGGGACCTACTTCTTCCCGGCTACCGGATCGCCGCTCGACGGCATCATCGCCGCTTTCGTGACATATGCGGTCGGCTTCATCGCGCGGCCGCTCGGCGGCATCGTCTTCGGTCAGATCGGCGACCGCTTCGGCCGCAAGCCCACGCTGCAGGCCACGATCATCATCGTCGGTGCCGCGACCTTCCTCATGGGGTGCCTCCCTGGCTTCCAGAGCATCGGCTACTGGGCGCCCGCGATGCTCGTCGCGCTGCGCTTCATCCAGGGCTTCGCTGTCGGCGGCGAGTGGGGTGGCGCGGTCCTCCTGGTCGCGGAGCAGAGTCCCGACCGGTCGCGCGCGTTCTGGTCGAGCTGGCCCCAGGCCGCGGTTCCCGTCGGCAACCTGCTCGCCACGCTCGTGCTCCTCGTGAGCTCGTGGGCGATGAGCTCGGCGGCGTTCCTCGAGTGGGGCTGGCGCATCGCGTTCTGGCTCTCCGCGGTGATCGTGCTCGTCGGCTACTACATCCGCCGCAACGTCGAGGAGGCCCCGATCTTCCTCGAGGCGAAGGCGCAGGTCGAGGCCGAGAAGGCCACCTCCTACGGCGTCGTCGAGGTGCTCCGCCGGTATCCGGTCGGGATCGTGCAGGCGATGGGACTCCGTTTCGCCGAGAACATCGTCTACTACATCGTCGTCAGCTTCACGATCGTCTACCTGAAGACCGTCCACGAGTACGACACCAGTCAGCTGCTGCTCGCTCTGCTCATCGCGCACGTCGTGCACTTCGCGGTCATCCCGCAGGCGGGGCGGCTCGCCGACCGCTGGGGCCGCAAGCCCGTGTACCTGACCGGCGCGATCCTCAGCGCGACCTGGGCCTTCTTCGCCTTCCCGATGTTCGACACCCTGAACCCCGTGCTCATCGTCCTCGCCGTCACCATCGGCCTCTGCTTCCACGCGTTCATGTACGCGCCGCAGCCGGCGGTCATGGCCGAGCTGTTCCCGACGCGGATGCGGTACTCCGGCGTCTCGCTGGGGTCGCAGGTCACGGCGATCCTCGCCGGGTCGCTGGCGCCGATCCTGGCGATCCAGTGGCTCCGGGACTTCGGCTCTTGGCTGCCGATCGCTCTCTACATCGTGTTCGCCTGCATCGTCACGGCGATCGCGGTACTCTCGCTGCGGGAGACGAAGGGCGTTTCTCTGCAGGCCATCGACGACGCGGATGCCGCCCGCACGAACGCCCGCACCGCGGCTGTGAGTGCCGCATGACGGATCTGCGCGGACGTCGTGCTCTCGTCACCGGGGGAGCGAGCGGCATCGGTGCCGCCTGCGCGAGAGCCTTCGCGCAGGCGGGCGCCCGCGTGACGATCGCCGACATCGACGGTGACGCGGCCGAAGCCCTCGCCGACGAGATCGGCGGGGAGGCGTGGCAGATCGACCTCACCGACCGCGATGCACTGGCCGCACTCCGCCTCGACACCGACATCCTCGTCAACAACGCAGGCGTGCAGCACGTCAGCCCGATCGACGACTTCGACCCCGCCCAGTTCTCGCTCCTTCTGCAGTTGATGCTCGAGGCGCCGTTCCTGCTGACCCGCGCCGCACTCCCGGCGATGTATGAGCGCGGCTTCGGACGGATCATCAACATGTCGAGCGTCCACGGTCTTCGCGCCTCGCCGTTCAAGGCGGCCTACGTGGCGGCCAAGCACGGCCTGGAAGGGCTGTCGAAGGTGACGGCCCTGGAGGGCGCCGCGCACGGCGTCACGAGCAACTGCATCAATCCGGGCTACGTGCGGACCCCTCTCGTGGAGCGCCAGATCGCCGACCAGGCGCGGGTGCACGGCATCCCGGAGAGCGAGGTCCTGGAGAAGGTGCTCCTCACCGAAGCCGCGATCAAACGCCTCGTGGAGCCGGAGGAGGTCGCGGGCCTTGCCGTCTGGCTCGCCGCCGACGCCGCCGGGATGGTGACCGGCGCGAGCTACACGATGGACGGCGGCTGGTCCGCGCGGTGAGTCGTCACGCCGACGGAGAGGCCGCGGCGAGCACAGCACTCCGCAGCCAGGAGCGGTAGCGGTCCGGCGACCAGCCGGACTGCCCGACGAGCTGCTGGTGGCTCTCCGGTGAGAGCAGGAACGACAGCACGTCGGCGAGGGCGTCGCCGTCGTGGTCCGAGTCGACGATGCCCCGGCGCTGCAGTTCCGCCGCGAACCCCCGGTAGTCCGCCGCCCGGTTCGCGAGGATGCGCTGAAGGGCGGCGTCGACGACCGGATCGGAGAGCGCCGCGCCCAGGAGGACCGTCCAGAGGGCATGCCCCCGCTCGTTCGCGGCGGCGATCTGCGTGATGACCGCGTCGAGGAAGACGTCGTCCGGCAGAGTCGTCAACCCGGAGCCGGCCTCGGTGTCGGCGAGGGTCTCGGCGGCCTCCGAGCCGGAGAAGGTGACCTCGAAGGCGGCGATGAGCAACTCCGCCTTCGCCGCCGTGGTCTTCACCGTCTCCGCGGAGACCCCGGCTTCCTTGGCGATCGCGGAGATCGTCGTCGCCTGGTATCCCTGCGCGGCGAACAGGCGGGCGGCCGCCGCGACGATGCGCGCGCGGGTCTCCTCCGCCTGTCGGGTCCGCAGGGCGGAGCGGTACGGGCGTGCACTCGACGTCATTGACTTTCCTTTGAGGGTTATGAATACTTCAACGGTACAACCAACCCTATCGAGAGAGCCGCCATGTCCCGTTACCTCCTCACCTGCACCCCCGCCCACGGGCATGTGCTCCCGCTGCTGCAGGTCGCCAGGCACCTGGTCGCAGGGGGGCACGACGTCCTCTTCCTCACGAGCACCCGCTACGAGGAGCAGGTGACCGCGGCGGGCGCGCGGTTCCGTCCGCTGCCGGCGGAGGCCGACGTCGATCTCGACGACGCGAACGGCGCGTTCCCCGAGCGTGAAGGACTCACCGGGGTGGCCGCCCTCCGCTTCGACATGAGCACTCTCTTCATCCGCCCGGGCCGGGCTCAGCTCGAGGCCGTGCGCGTCGAGCTGGCGCGGAACCGCGTCGACGCCGTCCTCACCGAGCCGCTGTTCGTCGGTGCGGCGCTGCTGCAGCGGCTGCCGAAGGCCGAACGGCCCCCGGTCGTGGTCCTCGGCATCTTCCCGCTCGGCGCCCGCAGTGTCGACACGGCCCCGTTCGGGCTCGGAGTCACGCCGATGCGCGGGCTGTTCGGGCGGGTGCGCAACGCCTTCCTCCGTGCCGTGGCGGAGCGCGTGATCTTCGGCGGCGTGCAGAAGGAGGCCGACGCCATGGCGCGCGAGGCGGTCGGCCGCGATCTCGGCGGTTTCGTGCTCGACTGGGCGGGCCGCGCCGATGCGTACGTGCAGTTCTCCGTGCCCGCGTTCGAGTACCCGCGCTCCGACCTCCCGTCGTCCGTGCACTTCGCCGGACCCCTGCCCGCGGCGGCGTCGGCCGTGCCGCTGCCCGCATGGTGGTCCGACCTGGACGGCCGGCGGCCCGTGATCCATGTCAGTCAGGGCACCATCGCCAACGCCGACTTCGGTCAGCTCGTGCTTCCCACGATCGCCGGGCTCGCGGCAACGGACGCCCTCGTGGTCGTCTCCACCGGTGGACGTCCTGTCGACGCGCTCCCGGCGGAGCTCCCGGCCAACGTCCGGGTCGCCGAGTACCTGCCCTACGACCGGCTGCTGCCGGAGGTCGACGTGTTCGTCACGAACGGCGGTTTCGGCGGGGTGCAGCAGGCCCTTGCCGAGGGCGTCCCGCTGGTGGTCGCGGGGCAGACGGAGGACAAGGTCGAGGTCTCCGCCCGAGTCGGGTGGACCGGGGTGGGCATCAACCTGCGGACGAATGCGCCGAAGCCCGGGCAGGTGGCCGAAGCCGTGCGCCGGGTGCTGGCCGACCCGACGTTCCGGGACCGCGCACGGCACGTCGGAGAAGCGATGCGCGCTGCGGACGCCTGGCGGACGCTCGACGCGGTCCTGGCCGCGGACACCGCGAGCGGGGCCGCGGCCGACAGCTCGATGCACCGCTGAGCGCCGCGCGGGATAGTGCATTCCCGTGCATGGACGCAACCGGGTGCAACGTCCGCCGGTATACCATCCGGGTATCGCCACGCAGCGTCAGTCCCCAGCTGACCACGGGCGGGACGGTTCAACCGTCAATGCGGAGGGAACGTCGAATTCCTTTCGATCCCGAGGGGGGATGGGGTGGGCGTCGGTTCCCCAGAACGGCACCCACCCCCACATCGGTCTCCGGCCCGGCCTTTCTCTCGCGAGCGAGGAGTGCAGAGCCGCGCGTCCAGAGCATCTCGAGGGTGCCGCGCGAGAAGAAGGCGAGCCACGTCCGAGCGAAGGCGATGAGCACGACGGCCAGGATGACGAACAGGATCGTCGTCACCAGGGTGTTGTCGAGGGTGCGGGACGCCGGAGTCGGGTCGCCGATGTTCCTGGCGTCTGGCAGGTAAGATGTTACCTGCGCATTCCCCTATACAGAGCCAGGTGGAGCGCGGGAAGGGAGAGATGGCCCGATACTGGCCTGAGGCCGACCGAAAGCGCCCCCGTCTCGGAAAGGCCGGGCTCCTTGTCATCCTCCTGACGGTGCTCGCCGGGTGCGCGGCCGCCGATGACACGCCGTCGCCGTCGCCCTCGCCGTCCAGCGAAGACCCTGCCGCAATCGCCGACGATGGCCCGAAGGCGCCTGGTGATCGCGAGATCGTACCGCCGGAGGTCCGCACTCGAAACGGCGTCACGCGCGTGCGTTTCGATCTCGGCAACGTCGCCATCGGGGATCCGCCGCAGCCGGAGGAGTTCATGAGCCCGCTCCGCGGCACTCTCACTCTGCCCGCCCGATCGTCGTCCACCCGCGCGCGTCTGATCGTGATCGGCCATCTGCGTGCGGCGACCTGTGCCGATTCGAGCTTCCGCTACCCGTGCGGAGGCGCCGATTCCATCCGCTATGACGCCGGGATGGACTACCTCGCCGAGAAGCTCGCCGCCCAGGGTTACGCGGTCCTCGCGCCCGATCTTGCCCCCGTCTTCGTCGGGCAGCTCGCGCGAGGGGGATCGTACGATCAGACCCGGGCCTGGCGTCGTGTCGTGCTGGACCAGGTGGAGTCGCTGAGTCGTGCGGTTGACCAAAGCGAGGCCAGGAAGCGGCTCGTCGGATCGGATTCGGAGGCTGACGCCCGGGTCCGAGCGGTGGATACCTCGTCGATCCTCTGGATCGCCCATTCACGGTCGGGGATGATGATTCGCGCCGCCGCCGAGGAAGCCGCGAAGGCGGGAATCACCACGCGCGGCGCGCTGTATCTCGCGACGGCGCACGACGTCGGCAACAACGAAGGGGAGTCGCTCGATGACCCGCCCCTGGACGTCCCCAGCCTCGGGATCGTGGGCGGGCGAGATCGCGATGTCCCCAGCGATTCCGTCCAGTGGGCGGCCGCTCACTTCGGCGTCGATCGCCGCAGCCCGTTGGCCGTGGCGACGGTCGGCTCGTTCGGCCACACCCAGTTCAACGCGGCCCCGGAGCTCGCCGACGATCGGTTGGACTGCGGGAGCAAGCCGGCCAGCCCGTCCTGTCCCTCCGGAGAAGAGGCGCGCGCGCTGATGGTCACGACCGCGGTCGGGTGGGCGAAAGCCGTGGATGATGCCTCCTTCCCTTCGTTCATGACGGATGCGGCCACCGCCGTGCCGTCCGAATGGCTGGGATACCGAGCCGACTGGTTCGTGCATACCCTCGCACCACGACGGGTGCTCGTGGACGCCGCACAGGAACCGGCGGCCCGAGCGCTGAAGACCGAAGACGCGAGTGTTCAGCGATGTCGCATCGTCGATCTGATGGAGCCGGTGGCACCGGGAACAACTTCCTGCCCGGATGACAGTGATGTCGTGGCCCGCCCGGGTGGCCCCTATCTCCTCGCCGACTGGAAACCCGGAGGCACTCTCTCCGTATCCACGGGTCAGCCCTCGACAGCCGCCCGGACGGTTGTCCTGCATCTGATGCCGTTCCGGAAGAGTGATCCGGCGGGCGTGCAGCTCGACATCCGCGTCGCATCGAGCCGGGTGGCACTCGGCTCGGACACCCCGGGGCTTCGCATCCCGGGCGTCGGAGACGACGGCGCGAAGACGACCACCGTCCGCGTTCCCCTCCCCCCGGGCACCGCGGGTGCATCGGTAACGCTGGGATCGGACACAAGCGCGGGAGGGGTCTTGATCACCGGGATGGAGCTCGTGACCTCCCCGCCGGGAACGGGCTGAGGCTGCCCCGTCAGTTCCAGCGGCTGAGCATCCAGAAGACCGCGACTCCGATCACCACGAGGATCGGCACCCAGGCGCCCGTGCGCTTGAGGCGCCGACCCTGCGGCGCGACCCCCGGCGGTGGGGTGATCATCCCGACCGGCGGGGCGAACGGGAGAGCGTGCCCCCCGGGCGTCGCGGCGGCGGCGAGGCGGTCATCGCGCCACCGCGCCCACTGGTCGAGCTTGGTCAACAGCGCCCCCACCGTCCCGAACAGCCACGCCCAGGTCGCCGGGTCGAGCGTGGAGGCGCGGCGGGGCGTGTAGAGGAACAGCCAGTCGTCGACGATCTCCACGTCGAGCTGCGCGGCGTTGTCGATGAAGCGCGCCATGATGTCGGGCGAGAAGAGGTAGAGAGCGTCCTGCTCGTAGCCCTCCGGGCAGTACAGGGTGAAGTGCTGGTCGAAGTCACCCTCGAGGGAGAGACGCTGCGCCCGCCGGAACGAGGCCGGCAGGTTGGAGCCGAAGCCGTTGTTGCCCTTCGCGTCGAGCACGATGTTCGGCAGCGGCACATCCAGCTTCACCGCCACATAGCCCCACCGATACGTCGTCGAGTTCTTCCCGGACTGCACCGTGTACTGGTAGTTGCCGAACTCCACGAACCGCGGACTCGTGCCGCGGACCAGGTCGGTGGCCATGCGCGAGCGGCCGAGGTGGAAGATCATGCCGGGGAGCGGCGGATCGTCCACGCGCGGCTCGTACGTCATGCCGTTGGCCTGGGCAAACCGGTGCAGGCGGTACCGGGCGGTGCGCGCGTTGCGGACGCCCATCCAGATGAGCACGCCCACCCCCGCGGCCACCAGCAGGAGGAGCACGAGGGGGATCGCCGCCGACGCGGGAGAGCCGCTGCTCGCCGCCAGTGCCACCACCACGGAGGCGAGGATCGGGAGCAGCACGAGGCCGGCGATCGCCACCGCTACGATGCCGATGATCGACGACACCGTCATGCCTGTCGTCCGGCGGGACCGGAGCTCCGCCGCGAAGGCACGCACGGCCGCCGGGTCGACCGGATCGGTGAGCGGGCGTGCATCGAACGACGCCGATGCCTGCGGAGACGTCACCGGTTGACCTCGTCGGCGTCCCACGTGAGGTCGGCGCCCTCGCGCAGGGCCTTCGCCTCCAGCCGCTCGTCCGTGCAGATCGCGCGGATGAGGTCGGGCGAGCCCGCGACGATCGTGGAGTCGTAGTCGATCTCCGAAACCATCACCCAGGCGTGATCGGCGGGCCAGAGGAGGTTCGGACTCTGAGCGGCGGGCGGGAAGCCGTGCTCCTCGCCGATCCGGTCGCGCCACGGCACGCCGAGCACCCAGTCCGGATCCGCGAAGGCCTGGGCGCCTCCGGAGAACAGCACGTAGTCGCGCCCGGGGAGCTGCAGCCGGGGCCCTTCGGAGATCTCGCGCGAGAGGATGCCGTCCTGCCAGGTGGGCTTCCGGAAGACGTTGTTGAAGGGGTCGTGCGTGCTGCGGTCGAGCATCGCCTGATGGTGCGGGTCTTCGGTGAACGTGAGGAAGACACGGGACGGCCCGTCTCCGAAGAAGCCGACCAGACCGCCGAACCCCTCCCAGAGCGCGACGACCCCTTCGTGCGGCGTCGCGGTGTGGGCGGCGAGGTGTCCGGCCAGGACCGCCACGAGGTCGCTGTCGAGCGCGCCCTCCAGCGGCGCCGTGAACTCACGGCCGTCCGGAGCGATGCGGGTCCGCCAATCGGCGTCGACGGGAGTGCGCACGATCCGGTGCCACTGCGCCTCCGCGTGCATCGTCGTGCCGAAGGCGGCGGCGGTGTCCGCCCAGCTGACGCGTACCTCGGAATCCGCCGCCGTGGGACTCTCCCGCACCGTGGCGGGATGGAACACCCGGGCGTACGCGGGGAAGCCGCGGGGAACGACCGCGTGCATGCTGCCCAGACCGTCGTCGAGGGTCTGGCGCAACCATGCGCCGACGCCGGGGTCTGCGATCCATTCCATTGCACACACGCTACCGGGGGCATGCCCGGCCGGCTGCAAGGCACCGGCGCGGCACGCGCCGCACCGGTGCCGCGTCGCTCAGCGGGTGGCGAGGGCGATCAGGCCGAAGACCTCGCCCTGCGGCCCCTGTACGACGGTAGCGCGTCCGAAGGGGGTGTCCGACACGGGCACCCGCAGCTTCCCGCCCAGCTCCTCGGCACGTGCAGCGCTGGCGTCGACGTCCCCGGTGGCGAACCAGGTGAGCCAGTGGTCGGGCGCGCCGGCCGGCAGCTCGGCGTCGCGGAGGATGCCGCCGACCTCGGCACCGTCGCCCGCGCGGGTGAAGGTCGCGTAGACGAACCCCTCGCCGCCGACGTCGCGGTACTCGTAGCCGAAAACGGACGCATAGAAGGCGCGCGCCGCGACGTCGTCCCTCGCGTGGAGCTCGTTCCACACCAAGGTGCCCGGCTCGTTCACGCGGCCCGCGCCGATGTGGTCGCCCGCCTGCCACAGCCCGAGCGCGGCGCCACCCGGATCGGCGACGATCGCCATGCGTCCCGAGCTCATCACATCGAACGGCTCCGCGATCACCTGACCGCCGGCCGCGGAGACGGCACGGGCGGAGGCATCCACGTCGTCCGTGGCGAGGTACGTGGTCCACACGGAGGGCGTACCCGGGTCCTGCTTCGGGCCGATCCCGGCCACGGCGGCCCCGTCGAGGGTGGCGAGCAGGTAGCCGCCGGACTCCTCTCCGCCGGAGGAGTACTCCCATCCGAAGAGGGCGGCGTAGAAGGCCGTCGCGGCCGTCACGTCGTCCGCGCCCAGGTCGACCCAGGTGGGCGTCCCGGCCGGCCAGGGATCGGTGCGAATGGTCATGGGATCTCCTTCTCTCAGGCGCCGTCCGGATCGGGCGCACCGGAGAGACGCACGATCAGCCATCTCATTACGCGCGGTCGTCGGATCGGTGATCCCCCATAATCGAGGGGTGACTGCCACCGCCACCCTCCCCTCCCTCGACGGCCGACGCTTCCGCATGGTCTCGTCCACGACCTCCGCCGTCGACCCCGACGCCCCCAGCGTCTTCGAGTACTTCGAACGCGACGGCGCGATCTGGGGCGGCTACGAGGGCGACACGGTCACCTTCGGGAAGTTCGTCGGCACGCGCACCGGCGACACGATCTGGGTCTCGTTCGTCCATGTGCTCAAGGCCGACGGCGCTGTGGTCACCGGCGATGGCGAGAGCGAGCTGGAGCTGACCGCGGACGGCCGCATCCGCCTGGTGGAGCACTACGAGATGCACGGCCTCCCGCAGCTCAGCGTCGTCGAGGAGATCCCGGCCGCCTGACTCAGCGCGGCGGGAGCGCATCCCGGCCGGGGGAGGCCGGCGTCCACCGGGTCATCCCCAGCGGCACCTCGGTCTGCCGCTCGGGCAGGTCTCCGGGAAGCAGGTAGGGCCGCCGGATCACTTCGTCGAGCACGACGACGCTGACCACCGTCCGCACCTCGGGAAGCTGCGCGATGACCCCCGTCGAGAACTCGTGCACACCGCTCACGTCGACGGCGCGGATGAGCAGCATCGCATCGTGCTCGCCGGTCGTGATCGCGCACCACTCGACATCCGGCATCTCGATGATCCGCTCCCGGAACGAGGCCCAGGCCTGCGGCATCACCGTCACGAAGACGAGGGCCCCGATCGACAGCCCCGCCTTGGCCTGATCCACGCGGGCGCTGAATCCGGTGATGACGCCGTCGTGCACGAGCGACTCGACCCGCGTGTACGCACTGGCCCGGGAGATGCCGACCTTCTCGGCCAGCGCGGCGATCGAGACGCGACCGTTATCGCGCAGCACATCGAGGATTCTGTACGCCGTCTCATCCAAGGGGGCGGCACTTCGTCCAGATTGCTTCGACGGATCCGCGTCCTTGCTGGACATATTGCTCCTCACATCCGAGCTTCACGACAATGCGTGCCTGTGTGACGCGCACTTGCTGGACACATCGTCGCATATGATGCGAATCTGATCCCCGGTCGTCCACATCGGTGGCGGCCGCACCCGAATGTACTCCTCGCCCTTGGAGGCCCTGATGTCGTCACGCCGTATCACGCCGGTCATCGCGCTCGGAGCCGTCGCGCTCCTGGCGCTCGCAGGTTGCTCGGGAGGGAACTCCGCGAACAACTCCGAGTCGTCCCAGGGATCCGACTCCCTCGTCATCGACACCGCGTTCTCGATCGAGACGACCGACCCGGGTCACACGTACGACCCGACCGGCAACATGATCGCGAAGGCGCTGTACGAGACCCTCGTCGACTTCGAGGGATCCGACGTCTCCACTCCGGTCCCCGGCCTCGCGTCGTGGGAGCAGAACGACGAGGCGACCGAGTTCACCTTCACGCTCGAAGGCGACCGCGTGTTCTCCGACGGCTCGCCCATCGAGGCGAAGGACGTCGTGTTCTCGCTGCAGCGGATCCAGGGGATGGCGGACGCCAAGCCCAACTTCCTGCTCGGCGGCCTGACGATCGAGGAGGTCGACGACAAGACCATCCGCTTCACCTCGGAGACCCCGCTGCTGCAGCTCCCCGCGATCCTCGCGAACCCGGCGCTCGGCATCGTCAACGCCGACGTCGTCATGGAGAACGGCGGGAGCACCGACGGCTCGGACAGCGCCCAGGGCTTCCTCGACGGCGAGTCCGCCGGCTCCGGCCCGTTCGTGCTGGACACCCTCGACCTCAGCTCGCAGGTCGTGCTCACGCGCAACGACGAGTACAACGGCGACGAGGAGTCGGCCTACAGCCGCGTCGTCGTGCGCAACGTCTCGGAGAGCGCGACCCAGCTCGCCAACCTCAAGGGCGGCGACTCGATGGTCGCGATGGACCTCAACGGCGACCAGGTCGCCGGTCTCGGCGATGACATCAGCGTCGACTCGGTCCCGTCCGGCCAGACCATCTTCCTGCTGCTCAACCAGGGCGAGGCCGGCGGTGACCTCGCGAACGTGAAGATCGCGGAGGCCATCCGCTACGCGCTCGACTACGACGCGCTGCTCGAGCTCGCCGGTGCCGGCGCCGTCCAGGCGACCGGCGTCATCCCGCCCGGGTTCGAGGGCGCCCTCGACAGCGGCGTGAAACAGGACCTCGACAAGGCGAAGGCCGCGCTGGAGGAGGCCGGGTACACCGGTCAGACCCTCAAACTCCAGTTCCCGAACGACTACCCGGTCGGCGGCGTGGAGTTCACCCCGCTCGCGGAGCGCATCCAGGCGCAGCTCGAGGACGCTGGCATCGCCGTCGACCTGGCTCCGGCACCGTTCGCGACCGAGCTCGACGCGTACGTCAACGGCACCGAGGGCTTCGGCCTGTGGTTCTGGGGTCCGGACTACGCCGACTCCGCGAACTTCCTGCCCTTCGCCCCGGGTCTGAAGGTCGGTCTCCGCGCCGGCTGGGCGGCCGAGGCCAACCCGGAGATCGCGGGCATCGCCGCCGGTGCGGCCGCCGCGACCGACGCCGAGCAGCGCACCGAGGCCTTCACCGAGTTCGCCGAGGCCATGCAGGCCGAGGGCCCGTTCGTGCCGCTGATCGTCCCCGGTCGCAACATCTCCTCCGCCTCCAGCGTGTCCGGCGCCGTCTACAACTCCGTGTGGGAGATGGACATCGCCGAGATCCAGCCGGCCGGCTGAGCGGATCACCATGACGACAGTGGCCGTGCAGAGGCAGGCGCAGCGGCGCCGCTCGCCTCTCGTCGGATACCTGCTGCGGCGGGCCGGGACCTCTCTGCTCCTGTTGGTGGGCGTGACCATCGTCACGTTCGCGCTCACCAACCTGGTGCCGGGAGACCCGGTCTCGGCCGCGCTCGGTGAGGGCGCGTCGCAGAACCCCGCGACGCGCGAGGCGTTCATCAAGGCGAACGGACTCGACCAGCCACTGTTCGTGCAGTACTTCATCTACATGGGGAACCTGCTCCGCGGGGACCTCGGCACGTCGCTGGTGACCGGACGCCCGGTCACCAGCGCCCTCGCCACCGCCGTGCCCGCGACGATCGAGATCGCGATCGGCGCGATCATCGTCAGCCTCGCGGTCAGCATCGTGCTCGGCACTCTGGCCGCCTACCGCCGCGGACTCGTCACCGACCAGGTCATCCGCGTCGTGACGCTCGTCGGGCTCAGCGTCCCGACCTTCTGGCTCGCGCTGGTCAGCTTCTACGTGTTCTTCCTGGAGCTGCGGATCGCCCCGGGTTCCGGACGCATCTCGCCGTCGATCACCCCGCCGCCCCGCGTGACCGGGCTCTACACGGTCGACTACCTCCTCAACGGCGACGCGGTCGGCTTCTTCGACGCCCTCGCACACCTCGCACTGCCGGTCATGGTGCTCTCGCTCGTGACCATCGGACTGCTCACCCGCTTCATCCGCACCTCGGTGCTCGAGGTCCTCGGCAGCGACTACGTGCGCGCGGCACGTGCCAAGGGCCTGCCGGCCATGCGCGTCATCCTCGACTACGTGCTGCGTGGAGCATCGCTCCCGATCCTCACGGTGGTGGGTGTCGCGTTCGGGGCCCTGCTCTCCGGAACCGTGCTCGTCGAGTCGGTGTTCGCCTGGCCGGGGCTGGGCACCTACGCCTACAACTCCGCCGCGAACCTCGACCTGCCCGGCATCATGGGCGTGGGTCTCGTGGTCGGTGTCATCTACCTCCTCATCAACTTCATCGTGGACCTGCTCTACGGCGTGCTCGACCCGAGAGTGAGGATCGCATGAGCCGCATCGCCGCAGCGACCCCCGCCGGACGCTTCCGCTTCCGCTGGCCGCGCGCCTGGCGCACCCCGCTCGGCATCATCGGCACCGTCATCGCCGGTGCCTGGATCATCGTCGCCTTCACCGCGCAGTGGTGGGTGCCCTATCCGCCGAACGCGCAGGTGCTGCCCCGTCTGCAGCCGCCGGGCATCGACACGATCCTCGGTACCGACGGCAACGGCCGCGACATCTTCTCCCGGTTGATGACCGGCGCGACGGTGAGTCTGCCGCTCGCGCTCATGCTCGTGATCGCCGCCCTCATCATCGGCACCCTCGTCGGCGCGGTCGCCGGGTACTTCGGGCGCGCCGTCGACGAGACACTCATGCGCATCACCGACCTCTTCATGGCGTTCCCGACCGTGATCCTCGCCATGGTGGTCGCGGCCTCGCTCGGCCCCTCGCTGTTCAACGCCGTCATCGCCGCGATCGTGGTCTCGTGGCCGCAGTACGCCCGTGTCACCCGCAGCATCGTGCTCGGTCTCCGCGGGCAGAACTATGTGATCGCGGGCCGCCTGCTCGGGCACTCGCCGCTGCGCACGCTCTTCGTCGACATCCTGCCGAACATCGCCGGCCCGGTCCTCGTGCTCGCGACGCTCGACATCGGCGCGGCGATCCTGCTCCTCTCGGGGCTCTCCTTCCTCGGTCTCGGCGCGCAGCCGCCGACGGCGGAGTGGGGGTCGATGATCTCCGGGGCGATGCAGAACTTCGACGCCTGGTGGCTCGGAGTCTTCCCCGGCCTCGCGATCCTCACCGTGGTGCTCGCGTTCAACTTCCTCGGCGACGCGATGCGCGACGTGCTCGACCCGACCGCCGAGATCACACACGAGAAGCAGGCGGAGCACACCGCCTCCGCGACGGGGGTGCCCGCATGACCGCGCAGAGCACGGCGACGCTGAGCATCCGCGACCTCACGATCGACATCGGCCGTCCGCTCGTGAAGGGCGTGTCCCTGGAGCTCGAACCCGGGCGCATCCACGGTCTCGCGGGGGAGTCGGGCTCCGGCAAGACTCTCACCTCCCTAGCGGTGCTCGGCCTCCTGCCGCGACAGGCGAAGACCGGCGGCTCGATCCTGCTCGCGGGGGAGGAGCTCGTCGGTCGCAACCGGCGCGGGCTCAACCGCGTCCGCGGGAAGCGCATCGCGATGGTCTTCCAGGACCCGTCGGCCTCGCTGCACCCGCAGCTGCCGGTCGGCCGTCAGCTCACCGACCACATGCGCGTGCACCTCGGACTCAAGGGCGCCGCTGCGCGCGAGCGGGCGGTGGAGCTGCTCCAGACCGTGCAGGTGCCGAACCCGGCCGAGGCCCTGAAGCGGTATCCCCATCAGTTCTCCGGCGGACAGCGGCAGCGCATCGCGATCGCGTGCGCCCTCGCGTGCGACCCGGAGGTGCTGCTCGCGGACGAGCCGACGACCGCCCTCGACGTGACGGTGCAGGCCGGGATCCTGAAGCTCCTGCGCGACCTCGCGACCGAGAGGAACCTCGCCGTGCTGCTCGTGACCCACGACCTGGGCGTGATGAGCGCGATCGCGGATACGGTCGCCGTCATGAAGGACGGCCGCATCGTCGAGCTCGCCGATCGGGAGACGCTCTTCCGCGCCCCGCAGCACGAGTACACCCGCATGCTGCTCGCGGCCCTGCCGGGGTCGCGCATCGACGAGAGCCCCGAGGAGGCCGCGGATGAGTGAGGTCAGCGTCCTCGACGCCCGCGACGTGGTGGTGCGGTACCCGGGCAACCCGCCCGTGATCGCGGTGAACGGCGTCTCGCTGAGCGTGGCGGCAGGGGAGACGGTCGCCCTCGTGGGCGAGTCCGGCAGCGGCAAGTCGAGCCTGGCCCGCGCCGTCGTCGGCATCGAGAAGACCGCCGCCGGGACGGTGTCGTTCCGCGGCACCCCCGTCGCACCGCTGGGGATCCGTCGTCGTGACACGGCGCTCACCGGCATCCAGATGGTCTTCCAGGACCCGGCGACCTCGCTGAACCCGCGCCGGCGGATCGGCGACCAGATCTCCGACGGCATCGCGACCGCCCGCGCGCGCGGTGCCGCCGGTTCCACCGTGGAGGAGTGGCTGGAGCGGGTCGGACTGCCCGCCGAGGTGCGCACCCGCTTCCCGCATCAGTTCTCCGGCGGGCAGAAGCAGCGCATCGCGATCGCCCGGGCGCTCGCGGCGCGTCCCTCGCTGCTCGTCGCCGACGAGCCCATCTCCGCTCTCGACGCGTCCACCCAGACGAGTGTCGCGGGACTCATGCGCGATCTCGTGGCCGAGTCCGGCGCGGGGATGCTCTTCATCTCCCACGACCTCGCCGTCGTGCGCCGCATCGCCGACCGCACGTTCGTGATGTTCGGCGGGAGGGTGCTCGAATCCGGGCCGACCGACGAGCTGTGGGCGGCGCCGCGGCACCCCTACACGCAGGCGCTGCTCGCCGCGATCCCGGAGCCCGACGGTACCGGCCGCATCCCCGATGCCCCCTCCGCCGACGACCGCGCGGTCTGGGCCGAGGTGCCTCCCGTCGCCTACTAGAGGTCGGACACGGCGACCCGCGCCGACATGCTCCGTCAGTCGGAGTGCGTGCGTGACCGCGACCGCCGGTGGCGTCGGATCGACATGGCGATCCCGACGGTGATGGCGATCGCCAGCAGCGCCGCCATCAGTATCGAACTGGCGGTGTCGCTGATGAGACCCTGCATACGCAGGATGAGCACAGCAATGGCCACAACCAGCAGGGTCGCGGAGGCGATCCATCGTCCTGAGTAGAGCGCCATGATCCGGTCCTCTCGTTCATTGGGAGTAGCATCCGGTGATGATGCCGGCCCACTGGCGGAGCCGGATGCCCTTCCCGCTACGGGAGCAGCCGATCAACTGAGACTGATTGTTCCACGCCCATCCGAAGACGACGCCGGCCGTGACGCCGACAGGCCAGAACCGAGCTCCGAGGAGTCCCGCCAGGCCAGCCGCGTCTTTGACGACGCCATACTTCGAGATCAGTGTCTTCACTTTGCAGGAGTCGATACGAATGTCCTCCACTGTGACTCCGGTGGAGTAGTCGAACGTCACAAGAGTACCCGCCGCATTAGTGCGCTGTAATGTTACATTGCAGTCGAGGGGCTCGGCGATATACGACACGGCGCCGGAGCGAGCACGCCGGTGCCTTCTCGTGTCTCATCCCGACGCCGATAACGATCACCGCTGAGCCGACCTCCTTCGTGGTCAGGCCTTCGTCAGGGAGACTCGTTCGAGATGCGTCGGGCCCGATCGAGGTCTTCGGAACGGAGGAGCTTCGACGCCTGAAGGATCTCGACTCCGAGGAGGTGCCCGTCGGCGTCGAAATCGAGGATGATTTCCCCGGCCCCGTGCGGGTTGCGTATCTCCGGTACCTGCGCGACGGAATCACCCGCGAGGAGCTCACGCCCGACCGGGAGGTAGGCGGCATCCGCTTCGGGGTCATATCTGAGGTGCATCGACGGCCTCCGTTCCTTCCTCCGCCACCGGTCGTGGTGACGGCGAAGGGCCGGAGCGTGCGCTCCGGCCCTTCGCGTGTCTCGTCCGATCAGAGCGGCGCGACGATGTCCTGCTTCACGTCCCACTCGGTGATCTCGAGGGCGATGTCGACCGACTGCCCCTGGACGGTCGCGGAGCTGGTCGAGGCGAGGTTGACGTAGTCCTCGGTGACCTCGAACACGACCTCGACCGGCGTGCCCGCCTGCTCGACGGTGCCGCTGACGAGGTAGACCTTCTGGCCGAGGCGCTCGCCGGTGCCGGTCACGGTGAAGTCGCCCGTGATGGCCTTCGCCGTCTCGGCGGGGTCCATCGCGGTGACGTCCTTCGCGGTGGTGCTGAGGCCGGCGATGATGGGGTCGCTCGACGACGGGTCGGCGGCCTGCCAGTCGCTGGACGGCGACTTCACCCAGACGTCGTCGCCGATCGCGACGATCGAGCCCATCGGCGAGAGCGACTCCAGCGCCTTCTCGGACGGGTTGAAGCGCGTGGTGGACTCCATGCCCATCACGACGGTCTTTGCGGCGTAGCCGGCGGTGTCGGTCATGGCCTCGGCGATGCAGGCGCCGAGGGCCGAGCCGTCGACGGTGGCGCCGTCGGCCAGTTCGGGGCAGTCGGAGGACGGCGCTTCGGCCTCCTGCGATGCAGCCCCGCTCGGCTTCGACTCGGCAGGCTTGTCCGACGCTCCCGCCGAGCATCCGGTGAGCATGACGGCGGCGGCGAGAACGACGCCGACCCCCCACTTGTTGACGCGCATGGCGCCCCCCTCCAGGTCCGTGCCGATGACCGTCACCAGGCACGCCCTCCAGCATGCCAAGGACGGAGCGGATGTGCGGGAGGCGGTTCCGAGGAAACTCCGCTAGACTGTCGAGGTTGTCTGCCTTGCGGCGTCCATTCGGGATTCCACGGGCGGGCACGTGCACACACCCTCCTGCTCCCGGGAAATCCCCGAGAGCCGTTCTAGTCCGAAGGAGGTGGGTAAGTGACGCACCAGTACGAACTCATGGTCATTCTGACCCCCGAGATCGACGAGCGCCAGGTCGCCCCGACGCTCGACAAGTTCCTGAAGGTCATCACCAACGATGGTGGCTCTATCGAGAACGTCGACATCTGGGGCAAGCGCCGTCTCGCCTACGAGATCCAGAAGAAGACCGAGGGCATCTACGCCGTCGTCAACTTCACCGCGACCAGCGCCGCCACGCAGGAGCTCGACCGTCAGCTCAAGCTGAACGAGCAGATCATGCGCACCAAGGTGCTCCGCGCCGAAGAGGCTCAGGCGATGATCGCTTCCGAGGCCAAGCGCTCCGAAGAGAAGGCTGCCCGCAAGGCCGCCAAGGCTGCGAAGGCCTAAGTCTCATGGCCGGCGAAACCGTCATCACCGTGGTGGGCAACCTCACCGCCGACCCCGAGCTGCGCTACACGCAGAACGGGCTGCCGGTGGCGAACTTCACCATCGCATCGACGCCTCGCAACTTCGACCGTGCCGCGAACGAGTGGAAGGACGGCGAAGCGCTGTTCCTCCGCGCCTCGGTGTGGCGTGAGTTCGCCGAGCACGTGGCGGGCTCGCTCACCAAGGGCATGCGCGTGATCGCGCAGGGTCGTCTGCGCCAGCGTTCCTACCAGGACCGCGAGGGCAACCAGCGCACCGCGATCGAGCTGGAGGTCGACGAGATCGGCCCCTCGCTGCGGTACGCGACCGCGCAGGTCACCCGTGCGGCCTCGGGCGGTGGCGGCGGGGGACAGTCCCGTCCCGCGCAGCAGCAGCAGGTGTCGGAGGAGCCGTGGTCCACGCCCGGCTCGTCGACCAGCGCCGACGCCTGGAGCACTCCGGGCAGCTTCGGCGACGACACCCCCTTCTGAAAACACTTCTTCACGGGTGGGTCCCTGAGCTTGTCGAAGGGCCGCACCCCGCTCATCACTAAGGAAAAGCAATGGCTGGAAAGTCGAGCGGTGACCGCCGCAAGCCGCGGAAGGGCGCGAAGAACGCCGCCCCCGCGAAGTCCATCCGGGTCGGCGTCATCGATTACAAGGATGTCGCCACCCTCCGCAAGTTCGTCTCGGAGCGCGGCAAGATCCGCGCCCGTCGCATCACCGGTGTGTCGGTGCAGGAGCAGCGTCTGATCGCCACCGCGATCAAGAACGCGCGCGAGATGGCGCTCCTGCCCTACGCTGGCGCCGGCCGGTAAGGGGTACTGAGATGGCAAAGCTGATTCTCACGAACGAGGTCGCCGGGCTGGGTAGCGCCGGTGACGTGGTCGAGGTCAAGAACGGGTACGCCCGCAACTACCTCATCCCCCAGGGCTTCGCTACGGCGTGGACCCGTGGTGGCGAAAAGCAGGTCGCGTCGATCCAGGCTGCGCGTCAGGCACGCGCGATCCACGACCGCGACGAGGCTGTGGCCCTGAAGAACACCCTCGAGGGCACCAAGGTGCGTCTCGCGGTGAAGGCCGGCAAGGAAGGCCGTCTGTTCGGCTCGGTGAAGACCGCCGACGTCGCAGAGGCCGTCACGGCTGCGGGCCTCGGCTCGATCGACAAGCGCAAGGTGCACATCCCCTCGCCCATCAAGGCGACCGGTGAGCACGAGGCGACCGTGCGTCTGCACGAGGACGTCACTGCCGTCATCACGCTGCAGGTCGTCGCCGCCAAGTAAGGCACCCGACGGGCGACGCCTGTCGAACGAAACGCCCCCTGTCCTCCGGGACAGGGGGCGTTCTGCGTCGGGACGAGGACGAGCAATGGGCATTTCTCATACGCTGCGGCAACATGCCGTGCTGTTGGCTCGACCGCATGGCGACCCCCTTCTCCTCCCCGACGTCCAGAGCGCCCTGGGGCGATGCTGCGAAGGGGCTGCTGATCGTCCTCGTGGTGTTCTGGCACGTCGTGCTGAAGACCTACCTGCAGGTCGACTGGCGGCTCGGCATCCCCCTCCCCGGAGCCTGGGGTCTCGCGGCCGATCTCATCTGGCCGTTCCTCATGCCGTTGTTCCTGTTCCTGTCCGGGTACTTCGCCTCGGCAGCTTTGGCCCGACCGTGGGCCGTCGTGTTCCGTCCCCGCGTCGTCCGCTTCCTCTACCTGTATCTGCTGTGGAGCCTCATCCACGCCGCCGCGATGTGGGCGTTTCCGGACTTCCCGACGTTCGTGCCCCGGAGCGTCTCCGCGTTCGTGGAGGGGGTGACGATCAGCCCGCCGAACACCTGGTACCTCTACGCGCTCGCGCTGTACTTCGTCGTCGCGAAGGGCCTGCAGCGACTGCCGCGCGGCGTCCTGCTGGCGGGCGCCGGCGTGCTCTCGGTGGCGGTGGCCGCCGGACTGGTCGACGTGGTGAGCAACCGCGGATCGCTCCTCTACAACCTGTTCTTCTTCCTCGGAGGTGCGTACTTCGCGCCGCGCATCCGCCGCTTCACCGCTCGGCCGCGACCCGCACTCGCCGGGGCCCTGATCCTCGGCTACCTCGCTGCCTACGCCGTCATGCGCGTGACGGGCACGGAGACGGTTCCCGGGGTGTGGCCGGCCGTGTCCGTCCTCGGGGTGGCCATGGGACTCGCCGTCGCGCCCCTCCTCGCCGGCCTCCCTCCGGTCGGGCGGGGACTGCAGGCGCTCGGCGTCCGGACCCTGCCCATCTACCTCCTGCACATGCCGCTGCTGGCCCTTGCCGACGCCGCGCTCGTGGGAGTGCTGTCCGACGCGGGACAGGCCGTGCAGCTGCTCGCGGCCGTCCTGCTCCCGGTGGTGCTCACGGCGACTCTCGTCGCCGCGTGCATCGGCCTCGATCGCCTCACCGCTCGCGACGGACTCACCTGGCTGTGGGATCTCCCTCGTCGGCGGGCCGCGGTCGTCGGTGCGCCGCGCAGAGTCCCCTGGCGGACACCGGTCGCGGTGCTGAGCCTGGTGGGGGTCGGCCTCGCCGTCAGCGCCGCGGCGGCGATCCCCGCCCGCCCCGCCGCGATCGCCGACCGCCCAGGCACCCGCGCGGGAGAAGTCAGCATCGGCGCCGTGGGCGACATCCTGCTGTACGACGCGGCGCGCGGGATCCCGGCGGACCGCGGGCGATCGACCTTCGACGAGGTGCGCCCCTGGTTCACCGAGGACATCGTCACCGGCAACCTGGAGCAGGTGATCGCGGCGGACACCGGCATCGACAAGTGCGGCGGAAGCGATCACTGCCTCGCGTTCCGCAGCGAGCCGGATGCCGCTGCGGCGCTACGCGGCTTCGACGTGATCAATCAGGCGAACAACCACAGTCACGACTTCGGCCGGGAGGGCGTCGACGAGACGAGGGCCGTCTTGCGCGCGGAGGGCATCGACGCCGTTGGTGACCGGAACGAGGTCGTCGTGACGAGGGTAGGGGAGACCACCGTGGCCCTGGTCGGTTTCGCGCCCTATGGGGGATTCAACCGGGTCACCGACCTCCGTCACGTCGGTCAGGTGGTGCGCGCGGCGGCGGAGCAGGCCGATCTCGTCGTCGTCCACGCGCACATGGGTGCCGAGGGACCGGAGGCCGACGCGGTTACCGGGGGGACCGAGCACAGCTTCGGAGAGAACCGGGGTGATCCGCAGGCGTTCGCGCACGCGGCCGTCGACGCCGGCGCCGATCTGGTGGTCGGGCACGGCCCGCACGTCCTCCGGGGCGCGGAGTTCTACCGCGGCCGCCTCATCGCGTACAGTCTGGGCAACTTCGCGGGAGGGGGCGTCTTCGGGGCCGAGGAGGAGACGCGCTTCGGCGCCTACCTGTCGGTCCGTCTCCGTGCCGACGGAACGTTTCTCGGCGGACAGGTCCGCTCGATCCGCTTGGGGGCCGACGGCGGCGCCCCGGAGCCCGATCCGACCGGTCGGGCCGGCGCCCTGATGGACGAGCGCGGCCGGCGGGACTTCCCGGGCAGTGCTGTCGTCGTCGACGCCGACGGGTCGATCGTCCTGCCGTGAGGATAGGCTGCTGGCCATGACGGACGACGTTCGCAACGTGCACGAGGCCCTGTCCACCATCCACGAGCACTGGCAGCCGCACCGGCTGACGAGCGTCAACGACTACGACGTCAAGGTCGTGAAGCTGCAGGGCGAGTTCGTCTGGCACACGCATCCCGAGACCGACGAACTGTTCTTCGTGGTGAGCGGACGCCTGACGATCCAGCTCCGCGACCGCGACGTCGTCCTGAACCCGAACGACGTGTTCGTGGTGCCCCGGGGCGTCGAGCACTGCCCGAAAGCCGAGGAAGAGGTGCACGCGATCCTCTTCGAGCCGAAGGGTACGGTCAACACCGGAGACGCAGGCGGCGACATGACGGCGGAGCTCCAGGAGCTCGGCTAAGCCCCCGCATCGCGTCTGCGGAGAGCGCGTCAGGGCCAGCCGTGGCGTCACGGGGGAACGTGAGAAGACCACATACAATCGCTGTGCGATCAGTGATCCGGGGGGATTCATGCACACGCGTATTCACGTCGGTTTTCAGGCCGTCGAGGCTGCGGCTTTGTCGCTGCGGCATCTCGCGTCGGTGCGGGGAAAGGTCTCTGGCTTTGATCTCTCGTCGGTCGGGAGCGATCTCGCCGCGTCCGCGGCGCAGGCGTTCGCCAGCGGATGGTCGGATGCTCTACGCTTCCTCGCGTTCACGAGCACTGGGCTGGCCGGCGGGGTGGATGCGGCATTGGCTGACTTCCTGGCGGGGGAACAGGCTCACCTCGACGCGCTCACGATTTCGATCGGAGCGCTGGAGAAGTGAGCGCGCATTGGACGGACCGTGACCCTGGCGTCGGAGACATCGCGGCGTGCGTCGCCGCTGCAGCGTGGGCCGATGAGCAGTTGGTTGAACTCGCGAATGCGCAGGACACCGTGTCGTCGATCCGGAATGATCTCGACGGGGCGTGGACCGGGCGCGCTGCGGACGCGTTCCGGGCACGACTCGAAGAGTTTCGCGCCCGTCTCGAGGAGTCGACTGAGGCGATCGCCACCGCGCGAAAAGCGATCATCGCGTATGGGGATGCCGTAACGGAGATCGCCCGGCGGGCCGCACCTCTGAAGGACGAGCTCGCAGTTGCGCAGGCAGCCGTGAACGGAGCGATCAACGACGTGTCCTTCGGCGGCCACCCAGGGAGCCGTATCGATGCCGAGCAGCAAGCCCTCATAGCGGTTAGCACAGCCGCAACAGCGTTGAAGAAACTTGCGGTTGACCGTGCCGCCGCTGACGAAGACCTCGCGGTTTCGCTTGCGAAAGCTGCGTCGGCCGGGTGGGGCGACTTGGACTGCACAATCGATCTGGTCACCGGGACTCGGAGGGATGCCACGAATGCGCGGGTGATGGACCTGTTCGAGCATTTTCGAACAGGTGACGAGCGCGGAGCCGTGCTCACCGATCGCGACATCTTCGTGCAGGCTCTCAAACGCAGTGCCCACATTGCTGCAACGAGGGAGCAAGTACTCGCGGACTTGCGAGATGGCACGCTAGTTCCCGGCGGAGCACTCCGCGGTGATCGTTCCATCAGCGATCAGCCGGGGGTGCTTGTCGTTGACGGGATCAATGCGGTGTCCAGCACGTTGATGGGCACAGTCCCTGATGCCGTTCTCGGCGCACAGAACCTGCCCGAATCATTCCTCGGCTCCTACCGCGTTCAAGTCCGAGCCGGCGAACTCCGACCGGATGGTGGCGTGGAAGTGACGTATGTGATCAACAACGATACGTCCATCGACTCCGCCACCCGCATTCCCGGAACAGGCGGGGCTCACATCCCTGGGCTATACGGCGCTATGTCAGAAGCGAATGCGAAGGATGGCGAGTGGGCCACACATCACCAAACCATCGTCTGGACCGAAATGGTGTACCCATGAATTCGGGCTCCTCCGCCCGCCGACGCCTGGCAGGGGTGAGTGTCATCATTGCCGCAGTCATTTCTCTCACCGGGTGTGTGGGGCCGGAGGTCGCATCTCCGGTCGGTGAGTGGGTCGCTGTCGATGACGATCACGGCACGTTATCGATTCGTCCTGACGGCACCTTCACCATCACCGGCGCGTCATACAACCCCCTCGAAGACAGGGACGCTGACAACGACTTCAACGCCGCTGGGGCCTGGCGCATCGTGCGCGACAACAATGATCTCCTTCTGGACTTTGAAGAAGCCTCGGATGGGGAGTGGAGTGTCGAGCCGAGCGGGATCGTCGTTCCGTTCCGCTCTGGCGCCATCCGCTTCCATGACCCGGATGACGTCCTGGGTATCGAGTATCGACTCGTGGAGGAGAAGCCGGACTAGACGGACGTAGGTGCCGGGCGGGTAGAGGCTGCCATCTCGTTTCCCACGAGGACGACGTGACGAAGCTGCGCCTCGTCGAACGGGCGCACGGATGCCCCGCGGTGGGGGGACCACGGGGCATCCGCCGTTTGCGCGGCGGTCACGCTCGGCAGAGGAAGCGCAGCGAGGGCTGCACCGCACGGGCGGACGCTGCCGCGCACCGGCGGGGGCGAGTCTCCTCCCCCGAGGACATCGCCACCGCCGGGGCTCAGCGCCTACGCCGTGCGACGGCGCAGCAGGCCCGCACCTCCCAGCAGCAGGAGAGCGGCGAGGGCCCACAGCCACGGGGCCGAGGCGCCACCGGTCATCGCGAGGCCGGTGGCCTCACCCGTCGCGGCGGCACCCGCAGCCCACGGCATGCTGGTCATGCCGGCTCCGGTGCTCGGCGTCGTTCCCGGGTTCACTCCGGGGTCGGTGCCGGGGTTGGTGCCGGGGTTCGTGCCCGGGTCCGTGCCCGGGTCCGTGCCGGGGTTCGTGCCGGGGTTCGTGCCGGGATCGATCACCGTGCTCTCACCGACGACGGAGATCGCATTCCCGCCGATCGTGATGGGCAGCGTCACCGGGAGCTCCAGCTGAGTCCCGCCGAGGACGCTGTCGTCGCCGCCGGTAGTGCTGCCTCCGGTCGCGGGTGCGGTCGGGGATGTGGTGCCGCCGGTGGTGCCGGTTACCGTGGCGTCGTCGGTGACGGAGATGGCGTTGCCGGTGACGCCGATGGGGGCGGTCACGGGTGCGACCACCTGGGTGCCTCCGAGGATGCTGTCGTCACCGCCGGTGGTGCTCCCG
>NZ_MODW01000008.1 GCF_001866135.1 Microbacterium sp. LCT-H2
GCTCACGCAGGCCGAGATCGATGCCGCCGACGCGCACCAGCACCACGTCACTGCGGGTAACGAAGAGGCGGAGGCTGCCGAGATCCAGGGCGCTCACGAGCGCGCCGGGTTCCCGGATGCGCCGCTCACCGTCGACGAGACGCACGTCGACGAGACGCCGAACACGCCCAGCACGGTGATCTCGACCGAGCCGGTCAAGAAGCCTCGGAAGAAGAAGTCGGAGGACGACGCGTAGTCGTCACTCCCCCTCGCGAAGGCCCCGTCCGCTCGGACGGGGCCTTCATCGTTCTCCCCTGATGAGAGGATCGTCTCATGTCTTCGGTCGTCCGCCTCCTCCGTGCTCCCGTCCTCGCCGATGCCCCGTACGCGTACGCCGCCACCGCCCCCGCTGACGCGCGTCTGGTCTTCCTGGCCGGAGCCTGCCCGTTGGAGGACGATGGGACGACCACCGCCCCCGGTGACTACGCCGCTCAGGCGGCACGGTGTGTCGAGACGCTGGAGCTCGCACTCAAGGCTGCCGGCGCCACTCTGACGGATGTCATCAGCACGCGCGTCCTGGTGGCTTCCTCCGCGCAGCGGGACCTCGTCACGGCCTGGGACGTCATCCACGCCGCGTTCGGCGCTCACGACGTGCCCAGCACCCTTCTCGGGGTCACGGTGCTCGGCTATGACGACCAGCTCGTCGAGATCGAGGCGGTCGCCGCTCTGCCCGCGGATCGTGCATGATCACCCTCATCCGACACGCGACGGATCAGGACCATGCCGTCCTGGAGGAGATCGAGCGCGCCGCTGACAGCCTTCTGACCGATCGCTTCGGTGCCGAGGACTGGCCCCCGCCATCGACAGCCGACGACCGTCAGCGCGCGGAGGGATTCGTCCTGGTGGCCACCTGCTCCCCTGCGACGGAAGCTGCCGGCGGAGGTGACATGCCGGTCGGGTTCGTTCAGGTGCTGGAGGGACCCGGGTACGCCCATCTGGAGCAGTTGTCCGTCCACCCCGCTTCCGGTCGCCGCGGGATCGGTCGCGCCCTCGTTCTGGCGGCCCAGGACGAGTCCCGCCGTCGGGGCCGCTCGCAGCTCACGCTGCGCACCTACGCGGATGTCCCCTGGAACGCCCCTTTCTACTCCCGCTGCGGCTTCGCGGAGTCCACGCCGGACACCGACTTCCTCCGTGAGCTCGTCGCCGTCGAAGAGCGTCTGGGCCTGACCCGGTACGGACGGCGGATCCAGATGACCGCGGCGCTCTGACCGGCTACGACGGCAGGATTCGCGCGACGCACGACGGAATCCCTCGGTCGTCGGCGCCCGCGCATCCCTAGTCTGGGCTCATGATCGATCCTCTCGACTACTTCGCCGCCCGACTCGCCTTCGAGACCGACCCCAGCGACGTGCACGCCGACCGTGCCACCGGCCGCGCGCTGGTCGTGATCGACGTCCGCTCGAGCGAGGCATTCGCCCAGGGGCGCGTGTCCGGCGCGCTCCACATGCCTCACAGCGAGATCGCTCACCGCGCCCCGGAGGAAATCCCGGCGGATGCCGAGGTCGTCGTCTACTGCTGGAGCCCCGGATGCAACGGCGGTGTCCGCGGCGCGCTCGAGTTCGCTCGTCTGGGCTATCGAGTGCGCGAGATGATCGGCGGCTTCGAGTACTGGGCCCGCGAGGGATATCCCGTCGAAGACGCCGAGGGTGTGCACCACCGTCCCGTCGACCCGCTGACCGGAATCCCCCGCATCCGCACCCGCGTATGAACAGGTCACAGGAACGACGAAGGCCCCCGGAGTGATCCGGGGGCCTTCGTGGTGCGAGATGACTCAGCGGGCGAAGTTGCCGCGGTAGTACTCGTAGACCCAGCCGACGATCGCGACCACGAAGATCGCGAGGCCGATCGGGAGCAGGAAGTGACCGACCGCAAGACCCACGACGAAGACACCCGCCGAAGCTGCGAGCACCAGCGGCCACCAGGACCACGGGCTGAACTCGCCGAGCTCGGGGTCACCGTCGTCGATGTCCGACGTGAGGATGTCCTCGGGCAGCTCGCCGTTCTGCGCCTTGTGCGTCCGGTCGAGGTAGAAAGCGACCATCGCGCCCATGAAGGCCGAGAAGAATAGGGCGACCGTGCCGACCCACTCGATCTGGTTCACCAGCGGAAGCCCCGGGTGAGCCAGGATGTTCCAGCCCGTGTAGACGACGCCGACAAGGGCGAAGAACGCGGTGAGGACCCACCAGATGATGACGTTGTCGCGCATGGCTCAGTGGCCCTCTCGCTCGCCGGGTGCGGTGGTCGCGAACTCCGCGGCCTCCGGGTGGTTCAGATCGAAGGCCGGACGCTCGCTGCGGATGCGCGGGATCGACGTGAAGTTGTGCCGCGGCGGCGGGCACGAGGTCGCCCACTCCAGCGAGGCACCGTAACCCCAGGGGTCGTTCACGGTCACCTTCGGAGCCTTGCGGGCGGTGATCCAGACATTCAGGAAGAACGGCAGCATCGACGCACCGAGGATGATCGCACCGATCGTGGAGACCTGGTTCTGCCAGGTCCAGCCGTCCGCCGCGGAGTAGTCCGCGTAGCGACGCACCATGCCGTCGACACCGAGCCAGTGCTGGATGAGGAAGGTCATGTGGAAGCCGACGAACAGCATCCAGAAGTGCACGTAGCCGAGGCGCTCGTTGAGCATGCGTCCCGTCCACTTCGGCCACCAGAAGTAGAAGCCGGCGAACATCGCGAAGACGACGGTGCCGAACACCACGTAGTGGAAGTGCGCCACGACGAAGTACGAGTCGCTGAGGTGGAAGTCCAGCGGCGGGGCCGCGAGGATCACGCCGGTGAGACCACCGAAGACGAACGACACGAGGAAGCCGAGCGAGAACACCATCGGAGTCTCGAAAGTCACCGACCCTCGCCAGAGCGTTCCGATCCAGTTGAAGATCTTCACACCCGTGGGCACCGCGATGAGCATCGTCATCAGGGCGAAGAACGGCAGCAGCACGGAGCCGGTGACGTACATGTGGTGCGCCCACACGGCGACGGACAGGGCCGCGATCGCGATCGTCGCGTAGACCAGGGTCTTGTACCCGAAGATCGGCTTCCGGCTGAACACCGGGAAGATCTCCGAGACGATGCCGAAGAACGGCAGCGCGATGATGTAGACCTCGGGGTGGCCGAAGAACCAGAACAGGTGCTGCCAGAGCAGGACACCGCCGTTGGCCGGGTCGTAGATGTGGGCGCCGAGGACGCGGTCGGCCGCGGCAGCGAAGATCGCCGCGGCGAGGACCGGGAAGGCCATCAGGATCAGCAGGCTGGTGATGAGCGTGTTCCAGCTGAAGATCGGCATGCGCCACATCGTCATGCCGGGAGCACGCATCGTGATGATCGTCGTGATGAAGTTCACCGCACCGAGGATGGTTCCGAAGCCCGAGATGCCCAGACCGAGCATCCAGAGGTTTCCACCGGCACCCGGCGAGAACGAGGCGTTGGCCAGCGGCTGATACGCGAACCACCCGAACGAGGCGGCACCCTGCGGGGTGAGGAAGCCGGCGACGGCGATGGTCGAACCGAACAGGAACAGCCAGAAGGCGAAGGCGTTAAGACGCGGGAACGCGACGTCCGGAGCACCGATCTGCAGCGGCAGGATCGCGTTCGCGAAGCCCGCGAACAGCGGCGTCGCGAACATCAGCAGCATGATCGTGCCGTGCATCGTGAACAGCTGGTTGTACTGCTCCTTCGTCGGGATGATCTGCATGCCCGGCGCGAACAGCTCGGCGCGGATGACGAGGGCCATCACGCCGCCGAGGAGGAAGAACATCACCGAGGCGATGAGGTACATGTACCCGATCGTCTTGTGGTCCGTGGAGGTGATCCACTTGACGACGATGTTGCCCTTCTGCTCGACGCGCGACGAGCTCATCAGAGCGGCCTGGCGCGCGGGCAGGGTGGTGGGACGGGAGCGGGGTGCCTCGTCGGTGCGAGGAGCTTCAGTGGTCGACATGACTTACTCCTCTCCTTCCTCGGTGTCGGTCTTCCCGGAGGTGCCGGGGAGGTTCGAGAGACGGTCGTACGCGTCGGTGATGTCTCCCGTGTTGCCCTCTTCCTCGAGGGACTGCAGGTAAGCGTCGTACTCGTCCTGCGAGACGACCTTCACGTTGAAGAGCATCATCGAGTGGTACTCGCCGCAGAGCTCGGCGCACTTGCCGGCGTACTCGCCCTCACGAGTGGGGATGAAGGACCAGGAGTTGTCCTTCCCGATGAACATGTCCTTCTTGTAGAGGAAGTCGATGATCCAGAAGGAATGGATGACGTCTCGGGACTGCAGGTTGATCGTGACCTTCTGGTCGACGGGGAGCACCAGCGTCGGCAGTTCGGCCTGGTCGATGTTGCCCTCGGCGTCCGGCTGGGCCTGGATGCCCATCGTCCAGACGGTGTCCTCATCGGTTTCACCGTCGTACTGGAAGTCCCACGCCCACTGCTTGGCGATCGCGGTGATCTCCACGTCGGGGTCGTCCCACTTCGCCTCGATCTCGGTCTGATCGCGAGCCGTGAAGAAGAACATGCCCAGCACGAGGATGAGCGGCACGATCGTGTAGAAGATCTCGATCGGCATGTTGTAGCGCATCTGCACCGGCAGGCCGGTCTGGCCCTTGCGCCGGCGGTACGCGATCGCAGCCCAGGCCATGAGGCTCCAGGTGACGACGCCGACCGCGAGGAGAACGATCCAGGAGTTCACCCAGAGGGACGAGACACGCTCCGTCTGGTTGGTTGCTGCCGGACCACCGTCCACGAAGCCCGGTAGAAAGCCGTTCAGCTCGGTGGGAGTACATCCCGCCAGAGCCACAGCTGCCACAACTCCCACAGGGAGTGCGGCCCAACGAAGGCGGCGTTTCGAGGGCACGATGCACCTTTCAGATCGCGGACAAGGCATGTTCAAGTCTAGAGCAACCTCACACCTGATTCATGCCAACCATGCAGGTTGAGACGCCGAACGGCCGCCGTCACACGAGGTGACGACGGCCGTTCGCGGGAAGAACGTGTCAGTGGAAGCTGTCGCCGCAGGCGCAGCTGCCCGCCGCATTCGGGTTGTCGATCGTGAAGCCCTGCTCGGAGATGGTGTCCTTGAAGTCGATCGAGGCACCGTCGAGGTAGGGAACGCTCATGTTGTCGACGATGACCTCGACACCGTCGAAGTCGACCGTCTCGTCGCCTTCGAGGTAGCGCTCGTCGAAGTACAGCTGGTAGATCAGGCCCGAGCAGCCGCCCGGCTGCACGGCGACGCGCAGACGCAGGTCGTCGCGTCCCTCCTGCTCCAGGAGGTTCTTCACCTTCGTGGCGGCGGCGTCCGTCAGCGTGACGCCGTGTGCGCTCGTGGTCTCTGCGGACAGGGTGGTGTCGCTCATGTCGCTCCTCAGGACGGGCCGGGTACGGGCTCTCCGACGATTCTACCGCCGGTGCGGACGGAAGGCTCAGATCTCCCGCGCGTTCATACGGGCGAGCAGCAGTGCCTCGGTCGCTACGGCGTGCCGGAAGGTGTCCAGATGCAGCGACTCGTTGGGGCTGTGCGCGCGGGAGTGCGGATCCTCCACACCGGTGACGAGGATCTGCGCCTGCGGGAACTCCCGCACGAGATCCGCGATGAACGGGATGGACCCGCCCACACCGAGATCCACCGGGGGCACCCCGTACCCGTCACGCATGGCTTCCCGGGTCAGCGCGACGGCCCACCCGCTGGTGTCCACGAGGAAGGGGTTGCCGAGGTCCACATCGGAGAAGGTCAGCTCGGCGCCGAAGGGCGCGTGTGCACGGAGGTGACGCTCCAGAGCCTCGTAGGCATCCTGGCCGGACTGCCCGGGCGCGACACGGGCGCTGATCACCACGGTCACCTCCGGGAGCAGCGTGTTCGACGCGGCAGCGACACTCGTCGCGTCGATGCCGATGACCGTGATGGAGGGCTTGTTCCAGATGCGGCTGAGGATCGTGCCGTCGCCGATGGGCGTCGTCCCCGGGAGGAGCCCGGCCTCGTCGCGCAGCGTCTCCTCGGTGTACTCGGGCGTCTCGGCATCCCGAGCGGTCATCCCGTCGACCGCGACGGAGCCGTCCTCGTTCCACAGCGTGGCGAGGAGTCGCACCGTCGCCATCATCGCGTCGGGCACGGCGCCGCCGAACATCCCGGAGTGCGAGGCGTGGTCGAGCGTGCGCACCTTCAGGGTGAAGCGGGCGTTGCCGCGGAGAGACACGGTCAGGCCCGGCGTGACGGAATCCCAGTTGCCGGAATCCGCGACGACGATCGCATCGGCGCGGAGGGCGTCCTTGTTGTCGGAGAGGAACTGCGCGAACGACCGCGAGCCGTACTCCTCCTCCCCCTCGACGAACATCGCGATCCCGAGGTCGAGGTCGTCGCCGAGCACGTCGGCGACCGCTCGGATCGCGCCGATGTGCGCCATGATGCCCGCCTTGTCGTCCGCGGCTCCGCGGCCGTAGAGGCGCCCGTCGCGCACGGTCGGCTCGAACGGCGGCGTCTCCCACAGGGCGTCATCCCCCGGAGGCTGCACATCGTGGTGGGCGTAGAGGAGGATCGTCGGCTTGCCGTTCCGCGCGGCGCGGGTCGCCAGGACGGCCGGCTGGCCCTGCTCGTCTGTGCCGGGGATGTCAGCACGGAGCACCCTCACCTCGTCGAACACCCCGGTGCCGCGCGCGAGCGTGGCGACGGCGTCGGCGCTGCGCTCGAGCTGAGCCTGGTCGAAGGCGGGCCAGGCCATGCCGGGAATACGCACGAGGCTTCCGAGGTCCGACAGCGCGGAGGGGATGCCGGTGGCGACGGCTTCGAGGACGGCGGCGTCGGACTCGCTGGGAAGTGCAGGTGAGGTCATGCGAGTAATCTTAAGGCGACCCACCCCAGCGAACCGAGGAACCTCGTGGCCACTACCCCCGCCTCCCCTTCGACGAACGACGACGCCCCCCAGACGCCTGCCGTCGGCAAGGGACGCGCGACGCCGACCCGCGCCGAGCAGGAGGCTGCGCGTCGCCGCCCCCTCGTGGCGAACACCAAGGAGGCGAAGGCCGCGGCTCGCGCCGAGCTGAACGAGCGCCGCGCGAAGGCGCAGGCCGGCATGGCCGCCGGCGAGGAGAAGTACCTCCCCGCGCGTGACAAGGGCCCGCAGCGCCGATGGGTACGCGACTACGTCGACGCCGGCTGGCACCCCGCCGAGTTCGTGATGGGTGTCATGGTGCTCGTCATCCTGGCCTCGCTGCTGCCGACGAACATGATGATCTCGTTCTACGCGTACCTGTTCATGATGGCGTACCTCGTGATCGCGATCGGCGGCATGATCCTCCTCGGCATGCGGGTCAAGCGCAAGGCGGCCGCGAAGTTCGGCAAGGACCGCGTCGAGAAGGGTCTCGGCTGGTACGCCGGCATGCGAGCCCTGCAGATGCGCTTCATGCGCCTGCCCAAGCCGCAGGTCAAGCGCGGGCAGTACCCGGACTGACCAGTCCTCGGTTGATCTCGCGACCCCAGAACGGGCCGCGATAGAGGAACGCCGTGTAGCCCTGGACCAGGGTGGCCCCGGCATCCAGACGCTCCTGCACGTCGGCGGCCGTCTCGACGCCGCCCACCGCGATCACGCAGAAGTCCTCGGGGACCGCGGCGCGCACGACCCGGAGGACTTCCAGCGACCGCTGCTTGAGTGGCGCGCCGGACAGACCGCCCGCGCCCGCCGCCTCGACGACGGCGGCATCGGTGCGCAGTCCGTCACGGCTGATCGTCGTGTTGTGAGCGATGATGCCCGCGAGCCCTTCCTCGACGGCGAGCCGCGCGATCGCGGTGATCTCATCGTCCGACAGATCGGGGGCGATCTTCACGAGCAGCGGGGTGGACCCGGCCGCGTCACGGACGGCGCGCAGCAACGGCGCCAGGGTCTCCACCGCCTGCAGGCCCCGCAGCCCCGGAGTGTTCGGCGATGAGACGTTGACCGCGAGATAGTCGGCCAGCGGAGCCAGGCGGGTGGCCGAGGCGACGTAGTCGTCGACGGCGTCTTCCACATCCACCACGCGGCTCTTGCCGATGTTCACGCCGATCACCGTGTCGGGGGCGCCACGGCGGAGGCGGGCGAGGCGGCGGGCGGCAGCGTCCGCGCCCTGGTTGTTGAAGCCCATGCGGTTGATGACCGCGCGATCCGCGACCAGTCGGAACAGGCGCGGCTTCGGGTTGCCCTCCTGCGGGACGGCGGTGACCGTCCCGACCTCGACGTGCCCGAAGCCGAGCGCGGCGAGGCCGCGGACGCCGACGGCGTTCTTGTCGAACCCGGCCGCGATGCCGAACGGCGACGGGAACGTCAGCCCCAGGGCCTCGACGCGAAGCGAAGGGTCGGGGCGGGTCATCGCGCGGGTGGCCCACGAGAGCGGCGGCACACCGAGGACGCGGATCACCGCCATGCCGGCGTGGTGGGCGAACTCGGGGTCGAAGCGCGACAGGACGGCGCGGAAGAGCAGCGGATACATCCCTGCCAGATTACCGGTCCGCCGCCTCCGCCTTCGCGTGGTCGGCCCGGAGGTCGCTGATCGCGGACTCGAAGTCCTCGAGCGAGTCGAACGCCTGGTAGACGCTCGCGAAGCGGAGGAAGGCGACCTCGTCGAGCTCACGGAGCGGCCCCAGGATGGCGAGGCCGATCTCGTTCGTGTCGAGCTGGGAGACGCCGGTCTGCCGGACCGCCTCCTCCACCCGCTGCGCCAGGATCGCGAGGTCCGCCTCCGTCACGGGACGCCCCTGGCAGGCCTTGCGCACACCGGAGATGACCTTCTCCCTGCTGAAGGGCTCCATGACGCCGGAGCGCTTGATGACGTTGAGGCTCGCCGTCTCCGTCGTGGAGAACCGTCCTCCACATTCCGGACACTGACGGCGCCGACGGATCGAGAGCCCGTCGTCGCTGGTGCGGGAGTCGATGACCCGGGAGTCGGGGTGACGGCAGAAGGGGCAGTGCATCTGACAGATCCTACGCGGTGAAGCGGGCCTCGATCGCCTCGCCGTGGGCCGGGAGCACCTCGGTCTCGGCCAGCGCGACCACACCCTCCCGAACAGCGGCCAGGGCCGAGCGGTCGTAGGAGACGACCTGCTGTGGGCGGAGGAACGTATAGGCGCCCAGGCCCGGTGCATAGCGAGCCTGACCACCGGTGGGCAGCACGTGGTTGCTTCCGGCCATGTAGTCACCGAGGCTGACGGGCGTCTGGTCGCCGACGAACACGGCACCGGCGCTCGTGAAGGCGGCTGCCGCCTCCTCCGCATCCGCGAGGTGCAGCTCCAGGTGCTCCGGGGCGTAGGCGTTGCTGAACGCGGCCGCCGTCGCTCGGTCGTCCACCAGCACGATCGCCGACTGCGGGCCGGACAGCGCGGCCCTGACGCGTTCGCTGTGCCGGGTGCGCGCGGCCTGCTGCTCGACCTCTGCGCGGACCTGCTCCGCGATCTCCAGGTCATCCGTCACGAGGACGGCCGAGGCCTGCTCGTCGTGCTCGGCCTGGCTGACGAGGTCGGCGGCGATGAGACGAGGGTCGGCGTCGGCGTCGGCGACGACGAGGATCTCGGTCGCGCCGGCCTCGGAGTCCGTGCCGACCACCCCGGCGACGGCCCGCTTCGCCGACGCGACGTAGTTGTTTCCCGGTCCCGACACGACATCGACGGGATCGAGCCCCAGGCTCGCGACACCGTGGGCGAGCGCACCGATGGCTCCAGCTCCGCCCATCGCATAGACCTCGGAGACCCCGAGCAGCGCCGCGGCGGCCAGAATGGTCGGGTGGACGCGACCGTCCTGGTCCGCCTGCGGCGGCGAGGCGAGGGCGATCTGCTGCACCCCCGCGACCTGCGCGGGAACGACGTTCATGACGACGCTCGACGGGTAGACGGCCTTGCCCCCGGGGATGTAGACCCCGACACGGGCCACCGGCTGCCAGCGCTGCGTGATGGTCGCTCCCTCGCCGATCCTCGTCACCTGCGGTGCGGGAACCTGCGCGGCCGAGGCCAGGCGCACACGTCGGATGGCCTCCTCGAGGGAAGCGCGGACCGTCGGAGCCAGGTTCGACAGCGCCTCCGCGAGGTGTGCTTCCGGCACCCGCACGGCGTGCCCGGTGACCCGGTCGAACCGCTCCGCCTGTTCCCGCAGCGCGTCCTCGCCGCGATCCTGAACGTCGTCGACAAGACGCGCGGCGGTGTCGAGCGCCTCGGCTCGCGCCTGGGTCGCGCGCGGAACGGCTGCGAGCATGTCAGCGGGCGAGAGCTCGCGCCCCCGCAGATCGATCGTGCGCATGTCAGCCCTTCGTGATGCCTGCGATGTCGTGGAGGTAGCCGATGCGCCCGTCATCGTGGCGCACGACGAACGCCCCGCCCCGATCCTCGATGACCAGCGCCCAGGCGGTCGGACCGATGCGGAAGATCGGCTCTCCGCGTTCGTCGTGCACGTCGCGCTCCGTCGGGGCGAGGATCCAGAAGGGCTGCGCCTCGGGCGCGTTCCGACGCGGGGCGGCTGCCTGGTGATCGTCGATGACGGATTGCACCGCCGTCGCATCATCCGATGCCGGTTCCTGCGCGGCCGCGAGTTCCTCCTCGGAGAGCGCCTTGGCGCCCAGCAGCGACTCGATGCTGCCGGTGTCGGAAACGATCTCCGGCTGCTCTCCGCGGGAGCGCCGTGAGTAGACCGGTGTGTACTCGTCCTCCGCGGAGACCGGCACGGTTCCGGTTCCCCCACCCGAGGCATGCGCGGTGAGAGGGACGCGATCTGCGCCGCTCGCCGACACATCGCTCGTGTCGGTGTCGGTGTCGCGGAGATCGGCGGCGTCCGCGTCGGCGGTGCCCTGCTCGGCATCGGCGTCGGCGTCGGAGATGACGGCTGTCTCGCCCTCGGCTGCCGCAGCGGGAGACTCGGCGGCCGCAGGGGACTCGGCGGCGGATCCGCTCGACGTCGCCTCGGGACGCGGCCGTGCGATCACCGGGCGCACCGGATTGGCGTTGCGGTGCGCCAGCGTGACGAGACGCCCCTGGAAGTCCTCCTTGAGCCCCGGGATGAGCGGCGCGAAGACGGTGAGCACGACGAGCGCGGTCGAGGTGATGACCTGCACGACGGCGTTCCAGGGCAGACCCCAATTGCCGGTGGAGATGACGGCGGAGAAAGCGAGCCACAGATTCCCTGCCCACACACAGGCCGACACCGAGAACGCCACGGAGGCGAACTGGTCGATTCCGAGCGACCCGACTCTCCGGATCCCGTCCGGCGAGAAACGCCGGAGGACAAGGAGGAAGACGGCCACGGTGGGCACGCCGATCGGCAGGATCCACTGGATGCCGATGCCCCACAGCGAGATGCCCCCGCTGAGGGGGAAGAAGGAGACGAGGAAGGAGACCGCCCATACGCCCACGATCAGCAGCTCGCGCAGCGTGAAACCGAGGATGCCGTACTCCGGCGTGACCTCGTCGTCGTAGAGGACGCCGTCCTCATCGCTGAACACCGCTTCGGTGTCCGGCTCGGGAAGATCCGTGCTCATAGTCGTCCTTTCCTCGTCGGCGCACCACGTCTTTCCGGTGCTCTCGACGGCTCCCGATCCTACCCGCTCACCCCAGACAGGTTGGTCCGAGCAGTGACTTGAGGTCACCGAAGAGGTCGGCGGAGACCTTCACCGGCATGGGCACCTCGAACACCTTCGCCGTGCCCGCGCGGTGCACGCGCAGCAGCACCTCGGTGTCCCCGCTGTGCCGCCGGAGTACCTCCGCCAGCTCCGTCATGACCCGCTCAGTGGCGCGCTGCTCCGCGAGGACGAGCGAGAGCGGACCCGCCGCGTCGAAGGAGCCGACGTCGGGCGCGAACGCCGACTGCGCATGCAGATTGAGCCCGTCGTCGCGGCGCGACACCCGACCGCGCACGGCGAGGATCGCATCCTGCTGCAGAGTGTGCTGGAACTCGAGGTACGTCTTGCCCATGAACATCACGGTGACCTCGCCGTTGAAGTCCTCCACGGTGATCATGCCGTAGGGGTTTCCGCTCGCCTTCGCCACACGATGTTGGACACTCGTGACGAGGCCGGCCACAGTGACCTGATCGCCGTCCTGCAGGTCCTCGGAGTTGTTGAGGTCGTGGATGGAGATCGAGGCATGCTTCGCGAGCGGGACCTCGAGGCCAGCCAACGGGTGGTCGGAGACGTAGAGGCCGAGCATCTCCCGCTCGAAGGCGAGTTTGTCCTTCTTGATCCACTCGGGACGAGGAGGCACCTTCGCGGGGGCCGCCTCCTCCATGCCGTCGTAGAGACTGTCGAAGTCGAAGCCGATGGCGCCCTGAGCCTCGTTGCGCTTCCGGTCCACCGCCGCCTCCACGGCGTCTTCATGGATCTCGAGGAGGGCCCGACGGGTGTCCCCCATGGAGTCGAAGGCCCCGGCTTTGATGAGCGACTCGACCGTGCGCTTGTTGGCGACGTGCAGCGGCACCTTGTCGAGGAAGTGGTGGAACGAGGTGAACCGCTCATCCTTGCGGGATTGCACGATGCCGTCGACGACGTTCGTGCCGACGTTGCGGACGGCGCCGAGACCGAAGCGGATGTCGTCGCCGACGGCCGCGAAGAAGTTGATCGACTCCGAGACGTCCGGCGGGAGCACCTTGATCCCCATCCGGCGACACTCGTTCAGGTAGAGCGCCATCTTGTCCTTCGAGTCGCCGACGCTCGTGAGGAGGGCGGCCATGTACTCGGCCGGGTAGTGCGCCTTGAGATAGGCGGTCCAATAGGACACGAGACCGTACGCGGCGGAGTGCGCTTTGTTGAAGGCGTAATCCGAGAACGGCAGGAGGATGTCCCACAGCGCCTTGACCGCTCCTTCCCCGAAGCCGCGCTCGGTCATTCCCGCCGCGAACCCGGCGTACTGCTTGTCCAGCTCGGACTTCTTCTTCTTTCCCATCGCTCGGCGCAGGATGTCGGCCTGACCGAGGCTGAACCCGGCCACCTTCTGCGCGATCGCCATGACCTGCTCCTGGTAGATGATGAGCCCGTAGGACTCCTCCAGGATCTCGGCGAGCGGCTCCGCGAGTTCGGGATGGATCGGGGTGATCTCCTGCTGCCCGTTTTTGCGCAGCGCGTAGTTGGTGTGGGAGTTCGCTCCCATCGGCCCCGGACGGTACAGCGCGATGAGGGCGGAGATGTCACCGAAGTTGTCCGGCTTCATGAGCCGCATGAGTGAACGCAGCGGCGGACTGTCGAGCTGGAACACGCCGAGCGTGTCGCCGCGGGCCAGCAGCTCGTAGACGGCGGGGTCGTCGAGACCGAGGTGCTCGAGATCGAGCTCTTCGCCCCGGTTCATGCGGATGTTGTCGAGCGCGTCCGAGATGATCGTGAGGTTCCGGAGGCCGAGGAAGTCCATCTTGATGAGGCCGAGGGACTCGCACGACGGATAGTCGAACTGCGTGACGATCTGGCCGTCCTGCTCGCGGCGCATGATCGGGATGATGTCGAGCAGGGGCTCCGACGACATGATGACGCCGGCAGCATGCACGCCCCACTGCCGCTTCAGCCCCTCGAGGCCGAGTGCCCGGTCGAAGACCGTCTTCGCCTCGGGGTCGGTCTCGATGAGAGCCCGGAACTCGCTGGCCTCCTTGTAGCGCGGGTGCGCGGAGTCGAACATGCCGTCGAGGGGCATGTCCTTGCCCATCACGGCCGGCGGCATCGCCTTGGTGAGCCGCTCGCCCATGCTGAACGGGAAGCCGAGGACGCGCCCGGCGTCCTTGAGGGCCTGCTTCGACTTGATCGTGCCGTACGTGACGATCTGTGCGACCCGCTCGGATCCGTACTTCCGGGTCACGTACTCGATGACCTCGCCCCGGCGGCGGTCGTCGAAGTCGACGTCGAAGTCGGGCATCGACACGCGGTCCGGGTTGAGGAACCGCTCGAAGATCAGACCGTGCTCGAGAGGGTCGAGGTCGGTGATCTTCATCGCATAGGCGACCATCGAACCCGCACCGGAGCCACGCCCCGGACCGACGCGGATGCCGTTGTCCTTGGCCCAGTTGATGAAGTCGGCGACGACGAGGAAGTAGCCGGGGAAGCCCATCTGGAGGATGATGCCGGTCTCGTACTCGGCCTGCTTGCGCACCTTGTCCGGGATGCCGTTCGGGTACCGGTAGTGGAGGCCCTTCTCGACCTCCTTGATGAGCCAGCTGTCCTCGGTCTCACCCTCAGGCACGGGGAACCGCGGCATGTAGTTCGCCGAGGTGTTGAACTCGACCTCGCACCGCTCGGCGATCAGGAGCGTGTTGTCGCAGGCCTCCGGGTGGTCCCGGAAGAGCTGCCTCATCTCAGCGGCGGTCTTGATGTAGTACCCGTCGCCGTCGAACTTGAAGCGGTTCGGGTCGTCGAGCGTGGAGCCGGACTGCACGCACAGCAGGGCTGCGTGGGCGTCAGCCTCGTGCTGGTGGGTGTAATGCGAGTCGTTGGTGGCCACGAGCGGGATGCCGAGGTCTTTCGCGAGACGCAGCAGATCCGTCATGACCCGGCGCTCGATCGACAGGCCGTGGTCCATGATCTCGGCGAAGTAGTTCTCCTTGCCGAAGATGTCCTGGAACTCCGCTGCGGCCGCGCGGGCGGCGTCGTACTGACCGAGCCGCAACCGCGTCTGCACCTCTCCCGACGGGCACCCCGTCGTGGCGATGAGCCCCTTGCCGTACGTCTGGAGCAGCTCGCGGTCCATACGCGGCTTGAAGTAGTACCCCTCCATGCTCGACAGCGAGCTCAGCCGGAAGAGGTTGTGCATGCCCTCCGTGCTCTGACTCCACATGGTCATGTGGGTGTACGCGCCCGAGCCGGACACGTCGTCGCTGCGCTGGTCCGCCGAGCCCCACTGCACGCGGGTCTTGTCGCTGCGGTGCGTGCCCGGGGTGACGTACGCCTCGAGACCCACGATCGGCTTGATGCCGGCATTGCGGGCGGCGTTGTAGAACTCGAACGCCGCGAAGGTGTTCCCGTGGTCCGTCACCGCGATCGCCGGCATGCCGTAATCGGCCGCAGCCTGCGTCATCGCATTGATCTTCGCAGCCCCGTCGAGCATCGAGTACTCGCTGTGCACGTGCAGGTGGACGAAGGAGTCGGATGCCATGCTTCGAGTCTACGTTCGGCCATCGACATCGGCCGGCCTCACGGCACCTCGTCCACCACCTCGGTGACGACGCTCGTCGTCGACTCCGGCGTGTCTCCGATGACCCCTCCGGACCCGTAGCCCTCCGCGATCGAGTCCACGAGTCCGTGCGTCGTGTCGACCACGATGGTCGTCGTCCGGTGGCCGGGAACCGCATAGCGCAGCGTGGCCGTGCCGTCGCCCTCGTCGACCAGCTCGAAGCCCGGGATCAAGGCGATCGCGCGGAAGAAGGCCGCTCTCAGCTCGGCCGGCATGAGGTTGATCGCGGAGGGGTCGGAGAGGCTCGCCACCACCCACCGATCACCCTCCTCGTCGGCCAGCCCGGACCGGTCGCGCAGCCAGTCCCGTAGCGCCGCCGGTTCCCGCGGCATCTCGGCGTAGTAGGGGCGATAGCCGTCCGCCAACTGCGGAACGGGCGGCGGATCGCCCTCGCCGACCGGCCAGGCGCCCCCGGGGAGGACCTGCACCGTGCCGCGCTCGCGGATCGCCGCACCGGGTGACGAGGGCCACTCCTGTGCGGCCCGCGTGCCCTGCGCGCCGAACGACCGCACCACTTTGGCGTTCCCCCAGTCGTAGAACCAGTCGGCCGAGCGGTCTGCAGGGATGTACAGCACCCGTGTGTCCCTCACCAGGACGGCCGCGTCCCCCGTCTCCCGGGAGGCGTTGAAGGCGAAGGTGTCGTCGTCGCCGTCGTCGGCGGCGTCTCCATCCCAGAACTGGACGAACTCATCGACGGTCTCGATCCGGATGTACTGTCCCTCCTCCGGGGTCAGATCCTGGGCATCGACGGTGACGCTCGCCGCCTGCTCGAGGACCGCCGCAGCGGCGGCATCGGGCATCACCGGGAACAGGAGACCTCCGGCGCCCAGCGCCACCACCGCGGCCCCGGCCGTCAGCCCCGCGATGCCGAGGCCGGTCCACACCCGCTCCCGTCGTCGTCCGCCCCGCGGAGCACGCGCGGCTGACACCACGGCAGCCAGAGTGGCGCGGGCACGACGGATGCTCTCGTCCGAGGCTTCCGCCTGATCCGCGCCGAGGTCACGCACTCGTTCCATAAGCAGCATCGCTCTCCTCCTTCGCCATCCATGTGAGTCGGGTCTGCCCGCGCGAACCCGGCGGGGCGAGCCGTCGTCTGACCCGGTTGAGCCGCGACCGCACCGTCCCGACCGGGATGCCGAGGGCGACGGCGATCTGCTCGTAGGTGAGATCACCCCAGGCATGCAGGAGCAGCACGTCGCGGTCCCTGGCCGGGAGCCCGGCGATGCGGGGCGCGAGTGCTCGCAGGGCGGCATCGGCGTCGAGCCGCGCGTCGGACGCCGCGTACGGGTGCTCCGCGGGCCCCTCGGTGCCCGAAGTGGCCTCGAAAGCCCGCCACTGCCGTACTTCGGCCGCGCGGTGCCGCTTGATCATCCTCGTGGCGATGCCCAGGAGCCACGGCAGCGCCGACGCGACATCGAGATCGAAAGAAGCTCGACGGCGGAAGGCGACCAGGAACGTCTCACTGAGCACGTCGTCGACCGCATCCTCGCCGACACGCCGCCGGATGTACCCGCCGACCGGACGCACATGCCGCTCGAAGATGGCGGAGAACGCCCGCGGCTCGTCGAGCGACCGAGCGATGACCTCGCTGTCTGTGTTCACACTCTGTATTGCCCCGGTAGCGGAAGACGGTTCACGCTTTCTCGCGGAGGTCCAGCCGCATGAGCACGCGGGGGAAGCCGTCGAGGACGGAGCCCGTGTCCGCCGCCTTCGCGAACCCCGCGCTCTCGAAGAGACGCCGCGTCCCGACGTACGCCATCGTGAGGTTCACCTTCGCACCGGCGTTGTCGACCGGATACCCCTCGATCGCGGGTGCGCCCCGTTCGCGCGCGTAGGCGACCGCGCCCGCGATGAGGGCGTGGGAGACACCCTGTTTGCGGTGCCCAGGGCGGACCCGGAAGCACCACAGGGACCACACGTCGAGGTCGTCGACGTGCGGGATGAGGCGATTGCGCGCGAAGCTCGTATCGCGTCGAGGGTGCAACGCCGCCCAGCCGATCGGCTCGTCGTCGAGGTAGGCGAGCACGCCGGGAGGAGGATCCTGGTGGCAGAGCTCACGCACCCGCTCGGCCCGTGCGGGACCGCGAAGGGAGACGTTCTCCTTGTTGCCGATCCGATAGCTCAGGCAGAAGCAGACGTTCGACGTCGGTTTCTTCGGTCCCACGACCGCGGCGACGTCATCGAAGACCGTCGCCGGGCGCACCACGATGCTCATGCGGTCAGTGTGGCGGAGACCACGGACACCGGCGCCCCGCCGCCCCGGCGGATGGACTATTCCCCGCGCAGCACGTCCAACGCATGCTGGAAGTCCTCCGGATAGGGCGAGGCGAACTGGACCCACTCCCCCGTCGTCGGATGCGCGAAGGCCAGCTGATGCGCGTGCAGCCACTGGCGCGTGAGTCCGAGGCGGGCGGAGAGCGTCGGGTCGGCGCCGTAGAGCGGATCCCCGACGCACGGGTGCCGATGTGCCGCCATGTGCACGCGGATCTGGTGCGTGCGGCCCGTCTCCAGGTGGATCTCCAGCAGCGAGGCCCCCGGAAACGCCTCGAGGGTCTCATAATGCGTCACGGAAGGCTTGCCGTCCGGGACGACCGCGAACTTCCAGGAGTGGTTCGGGTGCCGACCGATCGGCGCATCGATCGTGCCCACGAGCGGGTCCGGATGCCCCTGCACCACTGCGTGGTAGATCTTCTCGACCGTGCGCTCCTTGAACGCCCGCTTGAGAGCGGTGTACGCCGCTTCGCTCTTGGCGACCACCATGAGACCGCTCGTGCCGACGTCGAGACGGTGCACGACGCCTTGACGCTCGGGGGCGCCGCTGGTCGCGACGCGGAACCCGGCGGCGGCGAGAGCACCGACGACCGTGGGCCCCTCCCACCCGAGCGAGGGGTGGGCGGCGACGCCGGTCGGCTTGTCCACCACGACGATGTCCTCGTCGTCGTAGACGATGCCGAGTTCGGGCACCGCGATGGGCACGATCTTCGGCCCTTCCTTCGGCTGCCACTCGACATCGAGCCAGGCACCACCCCGCAGCCGGTCCGACTTGTCGAGGGTGACGCCGTCCAGACGCACGCCGCCGGAAGCGGCCACCTCCGCCGCGAAGGTCCGCGAGAACCCGAGAAGCTTGGCGAGGGCGGCGTCCACGCGTGTGCCGTCGAGCCCGTCCGGGACGGGCAGCGACCGGGACTCCACGCTCAGCGCCCCTCGGACGCGGCAGCGGCCTCGGCGTCCTCGTCGGTCTCGACCGGGGCGTGGTCCTTCTCCCGCGTGCCGTCGAAGCGCAGTCCGAACACGACGAGCAGGGCGACCGAGATCATCCCGGTGACGATGAAGATGTCGGCGACGTTGAAGATGGCCGGCATCATCCACGGCATCGAGATCATGTCGACCACGTGGCCGACGGGGAATCCTGGCTCGCGGAAGAGGCGGTCCGACAGGTTGCCGAGCACGCCCCCAAGCAGGCAGCCGAGGACGACCGCCCAGAGGCGAGACCGGAGCCCGAACGCCTTCCAGACGATCACGCCCGCGACGACTGCGAGCGCGATGGTGAAGATCCAGGTCACCCCCGAGCCGAGGGAGAACGCCGCGCCGGGATTGCGCACGTAGTAGAGCTGGAGGAACTCTCCGAGGACCGGGACAACCTCATGCAGCGGCAGGTTCTCGATCGTGAGGTACTTCACATACTGATCGGCGGCCAGCACGACCGCTGCGAGAATCGCAACGATCGCACCGGCCGCCGACCGACGAAGGGGACGACGTCCTGACAAGAGGGCGCCTTACAGGCCGATCGCGGAGACCGGCGTGGAGTCCGTCGACGCCGACTTCTCGTCGAGCTCGCGGAGCTGGCCCTCGATGTAGCCACGGAGCTGCGAGCGGTAGTCGCGCTCGAAGTTGCGCAGCTCCGTGATGCGGGCCTCCAGCGTGTTGCGCTCGCGCTCCAGGCGCGCGGTCTCCTCGCGCTGCTTCGCCTCGGCCTCCGTGCGGATGCGGGCGACCTCGGCCTCGGCCTCGGAGATGAGCTGGTTGCGCTTGGCCTCACCCTCGGCCACGTGCTCGTCGTGCAGACGCTGTGCGAGCTCGATGATGCCGGCGGTCGCGGTCGCGGAGCCGGTCGGTGCGGCGTCGGCGGCGGGAGCCTCGGCGGCAGCCGCCGGGGCAGGAGCAGCGGCGGCCGGCTCGGCGGCCGCAGCGGGAGCAGGCGTGGAGCCCGACTCGTACGCGGCAAGCTTCGCCTTCAGCTCGGCGTTCTCCTCGAGGGCCTTGCGCCACTCGATGACGATCTCGTCGAGGAAGTCGTCGACCTCGTCCGGGTCGAAGCCGTCCTTGAAGCGGACGTGCTGGAACTGCTTGGTGACGACGTCATCCGGGGTAAGTGCCATGGGTGGCTCCTCTTTCGATGAGTTCGATTGCCAGTACCGATGTATGGCGTGTTCGTGATGTGGCGCGAACCCGGGGCGCGCACCTGGGTGCCAGCATAGCCCCCGAGCCTTGGGGTCGCGATGCCACGACACCCAGGCTCGGCGAACTCGCCGCCGTCCCCGGGCGCGACACGCGGGGTGGTCAGCGGATGAACAACCGGACGATGTTCATCAGGATCAGGACGACCAGAAGGGTCAGCGCGAAGCCGAAGTCCAGCGAGAGCTGACCGATACGCAGCGGCGGGATGATCCGCCGGAAGAACCGGATGGGCGGATCGGTGACCGTGTACACCGCCTCCGCGGCCACGAGACCGAAGCCCTTGGGACGCCACTCCCGATTGAACATCGGGATGTAGTCCAGGATGAGCCTCGCGAAGAGCACGAGGATGTAGACCAGCAGCACCAGGTGGACGATGCTGGCGAGGACCGAGACCAGCTGCACGGTCTACGAGTGGTCGAAGCCCGCAGACTCGGCGTCTGCGTGCGCGATACCCCCGTGGCCGGACACCGCGATGTTCTCCGGCGAGAGCAGGAAGACCTTGGAGGTCACCCGCTCGATCCGGCCGTAGAGGCCGAGGGAGAGACCGCTCGCGAAGTCGATGAGGCGGCGCGCGTCGGCGTCGCTCATCTGGGAGAGGTTGATGATGACCGGGACGCCCTCGCGGAAGCTCTCCGCGATCAGCTGGGCGTCGCGGTACTGCTTCGGGTGGACGGTGAGGATCTCGTTCACGGCTCCTGCTGCAGGCTGGCGGACGGCGACGGGACGACGGAGCGGTGTGACGGGAGCCGGAGCCGGCTCTTCACGCTCACGCTCACGCTGGGCGCGGGCGGGTGCCGGCGTCTCCTCTTCGTAGACCTCTTCCTCGTCGGCGAGGCCGAGATACACCATGGTCTTCTTCAGCGGGTTACCCATCGTGTCCTCCGGTTCGAACGTTTCGGGCTGGTCTTGTCACAGGTTAGCCCCGGGCGGGGCGCGGTCCCGTGATTGCGGAACCGATCCGCAGGTGTGTCGCGCCGGCGGCGATGGCCTCGGCGAAATCGCCGGTCATCCCGGCGGAGATCCAGGTCGCCTCGGGAGCGACGGTCCGCACGTCGGCGGCGATGTGGTGCAGACGGGCGAAGGCGCTCGCGGGATCCTCGTCGAGGGGCGCGACGGCCATCACGCCTCGGAGCCGCAGCGAGGACAGACCGAGCACGTGCTCGGCCAGCGCCACCGCCGACGCCGGCGCCACGCCTCCTCTGCCCTCATCCTCGGTGAGATTCACCTGGACGAGCACGTCGAGCACCTCGTCGGTCTCGGCTGCACGGTGCAGGGCATCGGCGAACCGGCCACGGTCCACCGAATGCACGACGTCGGCGCTCCGCCTGATCGCCGCGGCCTTGTTCGTCTGCCCCTGCCCGATGAAATGCCACTCGAGGTCGAGGGCGGAGAGTTCGCCCGCCTTGGCGGTGAGCTCCTGCTGCCGGTTCTCCCCCACCGCGTGCACTCCGAGAGCGTGCAGATCGCGCACCAAGGAGGCAGGGTGGAACTTGGTGACGACGATCCGGGTGATCCCCTCGGGGGAACGCCCGGCGGCACGCGCGGCGTCGGCGATCTTCTCGTCGATCGCCGACAGCCGCGCGGCCAGGTCCGATGGCGCCGAAGCGCCGACCGGTGTCGTCACTTCAGGAATTCGGGGATGTCGATGTCGTCGTCGGCGAAGGCCGGCTCGATGCTCGTCGTCGGCGTGCGCGGTGCCGTCGGCGCCGGGGCGGGCTCGGGCGTGCTCTTCTCTGCCGCAGGCTCGGAGGTCTCCGACAGCGCCACCTCGGGAAGAGACGCGGTCGAGGGACGCGAGACGACCATCGGGTCCAGCCGCAGCGAGGGCTCGCCGCCGTCGAAGCCCGCGGCGATCACGGTCACCCGCACCTCGTCGCCGAGCGTGTCGTCGATGACCGTACCGAAGATGATGTTGGCCTCGGGGTGCGCGGCCTCCTTGACGAGATCCGCCGCGTCGTGGATCTCGAAGATGCCGAGGTTCGAGCCACCCTGGATCGACAGCAGCACACCGTGCGCACCTTCGATCGAGGCCTCGAGCAGCGGCGACTCGACGGCGAGCTCCGCCGCCTTGATCGCACGGTCTGCGCCACGGGCCGAACCGATGCCCATCAGGGCGGATCCCGCTCCCTGCATGACCGACTTCACGTCGGCGAAGTCCAGGTTGATCAGACCGGGGGTCGTGATGAGGTCGGTGATGCCCTGCACACCGGCGAGGAGGACCTGGTCGGCAGTCGCGAACGCCTCGATCATCGAGATGCCGCGGTCGCTGATCTCGAGAAGACGGTCGTTCGGGACGACGATGAGGGTGTCGACCTCTTCCTTCAGCTTCGCGACGCCCGCCTCGGCCTGGCTCTGGCGGCGACGCCCCTCGAAGGAGAACGGCTTCGTGACGACACCGATGGTCAGCGCGCCGATCGACTTCGCGATGCGGGCGACGACGGGGGCACCACCCGTTCCGGTGCCGCCACCCTCTCCGGCGGTGACGAAGACCATGTCGGCACCGGTCAGGGCCTGCTCGATCTCCTCCGCGTGGTCCTCTGCGGCGCGACGACCCACCTCGGGGTCGGCACCAGCGCCGAGACCGCGGGTGAGCTCGCGGCCCACGTCCAGCTTGACGTCGGCGTCGCTCATGAGCAGCGCCTGGGCGTCGGTGTTGACGGCGATGAACTCGACTCCGCGGAGACCGAGCTCGATCATGCGGTTGACGGCGTTGACGCCGCCACCGCCGACGCCGACGACCTTGATCACGGCGAGGTAGTTCTGGTTCTGGCTCATGGCCGGCCTCCGATTAGTAGAGCCTGGAAGGGGGTGAACCTTAAACCTCAACTAGAGGTGTAAAGTATTTCCCGGTATTGCGTTCTCTCAGATCGAAGGTATGCGCCGCCCGGCCCCGCACGCGCAGCGACATGGGCGTGTCGCGCCATTCCCGCCGAAAGTGATCAGCCGACGACCGCCACGTCGGGAGACGTGACGTCGATCGACGAGGCATCGGGGTTCTTCACGAGCGCGGCGGAGAGTGCGAGCGCCTTCAACCCCGAGTCCTCCTGGCTCCCCCACACGACCGTGAGTCCTGACTCAAGGGTCAAGGTCACGTCGTCCGCCGTCGAGGCCCGCACACCGGTGAGCGTCTTGCGGATGTCCGACGGAAGCGCCCGGACGACGAGCCCGGCACTGCGGAAGGCAGCCGAGTCGACCCCACCCTCCACCTCCACCAGCGGCTGACCCGCGGGGCGCTGGGCTGTCGTCGAGAGAGCGACGCCCGCTGCGTCGACGAGCGTGAACCCGGCACCCGACTCGACCACCCCGATCGGCGTACGCTCGACGATGCGCACGGTCAGGTCGTGCGGCGGACGTGCTTCCAGGGCATACGTCTCGATGAGCGGAAACGTCAGCAATGCCGCCTTGACCTCGCTCGTATCGACCAGGGCGAGCGGCGTGCCGAGCTGGTCCGCGAGGGCACCTTCGATCACCGCGGGATCGATCGTCGTGGTGCCGGTGACCGTGATGCGCTGCACAGCGAAGAGCGGACTGTAGGCGGCGGCGACACTCCCTCCGATCAGCAGCACCACGGCTCCGAGGGCACTCAGCCAGACGAGACGACGCCGCCGGGATCGCTGGGTGAACCGACGGATCTCCGCCCTGAGCGCCCTGCGGCGGGCGCGTGCGGCGCGCCAGACATCCATGGACGAACGCGGGATCGGTCGCTCCTCGGGCATCACTGCGGCGGACTCGACCGGCGAGGCGCCTCCCCCCTCCTCCGGCGACCGCAGCGGGGCGGGACGCCGGCGGAGGGGCCGTTCGGACGCGTCGTCCGTCTCCCCCGGGGTATCCGGAGCGCTCGGGAGTGGGGGCGGCCGGCGCATGGGCTACGCCCCGTCGGTCCGGCGAAGTGACTCCAGCACCTGCGGGATGAGCTGGTAGACGTTACCGCAGCCGAGGGTCACGACGAAGTCACCCTCCTCCGCAACCGATGCCGTGTAGTCGGCCGCTTCCTGCCAGTCGGCGACGAAGTGCACGCGGGAGGGGTCCTGGAACGCGCCGCTCACCAGCTCACCGGTAACGCCAGGCACCGGGTCTTCCCTGGCGCCGTAGACGTCCAGCATCACGGTGTGGTCGGCGAGCTCCTCCAGGACGTCCGCGAACTCCTGGTACATGTGCTGCGTCCGGGAGTACGTGTGCGGCTGCTGGATCGCGATAAGCCGGCCGGAACCCGCCAGACTGCGCATGGCCTCCAACGCGGCGCGCACCTCGGTGGGGTGATGGGAGTAGTCGTCGTAGACCGTGACCCCGCGCTCCTCACCGTGGCGCTCGAGACGACGGACGGTTCCCGCGAAGCCCTCGACGGCGCGCACGGCGTCGCGGAGCGGGTGGCCGAGCGCGAGGAGGACGGCGACCGCCCCCGTCGCGTTGATCGCGTTGTGCACGCCGGGGACCGCGAGCTGCATGCGCTCCGTCTCCCCTCCGTGCGAGACGACGGCGGCGACGGGGCCCGCGGTGACGATCTCGCTGACGCGGACGTCGGCCTCCTCGGCCTGCCCGAACGTCAGGACACGCGGGTGGGACAGCCCTGCCAGGACCCGGAGCGCGCCGGGGTCGTCGCTCGAGATGACGACCGCCTCCGACGCGGCGTCCGCGAACCGCACGAAGGCGTCGTGGAAGGCTTCGTCGGAGCCGTAGTGGTCGAGGTGATCGGGGTCGACGTTCGTGATGAGCGCGACAGCCGTGTCGTAGAGGAGGAAGGTGCCGTCGGACTCGTCCGCCTCGATGACGAAGAGGTCGCCGCTCCCGGTCGCGCTGGACGTGCCGAGCTGCTCGATCACGCCGCCGTTGACGAAGTGCGGATCGGCGCCGAGGTCACGCAAGGCGGTGACGATCATGCCCGTCGATGTGGTCTTTCCGTGCGCGCCCGCCACCGAGACGAGGCGCCGCGTGCCGATCAGCCAGTGCAGCGCCTGGGACCGGTGGATGACGTGGAGGCCCCGCTCCTTGGCGGTGACGAACTCGGGGTTCTCCGGCCAGATGGCGCCGGTGTGCACGACCGTGTCGGCGTCGCCGAGGTGAGCGGCATCATGACCGACGTGGACCGTCGCCCCCGCGGCGGCCAGCGCCCGCAGGTTGTCGCTGTCGGCGCGGTCGCTGCCGGAGACGCGGATGCCCGCGTCGAGGAACATCTTGGCGAGTCCGCTCATCCCGGATCCACCGATGCCGATGAAGTGCGCGGAGGTGATCGTCTCGGGGATGGGGAGGGAGAGGTCGGGTCTGATCATGTCCGCTTCAGTCTACTTTTCGTTCTCGTCCGGGCGGCGGCGTCACACCGCACCGAGGGCACGATCGATCATCGCCACGACGTTCTCGGTCCCTGTCCGGGTGCCCGCGGTCTCCGCCGCCTCCGCCATGCGCCCGATGCGGTCAGGATCGCCGAGCAGCGGCACGACGATCCGCCGGACGGCGTCGCCGTCGAACGTCGCATCGTCAAGGAGCTGCGCGGCACCGGCGGCCACGGCCGAGCCGGCGTTCAGACGCTGCTCCCCGTTGCCCACCGAGTACGGCACGTACAGCGCGGGGATACCGAGCGCGCTGATCTCGCTCACCGTGGCCGATCCCGAACGCGACACGATGAGGTCGGCCAGGGCGAACGCGAGATCCATGCGGTCGACGTACCGGCGGAGGGCATAGCCGGGCACTCCCGGGTCGGCGAGGTCGCTGCGCTCCCCCGTCACGTGCAGCAGTTGCCAGCCCGCGGCGAGGATGTCGCGCCAGGAATCCGCCAGAGCGTCGTTCAAGCGCTGCGCTCCGAGCGAGCCGCCGAAGACGAGCAGCACGGGGCGATCGGGGTCGAGCCCGAAGTACTCCGCGGCCTCGGCCCGCCGTGCCGCCCGGTCGAGCGTGATGACCTCGCGCCGCAGCGGCATGCCGACCACCTCGCTCCCGCGGAGCGGCGTCCCGGCGAAGGCCACGCCGACCCCCGCCGCTGCCCGGGCACCGAGCACATTCGCCAGCCCGGGCTTCGCATTGGCCTCGTGCACGACGAAGGGCACGCGCTCGCGACGCGCGGCGACGTAGGCGGGTGCGGAGGCGTAGCCGCCGAAGCCCACCACGACGTCGATCCCGTGCTGCCGGATGTGCGCACGCACCTGGGCGATCGCCCGGCGGAACCGCGCGGGGAACGCGGCGGCCTGCGCGTTCGGGCGCCGCGGGAACGGCACCTTGTCGACGATGAGCAGCTCGTAGCCGCGCTCGGGGACGAGACGGGACTCCAGCCCCTCCGCGGTGCCGAGCACCAGGATCGTCGCCGTGGAGTCGCGCTCACGCAACGCGTCGGCGACGGCGAGCAGCGGGTTCACATGGCCGGCGGTGCCACCGCCGGCGAGGAGGTACGAAGTCACCTCGCGACCCTACCCCGCTCGGCTGACTGCTTCTCGGCGACCGGGATGGTCCGCGCGAAAGCCAGCAGGACACCGCAGGCGATGAGCACGGCCAAGAGCGCCGTCCCCCCCTGGGACATGAAGGGAAGGGGCACACCCATCACGGGGAAGACCCCGATGACGACGCCGACGTTCAGCACGGCCTGACCCACGATCCACACCGTGATCCCCCCGGCCGCGACGCGGATGAACGGGTCCGAGGTCTTGCGGATGACATGGAAGACACCCACGGTGAAGAACGTGAAGAGGGCGAGCACGACGATGCAGCCGATCAGCCCCAGCTCCTCGCCGACGATCGCGAAGATGAAGTCGTTTCCTGCCGCCGGGAGCCACCCGTACTTCTCCTGGGAGTTGCCGAGGCCGAGCCCGAAGACACCGCCGGAGGCCATGCCCCAGATGCCGTGGATCGACTGGTAGCAGTCGTTGTAGTAGAGCGTCATGTCGTCGCAGGTGGCGGTGATGCGCCGCATGCGGTCCTTGCTGGAGAGCGCATAAGCGAGGACAGCAGCCACGCCCAGGATCATCGGGATGATGAACAGCCGCAGCTTCACGCCCGAGAAGAAGAGGCAGCCGAGGAGGATGAGGACCAGCACCATCGCGGTGCCGAGGTCCTTACCCGCGAGCACGGTGCCGATCGCCAGCGCGCCGACGGGTACGACGGGGATGAAGACGTGGTGCCAGGTGCCGAGCATGGTCTGCTTGCGCAGCAGGACCGCGGCGATCCACAGGGCGAGCGCCAGCTTGAGGAACTCGGACGGTTGCATCTGGAAGCCCGCTACCTGGATCCAGTTCCGGTTTCCGCCGTCGGCGACGCCGAGTGGCGTGAACACCAGGAGCTGCAGGGCCACGGCGCCGAACAGCGCCGGCCACGCCATGCGCTTGAGGAACGCCACGGGGAAGCGGCTGATGAGGAACATCAACGGGATGCCGAGCAGAGCGAAGACGCCTTGGCGGAGAGCACCGTCCAGCGGGTTCTGGGCCTTCGCCACCGCTGTCGCGCTCGTCGCCGACAGCACCATCACGAGGCCGAAGATCGTCAGGAGCAGGGCGGTCGACGCGATCAGCAGGAACTCGGTGGACACCGGCGTGAACCGGCGTCCGAGCGAGACCCGCGCCGCGAGGCCTCCCGACTCAGACCGCGGAGGGCGAGCCACCTGCGTCATCGGCGCTCCCCCGATCGATCCATTCCCGCACCGCTTCGGCGAAGCGGTGGCCGCGATCCGCGTAGCTGGAGAACTGGTCGAAGGATGCGGCGGCGGGAGCGAGGAGCACGGTGCCCTCCCCGTCGACGATCCCCGCCGCGATCTCCACGACGCGGTTCATGACCTGTCCAGTGTCGCCAGCATCGACCTCGAAGACCGGCACCGTCGGCGCGTGTCGCTCGAATGCCGCGATGACGGCCGTGCGGTCCACTCCGATGACGACAGCCGCGCGCGCGGTCGCGCCCGCGTCCGCGACGAGATCGGCGATGTCGACGCCCTTGAGATCGCCACCCACGACCCACACCGCACCGGGGTACGCGCGCAGTGACGACGCGGCCGCATGCGGGTTCGTCGCCTTGGAGTCATCGACCCAGGTGATGCCGGCGTGGCGCGCGACGACCTCGATGCGGTGCGCATCCAGCCGGAAGCTCTGCAGCGCCCCGTGGATGGCCTCGGGCTCGACCCCGAGGGACCGGGCGAGAGCACTGGCGGCGAGGATGTTCTGCACGATGTGCGGGGCCGACAGGCCGGCGGCCTCCAGGTCGGCGACCGTGGTCAGCTCCAGGGCGCTGCGCGCGCGGTCGTCGAGGAACGCCCGATCGACGAGCAGCCCCTCCACGACGCCGAGATCGCTCGGCCCGGGGATGCCGAGGTCGAAGCCGATGGCACGAGCGCCCTCGACGACCTCGGCCTCCTCGACCATCCGCCGCGTGGCCTCGTCGGCCTTGTTGTAGACGCAGGCGACGCGGGTGTTCCGATAGACCAGGGCCTTCGCGTCCCGGTAGGCCTGCGCGCTGCCGTGCCAGACGAGATGATCGTCGGCGAGGTTGAGGCAGACCGCGGCGTGCGGGAAGAGCTCCCCCTCCGGGCGCGACAGGCCGAGATACCAGAGCTGGTGGCTGGAGAGTTCGACGACGAGCACGTCGAACCCGACGGGGTCGCGGACCGCGTCCAGCACGGGGACGCCGATGTTGCCGCACGGTGCGGCACGGAGTCCGCCGGAGACGAGCAGCGTCGCCGTGAGCTGGGTCGTGGTCGTCTTGCCGTTGGTGCCGGTGATGAGCACCCAGTCCGCCGGCGTGCCGTCCGCACGGAGGACCTTGTCGCGCACCCGCCAGGCGAGCTCGACGTCACCCCACAGGGCGATGCCCTCGTCCTGGACCCAGCGGATGACCGGGTGCGCCGGAGCGAACCCCGGGGACGCGATGACGACCTCAGGCGCGAACGCCGTCAGCGCCTCGGGGACGGCGTCGAGCGGTCCGAGCTCCAGCCGTGCGCCGATGACGGGCAGGAGGCGGGCGTACTCCTCTTCCGCGGACTCGCTCAGCACGAGGACGTCGGCGCCGAGCTCGGCGAGGGTGTCGGCCACGGAGAAGCCGGTCATGGAGAGGCCGAGGACGGCGACGCGCAGGCCGCTCCAGTCGGCGTGCCAGCTCGTCAGCCCGGCGAGGCGCTCAGCCGACACGGGTCAGCCACTCCACGTAGAACAGTCCGACGGCGGACACGGCGAGCAGACCCGCGATGATCCACATCCGCACCACGATCGTGACCTCCGACCATCCCCGCATCTCGAGGTGGTGGTGGAACGGGCTCATGAGGAAGAGCCGCTTGCCGCGGGTGATCTTGAAGTAGGCGCGCTGGAGGATCACGGATCCGGAGGCGAGCACGAAGACGCCCGCGATGATGAGGAGCAGCAGCTCCGTCCTGGTCATGATCGCCATCGCGGTGATGACACCGCCGATGGCCATCGAGCCCACGTCGCCCATGAAGACCTTCGCCTTCGGGGCGTTCCACCACAGGAAGCCGATGAGGCTCGCGGCGAAAGAGGCCGAGATGATGGCGAGGTTGAACGGGTCGCGCACCTCGTAGCAACCGCCGAGGGAACCGGGGTCTCCCCCGATGCAGGGCTGCTTGAACTGCCAGAACGCGATGAGGCTGTATGCACCGACGACGATCACGCCCGCGCCGGCGGCGAGGCCGTCGAGGCCGTCGGTGAGGTTGACGCTGTTGGAGGTCGCGACCCCGATGATCGAGATCCAGGCGAGGTAGAGGATCCAGCCGAGGATGACGCCGAACGCGAAGAGGTTCAGCCAGGTGATGTCCCGGAAGAGGGAGATGGACGCGCTGGCCGGCGTCTGCCCCCACTTGTTCGGGAAGTTGAGCGCCACGATGCCGAAGGGGATCACGACGATGAGCTGACCGATCACCTTCCGCCACCCCGACAGCCCGAGGCTGCGCTGGCTGCGTACCTTCATGTAGTCGTCGATGAACCCAACCACGCCGAAGCCGACCATGAGCCAGATGACGAGGATCGCGGACAGGGCCGGCGTCTCCCCGCTGACGAGGACCCCGGTGAAGTAGCCCACGATCGAGCCGAGGATGAAGATGACCCCGCCCATCGTGGGCGTGCCGCGCTTGGCCTCGTGGCTCGGGTTGCCTGCGGCCTCCGGGGTGCGGATGACCTGCCCCCAGCCCCATTTGCGGAAGAGCCGGAGGAAGACGGGAGTCAGGAAGAGAGTGAAGGCGAGCGAGATGGCCGCCGCCATGATGAGGGACCTCACGAGAACAATTCTCCCAGACGATCGCCGAGATGCCGGAGGCCCACGGAATTGGACGACTTCACCAGGACGCGGTCGCCGTCGCGCAGCTCGGTGCGGAGGTACTCGAACGCGGCGTCCTGGTCCGGCAGATGCACGGCTTCGCTGTCCCACGACCCCTCGCCGACGGCGGCGAGGTAGAGCCGACGGGCCTCCGGGCCGACGACGACGATGCGCCGGATGTTGAGGCGCACGGCGAGCAGACCGATGCGGTCGTGCTCCTCCCCGGCGCTCTCGCCGAGCTCGCTCATGGCGCCGAGCACGGCGACGGTGCGCTCGTCCGGGCCGGTGATCTGGGCGAGGGTCCGCAGCGCGGCCGCCATCGAATCGGGACTGGCGTTGTACGCGTCGTTGATGATCCGGACGCGGTCGTTGCCCAGCGGCTGCATGCGCCAGCGCTCCGCGATCTCGACGGTCTCCAGCCGGGAGACGGCATCGGACGGGGCCACGCCGAGCTCCACGGCGGCGGTGATCGCGGCGAGGGCGTTCGTGACGTGGTGAGCCCCGAGTACGCGCAGCCGCAGCGGCAGGTCCTCTCCCGCGGCCTCGATCACGCACTGGGTGCCGGAGGCCGACACCTCGATGTCCCGCGCGTGCACGGCGGCCGCGGCGGACTGACCGAAGCCGACGACGCGGAGGCCGCGGCTCTCCGCGAGCTCGCGCATCGCCCAGACCCGGGGGTCGTCGGCGTTGAGCACGGCGGTGCCGGGCACGCGGGCCGCGGCGACGAGCTCGGACTTGGCCTTCGCCGTGGCCTCGATGCCGCCGAAGCCCCCGGCGTGGGCCATCCCGACCATGAGCACCACGACGAGGTCGGGCTCGACGAGGCCGGCGAGGCGCGCGATGCTGCCCGGCGCGGCGGCGCCGAACTCGCTCACCAGGAAGCGGGTGTCGTGCGTGACGCGGAGCATCGTCACCGGGGCGCCGACCTCGTTGTTGAAGGACTTCACCGGAGCGACGGTCTCGCCCTCGTCCTCGAGGATGCGGGCGAGGAAGTTCTTGGTCGTCGTCTTGCCGTTGGAGCCGGTGATGCCGACGATGCGCAGGTTCCCGCCGGCCCGCACGCGCGCCACGACCTCACGGGCGAGCTCGCCGAGCGCCGCGACGGCATCGGGCACGACGATCTGCGAGACATCGACGTCGACCGGGTGCTCGACGATCGCCAGCACGGCACCGGCTTCGACGGCGGCACCGACGAAGCGGTGCCCGTCCGTCTCGGCTCCGGGCTTGGCGACGAAGATCGACGCCGCCTCCATGGTGCGCGAATCGGTGTCGACGATCCCGTCGACCACCGTCTCCGGCGTGTGCTCTCCGGCCACGCGCAGTTCACCACCGATGGCGGCAGTGATCTCAGCGAGCGTCAGGGCGATCATGTCATCTCCATGCGCGGCTCTCGCCGGCTATCCGAACTTGGGGAGGAGCGCGTCCATCGGGACAGAGGACGGCATCACGCGATAGGTCTTCATCACCTGCGTCATCGCCTTCTGGAAGGCGGAAGCCGTGGCCGCGGACGATACAACCTTAGTCGGCTCGTCGAGGGTCACCACGACGACGTACTGGGGGTCGTCGACGGGAGCGAAGCCCACCATGCTGGTGTAGTAGACGCCCGCCTTGTAACCGCCCTTGCCGTCCGACACCTGCGCGGTACCGGTCTTGCTGGTCACCCGGTAGCCGGGCACCTGGATGCGATCGGCGTTGCCGCCCTGCACCGCGACGTTCTCCAGCATCCGGGTCAGGTCGGCCGCGGTCTGCTCCTTCACGATCTGCTCGTGCTTCGGCTTCGGGGTCTCCGTCACGGTCCCGTCGGGGGCGGTGCAGGACTCGACCATCGACAGGTCGATCTTCTCCCCACCGTTGGCGATGGCCTGGTACGCGCCGGCGAGCTGGGGGGCCGTGACCGTGAAGTACTGGCCGAACGTCGTCGTGTAGAGCGACTGGCTGTCCCAGTCGCTCACCGGGTGGAGGATGCCGCCCACCTCGGAGGGGAAGTCCAGCGTCTTCTGCCCGACTCCGAAGCGCTGCAGGTAGTCATAGCGGACCTCGGGGGCGACCATCGTGCCGAACTTCGACAGCGCGGTGTTGGACGAGTCGATCAGTCCGCCGGCCAGCGTGTAGTTGTAGGCGGGGTGGCTGAACGCGTCGTTGACCACGGCGCCGTTGGGGAAGGTCTCGCGCGACGACGCCGTGACCGTGCTGAGCGGAGTGAGACCGGCACCCTCCATCGCCGCGGCCGCGGTGATCGCCTTGAACGTCGAGCCGGGCTCGAAGTCGCGGTGGAAGATCTGGCTGTACCGGGTCTCCGGCGTCGAGGAGTCCAGGTCGTTCGGATCCATCGCCGGCCATTCGGCGGCGGCGCGGATCTTGCCGGTGCCCACCTCGACCACCGTCACGGTCCCGCCCTTCGCGCCCTGCTTCTGCGCCTCTTCGCCGACCATCTGCTGGAGGTACCACTGCAGGTCGCTGTTGATGGTGAGCTGCACCGTGCCGCCGTCGACGGCGTCGGTGACGGACTCGCTGCCCGGGATCACGACCCCGTCCTTGCCCTTGCGGTATGTCTTCTCGCCGTCCACGGGCGCCAGACACGCCTCCTCGAGCTGCTCGACACCGGCTTTGGCCTCGCCCGTGTTGTCAAGGAAGCCCAGCACGTTGCCTGCGACGGCGCCGTTGGGGTAGACCCGGGTCTCGCGCGGCTTCAGCGCGAGATACGATCCGAGGCCCAGGTCGCGGAGCGCGATGTACTGCTCGGTGTTGAGCCCGGTCTTCAGTGGCGCGTACTGGCTGTTCGGGTTCTCGGCGAGGGCGTCGGAGACACGCTTGCGGATCTCCTCCCCCGGCACCCCCGTGATCGCGGCGATCTTCTCGGAGGCCTCGGCCCACGGCAGAGCCGGATCCTTCTCCTCGGTGAGCCTGATGACCTGTGGGCTGAGCTGCGCGTCGTAGACCATGACACTCGATGCGAGGACCGTGCCCTCGGAGTCGACGATGGATCCCCGCTGGCCGGGGATCGTCGAGCCGTCGCCGATGTGCTCGAGGGATTGGCTGACGTGCTCGTCGGCGCTCACCACCTGGATGTCGATGAGGCGGACGACGAACGCCACCAGGATGGAAAGGATGACCGCCAGGGCGACGACAGTGCGTCGCCGCGGTCCGCGCGTGGCTCGTGTCGTCATGGGATCTCTCCGTCGGTCGGAATGGTCAGTGCGTCGTGGGGCTGGGCAGGCCGTCGGTGATGGCCGGGGGCAGGTCCTGCGCCGGCGATGTGCCGCCGGCCGCTTCATCCGCCGTGTCCGTCGCCGGCGGCGTCTCCTCCGTGACGAGGACGTTGCCGACGGCCGCCTTCCCGTTGGGATCGATCGTGGACACCCCCTCCGCCCCGGTACCCGCCCCGAAGACGGCACCGTCGCTGAGGCGGAGATAGGACGGGGCGCCCGCGACGACCATGCCGAGGTCGGCGGCGCTGCTGGCGAGCACCTGCGGGGAGCTCAGTCCCGTGAGCTCTTCCTGCAGCGCATCGGTCCGGAGGTCGAGTTCACGCTGCTGGGACGTGAGCCCGGCGAGCGTGAACGAATCCTGGGTGATGGCCAGCGAGAGCCCGACCTGCCCCGCGCCGATGGCCAGGGCGCCCCCCAGCGCGACGAGCGCGTAGGCGAGTTTGGGCTTGCGGCGTCGTGCCGGGGCCGTCACCGGCTGCAGGCGCCGCTCGGGCGCCGTCTCCGGAACGGCCGGCTGCAGCGGCAGGGTCGGCTTGCGGACTGCGTTCATGCTCATGCGCTCTCCCGCACCTTCTCGGCGGCGCGCAGGCGCACCGGTATCGCACGCGGATTGCGTGCGCGCTCTTCGTCATCGGCGAGTTCCGCACCCTTGGTCAGGATGCGGAATCGGGGGGCGTGCTCGGGCAGTTCGACAGGCAAACCGGCGGGCGCCGTCGAGGAGGAGGCGGCGGCGAAGGCCTGCTTGACCAACCGGTCCTCGAGGGACTGGTACGACATCACCACGATGCGTCCCCCGACCGCGAGGGCGTCCATCGCGGCGGGGATCGCGTCAGCGAGGACGTTCAGCTCGGCGTTGACCTCGATCCGGAGGGCCTGGAACACGCGCTTCGCCGGGTGCCCTGACCGCTGCGCGGCCGCGGGGGTCGCGGCCACGAGGATATCGACGAGCTCCCCCGATCGCGTGATCGGCTGCTTCTGACGAGCGTCGATGATGAAGCGCGCATACCGGCCGGCGAGCTTCTCCTCCCCGTACCGCTCGAAGATGCGCCGCAGGTTTCCCTCGCTGTAGGTGGCGATGACCTCGGCGGCGGTGATGCCCTTCGTCTGATCCATCCGCATGTCGAGCGGCGCATCCTTGGAGTACGCGAAGCCGCGTTCGGCCTCGTCCAGCTGCAGCGACGAGACACCCAGGTCGAACAGGATCCCGGCGGCGCCCTGAGCGTGCAGCCCGATCTCGTCGTAGACCGTGTGGACGAGCGTGACCCGATCCCGGAACCGGGCGAGCCGCTCCCCCGCGATCTTCAACGCGTCGGTGTCCCGGTCCAGCCCGATGAGGCGGATGCCGGGGAATCGCTCGAGCAGCGCCTCCGAATGGCCGCCCATGCCGAGGGTGGCATCGACGAGCACGGCGCCGTCCTCCTGGAGGGCGGGCGCGAGGAGCTCGACGCAGCGGTCGAGCAGGACAGGAGTGTGGATGTCGCGGAGGTTCATGATCTCTCTCGGGTCCGACCTTCGGCTCTGATCCCCCTCCGCATCTCGACCCGGCACCGGGGAAGTGTGTCGGGGCGGGAGCGGCGGGGCATCACAGCCGTGGTCAGAACAGTCCGGGAATCACCTCCTGCTCCAGCTCGGCGTAGGACTCCTCGCCGGCGGCGAGGTAGGCGTTCCAGCTCTCCGCGTCCCAGATCTCGGCGTGGGCGCCGACTCCGGTCACGATGAGCTCCTTCTGAAGACCCGCGTACTGACGCAGGTGGGCGGGGATGGTGATGCGGTTCTGGCTGTCGGGCATCTCCGCGCTGGCGCCGGAGAGGAACATGCGCATGAAGTCACGCGCCTGCTTGTTGGCGAGCGGTGCCTGACGGATCCGCTCGTGCATCGCCTCGAACTCGGCCGTGCTGAAGACGTAGAGGCAGCGCTCCTGGCCCCGGGTGACGACGATGCCGCCGCCCAGGTCCTCGCGGAACTTCGCGGGAAGGATGACCCGTCCCTTGTCGTCCAGCTTCGGTGAGTGCGTGCCCAGCAGCATCGGCCATCACCCCCTCTCCGTCCGGCCAACTCGAGGTGCGCCCCACTTTACTCCACTTTCCTCCACATTCCTACGGTGAATCCAGGCTATCGTCACCCACCGCCGGGCGGACATTCGCTCATGCCCTGGAATTCCGCGGTTGAGAAGGGTGGAGGGAGGGTGGAGGACAGTGGAGGGCTGGTGGAGGGCCGACGGCGCAGCACGCACGAAAAAGCCCGGATGCTCAGCATCCGGGCTTCGTGGTGGAGAGAAAGGGAGGGGTCAGTGACCGTCCTGGCGCCGATCCCATCGGTCGTTCATGCGATCCATGAAGGAGGAGGAGTCCTGCCGCTTCGGGGCGGTGCGCGTGCGGGTCTCGGCCGGACCGCTGCGCCGGACCGGGGTGACAGCCAGCATCACTCCGCCGAGCATGGCCGCGAATCCGATCACGCCGACGACGATGCCCCAGACATCCCCGAGGATGACGCCGACGACGAGTCCGCCGATGCCGGCGAGCAGGAGAAGGGCCCCGTAGACGAGGTTGCGATAGCTGAGCGTGCGATCACCCGACGGCGCGCTCACCACGTCGGCGTCATTGTGCAGGAGATGGCGTTCCATCTCGTCGAGCAGACGTTGCTCCTGTTCGGAGAGTGGCATCTCATCCCCCTCGGGTATCGTGCCCTCCAGTCTACGCGCGAGCGGCGTCCGGGGCTAGCAGTTCGGGCGTCTCATCCTTTACGTATGCTGGGAGTCGTGCCGTCCCCCTCCCCCTCCGTCCCCGACGCCGTGGCCGCGCGACTGGACCTCTTCCTCGACCGCATGCGAACGGAGTCGGCGGAGTACGGCGACGATGCCGCCGCCTTCCTCGACGCGGCGTCCGACACCCTCTCCGGAGGCAAGAGGCTGCGCGCCCGTTTCTGCCACGCAGGATGGCGCGCCGTCTCCCGCTTCCGCGACCGTCTCGCCGCCGAGGACGACGCCCTGTGGGACCTCTGCGCAGCGCTGGAGATCTTCCAGTCCGCCGCACTCGTGCACGACGACCTGATCGACAACTCCGATACCCGTCGAGGCCGCCCCGCCGCTCACCGAGCTCTCGAGGCGTCCCACCGTTCCGCCGGTTGGTGGGGAGACGCCGCTGCCTTCGGCCGCGCCGGCTCCGTGCTGCTCGGCGATCTCCTCGTCGCGTGGAGCGATGACCTCCTGGAGTCTGCGCTCGATGGGCACGGGGAGGCATGGACCGTGCGCGCCGAGTACGCGCGCATGCGGCGCGACGTCACGATCGGACAGTTCCTCGACATCGCCGAGGAGTCGGCGTGGAGCGTCAGCGACGACCGCGAGCATGCAGAACGGGCGCTCCGTGTGGCCTCCCTGAAGTCGGCGCGGTACAGCATCGAGCAGCCCCTCATCCTGGGTGCGAGCCTCGCCGGCGCGGACGCGGAGCAGACCTCGGCGCTGCGGCGCTTCGGGCACCCGCTCGGCCTCGCGTTCCAGTTGCGTGACGACGTGCTCGGCGTCTTCGGCGATGCCGCCGTCACCGGCAAGCCCGCGGGCGATGACCTGCGCGAGGGCAAGCGCACCGTGCTCATCGCCCTCACCAGGGAGAAGCTGGACACCCCTGCGCGACGGCTGCTCGACGAGATGCTCGGCGATCCCGATCTGACCGCAGCGCAGGTGTCGTTCCTGCAGGAGACGATCGCCGGAACCGGGGCCCTCGAACGGGTCGAGACGATGATCGCGGAGTACGCCAGAGAGGCCGATCGCGCGCTTTCCGGAGCCCGGCTCGACGACGCCGCTGTCGGAGAGCTCCGCGACCTCGGCAGAGCAGCGACCGTGCGCTCCTCCTGAACGAATCTCTCAGGCGAGCGTGCGCGCGAGCCGACGGACCTCGCTCTTGTGTCCGGCGAGCAGGGAGGCGATCGGGGAACGCCCGAGGGTCTCCTCCTCGGCGAGCAGCCAGTCGATCAGCTCGTCGTCCGAGAAGCCGGCATCCTGCAGGACGATGATCGTCCCGCGAAGCGAGCTCAGCGGCTGCCCGTCCACGATGAACACCGACGGCACCGCGAAGACGCCGCTGCGCCGCGAACCGACGAGGTAGTGCTCGTCGATCAGACGACGCACGCGCCCGAGCGGCTCGCCGAGAACCTCGACGAGGTCGGGCATGGTCAGCCATTCGAGGGCGGAATCAGGGGTTGCAGCGACGTTCTCAGACACGTTGCCACTATCTCACCTCGCCAGCCGGAGCGCATGTTCAGCACTTCCGTCACATTCGTCACACCCGTCACTTCTGTTGACATCTCTATACATCCGTGTCAGCGTGAAGTGCTCGAAAAGGGGGCTGACGTGATCTTCCAGACAGCCGTGGCCGGCGCTCTCGCCGCCACTCTGACGGCGACGCCCGCCGCCGCGCCTGCACCGCCGGTCGCGCCGCACGAACGGCATCGCATCGCTCCGGCGCGCGTCTCACCGACGCAGAACATCCCGCCCTCGCATGTCGTGCAACCGGGCGACACGGTCGCCGGCATCGCCGGTCGCTACGGGCTCCGAACGACCGACGTCCTCGGCTGGAACGGCCTCACCTGGAGATCGGTCATCTATCCGGGGCAGAGCCTGCAGCTGCGCGCCGCCGCCGGGGCTCCCGCGCCGTCACCCACGCCGACTCCCGCAGCGACGAAGAGCCACACGGTCGTGGCGGGCGATACCGTCTTCGGCATCGCCCGGAAATACGCCACCTCGGTCAGCGCGATCCTCGCCGCCAACGGCCTTTCCGCCGGCGCCATCATCTATCCCGGGCAGAAGCTCGTCGTGTCCGGAACTGCTGCGCCCGCAGCCGCGCCCGCGGCGGCACCGGCACCGCGCGCGCAGCCGAGTGGCGCGACACACACCGTGGCCGCGGGTGAGACGCTGTTCTCGATCGCTCAGCGGTACGGGACCACCACGCAGTCCCTCTTCGCCTGGAACGGCCTCGGCGCGTCGTCGATCATCTACCCGGGTCAGCGCCTCGCCGTGCAGGCACCTGCTCCGAAGCCCGCCACCGCACCCACCGGACAGCGCAGCGCCACCCTGACAGCGGAGCAGGCAGCCAACGCCGCGCTCATCATCCGCGTGGGCCGCGAGCTCGGAGTCTCCGACCGCGGGATCGCCATCGCCCTTGCCACCGGGATGGTGGAGTCGGATCTCCGCAATCTGGACTGGGGGGATCGCGACTCGCTCGGGATCTTCCAACAGCGCCCGAGCACCGGCTGGGGCACCCCGACGCAGATCATGGACGCAGAGCGGAGCACCCGCGTCTTCTATGGGGGCGCCGGCGACCCGAACGGGCATCTGACCCGCGGGCTGCTCGACATTCCGGGCTGGGAGTCGATGGCGTTCACCGATGCGGCACAGGCCGTGCAGATCTCCGCCTACCCGGACCGCTACGGGCAGTGGGAGGACCAGGCATACGCATGGCTCGCCCAGCACGGGTGACGCCTGCGGAAATCCGGATGCCTCGAGGGGTGAGGCGTTCCCGGGGCTTTCAGCCAATCGTCCATAGACTTCTGTCGTGACGACCAATCATCAAGCCGATCCCCTCATCGGGCGGCTTGTCGACGGTCGGTACCGGGTGCGTGCGCGGATCGCCCGCGGCGGAATGGCCACGGTCTATGTCGCCACCGACCTCCGACTGGAGCGTCGCATCGCCCTGAAGGTCATGCACGCCCACCTCAGCGACGACTCCGCGTTCCAGAGCCGGTTCATCCAGGAGGCACGCGCCGCGGCGCGGCTCGCCGACCCGCACGTGGTCAACGTTTTCGATCAGGGCCAGGACGGCGAGCTCGCCTACCTCGTCATGGAGTATCTGCCCGGCATCACCCTGCGGGAGCTGCTCCGCGAGCAGAAGCGCCTCACCGTCGCTCAGACGATCACCATCATGGACGCCGTTCTCGCCGGGCTGTCCGCCGCGCATCGGGCGGGCATCGTCCATCGCGACGTGAAGCCGGAGAACGTCCTGCTCGCGGAGGACGGCCGCATCAAGATCGGCGACTTCGGACTCGCCAGGGCGACGACCGCGAACACCGCGACCGGGCAGCAGCTCCTCGGGACGATCGCGTACCTCGCGCCCGAGCTCGTCACCCGCGGCACCGCCGACGCCCGCAGCGACATCTACGCGCTCGGCATCATGCTCTACGAGATGCTCGTCGGCGAGCAGCCCTACAAGGGCGAGCAGCCGATGCAGATCGCGTTCCAGCACGCCACGGAGTCGGTTCCCCGGCCCAGCGTCCGCAATCCCGCGGTGCCGGAGCAGCTCGACGAGCTCGTGCTGTGGGCGACCGAGAAGTCTCCGGACGAGCGTCCGGACGATGCCCAGCAGATGCTCGAGCGCCTGCGCGAGATCGAGCGTGAGATCGGGGTCGCTCCCGCCGTGACCCGCACCACCGGCGCTTCCCACGGCCAGGCAGATTCCGGAGACCTCACCAAGGTCATGCCGGGCACCATGGTCCTCCCCGAGCCGGCGACGGCCACCTCCCCGGGGATCGACAACGCCACGATCCTCCGCCGGCGAGCCGCCAAGCGCCGCGCCCGCGGTACCTTCCTCCTCTCCCTCGTTCTGCTGCTCGCCGTCCTCGCCGGCGGCGTCGGATGGTGGTTCGGCTCCGGTCCCGGATCGCTGATCGCGGTGCCTGATGTAGCGGGCCAGACCTACGACGAAGCCGCCGCGGACCTCGCCGAAGCCGGCTTCGAACCCGCCCAGCGCGACGAGTTCTCCGTGGATGTCGAGAAGGGGATCGTCATCGAGACGGACCCCGGCACGGGCACCAGGATCGACAAGGGCACCACGGTCGCCGTCGTCGTCTCCGCCGGCCCGGCCTCGCACGACCTCGCCCCCGTCGCCGGGGAGCCGGCCGACGATGTGCGGGCCGCATTGCAGGCGGCGAATCTGGAGATCACCGACGACGAGGAGTACTTCACCGACACCGCGGACGGGTCGGTCGTCAATGTCCGCATCACCCCCCGAGCCGGCGGAGATGCCTTCGCCTGCGACCAGGGCTGCACGGTCCACGAGAAGGACACGGCGACCATCCAGGTGTCGCGCGGCCCGGTGCCGGATGTCACGGACATGACGGTCAAGCAGGCCACCGAGACGCTCACCGGCAAGGGACTGAAGGTGGCGGAGGAGAACATCTACCGCCCGAGCGACTCCATCGGCAAGGACCGCGTCATCGGCTACGCGGACCGCGCCGAGAGAGGATCATGGCGCCCGGGCGAGACGATCCAGCTGATCGTCTCGCAGGGGCCGCCGCTGTTCGACGTTCCCGATGTCTCCGGGATGACGCGCGATGAGGCCACCGCCGCGTTGCGCGACGCCGGTTTCACCTGGAGCTACACGAGCAGCACCGGTCTGCCCGACTCCGTGTGGGATCTCCTCGCGAACGAGAACACGCGCGTGGAGTCGTACAGCCCGTCCGACCCGCAGCGGAAGGGCACGAGCATCACGCTCACCATGAGCTTCGCCGGCTGACGCCGACACGACGAAGGGGCCGGAACATCGTTCCGGCCCCTTCGTGCATCCCGCACGTGGATCAGCGCTTCTCGAGCTCCTCGGCAACGAGGAAGGCCAGCTCCAGGGACTGCATGTGGTTCAGGCGCGGGTCGCACAGGCTCTCGTAGCGCGTCGCGAGGGCCGCCTCGTCGATCTGCTCCGACCCACCCAGGCACTCGGTGACGTCGTCGCCGGTCAGCTCGACGTGGATGCCGCCGGGGAAGGTACCCACGGCGCGGTGCGCCTCGAAGAAGCCGCGGACCTCGTCGACGACGTCATCGAAACGGCGCGTCTTGTATCCGGTGGGCGTCGTGATGCCGTTGCCGTGCATGGGGTCGGTGACCCACAGCGGCTGCGCACCGGATTCCCGGACGGCCTCCAGCAGCGGGGGCAGCGCGTCGCGGATCCGGCCGGCACCCATGCGCGTGATGAACGTCAGGCGGCCGGGCTCGCGCTCAGGGTCGAGCTTGTCGATGAGCGCCAGCGCCGTCTCCGGCGTCGTGGTGGGGCCCAGCTTCACGCCGATCGGGTTCCGGATCTTCGAGAAGTAGTCGACGTGCGCACCGTCGAGCTCGCGCGTGCGCTCCCCGATCCACAGGAAGTGGGCCGAGGTGTTGTACGGCGTGTCCGTCCGGGAGTCGATGCGGGTCATCGGGCGCTCGTAGTCCATGAGCAGGCCCTCGTGGCCGGTGAAGAACTCGACCCGCTTCAGCTCGTCGAAGTCCGCGCCGGCGGCCTCCATGAACTTGATCGCACGATCGATCTCGGCGGCCATGCGCTCGTAGCGCTGGTTGGCGGGGTTCTGGGCGAAGCCCTTGTTCCAGGAGTGCACCTCCCGGAGGTCGGCGAATCCACCCTGCGTGAAAGCCCGGATGAGGTTCAGCGTCGAGGCCGCGGTGTGGTAGCCCTGCAGCAGACGACCGGGGTCGGCCTGACGCGAGCCTTCGGTGAAGTCGTAGCCGTTGACGATGTCGCCGCGGTACGCCGGAAGCGTGACGTCGCCGCGCGTCTCCGTGTCGCTCGAGCGCGGCTTGGCGAACTGCCCGGCCATGCGCCCCATCTTGACGACCGGCATGGAGGCACCGTACGTGAGCACCACGGCCATCTGCAGCACCGTCTTGATGCGGTTCCGGATCTGCTCAGCCGTCGCGCCGGCGAACGTCTCGGCGCAGTCGCCGCCCTGCAGCAGGAAGGCCTGCCCCGAGGCTGCCCGGGCGAGACGGTCGCGGAGGTTGTCGACCTCACCGGCGAAGACCAGCGGCGGAAGGCTCGAGATCTGCCGGGAGACGTCGGCGACGCGGTCGGCGTCTGGCCACTGCGGCTGCTGCTTGATGGGAAGCGAGCGCCAGGCATCAAGGGCTTCGATGTGGTGCGGGAGCATGCGTCCAGCCTAGTGGGCGGCGACACCGCCGAGACGCGCCCCGGAGCCTATGTGACGCGCGCCGGGAGGCGGTCCTTGACCGTCGACGCGTAGACGTCCTCGTACTCCTGCTGACCGAGGCGCTGGAGCGCCACCATGATCTCGTCCGTGACGGAACGGAGGATGTAGCGGTCGTTCTCCATGCCGGCGTAGCGGGAGAAGTCGAGCGGCTCGCCGATGACGATTCCGACCCGCATGACGCGCGGGATCCGGCGGCCGATGGGCATGGCCGTGTCGGTGTCGACCATGATGACCGGGATGACGGGGACCTTCGCTTCGAGCGCCATCCGGGCGATGCCGGTGCGGCCTCGGTAGAGCTTGCCATCGGGGCTGCGGGTGCCCTCCGGATAGATGCCGAGCAGGTCGCCCCCGCCGAGGACCTGGAGGCCGGTGTTCAGGGAGGCCTCGGAGGCCTTGCCACCGGAGCGATCGATGGGGATCTGGCCCGTCGCCTTCATGAAGAAGCGGGTGGACCACCCCTTCAGGCCCCGTCCGGTGAAGTAGTCGCTCTTCGCGAGGAACGACATCGGCCGATCGATCACGAGAGGCAGGAAGATCGAGTCCGCGAAGGAGAGATGGTTGCTGGCGAGGATCGCCGCCCCGGTCGCGGGCACGTTCTTCCGCCCCACGATCCAGGGGCGGAACACGGCCTTGACCACGGGGCCGATCACGACGTACTTCATCAGCCAGTAGAACATCGAGGTGAAGTCTAGCGCCGTGTCGCACATCGCCCCACGTTTCTCGTCTCTCGACGCCCGAAGCGACTGAGTTTCACCCTGACCGCGACCCGGTGCCATGCCCTAGACTCGGACCAACGCCCGTGCCCGACCGGTACCGAAGGAGCTGCCGTGGTCCAGTTTGAAGTCCCCGCGATCGTCCCCGCCGATCCCGACGCGAACGTCGCCGACCTGCTTGCGAAGCGCGTCGAGGCGACTCCCGACCGGGCGTTGTTCTCTGTCCCGCAGGGCGACGGATGGCGCGACATCTCCGCCGCCGATTTCGAGACCGCCGTGATCGCGCTCGCGAAGGGCTTCGCCGCCGCCGGCATCCAGCCCGGCGAGAAGGTGGGCTTCCTCGCCCGCACCACGTACGAGTGGAGCCTCGTCGACTTCGCTCTGTTCTACGCCGGCGCCGTGATGGTGCCGATCTACGAGACGAGCTCCCCGTCGCAGATCCAGTGGATCCTCGAGGACTCGGGCGCGATCGCGCTCCTCGTCGAGTCGCCGGAGCACTTCGCCCGCGTCGACGAGGTGCGCGGCGACCTGCCGCTGCTCCGGGAGGTCTGGCAGCTGCATCTGGGCGCCATCGACACGCTCACCGCGCAGGGGGCCTCGGTCTCCGACGACGAGATCCAGCGGCGCCGGAACCTCGCCGTCGGCTCGGACATCGCGACCCTCATCTACACCTCGGGCTCCACGGGACGACCCAAGGGCTGCGTGCTCACGCACAGCAACTTCGTCGAGCTCTCCCGCAACTCCGCGAAGGCCCTCGACGAAGTCGTGCAGACCCCCGGCTCCTCCACCCTGCTCTTCATCACCACGGCGCACGTCTTCGCCCGGTTCATCTCGATCCTCAACGTGCACGCGGGCGTCCGCACCGGGCACCAGCCGGACACCCGTCAGCTGCTGCCCGCGCTCGGGTCGTTCAAGCCGACCTACCTCCTGGCCGTCCCCCGCGTGTTCGAGAAGGTGTACAACTCCGCCGAGCAGAAGGCCGAGGCGGGCGGCAAGGGCAAGATCTTCCGGGCGGCCGCCGACGTGGCGATCGAGCACTCCCGGCTCCTCGAGGAGGGGAAGAAGATCCCGTTCGGGATGAAGCTCAAGTTCGCGCTGTTCAACAAGCTCGTGTACTCCAAGCTGCGCGAGGCGATGGGCGGGAACGTCGTCTACGCCGTCTCCGGATCCGCGCCCCTCGGCGCCCGCCTCGGCCACTTCTTCCACAGCCTCGGCGTCGTGATCCTCGAGGGCTACGGCCTCACCGAGACGACGGCGCCCGCCACCGTCAACCTCGCGACCAAGTCGAAGATCGGCACCGTCGGTCCCGCCCTTCCCGGCGTCGGCCTGCGTCTCGCCGACGACGGCGAGATCGAGGTGCGCGGGATCAACGTCTTCAAGGAGTACTGGAACAACCCGGAGGCCACCGCCGAGGCGTTCAGCGATGGCGGCTGGTTCCACACCGGCGACATCGGCAGCTTCGATGCCGACGGCTTCCTCACCATCACCGGGCGCAAGAAGGAGATCATCGTCACGGCGGGCGGCAAGAACGTCGCTCCGGCCGCCCTCGAGGACCCGATCCGCGCGAACCCGATCGTCGGGCAGGTCGTCGTCGTCGGCGACCAGCGTCCGTTCATCTCGGCCCTCGTCACCCTCGACCCGGAGATGCTGCCAACCTGGCTCGCGAACAACGGCCTCGACGAGAAGATGACGTTGGCCGAGGCCTCGACCAACGCGCAGGTCCGCGCCGAGGTGCAGCGCGCCGTGGACGCGGCGAACGAGCGGGTATCGCGCGCGGAGTCCATCCGCAAGTTCACGATCCTCGACTCGGAGTGGACGGAGGCCTCGGGCCACCTCACCCCGAAGCTGTCGATCAAGCGGAACATCATCATGAACGACTTCGCCGACGAGATCTCCGCGATCTACGACGAGCCGGTCGCCACCACCAACGTCGCGATCGGCGGCTGACACCCCTCGTCGACCCACCCCCTTCTGACCGAACCGGCCCCTTGCGCGCGAGCGCAAGGGGCCGGTTCGTACGTAAGGGGGTGGGTCGGGTTTAGAACCAGGAGCTCTCGCGCACCTCGCGCATCGCGATCTTCCGGGTCTCGGGGTCGAGCCGGGAGAGGAAGAGCGTGCCGTCGAGGTGGTCGGTCTCATGCTGGAGGGCCTGCGCGAGCAAGCCGTCCCCCTCGAGCACCACCGGCCGCCCGTCGAGGTCGATCCCCTCGACGCGGGCCCAGGGGTGGCGCTGCGCATCGTGCCAGAGTCCCGGCACCGAGAGGCACCCCTCCCCCGTCGGCTCGGGCTCGCCGCGCACCTCCGTGAGCACGGGGTTGAGGACGTATCCGATCTCGCCGTCGACGTTGTAGCTGAAGGCGCGGAGCGCGACGCCGATCTGCGGGGCCGCCACGCCGGCACGACCGGGGAGCTCGACCGTCTCCAGGAGATCGGCGACCAGGGCGCGCACGCCGTCGTCGATCTCCTCGATGGGCGCGCAGACGGTCCGCAGGACGGGATCGCCGAAGATGCGGATCTCTCGGACCGTCATCAGGCGGCCTTCGCCCGGAGACCCTCGACGAGGAGCGCCGCGAGTTCCCGCGCCGCCTTCCGCGTCTCAGGGAGGAGGTTCGCGAAGACGATCGTCCCGCCCGCGGCGATCTGCGGGTCGTACGGCACACGCACGACACTGCGGGCCCGCGACGCGAAGTGCGCCTGGAGCTCCCCGAGACGCACGAGCGGCGTGCCGGGCGTGGACTGGTTGAGCACCACGATCGCATCCCGCGCCTGCTGCGCGTGCCCGTTGGTCTCCAGCCACGTGAGCGTCTCGGAGGCCAGTCGCGCCTCGTCGACGCTGAGACCGGAGACGATGACGATCTGGTCGGCGAGGTCGAGGGTGGCCGACATCACCGAATGGACGATTCCGGTGCCGGTGTCGGTGAGGACGAGCGAGTAGTAATGAGCGGCCACATCGGCGACGTCGCGATAGTCGTCGTCGCTGAAGGCCTCGGCGACGCGGGGATCGGCGTCCGACGCGAGCACATCGAGGCGCGTCGCATCCCGAGCGACGATGGCGGAGACATCGTGGTAGCCCCGCACGTCGTCCCGGATGCGGACGAGGTCGCGCACGGACTTGCCGTGCGCGGCGCGCTGCACCCGGTCGGCGAGAGTTCCCCGATCGGGGTTCGCGTCCACCGCGATGACCCGGTCCTCCCTCGCGTCCGCAAGGGCCATACCGAGGAGCGCGGTGACCGTGGTCTTGCCCACACCGCCCTTACGCGAGAGCACCGGCACGAAACGGGCCCCGCCGGCGAGCGGCGCGGCGATCCGCGCGGTGAGCTCCTTGCGCTCACGCGCACGTCGTCCATCACCGAGGTTCAGTCGGCGTCCGGACAACGTGTAGAGCAGATGGCTCCACCCGCCCTCGGGTTCCGGCTTTGCCACACGATGCGGGTCGAGGAGGCGATCGGTGGTGAGGAGGTCCGCGGATTCGCGGGCGGACTCCCCCAACTCGTCGAGGCGCTTCGCGGTGAGCGTCACATCGGTGCGCGGCGCCGGACGCGCGGGCGCGGAGGCGACGGGCTTGTCGTCGGATGCGGGCATCGTGGTCTCCTTCTGCACGGGTGGCTGCGGAGCGCGCACCGGCTTCGCCGCCGGGATCTCCGTACGGTCGGCACCGGCCTTGGCGAGGAAGAGAGCCGCAGCCTCCTCCTCGGCGACCCGATCCGGTGCGGCATCCGCCGTCGGCGCGGGCTCCTCCACCACGACCGCATCGATCACGTCATCGAGGCGCGGCGGATCCAGGACAGGCTTGGGCGCAGCGGGGAGCGTGAGGTCATCGACGACGAGATCGATGCCGACCTCTCCCACCACCACACCGTCGTCGGCGAGATCGTCGTCCTCCTCCGCCGGCAGGGTCACCCGCACCTGCGCGGTCCCGCCGAGGATGCCGATGCCGGCGGTGTCGACGGACGCAGCGTCGTCGAGCACCCCCAGCGGACTGTCCTCGGGATCGGCGTTGTTCTTCGCGGTCACGTGTCACTCCAACCTGTGCGGGCCTCGGGATGCGCCCAGGGTGCGCGGCCTCGCCCGGACAAGATTAGTGCGCCGGTCGGATCACGACCAAAAGATCACCCGCGTCCACCTGCTGGGTCTCGGCGATGGCGTGCCGCTCGACGACCCCGTCCACGGGGGCCGTGATGGCAGCCTCCATCTTCATCGCCTCGATCGACGCGACCGGCTCACCGGCCCGCACCGTCGCCCCCACCTCGGCCTTGAGGGTGACCACTCCGGAGAACGGCGCCGCCACCTGGCCGGGGACGGACGTGTCCGCCTTCTCCACCTCGTGTGCATCCACGGCGATGGAGCGATCCCGCACGAACACGGGCCGGAGTTGACCGTTCAGGGTCGTCATCACGGTCCGCATGCCCTTGTCGTCCGCCTCGCCGATGGCTTCGAGCCCCACGTACAGCTGCACCCCACGATCGATCTCGATGAGGTGCTCCTGGCCGGGGACCAGCCCGTAGAGATAGTCGCTGGTGTCGAGCACGGAGAGATCGCCGTACTGCTCGCGCCGCTCCGCGAACTCGGCCGTGGGCGCGGGGAACAGCAGCGTGTTCAGGCGGGAGCGCCGCTGCGCGCTCGTCCCGGCCAGCTCCGCCTCGTCCTGGTCCGTCAGCGCCGTGAGGCCGGTTCGCACGGAACGGCCGGCGAGCACCTTGGAGCGGAAGGGCTCGGGCCAGCCACCGGGGAGGTCGCCGAGCTCGCCCGCCATGAACCCGACCACGGAGTCCGGCACGTCGTACTTCCCGGGGTTCGCCTCGAAGTCCGCGGGATCGGCGTTCACCGCGGCGAGGTGCAGAGCGAGGTCGCCCACGACCTTCGACGACGGGGTGACCTTCGGCACGCGTCCGAGGATGCGGTCCGCGGCGGCGTACATGTCCTCGATGAGTTCGAAGTCGTCGGCGAGGCCGAGAGCCTTGGCCTGCTGCCGGAGGTTCGACAGCTGACCGCCGGGGATCTCGTGGTGGTACACGCGTCCGGTGGGCCCCGGAAGCCCCGACTCGAACGGTGCGTATTGGCGACGCACCGCCTCCCAGTAGGGCTCAAGGTCCGAGACGGCCGCGAGCGAGATCCCGCTGTCCCGCTCCGTGTGGGCGAGGGCGGCGACGAGAGACGACAGGGACGGCTGACTGGTCGTGCCGGACAGCGGGGCCGACGCAGCGTCCACCGCATCGACGCCGGCGGCGCTGGCCGCGAGCAGGGTGGCGAGCTGTCCGCCCGGAGTGTCGTGGGTGTGCAGATGCACGGGCAGGTCGAAGCGCTCCCGGAGCGCCGTGACGAGCTTCGCGGCCGCGGCGGGGCGGAGCAGGCCCGCCATGTCCTTGATCGCGAGGATGTGCGCGCCGGCGGCGACGATCTGATCCGCGAGCCCGAGGTAGTAGTCGAGCGTGTAGAGCTGCTCCGCCGGATCCAGCAGATCGCCGGTGTAGCAGAGCGCGACCTCCGCGACCGCGGTCCCCGTGGCGCGGACCGCCTCGATCGCCGGGCGCATCTGTTCCACGTCGTTGAGCGCGTCGAAGATGCGGAAGATGTCGACGCCGCTCGCCGCCGCCTCCGCGACGAAAGCCTCGGTCACCGCCGTCGGGTACGGCGTGTAGCCGACCGTGTTCCGACCGCGGAGGAGCATCTGGATGGCGACGTTCGGGAGGGCCGCCCGCAGCTTGTCCAGTCGCTCCCACGGGTCCTCTCCCAGGAAGCGGAGCGCGACGTCGTACGTGGCTCCTCCCCAGGCCTCGACAGAGAGCAGCTCCGGTGTGAGCCGGGCGAGGTACGGAGCGGCGGCGACGAGGTCCTTCGTGCGGACCCGGGTCGCGAGCAGCGACTGGTGCGCGTCGCGGAAGGTCGTGTCGGTGATCGCGAGGGCGCTCTGCGCACGCAGGCCGCGAGCGAACTCCTCGGGACCGACCTCGAGCAGCCGCTGCCGGGATCCGGGCGCCGGTTCGACCGCCAGGTCGATGGGAGGCAGCTTGGTCGCGGGGTCGATGACGCCGGGATGCGCGCCGTGCGGCTTGTTCACCGTGACGTCGACGAGCCAGTTGAGGATCTTGGTACCGCGGTCCTTCGAGGCGCGTCCGCGGAGCAGTTCCGGCCGCTCGTCGATGAAGGACGTGCTGACGTCGCCCCGGATGAACGCCTCGTCGTCGAGCAGAGCCTGGAGGAAGGGGATGTTCGTGGAGACACCGCGGATGCGGAACTCGGCGAGGGCACGGCGCGCACGGGCGACGGCGGCCGGGAAATCGCGGCCGCGGCAGGTCAGCTTCGCCAGCATCGAGTCGAAGTGCGGGCTGATCTGGGCACCCTGGTGAACGGTGCCGCCATCGAGACGGATCCCCGCTCCGCCGGGCGAGCGGTAGGTGGTGATCTTCCCGGTGTCGGGTCGGAAGCCCTGCGTCGGGTCCTCCGTGGTGATGCGGCATTGCAGTGCGGCGCCGCGCAGGTGCAGGCTCTCCTGCTGCAGTCCGAGCTCGGCGAGGGTCTGCCCCGCGGCGATGCGCATCTGGCTCTGCACGAGGTCGACGTCGGTCACCTCCTCGGTGACCGTGTGCTCGACCTGGATGCGCGGGTTCATCTCGATGAACACGACCTCGCCGGCGCGGTCCCCCGCCGTCTCCAGGAGGAACTCGACGGTCCCCGCGTTCTCGTAGCCGATGGAGCGGGCGAAAGCCACGGCGTAGCCGTGCAGGGCCTGGCGCACGTCGTCATCGAGGTTGGGGGCGGGAGCGATCTCGACGACCTTCTGATGCCGCCGCTGGACGGAGCAGTCGCGCTCGAACAGGTGCACCGTCTCACCGGTCTTGTCCGCGAGGATCTGCACCTCGATGTGCCGCGGCCGCACGACGGCCTGCTCGAGGAACATCCGGGGGTCGCCGAAGGCGCTGCCGGCTTCCCGCATGGCCTCGGCGAGGGCCGGTCCGAGATCGCCGAGCGTCTCGACGCGCCGCATGCCGCGGCCTCCTCCTCCGGCGACCGCCTTGGCGAAGAGGGGGAACCCGATCTCCTCCGCCTGGGCTACGAGCGCATCGACGTCGTCCGAAGCCTCGGTGGACCGGAGCACGGGGACGCCCGCCTCGACGGCGTGACGCTTCGCCTCGACCTTGTTGCCGGCCATCTCGAGGACCTTCGCCGGCGGCCCGATGAAGACGATGCCGTTCGCCGCGGCCTTCTCCGCCAGTTCCGGATTCTCCGAGAGGAAGCCGTATCCGGGGTAGATGGCGTCGGCGCCGGCCTCGGTGGCCACGCGGATGATCTCGTCGACATCCAGGTAGGCGCGGACCGGGTGCCCGCGCTCGCCGATCTCGTACGCCTCGTCGGCCTTGAGCCTGTGGACCGAGCCGCGGTCCTCGTGCGGGAAGACGGCGACGGTGCGCGCCCCCACCTCGACCGCTGCCCGGAATGCCCGGATCGCGATCTCGCCACGATTCGCCACAAGGATCTTCTGGAACATGCACACCTCTGAGAGCTCGATGCACGGCCGAGGCACGCACATGGGGCGGGGCTGAGTGTTCCCCCAGCCTAGGGGAAGGTAACGTGGTCTCCGTGCACGTACTCAGCGTCAGCTCTCTCAAGGGGGGCGTCGGCAAGACGACCGTGACACTCGGGCTGGCCTCCGCGGCTTTCGCCCGGGGTGTCCGGACGCTCGTCGTCGACCTCGACCCGCAGTCCGACGTCTCCACCGGGATGGACATCCAGGTCGCGGGACGACTCAACATCGCCGATGTGCTGGCGAACCCGAAGGAGAAGACCGTCCGTCAGGCGATCACCTCCAGCGGCTGGGCCAAGGTCCACCCCGGCACGATCGACGTGCTGATCGGCAGTCCGTCCGCCATCAACTTCGACGGCCCGCACCCGAGCGTCCGCGATGTGTGGAAGCTCGAGGAGGCGCTCGCTGCGGTCGAGGCGGACTACGACCTCGTGCTCATCGACTGCGCGCCCTCGCTGAACGCCCTCACCCGTACCGCGTGGGCGGCGAGCGACCGCGTCATGGTCGTCACTGAGCCCGGACTCTTCTCCGTGGCGGCAGCGGACCGTGCCCTGCGTGCGATCGAGGAGATCCGCCGCGGCCTCTCCCCGCGCCTCCAGCCGCTGGGCATCGTCGTCAACCGCGTGCGCCCGCAGTCGATCGAGCATCAGTTCCGCATCAAGGAGCTGCGGGACATGTTCGGCCCCCTCGTCCTCTCGCCGCAGCTGCCGGAGCGCACCTCCCTCCAGCAGGCGCAGGGCGCCGCGAAGCCGCTGCACATCTGGCCCGGCGACTCGGCGCAGGAACTCGCCGCAGACTTCGACCAACTCCTCGACCGCATCATCCGCACGGGTCGGATCCCCGTCCCGGAGACCGGGCCGCAGAGCTGAGACCCCGGAACGACGAAACGGCCATCCTCTTCGAGGGTGGCCGTTCTTCGTGGAGCGGGGGCCGTCAGGCGGAGCGCTTGGCGCGACGGGCGGAGAGCTCGTCGACGGGGTCGGGAGCGGAGGCGTCGAAGGCGACGAGCGTCGACTCCACCTCACGCAGGACCTTGCCGACCGCGATACCGAAGACACCCTGACCGCGGCTGACCAGGTCGATCACCTCGTCGTTCGACGTGCAGAGGTAGACCGACGCCCCGTCGCTCATGAGGGTCGTCCCTGCGAGGTCGCGGATACCGGCGCGGCGGAGCTCGTCCACCGCGGTGCGGATCTGCTGCAGGGAGATCCCGGTGTCGAGGAGGCTCTTCACGAGCTTCAGGACGAGGATGTCGCGGAAGCCGTAGAGGCGCTGGGAACCGGAGCCGTTCGCACCGCGCACCGTGGGCTCGACGAGCTCGGTGCGTGCCCAGTAGTCGAGCTGACGGTAGGTGATACCGGCCGCGCGGGCCGCCACGGCACCGCGATAGCCGACCTCATCGTCCATCGCGGGCAGACCGTCGGTGAAGAGGAGTTCGGTCACGAACCGCGGGTCGCCTGCGAGCTCATCCGCATTCATCTGAAATCCTCCCTGGAACGGTTATCTCCACGGTAGAGCAGGGTCCCGGCACCGGCAACGACATCCGTGCGACGCCGAAGGTGTGTCGCAATCAGTTCGTTACGAAAGGATCCGCGTGAGTGCGTCCTTCACGAACAAGGTCCGGACGTCGTCGATCCGTGTGGCCAGTTCCGGCGCGAGTTCGTTGGCGCGCGCTCGCGAGGCGGCATCGGTCCGGCGCAGCAACGTGGAGAGCGCCGACTCGATGAGCGACACCTCACGCTCCGCTCCCTGTCGCAGGGAGCGGAGATGACGCGGCTCGATGCCGTGCCGGTCGAGGGCGACAAGCCCACGGAGCAGCGCGACGGTGGAGTCCGAGTAGGTCTCCTGCGCGGTGATGACCCCGGTGCTGATGGCGTCGTTGAGCAGCTGGGGACCCGCGCCGGCTGCAGCCAGCAACTCCTCACGGCGATAACGGCGCGGGGCCGGGGCGATCGAGGGCGGCGGCGTGAGGGCCGCCGTCTCCCCCGAGGCCTCCGCCTCGTCGAGCTGCTCACGGATGACGCTGAGCGGAAGGTAGTGATCCCGCTGCAGCGTCAGTCCCAGACGGAGCCGCTCGATATCGGCGGAGGAGAACTTCCGGTAGCCGGACTCGGTGCGGGAGGGCCGGACGATGCCCTGCACCTCGAGAAACCGCAGCTTGCTGGAGGTCAGGTCGGGGAACTCCGGAGTGAGGCGTGCGAGCACCTGACCGATACTCAGCAGGCCCGCGGACGCCGAGCGTTCGCGGGCGGGAGTTGCCGCCATCAGGCGTTCGCCGCGCGGTCGAGCGGGGACGCGAAGAAGTTCAGACGGAACTTGCCGACGCGCAGCTCGGAACCGTCCGCCAGGGGGCTACGGTCCACGCGCTCCCCGTTCACATAGGTGCCGTTGAGGGAGCGCTGATCGATGATCTCGAACGTCGTCCCGGTCCGGGTGATCTCCGCGTGACGGCGGGACACCGTGACGTCGTCGAAGAAGATGTCGGCTTCCGGGTGGCGGCCGACGGTGGTCACGTCGGTGTCGAGGAGATACCGCGCACCGGCGAGCGCTCCGGAACGGACGAGCAGCAGAGCCGAGCCCGAGGGCAGCGCCGCGATGGCCGACTGCTCGACATCGGTCAACTCCACGCCGAACGGGACGAACGACAGATCGGAATCGTGTCCGAACGTCTGCGTCACATCGTGTCTCGGCTCGCCGGAGCGATGGATGGCGGCTTCACCGGCCGGTCGGCTGTCGCTGTCTGTCACTGTGCCCTCCTGGCTGTCCAGACTATCCGATACGAAGGGGTGCGCGGGAGGCCGCTTTCGCACTCAGCGGTCCCATACCGGGGATTCATAGGCTGGACTCGTGAAGACCACAGCTCTGCGCCGCCCGGCGGCCCCGATCGCCCTCGTAGCCACCCTCCTCGCCGCGTTCCTCGTCCTCTTCTCCCCGCCGCTGTCGGCTTCGGCCCACGACGCTCTCGTGTCGTCGTCGCCTGCGGCGGACAGCAGTGTGGAGACCCTGCCCGCGGAGCTGACCCTCACCTTCAGCGCCAAGCTCATCGAGGGGGAGGGTGCGACGGAGCTCACCGTCACCGATCCGGCCGGCGAGTCCGTGATCGACGGCGCCCCCACGGTCGACGGGGCGATCGTGACCCAGCCCCTGACCGGCTCGGGCCCCGCCGGGGAGTACCGCGTCGTCTGGAAGGTCGTCTCGAGCGACGGCCACCCGACGTCCGGAGAGTTCTCCTTCACCGTCACCGTCGGCGACGAGGGCGCCGCGACGGGCGAGCCCACCACCGCTCCCCCGACCGCGGCGCCGACGACGGAGCAGACCGCTACCCCCGAGGCGACCGCGACGACGGCACCGGACGCGGGAGACGACGCCGGAGCCGCTTCCCCATGGATCTGGGTGCTGGTGATCCTGGGCGTGCTCGCCGCGCTGAGCGCGGTCGTCTGGCTCATCGTGCGCCGCCCTCGGGGACCGGCCCCCACCGATTCCGACGCCCCCTCTGAGCGATAGGCTTAAGACATGCCACATTACGACGTCGTCATCCTTGGTGCAGGTCCTGGCGGATACGTCGCTGCGGTTCGCAGCGCACAGCTCGGCCTGTCCACCGCGATCATCGAGGAGAAGTACTGGGGTGGTGTCTGCCTCAACGTCGGCTGCATCCCCTCCAAGGCGCTCCTGAAGAACGCGGAGATCGCGCACACCCTGAACCACAAGGCCGACTTCTTCGGGATCTCCGGAGAGTTCACGATCGACTACGGCAAGGCGTTCGACCGCAGCCGCGTCGTCGCGGACGGCCGGGTCAAGGGCATCCACTTCCTCATGAAGAAGAACAAGGTGACCGAGTACGACGGCCGCGGCACCTTCACCGGCCCGAAGGCCATCTCGGTCGCGAAGGCGGACGGCTCCACCGAGGAGGTCACGTTCGACAACGCGATCATCGCGACGGGATCGAAGGTCCGCCTGCTTCCCGGTGTGCAGCTCAGCGACAACGTCGTGACCTACGAGGAGCAGATCCTCTCCCGTGAGTTGCCGAAGTCCATCGTGATCGTCGGCGCCGGCGCCATCGGCATGGAGTTCGCCTACGTGATGACGAACTACGGCGTGAAGGTCACGATCATCGAGTTCCTCGACCGCGCCCTCCCCAACGAGGACGCCGACGTGTCGAAGGAGATCACGAAGCAGTACAAGAACTACGGCGTCGACATCCTCACCTCCACCAAGGTCGAGTCGGTCGTCGATAACGGTTCCTCCGTCACCGTCTCCTACACCGGCAAGGACGGCCAGCAGGCGTCGATCGAGGCCGACAAGGTGCTCATGTCGGTCGGGTTCGCCCCGAACGTCGAGGGCTTCGGACTCGACAAGACCGGTGTGAAGCTGACGGAGCGCGGCGCGATCGACATCGACGACCACATGCGCACCAACGTCGAGGGCATCTACGCCATCGGCGACGTCACCGCCAAGCTGCAGCTCGCCCACGTGGCCGAGGCCCAGGGCGTCGTGGCGGCCGAGACCATCGGCGGTGCTGAGACCCAGACGCTGGGCGACTACCGCATGATGCCGCGCGCCACGTTCTGCTCCCCGCAGGTCGCATCGTTCGGGCTCACCGAGCAGCAGGCCAAGGACGAGGGGCGTGAGATCAAGGTCGCGACCTTCCCGTTCATGGCCAACGGCAAGGCGCATGGCCTCGGCGAGCCGGTCGGCTTCGTCAAGCTCATCGCCGATGCCGAGCACCTGGAGCTCATCGGCGCGCACATGATCGGTCCCGACGTGTCGGAGCTGCTGCCCGAGCTCACGCTCGCGCAGAAGTGGGACCTCACGGCTCTCGAGCTGGCCCGCAACGTGCACACGCACCCGACGCTGTCGGAGGCGCTGCAGGAGGGCTTCCACGGCCTGGCCGGCCACATGATCAACTTCTGATCCGACGCCTCGAGAAGGCCCGGTCCGCGCATCGCGGACCGGGCCTTCTCGCGTCACAGGCCGCGCATCGTGATGAGGCCGGTCGTCCACCCGCGCAGTGGCGTAGAGCCGAGCACGCCGACCAGCCCCTCCCGGACGGCGACGACCGGCGCGATCGCCGGAGCCCCCATCGCCATGAAGAACGCGGAACGGCGATGCGCCCTCCGCGTGGTCCTCCGGACCTCTCGGGCGAAGCCGTCCAGGACGGGGACGGCGCCCCGGTCGGTCCGGCGCAACGCGTCCCTCAGCCGGAGCGCATCCGCCCAGCCGAGGTTCATGCCCTGACCGCCGATGGGGCTCACCTCGCGCGCGGCGTCCCCGAGCAGGACGATCCGTCCGCGGTGCAGCCGTCGCGCGGCGTGCTGGGCCGCGCGGAACGACGACATGGGCGCGGCGGGGTCCACGTCGAGGGCGTGCCCCGTCCGCTGCGCGACGAGACCTGCCAGCTCAGCGGCCGAGGTCACCGTCCTGCCACGGTCTTCGCGCACCACCCAGCGGTGCCGCCCACCCGGCAAGGGGAAGGACTCGACGAGGCCGTCCGGCTCGAAGTACAGCACGGCACGATCGTCGGTCTGCGGGGCGTCGACGTCGAGCATCGCGTAGTCGGCGCTCCCCGACCGCGGGTCCCAGCCGGCACCGAACGCCGCCCGCAGAGGACTCCGCACGCCGTCGGCGACGACGACGATCGACGCCGTCTCCTCGCGGCACCCGTGCTCGCCGTCGATCCCGACCCGCACGAACGGCCCCTCGTCGCGGACCGAGCGGACGACGGAGCCGGACTGCAGCGCATCGGGTCGCAGCGCCCGGAGGCGGCCCCGCAGCAATTCCTCGGTGCGCGGCTGCGCGAGCGTGAGGATCGGGCGTTCGGACGGGAAGGTCAGGGCGGCGAGCCGCCGCCCGCGACTGCGGACCTCCCCGCCGGACAGGCGGAGCGCCTCGGAGCGCACCGCGGTGCCCACCCCGGCCGCATCGAGGGCATCGAGCCCCGGACGGTGGATCCCGATCGCGCGCGTCTGCGTGCCCTGGTCCGTGCGACGCTCGCACACGCGCACCCGACGGCCGTCCTGCGCCACGAGGCAGGCGAGGAGCAGCCCGACCGGACCGCCTCTCACCACGAGGACGTCATGGTCGACCATCTGCGCCCTCCCAGCGCAGCTCGAGCCGTGCGGGCAGGTGCGACCGCACCTCCCAGGCCGACGGGGCCACCGCCGCGAGCTCCTGCGGAGTGTAGGAGCGGCGGATGCTCAGGAGACCGTCGACCCGGATGAAGGACCCGGCGAGGAGGTTCCGCGCGAACGGCCAGGTTCCTGCCGCGAACGCCCCGTAGGCCAGGCGGCTGCGGGCGATGTCGTGGTGGGAGATGAGTCCTCGGTCACCCACCAGCGCACGGGAGTCGTCGAGCACCGCGCGCAGTGCTGCGGCGTCGAGGTGATGGAGGACGTGGTTGGAGAGCACGACGTCATAGGTGTCGCCCGCCGCCACGAGGTCGCCGGAGAGCGCATGGCGATAGCGGATCCCCGCGCCGTCGTCGTGCGCCGAGGCCCAGCGGATCGCACGCTCGTCGGCGTCCAGAGCGGTGATGTCGGCACGGAGGCCATCGCGTCGCAGTCTCCGGACGAGGTCGCGACACAGGTCTCCCCCGCCGGCGCCGATGTCGAGGATGCGCAGCGGACGCCCGGCCACCGCCCGCGGGCGGATGTCCCGCCGATACAGCCGACCGGGGCGGGAGACGACCGCGTTCACGGCGCTGAAGCGCCGGTACGTGCGACCGAGTGCCTCCTCGTCGGCGGCGGGGTCGTCCATGAGCTCGACGAGGTCGACGGCGCGCGCCGACAGATCCACGCTCACGGTGCGGGTGCGACGACGGTCAGCAACGCGCTCTCGGCGGTGAGGCCAGGCCCGAAGGCCATCGCCGCCACGCGGTCGCCGGGCTCCGCACCCTCCTGTTCGAGGATGCGTTTCAGCACGAACAGCACCGTCGCACTCGACATGTTCCCGTACTCCCGGAGCGTCTCGCGCGCGGGCCGCAGCTGCGCATCGCTCAGCGCCATCCGCTCCTGCACGCGGTCGAGGATGCTCCGTCCGCCGGGATGGATCGCCCAGTGGCGCACCCGGTCCCCCACCTGCCCAGCGGCGAAGGCCTCCGCCAGCCCCTCCTCCCGCCCGTAGAGCGGCGCGAGTGCCCCGATGATCGACTCGCCGATGATCTGCGGGACGGCGGTCGACAGGATCATCTCGAAACCGGAGTCGCCGATCGTCCAGGCCATGTCGTCGACACCCTCCGGCACGATCGCGGTGTGGAAGCCGTCGAGCCGGAGGGCGGGGACGGCCGTGGGCAGGTCCCGTGCCGTCACGATCCCCGCGGCCGCCCCGTCGGCGAACAGGGAGGAGGCCACGATGGTGTCCGGATCCTCGGAGGAGCGCAGGTGCAGCGTGCACAGCTCGACGCTGACGACGAGGACGACGGCGTTCTCCTCGGCCGCGCAGAACTGTGCGGCCGCGCGCAGAGCCGGCATCGAGGCATAGCACCCCATGAAGCCGAGGTGGTAGCGCTGCACGGCGTCGGACAGGCCGAGCCCGCGCACGATCTCATATTCGGGTCCCGGGGCGTGGAAGCCCGTACAGGAGACCGTGATGACGTGCGTCACGTCCGCCGCGTCCAGGTCGGGGTCCGCCTCGAGGGCGCGGCGCGCGGCCTCGACGAAGAGACGGGAAGCCTCACGCGTATAGACGTCGTTGCGCGCCTTCGTGCCCGGCGCCAGCAGCCTTCCCGAACCGCGGTCGTAGAACAGCGGCTGGTCCGGAGCGGCGTCTTCGGCGAGCTCCGCGATCACGGTGTGCCGCGTGTCGATGCCGGAGACGTTGAACGACGTCGCCACGATGCGCTGCGCCAGCCGTCCCAGGTCGGGCTGCGCGGCGAAGACGTCGCGCACCTGCTCCTGCACGATGACGGTCTCGGGGACGATCGTCTGCAGCGATCGGAGCACGGGCGGTCGACTCATGTCGTCACTCAACCACCCCGGACGCCCACCCGGAAAGGGGTTGCTTCCGGAGGGTGGGAGGCCTAGAAGCCGAGAGCCCGGGCGAGCTTCGAATCGGAGCCGGCCGCTCGTGCACCGGCGGTGCGCACGGCGGTCTCGATCGCCGCGAAGAACGCCGCACGACCGGCGTCGTCGGACGGAGCCGCCGGTCCGAGTTCGACCTCCCACTCCCGCCACGCCCGACGTGTTCCGCTGCGCAGATCGGTCGCGCGCACACGGTCGTCGACGAACTCCGCCACGACGCCGTCCGGTCCGGTGAGGAGGTAGGCCGTCCGGTCGTTCTCGATGCGCGCGAGCGGCTCCAGCGGCGCGGTCGTCCAGGCGGCGATCGCCTCACGCACCGCCGTCGGGAGCTCCTCGCCACCGAGGGGCCAGCCCTGCTCGACCCGGCCGTCGCCCTGCCGCGGACCCTTGATGTGCCATCCCTCGTCCGGGCCCCCGGAGCGACGGCGCACCGCGACGCCGGCACGGGCCAGCGTTCCATCCGCGGTGTCCAGGTAGCGGGCGTCGAGAGCGCGGTGCTCGCCGGGCGAGACGGCGTCGACGCCGGGGATCGCCGTCCAGTCGGGCAGGGGCGTCCCCTCGTCGACGTCGTACGTGCGCTCGACCTCGACGGTGCGAGAGGGCTCAGTCATCCTCGAGCGTGAGGTCTTCGAGGGCTTCCTCGAACCAGTAGTCGATCTCGGTGGGGCCATCGCCCTCGCCCGTGTTCTGCGGCTCGCCGCGGCGGTTGTAGACCACCTGCGTCTCGCTGTAGGGGACGATCAGCTTGTCGTCCGCGTCGTCGTCGAGGGGGATGATCTGCCCGTCCAGCGGGCCACCGTGAAGTCGTGCGAGTGCCATGTGCCCAGGGTAGCGCTGCCCTCCCTCATTCGGGGCGACCTGCCCGGTCAGCCGCCGAGGACGCCGAGGACCGCCCCCGCGATCATCCACGGGCCGAAGGCGATGCGGGTCCTCCGGTCGGCCCGTCCCGCGGCGAGGAGCACGAGAGCGTAGACCGCTCCGAGCACGAAGGCGGACGAGGCGCCGAGGAGGAACGCGCCCCAGCCGTGCCAGGCGAGGACGAGCCCGATCACGAGGGCGAGCTTCACATCTCCTCCACCCATGCCCGCCCGGCTGAGCAGCCGCAGGGCCGCATAGAAGCCGCCGAGCACGAGGGACCCGAGCAGGCCCCGCCCCAGCGCGGCCGCGTCGGCGGTGACGACGGCGTCGGCGGCCGCAGCCAGGAGCAGCAGGAACAGGGTCGGCAGCACGATGCGGTTCGGGAGGCGGTGCGTGCGGGCGTCGATCACGGTCAGCAGGATGCCGATCGCGAGGAGGCCGCCATGCACGAGGCCGAGGAGGGCGAGACGGATGTCCATCCCCGCAGGTTAGGGAGATCCAGGAAGGCGCGGAGAGCCCTGTGGACAACCGCGGAGCAATGTCGGATGTACGAACTAGCGTCAGTCGCGCCACTTGCTTTACTCGTACATATCTTCGAGGATGGACACATGGGGATCGGGCTCGATGCGATGACCGCGCTCTCTCCGACCAGCGACAGCCGCGCCGGAGAGGTGCTGCGGCTGCGCCGCGAGATCAGCCGGATGCAGCGGCGGCGCAGCGAGCACACGCTCCTCCCCCTCGATCCCGCCTTCGCCGCACTGCTGCCGGAGGAGGGGCTGCAGACGGGCACCTCGTACACCGTCTCCCCCTCGCCCGCCCTCGTGCTCGCGCTGCTCAGCGCCTCCTCCGACCGCGGGCACTGGTGCGCGGTGATCGGCATGCCCACCCTGGGGGTCGAGGCCGCTGCCGCCTACGGCATCGACCTGAGCCGACTGATCCTCGTCCCCGACCCGGGGGACCGCTGGCTCGCCGTCGCATCCGCGCTGGCCGAGGTGGTGCCCCTGATCGTCGTGCAGCCCACGACGAGGGCACGGGATGCCGATGTGTCCCGACTCAGCGCCCGTCTGCGCGACCGCGGGTCCACGCTGCTCGTGGCGGAGGAACCGGGCGCGGGGCGCTGGGCGCAGAGCGAGGGGACCATCCGGCTCCACGATCCGGACTGGCATGGGCTCGGCGAGGGGTGGGGGCTGCTCTCGGACTGCACAGTGACGGTCACGGCGCGGACCAGGCACAGCCCTCTCGCCTCGAGCGTGCGTGTCCGACTGCCCGGCGGGCACGGAGCCGTGGAGACCGTGGGCGCAGAGCTGACCGCCCTGCCGCCGCTCGCCCCCTCGGCGACGGACAGCGCTGAGGCCGGGTCATCCGACCTCCTCTTCTGGGCGGAGGCGGGATGAACGCCCCTCTCCGTGTCCTCGTCCTCTGGTTCCCCGACTGGCCGCTGCGAGCGGTGCTGGGCGGAGGGTCGCATCCGCCCACGGCCCTGGTACAGGCCAACATGGTCGTCGCCTGCACCGCATCCGCTCGCGCGCACGGCGTCCGCATCGGGCAGCGTCGCCGCGTCGCCCAGGGCCTCCTCTCCTCGCTGCAGGTCCTCCCCCACGACGCCGAGAAGGGCGAGCGTGCCTTCGTCCCGGTGCTGCAGCTCATCGAGAAGCACGCCCCGGGTGTGACGCTGCTGCGTCCCGGCCTCGCGATCCTGCGCGCCCGCGGGATCGCCCGCTATCACGGCGGGGAGGCCGAGGGGGCGACAGCCCTGTCCACGATCCTCGCCGCTGCCGGCTTCCCCGAAGTGCGTGTCGGCGTCGCCGACGGACCCTTCACCGCCGAGATCGCGGCCCGAGGAACGGCGTCCTGCACGGTCGTACCTCCGGGCGGCTCCCGCGAGTTCCTGGCCCCCTATCCCGTGCAGGTGCTCCGCGACGAGCAGATCAGCGATCTCCTCCTCCGCCTCGGCGTACGCACTCTCGGCGAGTTCACCGCGCTCGCCCCTCTCGACGTCCGCGACCGCTTCGGCGAACACGGCGCCCGCCTGCAGGCCCTCGCCGCCGGCGCCGACTCCCGGCCCCTGACTCCCCGGCCGCCCGACCCCGAACTGGCCAGGACCATCGAGTTCGAGTCCCCTCTCGGAGGCACCGACCAGGTGGCCTTCGCCGTGCGGCAGACCGCCGATGCCGTGATGCTCGCTCTGGCGGACGCGTCGCTCGTGTGCACCGAGGTGCGGATCGACCTGACAGACGACGACGGCGCCGTCCACTCCCGCACCTGGCTGCACCCGACGAGCTTCGACGCCGCCGACCTCGTGGACCGCGTGCGCTGGCAGCTGGAGGCGCTGGCCGCCCTGACCGCGAGCGCGCCCGTCGACGAGGCCAGGGCATTCGGGGGCATCGTGGCCGCCCGCCTCCTCCCCGTCGCGGTGGACGATGCGGCCCATCACCAACCAGGACTCTTCGGCTCGGGCACCGATGAGCGACTGCATCACGCGGTCTCACGGGTGCAGACCATGCTGGGGCATCAGGGCGTGGTCACCGCTGCCCTCTCCGGAGGGCGCTGGCTCGCCGATCGTCAGGTGCTCACGCCGTGGGGCGAGCGTCCGGTCCCGCCTCGTGATCCGCGGTCCCCCTGGCCGGGGAGCCTTCCCGACCCTCTCCCCTCCGAGGTGTTCCGCCCGCCGCGCCCCATCGGCGTCGTCGCTGCGGACGGGAGCACGATCGACGTCGATGATCGTGGCGCCCTCACGCACGACCCCGCCCGCATCGACGGGGCGACCGTGCAGGCCTGGGCCGGCCCGTGGCCCGTGCACGAACGGCGCTGGAGCACGGGCGGCGGCAAGCGAGGCCACCGACTCCAGATCGTCGACGACCGAGACCGCGCCTGGCTCGTCTTCCTGGCCGGCGAGCGCTGGTGGGCTGAAGGGAGGTACCGCTGATGGGCTGGCACAATCCGCCATTGACCTGGGATCAGCTCGAACGCACCCTCAGCGGAGAGCCCACCCCTGAAGCGACCTCCGCGCCGCCGAGGCTCCGACCGGACCCCGGGCCGGTGAGTCGTCCACGGAAGCGCGTCCCCCCGTCCCTCCCGGAGCGTCCGGAGGAGGCCGTGCCCTATGCCGAGCTGCACGCGCACTCGTCCTACTCCTTCCTCGACGGGGCGTCCTCCCCCGAGGACCTCCTCGCGGAGGCCGAGCGTCTCGGCCTGAGCGCGCTCGCCCTCACCGACCACGACGGGTTCTACGGCGCCGCGCGCTTCGCCGAGCTGGCGGAGCTCATGGAGCTGCGCCTGCAGACCGTCTACGGTGCCGAGCTCTCTCTCGATCTGCCCTCCGCTCCGCAGGGGGCCGCCGACCCGCCGGGCACTCATCTGCTGGTGCTCGCCCGGGGCCTCGAGGGGTACCACCGCCTGTCCGGAGCGATCACCGCGGCCCAGCTCCGCGGCGGGGAGAAAGGGCGCCCGGTCTACGACCTCGACGAGCTCGCGGCGACCGCCGACGGGCACTGGACGATCCTCACCGGCTGCCGCAAGGGGGCGGTACGGCAGGGCCTGGAGGCCGGAGACGCCGCCGCGCCGCTACGCCACCTCGTCGACCTCTTCGGACGCGACAATGTCTCCGTCGAGCTCTTCGACCACGGCGATCCGCTGGACACCCGGCGCAACGACGCCCTCGCCGACCTCGCCCGCCGGATGCGGCTGCCCGTCGTGGCGACCAACAACGTGCATTACGCCCGCCCGGACCAGGCCCCCCTCGCCGAGGCGGTGGCCGCGGTCCGTGCGGTCCGGAGCATGGACGAGCTCGACGGCTGGCTGCCGGCCCACGGCGGCGCGCACCTGCGCAGCGGGGCGGAGATGACCGCGCGCTTCCGACGGTACCCCGGTGCGATCTCGCACGGCCTGGAGCTGGCCGCGGCCTCGGCCTTCCCGCTCCGGATGGCGCGCCCGGCTCTCCCCCGTCAGGACGTGCCGACGGGGCACACGCCGATGAGCTGGCTGCGGCACCTCGTCTGGGAGGCTGTCCCGTCGAAGTACCCGCGGCTGGACGCGGACGGCCGTCGGCGCATCGCCCGCGAGCTCGACGTGATCGAGGAGAAAGACTTCCCCGGGTACTTCCTCATCGTGCACGGCATCGTGACGGAGGCCCGGCGACGCGGCATCCTCTGCCAGGGCCGGGGTTCGGCCGCGGCGAGCGCGGTCTGCTATCTGCTGGGCATCACCGCGGTCGACCCGATCCTCTACCGTCTTCCCTTCGAGCGCTTCCTCGCCACCACCCGCACGGAGGAGCCGGACATCGACGTGGACTTCGACTCACGGCGACGGGAGGAGATCATCCAGTGGGTCTACCGGGAGTACGGCAGGGAGCGGGCGGCTCAGGTGGCGAACGTCATCCAGTACCGGCCGAAGAATGCGGTCCGCGATATGGCCAGAGCCCTGGGGCACTCTCCGGGACAGCAGGACTCCTGGTCGCGGCAGGTGGACGGCTGGGGATCGGGGCTCGAACCCGTCGAGGGCCACGACATCCCCGACACCGTGCTCGACTACGCGGCCGAGCTGCTGAAGGCTCCACGGCATCTGGGGATCCACTCGGGCGGCATGGTGCTCACAGCCCGGCCGGTCGGTGAGGTGGTGCCGGTCGAGCACGCCCGCATGGAGGACCGCACCGTCATCCAGTGGGACAAGGACGACGCCGCCTTCATGGGACTGGTGAAGTTCGACCTCCTCGGTCTGGGCATGCTCGCGGCGCTGCAGCACTGCTTCGACCTGGTCCGGGAGGCGACGGGCGAGGAGTGGACGCTGGAGACCCTGCCGAAGGAGGAGGCCGGCGTCTACGACATGCTCTGCCGGGCCGACTCGATCGGCGTCTTCCAGGTGGAGTCCCGCGCGCAGATCGGGCTGCTCCCCCGGCTGCAGCCGCGACGCTTCTACGACCTCGCCATCCAGATCGCTCTCATCCGCCCCGGACCCATCCAGGGCGGCGCCGTGCACCCGTTCGTCCGTCGGAAGATGGCGAAGGACAAGGTGGACGAGGCGAACCGGGAGCGGGAGGCCAGGGGCGAGCCCCCGGAGGAGTTCCCCATCCCCTACCCGCACAGCGACCTGGAGGACATCCTCGCGCGGACTCTGGGCATCCCCATCTTCCAGGAGCAGTTGATCCAGATGGCCACGGCCGTCGGCGACTGCACGGCCGACGAGGCCGACCTGCTGCGCCGGGCGATGGGATCGAAGCGGGGTCTGGAGAAGATCGAGAAGGTCAGGGACAAGCTGTACGCCGGGATGGCCCGCCGCGGGCTGGTCGACGATGCCGCCGACCGGATCTACGCGCAGATCCAGGCGTTCTCGAACTTCGGCTTCGCCGAGTCCCATTCCCTGTCCTTCGCCCTGCTCGTCTACGCGAGCTCATGGTTGAAGCTGCACTATCCGGCCGCTTTCCTCGCGGGCCTGCTGCGGTCGCAGCCGATGGGCTTCTACTCCCCTGCGACCCTCACGGCGGATGCCCGTCGGCACGGTGTGGAGGTCCGTCGCCCGGATCTCCATCTCTCCTCCGCCACCGAGACCCTCGAACCCCTCACGCCGGACGCCGCAGGGACGACCGGGAGGGACGACTGCCTGGCCGACCCGCAACCACCCGTGCACCGCTTCGACCGGAGCGCACCGGACGAGTCCGCGGCGCACCGGCGGGACGGACGGTTCGCGGTGCGCCTCGGGCTCAGCGGCATCCGCGGGATCGGGGTGCCGATGGCGGAGCGCATCGTCGCCGAGCGGGAGGCGCACGGTCCCTACCGCGATCTGCACGACCTCGTGCGCCGGACCGACGCGACGGCCGCTCAGTTGGAGGCCCTCGCCACCGCCGGAGCCTTCGCGTGCCTCGGGTTGGAGCGCCGGGAGGCCATCTGGCTCGCCGGAGCCGCCGCGGAAGACCGCGCCCGGTTCCTTCCGGGGACCACGGTGGCGGTGCAGCCCCCGCTGTTCGCCGACCAGACCAGCTACGAGCGCCTCTCGGCCGACCTCTGGGCGACCGGTATCTCGACCGACGACCACCCGATGACGCACTTCCGCGACGACCTCCGGGCTCGCGGCGTCCTGACGGCCGCGGACCTGCAGCGGCACGAGACCGGACGACGCGTCGAGGTGGCCGGTCTCGTCACCCATCGACAGCGCCCCGCCACGGCCGCCGGCGTCACCTTCGTCAACCTCGAGGACGAGAGCGGGTTGGTGAACGTGATCTGCTCGACGGGGGTCTGGGGTCGGTTCGGTCGTATCGCCCGAGAGTCCCCGGCGCTCATCATCCGCGGCATCCTCGAGCGCTCACCGGAGGGGGTCGTCAATGTGCTCGCCGACGCCTTCGAAGACCTCCGCACGGGGGTCATGCACCGCTCGCGGGACTTCCGATGAGTCCGGTGCCCGATGAGTCCGGCGCCCGAGGCGCCCGGCTTCCGGCGGTCACCAGAAGCGTTCGGGCTCCTCCTGAGGGGGCCGGTCCGATCCACCCCAGCGATCCGCCTCGGCCTTGGCCGCGTTGACCGCCGCGTCTGCGCCGCGCAGAGCGATGCCCGCGCCGCTGGCCGACGGCCCGATGGGGTCGATGAGCAGCGACGTCCGCGGAGCGACGCCCACGGCCACCGTGCAGTCGAGGACGCGACCGATCCAGTGCGTCACCTCGGCGCGCGGCTCCTCGGCGCGTCGATAGCGGATGCCGGTGTCCAGATCGAGCAGCGAGAGGACGACGGGCTCCTGCGTCTGCGGGTCGACGAGCTCGGAGACCTCGACCCGGTGCCCGACCGGGAGTGCGACCTGACCAGCGAAGACGAGCATCCTGTCCATGCCCCCACCCTACGGAACGGCCCGTATCGGCGACAGAGCCGGGAGCCGCGCAGAATTTTTCGAAGAAAGTTTTGTCCCCCAAATGGCGGACAAGGGGATTAAGGGATATTCTGCTCTTCGTAGCGGGGGCTACCGGCTGAATCTCTGGGGGATCAGCCGTAGAGACAGCGAGACTTCGCCGCCTCCCCAACCGTCCGGGTAGGACGGTGAGCCCTCTCGGCAGCACCGGGTTGGGGCGGTCCCGTCGAGAGGGCATACCCCGCGGCTAGCCGCCGTCCCGCCGAGCGTCAACCCCGGCGAGGGCGTGCACCGCTCGGGCTACGGTCGTTCGTCATGACGCCTCTCCCCTGTCTCGACCGCCGCCCCGGTGCACCTGCCGCCGGAGGCCGTCAGCCGTCGGTGGGCTCGTCGAGGCCGTCCTCATCCAGCTGCACTTCGATGCGCTGCTCCGCGGCGTCCGCGGGGTCCGCCTCGATGGGATGCGGCTCCGGTGCCGAGGGGGTCGGAACTTCCGGGTCCTCGGGAACCTCCTCCGCAAGGCGCTCCTGCTCCTGCAGGTCCGCCTCGGGCTTCACATCGTCGATCGGATGGTCATTGAGAGACATGGCTTCTCCTCCTTCGGTGTGGACGAGTCCAGCCTGCCGACGCCGAACGGCAGCGGCAAGGGGCTTGACCCGACGGAGGCGGCCATGACGCGGCAGAGCAAGCAGGGCCGGGTACGCATCGGCGTCTCCGGGTGGCGGTACGCCCGGTGGCGCGGCGACTTCTACCCGCGCGGCCTGCCGCAGCGTCGAGAGCTCGAGCACATCGGATCGCAGTTCCCCACCGTCGAACTCAACGGCTCGTTCTACTCTCTGCAGCGGCCCGAGAGCTACCGCCGGTGGGCGGCGAGCGTTCCCGACGACTTCGTGTTCGCGGTCAAGGGCTCACGCTACGTCAGCCACATGCTGCGGCTGCGCAACGTCGAACAGGCGCTGGCCAACTTCTTCGCCTCGGGCGTCCTCGCCCTCGGTCCCCGCCTCGGACCGATCCTCTGGCAGCTCCCCGCGAGGCAGCATTTCGACGCGGAGCTCGTGGAGGCGTTCCTCGACGCCCTTCCGCAGACGACGGCGGAGGCCCTCTCCCTCGCCCGGCGGCACGACGAGCGGCTGCAGGACCGGGCGTGGCTGGAGATCGATGCCGACCGCCCGCTCCGCTTCGCCCTCGAACCGCGTTCAGATTCCTTCGCCGACCCCTCGAGCCTGAGGCTCCTGCAGCATCACGGGACTTCCCTCGTCATCGCCGACACCGCCGGGACGTGGCCGCGGTTCGACGCCCTCACCGCCGACTTCGTCTACGTCCGCCTCCACGGCGCGCAGATGCTCTACCACAGCGCCTACACCGAGGCGGAGCTGCGGGAGTGGGCGAGGCTCATCCGCGGGTGGGCCGACGGGACCGGCGCCGACGACGGGACACCGCGCGACGTCTTCGTGTACTTCGACAACGACGCCCGCGGGCACGCACCCCACGACGCCCTGGCCTTGAGCGCCCTCGTGGCGGACACGCTCTCCTGACGCGGCGAGCGCGGCGGCGGCTACCGGTCGCCGACGTGACCCGGAGCGGTGAGCGACAGCACCCGCTCGACGAACGCCGCGTACTCCTCCATGTAGTGCGCGAGGAACTTCTCGGTGTCGGCGTCGTACACCTGCCCGTCGGTGCCGAACACCTCGGGTCGGAACGTGATGTACGCCTCCGGGGCGTTCAGCTGGGGCGCATTGAGGAAGCTCAGCACGCTCCGCATCGACGACTGCATGACCGCGGTGCCGATCGCTCCGGTCGAGGCGCCGATGATGCCGGTGGGCTTGCGTGCGAACGAGTTGTGCCCCCAGGGTCGCGAGCCCCAGTCGATGGCGTTCTTCAACGCCCCGGGGATGGAGCGGTTGTACTCCGGAGACACGAGCAGCAGCCCGTCCGCGCCCTCGATCGCGCTCTTGAACGCGGTGACCGCAGCGATCGGTTCGAGTTCGTCGTCGCGGTTGTAGAGGGGGAGGTCGCGGATCGGGATCTCCACGAGCTCCAGGTCCGGCGGAGCCAGCCGCACGAGCGCCGTGGCCAGGACGCGGTTGATCGAGTCCGATGCGAGGCTGCCGATGAGGTAGCCGATCCGATGGGTCATGGTGAGGTCCCCTCGTCTCCCTGCATCTCCAGGATATCGCCGGGGTGGGGGCTTGCCACAAGGCCCCCCTCGAGAGGCAGAATCGACGACTCGCGTGCCCCGCATGCCCTCGCGAAGGAGACCTCCGGTGCTCGACCCCTTTGACCTGTCCGCCGACCATGCGGCGAAGTCCGCAGACGACCTCATCGCCGCCGACCGCGTCCACCTCCGACGGCTCGGCGTCGCCCTCTCCCGGGAACGCGACGCCCTGACCGCTCGTCTCGCCCTCGTGCGCCGGCAGGCCGCGGACGCGGGCGTCACGGCGGTCGATCGCGACCTGGAGATCCGCCGCCTCAGCGCGACGCTGCGCCTGCGGGAGCGCTACGGCATCGACATGTGCCTGGGCCGGATGACCCCCGCGGCCGGACCGCCGGTGTACATCGGTCGCGCCGGGGTGTCCGATGCGGACGGCACCCGCCTGCTCGTCGACTGGCGGGCTCGGGCTGCGGAACCGTACTTCGCCGCGACCTGGGAAGACCCCCGGGGCCTCCTCTCCCGGCGACGGTACCGGTGGAAAGGTGGCAGGATCACGGACTACTGGGACGAGGCCCTGTCGCCGGAGGGCCTCGACGGCGCCGCCTCCCTCGACGACCAGTCGGCTTTTCTCGCCAGCCTCGACGCCCACCGGACCGGGCGGATGCGCGACGTGCTGGCGACCATCCAGGCGGATCAGGACGCCATCGTGCGAGCGCCTTCGCCCGGTGCGCTCGTCGTCGACGGCGGCCCGGGCACCGGCAAGACGGTGGTCGCGCTGCATCGCGCCGCGCACCTCCTGTACGCCGAGCCGCGGCTGACGAACGGAGCCGGCGGCATGCTCCTCGTGGGGCCGAACCCGCAGTACCTCGGCTACGTGGAGGATGTGCTGCCGAGCCTCGGCGAGGACACGGTGAGATTGTGCACCCTGCGCGACCTCACTCCCGAAGGCGCGGGCGCCATCCCGGAGGCGGATCCCCGGGTGGCTGAGATCAAGCAGCGCCTCGACCCGGAGCAGGTGATCCCCGCGGCGATCTCGGCGCTGACCCGGCCGCCGACGCACGCTCTCCGCCTCGAGACACCGTGGGCCGATCTCTGGGTGAGCCGCGAGGACTGGGCCGACCTGTTCGCCACAGCGGATCCGGCGTCGCCGCACAACGAAGCGCGCGACGAGGTCTGGGAGGAGGTGCTGGAGATGCTCGTGGACCAGGTCCGCGACGCGGAGGTCTCCGAGTCCTCGATCCGCCGGTGGCTGCGGCAGGACGACGAACTCACGGCGACCTTCCGGCGGGCCTGGCCGCTGTTGGCACCGGAGGCGGTGGTCGCCGCGCTCTGGGCATCCCCGACGCTGCTCGAGCAGTGCGCGCCCGACCTCACGGCCGACGAGCGCGCTCTGCTGAGCCGAGCAGAAGGGGCACCCTGGACGGACGCGGACCTTCCCCTGCTCGACGCAGCGCACCGCCGGATCGGCGACCCCGAAGCCGTCCGAGAGCAGCACCGGCGACACGTGGCAGCCGCCGCGGCCGAGGAACAGATGTCCGCGGTCGTCGACCACCTCATCGAAAGCGATGACAGCGAGATGAAGGTGATGTCGATCCTGCGCGGCGAAGATGCGCGGAACGTGCTCGCGGGAGCGGACGCACCTCCCCCGCTCCCGCCGGATGAGCTCGCAGGCCCCTTCGGACACATCGTCGTCGATGAGGCGCAGGAGCTCACCGATGCGCAGTGGCGAACGCTGATCGCGCGGTGCCCCTCTCGCAGCTTCACCGTCGTGGGCGACAGGGCCCAGGCACGGAGGGCCTTCCCGGAGTCCTGGGCGGATCGCCTCGAACGCCTCGGCCTGCGGAACGTGCGGATCGCCTCGCTCCGGGTCAACTACCGCACGCCGGCCGAGGTGATGGCGCTGGCCGCACCGACCATCCGCCAAGCGCTGCCCGACGCCAATGTCCCGACGTCCGTGCGGGAGAGCGGCATCCCGGTCCGGCACGGCACGGTGGCCGAGCGCGACGCGGTGCTGGAGGCGTGGCTCGCGGCGAACCCGGAGGGAGTCGCTGCAGTCATCGGCGACCCCACCTTCGCGCCGAGTCCGCGGGTCAGGGTACTGACACCGGAGGAGGCCAAAGGACTGGAGTTCGACCTCGTGATCCTCGTGCGCCCGGAGGCATTCGGCTCCGGGCGCACGGGGGCGGTCGACCGCTATGTGGCGATGACCCGCACGACGCGCGAACTCGTCATCATGCGCTGAGCAACCGTGGTGCTTCAGACGTCGCTCGGGTCGCCGCCGTCGGTGATGGTGCCGGTCGGCTCGCTCTCCTCGATCTCATGGCGGGCACCGCGCTCGGAAGCCAGTGCTTCCCCCTCCTCGATCGCCTCGTCACGGCTGGTGTAGCTGCGGGAGAGCTCCGGCGCGCCCTCCACCTCGTTGACCCACTGGCCGTTCTTCGAGCGGGTGACGATCGTCGTGATGGCCATCAGACGTCCCCCGGCCCCAGGTCGCCCTGGCCTTCCTCGCCGAGGTCGGCGAGGACCGGGTCCTCCCCCTGGCTCTCTGGCTGCGGGGTGGAGCCCGGCAGGTCCTCCGCCGGCACCTCATCGTCGGGACCGGGGATCTCGTCGGGATCACGGCTGGTGGCGGTCTGCGCCGCCAGATCTTCCGGTGCCGCACCGTCGTCGAGGGCTTCTGTGCGTTCCCATTCCGCCTGCGCGGGATCGTTCCTCGGGTCAGCCTCGGTGGTCGCGTCGCCGTCGCGCAGCGGCTGACCGCCGACGTCGTCGGGTGTCGATTCCATGTCTCCTCCTTCGATCGGGCTGCCCCCCAGTCTCCCGGCTGGAACCGGAGTGGCCGAGGGGCTTGAGGAGACCTCGCCGAGCCGCTAGGTTCCGGGACTCCGCGAGGAGCGGGCGTCAGGACTCCGCCGAGTCGATGAGCTCGAGGACCTTGCGCAGCTCGTCCCGGATCTCCGCGTGGTCGTACTGACCGGCGCGGCTCTCCCCCGAGATCACGCCGGAACGACGCACCTTCCGGAAGTCGCCGAACGGAAAGCTGTACGCCTTCTTCGTCTCGGGGTTCTCGCTCTTGTCGATGCCGAGGTGCCAGTGGGCGAACTCCGTCCACCCGTGCTCGTCGATGAAGCGGTTCTCGTCCTCCGCGCTGGGCGCCGCCTCGGACCAGTCGTCGCGCTCGTCCCGCACGACCTTGCCGTCGCGGACGAGGGAGCGCGCGAGCTTCAGCGCCGGTCGGTTCAGTTCAATAGCCATGACTCCGACGTTAGGACGCGAAGCCGGGGTGTCGTACCCCCTTGACGGGACGTGACGAAGGCCCGGAGATTCTTGCGAGCACTTGGGGGTTGGGAAGCGACGACGCCCCCCGGCAACTCGTGAACAGCGGAACATGGGCTGAGCAGAAGCGTGCACACGGACGTCTCGGACGAGTTCAAACCAACACCGAGCAGCGAGTATACGTATCTCGGAGGGCCGCGCTTCTATTTTGCGCTGCCGCCGACGGTGGCTGGGCGCGTGCCCCGCGAGCGGTTGCGCCGATAGAGCATGGAGGCGATACCGGCGAAGACAATGAGCGAGATGGCGCCGACGACGCCGCCCTCTGGCCCGAATCCCGCTCCGGTGATCCATTCCGGGGCGTTCTCGGTGGGTTCGAGGAAGATGAGGCCGGTCTTCTGGACGTTGATGCCGTCGACCTGGACGCCCCAGACGTTGCCCTCGGCCCAGTTCCAGCCACCGTGGATGCCGATGATGAGCCACAGGGAGTTCTGCCAGAGGACGATGAAGGCCGCGAAGATGGCATACATCATGATGGTGGTGAACCCGAGCGGCTTGGTCAGGACGCCATGCATGAGCGTGAACAGCAGCGCGGGGAGGACGACGGCTAGCCATCCGGGCATCTGCAGGCCGGAGCTCTGCATCAGGAAGCCGCGGATGAGGATCTCCTCGTTGCCGCCCTGCACCACGTGGGTGAGCACGAGCACCAGGACGAGCAACAGTGCCGCGGTGCCGCTGGTGGTGCCGGCAGGAGCGTCGATCAGTCGGTAGTTGCCTGTGGCCCACAGCAGCAGGATCGGCACGGTGATCATCAGTGCGCCGATCGGGATCCCGAGGAGGAGCAGAAGGACGCCACGTCCGGGGCGCCTGAATCCCATGGTCTTGATGTGGCGGCGCTCGAACAGGACCACCCAGAGGATGATGAGCGCGGTAGGGACGAGGCCGGCCGGGATTTCCAGCCACTGCGCTTCAGGCGAGCCGGGTTCGGGGTGCAACGTCAGCTCGAACACGCCCATGAGGCCGAACTGGACGATAAAGATCATCCCGATCAACACGAGCGGGTACGCGATCCACCAGCGGGTGACCCGCTTGCCTGTGGCGGCGTCTTGGATGAACGGGGTGTCGCGGATCGACATCGGACTCCTTCTGTACGGATGTCAGGCGGCTACGGTCGGCTTGGGGTGCTTGAGGGGATCAGGGGCGAAAGTGAGCGTGCGGATGCTGCCGTCCTTCCACACGAGCTTCAGGTAGAGGAACACCAGGGCGATGATCACGAGTCGTGCGAGCATGCCGGGCACGCCCGCTTCGGGGCCGTAGGCACCCCCGTTCAGCACCTCGCCCCCTTCGACCGAGGTCGAGGTCACCCATCCAGGCCAGCGCGTCGTGCCACTGACGGGGAACCCCCACAGCGCTTGGCTGAGATTCCACGAGATGTGCAGGAACAGGGGAAGCCAGATCGCCCGGGTGCCGAGGTACGCGATCCCATAGATGACGCCACCCAGGGCCGTGCCGAAAGCGCCGATGAGGGTGGCGTTGTCGTTGGTGAGATGCACCGCGCCGAAGATCACCGCGACGATGGCGACAGCGATCCACCGCCCGGCGGAGAGGCGCCGCAGGAGGATCACAAGGGCCGTGAGCAGCAACACCCGGAACAGGACTTCCTCGAACACCGCGAAGAAGATGATCTCGCCCACCGCTCCACCCAGCCCCGACCAGTCCTCCGCCCCAGCGCCCACGCGGATGGCGCCGAGCGCCCATTCGACGAGGAACACCAGACCGATCACCAGAAGCGGGATGGCCAGACCGACCAGAATCTCCGGCACCGTCCACCGGCTGACGGTAAATCCGAGGCTCCGACCGATGGGACGACGGTTGCGGGCCAACCACACGATCGCGAAGATCCCGAAGGCCGCCGCTACGCCCATGACGGCGAATTCCATCAGACGACCCCTCCGTGCCGTGCCCGAGTTCGCGCGCTCATGCCGACACCGAGGTCGCGGTGACCTGTGCGGAGCGAGCCGCATCCCACCGCCGGTAGACGATGAACGACACCGCGGCCGCGATGATCAGCACGATCACCGCCGGCAGGCTCGCCTCGGTACCGAAGTCCCCGCCGGTGAGCCAGTCCGGGGCGCCCGGGGCCGGCTCGAGAAAGATCGCGGAGGTGGTCAGCGGGGGCAGCCCCGACACCGGAACTCCGAAGATGTTGCCCATCGTGAAGTTCCAGCCGGCGTGGATGCCGATCACGAGCCAAAGCGCGCCGGTGCGCAGCACGAGGAACGAGGCCATCAACGCGAACAGAAAGATCATCGCGAACGGCAGCGGGTGGATGAGCACGCCGTGGATCAGCGTGAACAGCAGTGCGGGAAGCAGCACCGCCAACCACCCGGGAAACTTCAGGCCACCGTTCTGCAGCAGGAACCCGCGCGTGAGCAGCTCCTCCGTGCCGCCCTGCACCACGAACGTCAGAGCAAGCAGCACCAGCAGCCCCGTGGCGCTGGCACCACTGGTCGATGCGGCCGGGGCGTCCACCTGCACGTACGCCCCCGTCGCCCACAGGAACAGGGTCGGGATGGACAGCAGGACGACCCCGGCGACGAAACCGATGAGCAGCGTGAGCAGACCCCGACCTGGCCGGCGGAAGCCGAGGGTGCGGATCCTGCGGCGCTCGAACACCACCACCCACACCAACAGGGCCAGGCCCGCGACAGCAAAGGAAATCATGTCCTGCAGCTGGGCCTCGGGGGTGCCCTTCTCCACCGGCCACGCCTGCGCGAACACCGCCAGCACGCCCGCCTGCACCCCGATGATGAGTACGAGGAACACCAAGATGTAAGCCAGCCACCAGGGCGTCACGCGCTTTCCGGTAGCGGCATCCTGAATGAACGGCGTGGAACGTACGGACATCGGTCTCCTCGTATGGGGGGCGAGACAAAGATCGAGCGAAGTTCTGCTCGTCACGCTAGCGCAACGCTGAACGGGCGTACACGGTTCGACGCGACTCGGACGCCGTGACCCGCGCCGGGATCGCCCCGGCGAGTGGTCCCTCGCCGAGTCCGGAGGACCGACCGGATATGGACGAGCTCGGGCGCAAAAGGTCAGGCATCCGTCGTCTACACGCGCATCTCGCGCCTCGTGCGTCGGTCTTCGCGGATGACGCTGACGAGACTGATCGTCGTCGCGATGCGCAACAGGGTCTGGAAGGTGGCCTGGAAGGGGTCAGGGTTCTCCGAGGAGTGAGCTTGCGGCAGGGAGGCAGCCGGGGTACCCGCACCCGAGGCGAGGTAGAGGGCCCAGTCTGTGAAGGCGTGGACGAGAATCGCGACCCAGAGCCGTCCAGTCACTCGACGCACCCAGTAGGACGAGGCGCCGGCTGCCGCCAGGAACGCGACCTCGAAGGCGATGGTGGCGAGTGAAGCCCCGGCGGTGATCCTGTCTTTCGCGCGTTCGCCATCCATACGAGAAAAGGGAAGGGCACCTGCTCGAAGCAGATGCCCTTCCCTTTTCACTCGCTGTTCTGCAATCTGTATTGCCAACAGCCCCTCGGTCGGGCTGACAGGATTTGAACCTGCGACCCCTTGACCCCCAGTCAAGTGCGCTACCAAGCTGCGCCACAGCCCGTTGTTCTGCACTCTCGCGCAGGCAACTCCCCTATCTTAGCCGCACCGGAGGCCCTCTCGCGAACCGAGGCGTTGCGGGGTGTCGGAAGCGGCTTGTACCGTCGCCTGCATGTCGACGATCACGACCGCGCTGGCGACGACCGCCCGCTGGGATGATGTGCAGCGCGCGCTCACCGGGGGCGGCGACGGGGCGAGCTGTCAGTGCATCTGGCCGGTGCTGCCGAACAAGGACTGGAATCAGACCACCACGTCTCAGCGCACCGAGATGTTCCGCGCCGAGATCGACGAGGGTCCCCCTCCGGGGCTGGTCGCGTACGTCGATGGCGAGGCCGCAGGTTGGATCCGTATCGGACCGCGCACCCGTCAGGCCCGGATCCCCCGCACCCGCATGATCGCCGCGTCGAGCACCGAGCCGTTCGACGACGAGTCCGTGTGGGCCGTCACCTGCTTCGTCGTCCGCAGGGAGCATCGCGGCACCGGGCTGAACACGGAGCTGCTCGACGCCGCGATCACCTTCGCCCGGGAGTCCGGCGCCCGCGTCATCGAGGGGTATCCCGTCGACACCCGTGGCGAGAAGCAGCGCGCGAACGATCTGTACCACGGCACACTCGGGACGTTCCTCCGCGCGGGTTTCACGGAGAAGGCGGTGATGAAGGCGGGGCGCGTGCTCGTCACCCTGGATGTCGCGCCGAACGGGACCGATAGCGTGAAGGCATGAGCGACGCGAACCCCTCCCTCGACGATCCCGACCTCGGACCGCTCCACCGGGCGACCTCCGAGCTCGACGACGGCTCCGTCCTCACCCACGACTGGTTCGTCGGCAGCGTCGAGGTCGATGGCAGCACCTACGAGCTGATGGTCGAGGGCGCGTCGCCGGACGAGGTCGCGCCGCTGCTCCCCCGGCTGCGTACGGTCGTCGCCGCCCTCCCGGGCCTTCGCCGCGTCGCCTCGGATGCCGTGGTGACAACGTTCAGCACCGGCGATCCGGACCACACCGAGCTCGACGAGGCGGCGGACGACCTGGAGCTCGAGACCATCGAGGCCTCCGGCGACGGCACCGTCGTCCTCCACTTCACGGACTCCTGCGGTGAGCACTTCCCGGAGGGCTACTGGCCCGCCGTGCACCTCGATGCCGAGGGCGCCGTGGCCACGGTCACCGTCGAATCCTGAGGCGGCCCGATCCGATCGACCGCCTTCAAGACGACATGCCCCTCCGGTCATACGATGGAGGGATGCAGCGCCGCACCCTCCCTCCCGCGATCGTGTGGGCGTTCGTCCCCTATGCCGTGGTCTCCGCCTTGCACGTCGTGCTTCTGGCGCTCGGCCACGATCTCGCGGGTCCGACGAAGCTGCTGCTCATGCCGCTGCTCACGGTGCCGGTCCTCGTGGCGGCGCGACGGATCGACCCGCCCGTGACGGTGACCCTCCTCCTCGTCGCCCTGCTCTTCTCCTGGCTGGGGGACGGCGCGGGCGCGCTGTTCCCCGCGGCACCCGAGCTTCCGCTCATGCTGGGCTTCTTCGGTCTCGCGCACATCGCCTACATCGTCCTCTTCGCCCGCCACCTGGCGCGTCGCCGGCTGCCGTGGCGGACGACCATCTACGCCGTCTGGTGGATCGCGATGATCCTCGTCCTCGGCCCGCACACGGGCCCGCTCCTCATCGGCGTCGCGCTGTATGGCCTGCTCCTCGCGGGCACCGCGGCGTTCGCTGCTCGATGCCAACCGCTGGTCGCGACGGGCGGTGCGCTCTTCCTGGCGAGCGACACGATCCTCGCTTTCCGGCTCTTCCTTCCGGATGCCCTTCCGTCCTGGAGCAGCCCCGCCGTGATGCTCACCTACACGCTCGGCCAGGGCCTGATCGTCGCCGGCGCCCTCGTCTCCCTGCAGCGGAGGGCCGCCTGATGGTCGACAGTGCGCGGGTGGATAGCTGGCTCTGGGCGGCGCGCGTCTACAAGACCCGGTCGGCGGCGACCACCGCATGCCGTGCGGGGCATGTGCGCGTCAACGGCGACAAGGCGAAGGCTGCACAGGCGGTTCGCGTGGGCGATGAGCTCCGTATCCGCATCGCGGGCTTCGATCGGATCCTGATCGTGCGCCAGATCCTCGCCAAGCGTGTGGGCGCGCCGCTGGCCGCCCTCGCCTACGAAGATCGGACGCCGGAACGGGAGCCGCAGGCAGCCCTCGGCGTCCGAGACCGCGGTGCCGGACGACCGACGAAGCGAGAGCGTCGGGACATCGACCGTCTCCGCGGACGAGGCGATATACAACACGACTGAACCCTTCCTGCGTTCGAACATACGTTCTAAAATCGAGGTATGACGAACCAGCCGACCGCACCCCTCGACTTGGAGGAGCGGAGGCGCGTGCGAGACGCCTGGACGGCGACCCGTCGACGCATCGCAGCGCTGGAGGCAGAGGCTGCGGAGCTGCTGGTGGCGCAGATCGCTTTCCATGACGAAGACGTGGCCGCGGCCCCGCACCACCGCGATGCCATCCACCGCTCGATGGTCGCCGAGTACGCCGCGGCGGCGCGTCTTTCCACCGGCACCATGGAGTTCGCGTTCGCTGATGCTCTCGCCCTGAGCACGGCACTCCCCCGCGTGCGAGAGGCCTTCCACACAGGGTCTCTGAGCTCCTCGCACGTGCGGGAGATCGCGCGGGCGAGCGCCGTCGTGGCCGAGGCCATCCGTAACCGCGCCGTCGCGCCCGAGACGATGGCGCTGTTCGAGACGGCGGTGCTCGTCGTCGCCGAAGCCGAGACCGCGGCGCGCACGCGGGTGCATGCCCGTCGCGTCACCTCCGCGCTCGTCGGGGAGACGATCACGGAGCGACACCGCCGCGCCGCGGACGAGCGCTGCGTTACTGTGCGATCGGTCGACGACGGCCTCGCGGTCCTGACGGCCATACTCCCGGAATGGGCGGCGGTGGCGATCGCCGACCGGCTGAGCCAGCTCACGCGAACGGTGATCCGGGGGCGCGATATGGGGACTGCGGGTGCTGCAGGACCGACTAGTGACCCGGGAAGTACGCGTGACGCGGAGACTGCGCGTGATGCGGGATCTGCGTCCGACGCGGGGTAGCCGACGGACGGAGCGACACGTCGCCTGCCTGTTCAGCACGACGGACTGCTGACTCCTCACGGCGTCGCGACGGATCGCCCGTGCGGCGAGGCTCGGTCGGACCCGACGATCTCCAGCGTCGATGGCGACACCTACGCCCTCGACCCCGAGGCGGAAGTGGCCCCTTCTGACACCCGTACGTGGAGCCAGGTGCAGGCCGACCTTCTGACCGATCTGCTCCTCACCGCCGATCCGAGCGCCGTCGAGGGCGACGGTCTCATCGGGGTGCGCGGCCGCCTGCAGGTGACCGTGGCGGCGACGACCCTCGCAGGGCTCGACAACCGTCCAGCCGAACTGGACGGACACGGCGCTCTGCACCCGGACATCGCGCGGGCTCTCGCCGGTCGCGACGGCGGATGGACGCGGTTGTTCCTCGATCCGCACGGGCAGGTCGTCGAGACGGACGCCTACAGCCCGACCGAGAGCATGCGCCGGCTGCTCCGGGCCCGCGATCAGCACTGCCGGTTCCCGGGGTGTCGCCAGCCGGTGCACCGCTGCGACCTCGACCACACCTGGGATCACGCGAAGGGCGGCCCGACCCGCGTCGACAACCTCGCGCACCTCTGCCGCGGACACCATGTGCTGAAGCACCCCGATATCCCGGAGCCTCAGCGCTGGACGGTACGGCAGCGCCCCGGTGGGGTGCTCGAATGGCGAAGTCCCCTCGGCGCGGTCCACACCGATCACGCCCCACGTCGGGTCGCGTTCGTCTGAAACGCGCCGCCATCACGACGACGGGTCCTTCGAGCACCTCGATCCACGGAGCGAAGCGCCCGCGTCTCGCTCTAGGCGTCGAGAAGACGGAGGAGCCAGCCGCTCGAGCGCACCTGCGCCCCGGCGGCCTCGACGCGGGACTGCAGCCCGCGGTCACTGGTCACCGCGAGAACCGGCGACGTGCTGGCGACCCGGCGTTCGACCTCGGCCACGATCGCGTCGTCACCGGCGCCTTCGGCGCGCACGACATCCAGGGCCGAGCTCGCGACTCCGGCTTCTGCGGCCGCGGCGTCCGCGGTTGATCCCCCCACAGCAGCCTCCGCGATGTCCCGGGCGCGACCTTCCACGACGAGCGAGACCTTCGGGAACCAGGCGTGCCCCGCGAGCCCGAGGTCGTCCGCGGGCACCGACAGCCCGGTCAGACGATCGCGCAGGCGTGCCGCGGCTCCGGCGCGGTCCTTCCACCAGCCGTCCGGGACCGAGCCCACGACGTTGGCAGCGTCCACCACGACCACCGGATGCGCCGAGAGCTGCGCCCGCAGCGTCGGCCACGCCGCACCGAAGCCGGGGTGCAGCGGCAGCGCGTCCACGTCCTCGACGGGCACCCACGACAGCGCGACGCTCTCGGGGTCGCTGATCACGGGGTCGAAGGGCGTCCGTACGTCGGCGACGACAGTGGTGTACGACCAGATGCCGAGATCGAGCACGCTCGTGAAGCGCGGCCGCACCGCGCCATCCGGTACTCCCGCCTCCTCCTGCGCCTCCCGGACGGCACCGACGATGGCCGCTTCGCCCTCATGGAGCGCGCCGCCGGGCAGGCCCCAGGTGCCGCCGAAGTGGCTCCACGCCACGCGATGCTGCAGCAGGATGCCACGCTCCGGGTCGACGGCGAGGAGACCGGCGGCACCGAAGCGCCCCCAGTACCGCTCACCGGTGTCCGCGACCACCCAAGCATCGCCCGGATCGCGCGGCCCCTCGGGGCGACGCGGTTCACCGGCGGCGGGAGGTACGACAGTCACCCCCTCAGCTTTTCACAGCATCGGGGTTCCGGCGCCACCGCCGCGACATGCGCGGCAACGAGTCAGCGCTGGCGACGCTCCCGCACGCGCATGTTGATGACGATCGGCGTGCCCTCGAACGGGTACAGCTCGCGTAGGCGGCGCTGGATGAACCGGCGGTAGCCCGGGTCGAGGAAACCTGTCGTGAACAGCACGAACGTCGGCGGACGGGTCGAGGCCTGCGTCCCGAAGAGGATGCGCGGCTGCTTCCCTCCGCGCACCGGGTGCGGGTGCTCGGCGACGAGCTCGGCGAGGAACGCGTTGAACTTGCCGGTCGGGATGCGGCGGTCCCAGTTCTCCAGCGCCATCTCGAGCGCCGGGACGAGCTTGTCGAGGTGACGACCCGTCTTCGCCGAGATGTTGACCCGCGGAGCCCAGGCCACGTGGGCGAGGTCCTGCTCGATCTCGCGCTCCAGGTAGCGGCGGCGGTCGGCGTTCTCCAGGTCGTCGTCGTTGAGGCGATCCCACTTGTTGAACGCCAGGACGAGCGCGCGACCGGACTCGAGCACGAGGTCGATGATCCGCACGTCCTGCTCGCTGATCGACTCCGACACGTCGAGGACGACGATCGCGACCTCCGCCTTCTCCAGCGCGGCCGACGTGCGCAGCGACGCATAGAAGTCGGCACCCTGGGCCATGTGCACGCGGCGACGGATACCGGCCGTGTCGACGAGGCGCCACATCTTGCCGCCCAGCTCCACGACCTCGTCCACGGGGTCGCGAGTGGTGCCGGCGAGATCGTTGACGACGACGCGCTCCTCCCCCGCGGCCTTGTTCAGCAGCGAGGACTTGCCGACGTTCGGGCGCCCCAGGATCGCGACGCGACGCGGACCGCCGATCTCCTGCTTCGCCACCGCGGAGATCTCCGGCAGCTTCGTCAGCACGGCGTCGAGGAGGTCGGCGACACCACGACCGTGGATCGCGGAGACCGGGTGCGGCTCCCCGAGACCCAGGTTCCACAGGGCGGCCGCTTCCGGCTCCTGACGCGCGTCGTCGATCTTGTTGGCGACGAGGAAGACCGGCTTGCCGCTCTTGCGCAGCAGCTTCACGACGTGTTCGTCGGTCGACGTGGCGCCCACCATGGCGTCCACGACGAACAGCACGACGTCGGACAGGTCGATCGCGACCTCGGCCTGTGCCGCGACCGAACGGTCGATGCCGCGGGCGTCTGGCTCCCACCCGCCGGTGTCGACGACCGTGAAGCGGCGGTCGTTCCACTCTGCCTTGTACGTGACGCGGTCGCGGGTGACGCCGGGGGTGTCCTCCACGACGGCCTCGCGACGGCCGAGGATCCGGTTCACGAGCGCGGACTTGCCCACGTTCGGGCGCCCGACGATCGCCACCACCGGGAGCGCCGGCAGGAACTCGATGCCGTCCTCGCCCAGTGCCACGCCGGCGAGGAGCGCGGCGTCCTCGTCGTCGAGCTCGTAGTCGGCGAGCCCGGCCCGCAGGGTCTCCGCGCGCTGTTCGGCGAGCTGGTCATCGATCTGCTCAAGCTTCTCGGCGAGCTGGTCGGGACCGCCTTCGTATTCGTCGTCAGCCACGGTCTGCTCCTCGGAGTCGTTCGATCACCGAGAGGACGGCGTCGATGGTCTGGGGGAAATCGAGCGCGGTCGAGTCGACGACCTCCACGCCTTCCGCGGCGTTGAGGAAGTCGACGACGGCACTGTCGGAGGCGTCGCGCTTGTGCAGCGCGTCCGCGACGGCGGCGGCGTTCTCGCCGGCGAGCTCGCCCGCGCGGCGTGCGGCCCGCACCTCCGGCGCCGCGGTCAGCAGGATGCGCACGGGCGCATCCGGTGCCACGACGGTCGTGATGTCGCGTCCTTCGACGACGACGGCCGGGTACGGCGCCTCGGCGACCAGCGCCCGGAAGAGCTCGTTGACCTGGGTGCGCACCTCCGGCACGCGGGCCACGCCGCTCACGGCACCGGACACACGGGGTTCGCGGATCGCCGCCGTCACGTCGACGTCGCCGACGCGCACCGTGCGGTCGTCGGGGTCGAGCCCGAGACGGACCGGGAAATCGGCGGCCGCAGCGCGCACGGCCTCGGCGTCGTCGGTGTCTGCACCGCGATCGAGCACATGCCAGGCGAGGGCCCGGTAGGCCGACCCGGTGTCGAGGTAGCCGTAGCCCTCGCGACGTGCGATCGCCTTGGAGACGCTCGACTTGCCGGACCCGGCGGGCCCGTCGATGGCGATGAACTTCGTGGCGGAGATGGTGGAGGTGTCAGTCATTGGTGTTCCCTGCGATGCGCCAGCCGCGTTCCTGGAGCCCGGTGATCGCGCCGTGCAGCGCCGCGGGGTCGACACTGATCTCGGCGAGGCCGAACTGCGCGCCCGGAGAGTGCTCCAGTCGCAGGTCCTCGACGTTGACGCCGAGCTCGCCGAGCTCGCCGAACAGGCGCCCCAGTTGACCGGCGGTGTCGTCGACCATGACGACCAGTGTCTCGAAGCGCCGGTTCTGCCCGTGCTTGCCGGGGAGGCGCTCGACGCCGTCGTTGCCCTGGCGGATGGTCTCCGCGAGCACGCGTCGAGCTCCGGGAGCACCGGGAGCCCGCAGCGCATCGGCGACCTCGCTCAGATCGGTCGCGAGCGCGTCGAGGATCTCGACGACGGGACCGGCGTTGGCTCCGAGGATCTGCACCCACAGTTCGGGAGCGGACGCAGCGATGCGCGTGGTGTCCCGCACCCCCTGCCCGGCCAGACGGAGAGCTCCCTCCTCAGCCCCGGCGAGACGCCCGGCGAGGAGACTCGCGACGACCTGCGGCACATGCGAGGTGAGGGCGACGGAGCGGTCGTGCTCCTCCGGAGTCATCTCCAGCGGCATCGCGCCGACGTCGAGCGCCAGCGCCTCGACCAGCGCGAGGTCCCGCGCGGCGGTGTCCTCGTCGCGGCACACGACCCACGGCCGCCCGATGAAGAGATCGGCCCTGGCCGAGATCGCCCCGCCGCGCTCGCGACCGGCGAGCGGGTGGGAGCCGATGTAGCGGGCGAGGTTCACGCCCCGCTCCCGGAGCGTGCGGAACTGCTCCAGCTTGACGCTCGCGACATCCGTCACGACAGCGTCGGGGTACCGCTCGAGCTCGGCCTGGATCACGTCGGCGGTCACGTCCGGCGGCACGGCCACGACGACGAGCACAGGCGCGTCGTCATCCTGCGGAAGGCGTCCGGCGCCGTAGTCGACGGCGAGGCGCAGCTGCGCGGGGGACGCGTCGGTGAGGACGACGTCGATGCCCTTCGCACGCAGGGCGTGGCCGACGCTGGCGCCGAGCAGCCCGGCGCCGACGATGCGCACGGTGCCGGACAGACGCGGCGCCACGGCACCGGTCTTCCGCGCCGCGGGCGCACTCGTCGTCTGGGTCATTCGCTCTCCTGCTCGCCTGGCGCCTCGGCGACACCGGATTCCCGGCGCGCGAGAGTCAACAGCGCGCCGAGTTCGATTTTACTCAGTTCCCGCGTCCGGCCCGCCGGGAGGGTTCCCAGGTGCAGCGGACCGAACTGCCGCCGCACGAGTTCCATCACCGGATGGCCGACCGCGGCCATCATCCGGCGCACGATCCGGTTGCGTCCCGAGTGCAGGGTGAGCTCGACGAGGCTCGAGCCGCGCGACGTGTCCAGCAGCCGGGCCTTGTCGGCGGCGATGGGGCCGTCCTCCAGCTCGATGCCCTTCGTGAGCTTCGAGATGGTCTGCGCCGTCACCGCGCCCTCGACCTTCGCGATGTAGACCTTGGTGACGCCGAAGGAGGGGTGCGCGAGCACGTGCGCGAGCTCGCCGTCGTTGGTGAGCAGCAGCAGTCCGCTGGTCTCGGCGTCCAGACGCCCGACGTTGTACAGCCGCTCCTCGTAGTCCTTCGTGAAGCGTCGGAGATCGGGGCGTCCGCTCTCGTCGCGCATGCTGCTGACCACACCCGTCGGCTTGTTCAGCATCACGTACCGCTTGGACACGTCGAGCTGCACCGCGGTGCCGTCCACGTCCACGAGGTCGCGCTCCGGGTCGATGCGGCGACCGAGCTCGGTGACCACCTGGCCGTTCACGCGGATGCGTCCCTCGACGATGTACTGCTCGACGACGCGACGGGACGCCACACCCGCCGCGGCGAGCACCTTCTGCAGCCGCACGCCCTCGGGGGCGGTGGAGTCGTGGGTGTCGGTGGTCATCGGACCGTCCCTTCGTCGAAGCCGTCGGCGCCGTCGTCGAGGAGCGGCGAGATCGGCGGAAGCTCATCCAGCGAGTTGATACCGAGATGCTGGAGGAGTGCATCGGTGGTGCCGTAGTTGATCGCGCCGGTCTCGGAATCGGCGAACAGTTCGGTGATCAGCCCTCGCGCGAGGAGGGTGCGGACCACGGAGTCGACGTTGACCGCGCGGATCGAGGCCACCTGGCTCCGGGTGACCGGCTGCTTGTACGCGATGACGGCGAGCGTCTCCAGCGCCGCCTGGGAGAGTCGGGCCGGAGCCTGACCGCCGACGAACTCCGCCACGACCGGATCGAGGTCCTCGCGGACGTAGAGCCGCCATCCGCCGCCGACCTCCCGCAGCTCGAAGCCACGCCGAGGACCCGCGCCTCGGCCGTCATAGTCCTCGACCAGCGACTCCACCGTCTGCCGGACGGCGGGCACCGGCGCCCCGACCGCCGCGGCGAGGGCCACCAGGCCGATCGGCTCGTCGACGATGAAGAGGATCGCCTCCACACGCTCGCTGAGCGGGAGCTCGGCACCCGTCACGGCGTCGGGCTCCTCGTGCAGCCCGGTCTCTGCCGCGGTCACGTCATCGGTCATAGTCGGCCCCCAGGGTCGCGAGTGTCTCGTCCGACCAGGAGTCGGCGGCCCAGCGGAGCGTGAGCTCCCCGAGCGGTTCCAGTTGTTCGAAGGAGAGCGCCGCGTGCCGGTACAGCTCCAGCACCGAGATGAAACGGGCCACGACGATGCCCGGCTCGGTGACGCCGGCGACCAGCTCGCGGAAGCTCAGCGATTCGGTGCCGCGCAGCAGAGTGACGACGATGGCGGCCTGCTCGCGGATGCTGACCAGGGGTGCGTGCAGATGGTCGAGGCCGACGTGCGGGATCTCCTTCGGCGCGAAGGCCAGGAGCGCCAGCGCCGCGAAGTCGTCGGGCGTGAGCGACCAGACGAGCTCGGGCGTCTGCTTCCGGTGCTTCTCCTCCAGTGGCACCGCACGCACATGGCGGCGGTCCTCCCGCTGCAGGCACCGCGAGAACCAGGCGGAGACCTCTTTGAACGCGCGGTACTGCAGGAGGCGGGCGAAGAGCAGGTCGCGCGCTTCGAGCAAGGCGACGGCCTCGGCATCGACGAGCTCGCCCTGCGGCAGCAGGCCCGCGACCTTCATGTCGAGCAGGGTCGCGGCGACGACGAGGAACTCCGAGGCCTGATCCAGCTCCTCCTCGTCCTCCAAGTCGGCGAGGTACGCGATGAACTCGTTGGTGACGGCGCTCAGCGATACCTCGGTGATGTCCATCTCATGCTTCGAGATGAGGTTCAGCAGGAGGTCGAAGGGGCCGTCGAAGTTCGACAGCGAGACGCGGAACCCGCCGGCGTCGTCGGTCGAAGAAGACTCCACGGCGTCGACGGCGTCGGCGGGTGCCGGGACCTCAGCGGTTCCGAGCTCGTCAGGCGACGGCGCCACGGGCGACCAGCTCCCTGGCCAGCCGCAGGTATGCCTGTGCGGCCGCGTGCTCCGGAGCGAACTCGGTGATCGGGACCCCCGAGACCGACGCGTCCGGGAACTTCACGGTGCGGCCGATCACGGTCTCCAGCACGTCGTCGCCGAACGCCTCCACGACCCGCTCCAGCACCTCGCGCGAGTGCAGCGTGCGCGGGTCGTACATGGTCGCCAGCAGGCCGTCCATCTCGATGGAGGGGTTCAGGCGATCGCGGACCTTGTCGATGGTCTCGATGAGGAGCGCGACACCACGGAGCGCGAAGAACTCGCACTCGAGCGGGATGATGACGCCGTGCGCCGCCGTCAGCGCGTTCACGGTCAGCAGACCGAGCGACGGCTGGCAGTCGATGAGGATGACGTCGTACTCCCCCGCCACCTGCCGGAGGACGCGGGCCAGGATCGTCTCGCGGGCGACCTCGTTGACGAGGTGCACCTCCGCGGCGGAGAGGTCGATGTTCGCGGGGAGGACGTCGAGGCCGGGCACGTTCGAGTGCACGATCGCGTCGTGCGCGTCGCGCTTCGTGTCGAGCAGGAGGTCGTAGACAGTCGGGACGTCGTGCGTCTGGATGCCGAGACCGGCGGACAGCGCGCCCTGTGGATCGAAGTCCACGGCGAGCACCTTGCGGCCATACTCCGCGAGCGCGGCGGCGAGGTTGATCGAGGTCGTCGTCTTGCCGACGCCGCCCTTCTGGTTGCAGAGGGCGATGATGCGGGCCGGGCCGTGCGACTTCAGAGGCGCCGGGATCGGGAAGCCCTGGTACGGACGGCCGGTGGGTCCCATGGGGGTGTCGTCGGCCTTCTGCGCCTTCGCCCTGGACTTCGCCACTTTCTCAGCCACCGGTTCTCCTGCTCCTTCGTGCTTGCTCGATTGTAGCCGCCACGCGTTCCCCCGCCGTCCCGGCGCGCGGCGGGCGGTCACCGAACAGCCCTGGAGTGCGCGCTCAGCGTGCGCGGGGGTGCGAGGTCGCGTAGATGTCGCGGAGAGCATCCACCGACACGTGCGTGTAGATCTGCGTCGTCGCGACCGAGGAATGCCCCAGCAGCTCCTGCACCACCCGCACGTCGGCGCCGCCCTGCAGGAGGTGCGTCGCGAACGAATGCCGCAGCGTGTGCGGGGAGACCTCGGCGGTGAGCTGCGCGCGCTCGGCAGCGGAACGGATCACCAGCCACGCGCTCTGTCGCGAGAGAGGGGCACCGCGCGCGCCGAGGAAGAGCCGGGCCGATGCACGGCCCTTCGCCGCGAGTTCCGGCCGGACCCGGGTGAGGTAGGCGTCGACGGCCGTGCGGGCGTACGAGCCCACCGGGACGATGCGCTCCTTCGAACCCTTGCCGCGCAGGCGCAGCACCTCGCCGTGCGCCATGTCGTCGACGTCGAGCCCGACCGCCTCCGACACCCGGGCGCCGGTCGCGTAGAGGAGCTCCAGGAGCGCCCTGTCGCGGATGCCGAGCGGCTCCTCGGCCGACGGCGCGGCGAGCAGGCGCTCCACCTGGTCGATCGTGAGGGCTTTCGGCAGCCGGCGCGGGGTCTTCGGCGGGCGGAGCCGTCCGGTCGGATCGTCCGCCTCGATGCCCTCGCGGGCGAGGAACCGGTGCCAGCCGCGCACCGAGGACTGCAGGCGCGCCAGGCTCGTCGCGGCCGGCGGCGGCTCCGCAGACGCGCGGGCGGCGATGAAGCGGTCGACGACAGCGGGCGTGATGTCCGCGGTGTCGTCGATTCCCTCCGCTGTGAGCCAGTCCCGGTAGCCCGCGAGATCCCGCCGGTAGGCGCCGACCGTGTGACTGCTGAGCCCGCGCTCGATCGTCACATGACGCAGGTACGCGTCGAGGGCGCGATCGAGCAGCATGCTCAGCTCCGGTCGCGCAGCCTCTGCGCGGCGGCCAGGACGCCGATGGAGAGGATGCCGTTGTGCAGGCGTCCCTCCAGGACTCCGGCGACGGCCTCCTCCAGCGGCACCCACGCGACGCGGATGTCGGCTTCCTCGTCCTCGCGGTCGTGCGCGGTCTCGGCGGCTGAGAGTCCGGTCGCGAGGAACACCCGGATGAGCTCGTCGTTACCGCCGGGCGTCGTCCACGACGACACCAGGGGCTCCCAGTGGGCGGCGACGAGGTCGGCTTCCTCCGCGAGCTCGCGACGGGCGGCCGCCAGCGGCTCCTCCCCCGCGATGTCGAGGAGACCGGCCGGCAGCTCCCAGTCGCGGTGACGGATCGGGTGCCGGTACTGCTGGATGAGCAGGACCCGCTCCTCGTCGTCCAGCGCGAGGATCGCGACCGCCCCGGGGTGGGCGACGTACTGGCGCACGATCTCGCCGTCGCCGTAGCGGACCCGGTCGGAGCGGACGTCCCAGACATACCCCTCATAGACGAGGTCGCTGCTCAGGACCTCCGGCTCGAAGGGCTCGTCCCGCAGCGGCTCCGCGACGCCCGGCGCCTCCGACTCACTCATCGACGGGCACGTCGAACAGCTCGCTCGCGCGGTGACGCGCGATGGCGGCACCGACGAGACCGCGGAACAGCGGGTGCGGGTCGGTCGGACGCGAGCGGAGCTCCGGGTGCGCCTGGGTGGCGATGTAGTACGGGTGCACGTCGCGCGGCAGCTCGACGTACTCGACGAGGTCCAGCTCGGGGTTCAGACCCGAGAACACCAGGCCGGCCTCGGACAGGCGATCGCGGTAGGCGTTGTTGACCTCGTAGCGGTGACGGTGACGCTCGGACACCTCGGCGGTGCCGTAGACCTCACGCGCCAGCGAACCCTCCGCGAGAGCCGCCTTGTACAGGCCGAGGCGCATGGTGCCGCCGAGGTCGCCGCCGTCGAGGATCTCGATCTGCTCGGCCATGGTCGCGATGACGGGCTGCGCGGTGTCCGGGTCGAACTCGCTGGACGAGGCTCCGGCGATCCCGGCCACGTCGCGGGCGTACTCGATGACCATGCACTGCAGACCCAGGCAGAGGCCGAGGGTCGGGATGCCCTGCTCGCGGGCGAACTTCAGCGCGCCCAGCTTGCCCTCGATGCCGCGGATGCCGAAGCCTCCGGGGACGCAGATGCCGTCCAGCTCGGCCAGCTGCTCCTGCGCGCCCTCGGGGGTCTCGCAGAGGTCGGACGGGATCCAGCGGATGTTGACCTTCGTTTCCTGCGCGAACCCGCCCGCCTTGAGGGCCTCGGTCACGGAGAGGTAGGCGTCCGGCAGGTCGATGTACTTGCCGACGAGACCGATCGTGACCTCGTGCTTCGGGTTGTGCACGGCGTGCAGCACCTTGTTCCAGCGCGTCCAGTCGACGTCGTCCGCCTTCTGGTCGAGGCCGAGGCGGCGCACGATGTAGGAGTCGAGGCCCTGCTCGTTGAGAGTCGACGGGATGTCGTAGATGCTCGGCAGGTCGACGGTGTTGATGACGCCTTCGACGTCGACGTCGCACATGAGGGCGATCTTGTTGCGGTTGCTCGCGCTCACCGGGCGGTCGCTGCGGAGCACGAGGGCATCGGGCTGGATACCGACCTGACGGAGGGCTGCGACCGAGTGCTGAGTCGGCTTGGTCTTCTGCTCGCCGGACGCACCCATGAACGGCACGAGCGAGACGTGCACGAAGAACACGTTGTCGCGGCCGAGCTCGTGACGAAGCTGGCGCGCGGACTCGAGGAACGGCTGCGACTCGATGTCGCCGACCGTGCCGCCGACCTCGGTGATGATCACGTCGGGACGCGGGTCCTCGGTCGCCTGCAGCCGCATGCGGCGCTTGATCTCGTCGGTGATGTGCGGGATGACCTGCACGGTGTCGCCGAGGTACTCGCCGCGACGCTCACGGGCGATCACCTGGGAGTAGATCTGGCCGGTCGTGACGTTGGCCGCCTCGGACAGGTTGATGTCGAGGAAGCGCTCGTAGTGGCCGATGTCGAGGTCGGTCTCCGCACCGTCGTCGGTGACGAACACCTCGCCGTGCTGGAACGGGTTCATGGTGCCCGGATCGACGTTCAGATACGGGTCGAGCTTCTGCATGACCACGCGGAGTCCGCGGGCCGTCAGGAGGTTGCCCAGGCTGGCCGCGGTGAGCCCCTTGCCCAAAGACGAAACGACACCACCAGTCACGAAGATGTGCTTGGTCGTGTCGTTCTTGGGCCCCGCAGAAGAAGAGTTCATCACGGGCTTCTATCCTAACAGTTCGTTCAGACGCCGAGGCTGAGAAGCTCGCGGGCGTGGGTGAGTGCGGCATCGGAATCCGCAAGTCCGGAGAGCAGACGAGCCATCTCGGCCTCGCGCTCCTCCCCGTCGAGCCGCCGCACGCTGGAGGCGGTGACGGCGCCGTCGTGCGATTTCACGACGGTGAGGTGGTTGTTCGCGAAGGCGGCGACCTGCGCGAGATGGGTGACGGCGATCACCTGCGACTTCTCGGCGAGTCGGGCGAGTCGCCGCCCGACCTCGATCGCCGCCGCGCCGCCGATGCCCGCGTCGACCTCGTCGAACACGAAGGTGGGCACCGGGTCGGTCGCCGCGATGACGACCTCGATCGCGAGCATCACCCGCGACAGCTCGCCGCCGGAGGCCCCCTTGGCCACGGAACGGGGTTCGGCGCCGGGGTGCGGGGCGAGCAGGATGGCGACGTCGTCGCGGCCGTGGGCGCTCTCGAGGCCAGGGGCCACGGAGACCTCCAGACGAGCGTCCGGCATCGCCAGGGCGTGGAGCTCGGCGGTCACGGCTTCTCCGAGCCGGACGGCGGCCTCGCTCCGCGCCGCGGTGAGAGCATCGGCGCGGGCGTCGAGCTCCGCCCTGGCCTCGTCGCGCTCGGCGGAAAGGCGCTCCAGGCGCTCCCCGTCGTCGTCGAGCTCTGCCAGCCGCGCGGAACCGGTCTGCCACAGCGCCAGCGCCTCCGCCAGCGAACCGTGCTGACGGATGAGGACGCCGAGCGCGGCCCGGCGCTCCTCGACGGCGGCGAGCTCGTGGGGTCCGGACTCGTCGAGGTCGGCGAGGAAGCCGGAGAGCGCACCGGCGGCGTCGGCGATCCGGTAGCCGATGTCGGCAAGGGTCTCCGCGACCTCCGCCAGCTTCGGGTCCGACACGCGCTCGATCGCTCGGCGGGCTTCGGCGACCAGCGCCGAGGCATCCGGCTCGCCCTCCTCGTTCGAGAGAGTGCCGTGCGCCAGAGCTGCAGCGAGTCGCAGCTCCTCCGCGTTCGCGAGGCGCTCGGCACGGGCCGTCAGCTCCTCGTCCTCGCCCTCTTCCGGGGCGGTGGCTTCGATCAGGGCGAGATCCTCCCGCAGCCGGGCGGCCTCCTCGGCGCGCCGGTCGCGGTTCGCGGTGATGTCGATGATCTCGGCATCGAGCGTTCGCCAGCGCTCGAACGCGGCCTGGTACTCCTCCAGCGCCCGAGCGATCGGTTCACCGCCGAAGCGGTCGAGGGCGTCGCGCTGCGCGGCGGCCGACCGCAGCCGCAGCTGCTCGGACTGTCCGTGCACGACGATGAGCTCGTCCGCGAGCGAGGAGAGCACCCCCGCCGGCGCGGCGCGGCCGCCGACGCTCGCGCGACTGCGACCCTCGGCGCTGAGGGTGCGCGACACATACAGCTCGGCGGTGCCGGCACCGGCCGGCTCCAGCTCTCCGCCGGCCTCGGCCACGATGTCGGCGACCTCGCCGGTCTCAGGCACGATCCACACCCCCGCCACCGACGCCTGCGCCGCGCCCTTGCGCACAGCCCCCGAGTCGGCGCGCTGGCCGAGGAGCAACCCGAGTCCGGTGACGACCATGGTCTTGCCCGCGCCGGTCTCTCCGGTGATCGCCGTGAAGCCCGGGCCGAGCGGCAGGACGGCGTCGGCGATCACGCCGAGCCCCTGCATGCGCATCTCCTCGATCATGCGTCGCTCCTCCGCTCCTGCCCGCGCCAGCCCTCGACCGGCAGCTGGAACTTGCGGACGAGACGGTTCGTGAACGCGGTCGGGTGCAGGCGCGCGAGGCGGACCGGGCGCGACGAGCGACGCACCACGACGCGGGCGCCCGGCGGGAGGTCGTGGGAACGACGGCCGTCGCACCAGAGGATGCCGGAGCCGTCCGTCCGCTCCAGCATCTCGATGGCCACGGCCGCATCGGGGCTCACCACGAGCGGCTTCGCGAACAGGGCGTGTGCCGACAGCGGGACCACCGCGATGGCCTCGACCGTCGGCCAGATGACCGGTCCGCCGGCGGAGAAGTTGTAGGCGGTCGAGCCGGTCGGGGTGGAGATGACCATGCCATCGCAGCCGAAGCTCGACAGCGGCCGCCCGTCGATCTCGAGCACCACTTCGATCATGCGCTCGCGGCTCGCCTTCTCGACGGTCGCCTCGTTCAGGGCCCAGGTCTCGAAGACGACGCCCCCGGACCTGTCCTTGACGCGCACCGACAGGGCCAGGCGCTCCTCGACGTCGTAGTCGCGGGCGATGACACGGCGCATCGCGTCGTCCATGTCGTCGCGGTCGATCTCCGCGAGGAAGCCGACGTGTCCCATGTTGATGCCGAGCACCGGGGCGCCGCTGTCGCGGACGAGTTCCGCCGCACGGAGGATCGTGCCGTCGCCACCGAGCACGATCGCGAGTTCGAGGGACGCCGGACCGGCGGAGGCGTCCAGCACCTCGACGTCCGCGAAGAATGCATCGACGGCGGCGAGTTCCGCGTGGTCGTCGGCCGCCAGGACGGGGCGCACTCCCGCGCCCCGGAGGGCATCGACCACCCGACGGGCGGCCGCGACGGTGTCGACGCGACCCGCGTGGGCGACGACCAGGATCCTGCGCTCGTTCATCGTCCCCCTGCCAGCCGGTTGATGGTGTCCATCCATTCTGTCGGATTGCTCCCGCCGCCCGGCACGAGGTGCACGAGATACTCCGCATTGCCGTGAGTCCCGAGGATCGGGGAGGCGACGATCCCCGCCATCCCCATCCCCGCGTCCCAGGCACTCCACACCACGCGGGCGACGGCGTCGGCACGGGTGGCCGGGTCGGTGACGAGGCCGCCGCGCACGGCCGTCCGTCCGACCTCGAACTGCGGTTTGACCAGCAGCAGCACGTCGGCGCCCGGCGCGGCCACCGCGACCACTGCGGGCAGTACGAGCTCGAGCGAGATGAAGGAGAGGTCGCCCACCACCAGTTCCGGCGGCGCGGACTCCCCCGTCGCTGCGGCGAGGCTGTCGCGTTTCATGTGCCGCACGTTGAAGCCCTCGACCGCCGTGACGCCGGAGTCGGCGGCGACCGAGGGGGCGAGCTGGCCATGCCCGACGTCGACGGCGAGCACACGGCGCGCGCCGCGTTCCCGGAGCACCTGGGTGAACCCGCCGGTCGATGCCCCCATGTCGAGGGCGAGGCGCCCCTGCACCGGGATGCCGAAGCCGTCGAGGCCCGCAACGAGCTTGTGCGCGGCGCGGCTGACGTAGTGGTCGGCGCCTGCGACCGTGATCGTGTTCGAGTCGTCGACCGCCGTCGAGGCCTTGACGACCGGGCGGCCGTCGACGCTCACGAGGCCGTCGGCGATGAGGGTGGCGGCATGCGTGCGCGAACGGGCGAGTCCTCGGAGAGCGAGGGCGGCGTCGAGTCGCGTCATCGTGATCCTGGGGTCTCCCGCTGTTCCAGCCGGGATCCGCTCTCGAGCCGTCGCGAGAGTTCGTCGTGCAGGGAAGAGTAGGCGTCTGCGCGTGCGGCGAGCGGCTGCCCTTCGATCAGACGCAGACGACTCCACAGGCCGTCCGTCGGCGCGCTGGTCGTCGTCTCATCGCTCACGCTTCCACTGTACGCGGCACCGCCGACGGCCGACGGCGCCACGCGTGGCTCAGGGGCGGTGGAACGGGTCGTCGTACAGCCGCTCCGGCACCCGCAGGACGAAGACCGGCGTCCCCGAAGCCCAGATGGCGGCGGCACCGGCGCGCAGCAGGTCGAGCTGGTCCCCGGACTCCGCCACGATCTCGACATCCGCGCCGTGGACGCGGACGGCGGCACCGTTCACGTCGTAGACGCCGTCGGTCACCACGGGCTCGGGATACGGCTCGTGCAGGCCGCGCAGGTCACCGAGGATGTAGGTCGGGCGCGATCCCTCGGGCGCGGCGAGGACGTGCTTGGGACGGTCGATACCGGTCAGCACCAGGGCGGACTCGATCCCCGCACGGCTCGCACCCATGATGTCGGTGTCGAGACGGTCGCCGATGAAGAGCGCCTTCGTCGCCCCGAAGCGGGCGAGCGCCTCCTCGAAGATCGGAGTCTCCGGCTTGCCCGCCACCGTCGCCAGACGGCCGATGGCCGTGTGGACGGCGGAGACGAGGGTGCCGTTCCCCGGCGCGACGCCGCGCTCACGCGGGATCGTCCAGTCGGTGTTCGTGGCGATCCACGGGATGCCGCCCTCGTCCTCGGGGACCTTGAGGGCGAACGCCGCCTCGGCGAGATCGGTCCAGGCCACCTCGGGGGCGAACCCCTGGACCACGGCCGACGGTGCATCCTCGGCGCTGCGTGTCACCGTGTAGCCGGCCTTCTGCACCTCATCGACGAGGCCGTCACCGCCGACGACGAGGATGGTCGCCGGCGCCGGCACGATCCCGGACAGCAGACGCATCGCCGCCTGCGGGCTCGTGACGACGTCCTGCGGAGCCACGTCGAGTCCGAGACTCGTGAGGTGCGCGGCCACGGAGGCGTCGGTGCGCGAGGCGTTGTTGGTGATGTAGCCGAGACGCACCGCGTGCGCCGCCGCGTTCAGACTCTCCACCGCATGCGGCAGAGCGCCGGGACCCGCGTAGACCACGCCGTCGAGATCAGCGAGGACGGTGTCGACGCCCTGGAGGGGCGTCAGTCCCACGGGTCGCTTCCGCGCCTTCGCTGTGAAGAGTCCCACTACGCCTCCGGCTTCTCGGATGCGGAGGGCGAGTCGTCCTCCGTCTCGTCATCCGTCTCGTCGTCCTCACCGAGAAGCTCGCGCACCTCGTCCTCGATGGACGGCTCGGCGGGCTCGGGGGTGTCGGTCGTGTCGTCGGCTTCCGTCGCGTCGTCGGCGACGTCCTCGACGGAAGCGACGTCGGCTTCGGAGAACTCGGCTTCGGAGAACTCGTCCTCGATGAGGCTGTCCTCCACGTAGAGCTCCTCGTCGCCGGCCTCGTCCACGCCGAGAGCCTCAGCGGCGACCTCGGCGCGGTGCGCCCAGAACTCCGCCTCGTCGGTACGCCCGAGGTCCTCCAGCACGGCGGCCCGCGCGGCGAAGAGCGCGGGGCTCCACTCGAACGCGCGATCGGGGTCAAGCTCCGGAATCTCGAGCTCGCCGAGGGCCAGCTCCAGGTCTCCCTGGTCCAGCCGAGCGCCCGACATCGCGATCGCGAGAGCCACGCGCACCGGGGTGGCGAGGGCCGACCGGTCCACGGCCCGGCCGGTCTCGAGCGCGCGGTCGGGACGCCCGATGCCGCGCTCGCTGTCGACCATGAGGGCGATCTGGTCGTCCTTGCCGGAGATCCGGCGATAGGTGCGCAGCTCGCGCAGGGCCAGGGCGAAGTCGCCCGTCGCGTAGGCGGTGATGCCGAGAGTCTCGCGGACGATCGCGATCCGGCCGGCACGACGCGAGGCCGCCAGCGCATGCTCGTGCGCCAGAGCGGGATCCTCGTCGATCAGCCGGGACGCCATCGCCAGGTGTCGGGCGACGAACTCGGCGTTCTCCTTGCTGAGCGTCTTCAGCTCGTTGCGCGCGGACGGGTGCAGGTCGCGTGCGGTGACCTCGTCCGGGAGGCGCGGCTCATCGAACCGCGGACGCTCGTTCGCCGCGTTGGCCGGACGTTCCCGGCCGGCGCCGCCACGCTGCGGGAAGGACCGCGAACGGTCGCTCCCCCGCTCACGCTCGAACCCGCCCTCGCGACGCGGAGCGGAGTCACGGTTGTAACCACCCTCACGGCGAGGGCCGGAGTCCCGGTTGTAGCCGCCTTCGCGACGCGGAGCGCCGTCGCGGTTGTAGCCACCCTCACGACGCGGCGCACCACCGTCACGGTTGTAGCCACNTCACGGTTGTAGCCACCCTCACGA
>NZ_MODW01000009.1 GCF_001866135.1 Microbacterium sp. LCT-H2
GGCTCCTCCAGCATCCGGCGCGGACTGCCGCGCGTCGCGGGTGGCGAGCCCTGGCCGCCCGCGGGGACCGTGCCCGCGCGTGCGACCGCCGACACCTCCTCGGCCGTGGCGGCGGACGCCCCCGCGATCGCGGAGACTCCGGCTCCGGCCGCGGCACCCGCGACGGCGGAGCCCGCCATCCCCGGCACCGTGCTCGCCCCGGCCGCCGACATCAGCACACCGCTGCCCTGGACCCGCACGGTCTGGAACGGTCGTGCCCCCCGACACCTCCCGGCCGCTGCCACGATCGCCACCCCGACCGCTCGCCGGCGCCCGACCTGGACCCAGGCGATCGCGGTGCTGTTCGGCGCCGCCGCTCTCGGTGTGCTCGCGGCCGCGGCCGTGGCTCTGGTCCGCGCGCTGCTCAGCCTCCCCTTCCTGCAGGACTTCCTGGCAGCCTTCCCGGGCGAGTACGAGCCGCCGATCCCGGTCGAGCCCGGCTTCGCGCCGTGGGTCAACTGGGCGCACTTCTTCAACATGTTCCTGATCGTGCTGATCATCCGGTCGGGCCTGCAGGTGCGCACCGAGAAGCGGCCGAGCGTGTTCTGGACGCCGCGGAACAACCCGAAGGGCAAGATCAGCCTGAACCTCTGGTTCCACCAGGCGCTCGACATCCTGTGGCTGCTGAACGGCGTGATCTTCGTGGTGCTGCTGTTCGCCACGGGACACTGGGTGCGGATCGTGCCGACGAGCTGGGAGGTCTTCCCGAACGCGCTGTCGGCGGCGCTGCAGTACATCTCGTTCGACTGGCCGCACGAGAACGGCTGGAACAACTACAACAGCCTGCAGCAGCTCGCCTACTTCGTCACCGTCTTCCTCGCGGCACCGCTCGCCGCCGTCACCGGGTTCCGCATGTCGGGGCTCTGGCCCAAGAAGGCGGAGCGCCTGTCGAAGGCGTACCCGGTGGAATGGGCCCGCGCCCTGCACTTCCCGGTGATGCTGTACTTCGTGGCGTTCATCATCGCGCACGTCGCGCTCGTGATGCTGACCGGCTTCCTGCGCAACCTCAACCACATGTTCGCCGCGCAGGATGCCGCGACGTGGACGGGGTTCTGGGTGTTCATCGCCTCGCTCGTCGTGATCGCGATCGCGTGGGTCGCGGCGCGCCCGCTCGTGCTCGCGCCGATCGCGAGGGCGTTCGGCAAGGTCTCGGGGCGCTGATCCATGACCGACCGCACCACCATCGAGGACTACTGGCGCGAGGCCCGCATCGCGCTGCCCCACCTGCCCGAGGCCCTTCCCGAGGCGTGGGGTTTCGGCGCGACGCCGGAGCACGCCGACGAGCTCCTGGAGCTCGTGCTCCGAGGCATCAAGGTGGGCACCGCGTCCTCCGTCTGGGACTACGAGGAGACGGGGGACCCGCTGCCGACCGTCGGCGAGCTCAGCATCATCCTCGACGGAACCGGCGCCCCGCGCGCCGTGATCGAGACCACGGCGATCGACATCGTGCCGTTCGACGAGGTCGACGAGGCGCACGCGTTCGCCGAGGGGGAGGGGGATCGCACCCTGGCGCACTGGCGCGAGGTGCACGAGCGCTACTGGCGCACCCACTCCGAGAGCCCGCGCGGCTACGAACCCGACATGCCGGTGCTGTGTGAGCGCTTCCGGCTGCTCCTGCCGACCGGCGTGGAGGACTGAGGAGAGGGAGATCATGGCAGAGGCCTACATCGTCGACGCGGTCCGTTCACCGGTCGGACGCCGTGGCGGCGCTCTCGCGGAGATCCACCCCGCCGACCTCGGCGCGCACAGTCTGCGGGCCCTCGTCGACCGCACCGGCATCGACCCTGGCGCCGTGGACGACGTGATCCTCGGAGCCATCGATGCGCTCGGGGGACAGGCCGGGAACGTCGCGCGCACCGCGTTGCTCGTCGCCGGCTTCCCGGAGCACGTGCCCGGCGTGACGATCGACCGCCAGTGCGGATCCAGTCAGCAGGCCGTGCACTTCGCCGCGCAGGCGGTGCTCAGCGGCACCAGTGACCTCGTGATCGCCGGCGGGCTGCAGAACATGTCGCGGATCCCGCTCACGGCGGCCGCGACCGTCGGCCGGGAGTACGGTTTCACGACGCCGTACGCTGAGTCGCCCGGATGGCAGGAGCGGTACGGCGACCAGGAGATCTCGCAGTTCCGGGGCGCGGAGCTCATCGCCGAGCGGTGGGACATCTCGCGGGAGGAGATGGAGCGGTACGCGCTGGAGAGCCACCGCCGGGCAGCCGTCGCCCAGGACGAGGGGCGGTTCGCGGCGGAGATCGCGCCGCTCGCCGGGCTCGACCACGACGAGGGCGTGCGCCGGGACACCACGCTCGAACGCATGGCCGGCCTGCCGCCGCTCGCGCCCGGGGGACGGATCACCGCGGCGGTCGCGTCGCAGATCAGCGACGCATCGAGCGCCGTGCTCATCGCCAGTGCGCGGGCGGTGCAGGAGCACGGCCTCACCCCGCGGGCCCGCATCCACCACCTCTCCGTCCGCGGCGACGACCCCGTGCTCATGCTCACGGCACCGATCCCGGCGACCCGGCACGCGCTGGCGCGCACCGGGCTCCGGATCGAGGACATCGACCTGCTCGAGGTCAACGAGGCGTTCGCCTCCGTCGTGCTCGCCTGGATGCGCGAGACCGGTGCGCCGCACGAGAAGGTCAACGTCAACGGCGGCGGCATCGCCCTGGGGCATCCGATCGGCGCGACCGGAACCCGCATCCTCGCGACCCTGCTCAACGAGCTGGAGCGCACCGGCGGCCGCTACGGCCTGCAGACGATGTGCGAGGGCGGCGGCGTCGCGAACGTCACGATCATCGAACGCCTCTGAGAGCAGACGGAAGGGCCGCCCCGCGGGGCGGCCCTTCCGGTGAGTACGAGGGTCAGGGGCGCACGAAGCGGACCTCGGTGAGCGTCTCGCCGAGGAACGGCTCGGTGTGCGCGGCGCCGTCGAGGTGGAACCCGTTGCGCGTGTAGAAGCGGTGCGCGCGGGGGTTGTCCTCGGCGACCCAGAGGTAGAGCGGCTCGTCCTTCTCGGCGGCGGCGTCGAAGAGCTTCTGGCCGATGCCGGTCGAGTGGTACGCGTCGAGCAGGTAGATGAAGTACAGCTCGCGGAACGCCGGGGCGTCCTTGTCGCGGGCCGGACCCGAGCCGACGAAGCCGACGATCTCGCCGTCGACGAGCGCCGCGTTCATCTTGAAGTCGGGGCCCTGCGAGGCCCAGTGCGTCCAGAGCTCGGCCATGCGCCGAGGCGAGACCTTCTCTAGCGCCGCCTTGCTGATGAGGTGATCGTAGGTCTCATGCCAGCACTGCGCATGCACGCGACCGAGGGCTTCCGCATCCACATCACGGACCGGACGGACGATGACTTCGGGCTGGGCTTCGGCGCTCATGCGGTGACTCTACGGCGGGTCCGTGGAAATCGGAAATCGGGATGACGGCCGGGGAAAGGCCCACCGGGGGCATGGAGGAATCGGACAACGAAGTTCGGCCGTCGTGCGCGGATGGCTACGATCAGTCCTCGTGAACGTGATCTGGCGGACCCTCCTCGTGATCCTCGGTGCGCGTCGCCGCGTGCGGCAGGGGAAGACCCTCGACCCCACCGCCGTCGGCACCGTGACGGTGACCACCCTGCCCACCGACCTCGACATCCTCCGCCACATGAACAACGGCCGGTACCTGTCGCTGTTCGACCTCGGTCGCTGGGACCACCTCATCCGCACGGGGTTGTTCGACGTGATGAAGGAGCAGGGCTGGTACGCGGTCGTGTCGAGCGAGACGATCACCTTCCGCAAGTCGCTCCAGCTCTGGCAGCGGTTCGAGGTGCAGTCCCGGTTCATCGGGCACGACGAGAAGGCCCTGTTCCTGGAGCATCGCGCCGTGGTCGGCGGCGAGGTCTACGCCAGGGCCATCGTGCGGGCCCGCGTGCTGCGGCGCTCCGGCGGCACGGTCAGCAACGAGGAGCTCTTCGCCGCGGTGGGCAAGCCCGACGGGGTGCCGGAGATCGACGCGTGGGTGCACGACTGGGCGGCCGCGTCCGCCCTGCCTCCCGTGCGCACCCCGGCCCCCAGCATCTGGAACTGAGCCGACTCCAGCCCGCACGGTCGGGCACCCCGGGATTCCGCGACCGGCGACCTAGGGTGGTCACATGGCAGAGTCGTCGTCATCCTCCGCGGAGGCGGGGGCATCCGCATCCCTCGCCGATCAGGCGGTCGAGCTCGCGCGCCGCTGGGTGATCGAGGCGGCCGCGGCCGACGTCGACCCCGCCGCGGAACGCCTCGCCGGAGTGCTCCGCGACGCCAACGGTCTGCCGTTCACCCTCGGTTTCGTCGACGGCGTGATGCGGCCCGAGAGCCTGACCGCCGCGGCCGCCCAGCTGCGCCGGATCGCGCCCATCGTGCCGGAGTTCCTGCCGTGGTACCTGCGCTCCGCGGTGCGGCTCGGCGGCGGCGTCGCCCCGGTGCTGCCGACCCCGGTCGTCCCCCTCGCGCGACGGGCGCTGCGCGAGATGGTGGGGCACCTCGTGGTGGACGCCCGGCCCGCGAAGCTCGGACCCGCGATCGAGAAGCTGCGGGAGTCGGGCTCGCGCCTGAACCTCAACCTCCTCGGGGAGGCGGTGCTGGGCGAGGCGGAGGCGCAGCGGCGGCTCGACGGCATCCACGAGCTCATCCGGCGTCCGGACGTCGACTACGTGTCGGTCAAGGTCTCGGCCATCGTCAGCCGCATCTCGATGTGGGGCTTCGACGAGGTCGTCGACCGGGTCGTGGAGCGGCTGCTCCCGCTGTACGTGACGGCTGCGGCAGACGGCACCTTCATCAACCTCGACATGGAGGAGTATCGCGACCTCGACCTCACGATCGCCGTCTTCACGCGGATCCTGGAGGACCCTCGGCTCATCGGGCTCGAGGCCGGGATCGTGCTGCAGGCCTATCTGCCTGACGCCCTCCCGGCCCTCCAGGAGCTCACCGCCTGGGCGCAGGACCGCGTGATCCACGGGGGAGCCCGCATCAAGGTGCGCCTCGTGAAGGGCGCGAACCTCGCGATGGAGCACGTCGAGGCGACGCTGCACGGGTGGACGCCTGCGCCCTACGACACGAAGCTCGACACCGACGCCAACTACCTGCGCTGCCTCGACTGGGCGCTGCGGCCCGAGCACACGACCTCGGTGCGGATCGGCGTGGCCGGCCACAACCTCTTCGGCATCGCCCACGCGTGGCTGCTGGCCGGGGAGCGGGGCGTCCGCGACGATGTCGAGTTCGAGATGCTGCTCGGCATGGCCCAGGGGCAGGTGCAGGCGGTGTCCCGGGAAGTGGGTCCGGTGCTGCTGTATGTGCCGGTCGTCACGCCGGCCGAGTTCGACGTGGCCATCAGCTATCTCGTGCGGCGGCTGGAGGAGAACGCGTCGTCCGAGAACTTCCTCTCCGCGGCGTTCCACCTGCACGACGACGAGACGCTCTTCGCCCGCGAGGCCGGCCGCTTCCTCGACGCACTCGACCGGGCGGGGGACCCGGCCCTCGGCCTCGGCTCGCGGCGCACGCAGGACCGCCTCGCGCCCGTGCACGAGTCCGTGCGGCCGGCGCCGGTCAGCCCGGTCGCGGAGGCCGATCTCACCAAGGCCGTGCTCGGCATCGTGCGCGGCTCGGACGACGCCGACACCGGCGCCTTCCTCGAGACCGCCGTGTATGCGGCGCGCGAGCGCGGGGAGGACACCGGGGGCGCCCCGGGCTTCGCGAACACGGCCGATACGGATCTCGCCCTCCCCGCCAACCGCGAGTGGGCGGCGGGGATCCGCGCACGGCTCGCGGATTCGACGGTCGGGACGGAGGTCCTCGACGCCGCCCGCGTCGACGACGCCGACGACCTCGGCCGCATCGTGCGCGGCGTGCAGGGCGCGGCGGCGGCCTGGGGTGCGCGTCCCGCGGCCGAACGCGCCGAGGTGCTGCTGCGCGCGGCGGCGGCGCTCGAGTCCCGGCGCGCGGAGCTGGTCGAGGTCGCCGCCGCGGAGACCGGCAAGGTCTTCGCCGAAGCCGATGTCGAGGTGAGCGAGGCCGTCGACTTCGCCCGGTACTACGCCGCGACGTGCCGTGAGCTCGATGCGATCTCCGGCGCCGTCTTCGTCCCCGCCCGCGTGACCGTCGTCGCGCCGCCGTGGAACTTCCCCCTCGCGATCCCCGCCGGTGGCGTGCTGGCGGCGCTCGCCGCGGGCTCCGGCGTGGTCCTGAAGCCCGCCCCGCAGGCGCGGCGGTGTGCGGCGGTGCTCGTGGAGGCCCTGTGGGACGGCGGCGTCCCGCGTGAGGCTCTCGCTCTCGTCGACATCGAGGAAGGCGACCTCGGCCGTGCCCTCATCACGGACGAGGCGGTGGACCGGGTGATCCTCACCGGATCGTGGGAGACCGCGGCGCTGTTCCGCTCCTGGCGTCCCGACCTGCCCCTGCTCGCGGAGACCAGCGGCAAGAACGCCATGATCATCACCCCCTCGGCCGACCTCGACCTCGCCGTGGCCGACCTCGTGAAGAGCGCGTTCGGTCATGCGGGGCAGAAGTGCTCCGCAGCGTCGCTCGCGATCCTCGTCGGGCCGGTGGGGCGCTCGCAGCGTTTCGCCCGTCAGCTCGCCGATGCGGTCCGCTCGCTGCGGGTGGGCTGGCCCTCGGATCCGCTCGCCGAGGTGGGCCCCGTCATCGAGAAGCCCGAGGGCAAGCTCGCCTGGGCCCTCTCCGAGCTGGAGGGCGACGAGCGGTGGCTCATCGAACCCGCCCTCGATCCCGCCGACGACGGCAGCGGCCGGCTCTGGCGTCCCGGCGTGCGGGTCGGCGTGCAGTCCGGCTCCCGCTTCCACACCGAGGAGTTCTTCGGCCCGGTCCTCGGGATCATGCACGCCCCGACCCTCGCGAAGGCCGTCGATCTGCAGAACGCCGTCGCCTACGGTCTCACCGCGGGACTGCACACGCAGGACCCCGACGACCTCTCCTTCTGGCTCGACCGCGTGCAGGCCGGGAACCTCTACGTCAACCGCGGCACCACCGGGGCGATCGTGCAGCGGCAGCCGTTCGGCGGGTGGAAGCGCTCCTCCGTCGGGGCCGGTGCCAAGCCCGGCGGGCCGAACCACCTCATCGGACTCGGGTCGTGGCGCGCCCAGCACGGGTCCCCGGCGTCGAGCACGCTTCATCTGCGGGGGCTCGACTCCCGGATCACGGGGCTCATCGAGGCCGCGCAGCCGTCCCTCCCGTTCGAGTCGTTCGAGTGGCTCCGGCGGTCCGCCCTGTCAGACGCGTTGGCCTGGGACCGGGAGTTCGGCCGGGTGCGGGACGTCTCGCGGCTGGAGATCGAGCGCAACCTCTTCCGGTATCGCCCTGTGCCCGTGGAGATCCGCGCCACCGAGGACGCCGCCCTGCACGACCTGCTGCGGGTCGTGATCGCGGGAGTGCGCGCGGGGGCAGGGTTCGTCGTGTCCACTCCGGTCGGGCTTCCGGCGGGCGTGCGGCGTGCTCTGGGCGACCTCGACGCCGTGGTGTTCCTGGAGACGGAGGACGAGTGGCTCCAGCGGATGCGGGTGGCCGAGGGGGCTGGAGCCTCGGGAGATGCCGGTGTTCCGGCGCTTCCGCGGCATGAGCGCGTGCGGCTCGTGGGCGGACGGGAGTCGGTGGCGGCGCTGCGCTCCGTGCTGACGGTGGCGACGGGCGGTGATCCGGACCTCGCGGTGTACGACGCGGAGGTGACGGCGGCGGCCCGCATCGAGCTCCTTCCGTTCGTGCACGAGCAGTCCGTCTCGATCACCGCCCACCGCTACGGAAACCCCGACCCCTGGAGCGCCTCCGTCATCTGACCCCCGCGGGGCCCGTCCGCCGGGGTGCCCCGCCCGTTTCGGTGCGGGTGCAAAAACGTACCGCTCCGGGCCGTCCGGGGCGCGTTTCTGATCCCGCTCGCCGGGGGCCGCCGCGCCCGTTTTGGTGCGGGTGCGAAAGAGGGCCGCCTCGGTGCTGCTCGGGTGCGATTCTGATCCCACCTCCGGGGTGTACGTGTCTCCACGCCGCGGGTGCGAAAAGGCGCTCCTCCGGAACGATGGGCGTGCGTTTTCGATCCCGCCTGCGGTGGGTGTGCGGGATTGGGGTGGGAGGTTCCTGGGACGCGGGATCGAAAAGGTGCCCTCGGGGGCCTGGGGAGGGGCGTTAGTGATCCCGCGGCGCGGGACGGGGCCAGGGGCTACGGGAGGCGGTGTAAAAGATTCTTGACACGCGCGGGAGTGCAGACGTATCCTCGTGTCAAGAATTTTTGACACGAGGAGATTCGCATGGTCTACGAGGAGCGCAACGTCTGGGCCGGGCTCATCGTCAGCCCGATCGTCGCGGTCGTCTACGTCGTGCTGCTGCTGCAGCAGGCCGGCGGCGGACCGCTCACCGCCACGGACTGGTTCCCGCTGATGCTCTGGACGATCGGCGGGGGCATCGTCGCGACGATCGTGCTCAGTGTCCTCTGGGGCATCATCGCGGGGATGTCCGATCCGGAGGGCATCGGCCGCTCCGACATCCGCGACCGGGACATCGGCCGGATGGGTTCCCGCGTGGAGCAGGCCTTCGTCACGATCGCCGGTCTCGGCGTCATCGTCCTCTGCGGTCTCGGCGCCGACGTGTTCTGGATCGCGAACACCATGTTCGCCGGGTTCCTCGTGGCGGCCGTCGTCGGCGGTGTCGCCCGGGCCGTCGCGTACCGGCGGGGGCTGCGCTGATGGTCAAGCCCACCCTCGTCTCCAACACCATCCGGGCCCATCGCGAGCGTGCCGGACTCACGCAGGCCGAGCTCGCCCGCACGATCGGGGTCACCAGACAGACCCTCATCGCGATCGAACAGCAGAAGTACTCGCCGACGCTGGAGCTCGCGTTCCAGATCGCCCGGGCCTTCGGGGTCGGGCTCGACGACCTGTTCGCGTATCCGACCGACCCCGGAGGTGCCGCATGACCGAGACGATGCCCGCCTGGACCCGCGAGACGTACGGCCCGGCCGCCGGGACAACACTGACCCGCCAGCCCGTCCCCGAGCCGCATCGAGGCGAGGTCGTGCTGCGCGTGCAGGCCACCGCCCTCAACGCCGGCGACGTGCGGCTGCTCCTCGGCGACCCGCTGCTGGTCCGGCCGTTCTTCGGGCTCACCCGCCCCAAGCACCCGGTGCGCGGGCTCGACGTCGCCGGCACCGTCGTGGCGGTCGGCGCCGACGTGGTGAACGCCGAGCTCGGCGAACTCGTCGTCGGGGAGCTGCAGGGCGGCGGCGGCCTCGCCTCCCACGCACGCATCGCGGCCGACCGCGTCGTGCCCGTGCCCCCGGATGTGACACCCGAGGCGGCGGCCTGTCTGCCGATCGCCGGAGGCACCGCGTGGCAGGCGCTCGATGCCGCCGGAGTGGGGTTGCGGCACCGTGCGCAGCGGGTCCTCGTGATCGGGGCGTCCGGCGGCGTGGGGACCTTCGCCGTGCAGCTCGCGGCGCTCCGCGGTGCCGAGGTGTGGGCGACGTGCCGTGCGCGCAACGCTCTGCTGCTGGAGCGCCTCGGAGCCGTGCGCACGCTCGACCACCGTACGTCTCCGCTCACCCACCTGCCCTCCTCCCGGTTCGACGCCGTCATCGACATCGCGGGAGGTGTGCCGATCCGCGAGCTGCAGCGCCTCGTCCGTCCGGGTGGCCGCGTGGTGCTCGTGACCGGCGACGGCGGACGCGTGCTCGGCCCTGTGCCGCGGATGATCCGCGCCGCCGTGCTCTCGCTCCGCGGACCCCGGGTGGTGTCGCTCACGGCGACCTCGCGCCCCGAGGTCCTCACGAAGCTGCTCGAGCTCGTCGAGGAGGGGCATCTGGTTCCGGTGATCGAGCGCACGTACCCGTTCGACGAGGCCGTGTCCGCGCTCGCGCACGTCGAGGCCGGGCACACGGTCGGCAAGGTCGTGGTGACGCAGCGCGAGGGCTGAGGGCGACACGGGATGGATGCTGGTGGCGCCCAGGGTCCGGTGGCACAATGGTCACCGGCGTGCCCGAGTCGCATCTTCCCCTCCGCCTCGTCCGAGCAGTGGGTCGAAGGACCGCCGGGCCCCTGGACAGCGTCCGCCGCGCCCGTTCACACGAGGAGCATCCATGTCGACGCCGGAGACCGCCGTCACCACCGCCCCCACGCGCACCGCGCACCGCCGCCACTACCTGATGTGCCGTCCCGAGCACTTCACGGTGAACTACTCCATCAATCCGTGGATGGAGCCGTCGCGGCCGACCGATACCGCCAACGCCGTCGCCCAGTGGCAGAAGCTCTATGACCTGTACCTCGAGCTCGGTCACGAGGTCGAGCTCATCGATCCGCTCCCCGGCTACCCGGACATGGTCTACACGGCCAACGGCGGCTTCCTCATCGACGGTCGCGCCTACGTGCCGGAGTTCCGGTTCGTCGAGCGCCAGGGCGAGGCTCCGGCCTTCGCCGACTGGTTCCGCGCCGCCGGCTACGACACGGTCATGCCGAAGGAGGTCAACGAGGGCGAGGGCGACTTCCTGCTCGTCGGCGATGTGATCCTTGCGGGCACGGGCTTCCGCTCCACCGGTGACAGCCACCGCGAGGTCGGCGAGGTCTTCGGCCGCGAGGTCGTGTCGCTGAACCTCACCGACCCCCGCTTCTACCACCTCGACACCGCGATCGCGGTGCTCGACCCCGTGCAGGGCGTGGAGAACGGCGGCCCCGAGCGGGCGAACATCGCCTACCTCCCCGGGGCCTTCGACGACGCCAGCCGTGCCGAGCTGGAGAAGCGCTTCCCGGACGCGATCCTCGTGTCGGACGAGGACGGCGCAGTGTTCGGCCTGAACTCCTCGAGCGACGGCTACAACGTCATCATCTCGCCGCGGGCGAAGGGTTTCGAGCAGCAGCTCCGGGAGCGCGGCTACAACCCGATCACCGTCGACCTCTCCGAGCTCCTCCTCGGCGGCGGCGGGATCAAGTGCTGCACGCTCGAGCTGCGGGGTGCGAAGTGACGATCGAGCAGGCGGCGGGCGCTTCGACCCTTCGACAGGCTCAGGAACCCGGCGAGGTCGCGGAGCCGCACGTCGCGCACAACTACCACCCGCTGCCCGTGATGATCGCGCGCGGCGAGGGGGCGTGGGTCACCGATGTCGAGGGCAAGCGCTACCTCGACCTGCTCGCGGCCTACTCCGCGGTCAACTTCGGGCACCGGCACCCCGCGCTCGTCGCGGCACTGACCGAGCAGCTCGGTCGGGTCACGCTCGTCAGCCGGGCGTTCCAGAGCGACACCCTGGAGCCGTTCGCCGCCGCCCTCGCCGAGCTCTGCGGCAAGGAGCTCGTGCTGCCGATGAACACGGGTGCCGAGGCGGTGGAGACCGGCATCAAGGTCGCCAGGGCCTGGGGCTACCGCGTGAAGGGCATCCCCGAGGGGAAGGCGCGGCTCGTCGTGGCGAAGGGCAACTTCCACGGCCGTACGACGACGATCGTGAGCTTCAGCGACGACGAGACCGCGCACGACGACTTCGGCCCCTACACGCCGGGCTTCGACCGCGTGCCTTTCGGTGACGCGGAGGCGATCGCCGCGGCGATCACGGAGGACACGGCGGGCGTGCTCGTGGAGCCGATCCAGGGCGAGGCCGGGGTCGTGATACCGACGGAGGGGTACCTGCGCCGCATCCGCGAGATCTGCGACGAGAAGAACGTGCTGTTCATCGCCGACGAGATCCAGGCCGGCCTCGGGCGTGTCGGCGAGACGTTCGCGTGCGACCGCGAGGGCGTCGTGCCGGACCTGTACCTGCTGGGCAAGGCGCTCGGCGGCGGCATCCTGCCGGTCTCGGCCGTGGTGGGGAACACGGATGTGCTGGGCGTGATCCGCCCCGGGGAGCACGGCTCCACGTTCGGCGGCAACCCGCTCGCGGCGGCCGTCGGCCTCCGCGTGGTGGAGATGCTGCAGACGGGCGAGTTCCAGGAGCGTGCGCGGGCGCTCGGTGCCCACCTCGAGCAGGCGCTGCAGCCGCTGATCGGCCACGGCGTCACGGAGGTGCGCATCGCCGGGCTGTGGGCGGGCGTCGACATCGATCCGGCCGTCGGCACCGGCCGTGAGGTCGCGGAGAAACTGCTCGACCGGGGTGTGCTCGTAAAGGACACGCACGGGCAGACCATCCGCATCGCCCCGCCGCTCGTCATCCGGGCGACCGAGCTCGACTGGGCCGTCGAGCAGCTCAAGGTGGTACTCGACGCCTGACCGCGCCCGACCCACCCCCTTCTGCAGGAGCCACCCCCTTGCGAACGTTCGCAAGGGGGTGGCTCGTCTCGAAGGGGGTGGGTCGACGGATCAGGCCGGCGGGGAGTCGGGGTCGAGCGTGCGGAGGGTGTCCTCCTCGGCGGCGTTGTCGGCCGCGAGCTCGTCCTCGGTGTTCTCGTCGCCGCCCAGCGGAGCGGGGTGGCCGGGGCCGGAGCTGCCCTGGATGGCGCCGCCGGTCGACTCGCCGCGGGAGCTGTCGCCCTGGATCGCGCCGCCGGTGCCGTCGCCCTGGCCGGAGTTCTCGTCAGGGACGTCGACGCCGGGAGCGCCTTCGGCCGGATCCTGCGGGTGCGGGGTGCTCATGTTCTCGTCCATGACCCGACGCTACGACCGTCGGGCCGAGATGAGGAAGGCGTTGACAAACGCCTTCGCAGCTCACTCGCCGTCGCGGCGCGGGAGGCGGATGGGCGTGGTGGCCGCCGTCTTCTCCGTGTAGTCGACCGGCTCGACGGGCTGCACGACCCGCAGCGGCCGCGTCTCGTCGAGCGTCAGCCGGAAGCGGCTGCTCTCCTCACGGCGCAGCCTCCCCGACGTCAGCACCCAGGTCACGCCGATCGCGCACGCGATGAAGCCGGCGGTGCCGCCGAGCATGATGGCGGCACGAGGACCGAACGCGTCGGCGACCCAGCCGGCGATCGGCGCGCCGACCGGAGTCGATCCCATGATGACGGCCATGTAGAGGGCGAGCACGCGCCCGCGCAGTGCCGGATCGGTCGTGATCTGCACGTAGCCGTTGGCCGTGGTCAGCAGCGTCACGATCATGAAGCCGGTGAACGTGAGCGTGACGGCATAGGAGAGGTACGTGGGCATCGCGGCCGAGACGAAGGCCGCGATCCCGAAGCCGCCCGCCGCGAGGATCACCACGCGCACCCTCGCCCGGTCCCGACGCGCGGCGAGGAGGGCGCCGATCAGGGACCCGATCGCGAGCACCGAGCTCAGAACCCCGTACCCGTCGGCGCCGGCTCCGAACTCCAGCGCCATGGTCGAGGCGAAGATCGGGAAGTTCATGCCGAACGCGCCGATGAGGAACACCGTCACGAACACGACCTTGAGGTCGCTTCGCGCCCAGACGTAGCGGAAACCCTCGGCGAGACCACCGCTGCTGCGGTTCTTCGGACGCGGCGCGAGCAGGTGCGTGCGCATGAGCAGCAGCGCGACGATCATGGCGAGGAAGGTCGCGGCGTTGACGATGAACACCCAGCCGGAGCCGATCGCGACGATGAGCAGGCCGCCGACCGCGGGGCCGATCATGCGGGCGAGGTTGAAGGAGGCGGAGTTGAGCGCCACGGCGTTGGAGGTCTCCGTGGCGGACACCATGTCCGACACGAAGGCCTGTCGCGCGGGGGCGTCGAAGGCGTTGACGATGCCGAATCCGAGGGCGAACGCGAACATCATCGGCAGGGTCATCACCCCGGCGAGCAGCAGGGAGCCCACGGCGATCGCGAGGGCGAGGAGCGCGCCCTGCGTGGTCAGGAGGATCCTCCGCCGGTCGAAGCGATCCGCGACCCAGCCGGTCAGGCTCACGAGCACCAGGGGTGGGCCGAACTGCAGCGCCATGGTGACGCCCATCGCGGTCGCGTCGTTGTCGGTGAGCTCGGTCAGCACCACCCAGTCCTGCGCGGTGGCCTGCATCCACCCGCCGACGTTCGACACGAGGGCTCCGGCGAACCAGATCCGGTAGTTGATGTTCGCGAAGGAGCGGAACATGGCGCTCATCGCTCCACCACCCTCCGCATCAGGGCGCTCGCTTCTCGCAGCGTCGCCAGCTCCGCTTCGGTGTAGTCGACCTCGCGGAGCATGTCGGCCAGCAGCACGTCGCGGCGGCGGATGGTCTCGACGACGATCTCGACCCCGGCGGGGGTGATGTCCACCTGCACGCGGCGGCGGTCGTCCTCGTCAGGGGTGCGGGCGACATAGCCCTGCTCCTCCAGGCCGTTCACGATGCTCGTCATCGAGGGGGCGGTCACGCGCTCGCGCTCGGCGAGGGTGGAGATCGTGCGCCGACCGTTCATGCGGAGGTCGGCGAGGACGGCGAGCTGGGTGTCGCTCATCATGTCGGCGGCACGGGCGCAGCGGAGCCGGCGGGCGAGCCGGAACGTGGCCATGCGGAGGTCTGTGGCGGTGAGGTGCAGGGAATCATCGGACGCAGACATACTTAGTTAGTCTATCTAATATTTCTGGCCCGGGGGCGGCCAGGGGCGGGGCACCGGGCACAATGGAGGGGTGACCCGAACCATCCCCCTCGAAATCGCCGTCCAGGATCCCGCCGGAGTGCGCATCGCCGCTGAGGTCGGCGCCGCGCGCGTCGAACTCGCCACGGCCCTCGCGCTGGGTGGGCTCACCCCGTCGCCGGCCACCCTGGAGCTCGCGCTCGAAGCCGCGGGGGTGAAGGGCCCCGAGGTGCACGTCCTCATCCGTCCGCGCGCCGGCGGCTTCCACTACAGCGCCGACGAGCTGGCCGTCGCCGAACGGGACGTGCGGCACGCGGTCGCGGCGGGGGCCGCAGGAGTGGTGATCGGCGCGCTCGACGGCGAGGGGCAGCTGGATCGCGACGCCATGGCGCGGCTCCGGGATGCGGCCGGGGGAGCTCCGGCGACGCTGCACCGCGCGATCGACGTGACCGCCGACCCGGTGGCGACCCTGCGGGCTGCGAGGGAGCTCGGGCTCCGGCGCGTGCTCACCTCCGGAGGGGCGTCCGCCGCGATCGACGGCATCGACACCCTGCGCGCGCTGGTCGCCGCAGCCGAGGGGCAGATCGAGGTGATGGCCGGCAGCGGCGTCGACGTCGCGAGCGCTCCGGTGCTCGCCCGGGCCGGTGTGGACGCCCTCCACTTCTCCGCGAAGCGGGCCGTGACCGAAGACGGCGGCGTGCGCATGGGCTCCGCCTCCGACGGGGTCGGCGGCTACGAGGTGACGGATCGCGACATCGCCTTCGCCATCCGCGACGCCATCCGCGGCGCCCTCGCGGAGACCGACCGGTAAGGCAGGATCATGACCGAGACCCGCGAGTACACCGACAGCCACGGCATCGCCATCGTCTACGACGTCCACCCGGCGGAGGGCACGCCCCGCGGCGTCGTCCAGCTCCTGCACGGGGTGGGCGAGCACGCGGGACGGTATCCGGCGCTGATCGCCGCGCTCACCGGAGCCGGGTTCACCGTCTATGCCGACGACCATCGCGGGCACGGACGCACCGGTATGCGCCAGCACGGCGACCCCGCCCGGCTCGGACGGCTCGGCCCCGGCGGACTCCGGGCGGCCAAGGACGCGGTCTGGCAGCTGACCGGCATCATCCGTGACGAGAATCCCGACCTCCCGCTCGTGCTCCTCGGGCACTCGTGGGGGTCGTTCCTCGCGCAGATGCTGGTGAACGAGCACGCGGAGGCCTTCGATGCGGTCATCCTGTCCGGCTCGGCGCTGCGGACGCCCCGCTCCCTGAACCCGGCGCCGCTGAACGCCGCGTGGGCTGCCGACGACGCGACCGGATACGAGTGGCTGAGCCGCGACCCCGCGGTGTGGAAGGCCTTCGAGGAAGACCCGCTCACGACGGGGGTGCCGCTGCTCAAACTCTTCGGCCTGCTCGACGCGGCGCGACTCTACGGACGCCCGGCGAAGCACCTCGCGCGCGACGTTCCGATGCTTCTCCTCGTCGGCCGTGACGATCCGGTCGGCGGTCCCCGCAGCGTCCACAAGCTCGCCGACGCGTACCGCCGACGCTCCGGGCTCACTGACGTCACGACCCTCGTCTACCCCGACGCCCGGCACGAGATCTTCCAGGAGCTTCAGCAGGACGAGGTGCGCGCCGACGTCCTCGCGTGGCTCGACGCCCACATCCCCGCCCGCTGACCCCCGCCCCGGCCCGTTCCGGGTCCAGGTCCAGTTCCGGTCCGTTCCGGGTCCAGGTCCAGTTCCGGTCCGGGATCACTTTCGCCCCTTCCGCCGCTCCCGCGGGATCACTTTGGTTCCCGGAACACGTCCCAGAGGCGCGTTCTTGCACTCGCGAGGAGTGTGCGGGCGTCGGCGTGCGTCGAGGAGGCGGCGTCCGCGGCGGCGTATCGGGATCGCTTTCGCGCCTCCGGCCATCCCGCGGGATCACTTTCGTGCCGCCGGCCATCTCGCGGGATCATTTTCGGGCCTGGGGCGGGCTGCGAAAGGACGTTTTCGAACGCGCACGGTGAGCTGGTGCGTTGGCGCCCGCGCGCATCGTCGGGATCACTCGCGCCTCACCCGCTCCGGGATCACTTTCGTGCTTCCCTCCGATCCTGCGGGATCATTTCCGGACCTGGGGCGGGCGGTGGGAGAGCGTTCTCGAACACACGCGGTGAGCGGGTACGCCGGTGGTCGCGCCGCTGATCGGGCGGTGGTGGTGAGTTCGGAGCGTGCGCGTGCCGGAGGACCGCGCGGTGGCGGGATCAGGAACGGCTGGGGGACGGGATGGCGGGTGCGGTTTTGATCCCGAGGGAGGTGTGTGGCGGGCGTGTCCGGGTGGCGGGGGACTGTGACGCGGGATGACGCGGGGTGAAGGCGTGTGACGGACGGGGATCGCGGGCGACGGGGGCAGCCCTAGATTCGGGGCACATCCGCACGAGCGAGGGGGAGGGCCCGCGGCGATGAGCTTCCTGACGGACTGGCACGAGTGGCATGCGGCGCGCGAGCGCTATGCGGGGTCGGAGTACGGGCCGTCCGCGCTGGAGTCGACGAACTGGCTGATCACCGAGCCCGCGGCGGTCGACGGCGTGCCCGGGCTCTGGGCCCTCACCGGGGACGGCGGCATCCGCGGCAGCGAACTCGGACCGTCGGGGTCGGTCGTCACCCTCCGCGGCACCCAGACCCTGCGTCTCGGGCGGCGGGAGCTGCGTGTGTTCGACCGCAACGGACTGCTGGCGCTCCGCGTCTGGAACCCCGCCCGTCCGCAGCGGGAGTGGTTCACGGCGATCGACGCCTACGCCCCCGACGAACGATGGCGGATCCCGGCCACGTTCGAGTCCGCGCCGGACGAGCGGATCGTCGTCACGGCGGTGGACGGCGAGGAGCGCGAGACCCCGATCGCCGGGCGCCTGCGGTTCGAGCTCGCCGGTGCCCCGCATGAGCTCACGGTCACCCGCGGCGGGAGCGGAGCGCTGAGCGCGGTCTTCGCCGATGGGACGAACGGGCTGGAGACGTACCGGTTCCGGTTCCTCCCGGTCGACGAGCCCGGTGCCGACGGGTCCGCCGTGATCGACTTCAACCGGGCGTATCTGCCGCCCTGCGCTTTCTCGGACCAGTTCATCTGTCCCCTGCCCACGCCCGGCAACCGCTACTCCACGCCGATCAGGGCCGGGGAGCGGGTGGTCGTGCTCGGCGGCTGACCACGGCGGCAGCACGCGCCTTAAGCTGGATCCGTGCACGGAGAATACAAGGTTCCTGGGGGCAAGCTCGTCGTCGTCGACCTCGAGGTCGAGAACGACCGGATCGCGCGGTTCCGGCTCGCCGGGGACTTCTTCCTCGAACCGGACTCCGCGCTCGACGACATCAACGCGGCCGTCGAGGGACTCCCCGCCGAGTCCGACGCCACGGCCATCGCCGCTGCCGTCCGCGGCGCCCTTCCCGAGGGGGCGCAGCTGCTCGGCTTCAGCCCCGAGGCCGTGGGCACCGCCGTGCGTCGCGCGCTGGTCACCGCACCCGGATGGCGCGACTTCGACTGGGAGATCGTCCATGAGAAGGCGGTCTCGCCGCGCATGAACCTCGCCCTCGACGAGGTGCTCACCTCCCGCGTCGGCGAGGGGCGTCGGCGTCCGACGCTGCGCATCTGGGAATGGGACGAGTCGGCCGTCGTCATCGGCTCCTTCCAGTCGTACCGCAACGAGGTCGACCCCGAGGGCGCCGCGAAGCACGGCTTCGACGTCGTCCGCCGCATCTCGGGCGGCGGTGCGATGCTCATGGCCGCGGGGCAGATCATCACCTACTCGCTCTACGTGCCGGCCTCGCTCGTGGCGGGCATGACCTTCGCCGACTCCTACGCGTTCCTCGACGACTGGGTGCTGCAGGCGCTCCGGTCGCTCGGCATCGACGCCGTCTACCAGCCGCTCAACGACATCGCGAGCCCGACCGGCAAGATCGGCGGCGCCGCGCAGAAGCGCCTCGCGAACGGGGGTGTGCTGCACCACGCCACCCTCTCCTACGACATCGACGGCCAGATGATGACCGAGGTGCTGCGGATCGGCCGCGAGAAGCTCAGCGACAAGGGCACGACCTCGGCGGCCAAGCGCGTCGACCCGCTGCGGAGCCAGACCGGGCTGGAGCGCGCCGAGATCATCGAGCGCTTCAAGGACACGTTCCGCTCGCTCACCTCCGCCGAGGACGGCGGCATCACGCCGGACGAGTACGCCGATGCCCAGGCGCTGGTGGAGTCGAAGTTCTCGACCGACGCGTGGCTGCACCGGGTTCCGTGAGCCGTTCGACAAGCTCAAGCCCTTCGACAGGCTCGGGGGCCCAGGGCCTGGGGCGGGTGTCGGTGATCGAGGGGGACAACCTCGCGGTCGCAGCGACTCTGCCGTCCGCATCCTTCACACTCGTCTACCTCGACCCGCCCTTCAACACCGGGCGGGTGCGGGAGCGGCAGGTGGTCACCGCCCGCCGCACGTTCACAACTCCGGAAGAATCGGCGGATCCGGACGGGTGCAGCCCCCAACCGGCCGAAAGCGCGTCGGATCTCCTGAGTTCTGAACACGCGGTCGGCGAGCCCGAGGTGCGGCACGGCTTCCACGGGCACCGGTATGAGCGGGTGCGCGGCATGCTGCGCGCGTACGACGACAGCTTCGACGACTACGGCGCCTTCCTCATGCCGCGGCTGGAAGAGGCCTGGCGGCTGCTCGCCGACGACGGCACCCTGTACCTGCACCTGGACTACCGCGAGGCGCACTACGCGAAGGTCATGCTCGACGCGGTGTTCGGCCGGGACTGCTTCCTCAACGAGCTCATCTGGGCGTACGACTACGGCGCGAAGTCCCGGCGGCGGTGGCCCACCAAGCACGACACGATCCTGGTGTACGTGAAGAACCCGCGGACGTACGTGTTCAACTCCGACGACGTCGACCGGGAGCCGTACATGGCGCCGGGCCTTGTGACCACGGAGAAGGCCGCACGCGGCAAGCTCCCGACCGACGTGTGGTGGCACACGATCGTCCCGACCACCGGACGCGAGAAGACGGGATATCCGACGCAGAAGCCGGAGGGCGTCCTGCGGCGTATCGTGAGCGCGTCGAGCCGGCCGGGTGACCGGGTGCTCGACCTCTTCGCGGGCAGCGGCACGACCGGAGCCGTGGCTTCCGCACTCGGTCGGGAGGCGGTGCTCGTGGACGACAATCCGGAGGCGGTGCGGGTCATGGCTGCGCGCATCCCACACGCGGAGGTCCGTCTGGCCTGAACGGGACGCGCTCGGCGGAGGCGTCAGATCCCGATCGAGACCTTCCGGAGCGTCGCGGTCACCGTCCAGAACGTGCGCATGCCGGCGGTGAGCCGCATCACCGACCCGGGTCCGAGCTCCACCGGAGGGAGTGCGGGTGCGGTGAACGTCACGGTCGCGCGACCGGAGAGCACGACGAACACCTCGTCCTCCTCGACGTCCACCGCGGTGCCCGGCGTCATCTCCCAGACGCCGATCTCGATGCCTCCTGCGTCGTCGAGCACCGAGTACGCCGTGGTCGGCGCGCCGTCGCGGACGTCCTCGTCGGGCAGCGGGGTGTGCGTCAGCGCGAGGCGTCCGGCGTCGACGACGGCCCCCGGGGCGAGCGCGGTCACGAGTCGAAGCCCATGCCGAGCGCGTCGAGCGTCTTCAGGAACAGGTTGCGGCGCCCTTCGTTGTGGTCGGCCTTGTCCATCGCGGCGCGGACGAGGTTGATGCCGACGGACGCGGCCGGCTCCGGCGGGAACGGGATCGGCTTCTCGCGCACCATCCGCAGCTGCGTGCGCTCGGTCTCCTCGCCGGCGAGTTTGTCGAGCATGACGTCGGCGGCGAACCGGGCGGCGCCGACCCCGAGGCCGGTGAACCCTGTGGCGTAGGCGACCCGGCCGCCGCGGGCGGTGCCGAAGAACGCGCAGAACCGGCTCGACGAGTCGATCGCGCCGGCCCAGCGGTGCGTGAAGCGGAGGCCGGCGAGCTGCGGGAAGGTGGTGAAGAAGTGCGAGGCCAGCCGCCGGTGGCTCTCCATCCGATCCTCGTAGGCGGGGCGCACCTTGCCGCCGAAGTGGTAGACCGCGTCGTAGCCGCCGAACAGGATCCGGTCGTCGGCGGTGAGGCGGTAGTAGTGGAACTGGTTGGCGCTGTCGGCGAGTCCCTGGCGGTTCCGCCAGCCGATGGACGCGAGTTGCTCCGCCGACAGCGGCTCCGTCATCAACACGTAGTCGTACACAGGCACCGTCATGAGGCGGTTGCGCTTCAGGAGCGAGGGGAACACGTTCGTCGCGAGCGCCACGGCATCGGCGGTTACCCGGCCGTGCTCCGTGACGAGGGTCACCGGGCCGGAGTCCGCGCCCTCGATCCGCCGGACGAGGCTGTGCTCGTGGATCTCCACGCCGAGCTCGACGGCCACCCGAGCGAGCTCCAGGCCCAGCTTCGCGGGGTGCACGAGGGCGCTGCCCTCCCGGTCCCACGCGCCGGCGAGGAACGTGGGGGAGTGGACCTCCGCCTGCACCGCCTCCCGGTCGAGGAAGCCCTCCTCCTCGCGCAGCCACTCGACCTGATGCGGCTCCACGGCGACCGCGAGCTGGCCCGTCCGTTCGAACTCGGCATCCATGTCGTACCGCCGCACGGTCTCGGCGATGCCGTCGAGGTTCTCGTGGCCCAGCTCCTCCAGCCGGTCGATCTCCTCGGGCCAGCGGTTCACGCCGTTCTCGTGGCCGTGGGTGAGGCTGGACTCGCAGAAGCCGCCGTTGCGCCCGGACGCCGCCCAGGCCACGCGGGACGCCTCCAGGAGGACCACCTTCCGCTCCGGATCCCGCTCCTTCGCGCGCACGGCCGTCCAGAGTCCGGTGTAGCCGCCGCCGACGACCACGAGGTCCGTGTGCACGGTGCCGCGCAGCGGCGGATGCGAGGGGCGCTCGACGTCGTCGAGCCAGAAGACCGACAGGGCCGTGTCGCGCAGGGCGTCGTCGACGACGGACTGCGGAGGACGCCGGCGTTCGAAGACCGTGGTGCCCATGTTCACTCCGATGCGAGGGGAGCGCGTCAGCGCGTTCCCCAGTTGTAGAGGTCTTTGTAGAGGCCGGCGTAGAGCAGGCTCTCCGTCTGGATGATGCCGGGGATGGTGCGGATGCGGGTGGCGATGAGGTCGAGCAGATGGTCGTCGTCCTCGCACACCGCCTCGACGAGGATGTCGAACGTCCCGAGGGTGACGACGACGTACGCGAGCTCGGGGATCGCCGTGAGCTCCTCCGCGATCGCGCGGGGGTCGCCGGACACCCGGATGCCGATCATCGACATGCGGTGGAAGCCGAGTTGCAGCGGGTCGGTCACGGCGACGATCTGGATCAGGCCCGATTCGGTCAGCCGCTGCACCCGTTGGCGGGCCGCGGCCTCGCTGAGCCCCACCTCGCGGGCGATCTCCGCGTAGGGACGTCGCCCGTCCTCCTGCAGCAGTTCGACGATGCGCTTCGAGATATCGTCGAGGGCGGGGGGAGGCGTCTTCGGACTCATGTACCGATCGTGACATTCCGATGGGCCTTGCGCAACTGAATCCGTCGATCACTGGCCGAAAAGCTACAGATTCCGTGTCCGGATGGCTACCATGGCGCTATGTCCTCACCGTCGACGATGACCGTGCCCCTGCAGAACTTCATCGGCGGCCGCGCCGTCACGGCAGCCGGGAGCGGCCGCCTGCCCCTCATCGATCCGGTGACGGAGGAAACCTACGGCGAGATCCCGATCTCCGACCGCACCGACGTGGATGCCGCGTACGCCGCGGCCGCGGCGGCATTCCCGATCTGGAGGGACACCCCGCCGTCCGCGCGCCAGCTCGCGCTGTTCCGCATCGCCGAGGACATGGCCGCGCGGGCCGAGGAGTTCGCCGACCTCGAATCGAAGGACACCGGCAAGCCGAGGGCGACGCTCGTCGCCGATGAGATCCTGCAGTCGGTGGACCAGCTGCGGTTCTTCGCCGGCGCCGCGCGGAGCCTCGAGGGTCGAGCCGCCGCGGAGTACCTCCCCGGGCACACCTCCTTCGTGCGCCGGGAGCCGATCGGCGTGATCGGGCAGGTGACGCCGTGGAACTACCCCCTGAACATGGCGGTGTGGAAGATCGCTCCCGCGCTCGCGGCCGGCAACGCCGTCGTGCTGAAGCCGGCGGAGTCCACGCCGCTCACCACGCTGCTGCTCGCCGAGATCGTCGCCGCGCACACCCCCGCCGGCACCCTCAACGTCGTGCTCGGCGATCGCGAGACCGGAGCGGCCCTCGTCGAGCATCCGACGCCGCAGATGGTGGCCATCACCGGCTCGGTGCGGGCGGGCATGGCCGTGGCCCGCTCCGCGGCCGAGGACGTCAAGCGCGTGCACCTGGAGCTCGGCGGCAAGGCGCCCGCGATCGTCTTCCCTGATGCGTCGATCGAGAAGGCGGTCGATGGCATCGTCACCGGTGCCTTCTTCAACGCGGGGCAGGACTGCACCGCCGCGACCCGGGTGCTCGTGCACGCGTCGGTGCACGACGAGCTCGTCGCCGCACTGGTGGAGCGGACCCGCACGCACGCGCGGACCGGGGCGCCGGAGGAAGAGGGTGTGCTGTACGGGCCGCTGAGCAGCGCGGCCCAGCTCGCGCAGGTGCAGGGCTTCGTCGACCGGCTTCCCGCGCATGCGACGGTCGCGACGGGCGGGGCGCGGCAGGGCGACCGTGGCTACTTCTGGGAGGCGACCGTCGTGACCGGCGTGCAGCAGCACGACGAGGTCGTGCAGAGGGAGATCTTCGGACCCGTGCTCACCGTCCAGGCCTTCGACACCGAGGAGGTGGCGCTCGCGATGGCGAACGACGTGCCGTACGCGCTCGCCGCGTCGGTGTGGACGCGGGATCACGCTCGCGCCATGCGCTTCTCCCGCGATCTCGACTTCGGGTGCGTGTGGATCAACACCCACATCCCATTCGTGTCGGACATGCCGCACGGCGGGTTCAAGCACTCCGGATACGGGAAGGACCTGTCGCAGTACGGCTTCGACGACTACACCCGGATCAAGCACGTGATGAGCGCGCTGGACTGACGACGGGACCGCTCAGCGCGGGGTGAGGTGCTTGACGCGGCGGTGCTCCCGGAGCGTGAACTGCGGGCGCTGGTCGATCTTCGTGGCCCCGTCGAGCTCCCACCCGTGCCGGGCGTAGAAGCCGTCGGCGCGGTCGTTGCCGTCGAGGACCCAGAGGTAGGCGCGGGTGTGGCCGGCGTCGATCATGCGCTGCTCGGCGGCGTCGAGGAGGGCGTGCCCCGCGCCCGTCGACCACGCGGTGGGATCGGCGTAGATGCCGTACAGCTCCGCATCGTCCAGTCCGTCGGGGTCGCGGCCGGAGCCGGACGAGGCCCAGCCGACGACGGTGCCGTCGCGCTCGGCCACCAGGGTTCCGAGGCTCGTGGGCAGCGGGTCGGCGAAGATGCGGCGCCACCCGTCGGCGCGCTCCGAGACGGACAGCCCGTCCAGCACCTCCTGGTCGATGAGGCCCTCGTAGGCCGCCTGCCACGACCGCACGTGCACTCTCGCCACGGCCTCGGCATCGTCGGCGACGGCGTCTCGGATCACCAGGGGCGTCATCCCTCCACTCTATGCACGCCCGCCGACGTCCTTCCGACACCTCCCGTCCCTTCCTCCTTCGGTCACCGGGTCACACCTGCACGACCTGGGTACGTCTGTGGGACCCAAACCCGTGTTCCGTCCTGCAACCGTGCCCGGGTCGTGCAAGCGACACAGCCGGAGAGGACGGGTCGACGGGTGCGACGCGATGTGGCAGGCTGGCGGGCACCGACTCCGCACGAGAATCGACCCTCAGAGGTTCCGCCGCATGTCACGACCCCTCGCAGGACCGCAGACCCTGCTCCGTACACTCAACGGCCGCGCGATCCTGGAACGCCTGGCCCGGAGCGGACCGCAGACCCGGTCCGAGCTCATGGCGGCGACCGGCCTCTCCCGCACGGCCGTGACCCAGGTGCTGCGGATGCTCGATGCCGCGGGAGCCGTCACCGCAGCCGGGGTCGACCGCGACACCCGCGGACCGGCGGCCGGCCGCGTCGCGCTGCACCCGGCCCTCGGCTTCGCGGCCGCCGTGCACGTGGATCATCACGCCGCCCACGTCGTCCTCGTCGACGCCAGCGGCACCGTCAGGGCCGAACGGCACGGAGCCTTCCCTCCGGGCGAGGACCGGGTCGCGCACATCGCCGCCCTCGTCGCGGCCTGCCGGCGATCCGTGAAGGGCGCGCTCCACCTCGCCGTCGTCGGAGTGCCCGGGATCGTGGCCGCCGACGGTGCGATCCGCGACGACCAGGGGCCGGACGGCGGCGCCTTCCGCTCGGCTCTCGTGGCCGCCCTCGACTGCCCGGTCCGCGTCGAGAACGACGTCAACCTCGCCGCGCTCGCCGAGTCGACCGCCGGCGTCGGCATCGACCTCGCGAGCTTCGCGCTCCTGCTGCTCGACGACGACCTCGGAGCCGGCATCGTGATCGACGGGACGCTGCATCGCGGGTTCTCCGGTGTGGCGGGCGAGGTGATGTACCTCCCGCAGACGCCGGTGCCCATCGGCGCCCCCGTCGCGGGCGCCACGGTGGTGCGCGACCTCGCCCTCGGCCTGGGGCTGGATGTCGACGCGCCGTTCCTCGCCCACCTGGAGGCGGCACAGCGTGGCGACGAGGCGGCGCAGGCGCTCGTCGCCGAGATCGGACGCCGGCTCTTCCTCGCGGCGGGCAGCGTCGCCCTCGTGCTCGATCCCGAGGCCTTCATCCTCGGCGGGGAGGCGGTGCACCCGGCGCTCCTGGACGCGATCGAACGGGTCGCGGACGAGTTCTCCGCGCAGCTGCCGCTCCGGTTCCTCGCCTCGGCGTTCGGGCCGGAGGCGCCGCTCGTCGGAGCCGTCGGGGAGGCGGCCTCCGCGCTCCGTGCCGACGTCTTCACCCGGATCCTCACCCCCTCCCGCGCAGCCGCCGCCGGCCGCTGACCGCCCGCCCGACAGGACACGCCATGACCGCCTCCTCCGCCCTCGCCGACCGACTCGGACTGCCGTCCGGTGCCAGGGCGGTCATCCTCAACGCCGACGACTTCGGGATGTGCCATGCCGCGAACGCCGCGATCTCGGGGCTCCTTCTCCGCGAACGGATCGACTCGGCGACGGTGATGGTGCCCTGCGCCTGGTCCCCGGAAGCGCTCGCTTTCGCTGCCGCGCACCCGGACCTCGACGTGGGCGTGCACCTCGTGCTCACGAGCGAGTGGCGTCGGTACCGGTGGCGTCCGCTCACTGGGGCCTCGACCCTCGTCGACGCCGACGGCTTCTTCCCCGCCGACGTCGCGACGGTGGAGCAGCGCGCCTCCGAAGCGGACGTCGCGGCCGAGATCGCCGCCCAGCTGCAGACCGCGCTCGATGCCGGTGTTGACGTGACCCACCTCGACAACCACATGGGCTCCGTCTACGGGCTGCTGACCGGCCGTGACTTCCTGCGCGCCGTCTTCGAGCTCGCCGCCCGACAGGGCCTCCCCTTCCGCCTGCCCCGCGAGATGGAGGGGGCGGACGCCGATCCGATGCTGCAGGCGAAGCTCACCGAAGCCGCGGCGGTGGCCGATGCGTTCGGGGTGGAGATCGTCGACCGGCTGTGGACGCACCCGTTCGAGCTGCGCGGCGAGGGCACCGCCGACGAGGAGTCGTACGAGCAGGTCCGAGACGGCTTCCTCGCGGTGCTGCGCGCCGTCCCGCCCGGGGTCACCGAGATCTACCTGCACCCGATGGCCGATGGCGAGGAGCTGCGCGCCGCGGTGGACTTCGCGGCGGCCAAACGCGGCTATGAGCTGCGGCTGCTCGACGACCCGCTCGTGCAGCAGACGATCGCCGAGGAGGGCCTGGTCCGCGTCGGCTGGCGCGCGCTACGGGAGCTGCAGCGCGGAGACACCCGGTGACGGCGCTCGGCGAACGGCTGCGCGACCGCCGTCTCGACGCCGCTCCCACCCGCTCCCAGACCATCGCCTTCGGGGCCTCGGGGTTCCCGACGCAGCTGATGACGCAGACGTTCTCGGCGTTCGTCGTGTACTTCTACGTCTCGCACCTCGCCGTCCCCGCCGGGTGGGTGGCGGCCGCGATGATCGCACACGGCATCCTCAACGCAGCGCTCAACCCGGTCGTCGGAGCGCTCTCGGACCGGATCCGCACGCCGTGGGGCCGCCGCATCCCGTGGATCGGGCTCGGCATCGTGCCGCTCGTCGTGGCCTTCGCCCTCGTCTGGATGCCGCCCGCGCTCCCGGCGGCCGGGCTCATCGTGTGGTTCCTCGTAGTCGTCGCGGTGTACGACATCGCCTTCGTCGTGGTGGTGCTGAACATCTCCGCGCTGTTCCCGGAGATCTTCCGGACCACGGAGGAGCGCGCCCGCGGGAACGTGCCGCGGCAGATCTTCGCGATCCTCGGCATGGTGCTCGGCACGGCCGGAGCTCCCGCGCTCTACGACGCGATCGGCTGGCCGGGGATGGCGCTCGTGCTGTCCGGCGTCTGTCTCGTGCTGCTCGCCTGGTCGTTCCTCGGCGGGATGATCGAGCGCCGGGTACCGGAGGCCGCCTCCGAGGCGATGCGCTGGCGGGACCAGCTCGTCTACACGTTCCGCAACCGCGCCTTCGTGCCGTACGTGCTGGGCTCGCTCTGCGTGCAGACCTCGATCGCCGTGATCCTCGCCGCCGTGCCGTTCTACGTCCGCTACTCGCTGGGGGCGGCCGAGGGGGAGGGGAGCCTGCTGCTCGGCGCCATCTTCCTCACGGCCATCCCGTCGATCGTGCTGTGGAGCGCGGTGGTCCGGCGCACCTCCCCGCGCACGGCGCTGCTGTGGAGCGTCGCGGTCTTCGGGGTCGCGGTGCTCGGCTACCTCCTCCCGACGTCCGTGGGGGCGGCGGCTCTCGTCGGGATCGCGGTGGGGGTCGGCGTCGGCGGGCTGCTGCAGCTCCTCGAGGTCGTGCTCGCCCAGATCATCGACGACGATGCGCACCGCACGGGCCACCGCCGCGAGGGCGCCTACTTCGGCGTGAACGGCTTCGTCGTCCGCGGCTCCGTCGTCCTCCAGGCGATCGTCGCCGCGGCCGTGCTGACCGCGACCGGCTTCGACGCCGAGCTCGGCGACGCGCAGCCGGAGGCCGTCGACGGCGGCATCCGGCTCATGCTGGCGGTCATTCCCCTGGCCTTCACCGCCGTCGGATGGCTGTGCTTCTGGGTCTACCCGCTCCGTGCACGGGACGTCTGAGCGTCGCGGAAGGGAGAACAGGGGGCGACCCTGCCGAGGGGCCGCCCCGAGTGCTCACCAGAGCTCGGTGCTGTACGGACGCGCCCACAGCGCGACCGTGAGGGTGACGGCCTTGAGCCAGGCGTCGAGCATCTCCTGCACATCATCCTCCCCGGTGCCGCCGTTCCTGAGGAACGGGCGGATGGTCAGCGTGATCGGGGTGATGAAGCCGATGAGATCGCGGAGGGGGATGTACGCCGAGGTGGACGCCACGCCGTCCGTGCGGTTCTTGCCGCTGGGGTGATGGCGTCGGCCGATCTCCTCCTGGTAGGCGAGCCACGTCTCGTCGTAGGGACGGTTGCACAGGTCGTCGATCCACCGGGCGAAGCGGCGGCGGACGGCTCCGAGGTAAGCGGGATCCGGGGTGCCATCTTCTCCGGCGAACGTGGCGACGAGGTGCGGGTGCGCACCCACGAAGCCGTACCAGACGTCCAGGATGGCCTCGGTCTGGGGCACGAGGATGGCCCCGGCGCGGCGGAGGGCCTCCTCGTCGGCGCTCGACCAGAGCACCGAGGCCTTCAGGCGCTCAAGATCGGCGAGGGTGACGGGCGATGTCGGGATCCGGGGGTCAGCGTAGTCGTATCCGGCGGTGTGTTCGTGCACGAGGCGGTATCCATCTCTCGAAGGGCGGCGGATACCGCCTCCGTAGACGAGCGGAGCGCGGCACCCGTGGTGTGTCCCTCGACTCTGCCGCAGGAGAGCGGACGAAACAGCTCAGATCGACCGGACTTCGGTGCGGATCGTCCAGAGCTCCGCTCGTGTCAGACGGCGGCGGCGCGGCGAGCCTCCCAGCCCGTGCGCACCATCTCGTCGACCGTGTAGCGCATGGTCCAGTCGAGGTCGCGGGCCGCGAGCTCGCCGGTCGCCACGATCCGATCCGGGTCTCCGGGGCGCCGGGGGCCGATCTCCGGGGTGAAGTCGATGCCGGTGACGCGGGCGACCGCGTCCATGATCTGCTTCACGCTGAGGCCGTCGCCGGAGCCGAGGTTGTACGCGGGCTCGATCGGGGCGCCCGAGGCCAGGCGCTGTGCCGCGGCGACGTGGGCGGCGGCGATGTCGCCGACGTGCACGTAGTCGCGCACGTTCGTGCCGTCGGGGGTGTCGTAGTCGTCGCCGAAGATCTTGGGGGTGCGCCCCTCGATCAGCGCCTCGAAGACGATCGGGAAGAGGTTGTGCGGGCTGACGTCGTAGACCGTCGGGTCGGCCGAGCCCACGACGTTGAAGTACCGCAGCGAGGTGTGGCGCAGCGGGCGGTCGGAGTCGGCGGTGGCGATCGCCTGATCGCGGAGCAGCCATTCGCCGATGAGCTTCGACTCGCCGTAGGGGCTCGCGGGCCGCTTGGCGGTGTCTTCGACGACGAGGGAGACGTCCGGGGTGCCGAACACGGCCGCCGAAGACGAGAAGACGATGTTCGCGACACCCGCCGCCGCCATCGCCTCGAGGATGATCCGCGTCCCCTCGACGTTCTGGGCATAGGTGTGCAGCGGGCGCTGGACCGAGACGCCGGCGTACTTGTAGCCCGCCACATGGATCACGCCGTCCGCCTCGTGGGTGCGCAGCGTCTCCTCGACGAGCGCGCGGTCGAGGATGCTGCCCTGCACGAACGGCACGCCCTCCGGCACGAACGAGGCCACGCCGCTGGAGAGGTCGTCCAGCACGACGGGGGAGAGGCCGGCCTCCGCGAGAGTGCGGACGACGTGGGCACCGATGTAGCCGGCGCCGCCGGTGACGATCCAGGACATGCGTTCCTCTCCTGCCGCGGCGGTGGCGGCTCGACCCTTCATTGTGTCAGGCGTCGCGGCGCGGACCTGCGGACGGGCTGACCTCGAACAGGTGCGGGGCGTCGAAGCCCTCGGCGGCGAACCGCCCCCGTACCGCGTCGGCGAGGTGCGGCACGGCGTCGCCGTCGACGAGGGCGATCGCGGCACCGCCGAACCCGCCGCCGGTCATGCGCGCGCCCACCGCCCCCGAGGTGAGGGCGGTCTCCACGGCGGCGTCGAGTTCGGGCGTCGAGATCTCGAAGTCGTCGCGCATCGACGCGTGGGACGCGACGAGGAGGTCGCCGATGCCACGGGCGCCCGCGGTGCGCAGCGTCGCCACAGTGTCCTGCACGCGCTGGTTCTCCGTGACGATGTGGCGTACGCGGCGGAAGGTCACGTCGTCCATCAGGCTCTCGGCGCGGGCGAGGTCGGCCACGGCGACGTCGCGCAGCGCGGGCACCCCGAGGATCGCGGCCCCGCGCTCGCACGCGGCGCGGCGCTCCCGGTAGCCGCCGGTGGAGTGCGCGTGCGTGACGCGGGTGTCCATCACGAGCACCGCGAGGCCGGCGTCGGCCATGCCCAGCGGCACGACGTCGGCGGTGAGCGAGCGGCAGTCGAGGTAGATCGCGGAGTCGGGCTCCCCGAGCATCGACGCCATCTGGTCCATGATCCCGGTGGGCGCGCCGACGGCCTCGTTCTCCGCCGTCCGTCCGATCCGGGCGAGGGCCACGGCGTCGAGACCGGTGCCCCAGAGCTCGTCCAGCGCGGTCGCCGTCGCTCCCTCGATCGCGGCGGACGACGAGAGCCCGGCCCCGACCGGGACGTCGGAGGCGATCGCGATGTCCAGGCCGGAGACCGCGGTCGTGGGGGCGCCCGCGCGGAGGGCCCAGGCGACGCCGAGCGGGTAGGCGGCCCACTCCGACACCGCGGGTGCCGCGCCGGCCGGGGTGGGGAAGAGGCGGTCGAGGTCGTCGAGGGCGATCTCGACCGGCTCGTCCGCGATGGTCGAGGCGACGCGGAGCCGACCGTCGGCGCGGCGACCGACCGCGGCGACGGTCCGCTGCGGGATCGCGAACGGCAGCACGAAGCCGTCGTTGTAGTCGGTGTGCTCGCCGATGAGGTTCACGCGGCCCGGGGCGGACCAGACGCCGTCCGGCGCGTGTCCGGTGAGGGCGGTGAAGAGGTCGACGGCGGCGTCGTGTGCGGAGGTCATGCGGAAGCTTCCTGATCGGTGCGGGCGATCGCTTCGCGGAGTCGGGCGGCGCCCTGCTCGGGCGCGACCTCGGCGGCCCACGCCCACATCGCGGCCTCGGAACCTGCGAGGAACTTGAGCTTGTCGGCGGCGCGGCGCGGGCTCGTGAGCTGCAGGTGCAGGCGCACGGTGTCGCGGCCGACGTCGACCGGAGCCTGGTGCCAGGCGGCGATGTACGGCGTCGGGCTGTCATAGAGCGCGTCGACACCGCGGAGGAGGCGGAGGTAGAGCGGGGCGAGCTCGTCGCGCTCCTCCGCCGTGGTCTCGGCGAGGTCGGGCACGTGCCGATGCGGCATGAGGTGCACCTCGAGCGGCCACCGCGCCGCGAAGGGCACGAACGCCGTCCAGTGCTCGCCGCGGAACACCACCCGCTCGGACGCCTGCTCCTCGGCGAGGATGCGGGCGAAGAGGTCGGGCGCGGTGCGGTCGACCGCGTCCAGCACCCGGGCGGTGCGCGGGGTCACGTAGGGGTACGCGTAGATCTGGCCGTGCGGGTGGGGGAGCGTGACGCCGATCGCCTCGCCGCGGTTCTCGAACGGGAAGACCTGCTGGATGCCGGGGAGGGCGGACAGGGCGGCGGTGCGGTCGGCCCAGGCCTCGATGACGGTGCGGGCGCGGGTCACGGTCTGCGTCCCGAAGGAGCCGGAGTGCTCGGGGCTGAAGCACACGACCTCGCAGCGGCCGACCGCGGTACGGGTGCGCCCGAGTCCGAGGGCCGCGAGGTCGTCGAGGCCGCGCGGGGGGTTCGTCGCCCCGGGGGCGGTGCCGACCGGCTCGGCGAGGGCGGGGCCGAATGCGGGGGAGCGGTTCTCGAACACGGCCACGTCGTACCGGGACGGCACCTCGGACGGATTCCCCGGCGTCTGCGGCGCGAGCGGGTCGGCATCGGCTCCCGGCATCATGACGCGGTTCTGACGGTTGGCGGCGACGGTGATCCAGTCGCCCGTGAGCACGTCGAGCCGCATGGTCGCTGTGTCCGGCCGCGGGGCCAGGGTGCGGGCGTCGACCGACCGCTCGGCACCGAGAGTGGTGTCCGGGTCGTCGTAGTAGATGAGGTCGCGGCCGTCGGCGAGGGTGGTCGGGCGCTTGACGACACCGGCGCCGAGACGTATCGGCGGGATCTCCGAGGCGGGCGTGTTCACGTCAACATGGTAGGCACGGTCGCGTGCTAACGTCAACACGACGGAGTTGTGAACGGAGGTTCCCGTGGCCGAGAAGCCCACGACCGCCGCGCGCGTGTCCATGGCCACTGTCGCGGCGCGCGCCGGCGTCTCGGGGCAGACCGTCTCCCGCGTCGTCAACGGCAGCCCCCGCGTCGACCCGCAGACCCGGGCGCGGGTCGAAGCCGCCATGGCCGAGCTCGGCTACCGACCGCATCGCGCGGCGCGGGCCCTGCGCACCGGGCGCAGCCACACCCTCGGCCTCGTCGTGACCACTCTGGCCACGGTCGGCAACTCCCGGATGCTGCAGGCCACGGCCGAAGCGGCGGCGGATCGTGGATACGCGCTCACCGTCGTCACGGCCGCGGACGGCGTGGAGGCCGCGTTCGCCCGGCTCGCCGATCAGGGCGTGGACGGGGCTCTCGTGCTGAACGAGGCCTCCGCGCTCGTCCCCGCCGCGACCCTGCCGCCGGAGCTGCACCTCGTCGTCGTGGATGCCCCCGCCGGCGCCGGAGCGGCCGTGGTGCACAGCGATCATGCCGCGGGATCGCAGGCCGCCACCCGCCACCTGCTCGATCTCGGGCACGAGACCGTCCACCACCTCGCGGGACCGGCGGGCTCGTTCGCCGCCGCCGAGCGCGAGCGGGGCTGGCGTGACGCCCTGGCGGATGCCGGCGTCGTGCCACCGCCGGTCGTGCGCGGCGACTGGAGCGCGGAGTCGGGCTTCGCCGCGGGCGCGGCTCTGGGCACGGCGACCGCGGTGTTCTGCGCCAACGACCAGATGGCGCTCGGGCTGCTGCGGGCGGTGGCGGAGTCCGGGCGCGCGGTTCCGTCGGACGTCAGCGTGGTCGGCTTCGACGACATCCCCGAGGCGGCGAACTTCCTCCCGCCGCTCACGACCGTCCGGCAGGACTTCCCGGCGCTCGCGCAGCGGGCGGTCACCGCGCTCATCGCGGCTGTGGAGGCCGACGGGACGACGACCGATCCTGCAGCACCCGCGGTGGTGCCGACGCGGCTCGTGGAGCGGGCGAGCACAGCACACCGCTGACGCTCATCCGCGGGGCAGCTGCTCGTCGGGGCGAAAGGTCGTCGCGGCGCCGTCCGGCCACGACACCGTCGCGTCCCCTCCCCGCAGCTCGAGTTCCGGTGGAGCGGGCGAGCCTCCGAGCAGCACGCCCACCGCGATCCAGGTGCCGGGTCGCACCGGCGCGGAGAGCCACGGGGTGACCGTCTCCGGGCCGAGCGGGGTCACGTCCCGCTCCCGCCGGACCCCCGCGGTCGCGTCGTCGAGGCCGTGGAGGCCGACCACCCGACTCTGCGTCTCCCCGCCGGGGGTGAGGGCGGCGGTGACGGCGGCGGGGCCGGTCCCGACCACGGTGGCGGCGGACAGGGCCCATCCGCCGATGCGGAGGACGTCGCCGTCGTGGATCGCTCCGTCCGGCCCTGCGCCCGCCCGTACCCGCACGAGCCGCACCTCCCACGGTCCGCGCACCACCGACACCACATCGACCATCGGGCCGACCGTGGTCTCGACGGCCATGCCGCCTCCGCCGACGTCGAATTCCATGCGGACGCCGTCGTGCCAGTGCGCGGGGCCGCAGGAGCCGCCGAGCGCCGTGCCGTCCGTCTCCCTCAGGCGCCCCGTCAGGAAGCCGGAGCGGTGGCTCGCTCGGCCCCCGCGCACCACGGCGACCGTGCCGTCGAGCGGGTCGCGTGCCCCGGGGCCGGCGAGAACGGGGGCGGTCGCGGTGCTGTACGCGAGCTTCGCGTACAGCGGCGCATCGGGCTGGAACGCACCGGGGATGCGGTGGTCGGTGCCGTGGTTGACCACGCGCACGACGCCGTCCGGGGTGCCCGTCGCCAGCCACCCCGGGGCGAGCAGGACGCGGGTGAACGGGCCCCGATCGATCGGCAGGGGCTGTTCGACGGCGGTCCAGAACGGATGCGCGGCGGGGAGGGCGAGCGGCAGGAGACCCTTCGCCGCCCAGTACGGGGAGCCGGGGCCGGAGTAGTCCTGGGCGAGCGGGCGCCAGGCGCCGTACCAGCCGAGGGGCAGCACTCCGGTCGCATCCGGCGCACCGCGGGCGGCGAAGTGCCGGACCTGACCGCTCACCGCCCGGCGCAGGAGGCCGGGGTTATGCCGCGAGGTGCCGGAGAACGCCGCGGCCCCGGCCGCGGCGGCCGTCGCGAAGCGGTAGGTGAGGCTGCGCCCCTGGATGAGCGGTCCGCCGTCGGCGCCGACGAGATGCAGGGCGTCGTCGAGGAACGCGTCGAGCCGGCGGCGGAACCGGGCGACCCGGTCCGTGTGACGCGGCTCCGCGCCGACCATGTCCGCCCAGAGCAGCGGATAGAAGGACAGCGCCCAGCCGGCGTAGTGGTCGAACGACCGGGCGGCGCCGTCGGCGCTCCACCCGCCCTCGCGTTCGAACCCGTCCAGGAGCGCGAAGTCGGTCGCGCGGTCCGTGGCGGAGGACGGCCCACCGACGCTCTCCAGGAACTGCTCGACGAGCACCCGGAACCACGCCCAGTTGTTCGGCGGGTAGCTGCCGCCGACGAACGTCGCGAGGTAGTCCACGGTGTGGGTCCGGGCCGTGTCGTCGAGGCGCGCCCACACCGTGTCGCGCGTGAGGTGCAGGCTCAGCGCGAGCGCCGCCGCCTCGACCTTCGCCTGGTCGACCTCGTCGGGGCGCGGCCACCGTTCGGCACCATCGGGGTCGACGCCCGCAGCGAGGCCTCGGGCGTAGCGGTCGGCCAGCGCCTCCGTGCCGAGCGGGTCGCCGGCGATGCGGAACGCGGCCAGCAGGAACGTGCGGCTGAATCCCTCGAGCGCATCGACCGCGGCGCCGAAGCCGCCAGGAGCGCCGGGGTAGCGGATGCCCGCGCCCGCCGGGCTCGCGTGACGGGCGGCCCCGTCGAGGATGGCATCGGCGACCGTCGTCAGGTGTGCGCGCGTCCATCCCGTGTGCGGGGAGAGCGCGCGGTCCTCCGGAGGCAGTGCGAGGGACGTCATGCGCTGTGCGCGAGGTCGGCGCGGTGCACGGGGTGTCGAGGCGGACGACCGGCCACCCACGCTTCCAGCTCGTCGAGGGCGGCGTCGGCCAGCCGGTGTGCCTCGGTGCCGAGGGAGCCGGCGAGGTGCGGGGTGACCGCGACGTTCGGCAGGTGCAGCAGCGGGTGGTCGGGCGGAAGCGGCTCCGGGTCGGTGACGTCGAGGATCGCGTCGAGGCGACCGGAGGCGCACTCCGCGAGCAGCGCGTCGTGATCGAGGAGGGAGCCACGCGCGGTGTTGAGCACGGTGGCGCCGTCGCGCAGCGCCGCGAGCTGCGCGCGGCCGATCATCCCCCGCGTCGCGGGCAGGGCCGGTGCGTGCAGGGAGAGCAGGTCGACGGCGGGGAGCAGGGCGTGGAGCGGGACCAGCCGGGCGCCGGCCGCGGCCACCTCCTCGGGGTCGGCGAACGGGTCGGCGACGAGCACCTGCAGTCCGGGAAAGGGCCGCAGCAGTTCGACCACGCGGCGCCCGATGCGGGAGAACCCGACGATGCCCACCGTGCGGTCGAGGTTGCCGATACGGCCCCCGACGCGGGGGCCGACGCGCAGGTCGTGCTGTGCGTCGGCCGTACGGAGCGGGAGGAGGGCGCGCTTGCCGGAGAGCAGGATCATCGCGAGCGTGTACTCGGCGACGGGAGCCGCGTTGGCCTCGGCGGCCGAGGTGAGCAGGATGTCGCGCTCCCAGAACGCGTCGGACACGAGTCCGCGCACGCTCCCCGCCGCGTGGAAGACGGCGCGCAGCCGGGGCAGACGGTCGAGCAGGTCCGCGTCCAGGACCGGCGCGCCCCAGCCCGTCACCAGCACCTCCACGCGGAGGAGGTCGTCCCGAGCCGCGGCGTCGAGGGAGGGCGTGTGCAGCGCGTCGGGGGGTGCGGCGAGGGTCTGCAGGCGGGCGCGTCGAGCGTCGTCGAACACGAGGTCCCACGCCTCCGTCGACAGCGCGGCGAGGACGGATGGTCGAGGGGTCATGAGTCTCCGCAGTTCTGGGTATGCGCTTGCCGAGGCGCGGGGTTCCAGTGAAGACTGTGCGTTCGAGCGCAGGCAACGTGATCGAACCGAAACCGTCTGCATCGAACAGACTCGAACAACGAAGGCGAGAATCCGATGATCCCCCGCGGCACCCTCGGCGAGCACGCATCGCGGAGGTCGTCATGACCGAGGAGCGTCCCACCCCGCGTTTCGGCCTCTCCCGCCGGGAACGGATCCTGGACGAGCTGCGCCGGACGGGGGCGGTGCGCGTGGCCGATCTCGCCCGCGACTTCGGGGTGGCGGAGCTCACCATCCGCCGCGACATAACCACGCTCGCGGACCGCGGGCTGCTGACCCGGGTGCACGGGGGAGCGGTGCTGCGGAGCGCCCTGGACACGACCGTCGCGCGGGCCGCCCTCCCCGGGCCGCAGTTCCGGATCGGGATGGTGGTGCCGTCGCTGAGCTACTACTGGCCGCAGGTGGTCGTCGGTGCCCGGAGCGCCGGGGTCGAGGCGCGGGTGCAGCTCGTGCTCCGCGGGGCCAGCTACGCCGCGCAGGACCAGCGCCGCCAGATCGCGGCGCTCCTGGAATCCGGGACGGTGCACGGGCTCATCGTGGCCCCCGAGACGCAGGGCGCCGACGGACACGCGCTGCTCTCCTGGCTGGACATGCTCCCTGTGCCGGTCGTGCTCGTGGAGCGCCGGACCCCGTCCGCTCTCGCCCTCACCCGGATGCAGACCGTGGCGACCGACCACGCGTTCGGGGGCGCGCTCGCCGCCGGGCACCTCGCCGCACTCGGACACCGGCGGGTCGGGATCCTCACCTCTCCGCAGTCACCGACCTCCGCCGGGCTGCGGCAGGGCTGGTCGCGGGCCGTCGCCGAGCTCGGGCTCACGGTGACGGTGGACCGCGACGCCGCCCTGGACCGGATGGAGGGATCGGCGCAGGCGGAGGTGGTCTCGGCGCTGCTCGCCGAGATCCGTGAGACGGGGGCGACGGCGCTGCTCGTGCACTCCGACCCGCAGGCGCTTCTGCTCCAGCAGCATCTGCAGGACGCGGGCTGGCGGCTGCCCGACGACCTCTCGCTCATCGCCTACGACGATGAGGTCGCCGAGCACGGGTCCCCGCCGCTCACCGCGCTGCGGCCGCCCAAGCAGCATGTCGGGCGCCGTGCGGTCGAGCTCCTCCGCGATCGCCTGCGCGAGGGCCCGAACCGGCCCGCGGAGCGCGTCGAGGTGGCTCCCGCGCTGCACGTGCGCGCCAGCACGGTCCCTCCGCGCTAGGGGCGGTTGCGAGGTCGTGCGTCTCATGCCATGATCTCGGAAAGCGCTTACCAAGATTCTCCTGTCAGCGCCGACAGCTTCCACCGAGAGGAACGGACCGAGATGGCACAGGCCCCCACCCGCGAGATCGGGATCATCATGAACGGCGTCTCCGGGCGCATGGGATACCGGCAGCACCTGGTGCGGTCTATCCTCGCGATCCGCGACGAGGGCGGGATCGAGCTCCCCGACGGCACCCGCGTGACCGTGCGGCCGATCCTCGTCGGACGCAGCGAGGCCAAGCTCGCCGAACTGGCCGCGAAGCACGGCATCGAGGACTGGACGACCGACCTCGACGCCGCCCTCGCCGACCCGCAGTGGGAGATCTACGCCGACTTCCTCGTCACGAAGGCCCGGGCGTCCGCGATCCGCAAGGCCATCGCCGCCGGCAAGGCGATCTACACCGAGAAGCCCACCGCCGAGTCGCTGGACGAGGCCCTGGAGCTCGCGCGGCTGGCGCGCGATTCCGGCGTGAAGACCGGCGTCGTCCACGACAAGCTCTACCTCCCGGGGCTGCAGAAGCTCAAGCGCCTCATCGACTCCGGCTTCTTCGGCCGCATCCTGTCCGTCCGCGGCGAGTTCGGCTACTGGGTGTTCGAGGGCGACTGGCAGCCCGCGCAGCGTCCGAGCTGGAACTACCGCACCGAGGACGGCGGCGGCATCATCACCGACATGTTCCCGCACTGGAACTACGTGCTGGAAAACCTCTTCGGCGAGGTCACGAGCGTCTACGCGCAGGCCGCGGTGCACATCGCCGACCGCTGGGACGAGAAGGGCGAGCACTACACGGCCACAGCCGAGGACGCCGCCTACGGCATCTTCGAGCTCGACGGCGGGGCGATCGCCGAGATCAACTCCTCGTGGACCGTGCGGGTGAACCGCGACGAGCTCGTGGAGTTCCAGGTCGACGGCACGCACGGCTCCGCCGTCGTGGGGCTGTTCGGCGCCAAGATCCAGCCGCGCAACGCCACGCCGAAGCCCGTGTGGAACCCCGACCTGGAGGACAGCCACGACTACGACGCCGACTGGCAGCAGGTGCCGACGAACGACGTGTTCCACAACGGCTTCCGGCAGCAGTGGGAGGAGTACCTCACCTCGTTCGTCCTCGGCACCGACTATCCGTTCGACCTGCTCGCCGGCGCGCGCGGGGTCCAGTTCGCCGAGGCCGGACTCGCGTCCAGCGCCGAAGGGCGCAAGATCGTGCTCGAGCCGCTGACCCTGGACCACGCATGACCACCCTCCGCCTGCTCGCCGCCGACGGCCGCACCGCCGAGGCGGAGCTCCGGGAGGCCGGTGCCGTCACACGGCCGGAGGGTCCGCTCCGCAGTCGGGTGGCCTACGCCGCCGCGCACGTCGTGCCGAAGGTGCACGCCGACAACACGCCGGGACGCCCGGCCGACATCGACTGGGACGCCACGCTCGCGTTCCGGCGCAACGTGTACTCGTGGGGACTCGGCGTGGCCGACGCGATGGACACTGCGCAGCGCAACATGGGCCTGGATGCGGCGGCGGTGCGCGAGCTCATCGCCCGCAGCGCCGAGGTCGCCCGCGAGGAGGGCGGGGCAGTCGTCGTCGGGGTCAACACCGATCACGTCGACGACGCACGCATCTCGCTCGATCAGGTGATCGCCGCTTATCTCGAGCAGCTGCACTTCGCCGAGGAGCAGGGGGCGGGGCCGGTGCTCATGGCGTCGCGGCACCTCGCCAGGGTCGCGGAGAGCGCGGACGACTACCGCCGCGTGTACCGCGAGGTGCTGTCCCGCGCATCGGCACCGGTCGTGCTGCACTGGCTCGGCACCGCGTTCGATCCGGAGCTGGCGGGGTACTTCGCGCCCTCGTCCTCCGGGGGGAGCGGCGGTCCCGCGTGGCAGGAGGCCGCCGAGGTGCTGCTCGACATCATCGGCGAGAACCGCGCCGCGGTCGCCGGGGTGAAGATGAGTCTGCTCGACGCGGAGTCCGAGGTCTGGGTGCGCGAGCGGCTGCCGGAGGGGGTGCGCATGTTCACCGGCGACGACTTCCACTACGTGGGCCTCATCGGCGGAGACAGTCTGGCCGACGCGGCCGCGCCCGAGGGGTCCGCGTCGCGCGGGCATTCGGATGCGCTGCTCGGCGCGTTCGCCGCTCTCGCCCCGGTGGCCTCCGCCGCGATCCAGGCGCTCGACGCGGACGACCCCGAGCGGTACCTCGCCCTCCTCGGGCCGACCGAGGAGCTGAGCCGGCAGGTGTTCGCGGCGCCGACCTTCTACTACAAAACCGGGGTCGCCTTCCTGTCCTGGCTCAACGGTCATCAGCCGGCGTTCCAGATGGTCGGGGGACTGCACTCTGCGCGGAGCCTGCCGCACCTCAGCCGCATCGTCGAGCTGGCCAACGGGGCGCTCGCCCTGGAGCAGCCGGAGCTCGCGCGGGAGCGCTGGCACAGCCTGCTCCGGCTGAACGGGGTGGACGCATGACCGCCCCCCGGAGCCTGGCGGCGGAGCGCGAGTCCCGGGCGGCCGGCGTCGGGACCGTGCCGCACCCGCGGCTCTCGATCAACCAGGCCACCGTGAAGCACGCGGACCTCGCGACGGCCCTGCGCGTCACGGCGGCGGCGGGGGTCGAGGCCATCGGTCTGTGGCGGGAGCCCGTGCAGGCGGTGGGCCTCGATGTCGCCGCCCGCATGCTGACCGACTCCGGCCTGCGCTTCACGACCCACTGCCGCGGGGGCTTCTTCACGCTGCCCGCGGGCCCGGAGCGCGAGGCCGCCCTCGACGACAACCGCCGGGCGATCGAGGAGGCGGCCACTCTCGCGGCGGCCGGTGCCGAGGGGTCGACGGCTGTCCTGGTGCTCGTCGCCGGCGGTCTTCCCGAGGGGTCGCGCGACCTCGTCGGGGCGCGGGAGCGCGTTCGCGATGCGATCGGCACCCTCGCGGAGGACGCCCGGGCCGCCGGGGTGACCCTCGCGATCGAGCCGCTGCATCCGATGTACGCCTCCGACCGTGCCGTGGTCTCCACCCTCGGTCAGGCGCTCGACATCGCCGCGGACTTCGACCCTGCCGTGGTCGGTGCCGCCGTCGACACGTTCCACATCTGGTGGGACCCGCAGGTGCTCGACCAGATCGCCAGGGCCGGACGCGAGGGCCGCATCGCCACGTATCAGGTGTGCGACTGGAAGACCCCCCTTGCCGCAGACCCCCTCCTCTCCCGGCACTATCCGGGGGACGGGGTGATCGACTTCAGCGCCCTGACCCGCGCCGTGCAGGACACCGGCTACGACCGTGACATCGAGGTGGAGATCTTCCATGCCGACGTGTGGGCCGACGACCCGGCTCGTGTGGTCCGTCGCACGGCCGAGGCCTTCGCGACGGCGGTCGCCCCCCACCTGTGACCCCCGGTCTCGTCCCCACCGAGGTTCCGGATGCACGACCCCGCCACGGATGCACGACCCGTTCCCGGGTGTCGGTCGTCCCGTCGTGCTCAGGTCGTGCATCCGTCCCGGTCTCGGTCGTCGTGTGTCGGATCGACCGGGGGACACCGGCACGACTCGGGTTCGTCTGCAGGGTCAGACCTGGGTTCCGGTCGTGCAGGCGGGACGAGGTCGTGCAGGTGGGACTCGACGAGGAAGTCCGTACCGTCCCGTTCCCCGGTCTCGGTCGTCGTGTTTCGGACCCACGTCGTGTATTGGTCCCACAGGGACACCTGCACGACTCGGGAACGTGTGCACGGCCAGACCCGGGGTTCGGTCGTGCAGACGGGACGAGGTTGTGCAGACGGACTCGACACGGGGAACGGAAGGGGCCGGGTCGTCCGACCGGGGAGCCCGGGGTGGACGGGCCGGACGGTGCCGGCGGACGGGAGGACTGAGAGGATGACGGGATGACGGGGATCCGTGCGGGGCTGTGCTCGGTGACGTTCCGGGCGCTGCCGCCGGAGAGGATCGTCGGGCTCGCGGCTGCCGCGGGCCTCGACGTGATCGAGTGGGGCGGCGACGTGCATGTGCCGCCGGGGGACGTCGACCGCGCGGCGGAGGTCGCGCGGATGACCACCGATGTTGGGCTCGCCGTCGCGTCCTACGGGTCGTACTTCCGCGCCGGTCCGGAGGAGTCGCTCACCGCCGTCCTCGACAGCGCCGCGGCCCTGGGTGCCCACCGCGTGCGGGTGTGGGCGGGTGCGCACGGCTCGGCGGAGGCGTCGGCGGAGGAGCGCCACCGCATCGTGACCCGCCTCCGGCAGGCGGCGGACGAGGCCGCGGCGCGCGGCATCGGGCTCGCCCTGGAGTTCCACGGCGGCACGCTCGCCGACACCGCCCCGGCCACCCTTGAGCTGCTGCAGGAGGTCGACCACCCGATGCTGTCGACGTACTGGCAGCCCACGGTCGGCGCCCCCGTCCCCGTGGCGCTCGAGGAGTTCCGTCGGCTCGGCCCGCAGGTCTCCGCCGCTCATGTCTTCTCCTGGTGGCCGCGCACCGAGCGCCACACCCTCCGCTCCCGGTCCGCGCTCTGGACACGGTTCTTCGCGGACGTCGCCGCCGCCCCGCAGCCGCCGCGCGACGCGCTGCTGGAGTTCGTGCCCGGCGACGCCCCTGAGCTGCTCGCCGGCGAGGCCGCTGCCCTCCTCGGGTTTCTGGGGCGGCAGCCGTGAGCGCCCCTCGAAGCGGTTCCGGCGCCGTCGGTAGGCTCGGAGCATGACCCCGCCCGTCACTCCGGCAGAGCCGCCGGCCGCGCGCCGCCCCCGTCACGCGCGGGGACCGGCACCCACGCTGCACGACGTCGCACTCGAGGCCGGAGTGTCCCTGGCGACCGCGTCGCGCGTGCTCAACGGTTCCGAACGCAAGGTCGCCGCCCCCTTCCGGGAACGGGTGGAGGCCGCCGCCGAGGCCCTCGGCTACACGGCCAACGTCTCCGCGCAGGCGACCGCCCGCGGACGCTCGCCGGTGATCGCGCTCCTCGTCGCCGACATCGCCGACCCCTACTTCGGTCTCATCGCCTCGGGCGTCGCCCGCGGAGCCGACGAGCAGGGCCTCGTCGTGACGGTGGCCATCACCGAGCGCGATCCGGCGCGGGAGGCCCGGATCGTCCGCGCGCTGCGCGGACAGCGACCGCAGGGCCTCATCCTCGCCGCCTCGCGGACGCAGGAGGAAGGGCAGGCCGAGACGGCCCGCGAGCTCGCCGAGTTCACCCGCCTCGGGGGCCGTGTGGTCGCGTTCGGTGCGGACGGCGACGGGGATCGCCGGGTGGAGATTGACAACCGGGCCGGGGCCGCCGCGCTCGGTCGTCGCATGGCGGCACTCGGCTATCGTTCCGCCGTGCTCGTCGGGGCGGCGGAGGGCGTGCGGACCTCGGACGACCGGCTGGCGGGCTTCCGCGCCGGTTTCGCGGAGGGCGGGGGAGAGGTCGCGCAGACCGTCCGCGGAGACTTCCGCCGCGAGTCCGGGGCGGCGGCGATGACCGAGGCCCTCGCCGCCGGTGTCCCCGCGGGCACCGTCGTGTTCGGCATCAGCGACGTCGTGGCGATCGGCGCGATGGCGGCCATCCGCGCGGCCGGCCGGGAGGTCGGCGCGGACATCGCGGTCTGCGGCTTCGACGACGTGCCCTCGAGTCGCGATGTGACACCGGCCCTCACCACGGTCTGCGTGCCGCTGAGTGACGCCGGGTACCAGGCCTTCCGCGCGATCGTCGACGAGGACTGGCAGCAGCCGTCGCTCCCCCTCGAGGTGGTCGTCCGCGCGAGCACCCCGGGGCTCGGGGCATGACCCGCGTCGTCATCGCTCCGGACAGCTTCAAGGGCACGATCACCGCGGCCGACGCCGCCGCGGCGCTCGCTGCCGGCTGGCGGGAGGTCGAGCCGGCCGCGGACATCGTCCTCCGCCCGATGGCCGACGGCGGGGAGGGGACCGTCGCGGCGTTCGCGACGGCGGTACCGGATGCACAGCGCCTGCCGGTCACGGTGGACGGTCCGGCGGGCGCTCCCGTCGAGACGTCCTGGCTGCTCCTGCCGAGCACGACCGACGCCCCCGGCGGCACGGGCGTCGTCGACATCGCCTCGACCTCGGGCATCGAGCTCCTCGACGGTCTGCGCCCCTGGGAGGCCGACACGATCGGCTTCGGGCAGGCGATCGCCGCGGCCCTCGATCACGGCGTCTCGCGCCTGATCCTCGGCATCGGCTCCAGTGCTTCCACCGACGGCGGCACCGGCCTGCTCACCGCTCTCGGGGCACGCTTCCTCGACGCGGACGGTGAGCCGGTGGCGCGGGGCGCGCGTGGTCTGGTGGATATCGTCACGGCCGACCTCGGGGCGCTGCGCACGGCAACCGACGTCCGCGTGCTGACCGATGTCACGAATCCGCTCGTCGGCCCTCGCGGTGCGGCGGCGGTGTTCGGTCCGCAGAAGGGCCTCACGGCTCCGGAGGACATCGCCCGTGTCGACGACGCGCTCGCGCACCTCGCCGCCCTCCTTCCTGTCGATCCGGCGCTGCCCGGCACCGGTGCCGCCGGAGGGACGGGGGCCGCGCTCGTGCGCTGGGGCGGGGTCCTCGCTCCGGGGGCGGCCGAGGTGGCGGCCCTCATCGATCTGGCCGGGGCCGTGCGGGGCGCCGAGGTCGTGATCACCGGCGAGGGATCCTACGACGGACAGTCGGGCGACGGGAAGGTGCCGTCGTTCCTCGCCGCGCTCGCCGCCGAGGCAGGGGCGCGTCCTCTGCTCGCGGCGGGTCGGATCGCGGACGACGCGGATACGAGCCTCTTCGCGGAGGCGATGTCGTTGACCGCGCTGGCGGGGTCGCCGACCGCCGCCCTGACCGACCCCGCACGCTGGCTGCGGGTCGCGGGCGCGGCTCTCGCCCGGACGCGGTGACCGGCCAGGACGCCCCGCCCGAGGGGGCGACGACGGTGCGGCCGCGGCCATGCGTTGACACGGCAGAAGCGTCGGCATAGACTCGCAACACCGAACGGGAATGCGCTTTCCCGAATCCTTCACGAAGATGTCGAGGACCCCATGTCGTCTGCCCCCTCCGCGACCATGACCCTGGCGCTGGCCGCCGATCGTCCCGAGCCTCCGGGCATCGTCCGCTGGTGGAGCCGCCACTGGCACCCGCTCGTCTTCGTGCTCGCGGTGCTCGCGCTCTGGTGGGTCTCCACGAGCCTCGGGTGGGTGCCGGCCTTCATCATCCCGTCGCCGGCCGACACCTGGGCCGCCTTCACCGACAACGCCGCCTACCTTGCGCAGAACACCTGGGTCACCACCTACGAGACCGTGATCGGGTTCGTCATCGCGGTCGTCGTCGGCGTCCTCGTCGCGGTGCTCATGGTCTACTCGCGAGGCCTGGAGCAGACGCTCTATCCCGTCATCCTCTTCGCGCAGGTCATCCCGAAGATCGCCATCGCCCCGCTGTTCGTCGTGTGGCTCGGGTTCGGGGCGGAGCCGAAGATCCTCGTGGCCGTGCTCATGGCGTTCTTCCCTGTCGTCATCTCGGCCCTCGCGGGTCTGCGCACCGTCGACCCGGAGATCCTCCAGCTCGCGTCGACCATGGGAGCCAGCCGCTTCAAGACCTTCCTCAAGGTGCGGCTGCCCGCGGCTCTGCCTGAGCTCCTCTCCGGCCTCAAGGTCGCCGCGACCCTCGCGGTCACCGGTGCCGTCGTCGGTGAGTTCGTCGGCGCGAACGAGGGCCTCGGCTACGTGATCCTCCAGGCCAACGGCAACCTCGACACCGCGATGCTCTTCGCCGCGCTCATCATCATGTCGCTGCTCGGCGTCATCCTCTTCGGCATCATCCAGATCGCCGAGCGCTTCCTCATCCCGTGGCACGCCTCCAAGCGCGACGTCGCCGCGGCCACCGTCCGACTCTGACCCCCCTCGCCCCCACGAAAGAAGGCACTGATGAAGAAGTCAGGCACCATCCTCAGCTCGATCGCCCTCGCGTCCGCCGCGGTGCTCGCCCTCTCCGGCTGCGGAGGATCGACGGCCCCGGCGAGCTCCGGCGACGGTGACGGTGACGGCGGCGAGCTCACACCGGTCACCCTCATGCTCAACTGGTACCCGTACGGCGAGCACGCGGCCTTCTACTACGGCGTCGACCAGGGCATCTTCGAGGAGCACGGCATCGACCTCACGATCAAGGCCGGCCAGGGGTCGACGAAGACCGCACAGGCCGTCGGGCAGGGGCAGGTCGACTTCGGCTGGGCGGACACCCCGGCCGTCCTCGCGAACATCGACAAGGGCGTCGGCATCAAGAGCGTCGGCGTCTTCCTGCAGACCACGCCGTCGGCCGTGCAGGTCTTCGCCGACTCCGGCATCTCCAGCCCCGAAGACCTCAAGGGCAAGGCCATCGCTGTCTCCGCGGGCGACGCCCCGACCACCACCTTCCCGATGTACCTCGAGGCCGTGGGCCTGGAGGAGGGCGATGTGACGCAGCAGAACCTCGACGCCGCGGGGAAGATCGCCGCCATGCTCTCGGGCAAGGTCGACGGCCTCATCGGCTTCGCGCACGACCAGGGCCCCACCATCGCCGACAAGAGCGGCAAGGACGTCGAGTACCTGCGCTACTCCGACGCCGGCCTGAACTTCTTCAGCAACGGCCTGATCGCCCCGACCGACACCATCGAGAACGACCCGGACCTCGTCGAGGCGCTGGTCGCGGCGACCTCCGAGGCCTTCGCGGCGGCGCAGGAGGACCCCGAGGCGGCGGTGGCCGCGATGGAGGGCAAGGACCCGCAGATGCCGTCGCAGGAGGTGCTGCTGCACCAGTGGGAGGAGACCATCGAGCTGCTCCACACCGACGCCACCGACGGCCAGGCTCCCGGCGCGAACGCCACCAAGGACTGGGAGTCCACGCTGGAGGTGCTGTCGGAGGCCGGGCTCATCTCGGGCGACGGCGACGTGGACACCTACTTCGACGACGCCTTCACCCCCGGGAAGTGAGACCGATCGTCATGGACACTCACGTTCAGCAGGAACGCGGACCCGCGGCCACGAGCACCGCTCCGGCGCTCGAGGTCTCGGATCTCGCGATCACCTTCGCCTCCAAGCGCCGCCAGGTCACGGCTCTCGAGGGCGTCGACCTCCGCGTCGAGGAGGGGGAGTTCCTCTCGATCGCCGGGCCCTCGGGATGCGGCAAGTCGACGCTCCTGAAGGCCGTGGCGGGACTCACCGCTCCGAGCCGCGGCAGCATCCGCCTGCGCGGCGACGAGGTTCGCGGACCGCGGCAGGATATCGGCTACGTGTTCCAGCGGGCGGCGCTTCTGGAATGGCGCAGCGTCCGCGGCAACATCCTCCTGCAGGCCGAGATGCGCGGGATGGACATGCGCAAGGCCCAGGCCCGTGCCGACGAGCTCATCGAGATGACCGGGCTCACCGGCTTCGAGAAGTCGCTGCCGCACGAGCTCTCCGGAGGCATGCAGCAGCGGGTGTCGCTGTGCCGCGCGCTGCTGCACGAGCCGCGGGTGCTGCTCATGGACGAGCCGTTCGGTGCCCTCGACGCCCTCACGCGCGAGCGCATGAACGTCGAGCTCAACCGGATCTGGAGCGCCACCGGCACGACCGTGCTGCTCGTGACCCACTCGGTCGCGGAGGCGGTCTACCTCGCCAGCCGCGTCATCGTGATGGGGCCGCGCCCCGGACGGATCCTGGAGGAGCACCGCGTCGACCTCCCGGCCCGCCGCGGCTACGTCGATGTGCTGGAGACGGAGGAGTTCCACCGCGTCTCCAGCCGCGTCCGCGAGCTCCTCGGCTCCTCCACCGACGCCGACTGACCCCGCCCCGTCCCGCCCCGTCCCGCCCCCGCCCCGTCCCGCCCCCCGCCCGCGTGCGGGATCAAAACGGCCCCTCCCCAGCGTCCCCTGGGCCCGTTTTCGATCCCGCCCCAGGGGTGGTCGGCGGGACGGGATCAATTAGGTCCCTCCGGAACCCTCGGGGCGCCCGTTTTCGATCCCGCGCGGGGAGTGGCGGACGGATCGGTGCCGACGGTCCGACGCGCGACAACAGGAGGGGCCCCGTCGCCCGAGCGTGCGCGGAACGAGACAGCCCGGCGGGCGGGATGAGGAATGCTCCCGCGAAACGCTGACGAGGGTCCTTCTTGATCCCGCACCGGCGCCCCCACGGCGCGGGATCGAAAACTCCCCCCGGCGGCTGCCGAGGGGAGCGGTTTCGATCCCGCAGCACGCCCGGGAGACGGCGCCGCGGGAGGGAGGCTCAGTCGCCGAGGGCGGCGGACACCACGGCGCGGGCCTCAGCCTGCACCTCGGCGAGATGCTCGGGGCCCCGCAGGCTCTCGGCGTAGAGCTTGTACACGTCTTCGGTTCCGGACGGCCGCGCGGCGAACCAGGCGTGGGGAGTCTGCACCTTGAGGCCGCCGATCGCCGCACCGTTGCCGGGGGCGTGCGACAGCTTCGCGATGATGTCCTCGCCGGCGAGCGTGGTCGCGGTCACCGATTCCGGGGCGAGCTTGCCGAGCGTCGCCTTCTGCTCGGGGGTCGCCGGAGCATCGACGCGCTGGTAGGCGGACGAGCCGAAGGCGTCCTCCAGTTCCGCGTAGCGCTGCGAAGGGGTCTTGCCGGTCACCGCGAGGATCTCGGCCGCGAGCAGGCAGAGGAGGATGCCGTCCTTGTCGGTGGACCACACGGAGCCGTCGTGTCGGAGGAACGAGGCCCCCGCCGACTCCTCGCCGCCGAACGCCACGGAGCCGTCGAGCAGTCCGGGCACGAACCACTTGAAGCCGACCGGAACCTCGAGCAGACGCCGTCCGAGCGACTCGGCCACGCGGTCGATGATCATCGACGACACCAGCGTCTTGCCGACCGCGGCCTCGCGCGGCCAGTGCTCCCGGTGCGAGAAGAGGTAGTCGATGGCGACGGCGAGGAAGTGGTTCGGGTTCATGAGCCCGGCGTCGGGGGTGACGATGCCGTGCCGGTCCGCGTCGGCGTCGTTCCCAGTGAGGATGTCGTAGTCGCCCTTCTTCGCCACGAGCGATGCCATGGCCGACGGGGACGACGGATCCATCCGGATCTTCTCGTCCCAGTCCAGGGTCATGAAGCGCCACGTGGGGTCGACCTCGGGGTTCACGACCGTGAGGTCGAGTTCGTGCATCTCGGCGATCAGCGACCAGTACTCCACCGACGCGCCGCCCAGCGGGTCCGCGCCGATACGCACGCCGGCGCGGCGGATCGCCTCGAGGTCGATGATCGACGGCAGGTCGCGCACATAGGCGTCGCGGAAGTCGTATCCGGTGATCGCGTCCCAGTCCACGTCGGCGAAGCGCTCGCGGCGCACGGCGGTCAGGCCGTCCGCGATGAGCTGGTTGGCGCGGTCGGCGATCCAGCCCGTCGCATCGGTGTCGGCGGGACCGCCGTGGGGCGGGTTGTACTTGAAGCCGCCGTCGCGGGGCGGGTTGTGCGAGGGGGTCACGACGATGCCGTCTGCGCGACCCGGGTCGTCGGCGGCGCGGTCGCGGTTGTACGTGAGAATCGCGTGGCTCAGCGCGGGGGTCGGCACCCAGGAGTCCCGGGCGTCGACGCGCACGTCCACTCCGTTCGCGAGCAGGACCTCGATGGCGCTGCGCTCCGCCGGGAGGGAGAGCGCGTGGGTGTCGCGCCCCAGGAAGAGCGGACCGGTGATGCCCTGCGCGGCGCGGTAGTCGACGATGGCCTGCGTCGTGGCGAGGATGTGGTTCTCGTTGAAGCTCTTCGTGAGCGACGAGCCGCGGTGCCCGCTGGTGCCGAACACGACCCGCTCGCTCGCGACATCCGGATTCGGCACGCGGTCGTAGTAGGCGGCGATCAGCTCGTCGACGTCGATCAGGTCACTTTCCTCCGCGGGGAGGCCGGCACGGCTGCTCATGCTCTCAGTCTGCCCCGTGCGGCGGATGCTCGCATCCGGCTTGACATGCGCGATTGCGATGAGTCACCGAGGGATAGGCTGAACGCCGTGACTGCACGCCGAACCTACAGCTACCTCGGACCGGCCGGAACCTTCACGGAGGCGGCGCTCGACCAGGTGGCCGAAGCCAGGGGGCAGGAGTGGCGACCGGTGCACAACGTGGGCGAGGCGCTCGCGGACGTCCTCGAAGGACGCAGCGACGCCGCCATGATCGCGATCGAGAACTCCATCGAGGGCGGGGTCTCCACCACCCAGGATGCGCTGGCGACGCTGCCGGGGCTCCGGATCATCGGCGAGTATCTCGTGCGGGTGAACTTCGTCCTCGTCGCGCCACGCGGCACCACTCTCGACCAGGTCGAGGTCATCGCCGCGCACCCCGTCGCCTACGCGCAGTGTCACGGCTGGCTCGGCGAACACCTCCCGACCCACTCGCATGTGCCGGCGGCGAGCAACGTCGCCTCGGCCATCGGCGTCCTCGACGGCACCTCGCCCGCGCAGGCCGCGATCGCCGCCCCCGGCATCGTGCAGCACTATGACGTGGAGGTGCTCGCCGAGGGCATCGGCGACAACGCGGCGGCCGTGACCCGGTTCGTCCTCGTCACCCGCACCACGCGTTCGCCCGCGCCGACCGGTGCCGACAAGACCTCGCTGATCGTCGAACTCCCGCACGACCACCCTGGTTCGCTCCTCGAGATGCTGGAGCAGTTCTCGACGCGCGGCATCAACCTCTCTCTCATCGAGTCGCGGCCCATCGGCGACGAGCTCGGCCGGTACCGGTTCGTGATCGACGCGGACGGCCACATCGAGCACGAGCGGATGGCCGACGCCCTGCTCGGGATCCGCCGCTTCAGCCCCCGCGTGGTGTTCCTCGGGTCCTATCCCCGTGCTGACCGGCAGATCGTGCAGTATCCTGACCGCTACTCCGACGAGGTCTTCATCGAGGCCCGCGACTGGCTCCGCGGCATCCTCTCCGGCGAACCCGAGTCCTGACGCGGCCCGCTGCAGGTCCCGCGGGATCAACATTGCACCTCATGCGCTCCGGGGAGGAGCTGTTTCGATCCCGCACGACGAGGAGCGGGTCAGTGCTCCTGGAATCGCGGCCAGGCGCTGCCCGGCAGCATACGGGCGTGCAGTGCGCCCTTCGCGGAGGCGAGGCTGGGATAGGTTCCGGCCGCCGCGTCCGCTCCCGCCATGGTCACCACGTAGCCGTTCTCATCGTGGCGGATGCTCCCCACGACGCCGTTCGTCCCGTACGCGACCCAGAGTGCGAGTGTCTTGGTGCTCATCGTCGAACCCCTCTCTCTGCCGCCGAGGCTACGCCTCCCTGACATCCGGAGCCAGCCCCCTCATCGCGGAGAGGACCGAACGCCCATCCGTGAGCACGCCTCAACCCCGGATGCCGTGGCGAACCGTGAGTGCGCGACGCACACGGGCGGCGAGGGCGGCGCCACCGTCGCGCAGATCGAGCTCGGTGACGCGGATCACGAGCCAACCGTGGTCTTCGAGGTCGCGCTGACGCCGGATGTCGATCCGCCATTGGTCACGGTCCGTCCGATGGCCGTCGCCTTCGTACTCGATGGCGATGCGGCATTCGGGGTAGGCGAGGTCGACCCGTGCGAGGAAGTGTCCGTCCAGGGAGACGAGGTGCTGGATCGCGGGTTCCGGGAGGCCGAAGCTGCGGAGGAGCAGACGCGTCTCGGTCTCTTTCGGCGACTCGACACCCAGGCGTGCGAGAGGCAGCGCCTCGCGTACGCGACCGCAGCCGGGGAACCGCCCCCATCGCGTCAACCGTCGATCGATGGTCTCGATGGTGGCGACCGGCCGACCCGTCCGCAGCCCCGGATAGGCGTCGGACGATGTGAGCAGGGCGTCGAGCGCGACGACCATCGGCACGGAGACGAACTCCCGCGCGCAGAGGAAAAGTGCGCTGACCGGATCCACCGTCGGAACTCCGTGGAGGTGCCATGTGTCGGCCCTTCCCGGCGCGATGCGGCGCCCTCGGACACCGATCGTCCGGGGCGGCGAGGTCCCGGTGTGCACGGCGACGTCGAGGGGCTCATCGGGGGACCATCGGACGGACGCGGGGAGTCTCCACAGTCGGAGAGCGGTGCGTCCGGCGAACGCCTGACCCTCGCGAAGACGCGGCAGGTAGGAGGCGACTCGATCGTCGAACGTGGAGGCTTCCGCTGTCGATCGCACTCCGGCGAACGGTCGCGCGAGGTCTCGGCTGGAGTATCTCTTCCGCCCGACCCCGATGGCAGCGGCATCACGGACGGCGAAGTGAGGGCCGAGGTCGGGCGGGAGGGGCACACGGTGTCGCATCCGTCCATGCTGTCCGCGCAGGATCGGCGTCCCGACGGATGATCGTCCTCAGCCCGGCTCTTGTGGAAAACACGGACTGACTGGCGAATGTGGCGGAGGTCCTGTTCCCGCGCCGGATCAGAAATGTCCCTTTGGCCGCGGCCGAAGGCACGCTTTCCGTCCCGTATGCCGACACAGCGAGGGGTCCGCGGCGACGACGACGACGGCAGGCGCGCGGGATCAGAAGGGTGCCGCGGGACGCGCGCGGGGGACCGTTATCGATCCCGCACCAAGCGAGAGATCGGACGCGGGATCAGAATCGTGCCGTCTGAGCCGTGTGGGGGAGCGTTAGTGATCCCGCGACGGAACTCCCGCGCCCGCGACGGAACTCCCGTCCCGCGCGACGCGGGTCACGCGCCGGCGACGAGCTCCAGCGTCTGAGCGCGCCCCGCGGCCGAGTCCTTCGGCTCCGCGTCGTAGGCCCCGGCGACGGGGGAGAGCATGACTTCGTCCACCCCGTAGGTCGCCGCGAAGGAGCGCACCTCGGCGGCGACGGACTCCCCGGTGCCGACGAACCACCGCGACCGCGCGGCCTCGACCACCTGATCGGTCGCGGCGTCGTGCTCCGCGGCGAGGGCCTGTTCGACGGTCTCGAGCGCGACGAGCGGCTGGTTGAGCCGGAGCCGCGCCATCATCCGCAGCTGCGGGAGGGCGCGGGCCTCGGCCTCCTCCGCCGTGGGGGCGGCGACGGCGTTCACGGTGAGGAAGGTCCGCGGCTCCGGGTGCTCCTCGCTCCGACGGTAGTTCGTGCGGTAGAGGTCGAGGGCGCGTTCCAAGCCCTGTCCGGAGAAGTGGTTCGCGAACACGTACGGCAGGCCGAGGGAAGCGGCAAGCTGTGCGGAGTAGTCGCTCGAACCCAGCAGCCACACCTCGGGCACCCCGGTCGCGGCGGGGGTCGCCCGCACGGTGTACTCCCCGCCGGAGGTGAAGCGCACGGTGGCGCCGTCGGCGGTGAAGAGCGCCGCGATGTCCTGCACGTGGCGGGGGAATTGCTCCACGTCGCTGGTGGTCCCTGACCCGCGGAGGAGCTGGGTGATCACGGGGTCGCTGCCGGGGGCGCGGCCGAGGCCCAGGTCGATGCGGCCGGGCGCGATGGCTTCGAGGGCGGCGAACTGCTCGGCGACGATCAGCGGCGCGTGGTTGGGCAGCATCACGCCGCCGGAGCCGAGGCGGATGCGCGAGGTGCGCGTGGCGGCAGCCGCGATGAGGACCGGCGGCGTGGTCGAGGCGACCGCGGGCATGTTGTGGTGCTCGGCGAACCAGTAGCGGCGATAGCCGAGCCGGTCGGCGGCCGCGGCGAGGGAGAGGGAGGCGGTGATGGCCTCGGCACTGGTCTGGCCGGAGCGGACCGGCACGAGGTCGAGGACGGAGAGGGCGACGTCGTTCATCCCCGGATGCAACCTCGGCGGCCGCTCCGGCATTCCCTAGGCGGCGAGGCGCGAGGCGGGGGTGAGCGCGTCGGCGAGAGCGTTCCTGGCGAGGCGATAGCGGATGAGCCAGGCGGCGCTGAAGCTCTGCTCCGGCAGGTCGCGGAGTGCGGCGCGGTCCTCCGCCGGCAGCCCGTCCCGCGTGGCTTCGCGCAGGAGGTCGTCGCGGGTCGCCGGGTATTCCATGTCGGCGAGGAAATGGTCGAGGGTCGAGGAGAGTGCCATGGGTCGTCCTTTCCGTAGGAAGAGAGGAGAGCAGCGGGGGCGGTGCCGCAGCACCGCCCCCGGGGGATCAGGCGTCGATCGCCTGGCGCTGTTCGCCGGACTCGACGGTGATCTTCCGCGGCTTCGCCCGCTCGCTGACGGGGATGACGACCGACAGGACACCGCTCTCGTATGAGGCGCTGATGTTGTCGAGGTCCACACCGTCGCCGAGCGAGAACTGGCGCAGGAACGACCCGGCCCCGCGCTCGCGGGCGAGCCAGCGCACGCCTTCGCGGGTGTCGGCCGTGCGCTGGGCGCGGATCGTGAGCTGCCCGCCGTCGAGGTCGACGTCGATGGAGCCGGGATCGGCTCCGGGCAGGTCGGCGTGCAGGATGTAGCGGTCCCCGTCGCGGTACAGGTCCACCGGCATCGACCGGGGCGCGCGCACGGAGTCCAGCACGCTCGCGGCGAAGCGATCGAGCTGGCTGAAGGGATCGAAGGTCAGTGCCATGAGGTTCTCCTTTCGTGCGGCCCTGCAAGGGCTGAGGTGGCGTGCAGATTATCTGCACTTCAGGTATAGATTTGTTATAGAACACGCGTAGAAACTTCGCAACCCCCGAACCGAGGACTCCCGGATGACCGCACCCGACTCGCGCACCCCGCTCTACGGCATCGCCGTGGCCGCCCAGCTCGTCGACCTGCCAGAGGCGACGATCCGGCTCTTCGAGAGCAAGGGACTCCTCGCGCCGGCCCGCAGCGACGGCGGCACGCGCCGCTACAGCGACGACGACATCACCCGTCTGCGCCGCGCGGCCGCGCTCCGCGGCGACGGCATCAACATCGCCGGGATCGCCCGGGTCCTCGACCTGCAGGATGAGAACGCGGGCCTCCGCCAGGCTCTCGACGCGGGCGGACCGGAACCCGACTGACACTCGGGCCACCCTGCGGCGACAGGGGGCGCCGACGACGCCGCTACGCTTTCCGCATGGAAGCCGGGATCTTCTACGTCCTCGTCGGAGCCGTCGCCGTGGCCGCCGTCGCGCGGTGGCGCGGATGGCCGGCTCCGCTGCTCGTGACCGTCGTCGCGCTCGCCGCGTCGTTCCTGCCGTTCGTGCCGGAGCTGGAGATCGACGGGCACCTGCTGCTCGGGCTGGTCCTGCCGCCGCTGCTGTATTCCGCCGCCCTCGACGTGTCGTTCGTCGGGTTCAAACGCAGCCTGCCGCAGATCCGTCGCCTCGGGATCTGGCTCGTGCTGCTCACCGCGTTCGCCGTGGGGCTCGTGGCTTGGTGGATCCTGCCGTCGCTCACGCTGCCCGGCGCGCTGCTGCTGGGCGCCATCGTCGCCCCGCCGGACGCGGTGTCGGCGGCGGCGATCGGCCGTCGTCTCGGTCTGCCCCGCCGCATCATGACGGTGCTGTCCGGGGAGAGCCTCATCAACGACGCGACCTCGCTCACGCTCTACCGGGTGTTCGCCGCGATCCTCGCCGGGGCGACGCTGTCGATCTGGGATGGCATCGGGCAGTTCCTCCTGGCCGTCGGTGTGGGGGTGGGCATCGGGCTGATCTTCGGGATCGTCCTGCACCAGCTCCGGATGCGCATCGGCGACCCGGTGGTTATCGGCACGTTCGGTCTGCTCGCCCCGTTCGGTGCGTACAACATCGCGGAGCATCTGCTCGGCTCCGGCGTCCTCGCGGTCGTGGCCATGGGGCTGTTCGTCGGCTTCAACGCCCCGCGCACCGACTACACGACCCGGCAGCAGGAGGCGCCGCTGTGGCTGTCGGCCGACCTGCTGCTGGAGAGCTTCGTGTTCGCCTACATTGGCCTCCAGTTCCCGCGGGTGCTCAACGACCTCGGCAGCGAGTCGGTGGGGCACATCCTCCTGCTCTCCGGCGCCGTGCTGCTCGTGGTGCTCGTCGTCCGGCCGCTCTACATCTATCCGATCAGCGCGTGGTCGAACTTCCAGGACCGTCGTCGGCTCGCCCGCATGGATCGCGGCATCGCGTCCGGGGAGTTCGACGAACGGCGACGGCGGTCCCGGCGGTGGCGCGACCAGAGCACGGATGAGCTGCGGACGCAGATCGTGCGGGAGCGCATGGCCGGGCTGCGGCTCACCTGGAAGGACAACGCGGTCATCTCGTGGGCCGGCATGCGGGGCGTGGTGACCCTGGCGATCGCGGTGGCCGCCGCCGATCTGGCCGGGCTCGATACCGAGGCCTCGCACGCCATCGTCGTCGTCGCCTTCATCGTCACCGTCGGCACGCTCCTGCTGCAGGGCCTCACGCTGCCGCTGCTCATCCGGCGGCTCGAGATCGCGGGGGACGAGGAGCACGAGGAGGACGTCGCGGCGCTGGAGATGGTCAAGGCCAAGAGCCGCGAGGCCGGCAAGGCGTACCTCGCCGAGAAGCGCCGCGAGTGGGAGCAGAAGCACGGCGAGGTCGACCTCGGCATGTTCGATGCGTTCACGAAGCGCATGACCCGGGTGGAGAAGGACACCGACGACGCGCAGCAGGTCGAGGACTCCGTGGCCCGCCCGTCCTACGACGACCTCGTCGCCCTGACCAAGGGATGGCTGCAGGTACGGCGGGAGATCCTCGTCGCGGAGCGGGATGCCGGCGAGCTCGACGAGGAGGTCATGCGGGAGCTGCTGGCCGCGATGGACGCCGAGGAGCTCGCGCTCGACACCCGTGGCGCGACCCGCCCCCTGAGCCGCAACTGACCTCTCCTCTTCCCCCCTTCCCCTCGACCCACCCCCCCTTCCCCCTCGAACCACCCCCTTCCGGTCGACCCACCCCTCTGCGACCGCCCGCAACGGGCCGGGAGGCACGCAAAGGGGCGGGTCGACGGCGGGAGGGAGGGAGAGACGAAGAGCGCCCCACGTCCTGACGGAGGTGGGGCGCTCGTGAGGAGACCGGGTCAGCGTGCGCCGGCGGGCTCCGGGGTGGAAGCGGCGTCGGCCTCGGGGGCGTCGCCGCCGGAGTCGTCGGCGAAGGGCAGGCCCTCGCGCGGCGCGTTGTAGAGCTCCTCGTCGAGGATGCCCTCGCGCTTCGCGACGATCGCGGGGACGAGGGCCTGACCGGCGACGTTCACGGCCGTGCGGCCCATGTCGAGGATCGGGTCGATCGCGAGCAGCAGGCCGACGCCCTCGAGCGGCAGACCCAGGGTGGACAGCGTCAGCGTGAGCATGACGACCGCGCCCGTGGTGCCGGCGGTGGCGGCGGAACCCACGACCGAGACGATCACGATCAGCAGGTACTGCACGAAGTTCAGCTCGATGCCGAAGAACTGCGCGACGAAGATCGCGGCGATGGCCGGGTAGATCGCGGCGCAGCCGTCCATCTTCGTCGTCGCGCCCAGCGGCACGGCGAACGAGGCGTAGGAGCGGGGCACACCGAGGTTGCGCTCGGTCACGCGCTCCGTGAGGGGGAGCGTGCCGATGGAGGAGCGGCTCACGAAGGCGAGCTGCACCGCCGGCCACACACCCGAGAAGTACTGCTTGATGGAGAGGCCGTGCGTGCGCACCAGGATCGGGTACACGACGAACAGCACGAGCGCGAGGCCGATGTAGACGGCGGCCGCGAACCAGCCGAGCGACGCGAGCTTCTCCCAGCCGTACTTGATGACGGCGGAGCCGATGAGGCCGAACGTGCCGAGCGGGGCGATGCGGATGATCCACCACAGCACGCGCTGGATGACCTTGAGCAGAGACTCGGTGAAGACGAGGAACGGCTCCGCCTTCTTGCCGGCCTTGAGCGCCGCGATGCCGACGACGGCCGCGACCACGATCACCTGGAGGATGTTGAAGCCGACGCTCGAGGTGAACGCGCCCTCGGTGGCTCCGGGGGAGGTGCTGACGGTCAGGCCGAGGAAGTTCTGCGGGATGAGGCCGAGGAGGAAGTTCCACCAGGTGCCGACCGTGTATGGCTCGCCCGGCTCCAGGCCCTCGCCGGCGCGGCTGCCCGGCTGGATCACGAGACCGAGGACGATGCCGATGATGACCGCGATGAAGGCGGTGATCGCGAACCACAGGATCGTCTGGCCGGCGAGGCGGGCGGCGTTCTGCACGCGACGGAGGTTCGAGATGCTGGCGACGATCGCGGTGAAGATCAACGGGACGACGGCCGCGCGGAGCAGCGTGACGTAGGAGCTGCCGATCGTGTCGAGGGTCGCCGACAGGCCGGTCGGGTTCTCGGCCGTGGCGCCAAGCTGGCGGCCGATCAGACCGGCGGCGATGCCGAGGACGAGGGCGGCGATGATCTGGAAGCCGAACGAGGTCAGCAGCTTCCGGACCGGCCCGCGGGTGTCTGGCGCCTTCTGGGCGCGTGCGGTGGTGCTCATTGAGGTGGGGACTCCAGAATCGCGGCGCGCCGGGTGCACGCCATGAGGCTCAACGCTAGGAGAGCCTGAGAATTCCCTGGGCGGTTATGACGAAGGATGACGGCCGCCCTCCCAGGCCGTCACCCTTCGCTGCGTGCCGCCCTCAGGGCGTGACGCAGTCCTGGAGGTTGTCCTGGATGATCTGGGTCGTGAGGGCCTTGTCGGCCTCGTCCCGCTGCTTGTCCTCGCCGTCGGCGATGTAGCCGAGCGTCTCGTCGCTGAGGTCGGAGTCGACGAGGGCTTCCGCCAGGCAGGTGGCGGCGTCGTCGGTCATGGCCTCCTCCTGCGGGGTGCCCTCGAAGACCTTCTGGATGCCGTCGGCGACCTCGCCGACCGAGGGACGGCTCTCTCCGGCGCAGGCGGCGAGGGAGAAGGCGAGGGCAGCGGCCGGGACGATCGCCAGGAGGCGGAGGCCGCGACGCGAGGGGATGCGGGTGCTGATCATGAGGCGACGGTACCCACTCACAGCCGACTCATAGAAGGGGCTTGCGTTCCCGTGCGTGACCGTGCTCGCCCTCCCGCCGACCCACCCCTCTTCGTGCGTCCCGGCCCCCTGCGTGCGTCCGTAAGGGGCCGGGGTGCGCGGAAGGGGGTGGGTCGAGAGGGGTCAGCGGTCGGCGAGGACGAGGAGGTCGCCGACCTCGCAGTCGAGCGCCTCGCAGATGGCCCGCAGCGTGGAGTAGCGGATCGCGCGGGCGCGGTCGTTCTTCAGCACGGACAGGTTCACGATGCTGACGCCGACGGCGGCGCTCAGCTCCGTCAGCGTCATCCCGCGGGCGACCAGCAGCTCGTCCAGACGGCAGTGGATGCCGGTGAACTCGTCGTCGCTCTCCGCCGGGCTCACACCAGGCCCTCCGTCTCGCGCTCCAGGGCGGCCCGCTCCTGCTCTACGCGCATGCCCTGACGGAACACCGCGGCGAGGGCGAGGAGGCCGAGCGCCGCGGCGAACGGCAGCGGTGTGACGGTGAGCCAGTAGGTGTGCGGGTACCAGGTGCTGTCCGCCGGCAGGGCCTCGCGCAGTCCGGTGGTGGCGGCGATGCCGTTGAGGAGATCCGAGAGGACGCCCAGCACCCCGAACGCGATCGCGCCCCCGACGAGGGCGCGGGTCACGGTGCGGGAGAACGCGCGGCCGCGGAGGGTGTGGAAGCAGATGAGCGCGAGGACCACGGCGGGGATCGTGGTCAGGGCGAGGGTGCTGAGCTGTGCGGCCGCGGCGAGGAGGCGCAGCCCGAGCGAGGCGTTTCCGACCGTGAAGTCCGACAGCTCCGTACCGCCGCAGGTGAGCATCGTCGTCGTGCTGTCGCCGTACTCCGAGCACGGGAGGCTCGAGGGCCAGTCGAGGAAGACGATCGTCCGGCCGTGCAACTCCGCCCAGTCGACGGTGAACGCCTTGACGACGATGACCACCGCGCCGAGTGCGGAGAGCGTGATCCACCATCCGGACAGCGTGAGCGCCGCGTCGAGGGCGACCGTGCGGCTGCCACGGCGACGGCTGTTCCAGACCACGAGGGCGACGACGGCCGCACACACCGCGAGCGCGATCCCGATGTTGAGCAGAGACGGCCAGACGGCCTCCGAGCCGAACGAGATCATCAGACCAGTCCCTCCGTCTCCTTCTCCAGCACGACCTTCTCCTGTTGCAGCCGGATGCCGCGACGGAAGGCGACGGCGATGAGGCCGATGGTGACCCCGGTGGCGAAGATGGGGGCGACGGCCCAGAACTCGATCGGATGCACCGGTTCGCCGTCGCCCAGGCCGAGGGCCGCGGTCACGCCGTTGCGTCCCATCGTCTCGAGCATCACGATCGCCATCGGTGCGAGCACCAGCGTCCAGCCGATCACGTCGAAGGCGCGTGCATTGCCCGCCACGAAGAATCGGCCGCGGAGGAAGTTCCAGGCGACGAGCGTGACCGCACCGATGACGGCGACGGCGGCCAGGGCCCACAGCGCGGTGGCGGCGACGATGGCGGCGATCGACACGCTGTTCACCCCCGTGGCGAAGACCATCGCCTCCTGCGCGATGCCCTCGATCGAGATCTGCCCGGAGTCGGTGGTCGCCGAGATCGGCTGCTCGTCGATGGGGAGCGTCCACGCGATCCCGTCGTCGCGGAAGGTGCTGCCCACGCGGAGCACCGTCGCGAGGCCGACGGCCACAAGGGCTGCCGCCGCATAGAAGATGACCGCGCTCGCATCGGCTCGCTCGGAGCGGGTGGCGGTGGTGGCGGTCATCAGACCAGTCCCTCCGTGTCGCGCTGCAGGCGATCCCCGACGACGAAGACCGTTCCCACGATGGCGGCGGCGAAGGCCCCGAGGAGATAGGGGAACGGCTCGACGGTGAGCACCGCGGTGTCGAACGACCCCTCGGTCACCTGGGCCATGGCGGCGCCGGCGAGCATGTTGTCGAAGAAGCGGGCGGCGGCCGCCCCCACGAGGGCCAGGATGGCCGCCCCCATCACCAGCCTCGTGTTCGTGCGATCGAAGACGGTCCCGCGCAGGATGCGCAGGCTCAGGGTGATCAGAGCGGCGACGAGTCCTGCCGTGGTGACCGCGAACGCGATCTGGCCGAGCACGCCGGGCACGACTCCGGTCGCGGGGAGACCGGTCACCGTGACCACCCCCGCATCGATGACGACGGGGAGGCTCTCCTCGTCTGCGGTCGCGATCGCGGGCGCATCGATGAACTCCACGCTGACAGGGATCGTCGCCTGTGAGGTGAGCTCCACGATCCGCACCGTGGCCAGGCAGACGGAGGTGATCGCGATGAAAGCTCCCACCAGGATGAACAGCGCCAGCGCCACGCGGTCCCCCGTCGACAGCGTTCGTTCCGTGTTCCGCACGTCGGCTCCTCCCAGTCCGTGTTTATCGACTTTCGTTAACATAACGACTGTCGATAAACCCGTCAAGGCCTCGCTATGCCCACGGCGAACACGGGCATACCCGCCATTTCTGGTCGTTACTCTCGATGTACAAGCGCTTCATGCGTCTTCGCCCCGTGCGAATAAGGAGTCAACATGTTCGAGAGATTCACGGACCGAGCCCGTCGAGTGGTCGTCCTCGCCCAAGAAGAGGCGAAGATGCTCAACCACAACTACATCGGCACCGAGCACATCCTGCTCGGCCTCATCCACGAGGGCGAGGGCGTCGCAGCCAAGGCGCTGGAGTCGCTCGGCATCTCCCTCGACGCCGTGCGCGAGCAGGTGCAGGACATCATCGGCCAGGGTCAGCAGCAGCCGACCGGCCACATCCCGTTCACGCCGCGCGCCAAGAAGGTGCTCGAGCTGAGCCTCCGCGAGGCCCTGCAGCTCGGTCACAACTACATCGGCACCGAGCACATCCTCCTCGGCCTCATCCGCGAGGGTGAGGGCGTGGCCGCTCAGGTGCTCGTCAAGCTGGGCGCCGACCTCAACAAGGTGCGGCAGCAGGTCATCCAGCTGCTCTCCGGCGCTCCGGGCCGCGAGCCCGCGTCCGTCGGCGCGCAGTCCAACGACACCCCCTCGGGTGCGCAGGGCGGCTCGCAGGTGCTCGACCAGTTCGGTCGCAACCTCACGCAGGCCGCGCGCGACAACAAGCTCGACCCGGTGATCGGGCGCGAGAAGGAGGCGGAGCGGGTCATGCAGATCCTCTCCCGCCGCTCCAAGAACAACCCCGTCCTGATCGGCGAGCCCGGCGTCGGCAAGACCGCCGTCGTCGAGGGCCTTGCCCAGGCGATCGTCAAGGGCGATGTGCCCGAGACGCTGAAGGACAAGCAGCTCTACTCGCTCGACCTCGGCTCGCTCATCGCCGGTTCCCGCTACCGCGGCGACTTCGAGGAGCGTCTGAAGAAGGTCACCAAGGAGATCCGCACGCGCGGCGACATCATCGTCTTCATCGACGAGATCCACACCCTCGTGGGTGCGGGTGCCGCCGAGGGCGCGATCGACGCGGCCAGCATCCTCAAGCCGCTGCTCGCCCGCGGTGAGCTCCAGACGATCGGTGCCACCACGCTCGACGAGTACCGCAAGCACTTCGAGAAGGACGCCGCGCTCGAGCGCCGCTTCCAGCCGGTGCAGGTGAACGAGCCGACGCTGCCGCACGCGATCAACATCCTCAAGGGGCTGCGCGACCGGTACGAGGCGCACCACAAGGTGCAGATCACCGACGGCGCGATCGTGGCCGCGGCGAACCTCGCCGACCGCTACGTCTCCGACCGCTTCCTCCCGGACAAGGCCATCGACCTGATCGACGAGGCGGGCGCACGCCTGCGTCTGTCGATCCTGTCCAGCCCGCCCGAGCTGCGCGAGTTCGACGAGAAGATCGCCGCCGTGCGCGAGCAGAAGGAGATCGCCTCCGAGGAGCAGGACTTCGAGAAGGCCGCCTCGCTGCGCGACGAGGAGAAGAGCCTCCTCGCCGAGCGTCTGCGTCTCGAGAAGCAGTGGCGTGCGGGTGACGTCGCGACCCAGGCGGTCGTCGACGAGGGACTGATCGCCGAGGTTCTCGCCCAGGCGACCGGCATCCCCGTGTTCAAGCTGACGGAGGAGGAGTCCAGCCGACTCGTCTTCATGGAGAAGGCGCTGCACCAGCGCGTCATCGGTCAGGAGGAGGCCATCGCGGCGCTCTCCAAGACCATCCGTCGTCAGCGTGCCGGCCTCAAGGACCCGAAGCGTCCCTCGGGCTCGTTCATCTTCGCCGGCCCCACGGGCGTCGGAAAGACGGAGCTGGCCAAGGCGCTCGCGGAGTTCCTCTTCGACGACGAGGCCGCGCTCATCTCGCTCGACATGAGCGAGTTCGGCGAGAAGCACACCGTCTCGCGGCTGTTCGGTGCCCCTCCCGGGTTCGTCGGCTTCGAAGAGGGTGGCCAGCTCACCGAGAAGGTGCGGCGCAAGCCGTTCAGCGTGGTCCTCTTCGACGAGATCGAGAAGGCGCACCCGGACATCTTCAACTCGCTGCTGCAGATCCTGGAAGAGGGTCGCCTCACCGACGGTCAGGGTCGGATCGTGGACTTCAAGAACACGGTCATCATCATGACCACGAACCTCGGTGCGCGCGACATCGCCGGCGGCCCCGTCGGCTTCCAGATCGAGGGCAATAACGCCACGAGCTACGAGCGGATGAAGGGCAAGGTCAACGAGGAGCTCAAGCGGCACTTCAAGCCCGAGTTCCTCAACCGCGTCGACGACATCATCGTCTTCCCGCAGCTGAGCAAGAGCGAGCTGGTGCAGATCGTGGACCTGTTCACGAAGCGCCTCGGCGAGCGTCTGCTCGACCGCGACATGACGATCGAGCTGTCGCAGTCCGCCAAGGAGCGCCTGATCGAGATCGGCTTCGACCCGGCCCTGGGTGCGCGTCCGCTGCGTCGCGCGATGCAGCACGAGATCGAGGACCGTCTGTCGGAGAAGATCCTGCACGGCGAGCTCGACTCGGGTGACCACGTGAAGGTCGACGCGAAGGACGGGGAGTTCCTGTTCGAGCACGGCCCGCGCGGCGAGAAGGTCGCGGTCGGTGTGAACACCGGCGGCGGCGCGATCTCGGGCACGCCCGACCTGGCGATCACCGGCAACGACTGATCCTCGACACGATCACCCGAAGGGGCGGATGCGACGGCATCCGCCCCTTCGTCGTCTCCACCCCGTCGCGTCTGGGCACAGCTTCGGAGATGAGAGACGACACACGGGGCGCGGCTCCCTGGCGCCGGGGTGTCGGCCGGGATCTCCGAAGCTGTGCCGCGTCTGGGAGTCGTCGGGAGGGGCGGGTCCTAGGCTGGTCGGGTGAGCGCGTACATCGTCCGGCCGGCCCGCAGCGCCGACATCGTCAGCATCCGGAACCTGCTCCAGCCGATGGTGGAGCAGCGCATCCTGCTCGGCAAGGACCTCGCCGTGCTCTACGGCGCCGTGCAGGAGTTCGTCGTGGCCGAGGCCGACGGCGAGCTGATCGGCTGCGGGGCTCTGCACGTGATCTGGGAGGACCTCGGCGAGGTGCGCACCCTGCTCGTCCGCGACGACTGGCTCCACCACGGCGTCGGACGGGCGATCGTCGAGCGGCTCGAGGAGAACGCGCGCGCGCTCGGGCTCACCCGCCTGTTCTGCCTCACGTTCGAGGTCGACTTCTTCGGGCGTCGCGGCTTCACCCCGATCGGGGAACAGGTCGTCGACCCCGACGTGTACTCGCAGCTCCTGCGCAGTGGCGACGCCGGTGTCGAGGAGTTCCTCGATCTGGCGCACGTGAAGCCGAACACGCTCGGCAACACGCGCATGCTCAAGGTGCTCTGAGGCCGGGCCGACCGCCTCGCGCCTCCCAGGCTCGCGGAGGGGGATCGCTTAACCTGGAGGCATGCCCCGTCACTCCGCCGCCGTGTACCGCCGTCGGCGGCTGGCCGTGCTGCTCGGGCTGATCCTCGTCGTCGCGCTCGTCGGCGGCTCCGTCTGGCTCCTCGTCGCCCGGCCGTGGGCGGCCACCGGCGCGCAGGAGCCGGCGCCCGCGCCGACCTCCTCCGCTTCTCCCGGACCCACGCCGTCCGGTTCCGCCTCGCCGGCGCCTTCGCCATCCGCCGACGCCACTCCGGCTGTCGTCGCGTGCGAGGCGAAGGACGTCGAGGTGAAGGCCGTGACGGACGCGGAGTCTTACGCCGACGGCGCGTCGCCGAAGCTCTCCATCTCGCTGACCAACAAGGGCGCCAGGGACTGCACGATCGACGTGGGCTCCACGACCCAGGTCTTCACGGTCTCCAGCGGCTCGGACGTGTGGTGGCGTTCGACCGACTGCCAGGAGAACCCGAGCAGCATGATCGCCACACTCACCGCCGGGTCCACCGTGGTGAGCAAGGAGCCGGTGGTCTGGGATCGCACCCGATCCAGCGTCGAGACCTGCGCGCAGGAGAACCGGCAGCGCGCGCCCGGCGGTGGCTCCTCATATCACGTGGGTGTGTCCATCGGTGGGTTCCCCAGCGCCACCACCACCCAGATCCTTCTGTTCTGAGAGCCCCGACCGGTACTTGTGCTGACAGGGCCCGGTCTTTGGGATACCATAGAGGTGACTCTCCCGCTATGCGGCAACATGCCATCCCCAGTGGCGTCGAATCACAGCGTCCCCAGCGCTTCGACACCGCCGCTCGAGAGTCCGAGGGCCCTCTCGAGTACCCCAGTCCCCAATGGAGGACTCGAGAGGGCCCCAATCTTTCTCCGGCGCCGCCACGCCGCCCCGATGCCTAAGCTGGAACCATGGCAGCGAAGAAGTCGAAGTCCGCGAAGAAGAAGCCCGCGCCCGAGGACTTCCGGTCGGAGGCTCTGGCGCTCGCCCTCGAGAAGCAGGACGTCGCCGCCGTCGCCCTCGCGCTGCGCCACGGCACCACGGTCGTCCCGCTCATCAAGCCCGGAGCCCGTGACAACCCGCTCGACAGCGGCGAGGTGTGGACCTATCGGGACCCGAATTCGGGCGACCTCGCTCTGCTGCTCTTCAGCGACGCGAAGAACAAGCCCGCGAACCTGCCGCCCGGCGTCGGCATCTACGACGCCGCCTGGCTGCGCGCCTTCCTCTCCGCGCACCCGATCACGACCGTGTTCCTCGACATCGCGGGACCGCACCCGATGCAGGCCGACCCGGTGGAGCTGCTCAAGGCGCTCGACGCCTGACCCGGGCGGTCCTCCGGCTCAGAACGGCGGGATATCGTGGTCGGGACGACGGGTGCTGTTGCGTGCCCGGATGTCGCCCAGCGCCGCGCGCAGGGTCTTCGAGCGGTCATCGACCACCTGCTCGTAGCCGAGTCGGGCGGCCTCGGACCGCCGCTGCGCCGCCTGCGTCACCGGCCGCACCTCGCCCGCGAGGCTGAGCTCGCCGACGGCGGCGACCGTGCGCGGAACCGAGATCATCTGGATGGACCCGGCGACGGCGATCGCGATGGCGAGGTCGGCCGCGGGTTCGGTGAAGCGCACGCCGCCGACCGTGGATACGTAGACGTCGAGGCTGCCGGTGGGCACGCCCGCCCGTCGCTCCAGGATCGCCAGCACCATGGCCACCCGTGAGGAGTCGAGGCCGTGCACGATGCGGCGCGGGTTCGGAGCGTTGCTCGGCACGGTGAGCGCCTGCACCTCGACGGGGAGGGCACGACGGCCCTCGAGGGAGATGGCCACACAGGTCCCGGGTTCGGAGGCGCCCTGCGACAGGAAGAGACCGGAGGGGTCCGGGACCTCGGCGATCCCGTCTCCGGTCATCTCGAAGCAGCCGACCTCGTCGGTGGGACCGAAGCGGTTCTTGAGCGCGCGGATGAAGCGCAACGAGGTCTGGCGGTCACCCTCGAAATGGCACACCACGTCGACGAGGTGCTCCAGTACCCGCGGCCCCGCCACCTGGCCGTCTTTCGTCACGTGCCCGACGATGATGATCGGCAGATCGCGCTCCTTCGCCACCCGGATCAGGGTTGCGGCCACCTCCCGCACCTGGCTGGGCTGGCCGGCAGCGCCGTCGGTGAGGGACGACGACACGGTCTGCACGGAGTCGACGATGACGAGCTGCGGCTGCACATCGTCGATGTGACCGAGGATGGTGGCGAGGTCGGTCTCGCTCGCGAGGTAGAGCTCATCGTGCAGGGCCCCCGTCCGCTCCGCCCGCAGACGCACCTGGGCCGGCGACTCCTCGGCGCTCGCGTAGAGCACCCGACGCCCGCTCCGCGCGGCCTGCGCGGCGACTTCGAGCAGCAGGGTGGACTTGCCGACGCCGGGCTCGCCGCTGAGGAGGATCGCGGCACCCGGCACGATGCCCCCGCCGAGCACCCGGTCGAACTCGCCGACCCCGCTCGTGCGGCGCGGCGCGTCCTGCGTCGTGATCTGCGTGATCGGGCGCGCCGCGCGATCGGCGGTCGGAGGGAGCGCGTTCACGCGTCGGAGGATGCCGGTCTGCGCGGCCTGCTCCTGCACCGTGCCCCACTGCTGGCACTCCCCGCAGCGACCGACCCACTTCGCCGACGTCCACCCGCACTCGGTGCAGACGTACGCGGGGGGAGCAGGTTTCCGGGTGGCCATGCCCTCAGGCTATCGGCGGCATCAGACATCCCTATCGACCAGGCGATTATTCACGGCCCGGTTCCCCCACCGGGCACCGACCCCGGCCGATAATTGAGACATGTCCAACGGCGGGTCCGTCTGCGGGCCGATCTCCAGCTACTCCCGGGTGCGCATCCTGCACCTCCTCTTCGAGGCCGGGCACTCCGGTGCCTCCGGGGAACTCGCGATCGGCGATCTGTGCGAGGCCACCGGCCTCCACCCGAACACGGTGCGCGAGCACCTGCAGCGGCTCATCGAGGGCGGCTACGTCATCCCGACCGTGGAGCACCGCACCACGCGCGGTCGCCCGCGCACGCTGTACCGCGCTGCCACGGGTGCGCCGGATGCCTCCAGCCCGGTCGCGCGGAACAAGGCCAAGGCCGCCGCCCGTCGCGGCGACCTCCTCCGCAGCGTCCTCCCCGGTACCGGGACCGCCCTCGGCAAGGACGCCACCTACCAGCTCGACGCGCTCGTCGAGCACCTGGAGGAGAGCGGCTTCGAGCCGGTCGTGGACGACCGCGGTCTGACCGTCGATCTGAGCCCGTGCCCGCACGCGGCCGGCCGGCCGGAGGACCGCCCGATGCTGTGCCAGGTGCATCTCGGGCTGATGCAGGGCATCCTTGCAGAAGCGGGGGGTCCGCTCGAAGCCGAGTGCGTGCGCGAGGCTGCGCTCCCCTCCGAATGCACCGTGCAGCTGCGCGACACCGCCGCGCAGACGTCGAACAGAACGGGAGTCGCTCATGGAATGGCTTGATCCGCTCGCCCTGGCCCGATGGCAGTTCGGCCTGACGACCGTCTACCACTACCTCTTCGTCCCACTGACGATCGGCATGGCGCTCGTCTCCGCCATCTTCCAGACCGCGTGGGTGCGAACGGGCAAGGTGCAGTATCTGCACCTCACCCGCTTCTTCGGCAAGATCTTCCTCATCAACTTCGCGATGGGGGTCGTCACCGGCATCGTGCAGGAGTTCCAGTTCGGCATGAACTGGTCGGACTACTCCCGCTTCGTCGGCGACGTCTTCGGCGCCCCGCTCGCCTTCGAGGGGCTGCTGGCGTTCTTCTTCGAGGCGACCTTCATCGGCCTCTGGATCTTCGGCTGGGACAAGCTCCCGCAGAAGATCCACCTGGCCACCATCTGGTGCGTCTCGATCGGCAGCATCCTGTCGGCGTACTTCATCATCGCCGCCAACGCGTTCATGCAGAACCCGGTCGGCTACACGTACAACGAGGTGACCAACCGCGCCGAGCTCACCGACTTCTGGGCGCTGCTGACCAACCCCGTCGCCCTCGCCGCGTTCCCGCACACCATCTTCGGCGCGCTCATGTTCGCCGCCGGTGTCGTCATCTCGGTGTCCGCCTGGCACCTGGCGCGCGGGCAGCACTTCGACACGATGCGCATCTCGCTGAAGTTCGGCCTCTGGGCGATGATCTTCTCCACCGCGGGCGTCGTGCTCACCGGCGACCAGCTGGGCCTGGCGATGTACGCGGCGCAGCCGATGAAGATGGCCGCCGCCGAGGCGACGTTCAACACCGTCTGCGGCGCCGATGCCTCCTTCAGCCTCTTCACGCTGGGCACGCCGGACGGCAGCTCGGAGCTGTTCTCGATCCGGGTGCCGTATCTGCTGTCGCTGCTGTCGACCCACACGCTCGACGCCTGTGTGCACGGCATCAACGACCTGAACGCCGAGTACGCCCAGACGTATGCGAGCACGGGCCTCACCGACTTCGCCCCCGTCCTGTGGATCACGTACTGGTCGTTCCGCTGGATGATCGGCCTCGGCATGGCCGCCGCCCTCGTCGCCGTCGCCGGCCTCTGGGTCACCCGCAAGAAGGCCACGAAGCCGGTCGCGCCGTGGATGTGGAAGGTCGCGATCTGGTCGTTCCCGCTCGCGCTCGCCGCCAACATCATGGGCTGGGTGTTCACCGAGATGGGTCGACAGCCCTGGATCGTGTTCGGCCTGATGTCCACCCGCGACGGCGTCTCGCCCGGCGTGAGCGGGCTTGAGGTCCTGATCTCGCTGATCGCCTTCACCGCGATCTACGCCACGCTGGCCGTGGTCGAGGTCCGGCTTATCGTCAAGGCCGCCCAGAAGGGGCCGGACACCGACGAACAGCCCCATGAGGAGACGGCTCAGCTGCCGTCGGTCGTGTACTGAGAGGAACGAGCATCATGGATCTCGCAACGATCTGGTTCTGGGTGGTCGCCTTCCTGTTCGTCGGCTACTTCGTCCTCGACGGGTTCGACTTCGGTGTCGGCATGTCGCTGCCGTTCCTCGGCAAGAACGACGTGTCCCGCCGACAGGTCATCAACACGATCGGTCCCGTGTGGGACCTCAACGAGACGTGGGTCATCGTGGCCGGGGCGTCGCTCTTCGCCTCGTTCCCCGAGTGGTACGCCACGCTGTTCAGCGGGTTCTACCTGCCGCTGCTGCTCATCCTGCTCGCGCTCATCCTCCGCGGCGTCTCGTTCGAGTACCGCCATCAGCGGGAGAGCCGGAAGTGGAAGCAGGGCTTCGACCGGATGATCGTGATCGGCTCCGTCGTCCCTGCGCTGCTCTGGGGCGTCGCCTTCGGCAACATCGTGCAGGGGGTGGCGATCGATGAGAACCACATCTACGTCGGCGGCTTCTTCTCGCTGCTCAACCCGTACGCGCTGCTGGTCGGTGTGACGACCCTGCTGCTCTTCTTCCTGCACGGCGTGCTGTTCGTCGCGCTGAAGACGGACGGTCAGGTGCACGAGGATGCACAGAAGCTCGCGAAGAAGGCGGCCATCCCGACGATCCTCGGCGCCGCCGCGACGGTGATCTGGACGGTCGCGATCGCGATGGGCCGCGAGGCCCCGCTGCTCTGGCTGGTCATCGGCGCCGGTGCGCTCGCGGCGGTCAGCCTGATCGCGGCGGTCGGCTTCTCGCTCGTCCGTCGCGACGGGTGGGCGTTCTTCGCCGGAATGCTCACGGTCATGTTCGCCGTCGTCATGCTGTTCTCCGCCCTGTTCCCGTTCGTCATGCCGTCGACCATCGACCCGGCGTACAGCCTCACGATCGCCAACGCGTCCAGCACCCCGTATACGCTGCAGATCATGAGCTGGACCGCGCTGATCGCACTCCCGCTGGTCATCGCGTACCAGACCTGGACCTACTGGGTGTTCCGCAAGCGCGTCACCCGCCGGTCGATCGAGGGGGCTCCGGCGCACGCGTGAAACCCGTCGATCCGAGGCTGCTCCGATACGCGGCCGCCGCCCGGGGGTTCCTCCTGGCGTCGGCCGCGATCGGCATCCTCCAGACCGCGGTGACGATCGCCTTCGCCTGGCTCCTCACCGAGGCGGTCGTGGGCGCGATCGCGGGGCGCGACGTCACGGTGACCCTGCTCTGGCTGCTCGGGACCGCGCTCCTGCGGGGTCTGCTCATCGCGGCGTCCGACGCCGCAGGCACCCAGGCCGCCGCCCGGACCGGGATGCAACTGCGCGCGGCGCTCGTCGCGGCCGTCGGGCGTCTCGGCCCGGGCTGGCTCGCACGGCGCAACCAGACCCAGGTCGCCGTCACCGCCGGTCACGGCCTGGAAGCCCTGGATGCGTACTTCGCCCGGTACATCCCGCAGCTCGTGCTCACCGTCATCGCGACGCCGGTGCTCGTCGCGGTCATGTGGTGGCAGGACTGGCCGAGCGGGCTCACCGCCGTCATCACCCTGCCGCTCATCCCGCTGTTCCTCATCCTCATCGGCATCGCGACCCGCACGGTGCAGAAGAAGCAGTGGCAGACGCTGCAGCACCTCGCCGCCCGCTTCGCGGACACGGTGCAGGGGCTGTCGACGCTGCGGCTGTTCGGCCGGGACCGCCGGGCGGCCGACCGCATCGAGGTGACCGCCGACGAGTACCGCCGCGAGACCATGAAGGTGCTCCGGTTCTCGTTCCTCTCCGGGTTCGCGATGGAGCTGCTGTCGTCGCTCGCGGTCGCGCTCATCGCGGTCGCGGTCGGGTTCCGCCTGCTGTCGGGTGACCTGAGTCTGGAGGTCGGGCTCTTCGTGCTGCTGCTCGCCCCGGAGGCCTTCCTCCCCATCCGTCAGGTGGGCGTGCAGTTCCACGCGGCGGCCGAAGGGGTCGCGGCCACGGAAGACGTGTTCGACGTGCTGGATGCCGCGCGTGACCGGGACCGCGGTGGCGTGCGCCCGCACGACCCCGGCACGGATGCACGACCGAACCCCGTGGACTCGGCTGACAGTCGTGTCGGGGTCGTGCAGGCGGGACGCGAGCTCGTGGTCGAGGGACTCCGCGTGCGAGACCTCCCGCCGGTGTCGTTCGTCGCGGAGCCGGGGACGGTGACCTTGATCGAGGGGCCGAGCGGCTCGGGCAAGTCGAGTCTGCTCGCCGCCCTCCGTGGCGCGGTGGACCACACGGGCACGGCGACCTGGGGAGGACGGGACATCGCCGAGCTCGCGCCCTCCGACTGGCTCGCCTGGGCCGGGCAGGCTCCGGGGCTGCTGCGCGGCACGGTCGCGGAGAACGTCGCCCTCGGGGATGCTGCTCCCGACCTCGCCCGTGTGCGGAGCGCTCTGGATGCCGCCTGCGCCGAGGGGATCGAGGCCGACCGTGTGCTGGGTGTGCAGGGCGCAGGGCTGTCGGGAGGTCAGGCGCAGCGCGTCGCGGTGGCCAGGGCGCTGTACCGCCACGACGGAATGCCCGGGAAGCTGCTCGCTCTCGATGAACCCTCCAGCGCCCTCGACGCCGACACCGAGGAGCGGCTGTGGCGGTCGCTGCGCGCACGGGCGGATGCCGGCGCCACCGTCCTGCTCGTCTCGCACCGCCGCTCGGCCAGGGACATCGCCGACCGGATCGTGGCGCTGGGGGTGAGCGCATGATCGAGACCAACCGCAGCGACCGGGTCCGGGAGGTGCTCCGGCTCGCGCAGCCGCCGTTCCGACGCTTCCTCCCTGGGCTGATCTGGGGTGTGCTGTCGGCGACGGCCGCAGTGAGCCTCCTCGCGGTGAGCGGCTGGCTGATCGTGAGCGCGTCGATCGTCGACTCCCTCGTGCCGCTGTCCATCGCGGTCGTCGGGGTGCGGTTCTTCGCCGTGACCAGGGCCGTCACGCGGTACCTGGAGCGGCTGAGCGGTCACGACGCCGCGCTGCGGCAGCTCGCGACGACCCGGTCCGACATGGTGCGCCGCCTCATCCCGCTCTCGCCGGCGGGGCTCGGCGCGACGGACCGGGGCCAGGTGCTCGCGGCACTTGTCGACGACGTGGAGAATCTGCAGAACCTCCCGCTCCGGGTCGTGCAGCCGCTCGCGGTCTCGGGCGTCGTCGCCCTGGGAGCCGTCGGCTTCCTCGCCTTCGTCTCGCCGCCCGCCGCGCTGACCCTCGCGGTCTGCCTCCTCGTCGCCGCGCTCGCCGCCGTCGGGCTCGGCTGGATCTTCGGCTCCCGTGCGGAGGCCGCGGTCTCGGCACGGCGGGCCGAGGTGTCCGCCGCCCTCGTCGACTACTTCGGCAGCCTCGATGTGCTGCTCGCGTTCGGCGCGGAGTCACAGGCCCGAGAGCGGATCCGGGTGGCGGATGCCGCCCTGCGTCGGGTCGTCGGCCGGGCGTCGCTCGCACAGGCCGTCGCGGCCGGAGTGGTTTCGCTCATGGCAGGGGTCGCATCCGTCTGGGCACTCGCGGTGGCGGCCCCTGGCCTCGCCACCGGAGTCATCGACGCCCCGTGGCTCGCGGTCGCGGTGCTCGTGCCGATGGTCGTGTTCGAGGTGTTCGGTGCCGTTCCGATCGCGGCAGCCTCGTGGCGGAGCGTCCGTGCGAGCGCGGAGCGCATCGTGGACGTGCTGCCCGAACGGATGCCGCCGGAGCTGCGGACCGACGCGGGGGAGGACGTCGAGGTCGACGGCGTCCCCGCGCTCACGCTACGGGGAGTCACGGCGCACTGGCCCGGAGGAGCAGCGGCGCTGACCGGCATCGACCTCGACCTCGCGCCCGGCGAGCGCATGCTCGTCTCCGGCGCGAGCGGTGCGGGCAAGAGCTCGCTGGCGGCCGCGCTCGTCGGGTTCCTCCGCGTGAACGGCGAATACCGGATCGGCGATCTCGACGCGGCGGCGCTGTCCGGGCCCTCGCTGCGCCGCGTCGTCGGTCTGTGCGAGCAGCAGCCGCAGCTCTTCGACGAGGACGTGCGGCAGAACCTCCTCTTCGCCAGGGACACGGCCACCGACGAAGAACTCCTCGCCGTGCTCGACCGTGTGGGACTCGCGGCGTGGGTGCGCGAGCGCGGAGGGCTCGATGCGCGGGTGGGCGACCGCGGTGCGCTGGTGTCCGGCGGTCAGGCGCAGCGGATCGCTCTGGCTCGCGCGCTGCTCCGTGGCTTCCCGGTGCTCGTGCTGGACGAGCCGACGGCGGGCGTCGACCCCGAGGCCTCGGACGCTCTCCTGCGCGACCTGCTGCAGGCGACGGGGGAGCAGTCGGTGCTGCTCATCTCGCACGTGGCGCCGCCCGCGGGGACGGTCGACCGGGTCGTGCGGATCGAGGGCGGCCGGACGGTCTGAGCCTCAGCCGACGAGGTTCATGTCGGCGGGCGGCTCCATCACGATGCCCTGCGCCTCGAACGCGCGACGGCGCTCCTCGATCCGGCGGTGCATCTCGACCTGGGCCTCGTCCACCACACGCGGGTCGAGGTCGACCGTCGGCGGATGCGGGTCGCCGTGGTGCGCGGCGATGTATGCGTCGAGCTCAGGGCCGCTGGTCCAGGAGGTGATGAGCGCGTACCGGGGGCCGGTACCGCGATGCCATACGGCATGCCAGAAGCGCTGCGTGTCGACGATGATCCGGGAGCCGGCGCGCAGCGGCAGGCGGACCTCGGTGGCCGGGTCGAACCGGTCGGAGCGGAGGATGAGCATCGAGTCGGTGTCATCGGTGAGGTTGTAATACCCGCGGACCACCCAGCCCGTGCCCGGCTCGTTGAGGCGGTTGTTGTCGTCCTGGTGCAGGTTGTAGATCGCGTCGGCGTAGTCGTTCGGCTGGAGCTCGATGACCCGGCAGCGGCCGACGCCGGCGCCCGGGGCCAGGGCGCGGCGCTGCAGGGTCGGGGCGATCGCGACCTGTGAGGGAATCCAGACGCCGTCCTTGTCGGTGCGCGGCGGCGTGTGGTTCCAGAAGCCGTTGCAGTCGATGTCGCCCGCGTAGCTCGTCAGGGGCGCGAAGCGGGTGATGCCGGAGGAGCGCCAGCCGACGTACTCGAGGTCCCGCCACTCGGACGGGTCCACCGGGGTGGTCTCGTCGTCGAGGACCACGTATCCGGTCTCGGCGAGCGCCGCAGACGTGATGAATCCCATGCTGCTTGCATCCTTCCCGTCGTTCTGCCCCCGGAGGCGGCGGGTTCTTAGGCAATCCTAATCCCGACCTCCCCTCGCCGACCCACCCCCTTGCGTGTGTCCCACCCCCTTCCGCCCGCACGCAGCGGGGTGGCTCGGCCGGAAGGGGGTGGGTCGGCGAGGGATATCCTGAGGCCATGACGCAGCCCCAGGGTGCCCTTCTCGTGGGCAGTGTGAACTTCGACGACGCCGAGACCACGATGTGCACGGCGGCGGAGCTGCTCGGCGACCGGTTGCGCCGCATCCCGGACGGCGAGGTGGGCAAGCGGTTCCACTGGATCATGTTCCAGCCCGACGTCATCGGCCAGGCGGACGGCATCGAGCGGATCGGCGACGAGCCCATCCCGTTCCCCGCCGGCATCGACGCACGGGGTCTCCGGATCGCCGAGGGCGTGGACCCGGCGACGATCGTGCTGCCTCCGCTGGGGTACGCCTCGGCCGCGATCGAGTCGTACGGGCTCTTCGCCCGGCTGCGTGAGGAGGGGGCCATCCCGGCGGGCACCCGGTTCCAGGTGTCGCTGCCCACCCCGCTCGCCGTCATCTCCTCCTTCTTCCACGGCGACGACCGGGCCGCGATCGAGCCCGTGTACACCGCCGCGATGCTCCGCGAGCTCGACGAGATCCTCGCGGCGATCCCGCACGACGACCTCGCGGTGCAGTGGGACGTCGCGAGCGAGATGGGCATCCTCGAGGGGGCCTCCGGCTACGGCGCCGTCATGGCGGCGTGGTGGCCCGGTGACCCGTTCGACGGACTCGTCTCGCGTCTGGCCGCCCTCGTCGACGCCGTCCCGGACGGCGTGGAGGTGGGCGTGCACCTCTGCTACGGCGACGCGGGGGAGAAGCACTTCTTCGAGCCGACCGACGCCGGCTCCCTCGTCCGCTACGCCAATGCGGTCATCGCCGCGGCCCATCGCCCGCTCACCTGGCTGCACCTTCCCGTGCCGATCGGTCACGACGACGAGGCTTACTTCGCCCCACTCGCCGCGCTCACCCCGGTCGAGGAGCTCTACCTCGGCCTCGTGCACCGGGAGGACGGCGCGGAGGGTGCGCGTCGCCGGATCGCCGCGGCCGTCCCGTTCGCGCCGAAGTTCGGCGTCGCCACGGAGTGCGGCATCGGGCGTGCCCCCGCCGGATCCACGAAGGGCATCCTCCGCGCCCACGCCGAGGTCGCCACCGCCTGGTGACCCGCCGATTCGCGCGCTCGGCCCCGGTGTCGTAAACTGATCCGCGGTGACGTGTCCGAGCGGCCGAAGGTGCAACTCTCGAAAAGTTGTGTAGGGTAACCCCCTACCGTGGGTTCAAATCCCACCGTCACCGCCATGGAAACCCCCGAGAAATCGGGGGTTTTTCCGTGTCCCCGCCCATCAGCGGGGTTGCATGCGCCTCAGCTCCGAGCCTGGATGCGGAGCCTGGAGACCTCGCCGCGGGCGTGCTCGAGCTCTTCGGCGTGCTTGTCGTCCGGTTGGGCGATGGCGTGCACGAGGTCGAACAGGGCGTGACGGAGGTGCTTTCGGGCTCGCCTCTCGCGGTGGCCGGGAGCGGCTCGCAACCATGTCTTCCGGGCTTTGCGGTCGACCATGGCCTCGATCTCCTCGTCGGTGACGGTGCCGGCTGCGACCTCGGGCGCGAGAAGGTCGCGCACGAACTGGTGCTCTCGGGGCGCGGCGAGGCGGAACGCGATGCTGAGAATGACGAGGGCGAGGATGACGGACCCGGCCATGACCGCGACGACCCCCAGACCGTTCCCGCCGCCGAGACCGGTGGCGTCGTCCCAGGTGAAGTGGAGGAACATGCCGGCGAGGACGAACAGGATGCCGCGGAGCACACGCCGCGGCTGAGCAGCCGTGCCGAGGATGTAGATCGCGCCGCTGCAGACCAAGGCGCTGAACAGAGGGTGCGAAACCGCGCTGGTGGCGATGCGGGTGATGGAGATCGTCACAGCGGCGCTGTCCGGGTTCGCACTGAGCGAGGTCATGGTGCCGTTGGCGGCGTAGAGGAAGTCCTCGAAGACGGCGAAGCCGAGGCCGAGGAAGGCGCCGATGATGAGTCCGTCGTTCGCGGTGCGGATGAGGCGCGGGGCGAGCCCCATCAGCAGGATGAGACCGCAGAGCTTCGCGAGTTCCTCGGTGAAGGGAGCGGTCAGGCCTGCCGCCCAGTTCGCAGCCCAGTCCTGGCCGAACAGCTTGGGGTAGATGCCGAGCATGGCGGAGTTGACGGGCAGAGCGAACGCGAACGTCGCCGGGATCGCACCCCACACCAGGGCAGCGGCGATCAACCCGCCGGGCTGGCGTTCCCACCGGTCGATGTGGTGGAACCATCCGGCCCACGCCGCCCCGCTGAGCAGGCACAGAACGGCGGCGACGGCGAACGGCTCGGCGTAGAACACGACGTCGCTGCGGAAGTACGACCAGATGTGCACGACACCGATGCCGGTCAGCACGACGTACACCCAGAAGCAGAGGTTGCGGAGCTGGACGAACCGGAACGGCTGCCCCCACCCGGAAATGTCGATGGCGACGCGCTGCCGCTCCTCGGGGTCCAGCGTTGCGGTGCCGAGTGTCTGCTGGCTCATGAGGCGTCCTCCGCGTCGAGGGTACGGATGCTGGCGACCATGTCGGCGATCTGCTGTGCCGCAGCCTTCATCTGCGCGGGCGAGCCGTGTGCGGTCACCTTGATTCCCGTTCCGTCGATGACGAATGCGGTGATGACGCCGTCCTCGTTCATGCTGCTGTACTGCTGAAGGACTCCGCTCTCACCGGAGTCGGTGCGCATGGTCGCCGCAGCGCCGTCGACGCGGAAAGCGGGGTCGACGGTTGCCGCGGTGACCTTGTCGATCTGAGCGAGCAACTCTTGCGGGGTGCCTTCGAAGGCGCCCGTCGTCACATCGAACTCAACGCCCGAGCCCGTGAGCGTCGCGTCGCCGCTCTGGTCCACAGACCCGTCCGCGTTCAGGCGGTGACCCGCCTCGATGTTCCACCCCACGGCCGGCGTGAAAGCGATGTCCTCGGTGAGTGCGAGCTCGTCACCGGCGACCACCGGGTCGTTCCAGGGGATCGCCGCATCGATGCGGGGGATCACGACCGTGAACACGAGGAACACGACCCCGACGAAGATCGCCTTCGCGAACGTGCGCCTGTCCAACCCGAGCACTCGATGCTCGACCGCCACCCGTTCGTCCGCGGACGCGACTCGCGACATCGACAACCTCTCCGTCTGGTGGTAGCCGATGCGCCGCCTTCCACGACACTGTCAGGGGCGAGCAGACCTCGTCAACATCACCATGGCGACCGCGCTGGAGAAGAGTCGCCGACGGGGCCTAGCCTCCGGTCGGCCCCGGGATGTGGTCTATGGGTGCACCTGCGGGGATCAATGGCTCGCGCTGCACCGAAGCGCGGAACTCGCCGAGGATGCGGTTGAAGTGCGTGATCGTCCAGCTGTGCAGGTACTGCGCGTCGATCGGCTCGCGCTCCTGCGGGTCCGTGATCAGATTGATCAGGTGCGGCGAGCTCAGCTCTGCCGGTGGATCGTTCGCGTAGCGTTGGGCGACGAGAGCGAGTTTGAAGTTCCGCCACTTGACGCCGTACAGCTTCTCACCCATCCAGTAGGGAAAGCCGTCACGTGCCGACGCCTCTTGGTGACCGGCGAGCCAGTTCGACTGGTCGACGCCGTCGATGACGCGGTCGTCGGGCAACTCCGCGCCGGCTGCGGAGATCAGCGTGGTGAACCAGTCGGTCACATGCATGATCTCGTTGCTGACGACGCCTTCGGCGACGTGGCCGGGCCACTGCACGATGCAGGGGGTGCGCAGGTTCCCCTCGCCGCCGGCGAAGTAAGACCCTTCGAAGAAGCCCGGCGTGCCGCGCCAGGTGAGTACCTCCTCCGGGCCGTTGTCACCGGCGAACACGATGATCGTGTCGTCGGAGAGGCCGAGCTCGTGGATCAGGTCGACGATGCGGCCGAAGTCGGCGTCGAGCTCGAGGAGCGCGTCCGACCATTCGCCGTTGCCGGAGGTGCCCTGGAACTCTTCCCGGGCGAGGACAGGCATATGCATGAGCGAGTGGTTGAAGTAGACGAAGAACGGCTTGTCCTCATCGACCGATGCGCGCATGAAGCGTTCCGCGCGCTCGAGGTACTCGCGGTCGACGTCCCGCCGCACGTCGAGGGTGAGCTGGACGCCTTCGGTCACGTCCGCGTCGCCGTGCGTGCCTTCCCGCATGCGCGATACCGGGTCGCGTTCGGGGTCGTACCAGGGATCGGAGGGCCACAGCGCCTCGTCGTAGGTGCGGGCCGGTCCGTACCACTCCCGGAACCCCTTGTCGGTGGGCCAGCGCCCCGCGCCTTCGCCGATGTGCCACTTGCCGTACACCGCACACGCGTACCCGGCCTCGGAGAGGACGTCGCCGAGGGTGCGCTCCCACGCAACGAGTCCCCATCCGCCCGGAGCGCCGAGGGGCACGCTGTGGGTGCCGGAACGGATCGAATACCGCCCCGTCATCAGAGCCGAACGGGTCGGCGTGCACTGGGCTTCGGGGGCGTAGTTCGTCATGCGGAACCCGCGTGCCGCGAACTCATCGATGCGCTTGGTCCAGACGCCCCGCAACGGACCGCCGCTGTAGCAGCTGAGTTCGCCGAACCCCAGGTTGTCGACATGGAAGAACAGAATGTTCGGTCGCGTGGTCAAGATCGTGCCCCCTTCGACTCCGCCATCGCCAAAGATACGACCCACCGCGGTGGGTCGCCAGCGATAGATCAGCGAACTTCAACGCTCGACGTGTCCGGGATCCCGAGCGTGATAACGTAGATGTCGTTCACGGGCCTATGGCGCAGTTGGTAGCGCGCCTCGTTCGCATCGAGGAGGTCAGGGGTTCGAATCCCCTTAGGTCCACAGGAACAGAACGAAGGAACCTCGCCCCGCAGCTCGCGGGGTGAGGTTCTTTCGTTGGAGCTGGCGCACGGGGCCGATTCGACCGCTGCGACGAGACCGCTCAGCAGCGGCCGGGGGTCGATTCGGTGCCCCTAGGCTGAGGACATGGACGCGACGCCCAGCGAATCCGGCTCGACCCTGCATACGCATGCCGTCGACAGCCAGCGCCGTGCCGCGGCCCTCGGCGAGGGGAATCGGGTGCTGTCGCGCACGCAGAAGGTGTACGTGGCGCTCCGGGACGACATCGTCCGCACCCGGCTCGCCCCGGGCGAGGTCGTCATCGAGCCCGAGCTGGCCGCGCGCTTCGGGGTGTCGAAGACGCCGGTGCGTGAGGCCCTGCAGATCCTCGTCGTCGAGGGGCTCGTCGTCGCCCTTCCCCGACGCGGATACGTCGTCCGCCCGCTGGGCATCAACGAGGTGCGCGAGGTGCTCGACCTGCGGTTGATCATCGAACCGCCGATGGCGGCGGGGGCGACCCGCTACGGCAACGAGGCCTTCGTCGAGGAGCTCAGCTCGATCCTGGAGGCGCAGCGCAGCGGCTCCGGTACGGCGGAGCTGACCGACGCGGCGCGCGCGTTCCACGAGTGCATCCTCGGCGCGGCGCGCAACGCTCGGGCGAAGACGCTCATGAGCGGCCTGTTCGACGAGACGACACGGAGTCATCATCTGATCCCGGCCATCGATGCGCGCATCCACTCGGACGTCGAGAACAACGGACACCAGCAGGTGCTGGAGGCGATCCGCACCGGAGATCCGCAAGCCGCCGAGGAGGCCATGCGCCGTCATCTCGTCGAGCTGCGGGAGTTCGTCCTCCACGCTTTCCTCGAGGCCTGAACCACCCTCGCCTCGTCCTCGTGGCGTCATGAGCGCTTTAGATATATCTCAGGAATATGCCTATTGTGGCCAAGATATTCGACGGCTATGGTGGGTGCCGACACCGCGGTCGGCTCTTCGGCCTCGATGGGAGTTGCCGAGAGGATCCAGGATTGTTGCGACGTCGTATCCGCACCTTCACCGAGCTGTTGAGCTTCGCTCCGCCCGCGTTTCCCACCGAGGCGAAGCGCGTGGCTGAAGCCCGCAGCCTCGACGACCTCCGACGGCTGGCGAAGCGACGCGTTCCCGGATTCGTCTTCGACTACGTCGAGGGTGCTGCGGTGACCGAGCAGGCTGCGCGCGACAACGAGTCGGCCTTCGCCCGTCGGAAGTTCGTGCCCTCCGTCACGGAGAGCGCCGCGGGGGCGTCACTCGCTACCCGGCTGCTGGGACGCGAGCACGCGATGCCGCTCGGCATCGCGCCGATCGGTCTCACCGCCCTCATGCGGGCGACCGGCGAGACCGACGGTGTGCGCGCGGCCGCGAGCCGCGACGTGCCCTTCGTGCTCTCCACGATGGGCACGCGGAGCATCGAGCACGTCGCAGACGCGGCCCCCGGTGCGCGCCGCTGGTTCCAGCTCTACCTGCGGCGCGATCGCGCCGCGTCGCTCGCCCTGATCGAGCGGGCCGCCGCGGCAGGGTTCGACACGCTCGTGCTGACCGTCGACACCCGGGTCCCGGGGCAGCGCTACCGCGACGACCGCAACCGGCTTTCGATGCCGCCGCGGCTGACGTTGCGCACTGCCGCGCAGTCGGCACTCCACCCGGCGTGGTCGCTCGACCTCCTGGCGCACGACGCACCGGCCATGGCGAACTTCGGTCCGCGGTCGGGAAGCGTCACCGACGTGGTGAGCAGCATGTTCGATCCCGCCCTGTCCTTGGACGACGTGCGGTGGCTGCGGGGGAACTGGGCCGGGCCCATCGTGGTGAAGGGCGTCCTCTCCGCCACCGACGCCGAGCGCTTCATCGACGCCGGCGCGGACGCCATCTGGCTCTCCAACCACGGTGGGCGCCAGCTGGACCGTGCGATCGCGCCCATCGAGGTCGTGGGCGCCGTGCGGGCCGCCCTTGGCGACGACATCCCCCTCCTGCTCGACTCCGGTATCCGCAGCGGACTCGACGTCGTGGCCGCGATCGCCGCGGGGGCCGACTTCGTCTTCCTCGGCCGGGGATACATGTACGGCCTCATGGCGGGCGGCCGCATCGGAGTGGAGCGGGCGCTCGACCTCGTGGCGGACGAGACCCTGTCGACGATGCAGCTTCTCGGCGTGCGCACGACCGCCGAGCTGCGCGGCCGGGGGACCGCGGTCCTCGCGCCCACCGGATAGCCACGACCACGCCAGCACTTTTCAATGACGAAAGGACACCCCATGGCCCACGAACAGCAGCGCACCATGACCCCGCAGGCGAGGCGCGCGATCGCCGCCGCCTACTTCGGCACCCTCATCGAGTGGTACGACTACGCCCTCTACGGCGCCGCCGCGGGCCTCGTGATCGGCCCGCTCTTCTTCCCGGACGTCATCCCGGCTTCCGCCTCGATGCTCGCCTTCGCGACCTTCGCCGTGGGCTTCGTCGTGCGGCCGCTCGGCGGCCTCCTCATCTCCCACCTCGGCGACCGGGTCGGCCGGAAGCCCGCGATGATCCTGACCATCGTGCTCATGGGGATCGCGACCGTGGGCATCGGGCTCCTCCCGACCGCCGAGGCGATCGGGGTGGCCGCGCCGATCCTGCTTATCCTGTTCCGCTTCATCCAGGGCTTCGGTGCCGGAGCGGAACTCGCCGGTGCCCTCACGCTCGTCGCGGAGTACGCGCCCGAACCGCGCCGGGGAAGGGTCATCGGACTGGTCACCTCGGGGGCCCCGGGCGGAGCGTTCCTCGCGACGCTGGCATTCACGTTCGCCTCGATGCTTCCCGGCGACGTGCTGCTTGGCTGGGCCTGGCGCATCCCGTTCCTGGTCTCCGCCGTCCTCTTCGTCCTCGCGCTGTGGATCCGTCGCCGTCTCGAGGAGACGCCCGAGTACCGGGACGCCGTGGCGAACGCCGAGCACACCGCGATGAAGGTGCCCCTGGCCGAGCTCTTCCGGCGCAGTCCTCGCGAGCTCTTCCTCGGCTTCTTCAGTGTGTGCGGTCACAACGTGACGAACTACGTGCTGAGCGCCTTCGCGCTGAGCTATCTCACGCTGACGGTCGGCATGCCCCGGGTCGAGGCGCTGATCGCGGTCCTGGTGTCCTCGCTGCTCACCGCCTTCGCTCCCGTCCTCGGTGGAGTCGCGGTCGATCGTTTCGGGGCCAAGCGCGTGGTCGTCTTCGGTTCCGTCGCCGGGATCGTCCTCACGTACCCGGTCTTCCTCTCGCTGCAGTCCGGCGACCCGGTGCTGGCCGCTCTCGGGATGACGGCGCTCGGTGTCATCGCGGTGGGAGCGACCGCCGCCTCCACCGGGACCTTCCTCACGAATCTCTTCCCGACCCGCTACCGCTTCACGGGCGTCGCGACGGCCCGAGAGCTCAACGGCGCTCTGGTCGCGGGGCCGACCCCCCTCATCGCCTCCGCTCTCGTCGCGGCCGCCGGGGGAGGACTCTGGCTCGTGGTGCTGTTCGTCATCGGCGCCTGCCTGGTGTCGCTGCTGGCCGTCGTCGCGACGCCGAAGCGCGTCGGGGATCTGCAGCCCGAGGACCACTCCGACTCCTCCGGATTCGCGCCGGCGGGAAGGGCCGCGGACTGAGGGGCGGGCGACACGCCCGGGAATCGACGGTGATTTGCCCGATGCTCGGAACCCACGTAAGTTATTACCTGTTCGCCCCAAACGGTTGAGCGGAGGTCCTCGGACCGGCTCCCGTCAAGCATCGAACACCTCCCGAATCCCACACACTCTGAGTGAACAGGATGAAGGATGCTGATCCGTTCCCACGGTCAGGCCGAAGAAACTCGGACTTGACAACGGAAACGAGATCGGTAAGATAGAGAAGTTGCCCTGCGG